>NZ_JAYERV010000003.1:0-3560692 GCF_034745455.1 Allobaculum sp. JKK-2023 | reverse complement strand
ATGAAATATATTCTCGTTGATTACGAAAGTGTGGGAACAGCAGGGCTTGAAAAGCTGGATCAAATCGAAAATTCGGATGAACTGGTCGTTCTTTACAGCAAGAACATGCCATATGTTTCCATTGATCTGCTTAATTCAGTACGTGATCTTGGAACAGGAATTTTCAAAAAAGTACTTTATACAGGAGAAAATTCACTTGGAAATGTTTTATGTATGCTGGTGGGGCAGAAAATGGAGGCCTTTGCAGGGAGCTTTCTTGAAGTGATTGTGATTTCAACTAACAAAAATTATGACATCTTAAAAGAACGAATCGAATCCAGCACTGCCGGTCCGCGAAAAGCAAAAACAAGCTATAAACGCTACCCAGCCATCCAGGACATGATTGCAGGCAAAGAAAATGAGCTGCCATCCATTCCGATGCAGCCCGATGAACAATCCATTGAAAAACAGGTAAACGAACAATGAAAACGACCATTCAGATCTATCTTGATACAAATACGCTTGGCTTTGAAGAATATGAACAAATCTCCAAGCTTCCTGAAGAGTGCAAAATCACTCTTCTCTGCTCAAAAGAAGCCAGGCAGACAATCCCCGTCTCTTTGCTCATCTGGGCATTGCAGGCCCGCAATAAAATCGATTGGGTGCAAATTGATGCGAAGGAGTCAAACCGCGACGGCGTCATCTGTTACGAAGTAGGAAGACTGCTCGGAAAAAGAGTACGCACCCGCAAGCTGCTTCCGTTATATCTCATCTCCAAAGATGAAAGACTGCATACCGCTGCCAAGAACCTGGAAGTGCTCTTTCCATCTGAACAATATGGAAGCGTAAAATGCTGCCAGAATATCCAGGAAGCATTGAACCTGATCGAACCAGAAAATGCCTCTAAGAAAAATTCTTTGCATTCCTGATCCACATTGGCCAGCACGCAAAAAAACGTCCGGACGCTCTTCATAAAGAGTTCCGGACGTTTTGTGTTCGAAAAGATATAAAAGATATATAGGATATGAATGGTCTGCATAGAAGTGAGCGCATTCAGGCCAGACTCAGGAGGGGTCCTCGTTTTTAGAATCAAAGACCAGCTGGGCAACCAGGTCTTCCGCCGCATTTTTCTCGCGTTCGATGGCATGAACGTAAATCATGGTTGTCTCGATCGAGGCATGACGCAAAGTCTGCTGGACCTGTTCAATATTGGCCCCTTCTTTTAAAGCCAGGGTCGCGGTGGTGTGACGCAGACTGTGGGCAGAAAGATTGGGAGCATCAATACCAGCCGCCGCAAAGGCCTCTTTACAGATTTTCCGGATAGATTTGGTCGTCAGACGCCGGCCGGGAAATCGATGATCCAGTCCCGCAAATAATGGACTGCCCGATTTTACCTCTTTGCGAACATCCAGATACTGCCTGATCAAAGCCCAGGTCTGATCAGGCACTTTAACAAAGTCACCCTTTTCATGATGCCCCTTCCCTTTGACACGCAAAATCCGCATCTCGCCGCGTGTTTCAAAGTCTCCGACATCCGCATTGCACACTTCAATCGTCCGCAGTCCCGTCGTGATCAGCAGGCCCAGAATGGCCTGATTGCGCAGATTCTTTTCGTTGGCTTCAAGATCCTTAAATGTATTCAGGACCTTGCGGCATTGCTCAAAAGAAAGATAGCCTTTCTTGAATCCATAATCATTTTTTAAATGTTTCAGCCCTTCGGTAATATCTTGATGCAGCCCAAGGTGATCCAGCCATTGGTAAAATGATTTCACAGCCCGAATGTACTGATTGATGGTACTGACGGAAAGGTTTTGCTGGATCAGATCATTGCGATAGTGAATGATATCAGCTCTTGTTGGATCTGAAAGATGATGATCAATCATCCATTGAAAAAAGTAGCCCAGTGATTTTCGATAGACCAGCTCTGAATTTGGCGAGACATCAACATAAGCCAGCCATTCTTTGGCCATTTCGTCCAGATCACTCCATGCATTCGAAACCAGGGGTGTTCTGGCCATCTGGACAGGCAGAACCTGAACTTCCTGTTGTGACTTCTTTTCATTTGACATTTCGTTTCCTCCAGATCTTGTCTTATTTTAACTCAACAAGCATCTTTGTCATCGTCGTGAAAAAACGAAAGTTTCCAGCCTGATGTTAACCGGTTTATGAATTCAACCTTCATTCTGGCTGATGATCTGATCAGGATCGAAGACCGAAAAGAAAAAGGGAGTCTTCTATCTTGTATGAAAACTCCCTGGAGCAGTATAAAATACAGTTTTTTCTGAATCCTTGAATTCAGCAAACCAGATCCGCACTCTGAACGGCTGTCGCCTGACTGGTACTGGATTCCTCTGCTTTTGAAGCAGATCCATTGCTTCTATCCGCAGTCGTTGTGGCTGGCTTTTTCAGTTTACGGTTTCGGCGGGAAATTTTCCCTTTTCGAATGCGTTTGTTTTTTGAAGAACCGGCTTTTCCTGGCTTTTGCAAACTTGCTGGAGCGGTTTGATTTGCATCCGAATTCTGGACTTCCAATCCGGTTTCGACTGGGGCAGCGGTAACAGAAGGCTGATCAGGGATCCTGGCAGAGGCTTGCGAACGCCCAGATCCAGTCTCCGTTTTTTTACCCGCCAGTTGCGGGTATTTTGGGGAACCTTTTTTGCGTGTCGAAGCATCTTTCTGTTTTTCAGTTTCCTGGCTTTCCGGCTTGCGGCGTTTGCGATTCAGGTTATAAGCCATTGACTTGAGAATCCGCCAGTTCCGGTTGGTCCGTTTCAGATTGCGGATACCTTTTTCAAGAATTCGATTGGCATCGAAGGTCATATTCAGAGAATCATAGATTTCTGCCAGGCGTAAGTAGACGGAAGCGGACTGCCAGTTTTTGGCTGCGGCAAGTTCGTAGTTGAAAATAACGCCTTCATAGTCGCCTTCTTCATAGGCCAGATCCCCCTGCTTTTTGGCTTTCAGAACCGAAATATCCACGGATGGGGCTTTGCGGTTGATCTGCTTGCGGACATAATTAAGAAAAATCTTCATCTGCCGGCTCGAGGGAACCGCTGTATGCTTCTTTGGACGGAACTTTGTCTTCTTGATATTTTTGATAAACGGCTCCAGATCCATTTCGAAGTGATTGTACATATAGCGGATGATCTCGTAGCAGGCATTCACATCACTTTGAGGGTTATGATGGTCGAGTTCAATGCCCAGGTGTTCGGCAATGTTGCAAAGCTTCAGATCCCCCTTGCCCTGGTTGCCGCGATAGTAAAACTGATCCATGATATCCATCGTATCGACATACTGAACGGCATGAATTTCCGTATGGATCCGGGCCAGGTCTTTATTGATAACACTGATATCGCTCATCGCATTGTGAGCGCCAATGATATACGGCTCTTCAAAATATTGCCCATAGTCAGCCCAGAACTGGGGTAACGTTCTGGAATCCAGCACATCCTTACGGTGGATATGATGGATTTTGATATTATTTGCGGAAAAAAACGTCTGGGGATTGATCAGTTCCGTGACCCGGAGTTTTTCTTCTCCCTCGTCGACAACGATCATGGAAATCGCGCAGATACAGTCATTATTCAGATTCGGGATTTCTACATCGACAAATGTGAACTTCCCTGGGTATGGAAAATCAGCCATGCTTACACCTCATCTCCTGTATCATGGGCCGAAATGGTCGAAAAAGGTTCTCAAATGCTCATCTCAAAAGGATATGGCTTTGTTTTTTTACAGGCAAAGAAAATCCCTGCCTTCATGCAGGGACAAAGTAAATTCATTGTAGCAGAAGAAGGGCTATGCTTCACTTTTCTGATTCTCGCAGACCGCTTCTTTACGGGCTTCTTTTGCCAGTCTCTTATTTTCTTTGGCCTGTTCTTTGAGATCTTTCTTGCAGGCATCATAAGAGGCATTCACCTGACGGGCAGCACGATTTCGAGCGGAGATCATCGCCATTTTCCCTTTGAATCCTTTGGGTTCATATTTGGAATCCGCAAAATTGATATCGACCACATAGATAAACTTACAGCCTTTATCGGTTGGAATAAAGGTATACGAGCAGCGGGTCTTTCGCTTGGCGGAGGTAAAGACGGTAACGAACTTTTCTGCCCGTTTGGCTTCTTTGATGGTATAGCGGATCTTTTCTACATTTCCATCTTTCGTCGTCGATTTCACTTTATGCGTATAGCCAGCTTTAATCTGGGCTGGATCTACCTCCAGATTTAGCTCTTCCTGAATCTGCTCACAGATGCTTTTGACCATAAAGTCATAAAACTGTTCGGCAGTGACATCGAATTCTTTGGTTACTTCAACTTGCATCGTATTTCCCTTTCTGGTTTTCTTCTTATTTCACCAGATTCCATGCAGCCATGAAGGCCTCTGGACTGGCGCAGCGAAATGTCATTTTACTCTTTCCCTGCTCAATCCGAATCAGATCCGAATTGATGGTGATGATCATGCTGGAAACTGGATGTGAAAAACGAAAATCGTCATCCAGGCAGACCAGCCGCTCATTGGTCAGATAAAAGATACGTGGTTTGGAATTGTAATAGTCGGTGCGCATCTGGTCAGCCCAATACAGGTGTTCGCCTTTTTTCAGCTTTAATGAGCTGCCAATTTGAGGTTTCTGGCCGGCCATCAACGCTTCTCTGGCCGAATCAGGCAGAATAGACTGGACTTCTGGTTCTTTATGCGCCTTCTTTTTCGGGCGGTAAATTCCAAAATAAATACAGGCAACGACACAGCAGGCAATCAGCCATAAAGACCAGCTTGGATCAGACTGCACATAACACAGGATGGCAAATCCGCCGCAAAGCACCATCGCCGTAATAATCAGAGTTTTCGTTACAGATTGGTTCATGCCCTCCATTGTAACAGGTTTAAAAGTTGTTCATTCATCAATCAGAAATTCTGCCCGATTCCTGTGGAAAATCCACCGGTTTGCAGACACAGAAAAAGGACCGGAATCCCACCGATCCTGATAATCTGAAAATGGATCGGACATCTCTGCCCGCTTTCCTTGTTGGTTTCTCCAGATCTGAAAAACACTTCTATTGTCGAAAATTTTCTTGGCATGAAGCCTGAAAGGTGAAGATCACAATGAAATCAGGGACCAATTGGATTGTCTGCCCCAATTTCAAATTCAACATCCTTATCCGGACCCTTTTTAACTCCCAGCATGATACGGGTGTAGTACTGGAATGTCTTGCCCAGATCAAAATCACCTTTCCGGCTCGCCCAGGAAATACTCAGGCCTTCATTCAAGTCCATCAGCATTACCGCCAGCTTATGCGGTGTGGCCCTGGCTGTAATGAAATCCTGCTCTTCGAGTTCTTTTAAGATCCGCTCCAGGACTTCAACCTGGGGGCGGCTGTAAGAAGCCAGATAATTATGGTCTGTCAGGGCATAAGCTCTATACGGCGCAAACAGTTCCGGCCCCATAGTGTAAATGGTCTCATGAAGCCGGTTAAACAGGTTATGCAAAGCCGCCGCCGGCTTATTCTGGTTGAGAAGTTCATACGTCGACGGTAACGAGTCAACGGACTGCTGTTTATAGTAATAGGCAAGAATCATTTCTTTTTTGGGAACATATTTGTAAAGTGTCGGCTTGGAAATATCCAGCGAATCACAGATATCATCCACCGAAACCTCGTCAAAGCCATCTTTGCGAAACAGCTTCATCCCGGCATCAATAATATCCTGCCTTTTCTTTTCAGCTTTCATAGATTTCTCCAATATGCAGAATCGCATCAACGCCTTCATGCAGATTCTCACGGTTATCTTCCGCCTGCTGCATCGCAAACTGGAAACTGTATCCGGTCACATAGGCGCCAATGACTTTCGTAATCGTCAGTGGATTGCGCAGATTGTGGATCAGACCCTTTTTCTGGCCGGCTTTAATCAATGAGATCATCGTGCCCCGCCAGGTTGGAGTCAAGATCTCATCCAGGCAGGATTGTTCAAAATGCAGGCGGAGAAGATCACGCAGCATATCTGGCCCGTTGCCAAAGATCTGCTCAATAACAAGATCCAGAACCCTGAAAATCTCTTGATGAATCTGCTGGGCAGACAAATTTTCCGGATCTGTTTGCAGGCGTTCATCAGCTGCTTTGTAGGCATGGATCAGCAGATCGCGCTTATTGATTTTCAGTTTGTAAAATGTCGGTTTGGAGATCCCGACACTGGCACAGATCTCGTCCATCTTGACCGCTTTATAGCCCTTGCGGATGAAAAGGTCGCGAGAGTTCTGATAGATCTGGTTTAAATCAGCTTTTCGTTTCATACTCATCCCTCATGTGAATTGTACCATACCCGTCAATGAACTTCCTAACGGCTCTGCGGAATATTATGGCCATTTTACACCTTATTCATAGGAAAAATGAATACATTTCAGGTAGCAAAACAAGTGATTTATAAAGTGCCGGCATTTGTTCTTTTTAAGCAGCCCAAGCTCTCTTAAAAAAGAGTGGGTCAAAACCAAACAAACAAATCAGACGGTTTTAAAATCGATCATTGAAAAATGATGGTGCATTTTTCAAATTTATTCCCATCAAGCCTTTGCAAAAACTAAAAATGACCGCCCAACAGGGGCTGTCGAATGAAATCATCGACATTCTGAGTTGAGCGGTCATGCATGCTTCTGGAGAATGCGTTTTGCAAACCATGCCGGAAAGACAAGTATCCAGGCAGGAGATGGAAAGATTCGAACTAATCTTCGGCTTTCTTGTTTTTCTCTTTTTCAATCATTTTTTGAGCCATGAACAGGTGCCTGTTGGCGGACTGGAGCAGATCGGCATCCTGACCACCCGCTTCTCTGGCTTTTTCAAACAGAGAAACCGCCTGGTCAAGGTCGCGTGCCACTCCCCTGGCCTGTAGATAACAAAGACCAAGTTCATCCATTGCTCTGGCATCCCCGGCATTTGCTGCTTTAGTCAGCCAATAGAAAGCTTTAGCCGCATCATGGACAGTCCCTTTGCCATCACGGTACAGAAAAGCCAGATCGTACATACTGGTCACATCGCCATTCATGGCTGCCAGCATGGCGTATTCATAGCCTGCAAGATCCTGTCGCAGATGACCATAGGCGTCGTGCAGGTAAATCCGTTCCGCCAGAATCTGAGACTCTTCATCCGCCCAGTGGGCAGCCTGGCGGATTAAAGGCAGCGCATCAGAAAGTCTGCCCTGTTCAAGCAAAGCATGATATTCAGTTTTGAGCTGATCAAGCAGCTGCTGGTCCATTTTTTTCTTCCTTCACGAAAGCAAGATCTTCCATCATCTCTTTGGCAAATTCATCGAATAAGCCGGCAATTTCTTCCTGCTGGCGCAGATTGAATGTGTCGTATTTGTTAATATTGCGAAGCAGGTCAAGCATTGGCAGGGTTGTGTAAATTTTGGAACCGGAATTGTTCTTGAACTCTTCCAGGTCTTCTTCTTCGTAGAAGTTTGTGCGCTCATTGCAATGCGGGCAGTTGAGATAGGCCATGTTTTCAACCACACCAAGCACTGGCATATTCATTTTGTTACACATGCGGATGGCTTTGGTCACGATCATGGAAACCATTGGCTGCGGCGTAGAAATCATGATGACGCCATCAACAGGCAGTTCCTGCAAGATCGTTAACGCCACATCCCCTGTTCCTGGCGGCATATCAATCAGCAAAACATCCAGATCGCCCCACAGAACGTCTGTATAGAACTGTTTTAAAACGTTGGAAACGATTGGACCGCGCCAGATCACAGGATCGTTTTCATCGCTGAGCATATAGTTTAAAGACATCATTTTGACGTTGTCTTCAGAAACAACAGGCAAAACGTACTGGTTTTTATCCGCATACGCCTGTTCATGTTCAAGAGACATTAAACGGGGAATGGATGGACCGGTAATATCGGCATCCAGAATGCCGACGGAATAGCCAAGCCGGCTTAAAGCGCGGGCTAACATCACCGTAACGGTACTTTTGCCGACACCACCCTTGCCGGACATTACGGCTACGATGTTTTTAATATGGTTATTTGGATTTTCTTTAATTTTGCAAGAACCTGGATCTTTGGAGCAGTTTCCTGCAGATGGGCATCCTTCACAACTCATGTTCTTTCCTCCTTGGCAGCAAAGCTGCCTCTATGATTTTGTGTGAGAACTGAACTCATAAAGAAATAGGAATCTCTTCACAAGTCCTGTATGAACTCAGATAAAAGGCCCAATTCATCAGAAAATCTGACTTGGCTGGGCCTGTTGGTCTGTGAGATTTTATTCTATCACGCTCCGGCTTATCGCCGGATTTCTTCGCATTTTAGCGGCTGATCGTCAGGATCCGGCAGCTTTTTTGACAGATGAGTCGGCAGTGCATCCAGCTTTGAAAGATTCATCGGCTTCTGTCTGCCTTTTCTATCATCGCACAGCTGTCAAGTCCTTATTGCTTATTTTCACGATCAGATTGTGTATCGGATTTGAGGCCATTCGCTGCGGCAGATTTTGCAGGCCGTTTGTCAAAAGCCAGTTTTGGATCCTTTAAAGCCTGGTCCACGCTGGCCACCAGCCGGCTTGTATCAACATGCGTGTAAATCTGGGTCGTGGAAATATCGGCATGACCAAGCAGTTCCTGCACCATTCGCAGATCCGTATCGTTTTCGATCAGCCGGGTCGCAAACGAATGGCGCAAAGAGTGTGGGGAAAAAGAGGGCGAGAGCTGGTGATTGAGCGCACTGTTTTTGGTAAGCCGGTAAACATACTGCCGGTTGAGCGGCAGACCTTTCAGGGAAACAAAGAAATAGCTGGCCGCACTCGCTTTGGGCTGGCGGACGACATTCCAATAGAGCGCCATTTGCTGGATGCATTCGTCCACCAGGGGAACAATCCGCTCCTTATCCCCTTTGCCCAATACACGAATCTGTTTCTGGTCCAGGCGGACATCATTGGTCCGAAGCGTACAAAGTTCACTCACGCGAAGTCCGCAGCAATACAGGACCGTCACAATCGTCTTATCAAGAATTCCCTTATCGGACTGGTCAAAATCGGCCAGTACCGCCTCCATCTCAGCATCAGAAGCCCAGACGGGTAAATGACGGCTGATGTGGGGCGCTTTTAACAGCGTGCTGGGATCCGGCAGGTCATACATCAGATTCAGGTAGCCAAAAAAAGAACGCAGGGTGCTGGTCAGTCTGGCAATGCTGCTTGGGGCGTAACGCAGTGAAAGTTCATCCAGAAATCCCTGTAAGAAGAGGCCATCGACCTCTTCGATCTGTGTTTTCTGCTCCTTGAGATATTCTTTGAGTAAAATCAGATCCTGACGCTGGCTATCAACGGAGGAGCGGGCTTTGCCCTGGCTGTTTTCAGCCCAGCTTGAAAAGGATCGAATGACTGAATCCAGATCCATTTCTTTTCCCTTCTTTCATATTTTTCTTTCGCATTTTTCATATTGCTCAGTTATCGTCTCTGTTTCTGTAAAAAAAGCCTGAAGCTGAAGCATGAATTCAGGCCTGGGATAGAATCCACCTGAGACTCCAGACTCTATTCTCGAACAATCGGCTCAAGAATCTGAGGCCGACAGTTTCCTTCCTTGATGGCTTCTATCAAAATGGCCTTGGCCTGTCCATCTCGTTTGTCATAGGCAATCTGCAGCCTGGAAATGGAAAAATTGGCTGCATTGAGCTCGACAATGGCCTGGGCTATCCGCTCTGGGCGATGCACAAAACAAAACCGGCCATTTGAACGAAGCAGTCTGGAAGCCTGGACAATCATGGTTTTTAAGTCCAGATTCTTTTCAAACCGGGCCTGCTGCCGAAGAGAGAGTTGAGAAACAAAATTCTGGTCCTTGGGCAGTTCAAAGTAAGGCGGATTGCAGAGCACCAGATCAAACTGTCCTTCTGGAAAGGATTCCACGGAGCCGACAAAGATCTCATGCTTGCACAAAACCGAACGATCGAGATTCAGCCGTGCCAGTTTTGCGGGTTCTTCGAGAATTTCAATCCCGCAAAGATAGTCCGGCTGAAACCGATCTAAATAAACAAGCAAAGCGCCATTATTCGTGCCGATTTCGCAGACCCGGTCATGCGGATACACCCGGCACAGTCTGGCCAGATCTGTACTGTCAGAGTTGAAGCAGAAATGCTGCTTGCTTTGTAAAATCCGGCACTCGGGATCAATAAAATAATCTTCCCGGATCTTTTCTGGATCCAGACCATTTTCGACAAGCAGGCCTTCAAGTTCATTGTTCATCGCTGACCTCCAGGCTGGTTGCAATAGTTTGACGAGCCGTATTGTCATCGGCCGGCTGGCCATTTTTGTCAGGATCGGGTTCATGACCTGCCAAACTGGATTGGTCAGTTGCTGATATGTGGTCAGCGGCGCTTTCCTGTTCGTTTTGGGCTTCTTTCTTTTTCATCAGATCGCTCAGTTTCATCAGACCCGCCCCTTCAAGCTGTTTATTCAGGGATCGAATCACCGCATCTGATCCGCTGACAGATGGATCAAAGAGCGTTGGCTGCAGGACAATCTGGTCTTCATCCTGCAAAGAGCCAACGGAAATGCCGATATGCCGATAGCCGACAGGTTCAAAATTACGGTAAATGAGCGCTCTGACTTTTTCGATCAGGATGAAATAATCATTGGTCATGGACGGCAGTCTGGCCGAACGAACCTGGTTATGGAAATCTCCATCCCGAAGCACAACGGAAATCGAGGCCCCTTTTTTATGCGTGCGGGCCATGGCCTCTGCAATCTGACGGGTCAGAAGTGAAGCCTGTTCGAGCACTTCTTCCAGGGTATACAAATCATGGGAAAAGGTTTTCGAATGAGAAACCGATTTGCGGGTCGTGGAGTACACCAGCTGATCAGAAGACTGGCCAGTGATCTTCGCATAGACTTCAGGCCAGGAATTTTGCAAAATCTGGGTGCAGACCGCCCGGTTTTCTTCACTTGCAAGATCCCCAACCGTTTCAATTCCCTTTTCCTTAAGCTTCGGAACGGTTTTCTTGCCAATCCCGATACAGCTTTCAATGGGGAGCGGATACAGCTTGGCTTGGATGTCGCGCTTGCGAAGCACAGTAATGCCCATCGGTTTTCGCATATCGGAAGCCATTTTGGCCAGAAAACGGGTCGGACCCACGCCAATCGAGCACTTCAGTCCCAACTCATCGAGGACGCCGCGCTGAATCTGAACCGCCAGATCCAATGGCCGGGGATAACGGGCAATGACTTCGGTCACATCCAGAAAACACTCATCAATAGAGAGAATTTCCAGCTTGCCGGAAAATTTGCGCAGATACGCGAAGAACTGGCTGGACAGTTGACGATAGTAATCATGGTCGGAATTGAGAATGACCAGTTCCGGGCAGAGTTTTTGCGCCATTCGGGTTGGCATGGCGGAGGTGACACCATAGTTGCGGGCAATATAGTTACTGGTCGCAAGAACACCCCTGGCGGAATTGGATCCGATCGCCAGGGGTTTGTCTTTGTACTCAGGATGACGCAGTTCTTCAGCCGAGGCAAAAAATGCGTTGAGATCGATATGGAATAATACTCTAGCCATGGCGCACCCGGTGGAACAGTTCTTTCATGCTTTCCACTGCCGTTGGCTCAGCAGTTCCATTGGCCATGATCGCCAGTTCTTCAAAATGTTCTTCCTCACTTAGAAGACTGACATGCGTCGAAGTCGTCGTCCCATCGGTTGTTTTGGCCACCCGGTAATGGTCATCTGCCCAGACGGCAACCGAAGGCAAATGGGTGATGCAAAGCACCTGGTAGTTGTCTGCCAGGGCATGCATCTTACTTCCCATCGCCAGGGCGACTTTCCCGGAAACACCCGTATCGATTTCATCAAAGACCAGGGTCCCGATTCCATTTTCCGCCTGGAAAACCACCTTCAAGGCGAGCATCAGCCGGGAAAGTTCCCCGCCGCTGGCAGACTGTTTGAGCGGGGTGAGCGGCTGGCCGGGGTTCATGCTGGCATGGAATTCAATCAGATCCATGCCGTCTTTGGATGGATTTTTCTTTTCAAAATGAACATCAAACACACAATGCTCCAGCATCAAATCTCTGGCATGAGCTTCGATCAGGCTTTTGAGTTCCGGCACCGCATCCTGACGCTGCTTATGAAGCTGGCTGGCCAGAGCAGTATACACTTTGGCGGCTTCTTTCTTTTCTTTTTCCAGCCTCTCAAACAGATCCTGCCGGTGCAAAATCAGATCTACTTGCTGGTTGAGCGATTTTTCCGTTTCCATCAGCGCTTGATAATTCCCACCATATTTTTTGAACAGCTGACGGATTAAGAACTCGCGTTCATGAAGCTGGTCGAGAGACTGGCCATCTTCAGAGGCATCACTTCGCGCATCAGAGATGTTTTCAAACAGATCCTGAAGCTGGTAGTACAAATCATGGAGCTTGTCGCCATAGTTTTCATTGGTTGGCGCATCCTCAAGCAGTTTCAGAGCAGTATACAGCTGATCGGAAATCCCACCTTCTTTTTTCCAGTAATAGGAAGCCTCAGAGAGGTTTTCCGTAGCCGCCACCACTTTTTCAGCCTGCTCAATCCGGGCATCAAGCTCTTCGAGCTCACCATCCTGGACTTTTGCCGCACTGATTTCATTGAGCTGACGGGTAATGGCTTCAAGATGAGCATCTGAGAACGTCTGCGTTTTCAGTTTCTTGATTTCAACTGCTTTTTTATGCAGGATTGCATACGCATCGGCAGTTTTCTGGCGCAGCTCTTCGGTTTTGGCAAACCGATCCAGCATATCAAGCTGCAGCTGGGGATCCATCAGGCGGACCGTATCCATCTGGGAGTGAATATCCACCATCCGGCTGACAAGTTCACTGACAAAGGCATTGGTTGTCGTGCGGGAATTGAGCAGCATGCGGCTTTTGCCATTGGCGTTCACGATGCGGGTGAGAATGATGTCTTCGTCAGGATCAAAACCATTTTCTTCCAGCATGGAGCGGACGGTCTCATCCGGGCCGGAAAGAATCATCTGTAAAACGGCTTTGTCTTTGCCCTTGCGAACGACACCTTTGGAAACCCGGCCGCCCGAGATGACATGAATGGCATCGATGAGCAGAGATTTACCGGCTCCGGTTTCACCAGTGATCACCGACATATTATTTTTAAAGTCGATCTGGGCGTTTTCAAACAGGATATAGTCCTGAACCATCAGCTGATCAATCAAATCGTTCCCTCCTTTTCGATGCATAAATTACATATTCCTGATTCCCTTTCCGGCCGACGACCGGAGAGGGAATGGCTTGCAGATTCTGGTAGTATTGCCCTAAAAAGGCTTTGACCTTTTCCAGGGCTTCTTTTTCATATTTCGGGTGGCGGATGACGCCTTTTTTATTCAGAGCCTTCGGACCGCATTCAAACTGCGGCTTGACCAGAATGACCATATGTTTCGGAACAAACTGGGTGAATAAAGGCTCAAGAATGCTGATCGCGGAAATGAAGCTGACATCCATGCACACAAAGTCAATGGGCGGATGAAACCAGTCTTTCGAGATGGTTTTGGCATTGACCCCTTCCATCTTGACCACGCGAGGATCCGCCTCTAAAGAAGGAGCCAGCTGCAGATGGCCAACATCCAATGCATAGACTTTCGAGGCTCCATGCTCTAAAGCACACTGGGTAAAGCCGCCCGTACTGGCGCCAATATCAAGAACAGTCTCGTTCTGAGTTGACAGATCAAAGGCATCGTATGCGGCTAAAAGCTTGCCGCCGGCTCTGGAGACATAATCGTGGTCAACGGCGGCGACTTCAACGACATCCCCTTCTTCAATTTCATAGGCCGGTCTGGTAATGACTTTCGAATTGACAGTCACCCGTCCGGATTTAATGGCATCAGCTGCCCGAGTCCGGGAGCCAAGTGGATCAGCTAGTTTCTGATCGAGACGCATGCGCATCCAACCTTTCAAATAAATCGTCCAGGCTGATCTGCTGATCCTTGCGCAGTTCACTGATCGATCCCTGCGGGATAAAACCGTCTTTGAGCGTTAACAGATCAAAGTCCTGGTGTCTGGTTTCAAGGTAACGGGCAATACTCGTCGAAAGCCCGCCAAATGGACTGTCCGTTTCATAGATCGTAACCGGCAGTCCAGAATCAAAAATCATATCAAGCATCGCAGTATCGAGCGGGATCAGAAAGCGGGCATTGACGACCTTCAGATTCAGATTCTCTCTGGCCGCCCGCTGTTCAATTTTCTTTACATCCTCGCCATACGCAATCACGATCTGCTCTGGGGTTCCAGTTCCCGTTTCGGTCGATGTCCAGGTGCCGATTTCAATGGGTTCCAGATTGGCATTGGGCTGGAAATGTGTTTTACCGCGCGGATACCGGATAAAAAATGGATGACGATACTGAAAGCCGGTGTAAATCAGATTCTGGGCTTCCGTAGCATCAGCTGGCTGGCAGAGGACCACATTGGGAATGGTATTCAGAAAAGAGATGTCATAAATCCCCTGATGGGTTTCGCCATCACTGCCAACCAGTCCCGCCCTGTCAATGCCAAAGACAACCGGCAGATCCATACGCGCTACATCATGGAGTACCTGATCATACGCCCGCTGTAAAAAGGAGCTGTAAATCGAGACAAACGGATGCAGACCGCCGGCTGCCATGGCTCCTGCCATGGTCACCGCATGTTCTTCCGCAATTCCTGGATCAAAGAAGCGATCCGGATATTTATGGGCAAATGGAAGCAGGGCACTGCCTGTAGCCATTGCCGGGGTAATCACGCAGAGTTTTTGATCCTGGGCTGCAAGTCGGTACAGCGTTCTGGCTGCGACTTCCGACCAGCTGACCTGATCTGGCTTTTTTTCCCCCAGAAATTTACCGGTCCGGATATCAAATGGTCCCACACCATGCCACACGCCGGTTTCATCCTGCTCCGCAAAGGAATATCCTTTTCCTTTGTTGGTCAGCACGTGAACGACAATCGGGCCATCATGTTCTTTTGCGGTCTGGAAAGCATCGATCAGCTCTGGAATATTGGATCCATCGACCGGACCAATGTAGTCCAGGTCAAACGAGGTAAATAAGGGCGCATCAATGACCTTTTCTTTGATTCGATCGCGATAGTCCCGTAAAAAATTCAGGATTTCCTTGCCTGTATTCGAAGCGATCAACGTATCATAAAGATCTTTTTTCGTTTCCCGGTACACTTTTGAAGTCCGGACTTTGGTAATGGAACGTTCAATCCCACCGATATTGGGTGAAATCGACATCTTATTATCATTGAAGATGATGATCATCTTGCGATGCTGGGCGCCCAGATCATTTAAGGCTTCCAAAGCCATGCCGCTGCCAAGAGCTCCATCGCCAATGACACTGACAACCTCAAAATCCCCACCCTGCAGATCTCTTGCGATCGCCATGCCAAGACCTGCTGAAAGCGAAGTTGAAGAATGGCCGGCTTCCCAGCCGTCATGCTCACTTTCGGCCCGTTTCTGATAGCCCGAAAGGCCATGAAACTGGCGCAGAGTCTTAAACTGGTTCATTCGGCCAGTCAGGATTTTATGGGTATAGCTCTGGTGGCCAACATCGAAAATAATTTTATCTTTAGGTGAATTAAAGACGGTATGTAAGGCAAGAGTCAGTTCGACGATCCCAAGATTGCTGGACAGATGACCACCAGTTCTGGAAATGCTTTGAATCAGAAACAACCGGATCTGTCGGGCTAAATCTTCGAGTTCTTCAACGCTCAGATCTTTTAGCTGGGCTGGATCTTTCAGCTGAGTCAGTAACAAACAATTTCCTCCTTCCAGAATTTCTAACGAAATTGCACCTGCTGCCAGCACGGTCAATCGGGCTTACATGCTTCTAACAGGCAAAGAATGCTCTCAACCCCGTTCTGATTGCGCAAGGAGTCCGCGAAATGAGGAAGTGTGAGAGTATTCTAAATGAGGTGCGTGCAAATTGCACGGATAATTGTAAAAATTTTAGGATTTTGTATCCTAGAGAGTATCTTCATCATACCGCATCCTGAAAATGAATCCTTGAAAAAAATACAACAGATTGAATCCTGTCTCCAAAGCAAAACGGCTGCAGCATCCTGACAATCATTCTTTACCGACTCAAAGAAACGCCAGAAACCGGACTCTGGTCAGGTTGGTGATCAGACTGACGGATGAATGGATAGATGGATGAATGAATTAATGGGTGCGGTGAGTCAATTGTTCGATAAGACTTCGAAGAAGATCATCATTGAGATCGAATTCATCAAGCTTGGTCAGAATGGATTTTTCATACTCAAGCACTTTGGCTTTTCCTTCTTCCAGGCCAAAGAACGTCAAGGCAGTCGCTTTTTCATTGCGCTCATCGGACAAAGATTTCCCCATGATGGCTGCATTCGATGTTTTTTCCAGCAGATCATCCTGAATCTGGAACTGAATGCCAATTTGGTGGCCGATCTGCTGCCACTTGTCGACGTCTTCTGGATGGCCAGCCAGAATGGCTGCAGAACAAAGCGGCAGGGCGATCAGACAGCCCGTCTTATAGGTTTCAATGCGTTCAATATCTTCAAGTGACGAGGCACCATCTGCATCCAGGTCAAGGTCCTGACCATAACACATCCCGGCCGGTCCTGCCATACGGGCTAAGAGCACACAAAGATCAATGGCTTTTTTCGGATCGGAGACATCCTTCAGCTGTTCAAATGCAAACGCCTGCAGACCATCGCCGGCAAGCAGGGCAATATCATCCCCATAGACCCGATGGCAGGTCGCTCTTCCCCGCCGCAGATCATCGTTATCCATCTCTGGCATATCATCATGAATCAGGGAGTAGGTATGAATCATTTCAATGGCTGCGGCCATTGGAAAGCCTTCTTCGGCCGGCAGGCCATAGGCATCCAGAGCCGCAAATAAAAGCATTGGACGCACGCGCTTCCCCCCTGCTAACAAAGAGTAGCGCATGGCATCTTTCAATCTGGATTCTGGCAGTTTGTTGGTCTGGGTATCGAGATACAAATCAAACTGATTGCGAAGAGTCTCAAATGGATTACTCATGAGCTGGCTTCACATCCTTTGCGATCAGTTCATTCATCTGCGTTTCAAAGCTTTCCAGCTGACTCTGGCAGCTTTTGGACAGCTCAAGTCCTTCTTTAAACAAGGACATGGCATGTTCCAGTTCAACATGAGGGTTGTTCAGTTCATTGACAATCTGTTCCAGGCGGTTCATCGACTGCTGGAACGTAAGGTTTTGAGTGGGCATAATTGGTCTCCTGTAGATAACGATGGCCAGATTCAGGCCATTCTGGTGTTCAGCTGCTCTAGTGTTCAGCTGCATTTAGGCTGTATTTTTATGATTTCATTAGGACGGGCGGTTCGAGGGGATTCCTGTTCTGGTCTTTCATTGATCAAAAATGGCTTCAAGTGAAAAATAAAGAGAAAAAGAGCAGTGAGCAGATTCCATAAGGTTGAATCGGTCTCCTGCTCTTTTAGGCGGATTGTCGCTGTTTAAAGCAACGGATAAAACCAGGGTGAACAGAAACGGACAGAACGGATCAAGCAGATTAACATTCAGTCTGAATCTGGAAACAAGCCGATCAAAATCAGAATCTATCCCGCCTGCTCATCCGTCTTTGCGAGGTCTGTTTCCATAATTTCAGCTTTTGCCATTCCAGTCGCAAACTGGAGAGAAACCAGATCCGCTTTCTTCAGTTCATCCACCGAACGAACCGGCTTTCCCTCCAGATAGGCAATCGCAAATCCACGCTCTAAAACCCCCTGCACGGAGAGGGCCTTAAGCATGCCCTCCAGTTTATCGAGCTGGTTTTTTGCACCATCAAGCTGGTAGCCAAAAGCAGTCTGCAGACTCTGGATATTTCTTTCCAGTTCCATTTTGGAAAGGCGCAGCTGGCCCATAGGTGAGTGAAGCAGCAGCTGGCCTGTATTGGACTGAAGTCTGCGGTCAGCTTTGGAAAGATCATCATTCATGGACTGCACCAGGGCATTGCTTAAAGCGCTCAGCTGGTTTTCAACCAGATGCATCCGGCTTGTCGAAAGCTGGATCAGACGCTGTAAGAGAAGCTGCTGGTAATTTTTACGCTGATCAATCCAAGCCTGCGGATTGGCCAGGGCTGAGGCGCTTTGTAAATACATCAGCTTTTGCGCATTGTGATTAAAGATCGCTCTGGCCGATTGAATCAGCTGCTTTTGCAAGGAATCCAGACGGGCTTTCACTTCATGCTGATCCGGGGTGACCCATTGGGCGGCAGCGGTTGGCGTCAGTGCCATATGGTCAGCAGCAAGATCAGCCAGGGAGGTATCGATTTCATGGCCGATGCCGGTCACGGTATAGGTCTTCATCTGGTTGAGGGCATAGACAATTCTTGGATCATTGAAGCAGAACAGGTCTTCAAAGCTTCCGCCGCCGCGAATGAGCAAAACGGCATCGGCCCCGCTCTGGTCGGCAGCCTGAAGAGCCCTGACAATTTTGGGCGGTGCTTCTTCGCCCTGCACCGGGGTTTTGAATAATTTCACTTTTAACATCGGCCAGCGCAGCCGGATGGTCTTTAAAGCATCCTGAAGAGCAGCGGTCGTTTCGCCCGTGACGATCGCTATGGTATTGATTTCGGCAGGTTTGGGCTTTTTGCGCTCTTGCGCAAAGCAGCCCTGGGCTTCCAGAAGTTTCTTGCGTTTTTCCAGCTCAAGATAAAGCGTGCCCAGTCCGGCAGGCTCGACATGATCGACATTGATCTGGAGAGTTCCTCTTTTTTCAAAAAAAGTCAGCTCACCATGAACAAGGACAGCCATCCCATCCCCAAGGTCAAATCCAGTTCTATCAGCCTGGGTTTTCCACAGAGTACAGGACAGCTGTCCTTTGTCATCTTTGAGATTGAAATAACAGTGGCCGCTTGGAGATCTTCGAAAATTACTGATCTCGCCACTGATCATCGCACTGGATAAATTGACTCCGCGTGTGATAAACGCATTGATTTTTCTGGTCAGCTCGCCGACACTAATCGTCTGCATCGCTGGTATCCAGCGTATCGAGGATACCATTGACCAGCTTTCTGGCCGGTTCGTCACAATATTCTTTTGCGAGTGTGACAGCTTCGTTGATGGCCACCGATTTTGGTGTTCCATTTTCAAGGATTTCCTGGCAGCTCATCAGTAAAATCGCCTGCTCAAGCAAAGAAAGTCTCTCCCAGCTCCAGTCAGAACGCAGTTTTTTCGACAGCAGATCGATATAACGATCCTTGTTTTCAATGGTTCCAACTGTCAGCGAGTACAGATAGCCATTAACTTCGTTGCTGCCTAACAGAACGTCGTACAGAGCCTTTTTGATGTCCTTGCCAAGCAATAAGTTCTGATAGATAGCTTCAATAGCGAGTTCGCGCATCTGATGACGGTTAAATGGAATTTTGTAATCCAGCATGGCGCGTCTTGGCAGCTGGATTTTCTGAACCAGCGCTTCCTGAATATTGACAGGAATTTCATCGAGACGGTCTTTAATGGCATCGTAAATAAACGGAGACAGATTTTCGATTCCTTTTTTCAGTTCCGCCTCACTCATCGGTCTGACATCAGCCAGCGTTTTCTTTTCTTTCATAGCGATCCTTTCCAAAAAAAGGGAAATCCGGCAGGATTTCCCTTAGAAGATAAATCCAACTACCTTAATCTCAATAGATTCAGGCTTATAGTCGGTCATGTATTCGATACTTTCGTAAATTTTATTCTGTAAGGAAGCACAGACGTCACTTACGTTGGCGTTGCAGTTCACACGGACCGGAATCGACACATAGAGTTTTCCGTCCTCAATCCAGGACAGCCTGTCAAAGCGGTAAAGCTTTGAAGTTTCGGCCACTTTGGCATTTTTGCTTTCATCGATCACATTTCTGGCAATCGCCGAGAAAACTGAACGGTTGTAGACGATTGAGCCGTACTGGTCAACAACTTTCATTTCGTTTGTTTCATTTGACATAGTTTCACCTGACTTTACTTTTCGATTATATCATCGCCGGGTTTTAATGACCATATTTTGGCTGTACGCCCGAGAAGATTATGGGAGGAAATCAGTGCTTGAGGCGTGTTTCTCTGATCTTTTGTTAATTGAGCAATCAAATCATCCACACTTGCGAATTTCTGCTCCCCTCGAAGTAAGTTTGCAAAGAAAAACCGTGCCGTTTTCCCGTACAGATCCCCCTGAAAGTCCAGAAGGTTAGCTTCAATTGTAACGCCTTTGTTATTAAATGTTGGATTGGTGCCCACGTTGATCATGGCCGGAATCATCCGGTCCTCCACCTGGACATACCCGGCATACACACCGCCGCCAGGCACAATGCTTCCAGGCACCTGCTCGAGGTTTGCGGTTGGAAAACCAAGAATCCGGCCGCGCTCATAGCCATGAACAACTCTTCCTTTGATGGAGTAAATATACCCAAGCAGTTTGCCAGCTTCCAGCACATTGCCCTGCTGGATCAGTTTTTCAATACGGCTTGAGGAAATCTTTTCATCATGATCACTGATCTGATCAATGACGTCCACCGTAAAATACGGACAGGATTCCAGGCTGGCTACATCTCCCTTGCCCATCTTGCCATAGGTATAGTCAAACCCGCAGACGATCTCCTTGATATGAAGCGACTTTAAAAAGTCATGGAACTGATCGATCGACAGATTTGCAAATTCATGCGTAAATTCAACAATATAGAACAGATCCAGACCAGAAGCCTCCATCAGCCGGATTTTGTCATCAAGATCGCAAAGATGGTCCAGATTGGCATTGGGACGAAGCACTTTCCAGGGATCGGGATCAAACGTCAGGGCCGCACTTTCCAGACCATACCTTCTGGCCTGGGCAATGGCCGTGCTGATCAGTTCCTGATGACCGGTATGCAGACCATCAAAATAGCCCAGGGCACAGACAGAGGCCGGTAAAGACGGGATCTTTTTAAAATCAATGCGGATTGTTTTCATCTTCACCACAGCCCCCTTGCACTTCGAAACACTTTGCTTCCTGGCATTTTCCGCTCGTAAATGGCCAGAACCTGATCGCCGTCCATCATCAGCACCCGGTCATTTTTATTTTCCAGGACAATCGTTTTGCCATTGCGGATATCGGCCGGATTTTCCGCCTGAACTTCTGGCAGATTGAGCACCCGCTGTACTGGATAAAAAGTATGTTCGGGTGCATCAATCTCCTGGGCCTCATCCAGGGTAAAGCCGTTGGCTTTCTTGCGGATCAGGCTTTTCATGGCGGCCAGATTGCCTGTTTTCTCGCCAAAGTCCCGGCAGATTGAGCGTACATAGGTTCCTGAAGAACAGCTCACATCAAAGGACAGCTCGTTTTCGTCGATCGGCTTGATGTCATAGATTTCAATATCCGTATAAACCTCCGGCACTTCCTGTCCGGAGCGCAGATAGTCGTACATCTTTTTACCATTGATTTTCTTGGCACTTGCTTTGGGTACTTTCTGATGCTGCTTGCCAACAAAACTTTTCAAAGTCGCTTCAAAGTCAAAGTCCGGATTGATTTCTCGGGTTTGCTCCACTGTTCCGAATACGTCATCGGTATCATATTTCGCACCAAGAGCGATACTTGCCTGGTATTCCTTATCCGTGTCCGTTAAAAAGGGCAGGACTTTGGTTGCCGATCCTGCCAGAACCACCAGAACACCACTGGCCATCGGATCCAGTGTTCCGGCATGACCAAATTTTTTCTGCTTATATTTTTTGCGCAGCTTGGCAATCACATCAAAGCTTGTCATGCCCGCTGGCTTATTCAAGACTAAAATTCCATTCATGCCTTTATTTTATGGGTTTTCAAACAATGGATAAAGCCTGAAGGCTTCTTTGGCGGCCAACATTTTTTCAGGGCATCAAAAAAACGCCATGGATCGACTCCATGGCAGCTGAAAGCGTTTTGGTTTTTTTATTTTGAAAACCCGGCTTCTGGCAGATAACGGCCAGAAAAGAAGAAAAAGCAAAGAGGGATGAAGCCAGACAGATCAAACCATCCAGATTTTCTTACTCAACGGTAACGGATTTTGCCAGGTTTCTTGGCTTATCGACATCCAGACCTTTCGCAACAGAAATATAGTAACCAAGCAACTGTAAAGGCAGAATCGCCAGACTTGGCATGAAAAGATCTTCGTTGACGGGCAGGTACACACTGAAATCAGCGGTATCTTCAATGTTATAGTTTCCGCGCCGGGTCAGGCCGAATAAGTAGCCGCCGCGGGTTTTGACTTCGCGCATATTAGAAATCATTTTTTCGTATAAAGCCGGCTGGGTCAGGGTACAAATGACCAGAATTCCTTTTTCGACAAGAGAAATTGTGCCATGCTTCAGTTCTCCTGCCGCATAGGCTTCGGAGTGAACATAAGAGATTTCCTTCATTTTCAAAGAACCTTCCATCACGGCCGCATAGTCAATCCCCCGACCGATAAAGAAGACATCTTTGGCTCGGGAATACTTGGCCGCAAACCACTGCAGACGTTCCTTGTCATCGAGCACGGACTGCATCTGATTCGGCAGACGAAGCAGACTGGCCACCATCCGGTTATAGGTATCAAGATCAATCAGGTTCTTTTTCCAGGCCAGAACCAGACCCACCAGATCCATCACCAGCAGCTGGTTGGAGTAGGCTTTCGTTGTAGCGACCGCAATTTCCGGACCCGCCAGCGTATAGATCACCGCATTGGCTTCGCGGGCAATCGAACTTCCAAGGACATTGACAACCGCCAGAACCGAAGCCCCTTTTTGTTGGGCCAGGCGTAAGGCAGCTAACGTATCGGCGGTTTCTCCAGACTGAGAAAGAACAATGACCAGCGTATGTTCATCCACCATAGGATTGCGGTAACGGAATTCACTGGCCAGCTCGACACGAACCGGAATTCTGGCCAGGGATTCAATCACATACTGGGCAGCCAGACCTGCATGATAAGCCGAACCGCAGGCAGTAATAACAATCGAATGAATCTTGTCTGGATCAAGCAGAGCCAGGACATCTTCTTCGAATTCAACAATCCCCTCTTTGATGTAGTGGTTCAGGCAGGTTGCTGCAGCTTTGGGCTGTTCATGAATTTCTTTCATCATGTAATGCTCATAGCCATCTTTACCAGCCGATTCTGGATCCCAGTCAACCGTGACCCGTTCTTTTTCGATTGGTTCCCGTTCAATATTAAAGAACTCAACATTCTCGCTGGTGATCCGGGCAATCTCCATATTGTCCAGATAGTAGACATGCGTCGTCTGGTCGAGAATCGCCGGAACATCGCTGGCCAGAAAGGCTTCGCCTTCATTCTGACCGATGATCAGCGGTGATTCTTTGCGGGCGGCATAAATGACATCCGGTTCATTGGCAAACAGAATTCCTAATGCATAGGAGCCGCGGATGCGCAGCATGGCTCTGGCAATGGAGTCAACTGGGCCAAGATGGTATTTGTTCTGATAGTACTCGATCAGGTTGGCCGCAATTTCAGTATCCGTTTCGGAGGTGAACGTAAAGCCGCTTTTTTCCAGTTTGGCCTTGAGTTCTTCAGCATTTTCGATAATGCCGTTATGGACAAGAACGACCGTTCCGTTCATCGAGACCTGAGGATGGGCATTCGATTCACTGGGTTCGCCATGCGTCGCCCAGCGCGTATGGCCAATCCCGGTTGTACCCGGCAGCGCCCGGCCGCTGTCCAGCTTTTCATCCAGATTTTTCAGGCGCCCTTTGGCTTTGACGACCTGGATTTTTCCATTTGGCTCAAAGACAGCGGTGCCCGCTGAATCATACCCACGATATTCAAGATGACGCAATCCGTTCAGTAAAATCGGCGCGGCCTGCCGGCTGCCGACGTATCCTACAATTCCACACATGGTAAACCCTCACTTTTTTGATTGCTATACTGTACCATGTCAACAACCCAATCAAAAAGCTGAAAAGTCATCCAGATTTGGCTGATCCAGACAATTCAGAAATTTTCTTTCCAGTTGGGTCCAATCGTTATTTTTTGTTGATTTTCATGCTTCAGTAAAGCTCTTTCACTCTTTGCAAACCACCTTCTTTTCGAATATTCGGGGAGATGCTAAAGATGTATTTATTGTACTGGGGGACTGAGGTTTATTTTAGAAAAAGAGAACGAATCTTCAATCGTGTGCGAATTCGTTCAATCTTGCTCTCTTTTATTGGATTTATGTTTCCAGTGCCGTCTGCACGTTGAATGGCACTGAAGTGGAGATGAAAGGAGATTTTCCAATGAAGTTACAGACCATTTTAAAAGCCATTCGAAAAGCCGATCAGGATTACAGCCTGATTGAGCCTAAAGATAAATTAGCAGTTGCCCTTTCCGGGGGCAAAGATTCCATGCTGATGTTTCTTGCACTTTCCATGTACCAGAAATTTGAAGGAAAAGACTTTGAGCTCTGTGGAATTCATGTCTCCATTGCTGATCATCCAGAGCAGGATAAGCTCATGCAGGAGTTTGCCGACAAGTATCATCTGGATCTGCACATTGAAAAGACAAAAATCTATGACATTCTCAATATGGAAAAAAACATGAAAGACGGGCGCATTCAGTGTTCCCTTTGCTCCAACCTGAAAAAGGGTGTTCTGATGGAAACCGCCAAAAACCTAGGCTGCAATAAAGTTGCCTTCGGCCACCATGGCGATGATGCCATGGAAACTTTATTGATGAATATGATCCATGGCGCCAGAGTTTCCACCTTTTCTCCCAAACAGTACATGTCCCGAATGGATATGACGATGATCCGTCCGTTTGTGTACTTAACCGAAGAGCAGATCATTGAAGTCTGCCGGATCAACCAGATTCCAAGCGTGAAACCCGTCTGCCCCAATGATGGCCACTCCGAAAGACAGACCATGAAAGAAATGCTGGAAAGCATCTACCGCCAATATCCCGATGCCCACAAAAACTTCATGAAAGCCCTGACCAACCGGGAAGCCGATGCTTTGTGGGATCCCAGAAAAGTCAGGGAGTCCGGGCAGACTTGTGCCGACGACACTGACCAATACCAAAAGCAGTCCTGCTGACACCAGCTGCTACGCTGTGGACAGCCGCAATCTTTCAGGCGGTTGCAAGACAAAGAGCTGCAGCAGGCCATAAAGGATCCACAACAAGCCATATAAACCAAAGCAAGCCATAGAGACCAAAACTGAACTTTTCCAGCCTGAATCCTTTTTTCTGGATTCAGTTTTTTTGTGCAGCATCAAAAAAAGGCTGCCGGGATTTTCTCTGCGGGCAGCCTCACTATTTTGAAGTTATATCAAATCGATCAAATCAATCAAGTCAGAATTGGCGGTCTTAGATGTTATCTACGTTGTGATAAACGTTCTGTACATCGTCAACATCGTCCAGTAATGTAAGCAGACGTTTGAACAGTTCAAGATCTTCACCTTCGAGCGTTACGGTTTCATTTGGAACCATACGACGTTCGAGGACTTCATATTTTACGTCTGGAATCAGTTCGTCAACGGCTTCTTTCGCTTCATCGAGCTGAGTTGGATCTACGGTTACGGTCATGTAGCCATCTTCCACTTCGGTATCGCGCAGGTCGATGTCATGCTCTAACATGGCTTCCATCATTGCGTCTTCGTCAGTAAAAGGTACAACAATGACACCAAGATCTTCGTATCCGAAGGATACAGAACCATTGACTCCCATTTTGGAATGAGATTTATTGAAGCAGGAACGCAGGTTCGCGATTGTACGGTTTGCGTTGTCAGTCAGGCAGTCAATGATGATTGTTGATCCGGCACCAGCACCAAATCCTTCATAGCGGGCTTCGGAGAAGCTTTCGTCTGCAGAGGATTTTGCCTTATCGATGGCGCGTTTGATGACATCACTGGGGACAGAGTTGGCTTTTGCTCTGGCAATGGCTTTTTTCAGGGCCTGGTTCATATCCGGGTCTGGAACGCCACTTTTTGCGGCCACTAAAATTTCCTTGGAATATCTGGAATATACCTTGGCTTTGGCGGCGGCAGTTTTGGCCATAGCTGCTGCACGCACCTCAAAATGTCTTCCCATAATTTCACCTTTCAAGTTTTAACTTCATCAATATAGCACGTTTTTTGTTTCAAGGCAGTTTGAAGGAAAAAAGTCGCTCATTTTCCTGGAAATGACTCCAATCTGTTTTCCTAAAGCTCTTTCAACAGCGATTTCTGAATTCATAAACTGCCCGATTTCATACAAAGAGCCGGTTCGATTGCATTTTGTATGCATCAAACAAATAACAATGAAAACGCTTGTGAAACTTTCTCTTTACCTTTGGATCAATCCGAATATAAATAAAGAAGATCGCAACAGTCTTAGAATCCAGAGAATCTTTATAAAGTATCAGAATCCGATCAAAAATGCAAAATTAAAAAATACTTATTGCATTTCGGTTGGATACGAGTAGGATTAAGGCGTTCTAAAGATCGAGTATTTGTGATCTGAACAATAAAAGGAGATCCCAATGAACGCATCGGTATTGTTCTATACCTCCCCTGGCTGTGCAAATTGTCGAAAAGCCAAGAAATGGCTGGAAGATAATCATATTGATTTCGTAGAAAAGAACATTTTCAACAATGAGCTTTCTGAGCAGGAAGTCAAATATCTTCTCGCCCGCTGTGAAAATGGAACTGAGGACATTCTTTCCACCCGTTCTAAAGCTTATGCTTCCTTAAAGGAAGTCATTGATGACATGTCCGTTAACGATCTGACGCATTTCATTCAGAAAAACCCTTCTGTTCTGAAACGCCCGATTCTTCTCAGCCGCCGCAACATGGCCGTGGGGTATGACCATGACGAGATTACAACCATGATGCCTTTAGAAAAAAGACGCGCTGCTTTCCAGATTGGAGTTGAACAGCCACGCCTGTCCCGAGGCACTCTTAACTGATTTTCAATTGACCAAATCAGAATTCTTTTCTTTTGCAGCCTGACCTTCGCCCGGTCAGGCTGCTTTTTTATCCCTCGCGGGTCTTGGGGTTGTGGATGCTTGCTTCATTGAGTCATTCTCCTTTATGCAATCATTATTTCTACTCTTCTTTGATTTTCTGATTTCTATCCCTCTTCAACAAATTCTGCAATTTTTTATAACCGGAAAAAGATACTTTTTCCTAGTATTCAGGATATAGCTCAAGATCCTGGCTGGTAACTTTAGGCTTGGAAAACACCAGGAGTTCTCCATGGATTCTCCCACATTTTCCAGTCGTTCTGCCAGAAACAAACAGTTTTGGTCCCCGGTCTTTTGCCTTTGTCGAGAAAAAATGAAAAATCGGTTTAAAAAGGTGCATCAAAATTGCCTGTTCTCTGTTCACCGAAAAAGATATCCAGGCATGCCCAGGCCCCAGCGCAGTCAATCCTCATCCTTTTTCCTTGTCTTTCCTTTTAAAAACGAATTTGTCTGGAGAGTTGTCTTGCTTTTGCGTATATCCAAGTGTCTGCCCGCAACGAAGATCTTCTGTCAATGAATCTTCTTCTGGTTCAGACAAGCCAATTCGTGGGTCGTTGGGCCTGCCTGAATCCCGCCACCAAAACGACCCGAAGGAGAGAAAATCATGTACCATGCCCAATCCTTATCTTCCCGCTTTACACCTGTCAAAACCGATCAGAGGCTGCCTGACTGGCCTAAACCATCTCCCGCCCCATCCGCCTGTTTGGGAATGCAGCTTTTGGCCATGGATGTTTTCGAATCGCTGCCAGCCAGTTCTCTTTGCCTGACTTCTTATCTGCCGGCCCTTTTCAATACGACTGTTGATCTGGATCAGCTGGCCCAAAGCACCAGGCTGGCAAAAGACTTGCTGGCAAAAGCCAAAGACTGTGTCGAAAAAGCCATTGACCGGCTCTGTCTGAATGATCCATTCTTTCTGGCTTCCATGGTCACGCTGGAGCCTGGACTGCTCGAACGAATGCTCAAAGTCCACTTCGACAATTACGCCCTTGAATTTGATCTGGCTTCCCTGCGCTCGCCCTGCTGGCTCGAAGTCAATACGCAGCTGCTGCTCTTTGATTTTCGCATTGATCTCAAAACGCCAGCCATCCCGATTTATGGAAACTATCAGATCTGCCTGCCCTGGCAGGATCCTTTCCCATCATTTTTCGAGGATCTCTATTGTCCAAAGACCAAAGACCTGTCTTT
Source organism: Allobaculum sp. JKK-2023 (assembly GCF_034745455.1). Classification (NCBI taxonomy): domain Bacteria; kingdom Bacillati; phylum Bacillota; class Erysipelotrichia; order Erysipelotrichales; family Erysipelotrichaceae; genus Allobaculum; species Allobaculum sp. JKK-2023. The sequence continues at coordinate 3,532,652 of NZ_JAYERV010000003.1, read as the reverse complement.
TTCATCCAAAGCCAATGTCGAGCTTTCCTGTCCCTTCTGGAAAGCGGATAATCCAAATCTTTTGCAGGATGTCGACTGGCTGGGCCTGGAAGAAGACCGGTTTAACTTCGTTCATGACTGGTTTGTCCAAAGAGAAGAAGACTTTTATGATGCCTCCCTTGGCCGGTTGTTTCACCTGCTGAAAACAGATGATCATGCAAGACAGCTGCTTTTGATTAAATGGTCGCAATGGACAATGGCCAGTTTTCTGGAACTGACGGCTTCCCAGGTTTTGCAGGCTGCCCCCAACGCTGCAGGCCATGCAGCTCTGGAATCCAAAGGAGAAGAAACAAGCACCAATCCAGAACCTTTCGACTCTCAGATTGATTCAAGACCTGAGTCTGTTGTCTAATCTTATGTATCAGCTTTTCGGCTATCAGCACGAAGCACGACAGACAAATCAGCACACGAAAAGCGGACTTTCGTATTCAGGCGAAAGTCCGCTTTTGTACGGGTGGTTCAAGAAGGATCTGGCCTCGGCAAGGTCGGCAATGCCTATGGAATAAATCCAATCCAGTGGCTGTTTTCAGGATGAAAACAGCTGACCTGAGATCAGACATTGCCCAGGACGACTTTTTTTAGATGCTTTTGGGCGATCTTCTGTAAGTTTTGAAGCGTTTCAACCGGTGTGGCCGGCGTAGTTTCGTAATAGCGCGGAAAATACCGGCTCAGATGCAGAACAATATCAGGCGAAATGGAAGCAAGCCACGAAGCCATGGCATCCATTTCTTCGGGCGAGTCATTTTTTCCGGGAACAATCAAGGTTGTCACTTCGACATGAGCGTCTTTTGCCGCTCGGGCGATGAAGTCCTTGGTTGTCTTCAGATCCCCGCCCACATACTTGTAGTATTCGGGCGTAAATCCTTTCAGGTCGACATTGAGTGCATCGACATAGGGAAGAATTTCTTCGAGTGTCTTGATCGAGGCATTGCCGCTGGTGACAACGACATTTTTCAACCCTTTTTCATGAACGAGTTTTGCGCAATCCCGAATAAATTCATAGCCCACCATTGGTTCATTGTAGGTATAAGCCACGCCGATATTGCCATAGGGGACCAGCTCCCGCGCCCGGTCGGCTAACTGTTGGGGCGTAATGTCTTCGCAGCGAGAATCGAGATCGACCTGCGAGATTTCGTGGTTCTGGCAGAATGGGCAGCGAAGGGAGCAGCCATAGCTGCCCACCGACAAAATCATACTGCCCGGATAAAAATCAATTAACGGCTTTTTTTCAATCGGATCAAGAGCCGCGCTGGTGATTTTGCCATAGTTGCGGGCAACGATCCGGCCATCCTGATTGATCCGTCCTTTACAGAAGCCAATCTGCCCTTCGTTCAGGTCACAATGCCGAAAGCAGACTTCACACTTCATGGCGAATCACCTCAAAGCGCTCATAGCTGCAGCCTGCCTCATCGGCTTTCAGGCCGGCTTTCTGCTTTGCGATGGAAACCTGTTGTTCAACGGTGTCGACGCCATCGAGATGTGGAAGCAACAAGCCGCGTTTTCCGTTTTTGGAAACAATGACACCATAGCGTTTTGGGTCGAGATCTTCAAGCGTGCAAAGTTCTGGTTTTTTGAGCACATCCACACTGATTTCCAGCTTGTCAAGTTCATCGGGGCGTATCGGATAAAAGCGGGGATCACGAGAGCAGGCGGAGATGGCATTCATCTGAATCTCGCGGCCCAGATTTTTCTGGGTTGGCGCGGTTGTGCCAATACAGCCGCGCAGCTGGCCATCTTCATGCAAGGAGACAAAGGCGCCGGCCTGCGTCGAATACAATTCTTTGGGAAGCGTATCGGGAAGTGGCGGCATCATGCCCTGCTGAATGTAGGTGTTGATCGTATTGCGGGCCAGCTGAATATATGGATCTTCTTTGGCCAGCCTTTTTTGCCAGGCCGCTTTCTTGTCAGCACTGGCTTTTTCATAGAAATGACGGGAAGGATCTTCTTTTAAATCGGTATAGGTGGCAATGCCATAGCCAACACCAAATTCTGCACTGTGAGCCAGGGCTTTGGACTCTGGTTTGAGTCCATCAAAACTGCCTGCCATGACACAGAATGGTTTGTGTCCGCAGACCATTGCCTCTTCCGCTTCTTTTTCTGGCATTTCGACCAGCTTCAAAAAGTCGCCATTGCCCATGATTTCCATGATTTCTTTGTCATAGGCCGGGCCGCAGGGCTTATAGCCATAGCTGCTGTCTGCTTTCTGGCAATGAGACAGGTCACCTGAAGCAATGATGGCCACTTTCCGGCCAAGTTTATTGGCGGCTTTGGCCAGGATCTTTCCAGCATGGTAGTGATCGAGATTGCTCAGACCACCAATGCCCATGCGGACAACTTTTTTGTCCTGGATCAGATCCTGGATAAAGTAGAGTGGGACCATCGTTCCATGATCAAGATCGCCATTCTGAACACCGAGCGTTCCCATTGGAAAATCCTCAGCCTTAGCGAGTTTTTCCATTTCATCGACCAGTTCGGTGTCGTTATGAATCACGAATGCGTCCATCGGATCTCGAAACTGAGCCATGTTTCCTTTGGATACCGCTGGTTTGGACAGCTGGATATAGTCCATGTAGCTTGGGGCATGGGGAGAGATAATCACGATGGTGTCTGGATCCATTTTTCGGATTTCATCTGCTGCCTGTTTGTAGGCAGTTATGATTTCAGCGATTTTCTTTTCTTCCCCGCGGCCGATGTTCGGTAAAATCAGCGGTGGATGGCAGACCATGATTCCGCCTTGAATATTCGTAGTTTCTGACATACGTTCATCCTCTTTCCTACGCGAGTTTTCTACTCGGGTTCGTGAGTTGTGAGTCATACGATTCTCTTTCATCATAAACGGATTTATAAGCAACGGTCACCGAAATGAAAGAAAGTCAGAGTTTTCAAGATCAGATTTTCATCCTGCGCAAAAAAGCAGGCTTAATTTTCGGCCTGCTCATAACGTTCGATAATTTTTTGAACCAGAGGATTTCGAACAACGTCGCTCTGGTCGAGATACTGAATGGCAATCCCCTCAATGCCCTGCAAAATGGAGCAGGCATGAATCAGGCCAGAATCCGCTTTGCGAATCAGGTCGATCTGGGAAATATCCCCATTGATGATCATGCGGCAGTTTTTACCCATCCGGGTCAGAAACATCTTCATCTGCGATTTGGTTGTATTCTGCGCTTCATCAAGAATGACAACGGCATCATTGAGTGTACGCCCGCGCATAAAGGCCAGGGGCGCAATTTCAATGATTTCTTTTTCCTGATAACGTTCCACCGTCTCCTGCCCAAGCATCTCATTGAGTGCATCGTAGAGCGGCCTTAAATACGGATCGACCTTCTCTTTCATATCGCCCGGCAGAAAACCTAAAGACTCGCCGGCTTCAACCGCAGGTCTAGTCAGGATGATCTTGCTGATCTTCTCCTTTTTGAGCTGGTCAACCGCATAAGCGACCGCAAGATAGGTTTTACCCGTTCCGGCTACACCAGAAGCAAACGTGATCTTCGAATTCCGAAAAGAATCGACCAGCCGTTTCTGGTTTTCGGTTTTTGGATAAATCATCTTGCCATTCCGGGTACGGACAACGGGATCCTCACCAGTATAGTCTGCTGCTGCATTCTGTCCTTTGGCAGCCACCAGGCACAATCGTTCAACTTCGCTGTTTTCAATGCCTCCATTGGCAGCAATGGCCTGCACCATGCCATCCAGAACATTTTCTACTTTATGAAATACCGCTTCGCTGTCACACACAAGGCGCAGATCCGAAGATCTTAAATACAGCTGGACGGGATACTTCTTTTCAATGACTTTAAAATGCTCATCCTGAAAGCCAGGAAGAGCGGTCAGAACTTCGTATGGAAGTTCACTGCAATCCAGAAAAAATTCCACTCTTTCTCATCCTTTCACTGTCTCTGTCGTGAGTTTATCTTTGAAGATTGTCTATCTATTTCTATCGAATGGTATTGAACAGAATCGGCCAGGGTTCCTTTCTATCTTAGCCGCAATGGCGTACGATGGAAAAGATGAAGCGTCTGGTCATTCTAATTTGCTGATCAGGAGGAGGAAGCCGAAAATCTGGCAAAAAAAAATCTGCGTTAAGCAGATTATTTTCCTCTTCTAGCTTTACGGGCAGCTTCAGATTTCAGTTTTTTCTTTACGCCCGGCTTTACATAGAATTCTCTTTTACGAGCCTCAGCAAGGGTACCGTTGCGTGAAACCTGACGTTTGAATCTGCGAAGTGCATCATCAAGCTGTTCATTTTCTTTCAAGACTACTTTTGGCATACTACAACCCCCCTTCCCGAATTAACAATACCTATTATATTGATCATGCTCAGGATTTCAACTCTCTATCCAAAAAAAAGTGATTTTCACAGGCCAAGCAGACACTTTTCGCTCTATTCCTGTTTTGAGCAGGCATTTATAGTGATTTACAGTCTGAATCTGGCAGGTTTTCTTCAAAATTCAGCGTTCCAAAAGCACTTTTGGGCCAGTCAAAAATCCAAGGGTCAAATTTATTTTCTTGCCAAGACCTGCTCTTGCAAAAAAAATCCCAAAGCGACCGTTACTCATTCTAGACAATAATCCTTAAAAAATCCAGTCCTGTTCAATTCAGGCTGGATCAGGCGTCTGCAAAATCTGCTGGACGATCTGACTGACATCCATCGTGGCAACATCCAGGCTGATCACCTGCAGGATATCAGGATCTGAAAAACCATTGAAAGGAAAAGCAGACTGACCTTTATCCTCCTGCTTTGAGGCAGCCGGACTTGCCAGAACCTGTTTGTTTTCTTCTAAATGAATCAGCCGGATCGTGCAGTCCTGCTTATCGAGTGAACCCAGTATGCTTTCAATGGTATGCGTCTGGTCAAACTCCCAGCCAAAAACGATATTGTCATAGGCTGAACAGACCAGAAACTGGTTGAGCAGAAAACAGATATTCTGCAAAACCATATACCGGGTTTCAACCGTATCCACCATGGGGTGGGCATTCCAGCACCACTTTCCGTCAAGATAGACCGAATTGGCCAGCGTTGTTTTCAGCTGTTCACAGACACCCGTTTTCTTGACTGTTGCAGCGCCGCTGAGAATATAGAGCTTTTTGAGCGGCCGTTTACTGCTTGATGCTTGGCCGGGATCTGGTTTGCGATCCATGAGTATCCCTCCTTGATGGATATTTCCAGTCTTACAAAAACAAATTACTCAAAAGCTGAAGCCATCCAAAGAAAATGCTCCAGAAATATTCTTATACCACATATTTAGGACAACTGATCATAAATTCAATGACCATGCCCTCTGATCTGTCCTTTTTTCAAAGAAAAAGCTGCCTGACTTCGTTTTTCATCAGAAAAATCAAAGCGCAGGCAGCGTGGATTCAGGACTGCTGGGCAAGGATCCTCGGTCATTCAATGGCCGAGAAGGTGACTTCTTTTTTAATCTCCCGTATACCTGACTCCGACAGCATGACTTCAAGAAATAGTTCAAGAAGCCGAAGATGTATGGTGGTCTTCTGGTTTGAGAATACGGTCCAGACATTCTCTGGCTGCTGTATTGTCGCCCATCCAGGGAACCCGGCCTTCTTCATGATACATGAAGGTTTCATCGCCTTTTCCCAGCAGCAGAACCGTATCGCCTTCATTGGCTGATTCAATCGCCTGGCGGATGGCTTCATAGCGTTCTGGAACAAAGACCGAACGAACGGTGCTCATCCCCGAACGGATTTCATGGGCAATGTCCTGCGGATTTTCGTCGCGCGGATCATCTTCAGTCAGGTAGACCTGATCGCAATAGCGTTCAGCCAGTTCGCCAAAGACTTTCCGTTTTGGTTTATCGCGCTTACCAGCGGATCCAAAAACAGCGATCAGCTGACCGCCTGGTTTGGTAATCATGCGGCCAAATTTGAACATCTTTTCCATGCCATCTGGAGTGTGGGCAAAGTCAACAATGACATTGAAGTTCTGGCCTTCATGAATCTGTTCCATACGGCCTGGAACCTGCGGAATCGTCTTGGCTTTGGCAATGATTTCTTCTAAAGGCTGAGAGCTGGTTTCATGAACCGCCGCAATGGCAGCTAACAGGTTATATAAGTTGAATTCACCAACCAGATTGGAAATCACTGGATAGGTTTTGGTTCCATAGACCAGATCAAAAGAAATGGATCCCTGATCCATCTTGATATTAATTGCCCGGTAATCGGCTTCCTGTTTGGTCGAGTAGCTGACTGTGCGAGCCGCAGAAAGAGAAGCGAGTTCCTGGTATTTTGGGTCATCCGCATTCAGAACGGATACACCATCTGTTTTGACACGTTTTGCAAACAGACGGGATTTGGCTTCAAAGTAATTTTCCATGGTGCCATGGAAATCAAGGTGGTCATAGGTAAAGTTGGTAAAAACCGCGCAATCAAAATCAATGCCTTCGACCCGTTTCTGGGCAAGGCCATGGCTGGAGACTTCCATGGCGCAGGCTTGCATGCCGGCATCCACCATATTGCGCAGGGTCTTCTGCAAGAACACGGTATCGGGTGTGGTAAGATCTGGAGCAAATGTGCAGTTTCCATAGGCAATCGCAATCGTGCCAATATAGCCGCATGGCGTTTCGGGCTGCTCAAAGTGACGGATAATATTGGCTACTGTACTTTTACCATTCGTTCCCGTAATCCCATACATCAGCAGCTGGTCCGATGGTCGGTTATAGAAGATTCGGGCTGCCTGATTGAGAGCATCGACAGTATCATCCACTTTGATATACACCGCTCCGCCCCTTGGGTGCTCAACCGGTTTAGAATGAACGATCGCGATCGCTCCTTTATCGATGGCCTGATCGATAAAATCATGCCCGTCAAAGGTAAGCCCGGGCATACAGAAATACATATCACCGGGTTTTATTTTCCGGGAATCAAAAGAAAGTCCCTGAATATTGGTAGTCGGAACATTCTTAAACATTTTTGATAATCTCATCTTGATCCTCTGCAACGACTGTATATCGTTCCTGTGCACTTTCCGTCATTCTAACATTGATTCGGCCGCTAAGGGGAGTCGGGGAATAAATCCGGGCTGGATGGTATTGGCTTGTGTAGCCAATGTACCAGTTTTCATGACCGGGCTCCTCGCGCTCAATCAGCATCTGACTTCTCTCAAAGCGGGCCATGTCCTGATGGCGCAGCTCTCTGGAAAGAGCCAGTAAAGCATCAGTACGCGCCTTGGCCGTATTGCCATCGACAAATCCGCTCATTTTATCCGCTGCTGTTCCCTTTCTTCTCGAATAAGGGAACACATGCAGAAAAGAAAACCTGCACTCAGACAGCGTTTTCTTTGTCGTCTCAAATTCATCATCCGTTTCGCCGACAAAGCCGGTAATGACATCGGTCGAAATCGAGATATCAGGAATGCGTTTTCGGATGTCTTCCAGCCGTTTTTCAAACTGGGCAACAGTATACGGACGTTTCATACGCGCTAAAGTCCTGTCATCGCCGGCCTGAATCGGAATATGAAGGTGCGGCAGGATCCGGGGATTTTTCTCCATCAGATCAAGCAGCTCATCGCTGACTTCAGTAATCTCAATACTGGATAACCGATAGCACACATCTTCCGGTGTGTTTTCCAGCAGCATCTTCAGCAGATCGGTCAGATTGGTCTGTCTGAAGTGGTAGCGGCCGGTATGAATGCCAGTCAGGACGATTTCAAGATGGCCGTTTTGAGCTAACATCTGAGCGCTCTTGACGACTTCCTGTGGCAGCTGGCTTCTTTCCGGGCCGCGGGCCAATGGAATCTGGCAATAGGCACAATACTGGTTGCATCCATCCTGAATCTTTAAAAATGCACGGTGCTGCCCTTCAAAAAAACCAATCGGCATCGACTCAAAACGCGTCAGATCGCGGCTTTCTTCAACAAGATCCTGTGAAGTGTGCAAATTCATGCCTTCCATAACTTTTTGTGCAAGCTCGTCTTTATGCGAAGCACCAACAATCAGATCGACATGCAAAGCTTCACGCTCTGCAGCCTCAAGCATCTGCGTATAACAGCCCACGGCAGCGACAAAAGCATTTGGGTTTTCCCGTTTAAGCCGATTGATCCGGCGACGGGATTTGGCCGCGGCAGTATTGGTCACAGTACAGGTATTGATAATGAGCACATCAGCCGGCTCCCCTTTTGTGGCACGTTCAAATCCGGCTTTTTCAAGCTGGGAAGCGTAGAAAGCCGATTCATATTCATTCACCTTGCAGCCAAGGGTTTCAATTTCAAATTTCTTCATTTTTCTCTCTCCTTCCCGGTCTGGCCTTTTCCTGCCCAGACGAACAGAAAAAAGCAGGCAGGCTGTTTTTTCTGTCTGTGTTGAACAGATATGCATTCATTCTGGTTCCAGGGATGACAGTTCTGGCTCTTTGATGATTTTATCGAAAAAGAAGGCAAGACAACAGATCATAATTTTGAGCAGCATCCTGAAAGTGATAACAATCGAGTATACAGGACTGTTTTATCACGCTCTGCCGCATTTTCACATGAGAAGCAACGAAAAATCCCCACCACTGACCTAAAAACGATCAGGATGGGGATACGAGCGGTATCCAGATGCCTTTTTTTGCAAAGACGAAGACACATCCAAAAGTAAACGAGTCAATTAACAAGTTCAGAAGAAGAAATCTTCCTTTCCCTTTGGTCCATCCGGCAAGAAAACGGAGATCTTAATTGGAAGATGCAGCTCCATTCTCGCTGGATTCCGGCTTCTGGTCTGTCTGACACAGGCCATGATTGGCATGCCAGGCGTAATCTGCACAGGCCAGCATATAGCAGGCGGCTGTTTCAGCTCTTAAAATCCGGTTTCCAAGCGAGCAGAGAATAAATCCTTCCTGTTCAAGAAAATCCGCTTCGCCAGCCGTCAGGCCGCCTTCAGGGCCAATGACAAAGGTTGCTGAATGATCGATCCTGTCAAGGCTGCAGCAAAGATGCTGGCTGACATTTTCTTTTTCCCAGGCACAGAGATTCAGTTCGGACTGAAACTGACTCAGATCCTGCAGGCGGACTGGCTTTTCAATGGTCACCAGATTGGTCCGATTGGACTGCCGGCAGGCCCCTTCAAGAATGCTGGCCCATCGGGCCAGTTTCTTGTCAATTTTCTTGGGTTCAAGCGCAATGATGGTATTTGCACTGGTAAAGGGCACAATGCGGGTAACGCCCAGTTCGGCGGCTTTCTGGAGCATCCACTCAAATTTGTCCGCCTTGATCAAGGCTGCGCATAAAGTCAGTTCAGGCGGCGTATCGTTTGTCTGGTCCGTTTCCTCACTGACATATACATGCGGACGCTCCTGGACATGGCCATGATAGACGCGGCCGTTTCTGGAAATGATGCGGATGCGCTCTTTTGGTGTGGTGCGGGTGACGTGGAACAGGTGATGAGCAGTCTTTTCATCGAGCGTCAGAATCTTGCCGACATGGAGTTCCTCGTCAGTAAAAATCTGTTTCACTTGGATTCTTCCTGAGCCATGGCAACTAATTTACGAACATCGTATGGTTTAAGCCGTCTTGCCTGACCGGGTTTCAGATCGTCCACGGTTACAAATCCAAAACGGGAACGATTCAGCCTGCGCACTTCATGGCCTAATGCTTCCATCATTTTTTTGACCTGATGGTTGCGGCCTTCATAAATGGTCAGATCCACCAGCATACGATCTCTTGCATAGTCTTTATTCTTAATGAATACTTTGGCCGGAGAATATTTTTCTCCCTGATAGGTAAAACCTTTGCGCAGCTTTTTGACATCGTCTTCCGTCAACATGCCCTGCAGGTTGATTTCATACGTTTTTGGCAGGTGATAGCGCGGGTGCATCATCTGATTGGCAAACTCGCCATCATTGGTCAGCAGCAGAACCCCGCTGGTATCGTAGTCAAGACGTCCGACCGGGAACACACGGGGATTGGCCGGTACATAGTTCATGACGGTGTCGCGATCTTTATCATCTTTCACCGTCGTGACACAACCTTTTGGCTTATTGAGGACATAGTAGACTTTTTCTTCTTTGGACAGGGTCTTGCCATTGACCGTGATCCGGTCGCGGCTGTCGACCTTGGTCCCTAAAGTCGTAATGGTGCTGCCATTGACTTTCACTTTTCCAGCCAGAATCAGCTCTTCTGCTTTACGGCGTGAGCAGATTCCAGATTGCGCGATGACTTTCTGTAAACGTTCTTCCATCATCATGCCTCTCTTTCCATTTTTGTTATTTGTCTGATTGATTTAATTTTGCTTAAGACCTCATTTTCCCGATCAGAAAACAAAGCCTGAAATCCAGAATTGGCGCTGCCATGAATCAGTAATAAGAGGTCTGACCATTCGCAGTCTTTCTGCATAAAACCTCTCAGAGATCAGCAGCGAAATAAAATTTGAAATAAAACTTAATCTTCAGATTTCGATCAGCGCTTTGGAAAGCCAGAATCTACTCTGGTTTCCTCGCGCTTCTATTATCCTTTATCCTGGCAAAATTGTGACCTGTCTAGACCAGAAGAGCCAGAAACAAACCGAAAAGAAACCCGGACAAGACGGATTTCTTGGCCAACCCCCTTCATCGAGTGGCTTGAGCCGGATATCCATCCAGAAACTTGGCAGAGTTGATTGATTTCCTGTAATTTGGATCTCTGAAGTTTTGACGTCTGCGGTATAAATATCTGTGGTTTTTCTGTGGGACGATTTCTAATTGAGTGCTTGGCCAGCAGATTCCCCGGCTTCGATCGCCTGCTCGTTATTCTCTGATTTGTTTGTTGCTCTCTGCCTGTTCCTTTTTGGCAGGGCCAGCAGTTTCAAATGGTTCGCCATCTTGTTCTGACTGGGCACCATTCTCATTTGATCCATCAGCGGATGAAGAAGATTCTTCCTCTCGTTCAAAAAGCGGACTCGTTTTCGGATCTGTATCACATTCCGGAAGATCAGCCAGGCTTTCGAGCCCAAAAGCATCGTAGAAAGCACTGGAAACCCGATATAAAAGCGGGCGGCCGACGGTGTCTTTATTGCCGCACGTTTCAATCAGATCTCTGGCCTGCAGCTTTTTGAGCATCAGCTCACTCGATACGCCGCGAATTTCATCGATTTCAACGCGGGTAATCGGCTGGCGGTACGCAATCAGCGAAAGAACTTCCATCGCTGCATTGGATAAAGAACTGCTTTTCGCTTTGGAATACAGGCGTGAGGCATACGGATAGACCTTTTCTTTGGCGACAAATTTCCAACGTCCGCCATATTTGACCAGCTCAATCCCCCGTAATTCAGATACATAGTCTCTTCGAAGAAGTTCGAGAGCCTGGCCAAGTTCATCACGTGTGCATTCTTCAAAAGCCGACTGAATCTGGACAAGGGAGAGACCTTCTTCTCCGCTGGTGAAAATCAATCCTTCCAGGATGGGTCGGATTTTTTCAAAGAGATTTTCTGTATCCATATTTCCTCCTCTTCACTACAATAGACAGCCGCCAGACCATCATGGACCAGCTCAAGAATCGCCAGAAAGGTCACGACGACTTCATGAAGGGTTTTCGTATCCTCGAGCAGCTGTTCAAATGGAAATGGGGTATTCGTAAAGACATCCATCTTTAGAATCTGTTCCATCCGCTCTTCCACGGACAGTTCCTTCACTTCAACCTGCGTTTCATAGGGTTTTAAAATGGCATAACGGCGCATCAGACGCTCAAAGGCTTTCTGTAAATCAGCACTTTTTAAATGCAGCTTTACACTGGGATCTGGATGGGCCGACCATTCGTCAATCAGGCTGGCCGGAGCCCGGTCAAACTGGGACTGGCGGAGTTCATGAAGTTTTGAAAGCATCGCGGCTTCCTGTTTGCATTTTTCATATTCCTGCAGTCGTCTGGCCATTGCCTGGGCCGGATCTTCCTGATAAGAGTCTTCATCCATTTCAATTTCCTGCTTTTTGGGCAGAAGTTTGCGGGACTTGTATTCCATCAGCGATGTAAATTCAACCAGATATTCACTGCTCACATCCAGGCCCTTATTGAGGGCATGACGGATATAGGCAATGTATTGGGTGGCAAGAACATCGAGCTTGAGTTCAAATAAATCCAGTTTATTGGTATGGACCAGATGAAGCATCAGATCCAATGGTCCTTCAAACTGGTCCAGCGATACATTAAATTCCATGTCCCTGCCTCCTTCTTTTTTGATGGATAAAATCTCGCAGCACCAATGGATTCCATCTCTGTTCAATTCGTCAAATCCTCTTTGTACGATTTGTCGCTACATTCTGTCCATTCATTTCTGTCCGGCTTTTCCGTGCTCTTTCCTGGCAGGCAGGCTCTCCATTCCTTCTTTGCCTTCTGATTCTGATCTGCCAGGCACTATAACTTCTGGCCCTTTTTTCTGTCTGGGCTCTTTCTCTTTATTGGAAAGAAGGCAGGCGGAATGAATATTTTGGGTGGTTTCTGGCCAGGAGTTTCTCGCCTATGAATTGATCTGTATGATTTTTCAATCTAAAGGCCCAACAATTCAATTTGAATATTGTATGCAGAATCTGGATCAAATTTCAAACGGCCTAAAGAAAAGCATTCCGGTTTCCATTCTGTCTATTTCTTTTGGGTATTTTGTAAAAGAAGAATCCAGTCAAACGGCCTGCTCATTATTGATATACAAATACCATAGTCTGTCTGGCAGGATATTCTGGTTTTTCCGCCAGCATAGCCTGACTGCTGGATTGGAGCGCTGACTGATGCAGATCTTTCTTCGCGAATTCAGAGTACCATTTTCAAGCCCCGCGTGGACGAAAATCAACGATTTAGATTTTGCATAATTTTATGCGCTTTCAGAACGGGCTGGTTTTTCGATGAGTATAGATTTCCATGATTCTCCCAGAATTAGAGAGCTTTTTTTGCGCCTTGCATTTCGATTGTTTAAAATTCTAGGTGACCGGATCCCTCGATTCGGTCTTTATCCATAGCAGGAGGAGACGTTATGAAACGTGCTGTTCTGTTTTTACTGGCCGCTCTGTTCATCCTTCTGGTAATTGAACCCAATCTGGGTGGACAGCCGATGGCCAAAGAAGATAAGGTTCCGGTCTACAATCCAGACGAACCGCTTCAGACCAACGAGGATGTGGAAACACCCCGTTCCAGATCCAAAGCGCTGATTTATATTGATCCGGCCCGCGGGGGCAGTGATGTCGGCTACACCATCGATAACCAGCAGTCTGAAAAAGATCTGCTGATGCAGCTGGCCGTCACCATTGGCAGCGCACTTGAAAAAGCCGGATACCAGGTGGAATACTCACGATGGTACGACGATGTCCCAGCCTGTTCAAGTGAAGACAATTGCGAAACCGTACGTCTCGAACAGGCAAAAGCTGATCAGGCGGACTATGTGCTGTCGCTTGCGATGAACCAGGACTCTTCCCTGCATCGCGGCTTTTCCATCTTTACCCAGCCGAATAATCCCCAGCTCGATGATCTGACAAAGGAGCTTGCAGATCAGATTCAGGCGACCAGCTATTCACGCTTTGAAGGAATTGATACAGATCACTACGATTCCTTTGCCATCCTGAAAGACACTTCGATTCCTTCGATTCTGCTTCAGGTTGGCTATATCACAAATCCGACCGACTATTCCAAGCTCTCGGATACCAAGTTCCAGACCCGGATTGCCAATGCCATTACCCAGGCATTTCTCAATTCGGTTGACTAGCAAGAAAACCAGACTGGCTTAAAAGCTCATCTGGCTGTTTTTATGGACTGTCTTTTCTCTTTTTTGCGTCTGATTTGTTTGCAAACTGAATTTTTTCTTTTTTTTGACTGGCATTTTTGTATTCTTGAAATATACTTTTCAGGCATTTTTGCGAGAATGCATGATTTTAAGGCATTGATGCATAACTGCTGCCGCATCAATCCTGCCGATTTTCCCGGGCGGGGGATTCAGTCAGAAATGACTGCAAAAAAAGAAAGCACAAAAGCATTCAATTTTCAGACTAGAAAACTCCCACAGCAAAAAGGCAGAAAAGGCAGATCCCATTGATTTGATACGGAGGTGGATATGAGTACCAAAGAAATTTTTGATGGCAAGATTTTTTCCGTTGTCCAGAAAGAAATGGAGGTCAACGGCGCTCTGATGTGGCGCGACCTGGTCATTCATCCCGGGGGGGCTGCCATCAGTGTGATTGTGGATCACAAGATTTTGCTTGTCAGGCAGACCCGGGCTGGGATCGGCAATGTGCAGACTCTGGAAATCCCGGCGGGAACGATTGATGCCGGTGAAGATCCAATGGTCACTGCCAATCGTGAGCTGAATGAAGAAACCGGCTGCAAAGCCGAATCTTTATCGCTGATCACAGCCTTCTGGCCAACTCCAGGCTACGATTCGGAAGTCATTTATGTCTATCAGGCGCATGGTGTTTCCAAGGCAGAACACCGTCTGGCCATGGATGATACAGAAGATATCACGCTGGTCTGGATGGATCTCGAAGAAGCGTACCAGAAGATTGCTGGCGGCGAGATTCGTGATGGCAAAACTATTCTGGCCATTTATCACGCAAAGCTGCAGGAACTTGAAGCCATACGTGAAAAGTAAAAGACTTCCTGTTTTCGGCCAGAAACAGGAAGCAGTGAATTTTGGAATCAATCTTGATTGATTTGATAAGAAGAAAGATAAGAATACAAAGAAAGGTGTACTGAATGGAGAATTTTGTTTTCATCTCCCCAAACTATCCAGAAAGTTACTGGATGTTCTGCCGGGGGCTGAAGAGAATGGGTGCCAGAGTCCTTGCAGTCATTGATACTGATTACGACAATCTTCATCCGGAACTAAAACGAAACATCGACGAATGTTACAAAGTGTCTTCGTTCCACAACTACGATGAAGTGTATAAAGCTGTCGCCTATTTCGCCTTCAAATACGGCAAACCGGACTGGATCGAATCCAACAATGAAGCCTGGCTCGACCTGGATGCCAGACTTCGCGACGATTTCCATCTGGCCAGTGGTTTCTCACTGAAACAGATTCAGGAATTCCAGTCCAAATCCGCCATGAAGTCCTACTATGAAAAAGCCGGATTGAAAGTGGCCCCCTATTGCCTGCCGCACTCTCTTGAAGAAGCAAAAGCATTTGCCAGGGAGAATGGCTGGAATCTTGTTTTAAAACCGGATGTCGGCGTAGGCGCAAGCTATACCTGGCACATCCATGATGAGCAGGAAATGGATCGCTACTGGCATGAAGCCGAACAGATCGGCCTGCAGATGATTCTGGAAAAATTCATCAAAGGAAATGTCACAACGCTTGATGGTCTTGCCGATGGCGAAGGCAGGATCCGTTTCTTAAGCGGAATGAACTATGTTTCCAACTGCATGGATTCTGTCCAGAATCACGATTCCATTGGAACCTACTACAACTTTGAAATTTCCCCTGAACGTCAGCAGATTGCCAACCAGGTTATCCAGGCTTTTGGCATCCGCAACCGTTTCTTCCATGGAGAATATTTTGAACTGACCGAAGACCAGCCAGGTCTTGGTCACAAGGGAGATCTGGTCGCTCTGGAAATGAATTTCAGACCACCTGGAGGATTCTGTCCAGATCTGATCAACTACTCCTTTGATGAAGATATTTACAGTTTATGGGCACAGGTACTGCTGGAACAGAAATGTCCAGTTCATGAAAAGGCAAAATACTCGGCCGGATTTGTCGGCCGCCGGACAGGTGTGAATTATCGCAACTCCGTTGAGTTCTTAATGGATAAATATTCCAGTGAACTGATTGGAGTTGAAGTTCTGCCACCCGCTTTTGCGAGCGCAATGGGCGATGTCACCATCAAAGCCCGCTTCACCTCCCCGGAACGACGCGATGAATTCTATCGGGATTCTTTTGCGAAGTATTAATTCAACGCATTCTTCTAAAAACAGATCCTGGAGATTCAGTTTTGATCACCAAGTTTGATCTGTATTCCGATCAGCTTCATCGCAATGTGATGATTCACATGTATTTGCCCGATGACTATATTTCCAGTCAGAACCGATATCCTGTGCTCTATATGTTTGATGGCCATAACCTCTTCTTTGATGAAGATGCAACCTATGGCCGCAGCTGGCGGCTGCTCAATCCCTTATACCGATTGCCTCAGGAGATCATGGTTGTCGGTCTGGAATGCACCCATGAAGGCAACGAACGGTTAAGTGAATACGCCCCGTACCCTTTTTACGATCCAGAATATGATGGCGCTTTCGAGGGCAAAGGCCGACAGACGATGGACTTTATCGTCCAGACGCTCAAGCCTTACGTCGATACCCATTTTCCAACGCGTCCGGAGCGAAGCAAAACCTGGATTGGCGGCTCTAGCTGCGGCGGCCTGATGGCCATCTATGCTCTTTATGCTTACAGCCATGTCTTTTCCAAGGCAGCTGCCCTGTCCCCTTATGTTCTTCCCAGTCAGTCTTCTTTGCTGTACCATTCAGCAAGAGCCCATGTGAAGCTGCCAGGCAGCCTCTATCTTTCCTGGGGCGCAAGAGAAGGCAATACGGGCCATGAATTCATTCAGGAAACCCGTGTACTGACAACGCTGGCCAATATTCTTCTGAAAAAAGGAATCAAACTCCAGTTTGATGTCCAGCCAGAAGGAGAACACTGCGAAGCGCAATGGGAAGCTTTGGCGGATACCTTTCTGAGGTTTCTTTTAAAATGAACCGTAAACCTGTGATTCAAAAAATTGGCCGTTTTCAAGGCCGTACAATTGTTATTTCTGATATTCATGGAGCGTTGAAAACATATCAGAAGCTCCTGAAAAAAGTTGACTATAAACCCGGCAAGGATCGTCTGATCCTGCTGGGTGATTTAGTTGAAAAAGGCGACCAGTCGCTGGCTACCCTGCACTTTATCATGAAGCAGATGGATGCTGGTTTTGTTTATCCAATGATGGGCAACTGTGATTTTGTTGCCAAAAACGTTCTGTTTTCTTATCGGCTCGACTTCCTCAAACAAGTCCTGCTCAACAGAAAGCACTCTCTGATTCATGAAATGATCGCCCAGGCCGGTCTTCCCGCTTTAACTGAAGAGACCGACATGGATGCTCTCTGTTACGAGCTGCGCAAACGCTATCTCAAAGAGTTGTCCTTTCTCAATGATCTTCCTCATGTGATTGATACGCCAGACTATATTCTGGCTCACTCAGGAATAGCCAATGAGCAGACATTTGCGGATGACTTTCGGGATATCATGACTCGCTTTCAGTTCGATCAGGAAGATGTTCACTTTTCCAGACCAGTCATTGTGGGCCATATGCCCGTCAGCGAATACTGCGTTCTTTATCCCAGCTTTAACCCGAAACTGAACAGGGAAAAGAATATTATTTCCATTGACGGGGGAAATGTGGTCAAAAAAGCCGGGCAGCTCAATGCGCTGATTCTTTCGCACAATACCCTTCGGTTTGTGAACACCGATCTGCTGCCGAAAGTCAGAGCCCTCCATACCACCAGACCTGAAAATCAGTATTCGTTTTATATCAACTTCTCTCAGGGAGATGTTGAACTTCTTGAAAAGGGCGAAAACCAGTCCCTGGTCTATTCCCCTCACCTGCACCGCAGGATCTGGGTCGATAATGAATTCCTGATTGATGGCAAAGCCTCAAACTATACCAACTATGAACTGCCGCTGATCGCCGGACAGACCGTCCATCTGGTCAATGTCTGGGGTCACAAGGCGCAGGTCAAGCACCATGGTGTCATGGGCTGGACGGATCTGACCAATCTGTCTTATGATCCTGTTCTGGAACATGAAGATGCCGACCTCAACTGGTAAACAGATAGACTCTTGCTTACCAGCAATAGTTTTGCCAATCTGCAAGCGCGCAACCAAGCAAACCTTTACACCCACACAAAACAAATCAGGCAGTCTGACGAATATTCGATCGGGCTGCTTTTTTGTTGACCGGACATTTTTTACAATCTACCTACGCCAAAAGGCCAGATTCCTTTCAGCTTTCTGATCAGAATCTGGCCTTACTTGTGATTTCAAAGTTGGGAAAAAGCACCATAAGGAGTTATCGAGGGCTTATGGGGCAAGCCCAGCCAGACCACAGACTATACTGGTGTTTCTTCTGTATTTTCGGTTTCTTCCTCTTCTTTTTCTGTCTGAGCTTCAGCAGCTTTGGAGGCATCCATCGCAAGCTGAAGATATTGACAAAGAGTCGAAACCGCAGTTTTTGAAGTATGCCAGCTGGTCACTAGACGGATGATGACATTCTCATCCCAGTACGTCCAGATTTCAAAGTCGACTTTGTCTTTGAGGTACTCATACTGAACCTGGTTCAGAACCAGGAAGATCTGGTTGGTCGTTGACTTCATGAACAATGGATATCCAAGACGGATGATCTCATTTTGAATGATAGAAGCCAGCTCATTGGAATATTTGGCACACTGATAAAAGCTATCATTTTCAAACAGGCCAATAAACTGCATGGCAATCAGCCAGCCTTTGGCCAGAATGGCACCGCTCTGTTTCTGTACATGACGGAAATATGGCTTCAGATCGTTGTTGGTGATGACCACCGCTTCACCAAAGAGGGCACCGTTTTTGGTACCGCCAATCCAGAATAAGTCAGCCCACTTGGCAATGTCATTGAGTGTATAATCAATGCCGCTCATCAGCGCCTGTCCGATTCTTGCCCCATCAATCATGAGGTACATGTGGTTTTCTTTACAGATTCTGGAAATCTCTTCGAGTTCTTCACGGGTATAAACCGTTCCAAATTCCGTAGCATTGGACAGATAGACCAGTTTTGGTTCCATCAGAAAATGTTCATCAGAATTCAGCTTGTTGATTGTTTTAGACAAAGAAACAGCCGAAATTTTGCCGCTGCTGTTTGGAATCTGAATGATCTTATGTCCTGTCTGCTCAATCGCCCCCGCTTCATGCTGGACGATATGGGAGGAATCCGTGCACAGAACGCACTGGTACGGGCGCAGAACATGGCGCATCATCACGACATTGGTCAGCGTTCCCGATACAATAAAATGAATGTCAGATGGAACATCTGGAAGCTTGGACTGGATCAGTTCCCTGGCCCGTTGTGAATATTTGTCTTCTCCATAGCCGGGATTGGACTCATCATTGGCCTGCTGGAGAAGTTTCATGATCGGTTCAATACAGCCTTCTCCATAATCGTTGCGAAAAAAAATCATTGTTTCCCCTCTCTGAAAACCGTCTGACCACCCCTGATCCCCGGTTTTCTGCTTATCTTTTCTTATGATGGGCGATCAAAAGTCCCATGTCTATAAGCCATACTGATCCCTGTCAGTTTTCCGGCCTATAAATGATCGTTATTATTTTACTTCTTAGGCGCCTGGAAACTGACAGAAATCTCAATCTGTCAGTTTCTGAAGGATTTTTTGGAATTCTAAAGAAAAACGCGCCTCTTCTTCATTTACTTCAGCAAAGCCATTGAATAGGCCGGCAGAGTCAGGGTCTGTCCTTCAACAACAACATCCTGCGTACCGGTTAACAGCACCCCGCCCAGTTCAGCCGGCAGACCAGAAATCTGCATGGCAGACAGGTCGACACTCTGTGAGCTGTCGGATAAGTTGAAGACCAGAACAGTTTCCGAAGTTTCGGATTTCCGGTCAATGACCAGAACTGTATCGGTCGAAAGCTCCTGGGAAACAGTAGTCGGAGCTTCCGTAATGGAACGATAAGAATCCCGCAGAGCAATTGCCTGCATAACAAAATTGAGAATGGAACTGCCATCTTCTTTCTGCTGGGCAAGATTTCCAAATTCAAGGTTCACTTCAGCCGCTGGAGTTCCTTCCTGACCAGTCATTTCCGCACCCGTCAGATCTCCGCTTGCCGAGTAATCTTCAGCAGCGGCCGGTGCGGAGGCGATGGCATCCACAATCAGATCTGCCTGATCAGAAGTAAGACCCAGTTCATCGCCGGCGGTCACGAAAACCTGACCATTGAGCATCAGTTCAAGAGCCATGGCCATTTTATACTGGGCAATGCGATTATCGGATTTGAGCAGATCGAGCGAACCATCATCATTATTCAGGAAATACGCCGTCATATTCTGCGTCTTATTCGTATTGGATTCAAAGTAGTTGCCAAGATCTTTGGCCGTGATTGCACCGGTTACGGCTTTTGCGATCATCCCTTCAGCACCAGCAGAAGCACTATCCGCTGCATAGGCTGGGATTTCCCCCATCGGATCATTCCAGCTCGAATACTGGAAGACATTGATACAGTCCGGTTTGCGTTCTTTACAGATGGTATCAAACCACTTCATAAAGTCGGCATCTTTCTGGTCATCGTTCACATAGAGATTGTTATAGTCAGTCACGCAGAAGCCGCTCACGCCAAGAGAGAAGTAATGCTCAATCGCGCTGATCAAAAACTGCTTCCACACATGGCTGTCCAGATTGATTCGGGGAATGCTGCTTTGGGGCAGAGCCAGGTAGTAGTAAGGGGAAGATCCAATCTGAATCCAGTTTTCTTCGTTCTTATCTTTTTCAACATAAAATTCACCCATCAGAACTGGATCCTTTACGAATGGATCTTCACCATCCTGCAGGTTGTTGATCAGATCCTGCAAAGCAAGAAACTGGCTGTTTTCGGTGGAGATGCTCGTCACATCAATCGAGATCATGACCGGCATGCCAAGGTTGTTAGATTTTTCACAGAATGCAGCCAGGTCTTCATCACTTCCAAGCGCTGGATTGATCTGGCTGAATTCTTTGGTCGTGGAAGATTCATCGGTATAAATCAGGTTGGTCAGTAAAACACCTGAAAGATTCAGGTCGTCTTCAATGGTTTTCGTATTGCCATCGGACAGATATTCAAGATAATCGCTGACGGTGTTCAGTGTTCCAGGTTCATCTGCGCTTCGGGTAAACAGATTTGGATTGATCTGATACCAGACACGCATATCCCCACTGCCGTCAATGACATTTTTGGTATTGATCTCTTCCATCAGGCTTAATGGTGTGACGGGTGATTCTGTATTGTTAGACTGTTGCTGACATCCGGCCAGAGTCGTGCAAAGCATGGCTGCGGATAACGCAATAGACAGGATATTTTTAAATTTCATCGAGTTTGCGCAAGGAATGCCCCCGAAAGTACGAGATTGGGGAAGGAATTGCGCTTGCCTCCTTTCCGTTGGGCATGGAATCCAGGCTCTATACAGGGTACAGAAACCTTTCCTTAAGATTGAGTTTGTTTCAAGATCCGATCTCTTATCTCGCGAAGAAAAGACTGATGGTCCAATCGGATCTGTATGTTCTTGATTGATAGAGTACAGCTGGACAGATATCACTTTCTCCCTGCGGGCAGGCTTTTCGTAAAAACAGATACGGGGCTGAAAAGTCAGGCAGATCGTCTGTTGATAAAATCGGTCGATCCAGAACAAGAGGTCTGTACAGGTCCAAAACAGCAGGTCTGCAGCAAGGAATTGAGAAAGCAGCAGGCCGAAAGCGGCCGCTGGTTATTCTGTCATTGAAAAATCAAAGCAGAATGAAAAACTGAATTTCGGGTTTCTGCTTCTTATACAAGTTTAGCAGGCTCTAACTTCTGTCGTGAATCCTGAACCTGCTTCAGCATGAGAATAAATGTATTTTCTCTCTTTACTTTCTGATTTGAAAGATTAGAGCTTAAGGGCATATCTACTGCTCAGTGATGCGAGTCAACCCCAAAAAATCAGTATTGATTCTCTTACCGGCCCACCTAAGCTGAAAGGTTGATTAAAGATGGATTCCTCTCGGTCAGTTATCATGTAAGGCAAGTCCATCCCGTCAGAGAAAATCTCTGATTCAAACCATCTAACCAGATTGTACCTGATTAAACATCGTGTCACTGAAAAAAGTCCCGCTATCACATTAGAGGGATCTCAATCAGTATAAGAAATCCATGAAGGCAGGCAAGAAATCCGCTTAAAAAGGCTTTCATCTCTCCAATTTTCCCGCGATTTTGCACACTCCGACCAGAACGCGAAGATGAAAGCAGTCCAGTTTTTGCCCGGAAATCCTGTCGTTTAAAAGTTTTGAGCATTAACTTCCCTGTTTCTCAAAAAGAGAGATCTCTCTTTTTACAAAAAAAAAAAAAAAAAAACGGTCACTTCTTTTCAGACACGACAAAAACAGGTGCCCAAAGAGATCTGGGCACCTGTAAAATTCGTTTGATCCTTTTCAAAGTAGAAGAACAGAAGCAATCAGTCAGCTTTGTTCATGTCGTCTAAAAGACCCATTGGTTCGTCTTTGAAGATTCTTTCATCCATTAACTTCAGATCTTCTGCAATCGCTGGAATGAAGTCCATCTGATCGAGAACATCTTTCTGTAAATCGATTCCAGGAGCGATTTCAGTCAGTGTGAAGACGCCATCGCGTAATTCAAAGACAGCGCGTTCAGTGACGTACAGAACTTTCTGACCGGCATTCTTGGCGAATTCAGCGGAGAAAGTAATCTGTTCAACGTCGTTCATGAACTTCTTCACTTCACCTTCGTTGATGATTTCAAGTTTGCCATCGCCAATCTTTTCTTTTAAACCTTTTGCAGTGAACGTTCCACAGAAGACAACAACTGGTGTGGACTGGGTGATGTTAATGAAACCACCGCAGCCAGCAATTTTGGGTCCGAAACGGGAAACGTTGATGTTCCCGTTACGGTCACATTCAGCCAGACCCAAAAAAGCCTGATCCAGGCCGCCGCCATCGTAGAAATCAAACATGGCAGGAGAATCAATTGTACATTCAGGGTTAGTGGCCGAACCAAAGCCAACGCCTGAAGAAGGTACACCACCGATATTTCCGGCTTCAACAGTCATTTTCATGCCTGGTAGTTTTTCTTCGTTGGCAACTTTAGCAATTCCTTCTGGAATACCGATTCCAAGGTTTACGATCGCATTCTTGGAAAGTTCCATGGCCGCACGACGGCTGATCACCTTACGGGCATTGAGCGGCATCTTTTCCATCGCGCCAAGCGGCTTTTTGATCTGGCCGGACAGTTCAGGCAGATATGGATTCATATAAGTCTGCCAGGAGTTATCCGGTGTTCCCTGAACGATGTAGTCAACCATGATTCCAGGTACTTTAACGTCTTTGGGATTGAGCGATCCATTCTGGACGATATTTTCGACCTGAGCAATAACGATACCGCCAGTGTTATGAGCGGCTTCAGCCATAGCCAGAGCTTCCAGGAAGGCAGCTTCTTTATCCATGGTTACGTTGCCGCTTTCATCGGCTAATGTACCACGGATAACAGCAACATCAATTTTCTTTGGTGATTTGTAGCGCAGGTACTCTTCCCCATCGATCACCATGAGTTCTACCAGGTCATCTTTGGTGATATCGTTCATTTTGCCGCCTTCTACGCGAGGGTCAACAAAGGTATTCAGACCGATCTTTGTAATGACACCTGGACGATTGCCGGCAACTTCACGAAGCAGCTGGGCCAGCGTTCCGATTGGAAGGTTCCAGGCCTGAACTTTATTGTCTGTAACCAGTTTCTGTAAAGCAGGGACAAGGTTCCAGTGACCACCAACGATGGAACGCAGCAGACCTTCGTGAGCCAGATGATTCATGCCCAGCCGGTCTGTTCCATCCCCAACGTTTGTCGGGAAAAACAGATCGATATCGCGTGGATGTCCAGTTTTGAGGAAACGGTCTTCAATGGCATAGGTCACTTCCTGAGGATGACCCATTCCGATAAAACCAAGCATAGTCAGCCGGTCGCCGTCTTTGACAAGTTCAGCAGCCTGAGCTGGAGTAATGACTTTTGACACAATGATTCTCCTTCTATTCTTCTTGTTTCTTATAATCGTGAAATTGTTTGACTCCAAAACTGTCTCTACTGTCATGAAAGAGGCAGCGGATCCAAAAAAAACGAAAGACCAGCAGCTTTTCACACAGGCAACGCCCGAAACCGCTGGTCTGATCTACGGGCCAGACACAACGATAAACGTCAGTCCTGACTGTTGACAGATTTCAGATCAGGAGCCAAAGACCTGATCCAGATCCATCGTTATTCATCTGAACCTCTTTCCATATATGTCGAATATGTAGATCGTACGCAGATCGATACGATATCCACCGATATTCTCTCGAGATATCCTGTCACAAAGACTGCATCTGTACAGATTGAGATTCAATATGCAAAGGTTGTCCTTCGGCGCTGAGATGGTGGACATGGACAGTGAAAAACTGTACAATCCATCTTCGAAAACACCTTAAGTCTGCTTTTTTGCTTATTTGTTTTTGAACTGTTTGTCTTTAACTTTATTCAGGAAGCAATCCATACCGTATTTCTGGTCTTCAGTAGCGAAGCAGCCGGAGAACTGTTCAACTTCAGTCTGAATACCCTCATCGATGGTTTCATTCAGACCGTCGTTGATTGCTTTCTTAGAAGCGGCTACCGCTTTTGGAGCGTTTTTCGCAATCCCCTTAGCCATTTTTAAAGCAGCTGGCATGAGTTCTTCATGAGGATAAACCGCATTCACCAGACCGATTTCAAGAGCTTTTGGGGCTTTGATATTGCGGGCTGTATAGATGATTTCTTTTGCCAGACCAACTGGAATCAGGCGAGCCAGGCGCTGAGTGCCTCCAAATCCTGGAGTGATGCCCAGACCAACTTCAGGCTGTCCGAATACTGCATTGTCAGCAGCCAGACGAATATCGCAGGACATGGCCAGTTCGTTTCCGCCGCCAAGAGCAAAACCGTTTACGGCAGCAATGACTGGTTTGTTCAGGGTTTCAATTTCACGGAAAACTTTGTTTCCGAATGCGCCGTATTTGGCAGCTTCTTCAACGTTTTTATCTTTCATTTCGGCAATATCGGCACCGGCAACGAAAGATTTATCCCCTGCACCAGTTACGATGACTGCATAGATGTCATCATCGTTTTTAACGTCATTGACCGCAGCGTCAAGATCTTCTAACACTTCAGTTGACAGAGCGTTGAGGGCTTTTGGGTTGTTGATGGTAATGATGGCCACGTTGCCATCTTTTTCAAGAAGTACTTTATTCATGATTTATCCTTTCTCTCTATTTCAGTCTGCCCGGAGATGATTGTTAAAAAGCGGGCTGATCAACTCTGAAAAAAAGGGGAAACTGCAAGTTCCCCCTTAATTTGTCGGTTCTTATTTCTTGTAGCTGTAGAAGCCTTCGCCAGTTTTGCGGCCGAGTTTTCCAGCGCGAACCATTTTCTTGAGCAGAGTTGTAGGACGGTATTTTGGATCACCAGTTTCGTCATACAGAACGTTCATGATTGCGAGGCAGACATCAAGACCGATTAAGTCACCAAGAGCGAGAGGTCCCATGGGGTGGTTGGCACCAAGCTGCATAGCTGTATCGATATCGGAAGCAGAAGCGAGGCCTTCTTGCAGAATGCCAGTTGCTTCATTGATCATTGGGATCAGGATGCGGTTAACAACAAAGCCAGGTCCTTCTTTAACTTCTACTGGAGTTTTACCAATTGCTTTAGAAGTTTCGATGATGGTTTCTTTCACTTCGTCAGGAGTATTAGCACCAGAGATAACTTCTACCAGTTTCATACGGTCTGCTGGATTGAAGAAGTGCATGCCGATGACTGGATGTTTAATGCCGTTAGCGATTTCAGTAATGGACAGAGAAGAAGTATTGGTAGCGAAGATAGCGTCTTCTTTAACAATCTCATCAAGTTTGTGGAATACTTCTTTTTTCAGAGGCATCTGTTCGAGAGCAGCTTCAACGATTAAATCGCAGTCTGCGAGATCTTCGTATTCACCAGCTTTGAGGTTGGATTTAGCAGTTTCAGCAGCTTCAGGAGTGATTTTTCCTTTCGCAACGAGTTTGTCTTTGGATGCGCAGATTTTGTTTACACCGTTTTCTGCCCATTCTTTTTTAACATCAACAACGGTTACAGGGTTTCCAGCGGATGCAAATGCATTTGCGATGCCCTGGCCCATAGTACCAGCGCCGACTACGCCTACTTTTGTCATGATATTCTCTCCTTTTATCTTTGAAATGATGCTGTTGCAGTCAGAATAATCTGAGCGGCTGACGGCAACAGAAACAGAATAAGGAACAGGTCATGACGAATCGTCCTAGAACTGATCCGTCATGCCTGTAGAATGCAAATCTCAGTTTTGATGCTGATTAAACGATCTGATTAAGCAGCTTTGATTTTTTTGATTTCTTCAATCAGGACTGGCAGAACCTGTTCAACAGTTCCTACATATCCCTGGTTAGCAATCTTGAAGATTTCAGCTTCTGGGTCACGGTTGATCGCGATGATGTAATCGGATTTTTCCATACCCGCTACATGCTGAACGGCACCAGAGATACCGCAGGCAATGTACAGATTTGGACGAACTGTTTTACCAGTCTGGCCAACCTGTCTTTCTTTTGGCAGGAAGCCATCTTCAACAGCAGCACGAGTTGCAGCAACTTCACCACCGAGCAGGCTGGCGAGTTCTTCAACCAGGTCAAGAGCACCTTCAGCCCCACGGCCAGCACCAACGAGAACGTCACATTTTGTGATGTCTACGCCAGCAACTTCTTTTGGTTCAACGCCTTCAACCACAACTTCTGGCGCTTTGTCATCCCATACTGGAGCAAATTCAATGACTTCACCAGTTCTGGAAGCATCTGGTTTTGCCATGTCAAATACTTTCGGACGGATGGTAGCCATCTGTGGACGAGTATTGGGGCAGACGATTGTACCGAACAGGTTACCGCCGAAAGTAGGACGGGTAACGAGCAGCAGTGCATCATCATTTGGAATTTCACGAACGCCTTCACGGGAGTTCAGTTTTACATCTTTACCAATTTCAATACCAGTTGCATCAGCAGTCAGACCTGCATTGATACGGGCCGCAACACGTGGAGCAAGGTCGCGTCCGAGAACAGTTGCACCTGTTAACAGAGAAGATGGTTTGAATTTTTCGATCATCTGAGTCAGTGCGTCTGTGTAGTACTGAGTGGAGTAGTCTTTCAGTTTTGGATCATCAATGACGATCACTTCGTCAGCGCCATGAGCGATGACGTCCTGTGCTTTATCCTTAACATTTTCGCCAAGGAGTACACCAACGACTTTGTAGCCGAGTTCCGGAGCCGCATCAACCAGCTCTCTGGCTTTGTTGATGAGCTCGTAACCAACTTCAGCTGGTTCGGAGTTTTTCTGTTCTACAAATACGTAAATATCTTTGTAATCTGGAAATGTAGCCATGACGTTCCTTTCTACTTCTTAATCAGCTGTTTCTCTTTCAGAGTTTCAGCAATCTGTTTTCCGGTTTCTTCTGCAGGCAGGTTAAAGGTTTCTGTAGCAGCCGTTACATCTTTTGTGAAGGTTCTGAATACCTGAGTTGGAGATCCGGCAAGACCGATCTGTTCCATTGGCAGGTTTTCAGCAAGATCATCGTAAGTCATGATGACAACTGGATTGTTGAAGGAATCAACGATATCCACGCAGTTCATGTAACGAGGTTTATTCATACCGGACAGAGTTGTAATAACAGCCGGGAGTTGAACAGAAACAATCTGGTCTTCATCTTCGAGGGATTTTTTAACTTTGATATGGTCTGGAGCAACTTCCAGAACTTCATCAACGTAAGTTACCTGAGGAATGCCAAGACGTTCAGCAGTCTGAGGACCAACCTGAGCGGTGTCACCATCAATAGCCTGACGGCCGGCGATGATCAGGTCGTAGCCAATTTTATCCAGAGCCGCAGCCAGGGTTCTGGATGTTGCGCATGTATCCGCACCACCAAGTCTTCTGTCAGTCAGCAGGTAAGCTTTGTCAGCACCACGTGCGATTGCTTCCTGGAGCATGCCAGCAGCCTGAGGTGGACCCATGGAGAGAACTTCAACGACAACGTCGTCGGATTTATCTTTTAATTCAAGAGCCGCTTCGAGACCAGCTAAATCATCTGGGTTGATGATGGAAGGAACGCCATCACGAACCAGAGTACCGGTTTTTTTGTCGACTGTAATTTCAGTTGAGTCAGGGACCTGTTTAGCTAAAACAACAATTTTCATATCGTTCCGTTTTCCTTTCCACTACCGAAGCACTGCGCCGGAGATAACCATGCGCTGAACTTCTGATGTTCCTTCGTAGATCTCAGTGATCTTGGCATCACGGAACATTCTTTCAACTGGCAGGTCGCGGGTATAACCATAACCACCCATCAGCTGGATGCACTTGGTTGTTACTTCCATAGCAACTTCAGCTGCGAACAGTTTTGCTTCAGCTGCCAGTACTGTATACGGTTTGCCTTCTTCTTTTGCCATTGCAGCACGGTAAACGAGCATCTTCGCTGCATCGATCTTTGTCTGCAGGTTGGCAAGGACAAACTGTGTATTCTGGAATTTAGCAATTGGACGTCCGAACTGCTTTCTTTCCTTAACGTATTTAACGGTTTCTTCTAATGCGCCTTCGGCGATGCCAAGAGCCTGAGCTGCGATACCGATACGGCCGCCGTCAAGAGTAGACATGGCTACTTTGAAGCCTTTGCCTTCGCCGCCTAAAAGGTTTTCTTTTGGAACGCGGACGTTGTTGAAGATCAGCTCGGATGTAGCGGAACCACGGATACCGAGTTTCTTTTCATGCTGACCAATGGTAAAGCCCGGAGTGTCCTTTTCAACGATGAAAGCGGAAATTCCTTTGTTGCCTTTGGATTTGTCAGTCATTGCGAAAATGATATAAACATCTGCTTCACCAGCGTTGGTGATGAAGATTTTTGTACCATTGATTACATATTCGTCGCCATCAAGAACAGCAGTTGTCTGCTGACCAGCAGCATCTGTACCAGCGTTTGGTTCTGTTAAACCAAATGCACCCAGTTTTTCACCGGAAGCCAGTGGTCTGAGATATTTTTCTTTCTGTTCTGGAGTACCGTACTGGGCAATTGGCCAAGTACCTAAAGAAGTGTGGGCAGATAATACAACACCTGTGGTTGCGCAGGTCTTGGATAATTCCTCGACAGCAAGGATGTAAGACAGATAATCTGCACCAGCTCCACCGTATTCACGTGGATAAGGGATACCCAGCATTTTTGCCTGACGAAGAATTTCTACGTTTTCTTTTGGGAAACGTTCTTTTTCGTCGACGTCAGCAGCATTGTCTTTTACTTCTGCCTGGGCAACTTCCCGGAACAACTTCTGCATCAGTTTCTGTTGTTCTGTTAAATTGAAATCCATAAAATTGAAGTTCTCCTTTCTCTTCAGCCTGAACTTTGGATTCTCGGGCAAAGACGCACCTCCACAGCGGACTTTGCACTACCCAAATAATAGCCCTTAAAAAAAGACTGTCAATTTCGGATGTGAATCATTTCACTAAGAAATTGCATTTTCGCGTTCCTTTTCTTGGGTTTTCTGCGTTTTTATCAGGTAATTATGGCGAATTGTGCGATAAATATCTTGAATCCGATTTCATCTGAAAAAGTGAATTAAATCACAGCTTTTTCGTACCAAATTTCCATACAGTCAATGTATGCGATTTCAATCGTGACAAAAATCACAACTAGGTTTATCGTAAAGAGCCGTTTTTCAGGCGCATGCTCCTCATTAAAACAAAGTCGAATTCAGACACCAAGTTTTTTCGTTTTTTTTATGGAAAATCGTGGCTATTTTATCGAAAATCTATGGCCGCTATTCCGAATTTAACCAAACTGATCAGGAGCATCCCGCTCTCTTTTCTTTCTTCTTCCCTGCCTTCCGCCCTTTTTGCCAGATCCAAATCTGACTTTGTTCTTTTTTGGACAAGCCAATCCTCGTTCACTGCCATATTCGATCCTGTCTGCTTTTTTCAAATTTCAAAATCCAAATCTTTCTCAAAACGCATTCTGTCTTATCGAACAAGCCATCGCCCATACCTGACTGTTTGACTGGCTGCCTGGTTTTGTCTGGAGTTTTCCTTTTGCGCTGTAATTTTCAATTTAGACTTCTTAATCAGGCTTTTCTTTTCCCCTGACTCATGAGCCAGGACGGAATCCAGACTTTCCACAAATCATTCTGACTTGATTTTTCATAGTCTCTGTTCAAGAATTTACTCATCTAATTCGATTTATTTTCTAAAATCGAAAAATTTCGGACAATTTCAAAAAAGAAAGAAAAAAGACAGATCAAAAACTGATATTCCATCCTTTGTGCCTCTGAATATTGCAAGATCGGATCTTTTTTTGACCAGAATTTCCAATTTCCAGCTTATTCAGCGCTTTTTCTTCCTGATTGTGAATCCAGAAATTTTCCGGCAGGAATTCCATTTTCAATTCAATTGACCGGCTTTTTGGAAAAACAGCAGTCGGTTGTCAGGCATTTAGTGCCGAAAGCGTATTCTTTTTGACTTGTTTCCTGTTACAATGGGTTTGTGCATGGCCGTTCTGAACGGTTTTTCTGTTTTGTGTGAATTTATTCACATAAAAGTTTGAAATTCGGCGACGAGTGGTCTAGTATGGATGAGCAATCTCATAAGAGTAGAAAGAGGCAATAAAAATGAGTGAAAAAGCTTATATCGTTGGCGCGAAAAGATCGGCCATCGGCAAATTCATGGGATCTCTGACAAGTGTATCCTGTGCAGAAATGGGTGCAACAGTTCTGAAAGCAGCCCTGGAACAGGCAAACGTTAAACCTGATCAGGTCAGCGAAGTCATCATCGGTAACGTTATCTCCGCTGGTCTGGGACAGAACATTGCCCGTCACGTCTCCTTAGATGCAGGCATTCCAAACAGCGTACCTGCACACTCCATCAACATGGTCTGCGGTTCCGGTCTGGAAGCTGTCATCGAAGCGGCAATCCGAATCCGTGCTGGCTGGGGCAAAGTCATCGTAGCCGGTGGTGTTGAAAACATGTCTGCTGCTCCATTCCTGGTAAGCGGCAAAAACCGTGTCGGATCCAAAATGGGCAACCAGGTAATGGTTGACGCCATGATCAACGATGCTTTAACTGATGCAATGAATAACGTTCACATGGGCGTTACCGCTGAAAACATTGCAAAAAAATATGACCTGACTCGCGAAATGCAGGACGAATTTGCTCTGGCTTCTCAGCAGAAAGCAATCAAAGCCATCGCTGAAGGCAAATTCAAAGATGAAATCGTTCCAATCGAAATCAAACAGCGCAAGAAAACCGTTGTCTTCGATACTGACGAAGGACCTCGTGAAACTTCTCTTGAACTGCTGGCTAAATTAAAACCAGCCTTCATCAAAGACGGAAGTGTTACTGCTGGTAACGCTTCTGGTATCAACGATGGTGCTTCCATGTGCATCGTTGCTTCTGAATCCGCTGTTGAAGAATATGGCTTAAAACCAATCGCAGAAGTGGTTGCCTTCGGCCAGGGCGGCGTTGATCCATTAACTATGGGTCTTGGTCCTACTCCAGCCATCCTCAACGCTCTGAAAAATGCAGATATGACTCTGGATCAGATGCAGTTAATCGAACTGAACGAAGCTTTCGCTGCTCAGTCTCTTGGTGTAATCCATGAACTGATCGAAAACACTGGCATTGACAGAGAAGTTCTGTTAGAAAGAACAAACGTAAACGGTGGTGCAATCGCTCTTGGACATCCAGTAGGCGCTTCCGGAAACCGTATCCTGGTTACTCTGCTCTACGAAATGGCTAAACGTCACCTCACTTATGGTCTCGCTTCCCTTTGCATCGGCGGCGGCATGGGTGTTGCTGTTATCGTTAAAATGTGCGAATGATCTTCTAAACGATAGAACGCAAACTTGCAATTCAAACAGGCTGATGGATTCAGCCTGTTTTTTTTGCGCTCTGATTGATCAAATCCGTCTTGGGTTGGAATGTTGAAAAAGATAGTACGTATCCCTGTCTGTCGATTCGCTCAGAAATTGTCGAAAATCCAGAAAAATCAGGAAATCGCGATTGCTTTGGCTCTTATGCGAAGTTGCGGTTTTCTAAGGAAATTCTGATCAGTCTCTCTTAAAATCCTTTCAGTAAGGATGGAATACCAGACACTCTTAACAAACAGCACCGATTGCCCCCTGCCAGAAAGTATGAAAGACCTCAATTAAGTTTAGAGAGCCAGACCAACCACTTGCGATCCTGGATATTCAAAGCCGCCGTTAGAGTTGAATGGATCGAGTTCTGTTCACCTTATTCACTTGGGGAATGTAAGCGAATCGATTTTTATCTGTTGAGGATACTTTTTCAATGGTTTCTATCAAAATATCCTTCACCTTTTCAATTTTCTTTTCATTTTCCCTTTATCTAAAAGTCAATCCATCAAGATCAAAGATTTGGCAAAAAGTTAACTTTGACATACTCAACGATTCTGGCATAATGAGTTAGCGAAAACTAATCATTCAGTAGAAAGACGATGAATACACCTGATCTACAGGCTTTTTCATTGAAGAGGTATGAAAAAAATGTTTAACAAACGCTTGATTCAATCTGTTCCAGAGGCGATGAAATTCATCCGTGCAAACGTCATCGACCAATGGTTCGGATTGATCTGTTCAGTTGGCACAACCCTGATTCTATCTGGAATCTGTGCCGGCTTTTTAGTGGGAAATCCTTTTTCGACAACCACTCTAGTGATTGCCTGTATTGGACTGGCGAGTCTGAGTGTGCTGCGTTCTTTCTTTACCCGAAGAGCGCAAGCCAATGCGGTGGCCAGCAGCCATTGCGTCAAGCAGACGATGCGTGAGCGTCTGCTGGCCAAAGTAGCTGAAATCGGGCCTTCCTATGTTCGCTATTTTTCCAGTGCTGAAGTCATGCAGCTTTCCAATGATGGAATTGAGCAGCTGGAGAGCTATTTTGCAAATTATCTCCCCCAATTTTTCTATGCCCTGGCTGCTCCCGTCACCCTGTTTGTGCTGCTGGCTTTCTGGGATCTGCGTTCCGCATTCATTCTGCTGATCTGTGTTCCTCTGATTCCGGCTTCCATCGTGATGGTCCAGAAATTTGCCAAAAAACTGCTCGATAAATACTGGGGTCAATACGCCGGTCTTTCCGATTCTTTTCTGGAAAACCTTCAGGGCCTGACGACACTCAAGGTCTACAACGCAGATGCACGTAAACATCAGAAGATGAATGAAGAAGCCGAAAACTTCCGCAAAGTCACCATGCGGGTTCTCATCATGCAGCTCAACTCCATTTCTGTCATGGATCTGGTGGCCTATGGCGGGGCAGCTGCCGGTATTGTTTCAGCCTTGTTCTCCTACCGAAATGGAAACATCAATCTGTTCCAGACCCTGAGCATTGTGCTGTTATCGGCTGAATTCTTCTTGCCAATGCGCTTGCTTGGCAGCTATTTCCATGTTTCCTTAAATGGTTCGGCTGCAGCTGACCGCATGTTCAAGATTTTCGATGTCCCAGTCAAAGAACGTCAGGCATCCTTTCCTCAGGGAACACCTATCTATAAAGCCGAGAATCTGTGCTTTGCCTATGAAGACAATGAGGGCAATGAGGGCAATGAGGGCAAACAAGCTCTTCGTCATATGGATTTCGAACTGGCTGGCCCTGGTTTTGTCGGCATCTGTGGAGAATCCGGGTCCGGTAAATCCACTCTGGCCAACCTTCTTTGTGGAAAACTGGATGATTCCAGCAAGGCTTTAACCCTCAACACTGTTCCAATTGAAAATATTGCTTCAAGTGAACTTTCTGATCACATCACTATCCTGAGCTTTGAAAGTACCCTCTTTTCTGGAACAATTCGTGAAAATCTGCTGGCTGCCAAAGCCAGTGCGACAGATGAAGAGATGATCCAGGCCTTAAACCAGGCGGGTGTCTGGAACGATCTTGAAAAGATAAACGGTCTGGATACCCACCTTTCCGAACAGGCCGCTTCGTTATCTGGCGGTCAGCGCCAGCGGGTCAGTTTCGCCCGGGCACTGCTTAAAAACGCGCCCGTCCTCATTCTGGATGAAGCGACCAGTGCAGTGGACTCCCACGCTGAACATCTGATGATGAAAGCCGCTCATGAAGCCAGTAAAGATCGTCTGGTGATCTGCATTTCTCATCGTCTGGCCAATCTGGATCTGGCCGATGAAATCCTTGTCTTAAAAGAAGGCGAACTGGTTGAGCGCGGCAAAGCAGCTAATCTGAAAAAACAGAATGGTGAATATGCCCGCATGGCCGGCCGTCAGGCTGAGCTTGAAGCCTACTCCGCTGCCTTGGACCAGAAAGCTCCAGCAGACGAGAACAGAAAGGAGAACCAGCATGAAGTCCGCTAAACTCTTACTTTCAATGATCAAACTAGCCCTGCCCATGTGGGGCTGGATGCTTTGCGCCATTACGCTTGGTGTCCTTGGATTTCTGGCTGCCAGTGCCATTCCGGTGCTTGGAGCCTGGGGACTTGGGGTATTGATGAACAATCCTCAGGCTTCCCTTGGCAGCGTGATCCTTGCCTTAGTCGTCTGTGCAATCCTGCGCGGAATTCTGCGTTATGGCGAGCAGGCCTGCAACCACTACATTGCCTTCAAACTGCTTGCCCAGATTCGTGACAAAGTTTTTGGGGATTTGCGAAAACTTGCCCCCGCAAAACTGGAAGGGCGCAACAAGGGCGATCTCATTTCGATGATCACCGGAGATGTGGAACTGCTTGAAGTCTTCTATGCCCATACGATTTCTCCAATCTGCATTGCGCTGATCTGTTCTTTGATCTTTGCGGGGATTGGAGCCGCTATCCACTGGTCGATCGCTCTGCTGCTTTTTCTTTCCTATGCTGCGGTTGCTTTTCTTCCGGTGGCAGTCATTGGCCCCAAAGCTGCAAAGGCTGGCAAGAAAATGCGCGATCTGTCTGGAAAACTGGGCGGATTCGTTCTGGAAAGCACCCGTGGGATTTTTGAACTGCTCCAGTTTGGCCAGATCCCTTCCCGGATTCAAAAGCTGAATGCCAGAACTGATGAACTCTATACAGAAGAAAAGAAAATGCGCCGCATGCAGGCCGACTCCACTTCGATCGTCAACAGCCTGATCGTTCTGTCTGGACTGGCGATGACTTTGCTTTGCGGATTGCTGTATGCAAGCGGCCAGATCGATGCTTCTCAGGTTCTGGTGGCCCTTGTCGGCCAGCTTTCTACCTTTGGTCCCGTTGCCGCCATGGCAAATCTTTCCACCGGTTTATCCGCCACTCTTGGTGCCGGTGAGCGTGTATTGGCTTTACTGGAAGAAGAACCCCAGACCCATGAAGTCAAGAATGGCAAAGACGGTCAGTATGGTCGCTTTGATCTCAATCATCTCAGCTTTGCCTATAACAAAAAGACACCTGTCTTAAAAGAGTTGGATCTGGATATTGCTCCCAATCAGATTCTGGGTATTTCGGGTCCATCGGGCTGTGGAAAGTCTACTCTGCTGCGGCTGCTGATGCGTTTCTGGGATCCAACAGCTGGAACCGTTTCGCTGGCCGATCAGAATCTGACCGTAACCAATACAGCTTCCCTGCGTGATCTGGAGGGCTGCGTGCTCCAGGATACGATCCTGTTTGCGGACACAATTGAAGAGAACTTGCGGATTGCCAAGGCAGATGCCACCAGAGAAGAAATGATTGCAGCCTGCAAGAAAGCCAATATCCACGATCTGATTGTCTCCCTCCCCCAGGGCTATCAGACACCAGTGGCCGAAATGGGTTCTTCCCTTTCTGCGGGTGAACGCCAGCGTTTAGGTCTGGCCCGGGCTTTTCTGCACAATTCAAAAATTCTGCTGCTTGACGAACCAACTTCCAATCTGGATGCGCTCAATGAAGGAGCTGTTCTGAAAGCCATTGTCGATGAAAAGAAAGACCGGACCATCGTTCTGATCTCTCACCGTAAAGGAACGTTAGGCTTTGCTGATCGCAACATCAAGATGGCCGATGGTAAAATCCAGAGTCCACAAATAACCCCTCAGGCTGGCTAAATCTGAAATCCATCACTCATAACAAACGATCAAAATATCGAACTCCAGAAAATTAGAAAGGAAAGGACCGACCATGAATACTCAGTCCACCCAACCTGTCAATAAACTCCAGCCCAGCCCAGCCGGCCTGGATGAAAAGAAAACAAAAAAAATTAAAGACCGCCGCGCATTTGAAAAGAAGATCGTCTGCGAAATGATCGATCTCTATGAAAAAGGAAATCCCAATACCATCAAGACTGAAGATCTGAAAACATACGCCCGCTTGCGCATTGATAAATGTCCGTTTATGGAATCCAAAACCTTCTGCTCTGCCTGCAAAGTGCATTGTTACCAGGCACAGAAACGGGATGAAATCCGTCAGGTCATGCGCTACTCCGGGCCACGGATGCTGCTTCACCATCCTGTGATGACGATCCATCATCTATGGATCGAACATCATGATCTTTTCAAACGGATGTTCTATCTGCTGGTAGGCTTTATTGGATTAATCCTTGGCTTTATCGGGGCTGTTCTGCCGCTGCTGCCAGCGTTTCCCTTCTTGCTTTTAGCGGCATTCGGATTTGGCCGCAGCTCAAAAAAGCTCAACGACTGGTTTTTACAGACCGATCTTTATAAAAACAACATCAAAGACTGGCGTGAACAGCGAGGGATGACCACCGCAGCTAAGCGGCGGGTGCTGATAACCATTTCTCTGGTGATGCTCTTTGGTTTTCTGATGATGAGCAAAGTGCCATGGGCCCGCTGGATTCTGGTCTTCGTATGGCTTGGCCATCTGGCGTATTTTAAATACAGGATCAAAACCCTCCCGGCAGGATCTGCTCCACAATAATCCACACTTCATTCCTTCTTTTTGTTTCTGGTCGATTCCATTAAAAGGATGAATTCTGACTGGTCAAATCTAATTTCTGATCACAGGCTGAACAGGTCTGTGATCTTTTTTATTTCTGCCAACGCTAAGGAAAAAACTGTCTCCATCGGCTGAACTCTTTTGTGGCTGTTTGCCCCGGAGTCGGGGGGCAGAAAAGCTTCCTGTTCAATATTCTTGTGATCAATCAACCCAAGTCTGCTCCTCGCTGTTTTAGCCCTTACAGCCGATGTACAGACCTGTTTTGGAGGAATGCCATTAGAACTCGCTGTATCTCTCTTATTCTTCAGATGGTTTTTGGAATCACGATTCATTTTCCAGCAGGCTGTTATCAATCGAAACCCGGCTTTACTCAAAGGTCGGAACGAACCCTGAAATTTGTCTGACCTCTGTGTTTATACTGAAAATTCGTCAGATGTTTTCGCTTCGGCCTGGTGCTGGCCCGATTTCTTTCTATCCAGTTTTCTTACCTCCAGACGCCCCTCCACAAGCAGCCTCTCCACAGCCTGAATAGAACTGGAACAACCGGTTTTGCTTCTTTGCTTTTTGGATTGTTTTCTGATATAGACATCAGACTCAATCTGTCTGAGGGGACTTCACTTGACTTTATCCTTCTCTTATAGGAACATCAAAGACATCACTGCGCATGGGATACAAAAAAGCCCGCCCAGACACACTGGACAGGCCATTATCAATCTTCGTACCGATGTTCATGAATCGACCGGATTGTTTTTTATCAGGATTAGTTCAGATGGATTGCCATCGAGGATGGATCTGCATAGAAGTTATGATCCATTTTCCACAGGGATCTAATTACGCTGACTTTGCGGGAGTCCGTTCTTAACAACTCAGAATCAATGACTCCAAAAAATGTCTCATTTGAATTCTTTCGGGCTGACTGCCAGGCTTCATCACGGCAGATGATTCTCATCAGCTGTTCATGGGAACAGTGGCCATATTGCTCAAGGATTGAATTCAAAACCAGAATGGTCTGGCGGGACATTCGTAAAGTAATTGGGAACAGCTTTTTACGCTGAATCGACATTGCGTTCAGTTCCACACAATATGGGCCGGTCTTTTGGCTTACAAAAGAGCCTTCAAGGATCGGTTCCTCAAAGATTGCATACCCTTCTTTCAAAGAAAGGTAAAGAAGATCGTGTATTTTTTGTTCATCTACGCAGTTCTCATTACTTTGTTCGATCAGACGTTGTTCAAGGTACTGCATGCAGTCAACTGCGGAATCGGTTCTTTTGCTCATGCCTATACTTTAGGTAAAAAAACATAAAATACAATGTTGACACAGGATACAAATCGGATAACGGCAATCTTTAGTGTGATCTTAACATTGCACGCTTACATTTTTTCGTTTTTTCATACAAATACGGGAAAACGATCTGGTGATTTTGTTCTTGTCTCCCGATTATTTTACTTATTTCACATAATTCAGATCTGCTTTTTTCTCCAGGGGAGATCATAAATCATTACTTGGGGTAGAATGGCTCTTTTCGGACGATCTTCCTGTCTGCTCTTTCACCCTTTTTTCCCATATTTTCCACAATTTCCGATCAGCCTTTGTTCATTTTCAATCATAGATTTCCGTCTTC
Source organism: Allobaculum sp. JKK-2023 (assembly GCF_034745455.1). Lineage (NCBI taxonomy): Bacteria > Bacillati > Bacillota > Erysipelotrichia > Erysipelotrichales > Erysipelotrichaceae > Allobaculum > Allobaculum sp. JKK-2023. The sequence continues at coordinate 3,494,385 of NZ_JAYERV010000003.1, read as the reverse complement.
GTCAACCAAATTCCAGATATTTATACATCCTGCTCAGCGCGCTGGTCTTGTTTTCATTTTCAGAGCCTTTCAGACTGCCTGGGTTTTCCTATCTCATTCATGAAATAGACAGCTCTGGCAGTCTGGACCTATAATATTAAATTACTGCTTTGGAATATTTTCATCCACGTTGCTGATCCCTGCATCGGCCAGTGCATTCTTTCTGATCCACAAAAACGATGGTCTAATTCAAATTTCTTATTTGTCTTGCTGTCTTCTGTCTGAACTGTTTCCTGTCTGAACCATTTTATTTTCAAAACTATTGCTCTTTTCGAACGATCTTCAAGCTGGCTTTGCTCTCTCTTGTCTGCACACCTATTATCTCGATGCCACTTCTCTGCCGGATCCTTTTGACTTTGATTGGCTGCCAGAACTTAAAAAGCCAGACTTTCATCAGGCTGAAAGTCTGGCAGATTGGTCACAAACCAATCGTAAACATCTGGAGCAGATTGTTTTAAAAGTTCCGGATACAGAAAATAATAGGTTCCTGCTTCCGCAAAGAATTCGACCGGATCGGTAGCAGCGTACTCACTCAGATCGTACTGATGTTTCGCAAACAGATCCTGCCAGTCTTTAGAATCAGACAGGTAAACGTTTTTGCCTTCGTACTGAATATCCAGCAGGTGGACCAGTTCATGAATCAGTGTTTCCTTATACGTTTCCGCCTCGCCCCATGGAATTTGTTTGCCATCATGGCAGACATATAGATACAGATCCGCTTCAGCCGGATCATGCATCTTGATATACATCGCTGATTGTTCCAGGCGGACATAACCGGCAAAAGCATCAATGTTCTGCTTGCCTGCAGCATTGGCCTGGAATTCATCCTCTTCAACAAAATAAATTCCGGCTGCTTTCTGGGTCAGTGTATCTGGCAGGGCATTAATCAGGTTCACCAGATACGCGATGGATTCATCATCCAGCGGCTTGGCATTGGAACGGGTTTCCACATACAACGGGATCTTACTTTCCGAAATGCGGGTGACATCGGCAATCAACGGTTCTTTCTGTTGACGGGCAATCTCTTCAGCATGCGATTTGATAAAGCGAAGCTGAGCAAACTGGTCAGGCGGATTGAGCAGGAATACGGCTTCTATCCCAACCAGAATCGCGATGGCAACTCCCCACATCCAGTAGGCATATTTTCGGTTGCGCAAAAGGGTATCCAGAAAGAAGCTGATCGCGATGACCAGCGGCATGATCCACAGAACGGAATATCGAATGGCAATCTGCCAGTAAGACAGCATGCCGGTCACCAGCAGCATCACAAAAAGGCCGCCGATAAAAATTACGATTGCGTAAATCAATGCTTTGATGAAAAGACCAAAGGCAGAAGAGTCTTTGTCCCTTCTGCCTTTCAGGTCCAGTGTTTGCTTTCTTCTCATATCGGTTTCCGTTTCGAATTGTGATCGACTGTGACGCCCAGTCGATAAACCGGAATCTCTTCCCGTTTCCACAAAAGAGAAAAAGGAAAGTCTGAAACTCCAGGTTTATCTTCAGGACCTGAAATCCGCTGGATTGTTTTCGGTCCTGGGCAGAGTCTTATCCACGATTCAGCGAGGCTGATTCGTCACGGCTGACACAATACTGATTGTTGATTTACTCTTCAGCAGCAGTTTCTGAAGAGGGTTCAGCATCGGATTCAGTGTCTTCTTTGGCAGGCGGCAAATTCGAAATAATCGTATCGATCTTACGTCCATGCTCTAAAGACGTATCCTGAACAAAAATCAAATCCGGCATCTTTCTGGCTTTGATGTTTTTAGCCAGCGTCGAACGGATAAATCCTTTCGATGCACGCAGTACTTTCATACCCGCATCATTGCGTTCCTGTTTTCCTAAAAAGGAAACATAGACTTTAGCCTGTGACATATCACGGGTGCATTCAACATCCGTAACAGTCACGAAACCAAGTTTCGGGTTTTTCAGTTCGAACTGCAGGATCCGGCTGATTTCTTTTTTCAGAATCTGATCCATTCTGTCCTGTTTAAGCGTCATTTTTAACTTCCTTGTCTTCGAAAGCTTCGACAATGTCGCCAACTTTAATGTCATTGAAGTTTTCGATGGTCAGACCACACTCGAAGCCCTGGCTGACTTCTTTGACATCGTTTTCGAAACGACGTAAAGAACCAAGACGGCCAGTGTAGACCACGATGCCATCACGAATCAGACGGCAGCGCGAGTCACGTTTGATTACACCATCTGTAACGTAACATCCGGCAATGGTTCCAACCTTGCTGGCTTTGTAAATCTGACGAACTTCTGCCTGGCCAGTCACAACTTCTTCGTAAACTGGGGCAAGCATACCTTTCATCAGACCCTCAATTTCTTCAAGCGCTTTGTAGATGATGTTGTGCAGACGGATTTCAACTCCTTCTTCTTCTGCTTTCTTACGGATTGCAGCAGTAGGACGGATGTTGAAGCCGTAAATAATCGCATTGGATGCGGAGGCAAGCATGATATCCGATTCGGTGATTGTACCGACAGTCGAGCGGATCACGTTGACTTTGACGGTATCGACATTCAGTTTCTCGATAGAAGCTCTCATGGCTTCTGCAGACCCCTGAACGTCCGCTTTGATCAGGATATTGATTTCCTTCATATCCCCTTCAGAAATCATACGGGCCATATCTTCTAAGGAACGGGCAGAGGTTGCCGAACGTTCCTGCTCAATCTGTTTCTGGGCACGGCTCTGGGCAATTTCAGCGGCGCGTTTGTAAGAGTCGTAAACCATGAACACATCACCGGCTTTTGGCACTTCATTCAGACCGATGATTTCGACTGGAGTAGATGGACCAGCACTCTTGAGTTCCATTCCTTTATCGGAAGTCATCTTACGGATTCGGCCATACGCGCTGCCAACAACGACGGAGTCGCCAGATTTCAGAGTTCCCTGCTGAATAAGCAGGGTAGCCACTGGACCACGGCCTTTATCCAGTTTGGCTTCGATTACCGTACCAGAAGCAGGTACATCCGGGTTGGCTTTGAGTTCCTGCATATCAGCAACTAACAGCAGGGATTCAAGCAGATCGTCAACACCCTGTCCGGAACGGGCAGAGATTTCGTTGAAGATCGTATCGCCGCCCCAGGCTTCAGGCATTACACCCTCGTTGGCCAGTTCGCTCATGACGCGATCCGGGTTCGCACCTGGCTTATCGATTTTATTGACAGCAACAACCATTGGCACCCCAGCGGCACGGGCGTGGTCAATAGATTCTTTGGTCTGTGGCATGACACCATCATCCGCTGCAACAATCAGAACAACGATATCGGTGATCTGAGCACCACGGGCTCGCATGGCAGTAAAGGCTTCGTGACCCGGAGTATCCAGGAAGGTCACCTTGCGGCCGTTGACGGATGCCTGGTAGGCACCAATATGCTGGGTAATGCCGCCAAATTCGCCTTTGACAACATGTGCATTTCGAATGGTGTCGAGCAGAGTTGTTTTACCATGGTCAACATGACCCATGATTGTAACCACTGGTGGTCTTGGTTTCAGGTCTTTTTCATCAAAGACGCGATTTACGATCTGGTCTTCGATATCGTCTTCTGCGATAACGACTTCTTTGTGCGGCTTCACATGGAATTCTTCACAGATCAGTTCGATTTCATCGTCAGTCAGGCTTGTATTAATGGTTGACATATTGCCAAGCAGAAACAGGAACTTGATGATTTCGGAAGAGTTCCGTTTCATCAGTTCAGCCAGCTCGCCGATGGTAATCGGAAGTGAGTAGGTAATTTCTTTTGGATACTCAATTCTTGGTCTTGGAGTATGGTTATTGCGGTTGTTATTCCGGTTATTGTTGTTGCGGTTACGGTTGTTTGCCGGTTTGCGTTTTACTGGCTTATTAGCCATTTCACCACCATCCTTCTCTAATTTTTTCCCTGCATGAAACTCTGCTTCCAATCAAAAGCAGAGCTTTTGGAATTAGAAGCAGGGCCTCATACAGGAGGCTATTGACTGGTTTCAGGAGTTTTGGTCTTTTTCAGATTGAAGGCTTGAACATCTTCACGATGCATCGCAGCCTGAATGATTCCTTTAGCAAAGCCGGGATCGAGAATCGCAAAGGCTCCATTAATCTTGGAGCTGATACTCTCAAATTTTGCTGCCGAAAGAAGAATCAGCGGAATCTGATAATAGGCACATTTATCCTGAATTTTTTTGGCACGATTGGCTCCGCATCCATCACTGAGCAAAACGATTTTTGCCTGTTCTTTCTGAATGGATGGGATTAAAGCATCTCCTTTGGCAAAGCGGCCGGTGCGGACACACAGCTGCGCTAAAGAGAGAATCTGATCAGCCGGCACGGATGACCAGTTCCAGCTTATCGTAGACTTCCTGTGGAATTTCACATTCCAGAGCACGTGCCAGTGCTTTGTTTTTCTTGGCTTTTTCCAGGGTTTCTAACGATTTCTGGATGTAGGCGCCATGGCCGTTTTTCTTGCCCGTGACATCTACAATAACTTCATTTTCCGGAGTGCGGACCACCCGGATCAGTTCCTGTTTGGGGAAGCGTTCCTGCGTGACCACGCATTTTCGCATTGGAATTTTACGCATATCCGTTTCCTTTCTTCCTGAAAACCACCTGATCGGGCGTCAAGGCCCAATCAGGCAGAGTCCAGACAGTCTATTGTGACTGGAAAGTTTTGCAAGATCAATTAAAATCCGACTTTTTTAGCAGAGATTGTCATTCATGATCAATGCCAAAGCTTTGGGTATCGCTTTCTGTCTGGTCAGGGATATCCATTTCAATCTGCATGGACCGTATGGTTTTTCAATCCGGCGATCCATTTTTCAGATCAAAGCCGCGTTTCTTTTCAGCTTTCTTTTTAAGGCCTTATCAAAGCCCGACAGGCTTCAGGCCTAATATTCATCGTCGTAGTAAGAATCGTATTCTTCGTAGTCGATGTCTTCATTCCAGGAAGCGTTCATTTCTTCTTCGAGTTCGTTATTTTCGATCTCCTCGAGTTCATCTTCCGTATAGATTGGATGCATCGTATTGAAGGTAGGTTTCTTCTTTTCAAAGCGGCGTTCTTCCTTCTTGTTGTCGTCTTTAGAACGATAAGGTTTGGAAGGGCGGGCTGGAGCAGAAGGTTCTGCTTTGGCAGGCTCTACGGTTTCAAATTTAGAAACGTAGTTGGTGCGTCTTTCTGCAAGAGAACGACGATTTTCCTTGGCAATACGGGCTGCCTCTTCAAGATCCTGAGCATTTTCAGATTTTGGAGCGCCGGCTGCTGGAACTGCTTCTTTTGTCGGAGCAGTCTGCTTCAGGGCTTCATCTTCAAAGACTTCATCCGATTCGAGTTCGCTCAGATGCGGCATCACAGCCGTCTGGCCAGAAGTGTTTTTGAGTTCTTCAATTCGCTGAGCCTGTTTATAGGCATGTTCCTGGGCTTTCTTTTCTTCGTATTCGTTATGCATCTTTTCGACAAGAGAGCGCCAGTCAAGACCAAGTTCATCCAGTTCTTCCTGAGAGCGAATATCGATTCGATGACCGGTTAATTTATAAGCCAGCTTTGCGTTCTGACCTTTTTTACCGATCGCTAAGGACAGCTGATTATTGGGAACAGCGGCCACCAGCGTTTTGCGCTGATCTTCGCGGACTCTTCCATCTTTCATAGGGCGGCGCGGGTTCTTGTCAGAAGGCAGTTTGTCGCCAGCATCTTCCGCTAAGAAAATTTCAACTCCCTGAGCTGGAGAGAGTGCGTTTTTCACGAGTTCCTGAATATCATCAGACCATTTGAAGATATCGATTTTTTCACCCTTCAACTCTTCAGAAATAGCGCGCACGCGCATACCGCCCTGGCCAATGCAGGCACCGATCGGGTCGATATTTTCGCGTTTGGAAACAACAGCCATTTTTGCACGCTGGCCTGGATCGCGGGCAATGGCTTTGATTTCGATTGTTCCCTGGTAGATTTCCGGGACTTCTTTTTCAAACAGACGCTTGATCATATCGTTGTCAGCACGGCTGACCATCACGATTGATCCTTTGGATTCTTTATCGACTTTGGAGATGATGACCTTGATCATTTCTCCTTCTTGATAGGTTTCAGTTGGAATCTGGTCAGATTTGCGCATGACGGCATCCGTAGCACCAGGCTGCAGCTTGCCATCTGGAGTTCCGCCTAAACGGACCATGACAAACTTGTTTTCAACAGATTCAACTTTACCAGTGACCATATCGCCGACTTTGTCCGAATACTTGTCGATGATTTCTTTCTTTTCGGCTTCCTTGATCTTCTGAAGCATAACGCTTTTTACAGTCGAAATATCACCACGGACAAAGTTGTCAATATCCGTTTCTTCTTCCAGAACATCTCCCACTTTTGGATTTGGCGTGATGTCTTTGGCTTCATCCACATCGAGCTGATAGTCCGGGAATTCAACGGTTTCTACGACATCCCACAAACGGTAAGCTTTAATGCGGCCATCCGTATCAAAAACTGTTTTAATGCGGGCATCATCAAGATCATTGCGTTTGCGATAGGCTTTTTCGATGGCTTCAGACAGGGCTTCTTCTACGACTTCCTTAGGCAGGTTGCGAAAGTTATGAAGGTTGAGAAACGCTGCCTGGGCGTTATCATTTTTCTTTTTTGTGTTGTTAGTTCCTTTTTTAGGCATATTTTCCTCTGTTGTTTTTTTACACTTTGACTGCACTTTTAATCAGCGCAATATTGGTTCGATCCACGCTCAGTTTCTTTGGGCGTCCTTTGATAAAGAAGCTTAATTTTAAAGCTTCTGGGCTGACTTCATCGAGTTTGGCAAGAACTTCATGAAAGCCGTCAACTGGCTCTTTCATTTTGACTGTGACATACTTGCCAACTTGAGCCTCGATCTGTTTTTCAGTTCTCAGTTCACGCTCAGCTCCCGGACTGCAGACTTCAAGCATATATTCCTGTGGAATTTCATCGGTTTCATCGAGACGCTTGGAAATCTCTTCCGAGCAGGCTGCACATAAATCAAGATCTACACCGCCATCTTCGCGATCGATCATGACGCGTAAAACTGGAGGTTTCATCTTTGTATCCCATTCGAGATCATACAAAGAACAGCCCTGTGCTTCGAGCAGTGGTTCGATCCAGGTTTTCAGATTCTCCATTTATACTCCTTATAAACCTTAGCGAGAATGAGTTTTTCATTCTCCAGACAAAATCTAAGGGAGCGGACCCCCGCTCCCTCAGGATTGATTCTGAAATCAGTTTAGCACCTGTTCAATTCTCCATCAAGCGAGGACAACCGGATGATTCTGAATTGAAAGTTTGATTTCTCTTTTACCTTGGCGGCTTTCTTTATTGGCTTGCAGGCCGCCTGCGAGTTGGTCAAAGATATGGATCCATTACTTGCCAGAAGTGCAGCTTTGAATAATCTTCGCGACTTCTGTGGCGGCACGGTTGGCATCATCATTGACCACCTGGTACTGATAGTTGTCTTTCTGGTCTAATTCCTTTTGCGCGGCTGCAAGTCTTGCCTGAATCTTGGCTTCATCTTCAGACTTGCGGCCGATCAGACGTTTTCTGAGGTCTTCCATCGTTGGGGGCACCAGGAAAATCGAAACAGCTTCAGGATATTTTTCCATCACCTGCTTAGCGCCATTCACTTCAATTTCCAGCAGGACATTTTTTCCCTGGGCCATCCAGTCTTCCAGCTGTTTTTTAGGCGTTCCATAAGCATTGTTGGTATAGCCGGCATATTCAACAAAGCCATCTTCGTCAATATTTTTCTGGAATTCATCCTGGCTGACGAAGTGATACGTTACGCCTTCGATGTCTTCAGGCCGGGGATCCCGGGTAGTCCAGCTGACCGAATTGACTAGATTCAGGGCATCAAGATCCAGCATTTTCCGGATTGTTCCCTTTCCGACGCCACTTGGGCCGCTTAAAACAATAATTTTTGGTTCACTCATAAACACAGACTCCTTTTCTGAACAAAACGGGTTGTTTCAACTTGGGTTGGATACTAACAGTTTAACTGGAATGCATCCAAAATGATTCCAGAAGCCAGCTGGAAAGCAATTCTTGATGCCTTGCGTTCATCTGCTGACTGCTCATCGATCAGCCACCAGCCGTTTTCTGAAGATTTTTGGCCATTGGCTGAAGTCACCCAAAACTCTGGTTTGTCACGCGTAGTTTAAAAATTCTATAATAGCACTCTTCTTTTGCAGCGACGTTCTTTTGACCAGGTTTAGAAATTTCACATCTTTCTTTTCTGACTATGCAAATTTTTTACCGAACTTTTTCCAGTTTCTTACCAAATCTGTCTTCAGGATTAACATCAATCTTCTATACTGGCCGCGTGAAAACGAGGTATGAACATGAAATCCAGAAAAACAACTCTTCAAAAACTTGGGGCCGCTGCCTTAGTGATGATGCTTAGCGGCTGCAGCCAGTCCCAGCCGGCTTCTTCTTCAGCCAGTACAATTTCTGTATTGAGCCGGGAAGAGGGCAGCGGAACCCGATCGGCTTTCAGCGAATTGTTCCAGCTGGAAAAAGAGGGTCAGAATCTGATCGTTCCTGATGCTGAAATCACCAATTCAACCGCAGTCATGATGGCCACCGTCAGCCAGAATCCAAACGCAATCGGCTATATTTCGCTGGGCAGTCTCAATGACAATGTCAAAGCCTTAGCCATTGACGGCGTAAAACCCAGTGTTGAAACCATCACTGATGGAACTTATTCTATCAGCCGTCCGTTTCTGATTGCCCAAAAAGAAGGAGTCCAGAACGCTCTGGCTGATGACTTTAAAGCCTTCATTCTAAGCTCGCAGGGGCAGAAAATTATTGCGGATGCAGGCTATGTGCCTGCTGGTGACTTGGGTGAGTGGGCCAGCGCGGGAATCAGCGGCTCCCTGAGTGTCGGCGGATCCTCTTCGGTCACGCCAGTGATGGAAAAGCTGGCTGAAGAATACCAGAAACAAAACGACCAGGCAGAAATTTCTGTTTTACAGACTGATTCTTCGACTGGAGCAAGTTCAACCGCCCAAGGTGTCTATGATCTTGGAATGCTCTCGCGGCAGCTGAACGATGAAGAGAAAAGCCAGTCTTTAACCAGCACACCAATCGCTCAGGATGGAATCGCCCTGATTGTCAGCCAGGATAATCCGGTGGACGGATTAAGCAAAAGTCAGGTTCAAGAAATTTATTCCGGGGCCATTACGGACTGGAGCGCCCTGAACTAGCTATGGAATCGAATCGAAAAGAGACCTGGTTACAGCTTCTGTTTGCCGGATGCGCTGCTCTTTGCATTTTGAGTGTGGCACTGATCTGCTGGTTTCTGTTTGCCAATGGACTGCCGGCCATCGTGGAAATCGGCCCGCTGAACTTCCTGTTTTCGACAGACTGGTCCCCTTCGCAAGGACAATATGGAATATTTGCCATGATCGTTGGCTCCATCTGTCTGGGACTGGGAGCCGCCCTCTTTGGTGTCCCGCTTGGGGTCCTTACAGCAATTTACCTGGCTTACTATTGCCCGAAAAAACTTTATGGCCCTTTCAAGTCAGCAATTGATCTTCTGGCTGGGATTCCAAGTATTGTCTTTGGATTTTTTGGTCTGGTCGTTCTGGTGGGATGGATGCAAAAAGTCTTTGTTGGATCGAGCGGCAAAGGGATTCTTTGTGCTTCCCTGCTTTTGGCCATCATGATTTTGCCAACAATTGTGTCCGTCAGCGAAAACGCCCTGCAAAGCATTGATCCTTCCTTCTATGAAGCCAGCCGGGCTCTGGGCGCCGGGCATGACCATACTGTCTTTTTTGTCTGCGTGCCGGCGGCTGCCCGCGGAATTGGAACCGCCATCGTTTTAGGCATCAGCCGGGCGATCGGAGAAACCATGGCCGTCATCATGGTGGCTGGAAATGCAGCCATTCTGCCCACCAGTATCCTTTCACCGGTCAGAACTCTGACCACAGGAATCGTACTGGAAATGTCCTATGCATCCGGACTGCACCGCCAGGCGCTGATTGCGATGGGCACCGTCCTGTTTATTCTGATTCTGATCATGAATATCGGATTTTTTAAAACTCGTCATCAAAAGGGATGACAAGGAGAATCAAAGTCAATATGAAACCTTTATTGCCGACAACTGTCATCACGCAGCCCGCCTTCCTGCCTGTTTCCAAATCGCACACCCGGTCTTGCGCTGATCTGTTTAAAAAGAAGACGGATCACATTGGGCTGGCTTTACGAATTCTCTGTTCTCTGGCTGCTTTTTGTTCCATCTTCATTCTGGCTGGACTGATCCTTTACATTCTGGTCAATGGGATTCCATGGCTGAAAGCAGATCTGTTTTCCTGGACCTATACCACCGAAAATGTATCGATGATGCCGGCCATCCTCAACACGATACTGATGATTGCGGCTACTCTGGTGATTGCTTTGCCCGTTGGCATTGGGGCGGCCATCTATCTGGAAGAATATGCCAGACCTGGTTCAAAATTCGTGGATCTGGTTTCCATCACCGCCCAGACGCTGGCTGGAATTCCCTCTATTGTCTTTGGTCTGTTTGGCATGCTGTTGTTTGGCTACGCTCTTCACCTCGGACTGTCCTTGCTTTCCGGAATTTTGACCCTGGCCATTCTGGTGCTGCCTTTGATTCTGCGAACTGCTCAGGAAGCCCTGCATGCCGTACCGACATCCATGCGTGAAGCCAGCTTTGCATTGGGAGCCGGCCGGGTGCAGACAATTTTCAAAGTTGTTCTGCCCCAGGCGGCCAGCGGTATCTTTTCCGGGATTCTGCTGGCCTCAGGTCGAATTTTAGGAGAATCAGCTGCGTTGATCTACACTTCAGGAACGCTTGCCAAAGCGTCCTTCAATCTGCTTGATCCAGGAGCCACTCTTTCCGTTCATCTGTACAAGCTTCTCAATGAAGGTCTGTATATCCATCAGGCCAATGCGGTAGCTGTGGTGCTGTTAGTCTTCTGCATATTGACGAACCTGGCTCAGAAACTGATTCAAAGAAAAATGACGAAAGGACACTGATGATGAATCCAAACATTTTACAGGCTCATGACGTTCAGGTCAGCTACAACGGTAAGCCTGCTCTTCATAAAGTTTCGATGGAAATTCCTGAATATTCTGTCACCGCCCTGATCGGCCCAAGCGGATGTGGAAAATCTACTTTTCTGCGCTGCCTAAATCGAATGAATGATCTGATTGCGGGCTGTAAAGTTGAGGGAGAAATATTGCTGGATCAAAAAAATATAAATGGAAATGTAAACCTCAATGCTCTTCGCAAACGCGTTGGCATGGTCTTTCAGAAACCCAATCCATTTCCGATGAGCATTTTTGATAATGTCGCCTATGGTCCGCGAACGCATGGCGAAAAAAATAAAGCAAGACTGGAAGCCATCGTGATCGAAGCACTCAAACAGGCTTCTCTGTATGAAGAAGTCAAGGACGATCTGAAAAAATCCGCCTTATCTCTTTCCGGCGGGCAGCAGCAGCGCTTATGCATCGCCAGAGCTCTGGCGGCCGAGCCGGAAATTCTGCTGATGGACGAGCCAACCAGCGCACTGGATCCAATTTCAACCGCGAAAATTGAAGAACTCTGCCTGGAACTGAAGAAACACTATACAATTATCATCGTCACCCATAACCTTCAGCAGGCAATGCGGATTGCCGATCAGACAGCTTTCTTTTATCAAGGCGATCTGATTGAATACGCTGACTCGAAAACATTATTTACCAATCCTGCTATGCAAAAAACCAAAGACTATATCACTGGCGTCTTTGGCTGATTGTTTATTATTATTTGGAATTGATACCATCTGGCAATCAAAGCAGATCCTCTTTTTTCAGCTCAGATCAGCTCTTTGACTGGTCTATCCTCTGGATAAAAATTCGATTGCTCATGAAACTTTGCGGCAGATGAATAAGCAAGATACTGGATACTTCAACGTATCCTTTTTTTCGGCTTTGACTTTCCAGTCTGATCTTTCCAATCCGGTTTCTCTTTTGAGTCCTTTCAAATTCTAGAAGGCAGGCAGATTCTCCGGCCATGCACCAGCCAGATCCACTTCGCTTTCTTCCTGAGGAAGCGGTTGATTAAAGAAATCAATCCAGAACTGTGTATTCATCCCTTCAAGAACTCGAATCGCCCCAACGTTCTGTCTTCCTTCAAAATCTGTATTGCTCCACTCGATGACAGCCCCGCTTGAAACGACGGTAAACGTGCCCACACAATCAGGCGGGATGGTATTTCCAAGTTTAACATAGCGGGAATTGCTGATGGCCTCGGACAGTGCGTCGCGATCTGTCACTTTCCAGGCATACTGGCGATGAACATCAGACTTGGCATTTTCCCAGACGTCAAAATAGTCTGGAAATTCGCGAAGAAGCAGAAATGAGTCCAAAGACAAGACTGCCTCAACATCACTTTGAATCTGCGCATTAAAATCGTCTCCAAACTCAGAATCTCTCTCAAAGCTGCTTCCAACGTGATAGATCGTTCCCTGATTTCGTCCCATATTCACTTGCGTCCGGCGGCCATTTCTGGTTTGGGCAACATAACACCAGCCAATTCCGCCATTTAAGTAATCCTCCATCAGAGTAATCTCATATAAAGCGTTTTCTTCCTTAAAGATGATGGTCCAGTGTCCTTGCAACGTTCGATAGTTGACAATGACTGCCGGGCTTTCAAATTCCTCTTTTGCGCTTTGCAGCGCGCAGGAACTCATCAGCCGATACAGCAGTCCCTTTTCTGTTGAGGCATTCGCTGTCAAAGACTGCTGGTCTGGGATTTTCTCTGCCAGATCGGCGTAGGATTCATCAGCGGCTTTTAATGGCAATAAATGGCAGCCGCCTAACCAAAGACTGGCGGCAAGCAGAGTAATGAGTGTTTTCTTGATCAAAGCCATATGTTGTTCTCCTTTTTTACAGCCAGAAGTCGATGATCGCTTTGAGGCTTTTAATGGTTCAAAACCTGAATTTGTCTCTGTTCGTCAAAGCGAGCGGCTGTTTTATTCTTATTTTACAGGATGTTCAATCGTTTTAGTTTAAACGATTGATACGTCAATCCTATCTAACGAAGAATTCAATATATCAATCGCCGGTTTTATTTTTTACTCTGATTTCAACTCGCGCTCTTGGATACCGGACTTTTCATTTCGACCAGTTCTCATCTTCCTGACAACAAGCCTGTCACCTGATATATTGAAAACATCCTGTCAAAATGGTCATTGGTCCTGTAATATAAGGACTTATGATCGTCTGGAAAGGAGTTTTTTATGCCTTTTGATGGAATGCTTCTCAACCGCGTCGTTCGTGATTTAAAAAAATACGAAGGCGCAAAAATCGGAAAGATTCAGTGTCTGTCTGATGAAGAAGTTCTGTTTTATTTACATAAACCCCAACTGGGGTCCACCCGCCTGGCTTTGTCTGCTCATTCCAATACATGCCGGCTCTATCTATGCTCAAACCAGAAAGAGCCGCTTCCTAACCCGAGCGCATTTGTCATGATGCTGCGCAAACGGATCAGCCAGGGATATATCACTGAGATTGAACAGATGGGATATGACCGTCTGGTTCGATTCCATATCAGTGCTGCCAATGAATTATCAGATCGGGTTGAATACGATTTGTATGCAGAAATGATGGGAAAATATGCCAATCTGGTTCTGGTCGATTCTGCCACCAATACCATCATTGACTGCCTCAAGCGAATCCCAGTCTTTGAAAATTCAAAGCGTCTGCTTCATCCTGGTGCCGAATATACTCTGCCGGAAAAACCAGATCGCTATGACCCCCTTCACCCGGGTCCTCTGAACCTTGAAAAGAGTCTGGTCAGCCAGATTGAGGGCTTTTCCCCAACACTTTCAAGAGAATTTCTCTTCCGCATGCAAAATGGACAGTCCTATGATCAGATCATGGAAGAACTCGAAGCGTCCCCCAGTCTCTACACCTATAACAAGGAGTATCACTGCCTGCCTCTGACTCATCTTAAGCAGCCAGAAAAAGCAATGCCGCTGATGGAAGGACTGGAGCGATTGTTTGAAGCCGATGAAACCCGTAAGCGGATTGCCTTACAGTGCGGGGATGTCTTTAAAGCGGTCGACCGAGAAGTCAAAAAACTTTCCCGCAAACTGCCCCGGCTGGAAGAAACCCTGGAGCAGTCCCAGGACTATGACCGCTATCGGCAGTATGGCGATGTTCTGTTTGCTAATCTGTACCTGGAAAAGAAACCCATTATGGAACTGCCTTCTTTTGAAGAAGAGGGGGTTATACTTTCCATTCCGATTGATATGCGCTATTCACTGAAAGACAATGCCAATCTGTTCTACAAGAAGTATCATAAGCTCAAACGCTCCATTGAAATCCTCAATGAACAGATCGAAGAATGCCAGGACCAGATCGACTACTTTGAAACGCTCAAAGAGCAGCTCAACTATTGCACTGCAGATGACGTTCTCGAAATCCGTCAGGAACTGGCAGGCCGTCATTTCATGCGTCTGAAGCAGAGCAGCACCCGCCAGAAACGCAAAAAGATGCCCAACATCATCGAAATCCGGATGGGCGATGCGACGATTTATGCGGGCAAGAATAACCTGCAAAACCAGTACATCACCTGGAATCTGGCCCACCGCAGCGATTTATGGTTCCACGTTAAGGATTACCATGGCTCGCATGTCGTGTTACGAAGCGAAAATCCCACGGAAAATGAGATTCGGTTTGCGGCCAGCCTGGCTGCCTGGTTTTCCAAAGGACGCAATTCTTCAAGTGTACCCATCGACTACACCCGCATCTCGAATCTGAAAAAAGTCCCGAAAAAAGGACCTGGATTTGTCACGATGAAATCCTATCAGACCATTTATATTGATCCGGATGCCCAAAAGATCGAAGCGGCCATCAAATCCCGCCAAGTCGATGAAGAGGAGACGTTCTAGTCTGTTTTTTTCTGGAAGTGCTTTTCAAAGCGATACTGGGGCTGCGCGATACTGGGGCTGCGCGATACTGGGGCTGCCCCATTTCTTTAGCCATTCCACCTATACCAAATATCAAAAGCAAAACCGTCGTCTGTTTTCAGGCGGCGGTTCTTTTTGGCAGCAGCATTTTCAGAAAGTCCAGACTCTTGAGGCGATAGTCATTGTGATAGACCAGCCAGTCTAACAAAAACACCAGAAATGGCAGATCCCATTGAAAGGAATAGAGCACATCGAGCTGATCCTCCCTGATCTTGACCAGACCCCGAAGTTTGATCAGGTCATCTCTGGAAAAGATCTGATCTCCCTGCTCTGGATCCAGATGTTCTTTACAGACAAAGCCGCCGTTTTCGATTGAGATACCGGCAATCTTGGTTTTTGTCTGGCAGACTACACATTCATCGACATCCATAATCGTTCCGGTTTTCTTTAAAATGCCCGTCACAATCCGGCAGGCATGAAGCAGGGCCCGATTCATCTCGCTTTGCTGGACACTCGACCAGAAGGCTTCCAGATGAGCGTAAAGATCCGGGTCAATGCCAAATGATTCAATCAGGCTGGTCAAGATCGAACTGACTGTCTGCATTTCCAGCGATTCCCCGACTTTCCAGTACGACTTTTCGACGGAACCATTGATCAGAAACATCATATTTTTCGAATACTTCGGATCATAGTTGAGAATGACCCGTGAAAACGGCATAGCCAGTCTTCGGTTTTTAGAAGACTGCGACTGGATGCCGCGGGCATAGACCGAATAGACTTTTTCTGGCGTGGCGATATGAAGAATTCCATTGCGGTCTTCATAATCGATCATCGACAGAACCAGACCTTCAACTTTTGGCTCTCCCTGTTCACTGACGGGAAACTGCTGCACTTCATTCATATTTTCGTCCTTCCTGTTTTGTTTCTTTTGTTCCTGTTCCAGTTCTGCTTTCCGTATTCATGGTGGAAAAAATCCCGGCAGGCAAATTCCTGTCGGGAATGTTGATGAACACAGTTCTTCGGATCAGCCAAAACACAGAAAGCGGGCCAGAATGGTTAGTTTTCAGAAAGTTCATCCAGACCGAATTCTTTGATCTTGGACTCTTTGTTGCGCCAATTCTTTTCAACCCGGACATATAATTCCATGTTGACTGGCTTTTTCAGCTTTTCCTTGATTTCTTTTTGAGCGGCCAGGCGGATCTCACGAATCATATCGCCGCCTTTGCCAATCAGGATGCCTTTTTGAGAATCGCGGTCGACGATAACCAGAAAGGAAAGATAGACTTTGCCATTCTTTTCTTCCATGCTCTCAAGCAATACCGCGACCGAATGCGGAATTTCTTCATGGGTTTTCTGCAGAATTTTTTCCCGGACGAGTTCACAGAGCTGGAAAACCAGTCCGTGATCACTCTTCATCTCACTTGGATACAACGGCAGGCCTTCTGGCAGATACTTACGGAAGACTTCCAGAACCGTTTCCAGGTTGTCATGTTTTAAAGCCGACAGAGGAACGATGTCTGCAAAATCATAAATTTTGCTCCAGTAAGCCAGACGTTTGAGCAGTTTTTCTTTGTTGAGGCGGTCAACTTTATTAACCAGCAGAACAACTGGTTTGCCGGCCTCTTTCAGACGGTTTAAGACAAACTCATCGCCAGGCCCAAAAGCCTGGGTCACATCGACAATCCAGCCGATGACATCCGCATCTTCGATGGCAATATAGGCATTTTTATTGAGCACTCGTCCCAGTTCCTGCTGGGGTTTATGAATGCCCGGCGTATCCATAAAGACATATTGGGTATCATCATTGGTCAGAATCCCCGCAATGTTATTGCGGGTTGTATTCGGTTTATCGGACATGATGGCCACTTTTTCATGAAGCAAAGCGTTCATCAGAGTCGACTTGCCGGCATTTGGCCGGCCGACAATGGCGATCACGCCAGATTTAAAATTTTCCATTCAAAAAACCTCACTTAAATCCACTTCGTCATCCATTGGATCAATGGTGGAAGAAAAACAACAACACCGACCAGAAAGGCAAAGCAGGAAACGACAAAGACAGCCGAAGCAGCCATATCTTTGATGACCCGTGCTTTTTCGTTGCGCTCCAGACTGATATAGTCGATGGTTTTTTCAATGCAGGAATTAAAAATTTCTGCCATGATCACCAGCGCCACCGCTAAAGCAACCCATAACCATTGGTCGATGCGAATCTGAAAAAGAAATCCAGCTAAAACTGCAATCCCTGCTGCAATGAGCTGCCAGCGGATACTTTTATCGTGCAGCCAGCCATAGCGGATTCCCGCAAATGCATACCTGAATCTATCGATCAGCCACGCCATGCAGAATTTCCTTCTGGAGGCCGAACATGACTTCTTCGTCTTCCTTTGTCATGTGGTCATAGCCCATCAGATGAAGCAGCCCATGACAGAAAAGGAAACAGGATTCCCTGCGGGTGGAGTGACCGTACTCTTTGGCCTGATCTTTGATTGCCTGAGTGTTGATAAAAATATCTCCCAGTTCATTCTCCTCTTCTTCGATCAGGATATTACTCGCATCATCCTGCATAGCAAAGGAAATCACGTCCGTCGGCCGATCGACATTTCGATAGTCCCGGTTCACTTCATGAATCTGCTGGGGTGAGCAGAAAATCACTGAGCAGACAAGATTCTCGCTGCGATTGAGAAACTTTCCTGCTTTTTCCATAATCGCCAGATAGTCCGTTTCATAATCATGATCCGGTACTTCTGGATTGAGTTGAGTAAATACGATTTCCATGTCTCTATTCTATACCACGATTGATATTCGGCCCGGTCTGTGGCGCCAATTCCCTTTGGCCGATCCGAGTGCGGGGGTTTACAAAATACAAAAAGGCGATTTTCCGAAGTGGAGAATCGCCTGAATCTGTTTTGGTCAGAGATCGAAACGAAATAAAAGTGAAAATACGGTTCGAAATTACTTGGTGGTTTCGCGAATCAGCGGCGAAGCCTGAATTTCAATGCTCTTTTCAACACCTTTATCATCGTTGCTGACTAGCATTTTCGTTAACATACGCATAGCCAGTGCACCCATATCGTAATCTGGAATGTTGTAAGCCGTAATGGTCGGCCGCATCATTGGCAGATATTTGGAGTCGAGGATGGTGATGATCTCGAGATCTTCCGGAACTTTATAGCCGTTTTCTTTGGCGGCATTCAGCAGGGCAATAGCCTGGGAATCACGGAAGCAGATATTGAGCTTGTGAGGTTTATTTTCTTTGAGATAATCAGAAAAATATTCGTAGCTGGTCTTGTAGGTATCGTTGTAGGAAAGATAGTTCTCAAACTCTTTTCCAGCTTCTTTAAAGGCCTCTTCAGCCCCTTTTTTCATCTGCTTCATCATGGAAAGATTCAGTTTATCTTCCACGATGGCGATATCATCGATTCCTTTGGCAAAATAGTCCTTGACCAGCTGACTGGCAATTTTTTCAATGTCTACATAGACATTGCCGACATGGTCATGCTTTGGACCGTCAAATTTACCACCGACAATCACCATTGGAATCTTATATTCATTGAGGACATTCATCTCTTCTTCGGAGAAGTTGTCATTGAATAAAATAACACCGTCTACACGGGATTTGATGATGGATTCAATCACATCCTGCATCTTGGAGATGCCTTTGGATGTGGTATGAAACATGACATTGTAATGGTAGATATTGGCAACGTCCATCAGACCATTGAGAATTTTGGCGTTGTAAGCCAACAGCTTTTCCGACATAACGATCGAAACCGTTGTAGTTTTGGACAGAGCAAGCCCCTGAGCAACTGCGTTTGGTTTATAGCCAAGTCGTTCGATAACTTCCTGAACGCGCAGCCGAGTATCTTCTCGAACAACGCTCGAATCGTTAATAACACGGGATACAGTGGCCAGAGAGACATCCGCCTCTTTGGCTACATCATAAATTGTGATTCGCTTCATTGATGATCCTCGGTCCTATCATCCTGTTCTGGTAAATCAGGCAGGTCTTCATCTTTATGGGCTGGTTCAAAGAATGATTTCAGTCCGCTGAAGATCGATTCATTCAGACGGCTGAGTCCTTCTTCGGACCGGTCAACAATTGTTTTCAGTGTTTCACTGTGGCGCAGATCGTCAACACGGCTGTCAACAAAGTCAGCGGCTTTCTTGAACTCTGGAACTTCCATGAGTTTGTCATAACCATACTGTAAGCCATCCGCAATCATGCTGCCGGCACCGATTAAGAAATCATGACCGGATTCCATGGTCTTTTTGAACTGTTCACTTTGGGCAACACTGATTACACTGGCTCTTGTCTTTTCAAGCACATCATTGACTTTCGTCGCCGCTGCTTTCATTTCAGCTTTAATGCGTTCTGGCTGGGTGTTGTGTTTGAGCCATTCATCAAGCTGGCTGAAGATGTCTTCGAGCTTCTTTTCCGCATCGTCGACAACTTCTTCATTCTGTTCGTTTCCGCTTTCCCGCATGGCTTCCAGTGCCTTCTGGCTGGCTTTTTCCATTTCGTCAATGGCAGCAGCGCGGGCATCTTCGCTTGCGGTCTGCTCAGAATCAGCTGGCGTTTCTGGAGCAGTCTTGGCTTCTTCTGGTTCAGATTCAGCCGGGGCTGTCGTCTCAGGAGCCTTTTCAGATTCTTCTTTTGGATCTGGCAGTTCTGGCAGTTCGTTTTCAATTAAATTTTTTTCTTCATCCATATTCAGTCTCCTGTTCTTGCGGGTTTATCGGCATCCTTAGAGGAGATGTCTTTGGCAATGACATCTTCATCCTTGACAATGCTGTTGAGATCTTCAGTGATTTTCTGAAAATCTGCCTGGATTGCATCAGCGTCACGGACTTCCTGGGTCTGTGATGGAGTGCTGGCTTGCTGACCCGTCTCTTTTTTCAGCTTGCCGCCAATCACTTCTGTTCCTTTGGAGAACACATTGATGGCACCCATTGCTGCACGTTTTGCGGAAGCCTGGACTTCGTTAACGGTATTGGATACCTGGCCGACAGTGTCCAGCGGGGTTTCCAGTTTGATCAGATCCCGGTTGACCGCTTTGAGTGTCTCCTGCAGTTCGCCCATCGTATCGATGACAGACTTGAACAGCAGGACCAGATAGATGACTGCAATCACGCCGGCAATGCATAAGGCGATCCTTGCAAGATACATCAGGACATCCAGATTAATTGTCATACTCTTCCTTCCTTAACAAATGTTCTATTACCGTTGGATTATACCATCAATCAACGATTGTTATTTGCTGGAATGAAAAAATTTTCAAAGCTTGAAAGGAACAGGGCGCTTTATGAGGTTTCCTGACCATTCGATGGTCATTTCGAACGTTTCCGACAGGAACAGATTTCAATTTTGCATTCCTGTTGATAAAGATGGCCATTTCTGGTCATCACATAGTCTTCGACATTCCTGCGCGTGTTTTTTCGCTTCTGGTCAGAATCCTTCATCGAATGGAAGCGTCCTGGATTCAGGAAGATGAAAATCGTTTCAGGCTTCGCTACCATTGTAGGCATTTTCAATGCGTCTTTGCGTAAGGAAAACCCACATTTCAAGAATGTCAGATTGGCCTGAATTCTTCGTAAATCCGGCCGGAATTGCTTGGAAATCCTTTCGAAAATTCATGGCTGGATTTTCGAATTGTCTGTCACAGAACAGAAATCACGTCCGGTTTCTTTAAATTTTATTTTTAGGCTGCAGCCATCCAATCTCAGCCTTCAAAATTCAGTCTTTGCTTGAGCAGGTCTTTGAGCAGGTAGATATTCTTGCTGGACATAAACAGATAAACTGCCGGGCCGGCCTTTTCAAGAATTTCAGCACTGGCCTGATCAATCTCCAGCAGGCGACCGTTGGTCAGTCTGTCGAGCAGATCCTGAATGGTTACCGTGATGGTTTCATCTTCACGCTTGGCATTGGCACCAAAATCAAGGATAAAACTTTCGTCGGCTTCATTTAAGGAAGAAGCAAACCGATCCAGGAAGAACTGCAGCCGGGAATAGCGGTCTGGTTTGTACAGAGCAACGACTTTCTTGCCTGGGAAACGTTTGCGGGCCGAACGGATCATCTGCGAGATGGCCGTTGGATGGTGAGCATAGTCATCAATCAAAACCGAGTCTTTGACTTTTTCAATGACAAACCGGCGGGCAATCCCCTGGAAGTCTGCAATCTGGCGGGCAATTTCGTCAGCGGGCATGCCCAGTTCATGAGCCAGGACAAAGGCGCCTAAAGAATCCCAGACAAAAGGCAGGCCGGATTCATGCAAAACAAGGTGAGCGATAATTTCGCCATCTTTTTTCACATCCAGTTCGGACCCATTTTCGTTTTCAACCAGGTTCACCCCCTGATAGTCATTTTCCTCTTCCAGACCATAGGTGGTAACAGGAACCGGGTAACGGAGATCTTTGAGATAAGGGTCGTCACCAAAGATCACAGCGCGTTTTTTAATCTGGTTAGCAAAGCTCTGGAAGGCGGAGATGTAATCATCAAGATCTTTGTAGTAGTCGACGTGATCAAGTTCGATGTTGGTAATCAACGCGTAATCCGGATGATAAGCCAGAAAATGGCGCTTGAACTCACAGGACTCCAGAACAAAATATTCAGCATCTGCCGGCATATGGCCATGACCATCGCCAATCAGATAGCCAGCTGGTTTCCAGGCTTCCAGAATATGAGCCAGAAGGCCGGTTGTGGTGGATTTTCCATGACAGCCGGCTACACAGATCGATTCATAGTCTTCAAGCAGGCGGCCAAGGTATTCGTTATACCAGTAGACCGTGACATCATCCATCTGTAAAGCGCGCTCAATTTCCGGATGATCTTTCGAGAAAGCCAGACCGGCGATAACGGTATCGCCAGGCTGGATATTGTCGGCATCAAACGGAAGAATTTCAATTCCCCGCTCTTTTAAGCCATCTTCAGTAAATACATATTTCGTAATGTCGGAACCACAAACATCATGGCCAAGTTCATCCAGGATTTCTGCTAAAGCGGCCATGCCGGTTCCTTTAATTCCGGTAAAGAAAACTCTCATTATTTTTTGCTTCCTTTTTTCGCTTGTTCTTCCAGGACTGGTTCTAACAACTCAGCCCGGCTTGCACCGGCCCGATTTTTAGGGGTGCTCCCGCGTGAGAGATAGCTGCCAAGATCCGCTGTAAAAGCTGGCTTATTTGGCTTGTAGCTGACGCTGCTGGAAGCCGGACGGGCCGGGGCAGTCTTCTCTGCTTTTGAAGCAGGTCTGGCTTCTTTGGCTTCTGGTGCTGTGGTTTCAGCAGTCACCGAGGCGGCAGATGGTGTTTCAGTGGCCGGGGCAGCTTCTAAAGCAGGAGCAGCTTCGGCTTCCTGGTCAGGTTTGGCCGGGATTTCTTCTTTGCTTTCGGCATCGACGGCCTTTTCAAGAGCAGAATAACGCTCTGGCTGTTTATTGCGCGGTGCAGCTTTTTTTCCTTTCGAGGATGCCATGCCAAGTGATTTAGCAGCCTGAACCGGCTGGATTTTCTTTTTCTTGTTGGCGGGTACTGTCATCGTTCCATAGATTGGGGAGATGATTTCGACCATTTCTGTTGCATCCACAGGTTTTGGCAGATCAACCGCATTGTGCACCGCTTCCGGAATAATCTCCTCTTCCGCAAAGGTTCCGTAAATTGGCGAAATTACATTGGAGAAATCCTGACGGCCATAATTCGGCTGTGGTCGGTTCGCTGCGCGGCGCACGTTGCCGGCTGGTCTGGATTTTGGCGTTTCTTCCACCATCGCTTCATCAATTCGTGATAAGAAGCTGCTGGATTGTTCAGGCGTGCCAGGATTTACCTGTGGAGTGGTATAGAGTTCTTCAGCCGAATATAAAGAAGCGGCTGTTGAGACTGCCTGTGGATTTTGTGCATAAGGGTTGGTTGTTGGATAGACTGGAGCACTCTGGGCAGACTGTGGGGCTGGTGCAGACTGAGAAGCGGGTACTGCTTCTGGCTCAGAAGCAGATATGGAGGCTGCTTCTTCTTTTTTATGGAAAAAACTGCGTTTGGGTTCGTTCTGGACGACTTCCTCTTCTTCTTCGTAATCGTCTTCATCTTCTACGGTTTCATAGAGAAATGACTTCATCATATCTTTAAAGCCCATGCGTTACGCCTCCTTTACTGAATTTAAGAACTGCTGAATTTCCTGAGGGGTTTTGCGCAATTTCGAGACAAAACGACCCAATTCTTTTCCGCCTTTGAAAACGGTGAAAGATGGAATGCCAAGGATCTCCTGATCGATTGCTTCATCAAGCAGCTCGTCACGGTCTAGTTTATAGAAATCAAAGTCAGGGTTGTCTTTTTCAATCTGATCTAAGAAGGGGTACAGATAGACACAGTCTGGACACCAGCTGGCTGTCCATAAGAAGACGACTGGTCGGTCCGACTGCTTGAGAGAACTGACTTCTTCAGGGGTATGAATCTGTTTCATAATATTTATCACTTTCTTAAATTGCTTTCCGGATTACCGGTTCACTTATGGCCATTGTTCCAGACTGAACGATAGATTGGTTTGCCCTGAGAGACAAACTTCTGTTCATATTCGGTTAATGGATCTTCGGGATGTTC
The DNA here is from genome assembly GCF_034745455.1 of Allobaculum sp. JKK-2023. Taxonomy (NCBI): domain Bacteria; kingdom Bacillati; phylum Bacillota; class Erysipelotrichia; order Erysipelotrichales; family Erysipelotrichaceae; genus Allobaculum; species Allobaculum sp. JKK-2023. Next base: position 3,470,869 of record NZ_JAYERV010000003.1, on the reverse strand, counting down.
TTCTCTTCGAAAATCCACACTGATTTCTTCCATTTCAAATCCGGCTGCCAGAAAAGCCAGGGTTGAATATTCAAACAGGGACGGATTATCGGTTTTCATCACGATCTGACCATTGGAGCTGAGCAGATCATGATACTGCTTCAAAAAGGCAGGGGCTGTAAGTCTGCGTTTGGCATTGCGCTTTTTGGGCCATGGATCGGAAAAATTCAGATGGATGACATCCACTTCCCCTGGCTTGAACCACTGGTCCAGTTCGGCACCATCGCCATAAATCAGTGACAGATTGCCAAGAGCGGCTTCATCAAATTTCTTGGCAGCCAGACCGGCAGCACTTTCGTTTTTTTCTACAGCCGCAAACGTATCTTCCGGATACAGAGCAGCCATCGAGGCGGAATAGCCGCCTTTGCCGCATCCGATTTCAAGATGCAGCCTGCCTTGTGGCTGGTCCTCTTTCCAGCGGCCGATTTTTTCAGCTGGTTCAAACACCCGGGAGGCACTCTGGCTCAGATACTCTGCCGCCCAGGGAATGCGACGCATTCTCATTCGTTGGCCAGCCTTACGATCGCATCCGCATAAATAGCGATCGCTTCTTTTAAGGCATCCACACTGATGCCTTCATCAGCTTCGTGGCATCCACCAACGTGAACACCCTTTGGAGGTCTTACCCATGGCTTTTCAGGGCCAAAGGCAACAAAGTTGTCAAACATCTTGGCATAGGTGCCGCCGCCGATGGTAATGGCTGGAGAGAACGTATCGCCAGAATATTTCGCATAAGAAGCCATCAGGTCTTTGACCAGTTTGGAATTTGGATCGACAAATAACGGCTTGCCGGCATAAACAATCGCTGGTTTTACGTCCCTGGCAAAATCTGTGCAGGCTTCTTCAAATCCTTTGAGAATCTTTTCTGGTTCGGTATCGTTTGGATATCGAATGTCAATCAGGACATGGGCATGACCGTCATGAATCGTGATGATTCCAGGGTTCATCGTTAAAAAGCCCATGTAGACACCATTGACATCAATGCCTTCTGGAACACCCTTCCAGTCTTTGAGCAGTTCATACAACTCGCCGGCCAGTTTATCGTGATACGCATTGGCAATGTAGTTGAGCAGAAGAACACCGGAGTTGATGCCCATGTATGGCAAGGAACCATGAGCGGCTTTGCCTTCGGCATACAGATGCACTTTGCCATCTTCTACCCAGCCGCGGCCTTTCAGACCATTGGTCTTTAAGAAGAAGCTGTACAGATTTTCATCAAACTGATCTGTATTCAAAATGGCATCCGCTTTGGCAATCACAATATTGGGTCTGGTGCCGGCCTGGAAGTCTTCGATGATGGAAGGCTGGTCGGAATCAAGAGTGATATGCAGGTTGCCCTTTTCACCATAGATGACTGGGAATTCAGCATCTGGAGTAAAGCCCATTGTTGGAATTGGACCGGTCTTGACGTATTCCTGAATTCCACCCATGCCGCTTTCTTCATCCGTACCGGCAATCAGCATGACTTTGCGTTTTAAAGGAACGTTGAGATCCTTTAACATCTTCATCGCATAGTAACCAGCCAGAAATGGCCCTTTATCATCCAGAACACCGCGGCCGTACAGATAGCCCTGATCTTCGGTAACCGCAAGCGGATTTTTCGTCCAGCCATCTCCAAGAGGAACAACATCCAGATGGCCTAAAATTCCAACACTCTCCTGGCCATCACCCAAGGTAATCAGGCCTGCATAGCCATCGTAGTTTTTCGTTTCAAAGCCGTCTCGTTTACCCATTTCAAGCATCGTTTCCAGCGCTTTGGCCACATTAGGACCAAATGGCGCATTGGGCGCAGCATGTTCAACATCGCGGGTAGATTCGATTGAAACCAGATCATTGAGATCTTTTATATATTGATCAAAGTATTCGTCAGTAAGTTTTCTAAAATCCATTGTTGTTGCGCAGGGATCCCCACAAACTGAAACACAGCCAGGGGGGAAATGGCGCATGCCTCCTTTCAGCTTTATTTCGGATCCAGAACCTGTTTTAGGCGTTCCGATTCTTTGTATTCTTTCTTTATCCTTTATGCTTTTTCATTGTCCGGACTGATTCAGTCTTCCATCTGGCCAGGGCCTTAAGCAAAGACAGTCAAAAGTCACTTCTCAGACCATTCATCTTTTTCGTTTCACCATTCAGGATAGTTTTTAATCTGACAGAAAATCAGACGGGGCAGCCTGCAGCCCTCAGAAAACAGCCTTCAAGAACTGTCTGCCGGTTTCTTCCTTCTGTAAAAAGGAAGAAACCCATTCCTAAAGCTTTCATTCTGCTCCTTAACAGAACTATTCTATCACAAGCCAATCTTTCGCTTGAAAGCTCACCAACAAGAGCCCCAAAAAAGTCAAAAGAATTCACTTCTGGTTTCGCATTTGCAATAAAAAGTTTGAAAACAATCCGTTTTCGGCCATATCAAACTGCTCTTTCCAACCCACTTTTCAGCCAGAGTCATAAAGTTTCAAAATTCCGGTCAGACAGAAAGCTTACGCCAATCTCATCCGATGGCAAATTCTGGCAGAGAAATTCATTCATTTTCTACGAAAAAACTTCATACCGCGCGCATGGATCAGTCATGAATCCATCACGAATCGTGGTCTGCCCTTGGCTGCGCTGCTCATCTGGCTGCTTGTGCGGGTACGCAAAAAACCAGACATCGCTGCCTGGTTCAGATTTTCAATTCAGTTTTATTCAGTCTCTTCAGCTTTTGGAGCAGGTTTGTCAGAAGGCTGATCTTCTTTGGGCCTGTGGTGATCAAACTTTCTTGGACCATTGGCACGGCGGTTATCTTTACGAGGTGGGCGCTGGGGACGTTCTGGTTCTTTCCAGTCTGCTGGTTTTGGCAGCAGAGCTTTCGCAGAGACTTTCACTTTGCCATCTTCAATATCAGTGACTTTGACATCAATCTCATCGCCAATTTTCAGAACATCTTCCACATTGCCTACTCGGTTCCAGGAAATGTTGGAGATATGGAGCAGGCCATCGGTCTTGCCAAACAGGTTGACAAAAGCGCCGTAGCTTTCAACGCGGACAACTTTACCGGTATAGACTTCATCGATCTTCGCTTCGCGGACAATGGCTTCGATCTGAGCTTTCGCTTTATCGATAGCTTCCTGATCTTTGTGGTAGATCACAACAGATCCATCGTCTTCGATATCAATCTTGACGTTGTCACATTCAGCAATGATCTGGTTGATCATCTTGCCGCCTGGACCGATCACGTCTTTGATCTTCTCAGGGTTGATCTTCATCTGCGCAATTTTTGGTGCATATGGAGACAGTTCTTTGCGTGGTTCAGGGATTGCTTCTAACATGTTGGCGAGAATTTCCTGGCGGGCTTTGTGTGCTTGCGCCAGGGCTTCTTCAAAGACTTCTTTGGTGATGCCTTTGACCTTGATATCCATCTGCAAGGCAGTAATTCCCTTCTGCGTTCCGGCAACTTTAAAGTCCATATCGCCAAAATGGTCTTCCATCCCCTGAATATCAGTCAGAACGGTGTATTGCCCTGTTTCTTCGTTCATGATCAGACCCATGGCAACCCCGGCCACTGGCGCCTTGATTGGAACCCCGGCAGCCATTAAGGACATCGTGCCGGCACAAATGGACGCCTGAGAGGAAGAACCGTTGGATTCGGTAACTTCCGCAACCGTACGAATTGTGTATGGGAATTCTTCTTCGCTTGGCAGAACTTTCGAGAGTGCACGTTCACCCAGTGCGCCATGACCGATTTCACGGCGTCCAGGAGAGCCCATGCGTCCAGTTTCACCAACAGAGTATGGCGGGAAGTTGTAATGATGCATAAAGCGTTTGTTTTCAACTTCAGTCACATCATCAATAATCTGGTTTTCGTTGAGCGCCCCAAGGGTGGTCGCTGAAATAACCTGGGTTTCACCACGGGTGAACATAGCAGAGCCATGAACACGCGGCAGCAGGTCAACCTGGGAATTAAGCGGACGAATTTCATCTACCGCCCGGCCATCGGGACGGATCTTGTCTTCGATAATCAGGCGCCGAACTTCATCGGCTTCAATCGAACGGCAGATCTTGCCGGCTTCTTTAACCGCTTCAGCTTTTTCTTTTTCAGTGGCATACTCTTTGGCTTCGTATTGCGCTTTACACTGATCAATCAGGGTATCGATGGCTTCATAGCGTTCGAGTTTTTTAGGAATAGAAACAGCCTGGCGGATATCCTGTTCATAAGTTTCACGAACAGCAGCTTCCAGTTCTGGATCTGGAGCATAAAGCTCAATTTCCCGTTTTGGTTTTCCGCAGGCTGCGATAATCTGTTCTTCAAATGCGCAGAGTTCTTTGATTTTTTCGTGGCCGAACATCAAAGCTTTCAGCATCACTTCTTCACTGACTTCGTTGGCTCCGGCTTCAACCATGTTGAGTGCCTGGCTTGTTCCGGCAACGGTCAGTTCAATTTCAGAGCGTTCTGCCTGCTCGGCATCCGGATTGCAGATATATTCGCCATCAATCAGTCCAACTTTCACACCGGCGATTGGACCGCCAAATGGAATATCGGAAATGCATAAAGCCAGCGATGCCCCAAGCATCGCTGCCATTTCAGACGAAGCATCCTGGTCTACGGATAAGACCGTATTGACTACCTGAACCTCATTTCGGAAACCTTCCGCAAATAAAGGACGGATCGGGCGGTCAATCATGCGGGCAGTCAGCGTAGCATGTTCAGTTGGACGGCCTTCACGGCGTAAGAATCCACCCGGGATTTTTCCGACTGAATACAGCTTTTCCTCATAGCTGACTGTAAGTGGAAAAAAGTCCAGTCCTTCTTTAGCCTGTTGGCTGGCAACAGCTGTGGACAGGACGACTGTGTCTTCATAACGGACAATAACGGCACCGCTTGCCTGTTTGGCAATTTCACCGGTCTCTACCGTGATGTTTTTTCCACAAAAGTCAAGATGAAATACCTGTTTTGACATCTTGTTATATTTACCTCTCTTATTTTGTCAAGGCACATCATAACATAACGAAATTTTACAATCACTCAAACATGTAAATTCCAATTTCCTGAGCTCGAACTGTAATTTATTCGCATAAAAATGTTGTAAAGGCATTCATTGGAGAGTCCAAAATCGGGACTGCAAAATTCCGGAAAGCAGAATGGAAAAGCAGAAAATAAGGAACGAAAAAAAAACCATCTCCCAAAAAGGAAATGGTCAGAAATTCAAATTGACAAGGATCTGATTGACTGGATGGCTTCAAAAGACTGATGTTGTCTTTGCCAGGGCAGCTCTTCTTTCAAAAAACGTTTAAAGTCTGCTACTTGGATTCAGACTTGGTGCTTTCCGATTTTTCTTTCGATTCTGAATTGGTTCTGGACTCAGCATCTGATTTCTTTTCAGAGTCTGCTTTGGATTCCGATTTCTTTTCAGAATCGGCTGCGGATTCAGTGGTTTCTTTCTTGGACTCTTCATCCTTCGATTCAGAAGCTTTGCTGGAATCATTTTCAGTCTTCGACTCCCCTAGCAGAGTGAAGGAATCATTTTCGGCCAGCGACTTGTCGTTGATCTGGTCAAAGAATGCAGTGAAGAATTCACCCCATGTTTCGGGCGCCTGCTTGATTTCTACCTCATCGGTGCTGTACAGATCAGCCGAATCGCCATCAAGAACAGCAGTCGACTTATTGGTGATAGAGATCTTGCTTAAGGCGCCATTTTCATTCATGGTCATTTTCATGGTGACATCGGTGATATCACAGGAATCAAGAACATAGGAACCATCACCGCGAATATCGTTGCGGTCATGACCATAACCAGCCTGGTACGCTTCATCGAGCTGAGTGTTGTATTCCTCCACATCCTTGATCGAAATCGTCCAGGTGTAGTCATTGCCGATTTTTTCCAGATCATATGTATAGATCGAAGGGATATCGGTTGGCTGCAGGACAAGGCTTGCCCCCAGCAGAGTATTCAATGGATAGACAACTGCATTATCAATGCTTGTGCGCAGTTCTTCTTCATTGGTGTCTTTTAAAGCACTGTCGGAAACGGAGATCTGGTCAATGGTAAAATCCTGTGGGGTTTTGCCTAAAAGTTCCTTGGCTTCTTCGTCTTCTTTTGGATTGATGTAAACTGTGGTGATGTTTTTCGGACTGGATTCCATCAGACCAAAGATCGGCTGGTCTTCGGAAACTTCTTCATACAGCTGATAAAAAGCATTCTCGCTGCCATATCGGACATCATAGTTTTTAAAGCTGTTTTCTACTGTGGATAAGTCCTCACTGTCCAGGGAAAGTCCTTTACTGTTGACATCTTCCGTAAAGATCAGTCGATGATCACTTTCCTTGCTGGTGGCATCAATCAACGAACGAAAGACATCTACCACGTCCTGTGAAGCAGAGTCGCTGGTAATCGCGGCAGTTTTCTTTAACAGTTCACTTGGTGCGTTTTCTTCGGTGACTTTTACCGGTGCACTCGAACAGGCACTCAACAGGCTGCAGGAGAGCAGCGCCGCCATGGCTGCACCTGTCATTTTTTGTAGAGATCGATTCATCATTATCTTTTTTCCTTTTTCTAAAACAGACTGACCAGGCAGTCTCTGTCTTTATTGTAGGCATATTGAGCTGAAAATCAGGTTAAAACGACTTTTAAGACGCTCCGTCTCGTCCTTATTGGATAAAATCTCCCACCATAAAGACGATTTATCCAGTCAGATCCAGAAACCTGCCCACTTTTGAGAAGATGCCCATACGTACTCTCCAGCTTTCGGCCTGATCAGACTGTCGCCAGAATTTGCCGCCCAGCTTATCTACATCAAGCTGCAAGCGTTCAAAAGAGTAAAAAAAAAAGCAAGCTTGCGCTTACTTTCTCAGACCAAGTCTTGCGATCAGAGTTTTATAACGTTCCAGATCTTTGCGTTTCAGGTAAGCCAGCAGGTTTTTTCTGTGACCAACCATCTGCATCAGACCTCTGTAGGAATGGTAGTCGTGTTTGTGAACTTTGAAGTGCTCAGTCAGTTCGTTAATACGGCGGGTCAGGATAGCAACCTGAACTTCAGGAGAACCTGTATCTCCTTCGTGTACGGCAAATTCTTTGATGATTGCCTGCTTTTCTGCATTTGTCATGAAATTTTCTCCTTCATTTCGATTTCCGTTCGATACGAAGTATTGGTCGGAGTGTCCAGATACCGCGTATGAATCCGGTCAGAATCTTCGTTTCAGTTGTTTCTGAAGCGAACTGCTACAGTGTATTCTTTTTTGGCCAAAAGAACAAGTCCAAGCTTTCAGTTTCTCGCCATTCGACAGGCAGAAACCGCAAAAATGAATGTGAATCAAACCTGACCAGGCAAGGTTTGGAAAAGCAGCTGCCCTGCCTGGCACAAAAGGATCCGGACAATCGGATTGCTTCGATACAATTCGGATCCTGAACGATTCCATTCTTCGAAGTAGATAGAATCTATCCAATAGAGTCTACCCAGCCGATTCATCTTCCATCAGAAAATCCACCAGAATGGTATCCAGGATTTCCATCCCTTTGCAATCTACGCACAGATACCCATCCTTATGCTGGAAAGAATCGGCATATCGCGCAAGCGTTTTAGGATAGCGCGTTTCAAAGTCAAAGCCATATTTCTCATTCCAGGATTTCAGATTCAATCCAAAGATCGTCCGCAGACCAGTCATGATGGCATCAAACCAGGGATTGGCATCTTCATCGTATTCAAGCCGGCTTTTCCCCTCGATATAGTCTTTGAGCGTTCCCGTGTGATGATACAGCCCGTGTTCGTTGCGGCCGATGGCGCCATAGCCAAAGCCATAATACAGACCATCCTGCCAGATGAGCACATTGTGAAGACCGTATCGGTTGCCTTTGGCATACGAAGAAATTTCGTAATGCGTATAACCGGCATTTTCCAGGCGGGTTTCGATCTGCTCGAACAGTTCACCGCTTTGCTGTTCATCCATCTCTTCGGTCTGCCTGCGGCCAAGGATCGAGTCGGGTTCGAGAATCAGCGAATAAATCGACAGATGCTCGACGTCCAGATCCAGAAACGCATCCAGATCTTGTTTCAGCTGCTCGGGTGTCTGATCCAGAAAGCCATACATCAGATCCACACTGACATTGCCAAAGCCGGCCTTTCTGGCCATCCTGATGCATTCTTTGGCCTGATGGCTGGAATGATGACGGCCAAGCTGCTTTAATCTTGCGTCATCAAAGGTCTGGATTCCGATGGAAAGCCGGTTGATGCCTGCATCATGCAGAACCGTCAGCTTTTTTTCGTCAATTGATTCCGGGTTGGCTTCAATGGTCCATTCATATTCATCTGCAAGATAAGGTCTGAAACAATCCGTCAGTTTCTTCAGCTTGTCGACAGAAAGAAGGCTTGGGGTTCCCCCGCCAAAATAGACGGTCTGCAAAGCAAAGTTTTCATCTTTGGCTCTGGCCTCTTGCAACGTGGTCTGGATTTCAGACACACACTGATTGAACCAGGGTTCAATCCAGTCGAGCCTTGCCGTTCTGGCAAACGCACAATATGTACAGATGTGCTGGCAGAATGGAATATGAACGTAGGCCGAAGCGATCATTTATCTTCGTCCATGGACAGGACCGCCATAAAGGCTTCCTGTGGAATTTCGACACTGCCGACCATCTTCATGCGCTTCTTTCCTTCTTTCTGCTTTTCAAGCAGTTTTTTCTTACGGGAAATATCACCGCCATAACATTTGGCGAGGACATTTTTTCGCAACGCTTTGATGTTGGTACGGGCAATAACTTTACTTCCAATCGCGGCCTGGACCGGAATTTCAAACTGCTGCTTTGGAATCAGATCTTTCAGTTTGATCGTCATTGCGTTGCCGCGCGTGTAGGCAAAATCTTTATGGACAATGATACTTAAAGCATCGACAGGCTGGCCATTGAGCAGAATATCAAGTTTTTGCAAATCAGATTTACGATAGCCAGAAAAAGAGTAGTCAAAACTGGCATACCCTTTGGTTGCACTCTTCATCTTGTCAAAGAAATCAAAGATAATCTCGGATAACGGCATCTGGTAAACCAGTTCCATGCGCGTATCATCAAGAACCTGTAAATCGACGTATTCGCCGCGTTTTTTCTGGCAGAGTTCCATCATGGTTCCGACATAATCTTTTGGCACCATGATTTCTGCTTTGACGTATGGCTCTTCAATGTAGTCAATTTTCTGCGCAGGCGGCAAGGCAGCCGGGTTGTCGACTTCCTCGATCGTTTTATCGGTTTTATGAACCCGGTAGATTACGGATGGCGAAGTGGCGATCAGATTGAGGTTGTATTCTCTTTCCAGCCGTTCTTCGACAACATCCATATGCAGCAGTCCCAAAAAACCGCATCGGAAACCAAAGCCCAGTGCCTGGGAAGTTTCCGGCTCAAAATGCAGGGATGCATCGTTAAGCTGCAGTTTTTCCAGCGCTTCTTTCAGATCGTCATAACGGGCATTATCGACAGGATAAATACCCGCATAGACCATTGGCTGCATTTCTTTATATCCCTGGAGCGGTTGATCTGCGGGGCGGTCGGATAAAGTGATCGTGTCACCGACACGGACAGTTTTGATGTCTTTGATCGATGCAGCGATCCAGCCGACATCACCGGTTTCAAGTTCGTTTTTGTTTAAAAGTTTTGGTGTGCGTACGCCAAGTTCAGTGACTTCATATTCAGCCTGGGAAGCCATCAGTCTGATCTTGTCGCCGACCTTGACTTTCCCGTTCTTGATGGAAACCCAGGCGATAACGCCCTTATACGGATCATAGACCGAGTCGAAAACCAGCGCCTGCAATGGTTTTGTCCCATCACCCGATGGTGCTGGCAGTTTGTGGACAATTTCTTCAAGAACCTGGTCGACATTCAGTCCGGACTTGGCTGAGATTTCCACTGCGTCGGTGCAGTCCAGCCCAATCAGGTTTTCAATTTCTTCTTTGACGACATCCGGCTGGGCGCTTGGCAGGTCGATTTTATTGATGACCGGCAGGATTTCCAGGTCGTTGTCTAAAGCCAGGTAGACGTTGGCCATGGTCTGAGCCTCAACTCCCTGAGCGGCATCGACGACCAGGATAGCCCCTTCACAGGCTGCTAACGAGCGTGACACTTCATAGGAAAAGTCGACATGGCCCGGAGTATCAATCAGATGAAAGAGATAGTCCTGACCGTCTTTGGCGTGATACACCAGTTCGACGGCATTGAGTTTAATAGTAATTCCGCGCTCCCGTTCAAGATCCATGCTGTCGAGAATCTGGTCTTTCATTTCCCGTTTTTCAACGGAATCCGTCAGTTCGAGAATCCGGTCGGCCAGCGTCGATTTTCCATGGTCAATATGCGCGATAATTGAAAAATTTCGGATATTTTTCTGATCCAAGTTATTCCCCCGCTTTCTTTCCAATGAGGCTGCGGCCTTTCCCGTTGACAAAATCAGCGGATTTCATGGCAGCTTTGCCTTCGGGCTGAACTTCATCCAGCAAGAAAAGTCCCTCATGACCACCCATCGCAAACTGTTTTTTACTTGGTGCTGCAAACACCCCAATGCCCGGTGTTTCTTTTGGCAGATAGCGCACGCTTAACAGCTTGAGTTTCTGGTTGTTGGCCATGACATACCCGCCGGGTGTTCTGGATAAAGCCCGGATCTGGTTGAAAATTTCACGATCTGTTCGAGTCAGATCGATCTGTTCTTCTTCTTTGGAAATCTTGGCCGCATACGTTGCCATATCTTCATTCTGTTCTTCAAAGCAGGCAGAACCATCCAGTAATGCTTCAAGATTTTCAATCAGCAGCTCACCGGCTGCTTTCCCCATTTTTTCAAATAAAGTTGTGGTGTTATCGGTATCCAGGATTTCGATTTCCTTGATGGCGGCTACACCACCGGTATCCATTCCCTCTTCCATGCGCATCAAGGACATGCCGCTTTTTGTCTTGCCATCATAAATAGCGCGCTGAATTGGGGCAGCGCCGCGGTATTCAGGAAGAATGGATCCATGTAAGTTGACGCATCCCTGTTTCGGCGCATCAAGGACAGCTTTGGGTACAATCTGGCCATAAGCGCAAGTCACAATCAGATCGGCATCGGCTTCTTCAATGGGTCCGTAGTCCTTACGGATTCGTTCCGGCTGGAAAACAGGAATGTTATGTTTTTGTGCGAGTTGTTTGACTTCACATTCATGCAGCTGACCCTTACGGCCAGCTTTGCGGTCTGGCTGACAGACAACCAGGACAACGTTGGCGTTCTTGTCGAGCAGTGCCTGTAAAACGTCGGCCGCAATCTGGGGAGTCCCCATAAAAATAATTCTGGAATTCAAAAGGAATGCCCCCTTTCGGGTTTGTATTATAACTGATCAGGCGGGCATTTGTTGCATTGTAAAAAGCACTTTGCTATAATTTCAAAGCGTTACGTCAGGAGGTGTACCCATGCCGCAGATCAAACAGCAGAAAAAACGTGTTCTCACGAATAATAAAGCAAGAAGCCGCAATGTTTCTCAGAAATCAGCTCTCAAAACAGCGATCAAAAAAGTGCTGAAAGCCGTAGAAGCTGAAGATAAAGCAGCAGCTGTTGCAGCTTATGCTGAAGCCTGCTCCAAACTGGATAAAGCTGTTTCTAAAGGTTTCAAGCATAAAAACTATGCTTCCAACCAGAAATCCAGACTTGCTAAAGCAGTTAACTCCATCAAGTAAAAACACGATATCCTTTAGATATCGTTTTTTAAATGACTCTCTGCGAGTCAGTTATTTGTCGTTTTGATCAAAACAACAAAAGCGAAGCTTTGGCTTCGTTTTTTTGTGCCTTTTTTGCAAAGATAGATTGGAAGGATCAGCCAAATCCGATAAGAGTTGGTTTTTACAAATCTTCATTTCCAGCACCGATCAAATTAAAGAGCCGGAAGACCATCATAGTCCTCCAGCTCTTTTTTGATCGATTTTTTCAGGCTATTTTTTCAGTCTGTTTTTCGGTTTATTTCCCTGTCTGTATTTTTTCTGATCAGAAGTGTGATCAGCCCGACCTTGTTTTTTTTGAATTGTTCACGATCTGTCCCGAAAATCAGCTTCCAATCCATCCCTTCCTGGGCTGAAATTCTTTTTGCTCTGTTCTTATCCCTACAGGGAAAAAATTACGAAAGCGCGAACATATTTTTCAAAAGCAGACAATCTTGTATCCGCAAAATATTTTGTCTTCTGGACTTTCCCGCTGAATTCTGTCCGACACAACAATATGCCTCGGATAAAATCCGTAGAAAACATCTGTTAAAGATGGAATTCAATCATTCCAGGACTTTATCAAACGTTCAACCGTCTATCTGTTTGAGGGATCCTGGATTTGGAGAATAAAGTTTTCAAACGCCGTATCCCGATCCATCCGACCGCTTTTGATGGTCTCATCCAGATTTGACAGCAAAGCCAGATGATCAAGCAGCTGATCTGCCCGGAAGCGGTTGGCGTTTTTCATCGTATTCCAGATCCGCCCGCTTGAAGCCTTGAGGATGTCCATCATTTCTTCTTTTTTACAGCCAGAGTCCATCAGTACGCGCACCTGGTAAACAAAACGGATCTGTCCGGCCAGAAGACCGAGTATCGCCTGAGGTTCCATGTTCTGGCCCCTGAAGGTCCGGTACAGTTCGAGCAGCTTGATTCGGTCTTTGCGAAACAATGCATCCGTCATTTTAAAAACGTTGTGAGTTGGTTCTACGGTCGTCAATGCCTTGACATCGGCAAGTGTCAGATGATTGGAGTACAGGGCCAGTTTATCAAGCTGCCCGGCCAGAACAGGCTGGGAATAGCCGGCATTGGCACAAAACCAATCAAAGGCATCGCGGTCCATTTTCAGCTTGCGCTCTTTAATCATCTGCTGGATCTCGCCAGGCTGATTTTTCTCATCCAGCGGCATGCAATCCAGAACTTTGGCCGTATTCTGAAGATTCTTGATGACCTTCTTGCGCGTATCCATCTTCTTGATTTCTGCCATCATCACTACGACTTTGTCTTCAGGAATGTTGGTCAGAATTTCCTCCGGCTTAAAGGGGGTGGTGTTCTTGGCCCCTAAAAACGTGGCATTGGTCAAAATAACCATCGGCTTTTGTGCAAACAGATTCATCGTTACCAGTTCGTTTTGAATCTCGGCCGGGTCATCCTTGGCACAGTTAAAGCGATCAATCTGATCGCAGTTTTCTTCTTTTTTAATCCGCTCCAGCTTGTATTCCATCCGTGAAGCGTCTTCACCAATCAAAACATAGATCATATATTCGCAAGACCGCCTTTCTTTGTTTCCTTTTTGGGTTTCCTCTTAGAGTTTCCTCTTGGGTCATTTCAGCTCTGTTTTCGGCCATCAAGCCCGAACGCTGATACTTGGGCCGGCACTTTTCGAGGATCTTTTTTGTTGTCTATCCTGTCTGGCCAGTACCGCCTGCCTTATCCTATTCCAATCTGTTTCCTGATTTTATGTCCCTGTTTCCAGCGCGTTTGCCTGTCTACAGGATTAAGGACCATCAGGCCATGCCGGATTCAAGAAGATTGTCCAGATGGATCCTGCTCTTTTGACAGGCAGGCTGTCTAATGCAAAGAAAAGCGCTCGAACAGGTCGAACGCTTTTTCTTTAAAGAACAGATTCAATTGTTACTTCGTATGGTTCTTCTACACCTTTGACCAGAACGGTATCTCCGGCTTTTTTGTCGAGAATCGCTTTGACCAGGGGTGCTTCGTTGGAAATCTTGTTATTAAATGGGTCAGCTTCAATGGTACCAACAATGTTGAATGTCATTTCGGTACCGTCGCTGTTATCGTGGATCGTTACAGTAGAACCCAGACGAACTGTTTTGGTTCCTGTTGCTCCTTCCTGGATAATTTCCGCATTTTTAATCAGAGATTCGAGTTCTTTGATACGGGCTTCGACACGGGCCTGATGATCACGGGCAGCATCGTAGTCGGCGTTTTCGGACAAGTCACCTTGTGCACGGGCTTCCTGCAGTTCAATGATGACTTCAGGTCTTACGACATGGACAAGATTTTCAAGCTCGGCATGGAGTTCTTCCAGACCTTCTTGGGTTACAAAAATTTTTTCAGCCATGTTTCAATCCTCCAGATTTCAAAACATTAAAATAGTATCACTTTTTTTATTGAGAATCAGAAATCTGCAAATTGAATCGCTCGATGTTGGCAAGATGCTCATCATAGGTTCTGGCGAAGTACGTCTTTCCATCCCCATACACATCAGAAACGAAGAACAGATAATCATGTCCGGTCGGCCGTAAAGCCGCCATGATTGCATCTTCGCCTGGATTGAGAATCGGTCCAATCGGCAGTCCTGTATGTTGGTAAGTATTGTAGGGGGAATCAATCTGCGTATTGGTTTCGCAGTCTTCACCTGAGTTGAAATCATCGTACAGTGCATAGCAGACCGTCACGGAACTTTCCAATGGCATTCCCTGGTTGAGGCGGTTGACAAACACGCCGGAAATGTCATTCATTTCGGATGGATCGCCGCTTTCAAACTGAATCACACTGGCCAGCGTGATCAGATCCTGAATGGAACGCCCGCAGTTATCGATTTCTGCCTGATGGGCGGCATAGACGTCATTGAAACGGTCCAGCATCATCCGTGTGACCTGGTCTTCGTTTGCATCCAGACCAACATAATATGTATCTGGAAACAGGTAGCCTTCCAGTTTGACAAAGTACTGATCGTTTTCCAGCTTAGATGGATCCAGGAATGGATATTCGCTGGCCAGCTGTTCGATATAGGCGTTGTCATTCCACAGCCGCATGAACTCGTCTTTACTCAGATTTGGAACTTCATCTGCGAGGATCTGAGCCGTATCTTTGGCCCATGTTCCTTCTGGAATCATAACCGAGACATAGTCCGCAATGGCGTTGGCCGGATTGGCGAGATAGGCAAAGATTTCCGGAACACTCATCGTTGGCGAGAGTTCATACGTTCCGGCATACATAGCTGGATTTTCCAGCTTGCCATAGATCTTTGCGGCCTCTTCAGATTTGATGAGGCCTTTTTCCTTCAGTTGATGCAGTAATGTATTCAGGTTTTCCCCTTGATCAATTTCGATTCCGATCTTCTGTTCCTCGTTGCCAGCAGGTTTGAGCGAAGAAGAATACCAGAAGTACGCCCCGCCCGCTCCAGCTGCAAGGACAATCAGAAGAATCAGTGTTATCCATAACCCCTTATGACTTTTTTTTCGGACCTTCCTTTTAGTCATCCGTTTCTTCCTCGTCGGAGACGAACGTATTGATGACTTCTTCTACCATATCCCATTCTTCATCTGTTTCGATGGGGAGCAGTTCGCCATCATCATTGTAGGCCGACGCGTAGATTTCACCGGTTTCATTTTCCGGATCCTGGAAAACAACATACGATTTGCCATAATCATCACTGCTGAATGTAAACAGAATGATCATTCTTTTTTCGTTGCCGTCTTCATCCTTTACATATAAAGAATTTGAATCAATCATGTAATGTCCTCCTTTTTGACTTCCGGTTCATTCCCTGATCAAAGAACCTGAAAGCTGCACCAAAACAATTAAAGGGGCAAAAATAATATTTGCCCCTGGAAAAACTTGATTAAAACGAAACAAGACCGCCATTTTTACGGTCAAGATAGCTTTGCAGAATCTGAACTGCTGCCATCTGATCGATTACTTTTTTCCGTTTTTTGCGGGACAGGTCCGCTGAAATCAGAATTTTTTCTGCTGCCTTTGTGGTCAGGCGTTCGTCCCACAAATCAACGTGGATTCCGTTTTCCTCCAGCTTCTTAGCGAAATTCTGTGAGATCTCACCACGAACACCGATGTCGCCATTCATGTGTTTGGGAAGACCAAGGACTACGTTTTTAACTTTGTTTTCGCGAATAATTTTCAGTACTTCCGCCAGGGCCGTATCGTAATCATCCGGTGCGAAGCGTACTGTCGTAAGAGCTCTGGCAATCATGCCTAACGGATCGCTGATGGCAACACCGCAGGTGACTGAGCCAAGATCAAGCCCGATGAGTCTTTCCATTATTTCTCCAGATACGCTCTGACGAGTTCTTCAATGATCTCGTAGCGTTCCACTTTCTGAATGGTATTCCGGGCATCTTTGTAGGAGGAAATATAGGCTGGATCCGCGCTGATCAGATAACCGGCAATCTGGTTATCCGAGTTATATCCCCTTTCCTCAAGAGCTTCAGAAACTTCCCGAAGAATACGTTTAATATTTTCACGACGAATCTTTTCGGTGGTGAACATTACTGTTTCTGTAATATTAGCCATTGTTAACCCTCCTTGTTAAAGCGCTTATATGATACACCAATCCTCATTTCTTGAAAAGACGCTCAGATTTGCCACCAGTTTTCAAAAAACAGGGCTTTTTATTGGCGATTACCCCACTTTTCTTCAAAAATCTGAGTCTGTCAGCTGCTTTTTATGATCATCGCTGGACCTGCCGATTTCCCTGCACAGTTTGCCTTGTACAAAGATCCCGGCCGGATGGACTGGCTGATCCGTCCAGCCATGGTTATGAATACCTTAGCCGATTGAGCAGTTCAACACTGCTGATTTGATCAGAAAACCGATGACAGGGCAGACCAATTTCACTTTCTTCTGGCTTTGAACTGCCTGAAACGGGCCTCCTTGAAAAGGCCCAGAATCAGCCTCGCCTTCTTTTTGTGGAATCATGCCCGTTCGAAAAGACAATTTGAATCGAAATTCTCTTTGTTATGAAGCAAATTGGGCGTATCTGGTTTAGAATAGCAAAGTTTTCTTGACAGTTCTGTCAGCTCATGGTCTTGTCTTTGTTTCCCAATGGTTCAGGGCTTTCTTTTTGCTTTTAAACAGCAAGCTTTCTTAGTTGATTGCCTACGGGACGTCTTTGTTGCTTTAGAGCAGGCCTGCTGGTTTCTTCTTTCAACACCGCCGACAGAAATTTTTTTGTTTCCACTTAGGGCGAAGTCTTGCTAAAATCCGGCTGGATTGAGCGCTTTGAACAGTTGGATTCATCCTTCTTTTTTAAAACTGGCTTTTAAATTCAATCTTGCCTGTTTTCCCGCTATAAGCAGATTTCACTCAAAATGTATGGTTTTACGTCATTTTTCATCTGGTTTCAGACCTTCAAGCAAGGAGGCAGCCAGAGTGTCTCCCATTATTTCCAGTTTTTCGGGATTGTTGTCAATCCCCTTTTCTCTGTTTTTCTTCGAATTCTGTTTGGTCCTTCCAAGAAATTACAGATGTCTTTTTCCATCAAAAAAAGCCAAAGATGTGAACATCCCCGGCTTTTAGAACAAATTCAAATGGATTCAGTAATCGCTTAGATTTCTTCAACCATAGATTTGGCTTTGTTGAGCGCTTCGTCAATCTTGGAAGCATCGGATCCACCGGCCTGAGCCAGGTCAGGTTTTCCGCCGCCTTTACCATTCGTAATCGCAGCCGCTTCTTTAACGAGCTTGCCCGCATGAACGCCGCGTTTCACGGCTTCTTTACCAGCGCCAGCGGCAATAGCCAGTCTGCCATCGTTGTTGGAAATCAGAACAACAACCATGGAATCGTCATTGCCTTTGAGCGTAGAAGCGATTTCCTTGAGCGCTTTGCCATCCATGCCGCTGACCTGTTTGGTCAGAACATGCAGGCCATTGATCTCTTTGGCCTGGCTTGCCCATTCTTTGGATTTCAGGGTGAAGATCTGGTTTTTCAGATCGGCAATTTCTTTCTGCATTTCTTTCATCTGCTCGAAGGAAGAGTCGATCTTGTCCGTCAGATTCTTGATGCCTTTGGCTTTTGCAGTCTTGGCAATATGCTCAAGCATTTTTTGCTGGGCGGCAAAGTCATCATAAGCAGCCTTACGAGACTTAGCTGTAATACGACGGGTATCAGAACCAATAGATTCTTCACCAACGATCTTTAACAGACCGATTTCGTTGGTGTTGCCCACATGACAGCCGGCACAGAATTCTTTGGACACATCTCCCATGGTCACAACGCGGACTTCATCCCCGTATTTTTCATCAAACAGAGCCGTTGCCCCTGTTTTCTTGGCTTCTTCGATCGGCATGATTTCCTTGGTTACAGGAAGAGCGTCTTCGATCATGACATTGACTCTGTTTTCGATCTCTTCGAGCTGTTCTGGAGTCAGTTTGTCACGGTAACTGAAATCAAAACGTAAATATTCTGGACCGACGTAGCTTCCTGCCTGGTGAATGCCATCTCCAAGAACGGATTTCAGGGCAGACTGCAGCAGGTGGGTGGCAGAGTGGTTGGCTGTTGTGTTCACCCGGCGTTCGGCATCCACAACCTGATGCAGACGATCACCAACATGGAGTTGTCCTTCATCGACAACAACCTGGAGCAGATGCTGTTTGTTGCGCGTCTTGATTCCATCCACAACATGAGCTTTAACGCCATCTTCACCCGTTAAAGTCCCCGTATCGGCAACCTGACCACCGGACTGTACATAGAATGGAGTGACATCGAGAATCACCTGGCCTTCATCGGACAGCTCATCGACCATATGGCCTTCTTGATTGAACAGAGCGATGATGCGGCCTTCATCTTCATAGCGATCGTAGCCCGTGAAGGTGCAGGTTTCGGTGAAGTTCATCAGTTCTTCGTTCTGCTTGCCGAAGGAATCTTCCTTGCTTCTGGCGGCTCTTGCCCGCTCTTTTTGCTGTTCCATCTGTTCATCGAAATCAGCCCGGTCAGCTTTCAGACCGTTTTCTTCAGCAATTTCCTGGGTCATTTCGAATGGGAAGCCATAGGTGTCATACAGTTTGAATGTCACTTCGCCGCTCAGTTTGCCATCTTTGGCCTTTGCCATTTCTTCGTCAAGCAGCGCCTGACCATTTTTCAGGGTCTTCTTGAAGGTTTCTTCTTCACGACGGATGACTTTTTCATTTTCTTCAATGTGATCCATCAGGTATGGATAGAAGTCTTTCATGTTTTCGGAAACGGTGGGAACCAGACGATATAAGAACGGTTCATCCAGACCGAGTTTCAGACCAAAGCGAACAGCACGACGCAGAACACGTCTTAAAACATAGCCGCGGCCGGAGTTTGAGAAGCCTGCACCATCACTTAAAGCGAAGACAAGCGTACGGATATGATCGGCGATCACGCGGAAAGCCATCTTGTTGTCGCCTTCGTATTTCTTGCCGGAAAGACGTTCTGTCTCGTGGATAATAGGCAAAAACAGGTCGGTGTCGAAGTTGGTTTCGCCATCCTGAATCAGAGCGACCAGACGTTCGAGGCCCATACCGGTATCAATGTTTTTCTGTGGCAGTTCTTTGTAGTCTTTGCGGTCAATTTCAGGGTTGCAGTCATACTGGCTGAATACAACGTTCCAGACTTCGATGTACCGATCGTTTTCCATTTCATCAAAGAACAGTTTTTCGCCAAGACCTTCTGGATCGTATTTGGGCCCGCGGTCGTAGTGGATTTCAGTGTCTGGTCCCCCTGGGCCTTTCCCGATTTCCCAGAAGTTTTCGTGGGTCTTCAGAATGTGGCTGGGATCAACTTTGCATACTTCGGTCCAGATGCGATACGCCTCATCGTCATCGGTATACACGGTGATGTACAGCTTTTCTGGGTCAAATCCGATCCATTTTGGGCTTGTCAGGAATTCCCATGCAAATGGAATGGCTTCTTTTTTGAAGTAGTCACCAATGGAGAAGTTACCCAGCATTTCAAAGAATGTGTGGTGACGGGCCGTTTTTCCGACATTCTCGATGTCGTTGGTCCGGATCGACTTCTGTGCATTGGCAATCCGGTTCTTTTTTGGTTTTTCAGAACCATCAAAATATTTTTTCAGCGCGGCAACGCCCGCGTTGATCCATAAAAGCGTCGGGTCGTTGTGTGGAACCAGACTTGCTCCTGGTTCGATCATGTGATCTTTAGACTTGAAATAGTCCAGAAACATCTGTCTGACCTGGTTACCTGTCAGCTGTTTCATGTCGTTTTTCTCCTTTCGCATCAGACATGGCCTTTTCTGTGGGCTGTCCTGGCCAGGATATCGAATCATTAAGAATAAACAAGGGGAAAGTCCATCCTTCAATGGACCAGAACCAGACCGGTCCTGCTTGTGCACGTTTTGACAAAGCACAAAAAAACGTCCCTGTCTCCAGGAACGTTGAACACGCGTTACCATCCCGGTTTACTTTCCTTGGTCATTGTGCGGAAAGCACCCTTAATTCTCCGATATCGCCGGAAGCGTCAGCTCGAGGGCGGCTCGTAAAACAGACTCCGGGCAGCTTTTCACCAACCGCTGCTCTCTTCTTTCCGAAACACTGCTTCTTTTCCCTGTCTGCACTGCAAATCGTATTATAGACTGATTGGCGCAAAGATGTAAAACAATCCTCCCGTTTTTAGGCAAGGATCCTTTGAAACCATTCCAAAAATGAAGGGATTGCTCACAGTTTTTTGGCCATATATTGCCAATATTGATTCATGCGCAGCTGCAGCGTTGTCTGCCGCCGGTCACTTTCCTGCGTGCGGACGCCATTGCGAAAAAGCATCTCGCTGCCGACGATCGTCAGATTTGCCTTGCCCCGCGAGACCGCCGTATACAGCAGCCTTTTGCGCAGCATGGAACCTCCGTTATAGTCAGCAATCAGGCAGACATTCGGATATTCCGATCCCTGAGACTTATGGATCGAAATACACCAGGCATGCGTAACTGTATGGTACAGAGCCTGCTTGGTGAATTCGACTTCGATACCGTTAAACTCACAGATCAAAGATCCTGTCATCGGATCAACGGAAGTTATCTCTCCGATATCCCCATTGTAAACATCCAGTTCGGCCATATTGATCTTGAGCAATACCTTGTCCCCCTGCCGAAACGTCATTGCCCGTCTGCCATCGGCGGTCGTGACATTGATGGCTATCTCTGGTTTGGCTGTAGAAAACGGATTGATGATTTTTTGCATCATCGCATTGATTTCATGAATGCCGCTTTGCCCGCCATAGCGTGGTGCAAGAATCTGCATGCTGTCTGGATCTTCCTGCTGGTTGATCACCTGTTCGAGCACAGCCATCGTTTGATCCTGGGGCACATCGAGAAAAGTCACCGGATTTTCAAAGGTCACCGGTCGATTGTTACGGATTTCACTGGCAAGCAGGGAAATCCCGCTTCCTTTTTTCTGACGGTGCAAGGTTTCCAGGCGGACCACGGGAACCTTCCCCGATTCAATCAGATCCCGCAGCACATTGCCTGGACCTACGCTTTCCAGCTGATCTTCGTCCCCGATCAGCAGAATCCGGCAATACGCCGGCAAAGCCCGAAGCAGCGAAGAGAACAGGCGGTTATCAACCATCGACATCTCATCGACAACCAGAAAATCGCAGCTGAGTGGGTGGTTTTCATCCCGGGCAAACGCGTCGAGGTCCGCATCCCAGCCAAGGAGAGAATGGATTGTGCGGGCACTGCGGCCGGAAAGTTCGTTCATCCGCTTCGCCGCCCGTCCTGTCGGTGCGCAAAGCAACAGCGTCTGGTTGGGATAGAATTCCCGGATCATCGCCAGCAGGCCTTTAAGCAGGGTGCTTTTACCCGTACCGGGTCCGCCGTTGAGAATCATCATGGAATTGTTAAGAAACGTATGAACCGCTTTGTGCTGGTCCTTATCGTATTGAATGTGGTAGCGTTTTTCGACTTTCCGCAACGCCGCTTCAATCGTCTGGTATGCCGGGGCTTCGACCTGGAAAAGATGAGTATACATCAAGGCTGAAATCAACAGTTCTGCCTGGTATTGTTCGCTTAAATAGACGAAGTTGTCCCGCACCGTAACGATCTTGCGCTCAGCCAACGATTTTAAAGCCGGATTTAAAACCTCTTCCGGGGTCTGGCAGACGCCTGCAAGATTTGCCCGGGAAATCGCCGTTGAGCCAGAGTGATAAACCATCTCCCTCAGCTGATGATAGACACTGGCTTCAATGCGGCGTGGATCATCTTTTGAAACATGACACCCATCAGCCAGTTTTGAAGAGGATTCATAGCCAAAGCCCCGGACGTTATAAAAAGCCCAATACGGATCTTTGAGCAGGTTTTTTTGCATATCATCAGGAAGCTGCTGGATGAGGTTGATGTCTTTTTGGCTGAGACCCCAGCGCAGCATCTGTTCAATCTGCTGGCCTTTGCCGCCAAGTCCTCGAAGACCATCTTTGATCGCATAGGCCAGTTTTTCAGAGAGCTGGCACTGGTTTGTCAGGACACTTGGATCCTGCAAAATGGTCGTAATGGCTCCTTCTCCAAGAGCATCCACAATTTTTTTTGCGGTGGTTTTTCCGACGCCGGGAAACCGCTTGGACGAAAAGAAGCGGATGAGGTCTTCATCAAAACTTTTTTCCAGCTGCCTGGCTGTATCGACCGCAATCTGATCGCCATACTTTTCGTGATGAACCCAGTCGCCCTGAATCTGCCAGAGCTGCCCGACTTCACATCCAGGCAGAGTGCCTTTAAACCGGATTGTTTTTTTCATCTGCTCTTCCCGCAGGACACCAATCACAAAGCCGGATTCCGGCTTGTTGAAATAAATCCGCTCAATTTGCCCGGTAAATACGGGCCATTCTGGTTGTTCGGACGCTTTTAACAGGTCGAGTTCAGGATCCGCAGCAAGCGGCGTCGTGGATAAAGAGGCTATCTGCTCTTCGGCCTTTTCAGCTTTTTTCGAAAGTTCAGCTTCAGAAGCCAGCTGAGCGGACGGATCAGACAGATCTGACAGAGCATTCGAGGCCAGACGTGCCTTTTCGAAGGATAGATTGCCAACCGGAATAAATGCACTGGACAGGTCAACATCCTGATTCATTGCCCGATCCGCCACGGGATCAAAATGGGGATCCGTTTCAGAAAAAAACGGGGTAGTCTCAGTGTTTGCCAAAACTTTCAGCTCGCTTTCTGATGGTTTCGAAAAGATCCTGCCCCTGATCGAAAACCTGTTCGATCACGCCCCCGCCAAGGCAGCGCTTTCCATCATAGAAAACCGCCTCCTGACCGGGAGTCACGGCTGCACTTTTCTGTGGATAGTAAACTGTCGCGCAATTTCCATCCACTTCCAGGCGAACAGGAATATCGGCCTGGCGGTAGCGGAATTTCACGGTGCAGTTTTCTGGGAATGAATAGCCATCTTCAACAAGCCAGTTGATCTTTTCAATGCGGGCACTGTCAGAATCCAGCCAGTGTCGCTGATCGGTTCTGGCCACATACAGCTCATTGGTTTCGACGTTTTTGCCGGCAACAAACCATGGGCCTTTAAAGCGGTCGATATGCAGACCTTTGCGCTGGCCGATGGTGTAATACAGAACCCCCTGGTGCTCGCCGACCACCGTTCCGGAATCCAGATCAATGATCTTTCCTGGTCTGGCAGGCAGATAGTTGCTTAAAAACTGACGGAAATTGCGTTCTCCGATAAAGCAGATGCCAGTGGAATCTTTTTTAGAAGAAACGGAATCCAGTTCGAGTTCCCGGGAAATCTCGCGCACCTGTGGTTTGGTCAGCGTGCCCAGCGGGAAAATTGTGCGGGATAATGGTTCCTCGGCAATCTGCGCGAGAAAGTAAGTCTGGTCTTTGTTTAAATCCTCAGCCCGGCCCAGACAGGTAAAATTGCCTTCAACAAAGTTGGATGCATAATGACCTGTCGCCAGCGCATCAAAGCCATGGGCCATTGCATAATGATAAAATGCATCAAACTTAATGAACTGGTTGCAAAGAATATCCGGATTCGGGGTGCGGCCTCGGGCATATTCTTTTAAGAAGACGGAGAACACGTCATCCCAATACTCCCGGACAAAATCCACACGCAGCAGCTCAAGACCGAGTTTGTCGGCAACGGCTTTCGCGTCCTGGTAATCCTGTTCCTGCGGGCAGACAGGATTGAGCAGGTCGGGGTTGCCGGCCACATCGTTATTGGCAAAAGAGTCCCAGTTGCGCATGAAGCAGCAGGTGACATCAAAACCCTGCCTGGAGAGTAAAAAGGCTGCAATCGCACTGTCCACTCCACCGGAAAGGCCGACCAGAACCTTAATCTCTTCGGGTCTGCGCCCGGCCAGCGCAGAAGGAAGAGGAGCAGGTCTGGTGTAATCAAGAGTATGAAGAAGATCCTTTGGATCTGTTGTTGTTTCGGTCATAAGAATGCCTCTGCTTTCTAAATGATCCTGGCAAAACGCAGGATCTTTCCAGTTTAAAATCCACATCAATTTACGACGCCAGAGTCTGACAGATTTATAAAAGACTTATCACAGACTTATGTTGGAAATCCACCAGCTGATGGCGCTTTTCCATTTTGGTTTTCGGCTTTCAACCTATATTTTAATATTTTAAAGAGTATCTGCTTATTCGTCGAAAAAAGGCAGCCAGAAGCAGATCCAAGAAGGTCCAAATGAAAACAGAAAAACCGAAGACTGACAGAGTTTTGAAAATTTCTTCCCTCTGGATGCAATCGATGGATTCAATTCTTTATTGTATCGAACCAGGCAAGTCTGGCAAACTCTCACTTTCCAGGCCGCCTGCAGTTTTTTGAATGGATCTTCTGCTTTTCGTGTGGCCAGAAAAATTAAAGTCAAAAAAACCGGACTTATTAAAGTCCGGCACGGGCTCTTATGCAAATAGCGTGTTTAGTCATTGTGACTATTATAAACGATAGTTATTACTACTAATGACAATAACCCAAAACGTGATAGCTAAACTCATCTCAGATTAGGTAATGTTATTTAATCAACAGCATGAATGATTCCAGCTTATTCATTCACCAGGATTATCAGTGTTAAAAACTACATTTGCGTAAGAGCCCCGGCACGATCAGTTGGCTGGCTATCGCCTTCCTGGGACGATTCAATCGGGATAAAGTAAATCTTAAGTTCCATCCCCAGACCGTGAGCGAGTCTTTTGAGCAGCTTTAAAGACGGATTTCGCGTTCCACGTTCGAGTTTGGAAATATCCCCCTGGTCAATACCAGTGCGTCTAGCAAGTTCGGTCTGTGTAATCTGAAGCCGTTCTCTCGTATCCTGAATAGCATGAACGACTGAATATTCAGGACTACCAACTTCAAGTTCCACACAAGCAGATTTTTTCGCCAAAGACAATCCCTGCTTCTCGTTTTGGCCTTGCGGCCTTCTTCTATTCATGCTTCTTCCTGTCGGCAATTTGGAAGCATAGGCAGATGTGCTGACAGTCCACATGCGTAAATTCCCACCCAGTCGGCGGTACATCCCCTCGAAACGCACTGCTATCCGTATATCGAGGAGTTCTCCCAGGTAAATTCAAATCACGTTGAGAAGCTTTATCCTTTCCTTTTGTATTTTGTCTGCAGATTCAGAACATTTTTTTTCACATTACGAAAAACTGGTTCTCAAAACGCAGACTGACTGGACGTCGAAATGAATTAAAACGGGAAAAGTCGAATTTCAGGTTATCTGTGCAGGATCCCCTCCTTCAATCGCCTGATTCGCACTTGGCAAATGGATGTAATCTTTGGACGGTGAATTCTGTATATCATCCCCGTCACTATCCATTCACTTTTTATAAATCTTACACTTTTTTACCGAAGTTTATCAATAGATTTCTCCATTTAAAGAAAATCTTAATTGAGTTATTTTTATGGAACCAATAAAAACGGCGTTTTTTTGCGCATTTCTGCCCATTTTTCAAGGACAAAATTTGGATTTTTTTGAGCAGAACCGTTTTGTCTTTGGACAATTTTAATATTTATATTTACCATATTTATGGTCATATCTCCATATTCACAGACTGAATTTCGATCTGACTGACCATGAAGTTACTTCATGTCCATACGATTCAAGATCTAGTGTTATCCATATATGAATAATTCGAATCTGAATATTCGTTCGTTCATTTCGCTGTTCAGGACAGAAAGATCAACAATTTCCGGCACCCCTGAACTTACTTAATGACAGCAATTTATCTTTAGCTTTTTCAATGTTCTGAACGAATGCCCTTTTGATTTTTGTCTATATATGATGAACATTTTTGAATTCCTCATCAATATGCCTGAAGTGTGTATTTTTAATATCTTTTTTTGATCGTTTCAAAAAAATATTTACCGTCTGTTCTTCCCCATCTCCTACTACCGCCTGATCCTGACTCGGGCAGTCAGTCAGTCGAGCACTCGCATTCTCTTTCCAGATTTGAGCTTCCTTTTCTGTTTTGCTGGCTTTTCTTGCCTGCGCATAAAGTCGTACACACATCGGCCGGCTCGGATGCAAGGGCAAGCTCAATCCAGCCCCTCGCTTCGATTCAGACCTTTATCAATATGGTCTGCCCTTCTTTTGGTTTGATACGATTAAATATTAACTGTTTAATATCATAATTCTCTGGAATTTAAATGAATACAGTCTTTTTAAGGGGGCGAAATTTCGTGCAAGGTTGATCTGTCTGCCTTTGACCATCACCACATCTTTTGCGGCCTTAGAAAGCCGGAAAACAGGAGTGCCCGCTATACTTTGTAAAGGTAAGGACGAAAGGAGTTTTTATGGCCTACTTTCCTTTATTTTTTGATTTTTCCAACAAACCTGTTTCCATTATCGGGGGTGGACATACAGCTTTAGAAAAAGCAAAGCGGCTTCTTAAAACTGGAGCAGCTTTGACCATTATTGCTCCAGAATGCGCGGATGAGCTTGCCCAGATGGCAGCGCAAAAAAAAATCCAGCTGATCAATCGAGGCTGGATGGTATCAGATCTGGATGGCTGCCAGTTTGTGATTGCAGCCACCGATGATTATTTCGAAAATGAGAGGATCGCAAAAGCATGTCGCTACAAGGGGATCCTCTGTAATGTGGTCGATAATGCAGGCTTGTCAGACTGTATTTTCGGCGCTGTCATTGAACAGGGTGATCTGGTCATCGGTGTTTCCACATCCGGTGCTTCACCAAGTGCTGCTGTCTATATCAAAAACCAAATCCGCTCGATCATTCCGGAAGAATTTTCATCCATTCTGGAATGGCTGGCCGCATTGCGGCCGGTCATGATCGAACGATACAAAGTTCAGTTCGTCCGGGCAGCCTTGTTTTCCCAATTGTTTAAAGACAGTCTGGCCAACCATGGTCCGCTCGACGCAGACCATCTTGAGGCCCTTCTGTTGTTATATGACCAGAAACAGAAAGAAGAGAAACAAAAATGAACGACAAACCAATCGTAAATTCAGACCAGAATTCAAAGCCAGTTGTCGATCTGGTTGGTGCTGGCTGTCACGATGCTTCCTGGCTGACGGCAGCTGCCAAAGAAGCAATTGCCAGAGCCGATATCGTCATCTATGACGATCTGGTCGACGAAAGCATCGTCAATTGTGCTCATCCAAAAGCGCAAAGAATTTACCGTGGCAAGCGGGGCCATCTGGTCAGTGCCGATCAGCGTGAAATCAATCAGCTGCTGGTTGACGAGGCTTTGGACGGTAAAAAGGTTGTCCGCCTGAAAGGGGGAGATCCAATGATCTTTGGCCGCGGTATGGAAGAGGTCGAATTTCTAGAAGCACATGGCATCTCGGTACGCGTCCTGCCTGGCATTTCGTCGTTCTATGGCATTCCCTCCAAAGAAGCCTTCGGACTGACCAAACGCACGCAGGCTGCTGGATTCATGGTGCTTACCGCCCATAACGCTAAGCAGCCACGAACCAGAACCGAGTGGAAACAGATTGCAGGTTTTCAGGGAACTCTTGTCTTTTTGATGGGGATGGCTGACCTGGATTCAATCCGTCAGAATCTGATCGAAGCCGGTCTGGATCCGCAGACTCCTTGTGCAATCTTTACGAGTCCTGTGTTTACAATGACAACAAGCATTAAAACATCTCTTGGCCTTCTCGCAAAGAGTGCAGAGGAAAATCGTTTAAAAAGTCCTGGAATTATTGTGATTGGCGGCTCTGTTGCGAGTTATTCGCCCCTTAACCCGATCCGGATTGCTCTTGGTGGCTCTGAAGATTTTAATGCCAAACTAAGTGCTCTGCTGCCCCCTGATATGCAGTCTGCTAGTCTTCTTCGCTACGAATACACGGATTTTGAAATTGATCTTTCAGCCATTCTCGACGATCATCCAGACTGGCTGGTCTTCACTTCGCCCCATGGTGCCGATCGCTTTTTGTCTTTGCTTTCTGAAGAACACCGGGATTTGCGAAGTCTTGCCAGCATGCGCATTGCCTGCATCGGAAAAGGAACGGCCAGAAGATTTGAACAGGCTTTGATCATTCCAGATCTGGTTGCTTCCGGCTCTGACAGCGCCTCCCTTGCCTTGGAACTTGCAAATCAAGTCAAAGACGGCGACCATGTTGTCTTGATGCAAAGCCAGAAAGCTCTGCCGACTTTACGGGATCAGCTTGCCAAACGAACCGATGTGAAAACTGACTTTGTAGCTCTGTATGATTTTGCATGCCGACCGGGACGTGCCCTGGAAGCTGATCTCGAGTATGACTATCTGGTGCTGCCAAGCCGTACCGCTGCAAAATGCTGGAGCAACCTGAAAAAAAGGCCGCGCGTCAAAACGATCATTGCCCTATCCGAAGCGATTGCCAGTCTGGTCAGCGATTTAGACAGTGAAGTTCTTATCAGCCCGCACCCCCAGGCCCAAGAGGTTGCCCGTCTGCTTATTACAGATGCCCTGAGCAAAGAAAAATCCGAAAGCAGCCCGACAGCATAGTCGATTCTGGAAGCAAATTCAGCTTGCATGGCTGGATATTCAAAGACCAGATCAATCCATAAGAAGCATGTTCAAAAAGACGTGTCCAAAAACAATAGTCCGATCGAGTGGTTCACAGACGCCTCAATCGGACTTTTTTCGACCAGAAAAGCCAGGTCAGATCAGCGGTTTGGCTGAGCAGACCTGGCGAATCGCTTTATCGTACATGTGACGGGTTTTGTCATCAAAAAGCACAAAGAGAATCTGCGAAAATGCGTCCGGATTGTTCTCTACAAATCGCTTTACTGTTGAAACCGCAATCAAAGAAGCTTCCCGTAATGGGAAATGGTAAATCCCCGTTGAAATCGATGGAAAGGCTACCGAGCGGATCTGATGATCCAAAGCAACTTGCAGGCAGTTCCAGTAGCTGTTGGCCAGCAGTTCTCTTTCCCGCTCATTTCCACCGCGCCAGCGCGGTCCCGGGGTATGAATCACATAGGCAGCCGGTAAATTGTAACCCCGTGTCAGTTTGGCCTGGCCAGTTGGACAGCCATTGAGAGTCTCACATTCTTCAAGAAGTTCAGGTCCAGCAGCCCGGTGAATCGCTCCATCCACTCCCCCGCCGCCAAGCAGGCTGGTATTGGCTGCATTGACGATCGCCATCACGCCATGATCCTTGGTAATATCGCCACAGATTGCTTTAATTTCAGTCATATTCCTTCCCTCCATTGTGTGCGTTTTCTCATTGTAGCGTATTTTTAAGTTCATCTCGCCACAAAATCAACCGTTTTGGTTAGTTCGCCTGAACAAATTCTCCCCTTCAATAAATGAGTAGAATTTGTCCTCGGAAGGATAAAATGTACTCATCCCTGTCTGCGAACAGTGTTCGGCATTAGCCGGCGGTCGAAGGGTTAAATTGAATGGTGATCCAAAGCCTTGTCTTTTGGACTCCACTCTGAATCTTCAATCTTATCTAAGTCCCGCTTTACGCACCGCACTTTCCGGGGAAAGTACAGCTTGTAATTTTAAGGGGCATACCCCAATCTCGCAGAATTGGTCCCCCTCAAAGCCCGTCCGGCGCGGTACAGGCCTGAGTTTTAAGAAACCCGAAGATTTCACAAAACAGCTCCGGCCGGGCTTGATGAAAGCTCGGACAGTCATTATGGCTGTCTATTCATTTGTTTACTTGGTTAGTTAGTTAGGGAGTTATGGTGTTACTTGACTGGTTACTTGTTTTACTTCTTGTTTTGTTTCCTGCTGATTCTTTAACTGCTCGATTCTCTCTTCATAAAGCTTCTTAATGCTCTCTCGGGGAGTCCATTTGGTGATTTCCGGATGATTCTCATAAATCCATACAAGATTGGACGCCGCATTGATATCGGCGTTCATTTCTTTGTGTACAGGACAAAACGCCTTTTCATGTGCTGATTTGTCGCGGGTAACTTTTGCTCCGCAGATGTGGCAGTACTGGGAACTGTAGGCCTGATTGACATACGAGACTCCGATCTCCTTCAGGCCGGCTTTGTATTCGATTCTCTCCTGCAGGACGCCATACATCCATTCCGAAAGCAGGCGGTTCATTCGCTTATACTTGCTGGCCGCCCCTCGGATATCCAGATCTTCCATTACAATATGACCGATATTCTGGTCTGTCTTCAGGACCAAAGCGATTTCTTCGTTGATCAGGCATTCCAGATGGGCCTGGATCTTTCTGGACTGGCGGGCAAAGGACTTTCTACCACGGGTATTGTTCTTTCTGATCCTTTCTGCCTTGCGCAAAAGCGAGTATGTTCGTTCTTCGCAGGCTTTCTTTTCCTGAGGGGAAAGATCTGGCTTTTTAGAGGCAAACTTCTCCTGGTCAGCCTGCTTTAAAAGATTTTTTCTTCGATCCCGCATCCGGTTTCTCTGAACTCCTCGCGCACTCAGAAAATCAGAAGCAGGATAAAAGCATTCTTTGTAAGTTCTTTGGTCTAAAGTTTCAGCCGCCTTGCTCTTGTTTTTGCGCAACGCCTGTTTTTTATCTTCAGTTTTCTTCTTTTTAAGTTCAGCAGACAAAATATTATTGGAAGTGCTGAGCAAAGAAGTAATTCCAGCATCTACGCCAACGTTCTTCTCTGACTTGGAAGGATGGTTTCTTACTTCGACAAGTCTCTGAAAAACCAGACGTTTTTTTTCACGGTCATAGAGCACAGTAAGGTTGCCTCTGGTCTTTTCTTTTTTGGATGTATAGAAAATCCCCCGGAGTTTGACTTCAAATGGCTCCTGGTTTCCTAACCCCATCAGCTGAATGATTGTTGTATTCTCTTCATGACGGATTGTATAACCGTTTTTGTCAATTCTCATCCAGCTGCCTTTGTTGGTATGAACTGGTTTATGGTACTGTCGATACCTTCTTGCCGCATGAGTGAGAAGCCGGTGGATTCTGACAGGATCGCATTTTTTCAGGCGGCCAGCGATATCTTTATTGGAAATCTCCAGAGGCTCAAACCGATGATTTCGAATGATTGGTTTAAACAGCGAAGGCGTCTTGACCACATAAAATACAACTGAGGCTTCCTGGGCATTCATCTTGTACTTCGTATAGAGTTCATCCTTGATACGGCGGATGATCTCTTCCTCCATGGATTTACGGTTTGTGATGATAGACTGCATAGCACATGTCCAGAGCCATGAAGGAAGCATTCCCTTTGGAAAAGAAATACCCGTCAATTTAGCTACGTGATTGGTCGTATCTTTAAGAAGCTGTCGTTTTTCAGCGCGGATTTGGTCCCGGCACTTTTTCCAGGACTTTCCCATCAACTCAATGGAACAGCCAAAAGGAGCAAGAAGGTTATAGGTTTCTCTCCAGGCGAGAAATAAGTTATCTGCCTGTCTGCTCTGGTTTTTGTCCAGTCGGACGGACACCATCTGAATTGTTTTTTTCGATCGACTCATCTTCGTTGTCCTCCTTCAGCAGTTTCCTGGTTTCTTCAATTATTTCCTTATTCTTGTTGCTACGTGAACCATATAA
The DNA here is from genome assembly GCF_034745455.1 of Allobaculum sp. JKK-2023. NCBI lineage: Bacteria > Bacillati > Bacillota > Erysipelotrichia > Erysipelotrichales > Erysipelotrichaceae > Allobaculum > Allobaculum sp. JKK-2023. The sequence continues at coordinate 3,439,272 of NZ_JAYERV010000003.1, read as the reverse complement.
GATATAAGCGGCCAGAAAAAACAGTAATGATGGCAATCAGGTCGTCTGTGAGTTCCTGGGCGCTGTTTCGTTCTTCTCCCTGATTGATGATTACAATTTCTGTCTCCATCTTTTTGGCAAGATATTCAACCAGTTCAAAGCCGAAACGCAGCAGGCGGTCTTTGTGGGTAATGACAATGTGACTGACTTTTCTGTTTATAAGCAGATCTATCAGTTTAAGCAGACCTGGCTTTTTGTAATTCATTCCAGATCCAATATCCTCAATAATCTGGTATTGCCAGCCCTGCTTCTGCATATAGATCTCAACAACATCTGCCTGCCTTTCCAGGTCCGCCATTCTTTTCTTTGTAGAAACACGGCAATAACCAATGGCGGTTCTTTGCGACTTTTCTGGAGTCTTCCCAAGATAGACATCCAGCTCTTCAGAATCAAACATATAATGGCCGCCAATAGAAAGATGATAAGGCAGGTTATCAGTTTTGATCATTCTGTACAAAGTATGTCTGGTAACTCCAAAATACTGGCAGACCTACGCGCTTTCTATTTCTATATTCATTGTACATCAGACGCAAAAAATGCGCAATAAAAAGGCCGAAAACGCATTTATTTTATTTATCCAGATGGGCCTGACAAATGTCCCTTTCATGGTCAGGTTGACTAAAAACGTTCGCAATTAATGATCATAACAAACTCTAAAATGTTGATTTCAGGCGTAAACGTTCATATATAACAGACAAAAATTGCTTTTAGCGCTTTTGTCGGTCGCATCTTATCCATTATTGAATCTCAAAAGCATCTTTCAGAGGGCTTTCATCCCCATGGCAAGCCATGGCGTATTCGCCTAGCTTGATAACAAAGGACATGTTGGTGACGATGGACATGCAAAGAATAGTGGACAGGTGAAAAATGGAGGATGAGCCGATAACGGAATTTCAATCATTTAGCCCTTATTATTTTAAAATTGCCTTATTTATCCAACTGTTAAATCCCGTCTGAGTATCCAATATTAACTGTTTAATAGTATTCTTCCTGAACAATGAATGCGTGTTCAGCTGCCTTTGTTGGGGCTGGCTCAATCTCGACTCGAAAATCCCTTGTCAATGAGCCACAAAAAAGCCTGGCCAGAATCAAGCCAGACTGTCTGATGAATATTGATGTCAGAATTTTAAAGCATCGATTAAAGATCCAGAACAAAAGAATGAGGACGAAAGAATGAGGACGAAAGAATGAGGACGAAAGATCCAGCAGCGACCTCAGATCCACTTCCCTTCACAGGCAGCCGGAAAAATCCGGCCGGTGCGGGTATCGGAATCCCAGTCTTTGATGACCAGACCAAAGACGTCCTCAACGACGTGACTTCTGACCAGCTCATCTCCAGTTCCCTGAAAGACAAGCTGACCCTGATCTAAAACCAGCAGTTCATCTCCATAACGAAGAGCCAGATCCAGGTCATGTACAATCGCAAGCAGCACCCGGTCCGGCGCGCGCAGGCTGACCAACGTTTCCATCAGTTTAAACCGGGCTGAAGGGTCGAGCGCACTGCCCGGTTCATCAAGAAGCAGGCAGACCGGATTCTGGGCCAGGACCTGGGCGATGGCCGCTCTCTGACGCTGACCGGAAGAAATCTGGTCCATCCGACGATCTGCCAGATCCGTCAGTTTTAAGGCGGTCAAAACCTGATCGACTTTCTGATAATCGGCCAGTGAATACGGATTGATCCAGGCCTGGTTGGCATAACAGCCAAGCAGAACAAAGCGGGACACTGTCATAGAAAGCGAAGCGGTCTGCTGGGCCATACGCCCAGTCAGATGGGCGCGCTGCCGGTCGCTTTGTTCAAACAAGTCCTTGCCATTGACCAGCACGCGGCCGCCAAAGGGTTTCTGCCAGCCGCCGATGGTATTGAGCAGGGTCGTTTTTCCCGATCCATTTGGACCGAGCAGAATATAGAGTTTGCCTGCTTTAAACGAAGCATTGATATCTTTTAAAACAAGCCGGGAAGGATATCCGGCATTCAGGGAATGGACTTCAAGCATCCAGATTCCTTCTTCCTAACAACAGATACAGAAAATACGGACCGCCGGCTAACGCCAGCAAGAGTCCGGCCGGCAGTTCCCATGGAATCAGAATGACGCGGCCTAAAACATCCGCCAGGCACACCAGCATCGCCCCGCAAATCAGGCATTCCAGCAAGTAGGTCTTGACCGGCAAATGAAAGCGGCGAAGCCACGCCGGGACAATCAGGCCGACAAATCCAAGCATTCCGCAAAAGCTGACCGTTCCTGCCGAAAGCAATGCAGCCAGGGCCAGAAAGATGACCGTCCAGCGCCGGATGGGAAAGCCAAGCGCCTTACTTTGCAGCGCGCCCAGAGAAAACATTTCCAGCTGCCGGCTGCAAAAAACGGCCAGAGCCAGCGCCGGCAAAATCAAAATGGCCCCCCAGCCGACTTTCGATAAGGAAATCGATGCCAGCGAACCGATTTTAAAAGAGGCATATCCACTCAGGGCATCTGGAACAATGACCGTCAACAGGTCAATTCCGGCTGAAAAAACCTGACTGATCGCCAGCCCTGCCAGGATGATCGTCAGTTTGCTGGCCTGTTTTTTCCAGATCAAAAGCAGAATCATCCCTGCGCAAAGCAAAGCTCCAAAAAATCCCGCCAATGGTGGCAAAGCGACCATCGTTGGAAACAAAATTCCGGCAAGAATGGTAAAAAATCCGGCTGCAGAATTAATCCCGATCAAGTTGGCAGAGGCCAGCGGGTTGTTGAGCACTGTCTGAATCAAAGCACCGCTCACGGCCAGGGCACTGCCCGCCAGAAGGGAGCCTAAAGCACGCGGCAGACGCAGATGAAGCAGAATGGTCTGCATGGTTGGGTTGTGCAAATCCAGAAATCCTGCCGGCCCGGCGAGCAAGGAGAGCACAAAACAAGCCGCGCAAAGCAATAAGGAAACAAACAGCAGGCGCCCTGACTGACCCGTCATGCCTGTTGTTTTCAGGATATGGCCAGCAGGATCAGATTGGTCTTTTTGGCAACGGCAAAGGGGCAGATCATCCGTTTTTTGTGTCTTTTCAGACCATGAGTGATCATCCATTTTGTCCAGCTCTCCTTTCCAGTTTGTGGTTATGAATTTGTTGGGCTCATTATTTTGATGGATACAACATCGTTTCGAGATCTTTCAATGCGCTGGCCCACTTCGCGTTTGGTTTTAAATTATACAGTTTCTGGTCCAGCACATAGACCCGGCCATTTTTGACAGCATCGAGGTTTTTCCAGGCCTCTGAAGCAAAAAGCTGATCAGCCATCTCTTCAGCCGTTTTTTGATCTTTTCCCTGCGCTACATAAAAGATGGCCTCTGGATTCTGCATCTGGATTTCTTCCATGGATAACGTATCCAGTCCGCCTTCGCCAGCAATGTTTTCAGCTTTCAGGTCCGCAAGCATCTGGCCTAACAGACTGTTTTGGGAACCCAAGGCTTTAACACCCTTGCCCGTTTCACGAATGGCCAGGACTTTGGGTGTTTTGCTTCGTTTTGCATTCTGGATAGTCTCAATGGCTTTTTGCTGGTCCAGGCCATTTTTCGAATATGCTTCCGTATCCCCAGTGATCATGGTCATGGCTTTGAGAGTGCGCAGATAGTCATCAAAGCTGGACACGTCATAATAGAGGACCGGAATATTGGCATTTTCAAGGACTTCCAGCATTTTTTTCTGGCTGTCATTTTTAGCGCTGGCAATGACCAGATCAGGTTTTGCTGCAATCAAGGTTTCCTGGGCGATATTTTTCACCTCACCCAGGTCAGCAGCATCTTTGAGATCCAGGTCAAACTGGGTAAAGGTATCGTGTGGGGCTGCGACGATCAGATCCTCACCCCCCGCATTGGCAAACTCATCCGCAAAGCTGCCGATCAAAATAGCTACACGCTGCGGCTTTTCAAATTCTACAGTCCGGTCCAGGTCGTCTGTCAGAGTAATCGTTTCGCTCTGTGATGAGCTTGAAACAGGACTTGATATCTGGTCAGTGTTTGATTTTGCACTGCTCGAAGCAGAGGCTGATATCTGGCTGCCGTTAGATGCAGCGGAAGACTGACTGGAGCTGCAGCCACAAAGAATCAGACTGGCCATCACCAGAGCACTGGCAGCCTTTGATTTGAGTGTTTTCATGAAATCTCCTTTTATCTGTCGAGTCAGATTCGTTTTGCCAAAAATCTTTTGCTTAGTTTCTGACAAAGTCTCTTTTCTTCTGCCTCGACAATAACGACCCTATTTTATCCTTTCCGGGCATTTTACCGCTCAGAATCACTCAGATTCTTGCGGCGAATTGGTGTTGGATGGCCAGCCACCAAAAAAGGCTTCGCTTTTACGAAGCCTTTTAATAGGATTTAAATTCAGTTTTCTGGTCTGATCTTTTCAATCTGTCGATTAAAGGAAGAATTCCTGGGCTTCTTCAACCAGACCATTTGGATTGGCAGACTGCCATTCCTCAAAGGACAGACCCGATTTTGTGATATCCCGGCCGAGTTTTACCAGGAATGCTGGCAGATCTTTTTCCGCGATGATTCCGACTTCCTGGCCAAGTTTTTCATTGCCCTGAATATCTTCCCCTTCTACAAACATTGAGAAGGCAGGAACTGGTTTTTTATCCACAACTTTTAAATTGCCACGGAAACCAATCGGCGCAATCTGGTGAGCTGCACAGCTCGACGTGCATCCCGAAATATGAATCTGAGGCAGAGCGTTATCCGCAATGTCGCCAGCTTCTTTGACTGCCTCCAGAACCGCTTTTAAAGCCCCCTGAGAGTCACGCAGACCAACCTGACAGATGGTTGCGCCAATACAGCCTTCAGAAGTTTCAAATTCATTTTTTGCTGCATCAGCTTCAATGATCGCAAGAATCTTGCGAGCTTCATCAGCCGTCAGATTGATGATGTAGCTGCCTTCATCTGGTTTCAGACGAACTTCTACATCTTCCATGCCATCAATGGCATCTGACAGGGCACGGACTGTTTCTTTGGTCACGATACCTCCGCGTGGATGATACAGCAGGGCATACAGACCAGGCTGTTTCTGTTTATGAACGATGAAGGATTCTTCGAGAGGCTCTCCTTCGCCTTTTTTGGTGATTTCTGGAATTTCAACATCCGTCAGGGTCAGGTCTCTGGATTCTTTGACCTGAGTCAGATATTTTGCAAATTCTTTTCGCAGACCATCAGCGCCTAAAACATCCTGCATGTAGCGGGTACGGGCTTTGGCACGGTTTTCGTAGTTCCCATACGCACGGAACAAAAGGATCATGGCTTCGATGTAGTAGAGAATTTCATTTGGGTCTACGTCTTCAGCAACCAGGACACCCAGTTTTGGATCGCGTCCCAGGCCACCGGCACAATACACATCGAATTTTCCATCCGGTCTTGCAACGAAACCTAAGTCACGGAAAGTGGCATGGGGTTCGTTTTTCTGATTGTTCGAGAAGCCGACTTTCAGCTTCCGAGGCATTTTTTCTTTATCGATGAAGTCCAGCAGGAAATTTGCGGCAGTTTCTGCATAAGGCATGACATCGAAGTATTCTTCTTCAACACCAGAGAGTGGCGAGCACATGACGTTACGGGGATAGTCGCCGCCGCCGCCATACCAGACAATCTTGTGATCGAGGGCTTTATCCATGATGTCCACAACGGCATCGAGGTCCAGATTGTGAAGCTGGATGGTCTGGCAGGTTGTGAAGTGGATTGGCTCGATGGCATATTTGTCTGCCATATCCGCAACGAAGTGCAGTTTATCCGGAGTGACTTTACCAGCCGTCATCCGCAAGCGAAGCATGTTCTTTTTGCCGCCACGCTGTGCATAGCTTCCGTATTTTCCGGAGAAAGACTTATAGTCTTTCATGTTCATGGTTTTGTTATAGAACTCTTCAGATTTCTCTTTGAAAAGAGGAATCTGCTTTTTAAATGATTCGTAGTCTACAGGTTTAATGTCTGACATTCTTTATTACCTCTAATTATTCATCTGTCAGCCAAAGTATAGCATCCTCACCCCAATCCCGATTCGCTTTTACATGGATTTTGGCATTCTGTTCATGCTTGAATTACTCCATTTAACATCAGCTAGAAAGCTAGAGTCCCCTGAATCTGATCTGTATACCTTTTTCCAGGAACCGAATTTTACAATTATCCCAAAACCGAGATTCACTCTCCCTTAATGTCGTTTTTATATGGCAGTGTGAAGCGTTATCGTTTTGACTTTTTCAAATTTCTGTCTTCACGATCATGTCTGAGGCAAGTTTTTCAAATTGTAAAAGGTATTGACCGCTCCAAAATAGTTAAAGAAAGTTTTTCAGGCCGAAACTCTGTCTGTTTTGCACACAGCCCTTTCATTTTTGGTTCTGAATTCATCCCAATTTCAATCTGTTGCAAGCCATTAAAAGGTCGTTCTACTCACCTCGACAAAAGTGGCCTGGGATTCCTTAAAATCATCATCTTCCGGGATATGATCTTCAATTGAAATCAAGTCATAAGCCCAGGAGCCAATCAAATCCATGCACGTTCCGTACTGACCAAACCGTAGCCTATTTTTAGCTAATCCAGCTATACGGATAAAATGAAGCTGCCCTAGAATCCCTACGGCTGGTTCCTCTGCCGGGTTGAAAAAAGCTCTTTCACCTTCAGAGCAAGGCTAATGATCCCCTGGCCATTAACCGGGATGAAGGATAAACTTTTCCGTGCCCAACAAACTTGCGTTTGTACAGAGTTGGACTCGCTTCATATATAGCGGACTGCAGATTAAATGCATTTCAAAAATACATTGCAAGACACCTTGGGCTTTCGCCCATGTCGCAATAAAAACAAGTGAGGCCTCTTCAATCAAGTGGACTAAGAGGCCGAATTTTCAAAGCAGATTGGACTTACATCATTGCTGAATGCCAGTTACGCACATGGTTTTGATGCCTTTGTTTCAGACTTCCTTGTTTCAGTTTTCTTTGCTTTGGACTTTCCTTTTTTGGGAGGAATATAGAATTCGCTGTAATTCTGAGCCCGCCGGGCAATCACATAGGCTGCCGCCTGATGACGGCTGATCCCCAGCTTTTCAGAGTACTTCTCGTCTCCAAGAACGGATGACCAGTAAGGGGAGACGTAATAAAGGGGAACACCGCTTTTAAGTGATAATGCTTCACAGTTGTCCATATATCTTAAGTATGGGAAATTTGAAATCATTCGGTTATATTTTCTTTCCCATCTCTTTTGAATCTTTGTTTTCTTCTTCGTAAGATTGATTGTCTCGATGGCAACCCCATAATGGAGCTTCTCTGCTCTGGTAAAAATTTCAGACAGCTTCTGAGCCATAACGGTGGCATTTACCGCTTTGGAGCCTGAATTTGAATAGGTGATATCCTGGGAAGAAACAAATTTTCCCTGGCCGTCACTTTCAGTAACCGAGAAGAATCCATCATTAATATCGATTCCAAGCATTCCCTGTGGTTCATAGGTTTCTTTTTTCTGGATTGTAACCATCGGCTGGATATACAGTCCTTTATCTTTCAGAACAAAACGATAGGAAACAGAGCGGTTTTCGAGATTGTCTTTCAGTTCTTTTTTCAGATGTGGAATCCGCACTGCGATGTGATGCTCAGTTTTGTCATCTTTAAATCCGCTTCTAAGAAGCAGACTGAACCAGTCAGAGCCAAGTTTAGATTCTGGTGTTAATTGACACAACTGGTTTCCCTGAGTCTCATCCGAACTGCCAAACAGATAATAGCTTTTCTTTCTGGCTTTTCTCCAGGCCGCTTTCCATTCCTCGTGGTTTGCAAATCCTGCTTCTATTAAATGGTATTGAGCCTTAAAGAGTTTTCTAGATCCAAAGCAGCATGAAAAAGAACTGTTTTCAATTTTTTCTTTCCAGCTTGCCAGTTTCTGCTTCATTCCATGGAGGCGGTTTTTCATGTTGTTGATTTTTCGCTTCCAGTATCTGTTTTTCTGACAGTCACCTTTTTGCGGCTTATGCCAGTTTACGCTCTCATGCCATTCTTTATGCTCCTTTTTCTGATCTTCAAGCAGATCATTATAGGCGCTGATTTTGGATTCAAGCTCCTCCATCTGTGTCACTTTGAGAGCACTCAGGGAATTCATTCTGGTGCGAGCCTGGTTGATTGCCGCATTCGCTGCTCTTGCTTTAACAGAATACTGTTTGGTCAGAGAAGCTTTAATCTCACCATCTTCCAATCCATGGCAGATCATCACCCATGCCGAATGAACCATCCGCGAAAAATGTTCTGCCATTGTTTCAATATAGGCTCTAAGTTCCGCCAGCTGCGCCACAGCTTCTTTCTTTGGTTTGAGCAGTGATTTTTTATCCAGACATCCTTCTTTACCAAAACGGCCGGAGGAAGTGAGTGTAAACGATTCTTCATCAAAAAGAGCCGCTCTTTGATAAGGGACTTTTTCTCGAATCTTCATTTTTGTCGCCATATGTGCAGCTCCTTTCTTTTACAGGCCTCTCAACAATGTCATTTAGCTAGAAAAATATGACCTCAAACTTTGTATAAAAATCAAAGACAAAGTGGATGATAGGAATAGAATTTGCTGCTGATTATATCCATATGCACCAACCAAGCACAAAATATACTGATTGATTTGGCTGTATTCATCAAAATAGGTACACTAAAAACAACCCTTCGATAAGAGCCGTTTTTAAGAATTGTATGGGTGGTTTGTATCAATAAGATGCGCATATAATGCACTTATCGATAGGTGAACCACATCAAACGATTGGGATGGAGATTTCGCTTGAAGCTCCTTTCCGGCCGAACGGGCAGTTTTTCTCTTAGCAGCTCCTCGGTCAGAGCTTGAAACTCCGCTTTTGTAATTTGACAGATTGTTCGTTTTTTCGTCCATTTCGGAGTAAACGTATTCCTGATAGCCCCTATCGCCTTAGTTGTATTGATTTGGTATTCATAAGTTGTCTGCTTCTCTTCTTTATTATCCGATTGAGATGATTCAAGAACACACTTTTTGATCTCGGAAACCAGATTGTAGAAGATAAGGGATGAATAAATCTCCTGAATGATGTATTCTGCTTTTATCGAGTGGATACGTTTCATTCCTATTCCATATTTAAGCCAGGAGAAACTCTGCTCGATTCGCCACCTTAGGTGGTAAATAAATCCAAGAGCCTCCGGAGGAAATTCTGCTTCATCCAGGTTGGTAATCAGTCCTTCCCAGACGTTGTCGCCAATCTCGATAGCTACCACCCTGCAGTCAAAATCAATAAATTCAGATTCTTGATCAATCTGTCTCATTGATTTTTTGACCAGGTATTTCATCTGGGGGTTTTCTTTTTCCTCTTTTCTTTGGTGGTGGGTAAGAATGCGGCTGATCTGCTGGTCTTCTGTATGGTCAAGCTGTGTATAAGTCAGGCAGCTATACTCTCGTTCTTTCATACGTATGAGGTATTTGTGCCCTAAGGATTCAATTGTTACGAGGCATCTTGTATTACATAGATTTCGGGATTTCAAGCACAATCCATTTCATACCTGCCTAGGCAGGTATGAAATGGATTGTGCTTTTTTGCATCATATTAAATTTACATTTTAGAACGTTAACAGTTGGATTAAAATTATTCTAAGGTGATTATCATGTGTATTGTCGGAAAACTCCCAAGCATTGATCCAAGTTCATACTCATCCAACTTTCAAAACCGTTATGACCGGGATCTAAAAAATGCTCTAAGGATACGTTCTAAGTGTCCCTGTTGCGGAACTGTTGGCAAAATGAAGGTTCATTCCCATTACCAACGCTATCTATATACCAGTAAAAATTCAAAACCATTTCATCTGACTGTGACCGTCTTTCGTTGCGAATGTAAAACATGTGAACATCCATATCATGCATTTTTACCGCTCTGGATATGTCCTTTCTGTGTCTTTACATATAGTTTTCTGGTATGTGTTCTTGGCTATTTTTATGGCCCGGGGAAAGAGCAGTTTCAGACGACTGCCACGCACTTCCATTTACCCCGATCCACCATTCGCAGCCTGATTAATCGTTACTCGGCCGAGGACTGGAGAATTATGCAGACCAGACTTGCCCATCAAAATCAGTTGTCCAGAGGCCGGACAGCCTGCAAGCTTGCCCAGTCTTCTAAGAGGCTCATAGACTTTCTTGTTGATTTTCTTCACATCCACAGTGAATCTTTTTTTACGCGTCACTTTCCAATATCAAGCCACTGGTCGTTCATCTGTTATGGGGTATGGAATTTATGCATATGACCACACTCAAATCATTTGGACATAGTAGAAGCGGCCGATTTGATGGTATGTTGGGATTGATCTTATTGGAGGTGAAATCTTGAATCAGGAAAACAAAGAAAAGATCGCAATCTGGAAAGTTGGCGTCATTTCCCCTATCCTTCATCGGAAAAAAGAGGATGAATCCAGACATGCCTTAGCCAAAAAAATCGCTTCATCGCCATTGATGAACCCTGTCACTGGGGTATCAAAGTTTTACAGTCCACGCACCCTTCTCTGGTGGTGCCACTGCTTTGAATCTTCGGGACTGGATGGTCTTATTTCGCGCAGCAGAAAAGACCAGGGGGTGTTTCGCGCCCTTACTCCCCAGGTTCAAAGCCGAATCTGTCAGATCCTTGATCAGTTTCCAAGAATTTCCAACGTGAAGCTGAGAGAAAGGCTGAAAGACGAGGGTATTATTGATGATTCGCTTTCTCAGTCAACAATTGATCGCTTTGTCAGAACGGCCAGACCAGAAAAAAAGCTCCCTGCCATTCATCAGAATAAGGACAGGAAGGCTTTTGAGTTCCGGCATGCCAACGAGTGCTGGCAGGCAGACACCACTTTCTTGCAGAATTTAAATGGTGAAAAAGTCTGTCTGATGCTCATTGTGGACGATGCCAGCCGGATGGTTGTTGGGTACGGTATCTATACCCACGATAATGCCGCGAATTTTCTTGAAGTGCTTAAGGACGCAATCGCTCGGAATGGAAGACCGGAAAAGCTGCTTCTTGATCACGGCGGAACCTATGAAAACCACCATCTGGCCTTAGCCTGCGCACAAGCAGGAATCGTTTTGCGTTATTGTGCTGTGCGGGATGGGGCCCAGAAGGGGAAGGTAGAAAGATTGAACCGAACCCTGAAGGAAGGATGGCTCAATCAGATTGACTGGACAAGTTTCAACGACCTGGCAGAAGTAAAAAGCTCGTTCAGTCACTATCTCTACCCTGAGTATATCAATAAACCTCACTCTTCTCTAGCCAAAGAGGATGGTACCTGTCTGACACCAAGAGAAAGATTCCTTATGGATCAGGAATACATCCATAAAATTCCTCTGGAAAAACTGGATTCTATCTTTGTCTGCAGGTATGAGCGAAAAGTCAAAACAAACTCGACTGTTTCGGTTCAGAATGTCCTTTACGAAGTTCCTTCAGAATTCATGAAGCAGAAAATCGAAATTTTTATCGACCCTCTTAATGATGATCGGGCATGGATCCTGGATCCGATCTCAAACAAGCAGATTTCTGTAAAAAAGGTAGATAAGCATGAAAATGCTTATACCCATCGCAAACGCCATATTGTTTACCCGCATAAGGAGACACAGTAATGGAACCGACATTATTCTTTGGCCTGCGGCAGCTGCCCTTTCAGAAATCTTCACGCTACCGGCATCTTTACAAAACAGAAGATATTCAGCAGCTTGAAGGTCGACTGGAACATTTAAAAAAGGTTCGCGGAATTGGTCTGATTACTGGCAAACCCGGAACTGGCAAGACTGCTGCGATCCGTGAATTTACCAACAACCTTAATCCAGCTTCGTTTAAAGTGATTTACCTGCAGATGACAACTGTCACTGTTGCGGAGTTCTTTCGGATGCTTTCAAGTGAGCTTGGTCTTGAGCCGCAATATAAAAAGGTTGACCTGTTTCGGCAAATCCAAGATGAAATCCGCTATCAGTGCGAGGAAAAGAAATGTACGCCGGTGATTATCATTGATGAAGCACAATATTTATCCAATGCCATTCTGCGGGATCTGGTTATGCTTCTGAACTTTGAAATGGATTCTCGTGACTGCTGCATTCTGATTCTCTCGGGTCTTCCCGGACTGAATCGAATTTTAAAACAGAGCATCAACGAATCTCTCAGACAGCGAATCATCGTGAATTATCACGCAAATGGCCTGAGTCGAAAAGAAGCAGGACAGTATGTTGAGTGGTGTCTGAAGGAATCGGGCTGCGAAGAACCGGTATTTTCTGAAGATGCCATTGAAGCAGCCTGGCGCTTTTCGCAGGGTTCAGTAAGGGTTATGGATTCGCTTCTTTCCAAAAGCATGATTGAAGCAGCTGCACAGAAAAAGCGGCAGATCACAGCTGATATTGTAACCATTGCCCGTGAAGACTGTGAACTTGACATTTAAAATGAACTGGAGATGAAGATGATGTATTCAACATTTAATCCTTATGATCTCTTTCACTACCTGAAGAAAGAAGGATCAAGCTATGAAGAAGCTGCGCAGGCAGTACAGACACGCAACGAAGAAATTCCGGCCTATGAATATCTCATCCGAAAGTACCTTTCATCGGAGCATTGCCACGCAGTCGTTGTAAGGTCAGATGGCATTGAAGAGCCGCGCTATACAATTACAGGCTATGATCCTGATCACCGTACAGTTTTTGTACAGGCCCGAACTGGTGCGTACGGAAGCAGTAAAAATCAGGAGATGAAAAGTCTTGAAATTGAAGAGTTTATCTTTGGGCCTTATCGGATCTGGGACACGGTAGACCCTGTAGCCCAGTACGAATACTATAGTTTCGAAAAAGCGAAAGAATGGGCAAATACAGAATTGCCTTTCTGAATAGTTAAACGAGATCTGATGCAAGAAATGCATCGGATCTCATTTTTAATTATCAATAACTAATTTTATCAAAAAGCCAAGGGTCATATTTTTGAAAAAGAAAGTGACGCGATAATTCATATCGATTTATTGAAATCAAGATGTTTAGAAAGATTTCTGGAGCAAATAACTGCAATAAAAATTAACGTATTATGTCAAATCAATTCGACGCGTAACATCAATAAGCTTACACAATGGATAAGAAAAATACCCTCTGTCCATGACAAAGAGAAATGTCTCGCCAGGATAAGCTTCGTGAATCTCCTTGACCATTTTCATAGCAGCGGCCCGTTCGTCTTTGGACCTCTGGTCTTGAGTGACGATGGCTAGATATTTGTCATTAAGTACGTCATAGGCAGCGTTAATGTGAATACCGGCCCGGATGATGGTTTCCTTGTTCTTGGCATAAATGATGTAGTCAGGTTCATCTTCATTTGGCGCAACAGGTTCATTGGTTCCATCAAAGGCTATTACCCTTAGCCCTTTATATTTTTTATCCATGTAACAAAGTGCCAATGTGGCTTTGTGCAGTGCTGAAAATACGCTGACTGGAGTCTTGGCTTTTGTCTGAACAAGTGCCGAAGCAGATGGTCTTACACTGCCCATGCCGAAATAGTTCATGGATAAATCGGAGAGTGTTGATCCATTCCCGATAATGGATGTATTCAGGAAATGGAACAAGTTTATTTTTGATGATCGATAATGACTTCGTGAGAAAGCTCCTGTTTGAGAAGCAAGAATCTTCTCCTGTTTGTGGGCAAATTCCTCAAGGAATTTCATGAATCTTTGATAAATCTTATGTGGTGAAGTAACTCTAATTGCCATTTTATTCCTCCTTAAACGGTTACATTTTTGATTGAGTAAGGATTAAATTAGACAATTATAGAGTTGTTGTCAAAGTTAATTTTCGTTAAACCAGAAAATATAAAATCCACCATCTGTGCACGGATGGTGGACAATACTAACTATCAAAAACTAAGCTAAATGACATTGGGCCTCTCAATCTTTTGTTTCTTCCTGTTTGAGAGGTTCTTCAATTACTTCTTTGGCCTGTTGGGCAATCTTTTTTCTTTGAGAACTTCTCATTCCATACATTTGCCCGGAAAAGAAGGCAAGGAGCGACATCATATCGTCTACCAGCTCCTCCTGATAGTTCTTATCCGGCTTATCCTCGGTCACTATGATTTTGACTCCATGGGCATTAAAAAACTTTTCAAGATAGCCATATCCAAATCTGGTGAGTCTGTCTTTATGAGTAATATAGAGGACATCAATCTTATTATGAATGACCTCATCTATGAGTTTATTTAGTCCTTTGCGTTCTGTATTCAGGCCGCTGCCAACATCAGAAAAGATCATTGCGCCAGAAGCTTTCTGGCAGAGCCTGCCGATCTGTCTGTCCAGATCACCATGTTTCTTTTGATCATGGGAAGAAACCCTGGCATAGATAGCATTCTTTTTCTCGGAATTGTTCCATAACCCGAGTTTTTTCAGATAATCAATCAGGTCTTTTTTATCGGCATACCAGAACCCGGAAACTGGATCCTGCACCATATTAATCATTCCCTTGTTTTTATGAAGGGCAATTGTATGGTAGTTTTTCCCTACAAGTTTTCCAATTTGTCCAGTGGTATAGCGTTCTCTTCTTAAGTCTTCAGGACCGATCATAACGTCATCTCCTGTTTGAATGATACCATAAAAAATCCACAATTAGTTGAATTATAAAATAGTTATATAAGAATATTGATATCTTGATTCGCCAAGATAAGGTAACAGTTGTGTACCCTTTTCTCTTTAAAACCGCAGTGATATCAATACCCATATTTATCGCTCCTTTCGCGCTCAACAGCGCCTTTTATCGTTTTTGCCCTGGAAACTCTCTGATCCTGGGTCAGATCAGGTTTCCTTCCTGTGATATCCGACTGACCACTGTCATCTAATGCGGCAAGGAAACCCCATAGCTTGCTGTGGGGAGCAATTGCCGCCTGCACCTCCTATTCAATGTTTACAGTATTGTTTTTTCGCTTATCAATAAGCCATCCATTTGATGACTTAAGACTAGTGATCTGTCCCAATGACTTTTATATTTATTCTCGAAAGACAGAATTGCCATTAGATCTTTATATAAAGTGCAAGGCTCTAATGGTGCAAAGTCTCATTAATATAAAAGTCAATAAAACGCAACACTAGAACGATATCTTAAAGGTGTGATGACATAAACAACGGAGTTCGTATCGTCCGAAGACAATATTCACCAAGGCTACTCACAGACAACAGCCGAAGCTGTCCTGTCAAACAATAGAGGTCTTTCAATCCTCATGGCTTGCCATGGGGTTCAGTGAGTACTTTATTGCTGTGAAGCAAGGTTTCCGTCGACTCGATTTACTTCTTTCTTTTGCAGTTGACTATCTCCTCCTCCCCTGTCACTTTCATGTACGCAAGATCGGAAGATCTGTTTCAAAATTGGCGATTTTTTCAAAAATTTTTGAGAATTTTCTGGCTGACCAGAATGAGGCTGGTGAGGCTTGCTGCCAAAGCCGTCAAAACAAAAACACCTGACTTTCCAGGCGGGATCATCAGGTGTTGATGACAATTCGATTTGTTCTGGTTTCCAGTCAGTATGAAGACTCAGGCAAAAATCTGGTTTACGATCTTACGGATCATTTCCGGTGGGATTGGTGGAAAGACGGTAAACGGCGTT
The DNA here is from genome assembly GCF_034745455.1 of Allobaculum sp. JKK-2023. Classification (NCBI taxonomy): domain Bacteria; kingdom Bacillati; phylum Bacillota; class Erysipelotrichia; order Erysipelotrichales; family Erysipelotrichaceae; genus Allobaculum; species Allobaculum sp. JKK-2023. Next base: position 3,423,681 of record NZ_JAYERV010000003.1, on the reverse strand, counting down.
CGGTACAGAAAATCGGTCGTTCGAATCAAAGGAAACTGCTGGCGAAACAACAGAAAGCCAAGACCATATTCATCTTTCCGGTTTTCCATCAGGGTTTCCTGGCGGGAGGCATAGCTGGTTTCACCAATCAGGTACAGAAACTGAATGGCTGACCAGACGGCCATGCCCTCACGGACAAGCAGTCTGGCCAGGGCGTTTTTCTTCTTATTTCCCATACGATACAATTGTTCAAACTCCGCTTCATTCCACGAAATCGATTGCCAGATGTGGGTCATTTCATGGACGATCGTATCAATCGAAGCCAGTCTTGGACTGCCGTTTTCAATGACAACTGTATGTTTTCCATTCTGGCTCTGGGCAAAACCTAATACACGAACCTTCTTGCCCACCCCTTCCGAACCTTTAAATCCAATGCGGCGGGCAATTTCGTCACTGTCTGTCGTCCGGATATCAAGCGGAACCTGGAAAGTAACCTGATAAAAGTCCTGCATCAGCTGGATACACTGTTCAAAAAGCAGTTTGAATTCTTCGAGGCTTTCAATAGCCGTTGAAGCACACTCATTGCAGCGGATCCGGCCATCCGCTAACTGCTGGTAGGAAACGCCATTGATGCGCTGGCCGCAGAAGTCACAAGAAGAAGCGAGAATGGGCTGGCCTTTTTCATCCGTCATTTCTAGATCTTTGAAAACGGTCTGTCTTGCCTTACGGGCTTTGGTTAATGGGTTGCCGGCATAACCGTTGGCTTCGAGACACTGACGAAGCTTTTCGGGTTGGAAATATTCAGGTAATTGATCTTTTCCAAAGCGCAGATAGGCAGTGGGATCAAATTTTGTCTTTTCCCTATCTTTCATCTTTACTTCGTCCTTTCCTTCTTTTCCTGGTTTCCGTTCAGTCCAGTCTTGCAAGCTGGCTAATTCTGGTCTGAATAAAGAGTTGCCTCTGGTTTTTCCTGTTTTACGGAATTTGGAACTTTTAAATCTTCCGTCACTGGTCTTGTGAACGGAACCAACTGCTCCTGTTGTGAATCGGATGCCTGTTTACCAGAAGAAGAGTCCTCTTCTTTTGTCTGGTCAGGATTTGGATCTGAATCGTGTCCTGCATCAGGTCCTGAATCTGAATCTGGTTTTTCTGGATCGTCTTTGTTCTTTTTAGAATGTCTGGCTTTCCAGCGGGCGAAAAAGCGTTTTTTCTTGGCTTCTTCTTTTTTTCGTTCCTTGATCTCTTCAATCAGGGCATCAAAATCAACTTCATCGATCGTTGCTTCTGTACTTTCAGCCACCGGATTTTCCAGCCAGTCCAGATAGTCATAGACAATGCCCATCAGGCTGTCAAAATTGCGGCAGAACGAATCAATCAGGCCCAGATCCATTTCACTGTCTTCAAGGATCAGCACTTCACCCTGATCAAAGTTTCCTTTCACCTGGGGGACAAGGTAGCTCACCCATGGATCGACATTCAAAGGATCATAGACAGCTGCCGCACAAAGATACGGCCAGTTTTCTGGATAGACGGTCCGAAACAGTTCATTCAGCAATACACAGAACGTCAAAGCATCCTGCGTATCCATTTCCGGCATCTTCACCCGTAACAATGTCTTGCTTAAATACGAGCGGTTGAAGATTTCCTGTCGGCCCTCCTGCTGGAAGGTATAGGGAATGCCATGTTCAAGATCATGGTTATCACGCAGCCGTAGATAGCCAGGCGTTTCGACAGAGAAATTGTGGCGTTCCTGACGCAGTTCAATCGAACCGATCTGCTGGAAGCTGACCAGTTCAGCTGTTTCACCTTCTGTCGGATTTATGGTGCTTTCTGACAAACCGTCTGTAGCCTCCGCCGGACTGGTGGTCACTGTATAAATCCGCTTCTGGCGATAGTATTCACGACCTTCATACAGATCCGAAGCCCTGCGCAAAACGACACCATCCATCGGGTTGATGGAATGGACCTGATAATACTTGCCGCCATAGGTCAGAAACTGTCCTGGCAAAATGGCCTGAACAATCTGGCCATACAGTTTTGCATCCAGATACTCATGATTGGCCAGTTCATCTTCAACGACAAAATAGGCATTTTTCAAAGAGGACTGGAAGTACTGGCTGAACGCTTCATCGCTGATCGAGTATTCAACCACAACTTTCTGGGTAAATTCATTGACCAGTTTCTTGCGGCGATGGATCGTAAAGATCGTCTCATCCGCTGGCGTATACTTGCGAACCAGCCGGTTGATTTCATTTTCAAGATCCCGGTTTAAAATGCCCGTCATGCGCAATTCTCTGGCGATGGTTTCTTCATCGACCGGCTTCATGTTCATCAACAGAAGCAGTTTCAGAATCGTATTGCGTTCGGTGCGCGCGTAATCCGGAATCAGGGAAGGAACAGCCTGGGGATTGCTTGCGAAGACTTCCCGGTTTTCCTTCATATAATCACGAAGCAGATAGTTTTCTGAAAGCATATGGACAAAGGACTGTCCGGTTCCTCTGGCCAGATAGGGATGAAGCGTGGCAAAGAGATTGTTGAATTCATCTTCAACAATCAGGAATGGACGTTTTTCCATTTCGGGCTGCCAGAGGCTGTCAACAAAGTCCACTCGCTCAAACAAAGCGTGCTGGCTGACTTTGATATTCATGAATCGGCACAAGTTCTGATAGCTCTGGCCGGCAATCCGGCGCAGATCTTTGAGCGGGACTTTGGTTTCCCCGATCCATTTCACCTGCGGCACCTGGCAGCGGATCGCCAGAGCGGCCAGTTCCAGACCATTGCCAAGATAGCGGCTCTGGTGATCAAAGAACTCCTGGCGCCGAAATTCCCCATCTGCATCCCAGAACATCGCCGTGTACAGACAATGGGGAACCGGACTGGCACAGGCTTCAATAAATTCACTTTTTAAAACGTGCGAAAGCGTATCGATCAGACCTGTCGTCTGACGATCACACACCGCGTACACGGGCCGGCGATCGGACTCTCCCAGATTGGAAGCAATAATGGACAAGGCAGTCTGGCTTGTTCCAATCAGTTTGGATGGCTCCAGCAAAATGACAAACTGCACTTTATGGAAGAAATCCTGGTTGTTTTTCAAAACCGAATGATTGTAGATCTGGTTAAAGGTCATGATCCCGATCTGACAGGGTTCATCCTGATCATCAATCTGCCGGATCGTCCACAGATGTTCAGTCCGGGTCTGTAAGCCGATCGCTTCTTCAATCCACTCTCTGGCCGGCTGTTCCAGACTTTTGCGGCCGCAAAGAATCAGGACATGATCCCCAGCCAGTAAAGTCGAAGCCAGCGGCAGCGTCAGGTACAGACTGAGATCGCGATAAAACGGATTGAAGAACACCACATTGCGCCCCTTGAGCAAATCAATCGACGCCGCGGCGCAATCCGGATCGCTTTTGGTAAAGCGCTGATGAATCGCATAGTATTCGGCGGCAATCTGTTCAATTTCCCCGCCATGTTTGCGCCAGGTTTCGACCAGATTGAGGGCACTGGTCAGATGCCGCAGATCACAGCCGGCAGTCGATGTCAACAATGGCTCAGGCAGATTTTCTTCATAGACCGAGCGCAGGCCATAGTAGTTGCAGATATCCAGCGCATCAATGCCAGACCCGCTGTACTTGCGCTTTGGATCCAGCAGCGGCGGCAGTCCATCCAGATAGACTCGAACAGACATCAAGAATGGCAATAAGGCGATCGGCAGCCAGCTAACCCAGCCAATCTGCAAATTCGGCCAGGTCCAGACAAGGGTTAAAAACAGGACGCTCATGCCAAGAGCAGCCAGGTACGTCCATTGAATCAAGCGCTGGAATCCGGCCAGCCCCTGCTTTAAATGCCACTGGCGGCTGGCAGGATCCTGTTCGTAAAAATCAAGGGCACTGAAAGCGACCAACTCACTGCGTGACTGAAGCAAGCGCAAAATGCCATCCACCGCAAAGCGGATCAGCGCATACCCAAACAGAAACATTGTCGATAAGGCTGGCAGATCAATCCCATTGCTCTCAGACAGCCAGTCTGGAAGCAGGGCGACCAGCTGGCTGGCATGATCCAGCAAAATCCATGACGCAATCAGGCTGTACAGAACGGCCATCACAACCATGATGCCTTCTAACGGCCGGACAGGCTTTTTAAGCGGATAGAGCTGGCCAAGACCACAAAGGGCATACAGGCCGGCTGTACAGGAAAGAAGATGGAGGAAAAGCTGCTGGAGATTATTCATACAGCTCCTCCCGTTCCACAATCAGGCGGCTGACAAACGGCCATGGACTTTCAACATGAAATCCCGAATGGTTGATTTCAACTTCTACCGGGTCCTCTTCAATGAGCAGCAGATTCTTCCCATCGACGACTTCCCCGCTGGGCTCAGGCCATGACTGGTGAGGTGTACTTTCCTTTAGCGAGAGATGGTTGGCTGCTCCAAGAAGATGGAGGTTATTTTGCAGGGCAGTCAGCAGCTCGACTTGTTGATGGTTATTAAAGAGTGTGGACTGATCCTGCATCTGTCCCATCATGGCTTTCGTATCACTCAGACGCAGATATTTCGCCCCGCGTACAAGATTGACCGCCTGCTCTAAATACTTTGCAAAGCCAGTGGTATCCGAGTTCATTGCGGCTGCGGCCTGTTGAATTTCATTGCGATAGGAATCAGCGAGCTTTCTGGCCCGTCTGTTCCAAAGAAACAGACTCAGCCATCCAGCGCCCACAACAACAAACAGCGTAAGCACAATCCAAAAACCCAGCGCCCAGCTTTCCTGGTTTTTCTGAATCGGAAAGACAAATCCAAGCAGGCCAGCCAGCAGGCCGATCATCAGCAGAACTCCTTCCATAATCAGGACATCCCGTCGGTCAGCCTGGTTTTCTAACAGCCAGCGCACCGTATCATCTGTTTTCTTGAGTTTCTGATTGCGAACAATGCCCTGGGCAGGCAAACTGGCACCGGTTTCCATCCAGGCAAGCTTTTCTTTCTGGAGTTCCTGGGCCAGATCTTCTTTCTGCCATTGATTGAGCAATTCCACGTTTTCGACGCGGACCTGCATTTTGTCCTGAAATTTCTCGGCGGCCCGGTCAAACGAGCGGCCGATCTTTTTGATCGACGCCTGATATTCCTTCTCAACAAGCTTGAGATAGTCCTGCCAGTCATGGAGCGGGTCAATTTTGCGGGCGGGAAGCATCGCAAAATTGAGATCCAGCTCTTCGCTTTCCTCAAACGAGCCTGTCTCCAGATGAAGTTCGGGCAGAGTGACCTGATAGGCTGGCAGCGTTTCTTCCTCAAGCGGATGCTTTTCTTTCAGGCGGGCTGAATGTTCGAAATAGCCGTTCTGTGCTCTGGTCAGTCTTGCATCCAGAATCCGAAACAGACTGGTCAGCGACGTTTTGTCCATCCGGGTTTCCAGCCGATAGAGTCTTCCTGCCTGCAGCGTGCTGCCATCGACTTCAATGGTCGCCATGAGCGTACTGTTCACCCAGAATTCAAAAGCTTCCTGAAGCGCCTGGTATTTGCCCTGTCTGGTGTAGTCAACACACAGAAACCGGCATCCTGGCGCATAGCCATTGCGGTCCACGAATCTGGAGCTTTCAATTTCCTCAGGCAGACTCCACATGTTTTCCAGGCGCCGGCTGGCTGGATCTTTGGGTTTGAGCCGGCGGCGGATGAGAATGATCTGCTCGGGTTCACGCAGATCGTTCTCATAGAGGGCTGCTAACTGCTGCCATTGCCTGGTCATTGTTTCGTCAGGGGGCTGCTCGGTCAACACCATCTTCTGTATGCCCGTCTGATCGATAATCTGTTCTTCAACGTATTTCTTTTCTAATGGTGGAAGTCCTTTGAGCAGATGGGTCAGCCGGACAAGCGGAATAGGGTTTGGCTGGTGGAGCGCAAAGGGATTCCCGTCAAAATCAAATGGATTTTCCGGATCGAAGGAAAATTTTTCCATCACGCCATCATCTTCATAACTGATCACAATGGCCCGCCATTTCTGATGGGGTCCAACCAGCTCCTCAATGGCCGGCAGCGCGGTTTCCAGGGTAGATCCCGACTCAATCCAGCCGCAGATTTCCACATCCGGCCGATTGACGATGTTGGCATACAGAACCGGCTGCTCCAGAAAGGAATCACGCGTGGCGCGGTTCATGATCAGAACATTCAGCATGTTCGAAATCCCCTTTCTGAGTCAGTCTTTCTACGCCCTTGCATCCGCACCTTTGCCCTTTTGTGCGTCGTATTTCTGTTTGAGTTCTTCCGCTTTCGAACGGATTTCCCTGGCATCCCGACGGACCCCGAGATCTTCAAAATACTGGGCCAGAGTTTCATACCAGCTGTTAAACAGCGAGCCAGTCAGCGTAGCTGGAATGGCCTGTTCTTCCTTTTCCCAGCTGACAAGACTGCGGGCATACTCTGTCTTGATGAAATCGATGTAGTCATTGAGGGCATCTTTTTCATTGATATTCAGCTCGAAATAATGCCTGAGTTCATCGAGAATCACTTTCAGCAAGCCAATGGAGTCTTCTTCAAAGTAAGTCTTTGTGTTGTTCGATTTGCGCAGCAGCAGCGGCAGATCCAGAATGCATGTCGATTTTTCATGGTCAACGCCAATGAGCGGCTCTTCAATTTCAAATTTCTTCAGATTGGCCCATAACAGGCGATCTTTCAGATCACCATTCATGTTGATGTCATAGGCAATTTCATTGTTGACGTAGTCCAGGATGCGGTGAATCAAAGCCGGATAGATCGAAATGGCATCCAGAACCTCATAGAGCTTGTCACAGGGTGTGCCATTGGAAACAACCAGCGTGCTGCTGTTGAATTTCAGGCGCGGATCATTGTTTAAACGCAATCGGACATGGTTGACCTTGTACTGGCACTGATCTTCTGATATCTGATCGAGTTCAATCAGGCCAATCAGCATGGCCCAGAAGAACGCCGCAAACTGCTCATGGAACAGTTTGTCCTGGTTGCCTTCATCGAGATCGGGCATCTTCGTGACCAGATGCCACCATTTATCCAAATGTGGGCTGATGCCCGAACTCTTGCCTGGAATCGGGAACAGGCCATCGACCAGTTCGTAGTAGGCCTTGAAATATTCGCCCCCTGGCCGGTCATGGGTTTCATCATGAATCGGCGGAGCAAACTTGCTGAGCTCATTGGCGCGCAGACCATAAAACGACTTGTAGAACATGATCATGTTTTCCGGAATGTCATCATCTGGCGTGCCGCCAAGATTGGCGTGCCGCCAAGATTGGCCAGTTCACTTTGAATCAGCCGGCTGCGCAGCGAATCGTCGCCTTTTGGCGGGATCAGTGAAGTGTTATACGTACAGCTGTAAACCGGAGAGCGGGTTTCACCCAGCGGGGTTTCAATAAATGGACAGCTCAGATCACGAGTCGTGCGGATAACATCCCGCACATACTGATCCATCAGACGCATCTCATCTGGATCATCCTTGTACAGACCGAGCAGTTCAGCTTCTTTTTCAATCGCTGTCAGGATATCCACATCCAGATCCAGACCATAAGAGTCCATCACCGCATCCTTATAGAAGGTCGTCATTTCCTGATCAAACAGACCGCCAAAATAACGGGCCGCCTCTGGCTTTTCACCCATCATGGAGTAATCACGGATCCGGGTATGAATCTTGCGGGCCAGATTGTTGTCCAGATAGTACCGGCTCTGTAAATAGGGCATCTTCTTGATGATCGCATCCAGGCATTTACGATTCGCACAAACGTAGCGAACCGTGCTGCCACTCGAATGGCTGTACTTGTTTTTGAGCTGCTCAATGCGTTTGTCGAGCTGGCCGACTTTGCTTTCCAGGGCCTGATAGAAGTTGTCATAGGCACTGAACAGATTGCGATAATACTGCAGACCGGTCATATAGACATCCGACTGAATCTTTACAGCCGCCCAGGCATCAATATCATTCTTGTAGTCCTCTAAAAGCAGGGCGACATCATCCCGGAAACCAGCGTCTTTCCTGCGGTTCATCCACCCGCGATCTTTGCGATTTGCCAGGGAATCAGGCTTCCAGTCTTCGCCTGCGTAATCCGAAATCCCCTGGTATTCGTCCGCAAATTTTCCTTCGAGTTCTTTGATGGTGTTGTCTGCTGTCTTTTTGCGTTTTTCAAGCTCTTCAATGACTCTGGCAATCATGAATCTGGCTGCACATGGATGAATAAAATTGCCCTTCTGATCGCTCAGATAGTATTCGAGCTGTAAGTCAGAGAATTTACCGTCTGGATCTTCCTTGACTCCCCGGAAGGTGGAATAGGCAATATTGGCAATGGAGTCTTCAATATCTTTTTCCAGCAGTTTCTGGTAGGTATTCAGGTCCTGCCAGCACTGGCCATAATCCGCCCACCCACTCTGATTTCCCAGATCTGAAAGAAGGTTTTCTACATTTTTCTTTGCCAGTTTTGAACGATCGGAAAGATGGGTGGATTCCTCACTGATTTTGGCCGCAATTCGATCCGTATATTTTTTCCAGTAATCCCCATTTCTTGTAAGGCCATCCTGGTATTCGCCTGTTGAATTGTAGATTGCCCGGGCAAATTTGTTTTTGTTGTTGGTATCCGTCTCGATCTGTTTGGAATAGAATTCCGCAAAGGACTGATCTGCTGTCGAAATTCCTTCTTCGCGGCGCGCACTCGCTTCCGCTTTCTGTGCTTTGAACAGCCGGTCATAAACAAGCCATTGTTCACTGATCGCCTGGCGCATCCAGTTGAGGGCGACCAGGGTTTTGATGTCTTCCAGCGGATATTCCAGACGACTTGCCCCAGCTCCTGCATAACGGTTGCGTCCTCTTTCCTGGGCCAGGCGGCGGATCGTGTTATCTTCTGAAGAATTGGAGCGTTTATTCATCGGGCCGATCGACTGGGAATAAATACAGTTGGCTGCATGATCGAGATACTGTTCAAACGAATTCAGTTTGGATCCTTCTGCGTTCTGCGCATCAAACAGGAAGCAGAAATCATAGGGTCTGACGTTGAAATCCTCATAGCCCTCCGCTGAAATACGCGGCATCAGCAGTTTGACGGAATCTTTGTAGCGGTTTGGCAGGGAGTTGTCGCCTTTCATTAAGAAAGCATCCAGCTCGCGCAGCGTTGCATACGCATTGGCGTTCAGGTTATTGCGTTCTGCCCGATCCCTAATGACTTCATAGAAGACTTCCGGCAGAATGAAAAATCCGCGGGTAATGTTCGCATTCTGGCGATAGTGGGTTTTCAGATACTGCCGAATGTATAAAGCAATCGGCAGGATCAATCCAGATCCGGTTCCGCCCGCCAGGGAGCTGACGATAATCACGCGCAAAGCCTGATCCGCTTTGGACTGGTCGACTTTGTACAGGCTCTGAATCGCCTCGTGTAAGGGTTCAAGCTGGCCGGCTCGTACGACCGGATTGAGTGAGAGTCTGGAGATTGCCCGGACCTGCCCGGCGCCTTCCGTTAATGGCTTGGTATACAGAATGGCATGGCCGGGAAACCATTCGTCTTTGGAATACTGGTCAAGACTGAGATATTCCCCGACGGTCTGTCTGGTGGAAGTCTGAACCAGGTGCATCAACGGATTGCGCTGGCTGATCTTTTCAAGATCGTTGATATCGGTATCAAATCCGCAGAATGCGATGCTGTCCCGCTGATCTGGGGTAACCATCTCCGAAACGCGTTCGGCGATTTTACATCCGGTTCCTCCAAGACCAACGATCAATGTGGGTGCATTCATAAAATTCCCTTTCTAGCATGGTGCAAAAATCTCTTATCAGTTTATTTCATCCAGTCTTTTTGCCTGTAAACGATCTGCACAAAGACTGGGTTTTCTTTTCGTTTTTAAAACACTGCTCTTTCGTTCTATCTGCTGAGCTGCGTTTTTGGGTTCGATCTGGATCTAACGCCTGCGGCCGCGCGAACTCCGGTTAGAGCTGGATTTGCTGGAACGATTGCGGCTGGAAGTCCCTCTTGAGGAAGACTGATGGCTGCCGCCTCGGCTGGAACGCCCTCTGGATGAACTGCCTCCTCGTTTGCTGCCTTTGGCCCCACGATTGTTTTTGCGCTCATCTTTGCCTTTATTCAGCTGGACTGCGTACGTCTTTCCGTCCTTTTCAAACTTGATCGTTTCATTGACTTTTAGAGTCAGCAGATCTTCTTTTTTGGATTTCTTCTCATTTTTCTTATTTTTTGATGCGCGGCGTTCAGCTTGCGACTTCCGTTCTTCAAGGGTCTTATCCTGGATCTTCGCATCCTTCAGGACACCCGGATTGAGAACTTCCATTCCGGTATTTTTGCGGACCGCCTTTACATCCATCGTCCGTTTCAGGCCGGTAGTGGCTGGCAGCAGCTGAATACTGGCTTTTTCAGCCATATAGGGCATCCATTTTGAAACTTTATCTCTGGTCGTCCGGCCATACTCGATTGTGCTCTGGTCATAGTTCTGATTGTCCTTGACAGTAACCTGGGGATTATCTTTTAAAGATTTAGGCAGACGGGCTTTAAAGAAATACCCAAACAGAATGGCTGCCAGAATAAGTCCAGCTGGAATCCACCAGAACCATGGATGAAGCTCAAACCAGTTTCGAGGGTCGTTGAGTTTCAGCATTTCTTCACTGCTGCCCTGCCACACAGCCGGCCCGACCTCCTGGTCATAAGCAATCGTATAGGCTGCTGGCTCGTATTTCTTCCCTCTCATCGGTCCTGATTCTGGAAGCTGCGGATAAATCGCATATACACCAGGGGTTTCCGTTTTTTCCACGCAGAAATCATCCAACTTATCTTCACTTCCAGCTTCCAGGCTGACAACTGGCAGCCCCATCTCAGACCATTGCTCAGCTGTTGGTTTTTTGCCATCGATTAAGGCCTGAATTTCAATCTGATCTTCTGCCGGGTCAAGATCGCTGTTGGCTGAACGCAGTCCTTTGCCTTTGACAAGATATTCAGGATTCTTTGTAACTTCCCACGTAATGGTCTTATCCGTCATGACGGAATAGTCATAATGGGTAGAAGTTGTGTTGTAGTCCAGATAATGGGCAAGAACATCTATGATCAGATCCCCTTCTTCCAGCTTGATCTGATCGTTGTTGCCATAGATTCCGCTCAATTCCTTCCCGTTGTTGGTAACCTTCGCCTCATAGGAAACATCGCCAAGCAGATCTGTCTTTTCAATCGGCTCATTGGTCATGGCATTGATCAGTCCAAACGACAGGGTATATTCGCCGCCCTTTATAGAGTCGTTGCCGGTGACCTCCTTGCCGGATTCATCCAGCAAAGTAACCCCAATAGTTACATCCGGTTTGTAGTAAACCTCAATGGTGGAAGCATTGTCGACATCCAGCTTCATCTGCCCTGGTTCAAACGGTCCGGTAAACAGAGCCATCTGGCCCTGTAAAGAGGTGTCCGGCTTGTTTTCAGGATGGCTTGGTGAATCCACTTCGCTGTAGCGGACTTCAACCGGATCGCTTTCAGGTTTGAAGGTCGTATCGTTTTCATCAGTGATCCCGTTGATCTGGACGTTTTCACCCTGGGCAAACACCCGCAGTTCTTTCATCGGGACATCAAAGGAAACTGACTGTTTTCGTTTGTCGACATCCAGTCGGTTGGCGTTAAAGACTTGCAGACCGACTTCAGTCACCCCTTCCAGAATGTCCTTGGAACTCTCGGTTTTTCTGTAGAAAATATTTTGTGCCGGGTCGCTTTCAATCGCGACCGCCTGCTCGCCCATGCCTAAGAAAATCACTGAGATCTCCTCTGGTTTTGCATCGAGATACTCTTCAATCTGCTGGGCACTCAAAGAAGGATACTTTCCATCGCCGTAGTTCTGCATTTTGCCGTCGGTTAAGATGACCAGCCACTTTTCATCCGCTGTGCTGTCTTCGAGATCTTCCATGGCAGTCCGAACTGAATCAAAGGATGTATGACCGGAATCCGTTTTCGTGTTGTGAATGACGGCGATGTTTTCTTCTACATCATCCGCACCATCCAGTTGAATCCGTGGATCAGCACCGGGTTCGATATCGTAGTCAGACATGTAATAGATATTCATCCGGTCCTGATCCGAAAGCATCCCTGCCAACACTTCCATGGAGTATTTCGCCTTACACCAGGCATCGGTCAGTTCCTGACTGTTATCCAACACATACATGGAACCCGAATTGTCATAAACGACATAAATGTCGCGTGAGGGGGTATCCTCTTGCTCATCAGCCAGAACTGGCTGCCAGACAGCAGCCAGTGCAAGCAAGGCTGACGCAAGGACTGGAGAAATCCGCTTGCTTTTGTTCATTCCTACCTCTTTTCCAGACAGCCATTGGACTGCCTTCTGATTTGTATGTGAACTGTCGTTTCTGAAGATCACTCAAGCAAGTCTGTTTATACTTCAGATATTATTTTTTACAGTTCTATAAAAGCGAAAATCTTTTCCCTGTCATCTGTTCTGAGGCCGCAAAACAGCCAGTTATCCGATAGATTAAAATTAAAGTGAAATTAAAGTGGAAATCGGAAGGAAAAGAAAATCGAACTCTTGCAGAAATGCAGTTTTTCATAGCTTACATTTCTCTCTCATTATTCACAAGATTCCGTGATATTTTGTGATCAGTTTCTGAATGATTTCTTACATTATTGTGCCTGAATTTGGTATAAGTCGTCATAATTTATTTCGATATTGAAATTTCGTTATCCAGCACCGGATATTTTTCTTCTCGGTTACGGGATAAACAGCAAAAAATAGTTAAGACATCCGCATCCCTCGGATCTGGCCTGCATGCGCCCGAATAGCTGGCGGCAAAAAGAAAGAACAGGGCATACGATAAAAGCCTGCCCTTGCTTACTTCTCCGTAAACAAGGACAGGCTTTAAAAACAGGAGTGGGTGCAGAGTGCACAGGAGATTAAGAACATCGGTATCTTAGAAGTTGTCTGCGCTCAGAAAGAAAGACGATTTTTCTGGACTCATTCCTCCCAGAGGCTGGCATAAATATTCAGAATATCTGCTTTGCTGACAGGCTTGATGGTGTTGGCAGGCGATCCGCTTTCCAGTGCGTCATCTGCCATCTTTTCAACTACCGCAAAGAACTCATCACGGTTGACCCCGTAGGCTTTTAAAGAAGGAGTTTCCAGTTCTTCAACCAGGATATTTAAGGCTTCCAGGAATTTTTCTGCTGCCACCTGATCGGAATCATCTGCATTTGCCACCCCAACTTCACGACCTAAAATTGCAAATCGATCTACAGCTCCATCACAGGCAAACTGCAGGCAGGCCTTCATTAACATGGCATTGGATAAGCCATGCGCGATATGAAACAGTGCTCCAATCGGGCGGCTCATGCCATGAATAATCGTTACTGAGGCATTGTTGAATGCAATACCGGCTTCCAGAGCCGCAACTGACATCTGAATTCTTGCCTCTTCATTCTGGCCGTCATGGAATGCCTGTGGAAGGAATCTGAAAATTCGCTTCACTGCTGATAAGGCAAAAGTATTCGATAAGGTCTGGGCTTTACGGGAAGTGTAGGCTTCGACGGCATGGCATAAAGCATCCAGGCCAGTCGCCGCTGTAATTTTAGCCGGAGCAGTCATTGTAAACTGTGGATCAATAATTGCAGCCGATGGCATCAGGACTTTTCCTTTGAGCAGCATTTTGACATTGTTGGCAGTATCCGTAATGATCGTAAACTGCGTGGCTTCCGATCCGGTGCCTGCTGTGGTAGGGATGGCGGCCATCGGCGGCATGTGCACGTCAATGACCTGACCAAAATAGTCTGTAATTGGTCCATCATGATGGACCAAAGCCCCGATGGCTTTCATAGAATCAATTGGGCTGCCGCCGCCCAGCGCGATCAAAAAGTCGCAGTTTTCTTCTTTGTATTTCTGTTTTCCCGCTTCGATCATTTTATCTGTCGGTTCGCCAAGAACATCACTGAAAACCGCATAGTCTACGTTCTGGCCCGTTAAGACCTGAGCAACTTTTTCAACATTTCCAAGCTGGATCATCATCGGATCTGTCACAATCAATGCTTTGCTTCCCATCTGGGAAAACAGGCCGGCTGCCTGCTTTAAGGCGCCAGATCCAGAAATAATCTGGCCAGGCATTACAAATTCATTTGCCATAAAACTCTAAACTCTCCTTCTTCTCCTTCTTCTCTTGCTTTTCTTCTTTATAAATAGTGTCCACTGTCTGTCTTGTCTGGACTTGGTTTTGCGCGGACTTGATTTGGTCTGCTCTTTTTTGACCTGGCAGTCTTTCAGGTGTTTTTCCTGACTCTTTTTGGCAGGATCAGTCTTGTCTAAAACTCTGCATCGTGCAGCCAGAGATACCGCTCATCTTCATTGCGATCTGTCTGCAGCCAGGGGTTGTCATCCAGATGACGGATCATCCAGCAGGTATACATCTGAAAGCCCGGTGCCACAGCCTGGGGATGAAGTTCGCCGCCGGGAATGGCTGAGAAACTGTTATTGACGCTTTTAAAGACCTGGTCCCCGACGAAACTGGCACCAAATCCTTCGGGACGGTCAAATTTAAACAGGTAAGTTTCGGGTTGGGGATGACGATGGGGCAGATAGCCTGACCAGTTGCCGCGAGCATTGAGCACTTCTCCCAAAACCATGTTGGATTCCGGGCAGATGTCGTGGTCAAAAATCGTATTGACCAGACGATTTGCGGTATTGCCAAATTTTCCTTTGGAAGAAGCAATCCAGGGGGCATCCTCTGGGCTGTAAAGCCTGCTGGCAAATTCTCTTTCATTCAGGGTTTTCTGAACCAGGATCTCGCTTTCTTCCAGAGCGGTCACCGTAATCTTGTGGTTTTTGCTGGCATGCAAAGCCCAGGGACCCTGAGTAAACACATCCTTGCGGCTGACTGTTTCCTGGTTTCCACCCCAGGCAAAAATGATTTTTCCCGAAAGCAGCAAGACTGCTGTTTCTTCTTTCTCGCTTTCAAAGCTTCGGCTCTGCCCAGCGTAAAGGGTATACAGACGGATATCCATCCGCATGGCCCGATACTCGTTGTCATACGTGGTCAGGACCATTTCGCCATTGGAATCATATTGTGGATATCCAAATACTTTTTCTTCCATATTTTTCATGCTGTTTTTTCTCATTCAATCCTTCTCTTCGATTGCGTCTTTTCGATCCAGAACTGACTGGGACTGGATCAGGACTGTTCCTTTCTGGATCTGCGTCTTCTTTTCTGGCTGATCAACACCAGGCCAATTGTTTTGTTCCAGTCGTCTGGACCTGGCTTTACAGTCCATGATGCTGCTTACTCCAAGTCCAGAAGACTGAAACAATAGCCTGATGGTCTTCTGTTCCGGAATCAGTATTTGCGGGCTTCCGCTCTTCCCTTCAATACTTCCCTGGCTGCATTGCGTACTGATTCTTTCTGGGAAGTGGTTGCAATGCCGACATTCCACCAGGAGTCGTATCCATCGGTCATCGTCTTTGGCAGAACTTTCAAATCAAACAAGCATGGCTTTTTCTGTGTCTTGGCATCCCGGAGAGCGGCTTCGAGTTCTTCAGCCGTCCGGCAGGTGTACGTTTGATATCCATAGCCTTCGCCAATCTTGGCATAGTCGACCGCAATCAAATCCTGTGTCGGTTTGGTGCCATCGGTATAGCGGAATTCAGTAGCCAGTGAACCAATTCCGTGATTCATCTCCAGGTTGTTAATACAGCCAAAGCCGCAGTTATCGAAAACCAGAATATTGACTTTGCGCCGTTCCTGCTGAATGGTCATGATTTCGCTGTGCAGCATCTGGAAACTGGAATCCCCGACCACCGCATACACTTCACTGTCGGGTTCAGCCATCTTCACGCCAAGTGCAGCAGCCACTTCATAACCCATGCAAGAGTATCCATATTCGGCATGGTATCCACCACGGTGATCCGTTTTCCAGACTCGCTGCAGGTCGCTGGGCAGCGAACCGCCGGCAGTAATGATAATGCCGTCAGGATCCATGACCTTTCGCAGGGTGGCTAAAGCAGCAGTCTGCGTCAGGGTTGAATTGTAAAGTTCATGAAACTCTGGAACAGTGCGGGGATCACGCGCTTTAATCGTCGGTTCAAACTCATCACCGGTATAAACCAGGCTGCCAAGTCTTCTCAGCTCTTCTTCCCACTCAGCTTTGGCCGTTTCAATTTCATCGGTATAGCCAGCACGGTAATTGTCTTTACGCAGCATCTCGCCCAGCACCTGCAGGCTGGCTCTGGCATCGCCAACTGCTTTTATGGCATCCATCTTGCCGGCATGGTATCGGTTGTTGTTGATGGTTAAAAACTGGGCAGTGTCTTTGAACAGGCGCTTGGATCCAGTCGTAAAATCCGACAGCCGGGAACCGATAGCCAGAACGACATCAGCCTCTTTGGCAATCCGATTGGCTGCACTCGTTCCTGTGACACCAATTCCGCCCAGGCAATATGGATGACTGGACTTGCAGGCTGATTTTCCGGCCTGGGTTTCCGCAAATGGAATATTGAATTCTTCACAGAATTCTTCGACTTCCTTGCCCGCATCGCTATAGCGCGCACCGCCGCCAACAATCACCAGCGGCTTGCTGGCCTGACGAATCATGTCGGCGAGATCTTCGATTTCTTCCAGATCTGCAGTCGGGCGCGTCACCCGGTGAATGCGCTTTTTAAAGAAAGAATCCGGGAAATCATACGATTCGCCTTCAACATCCTGAGGCAGCGCGATGCAGACGGCACCTGTTTCGGCTGGGTCGGTGAGCACGCGCATGGCATTGATTAAAGCGGTCATCACCATCTCTGGACGCTGAATACGGTCCCAGTATTTGCATACCGGTTTAAAGGCATCATTGGTCGTTGTAGCCAGGGAATTGCTCTGTTCAAGCTGCTGAAGGACAGGATCAGGCTGCCGGGAGGCAAAAGTATCGGCCGGAAAAACCAGAAGCGGGATGTTGTTGACTGTGGCTGTAGCACAAGCCGTCACCATATTGGCTGCTCCGGGCCCGACCGAGGAGGCACAGGCAATAATTTTCCGGCGATTGTTCTGCTTTGCAAAAGCTGTAGCCACATGGCACATTCCCTGTTCATTGCGCCCCTGCATGACCCGCAGATGGTCGGGATTGGTGTCAAGGGCTTCGCCGAGCCCGACAGCAATTCCATGGCCAAAGATTGTGAAGAATCCTTCAACAAATGGTGTTTCGACACCATCAACCAGGATGTACTGATTATTCAGAAACTTGACAATTGCCTGAGCAGTCGTCATACGTGTAGTGTTTTCCATCTTTCTTTTTTCCCTGACTTTCTTTAGACACGGGCAATCATTTCCCCATACAGTTCTTTTTCTTCGGCAATAAATGCGGCAACCTGTTTTGAATCAGGAAGATCATCTGAGCAGTTATTGGCCCGGACCATCATGGATGCTTCTGCAGAGCCGAATTCCAGGCAATCGATCACAGGCCAGCCCTGGAAAAGACCATACAGGAAACCGGATCCATATCCATCGCCGCCGCCAAACCCTTTGCGGGCAGCAACCGGGAATGGCTTAATGGAAAAAGCCTGTCCATCATTGGTGTAGGCTGTTGAGCCTTCCATGCCATGCTTGATGACAACAATTTTCGCGTTCTGATTTTGCCAGTACCGGGCACTTTCCTGATCACTCATGGAAGGCTGGATGAGTTTTTCGGTTAAGTCAAATTCCTCACGGCTGCCCATAATAATGTCAGCTTCCTTGGCCAGTGCATTGTAGTAAATGGCAATCTCGTCAGCATTTTTCCAGTTGTACTCTCGATAGTCGATATCAAAGATAATCAGTGTGCCATTCTTGCGGGCCAGCAGAGCGGCCTTAATTGCTGCCTCACGAGAGGGGCTCTGGGCCAGGGCGGTTCCGGAAATCAGGATCGCCTTGGCGCTTTTGATGTAGTCTTCGTCAATATCGTCAACCGACAGCTGCAAATCAGCTGCCATGTTGCGATACATCAGAATGGAGGATTCTTTCGGGCTGAGCATTTCTGTAAAAGTCAGGCCCAGCTTTTCTCCGTTTGTACAGCGTGTAATCTGAGAGGTGTCGATTCCTGCTTCATGGAAATAGTCGACGACGTAGTCTCCAAACTGATCATCTGAAACTTTGCCGATGAAGCCGGCCTTTAATCCATGACGCGTAATCCCAACCGCAATATTGGCAGGCGACCCGCCGACGAACTTTTCAAAATAGTGAACATGCTTTAACGGCTTAAACTCTTCCTTCACTTCTTCGGAATAAGCAGGATTAAAATCAATGGCGACCCGGCCCAGCAGGATCAGATCCAGGGGTCTGGTCTGGTCAATTTCGATATAGTTCATGCACTTTCTTCCTTTTCCTTGTCCTTTTTCTTTTGACCTTTTCAAAAAGAAAGGCTGGCCAGACCGGCCGCCTTTCTGCCCTGAGCAGCCAGGGCAGATTCTGCAAATGCAATCCGGCTGGCCGCCTTTACAGAATCTCCTTTTTTCTTGCTGGAATTTCCTTTCTCTTTGTCCGGCCTGGCCGATCTTCTTCTGACCCTTCCAGACCGCTTTCCATTTTTTGTTCTTTTTTCTATTCTTATTTAATGTTTTTTTGTTTTGATGCGATTCGAATCTTTCGATTGTCTATGCTGTTTGCCACTTTCTGTTTACACTTTGCTGCCGCTTCTTACGCTTTGCTGCCGCTTCCTTTTTTGCCTTCTTTTCCAGTTTTCTTTCCGGCGCCTGATGCTGAAGCGAAAGTTCATTCAGTTATCCAGCAACCAGCGACTCGATACGGGAAATCAGGCAAGGATTTCGCTGATTTTAACCGGACGGTGTTCTTCGAGCGACTTCTTGGCAGCAAGGCCCATCAGAACTGGCTTAAGACCGTCGTCAACACCAAGCGGGGTATCTGTATCGGTTTCAATGGCATGGATGAAAGCCTTGACTTCATTGGCATAGGCATCCATGTACCGTTCCAGGAAGAAGTAGAGCGGCTTTTCCGAAGTAATTCCCTCTTCATTGGCAATCACGGCTTTGGTTGCGCTGTCGTTGCCAGTCGATACCATTCCTTTAGAACCGAACACTTCGGCGCGCTGGTCGTAGCCGTACACTGCTTTACGGGAGTTGTCGATGACAGCCAGTGAGCCGTCTTCCATCTCCAGCGTGATAATAGCCGTGTCCACGTCGCCGGCTTCACCAATAGCAGGATCCACAAGATTAGCCGCAGCCACATAGACTTCTGTGGCATCGCAGCCAGCCAGATAACGAACCATGTCGAAATCATGAATGGTCATATCCAGGAAGATCCCGCCGGAAACTTTTACGTATTCTGGTGCAGGTGGTTCCGGGTCACGGGAAGTAATCTTGATGATGTGCTTTTCACCGATCTTGCCGGCATCGACAGCCTTTTTCACTGCCTGGAAGTTGTGGTCGAAGCGGCGGTTAAAGCCTACCTGGTATTTCACGGGATTTTCATTCAATGCAGTAATGACTTCCTGAATTTTAGTGATGTCATGGTCGATTGGCTTTTCACAGAAGACATGCTTGCCAGCTTTAATAGCTTCCACAGAAATGGGGGAATGCGTGTCGGTAGAAGAGCAGATCAGGACTGCATCGATTTCTGGATCATTGAGGATGTCTTTGTAGTTTGTGGTGACGTTTGCGATGCCATTTTCTTTGGCCCAGGCTTCGGTTTTTTCATTCATGAATGGATCTGCAATTGTTTTGGTGACGGCTTCTGGAACCTGAGTACGGATGCTCTGGGTGTGTACACGGCCGATTCGTCCGGCGCCGATAATTCCTACTGTTACCATGGGGGGTCTCCTTTTTCTCTTTGAGCGAGTGATTTCTATTTCTTTCGATTTTCTTTTTCTGTTTTCTCTTTTACTGGTTTTGAATCCAATTTTCTTCGATTGATAAGCTGCTGGTATTGGGCAGTTTCTGAATTCAAATTCTGTTTTTTTGTCTTTACAGCGATACGGTCTGTGCTTAGCTTACTTTTTCAGCTTATCGGCTCTGCCAGCCCCTGAAAGCATCTGGCATGCGGCCGGATTTAAAATCTCTGGACTGACTGGATTAAAGACCGGCTTTCGAGGCGATATAACGGCGGGCTTTGAGGGCGTACTCCAGAGGATTGGCTTTTGCTGGGTCCTGTTCGGCTTCCACTAACATGTACCCTTTATAGTCGGAGCGATCGAGACTCTGGAAGATCGAGGCAAAATCAATGCATCCATCTCCCGGAATCGTGAAGGCACCAAGACGAACGCCATCGAGGAAGCTGAGATTTTCATCTTTGACTTTTTCAACAAGCTGTGGGCGGATATCTTTGAGGTGAACATGGCGGATACGATCTGCGTATTTGTTCACCATTTCTACAGGATCATATCCGGCATAGGCAAAGTGTCCGGAATCATACAGCAGGCTGACGTATTCGGGATCCGTCTGGCTGAGCAGGCGTTCCACTTCATCATCGTTTTGAACAACGGTTCCCATGTGATGATGGAAAGTCATCGTAATGCCGTATTCTTCTTTTGCGAGTTTGCCCAGTCTGTTCAGGCCCTCTGTCAGCAGCTTCCACTCTTCTTCATTCATCACATGCTTGTGGCCAAACACAGGGGTATCAAGCTGGCCCTGGACGGAATAGCTCTGTTCCGAAACGCCAATCACTTTGGCGCCGAGCGCTTTCAGGAAGCTGAGCTGAGTCCGGAATTCCTGCTCAACTTCTTCATACGGACGAGTCAGCAGGAAGGAAGAGAACCACTGATTGCAGATCTCCAGCCCGCGCAGATCCAGGGCTTTTTTCAGGGCAGCAGGATCTTTCGGGTATTTGTTTCCGACTTCGCTGCCGGTATAGCCGGCCAGAGCCATTTCGCTGACACACTGTTCGAAGGTGTTTTCGGCGCCAAGATCGGGCATGTCATCGTTGGTCCATGCGATTGGCGCAATTCCGATCTTTACATTTTCTGCACTTAACATAAATTTATTTTTTCCTCTCTTTAATTTCTTTTTCAGTTTTTTTAAGGTACCTTTCCTTAACTGGCTATAAGATACCATCGGGCAATGGACAAAAAAACGGGAACCTTTTTAGATTCAGGGGTATTTTTTCTGGCGAAATTTCCTGATCTAAATTTTAGGTTCCCTGTTTTGGGTCTTATTTTTGGATTGATGCTCCCGGGTCCTGCGATTGTGCTGTTTTTCGAAAAGAAGCCGGACTCTGGCCCGTCATCTTCTTAAATGTTTTTGAGAAATAATGATAGTCGTTGAAACCGGATCGTTCGACGACTTCCTTGATTTTCAGGTTGGTACGCATGAGCAGACCTTTGGCAAAATCAATCCGCATCTCCAGAACGTAAGCTGCAAATCCGATTCCCATCTCTTTTTTGAACAAATAGGAGAGATAGGCAGCGTTCAGCCCGGCATATTCAGCTGCATCTGCCAGTCCGATCGGTTCTCTGAAATGGATGCGGATATACTCCACAACCTGTCGGACCGATGGCGAAACATCATCAGAAAGATCCAGACCGCGCAATTCAAAACAGTGAACATGAAGACTGTCCAGCAGACTTTCCAGCAGACTTTCCACCTTCTCAAGCCGGACCAGTCTGGCATACTCGTCTCTGGAGCGTTTAATAACCAGCTGCTCATCAAGATCCTTCAGCCAGAGCTGAACCAGTTCTGGTTCAGTTCTTTCCAGCTCTACAGCAGCCATCACGGCCTGATAACTCTGGTCAAATCCTTCCTGGTCCTGATGGAAAACCAGGTCTTTGACCTCTTTTAAAAACTGTCTGGCCGCAGGAGGAAGAGTGCGGGTGCAAGGATGGTTTTCGTCATAGTACAAAATCTTGCCCTGCTGGTAAAAAGCCAGCTTGCTCATTGCCCTGGCTTGTTGGTAGGCTTCTTTGAGGCTGTCCGGGCCAAAACAGATCGAAGAAACAGATGTTTCCAGATCATATTCCTGCTCCTGACAAGCCGAAAAACAAATGGCCGCCAGCCGGGTGAGATTTTGCTGCATCAAAGACTGCTTGAGCAGACGGCTTAAATCGACAAAACATGCAAACAGTCCATCTCCAAGATAGACGCACTCAGTGTTCTGGCTTTCCTGCCTGTCCTGGAGTCGATACGACAGATGGGTTAAAAACTGGCGGGCTTTTTCCGACATTTCTTCCGGCGAAAATTGATAGCGAAGCCATGGCCAGTCCGGATTGCTCATCAAAATTACCCCAGTGGTATCATAGCGACGGAAAATCTTTGCGTTGATCCGTTTGGCTTCCAATTCTTCTTGCGAGTACTCCCCAAACAGCCGCGCGCTGAAATACCCGGACTTGCGCAGCTGCAGACCTTCTTCAATCAAAGACTGCGCACTGTCTGCTTCCTGATACTTTTCTTTGCGTCTGTTCAGCGCATTGGCAGTCTTTCCAAGCAGCTCATAGAGAGAGTCTTCATTCAGGCTGTTTTTCAAAACATATTCATCCGCGCCAAGGCGCATGGCTTCCTTGACATATTCAAAGTCATCATGGCAGCTCAATACAATGATATACAGCGAGCGATTATGTTCCCGTACTTTTCGAATGAGATCGATCCCATTCATCAAGGGCATTGAAACATCCGTCACCAGCAATTCAGGCTGGAGTTCATCCAGCACTCTGAGCGTCTCTTCCCCATCGCGGGTATCTCCGATGATTTCGAAACCAGCCCGTTTCCAGGCTTTCAGAGATTTAAGATAGGTGCGGACCAGAAAGTCATCATCTGCAATCAGCGTTCGAATCATGCTTTTTTTCTCCTTGTCTCTTGATGACCCAGGGCATAGCGTTCCGGGTCATACGTAATGGGCAGGCTGATTTTTACAGTGGTAGAAATCTCATCACTTTCAAAATAGATGCCTGCATGGCGGCCATAGTAAAGTTCCAGACGTTCCATGACATTTCGGATGCCAATCCCGGACAAGCCATGGGTTTTCTTCAAATCGGCCGCCATCATTTTCTGAATCTGTTCTTCCGTAATGGGTCTTCCGGTATTGTGAATCAACAGCCACAGGCGGTCTTCTTCAATCCACGCCTTCACATCAATGTGATTGAGATGGTTTTTGAAGTCGAGTCCATGCAGGATTGCATTTTCAATAAAGGGCTGGAGCAGCAGGCGCGGAACATAACACTTTTCAGCCTGTAAAGGAATTGAGTATTTCGTCTCAATTGGGTCTTCATAGCGCATCTGCTGTAATGCCATATAGCTTTGGATAAAGTGAATTTCTTCGGCGAGTGTGACAAAGGCTCCTTTGCGGTTGATGCTGGCCTGCAGCAGCTCAATAAAGTCGTCAATCAAGGCTGCAATCTCATTCTCTCCCTTTAAAAGGGCTTTGTATTTAATTGAATTCAGTGTGTTGTACATAAAATGCGGCGTGATCTGATACTGCAGAGCATTGAGTTCCGCATCTTTTTTGAGCAGTTCTTCTTTCAGAACCTGTTCGATAAGATCCTGGATCTGGTCCAGCATGTGATTGAGGGCAGCGGACAGTTCCCCTATTTCATCCTGGCTGGTGACTGCCGATCGAATTTCCAGCTCACCGTCACTCACCTGCCGCATGGTGTCAGCCAGCTGCTCCATCGGTTTATACATCCGCCGCAATACCAGAACCACCGCTGCTCCCGCCATCATCAAGACTGCCAGTAAAATAGCCACCAGAAACAGCCGCAGTTCATGCAAATCCTGGAGAATTTCTTTTTTGGGCGTTTCCACAAAAAATCGCAGACCGGAAAAGGGAGCTCGATGGGTAATCGAAATGGACTGTCCATCCTGATTGTGGGATGCCGTTGTTCCGTTGACTGTCGACAGAGTCCCGTTTTTAAAAAGCTCGCCGACAGTCCGGCGGTTGGGTGAAGAAACCACCTGACTGTGATCGTCTACCAGGACAGCCTGAATCTGGTCCTTGTTGAACGAGCTTAAGTAGTCGTAGTACAGCTTTCGCTCATCCAGATTGCCCATCAGATATCCAATCGTTTTGCCATCCGACTGGACAGGACTGATTAAAGCAAGAATGGAAGAAGTTGACAGCGAAGGATCTGTCAGTAAAACCGGAGTCATTGGCTGACTGGCTGCCGCAACAATGGTTTCAACCGTATTTTCTGAAAGATCTGAGCGTACAGCCGGATAGTCTTTTGAAGTGATCAGCATTTTTTGCGCCGGAAAAAGCAGAAAAAGCGAACTGGCATCCGGAATGGTTGCTCTCAGTTCTCTCAGACTGGCAGCCAGTCTGGACGCTGCCTGCTCACTGTCACCTTCCTGCAGCACGTTTTGGGTCAGGTCAACCAGTTCGGAAGAGACGGCAGCCTGAACCACCTGGACGTAAATCTTTTCGAAGGTATTGTCCAGCGTCTGCGCTTTCTGGACGATCTGGCTGGATTGACTTTCGATATAATTGTCTTCAATCATCGTAGCGGAACGATTGTAAAACAGGATGGTAATCGTTGTGGCAAGCAGGATCAGCAGGATGGAGACTGCTGTCAGGACTTTTGTCTGCATTTTATGAAACATCAGATTCCTCCTGTTCAGGATGATCGGCACGCCAGGCTTCAACTGTATCCTGGGTTAAAATCGGTGCAGGAATGATCAGATCTTCCATTTCACTGATCCTGCCTCCCTGAGCCTGAATCTGGCAGATTGCTTCAATTGCCTCCTTGCCAATCAGGTAGCCGGACTGGGCAGCAACCGCTCCAAGACTGCCATCTTCTAATGCGTCCAAGGCATCCTGCTGGGCATCAAAGGTCATCAGGATAATTGAAGTATCTTTCAGGGAATCTCGGAGTCCCAAAGCCGTGACGGCAGAAGTTGCAAGAATTCCGTCTAGCTGGGGATAGGTTTCCATCAGCTCATCAATCGCCTGCTCAGATAACTGCAAATTGGAATAGCCGCTTTGAGCGAAGGCAATTTCAATTCCATTGGCCATCAGTTCGCTGACCATGCCCTCCAGCCGGCTTTGATTGGATTCCTGTTCCAGGTTTCCGGTAATTAATCCGACACAACCAGATCCGCCAAGCTGACTGACCATTTCTTTTGCCAGCTGTCTTCCCGCCTCATAGCTGTCAATTCCGATATAGGGAATGTTCTCCTGGCACAGTCGGGTATCAAAAGCCACAATTGGAATTCCCTTCTTCCGGGCTGTTTCTATATAAGCGGCATCCGTTGACTGCAGCGGAGAGACCAGAAGAACATCAAAGTCTTCCTGCAGACAGTCCTCAATCAGCCGGTTTTGCATCGGGGTATTGGTTTCAAGATCCGGTGAAAGCAGCGTCACGCTGACATTGCTTTTGCGGGCTGCCTCGTCGATTCCGGATTCGACCGACAGCCAGTACTCACTGCCGCTCGACTTTGTAATAACGCCAATGCGCAGCCATGGACTATGGGAACTGGTCTGTTGCGGCTGGACGGTTGCAGCAACGGCTGTCAAAATCAGGCTGACAACCGCAATTCCAAAGGCAATCCCCCAGATTTTCTTCTGAAAAGATCGATTCATCTCCCAACCCTCCTTCCTTTGCCTGCTTGCTTTCTATTTTCATTTTCTTTCACTATTTCCTTTTCCTTCCTCTGCTGGCTCTTCCTCTGCTGGCGGCTCTTACCGGCTTTATGATCTGGTTTCTTGGACCCATTTTGACGTACGCTTTTTCCAGAAAAGCCGGATCTTCTATAACTCATTCTTTATCTGTAGTTCCCGCGTTTTTTCTAACCAGGGCACTATATTTAACAAGCGATTTATCTGTATATTACTTTAATTAAAGTATATTCAGAATATTTAATTATCTGGTAAGTCTCAAATAGAGTTACTTCATGGTTGGAATTAATTCTAACCATGAAGTAACTCTATTTGAGACTTTTAAGAGTGGCATATACTTCTGAATCCCCATAAATAAAGTGAAATTTAGGTTTACTAATTTTTGTCAGGATTTCCTGGGTAGAAAAGTTTCGGGAACTACAGTTTATTCTCTTCAAATCTATTTGTTCTGACAACGCCAAAAAAGCACGCCGTTTATGTGCGTACTTTTTGAATGAATTACAGAATTCCGTAGGCTTCACGTTCGGTCAGTTCATCCATAATATCGTCATACTGCTTATCGAGCTGATACATCAGCAAAGTGACAACAGCACAGGCGGCAATGATCAGCGGTCCAAATTTATAGATCGAAACAATCATATTCAATGCACTCTGCGGCTGGCTTACAGCGACCGCTGAAGAAGAAATATATCCGGCCATTGCCAGCAGACCCGTCATCATGGCTGAGGCCACCCCGGAGCCAACCTTTGTTCCGATTGAACCGCCTGCAAAAATCAGACTTTCCTGACGGATATGGTTTTTCCACTGGCCATATTCAACGACATCCCCAATCATGCCAAAGACAACGGCGTTGAGCGGCGCCAGGCCAATGCCGCGGATAATGCAGCTAAACAGGAGCATATAAAAATTGTAGGGAGCAAAGAAGAACAGCATCTGGCCAAACAGGGCAACCAAAGCTCCCATCAGGGCGGCATTCCGTTTTCCGAACTTCCTGATCAATGGTGTACACGCAAAGATGCAGCCTACCAGAACCAGTGTTTCAGTCAGATACAGCGTAGAATACATCCAGGTATCGTTATGGAAAATATACTTGCAGTAATACGGCAGGATCGTGCCTGAAATCCCAAACGATACACTCTGCAGCATCCACAGAACCAGAACCAGCCAGAAATAGCGATTTGTAAGCAAAGCTTTAAATCCTTGACGGAACGGAACATTGCCCGCTTCCTGGCGTCCTTTGATCACCACGGTTTCTTTGGAATGAATAAAGCAGTTAACCAGCAGAACCAGAGCGATGACTGCCCAGATCGACATGGTCTTAATCCAGGCTGCCTGATCGTCGCCCATCAGCTTGACCAGTGGAAAAGTGCAGGTTACGGCCAGAATCCGGCCCAGCGGTGATAGTCCCATCCGGACAACACTGAGCATATTGCGTTCATCCGATGAACGAGTCATCATGGCTGACAGGCTTCCATACGGTAAATTGATGGCTGTATAACAAACTGTGCAGCAGAAGTTGTAGGTGACAAAAATATAAATTGCCTGAACCATGGCCGTGGATCTGGGCACCGTAAACAACAGCACCGCCGAAATGGCATACGGGATGGCCATCCATAAAATCCATGGCCGTGACTGACCGAATTTTGATTTGGTCCGATCGACGATCATGCCCATAATCAAATCCGATACTCCATCAAAGATACGGCTGATCAGCATTATCAGACCGACCGTTGCGGGATTTACACCGGCATAATCCGTATAGAACAATGTCAGCAGGGTGCCGACCATACCAAATACAACATTACACGCAACATCTCCCCCCGCATAGGAAATCCGGGTACTCCAGGAGAGCTTGCCAGTTTCTTGATTCTTGTCTTTCATCATTTCTTCTATCTCCTTGTGAAAATGGAAGGTGCGCGCATCTGCCTTTCCTATAACCATCTGAAGAATACCAATCCGTAAGCCTTTACAAAATTCAGGTATTTTTTGGAAATGGGTTTTTATTTTCGGATTTGGATAGACTCTTTTTTCATAATGGGTCATTTTTTTAGGTCGGCAGGTCTTTGGGCCAGACAGAAAGCTTAAAAGATAGATCTGATGCTTATTCTCCCCATCTTTAGAGATGTTAAAAAGAATGTTTGTGCTGGCTTTGGTCCTCGTTTATCCGTTCCCCGCACAAAAAGAATGAAACAGACAGAAAAAAGATTTGATTGCCAACTGAAAATCAGGTAAGATATCTTCACGTGCCCGAGTGGTGAAACTGGTAGACGCAGTGGACTCAAAATCCACCGGTAGCGATACTGTGCCGGTTCGAGTCCGGCCTCGGGCACCATTTTTATAGAAACAACAAGGAGCAGCAATGATTTTCGCGAATCATTCCTGCTCCTTTTTTCTGTTTTATTCCCCTTTGGGTTTTCTGTTCTGGTATCCGTTCCAGCTTGCAGAGGACATCAAGAAAGGGCCGTAACCATTTTGCTGGCTGCGGCCCGTTTCTGCTCATTTTGATTCTATTGTTGATGAGGACGTCAGATCAAAAGATCGGAACCCCGGGACTGAGAGTCTTCTGGGATTGCCTGCGCTTTATTGGATACGACCTGCTCTTCAGTCACTTTCCTGCTCATTTTGATTTGATGAATCGGAAATCTATTCTGGATCAAAATCAATTTCACCTTCAAACAGATCAAAATCCAGTTCCTGATCGAAATCAAAGTCCTGTTGTGGATCGGGCTGGGCAGGCATTTCTGAACTGACCTTGATTTCCATGCGCTCCATCCTGGGCAGAGCAGCTTCAAAATGAATTTCGCCACTCTTTCTTGCAGGATTGACCTGCTGATCAGGAAATGACATCTGATCAAAGGGTTTCTGGAATCGATCAAGAGACAAATCCAAGTCTTCAAGTCCGTATTCCTGTCTGAGGTATTCTTTTGCTTTTTCTTCTGCTTCTCTTTGGATCCTTTCGAACGATCTTCCCTCCAGTTTCTCTTCCTCTTCTTCTGGCAGACTGGAAGATAAGGAAGCAAAGTTCTGGGGCTGGCAAGCCGTACGCAACGACTCTGGTTTCTGATCTTCCGATTCGATTGCTGAATCCAGCAAAGCTTCAGGCAGACCATCGGTTTCGACTGCTTCAGCAACCTGCCAGGCCTTAACCGGAAGACTGGAAACGTCAGGCTGGTCTTCGAATAAGGGTTTGCCAGCCGCATGTTCAAACTGAATGGAGAACAGGCTGCGAAGGGCCATAAACTGTTCCCGCTGATCAGTGCAGATCGACTCGCTCAGACCAATAATTTCCACCTGTGGAAATTCCTGATGACCGGACTGGATCAGATCATAAATCGACGAGGAAATGGAGGAACGGCCGAGAGCATCAGTCTGCTTGCCATGAAAAATATACAGTCCCGTGATTTCATCGTCCGGATCCATCGTTGACAAAGAAAACAGATACTTATACACCAATGGAATGACCTTATAATCCCGGACATTGCGATAGGTCGTATATTTGGCATCCCCAAGAATATACCTGGCTCCCTTCCAGCGCTCACTCTCGATTTTGATGACATAGTCTGGTGTATAGTAACGGCCGCTTGTCGGTTCCCCCCAGCCGCGCGGAAAGGAGAGGGATGTATTGCGGACCAGGTTGCAGGAACTTTTCATCGCCCGTTTCTGGTTGTAGATGACTGGCTGATAAAAAAGTGTAATCCGGACGTCTTCGCGCTGGTAAACGAAGACATTGTTGATGCTTGGCGGCTCATAAAAGGTTTCGTCCTGGCGGTTTGCCAGAATCCGCCGGGCAGAAACAAGCTGGAAATCCCAGTCCAGAAAGAACCGGCCAAGCTTGCTGAGAACATACACCTCGTAAAGGGTCGTGATCTGTAAAAACGTCGTCGCAAAGCGGATATCCGCCGCACCGACATTGCGCATCGCAAACCACTGGCCGATCGAGCCAAAAATCTGGCGATAGCCAGGAATCTGGCTAAACGTGGGCGTCATCTTGGGCAGGCTGGTCAGTTCAAAAGAGCTTGCCGGAATAATCGAGGCATAGATTTCATAAAGTCTTGAGAATTCTTTTTGCAATGACTTCAAATCGCTCATCATATCCTGCAACGTTAAGGAAGTCGCCCTGGCCATATAGGTCGATGAGGTCACAAAGGGGCCGCTGGAGTGGAACCGTATGGGAAGCTTGTCGATATAGGCTTTGATCGACGGGATCATATTGTTTGTCTCTTTAATGATGGCCTGCAAAAAGGAAAGAATGATCTGGTTTTCATAAACATCCGTATTTTTTTCCCTGACTTGCGAACCAAGACGGGCCAGATCCGGCACATAAAGTCGATGACCAATGCGCACTCCGCTGGCCATGGCCGTTTGCTGCAAGGATTCCGGATGGCGGTTGAGCTGCTGGAGCGTGCGGCCATTCAGAGGCTGACGATTGTCCAGACGGGCTGTGGAGCTGGTTTTGGGGTTAATCCGGATCATCCGCCAGGCTTTTTCAAGCAGGATACCAGTCTGCTTGAGCAGACGGATCTTGTCTTCCATGGAATACTGGCCATAGCCATAATGATTGGTCAGATTGATATAGTCTTTTTGAGTTCCATATAAAAGCATCCGGTTGTTGCGGGCGGCATAACTGCCCATTGTATTGACAGAAAAGTTTTCGTCATCCGGACGGACCATGATCTGGAAATATTCTGATTTCAGGCGGACCGGACCTTCACTGGTTTTGAAGATCAGCGCAATACTGGAAAGGCCAAAACTGTCCGCAAAAATCCGCTCGCCATTTCCTGGCAGATGAAAATTGATGTTGCCAGAATGCGCATGAAAAGTGTGGGGCGCTGGATACCCGTTGATCAGAATCTCCAGCGAGCGGATATCGGTGGTATTGGCAGTCAGAAGCTGAGCCGAATAAGGGCGGTTGGCAAAAACCTTAATATCCGGAATCCGGGTCAGCTCAGCCAGCGGCTGATGAACAGAAGCGGGATGCAACTGCAGTTCGATCAACTCCTGGCTTTCTTCACTGGACAGCCTTAATTTGTACTCGCGCATCAGAAGAACTGGTAATACTGCATGGAGTCGTCCCCTTTCTCCATGATTTCTTCCAGCTTAGCTTGGCAAAGGGACAGATTGTTTTCTTTGAAGAAGTCCAGCATCTCGGCGAGCAGCTGACGAAAGCGCTCCGAGGTGCCGTTGAGTGATGGCATCATTCTCTGTAAAATCGCATAGTCTAATGCAACCAGGGCGCCCGGACGCAGTTCACTTTCCGCTTCAAACCAGCGCGCCCCACTCAGAATATAGCGGCGCATCGCCAGCTGTGAACGGATGGAAACAGGAACACCGGCTTGAGTAAAGAGAGTCTGAGCCTGTCTGAACAAAGCTTCAAGAGATTCTGGCAAGTCCAGAGTGGTTTCGAGAGGTTCAAAAGCCTCCTGGAGCTGATCGAAAGTAAATAACTGCTCCTCCAGAACACTGCCTGCAGCCGCCTGGATCAGGCCGGCATCCAGAGTGATGTTATGTTCAGGCATAGAGATGACAAAGGCCCGGTCTAACAGTCTGGAAGAAATCGGCTCGGTGGTGTGATCGTTTTGAATCGTGGCTGCAAAATGAAGAGCCTGTGGAATTGCAAGCCGATAGCCCTCACCCAGATTGAGCGTGCCGCGCACGAGGCCTGGATCATCCTGATCCATCGCCATGAAGTCGGCCCAATAGTATTCCATGCTCGATAAGTTGGCATCATCCAGCAAAACAAGGGCTGGAAGCATTTTTTCCTGGTGTGGACTTCGAGATTCCATATCCAGAATCGAAAGCAGATCAAACAGCTCTGGACTGGCTTTATCAAACGTTCGAGTCAGCGAGTTATAGAATCCGATCAGATCGCGCCGGCTGGTCCACCCGCGCTCCACACTGATCGAAACAAACCGGCCGCAGTAGGGAAAATCCGGATGATTGAGACGCAGTGCCTCCGGCTGGCACAGACTGAGCACATCGGCAGTGATTTCGTTGAGTGAAGTTTTGCCAGATCCTGGCCGGCCGGTAAAAATCGTCAGAAATGACTGGCTCAGACAGATCAGTACGTTAAGGATTTCATTATCCGTATATTCCGGGCGCCGCTGGCGGAAGCTGTGCTTAAGCTGCAAAATGGTTTGGGCGGCATCCAGTGTGGAAACCGGAAGAGTCGCAATGGCTTTGGCGGCCATGGCATATTCTTCTTTCATCTGCCGCTGCTGGCTTCTGGCTGTCTGTTCGAGGAAGCGTTCGGAAATTAGATTATCGAAGGTCATTTCCAGCACTTTACTGGCGGAATTGGCCAGGATGGAATCTAACTGTTCCTGCAGGCCTTCCAGCCGCATGCTTAACTGGTTGCTTTGTTGAAGCTTGCGGGAATTTTCAGCCTCGAGATATTCGCTTTGCCGTTCGAGATCGGCCAGATTGCTGGCAAGACCAGTCGTGCGCAAAATTTCCTGCAGCCGCTGTTCTGAAGACTGGCGGACCTGTTCAAGGTGGGCAATCTGGTTGTTGTATTCTTCCAGACGCCTTGCCGGGTTGAGCCGCTCCAGTTCAGCCACCTGCTCAGTCAGTGCAGCTTTCTGTCTGGACAGAGTATTCAGTTCACTTTTGTATTTGGTTTCAAGCGCAGCGAATTCACGGAAGGTTCCAATCTGGTCTAAGAAATCTTCATCTTCACTCAGTGCCCGGATCACAGAGGCATAAACCTGCTGATCCTGAAAGTTCAAAAGCAGACTGCCGACGAGTTTTCCGATCTGGTCAAGAGTGGCATCAAAGCGCTCGGTCGAACTGAGAACATCTTCCAGTTTCCGAGCTCTTGCCTTTGCGACTTCTTTGGAGACTGTTCCGCCTGAAAGCAGACTGTTGGTATACACACTGATCATGGAGGACGCTGCCTGCTCATCAAAGCGGTATTTATTGGACATGCGTCGTTTCATTGTCTCTTTAAAGTTGTCAATCAGATCCTCCAGTGAAATCAGATCATAAGCGTAAGGAGTGATGTCATCGCCGGCAATCGGGGCATAGCTTCTAGTGACATCTTCCTGGTCCAGTACAACATAGTGGCTGGGAATGCCGTTTGCATATTCATAGCCGTGAATCAGATGATTGGTTTTTTCCGGATTTGGCCAGACAAAAAACAGGTCCCGGTCCTCGTCATAACGAACTTTATACGGTCCGATCAGAACATTGGACTCTTCAATCGGAATGAGAATTTCCATGCCTTCATTGACATTGGGAGAATCAATCCAAAGACAGCGATCGGTTTTCCAGTCCCCTTCAATGGCTTCTCTGTCCAAAACGTAATACAGGCCTAAATCTTCCATCCGTCTTACGGTTGAACCAAAGTTGCGGGAAACATCCAGCTTCCACGCTGTCGGATAGCGAAAGCCGTCCGCTTTTAAATTGGGCTGTAAATCATCAAAAGAAAAATCAAGCAAAATATCGTCTCCATCCTGAAACAGATCTTCTAAAGAAAAGCTGGGTGAGGTGGAAACCAGGTTAATGTTTAAATACTGTGATTCTGGTAAAAGCCTGCGAATGTCCGACTGGGACAGATATACAAATTCGTCTCCAACCAGCCGGTAGCCGGGATAAAAATTGACATAATACCCGTTCTTACTGCTGACCTTAATTTCTCCAACATATGTTTCCATAGGTCAAACCTTTCTAACCGCTTTCAGCGGTGTACCTCTCTATGGTATCCATAAATTCTCTGAGCGACACGTGTTTTTGACGAATTTCTTTTTTCTTTAGCATTCATGGCAACTCACCACCGATTTGAGAGAGGATTCCCTGCTGTTTTGGGATGGTGAGTTTTTCGTTTCTTCATCTTTTTAAACAGATCCGGGCATATTTTCCATCCTTGTTTTTTGGATCTTACGCAAATGTAGTTTTTAACACGAGTAATCCTAGCGAATGAATAAGCTTGCATCATTCATATTGTTGATTAAATAATCAATACCTAATTCGAGATGAGTTGGCCTATCGCATCTTGGGTTATTGGGCTTAGCGGCAATTGCTATCGTCGATAATAATGATGATAGCTAAACACAATATTTGCGTAAGAGCCTGTTTTTTGAATTCTTGTCATATTCTTTTCAGACTTCATATATTTTCTTTCATATATTTTCTCTTTGCGCTCTGAATCGAGTAGGTAGCATCTAAGCCCCTCTCACACCACCACGGCATGCCGATCGGCACCGGGCGGTTCGTTCTAATGCCTCATGAAACTGTGTTGAGATCTGTGTGAAGTAGTCCTCAATGGCTTGGAGGCCCTTTCTTTTCAGATGCTCGTTTTTGATATACCTATTCAAGAATGTTCTTGAGCATCGCACGTATCCCTGTCTGGCACACGCATAGGAATGGGCTTTGTCTTTGGGACATCCCAACTTGATCAAGCCCCATTCCTTCTTTTTGATGCTCTTCCACTGCTTCCATATGATGCTTCTGATCCTGCGTCTTAGTCTCTGGTCCAGTTTTCTCATCTGGCTTTTGGGAATATACGCTGATCTGAAGTAGTTACACCATCCTTGGATGGCCTGGTTGACCTTCGTAATTCGGTCGTTCAGGGCGATGCTCCAGTTTCTCTTTGTTAGCTCGATGATTTTCTCATTAAGACTCTCCAGGGACTTCAGGTGGGCTGTCGCTGTCCATTTACCCTTGTTTACCTTGAATCCAAAGCCCAGATATTTGATTTCATTAGGTCTGGCGACTTTAGATTTCGTTGTATTAACAATCAGTTTCAGCTTCTTTTCCAGGAAGTTACTATATGATTTCATAACTCTGTTCGCTGCAGCTTCTGATCTGACATAGATGAGCATATCATCCGCATATCTTGTGAAGTTTAACCCTCTTTTCTCAAGTTCTTTATCAGCTTGGTCGAGGAATAAATTTGCCAGTACCGGTGACAACGGGCCGCCCTGTGGAATTCCGACTTCCGTTTTGACCACTTCTCCCTTGATCTTTACCCCGGCGGTAATGAATTTTCTTGTCAGTGCTGTTACGGCACTGTTTTTGAAGGTGTTGTCAATCAGTCGGATTAGTCTATCTTGGTCTACTGTATCGAAGAATTTTCTCAGGTCGATATCGACAATCCAGTCATACCCGTCGTTCATGAACTCAAGGCCTCTAAGGATTGCCTGTTCGCATCTTTTGTGTTTTCTGAACCCGAATGAGCCTGCGCTCATATCGAAGTCTTTGGCATAGTCAAAATAGTTGGCAAGGCAGGCCTGTACGACTCTGTCTCTGGCTGTGGGAATATTCAGCCCCCTCTTCGTTCCGTCCGGCTTGGGAATATCTACTCTTTTGGCCGGTGCAGGTTGATAGGTGCCGTTGAGAATATCGCTTCTCAGCTCTTCCCAATATTCTGACGGGCAGGGCGGCAGCTGTCTGGCTCTGATGCCATCTATACCTGCGGCCCCTCCATTCTTTCGAACCTGCTTCCATGCTCTGGTCATATTCTCCATGGAGAATATTTCCTGCATTGTCAGAAGCTCGGTACCGAATAGTGATAATTGTTCCATGGCTGCTCCTTTCTCTGACGTGATTCCGTGCTGCCCTCCCCTACTCATTTTCAGGCTTCTGGGTTTGTCCTTCCTGCGGACTTGTACGCACGAAATGCATTATTGATTGTTACAGCTGATTAGTACGTTCGGCCCTTCGCTCCGTCCCCATTACGGGACTTCCTCGCTACTATGGCCTCTGCTGACTTCCTGCCATTCGTTGTTACTACCAAGAATGCCGCGGTGGCTTGGCGGACTTCTTCGCTGACAGGATCTCCCCGGGTAAGGTCACACATCTTTTCTTCCATATACCCGCCGCATTTACCCCAGACAGTTCTCCGCAACTATTAAGATTTGCGCTGTTCGGCACGCTCGTCTTCGTCTGTTGGCCTTATACGATTCGTGTTCCTCGGGCCGGAAGTTTGCCTTTAGCTTCTTTCAAAGTTCTGTTGCCAGTTGACCCCTTGCCTCAGGCTAATGGTTAGCGGTTGCGATGATACGCTCCCATAGTGGACTTTCACCACCTAGATGTGTGCCATGCCGGGCACACCAAAAAAAGGTTTCCTGGAGTCAGGAAACCTTGGATGGAAAAAGAAATAGGGTTGCAGCGGATGTAAAGAGAATCCGTTGATCTGCTGATGGACATTATCGATCAGTGCTGAGAAGCATCAAGCTTGTCGTCATGAACGAGAACGTCATGCGCACCGCCTTCAGAAATAGAAGCCGCAGAAACCAGAGTCACTTTGGCATTTTTCTGGAAATCACGCAGATTGGTGAATCCACAGTTGCACATGGTGTGCTTGATCTTGGAGATCGTCAGACCTACGTTATCAGCCAATGCGCCGGCATATGGAACATAGGAATCAACACCCTCAACAAAGGACATTTTTCCGCCATCCCCGCCGACATCATAACGCTGCCAGTTTCTGGCTCGGGCAGAACCTTCGCCCCAGTACTCTTTCATATAGCTGCCGTTGATCGTAACGATCTTGCTGGGCGATTCTTTGAAGCGGGCAAAGTAGCGGCCCAGCATACAGAAGTCAGCACCAAATGCTAAAGCCAGCGTCATATGGTAGTCCTGAACGATACCGCCATCAGAGCAGATGGGAACGTATACGCCAGTTTCTTCGAAGTATTCATCACGGGCTTTAGCGACTTCGATGGTTGCAGTGGCCTGACCACGGCCAATTCCCTTCTGTTCACGGGTGATACAGATGGAGCCGCCGCCGATTCCAATTTTAACGAAATCTGCGCCAGCATCGGCAAGGAAGCGGAAGCCATCGGCATCAACAACGTTGCCCGCACCGATTTTAACGGTGTCACCGTAAGTATCCCGAACCCATTTGATGGTTTCAGCCTGCCAGCAGGAATATCCTTCAGAAGAGTCGATGACCAGGATATCAGCACCCGCTTCAATCAGAGCCGGGATTCTTTCTTTATAGTCACGAGAGTTGATGCCCGCACCGACCAGATAGCGCTTGTCGTTATCGAGAACTTCATTTGGGTTCTCTTTGTGTTGTTCATAGTCTTTACGGAAAACGAATGCTTTTAAGTGTCTTTCGTCATCGACAATTGGCAGCTGGTTCAGTTTATGATCCCAGATCATATCATTGGCTTCGGACAGTGTGATGCCATCTTTGCCGACGATCAGCTTGTCGTACGGAGTCATCACTTCTTTAACGAGGGTATTGTCCAGATCGATTCTGGATTCACGGAAGTCACGGGAAGTCAGGATGCCGACGAGCACACCATCTTTTTTACCATTGTCGGTAACAGCCATTGTGGAGTGGCCAGTTTCCTGGCGCAGACGGATGACGTCACGCAGAGTTGCATCTGGAGAGATGTTGGAGTCAGATCCGGTAAAGCCGGCTTTGGTGGCTTTGACCTGGCGGATCATGTTGGCCTGGCTTTCGATAGACTGGCTGCCAAAGATGAACGAAATGCCGCCTTCACGTGCCAGTGCAACAGCCAGTTCCGGTCCGGAAACGGACTGCATCACCGCAGAGGTTAAAGGAATATTTAACGACAGTGCTGGTGTTTCACCGCGTCTGAATTTGACCAGCGGTGTTTTCAGGCTGACTTTATCGGGTGTGTCTTCAGGTCCGGTATACCCTGGGACAAGCAGGTATTCCGCAAACGTTCTGGATGGTTCCTTGAAAAATTTTGCCATGGATTTGTTTCCTCCCTATCGTTTTCAACAGAATCTGAAAAATGTATTTTCCTTATTTTAGTCATCTTGTGCCAGCTGTCAAACAGCGAGCTGACCAGCCGGCCGTCTTTGAAAAAGCCGAAATTTCAGGCTCTTTCACTTTCAGTGCACGTTGAGCTGGATTGAGTTGCGCCCTGAAAGCGTGCCCATTGTCAGGCAATCTTTTCTTCGCGCAGACCTCCTCTTCCTGGCAGTATCCTTTTCGGTTGGTTTTCTGCATCTTTTTGATCGATCTGTCTGAACTGTCATCAAAACGCATAAAAAATCCAGCCTCAAAAACGCCGTTTTCGAAGGCTGGATCTTGAAAAAAATCGACTCAAAAAATCTATGAAAGATCCATTTCAGAAACAGAATCTTTGCAGGGTTTCATTTTCATTCGTACCGCGATCAAAAATCCGATCAGGCCAGCTGAACGCTGATGACCGAAAGAGGCGGGATCCGGATGAAATCGGTCTGATCCGGGTTGAGGTTCTCACTGTCAAAGAGAACTCTGCCCTGGTTGGGCAGACGATATTCAAACGATTCATTTGCCGGGTTAAAGAACGTAATCAGTCTTTCCGTGCCATCCGAGGTTTTGTAGACCAGAACCTTGTCGTCGATGGTTTCAGTCTGCACGCAGGCTTCAATTTTTTCTTTGGTGTTGAGACGGAACGATGGATGTTCCTTGCGCAGTTTGACAAGAGCCTTGAACTGGTCCACCACATTCTCAAATTCATTGCGGCGATGGTAGTCGATCATATTGTAATGATCGGAGCAGTTATACGTATTGCCAAGGCCCTGCTTGGTCCGGCCAAACTCCTGGCCACAGTGGATAAACGGGGTTCCCTGGGCCAGTAAAACCATGGCGGTTGCCAGCGTCTGGCGTTTCATGCGGATTGAGCGGGGCTGGCCATTGCAGACGGCCCGGTTTTTATCCCACATCGTATGGTTATCATGGCATTCGACGTAGTTGATCGCTTTAAATGGCTGATCAAAACGATTTTCAAACAAACTGGCACGCATCACCTGCTTGGCATCGTGGATCCGGGCAAGATTGCCATTGGAATAACCCGCCTGATCGAGCTGGTCATTGCTGCCCCGGATTACTTCCCGGAAACGATCTGAAAACTGGCCGACATTTGGCATTTTGGCCTGGTTGTTCTGGGAAGCCCGCAATTCTGGCGGTACAAAGCTTGGCATATCCCAGCCTTCGCCATAAATCATGAAGTCTGGTTTTTTCGATTTCGCGTATTCGGCGATTTCATTGACCAGGTTGTAGTCAAGGACACCCATCAAATCAAAACGAATGCCATCAATATCAAAGACATCCACTAACATTTTGATGGTATCCAGAAAATAGCGGCGGCTCATTTCCGGACGCGTATCAATGTCATTTCCGCAGAAGGATCCATTGGAATAGTTGCCATTGGAATCCATCAGGAAAAAGTAATCCGGCACAAGCTGGTCGAGCGCAAACTCTTCCCGCTTCCAGACATGGTTATACACCAGGTCAAGATTCACTTTCAGGCCGGCCGCATGCAGATCCGAAACGAGTCTGGCAAACTCGACAATCCGTTTTTCAGGACCATATGGATCGGTTGAGAAGGATCCTTCAAACGAGCGGTAGTGCATTGGATCATAGCCCCAGTTGTAATAGAGGCCTGGGTATTCTTCATCTACACTGCCAAAATCATTGACCGGCATAATCTGAATGTGACTGACACCAAGTGTCTTTAAATAGGAAAAGCCAGTCATCAGACGCTTTGTGGTTTCATTTTCTTCCGTAAACGCTTCAAAGGTGCGCGGGTGGGTAAAGCCATTGTGTTTTTGCGAGGTCATATCGCGGATCGATGTTTCATAAACAATCGCATCGGTATCCTGTTCCATGGGTGGGGTGGGAACTTTTTTGGCCAGATTTAGCAGCGACAGATCATTGACCTGGCTGACGGTGGTATTGATGCCAGTAAACGGGTTCCATGGATCGAGGCACTCCTGAATGGTGCCATTCACCTTGAGCCGATAGGTGTACAGAACTTTGCGTAAGTCTCCCTTGACTTCTGTGCTCCAGATGCCATGGCTTTCCCGTTTCATCGCTTCAATGCGATCCCCGTCAGGAAAATGCAGAACAACCGAAACCCAGTTGGCTGTTGGAGCCCATACGGTGAAGGTTGTCTTTTCAGGGGTATATACAATTCCGGGTTTTACGCTTTCGTCAGGAATATATTTGGCGTTGAATTCCGGAGTCTTGACGATATGCGAAAACTGCGCGGGGCAGTATTGGGCATGTTCTTCGTACATGAGATAGTCTTTTCCCACTTCGATTTCGCCATCCACGGCGCATGTGTAATGAACGTAATCGCCCTCGTCTTCTTTTGTTTTGATTGTCAGCGGCACCAGATTTCCCTCTTGATCTTTAAGATGGAAGGTTTTGGACTGTCCCTGATAAAAATCATTAATCATATAGATATTCACTGTGGAATAGCCGTCAATGTAGCATTCCAGCCGATCTTTCATCCTCATTTGTCCAACTCCTTAAAGTGCCATAAGCAGCCTTTGGGCCGCCAGCATCGTTTTGATTTTGATTGATTTTCATTGAATTCTGATTTGATAGTCCGTATTTGTTATTCAGTTTGTTTATAGAAAGAGTTCAGTCTCTTTACTTTGATTATAAGCGTATTCAGCCTTTTTCCTGATTTGAGCAGACAGGTCTTTGAAAATGTTGACGATTGCAAATTGTGCAATTTCAGCAATCCGCTCTTTCCTGTCCTTACAGGTACTCAAAACAGAAGAAAATACTATCCTCATTTTTTGTCCAAAGCAAGAAAGTTAAAAAATCTGCGAATCCATGCGGCGTGGATTCTGTTCTTTAATTATGGAAAATTGCTCTCTTTTCAAAGAAAGGACGGCCTTGTCGGCTTTTAAAATTCCGTCTGATCTGCTTGAAAGAAAAAAGAGAACAGTGAACAAATGAAAAGGCCAGTCCGTTTTTAATGTAAACGATCCAGGTGAAATCGGTTTGCACAAATTGTCAGAGGATTTGTCACTTAGATGAAAATTTTCCTGTATGTGCGGCAATATGCATGGCTGGTTTCTGTCTGTTGCATTCATTTTCCATTCTGATGCCCATTCCTTCTGATTCAATTCTCTTTCTTTTTGAGCAGCAGAACATTGATTTGTTTTCCTGATCCAGGAAACAACTCTGAGATTTATTATCCCCCTTTTTCTGGCCGTTATCCCTGCTGACGCCTGTTGGAAAAGATGACTTTTGTATCCGCTTGCGAAGCCGTAATTTTCAGGTGGAAATTTTGCGTGCAAACTTTGATCTTCACCTTTTTCGTAAAAATTGAACGCCCGTTGTCTGATTATGGCAATCTATTTTTATACAGATTCCCGTGAAATGTTCACTTCCAAAACAGAAATTGAATTGGTCCTTCCAAAGCCCTGCCCGACCCTGTCGCTGTACAAAGAACAGTCAAAAAAACAAAAACAATTCGATCCTGTTCCGTTTTAGTCCATCGTAATTTACAGGCAGCATCTTTATTGTCGGGCAATTTTTTCACCATGGTCCGCATCCAGGCTCACTCTCCCGCCCATTTCTCCATCAAATTCACGAGCGCTGCAAAAAGAAAAACGAATTTTGCAACTTCTGCAATCCGCAAAAGGAAAAGATCACAGCCAAAAACCGCATTTTCAAATCTGGGCAGCCTTTAAAACGAAGCCAGATGGAACAGAAAGACACATTCCAAAGCAAAAAAAATAAAACAGAAACAGAGACGACAATGACAGCTCAGACTGCATCTGAAAGATTGGCAGGAAACAATCCGGCTTTTAACCTGCCTGCAAAATCCCAATCTTCTTTGCATCAGTGGTTCTTTGAAAAAAAGTCGATACAATCAAAAGTGATACTTTATGAAATCAAACCCGCTCAATTGATGCGGATTGTGGAAAGGAAATTTATGGATTCTATGGAATACAGAATTGAACACGATGTACTTGGAGAAGTCAAAGTTCCTGCTGATGCCTGCTGGATGTCCCAGACCCAGCGTTCTTTTGAAAACTTCAAGATTGGAACCGAAAAGATGCCCCATACGCTGATTGACGCGTTTGCCTATCTGAAAATGGCCTGTGCCATCGTCAATGAACGACAGAAGAAAATCTCGCCGTTTCAGAAAGAAGCCATCGTTTCGGTCTGCCGTCAGATTTTAAATGGGGATCTGTATGATCAGTTCCCGCTTGCCATCTGGCAAACTGGATCCGGCACCCAGACCAATATGAATGTCAATGAAGTCATCACCCACGTTGGCAACCAGGAAGCGGGTGCAGACCTTTTACATCCCAATGATATCGTCAACTGCTCGCAGTCTTCTAACGATACCTTCCCTTCGGCGCTTCATATTATGGCTTCACTCGAAGTGCGCAATCTGCTTATGCCCGCTTTAGAGCAGATCATTGACGTTCTCAAAGACCTTGAAAAAGCCAACGAAGGCATCATTAAAATCGGCCGCACCCACTTACAGGATGCAACACCCTTATATGTCAGTGATGAAATCAGCGGCTGGCGTTCAATGATGGAGCATTCCAAGCTTCATATCGAAGCCGCCCTGCCAGCCCTTCATGAACTGGCCATCGGTGCTACCGCGGTTGGCACCGGCCTGAATGCCCCAAAAAACTTTGGAGGAGATGTCTGTGCGATTCTCGATAACATGACCGGCATCCATTTCAAATCAGATCCAAACTTCTTCCATGCCCTGACTTCCAAAGATGCCTGTGTCTTCTTTTCCGGTGCCTTAAAAGGCCTGGCGGCCAACGCCATGAAGATGGCCAACGACATCCGATGGCTTGTCAGCGGCCCGCGCTGCGGCATTGGTGAAATGGAAATTCCGGCCAACGAGCCTGGTTCTTCCATCATGCCGGGCAAAATCAACCCGACCCAGTGTGAAGCCCTGACCATGGTCGCCGTTCAGGTGATGGGTAACGATGCAGCCATCGGTTTTGCGGCCAGCCAGGGCAACTTTGAGCTGAATGTCTTTATGCCGGTCATTGCCTACAATCTCAACCAGTCGATTCGCCTGTTAGCGGATGCCCTGGTATCCTTTACAAAAAACTGCCTGGCCGGCCTGAAAGTCAACCAGCAGAAAACTAAAGAAAACCTCGAGAATTCCTTAATGCTTGTCACCTGCCTCAACCCGGTCATCGGCTATGAAAATGCCGGCAGAGCAGCCCGCTATGCCTTTGAACACAATCTGTCTTTAAAAGAAGCAGTGCTGGCGTTGAATCTGCTTGCTGAAGAGCGGTTTGACGAGCTCGTTCGTCCAGAAAAAATGGTTCAGCCAAGATCCTGAGGCCTGAATCTGGCGCCCTCTGAGCCAGCTGCCCTTTGATGGATTGATCAAATATGGTTCATTAGAATAGGCCCATAGAGAATAAATGGTCCACAAAGCTTTTTGTTCAGCTTTGTGGACCATTTTTCTATTTTTACAGATTGTTTTACGGATTGATTCAGTCTGATCATTACAACAATGGAGAGAACACCTTTAAAAACAGGCGGTACTGGCGAACAAAGAAATTGGTTTTCGCAAAATCTTCATTGGTTACCAGTTTAGACTCTTCAAAGATGTTTTCAAAATCCTTGGTGATATCGTCGATACAGCTCGTATCGTACATCCACATGCCGCATTCATAGTTGGAATAGTAGGACCTGAAATCCATATTCACTGTCCCGCAAAGGGCATGCTTGTGATCGACCAGGGTCACTTTGCCATGGATGAAGCCTGGCGTGTATTCATAAACCTTGATCCCCTTGGAAGTGAGGATTTCCTCATTGGCTTTGGTCACCTCATAGACAATCTTCTTATCTGGAATGGCCGGTACAACAATCCGGACATCTACCCCATTCTGAACCGCCAGCTCAAGCTGGGAAACCATCTCGGTATCGAGAATCAGATAGGGTGTCGTGATCCAGCAGGAATGGTTGGCAATGGAGATCAGATTCTGATGAAACCGGCGCCCCACGTTTTTGTCATCGGTTGGGGAGTCAAAAAACGGCAGGACATAGCCATTGCTTCCATCATGCTGGTCGGCTGGATGATCCTGAACGTCCTGCACATAAGGCTCATAAGGCGTATTGATATCGGATGAATAGTTCCAGATCTGCAAAAATGCAATGATAAACGGTTCAACAGCTGCCCCATCGACTCTGACACCCATATCTTTCCAGTAGCCAAAGCGCTCAATGCGGTTGACGTATTCATCAGCCAGGTTGCTTCCGCCAGTAAAGGCAGTTTTGCCATCGATGATGACCGTCTTACGGTGGTCACGATTGTTCATCTGGATGGC
The DNA here is from genome assembly GCF_034745455.1 of Allobaculum sp. JKK-2023. Classification (NCBI taxonomy): domain Bacteria; kingdom Bacillati; phylum Bacillota; class Erysipelotrichia; order Erysipelotrichales; family Erysipelotrichaceae; genus Allobaculum; species Allobaculum sp. JKK-2023. The sequence goes on along the minus strand of NZ_JAYERV010000003.1, from coordinate 3,380,203 downwards.
CAGCTGCGGATGAATCGGATTGAAACGATGCACTTTAATCCCCTTAGCCATCAGCTGCTGATCAAAATCTTCCGGCAGATTGAGAATACAGCCAAAGTCGTCATACATCAGGCGGACATCCACTCCATTGCGGGCTTTTTCTTCGAGAACTTCCAGCAGTTCATTGAGAACACTGCCCTCATCGATAATGTAAGTTTCAATAAAAATATAGCGCTCGGCTTTTCGGACGGCATCCATCAAAGCCTGGAACTGTTCTTCACCTGTCGAATAGTAATGGCAGCCCTCACTTGGATACACCGGAAAAAAGCCATTATTCCAGGCCATACAGGTCATACGGGCCAGAGTCGGATCCTGAATTCCCGAATTAGCCAGTGTCTGCAGATTCTGTTCGGCATAGGCGGCATAATCGGCATACGCCTGGCGGTCCTGAATCATCAGTGCTTTTGGAATCTTGCGGTTTCCAAACAGCAGATACATCATGCCCCCAAAGATTGGCAGGGCCATGATAATAAATACCCACAGAAGTTTTGAAGATGAGTCTGAGTCACGATTCATGACGAAAAATGAAACGATGATACTCAGAATCAACATAAAATAGTAAATCGGTAAAAACTCGTGCGAGAAGTAGGTCATCAAAAGAACCAGAATCAGCAGCTGAATCACCAGAGCAGTGCCCAGGTACAGAGCCTTTGATTTCAGAATCTTTTTGAATAATTTCAAATTCCCACTCCTTCCTCTTCTCTATAAACGCCGCATGCCCAAAGCTTTCCAGGACCCTGGGTCATCGTGACTCAAAAGATCTTTTAGACTGACGGCAGATTACAGGCAAATCGTATCAAAATATCCTGACAGAGTTTTTCATCTCTGTCCAGATGGATTCTTTATCGAATCCGGATTCCTGTTCAAAGCTTTCAACGGCTTCTTTTGTCCTCCCTGTATAATTCGGACATCCTCCCCCTGAGCTGTCCTGTTATGAGGGCATAAAGCAAGGGCGATTTTCTTTGAAAATGAAGCGGCTCAGTTCCAATTGTACTGGACTGGTGTCAAAAGAAAACTTACAATCCATCAAGAATACAGATTTTAGATCCAGCTTTCTTTGAAATGAAGGAACAGAATATGACTAGAATGGAGAATTTTTCACAAAGCGGGAAAAATAAAGCCGTTCTTTCCGTCTGCAAATCAAAATTCATGGCAATATTCCATTCCTTTTCCCACAATTCGGTATACTCATATTGGAGGATTCCGTCATGCAATCTGATCCTTGTGCATTTTGTTTTCTGTCCCTTAAGGCGATAAAAGTGAATCTTTTTGAAGTGAGATCCAATCAGGTTTTCTCTGTGATGACGATCCGGCAGAAAGTCTGCTGGACTGATTTTCTGTGCGATGGTGCTCTTGATAAATCTGGAACGGAAAAACTCACGTTGATGGTCCGCAAGCTGCAGGCCGTTGTCAGTCTGTATGAGACAGACCGGCTCTGGCTGTTTTTCGATCCTGCTTTTCAGTTCCTGGCTAATTTTGAATTCATTGTTCAAATTCTTCAAAAAACGCCAGGCGTTTGTCCGATCGTTGCCAGAATGAGTCAGGATGAACAGAATCCTGATGAAAGCCGGATTCCTGCTGAAAAAGATCCAAGAGTGATTTGTTTTCTTTGCGGGCGATCTCTATTTCTCTTCGGACTGACAAAAGGAAAACTTACTTTCAGTGAGTGCCTGGAAGCAGAAGCGATTCTTGGAAAATCTCAAGGAGACAATCTTTTTTCTTTGAGTGAAAACAAACTCAATGCCGTCCAGAAAAAGTTGTACAAATCCTTTCATCGTCAGCTGGAGCCGACAGAGTTTGATTCCAGTTTTCTGCTCTATCTGATCGAAGATCCATCCAATTCTATTCGAAAACTTCTTCTGGAAATTGGCTGGATAAAGCCGACCGAAAATACAATCAACCTGCATCTGCTGCGTGATCTTGCCCACCTGCTCGAAAGCAGCCGCAAAATCAATATTGAGTCGATCATTCAGCGAACCTTGCAGCAGACTGAACAGTTGTTTGATCAGGTTCTGCTTTTAAATACCCTGGCCGAGGCTGCTGGATTGAAAAGCATTGTCCTGCTCAATGCGTAAGAAACATCATCTGTCAAGATGAAACCCCTCTTGACCATATTCGCCACCAGGCAGCCTGTGCTCTGATACAGCCAGTCAAAGCCGACCGCAAAACAACCTTCCAAAGACAGAACGTCTTTATTCTTATCTCGTGATCCTATTATGAAAAACAAAAAATACCCTTTTACCCAGAACCGGGAAATCTCCTGGCTCAAATTTAACCAGCGTGTGCTGGAAGAAGCAGCGGACCCGCGCGTTGAGCTGCTCGAACGCCTGAAGTTTCTGGCGATCTTTACCTCCAACCTCGACGAATTTTTCATGGTCCGGGCTGGAAGTATTCTGGATATGTCCTTAGTCGACAACAAGCAGATCGACTCCAAATCCGGTATGTCCCCAAGTGAACAGCTGGAGGCCATCTGCAAGGAGGCTGAGCGCCTGTATAAGATGCGCGATAACATCTCTCGCAATTTAGGCAAAACCCTGCGCGAAGTTCAAATCGAACCGCTCACCTTCAAAAGCCTCAACAAGAAGCAGAACAAGTTCATCACCACCTATTTTGAAAAAGAACTTGCCCCGCTTTTAGCGCCGCAGATTATTGATGTCCATCACCCGTTCCCCTTTCTGATCAATAAGGAACAGTATATTTTCTTCCGCATTCTGGAAGATGGAAAAACAAGATATGGCATTGTGCCGATTCCAAGCTATCTGCCGCGCATTATTTACCTCAACGAAGAAAAAACGCAGTTTATTCTGGCTGAAAACGTGATTCTCGCTCTGCTCGATAAACTGTTTTCCAAGTCCAAGATTCCGTTTAAGACCATCATCCGTGTCACCCGCAATGCGGATATCAACCTGAATGCGGCCGATATCGAAGATGACGAAGACTATCGCTCTTACATGAAAACCATCCTGAAAAAGCGTCTGCGCCTGTCCCCGATCCGTCTGGAAATTTTCAAGAACATTGATCCGGAAGCGCTCGAGTATCTGTGCAAGCAGCTCCATCTGCATAAATCCCAGGTTTTCATCTCGAAGCATTCTTCCCTGGATCCTTCTTATCTGTTCCAGCTGATTGATGATGTCCCCAACGATATCCGCCGCGCTCTGACCTACAAGCCATTGGTGCCAGCCACTGATCGCCGGCTCAATCCTGACGCTTCGATTATTGACCAGATTCTGGACCATGATGTCCTGCTGGCCTATCCATATCAGGATATTGGCCTGTTTATCCAGCTGCTCAAAGAAGCCGCTTCGGATGAGAGGGTCCTGTCGATTTCCATTACAATCTATCGTCTGGCCAAGAACTCCCAGATCGTCAAATATCTGTGCCGGGCTGCTGAAAATGGCAAGAACGTAACCGTTCTGATGGAGCTTCGCGCCCGTTTTGACGAGCAGAACAACATTCAGGCTGCTGAACGTCTGGAAGAATCTGGCGTCAATGTCTTCTATGGCTTTGAAGACTACAAAGTCCATTCCAAACTGATGCTGATCACTCTGAAGTCCGATGACAAGATTCAGACGATCACCCAGATTGGAACCGGAAACTACAACGAAAAAACCAGCCATCAGTATACGGATCTTTCCTTGATTACTTCCAATTCGCAGATCGGATCCGATGCCACTGAATTTTTCAAGAACATGAATGTCTCCAACCTTGCGGGGGAATACCAGAATCTCATCGTTTCCCCCTTTAAGCTTAAGGAAGCTGTCATCCGCATGCTCGATGAGCAGATTGCACTGGCTGAAGAAGGAAAAGCGGCAAGAGCCTGGTTTAAGATGAACTCCGTCACGGATCTGGATCTGATCGTCAAGATTGCCCAAGCCAGCCAGGCAGGCGTCGAAATCCGGATGATCGTGCGGGGGATCTGCTGTCTGCTTCCTGGCCTTCCCGGTTATACCGATCATGTTGAAATTCATTCTATTGTCGGTCGTTTTCTCGAACATGGACGGATTTACATCTTCGGTGAAGGAGAAAACGAGAAAGTCTATATTTCTTCGGCTGACTTTATGACCCGCAACACCGAACGCCGGGTTGAAGTCGGTGTGCAAATTCTGGATCCCGAACTGAAAAAAGAACTGGTGGATTACTTTGATCTCGAATTCAGAGATAACCTCAAAGGCCGAAAGCTGCTGCCAAGCGGCTTTTATACCAAAGTCGATCAGGACAATGAAGAAATGATCGACTCGCAAGAGCGCTTTATTGAACTGGCCAAGGAAAACCGCTTCATCCCGGCCCCGACTCCAATCCCTGCTCCAGCGGCGGCCCCAGAACCAGAAAAGAAAAACTGGTTCCAGCGTCTTTTCTTGCGCAATAAAGAGCAGAAACAGCAATAGAACGCGAATAAACCTCTGTCCAAAAGAGCCCAGTTTTCAGGTTAAATTGTCTTAAAGCCTGAATGCCTGTAACTGGACTCTTTTCTGTTTTGGGCAAAGTCATCCAAGTGATGGCCACTCACTTTTTTCTGGATCCTTCTTTTCCGATCCGGACAGATTGAAGCAGGATCAGATTCGAAAGCAGAATCTTGATCTGACCGGATGGAATCGATGTCGAGCCTGCATTTAAAGAGATCTTTTCGTATACTTGTCTCTGGACAGATCCAGTCTTCCGTTTTTTTCGATGGCCACAAGACAAAATTGAACCTCTGAAGAAAAATCCAGACCGACAAAGAAATCAAAGAAATCAAAGAGAACGACAAGCCTGGTGACAGGTTTTTACACTGGAAAGGAGGTATGCACAATCCATCTTTGTTCCGGCAAGGATAGATTGCGCCATACAGATGAATAAAAAAGAACTTGGTGAAATCAAGAAGCAGCTCAAGTTTGATAACGATAAGCTGCTGCTCAAAGGCATTCAGGAAGCCTATGGAAAAAACCGGGATGGTGAAGCTTCGATTCAGTTTACCCGGCTGATCAATCCTGACACCCTGGAAAAAGAAGAAGGCGAACTGTATTTCGATATTTTCAAAAAGAGTCTTGGGGGCACGCCAGGCAAAAACCTGCTTGAATACGGCTTTGATGCTTCCGATCCCCAGGCCAAAGATCTTCAGAAGCGCTTTTATGACTACAAAAACGGCTCCTTATTAAAAGAAGACGAATTCAAAGCTCTGGCTGTGGAATTGCTCAAAAAAGGCGACTACCGCAATAACGTCTACATCACAGCGGGAATCTTTGAATATGCAGCCCCAGGACTCAACGCGAACAATGAGGTGCTGGAAGAAAACTCAATTTTCCGTTTCATGATTGTTGCCATAACGGAAGCAAGACTGACCGATATTGGTCTCTACTATTCCACGGCCACCAATGAAGTCGCCCGTAAAGTCAATGATGAAATGCAGATCATCCCCGCGCCGCTTGATGCCATCTTCTATCCATCCTTTTCCAGCCGCGCCAGTGATGTCAATCATTTTCTCTATCACTGCAAAGCTGCCAAAAGTCCAAACATTGAGCTGATCGAAGAATTCTTCCATATTCCATTCGTCTCTTCTGCCCCAGAACAGAGCGAAGGATTTGCGAAAGTTATCGGTGAAGTCTTCCCACAGGGCATGGAAGCCAGCACCGCCATGAAATTCCATGAAAACATCAGCGACTATGTCAGCGAAAACTCTCAGGAAGATTCGGTCGTCATGCTCGATAAGCCGCGCATTAAAGATCTTTTGCTTGCTTCGGGTGCCAATTCCGAAAACATGCAGCACTTCGACTCTGCGTATTCAAAAATCCTCGAAGACCAGGAAGTTGCGGCCGTCAACCTGATGGAAAAAGGCAAGATCTCCCTCAAAGCGCCATCAATTTCAATCAGTGTAAAAGATGATGCCCTCGAACAGATCCGTACAGAAACCATCAATGGCAAGCGCTGCCTGGTGATTGAAATGGATGAAGGCCTGGAAATTTCAGGTCTTCCATCCAACTTACAGAGTCCGAAAAAATCAGTAAATGTGATTCATGCAGCACCCGAACAAACAGCATCCCATGTTTCTTCGGCTCCAGCTGCCCCGGCTGATTCCGGTTTTGCGACAGCCTCATCCAGTTTTGATTCCGTCTCTTCACAAGGGGCAAACGTGAGTGAATCCTGGTCCGATGCCAGCCCCAGTCCTGCTGAAACGGCCAGCATGACTGACGAAGAAAACCGACCAGAAACCGAGTCTTTCTCTTCCCCTGTTCAGGACAGCCCCCAGACAGATGCGTCTGATTCCATGGTGGATGGAGATCATTTCGACGATCTGGACATCATAGACTTCAACCGACAGCCGGAGCTTTAAAACAGACAGAATTTGCAGACAACATCCGATTGGATGGTCAAAACCAGACAGAGCCTGCAGCCTTTCCCTCTATCACATTGGGAAAGCAGCTGCAGGCTCTTTCTTGTTGTCTTCTTCTTGTTGTTTTGTTGTCTTCTTGTTTCTCTTATTCTCTTGTCATCCCGGCTTGTCTTTAACTTTGTGATGACTGTCGGTCCTTTTGGCTTTCCCTCTTTGCCCTTTGGTCAGATCCTGCCGATTCTCTTCGATCAGTTCTGGCGATGGCTCAATGCTTCAAGCGCTTGTTTCCAGTCCTCAGCACTGACAACTTCTGGATGGGGGATGACTTGAAAAGGATCATGCCGGCGATTGGTTCGCAGCCATAAGGCCGGCATGCCGCAAGCCAGCGCCCCACAGATATCGGCTTTCCAGGAATCACCGATGACCAGAATCTGATTTGGACTCAGTTCGGTGTTCAAATCAAGGCTGCTCTGAGCAAGGGCCTGTTTAAAAAATGCAGGATCCGGCTTGGCCACACCCAGGCTTTCGGAAGTGAAGACTCTGGTAAAACGTGCAAGCATGCCCGCCATCTCCAGCCGGTTGCACTGCCCTTCCATGGGTCCGTTAGAGATGATAAATAAAGGAAGATGCAGGGATTCAAAGTAATCGAGGGCTTTGTTTGCCCCTGCCATGGCAAACGCACAATGGTGAAGGTCATAGGAAAAATGCTGTTCAAATTCAACAGGTGGATCAAAGGGGATATGCCAGGCTTTAAACATCACCTGGAAGCGGATCCTGCGCAGCTGTGGCCGGGTCAGATGGCCGTCTTCGATCTGGTCCCAGAGCTTGCCATTCTCGCGAAGAAAGATTTCAAAGTATTCATCTTTCCAGTCCAGATGGTAGCGTTCAAACGTTTTGATCAAGGCATAACGGGCAGACTGGTCAAAATCAAGCAAAGTCTGGTCGACATCCAGCCAGACAGCCCGTATGGACGAAAGATCAATTTTGGATTTAAAAAGTGGATTGGCTGTATTCATAGTGCCAGTTTAATGCCCTGCTGGCATAATTGAAAAGAAATCCGTCAAAAAAGCTTCTGCCATCCGACAGAAGCAAAGTTCTCTAGAAAATTTTTGAAGCAATCTCAAAGACTTCCTGATAAGCAGGATGATTCAGAATATCGCCTTTACGCGAAACATTGGAGCCGTAAATGATGCCGGCGACGTTGCTGTCAGGGACAGAGTCGGTAAAGCCATACAGGGAATCTACCGTCTGCTGCATTTCAGAACGGTTAATGGCAGCCGTCAGAATAAAATAGAAATCTTTACCGCCCAGCTGACTGAAGTAGGGAGTCATCCGGTCGATGAATGTTTTCATCATTCCTGACATGTTATAGAAATAAACTGGCGTAGCCAGAACGATGATGTTGGAATCCATTAACTCCTGAGCCGCCAGATCCGCATCATCTTTATCCTGTTCTTCACGGAAAAAATCAAAATCTTTATCTTTCAGGTTAATCCGGACAATCTGATTGTCAGGGTTTTGTGAGGCGCCTTTGTAGAACTGGGCACAAAGCAGATCACAGTTTCCTTCAGTCCGGGGAGATGAATTGATAATCACAATTTTTTTCATGCTCTTTCCTCCTGTAAACCTTTCATTCTTCATTCATTATAGGTTTCGGACAATCAAAATATTTCCCGGATGCCCCGACTGTTACGAAATGGAAAGAAGGTTTCGCAACGCCACAGCTGGCTGAAAAGAAAAAAGAAGCTGACCAGAGAAGCAGACCTGGATTGTCTGATCGTTTCTGGAAAGCATCTCATTTGAAACTAAGGTCTTACCTGGCCATTGCCATAAATAATAAACTTGGTGCTGGTTAAAGCTTCCAGGCCCATCGGGCCGCGGGCATGCAGTTTTTGCGTCGAGATGCCAATTTCTGCTCCCAGACCAAATTCATTGCCATCCGTAAAGCGGGTCGAGGCATTGACATAAACCGCAGCCGCATCCACTTCGTTGAGGAATTTCTGCGCGTTTGCATAATTGTTGGTCACAATTGTCTCGGAATGTCCGGTGTTATACGTATTGATATGGTCAATAGCTTCCTCTACCGAATCGACCACTTTGATGGAGATCTCATAATCGAGGTATTCTGTTCCCCAGTCGGCCTGGGAAGCTTCTTTTTTCGGAGAGAGTTCGACCAGTTCCAGAACTTCTGGTTTCGCATGAATCAGTACCGGGAACCTGGCAAATTCACCATCCAGCTTCTCCATTACTTCTTTCACCCGGGATCTGTGAACCAGCAGCGATTCGAGTGCATTGCAAACCCCAACGCGCTGGGTCTTGCCATTGAGGATGATCCCAACAGCCATATCCAGATCTGCACTTTCATCCACGTAACAATGACAGTTTCCAGTTCCGGTTTCAATGACAGGAACCGTCGCATTTTCAACCACCGAGCGGATCAATCCTGCCCCGCCGCGCGGGATGAGAACATCAACATATTCATTGCAGCGCATCAGCTCACGTGATGCTTCGCGGCTGTTATCGGTCAGAATCGAAACCGCATTGTCATCCAGATTCAATTCTTTTAAAGCGTCTTTGAGCACGTCCACAATGGCTTCATTGGAACGGGCAGCATCTCTTCCACCTTTTAAAATCACCGCATTGCCAGCTTTCGTACAAAGCGCAAAAACGTCCGCAGTCACATTGGGTCTGGCTTCATAAATGACTGCCACAACGCCTAATGGAACGCGCTGGCGCCCAATCAAAAGGCCGTTAGGTCTTTTCTTCATTTCCAGAACTTCTCCAACCGGATCCGGCAGGGCGGCGACTTCGCGCATTCCCTGGGCAATTGCATGAATCCGATCTTCAGTTAACATCAGCCTGTCCTGTAAAGGTTTGGGCATCCCATTTTCACGGGCTGCTTTTAAGTCCTGATTGTTAGCGGCTAAAATCTGTGCAGATCTGGCTTCAAGCAGGTCGGCTGCCCGGTTTAACAGATCATTTTTGGTCTGGGTATCCAGTCTTGCCATCTGGCGGCTGGCTGCTTTGGCATTTCGTCCCAGTTCATTCATCCATTCGCTCATCATATCTTCTCCACGCACGTCTCAAAAGAAAAATTCGGGTCCGGTTTTGCCGCAAAGAAAGTTCCTTCTCTTGCACCTGCTATTAATCGTCCGATGATGTGAAAATCTCTTGCATTGGCAATAATCATGTCGCAATTGCTTGCACAGGCAATGCGGGCGGCATTCAGCTTGGTGGCCATTCCCCCGGTTCCAACCCGGCTGGAAGCTCCTTTTGCTCCTTCCATCAAAGCTTCATTGATTTCATAGACTTCTTCAATGAAATGGGCATCGGGATTGGTATGGGGATCATCGTCATACAGGCCATCGATGTCCGATAACAAAATCAGCAGATCGGCATGAATCAGGCTGGCAACCAGTGCTGAAAGCGAATCGTTATCACCAAATTCGATTTCATCGGTGGCAATCGTATCATTTTCGTTCACAATTGGAATCACACCCAGATCCAGCAGTTCTTCAAAGGTGTTATGGGCATTCATGCAGGCATCCGGGCGGATCAAAGAGTACTTGGTCAGCAGGATCTGACCGCAGTTCTGATTGTATTCTGAAAAAAATTTCTGATAAAGCATCATCAGACGCGCCTGGCCGATGGCCGCGCATGCCTGAACTCTGGAAAGCACATGGGGACGGCGATGAAGGCCTAACGCCTGCAGTCCGACCATAATGGCGCCAGAGGAAACAAGAACCACATCCTTGCCGGCATTGTGCAAGGAGCTCAATTCCCGGCAGAGCAGTTCCATTCTGGTTAAATCCAGTTTCCCGGTTTCGGGATAGGTCAGCGAGGAGGATCCGACTTTGATGACGATCCGTTGTGCCTGCTGTACTCGGTTTCTAATTGATTGCATGCGTCCATTTTAACGAAAACCCCACTCAATGAAAACTCATGAAAACATATTTCGCTTTCCGGCTGCCGTTTTCATTCTGTATTTTGAATTCATCTGTCGCAAAACGCGCTCTTTATTCATCCAGTCTTTTCGCCAGAGGACTTTCATAAAATAGACAAGGCCCTATCCAAACCGCTATGCAGTTTGGGTGGAGGGGTCATTGATTTTCTCTTGCTTCCACCTGCTCAAATCAAAACCCTGCCCGCAAATCAGCCCCAAAACGAAATCACAGGCAACAAAAAAACAGCCAGACAAAGGTCAAAAGCCGATATTTTTCTTTATCCTGATCTGGATATCCATCCAGCTCTTTTCCGGCAGGCTTTCTTCCCTGTCAATCCGTTTGACGATAATGGATAGACAGAAAAGAAAAACATTGTTGAAAGTCCATAGCCAAGCCCCAGCGATCGCGATAAACATAACAAAATTTTTTCATTGTACAGTGGATAGCTGACCCGCCCATAAAGTCCAGTGTCCATCACTTCCTGGCCTTGAACCACCTCAATCGTTCCTGATAGTTCTATAAACTGATTTTTGCTTTCTTCAACAGATCCAGTCAAATGCCTATCTGTAAATCATCTTAAGCGCTTTTCTATTTCCATTCAGGATAAACTAATAGGATAAAGAAAGAGTAGAGGTGATTTCAATGCAAAAAGTTACAATTGCTGGTGGAGGTGTGCTCGGTACGCAGATTGCCTTCATGAATGCCTACAATGGCAACGACACAACCATCTGGCTTCGTTCTGAGGGAAGTATCGCCCGAATGAAACCAAAAATAAAATGGGTTCAGGACGCAGTCATAGCTGATCTTGAAGCAGCCAGAAGGAATCCGGCTCTGGTTCCGGCAGGTTTTAAAACAGATGAACCATTCGATGCAGATCAGGCCATTGAAAAAGCAGAAGAAGCATTCAAAGCCATTAAAATCACGCTGGATCTTGATGAAGCTGCTAAAGATGCGGATGTTCTGATTGAAGCTGTCTCTGAAGATCCACAGGACAAGATCGAGTTCTACAACAGACTCAGGCCAAGTCTGAAAGAAAAAACACTGCTGCTGACGAACTCGTCCTCCATGCTTCCATCCATTTTCGCCAAATATACTGGTGATCCCGCCCGCTATCTGGCCATGCACTTTGTAAACCACATCTGGAAAGAGAATCTGGTTGAAATCATGTCACAGCCAGAAACGTCCAAAGAAGCATTTGAACAAGCAGTGGCCTATGCCCATTCCATCGGTATGGATCCGGTTGAACTTCATAAGGAAAAAGCCGGCTATCTTCTCAACTCCATGCTGATTCCATTCCTTCTGGCTGCGCAGGATCTGTACGTCACCGAGACTGCCTCTTTGGAAGATATTGATAAGGCCTGGAAAAAAGGAACCGGCGCTCCACGCGGGCCATTTGAAATTCTGGATATCGTTGGCCTGCCAACTGCCCGCAATATCAACCACCAGTTCGTCAACATCCCGGATGAAGCAGCCCCCTTCCATTACAAACTCATTGAAAAGCAGCTCGATAAGATGATTGCCAACGGTGAAACCTTCTACGGCAAAAAGAAATAACAAGAAGGCACTGGATAAATAAGCAGCTAAAAGATATCATCATCACAATTTACAATAGCAATTTTGAAGAACACCTGTACAGAAACCGCCTGCAGGTGTTTTTTTCGGTCTTGGTCTTGTTAATCCTGTTTTTCTGGTTCTGACCAAACAGACTTTCAGGTATTGGAAACAATTTGGGGCTATTTTATTCTCATTTCTATTTCTCCAATTTTGACAGAAAAGGTACATCCGCACCCAAAGCATTTTTTCGCTGATCAAACCTGCCTATAATGAAGAAAAGAGAAAAAATTCCCATAGCTCGGGCGCTGCCACTCCCCATGTAACTGGGGGTGTTGAGAATTATTATTTTTTCATCGAGCATTCTATATACTGAATTTAGCGGAAGAGATCGACTTCTTTTTGAGGCACAGATCTCGCAGAAAAAATTGATAGAAGATCTTCTGTGCGCACCACTGACTGTTTCCAAACGGAATTGTGTTTTATTGGATTCCGTCCGAGAACGAAGAAAAAAATGAAGATTTCAGAAGATCGGCCGCTGCTATTTTCAGGAGAAAATCAATATGGAAAAACAATATGCGGTTTGTTGTGGTATCGATGTCCATAAGAAGCTTTTAGTTGCCTGTTTAAGAACAAAAGAGACAACTACAGTCCGTTCTTATGGTACTTCAACGCAGGATCTCCTTGATCTTGCTGATTGGCTTACCTCCAATCACTGCGAAGCTGTAGCTATGGAGAGTACAGCTTCATACTGGAAACCTGTTTATAACATTCTCGAATCACATGGTCTGAATCCAATGGTAGTCAATGCCCAGCACATGAGAAATGTTCCTGGAAAAAAAACAGATGTCAAAGATGCCGAACGGATTTCCGATCTTCTTATGCACGGCTTGCTTAAGGCCAGCTTCATTCCTACAAAGCGCCAGCGCGAACTGAGGGAATTATGCACTTACCGAAAATCCTTAATTGCTGATCTTGGTGCCGAAAAGAATCGACTGCAGAAAATGCTTGAAGGAGGCAATATCAAGCTTTCTGGAACCATTTCAGATATTAACGGGATGAGCGGAAAAGCATTGATGGATTTTGTCCTGACCGGAGAAGTGTTTGATGAAAAAGCTTATGATCGTCTTATTAAAGAAAAGAAGATATCTAAAAGACTTAAGGCCACAAAAGGAGATCTGATCAGAGATATGCATGGCTGTCTAACACCTTTGCAGGTTAAAATGATCAACATTCTGAGAACTCATATCCAGGAGTTAGAAACTCATATTCAAGAGCTCACCGATGATATTGATGATCAGCTGAACAAGGAAGAGAAGGAGCCTGTGAATTGATCAAAGAAATTCCAGGAATCTCAGATACGAGCGCCCAAACGATTATTTCTATAATCGGAACTGACATGAATCAATTCCCGACGGATGGCCAGTTATGTTCCTGGGCTGGACTATGTCCAGGAAACCATCAAAGCGCAGGAAAAAGAAAAACAGGCAGAACAAACAAAGGCAACAAGGTATTGCGAACCACCTTGGTTGTCTGTGCTCATTCTGCCGTTAAGAAAAAGGATTCCTACTTTGGAGAGATGTACAAACGGATTTCTAAGCGTCGAACGAATAAGAAAGCAATAGTTGCAGTAGCCCATGCCATGCTGAAAACCATTTGGCATCTTCTAAAGAAGGGCGAGAAATATCATGATTTGGGAGCAGATTACTTTGAAAAGAAAGAACGAGAAGGAAAGATCACTTCACTCAAGAAGAAACTTCAGCGTTTAGGGGTAACTTTGACACCAGATCAGCTAGCTATATTAGATGCATAAATAGCTATAAATGATATTTAATTTGTTTGATAGGGGCGTTTTGCGCTTTTTTAGGAATAATGGGTGCAGGGGTTACAGAAAAAAGAAACCTATGAACCACAGGGAATGCTTGGAATCGATATTAATGATGGATTCTTCTCGGTTACTGAAAGTGACGGCCAGGGAAAATTTGTTTCTTCCCAGGATATCACCTATTCAAATTCAGACTCCAAAGCGGTAAATGCCACCGTTATGGCTCAGAAGCTGTCTGAAATTTTTACCAGAGCAGAGAAGCTCCATTATGGGGTTGCCATCGAGACAATCAATCTTACGAAGAAGAAAACAAAGATTCAAAAGAGATGGGAAAGAAAATATAACCGAATGATTTCAAATTTCCCATACTTAAGATATATGGACAACTGTGAAGCATTATCACTTAAAAGCGGTGTTCCCCTTTATTACGTCTCCCCTTACTGGTCATCCGTTCTTGGAGACGAGAAGTACTCTGAAAAGCTGGGGATCAGCCGTCATCAGGCGGCAGCCTATGTGATTGCCCGGCGGGCTCAGAATTACAGCGAATTCTATATTCCTCCCAAAAAAAATTCCCATAGCTCGGGCGCTGCCACTCCCCATGTAACTGGGGGTGTTGAGAATTATTATTTTTTCATCGAGCATTCTATATACTGAATTTAGCGGAAGAGATCGACTTCTTTTTGAGGCACAGATCTCGCAAAAAAAATTGATAGAAGATCTTCTGTGCGCACCACTGACTGTTTCCAAACGGAATTGTGTTTTATTGGATTCCGTCCGAGAACGAAGAAAAAAATGAAGATTTCAGAAGATCGGCCGCTGCTATTTTCAGGAGAAAATCAATATGGAAAAACAATATGCGGTTTGTTGTGGTATCGATGTCCATAAGAAGCTTTTAGTTGCCTGTTTAAGAACAAAAGAGACAACTACAGTCCGTTCTTATGGTACTTCAACGCAGGATCTCCTTGATCTTGCTGATTGGCTTACCTCCAATCACTGCGAAGCTGTAGCTATGGAGAGTACAGCTTCATACTGGAAACCTGTTTATAACATTCTCGAATCACATGGTCTGAATCCAATGGTAGTCAATGCCCAGCACATGAGAAATGTTCCTGGAAAAAAAACAGATGTCAAAGATGCCGAATGGATTTCCGATCTTCTTATGCACGGCTTGCTTAAGGCCAGCTTCATTCCTACAAAGCGCCAGCGCGAACTGAGGGAATTATGCACTTACCGAAAATCCTTAATTGCTGATCTTGGTGCCGAAAAGAATCGACTGCAGAAAATGCTTGAAGGAGGCAATATCAAGCTTTCTGGAACCATTTCAGATATTAACGGGATGAGCGGAAAAGCATTGATGGATTTTGTCCTGACCGGAGAAGTGTTTGATGAAAAAGCTTATGACCGTCTTATTAAAGAAAAGAAGATATCTAAAAGACTTAAGGCCACAAAAGGAGATTTGATCAGAGATATGCATGGCTGTCTAACACCTTTGCAGGTTAAAATGATCAACATTCTGAGAACTCATATCCAGGAGTTAGAAACTCATATTCAAGAGCTCACCGATGATATTGATGATCAGCTGAACAAGGAAGAGAAGGAAGCCTGTGAATTGATCAAAGAAATTCCAGGAATCTCAGATACGAGCGCCCAAACGATTATTTCTATAATCGGAACTGACATGAATCAATTCCCAACGGATGGCCAGTTATGTTCCTGGGCTGGACTATGTCCAGGAAACCATGAAAGCGCAGGAAAAAGAAAAACAGGCAGAACAAACAAAGGCAACAAGGTATTGCGAACCACCTTGGTTGTCTGTGCTCATTCTGCCGTTAAGAAAAAGGATTCCTACTTTGGAGAGATGTACAAACGGATTTCTAAGCGTCGAACGAATAAGAAAGCAATAGTTGCAGTAGCCCATGCCATGCTGAAAACCATTTGGCATCTTCTAAAGAAGGGCGAGAAATATCATGATTTGGGAGCAGATTACTTTGAAAAGAAAGAACGAGAAGGAAAGATCACTTCACTCAAGAAGAAACTTCAGCATTTAGGGGTAACTTTGACACCAGATCAGCTAGCTATATTAGATGCATAAATAGCTATAAATGATATTTAATTTGTTTGATAGGGGCGTTTTGCGCTTTTTTAGGAATAATGGGTGCAGGGGTTACAGAAAAAAAAAGGAAAGTCCAAAGCAAAGAAAACTGAAACAAGGAAGTCTGAAACAAAGGCATCAAAACCATGTGCGTAACTGGCATTCAGCAATGATGTAAGTCCATTCTGCTTTGAAAATTCAGCCTCTTAGTCCACTTGATTGAAGAGGCCTCACTTGTTTTTATTGCGGCATGGGCGAAAGCCCAAGGTGTCTTGCAATGTATTTTTGAAATGCATTTAATCTGCAGTCCGCTATATATGAAGCGAGTCCAACTCTGTACAAACGCAAGTTTGTTGGGCACGGAAAAGTTTATCCTTCATCCCGGTTAATGGCCAGCGGATCATTAGCCTTGCTCTGAAGGTGAAAGAGCTTTTTTCAACCCGGCAGAGGAACCAGCCGTAGGGATTCTAGGGCAGCTTCATTTTATCCGTATAGCTGGATTAGCTAAAAATAGGCTACGGTTTGCTTGTGTTCGTAATCGGAACCACCCAGCAAAGCCCAGTCTGATTCAAATATTTATTTGAGACAACAAGTGCTGGTCTTCGTCCTTCCTGCTCATGTCCAGGGTTCGGACGTCCAAAATCAATCAGGACAATGTCGCCCTGTTCATAAGTTTTAATTTAGATTACCTCCCTGAGTTTCTTACCAGTCCAACTCATTCCCTTCTGGTTCGAAGTCCCATTCTTCAGTCAGCCGGAGAGGTCCGTCGTACTCGGCGAACCTTTCTGCCAGTGACTTCTTTTTTTTCACTGGAGTAATCAGAATACTTTGTCCATCAAGGACAAGCCGCATCTGATCTCCAGGAGAAACCTTTAGTTGGTTGGCGAGCGCAGCGGGAATAAGTACTCCCATTCCGCTCCCCCATTTTCCAAGCTTAATAAGCTTTTCAGCGGTCGACATAATATTTTCCTCCTGAATGACCTACGGTCTCTTAAAGCATAAACATGTTTAAACAAAAAGGCGAACCAATGTCCGCCTTTTTTTCCTTAAAAAACGTTAAAGGAGTTCGATAACCTCCGCTACCGAAGCTGGAACATCTTCCAGGCATCGGTCAATCTTTTGCGGACGCCATCTTGCGAATATCCAAGATTCTGACCGATATCCAGTGTACCAATGATTAAGATTTCAGAACGTCTCGGGCACTCATCTGTAACCATGACGCAAGACATTTATGGCCACCTGCTTAACGATGACGATGATGACATTTTGGAGGCCATGAAAAACAAGTAAACACTATATAACAGTGCATTTTTAGTGCATTGAGATTTTTACAAATAAAAAACTCCCTTAGATAAGGGAGTTTATTTTCTATGGTCAGGATGGCGGGATTTGAACCCGCGCTCTCTTGGTCCCGAACCAAGCACTTTACCAAACTAAGCTACATCCTGTGGTGCGAAAATGATTTTAGCACTTCTTTAATGCAGTGACAAGTCACTGCATTAAAGGTTCCCATTTTCCTACGTTTTTGCACCCATGCTTTCAGATTCGGATTGTTTATGTTTCGGTTTGTCGATCAAGCCAACTTTCTGGCTCAGGCACTCTGAAAGGAATCCAGAATGGCAGCCATGGCTGGCTCAGAAACCTGGCTGTCCGACCATACCCCAAAAACGCAGCCGCCGATCTGCCGGATCAGCCAGTAGCCTCCCGCATCTGGCATCGTAACAAAAGCCTGCTGGTAGTTATCGCCGCTTTCATCCTGGATTCCCTCTGCTGTAGGCGATGGAACAACGGTCTGGTAGGCGCTCTGTGCTTCCTGGGCGGAATGGAACCAGGTTCCAAACATAATCATGGCGTCCTGATTTTTGGCCGCAAAGGTGTAGACCACCTGAGAGGCATCAAAAAGACCGATGGTTCCCGGATCTGTAAACTTAACATTCCAGCCCTGAGCGGAAAGGTCTTGCTGAATCTGGTCAGCTGCTTTGAATTCCTTGCGGACATTTTTCACTACGCTCACGGACGTAGAATCCGTCGAAGAAGCAAGGGAGGCATCATTATTTTTTTTCGAACAGCCCGTAAAAGTCAGAAGACAAAGGCCGCTGATCAATAAAGTTCTGAAAATTCTCATATATTCCTCCCTGGGTCCATCTTTTAATTTAAATAGAAATCGTCTGCCCATTAGATTATAGAGAACTTTTTTTCATTTACCATACCTTCCCGCTTTTTCACATCGTCAGCCCATGCTAAGAGTCTGTAAGACAGGCCCTCAACCAAAAAACTGTTCACTTCAAAGCCGATTTTGTCGCTCTTTTCTGTCACGACCTCGATTTCTCTTCAAAAAAACATCATCTGGCTATAATTAAGACCATTCCGGAAGAGCACGCACCTTTAAGGAGAATCTTCTGGATATTGAGAAAATTGAGAAAGAAGGAATAGATATGGAAATGATTCGTCTGCAGGTTCAGATTCTGATCTTTCTGGCGATCGGTTTATTGTTTGGCAAAAAGAAATGGATCAATAAAGAGAGCGCTGATCAGCTCAATGGTCTGGTCATGAACTTGATTCTGCCCTGCTCAATTTTTCATGCTTTTCAGACTAAACTGACGTCAGAGATTTTGAATTCGACCTTCTCTATTCTGGTTCTGGCCATTTTGCTTCAGGCCATCTTCATTGCGATCTCAGGCTGGATCTGGAAGTTTGTTCCAGAGAAAAGTGAGAGAACCAATCTGGAATATGGAACGGTCTCGAACAACGCCGGAACGCTGGGGATGGTCATTGGCCAGGCTGCCTTTGGTCAGGAAGGTGTGCTGTACACTTCGATTTACGCCATTCCGCTTCGGATTGTTATGTGGAGTTATGGGGTCGCCCTATACAACCGTGATCATGTGCTGCATCTGAAAGATCTGGTCATCAAAGTCATTACTCATCCTTGTATGATTGCGATCTTTCTGGGAATCATCACCCTGATCCTGCAAAGCATGGGGTATGAACTGCCATCTCTGGTCACCCAGACCGTGTCTTCACTTGGTGGATGTAATACCGTCTTGATCATGATCATTATCGGTGTCATTCTTTCTGAGATCCCCTTGAGGGATCTATTCGATAAAAATGTGATTTTCTATACCATTCTTCGCCTGGTCATCATTCCCTGTCTGGTACTGGGCGGACTGATGCTTTTTCACATTGACGGAATGCCTTTGAAGATCTGTGTAATTGAAAGTGCGATGCCAGCTCCGGTTACGATGGCCATGCTTTCCCAAAAATATGGCGTCAATGCCCCGTTTTCAGGGAAAATGATCTTTCTTTCCACGGCTGCATCCATGGTTACTCTGCCGCTATGGACACTGATTCTCAATGTTCTTTAATCTCAATACTCAGAAAAAGCAGTGGCCCGACCCAATCTGACAGGAACTTTTTTCAGAGTCTATGCGCATTGTACAAACCGATGGTAACTACCGGTCAAGATTTCCTTCCTCACTTCTGCCAGAACCTTCTGCTTAAACAAAAATCATTGAAAATCGTCATATTGAGAATTGTCATTATTGATCGAATGAATCGAATAGGTCCAGTTTGAAAGCAGATACTTAAAAAGCTGCCCCCGCAGGGACATCTTCATTCCATCAGCATTCCAATTCAAAGTTCAGTACGCTGCACTTCATTGTTTTTATTTGTTTGCGTCAGCATTAAAAACGTAATGGTCCAGTCGGTCAAAGGCTTCTTTGACTCTGGAAAGCGGCAGAGCCAAATTCAGGCGGATCGCATAGGGACCATGGAACATTCGGCCATCCTGCCAGCATACGCCACAGTCCAGACCAGCCTTTAACAGTTCGTCCATGGGTTTCTGGGTGGCTTTACACCAGTCTTCACAGTCAATAAACAACATATAGGTGCCCTGTGGCCTGCTTACATGAACACCGCTAAAATGCTGGTCAATATAGTCACAGGCATAATCGACGTTGCCTTTGATGACTTCATTGAGCTCATCCACCCATTCATGGCCTTCAGGCTGATAGGCACCCAGCAGGGCGTACATGCTTAAGACATTCATCTCATTGTAGTGACTCAAAGAGGATTCCTTATTGAGACGGTCACGCAGCGTCTTGTTGTAAATAATGTGGTAAGAACCAACCAGACCAGCCAGGTTGAATGTCTTGGATGGAGCGTAGAAGGCAAACGTATTTTCTCTGAGCCAGTCGGTAGCCATCAGAGTTGGAGTATGTTTGAAGCCCGGACGGATCAGATCTGACCAGATTTCATCAGAAACAACTTTCACGTCGTACTTTTCGCAAAGCTTCGACATTTTTTCCAGTTCCCATTTCTCCCAGACGCGGCCGCATGGGTTATGGGGAGAGCAGAAAACCATTGCATGAATATTATTTTCAATGATCTGTTTTTCCATATCTTCAAAATCCATGCGCCAGATGTTGTTTTCGTCTTTTTTCAACGGAGAGAGAATCATGTTGTAGCCATTGTTTTTTAAAGAGCTGGTAAAGCCGATATAGGTTGGCGAATGCAGAAGAACCGAATCTCCCTTGGAGCAAAGCACATTCAAAGCACTCAGGACGCCGCCCAATACACCATTTTCATAACCAATATATTCGGGTTTCAGACCCCGGAAATCATGACGACTGCTCTGCCAGTCAATGATCTCATCAAAGTATTCAGGACGGGGGCTGAAATAGCCAAATGCTGGGTGGCTTAACCGTCTGGCAATTGCCTCGGTAATGGATGGCAGAGTCGGAAAGTTCATATCTGCAACCCACATTGGAATTTTATCCAGGTGATCAACTGTTTTAACTTGTTCTTCAAGCATCATCACAAAACGGCCATCATCATCAGGAAATGGAACCAGATCTGCCGCAATGGCATCCTGACCTTTTCGGTCCATAATGGATGTAAAATCGTATTTCATTAAAATCCTCTTTTCTTCTCAGTAACATACAAAAAGATCCTGCCAGAACACTTGAAACGTGCAGTGTCCAGCTGGATCTGTTTTCTGTCTACTTCTGTTTATATCTGCTCAAGAGCTGATCGTCAATCCTTTCTGAAAGGTCTTTCTAATTCTTTAAAATGTTGATAACTCCTATGTCAGGACTGGCAGAACTTTGAATTCATTAGAAAAGAAAATCAGCGCAATCGCAGGGTGATCGCTAAGATTTGACTGTATACAACTTATTTATAATCCTGTGTTAACAGATTCAGCGATTATCGATTCTCTTTTGAGCGATTTTATCTCTCCGACGACTATTTCTTTGTCCATTCAGGAGCAGCGTTGTCATCGAGCAGCCCCAGTCTTTCGAAGGCATGATACAAACCATCTTCATGAATTGATTTGGTTACATAATCTGCTCTTGCCTGAATGGCTGGGTCGGCATTGCCCATGGCCACCGCAATTTCAGCGGCCTCAAACATCGGCAGGTCGTTTTCAGAATCTCCCAGCGCGATTGTCTGATAGTTCTTTGCCTCCGGGCCAAGACTTTCCAGGATTGGCTGGAAAGCTGTTCCTTTGGTCAGATTACGATCAGTAATTTCACCATTGACGCCACTGTCCTCTTTAATAATGCTGAATTCCGTAATGACCATATTTTCCCGGGCAAGCAGATCGTCAATCTGGCCTGGTTTCAGACCATGAAGCGAGATTTTCATGATATCTGCATACTCTTCTTCTTCAATTTCCGAAATATCTTTCGCCTCCATGAAAGCCGAGACGATCACTCCGTCTTTCATCTTTTCATACATATGGTCACGGGCTTTCTGGTTATGAAAAAGGGTGTTCGAGCCTTCAAGGGTAATGGCTACATCCCATTTACTGATCTCATCAAGCAGACGGTGTGTTCTATCTGCCCCCAGCGGGCTGCAGAAAATCTGTTTGCCATCAAGCCAGATTTCCGATCCCGAGGAATAAACCTGTCCCGATAAGGGAAGTCCTTCAAGAACACTTTCCGCACTGCTGCGGCTGCGTCCAGTATTAGACAAAACCAAATGACCATTTTCTTCAGCTTTACAGACAGCTTTTAATGCCGATTCAGGAACTTGTTCCCGATCCCAGAACGTTCCATCCAGATCCAGAAATACGATTGATTTCATGAATATCCTCCATTCTTTATCCATTCTCATCTTTTCATCATCATTTTGGGCAAGTTTTTTTACTTATACATGTTCATGATAGCAGTGAAAAATCTGGTCGGAAGGAAAGCAAAGCCGTTCCAAAAAAACGTTCAAAATCTTATAGCTGTTCACTTTTATGCAATGGCTTTCACGGAATGAAACAAATATTGCAAGATGAATTTTCCCCTTAAATAAAACCGTTCTACGCTTTGCTGCAATTGATTTCCGATGGAAAACGACCTCAAAAAAAGAAAAAAGACAATCCCCATTCCTATGAAGACTGCCTTGAGCCTGTCCAGACCGACATAAACAAAATATCAGCCCCGATCAAAGAGATCAGACAAACCGGAAATCTGTCTTTTCAATCTCTTTGAATGGACGCAGATAGGCTTTTTCATATTGCTTTTCAAGCAGATGATCACATTCAGAAGCCAGATTTGGATTCTGATTTCGAAGTGTCTGCAAAGCCAGATGAATGCCTCGCAGGGCCTGATCCTTCTCGATTGTGTCAAGTGTCCGATCCTGCCATTCTTGTTTGTGTTCCATCAGATATCCAGGCAGCGAGGCTGGAAGCTGGTAAAGATGGGCAAACGCATTTTCATTGTCCAGCAGCGGCCTGTAAAGCAGATCCAGCAGATGATCCATCTGATTGTCTGTCGTGGCTTTTTCCATCTGCTCAACGCGCTTTGCAGAGTCATTGGCCAGGTTCAACAACCTTTCGAAAGCCGTTGGACTTTCGAGCAGCACCGCATCTTTTAAATCGACATGCGTGGCTGTCTTAAAGGCCGCCAGCGCCAGTGAATACTCCCCTTTAAGCCAGAAGTAGACGGGCTGCACTTCCACAGGCAGATGAACCTGTGCCAGGCGGCTTTGCAGATCTGCTTCTTCAGGAAGTTCTGGCAAGAGTTCATGCCCCTTGTGATTCTGCGTTTCAAGTAAAGCGAGAATCTCTGCTCCCAGTTCAGGTCTGGCATTGATCAGCTGAATGGTGCTGGCTGGATCTTCCAGCAGCAGACCATAAACGAGCACCTGCTTCCAGATAGGCTGACCAGCCTGCCAGAGACAATCAAATTCTTCGGGTGAAACTTTTCCCTGAACTTTGCTTTTCAAAGCATTCAGGTCTGGCTGGAACGAAGGATAAGCCTGGAGAAAGCGGACCACAAATCCTGTTTCCGAAGGATCGTTGAGGATGGCTTTTTCGTACCAGTTCCAGGCTTCATTGAGTATTTTTGGATCAACTTTACGTTTGAGCGAATCCTCTGACATCATCGCCCATGTCCGTTCGAATGAAGGCTTTCTTGTTTTTTCGTTGATCAAAGACCCGCAGACTGGACAGCACGTTAAGGACATACCGCCCGCAATCCGAGTCTTACACTGTTCACAATGCATAGAATTACTTCCTTTCATGTTTAAGTCTTCGCAAAGGTCCTATTGGACCGATCGAATCTCTATAAAAATTTCGACATGGATTTTTAAATCACTATTTTCATATGATAGGCAAGGATACCCCATCCAAATTGCTATGCAGTTTGGGTGGGGTCATTGACTCTGTTCAAAGCAATCGATGATTTCTGATTTTGGTTGTCCTTTCAATCAGAACAGACGACTCTCATAAATTCGAAACACCTTTAGGTGTCATGGATTTTATATTCACCATTTTTCGTTTTTCCTACATTCAGAAGCGAAAAATGGTATTTTTTATTTGAATAAATATTAACTTTTTATTAAGCATTGGATTGAGCGTTGAAAACTTAACACCTTTCTGCGGCCTCATGCCGATCAGAAAAATGACTTTTAGAAAGGAGCAGTCGAGATGTTAACCGTTTCTAGTACTCACCAGGATTTTTTACAGGATCTGAATGGCCGGATAGCCATCATGCACTCTTCGCAAATTGACAGGCTTAACGATCTGTCATACGCCATGGCTTTAGGTAAGGTCGCTCTGCTTAATCTGGATCCAGTTATAGATGTGATTTCTCACCTGTATTCCTCCAGAGGGCGACCTGCTGCCGATCCACGGATGCTTATTCGTTCTCTGGTTCTTATGTATCACTTCCAGGAAACCAGTATTCAGTTATGGCATGACCGCCTTGAGTACGACTTTTTACTCCGGGTACTTTGCGGCATCAGTGGACGCAACCCAGCAGTCGGGACCTATTATTCCTTAATGGATCGACTTTATCTGTGGGATATTTCTGTGAACATCCTTCCCGCAGGAAAGAATAATAAGCCTAAGAAAGCTAAAAAGCCAAAAGGCAGGCCGGGACGAAAGCCAAAAAACTCTGTCAGTCCTCCAGATTCTGATATTGATCAGTCCGGGACACCAAATCCAACCAGAAAGGGAGAAAAAATGAACCTGAATCCTCCCGGGGCGACAACCTCCCTGGCGATTCAGGCTCAAATGGGTGAGATTGACCCAGAAAGGTCTATCAGGATTCTTCAAGCTCTATTTAAAGAAATTGCGGTGGAACCATCTATCGCAATGGGCCTGATCGATCCGGGTAATCTCATTCTTTCGGGTGATGGAACCGCTGTCTATGTTCACGCAAACAACAGAGGTCATCATCTATTAGAATACACTGGAACCGAAAAATTTGATACCCTTCGTCGTTATTCTGATCCTGATGCCAGTATTGGTTTTGACAGTGATAAGGGAGATTACTATTTTGGCTTTACAGGCTATTTTAACGTTGTTCATAACTCCGATAAAAATATTGATCTGCCAATCCACTTTATGATCGAATCTGCCAGAGAACACGATTCAACCATTTCGATTAAAGCAATAAACCAGGTCAGGCACTTATATCCGAACATAAACATTACTCATCTCTGTCTGGACAGCGCCAGTGATAATGAAGCGACTTTTCAGCTGTGCGAAAACTGGTCTATCAATCCCGTTATCGACCTCAATAAAAGAAGAGGAAAAGGAACCGAAAAAGGCAGCGTAACCATTTCCTCTACCGGCAAGCCAATATGCAAATCAGGCGAAGAGATGTACTGTACTGGTTTTGACAAAACACATAATGCCTATAAATATCGCTGTCCGTATGTTATGAAGCGAATTCCGGAGTGCTCCCATCGTGACGAATGTTCAAAAGGTACCTATGGCCTCTCCGTCTACCTGAAGTGTAACAGTGCCAGAGAAAGGGCTATGCAGAAGCATGGAACCAAAGAGTGGAAGACAGTTTATAACAATCGGACAAGCTGTGAGCGAGTCAACAATCGTTGTCTGAATGATTACGGTCTCCATAAAACGAAAACACGTACTCAGCGCCGGATATCATTTGTAACCTTTCTTGTATGTGTAAACATTCATACAGATGCCTGGTTAAAAGAGGAAAAGGCAGCTAATAATTAGTGTAAAAAAACAAACTAGTATTCCTACTTTTTTTAGTGCGGCCTTTTTTTCAGATCGACTGAAACTGGCTTCTCAAAACTTTCTTTGAGAAAGGCAAAACTAATAAAAGCCGCTTAGCTAATATTTTATTAATAATTAGTTAATAATTTATTCAGATTTCTCCTAGAATTTATGAGAGTGCTCAGAACAGACTGTAATCCATATTCTAGCAAATGCTGAACTTTTTCTAAGACAGCCTGTCAGGTTCTGCTTTAAAAGCATAAAATCGTCTTTCCTGGAGCACAGAATCTGCCGGATCTTTCCAAATTCAAGTCAGATAGAATCATCCTTGATGACATGTCTTATCATCACTAACAAGTCGAACTTTAACAAAAAGCTGATTTTTCACCCGTACCTGGTTGATTTGTTTCCATGTTACTCTCCAGGATCCAGAAAGCATTGGCTGACAAAAACGGAATGGTCAGTCAAATGAATCCGTACTCTTTCCAAGGACGTTTAAAATAGTCTTGAAGTAAGAAAGCGAGGCTTTATTTATTATGGCTAAAAAAGGTATCGTTTTAGAAGCACAATCTGAACTGACAACAGATCAGATCAGCACAGTAGAAGAAATTAAAGAACACCTGATCAAAGCACAGTCTCTGGTCGATGTTATCGCAAACTCCATCGAAGGCAAAAACAAAGATAACACTCTTGATCTTGCATCTGAACTGAACTCCATGGTCAGCGTCTATGATGAACTCGATCATGCAATTGAAGATGCAGAATCGGTACTGGATGCATTAAAAGAAGACAAGAAAGTCGACGAAAAGAACGACTAATTCCTTCCCCTTTGACTGAAAGCAGGGCATTGTTCCCTGCTTTTTTCATGCCCTGACTTGAATCCTATTCAAACTCAGTTTGAGGAATGTGCAGTCAATCGAGAAAAAGGAAAAGGCTTCTTTTCATGGCCATTCCTCCTGTTAATGAACCAAAAATGATTCCCATTCAAGAACCAGCAAATATGGAAGACCAAAATGCGGAGACCAAAATGCGGAGACCAAAAAACGTCTTTGCGGGATGCAGAGACGTTTTTTGGTCCTAATGAATGAATCAAGCTCATTTTTCAAGAATATGCACGAATAGGATGGTAAGTGAAAGCAGCGACTATTCAGATTCTTTCAGAGCTTTGAGCTCTAATTTTTCGATTTTGATTTCTTCTTCAAGAAGTGCAATGGCCTGTGTTGTGTATTCAGCAGCGGTTGGCAGACCATTCAGTTTACCAGAAACAGTTTTGAGAGCATTGAGCATCTGTTCTTTGTCTGCAATGCTTTCATTGTAGGCGTTGATCTTTTCAGCCTGATCTTTGATTTCGGCCAATTTGGCTTCTAATGTTTTATCCATACTTCAACCTCACCTCTGTATGTTTTCTTCATCTATTTTGACAGTTTTCTCATCCAACAAAAAAAACATCTGCACATCCATCTGGGATTCAGAAAACATCCCCGATACGAAGCAGATGGTTTTTCAGGCTTGGTGTCCAGTGTTCGCAGTCCAATGGACAGTTAAATGATTTCTCTATCTTTAAAGTGCAGCAGGTAATTTGTACTTTGGAAGGCTGATCGTAAAGACGGCTCCGTTTGTTCCATCACTGCGATTGGCAGCATGAATCGAGCCGCCATGGGCTTTCATGATGGACTGGCAGATTGGCAGTCCAAGTCCAAAGCCACGAAGAGCACCCGGTGCATTGGATTTGGTCGTATAGAACATGTTGAAGACTTTTTCAATGGCGGCATCACTCAGACCAACACCATGGTCAGCGACACTGATTTCAACAAACTGGCCATCTTCAGCTTCTTTGACTTTCAGTTCGATTGGCGTGTGCCCTTTGGAATACTTATTGGCATTATCAATCAAATTGATCAGCACCTGCTTAATCAAAGCCGAATCCATCTGGGCTGCCAGAACCTCATCTGGAACAATAACTTCCAATGGCCGATCCGGAAGCCGCAGCTGCATTGTCTCTACGGCCGAATTGACGACATCTTCGACAACCATGACTTCTTTTTTCATATCAACCTGACCATTTTGCAGGCGGGTCAGGGACAGGACGTTTTGAACCATGGTAAACAGCCAGTTGGTTTCTTTTGCAATGCTTGAAGCCAGCTCATATTCTTTCGAATTGTCAGGAAGCATCTCCATCAGGATTTCACAAGTACCGGTAATGCCGGCTAAAGGTGTACGCAGATCATGAGAAATCGAACGCAGCAGATTGGTCTTGTAGCGTTCCTGAGAAAGAACGATCCGGCTTTCTTCCTGTCTGTTTTCCAGGATAATTTTATCGATAACAATTGCGGCTGTTTCGATCATTGTATTGATGGTTCGAAAATCCTGACTTAAAAAGTTCTGGGCATTGGTTGCCGGGATGGCAATTGCCCCAAAGACTCTTCCCTGCGGAGTATAGAATGGCCATTCATATTGAGTCGGTGTAATAAAATAACCCGCTTCAGGTTTTTGCCCTTGGTATTCTTCAAATGTACGATTCATGTCTGTTGGGACGGTCCGGTTGAAAACGCCTTTTTCATAAAGTACAAACTGTTTTTCAGGGATTCCTTCTTCATCAAAGAAAAGCAGCCGGCAGTCTGTGCGAAAGGTCTTGCTGATATTGACCAGTGTAAGGTTAACAACTTCATCTAAAGAGGAAACACCAGCCAGATCTTTCGTCAGATGATAGAGAACCTGGCTTTTTTCTTCACGCCGCCGTGCCTGCATTTCTGCTGTTTTGAGCCTGCTTGTCACTGAAGAGATCAGAAGCGAAATGACCAGCATCACAGCGGTTGTGAGCAGATGGTAAGGATTGAGCTTGGCAAGAGACATGGCAGGAGCAGAAATAAAATAGAAATAAGAAATCGCCAGTAAAAGAGAGGCGGCCGCGCCATAAATATAGCCCTGCACCCAATAAGAAATCAGAACAACACCTAAAATATACAGACAGGACAACAGCTCGTCCGGGGCATGAAACATCCTTAAAGCTTCGGTAATCACAACGCAAAGGATACAGACAGAGAACGTTAATGCCCAATCCTTCAGTTGTTGGTATTTTTCACCATTAAACATACTTATTCTTCCTTAACCCAGTCCAGAAGCGGACTGCCTTTTTTCTTTTATTCGTTCTTTAACTCCATGATAATCTTTCCCAGTCAAAGTTGCTACTTGATTTTTTTGACAAATCTGAGAGCTAAGCCGCCCGACACTCTTTTATCAAACAATTATGATTAAATATGAATCTTATTTTCAATTTTTAAGTCCTTAAGAACATAAGTCAGCGTTTTAAATAGAATATAAACATTCAAAACCGACAAGAATAGTCCCCGATTTTCTTTCTTTCTGACTCTGTGTGACGTACAGCAGCCGAAACAAATGAATCCAGTCTTCTTTACATTGAAAATCAAAGTTCTTCTTTTCCAGGCTGATCCTCATCTTCCGGTTCCGTCCAGCCGGTCATCTTTGATTACTTTTTTTGTACTGAGAGTTATTTTCTAAACGTTTTCTCCTTTGTCTGCATAGACCGCACTAACAATATTTTTTACTTTCTTTCGAATAGTGCTTTATGCAAAACAGTATGCCGATAGAAGACCCCCTTTATACTGTCTTTGTTCCCTGACATAAATTTTCTATTCTCATAAATAAAAACAGTATAAAAGAAGTGAAATGAAACAATTGAAAGAAAGTCGCCTCTCCTTTAACCCGCTTTTTACGTTTTCTTCTTTCCCTTTCGGATTTGCTTCAGATCACAAATCGCTTGATTGACACAAGAAAAAATGGCCTGCTTTTTCACAGACCATAAGGAATATCAATCAATTGTTTTCAATACAGACATTTTACCTGCCTCAAGACCGCAGGCAAGATTCAGCTTTTGAGGATCAAAAACAGAATTACTGTTTATGACCAGTCATGACAACGTTCTTGTTTTCGCCTTTGCCGTAGGAAATGGCATCGCGCACATAGCCCTGATAGACATCGACAAGGTGATCCAGATAATCCGCAACAGGTTCAGATTCATCTTTCAAAACCTGGTAAGCGGCATGAGCCGCGGCTGCTTCTGTGCCAGCCAGAACGGTCATGGCAATGACTCTTGGGAAACCTTTATATTCTTCGGTGCAGATTTCCTTGAATTCTTCAGTCTCGACAATGGAATTGTAGACAGGCTGAATATTGGTGGACTGCTGGAGCAGTTTCATCATATTGTCAGGATTATCGACATACAGGCCTACCTGCTGATAGCAGTAGTCGAGCAGTCTTTGATACGTCTCAACATCAGGCATACCCGATGCTTTTTCACTGATGGCTTTGTAATTTGCTTCCATGACCTGATCAGTCATTGAAATGATCTCTTCGAGTTTTTCTGTGGTTAATAAACGATGAAGTTCACTGCGAGTATCTTCCATATAAAAATCCTCCTTGCCCTTCTATTTTAGAGCGCCAGCAAAAGATCGCTTGCTGACATGACTTTCCTTTTTTCACTGCATCTGGCCAAAGATCATGGACACAACTCAGAAAGACTGGTTTGGATCGAAGGCTGCCTGGAATAAGACAGTTTCGATGAAAGGATCCATCCAAAAAATCAGATCGTTTTTTCCGGTTTTCTGTCTGATTTCACTATGGAGACTGCTGATCCCTCCAAAGTTCTTCCAGGGACTTTTCCTTTCTCTCTTTTTTCTTTCTCTCCGTTTTCCTTCTCTCCTTTTCTATTGCCAATCCAAAGACTTACCAGACAAAAATTTTCACCAGCATCAATACGGGTGTCAGAAGCATTCCAGCATACAGAAATGCAGAATTTGCAAATCCTTTGGCATAACAAAGATGAAAGCAGACCCGCGAACGAAGCGGATAGAACAACCTCATCCCTTTTCGATTCAGAAGATCCAGCAGCAGATGGGAAAGATAGCCCATCGCAAAATAAACAGCTAACATTGGGCTGATCATCTGCACGCAGACCGTAAACAGAAACAGAGCCAGAATGGAATGGGTAAAAGATCGATGGCTGGTCCAGGCTCCAAAAATATACAGGGCCATAAAACCGACCGCTCCCATCCAGAGCTGTTCTTCATCCGGGTTCAGGCCAATCCCAAAATGGAAAAGAGTCGAAGCATACAGCAGACAGGCCACCGCAATCAGTCCGGTTAGCTGGCTGACCAGAACATCATTTTTCTGATCCAGGCTCAGAATATCTACATCTGGTGCAACTCCCCCAAACGCGCCGGCCGCAACAGCCGCTGCACAGCCGACCGGGGTATTGGGCGCAAGCACCAGGGCACTGAGTGCACCAATGCATAAATGCGTTTTACTCATCATATTCATTTCTCCCCTGCGCCTTTTTCTCACCTTTTTCTCACTTTTGTCTGGCGTATCCAGCTTGGCCGGCTATGGTCTCCTTATTTTCTGTCGGTTCCCTGCCGGATCTACGCCAGAATGTATTCAAAACACATGGCCAGAAAACAAAGATTTGCTGTGGGTTCAGGAAAAGAAAAAGCGCATAAAAACCTAACCATAACAGTTAGTTTTATGCACTTATTCTACTATTGATACGGATATTATGCACACCACTTTAGAAATCCTTTCTATGAATCGATCAGAAAATCCCTTTACAGCGCACATTTTGAACAGAAAAGATCAAATGATCGGCTATTTATATTTTGTTAAGTCTCCTATTTGGCCAGATAGGATTGAATGAAACAGATGACTTTGTTGTGCAAGATAGAGAGGGATTAAAAAAGAGCAGCAGGAATTGAGTATTCCTTGCAGTTTCTGCCCGGTTACAGCAGCTGGTCTCAGACAAGGATCTATTCAGGCTGATGAGAATCCATAAGGCTTTTTACTTGTCAGAAATTATCCTCTCAATCACTCCCTGTTCCAAAGCCGGATTCAGATACTTTTTACGAAAAGCCGCTGATGGAATTGATGCTGCATTTGATGCTGCATTTGTTCAGGGTCTGCGCCCCAGAAAAGAAGGAAAAGGAATCCTGGTTGTTTGACAGAAAGCTTTTGAAAGAGGAAAGACTTCTGATTTCAAAAAGTGCTGAAAAGCAGAAACAATCAAAATGATGAATCCTGCTATTTACAGTCAAGGGCATCCAGTTTCTTCAATGCGGGAGATTCAAGAATTTCAATGGCTTCGTTGAGCGTAGAAAGGACAGCCTCACACTTGGACAGATGAAGATTGGAAGGCATTTTCATATCAGGCACGCATACAACAGGAATACCTGCATTTAAAGCTGCCTGAATTCCATTTTCACTGTCCTCAAATACAAGGGCATCTTCCGGCTTTACGGCAAGCTTTGTGCAGGCGGCCAGAAATACTTCTGGATTGGGCTTTCCATGGGTGACATCTTCACTGAAGACAAAAGCGTCAAAATAATCAAGAATGCCGTGTCTTTCGAGAATTGAAAGAGCACGCTCTCTGGTGCTCGAAGTGGCCAGGGCAATTTTCACGTCGTGTTTTTTCAGCCAAGAGAGCAATTCTTTTGCGCCTTCTTTCAGTTTGACGCCCTGTCCGATCAGAGTTTTTTCTTCGAAGAGAACTCGATCAAGGCACTCTTCAGAACTCAGCGGCAGGGCATAAGTCTGAAGCAGGCGCCTGATATTCTGCACTTCCGTACATCCGCTGTAATTTTGTGAATACTCTTGCCTGGAAAATGGAATCTGGTATTCTGCCAGGATGTTTTGGTAGATTTTTAAAGAAAGTATCTCTGTATCGACGAGCAAACCATCAAAATCAAAAATTGCTGCCTTGATCATAATGAAGTCTCCTTTTGGCAATCCGCTTTTTTAATTGCAAGGTGAAACCCGAAATCTGCATCGGGATGAAATAATCGATTCCTCCACAATCGCTGGCAGAGAAATCTCTTCCACGAAATTCCAATAGTCAGCTGCCAGCCATTCTACTATGCCAGCAGGCCAGCTTGGTTTTTTTCTCTGAGATGCTGCTCTCATAGAACCTGCCATCAGAGTTCACAGTATTCTGCATTACATCCTTTATGTAATCCATGATATATCGAATATTCCCTGTTTTGAAAGCTCTTCTCCTGATGAAAAACACTCTTCTACCAAAGTGGATTGATCACGATCCGGAAGTATTAGGGAATCAAAGCCATAAAACACGGAAGCGGCTGTTTCGAACGAAGTATGAGGTTTTTCTCATTTATCGTTGCTCATAATTGCCCAGGTTGGATTATCGATCAGTTTCTGGACGTTTTTTGCTTCTGTTCGTCTTGATGGACATAGGAAAACTTTTGCAGTTCGCCTTTTTTTGCAGCGTGTTGCGACTGGATAATTCACGACAATCCCTTCAGAACTTTGCTCCATTGTTACATATCTTGTCGACCTCGGCAAAAGCAGACAACTGACCAGATTTCAGGATTATAATGATACAGAATGTGAGGTGACCCCGAATGACAAATGATGACCCGGCTCCGGACGTGATTGAACAGACGGGGCAGACTTCATGACTTACTTCTCATGATTCTTTTCTTCTGCCCCAAAGGAGGAAGAAATGAGCGAGATTCAAAACACTGCTGTTTCCAGCCCAATGCCAAATGGAAACCAGCAGCGCCCGGATTACGAGAATCAGATTCTTGAGCTCATCAGCAAAGCTCTTTCCCCAAAAGCGCTGCGCGATGAACTCGAAGACTATCATGCAAACGATATAGCGGATGCGTTTACCAGACTGGATCCGGCTGCTCGAGAAAAGCTGTTCAAGCTGCTCGATGCGGACCGGCTGGCTGAAATCATTCCCTACTTAGATGAAGAAGAACAGGCCGGCTACCTGAACTCCATCAATATTAAAAAGACACTGTCCATCCTGGCCGAAATGGAACCCCAGGATGCTGGGCGGATTTTGAAGCGAATCAGCAAAACCCGCCGCGAAGTTATTTTCGAACTGCTCGATGCGGAAACAAGACGAAACCTGAAACGCATCTATGCCTACAGCGATGAAGAAATCGGTTCGAAGATGTCTACGGATTTCATTGAAATCCCTCGTTCCTACAATATTAAAGAAACTATGCGCTCGCTGCGCGATCAGGCCAGAGAAAGTGACACCGATAACATCTCAGTTTTGTATGTGGTCGATGAAAACAGCCTGTATTATGGTGCGATCCATATTCAGGATCTATTTGCGGCCCGCGCGGATACTGATCTGGAAGAGATCATCCAGATTAACTTTCCGATTGTGTATGCCAATGAAACCATCGATTCTTTGATGGAAGACCTCAAAGATTACGATGAAGATTCCATTCCTGTTTTGAACAACGATAACCAGATTGAAGGCATTATTACCAAGCCGCGGCTGCTCCAGTTGTTTGATAAGGAAATGGCCGAAGACTACGTCAAATTTGCGGGTCTTTCTGCCGAAGAAGATTTAAAAGAGACCGTCTTCCGTTCGATTATGAAACGAACGCCATGGCTGGTTTTGCTGTTGTTTTTATCTTTACTCGTTTCCGCCGTCATTTCCATGTTTGAAAGCGTTGTGGCCAAGCTGACTGTTGCGGTTGTTTTCCAGTCCTTGATTCTGGATATGTCCGGTAACGTCGGTACCCAGTCCCTTGCCGTTTCGATCCGCGTTCTTGCCGATCCAGATGTCACGCACAAGCAGCGCCTGAAACTGATGATCAAAGAAGTACGTGCGGGTCTTGTCAATGGTCTGATCATTGGCACGGGATCTGCTGTGGTGCTGACCTTTTTCATCCGCTTCTTTTCCGGTTATGACTGGGTGCAGGCCGCTGCGATTGCGTTATGTATCGGTCTGGCGATGGTCACTGCAATGATTATTTCTTCATTTACCGGTACCGCCATCCCAATCGCCCTGTCCGCAATGAAAATTGACCCGGCTGCTGCCTCCGGACCATTAATCACAACGCTTAACGACTTGATTGGTGCAACCACCTATTATTCGATGATCTGGCTGTTTCTGATCCAGATGCTGCATATCTGAAAAGGAGGATGTCTGTATGGATGAAAACAACACAAACCCTGTCCAGGAAACAGAAGTGGTCCAGGAAGAAATCGTTCATTCCCGTCCTCATTACGAAGACCAGATTCTAAAACTGATCCGTTCGATTAATTCCCCAAAGCTTCTGCGTGAAAAGCTTGATGACTATCATGCCAACGATATCGCCGATGCCTTTGAAAGCCTGACTCCCTTTGAGCGGGAAAAGCTGTATAAAATGCTTGATACCGAACGCCTGACAGAAATCATTGAATATATGGACGAAGAAGACCAGGCCCGCTTTTTAAACGAGATGAACATCCGCAAGATCATCGCGATCCTCAACGAGATGGAAACCGATAAAGCAGCTGATCTTCTAAAAGAATTTGATAAAGAAAAACGGGAAATCATCCTCGAACTGCTTGAACCTGAAGTCCGCAAACAGATTGCGGTCATCTTCTCCTATGATGAAGATGAAATCGGTTCGAAGATGACGACCAATTATATTGAAGTTCCAAAAGGAGTCACCGTGCGACAGGCCATGAAAGACCTGATCGCACAGGCGCCGGAAAATGACAACATCACAACCATCTATGTCCATGACGAAAATGGAATGTATTATGGTGCTGTCAATTTAAAAGATCTGATCATCTCCAGAGCGGATACAGCTTTAGAAGAGATCATTGCCACCAGCTATCCTTATGTTTATGCCAACGAGCCCATCGACAAAGTCGTCGAAGAGTTAAAAGACTATAACGAAGACTCCATTCCTGTCCTGAACAACGATAACCTTCTGCTAGGTGTCATCACTTCTCAGGACCTGCTGGAAGTTATGGATGAAGAAATGGGTGAAGACTATGCGAAACTCGCCGGTCTGGTTGCCGAAGAAGATCTGGAAGAAACGCTGTTCCAGTCTTTGAAAAAACGTCTGCCCTGGCTTTTAGTCTTGCTGGTTTTAGGCCTGCTGGTATCCACGGTTGTTTCCCTGTTTGAAGGTGTAGTTGCCAAACTGACCATCGTCATGGCTTTCCAGTCTCTGATTTTAGGTATGGCTGGTAACGCCGGTACCCAATCCCTTGCCGTTGCCATCCGCGTGTTAATGGATGATTCTTTAACCCGCAAACAGAAGCTGTATCTGGTCTGGAAAGAAGTCCGTGTCGGTTTTGTGAACGGTCTTTTGATCGGCCTGTTAGCCTTTGCGTTCTTAGGCCTCTATATTCATCTGGTCAAACCGTACGGCTGGAGTGAATCTTATGCGATTTCGCTTTGCATTGGTATCGCTTTGTGGCTGTCGATGATTATCTCTTCGCTGACCGGTACAGCTATCCCGCTGTTCTTCAAACGAATCGGCGTTGACCCGGCCGTTGCCTCTGGACCATTGATTACAACCGTCAATGATATGGTGGGCGTCATTACTTACTATGGACTTGCCTGGATCTTTCTGATCCAGATTCTCCATATCTCCTGATCCAGGAATCAAAATTCAGCATTCAAAAACCGCCGCATCCTCCAGTCAGCCTGGAATGCGGCGGTTTTGTTTTGGCGTTTCGATCCTTTGCGTCTGGGTCCAGGAAATTTCATGAAGTGAAACCGGATAATCTTGAATTCCTGTATCTATTTCTGCAAGCATTCAAAACTGGAGCCATGCTGGTCAGGCCATCTTATTTTGCCAATATGGCAGTTTTTGAAGCTCAGACTGGAAAAAACGTCTTGCCTCTTCATCATTCAGGTCTGGATGAGGAACATTTGCAACCAGGAAATCGAGCATCTGCTCCTTATCGGTATAAATAAATTTTCCGTCTTCAAGACACCATTTACAGTAGCGCGGATCAATCTTCCCTTTTTTATCCTTGCCCATGATCGAAGTTTCAATCGGCATTCCGCAGCACTCACAATATCGAATCTGTTTTGAGTCGAGAATCTGATCGACCGATACTCCAAACGTTTCCGACATCGCAAGCAGAAGATCACTTCCAGGTGTAGTTTCACCGTTTTCCCATCTCGAAACAGCCTGCCTTGTTACATGAAGCTGATCAGCCAGCTCACTTTGCGTCATCAAGCACGCTTCACGCAGCGCTTTTATAATTTTTCCAGTACTCATTGCACTCCCTCGTTTCTCAACAAAAGTTTCGCAAAGATCTTCCTGCCCCGCAAGCAACCATCTGTTGCCTAAACCGGGGCTGGCAAATCATCATTCTTTTCGGAAAAGCCGTTTTTCTAAAAGACAAGCAGATATACGGCTCTTCACACTTCAAGGATTTAGCGGCTCTGAAATGCAGCTTTTTTCATAGAAATCTGCCATTTTATTTAAATCCGGACCTGGAAAATACAACTTGATCCTATGGTTTATGACTCAGATTCGAGCTCAATCCAGTAACAGTTTTCTGACGCTTCTTTTAATCCAAGTTTCTTTTGCAGAGCAATCGAAATAAAATTATCACAGAAGACTTCACAACAGGCGGCCAGATGATGTTCGACCAGTTGTCGAATCAGATATTCTTCCATCTGCTTGCCAAAACCCTGTTTTCGATATTTTGGCAGGATCTCCAGAAGTCCCATACTTCCTTCCGGATGCATTCCCGCAAATCCTATGGGCTGGCCATTCCAATATCCAATGAAAAGCCGGCCATCTTCAAGATCTTCTTTCAATTCATCGTCACTGACCAGATCATAATGACTTCGAATCCATGAAAAATCTGAAAGACCTGCCGTTTTGAATGTCAAAGAAAAGTCACCAAATTCTGCTTTTTGATTTTCAGGCCAGACAAAAAGCTTGCTTTTGCCAAAGAGCCTTGTTATCTTCTGGCTCATCAAGTCAATCTGGTTTGTGCCGTGATCCCTTTTATTTACAGGATCCAGTTGATCTCTCGGTTCTAATCGATCCAACTCGTCAGGTTCTTTTTCCTCATTGTGGCCGCGATTTCTTTGCATCACATAAATCCTATAAAACAGATCACAAAGCGCATCTCCATAAAGAGAAATCAGATCAAACGAGCAGGGCGGATGTTTGTCCAACCAGATTTTCGCTGTTTCCAGATTGGATTGCAGAACCAGAGCTGTTTGACTGTCATGAATCTGGATCATGATTCCTGTTTCGTCTTCTTCCAGAATCTTTGCATTCTTTAACTTCAATGCATTGTAAAAAATCGCAGTTTGATTATAAGGACTGAGTTCCATAAGTTCGCCTCCTGTTTTATCGTCTATTTCATCCATGAGACACCACATAGGCGCCCCCACTCCCTCTTGGCCGCAATAAAGTCAGAACAGCCTGACCTCTACCAGTATATACATACATCTATGTACATCCGCTTCTTTCCAGCGTGGCATCGCTCACATAACTCAAACAGCCACTCTGGACGCTGGTCGTCCTGAGTGGCTGTTTCTTCTGCTTCTTCTTATTCTTTTTGGACTGTTTCAGTTCCAGAAGGGCTTTTTCGTAAGGATTCAGTTCCTTTTCTGCTTCTGAATGTCCTTGGATGGGCTCTTCTTCTCAAAAGTCTTTGGTTTTCCTTTTGCCGGTATCAGAAGACATAGACTCTCGACATAGCTCGAAAGTACAGGAAGTTTGTCATTTTGGATACTCTGTTTTCGAAAACAAGTCTGTTCAGTTTTGCCCACCGGAAGTGCAATAGCCTCAAACTTTATCCTGTTTCCGATTGACCGGTTGATGGCATCTATCACCGCCTGATGAAACTCTGCTTCTTTGATCATTTCTCCGTTACAGACTTTTGGACCTTGAAGTTAGAAGAACTTAGTACGATGATGTCTTATTGAGAACTAGCTGCTGCTTCTTCGTTTTCAGCCATAAAAAGAGAATAAGCCTTTTCTTTCGTGACGATATTGGGATTTGAATCTAAGTTAATCGTTTCGATAGGCGTATTCAGGTCATCAAGTGAAAATATTTGTACTTCACCTGAGCCGATAAGAAATCCTCCATCTTCTAAAGGGAGAATACTATCAGTTGCCTTCAAGTTCTCAAAAGGATTGTCACTATCGATATTTTCACTATCGATATTTTCACTATCGATATTCTCACTATCGATATTCTCACTATCGATATTCTCACTATCGATATTCTCACTATCGATATTCTCACTATCGATATTCTCACTATCGATATTCTCACTATCGATACTCTCAGCATCCATTTGAGTTACTTGGTTCATACTTTCGGACTGTCCCTCAGTTTGGGGAGCTTCGGCGGCAAAAATTGAGCAAATACCGATACATGAAAAAGCAATAATAGCAACAAGTGACATCTTCAGCCAATGGCCTGAATTCTTCATAAAGCCCTCCTTTATCCAGAATGACTTAAAGCAAGCATAAGCCAATATTTGACTTTACTCTACCGGGATGAAGTTAAATAATCAAATCAAATTTTACTTATATCATTTAATTAAGATCAATGCCGTTGCTTATAGCATCCTATTTTGAAAGGTGACCTACGAAACAAGAGTAAACCAGTTATGGAGCAAACCAATCCTTCTGCTTTCGATTATTGAACAGTATGGATTGAACATCATCAAAAAGTATCGCCCAGAGATTTTGATTTCTCTGGGCGATTGCTTTTGGCTACTTTTTCTTATTCTTCTTGGATTGTTTCAGCTCCAGAAGGGCTTTTTCGTACGGATTCAGTTCCTTTTTCGGTTTCTGAACGCCTTTTGACGAACTCTTCTTCTCAAACGTCTTCGGTTTTCCTTTGGCTGGTGTCAGCAGACACAGACTCTCAACATGGCTTGTATTGGGGAACATGTCGACAAGTTCCATTGTCTTGGTCTCATATCCGGCTCTGGCAAACTGACGCAGGTCGCGTACCTGAGTTGTCGGATCGCAGGAGATGTACAGGATCTTTTCAGGATGCAAGGAGCAGGCCGAAGTGATGAATTCCTGGGTGGTTCCTGCCCGGGGCGGGTCCAGGATGATGGCATTGTATGATTTATGGTTTCTTGCCACATCCTTCATAAACCGGGTGGAATCCATTGCGACAAACCGGACGTTATCAATATGGTTCTGCTTTGCATTGAAGCGCGCGTTTTCAACAGCTTCTTTATTGATTTCAACGCCAGTAACCATACGACAGGAGTCGGCCAGGGAAAGACCAATCGTACCGACACCGCAATAGGTATCGAGGACTTCATCCTCTGGTTTTAAATCCAGCATGGATTTTGCCAGACTGTACAGTTCTTCGCACTGGTCATGATGAATCTGATAGAACGAAGAAGCGGTAAAGGTGATATCCAGTCCGGCAAGTTTATCGGTAATCGTGCCATTGCCGTATAAAACCAGAGTCTGATCCTGCAAAACAATCGAAGTATCTCTTGGATTAATATTCTGAAGAATGGTTTTGATCTGCGGGAACTTTTCACGTAACGCATTGACCAGGTTTTTGCGGGATGGAAATTCACGGGTTGAAGTGACAAAGACAACCATGACCTGATCTGTTGCTTTCGCGTACCGGATCAGAACATGACGAAGAAGTCCGGTTCCAGTTTTCGGAGAATAAAGCTGGATCTTCATGGAGTCTACCAGATGGGTAATGTATTCAAGAATTTCATTAACCAGATCAGGCTGCATTTTGCAGCCTTTCGTATTGATAACGCGGTGAGATTTTGGTGCATACAGGCCGCTGTATACTTTTTTATCTTTATCTTTGGCAAATCCATAAATGACTTTATTGCGGTATCCAATTGCGCTCTGAGCCATATGGACTGGCTGGACTTCAATTTTCAGTTTGGCCTCATCGACCAGTTTCTGTACTTGCTGCTGTTTCATTTCACCTTGCTTTGCATACGATACTTTGAGCAGTTCGCATCCTCCACAAAGCTTTGCTACAGGACAATTCATAAAAACGCCTCCAGATCTTGGTTTTATTTTGACATATCTTTTTGGCTTCACCAAAAGCAGACACCTGACAACCTGATCAATCAAAGGCAGAAACGAATCCATGATGGACTCAATGCCAGCCAGAAGGCAGATCGTTTTCGAACCAGAAAGCAAAGAATTATCTTTGGTATCCATTTTTCTGGTCATTCTTTTCATTGTGTTCAAATTCTGGCCCGCTTTTATGTTTTGTATCCGCTTTTCGAAGATCCTGCCTGCTTTTGGGTTATTTTCAAACCGTCTGATCAGCCAGATGATGTACACTGAAAATGGACTGAGTATAGATTTCGAACAGTTCGTACGATTTGATTCGTATATATGTTGTCAGAAAGAAGGTGGGCTGATGCTGGAATACGCACGAACAGATACTATCAATGCGATTGAAGGAACCAGTAAAGCCATTGAAAAGAACGAAAAAAAACTGAAAGAATACCGCCATAATCTCGATCAGGAAAGATCTTTTTTCCAGAAATGGCTGCGCTATTTTCAGATTCAGCACACCATCAGCACCATCAATACCAAGAAAGCCGCTTTAAAAGATCTTGCCTTAAATCTGCAGTCTATTGATGAGGCCCTGGAATCCCAGCATCGGGACAATGAAATTCTCAGACACAATGAACGGCTTCCTTTCCCAAAAGAGCTTGCGGAGCAGCTGACTGAAATTGACCAGGCTTCTACCAAGCTTCCGGAAACCGACTGGGGATCCGGCCTGGTCTGCACCATCAACAATATCGTCACCAAAACGGGCAATGCGCTCTTTAAGCCCAAAAACGATTCCAATTCTAAATCTTCCCAGAATTCTTCTGACAACTGAGGGTTCCAAACCCAATGTCGTCTCACACTGTACCAGTGGATTTCCCACTGGTTTTTTCATGGCTTTGCTTTGTAGTCTTCAGCTTCAGACTTTGCCAGGAAAAGGCCGTTTCCTTTTTTAAAAAAATTGCTCCTTCCACTTGCTAAGTTAGTTTAAACTAACTATAATACAGACATTCAATCAGACAGAGATCCATTCAGAATCGCATAAAGACAACCAGTCTCTTTGTTTTCTTCCTGCATTCTTGATACCAGCACCTTTTTTCTGGTGATGGTCTCGCAGTACTCCTTTCAATTTTCTGGCCTTTCGAAGTTCACCGACCGGTTGTTTCTTCTCTTCGATTCATATCTCTGTCTGTATTATGACAATCCATTGATCCTGACATGCAATCAAAACAAAGAACAGACAAGTCAGATCAATTCGCATAAATGAAATACACCCGCCTGATTTAAAAGCAGGATTTGGAAAGGAACACAAGACAATGGCAAAACGTATGATTCTCGCCAGACTTTGCACGCTGGCCCTGTCCGGACTGACTGTTTTTGGTTTCTCCTTACTGTAGAAGCCATTACCATCCTGACTCCATTTTGACAGCCAATAAAGCAAAGACCGATCTGTCTGGTTCAGATCGGTCTTTATTGTTTTGATTGGGCTGAAATTCGTTTTCTGTCTGATTTTCAAAACAGCTGAAAACCGAACAGACCGGGATTGCCGGTGGTATTCAAGCTTCTTCTTTTGTCTCCAAAGAAGAAGCTGGCAAAAATTCAAAGGCTTGATGCCTATACTCGTTTCTGTTACCTGTTCATTCTTGATCTTGCAAGAGCTCCAGACTGTTTCAGACTGTTCCAGATTTACAAATGTATGCCTGGCAATATAAAACCAAATATAAAACCAAATATAAAACCAAATATAAAACCAAATATAAAACCAAATATAAAACCAAATATAAAACCAAATATAAAACCAAATATAAAACCAAATATAAAACCAAATATAAAACCAAATATAAAACCAAATATAAAACCAAATATAAAACCAAATATAAAACCAAATATAAAACCAAATATAAAACCAAATATAAAACCAAATATAAAACCAAATATAAAACCAAATATAAAACCAAATATAAAACCAAATTGCGCTGCAAAACGTTCAGACAAGATCCATTTCCTTCATCTCTTCCAGAATTCCATCCGGAAAAAGGGCTGTCACCTGAAAGACAGGTTCAAGGCTGACCACAAAACCGCAACCATTCATCATCGGAATCATTTCCGGCAGCCCTTCCGCTTTGGGTAGCATGGCATAAAGCAAAGTCATCAGGATGGAATGGGAAAGGACAATGTTTTTTTGGCTGCCGGTTTGGGCCAGTCGTTCAAGTTCCCGAACAATTCGTTTTTGAGCAGATTCAAAAGATTCGGCATGCATGGCCTGCCAGTTTTCTTCATATTCCTGAAACGCCAGCGCTTTAGCTTTTCCTGTCCAGTCTCCCACATCCAGCTCGTTCACATCTTCAGAAACCTCCATAGGCAGCGAATTTTTGTAAACACTGTTGATGATCTGTGCACTCTGTCTGGCCCGGATCAGCGGACTGGCCACAATCCGGTCTGGAAGCGGGGGCTGGGTTGATAATAAAAGGCCAGTCATTAACATTTCTTTCATGCCTTCCTCAGACAAACTGACATCGCTTCGACCTTTGATTCCCTCAATTGTTGATTCGGTGTGTCCATGACGAACAAAAATGGCTTCTGGCATTCTCTTCTCCTTTCAAACTTCAAATTTCAAAATCCGCTGGTCCGTGCCTGTTTCGTTGCGAAGCGGACCCACCAGCCGGCAGATGCAGAGCCTCGACCTTTCACGGATGCGGATATCCGGCATCAATTTGAATGTTTTTTATGAGTGTTTTCTTTCATTATAAGAAAATTACGCATGAAGCAGAACCTGAATTTTAAGCGGGCAGCGCCAGTAGTACCAGAATGTGATCGATCCGTCTTTTGGATGGAAAGTATTCCCTGAATCAGGACTGTTTTGGCTTCCAGCTTTCTTTTCGCAAATCCAGATGAATGAGATCTTTGGTAATCGCTTTCAGAATTGGTCAGCTGACTGTATTTGTCCAGAGTAACTGAACGTGAATCTGGATTCCCTGATAAAATAGATTCGTTAAGAGGATGTGCTTGTGTCAATGACCCCACCCAAACTGTAAACAATTTGGATGGGGCTTGAAAACAAGGCTTTAAAATGCCTTTATTCAAGCCGATTGGCTAGCCTTGGTCTTAACTGACTACGTTATTTGAGAATCGACCTTTCACAGGTCTAAACAGGCACTCCGGAACGTTCAGCCTAATTCCGGATTCTGTGGATCTGCATTAAACAGCGCTAAGGTCAGGCGCAGTGTGCATATCAACAAACCTCTTATAACATTGGCGAAGGCTGATGCTTCATACACTTCAAAGGATGCTTTT
This sequence comes from Allobaculum sp. JKK-2023, assembly GCF_034745455.1. Classification (NCBI taxonomy): domain Bacteria; kingdom Bacillati; phylum Bacillota; class Erysipelotrichia; order Erysipelotrichales; family Erysipelotrichaceae; genus Allobaculum; species Allobaculum sp. JKK-2023. The sequence continues at coordinate 3,336,867 of NZ_JAYERV010000003.1, read as the reverse complement.
TTGTCCAGAGAAGATTTATTACCCTGGGGGTAAAACGATGGTTTATGTATTAGATATCGATGGTAAACCCTTAATGCCAACCGAAAGGCATGGCAAGGTTCGCCGCCTTTTAAAAGAAAAGAAAGCCAGAGTGGTAAAGAAAACTCCCTTTACCATCCAGCTTTTATATGATTCAACAAGATATACCTCTTACTGTCACTCTTGGAGTGGACGCTGGTTCCAAACACATTGGTCTTAGTGCTTCGAGTGAGACAAAAGAACTTCTTGCCTGGGATGTCGAGTGCAGAACAGATATTCCTGAGCTGATCTCCACAAGAAAAGAAGCCCGCCAAGCAAGAAGACACCGGAAGACAAGATACAGAGCCCCCAGATTTAAAAACCGGGCCAGATCTCAACAAAACCAGGTTCAGTCTAAACAAAAAGGATGGCTCGCTCCCTCTGTTGAGCATAAAATTGACACGCATCTTAATCGGATTGCGGCAGTTCAGAAAATTCTGCCCGTAACAAAGATCGTGGTGGAAACAGCCTCCTTTGATACGCAGAAGCTGAAAAACCCTGACATCAGCGGTATTGAATACCAGCAGGGGGAACAGACCGGTTTCTGGAATGTTCGTGAATACGTCCTGTGTCGCGATAATCACGAATGCCAGCACTGTCATGGCAAAAAGAAAGATCCAATCCTGAATGTTCATCACACTGAAAGCCGAAAGACTGGCGGAAACTCACCTTCCAACCTGATTACGTTATGTGAAACCTGCCATAAGGAATACCATGCAAAAATCAAGGCTGGAGAGATTCAAGGACCAAAGGATTTTAAGCTTCCTGAGCGAGCTGAGTCGTATCGGGATGCCGCCTTTATGGGCATTATGCACAACACACTGTTAGAACGGTTAAAAAAAGCCAATACCAAGATTGAAGTAGTCAATACCTATGGCTATCTGACAAAGAATAAAAGGATCGAGCTTGGGCTGGCTAAAGAACACTATAACGATGCTTATTGCATCGCAGGCAACTTGAACGCTAAACCATTAGAACAATGCCTGTATCTTAAAAAGATCCGAAGACATAACAGACAGATTCATAAATTCAATTTCAGTAAAGGACATGTACGTAAAAGCAACCAGGCCCCGCATCTGGTTGACGGCTTCTGTCTTTTTGATAAGGTTCTGTACTAGGGACAGAAGTGTTTCATTACTGGAAGCAGAGCCACTGGATATTTTGTCCTGAAAACCATTTTTGGAGAAACAATCCATAAATCTGCATCAATGAGGAAACTGACTCTTCTGGAAAGAGCAGATGGATACATCAAAGAAACGGAGGTGCGGCAATTCCTCCCCACCCAGACTGCATAGCAATTTGGATGGGGTATCCTTGCCTATCGAATGAATAGTTTATGGTTTATCTTATCCTGTATCACCGGATATCTTTTAGGATCGATTCCGTTTGCGCTAGTCATTGCCAGAGTTTTCTATAAAAAAGATCTGCGGCAGTATGGTTCTGGAAATCCAGGCGGAACCAATGCCGGAAGAGTTCTTGGAAAAAAAGCTGGCGTCAGTGTCATTGTCCTGGATGCTTTAAAGGTCGTGCTGGCAATCTGGTTTGGCTCGCTTGTCTCTCCGCTTTGCGGCATGCTTTCTGGCTTTCTTTGTTGTCTGGGCCATTGTTATCCAATCTTTGCCCATTTCAAAGGCGGCAAAGCGGTTGCCAGCATGTACGGTTTTTTATTGGGAATGTCGATTTTTGTATTCGCCAATCCGTTTTATTTCATTGCTCCCGTGCTGATGTTTTTTATTGTCCTGTATCTGTATAAGATGGTTTCAGTGGCCTCCATCTGTGCTGCTGTGTTCAGTTCTCTCCAGATCCTGTCGATGAACTGGGGCGGAAACTGGGAGAATTATATGCTGATTCTCTGCTCCTGGGCACTGACGATTCTGATTATCTATCGTCATCGTTCCAACATTGAAAAGGTGCGCAACAACCAGGAAAGCAAGGTCACCTGGATTTAATCCATTGGCTTTCTGAATTCAAGTTCATGAACTGAAAAGGTTTCGTCATCGTGGCGAAGCCTTTTTCTTTGGCTGAATCGCCTTGCTCCTGGTTCTCGCTGACACTCGTTTTCTGATCATCCAGAACCTTCTGTAGCTGGAATTACCCTGCAAAGATTTGGTCTGAACGCAAAAAAGGCACTCATTTTTCTGAGTGCCAAATCATCGGATCTACGTTTGGGATAGGGATTTGCCATAAACCTTCGCCTGGCTGAGCCTAATGGAAATCTTGTCAGCTCAGCTCGAACATTCCGTTATACAACTGCGCATAGAAGCCGTTTTTCTTCAGTAGTTCATCATGGCTTCCCCGCTCTACAATACGGCCCTGATCGAGAACAATAATGCAGTCAGCATTACGTACCGTGGAAAGCCGATGTGCAATGACAAAGGTTGTGCGATCATTCATCAGCTTCTTCATGCCGCTTTCGATCAGTTTTTCCGTTCGGGTATCGATGCTGGATGTGGCTTCATCGAGAACCAGAACCGGCGGATTGGCTACCGCTGCCCGGGCAATGGATAAAAGCTGGCGCTGCCCCTGGGAAAGACTGGCTCCATCGGATGAAATCTGGGTCTGATAGCCTTCCGGCAGACGACGGATAAAAGAATCCGCATTGGCCAGTTTGGCTGCAGCGATACATTCCTCATCACTGGCATTGAGGTTTCCATACCGGATGTTATCAATGATCGTTCCCGCAAACAGATGCGTATCTTGCAAAACCATCGCCAGAGAGCGGCGCAGGTCGTCTTTGGAAATCAGCTTGATATCAATGCCATCATATAGAATGCTTCCGGAATCCAGTTCATAAAACCGGTTGAGCAGATTGGTAATTGTTGTTTTGCCCGCTCCCGTGCTGCCGACCAGGGCAATGGTCTGCCCTGGTTTGGCGTACAGATTCAAATCGTAAAGGATCTGTTTATCCGGGACATAACTGAAATTGACATCTTCAAAACGAACATCCCCTTCAAGTGGAACGTATTCGCAGGTTCCATCTGATCTTGGATGTTTCCACACCCAGCCATCAGCTGGAATGGAACTTTCCGTCCATTTACCGGTTTCTGGATCTTTAACGCCATAAGCCAGTGTAACTTTCCCTTCATCGGTTTCATCTGGATTTTCCATGAAACTGAAGATTCGCTCAGCCCCCGACAAAGCAGACAGAAGCATAGTAGCCTGCTGGACAAACTGGTTAATCGGGGCAGCCGCCTGTCGGACGAAGACCAGATAGCTTGCCAGCGAACCCACATCACTCAGCCCATTTAAAACCATATAGCCGCCGACAACCGCCACGATCGCATAGTTGGTATATGAAAAGGAAACGATCACCGGAACCATGGTCTGCGAATACGACAGCGCCCGCTCTGAGGCGTGTTCGAGGCGTTCATCGTAAGCTTCAAATTCTTTCATGCTAGCTTTTTCATGGTTAAAAACTTTGATGACGCGAAGACCCGAAATGGCCTCCTCCACAAATCCATTCAGCGCTCCAATGAAATGCTGCTGGTCCCTGAAATAGCGGCGGCTGATTTTCGAGGCAATCAGGACATAGGCAATCATCATCAGATAGAAAGCAGCCACAATGAGTGTCAGCTGCCAGTTGAGGATAAACAATACGACTAACGTGCCCGCTGCCTGAATAAAGTTTTGAATGACAGAAGCAAACGAGTTATTCAACGCATCACTGACCGTATCGACGTCACTGGTAAAGCGTGCCATCAAATCGCCAAACTTGGTCGTATCAAAGATCTGCAGCGGCAGGCCTTCCATTTTCTCGAACAGATCATGCCGGATTTCTCTGGTCACCTGCTGGGCCCCTCTGGCCATGATCTGGGTATATCCCCAGGCACTGAGAACACCACAAACATAAATGACAGCCGTAACAATCAACAAAACTGACAGCGTATGCATCTGTCTGGCATCTGCCGCATTGACGACAGGGCGGATCATATAGGTGCCAATCAGATTGGCAAGACCCGAGATCGTAACCAGAATGCCAACGAACAAAAATTCAAACTTATGGTTGCCCATGTAGGAAAGCAGTTTTCCAAAGGTCTTACGGCGGCTCTGGCTGACTGCTTTATTCTTTGGCTGGTCCGCTTTAGTTGTCATTGCTGCCACCTCCCTGCTGGGATTCATAAATCTCCTGATAAATCGGACTGGTCTTGAGCAGTTCTTCATGCGTTCCGGTCTGGAGAACCTTGCCCTGATCCATCACAACAATCAGATCACAGTGCCGGATTGAGGAGATGCGCTGAGCAATGATGATCTGAGTCAGATCTTCAATCGAAGCGAGGTTATTGCGGATTCTGGCATCTGTTTTGGTATCGACTGCTGAAGTCGAGTCATCAAAAATCAAGATTTTTGGTTTTTTCAGCAGGGCCCTGGCAATACATAAGCGCTGTTTCTGACCACCTGAAACATTGACCCCCTGCTGGCCCAGTTCCATATCCAGACCACCAGGCAGGCGTTCAATCAGTTCTCTTGCGCCTGCCATATCAATGGCTTTGAGAATTTCTTCATCGGAAGCTTGAGGATTCCCCCATTTCAGGTTATCCCGTACAGTTCCAGAAAACAGGACATTTTTCTGTAAAACCATCCCGATCGCATCCCGCAGTTTGACCAGATCCAGATCCTTGATGTTTTCGCCGCCGACGATCAGATTGCCGGACGAAAGATCATACAGTCTTGGAATCAGCATTGCGAGCGATGATTTTGCGGAGCCGGTGGCTCCGAGAATCCCTACCCTTGTGCCAGATGGAATTTCAAGACAGATATCACTGAGGACATCTTCCTTGGCTTCCTTGGAATACTTCATGGAAACATGATCGAATACAATGGATCCGTCTTTGACTTCCTTGCCATGTCTTGGCAGAACCATGGTCGGCTTTTCATCAAAGACTTCTTCAATTCGGTTGACTGAAGCGATCGAACGCGTCAGAAGCAGAAAAACATTGGACATCATGATAAAGGAGTTCATGATCTGCAACACATAGGACAAAATCCCGGTCAGCTGGCCAACCTGAATCGTATTCTGGACGATCATCTGCGAACCAATCATCAGCAGTAAAACAATGACCGTATACATTGATCCCTGGAAAACCGGCAGGTTCAAAAAAGCATAGTGGTTGGTCTTCTCATTTAATGCGGCCAGTTGTTCATTGACCTCGTCAAACCGATTGACTTCATAGTCCTTGCGCACAAACGACTTCACCAGCCGGATGGCGACCAGGTTCTCTTCCACGACACCATTCAACGTATCGACAGTTTTCTGAATCAACCGATATTGTGGGGCAACTTTTGAAACGATCCAGACCATGACCAGAATCACAACCGGAAAAACGCAAAAGAAGATCAAAGAAAGCGTCGGGTTAATCGCAATACACATAATGATGCCCAGCACCAGCATTAACGGGCCACGGGCCAGCGGCCTTATGCCATTGGTGATTGTGTTTTGCAAAACGATGACATCACTGGTCATCCGGGTAATGAGACCTGAAGATTCAAAGTGGTCGATATTTTCAAATGAAAACCCTTCAATCTTCTCAAACTGAGCGCGCCGGATTTTCTGCGCAAAGCGCGCACTAGCCTTGGCTGCAAACTTGGCATACAGCAGACCGAATACAAATGATCCAATCGCACAAGCCACCATCCATAGTCCCCGGTTGATAAAGACCGACGTATCCCGATTGACAATACCCACATCAATAATGTCCGACATTAAATATGGAATAATGACCTCAAAACTGGTCTCGATCGTGATGAAGACCAAAGCCCAGATAAAATACTTTCGCAGGCCTTTGCCCTGCTCCAGTACAGATGATTTCAAAATGAATCCCACCCTTTCTTTTCTTTTTCAACTCAACTGATCCCGAAGTGATCTCTAAGCTCAGGATTGTCTTCTTCAGGATAGATCGGAAGTTTCTGATTCAACAAAAACAGGCAAAGAAAATCGCATCACTCCTGCTGCTGCTCGATTCTGAATCTCAGTTTGCCTTTCCATATATTTATCTACTGCCTGATATTTATCTGCTCTCTGCATATCTCTCTGTAAATCGGCTTCATAGAGATGGATATACATCGATCGGCCGATGACAGCTTTCAGATCAAGATCTGGGATCAGTCTGTAAGTTCCATTGTACAGAATATGACAAGTATTTTTCCCTGTTTGTCTTCTTTGAATGGCTTGTCCTGAACAAGTCATTGATCAAACAGGTTTTGCCAGTTTTTAAAATCATAAAGAGAAAAATGAGGTCTGCAAAAGTAAAAACAGTATTCAACCAATACAAAAAGAGGCTATATCTACTTTATTTAAATAAGATATAGCCTCTAACTGGAATATTTTGCTTAAGTTTCAGAAATCTTTGGAAAAGCCAGAATTATCTCCAGAATTATCTAGGGATCTTGTTGAGCATTTTGTTCAGTTCAACAATTTCTTCTGGTTTCATGGCGCCAGACATGCGCAGAGCCGTTTCAACAGGGAATTTCATCATCATCTGAGCCATTTTCTGTTTTTCTTCTGCCAGCTCTTCTGGAGTCTTGCCGGAATCTTCATCTCTTGGACCTAACAGGCTGCCCATGCCTTCGAGAACTGGCATCAGGATTGCTGCTGCTTCTTTGCTCTTGAGCACATCGCCAAATGTATCCATGATGGACAGGAAGCCTTCTTTTTCGATACCGTCAGTGAACCAGTTGTGGACACTTCCGCCTTCTACGATGTAGTCAGGATCTTTTTCGTCGACTTTCTGGATCACCATTTCGTCGCAGATTTCTGGTTTGGTGCCAACCGCCTTAATTTCGTGGCGGCCAGAGATTGGCACTTCCCAAGTGAAGACATATTCGCCAGTCTTGGTTTCTAATTTTTTGCCGTCCACATACAGAGTGACTTCGGGTTCATTGGAGTAAACCTTAACTTCAGTCATTGGGTTTTCACGGTTTACATATCTCTTCTTTGTCAGATGAACAAATGGATCTTTGGACATGTAAGCTTTATAGATGTACCAGCCATCTTTTTTGGTCTTACGATCGAATGTAGTCAGACCTTTCTGGTTCTGGCCTGGTTTGCCGCCTTCGTTGCGGGCATCGGCTGCGAAGTCGAAGCCGTTCCATACGTGAGTTCCCCAGATCCATGGACGGGCCTTGATCATTTTCAGGATATGTTCATGGTAAAGAGCCTGGTAGTCTTCTGTGTAGTCGCCGCGTCCTGGTTTTTCAGAGTGGTAAGCAGGGTTGCAGTCTGCACCGAATTCGGAAAGACCGATTGCAACGTTCGGGAAACGTTCGTGGAATTCATCGAAGAATTCATCGTTGTCATCCAGTTTTCCTAAGTACCATCCGAAGTACAGGTTGTAGCTGGAAACATCTGGAATCTGAACGAGTTCAGAGTTTGGATCCAGGGTGTTGACGTGAGCCATTACAGTCTTACGCGTGGAGTCCATAGAGTGAACGAGGTCGTTCAGTTCTCTGTGGTTTCTAATCAGATCTTCGCTTTCACCACCAATGGAGATTTCATTGGAAAGGCTCCATAAAGCGATAGATGGGTGGTTGTAGTTCTGAACAACCAGTTCACGCATCTGTTCTTTGGTATTTTCGTTTGCGGCAGGATTTGCCATGTGTTTGGAAATATATGGAATTTCAGCCCACATGATCATACCGTTTTCGTCAGATAAATCATACCAGTACTGGTCATGCTGGTAATGAGCACCACGGATGGTGTTGGCACCCATGTCGACCAGGTTCTGCATATCGATTTCGTGGTTTTCCTTTGTTAAGGCGTTGCCAAGACCCTGCCAGTCCTGATGACGGGCAGTACCAACCAGCTGGTAAGGACGGCTGTTCAAAAAGAAGCCTTTCTGTGGGTCGATTTCAAATGTACGGAAACCGATTCTAGTCGAAACTTCATCAATCGCTTCGCCATTCTGTTTCAGTCGGGCAATGATGGTGTACAGATATGGATCATCAACACCATCCCACAGGTGGATATTGTCAACATCAAAGCTCATATCTGCTTTGTTGTCTTTGACTTCAGCTTCTTTTGTGGCAACAACGTCACCAAGTCTGTTTTTCAGAGTTACCGCTACAATGTCGCCATCTTTTACATTTTCTGTAAAGGCTTCCACTCTTACAGAGCCCTTGCCGTCTTCTAAGACAGTTGGAGTCACTTTCAGACCCAGGCCGCCATAGTAGCCTAAAGAGAAGTGTGCTTTGTTGGCTTTGATCAGGTTTACATCACGGTACAGACCACCATAGAATGTGAAGTCTGCCTGCTGCGGATAGACGTGATCATTGGGGGAGTTGTCTACTTCTACTTCCAGAACATTATCGCCATCGATAAGTTCGTCAGTCAGATTGACACGATAGGTCGAATAACCACCATCGTGTTTTGCCAGTTCTTTTCCATTGAACAGAACACGGCTTGTGGAGTTAGCACCGTTGATTTCCAGCCAGAGCTCTTCGTCTGCAGCCAGTCCTGGATTTTTCAGCGTTTTACGGTATGTGCTTGTACCACGCCAGTAGTCGTTTCCGCCATCCTGGCCATCGATGTTATTCCAAGTATGAGGAACGTTTACAGTTTCAGCATTTTCAAAAGCTTCGCCAGCTTTGTGATCTTTGAGGAACTGCCAGTTTTCATTGATATTTGTGATAGTGCGCATGTGAATCCCTTCTTTCATACGTCTCAATGAACGCGCTTAACTATATTTTACTAGTTATATGAAAATGTCCATACTCGATTGAATATCCAGGCAAAAGATTACATAAATCATCTATTTTATGTCATATTAATATCTTTTTTATTTGGCAAACTGTTAGCCGCGTGATTTGTGATGTCTGCCTGCCACGGCTGCCTGCCCTCTGGCGGGAAATGAGTTTCTTGTTTTCTTGCTTTGCGTTTGTGATAATTCTTAGTGTCTGGAGCAGCCAAAGACAATTCCACCCAGCTTTGGCAGGATCCCTTCATCTGTTTTTTTCCTGAAGGACAGGCTGCAGTTCTTATACTCTGCGAAACAACTCAGCGAAACATCAAAAAGGCCCCGTTCGAAACGGAGCCTTAGCTGAGCCTGGAAAATGGACAGATTCCAGAGTGTCTGAATTGTTCGCTAATCAAAGGTGCCGAATGGCGTTCATCTGTACTTTCAGACTGAAGACTCTCAACAGAACTTAACCAGAGAGATTCAGTCTTGATCAAAGTCCATATAAGCACCCTTCATCGGGCTGGCCGCATGAGCGGCAAACAGTCTGAGAGTTCCATTCTTGTATTTCATCGGTCTTGGTTTCCAGTTCTTTTTTCGTTCTTCAAGAACTTGTGCGACTTCTTCTGGTGTTTTGCGCTCACCGTTGATGCCGACGATATTGAGCTTGCGGCCCATGACATCGACTTCAATCAGGTCGTTTTCTTCAACCAGCGCAATTGGACCGCCGGTAGCGGCTTCTGGCGAAACATGACCAATGACTGGACCCGTTGATGCTCCAGAGAAACGACCATCTGTGATCAGGGCAATCGAGCGGCCGAGTTCTTGATCAGAGCTGATTGCTTCTGAGGTGTAGAACATTTCCGGCATGCCGGACCCTTTTGGTCCTTCATAACGGATAAAGACTGCATCGCCTTTCTGGACTTTGTGGTTCAATACAGCATCCAGACATTCTTCTTCACTGTCAAAAGGACGGGCGCGAAGAATGGCTTTAAACATTTCTTTTGGGCAGGCTGTATGTTTGATCACTGCACCTTCTGGAGCCAGGTTGCCTTTCAGGACGGCAATCGATCCATCCGTTCCAATTGGATGATCGTATGGACGAATGATATCCGAACGGGTCACATGAACGTTGTAGCGTTTGTTGAAATCCTCGAGCCATTTTTCGCAACGTTCATAGAAACCGTCTTTTTTCAGGTCTTCCAGGTTTTCACCCACCGTCTTTCCGGTCACAGTCATCGCATCCAGGTGAAGATGATCCTTGATTTCTTCCATGATGGCTGGCACACCGCCTGCATAATAGAACACTTCTGCAGGCCATTTACCGGCTGGACGAATGTCTAACAGATATCGGGCATTGCGGTGGAGACGATCGAATGTATCTCCGGTAATTTCAATTCCCAGTTCATGAGCAATCGCCGGGATATGCAGCAGCGAGTTGGTTGATCCGGAAATGGCTGCATGAACCAGGATCGCATTTTCAAAACTGTCCATGGTCACAATCTCTGAAGGACGCATGCCCTCTTCATGAGCCATTTCCACAGCTCTTTCGCCGGCTTTTTGCGCATAGTCAAGCAAATCCGGACTGGTTGCCGGCATCAGAGCGGATCCCGGTAAAGACAAGCCTAACGCTTCTGCCATGATCTGCATCGTTGAAGCCGTTCCGATAAAGGAGCAGGCGCCGCAGCTTGGGCAGGCATTCTGTTTGGCCCAGTTCAGTTTTTCTTCATCAATTTCGCCGCGCTCATATTGGGCTGAGTACATGCCCAGCTGTTCAAGCGTTAACATTTCCGGACCGGCATTCATTGTTCCACCGGAAACGACAATGGAAGGAATATTCACCCGGCAAAGGCCCATTAAATTACCGGGCAGACCTTTATCGCAGGACGCCAGATACACGCCGGCATCAAACGGAGTGGCATTGGCCTGGATCTCGATCATGTTTGCGATCATTTCACGAGACGCCAGCGAGTAGTTGATGCCATCTGTTCCCTGGCTTTCTCCATCACACATATCCGTTACGAAATAACGTGCTCCATGACCACCCGCTTTTGCGACACCCATCCGGACTCTGTTGACCAGTTTATCCAGATGACCACTGCCCGGATGAGAATCACCGAAGGTGCTCTCGATGAAAATCTGTGGTTTTGAGAGTTCTTCTGGTGTCCATCCCGTTCCAATACGAAGGGGATCAAGTTCAGGAGCGAGTTTGCGCATTTCCTGACTGATTAACTTTTTCATAATATTCCTCTTTTCTATGTATTTATTGTGTTTATTCTCTATGTTATTTCTGTTTATCTTTTCTTTTTGAATTCGTTATGCATTGACCGATCTTTTCTGTTTACTTGATCCGTTTTCTTAATTTCTGAACCTTGCATTCCACAGACAGGAGACAAGAGACAGACAAAGTCCAATCTTGCTTTATCTTCTCTTCTCTAGTGTATTCAGACTGAACCAGAATGGGCCAGCTGCTTATAAAACCTTCAAAATTTGCATTCGATTCAGACAGCACTCAGGCAAAGAAAGAAATCACCAGAGCCACCAGAAAGCCAGTGGTTCCAACCAGGGTTTCCATCACTGTCCAGGTTTTCAGGGTCGTCTTCTCATCCATGCCAACCAGCGATTTCACCAGCCAGAATCCAGAGTCATTGAAATGAGAGCAGACTGTGCTTCCCCCTGCAACGGCTGCGGTAACGCAGGCAAGATACAGCGGAGAGAGTTCAGAAATTCCAGGTAAAGCGGCAACAATTCCAGCAGCCATGGTCATCGCAACTGTTGAAGATCCAACACAGATTCGAACCAGGGCAGCGATGATGAAAGCCAGAATGACCAATGGCAGATTCATGCTTGCCACTGCATTTCCAATCAGATCCCCCATGCCAGAATACTGCAAAATATAGCGGAGCACCCCGCCGCAGGCAGTCACCAGCAAAATCAGACCAGTAGGTTCCAGGGATTTGGTCATGACTTTTTCTAATTCTTCCATGGAATAACCGTGGCGGACACCCAGTAAAAACATCGCCACAACCGTTGCGATCAGCAGCGCGACAAATGGTGTTCCCAGAAAGTTGAAAATCGGATTCAAGAATTTCAGTGGTTCAACAATACCGGTGACTGAGCTCATAATGATCAAAACCAGCGGAATTAAGATAATCGTTACAATTGTGCCAAATTTTGGCAGCTTGGATTCATCAAAGTCTTTCGCATTCTGTACATGCTCGGGAACTGGGACAAAGTATTTCTTTCCGCAGATCGATCCCCAGATCGGTCCGGCGACAATCATCGCAACGGTTCCACAGGCAAGTCCAACCAGGATCACCCAGCCTAAATCGACGCCAAGCATCGTTGAAACCAGAACAGGTCCAGGGGTTGGGGGAATAAAGGCGTGGCCGACAGCCAGACCGGCTAACAAAGGAATTACGTAATACAAAGACGAACGATGCGTTTTCTTAGCCAGCGAGAAAGCCAGCGGAATCAGAATGATCAGCCCTGCATCAAAGAATACCGGCATGGCAATCACAAGACCAGTAATGCCTAACGCCCAGGCCGCTTTTTTATCGCCAAACCATTTCACCAGATTGACCGCAATCGACTGAGCTCCGCCAGAAACTTCCAGTATTGCGCCAAACATGGATCCGAGTCCCACGAGCAAGGCAATTCCTTTCAATGTATTTCCAATTCCATCATCGACAGAGCGAATAATTTCTTCCAGGGGCATTCCGGCGATCAGACCGATCGATAAAGCACCAATTAGAATCGAGATCATCGCCTGAACTTTAAACTTGATAATCAGCAGCAGCAGAATTGCCAGCCCGACCAGAGCCGCAATCACTAAGCGCGTAGGATCTAAGGTCATCATTTATCTCCTTCATCTTTCTTCCATTTGTATGACGTCATATCTTTTGTACATCATCAGTTTATTGAAAGCGGATTCTAGAGTCAATCATCAGACAAATATTTCCGAAAATCACATTTTATTCCCAAAATAAAAAGACCTGATCACAAGATCAGGCCATGTTCTTCGAATCTTTTTGAGGATTCATGGGTTAATTTGGGTTTTCATCAAAAGATCAGTGATTAGATGTCTGATTATTCTGCGGGTTATTGTTGATTCTTTCCTGTAAAGCCAGGCGATTGTAATTGAGGTGCATGATCATGGCATATCTGGCTCCATTGGGGTCCCCGTTTAAAATGGCATTTGTAATCGCCCGATGGGTCTCAATCGTCTCGTTTTGAAGCTTGCGCCCAGTCAGGACAATGAACTTCTGAATTCCGGCGGTAATGATCGGGATCAGATTTTCAACCACCTGATTTTTGGAGCATTTGGCAATCTGGGAATGAAATTCACTGTCTTTATGGGTATGATCCTCCTTCAATACATAGAGCGCTTCGGTTTCATCGCATAGCTGTTTGAGCTTCTGCTTATCTTCTTCGGTCGCATTCTTAGCTGCATTTGCGGCAATTTCCGGTTCAAGCATCAGGCGCACTTCTAAAATATCCATTGCTTTGGCATATTCATCTTCAATCTGGTTGAGGCCAAGTGGATCATCCTGAATCGGCTCCCGGCTTTTCACATAGGTGCCAGAACCACGGCGCACCTCCAGAATTCCCTGGGCGGCCAGTGAACGAATCGCTTCCCGAACCGTGCTGCGGCCGACTTTAAATCGTTCTGCCAGTTCAAATTCATTGGGAATTTTCATGCCCACGGCCAGTTCTTCATTCTGAATGTAATTCATGAGTTCTTCTTCAATCTGCCTGGTCAGCGGACGTCTGTCATATTTAGTCTGTTTGTTCTCCATTCTTTCCATCTTCTTTCGTCTGGACTGCAAATTCTGGTTATGAAACGACCTTTCCGGTCTTTTTTGACTGCCCAGAATTGTTTGATTCGATCTGCAAAAGACAGTTTGTCTGCACGAATTGAAACAATGTCAAACAAATCTGTCTGATGATTTTATATTAACGAAAAATCGACAAATTGGGGCAGCCAAATGAAATCTGCCTGTTTTTTCCAACCATTTTAAACTTGAATTTCTACTCAACCTGCCTTCTCGATCCAGGCAGAGGGATATGCATACGAAAACTGATTTCTTTCTGCTTATTCCTCGACCTTCGCCACACTTGTCGTTTATCAGTCCGGCTTATTTCTTTTCCTTATCTATATACTGAATCTATATACCGAATCTAGATGTACTGATCATCCTTTGTTTGACTGCTCATTTTCTGCTTTTTGGTCTGTACCGGGCCTGACAGGGTCTTTGTATCCTTTCCATTTTGGAAAGAATGATCGTAAAAGCGATAAACAAGCCTCATCTTTATAAAACTTCCCAAAAGTATAGTAAGATTTTGCGTAGTGACTCAAACAGGAATCCTTTGATGGGAGTCCTGCTTTTGGTTTGGAGGGGAAAATATGAGTTATCAGATTCCAAGAGGAACCCAGGATATCTATGGCGATGATGGATACAGATGGCAGCAGCTCGAAAAACTGCTTCGCCACTTCTGTTATCTGTACGACTTTGATGAAATCCGGACTCCGATCTTTGAGCATACCAACGTTTTCAAGCGCGAGAACGATTCCAGTGACATGGTCAACAAGGAAATGTATACCTTCGTGCCAGCCAACTCGAATACATCTCTTACACTTCGTCCTGAAGGAACAGCGGGTGTTGTTCGTTCATATGTAGAAAATAAAATGTATTCCAGCCCGGATCTGCCTGTAAAACTGTATTACTGTGGTCCAATGCACCGTCATGAAAGACCGCAGAAAGGCAGACTGCGCATTTTTAACCAGTTTGGAGTTGAATCTCTCGGTCTGAAAAGTCCGTATGCCGACGTAGAAGTCATGGTGATGGCGTATTCTATTCTTAAGGCTTTAGGTCTTCAGAACATTACCATTCTGCTCAACACGCTCGGTGATGACCAATCCAGAGCTGATTATCGGGCTGCGCTAAAAGAATACTTTGCACCGTATGTTGACGATCTTTGTGCCGACTGCAAGCGTCGTTATGAACAGAACCCATTACGTCTGCTTGACTGCAAAATCGACCACGATAAAGAATGCATGAAAAATGCTCCAATTATGGCTGACTACCTCAATGAGGAAAGCCGCGAGTATTTTGAGACCGTCACCAGTCTTCTGGATGAAATGGAAATTCCATACCGGATCGACCCGAATCTGGTTCGCGGTCTGGATTACTATACCCACACTGTTTTTGAAATCGTCTCTGAAGACAAGAATATGGGCGCACAGGCCACTTTGTTGGCAGGTGGACGCTACGACAACCTGATCCCGTATTTTGGCGGACCGGAACAGTCCGGTATTGGCTGGGCTCTTGGTGAAGAGCGTCTTCTGTTAGCCTTAGAAGCCGAAGGGATCGATCTTGGCGGTAAGCCAGCTCTGGATGCATATGTCATGGTTCTCAACCCGGAAGCCCGCGATTACGCCTTTGAAATCCTGACTGCTCTTCGCAGCAATGGATTTCGAAGTGACATGGATTTCATGCAGAAATCCTTTAAGGGCCAGTTCAAGGCTGCTGATCGGGCAAAAGCCCGTTTCAATCTGTTAATTGGTGAAGACGAAGCCAAAGACGGTACAGTTACTGTTAAAAACAAGGCAACCAAAGAACAGATCACAATACCTGTCGATGAACTGATCGACTACCTCGATCGTGCCCTGGTGGACGAAGAAGAGGAAGAACATTACCATCACAACTGATCCTGCACACTGCCCTTGGCAGGCTTGTTTTAGATTCAACTGAAGACAGAAATAAACTGCCATCACTGATTGCCTGATGATTGAATCAGGCCCGAAAGGAATGAACTTAGATTTATGAATAGAAGCCATCACAATGGAACCCTGCGTCTTGAAAACGAAGGCCAGGCCGTTGAACTGGTCGGCTGGGTTTCGAAAAAACGAAATTTTGGCGCAATGAACTTTATCGACCTGCGCGACCGCTCTGGTCTTGTGCAGCTGGTGTTTGACGAAAGCTTTAATGACAAACTGAAAGACGTCCGGCAGGAATATGTGCTGCACGTCAAAGGCATTGTCAAGGAAAGAAAAGACAAGAATCCGCAGCTGCCAACTGGTGATATTGAAGTCATTGTCAATGATGTCGAAATCGTCAACCCGGCAAAAGTGACTCCATTAATCATTGCAGACGAAACAGATGCGCTCGAAGATACCCGGATGAAATATCGCTATCTCGACTTGCGCCGCCCGATCATGCAGAAAAATCTCATGGAACGGGCTGCCATTGTCCGTTCTTTACGAGAATTCCTGGATAACCATGACTTTGTCGAAGTTGAAACGCCGGTTCTTGGCCGTTCGACACCAGAAGGCGCCCGTGACTTCCTGGTTCCAAGCCGTGTCCATCCCGGTACTTTCTATGCCCTGCCCCAGTCTCCTCAGCTTTACAAGCAGCTGTTGATGATTGCCGGCATGGAACGCTACTATCAGTTTGCCCGGTGCTTTCGCGATGAGGATTTACGGGCCGACCGTCAGACCGACTTTACCCAGCTCGATATCGAAACATCCTTCCTGGATGAAAACCAGATTTTGTCCATGATGGAAGATATGCTCAAAAAGCTGATGAAAGACGTTAAAGGTCTTGATATCCCAACCCCATTCTTACGCCTGAGTTGGGAAGAGGCTATGAACCGTTATGGTTCTGATAAACCAGATAACCGTTTTGGTATGGAACTGCAGGACTTCACGGATCTGTTTAAAGACAGTGAATTTGTTCCTTTCAAACATGCCATTGAAAATGGCGGTGTGATCAAGGGTATCGTTGTCGATGACTTTGCTCCATCCAATAAGGAAATCAAGAAACTCACTGCTGATGCGCGCAAAAACGGATCCAGTGGTCTGGTTGTTCTTAAATACAAAGACGGGACGTTCTCCGGTTCTGCTGTTAAATCTTTAAAACCAGAAGAACTCGAAGCACTTGCCAGTGCCAGCCAGGTTCAAGAGGGCGGAAGCATACTGATCGTTTCTGATCCATGGCTGAAAACCTGCACTGCTTTAGGTGCTTTGCGAAACGATATTGCAGCTGAAAAAAGCCTGAAGAAGAAAGACGAATTCTCCTTCTTATGGGTGGTTGACTTTCCAATGTTCGAATGGTCTGAAACCGAAAACCGCTGGGTTTCCCAGCATCACCCTTTCACGATGCCAAAACGCGAAGATATCCCATTACTCGACACTGACCCAGGCAAAGTCAAAACAAATGCCTACGACTGTGTTCTGAACGGTTATGAACTTGGTGGTGGATCCATGCGTATTTACGAACAGGATCTGCAAGATAAGATTTTTGAAGTTCTTGGCTTCACACCAGAACAGACTCAACAGAAATTTGGCTTCTTCATTGACGCCTTCCAGTATGGAACGCCTCCCCATGGCGGCTTAGCCTTCGGTCTGGACCGGGTTGCGATGATCCTTGCCGGCACTGACTCCATCCGGGATGTCATTGCCTTCCCGAAAAACGCTTCGGCCCGCGATCCAATGTCCGATGCGCCAAACCTTGTTGATCCAGTTCAGCTCGATGAACTCGACCTGGCAGTCAACATTGAACCTAAAGACCGTAAATTCTTCGAATCCTACAAAGAAGGAAGTATTCCAGTCACTTTATCGGATGGTGAAGAAATCGAAGTCTCCCTGAATGAAATCCGTGCCTGGAAAGAATCCCAGAAGTAAGTTCTTATTTCGGATTCCTTCCCAGTCTCTATTCCAAGAAAAACTGAATCTGGCTTATCCAAAAGCCTGATTCAGTTTTTTTCGTTTCATTTTATTAGGTTGAGTTCAATGTCATTTAGCTAGAAAAATATGACCTCAAACTTTGTATAAAAATCAAAGACAAAGTGGATGATAGGAATAGAATTTGCTGCCGATGCGCCAATATCTCCAGATTTATCTATAAAAATGCTCAGTTCATCTGCACCACTCATAAGCCCTCTTAATAAAAAAAAGGGGGAATAGCTCCCCCCGCTCGGGGGACCCGTCAACAACTGTTGACAACCCCAATTAGTAGCCTGAAGATATCAACACGAAATGCGGTTGTCAAGCTATCCCCCTCTCGATAGTTTTGCAAGCTCCTGATCCGGGTTACTGTTCACACCCCTCTGGAATAATCTGAAGGAGGATGTTTTTCATATTTCCGTATGCATAAAGTAAGTGATTAGACTTATTGAGATTGGAAAACTACTATTTATCCGAAATTTCGGATAACATTCAAAGATGCTTGCCAGACAGGTTAAGCGAAAAACGAAAACCTGTGATCATTTCCAGAACGATCAGAGTCTTTCTGATTCCTGCAATATGGCAAGCCTTCTGCATGCTGGGAAGAGGCATGGCAGAAAGCTGTATACAATGGCAGAAAGCTGTATACAGAGGCTAAGGAAGTCTTCTAGAAAACCCTCCAGAAAAAAATAAACCGGAATTTGATCCCTCGAAAAAAGGGATATAACTCCCGGCTTTTCGTCGTGCCCTGGTATAGGGTGTGAACAGTAACAAAAAGAGGGCGTCCCCCTTTTTTCGATCTGAAAGCCCACCTACAGTACAATAGAGTCAATGTATTTGACATTTACACCGCAGTTTTTAAATAGTAAAATAAATACAAAACTCAAAAGGAGAAAAAAACTATGACATTTCGAAAACTCGGGCTGGCTGCGCTTTGCGGTTTTGCTTTGCTCATTGGCGGATGCTCTTCTTCCCAGCCGGAATCAGAAGAAGAATCCATGATGAAACTGGATGAATATAATTCTTACTGGTCCAGCAAAAATGCAGATTCATCAACTGTTTCTTCAGAAAACTGATCTTCAATCCGCATTCATACTGAAATATCCATCTGTGGAATGAAAGGAATCCATTTCTCTTTTCAAAAATCAAGCCCTGCGCATTCCAGAATTTTTTCTGGCTGCGCAGGGCATTTTTTAAGTGAGGTCGTCAAGATTCCAGACCAAAAGTCCTTCTCACAAAAAAGAGCAGCTATTCTGGCTTTGCGGCTCCTTTAGGGGAATGTCCATAGTAATTGGACATAAATTCTTTTTTATATTCTTCAAATCGGCCATCGAGAATTGCCTGGCGGATTTCTTCCGTTAAACGAAGCGTAAAACGAAGGTTGTGAATGCTGGCCAGATTGAAGTAGCGGGCTCTGTCTTCCGGATCCTGGCTCTTTAACCAATCCCGCAGCTGACCACGGGTCCAGCCTGCTTTGCAGACGGGACAGTCGCAGCCCTCATCAAGCAGTTGATCACTGTTAGCAAACTTTTCAATATTGATATAACCGTATTTCGTGTAAATTCGACCGTGTCTGGCCTCACGAGTCGGGGCAACACAATCAAATGTATCAGCACCGTTTTCCGATCCGATCAGAATGTCATCTGGACGGGACAGACCGAGCAGATGACGAGGCTTGCCTTCTGGCAGTTCTTCATTGCACCAGCGCAAAATGTTGTGCAGGTCACTTTTCAGAAATGCGCCGCCAAGACCATAACCGTCAAAGTCCATGGCTCCCAGTTTTCTGGCCGTGGAACGACGTAAATCTTCCCAGCGCCCTCCTTGCAGAACCCCATACAAAGACTGGCGATAGCCCAGATCATCGCGATGTTTTTTATGTTCTTCCAAAGAAATCTGGGCCCAGCGTTCTGTTCTGGCCAGGGCTTCGACATTGTACTCATATGAATCCGCCAGTGAAGTCAGTTCATCGAATGCCATATGAATATCGGCACCGATTCGGTTCTGGATATCCATAGATTCTTTGGGGCCAATGAAGTCATCCTGATCTGTAAACGGATCATGGAAATGGATGCCATCTTCCGTCACAATCGCCAGGCGGTCTTTTTTCGGAGCATTGGTCACTTCTTTTTCACGCTCCATCGAGACCACTTTTCCAATGCCGCTGCCAAGTGACATCACCTGGAAACCGCCGGAGTCCGTTAAGGTCGGTCCATTCCAGCCGGACCACTTGGCCAGGCCGCCATTTTTGGCAATCTCATAAGATTTGTTTCGCAAGTGATATCCATTGGAAAGCATGGCCTGCGCATAGATGGAGTGCAGATCATCCATGCTTAAAAAGCGGACTTCTCCATGTGTGCCAACGCACATAAAGGCTGGTGTTTTGATGTCGCCATGCGGTGTATGAATGGTGCCCGCCCGTCCTAACTGGCCGGGAATCCGGGCTTCGATATCAAAGCTTAATCCTTTTAATTCTGGAGCAGAATTATGGTCAGACGCTTCGGTCTGGACGGTGCTTTTTATTTCTTCCTGCATAGAAAACTCCTTTCTGAACAAAAGACTGGATCTCTTTGTTTGGATAAAGAAATCCAGTCTTCTGGTTCGTTCTATTTTTTTGAGGCTGACTACTTCGATCCGACAAATCAACCTGGAAAGGGCTGAAAATTAAGCGGCCGGCTAAGCCTTGGCTGCTTCTTTTGGATCATGGCTGAGATAGACAGCCAGTTTTTTCTGGATTACGGCTTCAACTGGGGAAAGAATCAGTTCCAAGCCCATCCCTAGTATATAAGCAAAAACTGCCTGCGCAAGGAATTCGTTAAACGGAAGCACCCCGATAAATGCGATGGTTTCAAACGTTGCTGAATCCAGAATATGCGCAAATGCACTTGAACATAAGGCACGGGCAATAAAGCTGTGAGCAAAGATCGAGTTGGAGGATTTCATCTTGATAAACAGATAGTTGTTTAACAGGTTGGACAGCAGATATCCGCAAAGAGAACCCAGAATGATTCTTGGCGAAAAACCAAGAACGGAAGCAAAGGCTTCCTGCAGATCCCATCCCGGATAAGGGGGCAGTGCAATAACCGCATAAAAAACCACAACCGCAATCAGATTGACCAGAAAGCCTGACAGGATCACCCGAGTTGCAATTTTCTTGCCAAACAGCTCGATGATCAAGTCGCCAAGAATATAGGTCAGCGGAAACAAAACCAGTCCGCCATCTACCGCAATTCCCGCCAGATTCCAGAGCTTGATCGCACTGAGATTGGAAATCAGCAGTGTTCCGGCACTTAATGCCGTAAAGTAGATCAGTAATTTTAATTTTCTGTCGTTCATACCTTTTAGTATAGACAGATTTCTGCTTACTTCCCTGTCTGGAGCGCTTTCAATTTTATGGACTGGATACCATTATCCGCTATCCGCGGTATTTTCTGAAATTTCTCTTTGTCAAACGAACCAATTCCCAAAAACACCAATTTCCAGATGCTGTTTCGGCTTTAAGACGATCCTGAATGATCAAACGGATTTTAACAGTTGGTTATATTGGGTTTTAAGGAAAAAACAATTTTTAATGAATATAGATGTGTTATTATAAATCCATGAGAATGAAGACGTCACAAGCCTGCAAATACCTTGGGGTTGCCAGGCACGCCTTGTACAAAATGATTGAAGATGGAATGCCCGCCCATCGCTCTATTGGCGGACACTACATGTTTGACCAGGAAGAAATGGATTAATACATTGGCAAAGCTCCTGCTCTTCCGGAACGAATGGCCGTTGGCTATTGCCGGGTTTCAACCAAAAAGAGAAAAGATGACCTTAAAGACAAGCAGATGTGGTTGAAATCTATATGCAAAAGCAAGGCTGGAAATATCAAATCATTGAAGATACTGGATCTGGGATGAACTATAAAAAGCCGGGACTTTTAAAACTGATCGACCTTTTACTGGATCGAAAGATCAGCCATATTGTCATTCCCCACAAAGACAGGCTTCTTCGTTTTGGCTTTGAGTTGATTGAATACATTGCCAAAAAGATGGATACAGAAATCGTAGTTCTTAACCAGGGCAAAGAAAGAAACAGCGCCCAGGAATTAACAGATGACTTGATTGCGATCATTACTGTATTTTCAGGACGGCTGTATGGCTCCAGAAGCAACAAGAGTAAAAAAATCATTGAGGAAAGTAAACGGCTGCTGAAAGGAGATGGAGCAGATGAGCAAATCGAAGAAAACGATTCAGATGGTTTCAATCAAATTGAATGATGACCAGCAGATGTTCGCCGAGAATTTGTTTACTGCTTACATGGAAACCTATAACCTGCTCTCTCCTATTGCCTGTTCCATCAATTCTTATGGACGAAGTGCAGAAAAGATCCGGGACGATCTGCGCAAGCAAAAGCAGGTGTTAAAAGACATCACGACTCATGTTGCAAAAGTAACTGGGGTCGCTTTTCCTGATGGAATGCTTCCATCCTGGCTATGGACAATGGCTTTGCATTCTGCAGTAACGAACCGCAAGTCTATGGATGAAGAAATCTTCAGGCGGATTCAGGAAGAGCTGTATGCAGATTACAAGATGACGGCCCATGAAGCAGCAGTTGTCATGTACGTGGCTAAATCCCCCAAAGTCTTCAAGAAGATCCTTCAAAAAAGAATGTTTGAAGTCCCCAAAAAATTTTCAAACAAAGAGGTCAATGGCCATCTGCAGCAATGCGATCCTAAGCGGCTCCACAAACTCATTGCCCACGCAGCAAGAAGATACAGACAATACCTTCGGCCAGTTCATACGAATAAAAATACGTGGATGAAGATCGATAAGAATGGATATGGCATCCAGCATAAAAATGGAACGACTTTTATTTCTATGCACAGCTTAGGCAGCCAGAAAGAATTCAATGTTGGAGCACTCTCATAAATTCTAGGAGGAATCTGAATAAATTATTAACTAATTATTAATAAAATATTAGCTAAGCGGCTTTTATTAGTTCTGTCTTTCTCAAAGAAAGTTTTGAGAAGTCAGTTTCAGTCGATCTGAAAAAAAGGCCGCATTAAAAAAAGTAGGAATACTAGTTTGTTTTTTCACACTAATTATTAGCTGCCTTTTCCTCTTTTAACCAGGCATCTGTATGAATGTTTACACATACAAGAAAGGTTACAAATGATATCCGGCGCTGAGTACGTGTTTTCGTTTTGTGGAGACCGTAATCATTCAGACAACGATTGTTGACTCGCTCACAGCTTGTCCGATTGTTATAAACTGTCTTCCACTCTTTGGTTCCATGCTTCTGCATAGCCCTTTCTCTGGCACTGTTACACTTCAGGTAGACGGAGAGGCCATAGGTACCTTTTGAACATTCGTCACGATGGGAGCACTCCGGAATTCGCTTCATAACATACGGACAGCGATATTTATAGGCATTATGTGTTTTGTCAAAACCAGTACAGTACATCTCTTCGCCTGATTTGCATATTGGCTTGCCGGTAGAGGAAATGGTTACGCTGCCTTTTTCGGTTCCTTTTCCTCTTCTTTTATTGAGGTCGATAACGGGATTGATAGACCAGTTTTCGCACAGCTGAAAAGTCGCTTCATTATCACTGGCGCTGTCCAGACAGAGATGAGTAATGTTTATGTTCGGATATAAGTGCCTGACCTGGTTTATTGCTTTAATCGAAATGGTTGAATCGTGTTCTCTGGCAGATTCGATCATAAAGTGGATTGGCAGATCAATATTTTTATCGGAGTTATGAACAACGTTAAAATAGCCTGTAAAGCCAAAATAGTAATCTCCCTTATCACTGTCAAAACCAATACTGGCATCAGGATCAGAATAACGACGAAGGGTATCAAATTTTTCGGTTCCAGTGTATTCTAATAGATGATGACCTCTGTTGTTTGCGTGAACATAGACAGCGGTTCCATCACCCGAAAGAATGAGATTACCCGGATCGATCAGGCCCATTGCGATAGATGGTTCCACCGCAATTTCTTTAAAGAGAGCTTGAAGAATCCTGATAGACCTTTCTGGGTCAATCTCGCCCATTTGAGCCTGAATCGCCAGGGAGGTTGTCGCCCCGGGAGGATTCAGGTTCATTTTTTCTCCCTTTCTGGTTGGATTTGGTGTCCCGGACTGATCAATATCAGAATCTGGAGGACTGGCAGAGTTTTTTGGCTTTCGTCCCGGCTTGCCTTTTGGCTTTTTAGCTTTCTTAGGCTTATTATTCTTTCCTGCGGGAAGGATGTTCACAGAAATATCCCACAGATAAAGTCGATCCATTAAGGAATAATAGGTCCCGACTGCTGGGTTGCGTCCACTGATGCCGCAAAGTACCCGGAGTAAAAAGTCGTACTCAAGGCGGTCATGCCATAACTGAATACTGGTTTCCTGGAAGTGATACATAAGAATCAGAGAACGAATAAGCATCCGTGGATCGGCAGCAGGTCGCCCTCTGGAGGAATACAGGTGAGAAATCACATCTATAACTGGATCCAGATTAAGCAGAGTGACCTTACCTAAAGCCATGGCGTATGACAGATCGTTAAGCCTGTCAATTTGCGAAGAGTGCATGATGGCTATCCGGCCATTCAGATCCTGTAAAAAATCCTGGTGAGTACTAGAAACGGTTAACATCTCGACTGCTCCTTTCTAAAAGTCGTTTTTCTGATCGGCAGGAGCCTGCAGAAAAGTGTTAAGTTTTCAACGCTCAATCCAACACTTAATAAAAAGTTAATATTTGTTCAAATAAAAAATACCATCTTTCGCTTCTGAATGTAGGAAAAACGAAAAATGGTGAATATAAAATCCATGACACCTAAAGGTGTTTCGAATTTATGAGAGTCGTCTGTTGAACTGAAAGGAATCTTTTATACAGCCAAAACAGGCAAGACGAGAAGCAATCTTACCGTTGTCTATGACCGGGACAGGAAATGCTTAGTTTTCCAGAGAATGGTTGAAGTCAGAAACCGCCCGAACCAGTCAGAGACAAAGGTTGGGATGGATGCGGGAATCACGTCACTGCTCAGCACTTCCCATGATATGGCTTCTGCTTCTTTAAAAGAAGAAAA
Organism: Allobaculum sp. JKK-2023; assembly: GCF_034745455.1. Classification (NCBI taxonomy): domain Bacteria; kingdom Bacillati; phylum Bacillota; class Erysipelotrichia; order Erysipelotrichales; family Erysipelotrichaceae; genus Allobaculum; species Allobaculum sp. JKK-2023. Next base: position 3,312,352 of record NZ_JAYERV010000003.1, on the reverse strand, counting down.
GCTTGCCAAGAAGGAAAAAGAACTGAAAGAGAAAAAGAGCAAGGCGGCTCAAACGCTTGACCATACAACCTTCAAACAGTTCAGCTATTCTGCTTCTGATTTTCTCAGCGAGCGGGGAATCCAGCGCAACCGGATTCGAGACCGCAGGAAAAATGCCTTAAAAGAAGCAGACCAGATCCAGTTTTTGCTTAACGATCCACAATCAAAATGCTCAGAAGACGAGAAAAAGAAACTGGAAGACCAGATCTATGTCCTTAGACGCAAAGCTAAGCGGATTGAGGAAAACAACCGAAGAGGAAACAAACGCTTTCGCAGGCAGTCCCAGAGAATCCAGGATCATTTAAAAACAATCACAAATGAAGAGATTGCCTTAGTTCTCAAAGCAGACTCGGATATTGGGCACATCATCATGGAAAACCTGGACATCAGGGGACAGGCAAGCACCTGGTCAAAACTAAACCGCAGGCTGTCAGGCTGGATTTATGGCCTCTTGCAGGAAAGAGTGGAATACAAAGCTGGATTGAAGTCAATTAAAACTTCGTATGTCAACCAGGCTTACAGTTCCCAATACTGCCATATCTGCGGAAGTAAAATCCAAAGAGACAAATCTCATTATGAAAATGCGCGTTGTAAGCTGCATGGACAGTTCAATGCAGATATCAACGCCGCCCATAACCTCGTCTGGATGTATGAAAATCATCCTGAAGTCACCAAATGGACTCCAAGAAAAACAGTCCAGCAGTTTTATGAAAAAAGATCTGAATGTTATAACCAGACTGTCTGCAGCCTTATTGCATCATTAAAAGGGTTAAGCAGTGCAAAATCTGCCTAACCCTGCGTAATTAGTTTTTCTGCACAAAAAATACGAACCAAAAACAAGTGCGAACATCAAGCACGAACCCATAGAAAATCCCCATATGAGTTTTGAACTCATATTTGTTTACTCCCCCTGCCGAAGCTGGCGGCGGAACGATCTTCGGATTGTGCCAAAGTCTCAAGGCTGGTCCTGCGTCGGTAAGGGGGATGCGAGATGCCAGTACTGCGATACTGGGCTGTATCCCATAAAATTTGGATTTGGATTCCCTTCGGGGAGTTTTGGTCCTCAAAGCGGGGCTTAGATAAGGATCTTGTATCTTAACCCTTCTCCCGCCGGCTAATGCCGAACACTGTTCGCAGACAGGGATGTAACCGTTTTATCCTATCAGGGATAAAACAACCTCATTTAACGAAGGGTTAAATACCAGATTCTTCAAAAATGGAAAAACAATCCTTGGTTTTATCCGCTCTGGAAGCTGTGAAAAGCCAAGCCTCTTATGCCTTGACCAGTCGACTGATGATCAGTCGACTGAAGCACCATGAAAAAAGCCATGGCCTTTATTGGAGGTCATGACTTGATTCATTTTTGTCTTTCCTGACTGATTGATGCCAGTCTCGATTATTCTGCAAGCAAGGCAGTGACTTTGCGGGCGTATTCAACTGGATCGGCAATTGGGAAGCCTTCAATCATGCAGGCCTGATCGTAGAGAACCTGCGCAATGGCTTTCACTTTTTCCTTATCGGTTGAATAATCAGCCCGTAAGGTTGTCCAGATCTTGTTGTTCGGGTTGATTTCCAGGATTCGCTGGGCTTTCATGCCAGGAACAGGTTCTTCACCGGACTGCTGGGCCATGAGAGTGAACATCCGTTCCATTTCAAAGGACATGCCATCACCGGCTACCAGCATAACAGGGTCGTCCACGAGCCGGTTAGACAGACGGACTTCACTGACTTCTGGCAAGGCTTCTTTCATGAATTCAAGCAAGTCTTTGTTTTCTTCGTTCTGGTTCTTTAAAGCTTCTTTTTCTTCATCGGAATCCAGATTCAGATCACCCTGCTGCGCATTTTTAAAGGCGTGGTCTTCATAAGTGCCAAGGGTCTGCAGGACAAATTCATCGATTTCATCGGTTAAGAACAGAACTGGAATGTTCTTGGATTTCAGCTTCACTACCGTTGGCAGTTTTGCCATAGCAGCTGGATTGGTGCCGGAAACATAGTAGATTTCTTTGGCCTCTTCAGGCAGACTCTTGACAAAGTCAGCCAGGCTTTCCAGTTTTCCGTCATTTGAGGTGTAGAACATCAGCAGATCCTGAAGTTTATCCTTGTCCTGGCCCATGGAATTATAGAGACCAAATTTCAAATCCAGACCGAAATTCTTCCAGAATCCTTCGTATTTTTCCGGATCCTTTTTCAGCATCGAACTCAGTTCGCCCAGAACTTTCTTTTCAATTCGGTTTTTGATCACGCGCAGCTGATGGTCATGCTGCAGCATTTCACGGCTGATATTCAAGGACAGATCCTGAGAGTCCACCAGACCTTTTACGAAGCGCAGATAATCTGGCAGCAAAGACTCACAGTTGTTTTCAATCAGCACACCGCGAGAGTACAGCTGCAGACCTGGTTTGTATTGCCGGCTGTAAAAGTTTTCCGGTCGGCGGGCTGGGATATACAGCAGCGAGGTAAAGGAGACAGATCCTTCCACACTGAAGAAGATTTTTTCGAGCGGTTTCTGGAAATCATAGAAATGATCCTGGTAGAAGCGGTCGAAATCTTCCTGCGTGATGTCTGCTTTATTGCGTTTCCACAATGGAACCATAGAGTTGAGTGTCCGCAATTCTTTTGCACTCTCATAAGAAGGGGTTTCATTGTTTTCGTCGCCTTCCACCCGTTTCTGGATTTCCACTTCCATCTGAATTGGATAGCGGATATAGTCGGAGTATTTCTTCACCAGATCCTGGATCTGATAAGAGTCAAGGTACTGGGAATACGAATCCAGATCATCGTCTGCTTTCAGCTTCAGAATAATCGTTGTTCCATGGCCTTCTTTTTTTGCTGGATCCAGCGTATATCCCTCGGTTCCATCCGATACCCACTTCCATGCCTGATCGCTTTCAACCGAGCGGGAAATAACCGTGACTTCATCGCTGACCATGAAAGCAGAGTAGAATCCAACACCAAACTGACCGATAATATCTACGTCATTCTGGGCTTCTTCTTGTTTTTTGAGCTGTTCTTTAAAGGCTAAAGAACCAGATTTGGCGATCGTTCCGAGATTTTCTTCCAGTTCTTCTTTCGTCATTCCAATTCCGTTATCCGTTAAAGTCAGGGTTCGATTTTCCTGATCCAGATCAATCCGGATAGCCAGATCTTGTGGAGTCTGGCCATGTTCCAGCGCATACAGATAATATTTGTCGATGGCATCGGATGCATTGGAGATCAGCTCACGCAGGAAAATCTCTTTATGCGTATAGATCGAGTTAATCATTAAATCGAGCAATCGTTCCGATTCAGCCTGGAATTTTTTTCGTTCTGACATAAAATCCTCCTTGATTAGCACTTAAACATTTTAACTGCTAAAACTATAGGCCGCCAGATATTCATTTGCAAGCAGTTCGCCAACTTCTATTTTTTCCAATACAAAACAGATATCTTTTGATTCATATTTTTATTTTTCTGTCTCGTTTTTTCCAAGAAATCGTGACTCATTCCAAGCTCCCTTCTGCCCACTTCGCCTGGCATGGCTTATCCGGCAATCCTCTATTTTCCTGTTTATGGATAGCCAGGCGGCTTTTTCAGGGGGCGAAAGCCTGTCCTGGATCTGGGATTCAATTGGCCGGCATTCTTCTTATTTCATCCATAAAGATTTATATTATTCTTTACATAAAGCACATAAGGAACTAAGATAATTCAAGGTCATCCTCTGGTCCTGAATCAGTGACCTGTAGAAGAAGAGACTCGTACAAAGAAAACCTGAATAAACGAAAACCTGAATAAGAGAAGAAAGGAAACTATATGGCAGATCAAAAAGCCGCAATGGACTTTGGCAAGGGACCGATCGGCTCGCTTCTGATGCGCTCAGTACTCCCCTTGCTTGCAGCCCAATTGCTTAACTTGCTTTACAACATTGTCGACCGAATTTATATTGCCAGGATTCCGGAATGCGGACAGGAATCACTGGCCGGTCTTGGGCTGTGCTTTCCCTTGATCACGATTATGACCGCCTTTATCAACCTGTTTTCTTCAGGCGGCGCCAGTCTGGCTGCCATTGCCTGGGGCCAGAAGCGAATCGAGAAGTCTCAGAAAATCATGAATACGTCGTTTTATCTGCTTGTCTTTGGCTCTCTGGTCCTTGGCGGACTCGGACTGCTGTTTTCCAGAGGGCTGCTCCAGCTGTTTGGCGCAGATGAGATCATGCTGCGGTATTCACTTCCCTACTTACGGATTTATCTGTGCGGCAATCTTTTCTCATTTATCTCTCTGGGACTTAATCCCTTTTTCAATGCCCAGGGTCGCTTTTTTACCGGAATGGCCAGTATTCTGATCGGTGCTTTCTGCAACATCCTGCTCGATCCGGTTTTTATTTTCGTGTTGAATCTTGGAATCAACGGAGCTGCGATTGCCACAGTCCTGGCTCAGGTTCTGGCTGCCCTATTTGCGTTCTGTCAGATGCGAAGCCAGCGTTCCTTCTGGAAAATCGAACCCTTTTCCACAAAATTCTGCTCCTGGTCTGTCATTTCGGATATCACTTCCCTGGGGCTGGCAGGGTTTATCATGCAGCTGACCAATTCCCTGGTCCAGATTGCCCAGAACCAGGTGCTCATCAATCTTGGCGGCAACGAGTATGTGACCGTCATGACGATCGTCAATTCAGTCCGGCAGATTACCGATACCGTTGTCTTTGCCCTGGCGGATGGAACGTCCCCCTTACTCAGCTACTGTTATGGAGCCGGCCTCTATTCCCGCCTGAAAAAACTGATCCGGATTATGACCGGCCTTCTTTGCGGATATACGCTGTTGATGTGGATTTTCATTCTGGTCATTCCCGATGCTTTTGTCGCTCTGTTTGATTCAGGAACCGGGCTTCGGCAGGCAGCTGTTCATGGCATGAACATTTACTTCTTCGCCTATATTTTCCAGGCCCTTCAATACAGCGGTCAGACGGTCTTTAAAGCGTTGAACAAGAAAAAGCAGGCCATCTTCTTTTCCCTGTTCCGTAAAGTCGTCATTGTTCTGCCCTTGATCTACCTTCTTCCCCTGATCTGGACACCGCCGGTTTATGGAGTTTTTGCTTCAGAACCCATTTCAAATGTGATCGGAGGCCTGGCCTGCTTTATCACCATGTATTTCACGGTCTATCGACGACTTGAACCAAACTCCTGAAACCCACACTGCCATAAATTTCTTCTGTAAGCCGTAAAAAAGGCAGAATTCAAAAACGAATCCTGGATATTCATCCATTTTCAGGCCGGTTTCGTCGCAAACCGGCCTTTTTTGCAAGGCGGTATGATCATTGCTATCCAAGCCTTGCTGGATAAATCTGCCCCGTCTTTTCCTTCTATCTTTCCCTTCTGCCTTTTCTGTCTTTTCTGTTTCTTTTCTCTTGATCAAAAGACCGTTTTAGACGGTAATCGATCTATGCGTCTGTCTATATAAAAAGGATAAAAAGGCTCCAAAGACCAGTTTGGTCGGGAGCCTTCAAAAAAACGAATAGTCTGGATCTGGATTTTGCGCTTCATGCCTGGTATTGAAGTTTTCTTCAGCTTTTCCAATGCTTGAGCGCCTCTTGACGATACTGCCGGGGCGTCATGTGATAAGCTTCCTTAAATTTCGAATAGAAGAAAGTCTGGTTGGAATAGCCGCATTGCGTAGAAATCTCTTCGATCGAGAGATCCGGACGCTCAAGCAGCATGCGTTTGATTTTTTCCAGCTTGAGACGGGAGATATGCTGCGAATACGAAAGGCCTGTCTGTTCCTTGAGCAGACTCGTCAGATATACCTGGTGAACATGCAGATCAATGGCCATCTGTTTGAGGGAGCAGTTGAGGAAATTCTTTTCCATATACTGCAAAGCCCGCAGAATAATCTGGTTAGAAGGTGACAGTGAAGTCTGTTCAACCACAGTCTTTCCCGATCCGACCAGATCCATCAGAATCAGCTGCATCATCGTCTCCTTAATTTTCCTTGAATTTCTAGTGGGATACAGCTGTTCCCAGAGCAGTTCATACAAAAAATTGAGAATGCGTTCGTTTTCGCTGACGTCAAAAACAATATAGTTCATCGATGTGTTACCCGGATTCAGGGTATTGGCAAAGAAATACGATAACGTATTTTCTTCATCGAGCAGACTGATCAGATACTTCTCGACAAACTCCCTGGACATTGTAAAGTTGATGAGAACATCATCTTCACCAAGGACACCGATCGAATGTGTCGTATTGGTGTCAATCAATGTCATCTGGTTCTTTTTCAGCCGCTGCGGCTTGCCGTCAATCACCTGATCGCATTCTCCTTCAAACATAAAATTCAGTTCAACAAAATCATGAGAATGGTCCGGTGTGGGGGTAAATCGCGGATTGCGGCTGATCACAAAGGACTCATCGGAATTGAATTTGTCATATTCCAGATAATCGATCAGTGAAACTCGATACTCAGGCAGATTATGCCGTTCATCGCGCTCATCCAGGCGCATCAGCCTTTCTTTCAATTGTTGTTCATTCATACCTAAAGAATAGCACTACCTCCTTAAAAATAGTCAGTTTTCTTCGTAATTGGTGATATAGATGAAAGCGTTGCCAGCTGGTATCCTTATTTTATAAATTAGTCAATGCCAAAACGAAAAGAAAAAAAAGCGATGCTTGTTCAACAAACTCTATCGGTTTGAGTGCCTTTTGGCCTAAATCTGCCGGTCTGGAAAAAACAAGGCGTTTTTGGCGGCTGTCTGTGCCTGCAAGACACAATATTGGTTTTCAGTCTTAAAAGATGATAGAAATCAACTCGACCGGTCGCAGGCAGAAAAATCTTGTTTCCGGATGAATTTTTATCTGATTGCAACGATTTCAATCGCTTTAAAAGAAGATATGGATCAGTTCAGCTGATCCTGAGGAGAGAAAAATGAACGTACTTGACGAACTGAAACAGGATCGATTTGCTTCTCATCTGTGGCCTTTTTTCTGGCAGCATGGTGAAGATACGAAAGTTCTTGAAGAATATCTCAATGCTATGCAGTCCCAGGGATTGTCCTGCTTTTGTGTGGAATCCCGTCCCCATCCCGATTTTCTCCAGGAAGGCTGGTGGAAAACGATGGACTTTCTGGTGGAGGAAGCCAGAAAAAGAGGAATGAAATTCTGGATTCTGGATGATGCCAAGTTTCCAACCGGCTATGCGAATGGCCAGGTTCCGGATTCGCTGAAAAAGCGCTATCTCCAGATTCATCAGTACGACCTGCTCAGTCAGGGCTTTCCCATCGAACAGGATCTGTCCGTTCCAGCTCGGGTCATGGAATTTATCAAGGATCCCCGACACCGAAACGATCAGATTGAAAAAGTAATTCTGGCAAGGCATTTGACTGCAGGCGTAATTGACTGGTCTACTCTGAAAGAGATCACCGACCAGGTCAGCGATCGCACGCTCCGGCTTGATCTTGAAAAAGGATATTATTCCCTGTTTGTAATCTACCAGACTGCAGCTGGAGCCGAGGAGTCGACCAGAGACTATCTCGATCCGATGAATCCCCAAGCCACTCAGGTTTTAATTGACACTGTTTATGAACCCCACTATGCCCGTTATAAAGACGAATACGGAAAGACCATTCAGGGAATGTTTTCTGATGAACCTCGATTTGGCAATGTGAAAGGTCCGTATGAAGTCATCGGTGTTTCCGACATGCCGCTGCCCTTTAATGAATACGTCCGCCAGGCTTTAAAACAAGAGCTTGCACCCGAAGAGTGGGTGTACTTATTCAAAGGCAATACCGACCGGGCTAAGGATGTCCGGGCCTTGTATATGGGAATTGTTTCCGATTTGTTTGGCCGCCACTTCTCAAAAGTTCTAGGAGACTGGTGCAGAGCACATGGCATTTTGTATATCGGCCATCTGATTGAAGACAATGAAGCCCATGCCCGCCTTGGCTATGGACCTGGCCATTACTTTAAAGCCATCAATGGCTTCGATATGGCCGGCATCGATATTATCGGCGGCCAGGTTGTTCCGGGCATGGATTTCCATCATGATGCCTATATGACTGGCGGCAGCTCTGGTGATTTTTTCCATTATACACTCCCGCGTCTGGCCGCTTCCGAAGCCAAACTCAATCCGGCAAAAAAAGGGCGCGTGATGTGTGAAGCGTTTGGTGCCTATGGCTGGAGTGAAGGGCTGAAGTTGATGAAATGGATCACTGACTTCATGATCAGTCACGGGATCAACTACATTGTTCCCCACGCGTTTGACCCCAAAAAATTTCCCGACTGGGACTGCCCACCGCATTTCTATGCTCATGGCATGAATCCACAGTTTAAACACTTTGGCGTCTGGAGCCGCTATGCCGACCGTCTGGCTCATTTATTTAGTGACGGTACGCATCCAAGCCGGATTGGTGTTCTCTATCATGCGGTTGGCGAATGGAGCGGCAATGAGGGAAAAGATACTCCGATTCTTAAAGTTCTGGAACAAAACCAGGTGGATGGTACGCTGATCAGTGAAGATTACTTAAAACAGGCCCGAGTTGAAGGAGATCAGTATGTCATTGGAAACAATCGCTTTGACCTGCTGATCATCCCGGCAGCTTCCTACTTGCCCGCCTGGCTCAATGAACAAATTGCCCGGATTCCAAACGTGGTTTTTGTGGACGAAAAACCGGCGAATTATTTGGGAAGTGGTTCTGTTGTTTTCTTAGACGAACTTGGAAAACTGGTTCGTCCCTATCAGGAAGTTGTTCCAGCCGATCAAGTTCCTTCCCTGCACGTCTGGGCCTGCCAAAAAGAGGATGGACAGGTGTATTTCCTGATGAATACCAGTATCATCGACACAATCGATACAGCCATTGAAGTCGAGAATGCCGAAAAGCTTGCCAGCTATGATGCCTTTACCAATACTGTAAAAGCTCTGCCACGCACCGATGATGGCCAGATTCTTGTTCATCTGGAACCCTTCGAATCACTGATTCTCGTTGAGGACGATCCGGATGAAGAACCTATTGAAGCTGGCGAAAAGATCGCAGTCATTGAAAAAGGTCTTGTGCGCAAGAAACCTTTCAATACAGATCCCTTTGGTCCTGCAGCAGTCACTGATTTCCAGGATCTGAGCCTGGAAGATCCGAGATTTTCCGGCACCCTCCTGTATCAGTTCACCCTGCCTGAAGACTTTAAATCCGGCATTCTCCATCTGCCACAGGCTTTTGAAACCGTAACGGTAACAGTGGATGGAAAGGAGCAGACCCGGATCGCCCCGCCTTATCACTTTGTCCTCAAAGAGATTAAAGATCCGCATGTACAAGTTGAAGTCATTACAACTCTTGCCCGCAGCCAGCGCGAACTGTTCTCGCAGTTTATCCCAAGTGAACCCATCGGACTTTGTGGCGCACCTGAATTGTATTCCATTCAATCCAGATAAGCTTGCACAGACAATACAGAACAGCAGACTCACCTCCAGATCGGTCTTTCAATTCAAACCTGTCTTATGTCTCATCAATTTCAGGCTCTGCTCTTTTTCCTTCCAATCTTTTTGTTTCCATCAAACCAGCTGTCTTGCAGCTGGTTTTTTCAGTGCCCCATACCAAGCCACGCAAAAAAAAAGATACCAGTCGCCAGATCAGGGATCACCAGGACAGGTATCTTCATGGAGTTGAAAATCAGGATTTGGAAGTCTGATCCAGCGACCTTTGGTTCTGGATTATTCTTCTACAGTTTCAGTTGTTTCTTCGACAACACTGGCAGGAGTCTTTTCAACTTGAATTTGCTTCGAATTTAAGTCAGCAATTTCCGAATCAATGAAGGCTGCGACGGCTTTTGCATCGTCTTCATTTTCATCGAGGTAGACTTTGGAGTAGAGGGTAGATTTGCCATTTTGTTTCAAGTACGCCAGTCTGGCAATCTTTTCAGCCATCCCTTTTTCATCGCGACGGAAAATCGTCAGATTCTGATTCAGGAAACGAATATCGCTTTTGCGAACTTCAGGAATGGAATTGAGGATCATATCCAGATCAGAGAAGAAGCACAGCTCACTGACTGATCCATTAGTGACGATCACACTATAATTGCCTAAGGTACCCGCTTCTTTCATGCCAGAAAGAGTCATGGATTCAAATTCGCTGGCACGGCTTAAAAAGGAAACCCCTTCATAGCAGAATTCACCAGTTGTTTCTTCATTGCCGGCTGCAACCTGAATGATTTCTGTTTCCTGTTTCTTTTTGGATTTTTTAGCGTCAGATGTACGGACTACCCACAGATACAGATCTTCATCGATAAGATCCTTGCTGGAAGCCATCGTGTCGAGCAGACTGTTGAGCTGATTGACTGCATCACTAAGGCTGGTATATTTACGATTGTTGAAGACAACAACCGAATCACTCTCGGGAGCTCCGATGCGAATTTCATAAAACTTCATTAAAAAAACCTCACATTCATTTCTATTTTCTGGGCAGTGGACCTGCAATGTTCAAAAAACGATTTCAGATTGAAAGGTCCATCGCAACGATTCTACCATAAATACAGAAACGATGACCATCCCTGCTGGTCGATGAATGCAGTTTCCAAAACTTCAGACTTCAGTCTGTTATTGTCGTCACTATTTATACGAACAGAATTAGCTCTTTTTCCTCATTTTTGATCACGATCTGTTCTGTCAGACGAACTGGAGCCTGAATACGAATCTGTTCAGAATGAGTAAACAGCATGAAAGCAAAGAGAGGGATGAGAATCTGAAAACAATCAAAAACGTTTTCAGAAAATTTTTGCAAAGAAAGCGTTTTCAGATTTCGCATTGTCTGTCTCTTGCGACGCTGTTCACACAATCCGGCAATGACGATGGTATACTGAATGGCAGTCTATTCAATAACGGAAAGTGAGAGTTTTATGTCAATTCATATTAATCATTCCCTGCCGGATCCAGAAGTGCTCAAGCAGGAAATTCCAATGTCTGAACACGCGAAGATGATTAAAACGAAACGCGATCAGGAAATCCGCGATATTTTTGAAGGTAAAGACAACCGGTTTATCGTCATTGTCGGGCCCTGCTCAGCTGATAACGAAGAAAGCGTACTGGAGTATTGTCATAAGCTGGCCAACCTGAATGAAGTGGTTAAGGACCGGCTGATGATCATCCCCCGTGTTTACACCAATAAACCAAGAACCACCGGGGATGGCTACAAAGGGATGCTTCACCAGCCAGATCCGAATGCTGAACCAGATCTGCTTGAAGGGCTGAAATCAATCCGGAAAATGCATTTACGCGTTCTGGAAGAAACCGGCCTCTCTACAGCCGATGAAATGTTATATACAGAAAACCGTTCCTTTTTAGATGATGTGCTTTCCTATGAGGCCGTAGGGGCTCGTTCTGTTGAAAATCAGCAGCATCGTCTGGTCGCTTCCGGCATTGACATTCCTGTTGGCATGAAAAACCCGACCTCCGGTGATTTTTCAGTCATGATGAATTCCGTCACAGCTGCCCAGCACCCGCATCGCTTCATTTATCGCAGCAACGATGTTCAGACCGATGGCAACCCGCTGGCTCATGTCATCTTACGCGGCGGCGTAGATAAATATGGAAAGACAATTCCAAACTATCACTATGAAGACCTGAAAATTGTCAGCGACCTGTACAAAAAAGCCGGCCTGAAAAATCCAGCCGTCATCGTCGATGCCAACCATTCCAACTCGGATAAGAAATACAAAGAACAGATCCGGATCTGTATGGATGTCATGCATAACCGCAAATACCATCCGGAAATTCGCGAACTGGTCAAAGGGGTCATGATTGAATCTTACCTGCTGGAAGGCCGTCAGGATATTTGTGAAGATTATGTCAAAGGCAAATCCATCACTGATCCGTGTCTTGGCTGGGAAGACACCAAAAAGCTGATTCTGGATATTTATGCCAGAACCAAAGAATGTCTATCCGAAGAAAACTGATTTTCTTTGTGGCAGACTTTTTGTTGAAATTACCCGCCATACCCAAAAAAGCATCGCCCAATCCCTGCCGGAACCTGTTGTCCAGATTCCGGTTTTTTTTTTCGAAAAAAAAATCCTGCTCAAGGCAGGAAATAAATCTTAAGTCTAAAAAACATCTCAGGCATTCAGACCTGCTGGATAACGGTTTCGTAATGAATCCGTAATCATCTGCCAGCTTTTTTCTGACTGTTCTGGGGTTTTCTTGGCCCACTTGCCAAAGTAAGGAATAAACCCCAGATGACTGGCCTGAGCGATCAGATCCAGATCTGTCTCGCTCAGCCGGATATACAGAGGATACTTACCAGGTATCTGGTCATAAGCAATCGCCAGACGGCTGATGACGGCTTCAAACAGATCCAGCTTCGTTCTGGCATCACATCTGCGAACGTCAAAGAGAATTGCAGGCCGGTCCATTCCAAAATCATCTTCATCTTTCCAGGAAGCATAGGCGGCAGGCTGCTGGTCGACCAGCACAGAAAGCCCAGCTGGATCCTGATCGATTTCCCAGTTGCCTGGCAGACAACTGGCCTTAAAAAAAGTCCGTCTTGGAAGGATCATCAGAATTTCATTGTTTAAATCTCGGTCTTCCATAATTGTCTATACCTTTCTGTTAAATGCATATATGCCTTAGCACATTCAGGGTTCGTCCCTGTCCGTAGTCTGCCATTTTTCAAAACAATGTCAAAATTCTGTCTGAAACTTTTACAAAAAGCCAGTCGAAAACGCTTTCTCAAAATCGCTTTACACGCTTCTATCGATTTCGTATCGAAAGCAGTTACAGCTGCCTTATTGACAATATTGTCTCACCCGGAACACCATTTTACTTTTTCTGGCAGAAACCATAAAAAAACCGGTCGATCAATGCCAGGCCGATTTTTCTGGAAAGTAAGGGACTGAATCACATTATAATATTGAAGTTCGGTTCACTGCCAAGATGACCGACAAATTTTGAAAGGAATGTATGAAATGTCCGAAACTTTATTAGAAAGAAATGTAAAACATCATTACTTAGAAAACAACTACAACTGCGCTGAGACAATGATCCAGGCGTGCAATGACACCTTCAAGTTAGATCTGCCTGCTTTCGCATATCGAATGCTTTCGGGCTTTGGAAGCGGGTTGTATACAGGGAATGTATGCGGCGCCCTGGTGGGCTGTACATCTGCTCTGTCGTTGATGATGGTGGAAACGCGTGCCCACGATACAGAATATCTGCCCTATGCTCAGCGCCTTCTGGTTCGAAATTTTCGAAATCTGCTTGGCGAAACCCAGTGTGCCCGACTCAAGGTCGTTCATCACACCAAAGAACAACGCTGCCTGCCAACCTGCCTTCTGGCCGCCCAAGCAATGACCCAGACCGTGAACCAGCTCCAGCAGGAGGGCCTGCTCAAACAGGAATACGATTTTTCAAAATGGATGACGGATGAACAGGCGAAGTCGGAGTGAAGAAAGAAAAGAAAGGCTGAAAAAACTCAATGGCGCACTCCAGCCAGAAAGTCTCTAAGGATCAGTTAGATAGTAGTCCCCAATAAACAGGCAATTGGTTCTCTTTATATAACGCAGAATATAGCGCCGAAATCATGGCTGCCTGTAGGGGGGATTTCTTTGCTGTTTGTGCAATTTAATCATCTAGCTGTTACTATTGTCTCTGGCGAGCCGAATCTGACATTTACACTGGATCCCAAGACCAAGTAATCTGGCTGCTCCCGATAGAGTTGGAGAGCCTAAAAAAGCACATATCAAAAAAAGCTCTAAACCAATTATGTGAACCGAAAATCCACACAATGGTTTAGAGCCAGCGATTTAAAAACCACTTACAATTTTAGAATGCCAAAAAAGGATAGTACGAAATTACATGCGGCTGTCCTTGTTCGTTAAAGAGTGAGAATGGGCATCGACTGTTGACTGATTCTGGATCAGGGCTTCATCAATGCGATGAGTCGCTTTGCACCTGCACCAAAGCGAAGAGGCAATGGCGCTGGAGCGGATGTTAGACAGAAAATTTCTGCCTTTCACTCTTTTTTCACTCTCTATATTTTCTGGTCTGTTTTCAGCAAAATGGACCAATATCGTCCGCCAAAATACCCCAGGCCTGCGATTTTCACAGTTGGTATTCGCAGCTGACCATGCTATTTCTTTGCCGGATCAAAATCTAGCGGCGACGGCGCCCCCAGCGACGGCGAGGTTTCCGGTCTTCTTCCTCATCATCATCGTAGTCTTCGTCTTCATCTTCGTCCTGGCTCTCTTCGTCTTCCTCATCCGTACGCTCTTCCAGAGAGTCATCATCTTCGTCTGTGGATGGGTTGTTGGCAGTTTCCCGGGCCTCTTTGGCTCCGTCTTCTTCATCCATCTTTGCCCAGTCGACGTCGAGCTGTTCGTCACTTTCCCCAGCATGGCGTAAAGCGAGATAGTTCGGATCATTCTGGGCCAGGCGAATCCGGGCAGATAACAGTGAGGCCTGTTTGCGAGCCTTGGTTAACATGCGGCCATAAACAATGAAGATCCATAAAGCAATCAAAAACAACAGTGCACTGGCAGCCATCACAACCACATAGCCTTTGAAGTAATACTGTAAGAAAACGGCAATCGCCGAGCAGACCATAACGATAAACAACAGGAACATCGTTGATCGGCAGGAAGAAGAAAGCTTGGAGAAGTAACGGTACTTTTCTTCTTCATTTTCAATATCTTTAGGCAGTTCGCCCGGTTTCTTCTCATTGCGCATGATATACCAGCCAGCATCCCGTTTATGACGGCTCGGCAGCTGTTCCATGCGCTTCCAGCCCTGTTTTTCAAGCTCGTTCCAGTAACTGTCTTCTGGCTCTCTGCCAAAGTACAGGACTTTGTAATAGTAGTCATGAGGTTTTGATTTACTAAAGTAGTACTTGTTGCCATCACTGCGAACGAAGTGGAAGCCCTGTGCGGATTCACGGTTCAGGTAGTCTTCGATCTTACGATAATCCGTGGTTGAAAAGCGCTTCTTGTCTTCGTACTCATCATAGTGGTAGTCATCGACCAGGCTTGCACCTGGATCATAAACCCCATCTTCTTCGAGTCCTTCTTCAGCAGCCTTCTTTTTCTTTCTGGCTTCTTTTTTTGCTTCCTTGTCAGCTATCGGCTCAATGACTTCTTCAACAACAGCCGTCGTGGCAGCAATTTCCTCTTCTGGCTGTTCTTCTTCCTGGTTTTGGGCCTGTTTTAACAGTTCAGACTGGCTTTTGCGGGTAATTACCACGGAAGGCTGGGTTGGAGATGTCGGGGCGCCTTCTTCTGCCTGCGCAAAAAGCGGGGTTTTGATGACAGGTTCATCAAAAAGATCGAGGTTTTCGAGTGCTTTCTGGTTTTCCTGATAGTTGCTGCTGTGCAGGATTTCTGAGAAAGTCCTGGGCTTGCGCATCTGGCTTTCTTCTCTTGTCTGCATAAAAGCCGGAACAGTCTGTGAAGAAGTCTGCGATGCTTGCGCAGGCTCCTGGCTGCCCTGTAAAGGTTCACCAAGATCAGCCTGCTGGGTCTTTTCTTCAGGCTGCGCAGCCGGACTGGATTCTTTAAAAGCGCTGGTGGCAGGAGTTGGTTCTTCCTGCTCCTGACGACGCTCAGCCTTGGAGGCAAAGAAACTCTGTTCGTTGAAGGTGACAGGGTTGTCTTTGCGCACTTTATTGCGCCGGCTTCGTTTTCCGAATGGATTTGCGGGGGATTTCTTCGTATTCGAGACCGTTCTGGCTTCCTGAATTACGGATTGCACATCAAAGGAATCGAATTCAGGTTCCGAAATATCCAGTGAGGAAATTCTCGAATCACTGAGAAGATCCTGAAAGATCGTATCGTCCATAGGGGTTCCGTAAGGTTTTTTCTGATCGTCAGCCATAATATTCTCCTTATGTATCGAATCTGATTCGCCCCTTATTGTAGATACTTATCGACTAGAGGTCAAATTCAGCCGTAAATGAGCCATTGCGAAAGACTGGGATCAGTTTTCCTTCTTTCGTATAGCCATCAATGTTCAGATCATCAGCACCGACCATGAAATCCACATGGATTTCAGACTGGTTCATTTTGTGCTGTTTCAGATCTTCTTTGGACATTGTCTGCCCACCTGGAAGGCATTCTGCATAGGACTGACCTAACGCAAAATGACAGGCGGCGTTTTCATCATACAATGTATTGTAATAAATTCGACTGCCCTGCCGGATTGGAGAGCTCTTGTCAACGAGAGCAATTTCGCCCAGGCGGTCTGCCCCTTCTCCACCCTTGAGCAGGGCATCAAGAACTTCTTTTCCTTTGCTTGCATGATAGTCAACTACTTTACCATCCTTGAAGGTAAATCCAAACCCCTCAACGAGTTTTCCGTTTTCATTCAAAGGGAAAACCGCCTCCAGTCTGCCATTGACGCCATCCAGAGCGGGAGCTGAAAATAACTCTTCGGTTGGAATATTGCAGAAGTTTTCACGGCCATCCGCAAGCTTGCTGGCGCCACCTACAAAGATCGCGCCCTCTGGCATATCCACCCATAAATCGGTTCCATTCGATGAGGTGTAGTGGAATTTTACGATACCAGCCTGGTTGAGCCTGTCCATCTGGGCATTTAATCTGGCTCCATGCTGCATCCAGTTTTCGATCGGATCGTTTTCATTGATCCGGCTGATCCTGAAAATGTCCTGCCACAATGTTTCAACGGCATCTTCCTCGTCCAGGTCTGGATATACTTTTTTTGCCCAGCCCGCACTTGGAGCCGCGACAACACACCAGGCCAGGCTGCCATTATCGATTCCACTGCGATAGTCTGGGGTCGCAGAATTCATCGCCATCCGGGCGGTAACCATTTTGGCTGGATCAGAATTTGCAAAAGCTTCTGGATCATCGCCGTCAATGAATAAGAAAGCAGCATTGTTTCTGGCGGCACTTTCATAGAAATCCGCTTTCCAGCCGGGAGCGGTTTTGAATGCCTCCAGATCTTTATTCGCATACTCCAGAGCACTGATCTCACTGTCGCGCCAGTCCATCCACACATCACTCGCTCCTGCTTTCCAGGCAGCTTTTGCACATTTGCGGGCAAATTTGACCAGTTCGGGATCTGCCGAGCTGCGAATCACAATAGGCTGGCCTTTCTTTAAATTGATTCCAAGCTCAATGGTAAGCCGGGCAAATTTGTCTAAGTAGCTTTCGTTCATAAACACTCCTTCATTTCTGATCCGCATTCTTACTGCCAAATCGGTTCGCGTTTTTTGAAGCGAAGGTTGACAGAAGAAAAAACCTGAGGGATCCCTTCAGGTTTTTTCAGGCCTGAAACGATTCACTTTTCCGACCTGTTTCTTGTATCGTTCTTATTGATTTGTGATTATCGTTTTTAATCGATTTATTGTTTTGAAACTTCTTTGGGATGATCCTTGCGATAGCGTTCGACAAAGGGCGCCACACTGCCTGGTTCTCGTCTTGAACAGCTGGTTTGGCAGTTTGCACAGTTGCCCGAGCAGCGGTTTTTGCGGCTGTAGCGTATGGCCGCAATCACGAGGATGACCACAATGAGGATCACTCCCCAGTCAATGAAATGCATACAATCCCCTCCATTTTCCATAGTCTGCCAGAAACTGGAAGAACGAATTCTGCTTTCAGGCTACTCTTCCCCTCTGGCACTTTTTTCGTGGCTGAACAGTGGCGAACAATACCGGCCATCAAAACAGGCGGTACATAGACCGACTTCACCAGCCGCTTTTTTCAGGTCTTCACAGCTCATGAATTTCAACGAGTCAGCCTGAATATATTCACGGATTTCTTCGACAGTCTTATTGGCACCAATCAGTTCTTTTTTGGTACTTGTATCCACCCCATAAAAGCAGGGGGAAGTAATAATCGGTGAAGCAATGCGGACATGCACTTCTTTCGCCCCGGCTTCTTTTAATAAAGAAACGATGCGCCGGGAAGTCGTTCCACGCACAATCGAATCGTCAATCATTACAATTGACTTGCCTTCGACGACATCCCGGACTGGTGTCAGTTTCATCCGTACCCCCCGGTCCCGCAAAGACTGCGTCGGCTGGATGAACGTGCGGGTAACAAAGCGGTTTTTAACCAGGCCACTTTCCATAATCACGCCGCTTTCTTCGGCATAGCCAATGGCTGCCGAAAGCGAAGAATCAGGAACCCCGATAACCAGATCAGCATCAAGGTCTTCATCCATTCTGGCCAGCATCTTGCCGGTTTCCTTACGGAAAGCATGGACGTTGATCGATTCGATTTCGGAATCTGGACGGGCAAAATAGATATACTCCATCGCACACATATGGGAAGTTGGATGGTCAACATAACAATGATGACGGACCAGGCCGCGGCTGAAGCTCACAGCCTCACCAGGCTTGACATCAACATGATCATAAATCCCCTGCACTTCAAAGGCGCAAGTTTCAGACGAGATAATGTATCCTTCTCCATTACGGGCATAGCTTAACGGACGCAGTCCATATTTGTCCCGTACCGCAATGATGACATCATCCTGTAAAACCAGAAAGGAGAAAGCTCCTTCAAGCTGACGAGCAGTTTTTTCAACCCGTTCAAGCAGACTGCCCCGTTCCTTCATGATCATGTGCAGAATAATTTCGGAATCACTGGTTCCCTGAAAAATACAGCCTTTCTGCTCAAGTTCAACGCGAAGTTCCATGTCGTTGACAATCTGTCCATTGTGGACAATGGCGATCGATCCAGAATGACCGTGAGCGACAATTGGCTGAATGTTTTCAGCCTCCTGGCCGCCCGCTGTAGAATAACGGACATGGCCAATCGCTGTTCGTCCTTTCATTTGTTCAAGATCCGGACGGTTGAATACATCAATCGTCAGGCCTTTACCCTTGCGGGTTTCGATCCGGCCATCCTGGTACACTGCAATTCCGCTTGCCTCCTGACCACGATGCTGCAAAGAATGCAGTCCATAATAAACAGAAAACGCGGCTTCGTCGACGTGATAGGCTCCAAAGACCCCGCACTCTTCATGAAGTTCATCAAACATAAGCTTCTGGCTCCTCTTCTCTTTTATCTTCTTAAGATTGACGTCTGGATTTTTCTGAATCCAATTCATCTTACCAAATCGACAAAAACAAGAGTTCAAATGGCCTGAAATCTGCTTAGAAAGCCCAGGATTTACAGAAAGTTCGGAAGGTTTTGTTCAAATAAAGAGCTATCATTTTCGCAGCAATCCCACTTGATTTTTAAGCGGCTGATCCAAGCCTCTTCGATCACAGCCAGTTCCTGTCCGGTGCATTGCCTGATTTTTTCAGGAGCGAAAACCTGAATTATGTTTAAAATAAAGCCAGGCTGCAACAACCAGGGCAATGGAGATAAAAAAGGCAAACCATGCAAAAGGAAAG
This sequence comes from Allobaculum sp. JKK-2023, assembly GCF_034745455.1. NCBI lineage: Bacteria > Bacillati > Bacillota > Erysipelotrichia > Erysipelotrichales > Erysipelotrichaceae > Allobaculum > Allobaculum sp. JKK-2023. Next base: position 3,293,019 of record NZ_JAYERV010000003.1, on the reverse strand, counting down.
GGCAGTCCGCTGACATTCATCCCATAAAAACCGTAAACCATATTCGGAATGGACATCACCAGGGTGATCACAGTCAGTCTTTTCATAATGATATTCATATTGTTATTGATGACATTGGAAAAGCTGTCAGTCATTTTGGCAGAAAGATCTGAGTAGATATTGCACATCTCAATCGCCTGCCTGATTTCAATCATGACATCCTCCAGCAGTTCCCGGTCTTCTTCATACATCGGAATCTGCCGCGAACGCAGGATCTTTTCCAGGGTGATCTGTTCTGCTTTTAAGGAAGTAGAAAAGTAAATCAGTGATTTTGAAAGCACCAGAATATCAATTAATTCTTTATTGCGCATCTTGTCATACAATTTCTTTTCAGTGGCTTCCGTAATCCGTTCAATCTGCCGCAAATCGGCCAGATATTCCTGTGAAATGAGCAGCAGAATATTGAGTAAAAACTGCGTCCGGTATCGAGTGTCCAGGTTTTTGACTTTGCCCTGCTCCATGCGCTCAACGGTGCTGTTTTCCCGGGTACAGATTGTAAACAGGTAGTCTCTGGTAAAAATGATGCCAATTGGCAGCGTAATAAAAGTGTCAATCGACCAGTCTGAGTCATCATCCTCTTCCGGGTAGTCGACGATGGCCAGAGTCTGATGCGCTTCTTCATCCCGGTCGATATATGAACTTTCCTGCTCATCCAGGGACGCATTGATAAACTCCGGAACCAGTTTAAACTCATCAAGCAGGCGCTCAACTTCTGCCTGACTTGGAGAAACCACGCTGATCCAGCAGCCTTTCACTGGTTTTTCCAGTGGCTCCAGCTGGCCATCACTGCCTGTAATGAAATAAGAGATCATACTGTTCCTCCAACTTCCGCTTTTCTCTCTTCTCTAAAATAAGGTCAGACTGACTTTCTGAATGGGTTAACCGCACTTCTGTCTTGAAAGCAGCTTCCTGCTTGTCTGAGCCAAGTTATTCTTATTGTATCGGTTCCTGTAAAAATTCATTATCCAGACTCTCAAAGAAGATTTATCTGCCCAAAGCGTCGATCTGCCCTTTTTTGTGTCAGCCAAAAACACCATCTTTGCTTAAAAATCTGGATTCATCGTCATTTCTTTTCATTTTGAACTAAAATCAGAATGAAAAATTGCTTTTCTTCAAGCATAAAACGGATACCATCTGCCTTGATTCCGGCTATGTCAGATCCTTGCTTCATACAGTTGCTTCATGCAAAGAAAGCATTTTGTACAGATGGAGAAAGAAAGAGATATGGATACAATCAGATCAGTCGCTGACTACATCAGTCACCTGAAAGTTTTGCGCTCGAATGAGTCGGTAGAACGTTTTGCAGTCCGCCAGACCTTTTTTCGCGGTCAGGCCAATAAGGACTGGCCCCTCATTCCGACACTTTATCGGAATGGCTATTTTGAAAAAGAGGCCGCAATGATCAAAGAAATTCTCAACGAACTACCCGATGAATTCAACTTGGCAGACCGTGTAGATATACTGGCCAAACTTCAGCATTATGGCTTTCCGACCCGGCTGCTCGATATTACGGCCAACCCGCTGGTCGCCCTCTACTTTGCCTGCTTTAAAGAAAAAGAAATGGACAATGATGGCGCCATTTATGTTTTTTTAGATGTTGAGGCTCGATGGTCTGATCATCCCCATGTCAATATGGTCATGGAGTACATTTTTCAATATACGCCGCACAACGTGAATTTAAGCGAAATGCTCATGCGGCTGAAAAACCGCCCCGATCTGCATATTCTTCATGACGAAGGCGACATTCTGGATTGCCTGACCATGCCGGTCATCGCGATCATTCCCCGCAAAATTACCAATCGACTGATTGCCCAAGAGGGCGCCTTTTTCCTGTTTGGCATGAATGCCTATCCTGCTGCAAATACCCATGACAATACATACTCATTTAATACATACTCATTTACACCTCTTGTCATCGATGATCTGGACAAACTGGGATTCCAGTGCCAGAAACTGATCATTCCAGCCAGATATAAGCGCGAAATTCTCGACCAGCTCGACCTGCTTGGAATCAATGAACGAATTCTGTTTGCGGATCTCGAACATCAACTGCAATATTATATGAATAAACATCGTCCTTCCCTCTGACTCTTTTGGACGATCGCCTTCCAGGATGATTACGCCTTGTCTTTTTGTTCACTCGACAGCCAATCAGAAATTTCACCTCAAACTGCCTGGCAATTTAGATCCGGTCTTCTTGCCTGCATACAACTCAATGCAAATTGAATCTTCAAAGGGATCCCCGTCCTGGCTGGATCCCTTTTTTGCCTGCAAAACAGATCCTGCCCTTCCAGACTTTTGTCCAAGCCAAGTAAAGACCAGACCGCCTGAAAAGTCTGACAACGCCAAAAAGCCATACTTTTCCAATCCAGAAGACCGATCCAAAAATCAGGGTCTTTCTGTAGAAAAGTATGGCTGAGTCGTTCTTGATCGTTTTCTGAGTTCAGCAGTCCAGGTCAACAAAGGAATGTTCTTCTGCTTTCATTCATGTTTGAATGACCGCCACAAGAAGGCCATCCGATCAACGGGCAGATAAAATCAGAAATAAACAGCTAAGATCAAACTGGGGATTGACCATTTGGGCTGTGACTGGCCAAAAGCCTGTAGCTTAGAACAGACCCGTGATCTTGCCGTTTTCGTCGATATCCATATCCAGAGCGGATGGATGTTTAGGAAGTCCTGGCATCGTCAGAACTTTACCGGTCAGCGCCACGATAAAGCCGGCCCCTAAGGATGGACGCAGTTCACGAACGGTAATCGTGAAGTCCTTTGGTGCGCCCATGACTTTTGGATCATCACTTAAGGACATCTGGGTTTTGGCCATGCAGATTGGCATTTTGTCCCAGCCGGCCTTTTTGAACTGTTCAACCTGTTCTTTGGCTTCATCCGTTAAAACAACATCTTTAGCACCATAAACTTTCTGGGCAATGGCAGTGATCTTGTCTTCGATGGAAGCGTCAGTGTCATAGAGTGGAGCATAGTTGTTTTCTTCATCACACAATGCAACCACCTTTTCGGCCAGATCGAGAGCCCCTTTACCGCCTTTTGCCCAAACCTGGGAAAGGGACAGTGGGTGGCCATTGGCTTCGCACCAGTCTTCGAGAGCCTTGATTTCGTTTTCCGTATCGCTGTCAAACTGGTTGATCGCAACGATGTAAGGCAGACCAAACTGTTTTACTGTATCGATGTGTTTGGCCAGGTTGGCACAGCCTTCTAACATTGCCTCCACGTTTTCTTCCTTGAGGTCTTCAAAGGCAACACCGCCATGCTGCTTGAGCGCGCGGATGGTGGCCACGATGACCACCGCATTTGGGTGCAGGTCTGCCATGCGGCACTTAATATCCAAAAACTTTTCAGCACCCAGATCCGCACCGAACCCAGCTTCGGTTACAACGTAGTCAGCCAGTTTCAGAGCAGTTTTCGTAGCAATGACAGAGTTGCAGCCATGCGCGATATTGGCGAATGGTCCGCCATGGATCAAAACCGGATTGTGTTCGAGCGTCTGAACCAGGTTTGGTTTGATGGCATCTTTCATGACCATGGCCATGGCGCCTTCGCATTTCAGATCGCGCACATAAACAGGTTCATCGTCCATGTTGTAGCCGATCAACATATCGCCAAAGCGTTTTTTCAGATCCATCAAGTCATCAGCCAGGCATAGCGCAGCCATGATTTCGGAAGCGACTGTGATATTGAAACCATCTGTACGTTCAATCCCGTTGACTTTCGCGCCACAGCCGATTTCAACCTGACGCAGCGTGCGGTCATTCATATCCAGACAGCGCTTAAAGCTGATTTTTTCAGGGTTGAGGTTGAGTGCATTGCCCTGGTAGAGATGGTTGTCGATCATGGCACTCAGCAGGTTGTTGGCTGTGGTGATCGCATGCATATCACCCGTAAAGTGCAAGTTAATATCTTCCATGGGAACAACCTGGGCATATCCGCCGCCGGCAGCCCCGCCCTTCAGACCGAACACAGGACCCAAAGAAGGTTCACGCAGAGCCATCATCGCATTTTTGCCTAAGAGGTTAAGCGCATCCCCAAGACCAACGGTTGTCGTGGATTTTCCTTCACCGGCTTTGGTGGGGTTGATGGCAGTCACCAGAATCAGTTTGCCATCTTTGCGATCTTCCAGGTCCAGAACATTGAGGTCTACTTTGGCTTTATTGCGGCCATAAGGTTCAATGGCAGCCAGGTCAATCCCTGCTTTTTTTGCAATTTCATCAATCGGCTCCAGGACACACTCCTGAGCAATCTCTAAATCAGTTTTCGCCATCTACAAGATCCTTTCTTCCAATATCGGTACGGTAGAACAGCTTGTCGCAGTTTACCTTCTTAACTTCTTCATACGTATTGGCCATCGCGTCTTCCAGTTTGTCTGCAAGGGTTACGACCATCAGCACGCGCCCGCCGTTGGTTAACAGCCTGCCTTCATCCATCTTGGTTCCCATGTGGTAAACCAGGCCATCGACCTCATTCACACCTTCAATCGCAGCCCCTTTGGTCGCTCCGGCTGGATAGCCTTCACTGGCCAGGACAACACCATGACTGGTTTTGTTGGTCCAGACAAGTTCTGGTTCCTTGTTTTCCATGACATCCAGAATGGCTTTGACAAAATCGCTTTCCAGACGGCACAGAATCACTTCAGCTTCCGGGTCACCAAAACGGGCATTGAATTCAATGACTTGTGGTCCTTTGTCCGTCACCATCAAACCGCCATACAGAAAACCGGTAAATGGGCAGCCTTCTTCAACGAGGGCTTTGGCCATCGGTTTCATGATGGTTTCCATTGTTTCTTCAACGAGTTCCGGCGTGATTTTCTTCACTGGAGAATAGCTTCCCATCCCCCCTGTATTTGGACCGGTATCACCATCACCGACACGTTTGTGGTCCTGGGCACACTCTAATGGATAGACATTTTCGCCGTTGACTAAAGCAATTAACGAGAATTCAAAGCCTTCGAGGTAGTCTTCAATGACAACGCTGTTGCCAGGAATGTCAAAGGCAATTTTTAAAGCCTCGAGAGCATCGGCTTCGTTCATCGCAACCGTTACTCCCTTGCCGGCTTTCAGGCCGTTTTCCTTGATGACAATTGGTGCTCCATGCTCTTTGACATAGGAACAGGCCGCATCATAGTCGGTAAAGGTCTGGTAGCCTGCGGTTGGAATGTTGTGTTTTTTCATCAGCCCTTTGGCGAAGTCTTTGGAGGCTTCGACTTGCGCCGCTGCTTTTGTTGGACCGAAGATTTTCAGCCCCCGGGCTGCAAATTCGTCAACGATGCCATCAGCCAGCGCATTTTCCGGGCCCACAATCGTTAAATCGATGTCGTTACTGGCTGCAAAGTCGGCCAATTCAGTCATTTGATTGTCATCAATCGGCACCAGGGTGGCAATTTCTGCCATACCCGGATTGCCAGGGGCTGCAAACAGTTCAGTGCATAAGGTGGATTGAGAGGCGGCAAGCGCTAAGGCATGCTCGCGTCCGCCTTTTCCAATTACGAGAATTTTCATGGCAGGTACCTGATTAGTGTTTGAAGTGACGGACGCCAGTGAAGACCATGGCAATGCCGTTCTTGTTGCATTCATCAATGCTCAGCTGGTCTTTGATCGATCCACCTGGCTGAATAATGGCGGTCACACCAGCTTTTGCGGCTTCTTCAACCGTATCCGGCATTGGGAAGAAGGCATCAGAAGCCATAACGGAACCTTTGGCTTTTTCGCCAGCCTGTTCGATGGCAATCTTGGCTGCCCCAACACGGTTCATCTGGCCGGCACCCACACCGATCGTCTGGTTGTCTTTTACAAGAACAATCGCATTGGATTTGACGTGTTTGACGATATTCCAGCCAAAGAGCAGCTGCTCGAGTTCTTCATCTGTTGGTTTACGGTCCGTTGGGCAAGTGAGATCTTCCACTTTGACATGGTGAGTATCCATATCCTGAACAAGCAGACCATCATTGACATTGGTATATTTCAGCGTGTTGTTTGGCTCTAAAGTGGTATCCAGTTCGAGCAGACGGATATTTTTCTTGCGGGTCAGAATTTCCAGCGCTGCATCGGAGAATTTTGGCGCAATGATGATTTCCAGGAAGATCTTGCTTAATTTTTCAGCCAGTTCTTCATCAACTTCGTCGTTGAGGGCAACGATACCGCCAAAAATGGAAACAGGGTCAGAATCGTAAGCTTTATCCCAGGCTTCATTGATGGTTTCGCCAATGCCGACACCACAGGGATTCATGTGTTTCAGACCAACAGCAGCCTTATGGCCCTGGCAGTCTTTGAGAACTTCAATGGCCGCGTTGCCATCCTGAATGTTGTTATAGGACAACTCTTTACCATGCAGCTGTTTAGCGTTGGCAAGAGAGTACTGGGGATTCATGCCTTTGTAGAAGGCTGCATGCTGGTGTGGATTTTCGCCATAGCGCAGATCCTGTACTTTGTCGAAAGTAATGGTCATGCTTTCCGGGAATTGTTCGCCAGTTTTCTTGGTCAGGTAGTCGGCAATCATGGTGTCATAACGGGCGGTGTGACGGAAAACTTTGGCAGCGAGACGTTCACGGGTTTCAAGCGTCGTTTCGCCCAGCGTATTGATTTCTTCGAGAACCTTGTCGTAATCAGCCGGATCGCAGATGACAGGAATGTAGCGATAGTTCTTGGATCCGGAGCGCAGCATGCTTGGTCCGCCAATATCGATGTTTTCGATAATCTCTTCATGGCTGACGCCTGGTTTCTGAACCGTTTCTTTAAATGGATACAGGTTTACGCAGACCAGATCAATGTTCTGGATGCCCAGTTCTTCAATCTGTCTGACATGGTCAGGGTTATCTCTGACGCAAAGCAAAGCGCCGTGTACATTTGGATGCAAGGTTTTTACCCGGCCGTCCATGATTTCTGGAAAGCCAGTTACATCGGAAATCGAAATCGTGGAAATGCCTGCATTTTCCAGTGCCTTGCGCGTTCCGCCAGTGGAAATAATTTCGTATCCGGCCTTTACCAGCCCAGCCGCAAAATCGGTCAGGCCTGTTTTGTCGGAAACGCTGATCAGTGCTCTTTTCATAGTCTCTCCTCTTCTGATTTCTTGATTGTCCTGGATCTGTACCGAAACGATCTTTCAAAGGATTCCACATTTATTAGGATCAATATGTATATGGATCAAAAAAATCGTATCGGTAAGCCCATGACAACTCCATCTTTTCAATAAGGAAATCTGCTTGAAGAAATCCGCCAGATCTCTTCAAGCAGAGTCGATCTGAATGGTTGGAATGCGAGATAGATTGAAATCCACCTGCATTTTTGATCGTTAAAATTTTGTTCGCTTATACGTTCTTTACGCTTATCCCTTATGGGTTTGCCCTTGCCTGCAGTCGATTAATCGTTGGATTTGCGGGCGGCAATATCTTTAGCTGCCTGGTTGATCCCCCGATAGAACAGGTCATACTCCTTGGCATGAACGGCAGTTTCCAGCTGATCAAGAGTCCATGCCGGGTCAATCGCCACAGACTCCTGGATAATGATCGGTCCGCTGTCGATATTTTCATCAATATAATGAACCGTCACGCCGGTCTGAGGCACTTTCGCCTCATAAGCGTCGCGAATGGCATGAGCGCCCGGAAAATTGGGCAGCATGGCCGGATGCAGATTGACGATCCGGTTTGGATAGGCATCAAGCAGGGTCTTGCCGACGATGCGCATATAACCGGACAGAATGATCATCTCCACATCCAGCTCATGGAGCCATTCGAGAATCGCTTTTTCGTATTCCGTTTTGCTGGGATAGGCTTTGGGATTGAACCAGCGTTCCGGCAGTCCATAGGTGACCGCTTTCTGGCGGACAGGCGCCTGTTCTTTGTCACAGACGACGCCAGCCAGATCGACATCCAGCTTTCCCTGCCGGCTGACCTTGACCAGGGCGTCAAAGTTTGTTCCGCTTCCGGAGGCAAAAACGATCGCTTTCATCGATGAAGTTCTACCTTTCCAGAATCTGTGACTTCACCAATCACAAAGCTTTCCTGGCCGACTTCTTTGAGCAGATCCTGAACCAGGACTGCCTGAGATGGATCAACCGTAATGACAAAGCCAATTCCCATATTGAAGACGTTGTACATTTCCTGTTCGGTAACGTTGGAACGTTTCTGGATGAAGTCAAAGATCACGGGTCTTGGAAAGCTGTCAAGGTTGATCGATACTCCCTGGCCTTCATGAAGCATCCGCGGAATGTTTTCAAAGAAACCACCGCCGGTAATGTGCGCCATCCCGTGCAGGTCAGCTTTGCCAAAGAGGTGTTTTACCGGTTTGACATAGATACGGGTAGGTTCCAGCAGGACATCCCCCAGACGTTTTCCGCCCAGTTCTTCAAATTCAGCATGGGCATCGAGGCGGTTGTCTTTAAACAGAACCTTGCGCACCAGCGAGAAGCCGTTGGAATGAACGCCGGAAGAGGGCAGTCCAATCAGCACATCGCCGGCCTTGACTTTTTCATTGGTCAGCAGCTTATCGCGATCGACGCCGCCAACACAGAACCCCGCCAGATCATAATGATGAACATCATACATATCTGGCATTTCAGCGGTTTCGCCGCCGATCAGTGCACATTCGGACTGAACACAGCCATCGGCTACTCCTTTGACGATCTGTTCGATCACTTCCGGATGGTTTTTGCCAACCGCAATGTAGTCCAGAAAAAACAGCGGCGCTGCTCCCTGAACGAGAACGTCGTTGACACACATCGCCACGGCATCGATGCCGATGGTATCGTGTTTGTCCATTTCAAAAGCGAGCATCAGTTTGGTGCCGACGCCATCAGTTCCGGAAACCAGAACTGGGTCATGCAGGCCGGCCTCTTTTAAGTCAAACATACCGCCAAAGGCGCCGATCGAATCGATCGCGCCTGGAACTTTGGTGCGGGCCACATGCGATTTAATGCGGCGGACACTGTCATAGCCAGCTTCTAAATCAACGCCGGCTGCTTTATATTGATCTGCCATTTCAGTTTTCCTTTCCAGGGTCATAGTCGTAAAGTTTGCCAAAATACCGGCCGCTCATGCAGGCGGTACAGATTGAATCCCCTAAAATTTCTTCAAAATCTTCCAGCCTCAAAAAGCGAAGCGAATCGGCGTGAAACAGCTCTTTCATCTCATCGAGATCATAGTTCGCGCAAATCAGCTTGCTTTGATCCATATATTCCGTGCCATAGAAACAGGAATGCTTAATTTCTGGCGAGGCAATGCGCAGATGGACTTCTTTTGCCCCGGCTTCTTTTAATAATCGGCAAAGAAAGGAAGCCGTTTTGCCTTTTTGAATGGAGTCATCAACCAGGAAGACAGATTTGCCTTTGACAATCGAGCTGATGGCATTCAGGCGGGTGTTGATCTCCTTTTCCTTCTGCTCCTTGATCGGTCTTACGAATGTCGAGCCGACATACCGGTTTTTAATCAAGCCGATTTCATAGGGAATCTTCAGTTCTCTGGCGAAGGCGGCAGCAGCCGAAATGGCTGTATCCGGCACACCGATAACAATATCGGCTTTTTCGCTTTCCCCTTTTGCTAAAGCCTCGCCAAGTTTCTGCCGAATTTTATGCACCGACTGGTCTTTGAACAGCGAATCTTCTCTTGAGTAGTAGACCGCCTCCATGGCGCATGGATATTTGGCTCCGACATCCATCTGTCTGGTCGTAAAGCCATGCCGCCCCAAAAAAATCATCTGTCCTGGCTCAATGGCAATGGGTTTGCCAACATCAAACATGCCAAAGGCTGAGGTTTCGGATGCAAACAGATAGCCATCCTGATACGGCACGTAATAGAGCTGACTGATCGCCAGTCGGCTGACCACGGCATACATCGTGTGGCGGGTCATCAGGATAAAGGCGTATGGGCCTTTGAGAATCTGGGTTGCCGTTTCAATTTTGTCGACCAGCTTGCCCGGAGCCATCTGAATCAGGTGGGTGATGACTTCCGCATCCGAAGTGCCCTGGAAGATCAGGCCGTCTGCTTCCATGTGTTTGCGAAGACTTGGGGCATTGGAAATCATGCCGGCTGTTGCGATCGCAAAGGAGCCCTGATGGGCTCTGACCATCAGTGGCTGCAAATTTGCGGTTCCCATATCGCTTTCGGTGGCCATCCTGACCTGGCCTAAAGCGTACTGGCCATCGAGTTCAGCCAGTTTTTCAGGGTTGAAACTTTCCGCAAGCATGCCAAAGCTTTTATAGACTTTGACTGTTTCGCCATTACCGCTGGCAATCCCGGCGCTGTCCGAACCTCGATGCTGCAAACCGTGCAGCAGATAGTAAACAACACTCGAGGCATCCGAAACATTCCAGGCCGCTGCTAAGCCGGCTGAATTCTGATGGGACTTCAATTTTCTTCTCCTTCGTGTGTAAAGAAGTGAACACCGGAAGCGAAGATGTTCTGGTCACGATCCCCCGCAATGTTCTGGAACAAGCCATCTTCATAACGTTCCGAATGGCCCATTTTGCCAAAGATCATGCCATCCGCACTCAGAATTCCTTCAATGGCCAGGCTGGATCCATTGAGGTTGTCTTCGCCATTCATGGTTGGATTCCCGTTTTCATCGACATACTGCGTAGCAATCTGTCCATTTTCAGCCAGGGATTTGAGCAGTTGTGGATCGGCCATGAATTTTCCTTCGCCATGGGAAATGGCAACGGAATGGATCTGGCCTGGTTCGAATTCCTGAAGCCATGGTGATTTGTTGGAGGTGATGCGGGTTCTGGCCACGTGGGAGACATGACGGTTGATGTCGTTATGGAACAGGGTGGCCAGTTCACTTCCCTCTTTATCGAGATCGCCAAATGGAAGCAGGCCGGATTTGACCAGAGCCTGGAATCCATTGCAGATTCCAAGAATCAAACCTTCATTGGCCCGCATGGTATTGAGGGCTTCCTTGATTTTCGGGTTGCGCAGAACGGAAACGATAAATTTACCGGATCCATCTGGTTCATCCGCCAGCGAGAAACCGCCGACAAGCATGAAGATCTGGGCGTTTTCAATTTCAGCAGCCAGTTGGTCAATCGATTTTGTGATGTGGTCAACATCAAGGTTGTTAAAGACAACTGTATGCACATCAGCGCCGGCCCGGCTGAATTTTGCGGCTGTATCGATTTCGCAGTTCTGGCCTGGGAAAACTGGAATGACAACGACTGGCTTTTCCACTTTAACTTTGGAATAGCGGCGTTCACCTTTGGCCAGCGGGGTATCGATCTCAACATTTTCGTGCGCCACGGTGCGTGGATACAGGCCGGAATAACGGGATGTCCATAAAGCATACGCTTCCGGAATGGCCATCTTTTCTTCGTTGATGGCAATTGTATGGGAATCATTGGTTGTGCCAAGACGGATCCAGTTTTTCTCTTCGATGGGTTCAGTGGTTTCAACAATCAAAGATCCAAGATTAAAGCTGTAGGGTTCATCGGTTTTGATGTCTGCACCGATTTCGTTGCCAAAGCTCATGATGGCAGCCGCTGCTCCAACGCCCCCATCTTTAATGGTGCGGGCCGAAAGAACTTTGCCTTCCTTGTGGGCGTTGGCAAAAGATCTGAAGTTTTCGCGCAAAGCTTCATAATCAGGCTCGCCATTTTCAAGCGGCTGATGTTTGAGCAGGTAAACTGGATGATCTGCCCCAACGAATTCACCAGCGATGATGTCATCCGTTTTAGCCGTTGTGACTGCGAACGTGATCAGTGTTGGTGGAACGTGGAGATCATTGAAGGTTCCGGACATGGAATCTTTACCGCCGATGGCCGGGGTTTCAAATTCAAGCTGGGCTTTGACAAGACCAAGCAGTGCCTGTAAAGGATACCCCCATTTTTCAGGATCTTTATTGAGACGTTCGAAATATTCCTGGTTGGACAGTCTGGCTTTAAATGGATCAGCGCCTAAAGCAGCTAGTCTTGCCAGTGCTTCAATGACGGAATACTGGGATCCAAGCCATGGCGAAAAGCGCGAAAGTTTTGGATCAAAGCCATAAGTCATTAAAGAGCAGGTCGTGGTAAATCCATCGACTGGCAGTTTCTGAACCGAACCAATTTCCGGAGTATGCTGCGTTTTGCCGCCAAATGGCATCAGAACTGTGCTCTTTCCGATGGATGCATCAAACATTTCAGACAGACCACTCTGGTCAGCGGTATTGGCTTCGATCAGGACCTCTTGAAGGGTTTTTGCATTTGCGTCTTCTTTGGCTGCAAATGGGCTGCAGACTTCTTCACCGGGTTCAATGATGGCTTCAACTTCCTGACGGACTCCATTGGTATCAAGGAAGTGACGGTCGAGATCGACAATGGTATCCCCGCGCCAATTCATGATCAGACGGGGTTCTTCAATAACGTCAGCCACTTTAATCGCATTCAGGTTTTCTTTTTCGCATTCTTTCAGGAACGCATCCAGATCGTCTTTCGCGATGCAGACAGCCATTCGTTCCTGGCTTTCAGAAATGGCCAGTTCGGTTCCATCCAGGCCGGTATATTTCACAGGGACAGCATCCAGATCAATGATCAGACCATCCGCCAGTTCACCAACAGCGACCGAAACACCGCCGGCGCCAAAGTCGTTGGCCTTCTTGATCAGGCGGGTGGCATCCGGATTGCGGAACAGACGCTGCAGTTTGCGCTCCATCAGCGCATTTCCCTTCTGGACTTCAGAGGAGCAGGTATCAAGTGAGGTATCGTTGTGTTCTTTGGAAGAACCAGTCGCCCCGCCAATTCCATCCCGACCAGTCGCGCCGCCGATGTAGACGATCACATCCCCGGCAGCTGGTTTTTCACGTTTGACATGGTTTTTCGGGGCCGCTCCAACCACGCCGCCGACTTCCATTCGTTTGGCTACATAGCCAGGATCGAAAATTTCTTCAACATAAGTGGTTGCCAGGCCAATCTGGTTTCCATAAGAGGAGTAACCGCGGGCAGCCGTTTTGGAAATTTTGGATTGCGGCAGTTTGTGTTCGAGCGTTTCGGACAATGGGGCATTGATATCGCCCGCCCCGGTAATGCGCATGGCCTGATAAACATAGCTGCGGCCCGACAGCGGGTCACGGATTGCGCCGCCAATGCAGGTCGCCGCGCCGCCAAATGGTTCAATTTCGGTTGGATGGTTATGCGTTTCGTTTTTGAACATCAAAAGCCAGGGTTCGTTTACGCCATTGACATCGACTTCGATTTCCACAGAGCAGGCATTAATTTCATCGCTGACTTCCTGGTCATCGAGTTTGCCGCGCTTGCGTAAGGTACGGCCGGCAATGGTCGCCAGATCCATCAGCGTGACTGGCTTATCGGTGCGGTTGTTTTCTTTACGCAGATCAAGGTAAGCATTCCAGGCCGCTTCAATCTGTTCGTTGAAGGTTTCATTGTTGAAATGAACGTCTTTGAGAATGGTCTCGAATGTGGTGTGACGACAATGGTCAGACCAGTAGGTGTCCAGAACCCGGACTTCCGTCATGGTTGGATTGCGGTGTTCCTGGTTTTTGAAGTAGTCCTGAATGAAAACCAGATCTTCCAAAGACATGGCCAGACCCATGGAAGAACGCAGGGCTTCAAGCTGATCTTTGTCAAAGTCGATAAAGCTTTCAAGAACCGGCACATCCTGAATGGCCACGTTTTGAGAATCATCCAGGATCTCCATATTTTTCTTGCGGGACTCGACCGGGTTGATCATGTAATGCTCGATGGCGGCCAGCTGATCATCATTTACATGGTCCATCACCATCAGGGTGCCCGAGTGAATGCGAACATCTTTTTTATTGTTGAGCAGCATCAGACACTGCATGGCCGAATCCGCACGCTGGTCATACTGACCAGGCAGATATTCAAAGGCCAGCACATGCTTGCCGGTGGTATCGACTGTTTCTAACACTTCATCAACCGCCGGTTCAGCAATGACGTTTTCTTCAAGCAGAGCAATATCGTTGGCGTCGGCATTGAAAATATCATAAATGACATACATCTCTAACCCGAAATCCGGGTTGAGTGATAAATCTTTGATCAAAGTCTGCTGCAAAGACTGGCTTTCAATCTGATACGCCGGTTTTTTCTTGATCAGGCGCCGAGTGTTCATTCCTCTTCCTCCAGTCTGGATCCTTCCAGAACTTTTGCGGCCTGATCGGCTTTAAAGGTGCGAATGCGCTCAGCCAAAGCCGGATCACCAAGCGCGATCATCTGGCCGGCTAAAATTGCGGCATTTTTGGCCCCGGCTTTTCCAATGGCCACCGTTGCAACCGGAACGCCGGCTGGCATCTGGACGGTGGATAATAAGGAATCCATTCCACCCAGGGCACTTGTCTGCATGGGAATGCCGATGATGGGCAGAATGGTTGAACTGGCCAGCACCCCCGCTAAATGCGCAGCACCGCCAGCGGCGGCGATGATCACCTGAATGCCATTTTTCTTTGCGTTTCTGGACAGTTCGAGAACAGCATCCGGCGTGCGGTGGGCTGAAAGCACTCTGGCTTCATAAGGAATTTCAAGATCCTTAAGCTGGTCAAGGCATGCCTGGACGACAGGAAGATCGGATCTGCTTCCCATCACAACCAATACTTTTGCGTTTTCCATTTCCTTTATCTGATCCTTTCTTAAAACTGGCTCTACAGTCAGTCAGCTGAAATCTCTTTTGATGAAATACACCCTTGAAATGATATCCCACAAGGAAACAAATCCATTTTGCTTTCCTCTGGAAAGAGAGAAACCAGAGAGTCTGGAATTCTCTTGCATGGAACCTGTTTCAGATTGTTTCATGAACTTTGTTATGGGTTTCAGGCTGACAATCCCGAAATGGTGTCAAAGCCATAACGAAACAGACTGAATCAAAACCGCCCAAAAAGTGAGATTTTCATAAAAGGCTTTCTTTATTTTCTGGTTTTAACAGGTTTTGGTTTTCAGTTTTGACCGCTTCGTTACCATAACTGTGATTCGATTCAATTGCTATTCCACTTTATTTCCATAATATTGATACAATTCACAACACTATGGCTTTTTAGCGCACAGCAACGGATGATTGAATTTCATTTACTTTGAGCATATAAGAGGCATCGCGATGAATTTCAGGGTCATATTGGATTTTGTCCGCTCATAGGCAGGCAATTTTTCCATTGTCTGTTCGATTGGACGTCAAAAAAGCGCACCGGTCTTGCAGGTACGCTAAAAGATGCATATTTTCAATATTCTACTTTTGTTCACTAAAGTCATGACCATAACTTTATCCTCCAAAAGCTGCAGATTCTCTGCGAGATTCATGTTAGACAAAACCTGGCGTCATTTCAATGGAAGGTTCTGAAAACGCTTAGAATGAACTCACCTTGTCGCTTTGAAAGCCAATGGAAACAGAAAGAAATAGATAATTCTCTTTCAAACCAACAATTCATTGAATCACTCTGCCCCCTCGATATAATGAAGTCGTTTATGAGGAGGAAAACCATGGAAGAAAAAGAACTGCTCTATGAGGGCAAAGCAAAAAAAGTATTCCGCACTGAAGATCCTGAAATCCTGATCGTGGATTACAAGGATGACGCAACAGCATTCAACGGTCTGAAGAAAGGCACCATCAAAGGAAAAGGCGCCATCAACAACCGGATGACCAACTACCTGATGAAGCTTTTGGAAGAGAAAGGCGTTCCAACTCATTTAGTTGAAGAAATCGACGATCGCAAAACTGCGGTCAAAAAAGTACAGATCGTTCCTCTGGAAGTCATCATCCGCAACAAAGCTGCGGGTTCATTCTCCAAACGTCTGGGCATCCCGGAAGGAACAGAACTGAAATGCTCTACACTCGAATTCAGCTACAAAGACGATGATCTGGGCGATCCACTGATCAACTCCTACATGGCAAGAGCCATCGGAGCGGCAACCCAGGAAGATATCGACACGATCACTGAGTATGCATTTAAAGTCAATGAAGTTCTCAAAGAATTCTTTAAAGAAATTGGTATTGAACTGATCGACTTCAAACTCGAATTCGGTAAAACAACTGACGGCACCATCGTTTTAGCCGATGAAATTTCTCCAGATACTTGCCGCTATTGGGATATCAAGACCGGCGCACACCTGGACAAAGATACTTTCCGCCGCGACCTGGGAAATCCAGAAGGCGCTTATCAGGAAGTCTTCGCCCGGATGGGGTTTGATGCCGAATGAGTAACCATACAGTCTACCAGTCCCCTTTTGCCGGACGTTATGCCAGCAAGGAAATGCAGTACCTCTTCTCTGAAGAGAAAAAATTCCAGACCTGGCGCAAACTCTGGATCGCCTTAGCCCAGGCGGAACAGGAAATGGGACTTCCAATTACAGATGAGCAGATTGCCCAGCTCAAAGAGCACGCGACCGACATCAACTACGAGGACGCCAAGGCCCGCGAAGCCATTGTCCGCCACGATGTGATGAGCCACGTATATGCCTATGGTCTGCAGGCTCCTGATGCCAAAGGCATTATTCACTTAGGGGCAACCAGCTGCTATGTGGGCGACAACACCGATCTGATCATCATGCATGAAGGTCTTGAACTGCTTTTAAACAAGATCGCTGCTGTCCTTGCCCGCTTAAAACAGTTCGCCATGACCTATAAAGACATGCCCGCTTTAGCCTTCACCCACTTCCAGCCTGCGCAGCCAACGACAGTCGGAAAACGCGCTTCGCTATGGGCTCAGGATCTGGTGATGGACTACGAAACCATCGAATGGCTGCTGGAAAATAAAAAGCTTTTGGGTCAGAAAGGAACAACTGGAACCCAGGCTTCCTTCTTAGAGCTGTTTGATGGCGACAGTGCCAAAGCAGCTGAAATCGACGAGCGCATCTGCCATAAGATGGGCTATGACAACTGGTTTGCGGTTTCCGGCCAGACCTATCCGCGTAAATATGACACGCAGGTTCTTCAGGCTCTTTCGGGAATTGCCCAGTCCGCCCATAAGTTCTCTAATGACCTGCGGCTTTTACAGCACAAAAAGGAAATGGAAGAACCCTTTGAAAAAGGCCAGATCGGCTCTTCTGCCATGGCGTATAAGCGCAACCCCATGCGTTCTGAACGCATGGCTGCCCTGTCCAACTATCTGATTTCCGATACCATGAACCCGGCACTGACCGCAAGCACCCAGTGGTTTGAAAGAACGCTTGATGACTCGGCCAACAAACGAATCTCCATTGCCGAAGGTTTCCTGGCTGCTGATGCCATTCTGGATCTTTACCTGAACATCACCGACGGTCTGGTTGTCTATCCAAAAGTCATCGAAGCTGACCTGCGCAAAGAACTGCCATTCATGGCAACCGAAAACATTATGATGGATGCCGTGAAAGCCGGTGGGGACCGTCAGGAACTGCATGAAGCCATTCGTGTTCACTCCATGGCCGCTTCACGTCAGGTCAAAGAATTCGGTCTGGAAAACGATCTGCTTGAACGAATTGCCAACGATGATCGTTTCCCATTAACTCTCGAAGATCTGCAGGCCAGAATGAATCCATCGCTGTATGTGGGCCGTGCGCCAGAACAGACAGTTGAATTCTTCACCAACGTTGTCGATCCAATTCTTGAAAAGCACCCAGAAGCTGCCGCTTTAACTGCTGAAATCAACGTTTAGCACAAAAGGAAAAAGTCCATCTTCTGATTGTCTTTGACAGACCCTGGCTTGAACAGATAAAACTAACGATAAAGAAAAGACCAGCTTCACGGGCTGGTCTTTTTCTCTGCTTACAATTTTCAGTCCCTTTTCTTTGGCCTTTTCACGCAAATTGGACCAGTCATAAACAGGGCGGCTCATCAAATGTGAACTGTTTAATCTCATTCAAAACCAGAGATGAATTCTTCTTCCTTTTGCGAAATCATTTTCTGACTGTCCCGCTTTGTATTCTGTTCCCTGATTTCGTGGTTTCGCAGTTTCATCCAGTTTTCTACTCCTGTTCTCTACTCTTGCTGCCTGCTCCATTCCCCTGATCCTTGGCTTCTTTGATGGAGTTGCGATCTGGATTCTGTGGTTCATCCTTCATGATCCGGCCTATTTTTTCCTGCCAGGTTTTACGCCGATTCGGATCGAGACCTTCAGACTGAAGGACAATCTCTTTGGAGGTGATTTTGGAAGCTTTTGGTTTTGAGGCTGGCTGATACGAAGATCCCGCTTCAGCGACCATCATGTTTTTTTGTCCAGACGGATTCGATTTTTGAAGGACAGACGGATAGTCGACAGTCTTTAGAACCTTTACATTCTTCTTTCTGGAAGCTGGTTCTGATTCACTCAAAGCTGGTTTTGGTTTTGACAGAGATGAAGATCCAATGACAGGAGAAGAGTCTGCCGATCCATACTGGCCAGTTAAGGCATCGATCACTTTCTGGCACTCATCTTTATCTTTGATCAGGCCAAACAGATACTGAATAAAACTTCTCTTCTCTACATCTTCACCAAAAAAATACGCGAAGTACTCTTCTTTGGTTAACTTTGGGCTGTAAACTCTTGTAATCGCATTTTTAAAATAGCCAAAGCCGCGCAGCTCGACAATGCCTTTGTTTACAAGTCTTGTCAGGATATTATTGGCTGTATTGCGGTTAAGTTCCTGGCCCGGAAAAATCTCCTTGTAATGCCCCTGCAAGTCTGAAATGGCTGCCGGTTCCTTAAAATCCCATAGTGTGAGCATGATTTTGAATTCGTTGCCTTTTAATTCACGTAACATCCAATTGGCACCTCTCCATCCCGTTGTCAGGGTACTGTTTCGCTTACATTACTATTCATCAGGATAGAAGTCCAATTAAGGCCTTCATTTTGTTCTTACATTTTTATTGTTTTATGACTATTTATGCTTTTATTTCAGATATGTGATCTTTGATTCTGATTTATACATAATTTTATGTTTTAATTAAAAATTACACTTACGTCAATTGACTATCATGGTATCATCGAAACAGCAGGCTGACAGGAAGATGGCATCCTAATATTCAAATTACAGGATGCACGCTACTTATTTAGATATCATCAAACTGATATATTCATAATTTTCAGAGTTAGTCCTTTATTTATCGTCAATATACGGTTCCTTCTGAAAAACCAGAGTGTTTTTAACCTGAGGTCTCGATCGAATCGGTTTCCAGCTTCTTTTTGCTTTATTCTCTTTGCTTTCTTTTGGCAGATTTCATCAGACAAAAAAAGGTCCCAGATTCTGATCAATCAGAACCTGAGACCTGAAGTGTCCATTGAAACTTACTTCGCGAGAGCGGCTTTTGCTTCATCAACGATTTTTGTGAAGCCAGCAGCATCATGGATAGCCATTTCGGATAACATCTTACGGTTGATATCGATGTTAGCCAGTTTCAGACCGTGCATGAGTCTGGAATAGGAAATATCGTTCATGCGGGCTGCAGCGTTGATACGTGCAATCCAGATTTTACGCATATTGCCTTTCAGTTTACGACGGTCATTGTATGCATATTTAAAGCTGTGCATAACCTGCTCATTAGCAGTTTTGTACAGGGTATGTTTACTTCCAAAGTAACCTTTGGCAAGTTTTAAGACTTTTTTTCTTCTTCTGCGGGAGACTACTCCACCTTTTACTCTTGGCATATTCTCTTAATCCTCCTCTTATTTCACAAGCATGTCTTTGATTCTTTTATAGTCGCTGTGGTCAACAATTCCAGATTTGGCCAGGTGGCGTCTCTGGTCTTTTGTCTTCCCATGGAAACGATGAGAAGTATAAGCGTGATGTCTTTTCAGTTTTCCGGATCCGGTTTTCTTAACACGTTTTGCCAGACCTCTGTGGCTTTTCATTTTTGGCATGTGAATTTCTCCTTCTTTATGGTTCAGTTCTTATCAGGCGCTGGTGCCTGTTTCTTTTTCTGCGGTGCAAGGACAATGGACATTACATTGCCTTCGAGTGACGGTTTCTTTTCCACCACTGCGATATCCTTTACCTGCTCGAGAAAGTCGTTCATAATCTGACGGCCAACATCCTGACGCGTCATCATACGTCCGCGGAATCGCATATCAATTTTGACTTTCATGCCCTGCTCAATCCATTTACGAACCTGGCGGAGCTTGGTTTCAAAATCATGCGTATCCACTACAGGAGAAAGACGGAGCGATTTCAGCTCAACTGTGTGCTGTTTACGCTTTGCTTCCTTTTCTTTTTTCTGCTGTTCAAAGTGGTATTTACCATAGTTGAGGACTTTGCAGACAGCCGGACGAGCTTTAGGAGCCACACAAAGCAGATCCAGATTCTGTCTGTACGCAATGTCCAGAGCCTCATTTCTGGATTTAACTCCTAATTGTTTTCCATTGGCATCGATGACCAGGACTTCCCGAAACGGGATTTTTTCATTATAGAGATCATCGTTGACATTGTTAGGGACAACTTTTCGGTTATTGATAATTGAATACCTTCCTTTCATGAATCCATAAAAAAATGGGCGCAGAGCGCACCCGTCGTATACCGTTTTCGAATCGATTGGAATTCGAATGGCATCGAACCCATGTATCTCAAATACATCAGGTGAGAAGGGGTGCTTCTTCTTTCCATTTCTTACCGAGTCATCATACTCAATTGACTCAGTTGTGTCAAACTTTAATGCCCATTTCGACATTTTTCCTTATTTTGACAGAAATATCCTATTTTTCACAAGGATATTCCTGCTTTTCTCTTTAGTCAGCGTTCCGGGCTGTATCTTCCTGTCCTGTTTGACTCAGATCCCGGTCTTGCCTGAGCTGCTCCAATATTTCTATTTCATTATCGCCATACGTTACTTCCTTCTGTCCCTGTCCGATATCCTCCATCTATCTCCACCAAAGCGCAGAAAGAATTTATTGAACCGATAAAATAAACAGCAGCAGAGTTTCCTGAATTCAGTCTGTCTCCAAATCCACATCCATCCAAACTTGAAATCACCACATAGTACGGTTTAAATAAAACAGACCCAGCAGTCATTATAAATATAGTCCAGTCTTCGCAGACCCAGCCGGTAAAAACTAAATCAACAAGACATATACTCTCAGCCAGGCTATCAGAAAACAGACACTATAAAGGAGAAAATGGACTATGAATATGGCTCTATTGTACTTTAGGTGGGCTTTCAGATCGAAAAAAGGGGACGCCCTCTTTTTTCGATTGATGGCAATCCCCTTAAATAAAGCGTAGATATGAAAAAGGACATGTGTTATCCTTTAGCTTCCAACACAGAAAGGATACAAAAAACACATGACCCACAATCAGCTTATCAAAAATACTCAAAACCTCAAGGGGGTTACCATCTCAAAAGTTGAAGAAAACACTGATGGCGACACTTTATACATCTACATTCAGCTTCATAAAAAGCTCCGGGGAATCTGTCCCCATTGTCATAAACATGCTCCTGGATATGATTCAAAAACCCAGAAGCGGCATTGGCGCGCTCTCGACATGGGAACTAAAAAAGTTATCCTGGTCAGCGATGTTCACCGGGTAAAATACCCTGAGCACGGTGTCGTAACTGAAGAGGTTACCTGGGCCTGGCATCAGTCCCGGTTCACCAAGAAGTTTGAGCAGCAGGTCGCCTACCTCACTGTTCATCAGTCTAAAAAGCTCGTCTGTGAGCAGATGAGAATCAACTGGAGAACTGTCGGATCCATCGTTTCCCGTGTTCAGAAAGCTAAGGAGAAAGACCCCAAAGCGAAGTATGAAAATCTCGAAGCTATTGGGGTTGATGAAACAAGCCATAAAAAGGGACATACCTACCTTACAACAGTCGTGAACCACAAGACTGGAGAAATCATCTGGGTCCATGATGGCTTTGGAAGCAGCGTCCTTGAGAAGTTCTTTATCGAAATTGGCCCAGAAGCTGCCTCTAAAATCAAGATGGTCAGTGGTGATGGTGCCAGATGGATTAAAAACACAGTCAGTAAATATGCTCCTCAGGCTGTTTTCTGCATTGATCCGTATCACGTTGTCACATGGGCTCTTGATGCTATGGATAAGATGCGCCGCCGCATCTGGAGAGAAGCCTATGAAGCAGAAAAGACTCTACCTAAACGGAAAGCTGGCCGCCCTAAAAAAGGGGAAGAACCACAGGCCAAGGAATCCAAGGCGCTGAAGCATTCAAAATATCCTCTGGGTAAAAATCCGGAAAACCTGACAGACTACCAGAAGGCCAGCCTGGAACAGATTCAGAAAGTCTATCCAAAACTGTTTCGCGGCTATCAGCTGAAGGAGTCTCTCAGAATGATTTTCCACACCCCTGAAGGAGTAGAAGGAGCACTGAAAAAATGGCTTTCCTGGGCCTGCCGGTGTCGAATTCCTGAATTCGTCGAACTGAATAAAAAGATTCGCCGTCATCGCTATTCCATATTGAACACAATGGAATACGGTTTATCGAAGGCCAGGATTGAAGCTCTGAATAACAAAATCAAGCTGATCATCCGCAGATCGTATGGATTCGGGAATACTGACAATCTCATCGACATGATCAAGCTGGTCTGTTCAAACGTTGGAAGAAATCTTCGCCCGGCGTACAGCGCAGATGTTGACTTCGACTAGGGTGGTCACCTCGCCGGTGGGGCGCTCGCTCGGCTCTAGAAGATTGAAGGGGGCCCTTCCTTCTGTCACCTCACTCGCGCCTGATCATTTCACAGAACCTGAGAGCCCGCAAGGGGACGCAAGCTTAAACCCCTTGCGGGCTCCCAGAACCTGTGAAAAGCCAGTCTTGCGAGCGAGGCGACAGAAGGAAGGGACAGCGACCGTTCAAAGGGTGTTTTTATCAGTGTTACCCACCTGAAGTGCAATAGCCTCATGAATATGATTGAAATCAAATCTCAGAGAGATTGAACCTTTCTGTCCATTGTTTTCAATTGAAAATAAGTCTCAAATTCTAAATCTGCAAATAGCGAATCATGGCCAGCATGGTATCATTCTGACCTTGAAAATTGTCATGGTGTTTCTTTGTTCTGTGGATCTGTCCACGATCGATTCTGTGTATATTTTCATCAGTGCTCTGGCCGCACTCACCATCCACGCCGAATACAGTCCATTTGGAAAAATGTAAACGGTTCAAGTTTTGAAATTCAGAAGTTTTGACAGGTTCCTGATTCTTCTTAGGTTCAGCAAATTGCCCTGATAAAATAGGCCTGCTTATCAAAATCTAATCTGAATCGCAAACAGGATTTACCCAGTTTGTCCTCCAGATTCAATATCAGGTTACGACCAGAAGAAAAAGAAAGGAATACAAGGAATAACTGAAAGGAATACAAGGAATAACTATGGAAAAAACAATGGATATGACGCAAGGATCCCCCGGTAAGCTTATCTTGCGTTTTGGTCTGCCACTGTTGTTTGGCAATGTTCTGCAGCAGCTGTACAATTTTGTAGATACAGTTGTCGTGGGCCGCGGGGCCGGGCTGACTGCCCTCGCTGCCGTCGGCGCAACCGGATCCATCAACTTTCTGGTCCTGGGTTTTATCATCGGTCTCACCCAGGGCGTTTCGATTCTCAGTGCTCAATACTTTGGAGCCAGAGATCACCACTCTTTAAAGCGGGCAATCACAATGTCTGGGCTGCTCTGTCTTGGCGGCGTCGTGGTTCTGACTGCCATTTCCGTATTGAAAGCAAGGTCTTTGCTGGCCTGGATGAATACCCCTGCCCAGATTCTCGAGCAGGCAACTTTATATATTCAAATCATCTTTATCGGCAGTATTGCTAGTACAGCCTACAATTTCTTTTCGGGCATCCTGCGCGCTCTTGGCGATTCTAGACATCCATTAATTGCGATGGTTATCGCCTTTTTTGTCAACACGATTCTGGATGTCCTGTTTGTGATTACCTTTGGGATGGGAGTTGCGGGAGCAGCGTGGGCGACCGTCATTGCCCAGGTTTTCTCAGCCGGGTATTGCTTTGTCTGCCTTCGCCGGATTGAGTGGCTGGACCTGCATCGTGGTGACTGGAAGTGGGATGGAAAAATGTTTCTGCGTTCGACAAAGCTCTCCCTTCCTGTGGCAATCATGAACTCCATTACCGCAGTAGGCGTCATGATTTTACAGGTGGCTATCAATGGCTTTGGTTCGCTCTACGTCGCTGGTTATGCTGCAGCCAGCAAAGTCATTGTCATTCTTGAACAAATCTCTTCAACCTTCGGCTTTGCGGCGGGAACGTATGCCGGCCAGAACCTTGGCGCCGGAAAAATCGATCGAATCGTCCATGGGGTCCGGGCTGCCAACGGCATCGTGCTGGCGATGAACCTGGGTGCGGCAGCCTTATGTCTGCTCTTTGGGCAGTCACTCATGCACATGATGATGGGAAGTGAAGATCTGGAAGCTGTAGCCATTGCGACCCACTGCCTGCAGGTTCTGTCCATCTTTATGGTCTTCTTAGGCGGGCTATGGGTCTATCGCTGTTCGTTACAGTCCATGGGAGATACCTTATGGCCGATGGTTTCAGGAATTCTCGAGTTTACTTCTCGTCTTGTCTTCGTTTTGTGGCTGCCCTCGATATTTGGCTTTACCGGCATCCTGTTTGCGGAAAGCTCGGCCTGGATTTCAGCCATGCTTATGTTGATGCTGGTCTATCAGATCACGATTAAAAAACTCAAAAAGAAACAGGATTCCCTGGTGACACCGGCTTAGATTCCAGTGCCATCCACGATCCCATCTGGCTTTCTTTGAAGTTCAAAGCTCTCCCTGAAGAGTAAATTCAGGTTCTGCAATCCAGAAAACAAATCCACCTTAACCAAAACGCCTTCCCAAAAGACAGATTTGAAATCTGCATTCTTAAGGAGGGCGCTTTATTCTTTCTGGCCGCAGAAAAGTCCGGCCATGAAGGAATTCATTTCTCCATTCCGCCTTCTCACTCAGCCTCATTATTCTTCAACCGCTTAAGGTTCTTCGAGGGCCTCCGCCATTCCGTACAAAATCAGATATAAATCTGGCTTATGAATCAAAAAAGTATTTTGTATTCAACTTATTCCTCTGAAAAAGTTGTTTGTCTCCATCTTTTTCAACGGTACATTCTCTTTCTTGCCCGCAAACGTGCCCTTCCTGGCGATCCAGTCGTCTTTAATCTGAAAGCTCTTGACTTTTCACTGCCTCCTCTGATTCTTCCCACCCACAAAAGATTTGATTCTTCTATACTTTTGGTTTTTACCTCTGATTTTGGAGTTACTGAAAAACTGGAAAAGAAAAATCCTCTATTCCAGCAGTCAGCAGGTGATTCTGTTCAAAGCAGGTCCACCTGTTTTCATATCTCTTGTGGATCTTAAGCTTCTGCCAACTCATCGCAATCTGGTACGTTCCATCTTGGATCGCTCAGATCAACCGGTTTGTCATTGAGTGTGGCCGAAACCAGTTTGTCTGCCAGATAGTTGAGTTCCATATAGAACAACGGTATAGAGGTCTGCATGTAGTAAAGAAAAATCAGATCCCCTTTCCATAGATTCAGCTCACGGATCTGCTGCCAGTTTTTCCAGACCAGGTCCCCTTCTGGACAGTCTGCCAGACTGCCTTCATAATCGGTGCCCGTATACAGAAACATCAGCTCAGAAAACAGTTCGTCTTCTGGATTTTTCCGAAAATTAAACGTGATGATGGCCCTGAGCGTTGGATCTTTCCAGTCCAGGCCGGTTTCTTCCCTGCACTCGCGCTTCATACAGGCCAGTACGGTTTCTCCATTTTCGAGCTTGCCGCCAATCCCGATCCACTTATCCTGGTTGATATCGTGCTTCTTCTTTACGCGGTGCAGCATCAGTACTTCATCCTGATGGCAGATATAGCCAAGCGTTGTTACAACCATGTTCAGTTCCTCCATCTTCTTGATCGTCGGATTCGTGATTTTCAGGGAATCTGGCAATCATGTTCTGTCTGATTTTTTTGAATCCTTCAATGATCTGACTGTCATTGTAAGCCAGGTAAGGAATGCTGGAAACTTTCTTCACCTAGACTTGGTCATCACTACGGTTTGTCTGATAAAAAAGAGTCCGGTTTTTCGGACTCTTTTAATCGTGAATGGATTTTCTGGCTCAATTTATTCGATGACCTTGAATGGTGCAAATGGCTTCAGGGCATCGAGCAGGTGCATTTCTTCTGGCGGGATATGACCAATGACATTTTTACGCTCATCTGCTGGCATGTCTTTTAAAACCACATGCAGCTCGCCTTTATAGCGGCCATAGCCATCGTTGAAGATGATCAGATCCCCACGTTTGATTGGACGGTTGTTCGCTGGCGCAATGCTTTCGTTGGCGAATGTGATGCGCGGCATGGTCGAACGGGCGCTGTACTCAGACATATCACCACGTACATAGTGTGGATGTTCATAAAGAATCTTGCGTTCTACTTCGGTCAGTTCTTTTTCAAGAACCGGCTTAATGTTCAGAATACCTGGCTGAAGTTTGGAGAGTTCTTTGAGTTCTTCTTCGGTTGGATAGCAGTTGGCAATCAGGATATCGTCCACATTGCCTTCCGCAATCAGCAGTCTTGCCTGGGCGTCAAGGGGCAGATCGCGGTGGTCTTCTAAAGTAACCAGACCTTCTTTGACTGGCCAGGGACCAAAAGCATCTGGATTGCTGGAGCCGATAAAGGCTGCGATTGGCAGATTTTGGGCTTTGATTTTCTCGTTGCATTTGCGGA
This sequence comes from Allobaculum sp. JKK-2023, assembly GCF_034745455.1. NCBI lineage: Bacteria > Bacillati > Bacillota > Erysipelotrichia > Erysipelotrichales > Erysipelotrichaceae > Allobaculum > Allobaculum sp. JKK-2023. The sequence goes on along the minus strand of NZ_JAYERV010000003.1, from coordinate 3,266,431 downwards.
AATGATCCAGAGACAGACCAGAGTAGCGCATTGGATAGAAATTGTGGCAGGTAGTTAAGTGTGCACGGTCGGGATGGTGACTGCAGACATTGTCGATGTAATCATTGAGCGGGCTGGCGTTCAGTTCGATTTTCAAACCTTGCGGGTTGGTCGTCATCAGCGATTCTTCCATACCGGTAAATCCTTCGTCCAGACGGATACCGTCGGCATGCATATCTTTGAAAAACTGCAGATCGTTCCACTCTACGCCAAGTCTTTTCAGGACATAAGGAGCGATGTCCAGAAAAACTTCCATGCCTTTTTCGTGGGCGAAGTCATTGAGATCGCGGAATTCTTCAATCAGTTGTTCTTTGGTTTTTCCTTCAACGGAAAGCAGGCAGGAGAAGATCCGGGAGAAGCCATACTTGCTGGCAAGATTAATATATGCCTTGATATTTTCCATTGAATCGTGTTCCGGGTAAACGGAAATTCCTAAACGGGCCATGTGTCCTCCTCATTCAGTTTTGTTCTGAATGTTCGTTATTTTGACTATAGCATCCTCTTCTTTTCCGACAAGATAGACTTTTTCCGCATCTGAGGAAATCATTCCTCTTCTTCGTCTTTTTGCCTGTCACCATCTTTTTTCAGGCTCTTCTTTGTCTTTCTGATCTTTTTTAATTCTGGTCCCTCTTTCCTTCTTGAATCTGATCTGTCTCAGGAATTCGGCTTCAAAAAGTCAGGCGCAATAACTTGCATCTTTTGAAGAAGTTCTGCTAGAATAACTGAGTCGCAAGGCAAGTCGCGGCTTGCCTGGACTGCTCTTTGTATCCGCACAAAAAACTATGAATTTCGGCTTGAATTTCATTGTGACTGTGCTAATATAGTGAGGCAGTTACTGGATCCTTAGCTCAGTTGGCAGAGCAACTGACTCTTAATCAGTGGGTCTAGGGTTCGAATCCCTAAGGATCCACCAGTAGAACACAACACCACGACTTGTATCTTGATATAGTCGTGGTTTTTTTATGCCTGCCTCTGGTCCCTTCAATAAATGAGTAGAATTTGTCCTTGGAGGGATAAAATGTACTCATCCCTGTCTGCGAACAGTGTTCGGCATTAGCCGGCGGTCGAAGGGTTAAATTGAATGGTGATCCAAAGCCTTGTCTTTTGGACTCCACTCTGAATCTTCAATCTTATCTAAGTCCCGCTTTACGCACCGCACTTTCCGGGGAAAGTACAGCTTGTAATTTTAAGGGGCATACCCCAATCTCGCAGAATTGGTCCCCCTCAAAGCCCGTCCGGCGCGGTACAGGCCTGAGTTTTAAGAAACCCGAAGATTTCACAAAACAGCTCCGGCCGGGCTTGATGAAAGCTCGGACAGTCATTATGGCTGTCTATTCATTTGTTTACTTGGTTAGTTAGTTAGGGAGTTATGGTGTTACTTGACTGGTTACTTGTTTTACTTCTTGTTTTGTTTCCTGCTGATTCTTTAACTGCTCGATTCTCTCTTCATAAAGCTTCTTAATGCTCTCTCGGGGAGTCCATTTGGTGATTTCCGGATGATTCTCATAAATCCATACAAGATTGGACGCCGCATTGATATCGGCGTTCATTTCTTTGTGCACAGGACAAAACGCCTTTTCATGAGCTGATTTGTCGCGGATAACCTTTGCTCCGCAGATGTGGCAGTACTGGGAACTGTAGGCCTGGTTGACATACGAGACTCCGATCTCCTTCAGGCCGGCTTTATATTCGATTCTCTCCTGCAGGACACCATACATCCATTCCGAAAGCAGGCGGTTCATTCGCTTATACTTGCTGGCCGCCCCTCGGATATCCAGATCTTCCATTACAATATGGCCGATATTCTGGTCTGTCTTCAGGACCAAAGCAATTTCTTCGTTGATCAGGCATTCCAGGTGGGCCTGGATCTTTCTGGACTGGCGGGCAAAGGACTTTCTACCGCGGATATTGTTCTTTCTGATCCTTTCTGCCTTGCGCAAAAGCGAGTATGTCCGTTCTTCGCAGGCTTTCTTTTCCTGAGGGGAAAGATCCGGTTTTTTAGATGCAAACTTCTCCAGGTCAGCCCGCTTTAAAAGATTTTTTCTTCGATCCCGCATTCGGTTTCTCTGAACTCCTCGGGCACTCAGAAAATCAGAAGCAGGATAAAAGCATTCTTTGTAAGTTCTTTGGTCTAAGGTTTCAGCCGCCTTGCTCTTGTTTTTGCGCAACGCCTGTTTTTTATCTTCAGTTTTCTTCTTTTTAAGTTCAGCAGACAAAATATTATTGGAAGTGCTGAGCAAAGAAGTAATTCCAGCATCTACGCCAACGTTCTTCTCTGACTTGGAAGGATGGTTTCTTACTTCGACAAGTCTCTGAAAAACCAGACGGTTTTTTTCACGGTCATAGAGCACAGTAAGGTTGCCTCTGGTCTTTTCTTTTTTGGATGTATAGAAAATCCCCCGGAGTTTGACTTCAAATGGCTCCTGTTTTCCTAACCCCATCAGCTGAATGATTGTTGTATTCTCTTCATGACGGATTGTATAACCGTTTTTGTCAATTTTCATCCAGCTGCCTTTGTTGGTATGAACTGGTTTATGGTACTGTCGATACCTTCTTGCCGCATGAGTGAGAAGCCGGTGGATTCTGACAGGATCGCATTTTTTCAGGCGGCCAGCGATATCTTTATTGGAAATCTCCAGAGGTTCAAACCGATGATTTCGAATGATTGGTTTAAACAGCGAAGGCGTCTTGACCACATAAAATACAACTGAGGCTTCCTGGGCATTCATCTTGTACTTCGTATAGAGTTCATCCTTGATACGGCGGATGATCTCTTCCTCCATGGATTTACGGTTTGTGATGATAGACTGCATAGCACATGTCCAGAGCCATGAAGGAAGCATTCCCTTTGGAAAAGAAATACCCGTCAATTTAGCTACGTGATTGGTCGTATCTTTAAGAAGCTGTCGTTTTTCAGCGCGGATTTGGTCCCGGCACTTTTTCCAGGACTTTCCCATCAACTCAATGGAACAGCCAAAAGGAGCAAGAAGGTTATAGGTTTCTCTCCAGGCGAGAAATAAGTTATCTGCCTGTCTGCTCTGGTTTTTGTCCAGTCTGACGGACACCATCTGAATTGTTTTTTTCGATCGACTCATCTTCCTTGTCCTCCTTGAGCAGTTTCCTGGTTTCTTCAATTATTTTCTTATTCGGATCTTGTGCGATGTTTGTTCTAAGACTTTGCTTTCAAGTGATTATGAAAATTTTCAATCTTCCATTAATGACTCGTTGATATAGAAATCACTCCTATGTCTATTGGGCAGATTACTTATGAAATTTTTCAAAATTGTGAAACAAACTATTCGGAACAAACATTGCTCAAGATCCCTTATTCTTGTTGCTGCATGAACCATATAAGCGGCCAGAAAAAACAGTAATGATGGCAATCAGGTCATCTGTGAGTTCCTGCGCACTGTTTCGTTCTTCTCCCTGATTGATGATTACAATTTCTGTCTCCATCTTTTTGGCAAGATATTCAACCAGTTCAAAGCCGAAACGCAGCAGGCGGTCTTTGTGGGTAATGACAATGTGGCTGACTTTTCTGTTTATAAGCAGATCTATCAGTTTAAGCAGACCTGGCTTTTTGTAATTCATTCCAGATCCAATATCCTCAATAATCTGGTATTGCCAGCCCTGCTTCTGCATATAGATCTCAACAACATCTGCCTGCCTTTCCAGGTCCGCCATTCTTTTCTTTGTAGAAAAACGGCAATAACCAATGGCGGTTCTTTGCGACTTTTCTGGAGTCTTCCCAAGATAGACATCCAGCTCTTCAGAATCAAACATATAATGGCCGCCAATAGAAAGATGATAAGGCAGGTTATCAGTTTTGATCATTCTGTACAAAGTATGTCTGGTAACTCCAAAATACTGGCAGACCTACGCGCTTTCTATTTCTATATTTATTGTACATCAGACGCAAAAAATGCGCAATAAAAAGACCGGAAACGCATTTATTTTATTTATCCAGATGGGCCTGACAAATGTCCCTTTCATGGTCAGGTTGACTAAAAACGTTCGCAATTAATGATCATAACAAACTCTAAAATGTTGATTTCAGGCGTAAACGTTCATATATAACAGACAAAAATTGCTTTTAGCGCTTTTGTCGGTCGCATCTTATCCATTATTGAATCTCAAAAGCATCTTTCAGAGGGCTTTCATCCCCATGGCACGCCGTGGCGTATTCGCCTAGCTTGATAAAAAAGGACATGTTGGTGACGATGGACATGCAAAGAATAGTGGACAGGTGAAAAATGGAGGATGAGCCGATAACGGAATTTCAATCATTTAGCCCTTATTATTTTAAAATTGCCTTATTTATCCAACTGTTAAATCCCGTCTCACCAGATCCCATGCAATCCCCCGCCTTGCCCAGATCGGATTCTCTATCCTTCAAAGGAATGAATACTGACTGAAGACCGTTGCCTTTTGAATTTCCGGCAAGCAGGTTCTTCATTGACTTTTGTCAGAGCGGATAGCATTTTATAAAACATTTCGGTTTATATTTTTCTCTGTTTTCTTGTCAGTTTTGTTGCAATTTTTCAGACAATACGATTTTCATTTTTTCAGTTTCAGCTAACTCTTTCAATCTCAGGTATTCTTGAAGGGAGAAACTGGAATTAAGCGATTTTGATTTTCATTTCGCTTAAAATAAACAATAACAGGATCGCAGATCCAGCATTCGCAATTTCAGGCTTTTAGTCAGTTTATGCTGAAAACAGCCCTCACTTTTCTTTTCCATTTCGAGTACCCCTCCTGCAAAAATAGCGATTGCCTGATTTCTTTTGGTGAATGGATCTCTGCGGTCATTCTGTTTTGACTTATACAAATCGCTATGCACGCATAGCTTGAATACCTGTTTCCTGTCAGGAAACCCAGAAAGGACATTTTTTGAATGAAACTTTACGTCATGCGCCACGGCCAGACCAGCCGTAACAAGATCAACCACGTGTTAGGACGCAGTGACCTCCCCCTTGACCACACTGGAATTGGTCAGGCCGCTACCGCTGGCATCAAACTGGGAAATATTCACTTTGATGCCATTTACTCTTCCCCCATGAAACGCGCATATCAGACGGCTGAGGCTGTCTGCAAATACCAGACCAATCCGGCTCCCATTCTTGTGGACAAAAGACTGATCGAACAGAACTTCGGAATTTTTGAAGGATTGAGCCGTGAAGATGAAACCTATCAGGCTGAAAAGAAAGAATACTTTAAACCATTTGAAGGCGGCGAATCCTATCTGGACGTTGCGGCCCGCGTCTATAATTTCCTGGATGATCTGACCAAGGAATCCTGCAAGACCAAACGGGAAAACATCCTGATTACCACCCACGGCGGTATTGCCCGGCTCATTGAAAACTACTTCAACGGCATGTCCAATGATGATTTCCGTACCTATTTCATGAAAAACTGCGAGGTCCGCATTTATGACTTTCCCAAAAAGAGAATTGATCAGCTAGAAGCCCTGGATGAATTTGAGCTCGAGCAGCTTGAAAATAAAATTCCAGAACTGGAACAAGAGAAAAAAGAAATGAAAACTGAGCGATGGCACTGCTCAGGCGTCAGACCATCGGATCTGAAGAAATGAGAACTCTGACAACAGGAATTCTGGCGCATGTTGACGCAGGCAAAACAACCTGTATTGAAAGCATGCTTGTGGATGCCGGAATTCTCAAAAAAGCCGGCCGGGTTGACCATCAGAACGTCTTTCTGGATTATGACGAAATGGAGCGGGCCCGCGGCATTACGATCTATTCCAAACAAGCGGGTCTGGAATGGAAAGACACGCGGATCAATCTGATCGATACCCCGGGTCATGCAGACTTTTCCGCTGAAATGGAGCGGACCTTATCCGTTCTTGATACCGCAATCGTGCTGGTCAGTGCCCTGGATGGCGTCCAGTCCCACACCCGCACCATCTGGAAATGCCTGCAAACCTACCAGATTCCGGCAATTCTTTTCGTCAACAAAATGGATGCTGCCCATTTATCCAAAGAAGAACTGATCCACTCTCTTCGTACGTTAGATGACCGGATCGTAGATCTGGATGCTCAGGACTGGATTGAACAGTTTGCCTCACTCGACGAAGATCTGCTCAATGAATTTCTCGAAACCGAAACCCTGAGCCAAAAGTCGATGACCAAAGCGGTGATGGAGCGCAAGGCGTTTTTGGTGCTGTTTGGATCCGCTCTCAAAAACGAAGGGGTCAGACAGCTGCTGGATGCGCTGGTCTCTTTTACCGTGCCCAAAGACTATCCAGATCAGTTTGGCGCCCGCGTTTTTAAAGTCACAACCGATGAAACCTCCATGCCAATCGTTCATCTCAAAATTACCGGCGGTGTTTTAAAAGCCAAAGAAATCATCAATGATCAGAAAGTCGACCAGATCCGGATCTACCAGGGCAAAGGCTTCCAGTCTGTTCCTGAAGCGAAAGCCGGTGAAGTTGTTTCGGTTAAAGGCTTAAAAGATCTGGTGCCAGGCGATGGGCTTGGCTTTGAAACAGCCAAGCCCAAAGCTTTGCTTTCCCCGGCTCTGTATTATGAACTGATTCTGCCCGAAGGCATTGACCCAGTTCAGATGATGGGCTGGATGAAAGTACTGATGATGGAAGATCCTTCCCTGCAAGTCGAATTCAACGAACAAAATCAGGCGATTTCCATTCATTTAATGGGATCGATTCAAAAAGAAGTCCTGAAAAAGAAAATTCTTGAAAAATCCGGCTTTCAGGTCGAATTTGGACCCGGGCAGATTGTCTATAAGGAAACCATTGCCGATGAAGTCTTCGGATATGGCCACTTTGAACCACTGCGCCATTATGCTGAAGTCCATCTGCTTTTAGAGCCAGGCGAACGCAATTCGGGGCTGACTTTCTCCTCGAAAGTTCCCCGCGATATTCTCTCGCTTAACTGGCAGCGCCTGATTTTATCCGCACTGTCCGACTGGAAAATTCCCGGAGTTTTAACCCGCTCACCACTGACCGATGTCAAAATCACGCTGGTCAACGGACGGGCTCACCAGAAACATACATCCGGCGGCGATTTCCGTCAGGCTGCTCATCGGGCCGTTCGTCAGGGCCTGATGAAAGCTAAAAGCATTCTGCTTGAACCCTATTTCTCCTTTGAAATTCATGTGCCTAGTGAACATCTGTCCAAAGTGCTCTATCAGCTGGATGTGCGCAAGGCTTCCGTTGAAGTCAAAGAGCTGGAAAGCGGCCTGGTATTGATTACCGGCCGCGGTCCAGTGCGCACTTTACTGAACTTTCAGGAAGAGCTGGCCCGGGCCTCCAAAGGAACGGCCTCGTTTGCCAGTCAAACCAGCGGCTATGATGTCTGTCAGGAAAGTGAAACCATTATTGAACAGATTGGCTATGATCCAGCTTCCGACCGCCGCAACCCGGCCGCTTCCGTTTTCTGCTCCAATGGCAGCGGAACAATTGTCGAATGGGATGAAGTCGAAGATCATCTTCACATTCCAGTTGATACCCGCCAGTCTATTAAAAGCTTCTCCGTCAATTCCGGAAAAGTCAGCGACGAAGAACTGCGCCAGGCCTTTGGTAATGCGGGCGGTGCCAACCGCAACGAAAAGAAATCTTTCTCCACTCGTAAAAAACGTACAGAACTGTCTTTGGAACCAGCCAGTGTCAAGAGCTTCTCCAATCTGCCGATCTGTCTGCTTGTCGATGGCTATAACATGATCTATTCATGGCCAGAGCTTAAAGCACTTGCCGCTAAAAGCCTGCATTCTGCCCGTGAGCAGCTCATCAGCATGCTGGTTAACTACCAGGGCTATCGCGGCTGGTCAATGATCATTGTCTTTGATGGCACAAAACAGAAAGGCTCTCATGGCTCGAGCAGCCGCAATGGGTCTTCTTCGATTGTCTATACGCCAGCAGGGATGACTGCCGACAGCTATATCGAAAAGAAAGTGCATGACTTGCGGGGAAAATTCGAATGCATTGCGGCAACCAGTGATGCACTGATCCAGAACTCTGTTATTTCTCATGGTGCCCGCCGCATTTCAGCTCGTGAATTACAGGGCATGGTTCGCGGCGTGAATGCCAGAGCTTTTGAAGATCTGAAATCTGTTCGCTAGCGGACGACAGATCAAAACCGCTACTGAATCAAGCAATCCTTACGAATGAGTGGTCATCCCGAATCGAATAACCGCCCAGTCAACACCATATCCATACCAGTCAGCCAGACCTTTGGGGGTCTGGCTTTTTTCGATCACTTTTCAAAAAACAAGTCGATTTTCCCATCTTTTTCAGGTGTTTTCCGGAATTTCAATCAAATTGCGGCCAATTTATTTGTATTCATTCAAATTCCGGGTAAGATTGGACAAAAGAAAAGCGATAGAGGTTGCACCAATGACTGATGCTCTGGAAGCCGGCAGGCGTCTGACCGGGCATTAAGCAAAGGTGCCGAACTGGATTTTCAGGCATGGAAATCCGGTGGGCCAGCGGAAAATATCTTCTGGACTGTCTACAAGAAAGCTTGTAGGAGGGCTATCACCACCGATGAGAATGTTCTTCAGTGAGATAGTCGATCTATTTCACTGCTTTTTTTTGGAGGAAAATTTATGAATAACGGAATTGAAATCCGAAACGGGCAGGCTCTGATCGGCAATGTCAGCGTGAGCGAACTGGCAAGACGCTGTCATACACCGCTTTATATTTACGATCAGACTGCTCTTGAAGATCGGATGAAAGAGTTTATCGACAACTTTCAAAGCGAGAAGTTCAACACATCGGTTCTGTATGCCAGCAAAGCTTTTTCCTGCATTGCGATGTACAAGCTTTGTGCCCACTACGGTCTTGGTCTGGATGTGGTCAGCGGCGGTGAGCTTTACACCGCCTACAAAGCCGGCTTTGATTTAAGCAAAGTCTATTTCCATGGCAATAACAAGTCTGTCTGGGAACTGGAAATGGCCCTGAAACTTGGCGTTGGAACCATTGTAGTCGATAACCTGATGGAAGCTGAACTTCTGGCTTCTTTAAAACAGAAACCAGAATACGAAAGCTGCCGGATCAAAACCGTGCTGCGCATCAATCCAGGGATTGATGCCCACACCCATAAATACATACAGACTGCCTATATCGATTCAAAATTTGGCATCTCGATTCTGAAAATGGACGAAATTGCCCAGGTTGTTTCTGTACTGCAAGCCGCGCCTGGTATTTCCTTTGATGGCTTCCATGCCCATATCGGATCTCAGATCTTTGAAAAAGACGCCTTCATGGCGGAAATTACGAAAGTCTGCCAGTTTGCACGGGACTTTGAAGACGCGTTTGGACTGGTTACCCGTACGCTCGATTTTGGCGGTGGCTTTGGTGTCTGGTATACCGATGCCGATCAGCCTGTTTCCATTGCCGAAATCTGTCAGGACATCGTTCATCAGTCCGAACTGGAAAAAGAACGCCTGAATCTTTCGTTGGAAACGATCTGCATTGAACCTGGCCGATCGATCGTGGCCGAAGCGGGGTATCAGCTGTATGAAATCGGCTTTTTAAAGGAAACACAGAACCGCAAATACATCTTTATCGATGGCGGTATGACCGATAACATCCGCCCTGCCCTCTATCAGGCTGACTATTCTTTTGATGTTGCGACCAATATGGACAGCGAAAAATCCGAAACCGTGACCATTGCCGGCAAGTGCTGCGAAAGCGGGGACCTGCTTGGCGAAAACATCCTGCTCCAGCCCTGCAAGAGCGGTGATCTGCTGCTGGTTCATTCCACAGGTGCCTATGGATATTCGATGGCGAGCAACTATAACAAGCTTCCTTTTGCGGGCGTGGTCTTTGTCAAAGACGGCCAGATTTTCTGGGCGATCAAACCACAGAGCTTCGATGAACTGATCGAGCGGGAAACGGTTGTTCTGGAGGAAGTACAATGAGAATTCCGGTCTGTAAATACCATGGAGCTGGCAATGACTTTGTCATGCTTGACTATGAAGTCTTTGCCTCGCTCAACGATCCCATCGATTTTATCGTCAAGGTATGCGATCGGCATACCGGGATTGGCGCCGATGGCCTGATCGCCGTCAAAAAAGACCCGCTGGAAATGGTCTACTACAATCAGGATGGTTCAAGAGCGCCAATGTGCGGCAATGGCATCCGCTGCTTTGCCCGTTATTGTTTCGATCACGGCTTTGATCTGCCCGATCCTTTCCCAGTTCAGACACTGGCTGGCGAGAAAGTGATCTCGATTCTCAATACCGATCCTTTCCTTGTGCGAGTCGATATGGACAAGCCCCTCTGGGATCCGGCCCTGATTGGAACCGATCAGAAAATCTGGGACTATCCGCTGGAAATCGATGGTAAAACTTACACGCTGTACTCCTTTTTCATGTCGACTGTCCACACGGTCATTTTCTGCGAGGACGCCCTGGGAGATATTGAAGAAACTGGCCGCAAAATCTGTCATCATCCCCTGTTCAAAGAACAGACCAATGTCAACTTTGTTACCGTTGTCGATGATACCCATTTACAGGTACAGACCTATGAGCGGGGCTGCGGCGTCACCTTAGCGTGTGGAACTGGCGTGTGCGCGAGTGCCTATACGGCTCATGCTTTAAACAAAACCAAAGAAAAAGTGTCCGTCGAACTGAAAAAAGCCGGACTGGAAATTGAAATTAGCGCAGATGATCACGTCTTCATGACGGGTCCTGCCAAGAAAATTATTGAAGGAGAGTACGAATATGACTAATCTGCCAAAAGGATCAATCGTTGCTTTAATTACCCCATTCCATCCCGATGGAACGGTGAACTTCAAAAAACTGCGTGAGCTGATCAACTGGCACATCGAAAACGGAACCGATGGCCTGCTGGTTTTAGGAACTACAGGTGAATCGTCCACGATGTCCCATGAAGAAGATGACGCTGTGGTTGCCTGCGCTCTGGCCACTGCTGATCATCGCATTCCGATTATCGTTGGCGCTGGTTCCAACTGCACCCAGACACAGCTGGAAAAAGCCCTGAAATATCAGAACATGGGAGCGGATGGTCTGCTTCTGATTTCCCCTTATTATAACAAAGCAAACAATGAAGGCATGATCCGCCACTTCACCACGGTTGCGGATGCCGTCAACATTCCAATCATTCTCTATAACATTCCAGGACGCACCGGATGCTCTATTTCCATCAACGCAATCGAACTTCTCAGCCAGCATCCAATGATTCAGGGCATCAAAGAAGCCAGCGGCAATCTGTCCTATGCAACGGATGTCGCCCGCTTTTTAAACGATGACTTCGTGATGTATTCCGGAAATGATGACATCATCGTACCCATGATGTCTCTTGGCTCTTCAGGCGTTATTTCCGTTCTGGCCAACATTCTCCCTCAGGAAACCCACCAGATTGCCAAATCCTGCCTGGATGGCGACTATCCAACGGCCAGAGCAACTCAGTTAGACTTGCTGGATATCATTCATAACCTGTTCATTGAGGTGAATCCCATTCCAGTTAAGGAAGCTATGAACATGATGGGTATGGAAGTTGGAAAATACCGGCTGCCGCTGTACGAAATGGCTTCGGAAAATCGCCGCAAACTGTTTGCTTCTCTCCAGGAAAAGGGGCTCGTTGAGGCATGAATATCGTAATTGTCGGCAAAGGCCGCATGGGCCAGCTGTTAAAGACCACTGCCATTGAACATGGCCATACTGTCCTGGCTAACGTCGATGCCTTTGATCCAGCCGGGCTGCTCGATCAGATTGACCAGTTGGATCTGGTTTTAGACTTCTCTCACCCGGACAATCTGGACTGGGTATCCAAAGCCATTGCAGGTAAAGAAATTGTGCTGGTCGAAGGAACCACTGGTTTTGGCGATGAGCAAAAAGCCCTGCTTAACGACCTGGCCAAAACCAACCCTGTTTTCTTTGCGGCCAACTATTCACTGGGCATCGCCCTGCTGACCAGTCTTGCTGCCAAAGCCAGTCAGCTTTTGAAAGACAAATGGGACATCGAAATTGTCGAAACCCATCATAACCAGAAAATCGATGCGCCAAGCGGCACAGCGCTTGCGCTTGTAGAAGCTATCGACCCAGACAACGAATTCAAGAAAGTCTATGGCCGAAGCGGCCGGACCGGTGTACGCGAAAAAGAAATCGGTATTCATGCCGTTCGCGGCGGCAATATTGCCGGCCGTCATGAAGTCAGCTTCTTTGGGCCGGATGAAGAACTTGTCTTGAGCCACAATGCCAACTCCCGCCAGATCTTTGTCAACGGGGCCATTGCGGCAGCCGAATTTATGGAAGGAAAACCCAACGGTCTGTACAACATGACCGATCTGGTCGGCTAGACCATTCAAAAAATGGATCTGATTTTTCTGATCTGGAAAAGTCAGATCCATTTCATTCGACTTTGAAAGATTCGATACTGATTGCTGAATACCAAAACATTTATACAAAGAACCTATAAAAACATCTATAAAGCCACTATAAGGGAGGAATGCTCATGGAAGCACAGGAAATCATTCAGTTTATTGCCGACGCAAAAAAGAAAACACCCGTTAAAGTCTATATCAATTGTGATCAGGACATCGACTTTCCGGGCTGTCAGAAATTTGGATCAGTCGTGTTTGGCGACTGGAGCGTCATTGAACCCATTCTCAAAGAAAACGAATCCATCATTAAAGACTATGTCGTTGAAAACCAGATGCGCAACTCGGCTGTGCCTTTACTGGATTTAAAAGGCATCAACGCCCGCATTGAACCCGGAGCCATTATTCGCGATCATGTCACCATTGGCAATAACGCCGTCATCATGATGGGAGCGATCATTAATATTGGTGCTGAAATTGGTGAGGGCACCATGATCGACATGGGGGCTGTTCTTGGCGGCCGGGCAATCGTCAAAAAACATTGCCATATTGGTGCTGGAACCGTTCTAGCCGGCGTGATTGAACCGGCCAGCGCAACCCCGGTGATTGTTGAAGACAATGTCATGATCGGCGCCAATGCGGTCGTCATTGAAGGCTGCCACATTGGTGAAAACGCCGTCGTTGCCGCCGGTGCTGTTGTCATTGACGATGTACCTGCCAATGCGGTCGTGGCCGGCTGTCCAGCTAAAGTCATCAAAATGAAAGATGCCAAGGCCAGTGCCAAAACCGAACTGGTAGATGCTCTGCGCACGATTTAGCCACAATTGATCAGCAGTCTTACACCTCATTTTTCACTTACGAACAATCTTGAACTACGAACAAAACGCGTCTGATCGAACGGTTTTTCAAGCCATCGATCAGGCGCGTTCTTTTCGATTTGTTATGATGGTTCTTCAAAACCGGTCCCTCTGTTCAGAGCTAGCTGGCTGTACGACTTATATTTTTACGCAACTCCTTCTTGCTGCCAGTGAAAGATCCCCTGCATAGCCGGATTTTTGATGAGAATTCCAGTCTGCTCAAAAACATTTCGAACCACTGCATCAAAAAAGGATTCGTGCGGTTCAACATCTCCACCGGGAAAGGTGATCACCGGACGTTTTCTTCTTATCTTCTCTACCACCAGAACTTTATCATTATGGCAGACCAGACACATCGTAACCATTGCGGTCTGCTGATGAAGATGGGCATTGAAAATTTCCAATTTGCGAACAGAACGGCAGATGGATTCACGTTTTTTGCTGTAGCGTATGGCAATTTCATCATAGGGAATCCAGATCTCTGCGGCTTCAATCCGGGCATATACGTTGTCTACAATCGTAAATTCATCCGAGTCTGTGGGAAACGCACCGGTCTTTTCATAAAACATTTCTGTCTCTTCAACCATCCAATGCGCAATCTTCTCTTTCTGCTTATTTTTAAGGTTGTTATAGGTTTTGTTCAGCTGAAGAAGCTTTCCATTCACCCGGGCATGTTTACTCATCTCTTTTTCATCTCCATTCATTGCATTGGTCTTTGAAAGCTGCTTTACTCATTTCCAGCTCAGGATGTGTATCGGTGCAAGGCCGTTTTCCGATCATAAAATAAACCTTATAGATTTTATATCTTATATCTTTTATATTATATCTTATATCTTTTATACGAGGAAATTCTTTCACTATTTTACCAGTCGTTTTGCATTCTGGTCACTATTGCTGTCTATCGGCTACAAAGTGAATATCTGGAGATGAAATCAGGCAGTCCGCCCTTTTTTTCAAAGAATAAAAAAGCAGAAGAATCCGAAACTTCAACAACCAGATTCTTCTGCTGAGATTAAAATCAATTGAAAACACAGACAGGTTATTGAGCAAGGCAGTCCTTCGCCTGAGCAAGAACGGTCCAAAGGCAGATTCTCCTGGCTTCTTGTAGCTTCTTCTGGCTTCTCAGACTTTTCAGTCTGCATTTTCAGTTTTAAAGCCAAGGCTCTTCATGGCATCCAGAACGGATGGTTCAGCTCCTTCCAGGATATCCTGCAGAATATAGACGTCCATAGATTCTTTATCTACACCAATCAGTGCATAAACATTGTTGACATCATTGATCAGAACAGTCAGATCGGTGGTATCGGTGCTATAGGCATTGACCAGCTGATAAGAATCGTTTTCCAGTTCACTGATGGCCTGGGCATAGGATTTCTGTGCATCTTCAGCTGTTTCCAATTTTTCTGCCCGGACATCAAAGGTACCTTCGTCCCCTTGCGCAACCAGTGTCATGGCAGCGTCTTTATAATTTTCGTCTTTGAGAACAAAATTCTGGTCCTGTAATGCAGTCTTGATCGGTTCAAAATTAAACAGTGGAACAACTTGATCTTCAGTGGTATCCGTTTCGGTTCCTTTTACTGTCGATTCATCGCTTTCAGAAACAACAGACACCGCAGCAGAAGAATCATTTCCGGCAGAGTTTGCAGAAGAATCAGAGCTTGAAGAGCATCCTGCAGCTGCTAAAGCAAAACTGAGCAGGATAGCAGATAAGAATGTTTTTTTCATAAGAACCTCCCCTATGGTCTGACCTTATTTAAAGCCAGAAAACAAATTCGTCAGTCCCATCTGCCCGGAATCTTCCTCATCCTTTCCCGGTTGATCCTTTCCTGGGTGGATCTATAAGGATCAATACGGATGATTTCTTTGATTTGCAAAACAGCCAGAGTCCTGTTTTTAGTCGACTCGTTTCCAGTCTGATCCCTTTTGCAGACCAGCCAATCTATTCTTACAGAAGCCTGGCCTCGCCCATGACAACCAGGCGTTTTCACACATTTTTCCAATCCCTGCTGATTTTTTCCCTTTCTTGATAGCCTGTGATGGTTTTTATTCTTTGTTTCTTTTTGTTTCCGACTACAATAGAAACAAGTAAGAATAAGGAGGAACGATTCATGTTACGAATCGGAATGTTGACCAGCGGCGGTGACTGCCAGGCTTTAAATGCGACAATGCGTGCAATCTATCTGTCCGCAATGAACAACGCCAAAGAACCAACCGAATTTTACGGCTTTCAGGATGGCTATAAAGGACTGATGTATTCCCGCTACACCATGCTCCATCGCAGTGACTTTGAAGATATTCTCACCCGCGGCGGAACGATTCTGGGAACCAGCCGTGTGCCATTTAAAGAAATCGATAAACCAGATCAGTATGGCAATAACAAAGTCGAACTGATGAAGAAGACTTACCATGAACTTAGTCTGGACTGCTTATTTGTTTTAGGGGGCAACGGCTCCATTAAAACCGCAAACCGTCTGAGTCAGGAAGGTCTGAATGTCATTTCCATGCCAAAAACAATCGATAATGACCTCTGGGGCACTGATATGACTTTCGGATTCCAGTCCGCTGTTGATATTGCCACCCGTGCAATTGATGAAATTCATACTACTGCATCCAGCCATGGTCGTGTTTTCATTGTTGAAATCATGGGCCACAAAACGGGCTGGCTGCCATTAAATGCCGGTATTGCCGGCGGTGCAGATATTATTCTGCTGCCAGAAATCCCCTACAAGCTCGAATCCATTATTAAAACCGTTCAGCGCAAAAAGACCAACAACCGCGGCAGCTTCATGATCCTTGCTGTTGCTGAAGGGGCAATCTCACAAGAAGACAAAAAACTCTCCAAGAAGGAATATCAGAAGAAACTGCAAAACTACATCTACCCTTCTGTTTCCTATAAACTGGCCGCTGAAATCGAAGAAGCAACTGGTAAAGAAGTGCGCGTAACCATTCCTGGCCACACCCAGCGTGGTGGGATGCCAGACGCGTATGACCGTGTTTTCGCTTCCCGCCTGGGTGCGGAAGGCGGTCGGATGGCCTGTGAGGGTGAATATGGATTCATGGTCGCCTACAAAAACCGTGAAATCGTCAAAGTGCCATTATCTGAAGCAGCCGGCAAACTGAAACTCGTCGATCCTAATTCAAACATCGTCAAAGAAGCCCGCATGCTTGGCATCAGCTTTGGTGATGAATAATCATTGATCCCCATAAGTGAATTGATTAAACTGAATTCCATCCTCTCTCGTTCTCTGTCCAATTGAGCGGGCTTGGCGGGCTGATTTCCGTTTTGATCAGGTACACTAAATAAAGAGGTATTGATATGAGCAAATTTTCCTATCTTGAAAATGAAGTCAAAAACATGAATTACGATGCCAGAAATGAACTGCTTTCCCGCCTGCTGGCTGCTGAAAGCAATCGCCTGGCTGATAAGAAGGTCCCATTCAACTACGATCATCGCGAAGTTGTTCGTGAAGAACGTGAAGAAGGTGCGGTTAGTGCCATTGCCTGCGCTGCTTTAGCAGCTGGAACAATCGGCCTGATCATTCTTCTGATCCGCAAGATCCAGAAAGAAGCTGATAAAGCTGCTGCTAAAGAAAAAGCCAGACTGGAAGAAGAGCGTAAGGCAATGATCCAGAAACTGTCCCGGATCAAAGGCAGAGCTTAATTCCCATTTTCAATCACGATATTCAGAAAAAGCGCAGATCCTGAAATCCTGGATCTGCGCTTTTTTACACAAAAAGGATGAGAAGATAGAAGATGAGAAAGTCAGCCAGACTCAGTCTTATTCATTTTCAGCCTGGTTCCCGACTTGGCCATCAGGTTTTCGACGATAGCGAATATGGCGATAGATATAGCCGTTTTCTTCAACCGTATCCAAAAGGGTCTGATCGTATTGGCTGGCATCAAATGTTGGAAACCAGGTATCAGCGTCAAAATCTGAGTCAATTTCAGTCAGAATCAATTCATCGGCATACGGTAAAAACTGTCGGTAGATGCTTCCCCCGCCAATGACATAGATGGTCTGATCACTGTCTTTCCAGGCCTGCAAGAAAGAGTCCAAATTCGGATAAGTCTGCACATGCTCCATGGCAGGAAGTTTGGAAGAAGTAATGACCAGATGCTCCCGGCCTGGTAAAAGTCCTGGCAGGCTTTCAAAGGTCTTGCGGCCCATGACCATGGGATGATGGGCAGTTGTCTGTCTGAAAAACTTCAGATCACTGGAAAGTGATCTTTTCCACGGCATATCGCCATTGAATCCCAGCTGATTATGAGCCCCGATAGCGGCAATCATGACAAGTTTCATAATAACTAATAACTCCTTTCATACAAATCAGGCAGGCTGAATCCATACAGCCTGCCTGATCGAGTGCAGATTCGTTATTTTATATCTGTTACTGGATCTTTATTACTGTGTAATCGGAAAACTGATTTTTCCCATATGCTGGTAATCTTCCAGCTTAATATCGTTCAATTTACTGGAAGAATCGAAATCGTAGAAATTCTTGATTTCCGGATTCAGCCAGAGTTTTGGGGCAGGCAGTGAACCTTTGGTATGCCAGCGCTCCAGCTGCTCTTTGATGCCATCAATCTGGTTGACGTAAATATGCGCATCTTTGATCGACCAGTCCAGAATGCCAGGCTCAAGACCGGTCACCTGAGCGATCATGCAAAGCAGAACTGCATACTGGGTGACATTAAACGGAAGACCTAAAGGAACATCACAGGAGCGCTGATGCACGAGCAAGTTCAGTTTTCCATCTGTTACATCCCATTCGCTGCTCCATACGCAGCTTGGCAATACAGCCGTTTCCATCTCTGCTTCCTGCCATAAAGAAAGCACACGCCGGCGGTCTTCAGGGGTTTGCTGGATTGACTGAATCAATTTGTCGATCAGATTGTACTTACGAACAACATATCCATAAGCTGTCCCAATGGTATGCGCCATCGCCGGATCAAAATGACGGAGCACTTTTCCGGTTTGGATCTCTTTCCAGTCGCCGTTGTCATCCAGTTCCCATTCATCCCAAATATGAACATTTCTTTCCTGCAGCCAGCGCACATCATTGCTTTGTGCCTGATAGATCCATAACATTTCCAGAACTGCCTGCCGGATAAACAGCTGTTTGGTGGTCAGAATTGGAAATTCCTTGCCGACATCCAGGGTGAAATGCGCAAAGGGCAGTTTGATGGTATCGACCCCGGTGCGATTGGACACACGGGTGCCCTCATTCAAAATTTTTTCGCACAGAGAGCAATAGAGATCATCCCACTTAGCCATTAAGCATTCTTCTCGATTCTATCGGGATGGGCAGGAAGAATGACTTCATCGATATAGTGAGCCAGTGCATCTTCATCATTGGTATAGTCACTGACAACATCAGAAATAGCTTTCACAGAAGGGAGTGCGTTTTTCATTGCTACACCGGTTCCAGAAATCATTAACATTTCCATGTCGTTGGCTTCATCACCAAACGCAACGATATTGTCCAGATTCAGGCCAAAATGGTCGCAGATTTTCTGGATTCCAAAGCCCTTATTAATATCCGGATCGACAAATTCAAACAGAACATCACTGGTCGTCATGCCTTTGATGCCTGGCAGATCGATTGTTCTGGCGATTTCAATAACTTTTGGCTGGTCTTCAGGTTTTGAACGAATGATCAGCTTGTTAACGTTGCGATCGGACAGAAATTCTTTGAGGTCAACAATAATTTCTTCTTCGCCATACAGAGCGGCACTGGCCAGAGTTTCTGGAGTTGAATACTCAACGTAGCGCTTGTTGCCAACCATCACTTCAAAGTGCAGGTCTGGCATATCACGATATTTTTCAATCACCTGCCAGATCAGATGGCCAGGCAGAACGGAATATGTTTCTTTTTCTTTACGACGGGTATCATACAGAACACCGCCATTCATGCCGATTAAAAAACTGATGGAATCTTCCAGACCCCATCCTTTACAAAGGATCAGGCCGCTTTCAACCGGACGGCCGGAGACAACGCCAAACAGAATGCCATGTTCTTTCAAGCGGCGAATGGCTTCTTTGTTTTTTTCTGAGACTTTCTTTTCACTGTTTAATAATGTGCCATCTAAATCGGTGGCGACAAGTGTTACAGGTTTCATAGATCTGCGCCTTCCTTCTTTATATTTTTCGATCTTGGTTCAGTTTTTATGCGGTCTGTTCTGGCCCAATTTTTTTGAGTCAGATCAAAGTTTGCAGAGTATTTTCCTGACTTTTGGTTTCCAGCTGCTTTCTGGTTGCGGACAGCAGCTCTTCAATCTGGTTTCGGGTGACTGGATCGGTAATCTGGTGAGTATCGAGCATGGTCTGTAATGGGGTATTCCAGTACTGCTGCTCTAAAACCATTCTGGATGAAGCCGGAAAGTTCAGATCACAGACGAAACCAAGAAAGGAGATCCAGAAGTCCAGATGGCTTTGTCTGTCTTTGCGAAGAACGCTGCGGTTCTGACAGATGGCTTCATAGACCAGCGGACTGATCCGATCCTGATCAATCGTTTCCAGTGTGGCTCCTGAGGTATCTTTTGGATCTTCGATCGCACTGACACGGAAAATATCAATTTTATCTGCATCTCGTACAATCTGGTCCAGAGTCCGCTGAAATCCTTCATCTTCATCTGGAATCTGAAAGCGGGAGTGAACCCGGACTGCTTCAATGACCTGCTGGCGCTGGGTTCCAGACAGATCGTCCAGAAAGTTTTCCTGCTCCAGAATTTGCGCGCCTAATGCTGCATGATCAACACTCTTGGCATCATGAAAGGTGTGATAACGACGCACTTGTTCAAAGCGGCCAATATCATGAAAAAGAGCAGCCAGATGAACCAGACGCTTTTGTTCGGGGTTTAGATTGAGAGAGTTTGCGATCTCATCAGCAGCCTGGACGACTTTCCAGGTATGCACGATTTTCAGCCGGATCTGAGAATCATCCGGATTGTAGTTGCGAACATATTCTGTAAACAGCTTTTCTTCCTTTGTTTCAGACATCTTTGTATTCACTCTTTCTGTTGTATCAGACCATTCAGGGGAATGGTCTGATACCCATCTCTTAATCGATCTGGTTAAGAAACGATTTAGAACCTAGTATAAGCGTTTTCGCTGTGGAACTCAGACAGATTTTAAGTCTTCCGACTGAATCCCTTACAAATTCAATTCGAAACCTCATGTTGATTTTCTTCCTGTCTGTCCAGAAACGAACCAGAAACATTCTTGTTCAAAGCGCCAGGACTGATTCTCTACAGAGATAAACTGAGCCAGTTTCTTTAATTTCTTATTTAACTATACCGCCAAGTCGAGTCAGTATATGAAATAAGCGAATCAGATGGCTCTGACTTTCGCGATTTTTCTTTCGAACCTGGCGAACTCTTCTTCTCAATGAAACCTGAACAATCGCAAAAAAAAACCGGACTCAGACAATTATTGATCTGAGCCCGGCCGCAGGGATAGAATCGTTCGATCTAAATCAGAAAAAGCAAAGAATCGGACAAAGAAGACCAAGGAAGGTTTGACTATTCCCAGTCTTCAATATTGAAGTCAGAACCTTCTGTGAGTTTCTTGTCTTCAACTTCAGACATGAAGCTGCCAACAATCTGCTGGAAATCATCGACATCATCCAGAGATTCGATTTCGGTGATGTTGCGGACATTGACATACTCTTTATTCTGCAGGGTATAGAGCGCATGGAAGATATTGTTGCCAACACTCTTCAGGATTCCATTCTTATCGAATTTAAAGATAAAGTTTTCTTCGGTGATTTCATTGAGCAGCAGAGTTGGTCCATCGGTTGAAACCGTTAAGGTTGCTGCTTTGGCTTTGAAATCATCCAGGTCTTTGATCTTCAGTTTCAGCTCGTAGCCATCAGCGTGGCTGGTCAGATCAAAATCATAAAGTGAAGCATTCGCAATTGGATCCACTGCCCGATGATATCCGCAATTGATCACCACATCTTTGAGGTTCTCTGCCGCAAAGGTATCTTTGGAATAGGAATTCTCAACGATTCCTGCAATTTTACCGACCAGACGATCATCTGAGGTACTGGTTAAGTTTACAGCTGCACTGGTTGAACCATCATTGCGGATTGAAGAGAAGACACCCGTGCCGTAAAGCATCTTGTTATAAGAATCATCATCATCCATCAAATCTGCACTCAGAATTTCTTCCGGAGTGGTCAGGATGCCAGACTTGCGTCCATTTTTATAAATAATATTGTTATCAACAAAGCTGGTATCTCCATCAGTCTGGTAGGCATACAGTTCGCCATCCCCTTCTGTTTCGAGCTTGCCATTGTACGCATCGACAGTGTTCTGGAAGATATCCATCCAGACTTTTTGCGCCTCGTCATCGGAATTGCTTGCGGCAACCAGTTGATCCAGCAGGGATTCGCTGACTGGAGCTGCTGCAGCTGAAGAGGTTTTTTCGCTGGTCTTCTCACTGGACGCAACCGAAGTTGTTGAAAGATCAGAGGTCTTTTGAGAACTTGCACTCGTAGATCCAGAGCATCCAGCCAGAAGAGCTGCACAGAGCAGAAGTGTGCCAGAAGACTTAAAAATATTTTTCATTGTATTTACTCCCTTTCTGAAGGTGTTGCCTGTATTGCCTGTTTTCTAGTCTTCATTATACGAGGGGCTGTCATCCCTCTTTGTTCCTTTGCCCGAGAAGGAACATTTATTTTCTTTTACCTATCCCCCTTTTTTCGACTGATCAGCGATCATGATCCATGCCTTTCCAATCTGTTGAACAGCGTTCTGATCCGCCAGAATTGCACCTGCATCAGGATTGATTTCGAATCAGAGACTGGCCGTGATTTTGCAAGAAACGAAAAAAATCCGGATCATAAGCAGATCCGGATGACAGAATTTTTCAGGAATACCTGTAAATGATTAAGCCGCAAGACGTCTTTGGACCAGGATTTCCAAGTCTTTTTTGTAGCATTCTTCCGTATACGTATAGTACTTCAGAATCACCAGGCGGATGACACCACCAAGAACTGGGAGCAAGGAGACAACCATGAACAATCCTTGCAGAGTCTGTTCAGACTGAACAGCAGCTTCAGGGACGTAACCAATTACAACCAGAATCAGTCCAGTTAAGCTGCCAGCAATTGCAGCGGAAAGTTTACCCATGAAGGTCTGACCGGAGAATGTGATCGCTTCGCAGCGTCTGCCGGTTTTCACTTCGGAGTATTCGATCGTTTCTGCAATCATGGAAGACATGACTGGCCCTAACGAGGCATGGAACAGCTGGGTGAGCATCAGCATCAGCAATAACATCCCAACATTTTCATATCCCATCATAAAGAACATAATGCGAACAACGATATCAGCCAGAACAATGCCAACTAACAGATCCTTTTTGCGAAACTTACGCGTCAGTGCTGGAATCAGGAAGAATCCAAGTGCTGCAAACGTTCCCATCAGACCATAAATACTCATCAGGTTTTCGTTGCCCATATTATAGATAAAGAAGTAAATGATGATGCCGTTGACGATGTTCATAAAGAGGTTCAAAAAGAAGATCGCCAGCATCTTAAATAAGTGGCGGTTGACCAGCAGGTTCTTGAAGACATCTTTCATTGAAACTTTTTCACCGGCTGCGGGTTCAACACGTTCTTTGATGGTGGAATGACCGAACATCATGAAACCATAACCCACAACCATGATGGCAACCACTGCCCAGAAGTATCCGTCAGCCAGAGAATTCTGACCGAAGACACCCACTAACAATGGCACCAGAGATCCAACCATACCGATTCCTGCAAATACTCCCAGGTTAGCAGCTGTAACCAGATTGGTCCGGCGCTGAGGATCATCAGAAATCACGGCAGAGATGGACCAGAATGGAATGTCAGAAACGGTGTAAACCGTTCCCCACAGGATGTAAGTAATCGCCGCATACAAAACTTTCCAGTGCATTTCCAGGTCAGGAGCAAAGAAGCAAAGAATTGTGGAGATCACCACAAATAATGGTGCAAATTTCAGATACCCTTTAAATTTCCCCGTTTTGGTCCGACGGGTATCCATGAACCCGGCAACCATCGGGTCATTGACCGCATCCCATACGCGGGCAATCAGGAAGATAGTTGAGGCTGCAATCGCAGAAATACCCAGAATGTCGGTATAGAAGAAAAGGATGAAGCTTCCCAGCAAGCCATAGGAGAAGCACTGGCCAAAGCCATAAGAGAAATATCCAAGATATTCCTTTTTCGAAACAGTCTGGCTTGAGACTGTTGTTGTCGTAGTGGATTTCATTAAATTTCCTTTCAAATCAAAATGTAATAATAGATCCTCATGAATCTGGAATCCATCTTGTGCTCAGGCAGACCTCTCTGGCCAACCCTTACAGCCAAAAAGAAGCAATGCCGCCATAAATTTCCAAGCTGGCAAGGATCAGCACGTAGATCTGGGTCCAGATCGGTCCTGGTCATTTTGAAAACAGATTCAGAGGATGAACAGCTTTCTCTTTAAATAAAGAGGAAGCCGGTTTCTCTGGTACCGGTGATCATCTTGCGGATCACGGCCGGATCAAATTTATATTCATGGTGGTGGTCAAGCAGACCATTGACTTCCTGCTCGACATCCGAAAGCTGGGTATAGCAGAAACCGCATAAACCATCGATGGAATACACTGCCTGGCAAAGTGAAGCCATTTTTTCCAGCACTTCTTTCTGGCCATTGAGTCGATTGCCATAGCCCCAGCTTGAATCAATCAGACGGGTGCCGGTATCAAAGGCCACACCGCCAAATTCCGAAATCATAAAAGGCTGATTGGCATATTCGTATCCTTTGGCAAATACATGACGAAGACTGGTCAAAGATGGGTTGCCATTGGCTGCATCGGCCAGGTTCACATAAGAGGCCGCAAGGGTTTTGGGATCAGAGTTGTAGTCATGAACCGTGATAATATCCCCAATTGTCTGTTCCCAGCCATCATTGCCAATGATTACCCGGGAAGGATCCAGCGACTTCGTCAGCCAGTACAGACCATTGACAAATGCCTGCTGTGCCTGGTTTTTATAAACCTCGTTAATTCCCCAGCTTTCGTTCATCAATGTATAGGCAATGACTGAAGGATGATTGAAATGCTTAGCCACAAAGGCATGCAGTTCGCGTGTGACATTCTCGTTGGCATGATGGGAGAACTCAAAGAAGCTTGGCATTTCCGCCCACATCACCAGACCGAGAACATCGCAGAGATACATATAGCGGGCATCTTCGATTTTCTGATGCTTTCTGGCCCCGTTAAAGCCCATTTCTTTCACTTTTTCCAGATCGGCCAGCAGCTGGTCTGGAGTAGCGGTTAAACCACCATCCTGCCAGTATCCCTGATCCAGAACCAGTTTCTGGTAAAACTCCTGATTGTTCAGGCAGACTTTATTGCCTTTAACCGAAACATCCCGCATTCCAAAATAGCTTTCGACATGGTCTTTCATTTGGCCGTCTTCAATCACATCAAAGACAATGTCATAAAGATTTGGATCCGCCGGACTCCAGAAATGCAGACGGAAATTTGCATCTTCACTGGACACATCCACACTCAGGCGAACCCGGCCAGACTTGACCCGGCTTGAAAAGCCCGTGATCAGCTCGCCCTTAAAATACACTTGCCCTTCCACTCTGGTGGACGGAGTCGCATGAGCCACCGACAGATCCAGATGCAGGCTAGCCTCATCGATATCGGGCATCATGCGGATTTCGGAAAGATACGTGCTTCCAACTTCTTCGAGCCAGACCTGCTGCCAGATTCCTGTTGTGCGGGTATACCAGCATAAGAAGTTTTCTTTTTTCCAGGACTGCTTGCCAATCGGCTGGCAAGTGCGGTTGTAGTCTTCAGCCCGGATCACCAGTTCACAGTCAGGATGGATCACATCGGTGATATCCACCGTAAAGGGAGTTGATCCCCCCTCATGGCAATACAGATGCTGGCCATCCAGATAAATATCAGCTTTATAGTCCACCGCTTCGAAGTGCAGCAAATAGCGGTTTTCCTGGCTTTTCATAATGGGAAGCAATCTGCGATACCAGACAACCGGATGGTCTTCATTCAAGCCAATTCCGGAATTTTTCGTCTGATAGGCATAAGGAACAATGATCTTGCGATCAAAGAACCCTGGTCTGGTAAAAGCAGCATCTTTCTGTCCGATATTGTCATCATCAAAACAGAAATCCCACTCTCCATTCAGGTCGATCCAGTCACGCCGCACCATCTGCGGCCTTGGAAAGTTTAGTTTCTCTAACATATTTTCTCCTGTCATCATCATGACTTTTAATTCATCTTTTCGTTAACTGATTAATGCAATGGTATTCTATAAATCAGAGCGGATGCTGTTAACGCTTTCATTAAAAATATTTTAAATACTCTATTTAAGACTTTATATTCATCCATATACAGTTGATTTATTGCCAATTAACAGTTGTGCGGTTCTAAAATCGATATAAGCTTTCTGACTGCTTCCTGGCGCCATTTCTTTATACGGATGACATAATGATGCAAAGAACATCACAAATGGCAAAGATCTGTTACTCTAGCAATAACAGAGAATCATTTTTGATCCATGCCGACTCATTTCCCAAAAACGAGTCTTGCAAAAAGAAGCAGAATCTCTTTTCGCCCCGCTCATTTGGAATTGCAGCTGTTAATTCTTCTAACCTGCTTTAGAACTTTCTTTTTGTTAACTCGGAAGGCGCTATGGCCACGTCAAAAATGAGCAATGGTCCAAGTAGACAATCTGTAGTCCATTCAGGCTGGCATGGATCGAAAAGCTGTTTAAATCGTTCATTAAACAATTCATAACCGATCACAAAAAGGATGAGATATTGATGAATCATGAAAAAAAAGAAATCGTCTACCTGAAAGCGGACGAGCAGTCACTGCTCTTTTTTCAGGCGCTCGCAAATAAAAACAGGCTAGATATTATCCGCCTGCTCAAAAAGAATGAAGCCTCTATTACGGAATTAAGCCAGGCTCTTGGCCTGTCTACCGCCCTGATCACCAAGCATATTCAATTCTTGGAAGAAGCTGGAATTGTTAAAAGTTATACGAACCCGGGGAAGCGCGGACTCAAAAAGCTGTGCTATCTGGCCCTCAATGAAGCGCAGATCATCTTCAATAACGACTATCAGGAGATCACCCGATCCTTTGAAGAAGTTGAAATTCCAATTTCCGCTTACAGCGACTATGACATCGCAGCTCCCTGTGGTCTGGCAACAGAAGACAAGGTCTTTGGCAATATCGACAACCCCCGCTACTTCAGCGCCGTCAACCGTTACTCCGTCTCCTTATTATGGTTTTCTTCCGGCTATATCACCTATCCGATTCCGTTAATGGACGTGGATCTTGAGCGCACTGAAGAGATCGAAATTTCGCTGGAAATCTGCTCCGAACATCCGGGATTTAACAGTTCTTGGAAATCGGATATTCAGTTCCAGATGAACGGCGTCAATCTGGGCATGTGGACCAGTCCAGCTGATTTTGGTGACCGCAAAGGCCGCTATACCCCAGCCTGGTGGACCTTAGGAACAGAATACGGGCTGTTAAAGACTCTGCTGATCAATGAAGAAGGAACCTTTATGGACGGCACCCAGATTGGAGCCACCCCGCTTTCCAAGATTCTTGAAAACCGCAAGGATAAGGATCAGCTGACCTTTACCATCAGCACCTATCCAAAGGATGGCCACTATGGTGGCATCAACCTGTTTGGCCGCCACTTTGGTGATTACAACCAGCCGATTATTTTCCGCTTCTATTATCGACGAGCCAATCCGCAGCGCAGCATACAGAGTAGCAGCATAACCGAATAAGGGATGAAAGAAACCAGATGGTTTCCCTCATCCCTTGTTTTATACTCTATCTGAAATAAACGGGCGCAAAAAGAAAGCCGATTATTTCCTCTTATCATAAGGATATGAAGAACACGGCAATCACTCTAAGCATCCACATAAATGCTGTTGAGAAAATGTATAACCAGTCATGACTTTTAATCAAAACTAAAAACACACTCCAAGCGAGAATCATGAAAATGGCATTGAGAAAAATCAAGCCTAGAAAGCATTGATGAACGATAATTAAATCACTCAGCAGTGAACCAATAACAAATATGAATACGAACCAGAAGTATTTTATTGTGATTATCTCAAGGTATTTTTTATATCCACATCTGACGATGATTAAATCTCTTAAATATAAATCTGGTCCAACAGTCTGCTGAAAATACCAGAAAGTTCCAAAGAGAAAAAGCAGTGTCAAAGCAATATAGATTGCGAGATCACTTGAATAAAGATACTTGACCTTAATGTAAACAGCCGGATCTGGAACAATATCCGCTATTGCCAATGAAAGCAGAAAATTGAATAGAATCTGGCTCAGACTAATCCCAAGCCTTTTCCAATCTATCTGTTCAATTGCAATCATCATATAGTTGGCCATTTTCCAGTCTGAGTTTGCGTGAAAAAGGAAGATTATCTAACGAGTCGTGTGAAGCAATAATGATTGCTTTCTGTTCCTGGATACTTTTAAGAATAATCTTTTCTAAGACAAGCAGCGACTCTTCATCAAGCCCTCTGGATGGTTCATCAAGCAAAATAAGGTTCTGATCTTCCATTATCGCCTGAATAATTCCTGCTTTTTGCCGCATGCCTACTGAATAATCTTTCATTTTCGTTTTCGAATCTGGATCAAGACCAAAAGCTTCTATATAGTCGCGGATGACTTTTCTATTTACGGAGTGTTTTAAGGAATAGAGATACTCCAAATTTGCCGTAAGATTTTCATTCTCAATAAAGCCCGGATTTTCAATCAAAGCACCCTTATCTACTCCCTCTGTCAAAGAAATCGTTCCGGAATCTGTTTTTTCCAAACCGCAGATGAGTTTAAATAAAGTGGACTTTCCACATCCATTCTGTCCTCGAATATGGATCAAATCACCAGCGTTAACACAAAGATTCAATCCATTCAGTACCTGATGGTTTTTGAACGCTTTGGATAGATTTTCAATTTTTAAAAGCTCCATAATTGCACCTCCTCTATGCAAGAAACGATCCGAACGGATAGATAAATGCATAATGGAAAAAAAGTTCCAGACAAATCGCCATAAATAAATGCTTACCGTTATGCTGGCAAAGAATCCATGAAACAGTGAGCATCATAATTGTATTCAAAAACAAAAAAAGAATGATCAGACGAAGTGGATAATCCACTCCCATTGTCGGGTAATATAAAAAATACCAGCCATAGAGCATCGCCAGATAAATAAAGACAGACCCCATGCTGATTTGTACCACTCTGGTTTCATACCAGTCTCTTCCTTTGCGAGTGATGAGATAAGGAGCAATAATCTGAATTCTCCCTACAATATTATAAGTAACCAAGATATAGGCTAAATTAGGGAATAGCGTCACATAATGTGCTTCGAACAACGCTCTTTCCAAAGGGGCCTCACCACTTGTTGCCGGATAAAAAAGCAGCAGATATGGAAGAAGATGCAGCCACAATCGATATCTCTTAATATCAGCCATTAGATTCTTCATGACGAACTCCAAGCCATCCGATGATTATTGGTCCTATGTCAAGATTTAGTACAACTAAAATAGAGGTTTCTTATCAGTAGAAGCCCTAACTACTTTTTTTCTGCGGCTTTCCTTTAGCCTTATTTGTTCGTTTTCCGTTTCGCCTATCGGCGACCAGCCTCTGCGGCTGGACCGCACCAGCGTGGCACGCTGGACCGCAGCTCGCTCCGGTGAGGTGTGTGGGACTTTCACTCGTCGCTTGCTCGATGACCATCGTCGCACATTCGGTCTACGGCTGAAAAGGGCCGCTGTCGCTTAAACCCTTGTCAGCCTACGACCGCCTGTGCACTCAGGTCTTCCATCGAGCGAAGCGACGGTGAAAGTCTTTCAAGCTATCTATGATGCCGCATGACAGCTCACGTTCTCGAGCGGCTGCGCCTTTCGAGAACTGGATCCTGGCAACGCGGCTATCATCCTCCACTATCCGTTTTTTTCTGCGGATGCAGTTTTCTGTTTTTCATTTGTAAGTGGTTGTGCATTAGAACTTGCCTTCATCTGCTCAAAGGTGTTTGGAGACAGGTAATTGCAGTGGCTATGAATTCGTACCGGGTTATAGAAACTCTCGATATACTGATCGCATAAGCGATAGACCTGCCAGTAATTTTCCAGCTCAAATCGGTTAAGCCACTCTCTTTTGATTAGAGAATGGAAGGATTCAATGCAGGCATTATCGTAAGGGTACCCTTTTTTGGAGTAGCTGCGAATCATATCGGAAGTCAGATTCTGATAGTGGTTGCAGGTAAAATGGATACCCTGGTCTGTATGCAATACAATTGGCCGATCGGATTTTCGCCTGATTTTAGCCGTTTCCAGCGCTTCCAGAACATCTTCAGCCTCCATGGTTCTGGATAATTTCCAGGCAATAATCTTTCTTGAAAAGAGGTCCATGATACAGGTTAAATAGACAAACCCTTCCTGTCGGGTGTGAATATAGGTAATATCAGTACACCAGACCGCATTTGGTTGATCAGGATTGAACTTTTGCTTCAGAATGTTTCTGAGCTTTTGATCCGTTCCTGGGATAATTGAAGGCCGCTGTGGCTTTTTTATCCATTGTGCCCGGATACCCATCTCTTTCATATAGGTACCGACGGTTCGATCTGTAATCGTGTAGCCTTGCCTGCGTAGAAGAACTCCAATCTTCGGGGCACCGTAATTTTGGTGACTCTGATCATATATTTTTTGTATTTGTTTTTTCACATCTTCTTTACGTATCGCCTGATTACTGGGTTTTCGATTCAGGCAGGCATAATAACCAGATCTGGAGAGGCCGAGTAGTTTAAGCACTCTGGCCACGGAGAAGTCTTCTCCTTTTTCGCTTTCTTCGTGTACCAGGCTATAGAGCGTGGAGTTTAATTTCCCAGAATGCTTATAGCTTTTTTTAAGATCTTTAGCGCCTCAAGAGCATCTTTGAGTTCCCTTTGGAGACGGGCATTTTCCTTTTCAACTGGATTGGTATAATGACCAGATCCAATAAATTCCGGTTCACCATCCTCTGAGCGTTTGGCCTGTGTCTTGAATCGACTCAAAGTGCTCAGCCCAATTCCAAGGTTGTCTGCGCATTCTTTCATCGTCAGATCGGGATGGTCTTTAACATATTGAAGAGCGTCTCTTCGCTGCTCTTCAGTAATTTGTTTCCGTTTGTTTGCCATAGAAATACTCTCCTGTTCGTTTCGAATTGTAACTCTATGACATAGAACCGGTTAGGAATAAACTCTATTCGGTTTGTCCACTAATTATTCTAACTTCATATCGTCCCAAACAGATAAATGAGACTGGTTAGACAGTAAAGAATAGGTACAGGGATCAGATAGCCATATCTACCGTATCCTGAAATACCTGCGCTGATTATATTGGGTAGATACAGGCAGGAAAACAAACGGCTGATTAAACTGCTTTCTGGAAACGTGGCTCCAATAATTGGAATAAACAACAATACCATCCCAAGTATAATTCCGACTGCTCGAAATATATTGATATTGGAAATCCAGAAACTGAGGCTATATAACAATGCGCAATAAATACCGAATCCAATCGACGACAGAATCAAAGAGATGAAAAGACTCAGATAGGCATTTTGGCTAAACAATAAAAAGGCTGCAGATGTTTCTTGACTGACAATATTTACCATAAATCGGTCGCAAAAAAAGTTGATGGACAGAACAGCGGTTAGCCCACATGCCAGAAACAGGAGAACTCCTCCTAGAAAATTCCAGAAGTAGTGTTCCAAATAGTAAGACTTCAGCCCTGTTCGGGACTTAACCATCCTATCAAATCCACTCTTGCGGCTTTGTAAATCGGGAATCGACTGAATATGGGCAGCTACAAAATACATAAACAAAAACCAGATAACATTGTCCGCGGCATTCATAAACTGATAATAGGGATAAAGTCCCTGACCATTTTGATGAAAAAACGGTAGATATGGGTACTGAGCTTTATACCAGATCAGAGTATAGACAAATGTGAACAGAATGGATCCAATAAGGATTTTGGAAAACCTTTGAATTTCGTAATTTCGATACATATTTATCCTAACTAGAGAGTAAGTCAACTCCATTGTGTAGTGTTTCTACTAATCAGTCAGATAAGTAACAACTAATTAAATCTATTTATATCTAGTGACTCATCTCAACTATATTTAGCCAAAACCTATAGAGACAAATCCGGGACTATTCCCCTTACTTAAAGAAAATAAGAAATCCAAACGAATAACACGTTTATCGAAAATCATTGAGATGAAACACTAGATAAACAATACAAGGGGGCTTTCCCCCTTGTATTGCAAAAACCTGCGATTGAAAATGACGACCATGGTCAGCCAATCTTAATTTGCTAAGAAACAGTCCCTAAACAAATTGATCATTCAACCGATAGAATTGCGTGCTCCGTTTATTGGTGCCTTGTTCTCTGAAATAGAATTATAATTTTTAATAAATTAAAAAAATTAATTAAGAGTCATGTATTTCTGCTTGAGATTAATATGCCCTTTGTGGTCCCAATAGTAGATCGATGAAAAATGATCAGTTAATTAACGGACTGTTCCTAATCTGAAAATCTTAGTAGTTTTTGTTCATTTCGAATTAGATATAGGATAATCGAAATATCAATAACAGCGAATATCCCAATGATTTCGGTACATACAATCGATAGCATGAAACATAAGTAGGTGCGATTCTATATAAGCTTGCATACTTATCTTGAACTCTCTTATCACCCAAAATCTGAAGAATGAAAACTTCGATCATTGTAAGAAGTGATACACCTATATATTCATTCCCGAAAAAAAACACGATCATTAATTGTAGAGACAGAAGAACAGCTATTTTTAGCAATTTCTTTTTTTGATAAACAAGAAGCAGTAACAGCAATACTGTCAAAAAATAATACAAACTTCCAAGTACGTTTAAATCTAATTTCTCAATTTCACTGGCTATAAATACAGCAACGAAAAACAAAGAATCTGAAACAATTTCGCAAATCCAACGCTTATAGAAATGAATACTGGGAAATAGTAGCTGAGCCGTAGAAAATAGCGCAATAAAACAAATACCCAATTCAGCTTTTCCAATAGCTACACTTAGACCTAGAAGAATTAAGATACTTATTAATTCACTTGCCACTAATTCCACATAACTCATTAAAAATTGAGTATCACTCGTTTTCAAATAATCGCGATTCATTTTTTTGAAGATTGCTATCCAAACTTTCTTGTTCATCGGTTATATTCTTAATTATTTTTCATTATCAGTAAATAGAGGTTGTCTATTCGGTAATTTGGGGTGTCAATACGGTATTAATCCCCAGATGACATAGTAAAAATCAGCTAGGCGTGAGTCCTTACAAACGCTAAGCAATAAAAATTTGTAATAAACACTCTCATCCTATAGTTTTCATTAAAAGCCCAGAGGATAACAGCCTTCCAGATAATCCGAGTCAAGAAGAAGACATTTTGTATTACTAAGCTTTGAGATTTTAGTAATTAAGCAACGATGTTTTTAAACAAAACCATTATACTTAAATGCCCTATACCAATTTAGACATAATGATGGAGCATTCAGATAAAAGCGAACATTTTTTACAGAAAACCGATGGTATATTTAATATCAACGTGTAATTTAGCTAAGTAATATTTATAATAATCACCGAAACAGACTATGTAATTACAAGGGGTCTATCTACCCATGATAAGTATGAAGATATTAATTTTAGAAGATTGCCAAAACGATATCAAAACCTTGCAATCCATCCTAAATGAGCTGAATTTGCCCATCGAATTAAAAATAGTCAACTGTTTGAGCGATTTGGACTATCTAGGCGATTCGACATTTGACATTGGTATTATTGATATCGATATTTCTGGAAAAAGCAGCATTGACATTATGAAGAAGAAGTCAGGATTATTCTCTTCGATTATTTACTACACCAATTATGAGTCCTATATGCCCCAAGCCTTTGGAAGAAATGTCATTGGATTTGTCCGAAAAGATGAAAAGAAAGAACACTTGATCGAACTAATTGAAGAAGCTTGTTGGTCCAGTCAAGCCAACTATCTCAGCGTCATCTCAAACAAGAAACCTATAACAATTCCGGTGGGTAGTGTTCTGTTTGTTGAAAAAGATTTACGGCAAATTCTCATTCATACCAGAAATGATTGTTTTCCGGTTTCTCATTTTTCTTTGGGAAAGATTCAGGAACAATCAAATAATAAATTTATTCAGATTTCTCAATCCGTCTTGGTCAATCCTTTTTTTATTCAACACTGGAACGGAGATGAAATTTTGATCCAGAATGGTCAAAAGCTCTATCCCAGCAGAAGAATGAAATCCACCGCATTAAAGGAGTACACAAAACGTTTATGATTGACTTCAATTATCTTGACGCCATTGGATGTCTAGGAGATATCTTATCTTATTTTCTTTTCTTTACCGCAGCGAAATTCCCAACGCAATTTAATCGTTTAAAATCAATTGGATTGGTTTTGCTGTTTTCTATGTTGGATTTTCTGCTATCTTCAGTAACCATTGATATTCCGGAGATCACAGAACTTCTTCTGGTCGTGATACTCGTATTGTATTGTCGCTGCGGTTTCAAGATCAGTTGGACATGCGCCTGGACCTCTGTACTTCTGCTTTATGGAATTGGTGGAATCTGCACGTTAATCTGGATGACTGTTCTAGATCAAGTTGGTCTTGGTTTTTATGACAACTATGCCCTAATACTCAGTCTTTCGCTTGTTTCCCGTTTCCTCGTCTTTAGCTTAACAGGATTGGGATTTCAAAAAATTAAAGACAGTCTTGAATCATCTGAGTGGGAAAGAATGCTGAAGAGTTGCCTTCTCCCCTCAGTGATTTTCTATGGTGCATTTGAAGGCTATTTTTACATACAGTCTGATACCTATCTACTGACGATGCTGGTTGCAGATTTTTGTTGTTTTGGAATGTATTATGAAATCTTTCAGCAGTTTCGAATGCTATCAGAACTTATGGAGGAGCGAGAAAATCAGGCTCTCAGACAGATTATTGAAGAATACAAAATAGAACAATCGAACAAAACTGAAATTTTCTCACAAACGAAGCACGACATTAAAAATCACTTGGCTACAATTCAAACTCTAGTCAAGAACAAAGAGAATGCGGAATTGGAACGCTATCTGCAAAATCTGACCGATGTAACCAGTCGATATCGGGATATAATCTATACAAATTCAGCTTCATTGAATGCCATTTTTAATAATAAAGTTCAGAACTATCCATCTATCGATTTCAACATCCAAGTTCTTGCCCCTATTCCAGAAATGATTGAATTTGAACTGAGCATCATTACGTTTAATCTTCTTGATAATGCCATCAGGTATGCTCTGAAAAGCGGGGAGCGTAAAGTATCATTCAGAATTCGAGATAGTAATGAACATAGAACGTTAGAGCTTGAATGTCGAAATCCTCTTTGCGGCCAATCAGATTTAGTTTCTGATAAGAAGGAAGAAGGTCACGGACTTGGAATTCAGATTATCCGCTCCAACACGCGAAAGCTTGGTGGAACTACGGAAATTATTCAAAACAAACAGTTTATTTTCAAAATCAAAATTCCAAATTCTCCCTCCACTCCATCAACGCCGGTTAGAAATTAAATATCTCCCAGATCCAAGCATCTAATAGGCTTCCTCTGTCAGCATACGTTGGATGAAGAGTTATCACTAACAAAGAAATCTACAAAACAAGGGATGAAAGAAACCAGCCAGTTTCCCTCATTCCTTGTTTTCTGTTTCCGGCAGAAAAGATGTCTGCTGACACCGAAAAATTCGGTTCTTACGCAAATAGCGTGTTTAGCTACTGTTACTATTATTGACGATAGCAATTGTAGCTAATAGTAATAACCCAAAATGTGATAGACAAGCTCATCTCGAATTAGGCATTGTTATTTAATCAACAGCATAAATGATGCAAGTTTATTTATTCACCAGGGTTATTAGTGTTAAAAACTACATTTGCGTAAGATCCAAAAATTCTCATTAATAAGTGAGATTTTAATATTTGGACATCAATGTCATTTAGCTAGAAAAATATGACCTCAAACTTTGTATAAAAATCAAAGACAAAGTGGATGATAGGAATAGAATTTGCTGCTGATTATATCCATATGCACCAACCAAGCACAAAATATACTGATTGATTTGGCTGTATTCATCAAAATAGGTGCACTAAAAACAACCCTTCGATAAGAGCCATTTTTAAGAATTGTATGGGTGGCTTGTATCAATAAGATGCGCATATAATGCACTTATCGATAGGTGAACCATATCAAACGATTGGGATGGAGATTTCGCTTGAAGCTCCTTTCCGGCCGAACGGGCAGTTTTTCTCTTAGCAGCTCCTCGGTCAGAGCCTGAAACTCCGCTTTTGTAATTTGACGAATCGTTCGATTCTTCGTCCACTTCGGGGTGAACGTGTTCCTGATAGCCCGTATCGCCTTAGTTGTATTGATTTGGTATTCATAAGTTGTCTGATTCTCTTCTTTATTATCTGATTGAGATGATTCAAGAACACACTTTTTGATCTCGGAAACCAGATTGTAGAAGATAAGGGATGAATAAATCTCCTGAATGATGTATTCTGCTTTTATCGAGTGGATACGTTTCATTCCTATTCCATATTTAAGCCAGGAGAAACTCTGCTCGATTCGCCACCTTAGGTGGTAAATAAATCCAAGAGCCTCCGGAGGAAATTCTGCTTCATCCAGATTGGTAATCAGTCCTTCCCAGACGTTGTCGCCAATCTCGATAGCTACCACCCTGCAGTCAAAATCAATAAATTCAGATTCTGGATCAATCTGTCTCATTGATTTTTTGACCAGGTATTTCATCTGGGGGTTTTCTTTTTCCCCTTTTCTTTGGTGGTGGGTAAGAATGCGGCTGATCTGCTGGTCTTCTGTATGGTCAAGCTCTGTATAAGTCAGGCAGCTATACTCTCGTTCTTTCATACGTATGAGGTATTTGTGCCCTAAGGATTCAATAAGCTTACATAATGGGTAAGAGAAATACCCTCTGTCCATGACAAAGAGAAATGTCTCGCCAGGATAAGCTTCATGAATCTCCTTGACCATTTTCATAGCAGCGCCCCGTTCGTCTTTGGACCTCTGGTCTTGAGTGACGATGGCTAAAAATTTGTCATTAAGTACGTCATAGGCTGCGTTAACGTGAATACCGGCCCGGATAATGTTTTCCTTGTTCTTGGTATAAATGATGTAGTCAGGTTCATCTTCATTTGGCGCAACAGGTTCATTGGTTCCGTCAAAAGCGATTACCCTGTGTTCTTTATATTTTTTATCCATGGAATAAAGTGCCAATGTGGCTTTGTGCAGTGTTGAAAATACGCTGACTGGAGTTTTGGTTTTTGTCTGAACAAGTGCTGAAGCAGATGGTCTTACACTGCCCATGCCGAAATAGTTCATGGACAAATCGGAGAGTGTTGCCCCATTCCCAATAATGGATGTATTCAGGAAATGGAACAAGTTTATTTTTGATGATCGATAATGACTGCGTGAGAAAGCTCCTATTTCAGAAGCAAGAATCTTCTCCTGTTTGTAGGCAAATTCCTCAAGGGATTTCATGAATTTTTGATAAATCGCGGACGGCGAAGTAACTTTAGTTGCCATATTTTCCTCCTTATAAAGTTATGTTTTCAACGTGATAAGGATTAAATTAGATAATTATGGAGTTATTGTCAAAGTTAATTTTCGTTAAACCAGAAAACATAAAATCCACCATCTGTACACGGATGGTGGACAATACTAACTATCAAAAACTAAGCTAAATGACATTGCTTGCTAGAGAGAAAAGTGAAAATTATTATCCAGTATCTGAAATTTTTTCATCCATTCCTAATGACATTAACCTGAGATAAGTGCAAAAGAGGTACTACATGACCATTTTGCCTGTTCCGATTTTTATGGAATAAAATTTAAACCATAGATAAAGCATCTGTTTTGATTTTCACTTTAGGACTCCTATAATTTGTGTAGTACCACCTGAGACTACACAAAGGAGGGTGCTAAGCATGCCATTTATCAAACTTCGAAAAGTTAAAATGTCTTCTGACGGAACAGTGCTTTCCGGTTCGGCTGGACTCATTGATACGGTATATGTCAAAGGAAAAGCATCTCACTCACGACAAATCCTGCGGGAAAATCTTGGCAAGGTGATTTGGATGGCCCAAAATCACCGATCAGGAATATTTTTGTCTCCTTCAAGAGGCCTGATTGAGTATTCTGCTGACCAAGACAAATTTTCTGAGGTAGACAGGGGCGATTTACGATTGCCAAAAGATCGAACTTTTCCAGATCCACCTGTCCATTCCATTTTTGGAGATGTTTTTCTTATTGTCAGCTTTTTGAATAATTCTCCTCTTCTAAAGGCTTTAAAGCAGACGTTTTTCAACAAATTGGATCTACAACGGGTACTTATTCATCTCGTCCATACTGTTGCCAAGGACGGAAGCCATATCAATTGCCAAGATTTTACTGCGCGCTCATTTATGGGAAGTCTTTTTCTGGACATACCTCAATGTTCTCTCAAAAGTGATACGTACTACTTTGAGATGATGGGTGACGATGCAACCAGAACTACTTTTTTTGAATGCTATGTGAAAGAAATGCGCCGGTTTTATCCCGGCTTTGGCAAAGGATGTTATGTAGATTCGACACCTCTTCCAAATGACATTGTTGATAATCCGTTCAATGCGCTGTGCTGTCATGGAGTAAGTGGATCGACCGTGATGACTCGCCTGGTTATGATTCTTGATGAGCAGACAGATCTTCCTGTCTGGTATGACATTATTCCAGGAAACGTTATTGATCTGAATACAATTCTTTACGTCATGGAAGATGTCAAGATTACTCTGGACATAGAAATAGATGATTTTGTTCTTGATGCCGGATATGCTTCCAAAGAACTGTTTACTGCCTATCACATCGGAACAGAGAAAAAGTTCATTGTTCGATGTCCGGCCAGGCGGGGCTATCATACTCAGACGATATACAGAGAAATCAAATCCATGATACCTAGAGGTAAATATGAATTTGTCCGTGACAGACATCTGTATTTTGGCTTCCGTAAGAAAGGCAAGCTGTTCGGGCAGCCTGTTTACTACTACATTTATGTAGATAAAAATAATGCCCTGCAACACCATCGAGAAGCAGTAATGAAAGATCCAGAGCGTTTCAAAAAAATGTCTGACAAAGATAAGGATTGGGAATCTGTCAGATATGGATATTTCATTTTGATTTCCAATTATGATGCAACGCCCGAGGAGATTCTGGACAACTATTTTAACAGAGTGGACATTGAATTGGCTTTCAGAACAGCCAAAGAGTATCTGCAGCTTTTACCGTTAAGCAAATGGACAGATAAAACTGTTAGAGGTAAGATTCTGAACGATGTGATCAGCTTAATAGTTTATTGTGGAATTCGTGAAAAAATATCACCGTCTGGAGAATCTATGCCATCTGTTTTTGGGAAAGTTTCTTCATTAATGTGTCTGGTCGACCACAATGAAATAGCTCATATTGAGACGCCCACCAAGAAGGTCAAAGAGTTCGCCAAACTTCTGGACATAGAAATCCCAGGGACATTGGATGTTAAAAACCTCCAACGCAGTTTGTTGACCAATCAATAATGTAGTACCACTTTTTGTCTCATCTCAGGATTAATATTTCAATACAGCCTAACTCAGGTTTTGATAATTGTTTTTTCTTCCAAACTTTAGATTGTTCATCGGGCTTATTTCCCACTATTAATTTATATGGGTGGAATTGTGAAACTGAAGAATTAAAGCTAATTAGTTCTAGAAATCCTGATTCAGGAATTAGAGTTTGGGACTTTCTTATCAAAAATGAAAAACTCTACGAAAGCAGGATACGCATAGAAAATAATAGACTTATTAACGAAATCTTTTGTGACAACAAACTATTTTTTTCCGCTACCATTTCTAGTTTATCTGGTGCAGTTGTATTTTCTATTATAGATGATGAACTTTATGGACTGGTAGAAAAGATAGAAAACGATTACTCCTCACTTGAGTTGTTAATGATTACAGATGAAGGATGCAAAACAGTATGGGAGAAAAAAGCAACTGTTGGTTCTTTATCTCCTAGGCTGCTAAAAGGGATCGAAATGCAAGAAAACGTAAAAAGAATCTCTTTTGAGTATATGGACGGTTCAGTTATGAAATTGGTTTTCTTTGATGGCGAGGATCTCAAAGAAGTTCCAACTGACATTAGAGCCCACCAGATTATTCCTTTAGAAACTGGAACAATCGTTTGCGAGTTATATAACGCCCCGGGAGATAGAACTTTCAAATCCACATATTATTGGTTCCCACAAGAGACCGGTGAAGCGAAAATGTTGTCTGCAATAAACGCCCCCGTTCAACCTGGTGGTTTCGGTGCAGAAAAGGATTTATCATACCTTTCCTCAGGCGGATCAGAAGGGGTTTTTAGAGTTGTTATAACTAAAGATTCTTTGATCTATAAAAAAATTAGGATCTTACGCAAATGTAGTTTTTAACACTGGTGATCAGTAGAAGCCTCTCATTCTGACTGTTTCTCATTCATGATCATTGTTTAAATGACCGTTTTGTCTTCCCAACGTGATTTTTCAATCCAGTCTGCTAACAAAGTTCTGGCATTTAATCCACCACACGTTATACTAGATTGGGCATAAAACTTATGGAACAGGTGTTCAATGTTGGCTCTGCCAAACATGGTACGTTTGACAAGCTTATAGCGGCAGTTGCCGCCTTCAACGAACCCGCTGCTATGCTCATAGGATATTGCGTTCTTGACCGGCGCAATATCTTTTTTTATGCCGTTTATAAAGCCTTGGATTCTACTCTCCTCATATTTGGTACAGAACCAGTCAAGTTTATCTGGATTGTCTCCCATCAATGTCTCATGGAAATCCTTCCAGAGCTGATCGCAGAATCTCACTGCAGGATACTTATCCAGAATCTGTTCGTACACTTTCGCAACTTCAGTCTCCTTCATCTTGTCCCGATCGCTGGTTACCATGTATTTCACGATGTCGTAGCGTTTGATCTGAACCGCTTCAGTGCCCCTGTCATAGTCAAAAGGCTTTATGAGTTCGTCTTTGAGATGAGTATTCTTCATCTGATGAATATAATGCAAGACCGTACCATAACAGGCCCTGCATCCTTTAGATTGCAGGTATGAATAGATGACAGCGGGTTTATGGCCATCAATAACCATTTTATAAATTATATTGATATAGTTATCCATGTCTGTCTTATACTTTGGTCGCTTTCTAACCTCTTTTATTCCTTCAACTTCCTCTTCCGTCATCTTCAGGTATTTTTTTAAAGTAGGATAGGAGATGTCATATTTCTCCTGAAAATCCTTGAACTTAGGCTTCACGGTCTCAGCCCATTCTTTTCGCAAAGAACAGATCATTGCGTACTTATCAGAACAGACTTTTGCCTGTCTTTCATACTGTTCTGCGTAAAAATCGTCACTTTTGGCTTTGTCTTTGATGATCTGGCAGTTTGTTTCGGCAACGGGTGTATTGTCATATTCCACTTTTTCTGGAACAGCAGGCGCGGCTTTCTCTGTCTCAGGTTTTACTGAAGTAATCTCTCCATCCTTTACATAGAGTGTAGATGGAATTTCACACTTCAAAATATCCTTAATACGGCCTACAAGATTCTGGAATAAGTGGAAACGGTCTGCTATCTGAGTACAGTCTGGCAAGATCTCAGAAATCGCTGAAGCAAAAGCGGAAGCACGATCACGGGTTACAATCTTAACCTTCTGGTGTTTTTTCAGCCACTCCTTAAGTGCCTGGCCATCTCTTCCATCAAGCAGCGCAATAACCTGGTGCGTTTTCAGATCGTAAATAGCTGTGTGGTAGGTTCGCCCTTTTCTGGAACTGACGTCATCGACACCAATGGCCTTGATATCAGGGTTATCTACGATTGTAATGTTTTTGTAGATTCTGGTGATGGTATCATGGCAGACATCAATGCCCATGGACTGGCACACGTGTGCTGCCACATTTGCCGAGCAGAAGAGTGAAATAGACAGCAGAAAAACAGTAAGTTCGTCACTTTTCCGCTGATTAAAGCGGTATCCCTTGACAGGAAGCACAAAAGTAACTTTCTTACCATGCTTATTGAAGTAGACAAGGCGTTCCTGGCGAATATGAACATAAGCAGTCTGGCCTCCAACAGGCATGATCTGACAGATGCGTTCCTGATATCCATTTGTGGAAATACATTTTTCACCGTTTGGTCCACTGATTTTCCCGGTTTCTGGAGCATGAATACGAAAAAAGTGGAGGCAGCCATACTTGTCCCGATAATCCTGTCGGTCAGCGTCTTTAATCAAATCTTCACCAAAGAGAGAGGACTCAATATCGTGAACAGGCTTATTCTCTTCGTGAATACGGATAAAACTCAGTTTGTTCATTGTCACCACAGTCCTTTCAGAAACCCCTTAAAGAGCATGAAATTCTATGATAATGAAATAAGCAATAATGAGCAATAAGGTTATTGATTATAGATGCTTAACAAACCTAATAAAGATAATTAATTTATTTAAATGATCAAAAAAGGGACTGTCATTGCGGACAATCCCTACTGATCACCAGTGTTAAAAACTACATTTGCGTAAGAACCAAAAATTAATGATATTCCTTCTGGGAAATATAACTTTTATAAGTTGAACCAGGACTATGATTTAGTTATTGTCAGAAATCCAGTCGATTATAATGGAGTTTCTCGTTTAAAATATTCGGCGTATCATCCTAAAGATCTGTCCCAATGACGTCTATATTTATTCTCAAAAGATCGAATTACCATTAGATCTTTATATAAAGTGCAGAGCTCTAATGACGCAAAGTCTCATTAATGTAAAAGTCAATGCAACGGAACGCGCGTGTCTCATCACAATGATTTTTTGATAAATAAATCATTCATTCTTGTTACTTTAAGCAAGGCGAACGTCCCTAAATTTATCTATACAGGATTTAGCTAAATGCAATTGAGACTCACCACTAGATACAATCAATACATGATATATTAACGAGGTCTAATAAGCATGAATATATAGCCTTCTGATCAATGAGGAATATTAACGGCATTTTAGGTAGATAATCACCTGATCTTGGGCTATTTATGGAGATAATTCAACTACATTAAAATAATTTAGAATAGGCAGTATTAGGATACACGGATGAAAATCCATTTGAATCAGGGCTGTAATTGCAACTATGTAACTTTTTTTGCTTCTACATGATTCTGAATGCAGCTGTTAACTGTTTTCAGTTTTAAAGGAGATTTACATGAAAAACAAAGCATCAAGAATGAGTTCGGTATTGGCTGCAACATGCTGTGCATCGCTTCTGCTTACCACACCCCTACTGGCAGAAGATCTGTCAGATACTGCTGGTCAGAATATTTACCGACTCTATAACGAAAACACTGGAGAGCACTTATACACGTCAGCGTCTGATGAAAAATCCACGCTCGTAACCGCGGGCTGGGTGTTTGAAGGAGTTGGCTGGGTAGCTCCATATGAAGGAGAAGGCGTTTACCGCCTCTATAATCCCAATGCAGATGGCGGCGATCATTACTATACAACCAATCTGGAAGAAGCTAAATCTTTGGCTTCTTTAGGGTGGTTAATAGATAATAATACCCAACCCGTTTTCTATTCAGGCGGAGAAATCAATCTGTACTCAGCCTATAATCCAAACGCAAAATCCGGTTCACACAATTATACAACCAGTCGCGCTGAGCAAGACGCTTTGATAAATTCTGGATGGATGTATGACCAAGTCGCTTGGAAAGTGCTTGGAGAAGGATACGTGGAAACAAACCCAACGTTATATGAACGTTTTGCTGGGCAAGAATTTGTAAAAAATATTTGGGGATACGCTGGCGGACCAAGTGCATTTTTAACTATTAATGCAGATGGAACATACCACGAGACAAACACGAAACTTTCAATGATTCCAGGAATAAATAATGATTACAGCGAGTTTACTGGAAAACTTTCCGAACCAATCAAAGTCGATGACTGCACTTGGAAAGTGCATGTTATTTCAAGCGATTTAGTACAGCCTGTCAACACAATTATTCCTGAAGGAAGAAACGGGAAAATGATCATGGTTGAACCATTTACGGGGCTTTACGCACCAATGGATTTCTACATCGCCTCTCCTGATAAACCCATCGAGGAGTTTCCGGCTTTTGTTCAGCAACAATATGCAAAGTATCAGAATTATATCAAAGACGATTTTCCTAATTCGTACGTTTTATATACACCGGACGGTATGACTTTCATGGACATTGTAAAGCAATAAAGATCTGATAAGATTCTTATGTCCACTTAAGAAACCCTCCGATTTTCAACCAACAAATAATTCCTGAAGAACATCGGATTCCTCCTTTATTCTTCAGGAATTCATTTTGTCTGTTGACTTCCTATTTTATTTTTACGACAAGTCAGAGTATGTGAAGCAACAAAAAAACCTGAAGAATATCAGATTTCTCCTTTATCCTTCAGGGCTTTAACTTTGTCTGGCGACTTCCTATTTTTGCTTTTACACTATCGTCGGCGTTCAATGGCTTAACGGCCGTGTTCGAGATGGGAACGGGTGTGACCCATTGGCTATCGTCACCATACCGGTTTGTCTTGCGACTTAACCATTTTATCTCATGGATCTTTCAAAAACAAACACCAGCTTCAACATAACCTTGGTTACAGTTATGATCGGATCATTTCTGATCGTTTACTTCTTATTACCGCCTGTCTGTGATTTTGAATGATTCTGGAATCATTGTCTTTAACTTGCGTCTTTGACTCTGTTTCCATATCCTTCATTCTTCATCACTCCAACAGGCGCTCTCGTTTATCTTAGATTAAGCTTTCGACCGATTAGTACTGGCCAACTTCATTACTCACGTAACTTCCATACCCAGCCTATTTCCTTGTAGTCTTCAAGGGGTCTTATCTACCGCAGATCTTATCTTGGGGCTGGCTTCGCACTTAGATGCTTTCAGCGCTTATCCATTCCCTGCTTGGCTGCCCGGCTGTGCCACTGGCGTGACAACCGATGCACCATTGGCAGGTCCATCCCGGTCCTCTCGTACTGAGGACAGCTCCCCTCAGATCTCCTGCGCCCACAACAGATAGGGACCGAACTGTCTCACGACGTTCTGAACCCAGCTCGCGTACCGCTTTAATGGGCGGACAGCCCAACCCTTGGAACCGAATC
The DNA here is from genome assembly GCF_034745455.1 of Allobaculum sp. JKK-2023. Classification (NCBI taxonomy): domain Bacteria; kingdom Bacillati; phylum Bacillota; class Erysipelotrichia; order Erysipelotrichales; family Erysipelotrichaceae; genus Allobaculum; species Allobaculum sp. JKK-2023. The sequence continues at coordinate 3,221,852 of NZ_JAYERV010000003.1, read as the reverse complement.
CAGCTCCAGGATGCGATGAGCCGACATCGAGGTGCCAAACCCCGCCGTCGATGTGAACTCTTGGGCGGGATCAGCCTGTTATCCCCAGGGTAGCTTTTATCCGTTGAGCGACGGCCCTTCCATTCGGCACCGCCGGATCACTAATCCCGACTTTCGTCCCTGCTCCACTTGTTGGTGTCGCAGTCAGGCGCGCTTTTGCATTTACACTCTCTGTCTGGTTTCCATCCAGACTGAACGCACCTTTGGGCGCCTCCGTTACTCTTTAGGAGGCGACCGCCCCAGTCAAACTGCCCGCCTGGCACTGTCTGTAAGATTCTCTCTTCACGTTAGGGCTTCAAATCATCAGGGGCGGTATCCCAACGGCGGCTCCAAAGAAACTGGCGTTCCTTCTTCATAGCCTCCCGCCTATCCTGTACATGATCATCCAAAACCCAATACCAGGCTGCAGTAAAGCTCCATGGGGTCTTTCCGTCTAGTTGCGGGTAACCTGCATTTTCACAGGTACTAAGATTTCACCGAGTCTGCTGCCGAGACAGCGCCCAAATCGTTTCACCTTTCGTGCGGGTCAGAACTTACCTGACAAGGAATTTCGCTACCTTAGGACCGTTATAGTTACGGCCGCCGTTCACTGGGGCTTCGGACCACTGCTTCTCCTTGCGGATAACAGATCCCCTTAACCTTCCAGCACCGGGCAGGTGTCACCCCATATACTTCGCCTTGCGGCTTTGCATAGAGCTGTGTTTTAGTTAAACAGTCGCTTGGGCCTTTTCACTGCGGCTCTCTCGAGCGCCCCTTCTTGCGAACGTACGGGGCAATTTTGCCGAGTTCCTTGGCAACAGTTCTCTCGCTCACCTTCGCTTGCTCAGCGCGCCCACCTGTGTCGGTTTTGGTACGGGCCGCAATAAAGTTTAAGCTAGAAGCTTTTCTTGAAAGCCGCTCCATGTGCTTGGCTACTTTCTTTCGATTTCGCTTACCCTTCACGCTCTGTACGCATTGATCCGGATTTGCCTGGATCCGTACTGCCGCGCTTGGCCCTCAATCCATTAAGAGGGTCACACTTCCCGTCTTTGTCACTCCATCGCCTTTATTGCGGGTGCAGGAATCTTCGCCTGCTTTCCATCTGCTTCGCCTGTCGGCTTATCATTAGGTCCCGACTGACCCAGGGCGGACGAACCTTCCCCTGGAATCCTTGGGCTTTCGGTGTGCAGGATTCTCACCTGCATCTCGCTACTCACACCGGCATTCTCACTTCCATGTCCTCCACAGACTCTCACGATTCTGCTTCCATGAACATGCAACGCTCCCCTACCATAAAAATCTTTCAATCCTTATCCGCGGCTTCGGCAGATGACTTAGCCCCGGTACATTTTCGGCGCAGGGCCACTCGACTAGTGAGCTGTTACGCACTCTTTAAAGGGTGGCTGCTTCTGAGCCAACCTCCTAGTTGTCCGTGCGTCCCCACATCCTTTTCCACTGAGTCATCATTTTGGGGCCTTAGCCGGCGGTCTGGGCTGTTTCCCTCTTGAGCATGGACCTTATCACCCACACTCTGACTGCCAACTACTATCCTTGCGGCATTCGAAGTTTGATTCCATTCAGTACCCCGGGATGGGGCCATCATGAATTCAGTGCTCTACCTCCGCAGGCTTGCGTTAACGCTAGCCCTAAAGCTATTTCGGGGAGAACCAGCTATCTCCGGGTTCGATTGGAATTTCTCCGCCAGCCACAGGTCATCCGCCAGCTTTTCAACGATGGTCGGTTCGGTCCTCCACAAAGTTTCACCTCTGCTTCAACCTGCCCATGGCTAGATCACCCGGTTTCGGGTCTGCTCCTGGCTACTTCATTCGCCCTGTTAAGACTCGCTTTCGCTTCGGCTTCGCATTTTCCTGCTTAACCTTGCATCCAAAAGCAGCTCGCCGGTTCATTCTACAAAAGGCACGCCATCACCCTTTGACGGGCTCTGACTTCTTGCAGGCATACGGTTTCAGGTTCTCTTTCACTCCGCTTGCGCGGTTCTTTTCACCTTTCCCTCACGGTACTTCTTCACTGTCGCTCACTCTTACTTATTCAGCCTTGGCGGATGGTCCCGCCTGCTTCCGACAGGATTTCACGTGTCCCGTCGTACTCAGGATCTCGCTGACTACTCCGCTTGCTTTCCAGTACAGGGATTTCACCTTCTGTGTCCGTGCTTTCCATCACGTTCCTGTTCACTCGCGTTTTGTCTGTTGCGCTCCTACAACCCCATATCGCTATGGTTTGGGCTAATTCCCTTTCGCTCGCCGCTACTCGGGAAATCACTGTTGTTTTCTTTTCCTCCGGCTACTTAGATGTTTCAGTTCACCGGGTTGCTCTCCATATCAAAGACATGGATGACTGGATATGACTCCAGCCGGGTTCCCCCATTCGGATACCTGCGGATCGTCGCTTTCCTGACAGCTCCCCGCAGCTTTTCGCAGTCTGATGCGTCCTTCATCATTCAAGAGTGGCAAGGCATCCTCCGTACGCCCTTCCTTGCTTGATCTAGTTTCAAATATGCTTGTTTTTAACTATGCTTTTTCGAGATTTTTCTAATAAGAACTGTTAACTGTTTTCTGACTTGGTAAATCTTGTGACTTCAAAGATCGAATTTCTTCTTCTCTTTTCAGTCGGTTACTTTCGTAACGTTGCTACTTACAACTTACGTCAGACCTTCTGTTATGTCTTATACTGATGTTCGTTTTTCAAAGATCCATGTTGTGACTGACTGGAACTGTTCTCCATTTCTGAAGACCAGTGCCGCTATTGCAGCGAATCAGTCTGGAAGATCGCTCTTCCAAAACTCTGTTACAGACTCCAACTTAGTTACTTAATGCTTCCTTGTACTTTCTCCTTAGAAAGGAGGTGATCCATCCCCACGTTCCCGTAGGGATACCTTGTTACGACTTAACCCCAGTCATCGGCCCCGCCTTCGACGACTCACTCCCTTAAGGGTTATGCCATCGGCTTCGGGCGTTGCCGGCTTCCATGGTTTGACGGGCGGTGTGTACAAGGCCCGGGAACGTATTCACCGCGGCATGCTGATCCGCGATTACTAGCGATTCCAACTTCATGAAGTCGGGTTGCAGACTTCAATCCGAACTGGGACGCCTTTTCTCGGGTTCGCTCCACTTCACAGCTTCGCTTCCGTCTGTAGGCGCCATTGTAGTACGTGTGTAGCCCAGGCCATAAGGGGCATGATGATTTGACGTCATCCCCGCCTTCCTCCGGTTTGTCACCGGCAGTCTGATCTGAGTCCTCAACTTACTGGTAGTAACAGATCACGAGGGTTGCGCTCGTTGCCAGACTTAACTGAACATCTCACGACACGAGCTGACGACAACCATGCACCACCTGTGTGGATGATAACCTCCAACTTATCTCTAAGTCTTCGCATCCCATGTCAAGGCCTGGTAAGGTTCTTCGCGTTGCTTCGAATTAAACCACATACTCCACCGCTTGTGCGGGCCCCCGTCAATTCCTTTGAGTTTCACACTTGCGTGCATACTCCCCAGGCGGAGGAGTCATTGCGTTAGCTTCGGCACCGGGGCATTACCCCCGACACCTGCTCCTCATCGTTTAGGGCGTGGACTACTAGGGTATCTAATCCTATTTGCTCCCCACGCTTTCGTGCCTGAGCGTCAGTAACAGTCCAGGCGGCCGCCTTCGCCACTGGTGTTCTTCCATATATCTACGCATTTTACCGCTACACATGGAGTTCCACCGCCCTCTCCTGTCCTCGAGCGTGGCAGTTTCCAAAGCCTGTACAGGTTGAGCCCGTACCTTTCACTTCAGACTTGCCACGCCGCCTGCGCACCCTTTACGCCCAATCATTCCGGATAACGCTTGCCACCTACGTATTACCGCGGCTGCTGGCACGTAGTTAGCCGTGACTTTCTGGCAGGTTACTATCAAAAGAAAAGCATTTCCTCTTTTCTTCTTTTCTGACCTGCAACAGAGCTTTACGATCCGAAGACCTTCCTCACTCACGCGGCATTGCTCGTTCAGGCTTGCGCCCATTGACGAAAATTCCCTACTGCTGCCTCCCGCAGGAGTCTGGGCCGTGTCTCAGTCCCAGTGTGGCCGATCGCCCTCTCAGGCCGGCTATGCATCATCGTCTTGGTAGGCTTTTACCCTGCCAACTAACTAATGCACCGCAGATCCATTCATCTCCCAGGCTTTAGGGCCTGTTTCAAAAACAGAAGATGCCTTCTGTTTTCCTATGGGGTTTTAGACTTCGTTTCCAAAGCGTATCCCCCGGATATGGGCAGGTTATCTACGTGTTACTCACCCGTTCGCCACTGAACACAAAAGTGTTCCGTTCGACTTGCATGTATTAGGCATGCCGCCAGCGTTCATCCTGAGCCAGGATCAAACTCTCCATTTGATATTGACTCAACGCTATTGCGTTTATATTTCGTGAATTGATTATTGAAGTATTAAGTGTTGTTTCAAGAATCGACGTGTTAATTTCGAATATTGAATTGTCTGTAATCAGAGTTTTCAAAGAGCTATCTGTTTGTGAGTAAATCAACTTCCCTCACAAGGCTTGTTTATCTTATCATCTGCCATATCGGAAGTCAATATCTTTTGTGAAATATTTTTAAGAACTTCACAATCAATGATTTCTTCGATATCTAAAGATGATTCGCGTCAGGTCAGCAACTTTGTTGCCGTGTTTCTTAACGCTCAGTTACTATAACACCGGGTGGTATCCCGGGTCAAACGCTTTTGTGAAATCATTTTATAAGTTCACAAAGAAATTCCCAGCTCTGAATTTTGTTGTTACCAAATTTCAAAGCTTGTACAGAATACTTCTTTTTGCCATTTTCTGTCAAGCAAAACTATTCACCTGAACTTTTCAAGTAAATTGAAATAGTAAATTCCAACCCTGGCGGAAAAAATTGGGGATCTTACGCAAATGTAGTTTTTAACACTAATAACCCTGGTGAATAAATAAACTTGCATCATTTATGCTGTTGATTAAATAACAATGCCTAATTCGAGATGAGCTTGTCTATCACATTTTGGGTTATTACTATTAGCTACAATTGCTATCGTCAATAATAGTAACAGTAGCTAAACACGCTATTTGCGTAAGAACCAAAATTGGAATTTAGTCTTTCATGAAATTCCAACTTCCAATTCATATTAAATTCCAACTCTTTTGGCGCTTTTCCCTACACAACTAACTTCCACTATTTTTGCACTCTCAAATTCCACTTGTTCAGGTAAGCTGTACTTGATTCATTTTTGAGTCCTCACTCTCTTTGATTTCTGGCCCACTGGAAGGAGGACTTATTCCATGTCAGCTAAAAATAGTCATTTGACTCTGGAGGACCGTCAGGCAATCCAGAAAGGCCTTAATAATGGCTCTCCCAAAACCGCCATCGCTCAGGTTATCGGCAAGGACAACAGCACCATTGGAAAGGAGGTTAAGAAGCATCGGATCTACTGTCCTGCTCCGTTGTATAAGGAATCTTCTGTGGTTATTAAAAATGTCATCCGAGACTGCGTTTACATCAAAACCGGTTGCCCTTACAACGGAAAAATCCGCAACAATAAATGCCTTTCTCCCTGCGAGCGCGCTGAACCCATGCCCTGCAAGATCAGGGACAGGAAACTTGTCTGTAACGGATGCTCAAAGATCAGAACGTGCGTTCAATACAAATACAAATACGACGCAGAGGTTGCCCACCAGAAATACACCCAGGAACTCTCTGATTCAAGAACCGGACTCAATATGTCCCCCGAGGAATTTGACAGCCTTGGCAACCTTCTGAGCAGCTGTATGAGCAAGGGACAGTCCATTGAGGTGATTCTGGAAAACCATCCGGAGATCACTTTGAGCAGCCGCCGTATTCACAGCCTCGTAAACGACGGGTATTTCAAGCCTTATGGTGTTGACCAGTTCACAAAGCGGAGAACCGTCAATCGCAAGCAAGCCGCTAAGAAGGCCGTTTACAAACCGCGCGTCGACCGTAAGTACCTCAAAGGAAGAACCAATGAGGATTTCAAGGCTTATATGGATGCCCATCCTGACACGATTGTGTGGCAAATGGATACGGTTTATAACGATGTCTCTAACGGGCCGTTCATCCAGACCTTTATTCATCCAGAGTCATCATTCATGATTGGGATCTATCACGATGAAAAAACCGCCCAGGAGATGCTGAGCGGCGTTCGAACCATCAGAAACTGGCTTGGATCAACTCGATTCAAAAAATACTTCAATGTAATTTTAACCGATCGAGGGTCAGAATTTACAAAGGCAGAAGAAATCGAACGACTTGGTGTTCGAATCTTCTATTGCGATCCTATGCGGTCATCTCAAAAAGCAGAAGTGGAAAAAAATCATACTCTCCTGCGATATATTTGCCCAAAAGAGACTGATTTACGTCAGTTAGGACTTAGATCTCAGAAGGATTTGAATCTGATTTTTTCGCATATTAACTCATATCGAAGAATTCATAAATTCAATAAAACCCCTATCGAAAACATTGTCTTCCTTCTCAACGATGAATCTCTACCCAAAGATCTTTGTATTGAGACAGTAGACAAAGACGAGGTTCTGCTTCGACCTGCATTGATCAAAAAAAGAGACTAAAAGCTAAAATCTTGACCCGCTAAAAGCTGAAACCAGATATACTGAGGGCGAGTAAATGAAAGAAGAGCAGTTGGAATTAACTCATTCAAATGGAGATATCCCATAAACAACTGCTCTTTTTGTCGTGTTTTCCTAAAGACTCTTAGGCCTATTCATTGTATCAAATTGGAACTTATCCTATGTATTTCTGGTCTTAATTTTTTGAAAATAGCCTTTAGTTCTATGTTTTTGAAGGAGTAAATTCCAAACGAAATAAAGCGCTTTTAGGGTTGGAATTTACTATTTCAATTTACGTAGACGACACAAAATTTTGCCTGCTACTATTTTGTCCATCATTTTACGGGATTTTAGCAAAAATCCTGCCCTTTTATCGATAAAGGCAGGAGAATATTTCACATTTCAATCAGGACTGGATTTTCAGGAAATCCTGACGCATCAAGTTGAGATCAACTGTATGATCAGAGATTCCCGGAATTGTTCCAGTTTCAGAATATTGCCAGATATCCAAACCGCACCGATCAGGCTGACTGACTCCATATTCGGCATACCAGATTGGCCACTGCTCAGTGAGGCCGGCATTTTCGTAGATGGAAAACAGCCCGCTGTTGAGATAGAGCATCGGTTGATATCCACCTTGCTGGATATGCTCCAGAAAAACCTGTGCCTGACTGGCAATTTCGCTGCTGTTAAGATCATGGGTGCGCGCCTGTTCATCAGCAGGCAGTTCGAAATCAAAGACAACAGGCAGTTCAAGCGAGTAACCATTCAAAACACTCAGGACATATTCTGCTTCTTCCACAGCTTCTTCATTGCTGACCGACTGCGAAAAGAAATACACCCCTACTGGGATTCCCGCTTCTTTGGCTCCATAGAGATTTTCCAGAAATGTCTCGTCTTCGTAGATTTCCCCAGAGACATATCCTCTGGCCCCTACCCGGATAAAGGCATATTCAACTCCAGATTCTTTGACAGAGTTCCAGTCAATGCTTTCCTGGTATTGGGAGACATCGATTCCAAAACGGGTAAGGCTTGCGATTTCATCCGGGCAGGCCTGGGCATAGCCGGATTGAATCATGGATTGTTCAGTCTTTTCTTCTTCGGGAAGCCTGGCTGGGCGGTGAAAAAGATTTCGAACAAAGCCAACCGCAATGATCAGGCAATACAGGATAAGAGCTGCAGTGAAAAGTAATATGAGAACGCGATGAAGGCGGACTTTTGAGCGACGTTTTCTTCGTTTGGACATGATTTCCTCCAATCGTTACCATTCTTCCAGTTTTCTTTTCGGCGTGCAACCTCCAGCGTTGATTCATTCTGGCAGTTTTGAAAGATTGCAAGGTTCTGCTGCAGCTGGGTGGCTTTCGCTTTTGGTGATGTGATTTTTATGACTTCTCTGATCTTTGGATTCTGGTCTTTAACTCTGGCTGCATGCCCCTCACATAAAAAGGTTCTGATCCAGTAAGCGTGGACCAGAACCTTTTTCAATCCGATCGATCAAGAGATCGGTTTACTTCATGTTTTTGAGGAATGATTTATTGACCTGCAGGGCAGAATAGATATCTGCTTTGCTGGAAACTTCATATGGAGCGTGCATATTCATCAAAGGCACGCCGCAGTCAACGACCTGCATGCCATAGTTGGCCAGAATGTAGGCGATGGTTCCGCCGCCGCCCTGGTCGACTTTTCCAAGTTCACCAGTCTGCCAGACGATGTTATCCTTGGCCAGCATCTGACGAATCTTCGACAGGTATTCTGCACTGGCATCATTGGAGCCATGTTTGCCACGAGAACCCACATACTTGGAAACGCAGACACCATAGCCAAAGTCAGCCATATTGCCATTTGGCGAAGAAGCTTCTGAATAGTTTGGATCGTTGGCAGCCGCTACGTCGCAGGACAACATGAAAGAATTCTGCAAAGCCCGGCGGACATTGAGTTCGTTATACTGACCCAGCGCATTCATCAGTTCAGCCACCTGGTTTTCAAAGAAGCGAGACTGCATACCGCTAGCGCCCATGGAGCCAATTTCTTCTTTATCGACCAGCAGGCAGGCAGAAGTCCGTTCAATTTCTTCGTTGGAAGTTTCAAGCTGCGCCAGTAAGCAGGTATAGGCACAGACTTTATCATCCTGACCATAGCCAAGGACCATAGAACGGTCAAAGCCGCAGGTTCTTGCTTTGCCAAGCGGGACAAGCTCAAGTTCGGCACTGACAAAGTCTTCTTCTTCAATTCCATAGCGATCTTTCAGTAAAGCCAGGATGTTCGCTTTGACTGGATCTTTATCGCAGTCCGCTTCAGGGATCGAACCAAACAGAGCGTTCAGCTGTTCTCCTTCAACCACTTCATCCGCGGATTTGGTCATCCGTTTATGGGACAGATGGACCAGAAGATCAGTCACGATGAAGACTTCATCTTCGTCATGATCGCCAATTGCAACATCTACATGGGTTCCGTCTTTTAAGTAGACCACGCCATATAAAGCTAAAGGTACAGTTACCCACTGATATTTCTTGATCCCGCCATAGTAGTGAGTATCCAGCAGGCAGATGCCATCTTTTTCATAGAGTGGATGAGATTTGACATCCAGTCTTGGCGAATCAATGTGGGCGCCAAGAATATTCATTCCCTGGCTTAACGGCTGATTGCCAACATGGAACAGGACAACGGCTTTGTCCATCATGTTGTAGTACACCTTATCCTGAGGGTGTAAGGGCAGGTTATTTTCTACATATTCGTTAATGTTTTTATAGCCGAATCCCTCTGCCAGCTGGATGGCGCTTTTGACAAAGCGGCGTTCAGTTTTGGCAAGAGAAAGAAAATTCATATAGTTATCGGCCAGAGTCATGATTTCCTGCTTCTGTTCCAATGAAGCAGCAAGCCAGACATTCTGTTTATTCATACTCATTTTTCCTCCAGACTGTGATAAAGCTTCCAGGATAAATCAATCTTTTCCGGTTGAGAATTATCAATCGTTAATGACCCCTTCGCAGCAGGCGCCAGAAGGCCTTTCTGTTCCAGCAAAGAATGCAGACGATTGACTGTTCCTGCATTCCCATCAATAATCTGAACCTGGCCGCCGGCAAGCTGTCGGAGCCGGTCTTTGAAAAACAGAAAATGGGTGCAGCCAAGCACAATAAATTCAGCGTCTTCGCTTTGACTGAGATATTCCTTCAAAGCTGCGTCTACCGTCTGCTGGTCCTCAAGCTGGTCTGTTTCAACCAGTTCGACCAGTCTGGAACATGGCACGCGCACAATATCGTGGTTAGAATCGAAACGTTCCATCAGATGAGCGAACTTTTCCTGGTTGAGTGTCAGCTCGGTAGCCCAGACGGCAATTTTTGAGGGGGTTTTCATTTCGGCAGCCGGTTTTAAGGCTGGTTCCATGCCTACAATATCAAAATCGAAAGCTTTTCTCAGTTCTTTTGCCGCAGCACTGGTTGCGGTGTTGCACGCGATAATCACGGCCTTGACATTCTGTTTTCGAAACTGCTCGACGATTTCAAAGGAGTACTGGCGGACTTCGTCCATCGTCTTGGTTCCGTAAGGATTTCTGGCGGAATCACCAAAATATAAAATCTGTTCATCAGGCATCATCCGGCGCAGAGTATCGACTACACTCAGGCCGCCTAAACCTGAATCAAATACACCAATCGGGTCACTGGGTTTCATAGCATCACCTTTTCAAAATATACTCCAGTCTGAGCTAGATGTACAAAAATGAACAGAAAAAAGGCTCCCGAAGGAGCCCGTTTTCTGTTCTGCATGCTGCCCTGGAGCGGGTAATCAACTCTTTTTAGGGAAGTATTTCCACCTCTGCGAGGATCGCTTTACATCTTTTTGATGCAGGTGAGATCGGGTTTCATCTGAAGGGTCTTTGATCCTTATTTTCGACTTCCTTTGGCAGCTGAACTTTTCAGTTCTTTTGTCGCCATCAATTTAACATATTTGTGCGTCAGGATACTCATCTTTTCAAGAATGGCCTTGTCTGGTCGTTAGTTCGTCCAGATTGGTCACATTGACCAGGATCAGTATTTTTCAAACCGAAAAGCAGGAGAAGAATCATCCTTAGATAATCAGGAAAGTAGAAGCACACTGTCTATTTTTCCAACAAACCCTTTAAGCATCAATTAAATTTCATATCTTCCTCGGTAGAACTATACTAAATGTGCTTCTACTTTGAAGCATAGAGGAGTGTGCTTCTACTTATGGCTTATATCAAGGTTCAGAAAATCGTTCGTGATGCTGAAAATAACATAGTCTCTGGGTCCGCGGCCATTGTTAAGTCTATTTATGCGCCAGAGAGGAAAAACCATTCTGCTCAACAGGTTTTAGAACGTCTTGGCAAGGTGATTTCACTTGCTGAGGATAAGAAATCCGGGGTTTTTCTTTCTCCAACACGTGGTTTAGTTCACTATAACGTGACTACGGATACTTTTTCTCCTGTTTCAGAAGAAGAAAAAGAGAACCAATGTAAGCTGGTTTTCCCAGAGCCGCAAATTCATACGGTTTTTGGTGACTCATATCTACTTCTACAATTTTTAGAAAAACGTGGCCTGCTGGAGGTTTTCAAAACGGTTTTTCCAAAAAAAGAAGAACTGGAAAGGGTTCTTGCTCATATTCTTCATGGAGTTCTCAGAGATGGATCAAAAATTGGCTGTGATGATTTTCTTGAAAAATCTTATGCATCTTATTTATTTGAAGACTTGCCAATTCAATCCCTACACTCCGATACAGCTTTTTTCTCTTTGCTGGGAAGCGATAAAACCCGGGTGGCATTCTTCAAAGAGTTTATAAAGCTGATGAAGAAACAAAATCCAAAATTTGGCCAGGGATGCTACGTAGACTCTACTCCTCTTCCAAACCAGATTACCAACAACCCTTTTAATGCACTATGCTGCCATGGACTTTCGTCATCTGAAATTCAAATCCGCCTGGTCTTGGTTTTAGACGATGCGACTGGCCTGCCAGTTTGGTATGACATCATTCCTGGCAATGTGCTGGATTTAAGCACGGTGATGAACATTGTCAATGATGTCGCTTCGACTTTGGATATTGAAATTGAATCGCTGGTTCTTGATGCTGGCTATGTATGTGAGCCGCTGATAGCCGCTTTCCATATTGGAAGTTCAAAATCCGTCATCAGCCGGATGCCAGCCAGACGGGGGTACCCGTTCAAAGAACTCTACTGGCAGTTCAAAGACCAGATAAATAAAGGGAAATACCAGTTTGTTCGTAAGGATCACACCTATTTCGGAAGAAAGAAGAAAATCAAACTATACGGAAAATATGACGAATACGCCTACGTTTATGTAGATCAGAACAATGCGCTTTACCACTTTATTGATTATCTTGAAGACCACAAAGATGAGTTTCAAAAGATGAAGGATAAAGACAAGGACTGGATGACTGTCAAATTCGGATATTTTGTTCTTCTATCCAACATCGATACTTCTCCTGAAGATTTGCTTTATCGGTATTTCTGCCGCACTGAGATAGAGACAGTTTTCAAAACCAGTAAAGAGTATTTGGAACTGCTTCCTCTTTCAAAATGGAGCGATACAACAGTCAGAGGGAAAATCCTGCACGATATTATCGATACAATCATTCTGTTGCTCGTTCGAAAACAAATGGAAAATACCGGCGTATCTACATCACGATTATTTGGGAAAACCCAATCGTTGATGTGCTGCCTAGGACCTAATAAAAAAGTTGTGATCGAAGTTCCTAACAAGCACGTAAAACAATTTTATAAAATTTTAGATATAGAAATTCCAACTCATCTAAACCTTGATAAGGAACGAAGTAGAATGCGCGGCTATACTCATCTGTAACAGTCATTGATGTATATAGCTAAACTAGTTTAAAATCCAAAGTTGTGCTTCTACTTTTTCGATTATCTAAGGATCATCCAAATAAGAAAAAAACCATAACGATTTATTCTTAATCATTCTATTCTTGATTATCCAAATTGGCTTTATCATTATCCATTTTATGCACATCCGGATGATCCGCAGTTTCCTGATTCAAATCTGATCTGTCCGTTCTGCGCTCCAATCCCCTGGTTGGATGGGCCTCGTTCATCTCTGAAATCGCCTGGCCGATCGTCTGGGCAACAATTTTCTGACTGTTTTCACTCAGATCTTTATAAGCGCTCAGGGCGGAAATCATTGAAGCCTTCTTAATTGGATCGGTTTCCAGTTCAATAGCCATCAAAGGATCATCAACGGGTTTCGAAGAAGCAGCCATCTGGCAGTCAACGACTTCAGAGGTTGTCTCTTCATTCTTTGGATCAGAATCTTTGCGCTCATTCTTTTCATTTTTTGGCTGGTTTTGCGGCAGCGCAAACGAGGTGGTCAATGGTTCTTCTTCCGGTTCTTCATCAAGAGCAGACTCCACCAAAGCTTCTGCCGGCAGAGCCGGTGTCTCGTCAATGATCAGTTCCGTTGTTTCATCCATCGTTGATGTTAAGAAAGCTGGTAGGGATTGAGATGGAATTTCCGGTTTGGTCTGGGCAGAAGACTGTAAAGAAGCCGAATCCCCTGGAACTGTCGATTCTTTCGATCCACTTCGTCTTTGCAGTTCTTCTTGAGTGGAAGAACTCAGTGATGAAGAAGAATCGGTAAAATCTACCGGCCCTGGCAGATCTTCTGGGTGAACCACCGGCATCCGACTTTCAGCTTCAGCCAAAGCAGACTGGTTCTGCCCGGCCGCATTCGAAGCCTGCAGCGAGGCGGCTGCTGCCTGTAAAATCGGATCGACTGGACTGGTCGAGATCGGATTTACCACTTCCATCTCACTGATTCCAGCTTTTGATTCCTGTACACCACCGATTTCAGGCTGAGCTGAAGAACAAGCTGCTGAATCTGGCCTGACAGTCTCAGGCTTTACACTCTGAGCGGGTAAAACTGAACCAGTTGAACTGATGCTGGCTTGTGCACTGACCATTTTGCTTACCGGCTGGCTTTCCGAATTCACTGAACTGTTCAAAGCTGTGGTCGGTGTCTCTTTATAGGCAGCCAATCTGGAAGAAGACGGCTCATAAAGACTGTCAATTGAAGATGAGGTTGAAGAGTGAGCAAGTTCTTTCTTTTCTGAATAATCAGAAGCCGGTTTTGAAGCCAGAGTGGATCCATCCGCATCTGAAGAAATGGGCACTGGTTTTGGCTTGGGTTCCTCTGCAGGGATCGGAACAACCGGTACTGGAGGAATGGCGAAGCTGATGCAGGCTTTGAACAGGTCACCGTCCGTTTTGACTTCGAATGTTCCCTGCTGAATTTCCACAAAGCTTTTAACAATCGCCAGCCCCAGGCCGCTTCCCTTTTCATGGCGGCTGGCATCCCCGCGTACAAATCGTTCGACGATCTGATCCGGATTAAAGTTCATCTCCGCGCTGGAGGTATTCTTCAATACCAGCTGATACAAGCCATCCCGGGCATGCAGCTCAATGAAGACACGTGTATTGGGCAGTGAATATTTGTAAATATTCGAGAGCAGATTTTCGATAACCCGGACGGTCTTTCCTGGATCAAGATGCAGAATGGCTTCTTTTTCCAGATCGAAAACCATCTGCAGGTTTTTCTGCTGGAACTGATCATCCCATTCCGCTGCCACCTGCATGACCAGCTCACTTAAATCAAGATCAATGGGTTCAAGCTTGATATCGCCGCTTGTCGCCTTGGCAATATCAAACAAGTCGGTAATCAAATCATTCAAGCGCATCGCGTAATTGGAAAGCCGCTTAGCGTACTCATGAATATCGTCCATGTTGTCGGTCATGGTAATCAGCTCTGAATAAGACTGAATGCCGGCCACCGGCGTTTTTAAGTCATGAGAGACATTACTGATCAGCTGGGTTTTGGAGATCTGGCTGGCCAGACCTTCTTTCACCGCTTCTCTGCTGGATTTGGCTGCATCAACCATCAGATCATATAAGGTCTGATAGTAGCCGATCGTCTTTTCTTCCAAGTCATTAAAGTTACCCTGAGCAAGCTGCGAAGCTGCTTCTTCAACCTGGGTATAGCTGTTCGACATCGTATGATAGACGCCCATGATAAAAAGGAAGGACACAACCAGGGCCACCATAAAGGCAATCAGCAGCCAGACCATGCTGATGCGAGCCGCAATGGCCATCACCAGGGCGACGATACTGCAGAAAATCAAAGCGGTTAAAGCCAGATGCAGACCACTTCTGGACCCCTTTTCAGACTGAAAAGCTTCCGAAACTTCAGCCTGTCCTTTGCGGATCAACTCTGAAGTAAGCGTATCTTCACTGAGATAGCGGATAAAACCTTCGGAAATGATCGACTTTATATACAGGCAGCCAAGACTGATAACCTCAAAAAGAACAGCCCAAAGCAACAGCGCACAGCCAAAAGACGTAACAGAAGCCTGCTGAGTACTCATGCCAAAGGATTTGAACATCAAAGCCAGTGTTCCGCTCGCATTCGCCTCGCATGTGGCTGCAACCGCAATTCCACATCCCCATCCAACCAAAAATAAAGTCAGCCAGGCAAATAGAGCCTGCAGCTTACGGAAGTGTGAAAGCATCCAGGCGTCTTTTTCAATCCGCCAGCGGACAACCAGAATCAGCAGGAAAATCACGCCCGATCCGCCAAGGATCGAAAAGAAAAGGTTGCGATGATCAAGATCTGCTGCTGTACTGGCAATCAAACCGCCATTGGATTTTATTTCTGCCGGGATATAATACCGAATCGAAAAATCGCCAGGCAGAGTCAGCGAATATTTATATTCCGTTCCCTGACTGGTCAGTCTGTCTTCCGGTACAACAGAAGGATTGACCTGTAAGGACAATACCCGGGAAAACGTGTTCGAAGGGACGTTTGTTCCCTGGTATGTAATTTTTCCATTCTCTGATCGAATCGTATAATCCAAAGCTGCAGGATCCTGATCATAGGCATCTTTCCAGTTGTGCTTATACTGCTTGCCCTTGTAAGTGATAATCCAGGCCAGATTCGAGTCTTTGGACATCTGATCCCCATTAAGATGAATCAGACTCGACAGATTCGTTTCAATATACGAGCGGACTGACTGGGGTGGATCATCCTG
Organism: Allobaculum sp. JKK-2023; assembly: GCF_034745455.1. Taxonomy (NCBI): domain Bacteria; kingdom Bacillati; phylum Bacillota; class Erysipelotrichia; order Erysipelotrichales; family Erysipelotrichaceae; genus Allobaculum; species Allobaculum sp. JKK-2023. Next base: position 3,206,167 of record NZ_JAYERV010000003.1, on the reverse strand, counting down.
CAAAATCAGCCAGTTGGCTTCCGGATCCAGGCTGCGGGCCCGATAGATGGCGTTATCCGCCAGCTGATCTGCAAAGTTATTCACCAGCATGATCTTCTGGGCATTGGTTGATACATAAATCCGCGAAGAAATCTGCGTGGCCAGAATGGACAGGACCAGGATGACGGTTGTAAGCAGAATCGAAAAGACAGGAATTTTCTTTTTCAGCTTCATTGATCAGTTTCCTTGCGCAGTTTATAGCCAAGGCCCCAGACAACCTGCAAGTAGACTGGCTTTTTTGGATTTTCTTCGATCTTCTCGCGTAGTTTCCGGATATGAACCGTAATGGTTTCGGTTGAAATCGCATCTTCTTTCCAGATGGCTTCATAGATTTCGGCAGCAGAGAACACTCTGCCAGGATTTCGCATGAGCAGTTCGAGAATCATGAATTCTTTTGGAGTCAGATGAACGGGTTTTCCTTCGACTTTGACTTCTTTGGTCACGGAGTTGAGTTCCAGTCCACGATTGACCAGGACTTCAGATTTTTTCGGTCCGCTCGATGATTTCATTTCCAGAAACTGCTCATATCGACGTAAAGCTGCGTTTACGCGGGCTAATAATTCCATCGATGAGAACGGCTTGGTCAGATAGTCATCTGCTCCCATTGTCAGACCATTAATCTTGTCCACTTCTTCACTGCGGGCAGAAAGAATAATGATTGGGAAGTCATTGGTCTTGCGGATTTCCTGAATCATCGTCAAGCCATCCATCACTGGCATCATCAAATCGACAATAGCCAGATGGACATCTGGGGTCTTGCGCAATAAATCCAGACCCACCTTGCCATTTTCAGCCAGCAGGGTTTTATACCCCTGCGATTTCAGATAAATGCTGATCGCCTCGCGCAGACCCGAGTCGTCTTCAGCAACTAGAATGGTATGTTCCATATGCATGTCTCCTTTTCTGTTTTTCGAGATCAAAAAGCCAGAATCCAGTTCGAAAGTTGAACAGAATCCTGCTTCTTTAAAGGTGTTTTCTGTGTGAAACCTGAAACTGCAAATCCATTGGCCGCTTGATTCAGATTCTTCTTTCTGGCTTTTCAATGAGAATTCAGAGGGTTGAATCCACTTTGCACTGGTGCTTCTTCAAAGATCGCAGACGTCACCCGCTCTGGAAATAAGAACGGCATCTATCTGGATCCAGGCGGCCCCTGAAAACAGAATGCTCATGTTTCAGCCTGATTTACAGCTTCCAACACCATCTTTTCCATTATAAAGGATAACGAGATGAAAATTAAAACTCTCCTTTTCCTTGCAAGATTGCGGTTTTGTTAGTCCTTTTGAATTGAAAGTGCCCCTACCGCCTATTTCTGTGAGAGCTGCCCCATTAAAAAACCGCCTGATGACTCAGGCGGATAGGTTTTTACAATAAGGCGAAACAAAAAATTCAGTTTATCTTAACGAAAAGGAAAGACAGGACAAATAAAAGCAGATGATGTATCTATAGCCCATCAACAATATTCGCAACATAAGAATAGCTTGGACTGACGTATGGATTCATCTGATAGACGTTCATATTGAATTTCTGACCAAGGAGTTGTTCAGTTAATGGATCCTCGCATGAAAACAGTTTGACGACTCTGTATCAACGAAATATGACTTAAATGTTCACTATCGTCAGATTTCTGAGTTCCAGAAAGAAGAAATTGAGTTTTTACTAATGGATAACAGCCAGGAGCCTTCCTTATAAAAGGCACTCCTGGCAGTTATTGATAAATCGATTCTGTATAAGCAATTTGAATACCAATTAACTATTCCGGTAATTGAGGGATTTCTACAGTTTTCCGGCTGAAATTGCCATGGCCATCCCAGGCAATAATTTCAACTTTCGAATCTCGATCTAATAGCTCGTTAAATGGAAAAATGACTTGATTATGGTTGACCGTTGTATAGGCATACCAGCCAGGCTGGTCATAATTGATCGTACTCGCATTAAATTGGGCAATAAACGGAATTTCATATATAGCACCAGTCCAGTCGACTTGGTCTTGAACTTGGATGATATCAGTTATCTGATCATACTTATCTGGCTTTTCAGGCAGCGTTACCGTGATTTCAGGTGGGTATTGGTCCAGAATAATCAGTTGGATTGTCCGAGCAATTGAATCAGAGCCACTGGTCACACTAACGGGCACGGTTTGAGTGTGGTTGTAGAGATTTTCATTGAACTCAATTTCAACGACTGGCATAGGTCCATTAAAATCGTCTGCCACGCTATACAGCAATGTCGCATCCTCACCCGTAAATAGATCATTGAGATTCTGACCATAGTAGTAGGTATAAAGATTGTTGCTTGTAGATGTAAAGGAAAGCTGACTGTCAGAAGAATGGCATCCCACCATGGTCAGGACACCACACATGACAATAGGAAAAGTTATTGTTTGTTTCACTGGTACCCTATCTACATTACCACATTGATTAATGGTAGATTATATTGAAAATTAACTGACATGAGTCTACTGCGGCAGCGGCAAGCCCCCGATACAGATCCACTAATAGTAAACCAACTCGTGTGGATAGAGCCACCAAGGTTGATATTAACTGTATTTTCAAGTTGAACACTTCCTACAGCTGAGAATGTTGCTCCACCATTATTAATTCGAGCGGTTAGAGAAGGCGTAGATGTGAAAGTATAATATCCATTCTCAACGTTTGTTGACATCGTATTCCCGATGATAGATACAAATTGAACGTATAGGGTTCCGTTGTAATTTACATATTGACAGTTCATATTAACTGCACATGCAAGAGAAATTTGGGAAAAATCTGGGCCTGGAACACTAGTTCTGGCAACGATATTTTGAACGAAGGTATTTGCTCTCTCAAGAGAATCCGGCATCTTAGTAACAATCTCTGTTCCATTATTATTTTTCGAGCATGCCTCTAGATATTCATCTAAAGTGACATTCTGAAAATAATATGTTTTCTTTTCTTCATCATAGACAACTTTCTTTTCTCCAGATGCCGAAATTGTTGAGATTGGTTGGTAGGTATCTTGTGCCAATACCGGTACGCTGCATGCTCCGCTAAGTAGAGAGATAATAACAGAGCTTGACAACAGTGTGCTTAATACTTTTTTCATTTTTAAAATCCCTTTCTAAGTACTATTATCCTTATGGGCAATAATTTAAAAGTTACAGGGTAGGATGTGACTGACAAAAGCGTACGATAATGTAAATATTTATTTGTTTTCGTAAAATCTACAGTCAACACTTTAAGTAATACTTTGTTTACAAATCACAAACATTTTTAGTCAAACTAATCAAAGAACTTTTGCCAGTCTGTCAGAGTAATTAGCTCCCTAATCATTTATAAAACAAAGTAGACATTTATAAACGATTAGGGATTCCTGTAGAAAAGCAGACGTAAATACTCCATATAAATTTTCTCCTATTCAAACTATAAACTTGCTATTTGGACCATATTTTCATTCGAAATAACAAAAGCATTCTGCTAACCTAGTACAGGGTTTTCTATTTATCGGTGAATATCGAAGATGCTTTTTAAGTTGATAATACCCAACTTTTAGGATATTTATGGTGACTGCCCGTTTTCAGTTATTCATCGAAACTTCAAAAACGCTGTACTACCCATTTTCAGTTATTCATTGAAACTTCAAAAATGCTGTACTAGGAGCTGCTGGCCCACTTCGTACAGGAATTTGAATAACAAATCTTGTTGCTTGCACTGCTTTCTAAGGGACGGATTTATTTTCAGAAAAGCGCTTTTCATAAGCAGTTTTTTTCCGCTGTCGACAGTTGGACTTTTTTACTTCAAACCCTTGATCGGTAAGTGAATCGATAAACTCCTTCTCTGTAAATTTTACAGAAAGCATTTTGTCGGTATCAAAGGGAATACTCACTTCTTGGTGGTCGGGAATTTCTAAGCCATAAATCGGAGAAGCCGATCCTAAAGTGAGTAACGCAGTCATAAAACCTGTTAGTAATTTTTCATAAAATTCACCTCGTTAAAGTCTATAGTGTGTTGTCGTGACGGTTGCTTGTACTCTCGAATCATTTAAAGAATGGGTTAATGCATTCATAATTGATTCGAGTGGTTCCTGTAAAATAGTAGTCGATCACACTTATACATGTTTTCCCCTCTTCATACGGCTTTTCATTTTAATGGTCAGATTGACCAAGCCCACCGTTTTTATCTATTTGCTCTTTATAACAGAAATCAACAGTTTTATGGATTGGACAATATTTAGGTGGAATGAGCACTGCGGCTGATAGCAGGATGATAAGTATAGGTTTTATAAGGATTAAATATTTCATCGTCTTTTTTCCTCTCGCAATTGATGCTTTAATGTTTGCATATTAATTTAAAGGGGACAATATAAAAAATGAGCAAGATGTTTGAGAACAAAATCAATATTGAAATCGAACCTAAAAAGCTGGGCTTGATTGAAAAAAGATTACGTCTGAGCAGCAATTTGACAATTGAGCAAGCTGCGATGTGTCTAAATATATCCAAAGGGAATCTTTCTGAGATGGAGAATGGTAAAAGAAGAATGAAGGAAGATGTCTTTCTGAACTTTACAAAACGATTTTATCCACAATTCAATTTTGATCTGGAGCTTGTTGAGACAGCCTCAAATAAATTGGATGAATTAGCTTTATCGTTTATTTACTGCAACTTTAGCCAGGAAAATGAGATCGAAAAATGGGTAGAAGATAATCGAATACAACTATTAAATTCATTTGCTTGCCTCTATTTGACTGTCTTTGAAACTTATTTTTATTATCGAAAGTCAATAGACAAAGAAGAGGAAGAACAGCTCAACGATTCAAAGAACTTTGCTTCTTATTTCTCTCCGGATGTCAGAGCATTTCTGCTGTTTAACAAAGGATATATGGATCGAAGGCAAGGAAAAAACAACCAGGCTGTCGAGCTATTTGAAAGGGCTCTTAGGGAAATGGATGGAAAAAAATGGCCGCAGTTGGAAGGGGTCATCAAACAGAATCTCGCCTGCGCAGTTTCGGAATATGTATCGTTTCAGCAATCACTTGATCTTGTTAACCAGGCTCAGAACTGTTTTATCCATGATGCAAATTATTTACGCATAGTCAGTACTTACAACAATAAAGCAGTCTATCTTTGTCTGATGGGCCAATATGAAAAGGCTATAAGTATTGTTGATAAAGTCATTTTGCACAAGAATACTTTTCAGGATCACGGCTTCTATTCTTTGGCTGTGTCAAATAAAATCATGATGGAAATGCTGGCAGGACATTTTGACAGAGCGCTTCAGTTTATTCATGACCATAAATCAGAATTTAATTCCAGACACCCTGGTAATTTTATTCTTGAACCCTACAGCCTGCTTCGACTCAAAGATTACAAAGGATGCCTGAAATCGATCAAATCGTATAAGGACTGCACTCTTAGCGAAGATGATGAAGCATTTTATATCCTGATTAAAGCAGTCATCAGAAATAGAGAAGATCGAATTGAGAAGGAAAAAGCGAAAATGTTTTCTATTTGCTACCGGACTGCAAACTGGGCAATGGCTCTGCTCACCCTTCACCTTCTGATCTATCACTATAAGGAAACGAAACAAAACGATCATTTAGTTGAAATTTATGAACAGCAAACAATGCTATACAACCATCAAATGCCCGACGCCTGGAATGTATAGCAGACTTGATGGATTAAAAACAACAAGAAATTACAGCTTTTGTTCAGGAACTTTTATTGATATCCATACTTTTTTTGAAAGCCTTGAGGGCTCAAAATGATAATTTGCAGAGTGGTTTTTCAAACAAAAACCGCCTGATTGCTCAGGCGGATACATTTTTGCGATAGGACGAAACAGAACCTTCCGAGAGTTTTCGGGAAAGGTCGTTGAGTTTCTGGGCCATCTGGCGCTCAATCTGATGATGATGAGCCCGCTGGCGGGCAGCCTCCTGTTTCTGGTGGAAATAGTCTTTCCACATGGACAGCTGGAATGGATTGATGCGATAGGCAGCCAGCTGCATGGCCGCCATTGTCAGAAAACTGCTCGCCAGCATGCCAGGAACCATAGGTTTTGGCAGAGTGAGAATAAACAGAATCCACACAAGCAGAATCACTGAACGTAAAGCCGCCTTTTTCAGACCCGGTTTGCAAAGAATATAGACACCCGGATAACATAAGCAGACAATCAACATGAAGGCAATCAACTCCAGTTCACCACGGCCCATGAGCAGGCACGAAATCACGCCGCCGGCAAAGAAGGCGCTCAGATAGATGAGTGTCGTGTGCTGATGAAGCGTGAACATTATCAGAACGGATGTAACGAGTAAAGCAACACTGACAGTGGAATAATACAGCGCGTTTGCGGGAAGCAAGAGGGCAGCCAACATGCCAAATCCCCACCAGCAAACCAGATTGAAAATACTCTGTTTCATAAAGCCCTCCTTTTCTATTCCGGTTTAATGATTTAAAATCCGTTGAACGTGACAGAATCCGAACAGACATCTTCGCTCATAGACTTCACTCTGTCTTTTTTGAAGAATTGTCTCTCTGTCTGCACCGCACTGCTCAGGACTGCTTTGCTTTTTCGAAATGATTCTGGATAAAAGCGTCTGCCCAAAGCTGCAAAATGGCCAGATCGATCCGGACACTTTCCATCGTCCCAAGAAGATTCATGCGACAGAATTCCATCCCTATTTGTGTTTTTCTATCGATCTATATGATTTGTTTATATCCTTTTTCAAATAGATATGGCCACTAGATTTCCAAATTCGTGGGATAAATGTCGATTTTTTGTCGATTTTGGTTTGATTCGGTATTCTGTCTTCTGAACTGTTAAAATCCGTTCTGGTCTTTTTCGAGATCATTGTTCAGGATCCAATGATTCCTGTCATCTCAGATACCCTTAAAAAGCAGAATTTATGATTTATATTTTCCTGCTGCATTCAATCAAACCTGTTTTTACTCTCTCTTTGTCCATCACTCGTTTCATCACTGGTTTCATTTTAATCGGATCCGTGATGGATTTGATCTAAGGTTTTATAAAGATTTTTTGTAGATTTTCTTTCAGGTTTCTAAGAACCGGCAGCCTGGGCAAAGAACGAGTGGCAGCCAGACTTTGCCGGATTGTCTTGTCATGATTGATCACAGACGATCCTGAATCTGAAAGCCAAAGTGGGCTAAACGGCGAGTCCTCTTACCTACCCTTCAATAAATGAGTAGAATTTGTCCTCGGAAGGATAAAATGTACTCATCCCTGTCTGCGAACAGTGTTCGGCATTAGCCGGCGGTCGAAGGGTTAAATTGAATGGTGATCCAAAGCCTTGTCTTTTGGACTCCACTCTGAATCTTCAATCTTATCTAAGTCCCGCTTTACGCACCGCACTTTCCGGGGAAAGTACAGCTTGTAATTTTAAGGGGCATACCCCAATCTCGCAGAATTGGTCCCCCTCAAAGCCCGTCCGGCGCGGTACAGGCCTGAGTTTTAAGAAACCCGAAGATTTCACAAAACAGCTCCGGCCGGGCTTGATGAAAGCTCGGACAGTCATTATGGCTGTCTATTCATTTGTTTACTTGGTTAGTTAGTTAGGGAGTTATGGTGTTACTTGACTGGTTACTTGTTTTGTTTCTTGTTTTACTTCTTGTTTTGTTTCTTGTTTTGTTGCCTGCTGATTCTTTAACTGCTCGATTCTCTCTTCATAAAGCTTCTTAATGCTCTCTCGGGGAGTCCATTTGGTGATTTCCGGATGATTCTCGTAAATCCATACAAGATTGGACGCCGCATTGGTATCGGCGTTCATTTCTTTGTGTACAGGACAAAACGCCTTTTCATGAGCTGATTTGTCGCGGGTAACTTTTGCTCCGCAGATGTGGCAGTACTGGGAACTGTAGGCCTGATTGACATACGAGACTCCGATCTCCTTCAGGCCGGCTTTGTATTCGATTCTCTCCTGCAGCACGCCATACATCCATTCCGAAAGCAGGCGGTTCATTCGCTTATACTTGCTGGCCGCCCCTCGGATATCCAGATCTTCCATTACAATATGACCGATATTCTGGTCTGTCTTCAGGACCAAAGCGATTTCTTCGTTGATCAGGCATTCCAGATGGGCCTGGATCTTTCTGGACTGGCGGGCAAAGGACTTTCTACCACGGGTATTGTTCTTTCTGATCCTTTCTGCCTTGCGCAAAAGCGAGTATGTTCGTTCTTCGCAGGCTTTCTTTTCCTGAGGGGAAAGATCTGGCTTTTTAGAGGCAAACTTCTCCTGGTCAGCCTGCTTTAAAAGATTTTTTCTTCGATCCCGCATCCGGTTTCTCTGAACTCCTCGCGCACTCAGAAAATCAGAAGCAGGATAAAAGCATTCTTTGTAAGTTCTTTGGTCTAAAGTTTCAGCCGCCTTGCTCTTGTTTTTGCGCAACGCCTGTTTTTTATCTTCAGTTTTCTTCTTTTTAAGTTCAGCAGACAAAATATTATTGGAAGTGCTGAGCAAAGAAGTAATTCCAGCATCTACGCCAACGTTCTTCTCTGACTTGGAAGGATGGTTTCTTACTTCGACAAGTCTCTGGAAGACCAGACGGTTTTTTTCACGGTCATAGAGCACAGTAAGGTTGCCTCTGGTCTTTTCTTTTTTGGATGTATAGAAAATCCCCCGGAGTTTGACTTCAAATGGCTCCTGGTTTCCTAACCCCATCAGCTGAATGATTGTTGTATTCTCTTCATGACGGATTGTATAACCGTTTTTGTCAATTCTCATCCAGCTGCCTTTGTTGGTATGAACTGGTTTATGGTACTGTCGATACCTTCTTGCCGCATGAGTGAGAAGCCGGTGGATTCTGACAGGATCGCATTTTTTCAGGCGGCCAGCGATATCTTTATTGGAAATCTCCAGAGGCTCAAACCGATGATTTCGAATGATTGGTTTAAACAGCGAAGGCGTCTTGACCACATAAAATACAACTGAGGCTTCCTGGGCATTCATCTTGTACTTCGTATAGAGTTCATCCTTGATACGGCGGATGATCTCTTCCTCCATGGATTTACGGTTTGTGATGATAGACTGCATAGCACATGTCCAGAGCCATGAAGGAAGCATTCCCTTTGGAAAAGAAATACCCGTCAATTTAGCTACGTGATTGGTCGTATCTTTAAGAAGCTGTCGTTTTTCAGCGCGGATTTGGTCCCGGCACTTTTTCCAGGACTTTCCCATCAACTCAATGGAACAGCCAAAAGGAGCAAGAAGGTTATAGGTTTCTCTCCAGGCGAGAAATAAGTTATCTGCCTGTCTGCTCTGGTTTTTGTCCAGTCGGACGGACACCATCTGAATTGTTTTTTTCGATCGACTCACCTTCGTTGTCCTCCTTCGGCAGTTTCCTGGTTTCTTCAATTATTTCCTTATTCTTGTTGCTACGTGAACCATATAAGATATAAGCGGCCAGAAAAAACAGTAATGATGGCAATCAGGTCGTCTGTGAGTTCCTGGGCGCTGTTTCGTTCTTCTCCCTGATTGATGATTACAATTTCTGTCTCCATCTTTTTGGCAAGATATTCAACCAGTTCAAAGCCGAAACGCAGCAGGCGGTCTTTGTGGGTAATGACAATGTGGCTGACTTTTCTGTTTATAAGCAGATCTATCAGTTTAAGCAGACCTGGCTTTTTGTAATTCATTCCAGATCCAATATCCTCAATAATCTGGTATTGCCAGCCCTGCTTCTGCATATAGATCTCAACAACATCTGCCTGCCTTTCCAGGTCCGCCATTCTTTTCTTTGTAGAAACACGGCAATAACCAATGGCGGTTCTTTGCGACTTTTCTGGAGTCTTCCCAAGATAGACATCCAGCTCTTCAGAATCAAACATATAATGGCCGCCAATAGAAAGATGATAAGGCAGGTTATCAGTTTTGATCATTCTGTACAAAGTATGTCTGGTAACTCCAAAATACTGGCAGACCTACGCGCTTTCTATTTCTATATTTATTGTACATCAGACGCAAAAAATGCGCAATAAAAAGACCGAAAACGCATTTATTTTATTTATCCAGATGGGCCTGACAAATGTCCCTTTCATGGTCAGGTTGACTAAAAACGTTCGCAATTAATGATCATAACAAACTCTAAAATGTTGATTTCAGGCGTAAACGTTCATATATAACAGACAAAAATTGCTTTTAGCGCTTTTGTCGGTCGCATCTTATCCATTATTGAATCTCAAAAGCATCTTTCAGAGGGCTTTCATCCCCATGGCAAGCCATGGCGTATTCGCCTAGCTTGATAACAAAGGACATGTTGGTGACGACGGATGTGCAAAGAATAGTGGACAGGTGAAAAATGGAGGATGAGCCGATAACGGAATTTCAATCATTTAGCCCTTATTATTTTAAAATCGCCTTATTTATCCAACTGTTAAATCCCGGCTGCGACAAAGCCCTGTTTTTCCTTGAATGCCCAGCTGCTTTTGACCATTACTTTTGACCGTTGACTTTCCTTCTTTGGCAGACAACAAAAAAAGATCCGAAGAGTGTCTTCAGATCTTGTTAACAGTATTTCGATTGAATTGAGAATCAGTGACTGGTCTGACTACTTAACAGCGTACCAGGCGATTCCTTCATCTTCCCAGCCAAGGCTTACCAGGTGATCCTGTTCAGTCTTGTCGAGAGTGTAGTTGTGGGAACCAGCTTTAGCATTTGGGTTGTAAGCGCGGAACAGTGGTTTTCCAGTTTCTTCATCAGCGGAGTACCAGCCGATGCCTTCGTATTTCCAGCCCAGGTTTACCAGAGCGTCTTTTTCTTCGCCGTTCATGGTGTAGTGATGGTCACCAGCATTTTCGTTGTAGAGACGGTAAACGGGCTTATCGGATGTTTCTGGAGCATACCAGCCGATATTTTCGTTGTTCCAGCCTTTTACGATCAGCTGTGCTCTTTCATTCGAGTCAGCCGTGTAGAAATGTTCACCGGAGTTAGGGTTGTACAGGCGGAACATTGTGACTGCATCAGAGACTTCAACGTTTACACCGTTCAGTTTTGCTTCAGTACGAACAGTTGTGTTTACGATGTAACCATCTGTAGAATCTTTGATTTTTGCAGAGAAGTCGAAGTCGGACATCGCAGACAGGTTGAAGTCTACTTTATCGCCAGCTTTTACTTTTGTGGTGTCAAAAGCAAGACCAGCCAGGTCGATGTTGAAGTCAACTGCATCTGGCAGTTCATCAATCAGAGTGACGAGAGATGCTTTTTCGTCTTTAGCAGCGTCTTCAAGCAGAGCCTGAACATTGTAATTCATTGTGCATTCTACGGCACCATTCACTAAGGAAATGCTTTCAAGTTCAGCGTTAGATCCAGCGACAACGATGCTGTTTTCACGAGCCACTTTTGCATCAAACTTGATCCCTTCTGGCAGCGTGAGAACCGTTGTGACTTTTGTACGGTTCAGGTTTACATCAAGACCACTCAGTGTCAGATCATTTTTGCCGTCTTTTGCGATTTCAGCTTTCAGAGCAGCTTTGAACTCTTTCAGATCCATGACTACAGTTTCGGAAATACGGAATTCATGAGTCAAAGAAGCAGTGTTGACTTTGTCCATCCCATTTAATCTGGCCATTCCAGAAAAACTTACAGAGTTATTTAAATCGTTTGCAGCGTTGTCCTGAGCAACGATTACTGTTTCGTTGGCAAATACTGGAGCTGCAACTGTAGAGAAAATCATTGTTGCGGCAGCTGCTGCACCAAATGCTTTTTTCATCATAACGTTATTTTTGAAATTCATTTAAGAATCCTCGCTTTCTAAAAAGTGTTTGTTCTCAGACACGCCGCACCCCTGACAGAATTCTGAATCGCGGCTTTTCCTGGATATTTTTTAAACAAATCGAGACGCTGTTCAAATCTTAATCCGGCATCGTTATTGTCTAAAAACTCAAAAATTCGTTCGTGATGACTATTTTGCAAGAAAGTGGACAAAAAGGCGAGAGGTCTATGGAAATTTATTGAGCCATAAAATGGTGCTCACATATTCTCATCAATGTTATTTCTTAGCACAGTACGATATCTATCATTATTTTCAAAAAATTTGTTTGATTTCAGGAAAAATTTCAGGCTTCAGCAGCTAACCACTTCACATAAAATTATCAATTTAAAAACGCCCTGAATAGGCAGAAGGCGCTTTCTTTTTAAATACGATCGTACATAAAAATATACCGCCAGCCTGCAGAAGTCTCTGACAGGCTGGCGGTATTCATTTTGAATTAAAAAGAGATACACATTCTGACTTGAAAATATAGTTAATACTGCGTGATCGGGCGGCGCTCGGCTTTCAGGTTATGTTCTTTCTGATGGCGTCTTGCCAGTTCCTGTTCCACATCCTCCAGCGAAACTCCTTTAGCCGCCATCAGGACCATAAGATGGTAAAGCAGATCGGAGATTTCACCGACCAGTTCGTCTTTACTCTGACTCAAAGAAGCAATGATGACTTCGGTGCATTCTTCACCGACTTTTTTAAGAATCTTGCCTTCACCTTTATCAAACAGATAGGAAGTATACGATCCTTCTTCTGGATGGAGCTGTCGTTCCAGTACGGTGTTATACAAAACTTTAAACATTTCCCGCTCATCCATCTGATCCAGAACTTCTTTCAGTGCATCTTCTTTTTCGGCTGCTGGAGCCACAGGTGCTTTTTGGGGTGTCTGGGCATTTTTTGTCTCTTCGCTCATGTCTATTCTTCCTCCAATGCTCGATAAAAGCATGTCCGATTGCCGGTATGGCAGGCCGGGCCATCGCCTTTGACTTTCAGTAATAACGTATCCTCGTCGCAGTCGATCGCAATCGACTGGACATGCTGGTAATTGCCCGAGGTTTCACCCTTGGTCCACAGTGCATTGCGGCTTCGGCTCCAGAATGTCGCAAGACCAGTGGCCAGGGTTTTCTCGAGGGCGTCCTGGTTCATATAGGCAAGCATCAACACGGTTCCATCTTCAGCATCCTGAACAATCACCGGAACCAAACCACCGCCTTTTTCAAAATCCACCGCAATCATCGTACTTCGATTCCTTTCCGTTTTAAGTCTTCTTTGACATCCATTACGCTTAGTTCATCGTAATGGAAAAGCGAAGCCGCTAAAGCCGCATCTGCTGCATCTTCTTCAAAAACCTGAGCAAAATCTTCCAGTTTTCCACAACCGCCCGAAGCAATGACCGGGACGTGTACTTCCTTTTTGATGGCTTTACAAAGTTCCAGATCAAAACCCTGCTTGGTGCCATCGGCATCCATACTCGTCAGCAAAATCTCCCCTGCTCCCAGTCTGGTGCCCTCCTTGGCCCATTCAATGGCATCTTTCCCCGTATCCATCCGCCCGCCAGCTTTAAAACAATGCCATGTGCCATCGGGCATCTTTTTGGCATCAATGGCCAGAACCACACAAGAGCTACCATAAGCTCTGGCTGCCTGTTCAATCAGTTCTGGATGATCGAGAGCAGCCGAGTTGAGCGAAATTTTATCCGCGCCATTGCTGAGCAGATCCCGGATTTGTTCAATTGAGGAAATGCCGCCGCCTACGGTTAACGGAATAAAGACCTGTTCGGCCACTTTGCGTACAACATCGACCATCGTCTTGCGGCCCTGCCAGGTCGCTGTAATATCCAGAAAGACAAGTTCATCAGCGCGCTGGTCATTGTATTTTTTCGCCAGTTCAACCGGATCGCCAACTTCCTGAATCCCAACAAAATGAACGCCTTTGACGACCTTGCCATCGCGCACATCCAGGCAGGGAATAATTCGTTTGGTTAACATGCACTGCCCTCCTTGTCGATTTTCTGAGCAGCCAAGTCTGTCGCAAAGCATTCAAGATCAGAATCTGAATCACGGGTTGCTTCAATCGCCTCTTTCAGGTCAATATTGCCTGCATAAATGGCTTTGCCTGTAATGGCCCCCGCGACTGCGCCATCTGCTTTCAGTTTTCTGAGATCGTCAAGGGAAGCAATACCGCCAGAAGCGATCAGATCACAGTTGGTCAGTGGAGCCAGTCGTTGGTACAGATCAAAGGCCGGACCGGTTAACATGCCGTCTTTGGAAATATCGGTAATGATAATGGTCGCGACCCCCAGTTTTTCCATACGGGCGATGGCTTCTTCAATTTCGACACCGCCATCTTCCAGCCAGCCAGCGACTTTTACGCGGTTGTCTTTACAGTCAAGCCCAGCCGCGATCCGGCCCGGATAGGCTTTACAAAGTGTTTCAACAAGCTTCGGACAGGCAAGGGCTGCGGTGGATAAAATAATCCGGTGGACGCCGCCATCCAGGTAGCGTCGGGCCTGTTCTTCTGTACGGATTCCGCCGCCGATTTCGATTGGAATCGAAACCGTGTTTGCAATTTCAAGAATCAGTTCTTCATTGACCGGATGACCAGCCCTGGCTCCATCCAGGTCAACCAGATGAATAAACTCGGCTCCATCCTGTTCAAAGCTGCGAGCCGTTTCTAAAACCGAAGCTGCCACCTGGCTTGCCTGGTTGTAGTCACCCTGACGCAGGCGTACAGGTTGACCGCCAAGAATATCAATTGCGGGAAGCAGGATCATCGCATAAACTCCCTTCCAAACCACTCAAGGATTTTCAGACCGGTTGTACCGGATTTTTCAGGATGGAACTGACAGCCCATCACATTGTGATGAATCACGACTGCCGGTACCACATATGGTCCATATTGGGCATACGCCGCAAGATCAGCCGGGTTCCATCTGGTGGCATAATAGGAATGATCAAAGTACACATATGGATCCTCCTTAATCGCTTCATACAGGGGGAAATCCGTTGAAATATGAAGACGGTTCCAGCCAATCTGCGGCACCGGCAGGATCTGTTCTTTGTTCTGTTCATGGAAACAAACAGGTTCCATGGCAATCACCTGGCCTTCCATAAAACCAAGGCCATCGTATTCTCCAAACTCGTAAGACTTTTCAAACAAAGCCTGCATGCCAAGACAGATGCCTAAAAGTGGTGTTTGTTCTTCAGTGACCTGCTTGACAATCCATTGATCCAGTCCGCTTTCGCGCAGAATTTTTTCCATATCCCCGAATGCACCAACACCAGGCAGAATCAGTTTGTCACAAGTTTTCAGTTCATCCGGATCACAGGAAATCAAAGCCGGCAGACCCAGATACGCACAAGCCGAAGCAACTGAATGCAGATTTCCCATTCCATAATCAATAATTCCGATCATTCCAGCACTCCTTTGGTCGAAGGCAGCCTGTCTGACTCGACAAATACAGCCTCTTTCATTGCTCTGGCCAGTCCCTTAAAAATGGCTTCGATCTGATGATGATCATTTTTCCCAATAAAACGAACATGCAGGGTCATCCGCGCGTTGAACGCAAACGCCCGCAGGAATTCTTCGACCATTTCAGTTGAAAAATCCTTAATTGCATCGCGATGGAATTCCCCTTCAAAGACCAGATACGGTCGGCCGGAAAAATCCAGATCAATCTGGGCAAGGCTTTCGTCCATCGGCAGCCGACAGTTTCCATATCGACAGATGCCGCGCTTATCACCAAGAGCCTGGCCGACTAATGTTCCCAATAAAATTCCGGTATCTTCGACCAGATGATGGTCGTCGACATCTACATCCCCATCCGCTTCCAGAAACAGATCCATTCCGGAATGGAAGGCGAATAACTCCAGCATATGATTGAAAAAGCCAATGGGCGTCTGAATGCGGGCCTGGCCGGTGCCATCAAGATTCAGTTCCATGGCAATCTGCGTTTCTTTGGTATTCCGTATTGCTTGGGCAG
This sequence comes from Allobaculum sp. JKK-2023, assembly GCF_034745455.1. Classification (NCBI taxonomy): domain Bacteria; kingdom Bacillati; phylum Bacillota; class Erysipelotrichia; order Erysipelotrichales; family Erysipelotrichaceae; genus Allobaculum; species Allobaculum sp. JKK-2023. The sequence continues at coordinate 3,190,402 of NZ_JAYERV010000003.1, read as the reverse complement.
AACGCATAAGGGTCTCCTTTCTTTATTTTCCTGATCTTCGGATCTTACAATCCTTAATTTTCGAATTCATTCTTCAATTTTTTTGACCGTTTAGACTTTCCTTTTCTGCTTGTTTTTCGGACTTCACTGTTATTTCCCCACTCTTTTCTCACCATTTTCTGATCCTTTTTCTGGTTGGACGAGTAAAAAATCTGAGCAGCCTGGCCGATGAATCGCTTCCATTTTCTTTCTATATACTATTTAGAGAGATATTATTATATTATTTAGAGAGATATTATTTAAAGAGCATGACTGGAAGTTTCTCCCTTTCCGGGCTTATCGTCAGCAATGACAGGGGAAATCACGATCTGTTTCTGACACTCACAAGCAGTATTGATTTCAAATCAAATCAATTTCGGATACGATCCAACAGGTATTTGATACTCTTCGTACCCTTGTAGCCTTCAAATCCAGACCAGGACTTGAACTCCAGAACACTAGAAAGCTGGCATCACGGTTTCCAGAACGTCCAGCACCTGGTCATTGTGTTCAGGAAGGGCGATCGTGATCCGGATACGGGAATGATCAGGCCATGTGCGGACGGCAATCTTTCTGGCCTGAAGAGCCGCTTCGATTTTCTGGTTCTGCTCAGGACTGCCCGTGGTCAGGGCATAGAAATTGGCATGCAGGGGACCATGTTCCAGCCCTTCTATCTGGTCCAGCCGTTTTTCAATGCGCACCGCCTCTTTGCGAACCAGCTCAATATAGTTTTCGTTGTGTTCAGGATGATTCAGCCCCGCCAGAGCAGCCAGCTGATCCAGAGTCGAAACAGAATAAACGACTTTCCACTCGGCCAGCCTGTTTGCGAGAGCTGGATTGGTGATCAGAAAACCGACTCGGATGCCGGCCAGACCCCACGATTTGGACAGTGTGCGAGTGACGATCACATTGTCAAGATCCTGCACGACACCCAGAATGGACTGATCAGAAAAATCCATATAGGCTTCATCCACGGCCAGAACAATCGGATCAATGGCTTTGGCCAGTCTGAGAATTTTATCCCGGCTTAACAAATGACCAGTCGGGTTGTTCGGATTGGAGAACAGCACCAGACCCGTGTTGGATGTCTGGATGGTTTCAATGAAAGCATCCAGATCAAAATCACCATTCCAGTCAGTCGTAAAGGGAAGGATTTCTGACTGCATAGCCGCCGTATAGAAGTGGTACATGCCAAAATCCGGATCCAGAGTCACCAGTTTTTTCCCATCGCGGCATAAGGTATTGATCATGATCTGTAAAGTCATATCGGATCCGTTTCCCACAATAATTCCGGCGGGATCCAGGTTGTACAGGCTGGCATAGCGCTGTTTTAACAGATGGGCACTGTCTTCAGGATAGCGGTTGAGGGCTCCTTCTTTTACGGCTTCATAAAACTCCTCAAGCACTTCCGGGCATGGGGCGTTGGCGTTTTCGTTGGCATTGAGTAACAGGCCCTGCTGGCTGTGGGCGGTATATAAACTCATTGGCCTTCCTCCCCAGAGATACCAGGATCATCTTCCAGGCGCACCCGGATCGCATTGGCATGCCCTTCAAGATCTTCCTCTTGGGCCATGCGAATAATCTTGTGACCATGCTTGGCCAGGGCTTGTGGTGTGTAGTAAAGATAGGATGACTTTTTGATGAACGCGTCGACAGAAAGAGCACTGGAGAACTTAGCCGTCTGACTGGTTGGCAGCACGTGGTTGGTTCCCCCAAAGTAGTCGCCAATGCTTTCACAGGTGGTATACCCAAGAAATACCGAACCGGCGTTTGTGACCAGCGGCAGATAGGCTTTTGGGTTTTCGATCTGAAGTTCCAGGTGTTCCGGAGCGATTTCGTTGGAAATTTCAATGGCTTCTTCCAAGGTATCCACCAAAACGCTCGTTCCATAAGCAGCCAGAGATTGTTCAATGATTTCTTTTTTCGGCAGCGCATCCGTCTGCTTGCGCAGTTCCTTGTTGACGGCATCAATCAGTTTCGCACTGGTCGAAACCAGAATGGAGGAAGCCATTGGATCATGTTCGGCCTGGCTGAGCAGATCTGCCGCAACCTGTCTTGGATTCGCCGTGCCATCCGCAATGACAAGAATTTCACTCGGCCCGGCAATCATATCGATATCAACTTTGCCAAAGACCATTTTCTTGGCGGCGGCAACAAACACGTTGCCAGGGCCGACAATTTTATCAACGGGAGCAATACTTTCCGTTCCGTAAGCCAGCGCAGCAATTGCCTGGGCACCGCCGACGGTATAGATTTCATCGACACCAGTCACCTGGGCTGCGGCAGCCAGTTTTGGAGACAGGCCGCCTTCTTTTGCGGGCGGAGTCACCATGACAATCCGTTTAACCCCCGCAATCTTCGCGGGAATGGCATTCATCAAAACCGAAGAGGGATAAAGAGCTCTTCCACCTGGAACATAAATTCCTACAGAAGCCAAAGGCAGAACCCGCTGCCCTAAGTAGATCCCATCTTCTTTCTGGAGCTCATATCCATGCTGGATCTGGGCTTCATGGAAATAGCGGATATTCTCTGCTGCTTCTTCCAGAGCAGCCCGAAAAGCAGGATCCACTTTGGCTGCCTGGGCTTCGATTTCTTCTGTCGGTACGCGTAAAGTCTTCAGTCGGATCGAGTCAAATTTTTCCGTATAGTCTTTGAGCGCTTCGTCCTGGCGTCTGCGCACATCTTCAATAATATTGGAAGCCGTCATCAATGTTCCCGGTGAAATCTCATAAGCCCGACCCGCCAGATAGCTGGCCAGTTCTTTCTGGTTTTCTTTATGTAAGGATTTAAGCATTCTCATCCACCGCCTTTTTCAGATCCGAAAGGACCTGGGTAATTTCTTCTTTTTTCAGTTTCCAGCTGGCTTTATTGACAATTACGCGGGCTGAAATTTCGGCTACGGTATCAAGCACCTGTAAACCATTCGCACGCAAAGTGCTGCCAGTTTCCATAATGTCCACGATGCCATCGACCAGCCCGATCAGTGGCGAAAGTTCTACCGAACCATCAATCTTGATGATTTCAACATCCATGTTTCGGGACAGAAAATAAGCTTTAGCCACATGTGGGTATTTGGTTCCGATGCGGATCCGGCCTTTTTTGGAAAAGAGGTTGGCTTCAGGCAGAGCCGCGACAATAAAACAGCATTTGCCCGTTTTCAGATCGAGCATTTCATAGTAATTGGAGGCTTCTTCGTTTTCCATCAAAGTATCCTTGCCCACCACACCCAGATCCGCTGCCCCATGATCGACATAGGTGATGCAGTCATTGGATTTTACAAGGACATAATCAAGATCATGCACGGTATCCGCTAAAACAAGAGCGCGTCCCTTATTGCGCACCTTTTCGGTTCCATAGCCGGCCGTTTCCAGCATGGTCAGCGTTTTCTCTTCCAGTCTGCCCTTGGTTAAGGCAATCCGTAAACTCATGGTCGTTCCTCCTCTTCAAGAATCAGCTCGTCGATGGTCTCATCACAGACCAGTCTGACTGACCCTTCCATTCTTTTGGCTCTGGCCAGTTCAAAGGCACTGATGGCCAGCGAAGACGGATAACGGATGATCGTCAGCGTCCGGTTGTCTTCCATCTCAAACAGGTCTGCAAGCGGGTCAATTTTGAACGCAAAGCCGACAGCCGGAAGATCCCGGCCAAAGCAGGCCATCAGGTTGTCATAGCGGCCGCCCGAAAGTACGGGGCCGCTTGCGCCTGGAACATAGGCTTCAAAAATCAGGGAGGAATAATAATTGAGGTGAGGGAGTTTTCCTAAATCGAAGCCAATATTGTCGCCATAGCCCAGCTCAGTTAAAAATTCTCCAAGTTTTCTGAGGGAATCAAGAACCTGTCTTGTTTCCTCATCAAAAGCCAGTTGTCTGGCTTTTTCCAGCACATCCAGTCCTCCATCTAACAAGGGCAGCTGAATGAAGTACTCCCGAACGTTTAAAGGCAGATCGAACCGGTCGAGAAACTGACCGAGTTCAACCATGGATTTACGGTCCGTCAGATCCGCCAGGGTACGGATGTCCGCGGGGTTTGCAAAGACTTTAGCCGCTGCATTTTCCAGCAGTCTTGCATCGGAAAATTCAAGCCGGCAGGTCTGCAGCTCACAGGCTTTTAAGGCTTCGAGCGCACAGACAACGACTTCTGCATCCTGGTCGCTTCCGATCAGTTCAATCCCGCAGTCAGTTGTCTGGGCACAACGGCCAGTAAAGGCCTTACGAAATTTCCAGACATCACTGAGATATGAAAGCCGAAGCGGCAGCTGGGCGTTTTGCAAAGACGTCGCGGCCAGGCGTGCAATTGGGACCGTCATATCCATTCGCAGCGTAAGAATGTCCTGATTTTCATCAATCAGCTTGAGCATGGTTCGATCCTGCAGATTGGCAAATGCCTGATTGTAGGTCTGATAGTATTCAAGGGCCGGGGTCTGGACTTCTTCAAAACCAAAACGGTCGAAGACCTGTGAAATCCGGCTGGCCAGCTCTTTGCGCTTGCGCATATCGCCAGCCAGGATATCCCGGTTGCCAAGGGGTGTCCTGAGTTCCATCGCGTTTCCTTTCCGAGTGCCTGATCCACTCTTTCTGCCTGACTGAATCCGTGATCCAGTCAGGTACGGATTTCTGTTTTTTTTGTATCTTTCATTCATCGCAACTGTCCAGTATCTTTTCAGGGTCCTTTCTCCTGTTTTCTGGCCAGGCTTTGCGATCGGGTTTTCTTTTGTTTTCAAAAGAATCAGGACAGGCAAAAGCATTCTGTTTTTTTGTCTGTTCAGAATCCTTTGATTTTCCTACAGTTTCGAGGGATGGCGGTTGTGATTTCAGTGGGCAGAGAATAAAAAAACTTCCATCCAAAAGGACGAAAGTTCATTTCGTGTTCCCACCTTTATTCACAGTTTCCTCACGAAAACTGCCTCAGCGACTGAAAACAGTCCGTCCGATAACGAGGACAACCGGGATCCCATTTCCTGAATCCGGCTCCAGGATGTGTTTCAAATCGGTTTATGGCTTCTTTGCACCAACCAGAAGCTCTCTGAACACGCCCCGACTCTACTGTTCCCTTCTTTGCCGCTAAATTTACAAGAATTCTAGACAGTGCGGTATTTTCTGTCAAATCTTTTGAAACTCTTTTCAGAAAATTAGTCATGTTCGTTTTCTTTTGTGTTCTTTTCCGGTTCGAATAAGCCCAGCCACGCCAACGCATTGTACAGGCCATTCTGATCCAGACTGGTCGTTACATAATCTGCTTTTTCTTTTGTTGCCGAAGTTCCATTGCCCATGCAGATCGCATAGTCTGCGGCCTCTAACATGGGAATATCATTTTCGGAATCTCCAATTGCAGCGATGTCATACTGGCCGGAAACTCCCATGGCTTCAAGCATTTCTTCCATAGCCATTGCTTTATTATGGTGAACATCCGTCAGCTCACCCCGGAAAAAGGATCCGGCACCACCCGAAGGGTTGAAGCGGTTTTTGTACTGAATAATATCGAAACCAAGTTCTCTGGCAACCGGTTCAAGATCATACGGTTTATCGGAGTCAAAAATGATCTTGACCAGTTCGTCATAGTTTTCAGGTTCAATATGGGAAAGCGGATAACGAAGGGATGGATCTTTGCGGTCTTCCTTGGCAAAAAAGATCATGCGTCTGAATGCGTATTTTGGATCATCAAATCCCCAGTCATTGCCTTCCAGGCCATAGCCGGAATCCTGGCTTTTCAGATACGTGATCATTTTGTTCACTTTTTCGGGATCGATATAGCTCTGGCAAAGCAATTCTTTGCCTTTAAACATCTGCATCCCGGTCGCCAGACAATAGCCGTCAAAATCGGCATCCCATAAAAACTGCGGAATATCCACATGCCTTCGCCCCGTGTTGACAAAGATCAGATGGCCATTGGCTCTGGCTTTTTCAATCGCCTTCCAGGCCGAAGCCGGCACAGCTTCCCGGTCCCATAACGTACCATCCAGGTCGATGAACACCGCTTTTTTGCGAGCTGAATCTGCTTTCGGATTCAACGTATTTTTTCCTTGAGAACCCATCGTTTCCAGATGGTGTTTTTGGTTTTGGGGCATAGTTCCTCTTTTCTGTTTCTCTTCTGTTTGTTCAGGTTTCTTTGTTTGTGATTTCTCTAACGTATACTCTGACCTTATCGATTTTTCGCAGAATGGAAAGGCATTTTTGGACCTTGCCAGATCTTTTTGCCATGAAGCGCATACATCTCACTCACGCCTTGATATAAAGCCAAAATGGCAAAGACAAATAAGAACCACACGCCGATCTGCTTCAACAGAGCCACGCTTAAAAGATCGGCAATTCCCATGCAGATAAAGCCCGTGCATACACAGGCATGTTCACAGAACACATAGGCGGGGGCCTCTTTTAAAAGCGGCAGAAAGCAAAGCATATACAGACCGCCGACAAGCAAAATGGTCGATAACATCCACGAATGAAACGTCGTTTCCAGCGCTTTCATCATCACGTACGCTTTGGCAATCTGGGTCAGGCCGCCCGCAAACCCTAAAATAACCGACAGAATCAGGTTGATATTGCCATGCGGATCTTGTCTTCGCAGATTCATGCGGCTGCCCGTAAAGGCGGCAACCCCTAAGGAAAGCTGTAAAAAGCCGGTCACAAACATCGCATCCGGCTCAAGCGGAACAATCGTTCCAAGCCAGGTCATCAGTGCAAACATGGCAAAGACAAACTGCAAAGCCGGATCGGGCGACACGCAATAGCTGTCGCCGATTCGGGCCGGGACAAACATCTCCATCTTCTGCTCCTGCATCACACTGGGACTGGCATGGCTGTCAGATGGGATGAATTTGGTATTTTCTTGATTCATAAAGGTCCTCTTTCTTTGTGACTTTTTGTTGAAGTTTAACGCCGCAGGCTCTGATTCAAGTTCAGAGTCTGGATTGCTTTCATTGTAAAAGTCCATCTGCCAGCTTTTGAAAAGAGTGACCAGCTAAAAATGGCATACGGTTGAAGGACAGACTTTCAATTTATCCCCCTGCTCCACTCGAACCTTTCGGTGCCTCCCCTCCAGTTCTGCAAAGGACCCAGCAGAAAACAGCCAGTCACAAAAAACAGCCACATGCAAAAAACAGGAAAGCTGTTTCCGTCAAGAAACAGCTTTCCTGTTTGATTTCAAATTGTTTTTTATTTCTGACTTCCTGCCAGCCTGTTTTTTGGCTTGGTTAGTCCTGCATGGAACGGATGTAGTTGAGCGTTCCACCCGCTTTGAGTACAGGAATATCCTGGACGCCAAACTGAGGGGTCAGAGCATAGTCAAGATTTTTGGTCTTGTTGTGAATGACCAGTGGCTGTTCTGCCGACAGATCCTCAAGATGGTCAAAGACAAGTTCGTCCATTTCATCAATCGTGTCATAGTCCGCCGGGTTTTCAAAAACCAGCGGCAGGATCCCGAAGTTAATCAGGTTCGCCAGGTGAATGCGGGCAAAGGATTTGGCAATGACGGCTTTGATGCCCAGATACATTGGGGCTAAAGCCGCATGTTCACGGCTGCTTCCCTGTCCATAGTTTTCACCGGCAACGATGATGCCGCCATGATTTTCCCTGCAGACTTGATCAAAGCCTTCTTTATTGTTGCGGAAAACAAATGTCGACAGTTTTTCAATGTTCGAGCGATATGGAAGAACTTCGGCACCAGCTGGCGCAATGTGGTCAGTGGTGATGTTGTCACCCAGTTTGATGACCACTTTCTTGTCAAACGAATCTGGCAGCTTGTCATTGAGCGGCAGCGGTTTGATGTTGGGCCCACGAATAATTTCGACTTCTTCCGGATTTTTGGATGGATACAGAATCATCGAATCATCAACATAATCGATCTGTTCGAAATCGGAATCCTGATAGTCGAGCTCTCTTGGATCCGCAAAGACACCCGCGATGGCACTGGCGGCAGCAACTTCTGGAGAAACCAGGTAGACACCGGCTGAATTGGTGCCCGAGCGGCCATAGAAGTTGCGGTTAAAGGTCCGCAGCGAAACGCCTTCACTCTTTGGGGACTGACCCATTCCAATGCAGGGTCCGCAGGTGCATTCCAGAATTCTGGCTCCGGCTTTCACAAAGGTCTGCAAAGCGCCATTTTCCATCAGTTTGATCAGCACCTGACGGCTTCCTGGCGAAACCACCAGCGAGACATTGGGCGCGATGGTTTTGCCTTTCAGAATCGCAGCGGCTTTCATCATGTCTTCAAAACCGGAGTTTGTGCACGAGCCGATGGCGACCTGATCGACTTTCTGGCCTTTGAGTTCATCAATCGCTTTGACTGCATCGGGTGAATTGGGGCAGGCTGCTGCCGGTTCGAGTGTAGAAAGATCGATCACTTCCAGTTCATCATATGTGGCATCCGGATCGGCTTTGAGTTCTTTCCAGTCCTGGGCACGGTTCTGTTTGGTTAAGAATTCAAGCGTTCTTTCATCCGAAGGGAAAATCGAAGTGGTTGCCCCCAGTTCAGCCCCCATGTTGGTGATGGTTGCCCGCTGGTAAACACTCAAATCTTTCAGGCCTTCACCAGTATATTCAAAAATCTTGCCGACTCCGCCTTTAACGGAACGGCGTTTTAACAGTTCAAGAATAATGTCCTTGCTGGAAACCCCATGCGGAAGTTTTCCTTCCAGACGGACTTCAACAACTTTTGGATAGGGAATCGTGTAAGGCAGACCGGCCATGGCTTTTGCAACGTCCAGACCTCCCGCTCCCATGGCAATGGAAGCCAGGGCTCCGGCCGTTGGCGTATGGGAGTCGGAACCGATCAGTGTCTTACCGGGTTTTGCAAGACGTTCAAGATGAACCTGATGGCAGATGCCGTTGCCAGGCCTTGAAAACAGCACCCCATGTTTGGCGGCAACCGACTGCAGGTAAGCATGGTCATCCGCGTTCATAAAACCGGACTGCAGCGTGTTGTGGTCAACGTAGGATACGGAAAGTTCCGTTTTAACCTGATCAACCCCCATGGCTTCAAGCTGAATGTAGGCCATGGTTCCTGTTGCGTCCTGGGTCAGCGTCTGGTCAATTTTTACATCAACCGGGCTGGATGGAATTTTATCTCCACTCTGGATATGGGCATCCAGAATTTTCTGTGTCAGATTTTTTGGCATAGAGTTTCCTTTCTAGTTTTTTCCCATGATAGCGCAAATTATTCGAAAACAGATGCAAAAACTTTCAGAAAACGGCTGGACACGTTTTTCACCATCCATTTTCCGCTTTGTCTGTGCTATATTGTCAAAAATCTGACAAAAGGAGTCTTTTGAATGAGTGGAAGATTGAAAGAAACATATCTGGCCAATGAACCAGATAACGCAATCGCGCCAGAGCTGTATTCGAAGTACCATGTGAAACAAGGTCTTCGCAACGAAAACGGCACTGGTGTCAAAGTAGGACTGACCAGAATCTGTGATGTGATCGGATATGAAATGGTCAACAACCACAAACGACCAATCGATGGCGAGCTGATTTACCGCGGCTACAGCCTCAACGATCTGGTAAAGCTGGAAAAATCCACCAATAAAATTCAGGGCTATGAGACAGCTGCCTTTCTGCTGATTTTTGGAAATCTGCCTACCCCGTCCGAACTGGCTGAGTTCCAGTTCGTTCTCAAACATAACTTTTCCAATTCGCTGGTTTTTGAAAATTACCGGACGAAAAATCTGCTCAATGCTATGCAGATTGAGGTTCTTAAACTGTTTGGACAGGACCTGAATCCGGAAACTGACAGTCTGGAAGATCGAATGATGAAAGGTCTTTGCATCCTGTCTTCTCTGCCCTTGTTTGTCTTTTCGGTGTATTCCAAAAAGAAGATCTCGTCGTATCCCCTGCCGCATGGCGGTTTTGCGGAAAATGTTCTGTGGATGGCCCGCGATCATCAGCCCTATTCCAAACAGGAAGCGCGCGTGCTTGATGTTCTGATGATGGTTCATGCGGATCACGGCGGCGGAAACAACTCGACTTTTGCGGACGTCGTGATTTCGTCAACCGGAACGGATATTTATTCCTGCATTTCCGCTGCGATCGGTTCTTTAAAAGGACCCAAACATGGCGGGGCAGCCGGAAAGGTTGGCAGCCAGACCCAGATGCTGCTCAAAACACTTAATTCCGAATCAACAGATGAAGAAATGAACGAACTGTGCGAGAAAATTCTGCGCAAAGAAGCCGGCGATGGCTCCGGTCTGATCTATGGCATCGGCCATGCGATCTATACCCGCAGTGATCCGCGCTGTCAGCTGATCAAGGAAGAAGTCCGGATTCTGGCTCAAGAAAAAGGCGAAGAAGCCACCTTCGATCTGATGGAGCGCTTTGAAAAAGCCGCCTGCCGCACGATGAAAAAGGTTAAAGGGAATACCGTCTGCGCCAACGTTGACTACTATTCCGGTTTTGCCTATCACCTGTTAGGCATTGACCAGGCCCTCTACACCCCCTTGTTTGCGATCAGCCGCTGTGCTGGATGGATTGCTCATCACCTTGAAAACAGACAATCCAACCGCAAGCTGATCCGTCCCGCCAATATTTATGTTGGCCAACGCCGCACTATTGATTTTGATGCAGTAAAAAAAGCCCAGGAACAAGCTCTCCAGCCCTCTGACTGGCGGGTGATCCTGTAAGAAATCAATTGGTCTGGATCGGACTTTAAACCTCTGTTCATTCAGTCGCAATCCAGTCTAATCCTCTTCAAAATCCGTCTTTAGCAAGACGGATTTTTTTATTCCAATCGCATCAATGTCATTTAGCTAGAAAAATATGACTTTAAACTTTGTCTCAAAATTGAAGACAAAGTGAATGATCGAGACTGAATCCGGTCCTCATCCATTCATATGCACCAAATAAGCACAAAATATATTGATTAATCTGGATGTATTCGTCCAAATAGGTGCACTAAAAACAACTCTTTGATAAGAGCTGCTTTTAAGAAATTAACAAGCACATAACATTCGTTAAATGCGCGTATAACGCACTTATCGGTAAGTGAACCATATCAAACGATTGGGATGGAGATTTCGTTTGAAGCTCCTCTCTGGTCGAACAGGTAGTTTTTCTCTGAGCAGCTCCTCAGTCAGAGCCTGAAACTCCGCTTTTGTAATTTGACGAATCGTTCGATTCTTCGTCCACTTCGGGGTGAACGTGTTCCTGATAGCCCGTATCGCCTTAGTTGTATTGATTTGGTATTCATAAGTTGTCTGATTCTCTTCTTTGTTATCTGATTGAGATGATTCAAGAACACACTTTTTGATCTCGGAAACCAGATTGTAGAAGATAAGGGATGAATAAATCTCCTGAATGATGTATTCTGCTTTTATCGAGTGGATACGTTTCATTCCTATTCCATATTTAAGCCAGGAGAAACTCTGCTCGATTCGCCACCTTAGGTGGTAAATAAATCCAAGAGCCTCCGGAGGAAATTCTGCTTCATCCAGATTGGTAATCAGTCCTTCCCAGACGTTGTCGCCAATCTCGATAGCTACCACCCTGCAGTCAAAATCAATAAATTCAGATTCTTGGTCAATCTGTCTCATTGATTTTTTGACCAGGTATTTCATCTGGGGGTTTTCTTTTTCCCCTTTTCTTTGGTGGTGGGTAAGAATGCGGCTGATCTGCTGGTCTTCTGTATGGTCAAGCTCTGTATAAGTCAGGCAGCTATACTCTCGTTCTTTCATACGTATGAGGTATTTGTGCCCTAAGGATTCAATAAGCTTACATAATGGGTAAGAGAAATACCCTCTGTCCATGACAAAGAGAAATGTCTCGCCAGGATAAGCTTCATGAATCTCCTTGACCATTTTCATAGCAGCGCCCCGTTCGTCTTTGGACCTCTGGTCTTGAGTGACGATGGCTAAAAATTTGTCATTAAGTACGTCATAGGCTGCGTTAACGTGAATACCGGCCCGGATAATGTTTTCCTTGTTCTTGGTATAAATGATGTAGTCAGGTTCATCTTCATTTGGCGCAACAGGTTCATTGGTTCCGTCAAAAGCGATTACCCTGTGTTCTTTATATTTTTTATCCATGGAATAAAGTGCCAATGTGGTTTTGTGCAGTGCTGAAAATACGCTGACTGGAGTTTTGGTTTTTGTCTGAACAAGTGCTGAAGCAGATGGTCTTACACTGCCCATGCCGAAATAGTTCATGGACAAATCGGAGAGTGTTGCCCCATTCCCGATAATGGATGTATTCAGGAAATGGAACAAGTTTATTTTTGATGATCGATAATGACTGCGTGAGAAAGCTCCTGTTTCAGAAGCAAGAATCTTCTCCTGTTTGTAGGCAAATTCCTCAAGGGATTTCATGAATTTTTGATAAATCACCGACGGCGAAGTAACTTTAGTTGCCATATTTTCCTCCTTATAAAGTTATGTTTTCAACGTGATAAGGATTAAATTAGATAATTATGGAGCTATTGTCAAAGTTAATTTTCGTTAAACCAGAAAACATAAAATCCACCATCTGTACACGGATGGTGGACAAAAACTAAGCTAAATGACATTGCCAATCGCATTCGAAAGAAAGCGCAGTTTGCCTTATAGTTAAATCCAGAAAACCACTTTGAATCGAGCCCTGTCTTGTCCAATTTTGCGTTTATCAGGAGGAAATGAATGGCTTATTATCTGCGAAAAACGAAACGCCCAAAAGGAATTTATCTTCAGATCTACAATTCCTATCGAGATGTCGAAAAGAAACAGCCTCGATCCTGTCACATCAGGACTTTGGGCTATGTCAACTCTCTTCAATCCCTTGGCATTGACGATCCTATCTCTTTTTATGAAGCGGCGGTTAAGACGATGAATGATAAGCGCAAAAACGAACGACAATCCAAAGACGAACTGATCCAGACAAAATCTCTCGTCAAATTGATCGGATTCTTCGTGGTTGCTGCGCTGTTTGAAAAGCTGAAGGTCAAACGCGACCTTGACCTTTTTCACTATAGCTATCCTTGCGCTTTGTGAACTGCAGCACCAAATGTGCGATCAATGATTTTCTGTCGACAAGATATTTTCTGCCTATCAACTTGTATGAACTCAGTCAGAAACAGATCCATTCGTTGATGCAGGTTTCCTGGTTAAAAATCTGAAGTTGTTCCATCCTCTTGAACTGCTATACTTAACCTAATTGAAAGCAGGTTTATTTCATGATTGAAGATTTCAACACCTCTATGAAAGTGAATGCTATTTTCAACCGGAGCGATTTGCTGCCCGCGTTGATTGTTTACTCGACTTTCCCGACTAGCGCTATGGTTTTAGGCGGCGTGGGCACTGCGATGACCCAGGATGTCGATCAGGCGTATGGCGGCTATCTGGTTCTGGTTGAACAGGATGCTTTACATCTCAAGCCTTTAAAAAAGGGGCGCCAGAACGCATTGCGGACAGCAAGCCGTTCTGAGTTTTCACCCGCGGAGCCCATTCGAATTGACCGCGACCAGATCCAGTCCGTCAGGATCCGTCCAGCCAATGGCCTCTCGATGTTTTCCAGCACTGTCACCATGATGCTGGATTCCGGCCGCAAATATGTCTGGCAGATCAACCACAAAGAAAAAGCCCTCCCCTATCATGAGGAAGGTTTCAATGCTTTAAAGGAATTTGCGAAAACGATTTGCTGATTCTTCTTTTCATTTTTCAGCCACAGCAATATCCATTTCCGGCTGCATTCTGACTGGATTCTGACTGCCCTCCATCCCTTCGTTAAATGAGGTTGTTTTATCCCTGATAGAATAAAACGGTTACATCCCTGTCTGCGAACAGTGTTCGGCATTAGCCGGCGGGAGAAGGGTTAAGATACAAGATCCTTATCTAAGCCCCGCTTTGAGGACCAAAATTCCCCGAAGGGAATCCAAATCCAAATTTTATGGGATACAGCCCAGTATCGCAGTACTGGCATCCCGCATCCCCCTTGCCGACGCAGGACCAGCCTTGAGACTTTGGCACAATCCGAAGATCGTTCCGCCCCAGCTTCGGCAGGGGGAGTAAACAAATATGAGTTCAAAACTCATATGGGATTTTTCTATGTGTTCGTGCCTGGTGTTCACACTTGTTTTTGGTTCGTATTTTTTGCGCAGAAAAACGAATTACGCAGGGTTAGGCGGATTTTGCACTGCTTAACCCTTTTAATGATGCAATAAGGCTGCAGACGGTCTGGTTATAACATTCAGATCTTTTTTCATAAAACTGCTGGACCGTTTTTCTTGGAGTCCATTTGGTGACTTCAGGATGATTTTCATACATCCAGACGAGGTTATGGGCGGCGTTGATATCTGCATTGAACTGTCCATGCCGCTTACAACGCGCATTTTCATAATGAGATTTGTCTCTTTGGATTTTGCTTCCGCAGATATGGCAGTATTGGGAACTGTAAGCCTGGTTGACATACGAAGTTTTAATTGACTTCAATCCAGCTTTGTATTCCACTCTTTCCTGCAAGAGGCCATAAATCCAGCCTGACAGCCTGCGGTTTAGTTTTGACCAGGTGCTTGCCTGTCCCCTGATGTCCAGGTTTTCCATGATGATGTGCCCAATATCCGAGTCTGCTTTGAGAACTAAGGCAATCTCTTCATTTGTGATTGTCTTTAAATGATCCTGGATTCTCTGGGACTGCCTGCGAAAGCGTTTGTTTCCTCTTCGGTTGTTTTCCTCAATCCGCTTGGCTTTGCGTCTAAGGGCATAGATCTGGTCTTCCAGTTTCTTTTTCTCGTCTTCTGAGCATTTTGATTGTGGATCGTTAAGCAAAAACTGGATCTGGTCTGCTTCTTTTAAGGCATTTTTCCTGCGGTCTCGAATCCGGTTGCGCTGGATTCCCCGCTCGCTGAGAAAATCAGAAGCAGAATAGCTGAACTGCTTGAAGGTTGTATGGTCAAGCGTCTGAGCAGCCTTGCTCTTTTTCTCTTTCAGTTCTTTTTCCTTCTTGGCAAGCTTTTCTTCTTTTAAAGAAGCAGAAGACATATTATGGGAAGTGCTGAGCAGTGACGTGATTCCGGCATCCATCCCAACCTTTGTCTCTGACTGGTTCGGGCGGTTTCTGACTTCAACCATTCTCTGGAAAACTAAGCATTTCCTGTCCCGGTCATAGACAACAGTAAGATTGCTCCTCGTCTTGCCTGTTTTGGCTGTATAAAAGATTCCTTTCAGTTCAACATTGAATTCTTTCTGGCTGCCTAAGCTGTGCATAGAAATAAAAGTCGTTCCATTTTTATGCTGGATGCCATATCCATTCTTATCGATCTTCATCCATGTATTTTTATTCGTATGAACTGGGTGAAGGTATTGCCTGTATCTTCTTGCTGCGTGGGCAATGAGTTTGTGGAGCCGCTTAGGATCGCATTGCTGCAGATGGCCATTGATCTCTATTGTTTGAAAATTTTTTGGGGACTTCAAACATTCTTTTTTGAAGGATCTTCTTGAAGACTTTGGGGGATTTAGCCACGTACATGACAACTGCTGCTTCATGGGCCGTCATCTTGTAATCTGCATACAGCTCTTCCTGAATCCGCCTGAAGATTTCTTCATCCATAGACTTGCGGTTCGTTACTGCAGAATGCAAAGCCATTGTCCATAGCCAGGATGGAAGCACTCCATCAGGAAAAGCGACTCCAGTTACTTTTGCAACATGAGTCGTGATGTCTTTTAACACCTGCTTTTGCTTGCGCAGATCGTCCCGGATCTTTTCTGCACTTCGTCCATAAGAATTGATGGAACAGGCAATAGGAGAGAGCAGGTTATAGGTTTCCATGTAAGCGATAACTCCCACATTTTCAGAACTAAAAAAGCGAATATATACCCCGAGAAGATACATACTAGCAGAATATAGATAACTTTAAGTGCAGTATATTGAAGTCGTTGTGAGTAAGCTAAATTAATTAATATGCGGGATTTTACCTTAGTCATAATATGACTAAGGTAAAATAGCTAACAATTAAATAACTTATTTGTAGATTAGTCAATGTCATTTAGCTAGAAAAATATGACCTCAAACTTTGTATAAAAATCAAAGACAAAGTGGATGATAGGAATAGAATTTGCTGCTGATTATATCCATATGCACCAACCAAGCACAAAATATACTGATTGATTTGGCTGTATTCATCAAAATAGGTGCACTAAAAACACCCCTTTGATAAGAGCCTTTTTTAAGAATTGTATGGGTGGTTTGTATCAATAAGATGCGCATATAATGCACTTATCGATAGGTGAACCATATCAAACGATTGGGATGGAGATTTCGCTTGAAGCTCCTTTCCGGCCGAACGGGCAGTTTTTCTCTTAGCAGCTCCTCAGTCAGAGCCTGAAACTCCGCTTTTGTAATTTGACGAATCGTTCGATTCTTCGTCCACTTCGGGGTGAACGTGTTCCTGATAGCCCGTATCGCCTTAGTTGTATTGATTTGGTATTCATAAGTTGTCTGCTTCTCTTCTTTATTATCCGATTGAGATGATTCAAGAACACACTTTTTGATCTCGGAAACCAGATTGTAGAAGATAAGGGATGAATAAATCTCCTGAATGATGTATTCTGCTTTTATCGAGTGGATACGTTTCATTCCTATTCCATATTTAAGCCAGGAGAAACTCTGCTCGATTCGCCACCTTAGGTGGTAAATAAATCCAAGAGCCTCCGGAGGAAATTCTGCTTCATCCAGATTGGTAATCAGTCCTTCCCAGACGTTGTCGCCAATCTCGATAGCTACCACCCTGCAGTCAAAATCAATAAATTCAGATTCTTGATCAATCTGTCTCATTGATTTTTTGACCAGGTATTTCATCTGGGGGTTTTCTTTTTCCTCTTTTCTTTGGTGGTGGGTAAGAATGCGGCTGATCTGCTGGTCTTCTGTATGGTCAAGCTGTGTATAAGTCAGGCAGCTATACTCTCGTTCTTTCATACGTATGAGGTATTTGTGCCCTAAGGATTCAATAAGCTTACACAATGGATAAGAAAAATACCCTCTGTCCATGACAAAGAGAAATGTCTCGCCAGGATAAGCTTCGTGAATCTCCTTGACCATTTTCATAGCAGCGGCCCGTTCGTCTTTGGACCTCTGGTCTTGAGTGACGATGGCTAGATATTTGTCATTAAGTACGTCATAGGCAGCGTTAATGTGAATACCGGCCCGGATGATGGTTTCCTTGTTCTTGGCATAAATGATGTAGTCAGGTTCATCTTCATTTGGCGCAACAGGTTCATTGGTTCCATCAAAGGCTATTACCCTTAGCCCTTTATATTTTTTATCCATGTAACAAAGTGCCAATGTGGCTTTGTGCAGTGCTGAAAATACGCTGACTGGAGTCTTGGCTTTTGTCTGAACAAGTGCCGAAGCAGATGGTCTTACACTGCCCATGCCGAAATAGTTCATGGATAAATCGGAGAGTGTTGATCCATTCCCGATAATGGATGTATTCAGGAAATGGAACAAGTTTATTTTTGATGATCGATAATGACTTCGTGAGAAAGCTCCTGTTTGAGAAGCAAGAATCTTCTCCTGTTTGTGGGCAAATTCCTCAAGGAATTTCATGAATCTTTGATAAATCACGGACGGCGAAGTAACTTTAGTTGCCATATTTTCCTCCTTATAAAGTTATGTTTTCAACGTGATAAGGATTAAATTAGACAATTATAGAGTTGTTGTCAAAGCTAATTTTCGTTAAACCAGAAAATATAAAATCCACCATCTGTGCACGGATGGTGGACAATACTAACTATCAAAAACTAAGCTAAATGACATTGGTAGATTAGTTGAAAATATATTCTTTAGTTAAAGCATATTTTATGTTTTATCTATAGTCCCGAAACTCACTATCCCATTTTTATTAGTACTGCATTTCAGGGCGTTATCGTGTAAGCAGTAAACAAATTCTCGGCGAACATCTGCTGGTCATCATTCAATTTGATTGAAACCATCTGAATCGTTTTCTTCGATTTGCTCATCTGCTCCATCTCCTTTCAACAGCCGTTTACTTTCCTCAATGATTTTTTTGGTCTTGTTGCTTCTGGGGCCATACAGCCGTCCTGAAAATACAGTAATGATCGCAATCAAGTCATCTGTTAATTCCTGGGCGCTGTTTCTTTCTTCGCCCTGGTTAAGAATTACGATTTCTGTATCCATCTACTTTGAAAATTCAGCCCCTCAGGCCCCCTTGCCAGTACCCTAAAGTCGAAATCACATATGTGCAGGGGGGCCTGAGGGGCTGGTCTTGCTACACATTGATTTATGATTAATTCTTTAAATTTTTAAAAAGGTGTAGTACCCCCTTTCCCCCGTTAGTTTCAATTAACTAGCGGGTATTATGTCGTATTTGATTAGTTCACTGCTCCCTGATTTGACATTCTTTTCGGAAATGTGAAGACTCTTTGCAGTTTTAGCTTTCTTGATGGTAGGGGGATCCGTTACTAAGACTTCTCCAGTAAAATGGTCAAATACTGCTTCTTCTTTAAGATTCTTTTCGTAGAGATCAGCACTGGTATTGACCGTTTCAAGAAGTTCTTCGCGATCCATTCCCATTGCCAGCAGGGATTGAACGTTGGTTCTAAGCTTTCGAGCTTCTTTGGATTGCGATACATTATTTGGAATGAATTCCTTGTTGCAGTCTGTGGGATGCCAGATAGCTTTCTTTTTAAACATGTGATAAATCGATACTAAAATCTTTCGGGCTATGGCGACTATTGCTTGTTTTGGTGTCATCCGCTGCTTCAGGCTTTCAAACTTAATCTTGTAATAAGGAACCTTCTTCGATTTGACCGCTGCCCAGGCCACTTGAATAAGTGTTGGTTTTAGATTAGCTCCACCTTTGGTTACGTGTTTTGAAAACACTTTGCCAGCAGATTCATTGCTTCCTGGAGCCAAACCAGCCCATTTAGCGAACTGAGATGCAGTCTGGAAATGGCTCATGTCTACTCCAATCTCAGCCAGAATCGTTCGAGCGCTTACCCGACTAATTCCAGGCACAGTTAAAAGCAGATCAAAATATGATCTGAACTCACTGTTGATTAAGTTCTGCATCGTCTGATCTAAATCTAGAATCATTTGATCCAGTCGCTTGATATTATCCAGAAGCGTTACAATCTTCTTCTTTGCCCAATCATCTAGTTTTATCCCCCGGCAAGCCTTGAGAATATCTTCCCTTGAAGACTTACATTTTCTGTGTACGCAAGCCATAATCTGATCATCTGTGCAGTCTTCATTTGATATAATCAGATTGGTAATCTTTGTCGCAGAACTGCCTCTGATATCAGAGAAAACTGTATCGAGTTTTAAACCGTGTGAGGCGAAGCAGGCTAGAAGTACGTTGTGTTCAGCGGTCCGATTCTGGACATAATTCTTCCTCATTCGGCTCATTTCTCGCAGATTCCTGATATTTTGTTCTGGAATATAACTGTTTCGGGTCATTCCATTTCTATAGAGGTCACAGATTCGTTCTGCATCTTTTCTATCATCCTTCTCATTCTTTACCAGGGACAGCCATTTAGGATTGCACACACTTACTTCTTGCATGGCTCGTTCAAGAGCGTTAAAGACCGGGTGCCAGTATACACTTGTCGATTCCATGCATACATTGGTACAATCCAGGTCAATTAACCAATCTTTGAACTGTTCAAGATCCTCGTTAAAGATTGGGAAGGATTTTTCGTATTTCGTTATTGTCCCATCCGCATTGACTATTTTTGCGCAAGCGACAAGAAACTTGCTGTGAACATCGATGCCACAAGCATGGGTAAGGACAGGTTTCTGAGAAACAGTTACTGGCCTATGTGTTTTTGTCGAAGATTTGGCTCTTCTCATAGTTAATCTCCTCCAATTTAATATAAGAAGGAGCTATCAGAAGCGTTGCGAACGCAACAACTATCAAACATTAATTAGTAAGACGATGAAATCTACTTTACAGCCTCTAAGGACTTCTGGCATGTTCTCTGGCGCTTCTGATTGTGCAGTCTTTTTGACTGCCTTGATCATGAATATGAAATCCACAAAAGATAAAACGCACTTATTAACTCCTCTTACAGATTAATTGTAATGGATATATCTTATGAACTGAGTCCTTTATTGAGTTCGATTCACCCATTTTCATTGCGGCATGTGGCCGAAGGCCATGGCGTCTTTTTGGCAATATATTCAATCAACTCAAAGCCAAAACGAAGAAGCCTGTCTTTATGGGTAATGACAATATGGCTGATCTTTCGATCCAGTAAAAGATCGATCAGTTTTAAAAGCCCCGGCTTTTTATAGTTCATCCCAGATCCAGTATCTTCAATGATTTGATATTTCCATCCTTGCTTTTGCATATAGATTTCAACCACATCTGCTTGTCTTTCAAGGTCATCTTTTCTCTTTTTGGTTGAAACCCGGCAATAGCCAACGGCCATTCGTTCAGGAAGAGCAGGAGCTTTGCCAATGTATTGATCCATTTCTTCCTGGTCAAACATGCAGTGTCCGCCAATAGAACGATGGGCAGGCATTCCATCTTCAATCATTTTGTACAAGGTGTGCCTGGCAACCCCAAGGTATTTGCAGGCTTGGGACGTCTTCATTCTAATGGATTTATAATAACGCATCTATATTCATTATGGACTGCTTTTTCCTTAAAAAACCAATATAACCAACTGTTAAAATCCGTTCTTGTTACGGATGGATTTTTTTGTAGTATTGCCAGTTATTCATTGAGTTTACGATATTTTTCTGTAACCCATTGACAATTTCACATCATCAGACGCATGGTAAGCAAAGAGCAAGAAAAGAAGGGAGCTTCATTTTGGAAAACAAATTATCGAAAAACAAAAGGGCAGTTGGTCTGTTCATCCTGGCGATTATATCTTTGGTGACTGGCTGGTATCTGAGCAGTCATCCAGAAATGCTGGCGCCAACCACAAGCTATCTCAACGAAAAACAGATGCAGGTTCTGACGCTCAGCGGGCTTTGTGCCGGAGGAGCCAATGCGATCAGTCTGCTTCCGGACGATACAGGGACTCCGATTGCAGATATGCTGATGAAAATGAGCGGGTACCTGTTTGTTGTAATGGTCGGGATTCTAATGGAGAAAATTCTTTTATCCGGCAGCGTCTATCTTTCGTTTTATTTTCTGCTGCCAACCGCGTGTCTGATTTTCGCCTGGCATGCCTGGAGACCAGAGGCCAGCCTCTTGTCAAAAAGAATTGCCGCAAAAGCTGCAATCATCGGAATCGTCGTTCTTACTGTGGTTCCCGGAAGCGTAGAGCTGTCTAAATGGATGGAAAAGACCATTCAAGATCCAGTTGCCCAGACCATTGAACAGGGCGAAGCAGTCAGCAAACTGGCCGAGGATACGCTGGAAGAACAGGAAAAAGACAGGAATCTCTGGGAAAAGCTGGTCGATGGCACGAAATCCTGGATTGGCGGAATTACATCTGGCATTGCCAATGTCATTGAAGAGGCAAAAACTCTGATCAGCAATCTGATCAACAGTATTGCGACTTTGCTGATCACTTCAATCATCATCCCGATTCTGGTCTATGTGCTGCTTTACATGGTTCTCAAACAGATTCTTGGCACTCAGATGATGAATACCGTGCAGACACAGGCCAAAGCCATCCACAACAAAGTCCGGTTCCCACAGCCAGACGAAGAAGAAGAAGAAGAAGAAGTTTCGATTACTGAAGCCTGATTCTTGACTGGATCTGATTCTAGACTGGATCTGGTTTTTGCCCAGTTGGCGTTTTCAGCCAGGTCATGATCGTTCCAATTCTCTGAATTCCTGAAACCACCAAAAAAGTCTTCTGCTTTTTGGATCTGGAATCAAATCCAGCCAGATCTGCAGAAGACTTTTTGCATGTAAAAATGAGCGTTCAAAAGCGCTTAGGCGTTCTGTTTGGCATCCAGGCGGCTGGCAATGGCTTTCAGAAAGTCCGTGGAGTTGAGCTTGACGGCAGGAATGTCTTCTCTTGTCCAAAGACCCACTAAATCACCTGTCATTTCACCGGCTTCGATGGTTTCGAGGGTTGCTTCTTCCAGATGATCAGCAAAAGCCACTAAATCAGGAAGATCATCAACTTCACCGCGTTTTCTCAAAGCGCCGCTCCAGGCAAAAATGGTCGCAACCGGGTTGGTCGAGGTTTCTTCACCTTTGAGATATTTGTAGTAATGGCGGGTTACCGTTCCATGGGCTGCCTCATATTCGTAGTTTCCTTCTGGAGAAACCAGAACAGAAGTCATCATGGCTAGAGAACCGAAAGCGGTGGAAACCATATCTGACATGACATCCCCATCGTAGTTTTTCAAAGCCCAGATAAAGCCGCCTTTGGAGCGGATTACGCGGGCAACCGCATCATCGATCAGAGTATAGAAATATTCCAGATTTCTGGCCTCAAATTTTTCTTTATATTCATTGTCATAGATCTCCTGAAAGATATCTTTAAAACGGTGATCGTACTTTTTAGAAATGGTATCCTTCGTGGAGAACCATAAGTCTTCATTTTTGGACAGTGCATATTCAAAACAGCTGCGCGCAAACGACTCAATGGACTTGTCTTTATTGAACTGACCCTGTAAAACGCCGGGACCTTCAAAGGCAGCGATTTCTTCACTGATTACCTGGCCATCTTCGCCTTCAAAAACCAGTCTGGCCACTCCAGCCTCGGGCACGCGGATTTCGCTTGCTTTATAGACATCGCCAAACGCATGACGGGCAATCGTAATTGGCTTTTGCCATGTGCGGACAGCCGGAACGATTCCATTGACCATAATCGGAGTTCTAAATACCGTTCCATCGAGGATCGCACGAATGGTTCCATTCGGGGATTTCCACATCTGAGACAGATTGTATTCTTCTACGCGCTGCGCATTTGGCGTAATGGTCGCACATTTTACGGCAACTCCATATTTTTTATTGGCATTAGCCGCATCAACCGTCACCTGATCTTTTGTCTCTTCCCGGATGGGTAAGGACAAATCATAATATTCTGTGTAAAGATCTACATAAGGTTCCAGAAGGATTTCCTTGATCTGTTGCCACAGAACACGAGTCATTTCATCCCCATCCATTTCAACCAATGGGGTCTTCATTTGAATTTTCATATCAATTTTCCTCACATTGATCCAATCTTAATCAGGGTTACATTTGTTTTCAATTTTTCAGTGCCTTTCAGGATTTATTTCCCCTTCTCTTGTCCGCTTTTCTGCGGTTTTATTCCAAAAAGCAGGCAGCAAAAAAGGACTGTCTCCAGTCCTAGGCCAACTTTAAAGCCAGCGTAATCGCAAACAGAATCAGAAGAATGATTGCAGCAACCATCCAGCCGGTTTTTGCTTTTTTCAAAGCGGCAATTTCTTTGTTCGCACGTTCGAGCTGATGCTGATATTCTTCTTTGCATGTATTGGACATAGTTCGTTCTCCATTTGTCTTTCATTTTAGCATCCTGTCAGTCCGACTACAGAATTCTCTGGCAAAGAAATCCTGCCAGAAACCAGATTGAATCCAAAAAGTGGGATGTCTTTGCTTCCTTTTCCAAAATTTACCTGGCCAGTAAAGAAAAGGCAGCTGTATTGAACGCCTGGTGATGCTATCCTGGAATTGCGAAAAGGAGAAGCTTATGGCAAAGATCGAAATTTCAAACCTGAAAAAGGGATCCAGGGAGCGATTCATCCCTCAGCAAAGTGTAAATGCAGAGTATTTCGTGTTTCAGCAAGGGCCGACGCACTGGTTTCAGATCGATACCTATGGATCGGCAGGTCGTAAAAATCCCGAGAAATGTTCACAATCCATCCGGCTTGATCGCCCGAATGTCATCAAACTGATGCACATCATGATTGACGAGCTTAAAATTTCGGCTGACGAACTCTATCCGGATCTCATCAACAATCCCTCTTCTCAGTTTTTCTGAACTTCTTTCTGGCTCTGACCTTACGGTTCGCCGGTTTTTTATGCCATTGTTTACATCTGTCGCTTCGTTATTCGAATTAAGATTTCATAAAATTATAAGGTTTACAAGAACCGGTTTTTCCTTCATTAAATGCGCGTATAACGCACTTATCGATAGGTGAACCATATCAAACGATTGGGATGGAGATTTCGTTTGAAGCTCCTTTCCGGCCGAACGGGCAGTTTTTCTCTGAGCAGCTCCTCGGTCAGAGCCTGAAACTCCGCTTTTGTAATTTGACGAATCGTTCGATTCTTCGTCCACTTCGGGGTGAACGTGTTCCTGATAGCCCGTATCGCCTTAGTTGTATTGATTTGGTATTCATAAGTTGTCTGATTCTCTTCTTTATTATCTGATTGAGATGATTCAAGAACACACTTTTTGATCTCGGAAACCAGATTGTAGAAGATAAGGGATGAATAAATCTCCTGAATGATGTATTCTGCTTTTATCGAGTGGATACGTTTCATTCCTATTCCATATTTAAGCCAGGAGAAACTCTGCTCGATTCGCCACCTTAGGTGGTAAATAAATCCAAGAGCCTCCGGAGGAAATTCTGCTTCATCCAGATTGGTAATCAGTCCTTCCCAGACGTTGTCGCCAATCTCGATAGCTACCACCCTGCAGTCAAAATCAATAAATTCAGATTCTGGATCAATCTGTCTCATTGATTTTTTGACCAGGTATTTCATCTGGGGGTTTTCTTTTTCTCTTTTTCTTTGGTGGTGGGTAAGAATGCGGCTGATCTGCTGGTCTTCTGTATGGTCAAGCTCTGTATAAGTCAGGCAGCTATACTCTCGTTCTTTCATACGTATGAGGTATTTGTGCCCTAAGGATTCAATAAGCTTACACAATGGGTAAGAGAAATACCCTCTGTCCATGACAAAGAGAAATGTCTCGCCAGGATAAGCTTCGTGAATCTCCTTGACCATTTTCATAGCAGCGGCCCGTTCGTCTTTGGACCTCTGGTCTTGAGTGACGATGGCTAAAAATTTGTCATTAAGTACGTCATAGGCAGCGTTAATGTGAATACCGGCCCGGATGATGGTTTCCTTGTTCTTGGCATAAATGATGTAGTCAGGTTCATCTTCATTTGGCGCAACAGGTTCATTGGTTCCATCAAAGGCTATTACCCTTAGCCCTTTATATTTTTTATCCATGTAACAAAGTGCCAATGTGGCTTTGTGCAGTGCTGAAAATACGCTGACTGGAGTCTTGGCTTTTGTCTGAACAAGTGCCGAAGCAGATGGTCTTACACTGCCCATGCCGAAATAGTTCATGGATAAATCGGAGAGTGTTGATCCATTCCCGATAATGGATGTATTCAGGAAATGGAACAAGTTTATTTTTGATGATCGATAATGACTTCGTGAGAAAGCTCCTGTTTGAGAAGCAAGAATCTTCTCCTGTTTGTGGGCAAATTCCTCAAGGAATTTCATGAATCTTTGATAAATCACGGACGGCGAAGTAACTTTAGTTGCCATATTTTCCTCCTTATAAAGTTATGTTTTCAACGTGATAAGGATTAAATTAGATAATTATGGAGTTATTGTCAAAGTTAATTTTCGTTAAACCAGAAAACATAAAATCCACCATCTGTACACGGATGGTGGACAAAAACTAAGCTAAATGACATTGCCCTATAATTTCTAAGACAAAGAGCGGGATTGCCTTTCTGTTAAAATCCGTTCTATTCCCTTTTTCGTGAATGGAATGCAGATTCTTCTTTGCTTTTCATGATAACTTTTGATTCTCACTTCCTCTGGTTCAGAAACGAATCAGAGGTTTTCTTCTGATTGGTCTGCCATCTGTAATGATGACTCGGCAAGCGGCAGGCTGGCTGCTCAGATTCAATCCAGAATGTCCAGTCAGAAAATCTGTTTCGAAAAATCAATTTTTCAGCAAAAGTCTGGAACCACTTACTTGTGCAAATCAGACCCTGTTTTTGAGTTATATAGCGCAAAATGCAGGTGAAGTAAATGACACATGGCATTCAGTTAGTGTAAACTAACTTCGTTCATGCACAGAGAAAGGAACAGTGAATCATGACGCATACTCTGAAACAGACCAGCTGGATGGCTAAAGCGGCTGTCCTGTTTACCGGATTGGCTATGGCTCTTTTTCTGATCGGTTGTCAGTCTTCTGATCCTTCAACCAGCTCCGAAACGCGGACGGTTGAAACCGATAAAGGCGAAGTAGAAATCCCAGTTAATCCTGAAAAAATCGTCAGTGACTATTATTTAGGCGAATTTCTCGCTGTCGATGTAAAACCAGTTATCGCCTCCCCTTACGCCCTCAACAATCCTTATTTAGAGGGGATGACTGAAGGCATTGAGCCGATGAACATCACTTCGGCTGAAACGTCTCTCGAACAGATCACCGCTGCCAAGCCGGATCTGATCGTCACCATCACGGAAGCGGATTACGACAAGTATTCCAAAATCGCCCCTACGGTTTACATCCAGGATGGGAAACGTTCCGATGAAGAGACTTTCCATTATATTGCTGACCTGGTTGGCAAATCCAAAGAAGCAGACGAGTACATCGCTGCGTTCAATGAAAAAGTTGAATCCAAGAAAGACGAAATTCAGTCCATCGTCAACGGCCGGACCGTTTCCATTCTGGAAATGTGGCCGCAGGAAATCTATACCATGGGCAGCCACTTTGCCCGCGGCGGATCGATCCTGTATGACATGTGGGATCTGAAAGCGCCAGAAGCCATTCAGTCCACAATGGTCGATGGCGATGAAACCTACAAAGTCATCTCGCTGGAAGCTTTACCAGAATATGCCGGCGATTTCATTTTATATGGTGTCCTGGATGGGACGGACCCGGCTTTCGTAACTTCCTCCAATATGTGGAATGCGCTGCCCGCCGTTAACGAAGGCCGCACTCTTCCTTATGAACAGGTTGCCTTCATGCATCGCGATCCAATCACCTTAAATAAGCAGGCAGACATGTTCATCGAATTCTTTGAGAATTTCAAGGAGAACTAAATGATGAAGACCAGTACGAAGAAAACAATCTTCTTTCTGGTGGCCGCAATGATCGCAGTGATTTTCACTGCGATTCTTTCTATATTCCTGGGAAGCACACAGATTTCCTGGCAGAAAGTTCTGAGTGCCTTCTTTCTGGGCGATATGACGGACCACCAGCAGATTGCCATTCTGGAACTGCGGCTGCCGCGAACAATCGGTGACATTCTTGTCGGTGCAGGGCTGGCCGGAGCTGGGGCGATAATGCAGGGGATGACCCGTAATCCTCTGGCGGATTCCGGAATTCTAGGCATCAACGCCGGGGCTTCATTCGGGCTGGCGATGTGTCTGGCGTTTTTAAGCAATGTCAGTTTTGGCTTTACAATTCTAGCTTCCTTTCTGGGGGCTGCGATGGCAATTTTTCTGGTCTTCGGACTGCTGCTGCTCAAACGGCGCAAGCTGGATGCCGCAAGACTGGTTCTGGCCGGGCTTGCCGTGAGCATGCTTTTAACGGCGCTCACCCAGGGAATTTCCATTCTGACCAATACTGGACAATCATTAACCTTCTGGACGGCCGGAGGAACTGCCGGTATCCGGATGGATCAGCTTCAAATTGCTGCCCCGATTCTGCTGGCTGCGATCGTTGCCGGCATTCTGCTTTCCAGACAGGTCTCCATTCTTTCACTGGGAGATGAAGCGGCTCAGGGACTGGGGATTAATCTCAACCGTTCGAAACTGATGTGTCTGTTGATTGTGCTTTTGCTTTCGGGAACCAGCGTGGCCCTGGCCGGACCAGTGGGATTTGTTGGTCTGCTGGTTCCCCATCTGGTCCGCCGGTTTGTGGGCAACCGCTATGAAGCGGTGATCCCCTGCTCAATGGTTCTTGGCAGTGCGCTGATGCTTGCAGCCGACCTGATTTCCCGGACGATCAATGCGCCAAGTGAAACGCCGGTCGGCTTTATTTTTGCGATTGTCGGCGTTCCAGTTTTTATTGCCATATGTCGCAAGGAGGGGGCAGAAGATGCGTAGAAAAGACGTCCTGCTGATCAGTGTGCTTTCTCTTTTGCTGGTCGTTGGTTTATTGATTGATCTCAACGCAGGATATGCTCAGATTCCAATTCTTGAACTGTTTTCTGGAAATCCGATTCTGCTCAACCTGCGCCTGCCCAGAGTTCTGGGCAGCATTCTGGTCGGCATCGGACTGTCTCTTTCCGGAGCTGTTTTACAGGGCGTAACCCGCAATGACATGGCTGAGCCAGGCATTCTGGGCATTAATGCCGGAGCCGGACTTGCCATTGCTGTGTTTATTGTCTTTTTCGAGGGCGGCCAGATCAGCTCTTCCTTGAGCTATTCGCTGATGATGCCAATTCTGGCTTTCATCGGCTCAGCTTTGACGTTCTGGATTGAATACCGGCTGTCGTACTGGCATGGCAAGGTTCATCCGAAGCGCATGCTTTTGATGGGTGTAGCCATTTCGCTTGCCATCAGTTCTCTGACCACGATTTTGATGCTCCAAATGCCGGATTCCCAGTATGCGTTTGTCCAGAACTGGATTGCAGGCAATATCTGGGGGGCTGACTGGCCCAATATCATTCTGCTGTTGATCGGGATCTCGATCCTGGGCTGGCTTGTCTACTCCCGTTCTCGAACCCTCAACGGTCTGATGCTTGGCCATGATACGGCAGTTGGCATCGGCATTGATGTGAATAAAGAATCCCGGATTCTGCTGATCAGTGCGGTCGCTTTGAGTGCCTTTTGCTGCAGCATTGGCGGCGGGCTGAGCTTTATCGGACTGGTTGCGCCGCATCTTTCGCGAAAGCTGGCTGGTCCAAACTATATCCATCTGCTTCCAGTCAGCGCGCTGACTGGCGGGGTTTTACTGGTGTGGGCCGATATTATTTCCCGTACCTGGTTTTTACCATATGAAATGCCGGTTGGCATTACGGCAGCCGTAATTGGTGCTCCATACTTTTTGTATCTGCTTGTAAAGGAGTGACTCGATGACAGAAAACAAGACCAATTCCTTTGATTCCTTCAATTCTTCCAAGACCACAGAACCCGCCATGGAAGGACTGCATCTGAAACTGGGATACTCTGGCAAGACGATCATCCCAGAGATGAATGTTCGAATTCCGAAAGGAAAAATCACCAGCATCATTGGCCCCAATGGCTGCGGCAAATCCACGCTGCTCAAAGGGCTGGCCAGGATTCTTCCGGTTCAGTCTGGAGAAGTACTTCTGGAAGGTCAGAACATGAAAGATCTGCCCACCAAAGAAATCGCCCGCAAACTGGCACTGCTTCCGCAAGGCCCACAGGCCCCGGCAGGACTCACTGTCCGTGAACTGGTGGGCTTTGGCCGGTATCCGTACCAGAAAGGCTTTGGAGCTTTAAACGAAGAAGATCGCAAAATCATCGACTGGGCGATGAAGGAAACGCGTGTGGATACTCTGGCGAATCGGGCTGTCGATCAGCTGTCCGGTGGTCAGCGTCAGCGAGCCTGGATTGCGATGGCTTTAGCTCAGGATACCCCAATCATTTTGCTGGATGAGCCAACCACCTATCTGGATATGGCCCATCAGCTGGAAATTCTTCAGCTGCTTGAAAAGCTGAATCGTCAGCAGCATAAAACCATTGCATTGGTCATTCACGACCTCAACCTGGCAGCCCGCTTTTCCGACTATCTGGTCGCTATGAAAGATGGCCAGATTCGCTATGAAGGAAATGTAGAAGAGATCATGACTACTGAGATGTTAAGAACTGTCTTCAATCTGGATGCCTACATCGAAAAAGACCCCTGGACGGACAAACCGACGATGGTCACGTATCGATTACTTGAATCTGATTGACAAAGCTCAATCTCGTCTGGAATCTGTTAGTCAGATTCTTCCCTTCCTCGAAGAGCTTTATGTCCATTCTTCTTCAAGATTTGCAGCAGGAATGCCTGCTGCTTTTTCTTTGCCTGTCTTTTCATCCCTTTACTGCCCTTTACTGTCTGCACACTTCCATCTTCCTGACACTTTTTTCCAGTTTGCAGAGTCTGTCTTCTCAAATCAGAAGAATTCATAAGCAAGAAGTCATTGTGTTTTTTGTCTACAAATGTAGAATATAAATAGAAAGTCTACTATTATAGACAGAAAGGAGAAGCTGATGGAACGGATCCGGATTAACGAAAGCGAATACCAGTTTCTGCAGATTCTGTGGGACCTAGAACCCTGCCTTCAGCCAGAGTTAGCGGCAGCCTGCCTGGAGAAACTCGGCTGGAAACGGACAACAACCTATACTGTCATTAAACGCCTGGCTGAAAAAGGAATTGTCCAGGTTGAAAACAGGCAGGTTCATGCTCTGATCAGTCGGCAGCAGGCCCAGGAAGAAGAAATCGAAAACATGATTGAAAAGAAATTCTCCAACTCAGTCCCTTCTTTTCTGGCCGCCTTCACCCGCAAGGTTCATCTGACAGAAGAAGACGTCGATGAGCTGCAGAAAATGATTGATGAGATCCGAAAGGAGAATCCAAAATGACCGATCTTTTTATCGACATCGTGATTGTCTCTTTAGTCGCAAGCGTGATGTTTGGAGCCATTCTGCTTTTTGACAAAACCTTCTCTAAAACATCCGCCAGGCTGAAAATCCTGCTCTATGGTCTTCTGTCCCTGCGGCTGGTTCTGCCTTTATCCTGGTCGTTTACTCTGCCCTTTACGCTTCCGGATTCAATTGGCCAAACAAACTGGAGCTCAGATTCCATGCAAAAACAATATGGCCAGAATTTTGCGTCTGATGACGCGCTCTTTGAAGCCATCCAATCGGATCAGGCAGCGAAAGTGGATCTGCCTGCTCACAACGAAATGAATCCAGACCAAAATCCAAGCTTGACGAAACCAGCAGATCAGACCAAATCTTCTTCTTTGCAGCTGGCCTTTTGGTCTGCGCGGATTCAAAGAAGCCAGCCATTGCTTTCGGCTCTGAATGGAATCTGGATCGCAGGAATCTTTTTAATTTTGGGCTATGGCCTGTTTCGTCTTTTACGGATCCGATACAAGCTGGCTGCTGCCCTGCCGCTCACCGATCGAATCTGGAAGTCAGATCAGATCCAGGAACCTTTTGTCTGGGGACTCTGGCATTGGAAGATCTTTGTTCCGACCACCATGGATTCAAACCTGCTGCCTAGTGTTGAAACGCATGAAACGACCCATATTGCGCGTCTGGATCCTCTCTGGAAAGCCTTGGCTTTTGTATTGCTCGCCGTTTACTGGTTCAATCCCATTCTTTGGTTTGCCTATACCACTCTGAACAAGGAAATCGAAAAAGCCTGTGATGAACAGGCTGTAGCCGATATGGATGGCGCAGCCAAAGCCGATTATGCCAGCGCTTTGCTGCAATGCACACTGCCTGGCAGAAAACGTCAGCTGCTTCTGGTTCCCTGTTTTGGCGCTTTGAGTATTAAAGAGAGAATCCGCCTGATTCATACTCCACCTGCCCATTCAAAAACAGCTCTTGCAGCGGCATGCGCAATGGCTGTTGTTTTGACGGGATGTCTTGGAACTCCGGCCGAAAAAGCTTCTGCTTATCTTTCCATGAATATCAATGAATCGGATATATGGTATTCCTCTCCGGTTTTCCATCCGGTCCAGAATGAGGTAATCCTCAAGGCCGATCAAACGGATTCAACTTTCAAAATTCAGGCTGTCTCACTCAACCGGCATCAGCTGATTGGAGATCCTCTTGAATTGACCGCTGATGATTCCGTGACAATTTCAAATGTCACTGACGACTTCAGGATCTGGATTTTACGTGATTCTTCAAAGAAGAAAGACCAGACAAACGATCACTCCAGGGACGTCAGCCTGAATATAGAAGGGGCTTCGATGGTCGAAGAAAATGAGGTGATCAATTCTGTAAAAACTGCCTACGTTGGAGATCCTTCCGCGGTTGGCAAGGTAGAAGGCGCTCTTCCCTATCCACCTGACTGGACCATTGAATCCACCTCTTTACAGACCGAAAAAGAACCGTATGGAATGACGATCTCCTTCAATCAGCCAAATTCACCTAGTATGGAACCAATTATACTGTCCGATTGTGCGCTGTTTGCCTTCCGATCTATTGCCAATCTTCAGACCCTTACCTTCATAAACAACAAGGCTGACCAGAAGAATATTAGAAGTTTTGATCGCTTCGAGCTTATGAACCGTCTCCAGATCAAAATTGGCCGAGACGATATCGTCCGCCTCGAAGTGCATTACCAGCCCAGCGAGAACAATTCTGTATATACTGGTGATATCCCAATCAGACAGGGAGAATTATTCACTTGTGCAGTTACGAATCAAACTGATGATGTTACGATTGACGCCTATACAAAGGATGGCAAATGCGTCTTTTCAAAAACAACCCAGATAGAGAATCTTTTAGCTGAGCCCATCACTGAGGATGGCTGGACGATTGCAATAGTCCCTGTTTTTAATGACCAACCTTAAGTTCTTCCCTTCTTTCTTTGATCTGCTTATGAACTACTCACTTCTGAATTGCAGGAGATCCAAACTGGATGTCCTGCTTTTCATTTCATTCTTTGGCTTGCAGCCAATATCCTGAATCTCTGACTGTCCTCTCTTTTGAAAAGCGTCAAAAGGGACGGAAACCTGATACGGCAACCATCCCTTTGATGTGAATTGGAATGAAGAGATCACTTCTTATGATGATCTTTACGAAAGATCCTGCGTAAAAAAGAAAATCGTTCTCCTGGAACCGAGTAATCCCGGATAAAGCTTGTAATTGCGAAAAAAGCCAGGATCAAAGCTGGAATCAGAAAGAGCGCTCCTCTGAACATAACCACATTAAAAAACAGCCACTTTGTCTCTGCGGGATCTTGCAGATCGTTTGCCGCCATAATCATCGGCAGCGATTCATTGAAATGAACCCAGTCATCATGCAAAGTAAAGCCAAACCAGACGACCAATAAGGTAGCTCCTAAAAGCAGCAGTTTCTGTGTTCGATCCATTCCTTCTCTCCTTTCTGTTTATCCATCCATTCATCTGCTCAATGAACAAATGACAAAGCTTATCTTTGCTTCCATTGTGAATTACTGATCGAATTCTGTCGAGAGCTGGTTCTGACTTTTGGCCAGAGCAAGTTTTACGCGAATAATTCTGCGAACCGATTCATCAATTCGATCTTCGCTGATCTGGCCGCTTT
This sequence comes from Allobaculum sp. JKK-2023, assembly GCF_034745455.1. Lineage (NCBI taxonomy): Bacteria > Bacillati > Bacillota > Erysipelotrichia > Erysipelotrichales > Erysipelotrichaceae > Allobaculum > Allobaculum sp. JKK-2023. The sequence continues at coordinate 3,157,360 of NZ_JAYERV010000003.1, read as the reverse complement.
TGACTTTATCCACCAAAGTCCAATAGTTACTCTGGAAGTTTTCCGGCATCAAAATCAGATCTGTTCCGGCACTGATCGCCCCGCCTATCGCATCCGTAGAAGAATAGCGGCTCGTGATGGCCTTCATCTCCATCGAATCCGTTACGATCAGTCCCTGAAACCCCATCCGATAGCGCAGGATACCGGTCAGAATATCCGGTGATAAAGTGGCTGGAAGCTGAGAATTGGTGACATTGGGTAAAGCAATGTGAGAAGCCATAATCAAAGGCATCTTTTCATCTACCGCCTCCTGGAATGGAATCAACTCGCAAAAAAGCAGTTCATCGAGCGTTTTATTTGAGTACGTATAGCCTTCATGCGAATCTTCGGCTGTATCGCCATGGCCTGGAAAGTGCTTGTAAACCGGCAATACATCCTGATCTAACAATCCTTGGCCAAAAGCCAGCGCAAACTGGGCAGCTTTCTGAGGATCATTGCCATAGGTCCTGTCCTGCATCACCGGGTTATTGGGATTGGTCAGCACGTCCATCACGGGAGCAAAATCCAGGTTGAATCCCAGATCATGAAGATGCCTGCCAATCTTGCTTCCTTCCTGGTACGCCTGATTTGCATCTCCCGTATCAGCAATCTCCTGCGCCCCTGGCTCATCGATCTGGCCCAGAATGCCGCTTCTGGCTATTCTTGCCACGCTTCCGCCTTCTTCATCGATACCAAGTAAGGCTGGAAGTCCAAGTTGATTGATGGAAGCCTGATTGGTCTGAGCAAGCAGGTTTTGAACCTGGTCAGCACTTTGCAGATTGCGCCCAAAGAGAATGATTCCTCCCACGGGAATGGACTGCTGCATAGCAGCAATCTGGCTGTAGTCAGTCACTGTCACTTCCCCATTTTCATTTGGAGCAGCAGATGCATCCGGCAGTAAAGCTTCCGGTTCAACAATAAACATCTGCGCACACTTTTCTTCCAGGCTCATCTGGTCCAGAATGGCTTCCACCTGCTTCTGGTCGATCGCCAGAAGATCCTCCATGAGTGTATCTGATTTGGTTTGTGTAGTTGCTGTTGTTGATGAAGACTTGCTTGCAGTCTGGTTGGAGTCCGAAGAAGACGAACTCTGGTTTGAGGCCTGCTGGCTGGTGTCGGCTGCACTCTTTGAACTTGACTCACTGCCTGCATCGTCACTGGAAGAGATCACTGCAGCTGTTTCTGTGCTTGGGGCAGTGTCTGAAAACGCCGACGCTGACAAGTCTGAATTCGGTCTGGCGCATCCTGCTAAAGAACCGGCCAAGGATAAGGTCAGCATGAATGCGGCGAGCTGGCTGCCCATCTGTTGATTCTGGAACTGTTTTGGTTTCCATTTCAGTTTTCGATTTAGTTTTCGATTAAAATTTCTGTTATTCATTGCATCATCCCGCTTTCTTTCGAAAAGTCAATTTCTGTTTTCATCTCATTCTATCCTGAATCCAGACTGTTCAATCCTGTTTTCGTCCTCATTCAATTCGTGCTAAAATCCGATACAAAAAAGCTCTCTGCCTTCCCTTTCTGGAATCAAGCAGAGAGCTATGGGTGTAAAGGTCCAGTTTCTGTAAAGACTGGCTTTCACGTCAGGCGGCTTTTTGCAGCCTGACTGGTTTATTCTTTTTCGTCAGTGTCTTTATTGTGACGTTCAGTGCTCTTCAGTGTCAGGATGTATGTTCCGTCTTCTGGGAACTCGCTGGTGTCTTTCGGGTCGGCGATGATTTCCAGCTCACATGGATAGCCTTTGGCTTCCAGAGCATTTAACAGGCCTTCTTTTCCCATTTTCTTGACAATACGAATCCCGCATGCACAGTTTGCATACTGATCCAGGCATGAAAAGATCCACTGTGGAATTTGAGCAGTTGCCATTCTAGTCCTCACTTCCTGTCCTGTAATCTTACCTGACTTTTTTCAGTCTGTGGTCAGGGATGATTTACTTCTGAAGAATTTCAAGAATTTTTGGATAGTAGTCGTAACGGCCATCGATTACGCGTAAGGCATCCTGAGCGATGTTTTTTGCGCGCTGCAGATCGAATGGTTCATAGACATGAGCAAAACGATAGTAGATCTGGTCTTTGAGCTGGTTTTCACGCAGAACATAGCCATATCCGCTGTTTCCATTCTGGTAGTCGCCATGTTTGATGTACAGGTCGGCAATATCCATTAATGCACGGTTCTGCCAGTTCACCAGATCATCAAACTGAGCCATAACACCATAGATGAAGCCTTCATAGTACTTCACGTCGTTGTACTGCCAGCCTGGCAGGATTGTGTAAGCAACAGTCATAAAGCGGTCGACCAGTTTGTTCAGATCCGCTGGAATGATCTTCCCTACTTCTTCGAGAGTATGCAGGTTGTTGTGTTGTGCATAGATAAGGATCTTGCGAACGTCATCAAGCAGATCTTTGTAGATTGCAGAATCGTTCAGGCCGTCGTTAATCAGGATACGGTCAATATCCGCGTTGATTTTCTTGGCAAGATCAACATTGTCAGCCGCTTTGTTTGGCAGAGTTGCAGCAATGCGGCGGCATAAGTATGGAATGACGGAAGTGTCGAATCCATCAACCGCAAATGTATAGTCCTTATTTGCGGTAATTGCTTTTTTCATATACTGATCGATTTGTTCATCCAGATCAATGGCATGGGTCAGCTCGTTTTTGAGGGTATCCATATCGATATCCAGCCCGAGGGTCTTAGCCATTTCAAGCAATGTGTAATCGTCTAAAGAATCATAGAAAGCATTCTTTTCTTCTTCTGGTACTTCAGCAGTTTTCGCTTCTGGGGCGTTTTTGGCTTTAGCAGCCAGGGCTTTACGACTTTCCATAGCAGCATTCTTTTCAATTTCGGCAATAACCACTTCGTAAGAAGTTCCTGGAACTTCCTTGATCAGCTTGAGCAGTCTGTTTTCTGCCTGAGCTTCTTTCATGATATCGTTGGCAATCTGATTGCCAGCTGCTTTAGCAGATACGGCTTTAGCAGATTTGGCAGGTTTCTTATACAGTTTTGCAGCTTTCGCGGCAGCAGCCTTAGAACGGGCAGCCAGGTTTTTCTGGGCGCAGCCTTCAGCGAATGCTTTAGCAGCCAGAGTCTGGCGGCTGAGCTGTTCTGGCGTATATGGAGTATCTTTCACTGCATCGACCGCTTCGATAATCTTGGCACCAGCGAGGGCTTCTGCTTTCAGTGTCTTTTCAGCCGCTTTGATTTCGGCTGGAGTCTGATTGCTTTCGGCAATCACTTCTGCTTCTTTGGCAGCTTCTACCTGAGCTGGAGTTTCTTTTTTGGCAGCTTTTTTAGCCGCGGGCTTTTTCGCAGCTGCTTTCTTGGCTGGAGCTTTTGGAGCTGGAGCAGCAGCTTTTTCTTCTGCTAACTTATCGACGGCTTCAATGTATTTTTCGCCGGCGATGGCTTCTGCTTTCAGTGTTGCTTCAGCCGCTTTGATTTCGGCTGGAGTCTGGTTGCTTTCAGCAATCACTTCTGCTTTTTTGGCAGCTTCTACCTGAGCTGGGGTTTCATTTTTCACTGGTGCTTTTTTAGCCGCAGTTTTTTTAGCGGCAGCTTTCTTGGCTGGAGCTTTTGGTTCTTCTTTAATTTCTTCTGGTACGTATGGTTTTACTTGATCGACGGCTTCAATATATTTTTCACCGTCAATAGTTTCTTCCTTTAATGTGTTCAGTGCTGCATTAATCTCGGCAGGTGTCTGATAAGATTCAGCGATCACTTCTGCTTCTTTGGCAGCCGCTACTTTCTTTTCAGCGGTTTTTGTTGCTTTATTTGCTGAAGCAGTCTTCGTGGCTGCAGTTTTCTTAGTCGTTGCTTTTTTGGTCGCAGTTTTCTTAGCGGCAGCTTTTTTTACAGTTGCTGCTGCATCTGCTTTGACATCAGCTGTTTTCTTTGGTGACATGAATAAACCTCCTGTCTGTCTCTATAAGTATAGCATTCCTTCCATTTTCCTATGACATAATTACTGTTTTCAACTCCCAACTAATGCATCATTGACAAGAGCATTTTTTAATCTTCCTTTAAAAAGTTTTTCTATACTTGATTCAGAACTAGAAAAAGAACAAACAAAACACGCTTTTTTTTAGCGTATTTCAGATAGAAAGGATCAAAAATAAGATTATGGAAAATAACATTCCACCACGTGTGCCCAAACGCAAGTCCACCGCGAGAAACGGAGCTGTCATCGGAATTACTGCGGCAATTGGTATTTCTGCCGTTGTTTTGTCCGGTGTAGCCGGTTATGCAGGCGCTTCCTATGCAATTGATCAAAAACAGTCTGGGTCTGTTACAGCGCCAATCACAGACAAAACATCATCCTCTCTGGATGGAAATACAAGTGTAAAAATATTAGATATCTCGGATATTGTCGCGAAATTGAAACCATCGGTTGTTGAAATTTCTACCGAATCCGTATCCAGCGGAAATTCCATTTTTGGACAGTACGTTTCGCAGGGCGCCGGCAGCGGCGTTATCCTTTCTGCGGACGGCTACATTGTCACAAACAACCATGTAGTCAATGGAGCAAATTCCATTAAGGTCAAAACCTATGACGGCCAGGAATATGAAGCCACACTGGTCGGCACTGATCCTCAGACCGACGTTGCGGTCATTAAAGTCGATGCGACGGATTTAAGCCCGGCTACCATCGGCAGTTCGGATGACATTCAGGTCGGTGAAGCAGCGATCGCCATCGGTAACCCGCTTGGATCTCTGGGGGGCACCGTGACAACAGGAATCATCTCAGCCGTCGGCCGTGAAATTACCATCGATAATGAAACTATGACTCTGCTTCAGACGGATGCTGCCATCAACCCTGGAAACTCCGGCGGCGGTCTGTTTGATGTCAATGGTGAACTGATTGGTATTGTCAATGCCAAGCAATCCGATACGGGTATCGAAGGCCTGGGCTTTGCAATTCCAATTTCAGATGTCACTTCCGTCATTGATGATCTCGTGGCTCATGGTCAGGTAACCACCCGTCCAGTCCTGAACGTTTCCTTGCAGCAGGTTCAGAATTCCACTTACTATGGCCAGAACCGGACCATGGAACCTGGCGTCTACATCGTTCAGATTGTTGAAGGCGGAACTGCTGATTTAGCTGGTCTGCAAATGGGAGACCGCATTGTCTCTTTCGACGGCCAGGAAATCAGTTCGAACGCTGAGGTAAAAAACATCCTGAAAAAACATGCTGTCGGTGATGTCGTGCAGATGGTTGTTGACCGGAATGGTGAGCAGGTCGAACTGGACATCACGCTGCATGGTTCCGAAGCAGAATGATCGACTCTATTCTTTCTGTCTACGGATCCGCAATCTAGAACCCAGCCATTCCCAGATCCGGCTGACCGAGTTTCTGGATTGAAGTCATTCCATTGATCCGCTTCATTATTTCTTCCCGCTGTCCTTTTTGGCAGCGGGATTTTTTATATCTGGAGCTGTTTCTGAATCCTGTCCGTACAGAAAGAGAAAGCGGTCTGATTCAATATTAAAATATGCCATTTATGAACATAAAGAGATCAAATCAAATCCGATCCAGACACTTCTCTTTTTCAGAGAGTCCAGTGTTTTTCAGATCATAGCTGTCAATTCATCTGATCTTTAAGTAGCGTATGCTGGAATCAAAAATAAGGATACACTAACTTTCATACACTCTGATTTCCTTTTCTTTTCCACTGACATTTTTTCTCCTCATTTCTCGCTCAAAAGCCTTATAATGAGACAAACAGGAGGATTTACTAATGTCAGATGAAAGAATTACCAAACGCCGCATTATGCTTGTCGGAACGGGCTTTGTAGGCATGTCTTTTGCCTATTCAATGCTGCAGGAAAAAGGAATCGACGAAATGGTTCTCGTCGATGTAAACGAAGACAAAGCACGTGGTGAAGCGATGGACCTGACCGATGGTCTGGTTTATGCCGATACAAAAATGAAGGTTTACTCTGGAACTTACGCTGATGCCGAATTCTGCAACATCGTAGTTCTGACTGCTGGTGCTGCACAGAAACCAGGTCAGTCCCGTCTGGAACTCGTAAAAATCAACGCCAAAATCACAAAAGGAATCTGCGAACAGCTCAAAGCCAACAAGTTCAAAGGTATCCTCGTTGTTGCCAACAACCCTGTTGACATCATGACCTATGTTGCCTGGAAGTCTTCCGGTCTGCCAAAAGAACACGTCATCGGATCCGGTACTGTTCTCGACACTGCCCGTCTGCGTGTTGAACTTTCCGATCTGCTCGGATTTGCTCCTTCCAACATCCACGCGTATATCTTAGGTGAGCACGGTGACTCTTCCTTCGTAAGCTGGACAAACAGCTACATCGGATGCAAATCGCTGCTTGAATACCTCGATGAACAACAGATCTCCTTACTCAAACTGCAAAACGTTTATATTGAAGTGCGTGACAAAGCCTATAAGATCATCGATCTGAAGAAAGCCACCTACTACGGTATCGGTCTTGCCTTAAAACGGATTGTTTCTGCGATCCTGAACAACGAACACTGCATTCTGCCAGTTTCCTCTTATCAGGATGGTCAGTATGGTCAGTATGGTTACTTTATTTCCACTCCAACCGTTATTGGAAGTAATGGTGCGACTCAGATTCTGACTCTGCCACTCAACGAAAACGACCAGAACCGTTTCAACAATTCTTTCAACACTCTGGTTTCAACCATTAAAGAGAATCTCGCCGATATCATCGACGTTGACTAATCCCCGGTTTTCCCATTCCTTTGAAGGATCCGCTTCATTGGAAATCCTCTGAAGACTTTTGTGAGAAGGAAAGTCTTTATCGTACAGGGATACAGTCACATGATCAGAGAACTGTCCATTGGATGGTTCTCTTTTTATTTGCGGCTCTGTTCTTTAGATCCTGTGGGTCCTGTTTTGAATATCCTGTTCCTTCAGCCGGCGTTTTTATAAAATGACTTTTGGTCTGCCCATTGCGCTTTTCTGGGAATTTGACCGGCTTAACTGCTTAAGTTTTCGTTTATTCATCGAATCTCTCCACTCCCTGCTCCCTACCTTCTTTCTTTTGCTTCTTTCGCTGGTGATTCTTTTTGATCCTCGCTCAAATGAACAGTTATCCAAGTCAGATACCACGTTCGTGAGTAAGTTTCATACCTGCCGCCATAAATTCAGGTAGACTGAAGGCAATACAAATTCACTGCCCATTTCAGTCTCCAGTTCTGAAATTGGTCTGATCTGCAAACGTCCCAGTTCATGAAAGATCAGAAAATGAACAAATAAAATTGGGAGGCATCTATTCAGATCCGGCAGACAAATCGGTCCAGATCAAACCAGAAAAAATGAAAACATACAGAAATCGGAAAATATTTCTTGAAAACAGTGTTTCTGTTAAGCATCTTTTAAGATTTGTCTGCCATACTTCAGACGCACGAATATCTTAGAGACGACTTAAAGGAGATTATGAGATGAAAAAATGTCCAGTCTGCCATACCGAATCGGATGACAATGCAAAATTCTGTCAGGAATGTGGTCATCCATTTAATTTCGAAGCGGCAGAAGATCATACAAACATAGAAGGATCCGCTGATCTTTCAAAGGAAGCCGTTCAGGAAGTTTCCAATGAAGTTCAGTCTGACTCCTCCGAACCTGCTTATCACAACGAACCAATCGCCACGTTTGAAAATACTGAAGACCAGTCTGTACAGGCTGAAACCCAGACGGATCCAAGTGAACCTGTCCAGGATCTGGGCGAGCGCTGGTATTATGTAGAATCTGGAAAATCCAAAGGTCCTTTTTCCAGAAGCCAGTTCCTGGACTTAATTGTCGATGGAACGGTTACACCAAGAACCTATGTCTGGACCAAAGGTATGGACGAATGGACATACCTGAAAAACACTGCTTTATATGGCAGGGATAACAATCAGGAAACTGCTCCAGCCCAGCCAGAAGCGCCTGTTTTTGAACAGAACACAGTTTCGGAATCTGGCTCTTACACCCAGCCACAGTCGGTTTTACGCAATGAGGAAGCCGAAGATCAGCGCTGGTTCTATGTGGTTAAAAACCGCACCGTTGGTCCATTCTCCACCGAAGTGATGATCCGCAACATCCATCAGGGAATTATTGATGGTTCGACTTACGTATGGAGAGAAGGCTACGATGACTGGAAACACCTGGCTGATACTCCATTTGCCCAATACCTGCCAGATGACAGCTCCCGTTCTTATTCCACAACTGGTGAGTCTTTTGATGATCGTGGGGGCTACTCCCATAACAACTACACCTCTTCCAATGTGGAAGGTGTTGTCCCAACCCGCAATATCATGCTGTATCTGCTGTTATCCATCGTCACCTGTGGAATTTTTGAACTTGTCTGGTTCTATCTGATTGCTGCTGACATCAACAAACTTTGCATCGCCCGCGGCCGCAGACCATTAACCGATCCAATTCTGGTTCTGGTTTATTCTTTCCTGACCTGTGGAATCTATTCAATCTACTACTTCTGGAAAGCTGGAAACACACTGTATGAACTCAATGAAGGCCGTCAGCCAAGCGTTGGCGTGATTGCGGCAATCCTTGGTCTGATTCTCCAGCCAGCAGCTCTTGCGATCATTCAGGACCAGATCAATGGCATGGCTGAAAACGACTAAAACCAGCCCAAATTCTTATTTTCACCGCTATGGCAAATCACTTCTGCTGATCTGCCTGCTGGCGATTGTGGTTCTGGTTATCGGCTACCATTGTCCGTTTTATGCAGTCACCCACATACGCTGTCCCGGCTGTGGAATGACCCGCGCCCTGATTGCTCTTCTGATGGGCAACTGGCGCCTTTCGCTGACCTGGCATCCGATGCTTATCCCTTCAATCATTCTGGGTCTTCTAGTTTTTCTTCTCTGGAAAAAAAATCGGAAGGCAGCCCAGATACTTGTATGGATCTGGATTAGCGCCATGCTCGTTTGCTGGATCTATCGGCTGATTTATGTTTTCCCCTATGACTACATCTGGATGCGCTGACTCTTTGCGGTCATGAGTTGTACCGGGGATTCAGTTCTGTCCCAATAAGACACAGAATCAAAATCCAGAAATCCTGCCCTTGAAGCGCTGGCTGCTTTGATTGTTCAAAGTCCGCCAGCGCTTTTTCTTGCACTGCCCTATTTTCCAATTACCAATCGGAAAATAGGGCTAAGCCCCAGGACCAGATCATCAAACGTGCGAGCTTAGTGAATCCTATATAATAGGGCCGGAATATAATAGGGCCGGGAATTTATATAGTTACAGGAATTCAAGTCATACCAAATAAAAATGCCAGAACTTTTGATGTGCTGATCAGAAATTCTGGCATTTTTGCAGCGTCTGTTTGTTTTACTGACTGACTTGATTCGCCTGTTCAATCAGCTGATCCACCTCTTCGACCGTATTAAACAGGTTGCAATGTGGCCTGGAGTCCAGAATCTCTATGGAATCCAGATGGTAATGACCTGAGAACCAGATCTTGTAGTCCAGTTTCTTGCGAATCTCTTCCAGAAAATCAATCTGGTTGATTCGATCATCACTGTACAAATCCATGTTCACAGGATATTTAGTTGAAAGTGAATGAGCAGCCGGGACATCATGGCTTAAGACCACATCAACTTTCCAGTTTCTCTCATCCAGAATCATACGGGCATGCTCTGCTTCTTCTCTGGAGAAAATCTCCTCATTCCACCAGTTCATCCCCTGCTTGCGAAATTCTACATCATGGGAAAAACCGCCTCCTAAAGCCAGCCAGCTTTTTCCACCGAAGTCATAGACTTCGCCGCGCAGCAAGTGGAAAACATTTTTCCGGATCTGCGCTGCCCTGCCCCCTTTCCAGTCCACCACTGGAAAAGTATTGAGAACATCAAAATTCTCATGGTTTCCATCGATGAAGACAGTTGTCCAGGGCAGGCTTTCAAACCAGTTCATCCAGAACCGGTCCGAGCTTCCACCATCCCAGATACAACCAAAGTCACCGCAAATTACCAGATAGTCTTGATCTGTCATTGTCTGCCCCGGAATAAACTCCCGGGGATTAATTTTATGAATGTCAAACGCCCCATGTGTATCACTGGTAAGATAGACCATCTCTTAACCTCTCAAATCTAATCTCTTTTTCTGCCGAACTATTTCTAATTTATCTGAAAATCAGTCTTGTTTGTATACATTTTAAATAAGATAACGAATTTATGGCAAATAGTTGCATTTCGCGGCATTGTGTAAACGGTTTCCGGATGATCACAAAAACTAACGGCAATTTTCTGTATTGATCATAATTTACATCTTAATCTGTCTGTTTGATTTTAAATAATCATATTTTCAGGAAATATCGAGTATTGTTATGTTTGATTCCACAAAGATTGGTTATATGAATCGACATATGATCGAATTTACTGAAAATAAGATCATTTGTGTTAAACGGTCTTTATTTCAGATAATTATAAATCATAGCCGAAGATATTATCACAAATTCCGATCTTTGTAAGCAAAATTTCTAAAAAACGTACCCGCGAAAAAACGGCCGCCGGACAAAGCCGATGGCCGCTTCAATTCAATTCTTAAAGTAAAAATCCGGATCAATTTTTCTGAGCATCTTTTGAAAACCAGAACGGGGGATCAGATTTGTCTGCTTATTTGCCAGCTTTGGAGAAAGCCAGATAAGCCGCACCAAGCAGGCCCGAATCTTCAGAAAGTGAAGATGGACGAACGTCGACATACTGATCTACCGGTGGGAAGACTTTTACTTTTACGCGATCTTCAACATCTTTAACAAAGCCGTCGATCTTCATGGCAACAGAACCGCCAAGGATAACGATTTCAGGATCAGTTACCGCAATCAGCGTTGCAATCATGTTAGCCAGATATTCTTTAGCATCATCCATGATTTCAGCCGCTGTTTCATCGCCCTGAACAGCCAGGTCATTAACTTCACCAGCGTGAGCAACATCCAGACCGGCTTTGCGGGCCCGCTTTGTAATGGCTGTACCAGAGCAGATGGCTTCAACAGCACCCGGGCTTAAACGGCCATGGCTAGGTCCATTGCGCCATAAGATGCAGTTTGCAACTTCGTGAGCGAAACCATGAGCACCATTTACGATTTCTTTGTGAACAACCTGTCCAGACCCTAAACCTGTGGATACCGTTAAGAACTGAACAAAGTCTTTATCCTTGCCATCACCGACTACAGCTTCAGCAAGTGCAGCCAGGTTCGCATCATTTTCAAGGTAGCATGGCAGACCTGTCATTTTCGTGATTGTTTCTGGAATGGAGAATGTCCACCAGGACTCATTCAGGTTAGGCGTATTAATGATGTAGCCTGTTTTCAGGTTAAGCGGTCCTGGGCAGGATACACCGATCCCAACGATGTCCTTATCAAATCCTTGAATGACTTCCCTGATTTTTTCCAGGGTTTCCTGTGGATCATCTGGATTGGTTCTGAACTGGATTCGTTCAATCAGGTTCATATTCTCGTCGACGAGCGCAACGCGGGTATTTGAACCTCCAATATCAATACCGATTGAATATTTCATTTTATTTCCTCCTGGGAATTCTGAATTCAGTTTATCATAGCCAAAGTATTTATGATTCTTTTTTCGGCAACTTATCCTTCTTCATTCAAAGACATAAATTTTCTAGTCTGCTCTTTACTTTGAGCACAATCCAGTTCTTAGCGCTTTCTGTTCCCCTATGAATAGAAAAGCGCTTTAAACAAAAGGAAAAGCCTATTGATTTCAAGTTGGTCTCAGAATTTTGGGCTGGAACGAGTTCAATTCCACTCTTCTGATATTCTGGATGTCCAAAAGAAAAAAAGGATGAATCTGGATACAAGATTTTGCAAAGGGAGAAAACGCTTTATGTTCTGCCTGGCACTGACATCTTTCAAAAGGTCCTATTCAAAAGGACATCTTCTGTCTGGCTATCAAAGCGCTGTGTCGAGGTTTTTCGCCCGATAATTGATATCGGCTTTTCTGGCCTGTCGACTTAGCTGCCGAGTTGGAATTCGATAAAGCCGGCCATCTTTTCGAAAATTGGTGCTGCACTGACGAAACTCAAAACTCACATTCTGACGGATGCATTGGTCTTTCAAATCCAAAACCCATGCATAATCAAGCAGGCGGCCGTTACGGTCTGATTCACCTCCGACAACGACCAAGTCAATTCCCTCCAGATAGGATTCAAGACTAACCGTCCCAATCATCGGCTGAACAACAATGCACTTATGCCGGATTGGCAGTTGCTGAAAAATCGGCAGTTTTACATCGGCATTTCGCTGATTTTCCACTGTGCAGCCGACAATCACATTGTCATATCCTGCCCCCCAGTCAGCAGGAACGCATTCAAGAAAGCGCCTAATTCATTTGGTCAGAAACAGAAACATACAATCCGGACGCTGTTTGATCATCTGCCAGCAGGCCGGCCGCCATGGATCTGCTTCTTCAATGAGAAAGTCACTTGAAAAACAAAGATAAACTATCCCTGCTTTTAACTTTGGTTCACCATTCTTCTTTTTTTCCAGCGGTTTGAAAAAATCTTTTGTCTGAACAATCTGGCTGGTATCGACACCTCGCCGGGCATCTCCTTTATGAATATAGCAATGCAGACAGCCATCACTGCATCGATGACAACCACGCCACGGATTCCAGACTGCCATCTTCCATCTCCCCTTCTCTTCTTGCTCTTCTCTTCTTCTCTTTTTCCATCATAATCGACACCCAGAATGATTTCCAGATCGGCTGGTCATGACTTGTCAATGGTCAATGTAAGAGTATCCTGATTCAGTTCCAAATGGATTTTCCGATCCGATAGAAAAAGTCTGTCAAGGGATAAATAGACAAGCCAGCCAATGGAGAATCTTTTGGCTGAAAAACCTTTCTACTGGCCGGTTTACTGATTGGTCCAGGGTGTCCTTTTTCTTCTTTACATTTTTCGATCAGTTCCACATCACTTGAATCCAACAAAAAAAGTTCATGCCAATTTGTTATGGCATGAACTTTTCTGGTCAGATTTTTACAAACTGTTCGCCTGACTTTTCTGAAACTAAGCTCTTTTTTTCGAACGGGCTTTCAGGACTACGGTTGTGCTGGCAAGATGATCCATATAATCTTCTTCTATGCGCCGCTGTCCCATTGGAACCAGAGCCGTGATTTCATCATCGTCATAGCCAACGACAATGGTTCGTTCCGATAACATGATCGGTCGCTTTAAGATCGATGGGTTTTTCTGAATCAGTTTGATCAGCTCATTGAGTGAGTAGTCATCAAGGCTGCGCTTCAAGGTCTGGAAGGCTTTGGAGCGGGTAGAAATAATATCGGAAGTGCCGTTTTCGCAACGGGAAAGAAGATATTTGATCTCGCTTTCCTGCATTAGGTTCGAAAAAATATTCTTTTCAAGAAAAGTGATGTGGTTGTCCTGAAGCCACTTTTTAGCTTTTCGACAGCTTGCACACCCTGGTGATGTATAGATAATGACCATATAAAGCCTCTCTTCAGCCGGCTTCCCGACTTTATAAATCAAGGATATCACCGTCCAGAGTGATTATTTGGATTTTTGCCTGTATAAGATTTGTACGAAATGTAATTAATGTTATTTAACAATGCATATAGCTTTACTTTCCGCCATAAATAAAAGCGGGCCGTTCAACCCGCTGATTTTTGCTTCGATGGATCTTAGAATCTGTCAGTAAATCGGAAGCCATGGAAAAGGCCTCCATATTGTGAAGGAAAAGAACCTTTGTGTCACGCAGGATTCCCGGTTTTAACAGATTCCATTTTCTGCGGCGGCTATTCAACACCAATCAGGAATGAATAGACCGGCTGTTTTCCGTTGTAGACTTCAACTTCAGCTTCGGAGAAAGAAGCAATAAAGTCGGCCAGCTCGTCAGCCTGTTCTTTCATGGCGTCTTCGCCATAGATCAGGGTAACCAGCTCGGAGTCTTCATCGATCATTTTCTTTAAAAGATCTCTGGTTACTGCCATCATGTCTTCCTGGGCATCGACAATTGCTTTGCCCAGAATACCCATGTACTGTCCAGCCTTGATTGGCAGACCTTCATAGGTTGTATCTTTAATGGCATAAGTAACCTCACCGGTTTTCACGCCGCCGATCGCCTCTTCCATGTCAGCCAGATTGTCTTCCAGAGAAGCATCTGGATTGTACATGATACATGCGGACAGACCCTGAGGGATTGTCTTGGCAGGCAGGACATGAACATCTTTGTCTTCCATAACATCAGCAGCCTGCTGAGCAGCCATGACAATGTTGGAGTTATTTGGGAAGACGAAGATATGATCGCAGTTCAGCTTTTTGATGGCACTGATGAAGTCTTCCGTGGAAGGGTTCATCGTCTGTCCACCGGAGATTACAATATCCACACGCAGTTCTTTGAACATTTTCTGGATACCATCCCCAGCAGCCACCGCAATCAGACCATATTTCTTATGTTCGCCAGCAAGCTCTTCTTCCTGCTCTTTTTCACGGCTGAGAATTTCCTCGTGCTGATCGGACATATTTTCAACTTTCAGTTTCATGAAGCGTCCTTGACGTTTACCCATGCGAATCGCAGTGGCCGGTTCAAGGGTATGAACATGAACTTTGACAAGGTCTTCATCCTGTACGCAGACGATCGAGTTGCCAATCGCAGCAAGCTCGTCTTTGAATTTCGCTTCGGAGAAGTTTTTCATTCCTCTGGAAGACAGCTGGAGAATAAACTCCGTGCAGAAACCATATTCGCCTTCGCCGCCTTCGACTTTAGCCTGTGCACTTTCACCAGCGGCTGCCGACTGTTCGAGTTCAACCGGTTTGCCCTCCATGGCAAGAGTCATTCCTTCCAGAATGGCTAAAAGACCTGCACCACCAGAGTCAACAACACCGACTTCTTTTAAGACTGGCAAAAGATCTGGTGTCGTATCCAGAGAGATCTTGGCTTCTTCAACCATTTTCTTCATGACCTCGGTGCAGTCTGTGATTTCATCGGTTGCTGTATAGGCATAGGTGTAATCCGCCGCTTCACGGATAACTGTCAGGATTGTTCCTTCTACAGGACGCATAACCGCTTTGTAGGCAACCCGGCTTCCGTTGACCAGAGCCGACGCCAGCTGCATGGCATCCAGAGTATCCAGATCTTCAACAGCCTGATAGAAGCCGCGGAAAATCTGAGAAGTGATAACACCAGAGTTACCACGGGCACCCATTAAAAGACCACGGGAAAGAACTTTGGCAATGGCCCCTACTGTATCTTCCGGGCATTTCAGGGCTTCTTTGACTCCGTTTGTAAAAGTCAAAGACATATTGGTTCCAGTGTCTCCATCTGGAACCGGAAATACGTTCAAGGCATCAATTCTGGCCTGGTTGTTGGCCAGATTATTCATGCCGGAACGCAGCATTTCTTTAAAAATTTTACCGTCAATCCGTTCCATTGCGCGTCTCCTTACTTAACAGTTCTGACGCCCTGAACGTTGAGATTGACAGCTTCAACTTTGACTTCCAGGGTTTTTTCAAGAACATAACGAACACGCTGCTGCGCGGCAACCATGACTTCGGACAGTTTGATTCCCTGCAGAGCGATTACATAGATATCGAGAATTAAAGAATTACCATCCTGGCGGACGATTACGCCGCGAGAATAGTTTTCCCGTTTCAGAAGTTCAGCCCAGCCATCTTTCACGACCTTCTGGCTGGCCATTCCGACAATTCCATAACATTCATTGATAGTTCCGCCTACAAGGTTGGCAATGGCATCTAATGAAATTTCAATGTCTCCATATTCGGTAGATTTATGAATCGGCATGTTTTCCTCCAGTACGATGTTTGTGAGTCGTACGTATTTTTACGAACTTCATGAATGTCTTAAGACATTCAGGCAAAACCTGTTCTATTTTGCAGGCCCGTCAAAAACAGGGGTATGTGATAGGCCTTGCAAGAAATGGTTTTCAAAGATGTTTATGGCATCGGGTATATTATAAGCATTTTTTCTATAAAACAAAAACGAGTGTGGCCATTCACACCAACCACCCACAAAGATGTTTTGCCCCAGCATTTTTCAAACGGTTACAGATCATATTCACTATACAGTCAGGCAGATATGATGCGTTAAGCCATATTTTTATGTAAATTATGGTCTAATTTCCCATTTTTTGTTCTCCCCTTGCCGGGATGAACATCCAACATCGATTTTTTCTTTTTTTGCGATGCTTGCGTATCTGACAAAACAAACTCGCAACGATTCATCCTTTCAACTTTCACGTTAAAATTTCGTCCATCAAAAAAGCGATTCTCAGCCCGTTTCGGGTATTTCCAAAAAGAAACATACAGTTTTCCTTTCGTCTTTCCTTGTGTCCTCTGCTCTTTTTCATTGAATCTGTATTCCCGCCTTCCTTCATGCGGCGTCTTCTCATCGAATTCATGTCTCTTCTTTATTCTGAGATCGGCCTTGGTTCAAGGCATGAAAACGACCAGCAAAAAAAACCGTTCACAGAAAATGCGAACGGTCATTCATCACTTACAGAGGATCGGAATAGTCGCCGGACAGGACGCAGGATCTAGTATGGATAGAAAGTATCCGAAGCTGCATCATAGGTGTAGTAAATGCCATTGTCGGTATTATAAAACAGATTGGTCGATGGCGAATGCTGCATATAGTCGACAGCCGAGCCTTCCCAGTCCGTAATGGTCGAAAGGTCTTCTGGAATCTGCCCGGAAGTTGGCTGCGAAGCTGGAGTCTGGTCAGCAGCTGGTGTCTGCTGAGCATTTGGATCCTGATTTTCAGATGGCGCAGGCGCCTGATTCTGGTCTGTTGCAGCTTGATTCTGGTCAGCTGCGGTCTGGTTTTGGTCCGTCTGACTTTGATCTGTAGACGAATCCGTCTGCCGGGCGTTTTCCTGTGGGGTTGGATAGATATTCTGATCGAGCACGCTCTTTGGAATTTCACGGTTTTCCGCACGTTCTTCCGGTGAGAGATACATATAGGAGCAGGCAATTTTATTGACAACTCCATTGTCGCCATCGAGCATCAGGCAGACATTTTCGCCTTGCAGGTTGACCAGAACCTGCTGATACGTGCTCATCATGAACAGCGATGGAATCGAGGTAAAAATGGTATTTCCATCCTGCAAAACGAGCTTGAGCATATTCTTGTCATAACTTTCCTGCCATGGAAGAATTTCAGCGATCTTTTCAAAGACAGAACGGGTCAGCTGATCTGGATGCTCCCGGACTTCTTTGGCAATCAAATCCAGAACTTCCGGCGAAAGATCCGCTAACAATGGATAATGCACCAATGTACGCAGTTCGGTCTGACTGGTCACAGGAATTCTTTCACCCTGACTGGTTAACAGATAGTTTTCCCCGTTTTCTTCATAGTAGCCAATGATCGTTTTTTCCTGAATATCCAAGTTCAGGACCTGGCCATCATAGTAAACATCAGCCGATTCAATAAGCGGGTTGGCCAGCAGTTTCTTTTCCATCTGCTGGGGCAGATTGAGGTAAGTCCGCTGGTTGACCGATACATCCGCAATGCCATAAATCTGCTGCGCAGTGAAATAGTAATTTCCAGAACAGACCAGAGCCTGTATGCGGGTATACGGACAGAATAGATAGACGAACGTGCAGATCAGCACAAAAATCAAAACACCCGTTCCGATTTTCAGCCAGACTGGACGGTCATCTTTTGCCGCCTGCATGGGATCAAGGTTTGTCTCACGCTTAGCAAAGAGAGTCATCTTCGGCATGCCAGTTGATCCTTTCTACTTCCGTGATCAGTCGAACACCAAATTTTTCCCAGGCATCTTTCTGAATCATCCGGATAAGTAAATCGACATCATGAGCCGTAGCACTGCCTTCATTGACAATGAAATTCGAATGGACTTCGCTTACTCTTGCCCCGCCGATCGCTTTGCCGCGATAGCCTAGATTGTCCACCACCTGCCAGGCATTCATCCCTTCCGGGTTTCGAAACACCGACCCTGCAGAGGGTCTGGAGATGGGCTGACTGGACAGCCGGCGCTGTTTTCGAGAATCCATCAGCGCTTTGATCTGGGTTCTTTCTTTGGGTTCTAGAGCAAAACGGGCCGAAAGAATAATCCAGTCTTTGTGGGTCTGGAACAGAGAGTGACGATAAGTAAAATCGAGTTCTGCTTTGGGCAGCGTTACAATCTGGCCATCGCGCAGAATTGTGACATCGATTAAGATTTCAGAAAGATCGGAACGGTAGGCGCCGGCGTTCATATAAATGCCACCGCCAATACTGCCTGGAATTCCGGAAGCAAATTCCAGACCGGAAAGGCCATGATCCATGGCCTCAAAACTCAGCTGGATGATCGAACAGCCAGCCTGGGCGTTGAGAATATTGCCTTTTTCAAAGGTGAAAGCGTCAAAACCAGATTTGAGCGAAATCACAACGCCATGATAGTCGCAATCATCAATCAGGACATTGCTGCCGTTGCCAAGAACGAGCCAGTCCACCTGATTGTTTTCAAGCAGTTCAATCAAAGTAACCAGGTTTTCCACGCTGTCGACTTCAATAAAGAAATCAGCCTTGCCGCCAATTTTATATGTTGTATGTCTGGAAAGAGGTTCGCGCTCCCAAACCTGGCCCAGACGATAAAGAGTGTCTTTCAGGCTCATTTACTGTTTTCCACCCTTGTCTTGAATCATCTGGCTGGCCCAGTCAATCATATTTTCAGCCGCTTTTCGGGTGCCCAGATTCCAGGCGTTTTGAGCCAGTCTCTGGCGGTTTTCTTCATCCAGAAAAGCCGTTGCGATTGCTTCAGACAGCGAATCGGCATTGAGATCTTTTTCTTCCAGCAAAACAGCGGCATGCTTATCCGATAACATGCGCGCATTGTAGTACTGGTGGTTTTCTGCAACATACGGACTTGGGATAATCACCGCCGGAATTCCGGAGGCTGTTACCTCACAAAGCGTAGTCGCCCCCGCCCGGCACACAATGCCATCGAGCATCGCATAAATGCGCAGAGCATCGACATACGGCACAGTATGGACATTCGGGAAGGCATCAAACAGATGCAAATCAGAATCATTATCTTTGCCGCAGACATACAGAATCTGCAAAGATGGATCCACTTTGCTCAGAGCTTCTTTCATCAGTTCGTTGACTGAAGAACTGCCAAGGCTGCCCATCACGATCATGATGGTCTTCAAGTTTGGGTCCAGGCCCAGAGATTCAAAGTACTCTGGATCTTTTTCAATGCGGGCTGCCAGTGAGGAACGCGGATTGCCCAGCTGACGGGCCTTATCCGCTCCAAAAAAGTTGGTTGCCTTGTCATAGCAGGTGACAATCCCGGATGCATAGCGGCTGACCACTTTGTTGGCCTTGCCGACAACAGAGTTCTGTTCATGAAGCATGACAGGAATGCCAAGGGAGTGGGCTGCCATGGCCGCCGGTGCACAGACATAACCGCCAAAACCGATTAAAAGATCTGGCTTTTCTTGTTTCAGATACGTTTTTGCCTGACCTCTGGCCTGGAACATCAGCCAGATGGCTTTCAGCTTCTGAACAACGCCGCCAGTCAGACCAGAGGCGTGAACCGGCAGGAAGCGATAGCCCGCATTCGGAACAATCTGGGCTTCCATCCGGTCATCATTTCCAATAAAAACCAGTTCAGTGTCTGGTTCTTGTTCTTTCCATATTTGAGCGAGGGCTAAAGCCGGATAAATATGTCCGCCAGTTCCCCCGGTAGCGATACAAATTTTTTTCATAGTAAATATCAAATCTCCAACAGGATATCCTCTCAGAATCTGCCCACTTGAAAGCTTTCCGCTTTGACAGAAAAGCGACAGGCGTATAACAGATTTCCTGATCCAGCGCGATCAAACCTGATCAGTCGGGAGTGGGTGCTACCTGACTATTGTGGGCTGTTTTTGGGTTGTTTTCAATGGTCCAGATTCAGAATTGCTGATGAGCGATACAAAAGCAATTTTTGAAAGATAAACTCTGGCATCCATTTCGATTCTGCCATCTTCCAAGCAAAATGACGGATGGTCAATGCGAAGACGGATTTTTTTATTTTACTCTTCCTCTGATCCGATACGCAAATATTCATAGCCATTATTCATAGCCATCATTCATAACCACTGATTGATTTTTCATCTTTGCAGCTGGTTGCAGCCCCTATGACAGATTCATTTGAAATAGAAAAGCAGAAAACCTTGCGATCAGTGATCTTTGTTGATCTATAACCTTTCTCATTATAATCAAGCCACATAGAAAAAGCCTGACCTTTAGAGAAAAGATCAGGCTTCTTGAAAACAGAATGGAAAAGTGCAGATCAAAATGTAGATTTGTGATGGATCCAGGCAGATTAGTCTGCCTTTTGACGGACTTTCTGTTTTCCTCCATCCGTACATTTCCAGCTTTCTTTCTTTGAGCATCGGTTACGAAGCTTCACTTTGCGGAATGAGTTCATTCCATTCCTGCAAAGCGCCCATCAGGACAATTCGCTGATTGGAAGAGAATCCATAATCCAGGTTACAGGTCGAAAGGGTCACAAAATTACGGTTGGTCAGATCCATATCCCGCGTATAGAGCGCCTGACTGTACACATCTGCCATGACCTGATCCTGCTGGCCAGCATAATCGGTCAGATACACAGCTGCATCATCTGAACCCTGATAGAAGGCAATGACATTGCAGCGATAGTTCTGCTCAGGCGTGAGCAGCCAGAAGTAAGGATGCGAATCGAAAAAGGATTGATCGCTGAAATTTTTCAGGCTGGTAAACATGCCGCCCACATCGGAAACGGAATGTCCATAGATCAGGGAGTTATCATCCAGAAAGTTTGGATTTGCGGCAGCATCCAGAAAAATCGATCCCCAGGAGTTGTAAGCTCCAGTATAGGTATGGGTCAGATAGTAATCATTGTCTGCCCCCTGCACGACCGGATACGAAATGCCGGTTCCCGGTACAATAACCCAGGCTACGACATTTGGGTTGGCAGCTTTCAAGCCGGCCCAGTCCACCGAGAAATAATCGATGTGATTGGTTTCTGTGGTCTGGTCTTCAATCTGCTGTCCGGGCGTCAGATATTGAGCCAGTTCTTCCGTTTCTTTTTCCAGCTGGTGGCCTTCACTCCACACTCCATACAGTTTCCATCCTGCAAACAGGAAGACAACCAGGGCGACCAGTGCCAGAACGCGGAAAATGATGACACTGACGCTTGTCTTTGATTTATTAGATTTAGAATTTTTACTCATACAGCTATCTTAGCGAAAAGCGCCAAATTTCAAAAGAGCTGTCGTCTTTTCTTTTGAGCAGATGCGCTGTTGGAAACCATATGAAAAGAAGCCATAAAAATCCTCTGTCCCAGCCGGCCTTCAGGCATGGAAAGAGGAAAAACGGCCAAGCGAATAAAACAACAGACTTCAGACTGCAGCAAATAGGAACCTGGATGAAAAGCGCTGATCCAGAAGAGATAACCAGAAGAGATAAAAAGATACAAGAAAAAGAGGAGCCAATGAAAACTCCTCTGATTTATCTGCTTCAGACGATCCTTTTTTCGATCGTTCTTCAAGTTTATCGCTTCAAACTTACTTAGAAAGTTTACTTAGAAAGTTTACTTAGAAAGTTTACTTAGAAAGTTTGGAGGCAGCTTCTGCGTCAACGATGACGACGCAGTCTGGATGGTTCTGTAAAACAGAAGCTGGGCATTCGGTCGTAACTGGTCCTTCGATCATGGCTTTAACAGCATCCGCTTTGCTTGCCCCATTGGCAATCAGCAGAATTTTCTTGGCGTCCATAACAGTTCCAATTCCCTGACTGATGGCTTTTTCTGGAACTTTAGTGATGTCGTCATCGAAGAAACGTTTGTTGGCATCTCTTGTGCTTTCTGTCAGCTCAACGATGTGTGTTCTTTCGTCGAATGGTGTTCCTGGTTCGTTGAAACCGATGTGACCATTGCGGCCGATTCCGAGCAGCTGAATATCTACGCCTTTCACTTCATCATCATATTTCTTGGCATCTTCAGCTGTAGAACCATAAGGAACATGCGTGTTGTCTGGGTTGATATCAACGTGTTTGAACAGATGATCGTTCATGAACGTATAGTAGGACTGAGGATCGTTGCGATCGATGCCTACATATTCGTCAAGGTTGTAAGTCACAACATCTTTATAGGATGTTCCATTTTCTTCATGGTCTTTGACCATTTCTGCATACAGACCTTCAGGTGAGCTTCCAGTCGCCAGACCTAAAACCGCATTTGGTTTTTCATCCAGGACAGCCTTCATCACTTTGAAGGCTTCTTTGCTCAGACCGTCATAATCTTTTGTGACAATAACTTTCATACTCTTACTTTTCTCCTTCTCTGATCGTGGCAATAACGTCACTATTATAAGGCTTACACTCTCAAAATAGTCGGAAATTGCGATCATTTACCGATTTTTATAAGCGGTTGTTCAGCTTTGAACTTTCCAGACCTTGTTTTCTTTTTTCTCTCTTCTTTTTCTCTTTTCAACCTGTCTAACGAATCGGGATGACTTTCCATGATGAACCTAACTTCAGCTGTTTCTCTTCTCTGTTTGTTCCCTGTAGTCTTCTTGCAGTGAAGATGTCCTTTTTGAAGGTTCCTGTCTGAGTGGCAGAGCAGCCAGACAATTGTGGTAGTCGATTTGTGGAAAAGTATCCAGATAGCTTGAAAGGACGTTGTAATACTGATCGTAGGTGACCGGTGTCGGATAGCTGAGCAGCTCCATTTCAACGCCAAAAAGCTGGATTTCCTGATTGCAGTCGATCATGTTGTTGCGAAGATAAAAGGCCTTGCGGCGGGCTGGAATCTGATCCGATGCAGTGAATGTAGATTCAATTTCAATGATGAATGGCTTAGAACGATGGTCTTTCAGCCACGATAACAGGCGGGAGCCAATTCCCCGATCACGAAGTTTTGGATTGACAGCCAGATAATCAAGGATATCTGCCTGCTGGCCGTTTACAAGAAAAAGCAGACCCGCAAATTCATTGTGGTCAAATGCAGAGTATGCCTCCATTCTTCCCTTTTGGACAGATTGAAGAACCATCTCCATTGGTTTTCTTTCACTGTCGGGAAAGGCATCATGATAAAGCTGGTATACTTCTTCATATTCAGAATTTGAACGTCTAAATGGACGCAGTTCAAGCTCGTCAGTCTTACTGGAAGGCTCCCGATTGGTTTGAGACTTGGCAGGCATTCTATCTGTTTCTACTGGGGTCATTTCGTTGCGATTTATTTTATTTGGGTTCATTTTTTGGATATTCATAGTTAAACCATAACAAAAGCAAAGTAATCTCTCAATTCTCATCCTTTCTGGCAGGAATTTCAATATCGCCTCCATCTTGACATTGCCTTCAAAATGGCTTGCTGTTTCTGTGTTTTCCCGCTTTCTGCCAGACTTTTGTCCTTCCCTCATTGTCTTATCAGCCTATTCTTTCATCTTCCGGCTTCTTTTCTTTTCATCTTTTCAACAAAAAACTCCGCTGGCGCGGAGTTTTTCGCTTTTTGATTTTAGAGTAAATCAACTGAAGTAGCCCATGGAACCGGAACAAATGGTTTGTAACCAGAACCGAGGATACCGAATGCACCAGCAACGATACCGATCACCAGCAAAAGGAGGATACATTTGATCGGAGTCCAGCCTTTTTTCAGCAGGAAGTACATCAGCAAAGTCAGCAGTAAAGGAAGCAGGCAAGGCAGAATCTGGTTGAGGTATTCCTGAAGAACAATTGGTTTTTCACCATTGGCGAATACCATACCTGTTGTCGTTCCACCGCCATAGTTTGCAGTTAAAGCACCAACAATGAAGACACCGAGGATGGAAGCAGCGCGGGTGAATTCTTTCGCGTTTGCAGTCATCATCCGAACAGCATCAAGACCGATGTTGTAAGACCAGTACATCAGAATATAACGAAGAACCATTTCAATTCCGAATGCAAGAACGAAGTACAGAATTGGTCCCATCATGTTTCCGCTCATTGCCATACCGCAAGTCATACCTGCGATGATTGGAATCAGTGTAAACCAGAACAGAGCGTCACCAATACCGCCAAGAGGAGCGGCTGTAGAAATACGAACGGCACGGATTGTCTGGATATCCATTTTGTTCTGTTCCATGGAAAGAACAAGACCCATAACAAACGTTACGATAAATGGATGGGTGTTGATAAAGTCAAGGTTCTGGCACATGGACATGGCCAAATCTTCTTTGTTTTTATGAACAGCTTTCAGACCAGGAAGCATAGCCCAAAGCCAGCCGATCGCCTGCATACGTTCATAGTTGAAGCAGATCTGAAGGTTACAGGAGCGCCAGATCATTTTATTCAGAGTTGCTTTGTCAACTCTTGGAGCTGGCGTCAAATCTGTATAATACTGCAGATCCTGGAGGTTGAGTTCACTACCTTTAGATGCCATCCGAGAAATCTCCTAACCCTGCATTTGCAGCAGCTTCTTTAATATTCACAGAAGTGAAGTAGTTGCTTAAAGCTACGCCAATACCGATGAAAGCAACGATAACCAGAGTAGCTGCAGATAAAGCTTCGATATTTCCGACGATCAGAGCCATTGCAAATCCAGAAAGGAAATAGCCCCACATATCATTGGAAAGCATGATTTTTAACAGAACACCAAATCCGACGAAACGCATCATGCCGCCGGCAACACCAAGTCCGGACATGAACCAGGCTGCATTTGTAGATAAAGCTTCCATGGCTGGCTGAATACTTTCACCTGCAAAGTAAGCGAGGATCGCGATGACGGCGAACAGACCGCCAAGCAGAATAACATCAGTCAGAATTGCTTTGCTCACGCCGCTTGTTTCCCCTTTGGAGCAGGTTTCATCGCACCAGGAGTTGAAGGAAGAAGCAATCGTGAACACGATTGTTACAACGTAAGTACCAAATACAGAGAAGATAATCGCAGCGCCTAAAGCCTGTTCGACTTCCATCCCGGCTTTTACTGCGAATACCATGGCAACAACTTCGCCAATTACTACGTTGGCTGGCTGTGCACCGCCGACTGGCATGGAACCAATCATCATCAGTTCGTAAGTACCACCCAAAACAAGACCTGTATTTACGTCGCCTAAAATTGCACCGATAATCGGGCAAGCACAGATCGGACGATAAATGATCTCAGTCAGGGAGAACTGGTCAATCGCGAACAGGAAAGTTACGATTGCCAATAAGATAACTTGCATAGTAGTCTCCTTTAGTTTCGGTTATTCGATTGTAAGATCAGCTGAAGAGTTTCGATACGTCTTCTTTTGCTGTGTTTGGAGTGCGCTGGATTTCAAGGGTAACCCCGAGATCCTGCAGTTTTTTGAATGTAGCCACATCATCATCGTCAACAGCAACGCTGGTTGCAACCTGGCGTTTGCCTGGGTGCATATGCATATTCCCAATGTTGAGAGTCTTGATGGGAACGCCTCCCTCCACGAGTTTGAGTGCGTCCTGTGGTGTTTCCAGAATCAGGAAAATTTTCTGATTTGGGCTGGCTTTTCCGATGACCTTAATCGTCTTATCCAGACTGAAGTAACGAGTCTGAGCATAACCTGGAGCAGCCATGTTCATCAGACCCTGACGGAGCTGGTCTTTAGAGACTGCATCGTTGGCAACTAACAATAAATTCGCTCCTACAACTCCTGACCACTGAGTAGCCACCTGTCCATGAATCAGGCGGTTGTCAATACGAGTAGCAACAATATTCGGCATATAAATCTTTTCTCCTTTCTAATGTCAAAGCTTGCTTCTCTTTCAAGCGCTTTCGATGTTTCCATTATAGAAGATTCTATAGATTCGGCGTTACACAAATCACGTCATTATTTGCACTTTTTAATATTCATTTTCGGAATTTAGCCTGATAAAGCCAAACAAAACCTTATTTTTGTCAAAATTATGAAGCAATTTGTACATTTTATTTGATTTGTCGAATAATTATGGGTTAATTTACGGTAATTTTTGAGAGGTAAGCGGGATACAATAATGATAAAAATAAGATTTAAGTTTAATCCTGCCGTTCTTTGACTTCTCAGGCAGAACAATTGTGTCTGAATTCAAATGTAAAGATATCGTTAACGTTACATGCCGTCAATGGTCAGGTGTAAGCGTTTACTGTTTGTATTGTACAATTCAGGTTATGATAAAATGGATAGTCCTTCCAGTAAAAACCAAAGGCCAATCGACGATCTGGATCACACAGCCTTCCAGCCCTTCTGACAGATTTAAATATTCCTTTATGCATCGCTCATCTTTGTGTTTTCTATTTATCTCTTTTCAACAGGAATGATTTTCGGCACTTCATATGTTTTTTTTCTGTTGAATTCAGGTCATTCATAATGCACAGAACTAAAAAATGCATTTCCCTTGATTTCGCTTCAAAAATGTGTACTTTTATGGAGAAAACTAGTGTATTGGCTTCAAAACAATCCAGACACTGCTTTTAACCTTTCAATTTCTGCTTCATTTTCACCCATTTTTCCCTTCTGTTTTTACAGATTCTTCCTCATCTTTACTCAGATTTCCCTCAGGCTTATACTTTTCAGTATCAAAAAACTCATGCGCTTTGATTTGTGCCTTTTAAAGCGGCCAGAGAAGAAAAAAACGAGTCTGCAAAGACCCGTCAGGAGGAAGTCATGCTCAAGCGTACAACCCATTATCAGTTTCAGCCGTATGGGGAGATTTTCTACGAACTCCCAGATCTGAGTAAAGCTGCTTTTGATGGAACCTATCAAGGTGAATCCATCCCACTAAAGAACAAGACAGTGACTCATGTCTCTGTCTCCAAAGATCCGGTCTATATCGGCTGTAAATCCGGTATTGTTCTGCTTGTCGTTCAGAAAGGCGATCAGCCGGATGCTTCCTATGAACAATTTGTTGTTCACCGCATCGTCAAGCTGAACCGCAATGTGCGCTACGGACTGATTTCCATTTCTGTCAGTTCTGAGGCCATGGTCTATTCCATTCCGCATAACTGCCAGACACTGCGACTGCCTGAGCCGATCACTTTTGAACCTATCGAAACAAGACTGCATATTGAAGAAATTCTGGCTACCTATTATCAGGTGCGCAAAGGCGATTATGTCTTTCCCGGCGAAGCCCATCAGTATTATGAGCTGATCTACATTGACCATGGTTCGATGGAAACAGCCGTCGAAGGGAAAGATTTCCACCTGGAAAAATACGACCTGATGGTCTATGCCCCTGGCCAGTTTCACTGCCATCACACCGGACCAGACCAGAACTGTTCCTATCTGACGGTTATTTTCCGGATGAACGACGCTCTGCCCGAAGCCCTTGAAAACCGGATCTTTCACAGCCGCAAAGATATTTACCAGGTCCTCTGCCGGTTTATGAAGGCCATCCAGAGTGACGACTATCTGTCTAATGAACTTTCCATTCTGTATCTGAAGGAAGTCATGATTCTGCTTCACCAGTTTGATCACAAGCATGCAATAGATGCGAACGTCAATCCGATGCAGATTCACTACGAACATACGCTGCTCAACGAGATTCTTGTCTACATCAACAACAACATCTATTCGGCCTTCACCGTTGAAGATCTGTGTGCCAAGTTCTCTGTTTCCCGTTCCTCTTTGCAGAACCTGTTTCGCTCCAACCTGCAGATCTCACCGAAGCAATACATTTCGGAAAAGAAGCTTTCGCAAGCCAAACAGCTGATTCAGGAACATAAGCATACGATTTCTGAAATCAGCGACATGCTCGGCTTTACAAGCATTCACTATTTTTCCCGGAAATTTAAAGCCCAGTATGGTGTCAGCCCGACGGATTATTCCAAGTCCATCAACCAGTAAAACCAGCTTTTTCTAAAACGGAAAACCGACCTTCCTGGTTTGTCTGACCATTCGATTATGCAATCCTATTTGTGTTGTTTTAAGTCATCCGGATAGGACATTGGTTCAGAAACCGGTATTCTACAAGTGAGCCAGAAAGGCTCACTTCATAATCAAATTCCCTTTCTTAAAACTTTCTTGAAAAAAGAGTCCACTCGGGCTCTTTTTTTTCATGCCAAGTGCGTCTTCCACTTTAGATCCGGTTTTCCCAAAGCAGAACTCCAACGAACTCGTGGGCTGACTGACACATGGACGATCCGAACTGATTTGGCAAAAAAAACGGATGCCCCACGACACCCGTTCTATTCGACTGTTAATGATTTGAATTCGATCAAACGTCTGGAAATGAAGATCTAAATCTAGATTCCGTCAGAAAAATCTTCTTCGTCTTCATCGATGGCTGCAGGCTGTTTGAATTCAAAAGCCTGAACCTGATCTTTTCCGACGGTCACTGCCTGCTTGGCCAGTTTATGAACATCGTCTACGAATTGTCTGACCATGTTGATTTCCAGCAGCATACCCAGATTCGTTCCGGCAACGACTTCATATCCTCTTGGATAGCCCAGTTCAACACTCAGCTTGAACGGCGATCCGCCTGCCAGATCTGAAAGCACAAGCACAGATTCGCAATCTGCCAATCCATCCATGGCTTTTTCCAGCTTTTCAGCCAGAAGGTCTGTAGAATCTGTCAGATTAAAATCCACCGCATAGTAGTATTCTGCCGGTCCGGCAACTACATTCAGTGCTTCTGTTAATCCGGACGCAAAATGGCCGTGGCCAGTAACGATTAAACCGATCATTCACTCTTCTCCTCTACTGTTGTTTCGGTCTCGCTTTGAATTTCATAAGGATAAATGGTCACACCCTGTACTACACGGTTGACTTCACCAGTTGGGCATGGGTTATCCGGGGTAACGCCCAGAGAGATCGACTTGAATAAGGCGATGACCTGAGCAACAAGGATGTAATCAAAGGCGAGATACATATTATCTTTAGCGAAAAGCAGACCAAAATCAACATAGAGATCGACTAAATCACGAATTTCCACATAATCTCTGGCCGCAACGGCAACAAGTTTATTTCCCTTGCGTTCTCTTGAAACTTCTCTGATCAGATCTAAATCATACTGACGCTGATAGGGATCATCAGAAACATAAACAATCGTGAGGGTATCTGGATTGATCACAGATTTTGGTCCATGACGGAAGCCCATTGGAGAATCGAATACAGTGTCTACAAGGCCAGCTGTCAGTTCGCAGATTTTCAGACGGGATTCCTGAGCGATGCCTTTGAGAACATTGGCGCCAAGGTAAACGATCCGATTGAAGTTGTAAGTCTTGACCAGTTCTTCACAGGATTTATAGCCATGATCAAGGAATAGCTGTGCTTTGAGAATGACGTCTTCGAGCTGGGCTTCAGTTTCGAGCAGATGATCAAGATTGAAGCAGAGCATTGCGGCCAGCATCATGTTGGTAAAGGAGCTGGTCATCGCAAAACCTTTATCGTGAGTTTCTGGTGTCAGGTTGATATCGAGCGCATTGCTTTTTGTTGCAGCAGATTTGGCCAGGGCACCCTCTTTGTTGCAGGTGATGAATAAATGGTAGGCATTTTCTTTGCAGACGGTGTCAGTAACCTGAACGGCTCCGATGCTTTCAGGAGAATTTCCGGAACGGCCAAAGCTGACCAGCAAAGTCTTGCGGTTTTTATCGAGATAGCTTTCAGGAGATTCAACTAAATCGGTAGAGGCATAGGATTTAGCACGGAATCCTGTGCAGGTATTTACGAAGGTAAACAGTGCATTTCCGACATATTCACTGGTTCCGGCCCCAGTAAAGATAATGTCCAGGTTTGGATCTGCAAGTAATGGATCAAGAAACGCCTTGATCTCATCTTTTCTTTCTTTGATCTCTTTTAATGTTTTCTTCCAGGTTTCTGGCTGCTGGTAAATTTCAGCGGCGGTAAACGATCCATTCGCAGCTTCCCAGAAGCTCTTATCATGACCGAAAATCATGGCTTTCGCCCTCCTTTATCTGATGAGTTCATTATAGACGCGTTTGCACATTTTTATCTAAATTCCTGATTCGAATACTAATAAATGCAAATATATCGTCGGTTTTTCCTGCTTGAATCCCATCTTTTCACATTTTGCATGGAGATCGGCATATCGTTGCGTATAATAGGGAAAGATTGAAAGGAAGACTCTTCATGTCCCGTAACCTCGTTGAACGAAAACCATCCAATTCCCGGGTAATCGCACCAGATCCCGATCAGCCTGTCGGCAAAAATCTCTATATCGACAAAAAAAGACGAATAATCTACCTGTCGCCTTATCTTCACGAAGCTTTATATCTGCCGAAATTTGATTACAAAAAATTCAATCGCTACAAATCCCGTTACCTGATTGTTGCCGCTACCTTCATGATTCTGGCTACTGCCTTTGATACCTGGTTTCACTGGCCCATCTGGAGTGCCATCATCATCACGGTCGCCTTGTGGGGTGGACTGGAATACAGTTTCTACAAATTCCAGAAAACGCTTGTCCCTGTCAAAGGATTTGATGCAGCCAAATGTACGCCTACAGTTGATTCTGTCATTGCTCCCGATCAGCGCAGCAAATGTTATCTAAAAGTCGTTCTGTACATCCTTCTGGGTGTTCTTCTGGTGTTTAATGCCTATGACCAGCACTACAGCACCATTATCATTGTGGCTTGCTGGGCTGCTTTACTCTTCTGCTTCTATACCGCATTCAAACTGACCTGGATGCTCATCAAATCTCCAAAAAACTGATCTGCAAAAGAAAAAACGTCTTTGCCATTCTATGGATGTCCACGAGGTATCCACGGAAATGGCCAAAGACGTTTTTTGTTTACTTTGAAAACAACCCCTCGGCTAACAAGGCAATTCTTTGTCTGCCAGCCCTGGTTGTAGATTGGATATTGATATTTTGTTGAAATACCAACATAAAATGCTACTTGAGGACATAGTACCCCCTTTCCCCCGTTAGTCTGTACTAATGAATTATGGGATGTCTAAGACTATCTCACCAGTCATTTCTGAATAGGCATTTCCTTCTTCATCGACAGTACATCCAAAAAGGTCGGTAACCACTTTTACGACAGTCTTCATGTCCAGCCCCAGATACTTCAATATTTCAACACACTTTTTGAGCTTCTTTGTTTCTTTTTTGATAGTTACTCCACTTGGGGCATAACTGCTGTCACAGTCTGAAGGATGCCATTCTTCTTTCTTCACAAACATATGGAAAATGGCGACGAGTATCTTTCTGGCGATGGCGATAATGGCTACTTTCTTGCTGACGCCGCGCCCAGCCAGTTCCTGAAATTTACAGGCGTAGTAAGGTTTCTTCTTGTCTTTAACCGCTGCCCAGGACACTGTACGAGAAGCGGCTTAATATACTTACCACCTTTGGTGATATGTCGATTGTGAACCTTACCTGCTGACTCATCACTTCCAGGGGCCAGTCCAGCCCATTTACACAGCTGGGCCGCATTTTTAAACTGGCACATTTCAATGCCAAGCTCTGCAAGAATAGACATACTGCTGACTGAATCGATTCCCGGAATGGTTTCCAGAAGACGGCGATATTCCTTATAGTTACAAAGCATCTTGTCCATCAGACCCTCCAGACGTTTGATCTCCGAATCCAGATACTGAATATGGTTTCTGATGATCTGCAGCCGGTCTGTCTGATATGGTGTAAATGGGATTCCATCACAAGCCTTGAGAATATCTTCACGCTTGGCTTTACAGCGAGGATGAACACAGCTCAGAATATCTTTATCCGTGTAAGGTTTGCCTGATATAATCAAGTTGATAATTCTGGTTGCAGACTTGCCTCTGATATCTGAGAACACCATATCCAGCTTGTAATTGTTCGTTGTAAGACAATTGATCAGCCGGTTGTGCTCGGATGTTCGCATCTGAACATACTTTCTTCTTTGTCTGGAAGTGTCTCTAAGTTCTCGAAAATCGGCTGATGGGATATAACTTGAGCGCGTCATTCCATGTCGATAAAGATCACAGATACGGTCAGCGTCCTTATTATCATCTTTCTCGTCTTTTATAAGAGACAGCCATTTAGGGTTGCATACGCGAACTTCCTTCATGGCCGGTTCAAGGATATTGAAAACAGGGATCCAGTACTTACCTGTTGACTCCGTGCAGACATGATGGCAGTCATGTTCAAGTAGCCAGTCCTTGCATTCGATCAAGTCTTCTTTAAAAGTCGAGAATCTTTTTTTATGTGTAATCACCTTTCCTTGAGAATCAGTGGTCTTGATCACGGCAACGATAAATGACTTATGTACATCCATTCCGCATGCAGTCTGAAGAATGAGCTTCTCTTCATGAGGTTGATGGCTGGTTAGTTCACACGCTTTTACCGCCTGAACAAGAGCACAGCTTTCGTCAGAAATCTTATCTTTGTTCATTCATAGGTTCTCCTTTCCACAAAGTGTAAGAAAAAGAACCTGAAACAGGAATGGTGCGTACTGATCAGCTTATCAGAGATATTCTGACGGAGAATTTTACTTTGCAGCCTCGATAGACTTCTGGCATGTACTCTGGCATTCCTGCTTAGCAGTTTCTATAACTGCCTTGAACCCGGCAGGGAAATCCACAATAAAAAGTCACGCAATTACCAGGTTCTTTCCTTACACTATTTATTTTAAGGAGAAAGATTTTTAACACTCAATATCTATTCACTGTTTTCATCCCGGCATGTGGCTGCCAAGCCATGAAGTTTCTATACAGGTCCCTCCAGCAATTCGGTGACTCAGATCACTTCCGGACTGATCTATCACACTCAGGCGGATGGCATCCCGCTATCCGGTTTCGAGACCACGCTGGCTTCCAATGAGCCCAGTTCTGACGTTGTCTTTGTAACCTTTGGTTCTGTCAATCTGGAAATGAATCCTTTTGAAGAAGAGAGCGACGTCTTTAGTGTGGATCCCTCGGCGTCTGAACGAGATGAATTCCGGTCAAATCTGGATCTGGCGTCTGCTTGTGAAGCGATCCAGCTTCCCTGATCAGTGGAACAGACATCAACTTTTCTGTCTTTTTCTAGCCATTTATTCAGAGTCAGAGGGCATTTTGAGTCCAAGATTCCAGAACGTGATTTTGAAATCACTCAGGCATCAACCGATCCAAAATCATGAGCACGAAAAAGCGTCTCTGCCTTTCCATGGGTCTTTGTATCTTTATGGAAATGGATCAGAGACGCTTTACTTTTCAATCTGGAAATGAATAAGAATGTCCAGCCAATGGCTGATGCTGCCTAGTCTTCCATTGTTTCAATTTCGTAATAGCAGTTGAAGGTTTCGGCTGGATCTAAAAGCATTGTATTTTCCCGCTTGTCAAAAGCCACTTCTACCTTCTCCAGGTCGGAATGGCCAAACCATGGCTCAATGCAGATAAAGTTATTGTCATCGCCGGAATTCCATAAAGCAACCAGCGGAAAATCCGGGAAGGAAACTTTTACTCTTGGCTGATCTTTATAGTACAAAGTAGCACTGCTGGCGCTGATCTTATCAAAGATCAGAGTTGCGTATTTGGCAAGATCCGCATGGCTGAGCTGCCAGGTATCCAGAACTTTCTTTTCCCGAACAACGGGTGAAAGGTCAGACTGAAAGACGATTTGTTCAGCTTCGGCTGCCGGAGCAAAGTGAATGGAGAAGTCTTCAAATTTTTCTCCATCAGAACGTACGGTTTTAAACGCTGGATGAAGACCAAAGCTGAATGGCATGCTGACATTACCCGTGTTGGTAATCGCATATGAAATCCGGACTCCCTTTTCAAGCAGATGATAGGTCATTTCAAAATGGAAGTCGAACGGGTATTTGCTGCGGGTTTCATCGTTGGAATCAAAGGTGTAGGTAATGGACTGGCCGTCTTCACTCACCACGCCATTTAAATCTTCATAGCGGATCAGACCGTGGTTTTTCATAGCATAGGTTTTACCTTCCCATTCGTATTCGCCATTTTTCCAGGTGCTGCCCACCATCGGGAATAAAGATGGGTTGCGTCCGCTCCAGGCTTCATCTGCCTGATACAGAATTTCATTGCCATGCTTACGGTCAATCAAAGAGATCATCTGACCAGCTGGATTATCAGTTGTTAAAGCAATTCGATCATTTTCGATATGAAGTGAGCTCATGATGGATACCTCTTTCTCTCCGGTTCTTCAGCCAGACTGTCACACCACCTTCACCAACCGAGCCGATCACCACGTCCGCTGCTTCTCTGGCTTCCTTGCAGGCATTTTTCATGGCGACGCCGCAATCCGCTTCGCGCAGCATGTTGACATCATTGGGACCGTCACCAACGCAGATGACTCTTTGATATCCCTTTTTTCGGCGAAGTTTACGAATGATATTTTCTTTTGAAATTCCTTTGGCACGAACTTCAATGCAGTCGGGGTAGACAACGACAGAATTATCTGTCAGCAGCTCCTGGAGTTCTCGTTTCTGGTTTTCATCTCTGGTCCAGATCAGGATGTTGCAGACGTCATCACCTTTCCATTCCTTGACTTTTGGAACCGTTAAATACAGTTTACGCCAATGTGTACGGGTTGCGAGATCTTCTTTGCGATTGAAGTAGTTTCCTTCTGGACCGGAATAGCGCCAGAGCAGATCATGGTCCCGGCAATAGTTGCGGATTTTTTTGATATCGGATCCCGGAATAAGCCAGGCGTCCACCAGATCCAGGTCCTTACCATAGACAGCCCCTCCGCCTTCCAGAATGATTCCGGCAAAAGGATACTCAAGAAACTCTTCCGGCAGGTGAATCGTCTCATAAGGAGAACGACTGCTCATCAGATAAAGATCAGCTCCATTCTCCTGCAGATAACCAAATTCCCGAAACAGGTCGGGGTCAATTTCATGAAACTTGTTATCATATATGGTTCCATCAATGTCAAAAAAATATGCTTCTTTCATGCGTTCAAAACAGCCTTTCATCATAGGTCTCTGGTCTGTAAAACTTTCGCAGCAATAAAACAGAAACAGGCGATTTTCCAAAGCAGAAAGAGATTCTTTCCTTCAGGCACTGCTTTCTGCCCCCCAGTTCAACCCTGTTCGATTTATTTTCGATTCAGCTTCTCGATCATTTGGTTTCAATAATCCTGCGCGAAAATTCGTTTGATCACAGTCAAAATTAAGTTGTCATTTCTGACCAGAAATGAGTGTCGTTTGCGTGTATTCTATCGTACTGTACTTCAGCGAACAGCTGAATCTGCCACGCCTGATCTGCCTTCCCTGCCATGCAATCGGACGCCTGAATGGATCTTTCTTTGCGTTCTTTCGTCTGGTCCTTCTGAATTCTTCACTTCTGTCTGAAATGATCAGTTTTGGTTGGCGCTGCAGAAAGACGATTCAATCTGGTATTTCCTGGCAGGCAGTTTGATTGATTCTTTCGTCTTAAAAGAAGGAAGGCGAAATCCTTTTCAGCTTAGCAGTCGATGACGTTTTTTCTTGCCATTTTTGATTTTCTTTCGCGATTTCTGCGTGATTCTTAAGATTTCTCATCAATTTGAAAGAGAATTCTGCCTTTAAAAGCATAATCCTTTCTTCAGTCGCATTTCGATTGAAATGCCAGAAAAGGAATTTATTCATCGGTGAGTTAATCTTTGAATCTGGTTTTCTTCTACGCTCTCTTTCTGAGTTTTCTGACTTCTTTCCTGTCTCTTTCTCTTTCTCCTTCTTCTTTATCCCTTTCTTCCGTCTGGCCTTTCTGTGCGTCTGGCGTGTCTGGTCCTCCAAAGACAAATCCAGATCAGCTGGACAAAAGCAAAACAGCCGTTCCAAACTCCATCGGTTTTATTTTGCTCACTCAATTTATAATATAATTATTTATTTTTATAACTGATTGCTTTTATAATCATTCGCTTTTATATCTGCTCAGATTGATACGGCCAACAAGTCGCTGCCCTCTTTGGCTAAAAACGGGCACGAAAAAAGAGCAAAGGCATTTTCACCTTTACTCATTGCTGCTTTGCTAGCTTCCCTGGTGGAAGTTTGCGAGCAGTTTGGCACGCTGCGGGCCTTTTAATTTCTTAATGGCTTTGGCTTCAATCTGACGGATCCGCTCACGGGTAACGTTGAATTTCTTACCAATTTCTTCAAGTGTCCAGGTGCGGCCATTATCCAGGCCAAAGCGCAGACGGATAACCTTTTCTTCACGTTCAGTCAGTGTGGAAAGAACTTCTTCAATTGTTTCTTTGAGCAGCTGATTGTGAGTATACTCCTCTGGAGTCATTGTTGATTTATCTTCAATGAAGTCTCCAAGGAAGGTATCATTTTCATCACCAACTGGCGTTTCCATCGAAACCGGATCCAGAGCGGAGCGCTGAATTTCATTTACACGTTCGGCGGTCATATCTTCCATCTTCTCAGCAATTTCTTCTGGAATTGGGTCACGGCCCAGATCCTGAACGAGCAGACGCTGGATTCGGGTCATCTTGTTGATGGTTTCAACCATATGGACAGGAATACGGATAGTTCTTGCCTGGTCCGCAATGGCACGGGTAATCGCCTGGCGGATCCACCATGTGGCATAGGTCGAGAACTTAAATCCTTTGGTGTAATCGAATTTTTCAACGGCTTTAATCAGACCGATGTTGCCTTCCTGAATCAAATCCAGAAACAGCAGTCCCCGGCCAACGTATTTTTTCGCAATGGAGACAACCAGACGCAGGTTCGAGTCAATCAGAATCTGTTTTGCGTCTTCGTCACCGGCTTCAA
This sequence comes from Allobaculum sp. JKK-2023, assembly GCF_034745455.1. Lineage (NCBI taxonomy): Bacteria > Bacillati > Bacillota > Erysipelotrichia > Erysipelotrichales > Erysipelotrichaceae > Allobaculum > Allobaculum sp. JKK-2023. Next base: position 3,120,783 of record NZ_JAYERV010000003.1, on the reverse strand, counting down.
TGCGTTTGGCAACCTCAACTTCCTGAGCAGGGGTTAACAGTGGAATCGCACCGATCTCTTTCAGATACGCTTTTACCGGGTCGCTTGTTTTGCTGTTGGTGGATTCGGCGAAGGTGCGTTCCAGTCTGGCCAGTTCTTCTTCACGGTCTTCGGCATCACCATCGACGTTATCATCCGGATCATCCGGATCGACATCGAGATCTTCAGCTGTCAGCTCATCAGCATCCAGCAGATCTTCATCGACATCTTCTTCTTCGTCCCCAGGCGGGGTGATCTTATGTTCCTGACACCATTCGATCATTTCATTGATCTGGTTATCGTCCAGACGCAGTTTGGCAAGTGCATCAGAAAACTGTTTCTGATCTAATGGTTCACCTGTTTCCTTTGCTGCTTCCAGTACGAGTTTGACATCCTCAATCGAATTAAATGTCAGACGTTTTTTGCTTGTTTTTCCGGCCATTCAAATCTCCCTTTCAAACGCAGATACCTGTTCTTTACCATATTGGCACAGATTTCCGATTTTGATCCAAAAAATGCACTATCGAACCACCGACTTTTCCAGGTTTCGATCCGTGTTCTGGTCTGGAATTCTGAGGTCGTCGTGCTTGATTCCACAGAAGGCTTCAATCGTCTTCAGATTGGCGAGTGTTTCATCATAACCAAGCTGAAACCACGGACGAAGCTTGCGCGGATCGGTTGTATAACGAGTCACACCCATATCCACCTGCGGACGGATAACCAGAGCCCGGCCTTCTTCTTCAAGCTGGTCGACCCGGTCCCACTGCTTCTGGTAATTGAGGTGACGATTTTTCAGATTTTCTACAATGACTGGGTCCCGATAAATCAATTTGGTAAGCCATAACTGCCACTTTGGTGCAGGCTTGCGACGGTACCCTTTTTCTTTGGTTGAAATGATCACGAATTTATCACAGCCATGTCGTTCAGCCTGTTCAATACTGATCATATCCACCAGGCCGGCATCGAAATATTTCTTTCCACGCCAGCGGTATGGCTTAGCCAGCAGCAAAAGAGCGCAGCTTGCCTTAATCAGGGTCATGCTCTCATCCACATACGGCTTGCCAAAATATTCAATAGAATTTGATTCCATATCGTAAACTCCAACGTCCATGTCCGTATCTGAGCCGAAAAAGGACATGAAATCCAAAGGAGCGTATTTTTCAATATAATCGTTTGTGGCTTCGAGGCCAAACAAACCGCCTTCCTTAAACAGAGGAATCAGCCCGATCGCGCCTTTCTGACTGGCTGCATCGATGGCTGTCACTTCCAGACGCTCAGGCTGTCTGGCGACATACGCCAGCAGCACTTCTGCTCCCGAAGAAACACCGACACTGTATGGAAAATAAATATGGTGATCCAGAAAACACTTTAAAACGCCAGCTGAATACGCAATCTTGGTTCCGCCGCCCTCTACTACGAGGCCGACGTTATCCATGACGTACGACTCCTTCTTCTCTGGCTTCTTTTGCAACCGCCGCAGCAACCGCATCGCAGACTCTAGGATCCAGGGCGCTGACAATGACATAGTCATCACGCAGTTCATCTTCTGGAATCAGGTCTGCTAACGCTTTTGCAGCAGCCATTTTCATTCCCTCAGTAATCCGGGTGGCTTTGGCATCCAGGGCGCCACGAAATAAGGCCGGGAAGATCAGGACGTTGTTGATCTGGTTTGGATAATCAGAACGACCGCATCCAACTACGCGTGCCCCTGCTTCTTTGGCCAGATCCGGTGCAATTTCCGGTGTCGGGTTCGCCATCGCAAAGACAATCGCATCCTTATTCATCGAACGGATCATCTCTTGGTCGACCAGATTGCCTTTGGAGACGCCAATAAAGATATCAGCGCCTTTCAAGGCATCTTTGAGCGTTCCACTTTCTTTTTGTGGGTTTAAACGTTCTGCGAGTTCCTTCTGCATCGGGTTTGCAGCATTTTCAGGGGTAATAATGCCTTGCAGGTCACACTGCCGAATGTTTTTAAAGCCATAATCGGCTAATAGTTTAGCGATTGCACTGCCGGCTGCTCCCGCTCCCGAGAAGACCACTTTCGCTGTCTCCTTCTTTTTGCCCGTCAGCTTTAAGGCATTGATCATAGCAGCCAGAACGACACAGGCAGTGCCATGCTGATCATCATGGAAAACAGGAATATTCATTCTTTCCTGTAATTTTGCTTCCACTTCAAAACATTTGGGCGCTGCAATATCTTCCAGGTTGATGCCGCCAAAAGAAGGTTCTAAAGCAGCCACGGCTTCGACAATCTGGTCTGGATCCTGAACGCTCAAAACGATCGGAACCGCATTGACATGGCCAAGTTCCTTAAAAAGGACACACTTGCCCTCCATAACCGGCAGACCCGCCAGTCCGCCGATATTGCCCAGTCCGAGCACTGCTGATCCATCAGAGACAACTGCAATGGTATTGCCCCGGCCTGTATATACATAAGCTGCTTCCGGGTCTTTTTCGATTTCAAGACAAGGGGCTGCAACGCCTGGGGTATAGGCGATGGCCAGATCTTCACTCGTTTCCAGTTTTGGTTTGGAAACAATATCGAGCTTTCCCTGCCAATTGGCATGCGCTTCCAACGCTTTTTTTGCGTAATCCATTCTTATCCCTCCAGAATTCTGCAGACCACATCAACCATCTTGGTGAGTTCTTTGATTGAAACAAATTCGTAACGTCCATGGCAGTTGCCATCGCCCGTTCCAAGATTTGGCGTGATCAATCCCCGCGCCGTCAGCATTGCCCCATCCGTTCCGCCGCGAACCGGCTTGCTGGCAGGAGCAATTCCATTTTCTTCAAGAGCGCGTTTGGCCAGATCGACAGAAGTCATATCGCCATACATGTAGTCTTTTAAATTGTAATACTGATCATTGATTTCAAGCTTACAGCAATCGGGATAAAGTTCGTTGATATAATTCTGGACAGACCGCAAAATCTGTTTTTTCTGTTCAAACTTCTGGCGATCATGGTCCCGGATCAGGTAAGAAAGGCTTGCATGTTCGCATTCGCCTTCCATTTCTAACAGATGCAAGAAGCCTTCATAACCCTCGGTAAACTCCGGTCTTTGCCATTGAGGAAGCATGCCCGCAAAGGTTACCGCTGCTGCCGCTGCATTGATCATACGGCCTTTTGCATCGCCTGGATGGATCGTTTTTCCTTTAAATTCAACATGAGCCATTGCGGCATTAAATGTCTCGTAATCCACTTCACGAATATCGCCGCCATCCAGAGTATAGGCAAAATCTGCCGGGAATTTGTCAAGATCAAAGTTCTCAACGCCCCGTCCGATTTCTTCATCCGGTGTAAACGCAATGAAAATCCGGCCATGCGGCTTATTGGATTTCTGAATTCGTTCAATGGCATCCATAATAATCGCAATCCCGGCTTTATCATCGCCGCCAAGCAGCGTCGTGCCATCGGTCACAATCAGATCCGAACCGATACAGCGAGTCAGCGAAGGAAAATCTTCACTGTTCATCGTAAACTGATCATTCAGCCGGATCGGACCGCCATCATAGTTTTCAACAATCCGTGGTCTGACATCCTTGCCGCTCATTTCAGAAGCCGTATCCATATGAGCAATCAGACCAATTGCCGGATAGTGATCATCTTCTGTATTGGCTGGTAAATAGGCGTAAACAATGCCATAAGGATCAACCTCAGCCTGGTCAACACCCATTTCAGCCAGTTCATTTTTTAACTCTTCAGCAAGTGCCAGCTGTTTTTTCGTCGAGGGGGATGAAGACGAATGGGCATCTGACTGGGTATCAAAAGATACATATTTCAAAAACTTATCGACTACACTCATAGATCTATCGGTTCTCCTTTTCCTTCTGTTCACTGTTCTGTCTGTATTTCTTTATTTATCCGTTATTAACATGCGCCTGAAATCCATCGCAATAAAATGCAAAAATTACCTGTCCATAAATACAGGACAGGCCATTTTGGGCGCAATCGCGCGTGCTTTTCATTATAATCCCTATTTTTAAAGACAGAATAAAGTCATTAAGCCGAAAGGCCCTTTCCAGTTGGAATACCGCCATTTTTCAGTCGATCTGACCACTTTGTCCAGTTTGAAAAGAACTTTACTGTCCACAACCGCTTACAGATACCTGTATTTGGAATATGAACATCCGCATGATTAAAGATTTCAGATAATAAATTGTCCTGAACTAAGCTCATCTTAAGATTAAAGACAATTTTCGTACAGTGAACCGAACAGATCTTTCCTTTCAGACCCAAATCTTGATCTGGATACTCCCTTTTCATTTACATTTTCCACCACCGATCACCCTGCACCCCAGCTTTCTGAATATTTAAGTGTCTCTCTCAACCTTTATAAGAACAATATGTATCAGCGAGGAAAATGGATGCGATTTACAAGTGGTTTTTCCCTTTGAACCTTTATAAGAACGATACGTAACTGAAGACTCAAAGCGTGGACTCTACATCCGTGAACATGGTTTTGAACCTTTATAAGAACGATACGTAACGATTGTAAAGCGTATGGAAAAGACTATGATTATAACTCGTTTTGAACCTTTATAAGAACGATACGTAACGCAACTATGAAACTGGGGACTCAGTACCAAGCGATGGTTTTGAACCTTTATAAGAACGATACGTAACCTTGCTATTGATCCAGGGCCAATCGAGTCTGCCTATGTGTTTTGAACCTTTATAAGAACGATACGTAACGGAAAATCAGGAAATCTGCTTGAAATCCCTTTATGTTTTGAACCTTTATAAGAACGATACGTAACGAAGAAACAATCAACGATCTGACAAACAAGCGCAATGGTTTTGAACCTTTATAAGAACGATACGTAACATGAAAAGGCGTTTTCTGAAAAAGACGGGTTTATCGTTTTGAACCTTTATAAGAACGATACGTAACATGAAAAGGCGTTTTCTGAAAAAGACGGGTTTATCGTTTTGAACCTTTATAAGAACGATACGTAACTTTTAAACTTGTCGGTTACCATACCGATGGCCATGGCAGTTTTGAACCTTTATAAGAACGATACGTAACTGTATAAACAGGCTGGCAATTCAATGCCTGTTCCAATGTTTTGAACCTTTATAAGAACGATACGTAACAATTCGGTCTCCAATCGTTTTCATTTTCCGCTCCTTTCGTTTTGAACCTTTATAAGAACGATACGTAACAGGATAAAACCATGACAACAAAAGTTAATGAAGTACTGGTTTTGAACCTTTATAAGAACGATACGTAACTCGAATAAATTCCCTCATAAATTCAGCCAGAGCCTGTTTTGAACCTTTATAAGAACGATACGTAACATCCAACTGCACTGGACATGCCTGAAACTGGATTCATTGTTTTGAACCTTTATAAGAACGATACGTAACGCTTCAGGTTTTAAAAACAGGAACCGGGACGGTAGATGGTTTTGAACCTTTATAAGAACGATACGTAACTTGGTCCAAATTTTGGGAATGGGCAGCTATTCAGAAAGTTTTGAACCTTTATAAGAACGATACGTAACTGTTGGAGATCGAACGCCGGCATGATCAGCAAGCGAGTTTTGAACCTTTATAAGAACGATACGTAACGTATTCAACTTCCAGACCGGTTTTGATGTCGATCTGGTTTTGAACCTTTATAAGAACGATACGTAACCTGAAAGATGTGCTTAAAGAAAGAAAAGCCTTTCAAGTTTTGAACCTTTATAAGAACGATACGTAACCGTCATACTGATCGTCATAGGCATCTTTTGCGGCATCAGTTTTGAACCTTTATAAGAACGATACCTAACATGGCTACATGAATGGCGTCATTGAAGGATTGCAAGTTTTGAACCTTTATAAGAACGATACGTAAGCACCAGACGAAATCCGGCAAAGGATACAAATTCCTGGATGTTTTGAACCTTTATAAGAACGATACGTAAGCAAATTCTGTGTGAAACAAACGACTTGAATTGTGAGTTTTGAACCTTTATAAGAACGATACGTAACTTGGAGGATCGATATGACGCGTGAACAAATGTTAAGTTTTGAACCTTTATAAGAACGATACGTAACTCAATGATCGGCGAAATCTGGGTTAAGGCTGTCTCAGTTTTGAACCTTTATAAGAACGATACGTAACGCAATTCAAAAGGTTCGCAATGAAGCATTAAAAACCGCGGTTTTGAACCTTTATAAGAACGATACGTAACGCTTGCTTTACAGGCTGGAAATCCATCCCGCAAATGGTTTTGAACCTTTATAAGAACGATACGTAACTTTTGGAGGAAACATTTAATGTCAAACAACGAAACAAGTTTTGAACCTTTATAAGAACGATACGTAACACTACTACAGAGAAAAAGAAACACTAAGGGAGTACCAGGGTTTTGAACCTTTATAAGAACGATACGTAACAGAAAAAGTGCTCAACATGTACATTAAAGAACTAAAGAGTTTTGAACCTTTATAAGAACGATACGTAACCTGTTGCCTCCAGTACAGTCCACGTTGCGCCTGATTGGTAGTTTTGAACCTTTATAAGAACGATACGTAACGAGCGAGAAATGATTTTTGGAGATTTTGAAATTAAAGGTTTTGAACCTTTATAAGAACGATACGTAACATTTAATCAAGTTTATTTACACAAAGGAGAAATAAGGTTTTGAACCTTTATAAGAACGATACGTAACATGGGACAGCTCACAGTATAGCAACCCGTCACCAGCTTGTTTTGAACCTTTATAAGAACGATACGTAACTTTGTAGTCTGCCTGAATCATGGTAAATCCAGGTCTAGTTTTGAACCTTTATAAGAACGATACGTAACTGGGACACAAGAAAGTCATCCGAAACCGACATCAAGTTTTGAACCTTTATAAGAACGATACGTAACTGCCGATAATCTGCCGATGAAGTTAGGGCGGGCATTGGAGGTTTTGAACCTTTATAAGAACGATACGTAACCATATATGTGCCTCAGGGGAGACATGATATCACAGGAGAGTTTTGAACCTTTATAAGAACGATACGTAACACGAGTTAGAGGACTTTGCCAAGGCTAACGGATATGTGTTTTGAACCTTTATAAGAACGATACGTAACATTACAAAGCGATGGGCGCCTTTTGCCGCGGGGCTATCGTTTTGAACCTTTATAAGAACGATACGTAACTGCTTTTCTTAGCGCTATTAAAGATCTCGCATATGTAAAGTTTTGAACCTTTATAAGAACGATACGTAACCAGCCATATCACTTGCCTGAATCTTAAACGTGTCATACAGTTTTGAACCTTTATAAGAACGATACGTAACGGAAAGCGACATGAAACAATATTTGGAGGAGTTTAGTTTTGAACCTTTATAAGAACGATACGTAACAGGTGGCTTAAGAGCATGATGAACCGAATTTTATGTGTTTTGAACCTTTATAAGAACGATACGTAACCAGAGAATAGAGTATGTTATTCGTGATTTCCGCCATTTTTCCGTTACTGAGACAAAATATAAACCTATTCCAATGAGCACTACGACATTTTAACATAATTATTTCGACTGACAGGCTTTTTAGGAACTTCGTAAAAGTAATTCCATATTTAATGCTACACATAATTCCCATAATTGATTTTCTCAGTCCGACCGAATCCACTGAGACAAAACTGTGTTTCTGATTTTAGCTTCCATTCGTTCTATACTTTAACCGAAGAACTCGTTTTCCTTTGGAGGTATGGATAATGAAGAAAGCCTACGAACCCAGTGATGAAGTTAATTACTACCTTGAATTCTACAATGCCATGCAGGACAGCTTTGATGAACCAACAAATCGAAAAGCTCTTGCCTGGATCTGCGAAAAGTGTGGATACGGAACTCAGCACTATGTCCAAACCGTTACCCATACTGACCCTAAAACGATTGAGCGGGGCAGAAAAGAACTTCATGGGGAGGTTCCAACTCCAGAGCAGGGACGCCAAAGGCTCAAGGGATCAGGCCGTAAAACGGTCATAGACCATCACCCAGAGATTTTGGATGACCTTCATATGATCATTGACGACCATACCTATGGCAATCCGATGAATCCATTGTCATGGACCACTCTTTCTGAATCCAAAATTTCCGAAAAATTCATGGAAGAATATCAGATTTCTGTCTCCCCTTCTGAAGTTGGCATTCTCCTTGAAAAAGAAGGATATAGCCGTCAGAACAACAAGAAGATGCTTCAGGCAGGCAAACCGCATCCAAACCGTGATGAACAGTTTCAGACGATTAACGCGACCGTCAAAGAATTCCTTGACGCGGGGGACCCAGTCATCTCTGTAGATACAAAGAAGAAAGAGAACCTTGGCAATTTTAAAAATAACGGTACGGAATACCGGCCGGCTCATGATCCCAGACTTGTTTTGGACCATGACTTTCTGGATAAAGAACTTGGAAAGGTCAATCCTTATGGGGTCTATCTTCTCAATAACAATACAGGGTTTGTAAATCTGGGAACAGATCACGATACGAGTGATTTTGCCATAGAAAGTATCCGCAGATGGTGGAATACTGTCGGAAAACCGACCTTTCCAAATGCAAAGCGCCTATACATCAACTGTGATGGTGGAGGAAGCAACGGAAGCAGATGCCGTTTATGGAAAGAAGATCTGGCTAAACTCGCTGAAGAAACAGGACTGGAGATCTGGGTCAGCCATTTTCCTCCTGGAACAAGCAAGTGGAACAAGGTCGAACATCGGCTGTTTTGTTATATCACCCGAAACTGGGAGGGCAAACCGCTTTATGATATCGAGACAGTAGTTGAGCTTATCAGCTCAACAACGACAAAAACCGGACTGAAGGTTAAATGCGTTGTAGACGATCACGAATATCCAATTGGCAAAAAGGTATCGGATGAGGAAATGTCCAAAATCGACATCACACATTTCGGGAATGAAGCACATTGGAATTATATAATCAAGGGGCTTAAGTCTGAATAAATTGGGATTTATTTTTACGCAATTCCTTAGTCAATTTCTAAGGTGGTTTTACTTCCTTATTTGACCTGTCAGTCGAAAAAGTCAAATGATATTTCTCGGTTTATTCGGCATTCCTAAGGTCTTTTCACATAATTCTTCATCTCGATAGGTAAAGAAAAATCTAATTTGGTCCTCAGGTTTCAGACTAATTTGAGCAAGTTCATCCTGCAGTTTTCTGAATTTTGACGGAGTAAGCTTCCCCTGAAACACCGAACGTTGAAGATGAAACAAGTATTTTCGAAGAATATTCATGACCTTAGTACTAAGTGGTCCAGAAATATTGTAAATACAAATAATATTCATATAAAACTCTTCCTGTTTATCTTACTGCTACCAGCTATGACTATAAAATTTCAGCGGATAAGTCGGATCAAGCAGGTGCCGCGTAAGCTGGTGGATATCGTAGCGGATCACCGAGCGATAAGAACGCATCCGATTTCCATATTTGATTTTTCTTTGAAGTTCATTGTCATACGCTGCGGCACATTTTTTCATTCCATCTACTGTCAGATATACTCCGCCATCTTCCCTTCTTTCAAAATCCGTTTTCAATAATTGGTGCCTGCGTATCATGCCCAGAAATAACCTGTCAACCAGAACAGGCTTATAAATGTCTGCCAAATCATACTGCAGCCCGTATCCGCTTCGCTGATCACTATGGATAAATGCCAGTTCCGGATAAAGTTTACTGAGATGCAGTTCAGCCAGCACAGTTCCATAGAGAAGATGATAGCCGAAACTGATCACAGCATTGAATTCATTTTGGGGTGGCCTGGTCGAACGTTTTTCAAAACTAAACTCTGTATTGGACAGAATCTGGTCAAAGCATTTGTAGTAATTCTTCTTGGCTCTGGCTTCCAGCAATAAAATTTCTTCAACAGAATTGCATTGCGAAGTCTCTTGAAGTGTTTCCTCAATGACCATGATGGAGTCAGCTGTCATACTTCCCTTCTTGTGGTAATATTTCAAAATTGATAAGCAGTTATTGAGACTGTAAATCTGAATGACAGAGGCTATACGGCAGCATTGCCCTGAATCATTGACCGCAATAGCCTGGGCACTGAGAATATCTCCAACTGGAGATTTAGAAACCGGAAAAAACGATCCGATCAATCGACCATAGTAGTTAAAAAACAATATCGAAATTCCATGGTGGTAAAAAAGCGGTTCTTACGCAAATGTAGTTTTTAACACTGGTGATCAGTAGGGATTGTCCGCAATGACAGTCCCTTTTTTGATCATTTAAATAAATTAATTATCTTTATTAGGTTTGTTAAGCATCTATAATCAATAACTTTATTGCTCATTATTGTTTATTTCATTATCATAGAACTTCATGCTCTTTAAGGGGTTTCTGAAAGGACTGTGGTGACAATGAACAAACTGAGTTTTATCCGTATTCACGAAGAGAATAAGCCTGTTCACGATATTGAGTCCTCTCTCTTTGGTGAAGATTTGATTAAAGATGCTGACCGACAGGATTATCGGGACAAGTATGGCTGCCTCCACTTTTTTCGTATTCATGCTCCAGAAACCGGGAAAATCAGTGGACCAAACGGTGAAAAATGTATTTCCACAAATGGATATCAGGAACGCATCTGTCAGATCATGCCTGTTGGAGGCCAGACTGCTTATGTTCATATTCGCCAGGAACGCCTTGTCTACTTCAATAAGCATGGTAAGAAAGTTACTTTTGTGCTTCCTGTCAAGGGATACCGCTTTAATCAGCGGAAAAGTGACGAACTTACTGTTTTTCTGCTGTCTATTTCACTCTTCTGCTCGGCAAATGTGGCAGCACACGTGTGCCAGTCCATGGGCATTGATGTCTGCCATGATACCATCACCAGAATCTACAAAAACATTACAATCGTAGATAACCCTGATATCAAGGCCATTGGTGTCGATGACGTCAGTTCCAGAAAAGGGCGAACCTACCACACAGCTATTTACGATCTGAAAACGCACCAGGTTATTGCGCTGCTTGATGGAAGAGATGGCCAGGCACTTAAGGAGTGGCTGAAAAAACACCAGAAGGTTAAGATTGTAACCCGTGATCGTGCTTCCGCTTTTGCTTCAGCGATTTCTGAGATCTTGCCAGACTGTACTCAGATAGCAGACCGTTTCCACTTATTCCAGAATCTTGTAGGCCGTATTAAGGATATTTTGAAGTGTGAAATTCCATCTACACTCTATGTAAAGGATGGAGAGATTACTTCAGTAAAACCTGAGACAGAGAAAGCCGCGCCTGCTGTTCCAGAAAAAGTGGAATATGACAATACACCCGTTGCCGAAACAAACTGCCAGATCATCAAAGACAAAGCCAAAAGTGACGATTTTTACGCAGAACAGTATGAAAGACAGGCAAAAGTCTGTTCTGATAAGTACGCAATGATCTGTTCTTTGCGAAAAGAATGGGCTGAGACCGTGAAGCCTAAGTTCAAGGATTTTCAGGAGAAATATGACATCTCCTATCCGACTTTAAAAAAATACCTGAAGATGACGGAAGAGGAAGTTGAAGGAATAAAAGAGGTTAGAAAGCGACCAAAGTATAAGACAGACATGGATAACTATATCAATATAATTTATAAAATGGTTATTGATGGCCATAAACCCGCTGTCATCTATTCATACCTGCAATCTAAAGGATGCAAGGCCTGTTATGGTACGGTCTTGCATTATATTCATCAGATGAAGAATACTCATCTCAAAGACGAACTCATAAAGCCTTTTGACTATGACAGGGGCACTGAAGTGGTTCAGGTCAAACGCTACGACATCGTGAAATACATGGTAACCAGCGATCGGGACAAGATGAAGGAGACTGAAGTTGCGAAAGTGTACGAACAGATTCTGGATAAGTATCCTGCAGTGAGATTCTGCGATCAGCTCTGGAAGGATTTCCATGAGACATTGATGGGAGACAATCCAGATAAACTTGACTGGTTCTGTACCAAATATGAGGAGAGTAGAATCCAAGGCTTTATAAACGGCATAAAAAAAGATATTGCGCCGGTCAAGAACGCAATATCCTATGAGCATAGCAGCGGGTTCGTTGAAGGCGGCAACTGCCGCTATAAGCTTGTCAAACGTACCATGTTTGGCAGAGCCAACATTGAACACCTGTTCCATAAGTTTTATGCCCAATCTAGTATAACGTGTGGTGGATTAAATGCCAGAACTTTGTTAGCAGACTGGATTGAAAAATCACGTTGGGAAGACAAAACGGTCATTTAAACAATGATCATGAATGAGAAACAGTCAGAATGAGAGGCTTCTACTGATCACTAGTGTTAAAAACTACATTTGCGTAAGATCCAAAAAAGCTCCAGAATGCGCTTATTCACGTTCACTTCCCCGAACACATTCAGAGTTCGAAGCTGTGCCACAGGGATCAAAATTTCTTCATCATCACAATCCAGTACGATGGAGCCATTTTTCCTGCGAATGGTTCCACTTTTGAAAAGATAAAAATCATCCATTTTCTATGCCTGTTTAACCTTCTCAACTTATCAGTTCTTATCGAGATCGACAATTTTTCGGGGTCTGTTTTGACCTTGATTACGGACAACTGTAATCATCCCAAATCCGGCAGAACTTTTAGCAGAAAGACCTGTATTCCAAATCATTTCGAATGTTGGATAATCAGTCTCAATTGTAAAAACACATGAGTAGGAAACATAAAAAGTCTGTTTAAAACGGATCAGTCTTTTCTTGGCAGACCACACTTCTTTAATCGAAAAATCGGGTGATATTTTCAAATTACAGGCTGCAAATTTCTTTTTCAGATTATTCACGCACGCCTGATAGAATTCATCTGACTCCGGACTAAAATACTCTACTCGTTTATCCATGGTGCGGTAAGCAGTTACAGGCGAGATTGTTTTAATCACCATTTCCCTTTTTCCTGAAAAATACAGGAGATCCTCTAGTTTAATAGATTTAATCACAGCTTGCTGGGTACCAAGCAGGATTCGGTTGTTTTGCAAAAGAAACTGGTAGAGATACTCAATAAATTCTTCGAATTGTGACCCAATCTCCAGCTGGCAACCCTGAGGGAATGTAATCGATCGTCCATGAATCTCATATTGGCCCAGCAGGTCTGAGAAGACAAAAAGCTTAAATTTCTGGTTGCCAACCTGATATCCTTCGTTATGTAAAAACTGACAGTATCCATCTTCTGGAAGCATGCTGTAAATCCATCCCTGAACCAGATAATGATAATTCACTGGAAAGGTTAATGTGCTGGAATCAAATTGAATGATCAGTCTCAAATTTTCCACCTCCTATACAATTTGTTTTTCCCAGGCCAATCTCTTTCCACCCACTCGACAATACAACAGGCTGTGATAGAGCAAGAGTTCCAGTATGACCTTCAATGGCTATTTTTCTGGTTGGCAGCCCTGTCGACTCCATTCGAATGTACGGACCACTTTTCCATTCTCCTTGCGCAGGGTTCTCTGGATCATATTTCAAGCAGAACTCTGTCTGGTACCATTTCTGATACCAGTCATTCATTTCAGCAGTGAGTGCCAATGGCGAATGGAATTCCTGCGGCAGCCTGACTGGCGTTATAAAAGTTAAAGAGGATATTTTGATCAGGCTTTCCTGAACCCGTTCATGACGAATGCTCTTTAGGTAGAAGAACTGATTCATCAAAGTCTGTTTCATTTCACTGAGTGCAAGATCAGCAGTCGATTTCAGCTCTTCGCAAGAACCAATCCAGAACAACTGGATTTTCAATTCCTCTTTCGGTTTGAACTTTCTTTTTTCAAAAGGTGAACTCGGACAAAGAAACCCAGGATAACCTTTATAGTGGCTTCCAGTAATCCAGTAATAACGACAATTCGAACTTAAGGGGCATTCTTGGCATCGCTCGCTCTTTTGCATGCAGCAGATGCGGTGAATCAGCCGCAGGATCTGGCGATAGATAAGAATGGAAGGAGCCTGGTGAAAGCAAGCTCCTTGCGGAAACAACAGGCAGATTTCAGTTCGTGTGAGCATATTCAAACAAAACAAATCCGGTTGCCCATAGGTCTGTCGGAGTTACCGCAAAAGAAAAAGTGCGGGGAAAGTCAGTAGGATCCGGAGCGTTTTTTCCTTTCATACTGGCTGGCGAAAAAACCTGACCAAAATACTCTTCAAAAAGTTCTCGATCATTGAGGTAAAATAATCGACTGACAGTTTTGAAAAAATATGTTGTGTTCTGACCGAGGCGCATTACAAAACTGTTTTTCTTTGTATTTTGTTGTTCAGCCAGCATTCTGACCTTGCCCAATCCAGATAAATCAAGATCTGGTGGAAGATCATCATTTTCAATCATGTCGGTAGAATAAGTTCGAATGGCTTCAATGAGCTTTTCTTTAGAACAGAAAGATTCAATCAACTCTCTTTGTATGGCATCCATTGGATATTTCTTTACCAGCAGTTCTTTTCTGAATTCATCAATCCTAAAAGGGAATTCAGTCAGCGCAACCTCGCCGCTGCTGATATGTTCACTCAGTCCACAGGAATACTCTGTCTTTGCTGGATCATAATAGTATCGGTCAACCGCCAGCAGTTCCATAGAGCGAAATGAGAGATCCTGAACCAGCAGGCAACCATACAGATCCCTGACGAAATCATCGTATTTACTGGCCTGCTTCTGATCCAGGCCATAAATCAGCTGAAGATAAAACAAAGAGGGGGTCGTTTTTTTCACCGACTGACAGAACGTCAGCAGATTTTTTGATACTTTACCGTAGTTCTTTTTAAGCAAAGTATATTTAAATGCGCATTCAATCGCTCCTTTCAGCGTGGATCCTGGAATAATCGGTAAGTTGAGAGCTTTTACTTGTTCCGCAACTTCCAATGATCCCGCTTTTCGGTTTCCTTTGCTTTTGCTCAGATAAGCCTGTAAAGTTTCTGGCTCATACCAGTCAAGACAATAAAGAGGTTTGGCTTCTGGAACAGAGCGGGTATTAAAAATGGAGTAGAAATCGCGTTTGCTGTCAGATCCTCTTGCTAATCGATTTAAATTGGCGGGATCAAGCAGCTTTTCTGCGGGCAGACTGCTTAATAAATCTTCAATTGCATACCGTGAAGCAACACCGTTCTTGCAAAGATAGCAAACCGGTTCAACATTCACGCCATTGCCCACATGAACCGGAGTAAGAATGGTGACTTTAGTCTTTCGATTTTCATTCATATTGTTACCCCCAGTCCATAATGGTAAAGTTTCTTTCCTTTGACTTCGACCTGAATAAGCTGGCCGTACCAGTCTTTCTTCTGAGAAGTCTTCATCAAACTTCCTTCCTTCAGTTTGGAAAACGTTCCCGTAAATGCGTTGCCGACAATGGAAAATGAGCCTCGAAAACTGGAAGTCTCGATTTTGTAAAATGATTGATCAAAGTTAAACTCACCCTGTTCAGGAATACATCCACTCAACAGGAAGGCATACGGTTCCTGCTGAGGCAGGTTGAAATGATACTCTTCCACCTTTTTTAGTCTGAAAAGATTCAAACCCGAAGACCGATAAGGTCCAATTCCGGTATATTCAAGCATCTTGAAATAGGGGCAGAACTGCTCAGGATCTAAGTCACTTTTTACAAATACACACAACTCCGAAGATTCAGAAAGATACATCTGTTTCTGATAAAACAAATCTTTATCTTTCTGAATATCGATGGCTCCGCTGCGCGTCTGCTGAATCGTTCTAGCCAAAAAAGGAGAGGGATTATCTTTCGACTCCTGAAGAATGGACAGACTTCCACTCTGCTGAATTCTGATCTGATCCGAATTCAGTAATTTCTGTTTCAGGCCAGCGAAATCTCCCTGCAAAATATAATGCTCAAAAACCGATTCAGTCATATACTGAAATTTTTTCAGACGTTTGAAATCAGAAAGGACAGACAATTTCGTATCATTGGAAAGACTGCCTACCACAGAAGACAGTTCGCTTAATGAAAGAAGTGGTTTTGCGCTGGCCGGAATCAGTCCTTTCGGAAACATGGAAGTATGAACAAACCAGGGGTGAGTCTTCAGCGAATGAATATACTCCTCCATTTTCTGCTGCCCATCCTTCATCTGAATAGCTGCACACAGAGCACCAAAGATCGTCTGTGCATCTGGAATTCGAGTAATCTGCCCATCAGCACAGAATGTCAAGCGATACAGTTTCACAGAATCACTTCCTTAAATTCCAATCCATCTGGATAGGAGATGCGTCCATATCCTCTTGTCCCACTTCCACCCAGGTAATTCATACCCAGAAGATTCAGTCCTTCCAGAAGGTATGTTTTCATCTTTTCTTCATCATCCCCTTCAAAAACCTGAAGAATGACTTCCCCTTCCAACAAAGCCCCCGCTGGGATTCGCTCGATAAATCGAGGATTTGAAGCCTTTCCTTTTAAAGGGTCAATCGAGTTCTCTGCTTTAATTTCAGTAAATATTCCCTCTCCTAAGTAATCCTGAATCACTCTGGCTGATTTCTCTGTAAGAGTAGCGTCACGGAAAATAGCTCGGCTGATTTGCAAAACACCCTCTTTTTCACTTCCGTCGCCAAGTGGGGTAAAAATGCATTTTAAAGTCGGATCTGAAATTTCAAGCGAATATTTTTCATTTCCTTTCTGAATCAGTGCGCCGTATTTTTGCGTAAGCAAGGCTCGGATTTTTCCTTTCAGACTGGATCCAGGAATATATGGACGATTATTGAGTGGATTCTTGATTACCGTTGAATCCGCCCCTCCAATATCGAAAGAGTCTTCACTGCCACCAATGTGCAGGCCGCTTTCCAGCTTCATAACATATTCCAGTTTCAAGATCTTATTCAGCATTATTCTTTTCCTCCTAAGAATTTGTGATAAGCCACAATAGATGTAATCATCTGATCGAACATTTCAATATCGTCTACAGTCGTAATAGAATGCTGATTGACATTGGCATAAATGAACTTCAGGAAACTTTCATAACTTGTCTTTTCACCTTTTTGAGCGCGGCCAACGTTGTAAGCCGTCATTGGCAGCAATACAAATAATTTCTTTTTAGCCTGCGAAAAATCGGTTGAACTATGGGCGAGCGTAAGCGCCTCTTTCGTTACCTGGAGCACTTTTCTGATCTGGTGGGTTTTCAGACCGATAATTTTATTGGCATTCTCGTACAACAGTCCTCCTTCCAGGAAAATTTCAGGACGATTTCCATACTCTTCCATCAGTGGCTGGTCGATCTGTTTGACATCTTTAAAAAGATCTCCAGGTTTTGATTTATCGAATTTTTGTCTGTTTCGATTATTCTGCAAGTTATCCCTTTGATTTGGCCTGTTTGCATTGTGATAATTTTGCATAGCTGATTCCTTTCTTTATTGGTCATCACCTTAATGATCACCTAATCTCGTCTTTACGATTATTCGCTCGTCTCTTTAACGATCGTCTACTCTTCACTGTTCCGATTAATCTGTGATGTTTATAGATCGTGATGTATTTATATCATAATAATAAATGGATCTAACTCTTAGATCGTGTCTGCATAATAGCCAGTTTCATTTCGAGAACCAGTTGGCTGAGCTGTTTTTCAAACCTTAAATCTATCTCTTCTGGAGTGAGGCTTTTGTTTCCATCAGGAACAGGAAGAATCTCATTCAGGCGTTTTTTCATCTTGATCTGAAAGCCCTTGTCTTTTGTATTTCGAACCAGTGTGTACAAAATCAAGGGGAGTCTTCGTGACAACTCCATCCGTGAAGGCGTATCAATCATTTTCATCAATCGGTAAAACCCAGTTCTTGAATAAGCGCCCCGACTGATGCATGAAATCCAGTCTTCGGTATTCTCCAGAATCTTTTCAAATTCCTGAAAAGAAACAGTCGTATCCAGAAGTGTGACTCCGTTTTTCACAAGATTTCCTTTTGCGTCGGCTCTTTCTTTCGAGCATTCAAGCATCCGTTCAGCCGACTGAATGCCAAAGCGTACTGGTTCTTTGGGATTCTGAATCCAGATTCCGGCTGAGATAGTAATATTCTCATTTTTGACATAATCAGAAAGCTTCTGGTGAATCCTTTGAGTCAGCTGCAAAATACCGGCAGCCGGACCAAGAATAACCAGATCATCGCCTCCTGCGTAGTTGATATAAAACATCGTTCCATTTGAAGTGAGTTCATCAATATCCGGATTGACTTGTTCTGAAACTTCCTTACAAATCTCAACAAGAGTCCGTCCAAAAAACACTTCCATCAGACGCGATAAGGTGAGGTATTTCGACAAGGATCTTGTTCCCCGTGGCAGGCCGTAGGCAAAAATAGATCCCAGATTATCAACATCCATCTTGAGGATTCCCAGCTTGGGATCCCCCCAGGACTCGTCGACAAGTGTCTCGCAGATTTCATCCAGAGCAATCACCTCATTCGACCGATTCAAAGGGATGCTGTTGGCAATCAAACGAGTATGGCCCATCCAAGGCGTATTCATCGATTCAATGTACTCACACTCTCCTGCATACCTTTTTGCAGTTGCGCGATCCATCATCCAAAGCGTGCATGGTCCTGCCTTCAGTTCGACACAATTCTGGCTGGGCTTTTTTGGCATGTAATCAAAAAAGAAAAGCAAAACTGGATCAGCATGATGAACAAGGAGATCCGATAGTTCCAGAATGGTCTGACAGTTTTTACAGATTGACTGGTCTGATAAACTTCCGCAAAGCTCGCAGCATGTGGAATGCTCTGCTGGTCTGTAAAAGAAATCTGGTCCAAGAATAGAAGCATACTTATGGCTTTTTTCTTCTTCAAGCTGGGCTTTGAGATCCATGGCTTTTTCGATCTTGAACCGCTTCAGCTCCTCTGTATCACATACGACTGAAGACCAGACAAATGTGATTGCTGTCCCAAACATGAAATATAAATCCTTTTGCAGCTTCGCAGATACTGTCTGGACTTTCAGCTCAAAGTCATCGCTATCCGGCAACAGCAGTAATGCACCGCCACCAGTATTGAAGATGATATTTACCTGTGGCATATCAAATTCATGCAGATAACTCATCGTCACAATGTCTGTGATTAATGAGATCATCAAAGAACGGCCGCGTAAGGACTTCGCAATTTTCTGTTTTGTATCCGATCCTTCAGTCACTTTAAAAATGAACTTCTGAATCCCAGACATATCGAATTCCAGCATTCGATACGTCTTATCATTTCCGGTTGCCTGGCAGGCGGCAATGGCAGCGGCAAGCTTTGAATGATCATACAAGGACACAGCGGTCTGCCCACTTTCATACGTTGATGCCGGGACCATCACCATGTATTGATTAAACAAAGCGTACATTCGATTCAAAGCGTGTGAAGTGATATTTTTCCCCAGTTCCTCTGAATTCTTGACCTCCTGATAAAACGACTCCATCAGTTTCTGATATTGTGCAATGGCAACAGACAAATCTGGTAAAGGTTCTGTTCGTTCATGAGGGGCGCCCATTCCTGACAGAGAAGACAATTCAAACCATGCTGGTCTGGAAGGCTTGCCGAAATCGACTTCCCTGAAAATCGAAGCCAGTCTGACTTGCTGGAGTTTCACTTTCTGGTTTGGATCTTCATCATCCAGTTCATTGCTTTTGCGATCAATTGCTGCCGCAATACGATCTCCATTTCGAATCCAGGTGGCAAGATCGCGCGGATCATTCAGATGATGAGAACTGACCTGGGCTTCAAATGCATCAAACATTCCCAGATACTGTCGAAGAAAGCGGCTTGTATATCCGGCATGAAGATGACTATGGAATTTTCCTCGTGGATGTATCGGAGTTACATCCAGTTCCTGTTCGGTTAAATCTGACTTTTTGTAGCTTCGCTGCATTGGTTTTCCAACATCGTGAAGCAGCGTTCCATAAGCGGCTGTCAGAATATTCTTATTCACAACATTCCCTACTCTTTCTACTTTTTCTTCTTCTTTTTTCTTCTTTTTTCGATTTGCTCAGGGATGCACTGACTGGAAGAACGATCTTTGAAATCAGCTTTCGAAACAGTGCTTCAAATGCATTCTGGCTGTCAGATCCCCCGTGTTTCTGGCTTAAAATCTGGAAGAGTTGAATCTCATCAGATTCCAGTTATCAGACTGTATTCATCCAATCGTCCCCTATCTATAAAGGGATTTCTCTACTCGCAAAAGAAATCCGTTCAGTACTTCAAAAACCTGGCAAACCGATAGATTGTTCGCTTGACCGTATTCTGGTCTTTATCCTGGTACTCTTCTCTTTCCAGAGTTCCCTGGGCAGCGACCACCTGAATCTTTCTTTTTTGAAGGGCATGAACCATGCGATAAGTAAAAACAAATTCTCCTTGGCAAAGAACTGTCGGATTTTCATAGGCGGTCACTTTCTTAAGATAGATTTCGACCAGATCGTCAATCTCCTTATCTGTCATCTGAACTTGAATCTGAGGAAACGGCAGATCAATAACCGTTCCAAACAGTTGCCGGGCTGCTTCCGTCTGCGACTTCGACCAGAACTGGCTGGCATGGTTTGTTATGTTCAAAAGCACCTTGACTCCTCCTGCAACGCACTATCCTTTCTGACAACCACAACAGCTGTTTTTATGGCAGACAGAGCGAGTAGATCAATATAGCACAACAATTCAAAAAGGGGTTACATTTTTATGATTTGATCAAATTGTTGGATGATATTCAACATTTTTAAAACCGTCTTTTCTATATCCGTTTTCAGATTTCTGGTTTTAGAAGAAGTTGAAGCATGGTTGACCACATTTCGGCAATCTGTGCTGAAATGATGGATGACTTCTTCGTTTCCTGGAATAGTTACGATGGACTGAAGACGCTGAATATTGTCTCCATACGGCTCAAAACAATCCTCAAATCTCTGATAGAGATTCTCCCAAATGTGCGCATCCTTCCGCAGCCCTGTCTTTTCCTTCAGATATTGGGTAGCGTTGTATGGGAATTTTTCCTTATCGCGTTTCGATCCATAGAAATGAATTTGCTTGATGATCTGTCCAGCATCAAACCTTCTGGCATTTGGATCGACAGTATTACGGATCAATTCCCTTCCGAACAGTTCATCTGTAAATGTTATTGCCAGCTGAAAGCGCTCATGTTGAAGCAGGACACAGATGATTTCCACTAAATTCTGAGTCTCTGAGTTGTTTCGACTGACTTTGGCAAACTTCTCCTGAATCTGCTTAGCCAAAGGCGTCAAAAGAATATATGGGTTTTCACCTGAGGCTTTATCGCGCTTGTTTACAATTGCTTTGGCTTTTTCAGAGATCTGTAATACCGTAGAAGCGGCTGCATCCAGATTGCAGAACTCTGTCATTTCATTAAACTGCGCCAGAGCATCCATCAAATTTTCAATTGTCTGATCGCCAAGTGATAGTTCCTTCCAGTCTTCACGGCGAATAATCAATGTTCGATCAAACTGCGATAAGTATTCTGTAACTTTCTGCATCTGATAATCTTTAGCAAGGTCGTGCACGATGCTGAAAGACTGTTCCGTATTCTGCTTTTCTACTTCCCCATAAAAAACACTTCTGATCCTGACGTTCTTCATTGCTTCGACATAACGCAAAGCAAACAGAAGACGAATCGGAATTTTTCGGAAGCTGTGTGTAACATCCAAAATTACATCGTCTGAATCATCGAGTATGTTAATCAGATGATCGACAAACAGTTCAGAGGTAATATTCTGGTCAATCTGAATCTCATTAATGATGGATTCAGGAATGATCTGACAGAATTCGTCAAAATATCTTTCATGTGATTCTTTAGTTGTGAACACATATACCTGATCAATCTGATCCTTGTAGTTTTCATAAATATGGTGCTGAACCAGTTTTGTGCAGGAAATATTCTCCGCATCATTTTCAAAAAAAGTAATCAGCTCTTTGTACCCATCTTTAGGTCCCAACCCTAAAAAGGTAATGTATTTCATTTTTCCTCATCCTTTCGTTCTTATATTCCTGTATTCCTGTTCTTCTGCCACGCATTCTGAATCTCATTCGTCCTCCTGTATCTGATACAGGTCTTGCTTATCTGATACAGGTCTTGCTTATCTGATACAGGTCTTGCTCTTTACTGCTGCCAGACCAGGACTGAATGAGAGCCGGAACGTGGCTTTTTCAGGTTTTTTTGAAAATACCAGCCGTGAAGAGCAATTGGTTTTTATAACAACTCCATTGTTTAAAGTTTCATTAATATTACCATTACATTCCCAATATTTTTACATTATTTTATATTATTTGAATAGAGTGGTATTTTTCAGCTTTTCTTCCATGCCCACCTGAAAAGTGTTTCAAGAATAATCCCTGTTCAATGCTCAATGAACAGTCCAGCCTCGTCCTCCATTCAAAAGAAAGAAAGGGAAAACCTCACTTTTTCCGATATTCCCCACATCCAAAACACATCCAAACTATTTTGTGTTCGAAATATCAAAGCATTATCTTATTTGCGTATTCTCTTACTTTTAACTTGGCTCGGCTCCTCCCATATGCTAAGATAGCGGAGCAGTCAACGATGGCTGTTTTGAAGAATAACGCTTCAGAAAATCAAAAAACATTCAATGGTCCAATGGCGCAATTGGTTAGCGTACCTCCCTGTCACGGAGGGGGTTGCGGGTTCGAGTCCCGTTTGGACCGCCATTTGTGCAGATGTAGTTCAATGGTAGAACACGACCTTGCCATGGTTGATACGGGAGTTCGATTCTCCTCATCTGCTCCATTTGAGAATTCTCGGACGAGTGATCGTCCGTTTTTTTGTATCCTTTTCCTTCTTTCTCCCCTGTTTTCTCTTTCTCCTCTGCTTTTTATCCCTTACTTTCTGCTGACTGTTCTTCTACAGTTCCTTACCCTTTCAATCCTTGCTTTAAACCTCGCCTGTAAAAGTTGTCATTGTCGTCCTCTTTTTGCTTTTCCACACCCTTATCTGGCTTTCTTTTCCAAGTCGTGCATATTTTGTCTTCGCACCTTCACATTTCCATTTCCTTCCACGAAAAAAAGACCGGCGAACCGGTCTGAAGTTTCGAAATATGGAATGTGCAGAGTACTTGAGTCTTTATTTTTAGTTTCTGGCATTTTGGGCTGGGAAACAAATCTAACGTAAGGCAGCACCGACAGCTGGAACAATCTGCTTCTTGCGGGAAACATAGCCGTTCTTTTCGAACTCTGGAATGGCTTCGTCCAGAATATGGGCATCGGACCCCGCAACAAGGAATTTGGATCCTGTGCCATCGATGTTGGTAAAGGCGATCAGCCACAGGCTGATGCCCAGTTTTTCAGCTTCAGCATCCATGAATTTCTTGAAGTCATCGCGGATTTTATCGATATCTTTGTAGTCATAGATGAACACCTGGCTGATGGCTGTCTTGATGCCGGACAGAACGAATTCTTTGCAGTCCTGATACAGGATTTCCTTGAAGTCTTTGCCCTCAATTGTTGCGGTATGACGGAAAAGATCTTCAGCCATTTCTGCTGCATTCAGGCCATATTCCTTTTCGATGCGCTGGGCTGTGAAAATATCCGTTGGGGTGCAGGTCGGTGACTTGAAGTTCATCGTGTCACTGATCATCGCATACAGAACAAGCTGGGCGATTTTTGGATCCATCTGGATTCCGTATTCCTGATACATCATCGCAATGATGGTATTGGAAGAGCCGACAATCATATTGCGAAATACGATTGGACGGGCGGTTTCCACGTCACCAATACGGTGATGGTCAACGATCTCAAGAATTTCTCCCTGATCGCGATCATCAATGGATTGTTTGGATTCATTGTGGTCAACCAGAATGAATTTTTTCGGTTCAGCTTTTAACAAGTGATAACGCGCAACCGATCCGATAATCTTATTGCCTTCTACCACTGGATAGGAAGAGTGACGGGTGCGAAGCATTTTCTTTTCAACATCTTCCAGATATTCCGTTGGATGGAATTCAATGGCTTTGGATTTTGGCGTCATGATGAATTCGACCGGAATTGCCCGATAAATCATCTGAATAATCTTCATGATGTTATACGGGGTGCTGATCAGGGTTACACCCATGGATTTGGCCATTTCAAAAATATAGTCATTTGGCACAAAGTTTTCGGCAATGATGATGACCGCAGCCCCCTTTGCCATGGCTTTAATCATGTCATCTTCATGATCATTGAGCACCATGATGGCTCCAGTTAAATCCCGTTCCATCATCTTCTTATCCGAAATCCGGACATCGCCGCTCTTGGCCCGGGTTCCTTTATACAGAATCTTGCCATGAACAACGTCGCGCAGGTTTTCATCCGGCGTGTCTTTTAAAAGATTGCGGGTGATGTTGAGATCCTGCATCTGGACTTTGGAAATGTCGGCCAGGGTGACCATGCCGGCTAAGTCTCCGTTGTCATCCAGGACGTAAATGGTTTTCGTATTGTTGCTCATCATCAGATCCCAGCCATAGCGCAGGGTATCCTGACGGTTGATCAGAATGGCTTCATCAATTTCAATTTCTTCCAGCGAGTTTTTCGCGGTTGTCAGTCGCAGCGGGGCTGGCACTCCGACTTTGTTAAGAATGTATTTTGTTTCGGGATTGAGATGTCCAAGACGGGCTGGGACAACATTTTCCCCCAGTTTCTGTTTGAGGGCTGCCAGGGTAATGGCGCCGCACACAGAATCTGTATCTGGTCGTTTATGACCAATAACATAAACAGGCTGATTCATGATTTCCTCTACTATCTAAATCTCTAAGTCTTATTAGATGGTACAAGTATATCACGATCAGCCTGTTGAACTATTTGCTTTCAGAATTATCGCCAGTGACAGTTTCTTCACTGTTGACAGCGTCTTTTAAGCCTTTTTTCAAAGTGAATTTCACAGTTTTGCTGGCAGGGATAACAATCTGCTCTTTTGTTACCGGACTCATGCCGGGCCTTTCGCCTCTGGATTTGACAACGAACTTTCCAAACCCCGTCAGATCGACGACATTGTCTTCAACAAGATTTCGGGTAATCAGGTCAAAGACTGTGTTGACATAAAGACTTGAAGTTTTGAGTGGTAAAGAAAGCTCTTTGGAAAACTGAGAAATCAGATCCTTTTTGGTTACAGTACTCATAATTAAACTCCTTTTGTCTACCGTGCAGATTCAACCATACCCGTCAAACTCAGCTTATTGGCTATACATGAAAAAGAACAGGCACAGGGTATGGAGACAAAAGATATTTGCCAGACACGCGCTCTGCTTTCTCCTGCTTCCAAATCCAGAGCCAATTCAGGCTTGGAGGCATGAAAAAGCAGTGTGATTTCTGATCTTTTCATTTCATTTTCGGAAGAATGATCTTCCAGATTTAACGATGGCCCCCTGATCGTCCAGGTTTCTTTTTCCATCGCATACAGCTGTATTCTTGAGGCCTGAACATGCAGGCTGACAACATAAATATTATTTTAAACACCAGCTATTATTTTCAACAGTATATGCACACCTTTGGTCTTCGTTTTCTCACTTCCGTCTCAAAATTGTATGGATTTTATGCGTTTTCACCATGAAGATCACCTTAGAATTTCGTTGCACAAAACGGCCGTGTCTCCTTGCTTTTCCACCATCCCCCTGTCCTTTCAAATCTGCTTTGGGCACTAAGGGCAGGATGGCTTTATTTATGCATCGTCTGTATTGTGTAAATTCTTTTAGATAATGGGCGGGGTGAAGAAGACCATTCAAAGAAAATGCCGCTTTGGCATTTCATCTTCTTTTCTTTCTACGATATACCAGAGTTATGGAAAAGTGCATCACTTGTAAGAAAAGAGTTCCTGCTTTTCCAAACTGGCCAGCTGTCAGCCCAATCCTGTCCATTTTTGAATCGTCGCATCTTTTTTACGCTCGTATAGTCGTTCTCTTTTTACGCTTATATGGTCTTTCTCTTTCTACGATTGCATTGTCTATCTCTGCCGGGAGTTTCAAATATAAGTTTGTCTATACGTTTGTCGCAGATGGATCTAACTCTTTTTGCCAGCCTTTAGACTGATGAAGAAAATTCGGCCAGAAAAAAACGGCCAGAGCAATGACTGCTGCTGGTCGGACAAAAGAAAAACCGGGTAGGGTACCCGGTGAAGAATTCAAGATGGTGCCGATACGCGGAATTGAACCACGAGCTCATCCTTACCATGGACGTGTATTACCATTATACTATATCGGCGACTGCTTGATTACTATATGATATTTTCCGAGCCATTGCAACCCTTTTTTTCAATTCTTTTTAATCCTGATTCTTTGATCGCCGGATTCGAGAATCGAAAGGGTCGATACAGGCTTATGCCCGTTTCGAATCGCTTCGGGAAAATCCGTTGCCTATTATACATAGAGACCGCTCTTTATAGCAAGTTCTCAAGCCAGTTTTTGACAAGTTCCATGGGCAAACCAACCACATTGCTGAAAGATCCATCCAGTTTATCCACAAAATCGACATCCTGAATGCCATAACTGCCAGCTTTATCTAACGGACCCCCGCTTTGCACGTAGGTTTCAATCTCTTCATCGCTCAGCTGGCGAAAATGAACACGAGTGGTCACGACTTGCTGACGGAGTCTGTCGCCATCAAATAAAGCCACACCGGTTTTGACTTCATGCCAGCGTCCAGAAAGCCGATGGAGAGTCCTGCTGGCCTCCTCTTTGTCTTTGGGTTTGCCTAAAATCTGATCGCCATCCACCACGATCGTATCCGCGCTTAAAACAATCGCATCCGGATGATCCGCAAAGACTTCTCTTCCCTTGGCTGCTGCCACTTTCATAACAGCTGGATCAATGGCTCCAGCTTCAAAGATCTCTTCTCCTTTGGCAGGAATACAGTCAAATTCAGGCAGAATCTTCCCTAACAGTTCTTTTCGTCTTGGTGACTGACTGGCAAGAATGAATGATTTCATAGACTTCCTCTTTTCCAGATCCATTTCTGAATGAATCGATTTTTCTGGACAGATCCAAATTTCGAGTTGATTGTAACAGTTTTTCCAGCTTGTGCGCCCGTCCAGCTTCTTTTTGGTCTTGTTCTTTCTGATCAGCCCGATCAAACTGTTTTTGAAAAAATTCTGCTTTTGAAAGAGTTTGGCTTTTGGATATACTTTTTCTGTTTCCATCCGCAAAGACTTGCGGATCAACGGATCCGAAGGTCATGGTCCTGTATATGACCAGCTGATCCTGTTCTCGACTTCTCAGGGAGGTTTCCATGTCAAAAATCACGAAAAATGCCTTAAGCGCATCACTGAAGAAACTTCTTCTTCAAAAGCCGTTCGACAAAATTACCGTTACGGATATTACCGAAGACTGTGGTCTGAACCGCATGACTTTTTATTATCACTTCCAGGATATTTATGATCTGCTGGAATGGACCTGTCAGGAAGAAGCCCGCAAATATCTGAAAAAGAAGAATACCTATGACACCTGGCAGGAAGGTTATCTCAATATTTTTTATGGAGTGCTCGACAACAAGGAATTCGTACTCAATGTCTATCACTCGGTTCGCCGCGAGAATATCGAACAATACCTCAACCGGGTGGTTAACGATCTGCTGCTTGAGGTCGTGGAAGAAAGAGCCGCCAATATGACGGTGCGCGAAAAGGACAAGATTTTTATTGCTGAGTTCTACCAGTATTCCTTTGTGGGCACCATGCTCGAATGGATCGCAACCGGGATGAAAGAGAAGCCCGAATACATTGTGGAACGAACCAGCACGCTGATTCGCGGCTCCATCACCAAAGCGCTTGAAGCCTTTCGAACTGATCGTTCCCCTTCAAATAAAGCCTTTTAAGCCGGAACTTCTCGTTTCCGGTTTTTGTTTTTTTTACACTTTGGCCTCAGTGATAAAAATCTGATCACCCGGCGCCGGCTGTTTATATCCCATCCTTTAAAATCCTTGTATGCTACAACCATCAAGAACAAAACCAGTCTTCAAAGCACACTCCGCTCACTCCTGGTCGACCAAGCGCCTGAATTTTTGCAAACAGGCCGATCGGATGAGGTCTTCTCAAAGAGGAATCGCTGCGAAGACTCTGTTCAAAGAATTGTCTGATTCAAGGAGGACTCTATGTACTATTCAAGTGGTAACTATGAAGCTTTCGCCCGTCCGGAAAAACCGGAAGGCATTGATGAAAAATCCGCATATTTTGTCGGCACTGGACTTGCTGCTCTGACAGCCGGATGCTTTTTAATCCGTGATGGTCAGATGCCTGGAAATCATCTGCATTTCTTCGAGCGCGACCCACAGGCTGGCGGCGGCTGTGATGGCTGGTACTATCCAGGAAATGGTTATGTCATGCGCGGCGGCCGCGAGATGGATAACCATTTCGAAGTCATGTGGGATCTGTTCCGTTCTATCCCAAGCATCGAAACCGATGGCGTCAGTGTTCTGGATGAATATTACTGGCTCAACAAAAAAGACCCTAACTTCTCCTTATGCCGCGTGACTGAAAAACAGGGTGAAGATGCGCATACCGATGGCAAGTTTGGTGTCAGCGATAAAGGCTGCATGGAACTGATGAAATTCTTCATGACTCCAGATGAAGAACTCGAGGACAAACGCATCACCGACTTCTTCGATGAAGAAGTTCTCGATACCAACTTCTGGCTCTACTGGCGCACCATGTTCGCGTTCTACAACTGCAACTCCGCTCTGGAAATGAAACGCTACATGACTCGTTTCATCCACCATATTGACGGTCTGCCAACCCTGAGCGCCTTACGTTTCACTAAATACAACCAGTACGAATCCATGATTCTGCCAATGCAGAAGTATCTGGAAGACCATGGAGCCCAGTTCCACTTCAATACAGAAGTTCTGGATGTAAACTTTGACATTCAGCCTGATGGTAAAAAACGGGCTGTAAGTGTTGTCTTACGTCACGATGGGACAGACTCCACGCTCGATCTGGGTGAAAACGACTATCTGTTCATTACATTAGGAAGCAACGTTGAAAACTCTTCGATCGGCGGACAGGATAAAGTCTGCGAATACTTGCCAGAAATCAAAGAAGGCGGATCCTTCGATCTGTGGCGCCGGATTGCCGCTCAGGATCCAAGTTTCGGTCATCCTGAAAAGTTCTACTCGCATCCAGAAGAATGCAAATGGATGGGCGTTACGGTCAATACCCTTGATGACAAGATTCTGCCTTACATCGAAAAGATCACCAAACGTGATCCATTATCCGGCAAAGTCGTTACCGGCGGCATCGTCACTGCCAAAGACTCTGGCTGGCTGATGTCCTGGACAATCAACCGTCAGCCTCAGTTCCATTCCCAGCCAAAAAACCAGGTTCTTGTCTGGCTGTATGGTCTGACTCCAGATGAAAAAGGTGACTTTATCAAGAAGCCAATGGGTGAATGCACTGGTAAAGAAATCTGTGAAGAATGGCTCTACCACATTGGTGTGCCAGAAGATCAGATTGAGGATCTCGCCACCAACTCGGCCAACACCATTCCAGTCATGATGCCATTTGCCTCCTCTTACTTCATGCCGCGTGCCAAAGGAGATCGTCCGGCGGTTGTGCCAGAAGGGGCTGAAAACTTCGCCTTCCTGGGTGAATTCGTCGAAACACCAAGAGACACTGTCTTCACAACTGAATACGCAATGCGTACAGGCATGGAAGCTGTCTATACGTTATTCAATATCGACCGTGGTGTTCCAGAAGTCTGGGGCAGCCAGTACGATATCCGTGACCTGCTCAAAGCAGCCGTCAGTCTGCGCGACGGTCGTCCATTAAGCGAGATGCACTTCAACTGGATCGAAAAACTCGAACTGCATAAAGTGCTCAGCCTGATCAAGAATACTGATGTTGAAAAACTGCTCCAGGCCTACCACGTGCTTTAAGCCTCAAATTTCATTTTGGGATTCTCTTCTCATTTTGCCAATCGTGCCTCGTCTTCGGATGAGGCTTTTTGTCTGTTCATTGGTTTGTCTGTTCATCTGATCAAAGCCGGAGTCTGAATGCACCTCTTCTTGTCCATTCGCCTGTTGTCCTGTTTTCATATCTGCCAATAAGAAAGCCCTGACTCAACGAACCAGGGCTTGTTTGACAAAAGATATTGAAAGAAAGGTTAAAGGCCAGATCAGACAGACAACTGTTTGTCTGTTTCCAGATCATGGACCTCAAGATAAATCGGCAAAGTCTTTCGGGCCAGAATACACAGCCCCGCAACTGGAGCCAGTCCGGCCAAAAGTTTTTTGGCAATCAGAAAAACCATGGACGAAAACATTTCTTCCGGGCAGATCACAATCATAAAATCCGTTGCCGGATCGAGCAGCCAGTCCATATTTCCTGGGAAGACGATCGTATGAAACCAAGTCCAGAAGCCGGTAAAATCAATGAACCACCAGAAGCCAAAGAAAACCAGCACGACCGCAAAGCAGGCCAGTCCATCGAGCAGCCCCTGCATCAGATCATAAAGTCCAGCCAGCTTGTTTCTGGCCAGAAGGCCAATGGCGGCAAGGATGCATAAGATCCAGGAGATCACCATCACCCAATACGCTCGCTGCCACAGGGTGCGGACATCCTTCATATGGCGGATTTCCTTGGTGTTGAAGGTCGGCTGGACCTGATTTTTCCAGGTGATTGTACCGTTGAGATCATCGCGCTTTCCTTCAACGAAATCGGTCATCATGAAAATCGAATTTTCCAGATCGGATGAACTGATAGCTTCCCTTTCGGCCAGATGAATCCGCTCATACAGGTCCAGATAGAACTGGTGATCGAAAACAACCGAGCTTACGCAAGACAACAGCATGGCTACCAGAAAGAAAATGCCAAACTGAAACGACAGAATTCGATTGAGGTTCATTCTCTCTCTGCCTTACTCAACGCTGACCAGCGAAGCGCTGTTGACATGGTCGAGTTTTTTGAGCAGGGCCACCAGATCTTCAACATTGCCAGGAAGATCCGTAATGTCCAGTGTCAAAACGACATTGGAAACCCGGTTGATCGGAATGGTCTGGTTGATGGCCAGAACGTTGCAGTTGAGCTGCGCGATCCGTGTCAGAATCATCGACAGGACACCCTTTTCATCATGGATGACCAGTGTGATGATGGCTTTGCGGCTTGTATTTTCCGCTTCAAAAGGGAAAATGCTGTCTTTATATTTGTAAAAAGTTCCACGGGAAATGCCGACCATTTTGACGGCTTCACAGATTCTTCTTGTTTTGCCGGTACGCAGAAGATTCTGCGCTTCGACCACTTTTTCAATGACATCCGGAAGAATATCGGAACTGACCAGATAATACTTATCCATAGGTGACCTCCGCGCCCTGATCACTGACTTTACACAGGCGCAGTTTCAGATGGCTGTCCATCTCTTCAAGAACTTCGCGGCAGGCTAAGTAGTGCTGCAGGTTGCGAAGCAGATCTTCATTCTGACTGACAAAGGCCATAGTGGGTCCAGATCCAGAGATCCAGAAGGGAATCCTGTCTTTTCTGGCAAGAGCGTAAAGGTCAGGATAATCCTTGATCAGTTTGCTTCGGCTTGGTTCATGGAGAACATCCACGCAGGCTTCATACAACAGGTTTTCATCCCCATGTACCCAGGCATATTCAAACAACAGCGCATGTCCCACCTGCTTCGCTGCATCGTGCAGCGAAATGGAAGATGGCAGCACTTTGCGGGCTTCTTTGGTGCTCACTTCATAATCGGGGATCACAACGAGAACATGCCAGCCATGTGCTCCTAAATCAACAGGCAGAATTTCCTGATTTCCATCTTTCGTATTGCCTGTGGAAATACAGGAACATAACCCGCCGCGCAAAGCTGGAGCAACGTTGTCGGGGTGTCCTTCAATCTGAGTAGCCAGATCAAGTTTTTGCCGATCATCCAGATGCAGATCCAAAAGCGCATCAGCACCTAAAATCCCGGCTGCAATGCACTGGGAGGAGGATCCAAGGCCTCTGGCAAATGGGATATCCGAATCAATATGGATATGCACCCCTGGAACTTCGACATGGCAGGCTTTGCACGTATACACAAAGGACTGATACACCAGGTTATCTTCACCGGCATATTTTGCCGGACAGCCAGTAATTTTCAGGGTTTCGGCCGGTTCAAAGGAAATCTCTGATTTCCAGTCCAGCGCAAGGCCCAGGCAGTCAAAGCCAATCGAACAGTTGGCACTGGTTGCCGGAGTCCGGACGGTGATCATTGAAAGATCTCCAGTGCCTTGGCGGCTACGGATTCTTTCATCTCTTCGGGAGCGATCACAGCATCGTGAAGAATCGGGGCATTCTGCAAAGCAGCAAGCGGTGCCGGGATCGGATCGTCATGCATGGCCGATAACTGTTCCATGGCTTTCCATGGATCTTCCTGACTGATTCCAAGGGCCTCGAGAACATCCTGCGTGAATTTATATGGGGAGGCCGTTGCCAGCGCGATCACTGGAACCTTCGAGTCTTTTCTGGCTTCTTTGGCTAAGGCGTAGGCAGCTGCCGTATGGGGATCGAGCACATAGCCGGTTGCATCATAGGTGTCTTTGATGGTTTTTCTGAGGGCTTCATCCTCGTAATAGCCGCCTTTAAACATTGACTGAATGATTTCTTTGGTCTGCTTGTCGAGTTCATAGAAACCTTTTGTTGCCAGATCATTCATCCAGCCGGCTACTTTGTCTGTCTCTTTACCCGAAGCATAGTAAAGCAGGCGTTCCAGATTGGAAGAAATCAGAATATCCATGCTTGGCGAGATCGTCTGAATAAATGGACGGTTGCGATCATAGACGCCAGTCTTTAAGAAATCAGTCAGAACGTTGTTGGCATTGCTGGCCACATAAAATTTTTCAACGGGCAGTCCCATCAGCGAAGCATAATAACCGGCCAAGACATCGCCAAAGTTGCCGGTGGGCACCGAAAAGGAAACAGAATCACCAATGGCAATCTTGCCTTTGCAGACAAGCTGACGATACGCATCAAAATAGTAAACAATCTGCGGAATCAGCCGGCCGATATTGATCGAGTTCGCGCTGGAAAGAACAATCTGCTCTCTGGCCAGACGCTCACGCAACTCTTCATCTAAAAACAGTTTTTTTACCATGCTCTGAGCATCATCGAAATTGCCCTGAACGCCAAAGACCCGAACATTTTTGCCAGGCTGACTGGCCATCTGTTTTTGCTGGACCGCTGAAACTTTACCATCCGGGTAGAAGACGCAAATTCCGGTATGGTCGACATCCTGGAAGCCAGACATGGCCGCCTTGCCGGTATCGCCGCTGGTTGCGGTCAGAATCAATGCTTTTTTATTGGTGGCCGCCAGCGCCTTGGATAAAAACCAGGGCAGGATCGTCAGCGCCACATCTTTAAATGCGCTGGTTGGTCCTCTGAACAGTTCAAGAACCTCAACATCCCCTACCGTTGCCAGCGGGGTAATCGTGTCGGGCTGGTCGACTTTAAATGTATGAGAATAAGCATTGTCTATGCACTCCTCCAGCTCTTGTTGGCTGTAGCCGGAAAGAAGCCGGTTAAAGACCATGCTGGCAATGCCTTTGTAATCAGATTTGCACACTTCATTTAAATCCAGTTTTTCTTCACCAAGATTTGGCCAGACGTACAATCCGCCATCTGGTGAAATCCCCTGGAGAACAGCCGCTTTGGCTTCAATTCCATGGGTATTCTGTCTGGTTGACTGGTAATAAACTTCCATAAATTCCACTCCTTGAATTTGCACATGCCCTATGATACAATGTGCAAGTTTTAAATACAAGTGTTTTTACACAGAGAACAATTCCGGCAGGAAAACGTTGTAAAAGCGCTGAAAATTTATTGAAAACAAATGAGACAAACTGGTTTTTTTATCCAAAGCAGCCATTATGTCTTCGAAAAGAAGACAAAAAGGACCATTCAGAGCAATTCAAGGATAAACTGTCCAGACAGACCTGACAAAAAAATCTGCCCTGAAGCGACAGAAAAATCAGGCGCTTTGCTTTGAAAAATCAGCATCAATCACGAAAAAAAACTACAAGGAGTCTATATGAACTGTGTCCTTTTAGGGTATGGAACCGTCGGCAGAAGCGTTGAAAGCCTCTGTCAGGATCATCCCGATCTCAACATGAAACATGTCTTTGTCCGACCCGCCAAGGCAGACGAACCGTACTTCACAAGCCGCGGCCAGGAAATTGTTTCCGATCCAGCCATTGATCTTGTCTTTGAATGTCTTAACGGACTGGAACCGGCCAACACCCTGATTCGCACAGCCCTTGAACAGGGCAAGACGGTGATCTCGTCCAATAAGGCTGTTATGAGCAGATATCTGCCTGACTATCTTGAACTGGCCAGCCAGCATGGCGGAAAAATTGCCATTGAAGCAACTGTTGGCGGCGGCATTCCCATTCTCGATGCCCTGCTTAAACTCTCCCGCGCTGAACAATTGACTGGTTTTGAAGGGATTCTCAATGGAACGAGCAACTATATTCTCACCAGCATGGAAGCCAATGGCACTTCTTTTCAAAATGCCCTGCAAGATGCGATTGCCAAAGGCTATGCCGAAGCGGATCCGACAAACGATATCGAAGGCATTGATGTCTGGTATAAGACCCTGCTTGCCGCTTCCCTGCTCACCCATGCGCCCATTCTGGATCTTCCCAAACCGCTGGGCATCTCGAAAATCACCGATCAGGACATCGCATTGGCCAAAAAGAACGGCCGCAAAATCCGCCACATTGCCAGAATTGAGCGCCAGGACAACCATCATGCATCCCTGATCGCTCCTGTTTTTGTACCAGAGACGGATTACTTTGCATCCGTTCAGGAAAACTACAATGCCCAGCTGGTCTATGGACCCAGCTTTGGCAAGCTTGGCTACTATGGCCAGGGCGCAGGCGGTCTTGCAACCGCGCAGGCACTGGTCGCCGATGCGCTCGATGCCGTGGATGGACGTATGCGGCCGATCCATCTCAATCAAAGTTCCACACTCAACCAGACTCTGATCTGCACAGACTGGATTGTCCGGCCATCTGATCCGACCCTTTCCTTGCACGAAATTGAGGGATTTGAAACCGCCATCCGCTTTGACAATGCAGAAATTCCATCGCAAAAATGTCAAAAAGCCGAACGATTGGAAAGCGATTCCAAAAATAAATCCAATCTGATGATGCATCCTGACCAAAAAAGTCATACAACTTTAAACACAGATCTCTCCGGTCCGTCTGGCGCATACTGGTTGATTGCGCACAAGACACTCGACTCGCTTGAGCCCTTACGCGATCGTGATCCGGAAATGATGATAGGAGTGTGGAAAAACAAATGACCTTAAAAGTCACGAAATTTGGCGGCTCTTCAGTATCCTGCGCCAGCCAGTTTGAAAAAGTTAAAAACATTGTCTTATCCGATCCGGACCGTCGGTTCGTGGTCGTGTCCGCGCCAGGCAAGCGCAATTCCAGTGATTCCAAAATTACGGACCTGCTCTATCTGCTCGATGCCCATCGCCAGTACCATGTCGATGCGAGCAATGTCTTCAAGCTGATCAAGGAGCGCTTTACCGAAATCAAAGAAAGCCTTGGCTTAAACTATCCAGTCGAACGCGAACTCGATGAAATGTATGCCCGTTTGCAGACCATGACCCAAAATGAAATCGTCTCCCGCGGTGAATACTTCTGTGCCAGACTCATGGCTGAATATCTTGGCTATCCATTTGTGGATGCAGCTGATGTCATCCGGATCAACCATGATAAAAGCATCGACTGGGATGCCACCCGTGCAAGGCTGCGTGCGGTGATGAATACGACCAGCCGCTTTGTCTTCCCTGGTTTCTATGGCCTGTCTTCCAACGACAAAATCATGGTTTTCTCTCGCGGCGGCGGTGATATTACCGGTTCGATTCTGGCCAATATTTTTGATGCCGATGTCTACGAAAACTGGACGGATGTTTCCGGCTTTCTGATGGCCGATCCCCGTGTTGTCAAAAACCCGGAACCCATTACCCACATTACTTACTCTGAACTGCGTGAGCTTTCCTATATGGGTGCCTCTGTCCTGCATGAAGAAGCAGTCTTCCCGGTCAAGGAAAGCAATATCCCGATTCACATCCTCAATACCAACCGCCCGCACGATGCCGGAACCATCATTCAGGAAACCTCGAATGTGCCCCGCAAATATCCAATCACGGGTCTGGCCGGAAAGCCTGGCTTTCTGTCGATCTATATTTACAAAAAGCACATGTCCAACGAAATCGGCTATATGCGCAAAGTCCTGTCCGTGTTAGAGCGCTTCAATGTTTCCATTGAACACATTCCAAGCGGCATTGATTCCTTTACCGTTATCGTCTCGAAAGCAGAAGTGGATGACAGCCTGTACGAAATCCTGCATGCGATCAAAAAGGAAGTCCATGCGGATGAAATCAAAGTCCAGGAACACATTGCGCTGGTTTCAACCGTTGGCAATTCCATGTCCCATCAGCCCGGCATGGCCGGCCGCTTATTTGAAGCTTTAGGCCGCGAAAGAATCAACATTCAGATGATTGCCCAGGATTCCAACGAGATCAACATCACCATCGCGGTGGATGAAAAAGATCTTTCCCGGACCATCAGCGTCATCTATGAAGAATTCGTCCACCCGGATGATTCCCAGATCCGCCCGGTTGAAGTTGAACCTTTTATCGAAGTGGTCAACGTCGCCCTTGAAACGGAATAGATCCCTCCAGCCACTCTGCTCTGTCCCTTCTGCCTTTTCCAGTCAGAAGATGGCCAGCCAGAATTGACTCAACACCACATGTTCCAATCCAAAACAATCAGATCAAAATACAAAAAACACAAAAAACGTGATGAAAAAAATCTGAGCCAGACTCAGACAAACAAGGAGAAAAAAGAGCATGAAAACCATTGCGATTGCAGGAGCAACAGGCGCTGTCGGCCGACAGATGCTTGAATGTCTCAAAGAGCAGAAGATTGAAGGAAACGTAAAGCTTTTAGCATCGGCCCGTTCTGCCGGTAAAGAAATTGACGGTCATATCGTCGAAGAGTTGACTGAAGACTCCTTTCAGGGCGTGGATTACGTTCTGGGAGCCTGCGAAAATGATGTAACAAAAAAGTGGATGCCCTGGGCTCAGAAAGCTGGATGCGTTGTTATTGACAACTCTTCTGCCTTCCGTCTGGATCCAGACGTCCCATTGGTTGTTCCTGAAATCAACGCACAGGATATTGCCAAACACAATGGCATTATCGCCAACCCGAACTGCTCCACCATTATCGCCTTAATGGCTTTGCATGATCTTGACGATCTCTATGACATTGAATCGGTCATCTGTACAACTTTCCAGGCCGTTTCTGGTGCCGGTGTCAAAGGGATTGGGGATCTGGAGCGCGAACTGAAGGATGAAAAGGCCAAACCGGAAGCCTTTGCCTACCAGATTGCCTTTAACGTCATTCCACAGATCGGTGGTTTTGATGAAAACGGCATCACATCTGAAGAATGGAAGATGCAAAATGAAGGCCGCAAAATCCTGCACAGCCCGAAACTGAATGTGAACTGCACCTGTGTGCGCGTTCCTGTATGGCGTTCTCATTCCGAATCGATCACCGTAAAATGCAAAAAGCCAGTCGATCTGGATGTATGGCGCGAAAGACTGGCTGATTCAAAGGGGGTTGTTTTGCGCGATGATCCAGCAAACAACATCTATCCAATGCCAATTGACACCACCAATCAGGACAAGGTCTTTGTCGGCCGTATCCGCTATGATCAGGCCGATCCGGAAAAGAAAACGGTCAGTCTGTTTTGCTGCGGGGATCAGATTCGCAAAGGCGCAGCTTCCAATGCCGTGCAGATTCTTGCCTGCCTGATGGAAAAACAATAAACAAACCGAAGCTGACAGACCTTCATTGCAAAATCTGCCCGCTCCTCCATCAAAATCATACGAGATGCCAGAATCTGGCATCTTTTTTTGCGAATTTTTTTCACTTGATCCTTCCATTCATTATTCTGAACGTGTCAAATCTATTTTTTTGCTGGAACTGACTCATTTTGTTTAAAGGCTGCGTATATGAAAGTGAAGCGTCGATTATAAGACAACAGCAACATTCAAAGCCAAGACAGGCAGAAAAACGTTTCTAAAAACAAATCTTTCTTTGCAAAAAAAGATCTGCTTTTGGAATTCTTCCTTGCAGCTGCCCAAAGGCAAAAAGAGCTGGCGATTCCTTTTGAACAGTCCAGTTCGAGTATGCTACTTGCCAGTGTGGATGAATCGTCACTTCGTTGAATCAAGTGTCTTTCAAAAAGATACAGCCAGAAAGATACAGCTGGAAAGATAAATTTGGCTTTCTAAAAAATATCTTCCGGCAAAAGAGAAGGAGAAAAAAATGAAAATCAAGGAAATTTCTCAGGGATTAGAGGCCTCTGGCTACATTCCCTCCCCTCAGATCAGCTATGCGGTGAAGTCAGCCATCGACTGCAATACACCGCTGCTGATTGAAGGAGATCCAGGTGTGGGCAAAACCCAACTGGCTAAAGCGGTTGCCCGCATGCTCAATACCGAACTGATCCGGGTGCAGTTTTATGAAGGACAGACAGCCGATAAAATCCTGTTTGACTATGACTACCAGCGGCAGCTGCTGACCATCCAGGCAATTT
Source organism: Allobaculum sp. JKK-2023 (assembly GCF_034745455.1). Taxonomy (NCBI): domain Bacteria; kingdom Bacillati; phylum Bacillota; class Erysipelotrichia; order Erysipelotrichales; family Erysipelotrichaceae; genus Allobaculum; species Allobaculum sp. JKK-2023. Next base: position 3,082,287 of record NZ_JAYERV010000003.1, on the reverse strand, counting down.
CTGCCTCTTTGCAGGAAACCCTCAAAAACAAGTCGATTGATGAATGTCTGCAGGCAGTGAGCGGCCTGAACTTTTACAGTGAAGACTTTCTGATCGAGCGGCCTTTACTCAAAGCCATTCGAAACAACCAGCGCTGTGTTTTGCTTCTTGACGAAGTCGATAAGGCTTCCGAAGAAATCGAATACACGCTGCTCGAATTTCTGGAAGACTATTCCCTGTCGATTCCACAGCTTGGAACTGTTCATGCAGACGAAAAAACAAGACCGATTGTCATCCTGACTTCTAATCGATACCGGGAACTCTCCCAGGCTTTACGCCGCCGATGCAGCTACCTGTATATTCCGACAAAAACCAAGAGCGAAATGTTAGAAATTCTCAAAGCCAATGTTCAGGCGGATCCAGCCCTCCTTGCGGAAGTGGCCCAAGTCATGGTTGAACTGGCAAAACAATCCACCAAACTTCATCATGTTCCTTCCGTTGCTGAGGCCATTGAATGGACCAGACAAATGGTATCGGCTGTTGATGATCCCAATGTAAAACTGGTCAGTACACTCGGTGCCCTGTTCAAAGACGAAGAAGACTACCAGCGCTTTGTAAAGCCCAATGGAACTTGTTCTTCAGTTTTTGATCCCTGCAGACAGATTCTGGCCAGCATGGCCCTGCAGACTGAATCTGAAGAAGAGGCCTCTGGAGAAATGGGATGACACAGGCCCCTGAACAGAATGGCTTTCTGATTGAATTCTGTGACTTTCTCAACCAGAATGGGTTTTCTGTTTCCTCCAGGCAGCAGCTTTCTGCTCTGGACATGATCAGTCAGGTTGAAATCGAAAACGATCAACAGACAGAAAAACAATCTGACGAGAAAAAAGACCAGAAGGAAAAAAAACAGAAAGAAAAAGACGATACACTGATCAGAATCTTCAATGTTGTCTTTTCAAAAACACCTGAACAGACGACCTTGCTTCCCAAGCTTTTTCACTATTTTCAGGCGAACCAGGAAAGGATTCCCCACAAAAAAGAAGAGGAGGAACAGCACCAGGCCCTCCAGGGGGTCAAAAGCGACTTAAGCAAGCGCCTGAAGGCCATGAAAGCAGAAAGTAAGAGTGAGCGGGAAAAAATGAAAGAACGGCTCCAAAAAGAGGCAGACCAGAAGTTTGACCAGTGGCTGGAGCACGAATTTTCAAAGTCCTTTGGCGAGATTGAGAACACGCTTCGACTCCTCCAGCAGCTTCAAAAAAAGCTCGAAGATTCAGGCTTTCAAAACTTTCCTCAGACGGCTACGGAGCTTGGGCAGCTTCTGGAAAAGACCAAAACAGCCTCACCTCAGGCTTTTGGAAATTTTCTGCTTGGCAGTCAGTATCCGGCAGCCATGGAACAGGCTTCTTTATGGATTCTGGATTCTTTTCAAAAAAACGACCAGACAGCCTGCACTTTGCAAGGAGCGATCAGTGACCTTCTGATCCTGACCCGCATGGAGATGGAAAAAATGGAGTCGGCGGGCGCTCAAAAACGCAGTGAGCTCAACCGTGAAATCCAGAAGCAGCTTTCGCACTTTGATGCCGAACAAAACAAACGGGCCCGCGCCATGACGGATGAGATTCAAAAGACACAGAAACGTATTGATGAGATCGTTCGCAAACAGAAAGAAACGGTGCCTGACTTTATCAAAAAGCTTGCCGCTCAAAACCATCGGCCTGAATTTGACGGTGGTACCTCAGCCGTCCAGACCGTGCACCAGGACTTTTTGATTGATGACGAACTTTTGCAGACAAACCTGACACGCTTAAGCATTGAAGAGCAGAAGCAGATTTATGAAGCCATCAAAAAAAATGCCCTCGCCTTAAAAACCCGGATGCGCCGTAACATTCAAAGCACAGAAAGAAGAACTCTGGATGTGGGAGCAACCATTCGCAATGCCTGTAAAACGGGCGGAATCCCGCTGCAGCTGCAATTCCGGCAGCCCCGTCCCAATAAAACCAGAATTGTCCTTGTTCTGGATATTTCCGGCTCCTGTATCCGCGCCAGTCAGATGATGCTGACCTTGCTGCATTCGCTGGTCGATGTCTTTCCTGGCGGAATTCAGGTCTTTGCTTTTGTCAATTCGCTGTATGACATTTCCCGCCTCATGGAAACCGAAGACGTGGAGGAAGCCATTCGACAGGTCTTTGCGACCATTCCAACCCGCGGGGTCTATTCGGATTACAGCAAACCGCTCCAGACGCTCTTAAAAGAACACCGGCAGGCGTTTACTTCAGAGACGATGACCATCTTTATCGGCGATGCACGCAACAATCAAAATGAATCCTGTGAAGATATTTTCAAGCAGATCGCCCGCACCAGCAAAGTCTGCTGGTGGCTGAATACCGAGCCGCCGCACGAATGGAACACAGCCGATTCCATTGCTGGAATCTATGGACAATACGCCAAAATGATCCCTGTTCTTTCCACACAGGATCTGCTGAATTTCCTGAAAGCTCTTCATTAAAACTCGCTGCAGAAAGGAGGGAAAATTGTGAGTCGAAAGAATAAAAAGAACAAAGGGCCTCTTGCCCAACAGATGCAGCAAAAGACCCATCTGCTTTCCTGGCTCAAAGAGCACCCGGAATTTGAAACAGTTATGGAATCCAGGCTGACCCATCTGCTCAAAGACTCTCTGGAAGAGCTCTATAATTCGGAATCTTCAACGATCACCGGTTCCGTAAGATGGAACAACTACGAATGCTGGTTTGATGCGGTCTTAAGGCACGAACACCTGCAGGTGAACGTGAAGCGAAAACTCTCATGGCCACTCATTCAACCCTACGAGAACGCCAGATATCAGGCTTTGATTGAAAAACTGTGCCAGGATCTCTGTGACAGTTTCCGTGACTCGGCCCCTGATAAAAGCAAGCAGCTTATCCACTCTCAAATCATGAAAGCCTGCTGGAATGAATTGAAAGCGATGATCAAAAGAAGGGATCCTGTTTTCCAGGGACTCAAAGCGACCATTACCCGCTCGAATAAAAACAATGGCTATGCATGTGGAATCCAAAGAGATCAATTGAATCTGTTTTCCGTTGACCGGGTCAGGCTGCTTGAGACTGCTGCGCCGTTTGGAAGCCTCGGCCTGTATTCAATTTCCGATCAGACCTGGTTTCCTGAGCTGGATCGGATGGTGATTCAAAACCCGGTATTTGGATTCTTTGCGATTGACCACAAGATTGAAAAGGAAGTAATCAATCCTGCGAAAATTCGATCGGCCATCTCTGCTCATCTAAACGATCAGATTCAGGATGCCCTTTTTCGTCCAGTTGTACTCACCCAGTCTTTGAGCGTTGATCTCCACAATAACCTGTCCTTGACCGACCGTACCACTCTGAATTCTGTCTTCCCCCAGATCGTTCTTTCAGAAATGGAAAAATGGCGGGCGTTTGCAGAAGACATTTTAAAGCAATGGACTCTGACTCCGGAAATCTATCGTCCCCCCGCCAAAACCCTTGAAGAATGTCAGATTGTCTACACTCCTCAAAACCCGGGGATTGTCCAGATTCAATCCAGCATTGCTTCTGCCACTTTGTATCTGAATGATCCAGAACAAAATGAGTTTCAGATGGATGAAAGCATTCAGAAGGAGTGGAAAAAACGAGAGAAGCCGATTTTTAAACAGGCCTATGCGCAAGCTGAAAATCTGCTTGCATGCGCCAGGCAAGCTGGCTGCCAGCTGAGTCGAAAGTCAGGAAGCGGCTTAATGAGCGGAAAAGGAAAATTTGTTCTTCGCCAGGGCAGACAGGAAGCAGAAGTCATCCTGAGTGGTCCATCTTATTCTAAAAATTATGAGGAATGGCTGACCAACATTTCTTCTCTGCTTGAAAATTCCCAGGCGACTCTCACAAGTCTTATCACGGATAAGCAGAACTCTCAATTCGTGGAGGCAATGGAAAAACTGGATAACCTGATTCAGCTGGATATTCTGGAATGCTTTTCCATTCATCCAAAAATTCCCTTTGACTTTCTGGTGAAATGTCTTACAGATCCTTCTGCTTTTCCGAGCTTTGAACGCTTTCCAAAAAAGAAGCGTGGATTGTATCAGGACGTTCTTTCGGAAGATAGAATTAGAATGGAAGTCCGAAAAATGGATGCCAGAAATCTTGTCCGGATCCGCTCGGTCACTTCTTATAACGGCGGATGGGGCGGCAGTGAATATGATGCTGTTTTCCTGCTGGCAGCTGGAAGAGATCTTTGTGCCGCACTTCAAAAACCTGTTTCAATCGACCAGGAGGCTCTTCTTCAAAAGGTTCAGTCTCAGGCTCCGCTTCATGAACTGGAAACCCTGTATTTCCTTCCCGCCTTTGTCAAAAGGCTTAAAACCCATCAACAAATTCAGCCCGGGGAATGGGCAGCTGCTTTAGCATCAGTTTCGTCTGTGGGTCTTTTAAGCCGGATTCCTGAAGCGATCACTTCAATGGCAGAGTTCATCCCTGATGTCCTCAAGCCCGCTTTTCGAGCCCGGGCCGAACTTCTTCGTCTGCAAGCTGGCAAGCTTCAATAAAAAACATCCCTGCCCCCAATCCCTGATGAAAGCAGGCAAAAAAACTGAAAGGAGGAACGCGCAGAACCACGAAAAAGAGTGCGTCTGTGCTGCTCAATGAAACTGACTCGAATTGTATTGACCGGAGGCCCTGGAGGAGGCAAGACAGAATCCCTGGACGAAATGAGAAAACGGTATGAAAAAAAGGACTATCACGTCATTGTGACTCCAGAAACCGCAACCGAAGTCATTCTGGCCGGACTGGGGCGCCCCTCTTCTATGGACAACTTTGACTTCCAGACGCTTGTCCTCAAACTCCTGCTCTTTCGTGAAGACGAATTTACCAAGGCTGCTTCCCTGCTGCAGGATGGAAAAGATGTCTTGATGATCTGTGACCGGGGAGCTCTCGATGGCTTTGGTTTTCTTGAGCCTCCTTTATTTGAAAAGATTCTCAAAAACGCCAATCTGACCAAAGAGGACCTGTATGACCGCTATGATGCCGTCTTCCAGCTTGAAACAGCGGCCAAAAGCACACTGGATTCCTATACCCTGTCCAACAACGCAGCCCGCACGGAAGATAAAGAGGAAGCCGCCTTCGAAGATGATGTTCTTTACGAAACCTGGAGCGATCATCCTCACTATTTCTTTATCGGAGCTTCCGAAACGATTGAAGAAAAAATGGACCTGCTGGAAAAAGCAATCGATTTCTACCTCGACAATCAGAAAAAAAACAAACCTACGGCTGTTTCAGACGCCGCTAAAAAAGAATCTGATTGAGCCTGTTCATCTTCAGGCTCCTGATCGATTCTTTTCGAATCAAAAAGAAAATCGAGATTTTCCTTCAAAATGGAAAGTCTCGATTTTTCATTGGGCAAAGTCGGGGAATAGACTGCCTGTCAGCTGCTGGCTGAATCAAGCAGGGACTTAATGGAACTGAACTGACATCTTCCAACACTGCCCTCAGTCTAACGGCAAAGAAAAACCATAATGGTCATTCTTCATTCCATTGCGAAGATAAAATGCATGGGCTCTGGTTCGACGCTGATTGCTGGAACATTCAATCTGAACACAGCCTCTTTCTTTGGCGATAGGGCAGGCCTTATCAAATAAGGCCTGCCCTACGCCCTCGGATCGACATTGCGGATTGATCACCAGCTCAAGAAGTTCTGCCACTTTCGCGGCATGATGCAGCAGATCTTCAAAACGAAGATCCGCAAAGCCAATCACCTCTTTCTCTGTTCTGGCTACCAGCAAAGCATATCGATCAGGATTTTGAAGCATTGACCGGTAGATTTCTTCAAACCGCTTTTTGTCCAGCCGACACTCTTCCAGAGTACAGATCAGTTCATAAACAGATGGAAAGTCTTTAAATTTCGCCTTTTCAATTGTAAATACCATTCTTATTTCCTCGATTTCTTCAGATTCTTCTTTGATTTCAGGATATACCTGTTTTGGCTTGGCTGCTTCGGTCCTCATTTAAAGAGTGCCCGTTGAGTTGTTTGTTTCTTTGAAAGACACAATCTGACCAGAAGAAAAGCCATTTATCTTCACCTGTTTTCAGGCAGTGACAAATGGCTTACAAAAGTCAAATCTGAAAAAAATCAGTCAGCTTCAGACTTTGAATCCGATGAATTCTCTTCTGGCTCGGTACTTTCTGAAGATTCACTTTCCTTGACTGTGTCCGCTGATTCAGAAGCAGCTTCTTCTTGAGAAAAAGCTTCCTGGGTGCTGGAAGGTACAACTTCAGTTTCTGAAGTCTGAACGATCACTTCCGGAACAGTCTCAGGTTTAGGAACCGCTGGTTTTTCAAACTGTGGTTCTGTTTCTGATTTTGGTGTTTCAGGTTTTGTTGGAATCTGGACAGGCTGGGCCTGAACCGGTTTAGAGAAATCTGGTGTTTTTGGCAGATCTGTCTTGGGTCTGGAAGCAGTTGTCTGGCTGCGGCCAGTCTTGAGAACATAAACCATTGCCACCACAAAGGAAACAATGGCGGCCAGAACCAGAACCCAGAATCCGGATGCTGGATGAGTCAGGTGGATCGATTCCATCAGATCATAGCTGTCAAAATAGCCATAGTATTCATACTGGATAACGGAAGAGATCACGGATCCAACAAAGAATGTAAAGACCGATTTGATCAGCAGAATGGCACTGGCAATGACATCACAGGCCAGTACGGCTGACTTACGATTAAGGATGATAAAGCCGCATTCAATCAGTTTGGCAATCAAAATCAAAGCACCCGAGACACTGCCGATCAAAGCAAAGTTCACGGCTTGCACACCCCTGAAGCCATACCAGGTAAACGGCATGCATAAGCCAATGATGGTAATCAGCGCAAACAGTAACAGCAATAGACGATACGTCTGTTCCTTTTTCTGGCCGGGTTCGGGATGGAGCAGGTTGTTCCAGCCTTCCTTAAATCCCGTTTTCATATTGCTTACGCTTTCTTTGTGCAGTTCAGAGGTCTTGTTAAAAACAGGCGGGACCTGGATTTTGTCACTGGACTGATGAGATCTTTCGTTCTCATTGTGAGGATGAGGTGGAATGGCCTGTTCTGACTCCGACTGACCCGGAAGATCCGGCATACTGTAAGGGGGCTGCAAGGATTCAGAGTCTGGCTTGGTAAAATCAACCGCCTCATTTTCCGAAGACGGGCCAGCAAGAGGAGTTCCACATCTGGAGCAGAACTGATCATCGTCCTTGGCTTCATGTAAGCAGTTTGGACATACTTTCATAAGTGTCTCTCTTTCTTGACAGAATTAACAATTCTGACAGTTTTTTCGTCTGATCAGGCACCTGGAATGCCTGATATGAAATGGCCTGATTGGACAGGTACCGTATCTTTATTGTATCGATTTAGCAAAGTTTGCCGTCTATCTTGCACGTAAGATACTCACATGCTCCTCAAAGAACCTGTTTCAACCGCTTTCACTGTATATTTTTCTCGCTTTTTTCTCGCTTTTTCATCTGTATCCGCCCCAGAAGCAGATCGGCGCTGTCCTCTGTTTCCACCTGTCTGGACAATCGAATGATCGTGGACAGGACGGATTTCGTCTGACTGAATCCGGCCCTCCAGTTTTCAAAGGGAGGAATCTGGTTTGGAAGGCAAGAAGCAAAGGGATTCAAAATGTGAAGAGTAAAGTAATTGAAGGCAAGAAAAGCAGCATTGAAAAAATTCTCATCTTTGAAAGGAGATCGGTATGGCTGAACTCACAAAAGTTACGCATCCATTTGATCCCGTTTATGACTCCCAAAGCCGGGTGCTCATTCTCGGATCGCTGCCCTCAGAAAAATCCCGAGAGCAAAAATTCTTTTATGGCCATCCTTGCAATCGGTTCTGGAAAGTCCTGGCCGCTGTATTTGATGAACCCGTTCCAGACTCGATTGAAGCCAAAAAGAAACTGCTGCTCACTCATCATGTGGCCGTATGGGATGTTATTGCCAGCTGCTCGATCAAGGGATCCAGTGATGCATCTATTACAAATGTAGTCCCGACAGACCTGTCTGCTTTGCTCGCACATTCAAAGATTCATACTGTTCTTTGTAACGGGCGGACAGCGGAGCGCTATTATCTGAAATTTCAGTATCCAAGAACTGGAATTGAACCTGTTTTTGTTCCGTCTACTTCACCGGCCAATGCAGCCTGTTCACTGGAAAAACTGATCAGCATCTGGAAGCCCGCTTTGCTGGAGGCCCTGGACGATCCAAAATAAGAAAACTCCCGCATAAGAAATCCAGATCTGGCCTTACGTACTTGGATCAGTCGTAGGCAGGAAGAAATTGGATCCTGTTCTTGCGGAAGTTTCAGTTTGTTTATCTGGTTTAGTTTGTGATCCATTTTTTGATTTCTGACTGAGTTTCAGTTTAAACTTCAGAAGATTGCTTGGACTAGCGAGCTGTTTTGATGGTGCGAAGATCTGCTATTGAACATTCCATCCATAAGAAGCTCCCCAGCCAACGCCTTCATCTTTCCAGCCGCGGGCAACCAGCCCGTCGGCCTCTTTTTTATTGGTTGTATAGTTGTGGCTGCCGGCTTTTCTGGCATTCGGATTGTACTGACGATAAACCGGAATCGCATCCGCTTCGGTTTCGGAGTACCAGCCAGTTCCTTCATCTTTCCATCCGACTTGAACGAGATGAGTGCGTTCATCCGGGTTGATCGTATAGTGATGGTCACCACTGTTTGGATTGTACAGGCGATAGACAGGCTGAGAAGATTTGGCTGGGGCATACCAGCCAAATCCTTCATAGGACCAGCCATGGCTGACCAGAGCCTTTTTCTCCGCAAAAGAAGCCGTATAGAAGTGTTCGCCGGAATTTGGATTGTACAGACGGAACATGGCGTTGTAACCATCTATTTTTGGCAGAGCCGAGCCATCATCCAGCGCTTTTTCATAGGCTGCAATCTTAGAGCGAACTTGATCCGAAGTGAATGCGTCAAGATTGGATCCTGAATATTCGAAAACCTGACCAAAGCAGGTGGGATACGTCATTCCAATTGTCGCATTGGTGCTGATGGCTGCCCCTGTGTAGCCATATTTCGATTCAATGATATTGAAATAATGACCGGCCACAGAGCGGTCGTGAGTTTTTTCATACTCATTTTTCTCGGCCGTATACCAGCCATCAAAGGGATTGCCCTGACCCATAGGCTTCCCGATAGAATAGCCCCAGGCCAAGTTCTCCCCGACTGGATAAATCTGAGAGTGATTGCCAGTATGCGCCGAAGTGTTGGTCTGGACGATGGAAATTGCCATTAATGGAAGAGCAATTTTCAGATCACTGACACCTTCAGATTTACGCAGACGGTTACAGTCATCCACATAAGAGAGTGACTGCTTGAAATGTTCCATCGTCATCGCATCATTGGCGTCGTTGAGCTTGTTTTCACCCGTCTGAATGCTCTGGGCCAGGATCAACGCTGCATCGTAGTCTTTTTCATACAGAAAGAAGCCCAAAGCACCAATGGTCGAAGGATCCATGAACGCAAACGGATCCAGAATTTGATGGACATACTCTTCGAAATCCACATCAGATGCTTCATTGCTGAAACTGTCCTCCGCTTTTTGAAGCACAAATTTTCGTGTAGAGTCTGAAATCTGGTCCACATCCAGATCAAAGCTCCATGCTGGTGAAGCTGGCTGTTCATCAGCCAGAACCGTGGCAGCTGGAGCCAACGTACTGATCGCCAGGCTTGCCCCGAGCAGCCACCCAAAATATTTCCCTTTCATTTTCCCTTTCCTTTCCCGAATGGCTGTCTGTTCATGTTTTACAGGCTCAAAGCGCCCAGACCAGCCAAAAAACTGAATCACAGATGAATTTCTCACTATAAAATATGTATTTATACAACCATTCATTTTTTGTTAGTATCATTTTAGTCTTCTCACACTATTTATGGCGAATTTTCTTCACTTTCCTTTTGTTTTCTTGGCTATCCGGCAAGGAATCCATCATTTTTTGCACCGGAAGACTTTTATCAAGCTCAGGAGCGCTGATTTTAAGCTTTAAACGTCTCGAATCCGAAAAAATGCACAGGTCTCCTCAACCAGGCGCACCAATCGCCCAAATGTTTCCAAATAAACAAAAAGCGGATTGTCCGTAGATCCTGTCAGGCAGGCGTTTACAGATAATCCGTTTCGGCTCATTCATCAATACACAAGAAGATGTGACCAGAAATCAACGAACCATTGAACGACGATTCTTTCTGAATTGGTATTGAATGCAATCAATGAAGCAGCGCGTCATAGCGGTCAGCAACGCTGGTGGAAGCTGCCAGCTGCATATTGTTGATCAGAATCAGATCCTCGATTTCGTGTTCTTTGCACCAGGTCACAATGGGTACCTCAGAATAACGGAAATCCATGACGTAAACCTTATCGTAGTTGTTCACCAGCCAGGGCACAAACGCATTTCCATACGATTCCTTGATCACCAGACACGAAGAGCCATCTTGAATGTTCGGGTTATCGATGACTTCAAAAGGCTGATCACCGGCAATGAGGCGCATGTACTGATTAAATTCATCAATATTCGGATCTGGGCTCACAATCGCATGTTCATAATACTGATCACTGCCAGGATTGGCTTCTTCATCCGTAAAGACTTTCATCGTGTTGGTGTCTTTTGGAATCCAGCCGTCAAACTGATCTACATTCAGGTTAACTCCAGGCAGCTGAGAAGCATACGAGCCATAAAAAGGTTCGAAATGAACCTGTTCCAGAGTCGATCGATCTACCGGTTCGATGCCCTTTGCCTGGCAGAAATTTTCGTAAACGTAATAAGCGCCCAGGGGCGTCCAGTGGTGATCCGTCCGATAATAGAGATATTCGTTGTTATGTTCACGAAGTATATCAATCGTTCCCACCGAATGAATCAGATCGGAATAGTTGGTGTAATAATAATCGATGGCCTGTTTCTGATCGGAACCGCCAAGTTTATTGAGCGTTTCCTGATCAAGCAGGACGCCGGAGTTATTCGGAACCAGAATCGAATAGACATCCGTAATCCCCTCCAGCTCTTTGGCCGCCCGTTCAAGCGCTTGAGTATAGGTGTTATAGGAGTCTTCGGCAAAATAATATCCACCATATACCGCCCCATCACGTACCAGCAGACCTTCCATGATCTGGCCCTGAATATCTTCGGCCAGCGCATGCGCATCCGGAATTTCCGTGCGGGTGTCATGTTGGGGTTGGGCAGAGTTGTGGGTTCCATCCTTGTTTGCCGCTTTGGAGGCCGTTGAAGAATTCGAACCCCTTCAATAAATGAGTAGAATTTGTCCTCGGAAGGATAAAATGTACTCATCCCTGTCTGCGAACAGTGTTCGGCATTAGCCGGCGGTCGAAGGGTTAAATTGAATGGTGATCCAAAGCCTTGTCTTTTGGACTCCACTCTGAATCTTCAATCTTATCTAAGTCCCGCTTTACGCACCGCACTTTCCGGGGAAAGTACAGCTTGTAATTTTAAGGGGCATACCCCAATCTCGCAGAATTGGTCCCCCTCAAAGCCCGTCCGGCGCGGTACAGGCCTGAGTTTTAAGAAACCCGAAGATTTCACAAAACAGCTCCGGCCGGGCTTGATGAAAGCTCGGACAGTCATTATGGCTGTCTATTCATTTGTTTACTTGGTTAGTTAGTTAGGGAGTTATGGTGTTACTTGACTGGTTACTTGTTTTGTTTCTTGTTTTGTTTCTTGTTTTGTTTCTTGTTTTGTTTCTTGTTTTGTTTCCTGCTGATTCTTTAACTGCTCGATTCTCTCTTCATAAAGCTTCTTAATGCTCTCTCGGGGAGTCCATTTGGTGATTTCCGGATGATTCTCATAAATCCATACAAGATTGGACGCCGCATTGATATCGGCGTTCATTTCTTTGTGTACAGGACAAAACGCCTTTTCATGAGCTGATTTGTCGCGGGTAACTTTTGCTCCGCAGATGTGGCAGTACTGGGAACTGTAGGCCTGATTGACATACGAGACTCCGATCTCCTTCAGGCCGGCTTTGTATTCGATTCTCTCCTGCAGGACGCCATACATCCATTCCGAAAGCAGGCGGTTCATTCGCTTATACTTGCTGGCCGCCCCTCGGATATCCAGATCTTCCATTACAATATGGCCGACATTCTGGTCTGTCTTCAGGACCAAAGCAATTTCTTCGTTGATCAGGCATTCCAGATGGGCCTGGATCTTTCTGGACTGGCGGGCAAAGGACTTTCTACCGCGGATATTGTTCTTTCTGATCCTTTCTGCCTTGCGCAAAAGCGAGTATGTCCGTTCTTCGCAGGCTTTCTTTTCCTGAGGGGAAAGATCCGGTTTTTTAGATGCAAACTTCTCCTGGTCAGCCTGCTTTAAAAGATTTTTTCTTCGATCCCGCATCCGGTTTCTCTGAACTCCTCGCGCACTCAGAAAATCAGAAGCAGGATAAAAGCATTCTTTGTAAGTTCTTTGGTCTAAAGTTTCAGCCGCCTTGCTCTTGTTTTTGCGCAACGCCTGTTTTTTATCTTCAGTTTTCTTCTTTTTAAGTTCAGCAGACAAAATATTATTGGAAGTGCTGAGCAAAGAAGTAATTCCAGCATCTACGCCAACGTTCTTCTCTGACTTGGAAGGATGGTTTCTTACTTCGACAAGTCTCTGAAAAACCAGACGTTTTTTTTCACGGTCATAGAGCACAGTAAGGTTGCCTCTGGTCTTTTCTTTTTTGGATGTATAGAAAATCCCCCGGAGTTTGACTTCAAATGGCTCCTGGTTTCCTAACCCCATCAGCTGAATGATTGTTGTATTCTCTTCATGACGGATTGTATAACCGTTTTTGTCAATTCTCATCCAGCTGCCTTTGTTGGTATGAACTGGTTTATGGTACTGCCGATACCTTCTTGCCGCATGAGTGAGAAGCCGGTGGATTCTGACAGGATCGCATTTTTTCAGGCGGCCAGCGATATCTTTATTGGAAATCTCCAGAGGCTCAAACCGATGATTTCGAATGATTGGTTTAAACAGCGAAGGCGTCTTGACCACATAAAATACAACTGAGGCTTCCTGGGCATTCATCTTGTACTTCGTATAGAGTTCATCCTTGATACGGCGGATGATCTCTTCCTCCATGGATTTACGGTTTGTGATGATAGACTGCATAGCACATGTCCAGAGCCATGAAGGAAGCATTCCCTTTGGAAAAGAAATACCCGTCAATTTAGCTACGTGATTGGTCGTATCTTTAAGAAGCTGTCGTTTTTCAGCGCGGATTTGGTCCCGGCACTTTTTCCAGGACTTTCCCATCAACTCAATGGAACAGCCAAAAGGAGCAAGAAGGTTATAGGTTTCTCTCCAGGCGAGAAATAAGTTATCTGCCTGTCTGCTCTGGTTTTTGTCCAGTCTGACGGACACCATCTGAATTGTTTTTTTCGATCGACTCATCTTCGTTGTCCTCCTTCAGCAGTTTCCTGGTTTCTTCAATTATTTCCTTATTCTTGTTGCTACGTGAACCATATAAGATATAAGCGGCCAGAAAAAACAGTAATGATGGCAATCAGGTCGTCTGTGAGTTCCTGGGCGCTGTTTCGTTCTTCTCCCTGATTGATGATTACAATTTCTGTCTCCATCTTTTTGGCAAGATATTCAACCAGTTCAAAGCCGAAACGCAGCAGGCGGTCTTTGTGGGTAATGACAATGTGGCTGACTTTTCTGTTTATAAGCAGATCGATCAGTTTAAGCAGACCTGGCTTTTTGTAATTCATTCCAGATCCAATATCCTCAATAATCTGGTATTGCCAGCCCTGCTTCTGCATATAGATCTCAACAACATCTGCCTGCCTTTCCAGGTCCGCCATTCTTTTCTTTGTAGAAACACGGCAATAACCAATGGCGGTTCTTTGCGACTTTTCTGGAGTCTTCCCAAGATAGACATCCAGCTCTTCAGAATCAAACATATAATGGCCGCCAATAGAAAGATGATAAGGCAGGTTATCAGTTTTGATCATTCTGTACAAAGTATGTCTGGTAACTCCAAAATACTGGCAGACCTACGCGCTTTCTATTTCTATATTTATTGTACATCAGACGCAAAAAATGCGCAATAAAAAGACCGAAAACGCATTTATTTTATTTATCCAGATGGGCCTGACAAATGTCCCTTTCATGGTCAGGTTGACTAAAAACGTTCGCAATTAATGATCATAACAAACTCTAAAATGTTGATTTCAGGCGTAAACGTTCATATATAACAGACAAAAATTTCTTTTAGCGCTTTTGTCGGTCGCATCTTATCCATTATTGAATCTCAAAAGCATCTTTCAGAGGGCTTTCATCCCCATGGCAAGCCATGGCGTATTCGCCTAGCTTGATAACAAAGGACATGTTGGCGACGATGGACATGCAAAGAATAGTGGACAGGTGAAAAATGGAGGATGAGCCGATAACGGAATTTCAATCATTTAGCCCTTATTATTTTAAAATTGCCTTATTTATCCAACTGTTAAATCCCGTCTGGTAGCGGACAATCGGTCCGGCAATACATTGATGGAATAGTGAAGAATATAAAAGCAGATTTGAAAATTTTCGCTGTACTTCGACTTTTCCCCAATAGACATCGATGACATAAGAGAGCAGCTGAAAGGTGTAGAAGGAAATCCCGATGGGCAGAATAATATCCGGGATAAACTCTGGAAAACCAGAAAGAAACTGCATGGTTCTGGCGATTAAAGGCGTGTATTTAAAATAAGCTAACAGCCCCAGCAAGGCGGTGCATTCAACAATCAGCCAGAATTTTTTCTTTTTCGGATTTCGGGTATGAGCAATCTGGAGGGCACACAGATAGCTGACCACTGTCTGCGTCAGCAAAAGCAACAGATACATCGGGCCGCCCCAGCCATAGAAAATCAATGAAGCAATGAGCAGCACGAGATTTCGCTTACGACCTGGAACAAACAGATAAACAGCCATAGTCAGGCTGAAAAAAACCATGATATTCCTTTCTTTTCCATAGGAGATCATCTTGGTGGACAGCCAATCCAATTTTCCCTGCCTTTTCTTGCATGGCAGAATATTGGTCTGTAGCATAAGACGATCCAATAAATTCATCTTAGAGTAAACAAACAGAATTGAAAGATAATCTTGGAATTATTATGGAATTTGACCAGATCTCTTCGAATTCTGATTTCCCTTCTCGCACGAGGTGAGAAGAAGGCATCAAAATTGGATGGCGCCTTCCTGACCAGCAGTTTTTGACGATTTTTCCTTTTGCAGGAAATTGTTTCCAGTACTGAATTTGTCCTCAAGGCAAAAGAATCGATGAAGGGATTGATATAAATGAACAGTTCACGCCAAATATTAAGTTATATTTACCTTATATAGATTTATTAAATTGAGAAGTAAAAATTTTTTGAAAAATTGATGAAATAGACTTGCTATTTTGGTGAGATCAAGTAGAATAGTTTTCGGTTCAAGGGAACACCTCACCCAGAGCCAAGCCGATTCGAAAATAAAGAAAATTTCTTCTTTACAAAAACTTCGAAATACGGTATATTAAATAAGTACTCATTAAAAGCAAATCACTTGAGGACGTGGTGGAATGGCAGACACGCTACTTTGAGGGGGTAGTGAGCTTAGCTCGTGTGCGTTCAAGTCGCATCGTCCTCACCATTTCGAAAGTACACTCTACGGATATTCCGTAGAGTTTTTTTGTTTTCTTCCCTTAACTTTCCGGCCGGTGCAAATCTGCGGCCGGCTTTTTCTTTTCCCGCCTCTGACCATTCTTCCCTTCTTCGGTTTTTGGTACCGGCTGATCGATATGTTCTTGGAGGCAGGAGAAGATACCATTTCTTTCATCATTCCTTCCTGCACTACAAAAGCCGCAGATCCATAGGATTCCATCCAGTCAATCTGCGGCTCTATTTGATTTGTTTTTGGTGATTAGAACTTTATTCAGCGATTTCAACTATTTCAGTCCTCTGCTTCCAGATCATCAGCCCGGCGCATGAACTCATCCCGGCTGATTTTTCCTTCGATATACTCTTCGGCCATTTTCAACTCTTTCTCACTGGCTGTTTTGCCGCCAAGACTGGCTGCAGCAAGCTCCTGTTCAACAAATAGCCTGCGCTCTTCTTTTGTTTCCGGACAATTCATTGTATTGACTCCTTTTCCATTTCATTCGTGTTCCCTATTGAAAGGAAGACAAGGATAAATCTCTCTTTTCATAATGAACGAAAGAAGTCAAAAATGCTGGTCTGTTGCCTGTCTGAACAGTTTCCAGTCATTTGCTTTTTGCGAAAAACACGTCAGGCAAAAAAGCCATATCTTCCCTGCTGCAATCTGCAAAGATGGATATGGCAGAATAACAAGCCGCTTTTCTGGTTTTACCAGATATAGGCAGGCTCTTGATTGTTAATCATTCCGGTCCACAGTTCATCCACAGTAAAGACTTTACGGCCTTCATTTTGTCCATCTTGCTGGTCGTAGCTTGGGTCAATGAAATGAAGCTGGGTCAATGTGCCGTTTTCATCCAGTTCAATTCCATAGATCAATCCTTCATGGACAACATGGGCGTACGATGGACCATAAGTATTAGCAACATCAATTTGGACAAAGACTGGAGCTCCGGCCTGGATATCTCGAATGACGCGCTCACAAAAAAGAGCTTTATCTTCTTCTGTAGCCCCATAGGGAGTCAGTCTGGTCACCTGATATCCGGGATCATCAGGTCCGGTGGCCACAGGTGCATCATAGAGAAGGTTGGAGGCAACCCGGGCTACATCTTCAGGTTCTGTTCCTACTTCTTCCTGGGTATTCATCAAAACGCCAAGATCATACTGAGTCCGATAGACGCCATGAGATTCCAGAATCATCTGCAGGCAGGCTGGTGCACAATGCCAGTTCGTCTCCTGTACCTTCTGCGGAAGCGAAATCTGAATCGACTGGGGGCCTGCAAGTCTGGACGAAGACGAGGATTCCTGAAAACGATCAGAATGTTTTCGTGCTGTACGAGGCTGTTGGGCATTCGAAGATTCAGATTCAGAGGCATTCTGAGGAGAAGAGGACTGCTGCAAAGAGGATGCCGCACTAAGCCGATCTGATCGCACACAATCACCAACCGCACTGACGATCTGTTGAGTCAGCGTTGGTTTAGGCGGAAATTTATAGCAAGAAACCATCTCCATTGAAAGCTGGGCGACCGCCTCTTCCACACTTTTTCTGGCCCGATGCTGGGCTGCGCTGATGACAGAGGCTGTAGAGGATCGGGCCGAAGAGCCGCATCCAGCAAGAACCAGGCACACCATCAGTAAGTATTTGGTTTGAGTCAGACAAGATTTCAAAATCGGCACTCCTTTCTTCCTGAGCAGAATTTTCTGCTTCATTAGCATGCCAAGTCCAGCGGCAATTGACAACCAGAATCCACATTTGTTCTCAAAAAACGCGCAGAACTGCGATAATTCATCTTAAACAGATTGCATTTCTAATCCAACGATCCGATCAGCAGATCAGCATCCGCCTCGCTTAAATCCGTCTGGCACAAAAAATGAGATTCTGTTCTTGCTGGCTTACGAAGCCATTCCGATCAAAATCTCATTTCAATGTAGAGTGTCAGTTTAGAAGGACAGGATCTGATGGATAAAACCAGGTCCAGTGTATTGGCTAATCAGTGAACTTGGAATAGAAAGCCATTTTTTCCAGAGCTGAAGTATCCGCAATCGGGTTGTCTTCCAGGCGGAGCGCTTCAAGCAGTTCCAGGTCTTTTAATGGGGAGACATCCGTAATATAGTTGGCTTTTAAGGTCAGCTGACGCAGATAGTTCAGTTTAGAGAGCGGACGCAGATCCTTGATCATGTTGTGGTCAAGACGCAGGTAAGAGATATACCCAAGGTTTTCCAGCGGTTTGAGATCCACAATATTGTTGTTGTACAGGTCAGCAATGCACAACTCATGGAGATCCGACAATGGCTTCAAGTCAGAAATATTGTTGTTTTCCAGCGAGATAATCTTGAGATCATGCATGTCTTTGAGGCAGTCAATATTGTGAATCTGGTTGCGGCCGACATTCAGATCTACGAGCTGTTTGCATTCTTTCAGGCAGTCGATGCTGGTGATGCGGTTGGTAAACAGATCGAGAACTTCAAGCTTATGTGCATCCTTTAAGAAGGAAATATCAGTCAGCTGGCAGAATTCGGCATTGAGAGCTTTCAGGTTTTCGACGTTGGTAAACTCATCTGTATGGGTCAGTTCATTTTTGGAAACGTTGAGTTCTTCAAGATCTTTAATATGGTTAAGATCGCGCATATCCGAGAATCCAGTCTGTTCCATGGAAATTTTGCGCAGTTTTGGCAGATCCGAGAAGAACTGGAAATCATAAGCTGAATTGTAGTCCATATTCAGGCTTTCCAGTGATGGGAAGTCTTTTAATGGATTGTAATCTTTCAGGTATGGGTTATTGGAAACATCCAGGTGTTTGAGATGCTTCATGGAGGAGAGCGGCGTAATGTCGCTGACCAGGTTGGTTGCCAGATTGAGATCTTCAATGTGAGTCAAGAAAGACAGATCTTCAATATAGAAGCGGCGCAGACCGGACATATCCAGTTTGGTCAGCTTCGGCAGACGGCCTAATACAGAGTAGTTGAATGGTCCATTTTCGGTATTGATCCGAATTTCGCGCAGCTGCTTGCAGTTTTCAACATAGTCCAGCGAGTCAATTTTCGCTTTTTTCAGGTTGAGGACTTTCAGATTGATCATGCTGCCGATTGCCGAAATATCCATGACATACAGGTTATTACGGGACAGGTTCAGCTTTTCGATCATGTAGTGATTGTCGAGAGGCTCAATATCACGCAGGCGGTTGCCGCACACATTGACATCAATCAGGCTGGTCAGATTACGCAATGGCTCAATACTGGTCAGAGCATTATTGGAGACGTTAATTCGTTCCAGGTTGGTTGCGTATTCCAGTCCGTCCAGAGTGTCGATGTCCCGATCCGAAGCATCCAGCTGGATCAGTTCGAGCAGGTCTTCTTTTTTTAATTGATCTGGTGTTGTATGGAGAGTGCCAGCAATGACGTTGGCTAAAGCGGAATTTTTGATAAACATGGTTTTCCCTCCGATATGAGTATTGATGGCTCTATTATACATTGGTTCGGGAGAGTAAATCACAAAACATCTGCGCGAAAATCGGCCTTGCTTCTTTCCCCGCATTCTCTCTTCTTTGACTGCATTCTCTTTTCTGTGCTTTTTTCACTTTGGTCCACGACTGAACAATCGATTAAAAATCGATCATTTTGCGTCTTTTTGTGAGGCAGCAAAAATTCTGAGCTTCTCCTTTTCACGTATTCTTGGATATGGTGTCTCGTTCATAACAGGCCTGGAATCCATCATTTTCACCTCATTTAGGGGGCTGTGTCATCTTGTTGTGGTTTTTTCCTTCTGTTCTAACCAAAATATGGTATCTTTATACATAGAGGTCAGGCGGATTTTTCATCTTGACGGATTCGGCCGGGTCTCTATATAATTTTGATTAGGATAGATTCAACATTGATTTTTAGTAACTGGAATGCTTCTGCTTTTCCAGGTTCGCATTAAAGTGTCACACATTTTTAATCGTAAAAATCTTCCAATCTATTCCGGGAGGTAAAAACATGAACACTGGAAAAGTGAAATGGTTTAACGCTGAAAAAGGCTATGGCTTCATCACAGGTGAAGATGGAAAAGACGTATTCGTACATTACTCTTCCATTAACCAGAAAGGTTACCGTTCCCTCGAAGAAGGCCAGACTGTAACTTACGATATCGTTGAAGGCGATCGTGGAAAACAGGCTGCTAACGTTACTCCTGTTTCTGAATAATTCTCATTCAGACTTGAAAGCGCTCCGGCGCTTTTTTATTTCCTCTGCCCGCCAACTTCTCCCGATTAAAAACAAGAAAAGTCCGCATCAACCTGACATCAGATAATTTTCCTGATGATCATCGATGCGGACTTTTGAACATTCAGAACTGGTTTCCGGGCAGACTGGAGCCAGTATTCATTTTTTTGGTCCCGCCCTCCTTGTCTTCCAGACAAAGTTTTCAATCTGGCCAGAGAAAAAAGCACCGGGTTAAGCTTCCTGCGTAAAGGGCCGGTAATACAGTTCGACTTTGCCTTTGAGCTGATCCTGGATCTGTTTGAAGACCTGCTCAAATTTAGCCGGATCAAATAGGATCAAGTCAATATAGGAATAAGATTTCCCGATCGCGCCCCCGATGACTTTTCCATAGTGCAAAGGCGCCAGCAAAGCTTCAATATGTCTGGAAAGTTCCTGGCGAAACTTAGCATCCTGTTCGTTATCGAATGGATTGTTGTAATAGATGTAGCCGTATTCACCATCTTTGGACTGTAAGTCGAGCTGAACATCCCCTTTATTGCCAAGCGTTTCTTCAACTAAGGCAGGATGAACAGTGAAGATCATCTTCATATCCTTGCGTAAGGAGTCACTCGCAAAATCCTGATGGGGTTTGAAGACCGTGTAAATATCCAGTGGGTGCTTATAATCCTGCCATTTATCCTTTTCGACAGTATCCATAATGACTTCATACAGTTCAGTCAGATTGCAGAAATCAACACCATTTTCCGGCTGATCGAGGAAGTCAATCTCGGAGACATAGGATTCCAGAGCATTTTCACCAATCGCCAGTTCGACCAGATAAATGCACATTTCCCGCTTATATTCCGGGTTTTCAATCAGTGAGAAGCCTGGGCAGTAAACCTTGACTGCAAAAGAATGAGACTTCTGGTTGATGACATAAAAAGCTGTCATGTCAAACAGAGAATAATGCTCATCCTTGATCTGCAGGCTGGCTTCAATGGCCTTCTGGCTTAATGGCGGAAGGGTATCATTGATGATCCATCTCTTTTTAACAGAAGCTGGCGCCAGTTTTTTCATCTGCTGACAGATCAGCTGGCTGGTTTTATTGGGTCCGGAATCAAAGGTCATTTCAGGCTCATCAAAATTATCTTCCACAAAGAAATGAGCCCCGCTGATCCGATTAGTTTCTTCGTTGAGCATATCGAGAATCTCAGAGATCTTTTCGTAGTTTTTGACTTTTAAAGCTTCTAACAAAGCTGGTTCTTCATCTTCAAAACGAGACCAGAACGCTTTGATATTATCTAAAACACTCATTGTCATCCTTCTTTCTTAAGCGTTCAGAACAGGTTCCCTGCAAGTCTTTGGGCGGCTGCCAGTTTTCTGCCAAGATCCGACTCTTCAAGGAGCTCTTCTGACTGACTTCAACCATCACTGTACGGCAGTTGGCCGTTGATCAAAACCGACCTGCCTGAAACAAGCCGTTGATCAAAACCGACCTGCCTGAAACAAACGGTAAAGCAAATCTGCATCAGGTGATGATTCGCTGGCGAACCATCTGTTCAATTCGATCCGCTAACAGATGGGCGAGTTTTTCATGACCTGTCTTATCAAGATGAATTCCATCGACCATGCCACCGGTAAGACCCGCTTTCTGAGTGTCCAGCACAAAACAATGCTCTTGATCAGCAATCCGGTGAATCACCTTTCCGCATCCAGCAAGAATAGCCATTCCTTCCTCTCCATAGCTGCCAATGGCTTCATAATTATTTCTAAGGGAGGCAGGAATTGCAGGCGGCTCGACAAACAGAATTGGGGCAATCTTGCAGCGGGCAGCTGCACAGGCTTTTTCGTTGGCCTGTTTGCACAGGCTGACAAAGCGCTCAAAGGATTGCGTCCAGCCCTTCAGAGAGCGATTAAACATTCGTCTTGCATCATTGCTTCCAAGAACAATGACCAGTAAATCATAAGGTACAGTCGCAAGAGTAAAGCGGGCGATCTGTCTGGAACCGGCTGATTCATAGAAATACGGTTCCTGACTGTCCAAAAGTCGGCCGTTGAGACCATCTTCGACAATCTGCCAGTGCGGTTCTAATATGGCCAGATCACTCACAAACCGGCTGGACTGGCGCAAGCCGGTGCGGGGATCAAAACCCCAGACATTGGAATCGCCAAATATCGCAATTTTCATGATTCATCCTCTTTTCGTTCCTGACGCACATAGAACAGGGTTCGGGTTGGCGTAACAATCACATCCAGTCTTTCATCCCATGGCTGCGGCTCAAAAATTTCTTCCTGTTGGTCATAGGCAATCCCGATGCGCAGACATTCTGGATGAGCTGCCAGATAACGATCGTAATACCCACCGCCATAGCCTATCCGATAGCCCTCGCAAAAGGCCAGCAGCGGAATCAACAGCATTTCGGGAACTTCCAGAGGCTTCTTCCCTTTTCGTGGACACGGTTCCAGCAGACCAAACTCACCAGGTTCCACATTGAAAAGATCGTACAGATCCTCGATCCATTGCGGAGTGAAGGGAGCAAACGAGGCCGGTCTTCTTTCTGTCTGGTAAAAAGCCACAAGACTTTCTGCACTTTTCTCTTTTCCCTTTTCTGACCACTCATTTTGAGTTGAACAATTCCGCTCCTTCTCATCCACTTCCTCATACACTTCGTTTTTTTCAAGGTCGCGTTTGAACAAGGGATACATTGCCATTTCTGTTTTTGAGAGCACCTTAGGGGCATACACAACCGGCGCAATAACGGACAATTCTTGGATGGCCTGCAGCTGCTCTGTCGTCAGCGCTGGATGTTGCCGAATGAAGGAAAGCAGATCTTCGGATTTCAAATTCCCTGCCGCAAGTCTTGCCAGAAGTTCAAATCCATCGGCTTCCCCGCGTACGGGAAGATACAGGCCGACAGACGATTTTTGGTGAAAAAAAGGCAGAAGCCTGAGGGCGATCTGAAGATCTTTTTGACGCCGGTCAGGAATCTGCTTTCTTTTCTGGATCCTTACTTTTCGATTCATGTATATTCTCAGCTCCATGATCCAGTCTGGATTGGGTTCAGGATTAACCAATAGAATCGGACATATCCAGTTTGAGCAGCTGGTTGAGCTCAACCGCATATTCCATAGGCAGCTCACGAGTGAATGGTTCAAGGAATCCCATCACAATCATTTCCGTTGCCTTTTCTCTGGATAAGCCGCGGCTCATCAGATAGAACAGCTGTTCTTCAGAAATGTTTGAAACCGTTGCTTCGTGCTCAATCTGGCTGGTCTGATTCGTCTGGCGGTTGAGTGGGATGGTATCGGATCTGGACTGTTTATCCAGGATCAGCGTATCGCACTCAACTTTGGACTTGGCATAGTCTGCACGTTTGCCATGGACAACCCAGCCGCGGTAGTTGGTTTCACCACCATTGCGGGCAACCGATTTCGAAATAATCGTACTGGAAGTATGAGGAGCCAGATGAATCATTTTGGCTCCAGCATCCTGAATCTGGTCTTTGGAAGCAACGGCGATGGAAATTGTTGTTCCTTTCGCATACGGTCCAACCAGGACGCAGGATGGGTATTTCATGTTCAGATGGGATCCGATGTTGCCATCGATCCATTCCATATGGCCGGCTTCATGAACCAGAGCCCGTTTGGTGACGAGATTGATAATGTTGTTCGACCAGTTCTGAACGGTAGAATAACGGCATTTGGCATTTTTGTGAACAAAGATTTCGACAACCGCTGCATGGAGCGAATCCTTGGAATAAATAGGAGCTGTACAGCCTTCTACGTAATGGACATCAGCGCCTTCATCAACGATGATCAGCGTTCGTTCGAACTGACCGGCTGACTGAGAGTTGATGCGGAAGTAAGACTGTAATGGTTTTTCAAGTTTTACGCCTTTTGGAACATAAATGAAGCTTCCGCCAGACCATACGGCGGTGTTCAAGGCAGCGTACTTGTTATCGGTATAGGGAATCAAAGTTCCAAAGTATTTTTTAAACAGGTCTGGATGCTCACGCAGGGCGCTGTCGGTATCCAGGAAGATCACGCCTTTGTCTTCAACTTCCTGAAGCATATTGTGGTAAACCACTTCAGATTCGTATTGTGTTGAGACACCGGCCAGAAATTTCTGTTCAGCTTCTGGAATTCCCAGTTTCTGGAACGTATTGCGGATGGTTTCCGGCACTTCATCCCAGTCTTTCTCCTGCTTGTCACTTGGACGGATGTAGTAGGTGAAGTCATCAAAGTCAATATGGCTCAAATCAGGACCCCAGTCTGGATTTTTCTGCTCCAAAAAGGAATGGTAGGCCTTCAGGCGAAGATCCAGCATCCATTCCGGTTCTTTTTTAATCGCCGAAATTTCACGGATCGTTTCTTCGCTCAGACCTTTTCCGGTATTGAATACCGAAGTGTCCTCATCATGGAAACCATATTTATATTCTTCATCCGTCAGGGCTGCAGCATCTTTTTTGATGTCGTCACTCATTTGGATGCCTCTTCTTTCTGCTTGGATGGATGATCTTTTTCGTAATCTTCAATCATTTCTTCCATAGCCCGCCAGCCAATCGTGGCGCAGCCAATCCGGTTTGGCTGCTTGGCAACTCCTTCAAAGGCAACGGCATCTTCCAGCACGTCTGCATCGTAAGGCTGGCCATGAATCATCTTGTTATAGTTGTTGATAATGTTTTCTGCTTCCGCAATCGTCTTTCCCTCTAATAAGTGGGTCAGAATGGAAGTTGAAGCAGTGGAAATGGTGCAGGCCTGACCATCAAAGCGGACATCCTGAACCTTTCCGTCCTTAATTTTAGCCTGGACAGTAATATCATCGATACAAGAGTCACTGGCCATATGACGATGATCATATTCCTTGTCATCGGTAAGTTCTTTATGACGGGGATACGAGTAGTTATCCATGATAATCTCGCGGTAATACGTTGGATCAATTGACATGAAAACTCCTCCTTTCTAGAAAAAGATGTCGAGGCATTTTTCGACGGTAGCTTCTTTAATCGCATCGACCAGCCGGTCAACGTCTTCATAGGTGTTATAGAAGTAGATACTTGCACGGACCGTGCCTGGAACGCCAAGAATTTCGCCCATCAGTTTGGCGCAATGCTGGCCCGAACGGACTGCAATCCCTTTAGAGGACAAAAAGCTTGCCATATCCTGCGGGAAAATGAGCTGCCCCTTGTCATAAACGTTAAAGGTAATAATTCCGCCATCACTGTGTGGGTTATAGATTTTAATCTTATCTTTCAGTTCCTTCTCAGCCCGGTCAAGAAAGTGTTTTTTCAGTTCTGTTTCATAGACATGAATATCATGCAGACCTAAACGCATCAGATAGCGCATGGCGACAGCCATACCCAGAATGCCTTCAATTGGCTGAGTTCCCGATTCAAACTTGAATGGAGTCCGCCGTAAAATCAGGCTTTCGCAGCTGCGGGAGAAACGGGCGTTGCTTTCCCCGCCATAGAAAACTGGGTGCAGTTTATCGAGCAGCTCATATTTACCATACAAAACGCCGACTCCCGTAGGGCCGCACAGTTTATGGCCAGAGAAGCAGAAGAAATCGCAGTCCATATCCTGAACGTCAATCAGCTGATGCGCAACAGACTGAGCTCCATCAACGACCATATAGGCGCCATGTTCATGGGCAACTTTGGCAATTTCCTGAATTGGAGCCGTAAAACCAAGAACGTTGGAGACCTGCGCGAACATCACGACTTTGGTGTTTGGATATTTTTCAAAGGCTTCTTTTACATGGTCAACCGTAATCCGGCCTTCCTGGTCGACTTCAATAAAGTTGACAGGAATCTTTTTGTCATAACCGGCCTGCTGCCAGGGCAGAATGGAAGAAGCATGTTCAGTCTCAGCGGTGAGAATCGCATCGCCCTCTTTTAAAAAGTCATTGGTCACCATCAAAGCCAGCAGATTCAAAGATTCGGTTGCTCCGGATGTGAAGACAATTTCCTCTTTACGCTTGGCGTTGATAAATTTCATGACTGTTTTACGGGCTTCATCCAGGGCAAAATCGACCTGAGAAGCCATTTCATAATCACCGCGCTGGGCATTGGCGCCAAGATACGTGTAATAGTGGACAACTTCATCAATGACACACTGCGGTTTTAAAGCCGTTGCGCAGCTGTCAAGATAATCGAGCGGATACCCGCTCATCTCGCGTTTCAGGATCGGAAAGTCCGCGCGGATTTCGTCAATATGTTCTTTAATGTTCATACAGTCCCGCCCTTCTTTCAATTTCCTGTTCCATTTCCTGTCTTAAAGCTTCATCATCAATCAGTTCAACAACCGGTTTGAAATAACCAATAGCCAATAGGCCCATGGCCTGAGTTGTAGACAGGCCTCTGGATTGCAAGTAGTAAAGCTGCTCAGCATCCGGCTGGCCAACGGTCAGCGCATGGCTGGCTTTGACATCATTTTCGTCAATGTACAGAATCGGCAGCGTCACGCAGGTGTGATCTTTGCCCATGGTCAGAACCCGGGTTTCCTGATGCGACTCGGATCCAAAAGCCCCTTTGACAATTCGTCCGGCTGCAACCATTTCATACTGGCCTTCATCATAGACGACGGCGAAGTTATGGATGTTGCCATACGTATGAGCAACCTTGCTTGTCAGTTCAATATTGGCCTTTTTCTTTTTGCCGCCCAGGCAAAGCTGGCCGGTAGAAAGTTCCATGGTAGCCCCCTGTTTGTTGAGGCTGCCGTCTGCTTTGAATGTCAGAGGATCATCCTGCAAATCAAGCAGGCCCAGTTCAATCTTGGCATCCGTTTCAATATCGGCGTTGAGATTGAGTGTAAACGGATGCTCCATCCGGTTCTGGATGAAGATTTTGACATAGCTGTATGCATCTGCGTGCAGATGGATCGACATCTCATCCGCATTCCCGTCCAGAAAAATCACCAGATTACCGCTGGCTCTTTGGTCAAAATGCAAATCGAGCGGCTGATCTGTTTCGATCCGATCCTCAAAGCGGTTTTCGTAGGTCCGTTCCATAGGTCCTACTCAACTTTCTTGGCGCCGCAGGATTCAAGAAGGACAGGTTTTGGTTTTTCTTCTTTCCGCGCCTGTACATGGTATTCTTTTTCGATCCAGTCATATCCTTCACTGTCGACACGATGGATCAGTTCTGGTCCACCGGAAACAACGATTTTACCATCGACCAGAACATGCGCATGAGTCGGTTTGAGGTAGTCAAGGAACCGCGCATAATGGCTGACAACGACAACACCCATATGGTCTTCCTTCTGGGCATTTAAAATTGCATCCGCAACAATACGCAGCGCATCGACGTCCAATCCGGAATCAATTTCATCCAGCATAGCCAGGGATGGCTTCAGTAAAAGCATCTGAACGATTTCGTTGCGTTTCTTTTCACCACCAGAGAATCCGACATTCAAGAAACGATGAGCCAGGTCTGGCTTCATCTGTAATTCTGAAATGGCATGATCCATTCCTTTAATAAACTGAAACAGTGAAATTGGACGTTCTCTGCGGGCATTGATTGCCGTGCGCAGAAAGTCGGAGTTGGTAACGCCTGGCACTTCACTTGGATACTGCATGCCTAAAAACAGACCAGCGCGGGAGCGCTCGTCTACTGGCATGGACAGAACATCTTTTCCATCCAGAGTGATGGAACCTTGTGTAACTTTATATTTAGGATTGCCCATGATTGCGGCAAGCAGAGTTGACTTACCGTTTCCGTTAGGGCCCATTAATGCGTGCATTTCATCGGATCTGACAGTCAAGTCAATTCCGCGAAGAATCTCTTTATCTTCAACGCTGACATGAAGATCTTTGATTTCCAATGTTGACATTGTGATACCTCTCTTTATCCCTTCTAGTATACTCTAAGGCATGTTTCTTGCCGCCATCGACCTGCCCTTAAACAATTCGGATGATTTTCAAGCCAATTTTTTATCATGTCCTTTTGTGATCTGGATTTAAAGGCAAAGGCCTGAGCGAAAGTTTTCAACCATAATGGTCTATTTCGTCCGTACAAGCTTTTATTGTATCCATCTCAGTCAAAAACGGGGAATTTGACTTCTCAAGAGTTTTTATTGCGCAAGGACAATTCGATTTTTCGATCGTTTCGGCGGAAAGCACAGTTTCGGCGGAAAACACAAAGGAAACGCCAGAAAATCTGGATCAGAAAACAATAAGCAAAGTCATGACAACGACCGCCAGAATCATCCAGAACCTGCCAGATGAATAATCCTAAGATCTACCGAAAAGTAGGACCGTAAATTCTTTTCGAATAGGCTTGTAAACCTGAGATAAGTGCAAAAGAGGTACTACATGACCATTTTGCCTGTTCCGATTTTTATGGAATAAAATTTAAACCATAGATAAAGCATCTGTTTTGATTTTCACTTTAGGACTCCTATAATTTGTGTAGTACCACCTGAGACTACACAAAGGAGGGTGCTAAGCATGCCATTTATCAAACTTCGAAAAGTTAAAATGTCTTCTGACGGAACAGTGCTTTCCGGTTCGGCTGGACTCATTGATACGGTATATGTCAAAGGAAAAGCATCTCACTCACGACAAATCCTGCGGGAAAATCTTGGCAAGGTGATTTGGATGGCCCAAAATCACCGATCAGGAATATTTTTGTCTCCTTCAAGAGGCCTGATTGAGTATTCTGCTGACCAAGACAAATTTTCTGAGGTAGACAGGGGCGATTTACGATTGCCAAAAGATCGAACTTTTCCAGATCCACCTGTCCATTCCATTTTTGGAGATGTTTTTCTTATTGTCAGCTTTTTGAATAATTCTCCTCTTCTAAAGGCTTTAAAGCAGACGTTTTTCAACAAATTGGATCTACAACGGGTACTTATTCATCTCGTCCATACTGTTGCCAAGGACGGAAGCCATATCAATTGCCAAGATTTTACTGCGCGCTCATTTATGGGAAGTCTTTTTCTGGACATACCTCAATGTTCTCTCAAAAGTGATACGTACTACTTTGAGATGATGGGTGACGATGCAACCAGAACTACTTTTTTTGAATGCTATGTGAAAGAAATGCGCCGGTTTTATCCCGGCTTTGGCAAAGGATGTTATGTAGATTCGACACCTCTTCCAAATGACATTGTTGATAATCCGTTCAATGCGCTGTGCTGTCATGGAGTAAGTGGATCGACCGTGATGACTCGCCTGGTTATGATTCTTGATGAGCAGACAGATCTTCCTGTCTGGTATGACATTATTCCAGGAAACGTTATTGATCTGAATACAATTCTTTACGTCATGGAAGATGTCAAGATTACTCTGGACATAGAAATAGATGATTTTGTTCTTGATGCCGGATATGCTTCCAAAGAACTGTTTACTGCCTATCACATCGGAACAGAGAAAAAGTTCATTGTTCGATGTCCGGCCAGGCGGGGCTATCATACTCAGACGATATACAGAGAAATCAAATCCATGATACCTAGAGGTAAATATGAATTTGTCCGTGACAGACATCTGTATTTTGGCTTCCGTAAGAAAGGCAAGCTGTTCGGGCAGCCTGTTTACTACTACATTTATGTAGATAAAAATAATGCCCTGCAACACCATCGAGAAGCAGTAATGAAAGATCCAGAGCGTTTCAAAAAAATGTCTGACAAAGATAAGGATTGGGAATCTGTCAGATATGGATATTTCATTTTGATTTCCAATTATGATGCAACGCCCGAGGAGATTCTGGACAACTATTTTAACAGAGTGGACATTGAATTGGCTTTCAGAACAGCCAAAGAGTATCTGCAGCTTTTACCGTTAAGCAAATGGACAGATAAAACTGTTAGAGGTAAGATTCTGAACGATGTGATCAGCTTAATAGTTTATTGTGGAATTCGTGAAAAAATATCACCGTCTGGAGAATCTATGCCATCTGTTTTTGGGAAAGTTTCTTCATTAATGTGTCTGGTCGACCACAATGAAATAGCTCATATTGAGACGCCCACCAAGAAGGTCAAAGAGTTCGCCAAACTTCTGGACATAGAAATCCCAGGGACATTGGATGTTAAAAACCTCCAACGCAGTTTGTTGACCAATCAATAATGTAGTACCACTTTTTGTCTCATCTCAGGGTAAATTTAAAGATGCCGGAATCGGAATACCAAATAGGTTGTATATTTCCTTGACTTGCTTGTTCGGAGTTTCTATTACGACATGACCATTATTGTCTTTAAAGCACATCAACGATCTTGGCTTTCCAACAAATTGTGCAAGACTGAACTTTCCTTTGATGAGTTTCTTTCTCAAAAGCAGAACAACAATCGTTGTAATGATGTCGCTAAAGAGTTTCCCATCTACCCTCTTTTTATCCCATTTATTAATCGGGAGAAGTGATCCATAGTCCTTCGAACTTTTGAAGACACTCTCAATATCAGTCCGCTCGATATATCGATTTAGAATCTCAGAGCAGCTTGTGTCGATGTTGGATAAAAGAATGAAAAAGCCGTTCTTGACCCTGTTCCAGTTCTTGTCCTTACCCGTCATTGCCTTATACTCTTCGGGGTGCTGCAGGACATAATCAACATGCCAGTCAAGTGCATTTTTCTGGTCAACATAAATGTAGGACCAGACGGGATTGCCAAACAAGACTACTTTTTTCTTGAACGAAAAGTAGGATTTTCCATTTCGAATAATCTCGTATTTCATGTTAGGTATGAGGTTTTTAACCTCATGGTAACGAGTTTTGAATTCAAATCCCCGCTTTTGCGGTGATTTACCTATAAATGTTTTCTCATCATCCTGAGAATAGTGAGACAGGAAATCCTTTGTGATATATCCAGCGTCTAAAACCATTGAGCTGATTTCAATTCCGACACTAATGAAAGTATCGGAAGCAATTGTATTGATTGTGCTCAAGTCCAGCACATGACCTGGCGTCAGTCCATACCACACTGGAAGATCAGACTTGTCATCAAGAACCAGATACATTCGTGTTTGAAGACAATTGCCCTCCGTTCCATGAGAACAAAATGCATTGCTCATCAAACTGCGTATTTCATTGGGAAGTGGTGTTGAGTCAACATAGCATCCTTTTCCAAATTCTGCATACTGATCGATATAACCCGTTGAATGCTTCATCAATTTGATGAAAGATCTAAAGAATTTTATACGGAGATCATCATCTCCCATTTGTTCATAATAGCTAGAATCGCAATGTAATTCTGCTAACGGAAGATCTGGGAACAGATAAGAAGCAAATGAACAGGTCAAAAAGTCATCACATGAAATATGAGATCCAACCGCCAATACATGATGAAGAGTATGAACCATCACCTTCTCAAAGAGGCTTTTCTTGGTAAAAACCTCTCTGAAGACGGCTGTCAGACCTGCTTTTTCCATAAACTCTAAAAGAAGGTAAACATCACCAAAAATCGAATGGACTTTTGGTTCAGGGAAGTTTTGATTGCCCTGAAGTCTTGAATCAGAGCACTCAATTTCTTGAAATGTATCCGATAAAGAACAATACTCAACCATTCCCCGCGTCGGGGATAAGAAAATGCCAGTCTTCTTATCCTCTGATAAATAAAGGACTTTTCCTAGCTTTTCTCGGACATGCTTTTTGGAATGGCCTTTCGATCCGGCAATATACTCAGAATCAATAATGGCTGCAGTGCCACTGATGATTTGACCAGAAGTGTCTCTAATAACCTTTTGTGCTTTGATATAGGGCATAAAATAGGACCTCACTAATATAGAGTCCTAGGTAGGACCCTATATTAGTATAGGTTTCTGATCAGTAGATACCATCTATATACTTAATCTAAAACAAACTTGACACCTCACTCATTAGTTGAATCAATAGAGTCCTACTTTTTCGTTGATCTTAGGATAATTCAGCAAGAAGCCCGCCAAGAAAAAGAACAAGACGTGAAAACAAAAAGCCTCAAAAATATCCCCCAGCGGCTCCGGTCACAGTTTATCGCAAATTGAAAGCGTTTTCTGTAACGATTTAAATCTGGTTTTCTTCAAAATTTCCGGCAGTCAAAACCAATCGCTCGACTTGCCATTTTTTCGAAAGCCCAGCAGCCAGGTGAGTGTCTTCCATATATATTTCTTCCACATATATTAAGGAATAGCTCTGGGCCAGTCTGAAGATCAAAACTGGAAGTTTGGGTTCCATCTTCGCCAAAAAGTCTGCTGGTCTTTCTCCTGCTTTGTTCTGGCTTCAAACAATCTGATCAGGAAAATGAACGCTCCCAGTTTTCGCTCTTTCAAAGTCCACGACAACGGCCTAAAAATTATCAACCGATTATTAAAATGGAAATTAAATCCTTCCAGAGCCAAATCAATTCACCATCAAAATGGTCGGTTAACGTTCCAGTCTGCTTGTCTTCTGAAGTTTCTCCCTTTTCTTCTTTCTTTGGCTGACTGATCTGTTTTTCTTCCGTTCTTCGCTTTTTGATGAGGATTCTTTCCGTCTTTCCTTTCCATCTGGGCCTCCTTCAAAAAGTCTTCCTGCATCCTTTTGCGATTTGAATCCCCTGCTTTTTCGCCCTTTTGGCAGCCGTAAGCTTTTCAGACGCAGCGGTTGCCCGTTCCAGGCGGGATGGCCGTGCCTGCTTTGAAGGAACAAAGCCAGTCCATTTATCACTTTTGTTTCACATAAAGTAAAAATTAATTGTGATTTCATTGCGGATCGGATCCGTTGACCACTTTCGGCTGTCTTGTTCGTTCATTGCATTTTACTAATACCTTTCGTATAATTTTGTCTGATTCTCTGAAGACCAGGCAGGTTGTGCCTGCCTTTTCTATCCTCTTCCGGTTCAAACAAAGGAAAGGAAGTCGCTGCTTCCGGAAGAGCATGCAGCATGAAACATGGGTGAATTTTTAAGAAAATACTGGTTCGTCAGTGTTCTTGCCGTTCTTTTTATTGGTGTCCTGATTTATTACGTTGTGGACATGAATAAAGACAACGTCAATACTCTTCATCAGGCCGATGGAACCGATGTGGTGATCTCCACCACTGCCGGCAACGTAACCAGTACTGAACTGATGGACAACTCCACAGTTGCTGAACCAGGGATTCTGTTCAGTCTTTACCGGAATGCGGTAACTGACCAGACAATCGAAACTACATCTGAAATTGAAGAGCAGGCCAAAACGATGCAAAAAAACCTGGAATCCAATATTAAAGCGGATGCCACAGGAAAAACGAAAGCTTCTATTATGAGCCAGTTAGCGGGTATGGGCTTTTCTGGAGACAATGCAATTGCTGAATACAGTAAAGTCGCAGCCAAGATCCAGGTTCTGGATGGCAACTTTATCCGTGAACACATTGATCTGCTTTCTTCTTACGTTCCAGAAGGTGCCCGCACCATCTCCATTCTGACGATGAATGTCGAAGATGCCGCGAACCTGAGCGATGATGAAAAAGCAAAACAGGAAGAAATCCAGAACGCACTTGATGATGGCCAGTCTTTTGGTGAAGTTGCCGCTGAATACTCGGACGATACGGATACAAAAGATAAGAATGGTTTCTATGGTTACATCGACTCTTCCAACACGGCGCTTGACAGTGCTGTCTTGGAAAAAGCTCTGGCTTTAAATGCCGGAGATACCAGTGAATGGATTACTGTTGAATCTTCCAGTCCTGTTCTTTACATGGTTCACGTTGAAGAAACAGATGCTGATAAGATTCTTGAATCCGATGATGACACAGCTGTAACCAGCCTGGTTAACACCATCATCTCCAAAGTCAACGGTCTGGAAGCTTTCATTATCCAGAACGCTGGCCAGAAACTGAATGTGACGTTTGCCAACGATGAAATCAAGACGCAGATCGATGATTACATCAACCAGCAGACTAGCCAGCTTGATCCTTCGATCCTGGCTTTAAATACTTCTGAGGATAAAGAAGAAGACAAAACTTCAAGCGAATCGGCTGCCGATTCCAGTGAATCTGCAGCTTCTGCTTCCAGTCAGTCGGATCAGACATCTTCGACTGCTTCCAGTCAGGAGGGCGAATAAGATGAAACTGAAAAAGATTTTTGCACTCAGTGCCGCTGCCCTGATGCTCGCGGGCTGCGGAAATGGTGAAACCACCATTCCAGATGGCTCTGAAGTCATCATGACTGTTGGTGACAAGAAGATCACCAAAGGCACTGAATACACACTGGTCAAAGACTACTATGGTCCTTCTATGGCTCTGACACTGACCAACCGCCTGATTTATGACAAAGAAATCGGGCGTCCTGAAGATGTTGTTCAGGAAGCCCAGGAACAGCTCGATGATTATGCGTCCAGCGAAGGCTTCGAAGATCAGATCAAAGCCATCGGCTTTGACAGTCTGGAAGACTACCGCGATACGGCTCTGATTCCGGGTGTTCAGTCCACTCGTCTGCAGGAAAAATATTTCACAGACGCCAAAGAGGAAATCATCCAGAACTTTGATCCTGTTCTGGCTGTCATCATCCAGACTGATTCCGAAGACAATGCCAACAAAGCTCTTGAAGAGCTGAAAAATGGCCAGGATGGAGGTAAAGTCGGTGCCCAGTACGCTGCCGATGGCGCAACGTACACCGGTAGTGAACAGATCGTTTCCACAGCGGATACAACTCTGCCGACGACTCTGCTCAATGCCATTCAGGACGCCACCAAAGACGGCGTTCTCGATCAGGTATTTACCAATGATACTTCAACGGATGATAAGGAATACTATGTCGCTTCCGTTGTTTCCATGGACTACGACAAGAACCTGAAGAAAATCATCTCTGCGCTTTCCAGCAATCAGACGATCCAGTCAGACTGCCAAGTTTACTACCTGAAGAAATACGAATTTGAAGTAAACGATCAATTCCTGTTCGACTACTACAAAGCCAACAATCCTGAATACCTGGTTACAAGACCAGATCTTGCCCAAGCTGCTTCTGAAGCCAGCTCTGCAAACTAACCGACTTTTATTCTTGCCACCATAACTGATCTACACTGACCGCTCATCTGAAAACAGATGGGCGGTTTTTTCTATGGTGCTGGACGTAAGACCAGATATCCTCACAGGTTGATGGAGAAAAGAAAATACGGAACCTGGTAAACTCTTTTTCCATCAGCTTGGGGGTGCTCTCGAAGACACACAAGAAAATTTCAACGCCGCCAAAAAAAAGGAAGATACCAAATGATGATATCTTCCCTGCTTCCTGACAGAATTGAAATGTCTGCCAGAAATCCCTCAAAATCCAGCTAAATGGCTGGTTGAGGCTATTTGAACAGTTTGGAGAGTACGATGGATATGTTGTTTTTGGCTGCCCGGTAATCTGAGGGCGTTTTGCCAAAAGAGAAGGTGTAGCGGCCATCATTGCCATATACCAGCTTGTAGTGCTTATGGTCAGCGGTGATGGTAAAGCCTGCTCTTTTCAGTTCAGGAGCATGCTTGTCCAGCCCATCCCCTCTGCCAAGAACGTCCCGGATGATAGCGGACCGGGTTTCAATTTCCCCGGTTGAAGGATTGGCTTTGAGCAGGTCTTCATAGATGGCAGCCTTGCGGCCTTCGGGATTGCTGAGCTTTAAAGCTGTCCGTATGGCTTCAAGGACAAAATCCTGGATCTCGCCCGGATAGAGTTCCTGTTCCTGTCCCAAAGCAAGCAGCCCCTCCGTTTTGCCTTTGCCGCCAGCAGCTTTAATCGAGAGCAGCATGGCCTGGTTTTCCTGCTGAAGATCCTGAATCTGACTGGTCAGCGAACTGACATCTTCATTGAGCAGATCGAAAACTTCATTCATGCTGGCTTCATTGTCTTTGTATTGTCTGGTTTCTTCGATAGCCTGACGCTGGATCTTATGGGCTTTGAGCACCATCCAGGCAGGCAGATTGCCATTTTCAAGCTGAAGATTGTAGTGGAAAATCCGTGAACAGATATCGTCCTGAAGCTGCTGCCGGTCCTGATAATCTTCTGGACGGAAAAACTCAGTGGTCTCCTCGCGGTTGGGGTAAGTCACGCTGATCTGATAGCGTTTATTGATCTTGGTCCCAAAGCCATGACCCCACCATGGCATTTCCGCAGGCAGAATCTGCGGCCCTTCCTGATCTTCAGTTAAGACCAGAACATGAGCAGCGCCTTTCAGACGCCAGGCAAGACTGGCGGCGTTGACGGGCAGGTTCCCCTGAAAATCGCCAGTAATCAATACGACCGGGATGCTCTGATAATGGTCTCCAAAAAAGATCTTTTCGAGCGTGGGGCGATCAGATTTATTCAGCAGCCAGGGTCTGGCACTATAAGGCAGAACGTCATCATTGGCAAAGAGGTCGTTGTCCATCATGACGCTGATCAGCATCGGAGTGGAAAAATCCTGATTGAGATTGGCTGCATCCTCCGAATAGGTTCGATCCAGCTGGATGAGAATTCGATGGACATTGCCAAACAAAATTGCATCCGTACGCCAGTTGATTCCATCTTCTGACTTCAGAAAGCGGGCACCGTACAGGTTTTCATCAGGCAGGCAGTCAAACTCCAGGGATAAATTGTCTTTCTGAAAATGACAGACCATTTCGCCATTCCAGTCCAGTGGTTCCACACGATTGGCATCCGCAGCCTTAGCATTCCAGTCCACCATTGCCTGATAGAATTTTTCAGGCTCAAGATCCGCTCGGGCGGGCAGTATTGTTGAAAACAGCAACATACTCTTTCTCCCACTCAAATTCTGATTCTGTATTCAACAAACAGATCGGGTTTGAGCGACTCTCCTTTCTTTTTCATTTGAACCATCCAACGGACATGGCTTTCGATTTTTATCCTTTTTAAAAAAGATTGAATCAAAAGCCTGCCGTTGTTATTGATTGTATTTTAGCGCATCCACCATCAGCCTGACAGATTTTAAGGATTTTCCTCAAGCCAGCGCTGTTTGTTCCTCAGCGCTCATCGACTTCAAGATGGGCATCATACCAGTCGAGCTGGTTTCGAAAGGCGAATTCTTCCTGATCCTGTAGTCCGATAAACCAGACCTGATCGACATCCTGATGATTGAACAGATAAGTTCGATCTGAATCAATCATGCCTTCCGGCCAGAGGACGGCACAATAATCGTAGATTTTACCCGAAGCTAAATGTTTCTGAAGGCGGCCGACAATCATGAGCCGCTTTTTCCCTTCATTGAGGGTGACGACACTGCCAAGCGGCAGAATTTCTTTTTGCATAGTGACTTTCACTTTCTAGACGATCGAGCCAGACTGGTTTCTGGTCATCAATCAATGACAGGGAGTTCAGGCTGGTGACATCCAGCCCACTCCGACTCTGACGAGAGCCGGTTTCAATTCCCTGTCTGCTGATTACTCAATTCATACTTAATTAATACTCAATTAATACTCAACCTGTATGCGGACGCCGCCGCCCGCAAACAGGGCGCCATTGGTACTGATTTCCCAATGACCGGGTTCATTGGCATAACGGAAACCGGCTTCCACGCTGCCAACCGAACCGCTTACACCGACCGTTACTTTGGCATCGGCCAGTTCAAAGGCCAGTGAACATTCTCCGCGCGCGGCGGCAGCACCCACCTGGGCACTGAGAACCTGCTCGTCTTTGGAGAATGTTGCCTAGGCTTCGCCATACAGAGCGCCGACTTCCGCGGCGGCCCCAATTTCGGCATTGACAAAGTCATTGCCGATTTTTGCTTTTCCTTCGGCCCCAAGCAGATGGGCACTGGCTGAGGCTTCTACATCCAGTTTTGGATCGAACTTTTTGTTTTTCATCAGCCGCAGGTAAGCTTTGCCCTGGGCATTGGCTTCAAGGGCACTGACAGCCCCATAGGCGCTCACATAGTCGTTTTTGTAGGCTGCGCTGGTGGCGCCAACTGCATAGCTGGCCTGTCCGATGGCCTCAGCAGTCCGACCAGAGGCCAGCCCACTTACAGTTCCCTTATATGTTCCGTTATAAACGACACCTGGCAGATTGGCTACATGAATCTGCTGGGATGAACTTAACTGGTTTTCATTACTTTCTCCCAGCTCAGCCAGCCGCAAAAAGAACGACTGAAGACTATCAAGTTTGGTCTGAATCTGGGCATGGCGGCTTTGAAGCGATGGATAACTGAAGGAAACCGCACCT
Source organism: Allobaculum sp. JKK-2023 (assembly GCF_034745455.1). Lineage (NCBI taxonomy): Bacteria > Bacillati > Bacillota > Erysipelotrichia > Erysipelotrichales > Erysipelotrichaceae > Allobaculum > Allobaculum sp. JKK-2023. Next base: position 3,044,415 of record NZ_JAYERV010000003.1, on the reverse strand, counting down.
TTCAGCCCGGCAATTGCCGAAGCAAGCTGTTTACATGTTTCTGTGTCGAGCTGCATCTTCAATCTCCCTGATCTCCTGGATCTGTTGTGCGATCCACGATCGAATCTGCGAGATCGCAGCATGAATGGCGGCTTTTTCTTCGCTTTCCAGCCAGCCCGGCAACGAACTGGCAAACCGGCTCAGACCCGCCGAAAGAGCGGAATAGTACGAGGTGTTCATGCACCTGCTCCAAGAGCAGTTTCATTTTCACGGTAGGCTGTCGCAGTCTGAGTGAGGTACGTACAATAGTTTTCCACCAGCTGAATATATTTCGGAAAAACTGGCGCTAACATTTCAAACTGGTTAAGGGCAGCCGTTGCAGCTGGAGAGTCCCAGAATGAGGACATGGAACGGATCTCCTGTTTGATCTGTTCAAAGAGAGTCTCCATCTGGACTTTTAAAGCCGTTACTTGAGAACTTGTCGAATCAAGCATATCACTTGAAATTAATACACCTTCCATGGTGAGTCCTTTCCGGATCCAGGATCACTGGGTCTTCTGATATCATGCAAAGATCGGATGGGTCTGCAAAGATTTGCTCTGCAAGCGGACCAATCTTTTTAGATCGATCAAAAACTGGCATGAGAACTTCATTTTCCAGAAAATCGATCTGTGATAAAACCGGGCCGATGAGTACGGAATTCCGGTTCATTTTTTCTATTCAGTTTTAGTTTTTCTATGTTAGGAGTGCGTTGAACTGGCAGACCTTCCGGAAACAATAACCAGATCAATTCTCTTGAGTTCCTTGGTCTGCAAAAGAACTTTCTTATCCATCAAAAACGCACAGCAGGGTTGTCTTCCAGCAGATGACGCGTGGTATGCCGCTCTTTGAATCCATCAGAGCGGGCACGGGATTGTCTGATGGTTCCCACAGAATTCAGAAGTCTGAGATCTGTCTGTGGGCTGTCTTTTTCTAACTGATCAGAGACTTTAGGACTTTTGGGTCGTTGATCTGCTGACCAGCGTTCCTTTGTATTTCTCTTCCGTCTGCCAGAGGATGGTCTGCTCTTGGCTGGCTTATAAGAGGCGGGCATTAGCGGTCCGGTTTTCCTGAAGCTGCTGGTAGGCATCTGCATCGCTGATCAGCAGGGTGGCATAGGCGTCGATAGCGCTTTTGAGCTGCAGCATTTTTGGACGCAGGGCTTCGAGCTGGGTGATGAAGGCCTGAGAATCAGAGCCTTGCCATACAGACTGGAGTTCGTTCATCCGTGAGAGCATGGAAGACATCAAAGACTCATACTCTCCGGATTGTCTTTGCATATCGGTTCCGGTAGATCGGATCTGGTTGTAGTTCGCTTGAATTCGCATAAATTTCCTTTCCTTCGAAGGGTTGGCTTCGGAATTGATTTTCAGTTGTGTTTTGTAATCGGCGCTGATCAATCTGTAAGCAGGGCATACCTGGCAGCAACGACAATCAGCCGGTCGCCTTCGACAAGATCTAAAAGGTTCAGCGGTGTATGTTCATCGAGAAAATGACCGACAGCCATTGAATAAAAGATCGGCGGGCAGTTTAGATGCCACTCTGTATGGCAGAGGACTGCCAGGCGATGCAGAGTCATCCGGGCTGGCTTTTCGATCTGAATCTGGTAGATCAGACCTGTCGTAAGGACTTGAAATGTGACAATCATCAGACCCCTCCTTTCGCAGCCTGATTTTCTGGGTTGTTTTCTGAGCTATTTGTGCTGGACAGACTTTCTGTCTATCGGTTTTCTTGTTCGTCTTCCTGATCGATCAGGGAGGCAGGCTGAAGATCAACCGTCAGTCCTTTGCGGATCAAAATGGCAGAACCCATCACATCAAGGGGCATGCTGATCTGCAAAGCATAAGCAAAATTGCTAAGACCTTTGCCAAAATAAAGAACATCGCCAACTTTGCAGGCCTGCACAAGAAGAGCAGTACCATCGAGCTGATCAGATAAATCCAGCAGGCACAACATTCTGGATGCGGGAGCCGGACTGAGTTCAAGCAATGGATCTTCCATCTGCAGCCGCTTTGCCAGTTGACGGGCTGGTTTTTTCCCAGCTGCTGAAGACCAGGCCAGCGTCAGGGTATAGTTTTCCAGAACGTAAGGTTTTTGGCTGGCGGCTTCCACGCCGACAAGACCGGACAGACTGTTGCCAAACAATTCCTCCGCACGGGCTTGATTGAGAACCCGGTGAAATCCCTGGGGAAGTGCAAACAAAATCGGTTTGGGATAGTGCTGGCCGAGTACCAGACGGCGAACCTTGCCCTGATCGAGCAGGTGCACAATTGGCGCTGGTTCAGGACTGGAAAGCTTACCTTCAAAGAGCAGTGCACACTGATCACGGCTTTCCAGGCCACATCCCATGCGGTAATCTGCAAGCGCCAGGATTTTTTCCTGGCGAAATTCAATGCGCTCACAGACCACCAGCAGCGTAATGCTGGTCAGGCGCGACAGTCTGGTGAGCAGCATCAGTGGCACATTCTGATCCAGTTTGACGATAACCAGAATCGGCTGCTCACTTTTCTCTAACTGCCATAAGGAGGCCAGACTTTGACCAAAACATGCCTGGGCATTCATTGAAAACGGAGCATTTTGGGGCAGGGCTTGCGATGAAAATCCAGCCAGAACTGCCTTCTCTTTCCAGGAAGCTGCAAATAACAAAGCAGCCTGTTCGATCGCCTCTTGCTTGCCAGCCAGAAAATATGTTTTTGACGGAATCAGTTCAAATGGCTCAAGCCGGTTGAGTCGGTCTTCCAAAACTCCGGTCAGTCTCTCGCTTGTAAATCTTGGATCATCAACCAGCAGCCAGTTTCGCTTTTCCTGGCGAGCCAGGATCGTTTTACGCATGGCTTCCTGCAAGGAGATCTGGTTGATTTCTTTCCAGCCTTCTGACTGGTCAAACTGCCTGAGAATGGAACTTCCATCGGCCGGTTCTTTGAGATAAAAGGCACGGCCTGTTTTTTCAATTTCATTTCCACACTGCAAATAGAACTGACCGCTTTTGGAAAGATGAGCAGCTTTGTCATGGCCAAGGACTTCCTTGGAATCTGCTGCATCTAAAACCGGAAAACATAACCGGCTTTTCGAGTTGGCCCAGATCTGCTCATCGACCAGACCGGCTGGTTTCTGGGTGGAAAGAATCAGATGAACCCCAAGAGATCGACCAATGCGCGCCGTTTCCTGGAGAGATTTCATAAATTCGGGATACCGGCTTTTGAGCTGGCCAAATTCATCCACACAGATGATGATTTCCGAAAATGGTTTTCCATCCACTGGATCCGGGCAGACTTCGATCTCTCCGCTAATCCCAGGATGCTGATGCAGATAGCTGGAAACAGCTTCCTGCCTGCGATCCAGCTCCATTTTCAGAGCCTGTTCCATCCGGACAATTCCTGCTCCTGTCAGATTCGTCAACACCCCGGCGGTATGGGGCAGACTGACAAATGGAGTTGAAAAGGATCCTCCTTTAAAATCGATCAGGACGTACTGAAGGGCGCGGGCCTTGTTTTGAAAAGCAAGCTGAAACAGAATCGAACACAGGCCTTCACTTTTTCCGCTTCCAGTTGCTCCCGCAATCAGCGCATGTGGTCCTTCCTGTTTGAGATCCCAGAACAGACCCGGAGCCAGTTCAACGAGCAGATTGGACTGATCCGAGCAGATTTGATGACTGAGGCAGGAAGGTCGGACATCAGGCTGGTCTCTTTTCTCCTGCACCAGAAAACTGGCCTGCCGCATTTTGTGGGCATATGGAAAGGTCGAAGGAAAAATCGAGCAGTACAAAGAGTCAGTCTGGGCCGGCCTGGTGTAGAGATCGACCAGCGTATCTTTGTCCCCAAGCTCCTGTCTTGCGAGTTTGCGGCAAGAAAGGATCGTCCATTCGATCCCGGGGTATTTGCTTTTGCAGGAAAGAAAGTCCAGCACATCTTCAAAATAAAGGGTTTTTCCTTCCAGAAAGGAGCATGGAAGTTTTGGAATCTGGTTCTCTTTAAATCCAATCCAGGCCAGTCTTCTGGATTCATTCCAGACCTGCCACGCATAGAACAGGACCAGCCAGTGCAGCTGAGCCAGGGACCAGTGACTCAGGCACAGCACACTTCCCTGTTCCAGAAATTGCCAGCCAAGACAATCCAGTTTCAATGCGGCTAACTGATCAACGGCCTGTCTTGAGGCTGTTGAGGCCATCTGCCAGCCGATCTTGGGAAGATCAAGGGATCCAAAGTTCTGTCTTGCCATGGCAATCGGCAGTTTCCAGTGAACCTGCGATAAAACGGACCGACTTTGCGCGTCGACTTGAAGCAGCACCTCTTTTTCTTTGAGAAACCGGTCATTTCTTGCCTGGCGCAGATCTTCAATTTCTTTGAGTTTTTTCTGCAGGTAAGCGAGATAGTCATTCATCTGCGTAATCCGGTTCTGTTTTTCAAGTGCCTTACGCCGATGGGCATTCCACCCATACCAGCCTGCAAAGGCACTGGCTGTAATTCCGGCGCTGACCAGACCATTTGCCAGACTGGCTGGATTGGAAGGATTCATCAAAAACCCACTGACTGCTGAGGCTAACGAACTGATCGCAATCATCCCGGCCGGAGAAGCCATTGTCTGTGGTTTTGGTTCACTGGAATCAGGCGGCGACTCGATTGCAAAGACACAGGGTGCACCTGGCGGGGTAAGTTGAAAGCTTCCTATTTCCTGTAAAGGTGGTTTTGAAGCTTTGGCCACCATTTCAGATCGAAACGGCTGGAGCTGGGGATGTTTCATGCCGCTTCCCCGTTGGTTTTGAATCAGCAGATCAGATGGCAGTCCGCTGGCGCATGCAATCAGGCAGTGATCCAGATACCAGAAACGGCAGCCCAGGACCTCAATCTGATCCATTGGCTTGAGCTGAATCTGATCTACTCTTTTCTGGTTGACCAGAACCGGAATCTGACGGCCAGTTTTCAGATCCCACCCGATCTGGCCAGAGCCATGAGCCGCATAGGACTCTGTTGGAAAAGAACCGTTTTGGCCGCGGTCTGTTCTCTGGCCAGAGATCTCAAACCAAAGACCCAAGCTGGCACTTCCCAGCGCAAAATACGATGACAGGGCGATAAAGATCAGATCTTCAGCTTCTTTAGATCGGCTGGATCGATCAGAGCATCCGACGGCGGCGCACATCCAGAATCAGCCCGGCGGCAGCCCCAAGAACTGGAAAGACGACCTTGAGACTTTGAAATGGGTTATGACAGTTGAGATCACTGGCATAAACCGTCTTACCATCTCTCATCACGCGCAGTCTGCTCGAACCAAGCCGCACAGGAACGGACAGGTAATTCTGGCCAAGCTCGTCCTGCTCGATTTTTGTCTGGATGTCCTGGCCATCAATGCGAATCTGGTACGTACCGGGCTGGTCATTGACATACATCCGTAAGGTTTCCCCTGGTGTCAGTGACTTATCCCCCACCGGCTCAAAACCACGGCACAAAATCGGCTGGCTGCTCTTGTCCTGGAGATGGCCGACAATCTTTCCTTCTTCAGAAAGGGTGAACACCGTGTTGATCTGGCCGTTTCGGGTATTAAGTTCACTTTGTACCGGCTGGCCGATCGGAATCACAGTCCACGAAACGGTAGAACTCTGGTGATCTTCGCTCTGGATTTTTGCTTTCACATCAAAGGCCGCATTCCGTTCTGCCGCTACGGCTTCTTCCAGGTCGGGATAGACTTTCTGGCTTGCCTGAGAACGAACCTCAAGAGCCTGAAGACTTCCATGATCGACATGAACCTGTAAGGCAGAAGGATCTTTGATATACAGACGATTTCCTGCCTGAATACTTCGCTTATCGACTTTGAGAGCGGCCGAAACCGATGGCTGACGGACTGGGCTGGCGATCAGTGCATGGCTGGCAGAAGTTTTGGCATCCAGATCCAGACGGGATGAAATCCCCAAGGCATCCATTGATGGCTTCTGCAAAAAAACATCTGCCTTTAAAGAAGGATCCTGGATAGAATTCTGAGCAGGCTGACCAGAATTTTTGGAAGCGGCAAACGTGATCTCGTCCTTTGCCGGTGAGAACCGGTCTGGCAAAGATGTGTTTGCCAGATTTAGATGGGTATCTGCCAGAGAGGATGGATCCAGAGCATCCAAGGAAGCCGGTGCCTGAACAGATCCGGGACTTTGAACACTCAATGCTGGCTGCTCTTGAGCGGCTGAGGCGATCAGATTCGAAGAAGCCGGTGCGGCCAAAGTAAAATCCAACGTATCCAGAATCGGCTGCGGATCAGCAGCCTGAATGGCATCGCTGACCTTCGAAAGATCAACATCCGGTGCCTGAATCAGAGGCACAGTCCCGACTGTTTTTTCAGAATTCAGATTCTGACTGGACGAAATCTTGTCTTCTGAAAGCTGAAACTTTGAAGTACTGCTTCCGGAGTTTCCGGCACTGGAAACATTCTGTACGGCAACCATTGATGGATTGGACTGTGGTTTTGAGGCTGGTTTTGAGGTGCTGACAAACACTGGTGTAGTCTGCTCGGGTTTCAGGACAGCAACTGGATGGGATGACTGGTCTGGACTTAGAGAAGGTTCCGGTGCATTCCAGGTTGAATCCAAACTGGAAGGTTCACTTTTCCAGATCTGCAGCACATTACCCTGCTCATCGAGCAATCGGACGGTGACTGCTTTTTCTCCAAGAGCCAGCGTAGTCAGCCCCTCTTCTACAGACATGTGCTGAATCTTGCCATCTTCTTCAATTTCAATGACCGATCCGGGCTGGTCTGGCAGCTCAAAGGTAATCGGATCATTGCCTAGAACGATGATGGGAACTTCTGATCCAGTTTTTTCTCTGGTGTCTTCTTTGACGTCTTGCGTGATCTCTTGTGGGATACTCTCTTCATTCCTTATCGACTGTTGTTGCTGACTGTCGAATGGACAATCCGTCTGGCTTGCGGACTGAGTCTGAAGATCTGCATCGATCGGCACAACTGTGGCTGGATCAGAATTCGATGCATCTGGCAAAGATCCGCCTTGCGACTGACCTTCATGCTCCTGATGAGATTCATCAAGCTTTAAATTTTCTTCTGGCTGGATAAGGTTCTGATTTTCGCTATCAGTCTCTTGCGGGTATTCTCCCGTAAGAGACTGGTGCAGGTTGACCTCAACAGAGATTGGTTCGGGCTGCAGCATGGGCTGCACGACAGGCATAGGCAGCATAAAATTCTCCTTTCTGTTTTTTTCTGCCTTTAATCAAGCAGATATTCTTCGTTTCTTCTGGTCGGGACGGAAGTCATCTAATGCGGCAAGAAAACCTCATAGCTTGCTGTGGGGAGGAATTGCCGCCAAGCATCTGCTGTTCGATGTTTACAATGATGCTTTTTGCTTATCAATAAGCCATCCATTTGATGACTCAAGTCTTTTTAATTTCTTCCAGGAAACAGATGCAGATACCGTAGTTCCATCAAGCATCCTGATATCGAATCTGCCTGATGTTCGTTTTCCAAAGATAAAACACTCTGTTTTCTGGTATCTGATCTTATCGAACAGCTGAAAGCTCATAATGACCTTTGCCGACTGGTTCAGTTTTCTGATGCCGCCTTTAGAAGGATTGAATTTATGAATCTGTCGGTTATGACATCTCACTTTCCTGCTGAAAAAGACGGTGTGAATAGGTCTTGCTTCTGGATGGCCTGCAATGCATCTCGCATCAACGTAGTGCTCTTTGGCAAGACCATGCCCAAGACGTTCTGCTTTGGTCAGATATCCGAATGTTTCTTCTACTGGAATGGGAGCAAATTCTGTCTGTGCCCTTTCCAGCAGAGTCTTTCGCATGGTCCCCATAAAAGCCGCATCTGCAAATGAAGCCGGCTTAAGAATCTTATCGGGAAGTTTGATATTCCCTTTATGGTATTCCTGATGGCAGTGTTTACAGAGCGTAACCAGATTTTCCGGACGGTTACTGCCGCCATCTTTTCTTTGGTGAATATGATGGACCTGCAGTTCCTTGTCTTTGGATTCTCCTTTGCAGCACTGACATGTGTATCGATCCCGGAACAGTACATAGTCTTTGACATTGAACCAGTCTTTCATTTCGCCGTTCTGGTAATCTTTGCCTTCAGGAAGTTTTTGCCCTGCAAGCTGTGCTTTCAGTTTCTGTGTATCAAAAGAGGCTGCCTCGATCACGATCTTTGAAACCGGCAGGATCTTTGTCACTTTCCGGATAACATTTAAATGGCATGTAATCTTTTGCTCCACAGAAGGCGCCAGCCATCCTTTGTGTTTTGAATGCACCCGGTTGTTAACTCTTGGCTTTCGATATCTTGTCTTGCGGTTTCTTCTTGTTCTTCTCGCCTCTCTTCTTGCAGTCAGTTTTTTAGACACATCGGTTCTCAACTGCACATCTTCTGCATAGAGTTCTTTTGCGTCAGTACATGCAGACAATCCAATATGTTTGGATCCTGCATCTACGCCTAATGTGATCGGCTGAACCACATGAGTATCAGGTTCATATAAAAGCTGGATGGTAAAAGGAGTTCTCTTTGCAACTTTAGCTTTCTTTGCTTTTAAGAGTCTGCAAACCTTTTTGCATCGTCTGGTCGGCATCAATGGATTGCCATCAATATCCAGAACATAGGTCAAAGCTTCCGGCATTACAGATGCCTCCTTTCGGTAAATAAACCAGCCCGAAGGCTGTAAGGTGTCCTTCGCCAATGTTGTAAATGCTTTTTACGCTCAAACTCACCGCCTGTTACCCCGAACAGGTTTTTAAAGCAGAGCCACAGAGCTTAAGACTAGAACGATATCCTAAGGTGTGATGACATAAACAACGGAGTTCGTATCGTCCGAAGACAATATTCACCAAGGCTACTCACAGACAACAGCCGAAGCTGTCCTGTCAAACAACAGAGGTGTATTTCAACCCCCATGGCTTGCCATGGGGTCAGTGAGTTTGGCATAGAGCTCATACAGATCCGGACAGCTTCCAGCCAGATTTTCTTCAAGTTTTTCAGGCAGTTCAATCGACTGATCTCTACGTGAAAGACAGGTCAGCAGGTAGTTCATCAGACAGGCGCAGCTTTCGTCATCGAGCGGACAATGGGCATCCAGAACAATCAGCATCTGATGAATCTGGTCCGGATCCAGAATGATCCTGGCCTGCATCAATCCTTTGCAAAGGTCTTTGAACTGCTCAACCCATCCAGCCTGCTGGAAAAGCCTTTCGAGCAGGCTGTCAAGCTGAGCAATCGAGACATCGCTGGACAGAAGCAGTCCAAGCAGAAAATCATAAAACTCAACCTGAAAGCTTGTGGTCTGCGGCTTATGCTCATGCAGAAAGCCGGCTAAAGACAGATGTGAAGCCTCCAGACAACTGCGGGTATCGACAATCCATTCACTTTCACTCAACACAAGACTTCCAGCTTTCAACTCGTTTTTCAGCTCTTCACAAACCTTCACCGCATCCGGCAGTTTCGAATTGGCAGCATTGGCCTGGGCCGGATAGAAAAACCAGATCATTCCACCAATGCAAAGAAATGCAACAATACTCGCCAGCAGAGCCATTTTCAGTCTTGGCGGCTTTCGAATTTGGGCTCCAAAGACATCCAGGTTGCGAAAGCGATGCTCCGGATTTCGGCTTAAGGCGGTCCAGGCGATGCTTGAAGGTCCGAAAAATAAGAGATACAACTTTCCCAGACCAATCTGATCCGCTTTCTCATTCATCCGCTTCCCCTCAAGACCTTCTGGAGGCAAGGAATCCCGGTTAACCAGAATCGGCCGGATACTGCCGATGGGCAGGCAGGCATTGAAATCAATGAGCCAGGCATGACCTTCATGGATCAGGATGTTTTCCGGTTTCAGATCGAGATACAGATAGCCGGCTTCATGAACACTCTGGATGCGCTCCAGAATTTCCAGAAAGATCTGTTTGCGCAAAGCCTTGGCTGGATTGGACTGCAGCCATGTCCCCAGATCCACACCTTCCAGATATTCCTCCACCAGCCAGCAGGCTGCCGGACTGTCATGGACACCCAGTAGCTTTGGGGCATATTTTCCTTCCAGTGCCTGTAAAACCTGAACTTCCATTCGAAACTGGCTGAACCAGACTTCATGCGCCTGCAGCTTCACTTCTTTGATCACGACTTTTCGACCATCACCCTGGCTGGCCAGAATGACCCGACACCCTGGATTTTCTTTGAGAAGCTTAATGGGCTGAAAGTGATTGCCCATGGAAAACAGCCTTCTGGTTTCCAAACTGCAAAACCATGCCTTCTTTCAATCGCATCCGACGGATCACCTTGCGCCCGCAAAGCAGGGTCGAATTAGTCGATTTCAGATCCTGCACATACCAGCGGCCATCAATCTGGATGAGTCGGGCGTGATGCTGGGAAACGGAGCCATCCAGCAGACGGATCTGGCAGTCGGCACTGCGGCCGACAACCATTTCCATCCCCTGTAAAGCGTATTTCATCCCGCTGATCTCCAGAAAGCAGGGTTCAAAGAGTGTATCCAGCAGGACGGTGTGAGCTTCCTGATTTCTCTGTTCCCGGCGGCTCAATCGGTCTGAATCCATAAAGTCCATCTTTGAAGCAAAGGGCTGCTGGCATGGATCCTGATTTTCGATTGGCTCAATCGAAGAGTCGATCGATAGATTGAATGGTTCATCATTTTGAGGCCTGGACTGCACCATGGACTGAGATGGCCTTCTGGTCATTGTCTGCATGTGTAAGGCAGAATTCTCTGGCTGGCAACCTTGCAGGAAAGGCGTGGCCCAATCTGAACAAACAGAGTCTGTATTTCGAGACTGGTCTTCCTTTCTGGTCTGTCCTTTCAATCCACTTTCTTTTGGATCCTTCAATCCGCTTTCCTTTGTTTCCTTTATGTAAGGAACAGAATCATAAGAAACAACGTTCAGGCCGCGTTGTTCATCAACCGGAGGCCGATTTGGCCTCATCGTTTGCTGAGATTCAGCAAACTGATTTTGAAGACCAGCCGGTGGACTCCAGCTTTCAAATGGATTGGCTAAGCCTGTAGCAGTAAAGTTATCTGTGAATTTCTTCTCCTTGCTGGAAAGATCCGAACTGAGTTTGTCTTTCGAATCATTCGGATACACCCAATCGGACTTCATCGATCCTTGCGGCTGATCGTCTTGCAGCCAGGAAGAAGCTTCCTGATCGCTTGATTCTTCCTGAAAAGACAACGCGCCAGGCTGAGACCTGGACAGATCTCGCTGCGCATTCTGGAATCCATCACCATCCTGCGTCTTATCCAACGCAGGAAAACTGTGGAGTGGCTGATTTCTTAAAGATCCGGTATCCAGAAAAGAAGGATCCTGACCTTCTTCAAAGCCAAACGAGTACCCGCTGCCTGCTTTGAATCCATCCCCTGACTCGTAGTGAGATTCAGACGGATTGTCATGACCAAATGGGCTGGCTGCCAGACTGTCCGGAAATCCAAGATGATCGGCGCTGGCGCTGCCTCGGACACTCTCATTCAAGGAATAAACAGGCAGTCCCGAAGGCATTTCTTCCATCTGCTGAAGATACAGATTGCGCCAGCCTGGATCCTGAACGCCTGAGTCATCAGCGAAAGCGGACTGATCGCTGCTGCTTTTTTGCGAAAGATCTTGCTGGGGTGAGAATCCGGCCGGATCTTTGTTTTTTATACGGCCGAATTTTTTTCGCTCTCGTTTTTGAGTGGCTGTCGGGGCATGGCTTCCGGGAAAGACGGGATGCCGCAGTCCGAATGGCTCAAGGGTGGGTTTGCGTCCAAACAGGCGTTTAGGGATCTGTGATTGATAAAAGGTTTCAACTGCTTTAGCCATCTGATCAAAAGAGGCTCGGGTGGTGTGCTGCTTCCAGAGCAGCCCCAGAATTTCGTATTGGCTGCAGGGCAGTTTGTCCATCAGGGAAAGCAGGAATTGATCGATTTCATCCGCTCGTTTCATCCAGCGCTCAAGAATGAGTGGTGCACGCAAAAGTGCAATCTGGTCTCCTTTAAAACTGAGCAGAATGGCTTCCGGATCCAGAATCACCGGCTGATTTTTCATTCCGACAGCCAGCGCGCTGAACAGGTCATACAGAAACTGGCAGCTTTCTTTGCCATCGAGCTGAATCTGAGCCAGAAAATCATCCAGACCAATCCAGCCGGCTGTCTGATATTCAACCTGGCAATGGATGGCAGACTGACTCGAGCATTCCAGAAACAGGCCCGATCCATCTTGTGGATTCAGAACGGAAAGGTCAAAATCTTCAGGGCGCAAGACAGAAACGACCAGCCGGTCTGCCTGACGGCCAAGTGAATAGGATTCATGCATCTTGGTTTTTCTCCTTTCTAAGCCGGATGGTTTGAGAAAAGAATGCAGGCTTTACCGGCTGGCACTTGTATATACGAGCGGGATGGGCCTGGCGTTCTGCATTTTTGTAAATTTTTATTTTTCGAGACCTGTCTGAAATGGGACAGCATCAGGCAGGAACCAGAAAATGAGAGTACAGCAGTCTGCAAAGCAAAGAAGCCACAAGAATGATTTCCTGTTCTGGTCTCGAAAATAACTGGCATGAAAGAAACAGGGCTCAAAACCAATCTTGCTTGAAGATAAAGAGCTGACTGCTCTTGCCTTTTAGAAGCGATTACCGGGTGCTTCTTTACCGCTGACATCTTGATATACGCAAAATCCGATTGTTGTTTCGCGATCCTGCGATTTTTTATTTTTCAAATCTGTCTGATAGGACTGCACCAGACAAACTTGAAAGAACATGGAACAAAGGCCAGCAGGACAAGAGGACCGTATGGGATAGTTTCCTGTTTTGAACGGGAAAGAAACTGGCATGAGAAAGGAAACAGAGTTCAAAACAAATCGAGTATGAGCATGAAACTTTGGCCGCTCTTGCCTTTTAGAAGCGACTGCTGGACGCTTCTTTACCGCTGACATCTTGATATACGCAAAATCCGAATGCCGTTTCGCGCTCTTGCAGATTTTTTTAATTTTTTATCGAGTCTTGATTTTGGCTCAGACCGGAAAAAACTGAAAAACAGGATGCATTCGCCCGAACTGGGCAGCTTTCTGTACCTCTTCCTACGCTCACGCCTGAATCACTGATCTGACCAAACGATCGAAAACAGAAAACGCCGAAAGCGAATCCACGACAAACAACTGCCAGTGCTGCCCTTGTCTTCTGACTTGCAGCCAGCAAAGTCTTTAACGCGGCTGACACTCTGATATACGCGACCTTCAAATTGCTGTATCACCACCTGGTCAATTTTTTGCATTTCTTTGGTTTGTGTCTTCTCTTGGCAAAATCCTGCTTTTTGATGGCTTCAGCCGGCTTTGAATCTTTCTTTATATCTATCGTTTCAATCAGCAGCCGTGATCTTTTTGCTTTCTTGACGAAAGACTGCCTGGAATCTTTTTACCGGGCAACTTTGTTCTGGATTTGGCATACTACGGATATGCAAAAACAACGTTTAACTTCGAAGAACTCAAAAGCGGCTGGCTTGATGGCTCTTTATCTGCTTCTTGTCCTTTTTTCTGTCTGGATTGGATTTCAGATTGATCGTGTTCAGGAAAATCTCACAGGACTTGGCTGGAAAAACGGCCATCTGCTCTTGATGGGAATTTATTGTCTGTTTGCCTGTGGGTATGATGGCTGGCTTTCCTGGAGGGTACTCATGCAGGCGGGATATTATGTGCAAGGCCGGTTGAGTGCCCTGATGTGGGCCTTCATGGCTTTGGGGGCTCTGATCCCCTGGAAAGATCCTGGTCTGGGAGCCACTCTGGATCTTCATTCCCTGGTCTGCACGACAGCAATTATCGCCAATGGACTGATCTGGCTTTGGGTGTCGGTCTATGGCTTGACCAGTCCATTTTTTCGTCAGGTCTGTCAGCTTGTGCTTGGCTGTCTGATTTTGAGTGTGGCTGTTTTTGCGGCCAGCGGCTGTATCAGCTATCTTTGCGAAGCTGCCTATGTTCTGTCCAATGGACTGGTTCTGCTCTTGGCAGCCATGAAAAAAAGCGGATGATTTCAGCTGAAATCATCCGCTTCAAGTAAGTGGCTTTCTTCAATTTTTTTCAGATAGTTTTTCGCATTGCGTACGAAGTATAGCTTATTGCCAGTTTCCAGCACTTTTTCAAAATACATCTTGGCAATCACATAGTCTTGCTGAACAAAAGAGATCAGGGCAATGTAATACTCACAATCAGACTTCTGCAGATTGGTCATCGAGCGCTTCAACAGGTTCAGATAATATTTCTTGCATGTATTGAAGTCGCCTTTCATCAGATTGATTTTATTTTCAAGAGCAGCCAGTTCTTCGGATTTAACCATCATCCCCATCGCACCGAGCTGCGGACGAAGATTGGTCATTTCTTCTTTGCATCGATTCAGGCCGTTTTCGTCTTTGAGCAGATAGTAGATATAGCCCATCAGGGAATAATAAGCCATCAGATTATTTGTGGTCGAACGCGGGAAGGCAATCAGAACATCCTGAGCCAGGCTTGGCTCATTCAGATAGATCAGGCACTGGGCAAACAGCGCTCTGTTTTTAATTTTATAGTGACTTCCACTTTTTGACATATAGATCAGGGCGGAAAGACATCCTTCAGGATTGCATTCGTTGATCAGAATTGTAGCAATCGAATTGTAGCTGCTTGCCCGGATTCTTGCCAGATACTGAAAAGCAAAGATGCAGACAAGAACCAGGATCATAGAGATAAAGAGATTTTCCAGAAAGAACATCGCACAGAACACAGCAACAAGTCCCAATGTATAGGCAAGATTGACTTTAAACAGGGTCTTCTTCGTATCCTGGGCAACTGCTTCATACTTTGGATCCAGTTTATGGTGAAGCAGATAGATCCGGACGATCTCATCATCACCAGAAATATTGGCTTTTGAATAGCCACGCTTTGTCTGTAAGTTCAGTGAAATCCATCCATACAGATCAACGACGATCATGATCGGTAAGGCGAACATGCCAAGTGAAATCGCATAATCCGGAAGCATGATGGCGGCCAGCATGAACAGATACATCGTTCCTGGGTATTTGCTTGAAATCAGGTTTCCGATCAGGAAGACGTTAAGCAATCCTGCAAAACCAAGGCCTCCGGATACGCCAATCAGCCATGGATTGGATTCAAAGACAGCGGCTACAGCAGCTGGCATGGTTTCATCGATAATCGACTGGAACAGCACATTCGAACTGAAAAACATCGTCATGGCAAATCCAACGATAAATGCACCAATCAGAGAGAAAAACTGGCTTTTACATTTATATTTCCACATTAAACTACCTCTCCAGATATGTATTCGTTTCAAAGCAGTTCGCAGACAGTCTGTAAAACTGCATAGTTCAGTATACAAAAGGCTTTTCGCTAAAATGATGGGATTCCGGCTATGATCGTGTGAAATTATGAGAGAAAAAGTACCGATCCTTGATTCGGAATGAACTCCCTTAAGATGGAACTTAATTCTCGGCTTTTCCAGATCAATCTTCCATACCAGCATCGGCCTGCAGCAGACCTGTTTTTTAGTCTCTGATTCAAATCCAGACTCCAGTCTTTCCCTGATTCATTTGAATAGCGGATCCCTCGGCCAGTTCTCCTGCCTAAGTCAGAAAAACAAAATCGAGCCTGCTCCTTTTGTATTGTGAAGCCAAAGCAGACTGACTATTCAAGTAAGCCTGCTCTTACTTTCAACAATTTATCCTGAATCCTGTCCTCGATGCAATAAATAAGAACTGTTAAAATGCAGTTTAAGCAATTTCCATTATTTTGATTCTCAGATCTATCTATATCAGACGATAATTCCATCCGATTATAAAATATTTTACAAATTATCCAGTTTGACTGGACGCCTCTGATTCTTTCTGGTAGTATCTTACCTGCGTCCGGGAAAGATCTTCAGCGAAGATGTCTTCTGGAAAACAAAAATCAGTTCCAGTCAAACTTCTAAAAAAATAAAATTTTCTGTTTGACATCTGGTTCTGAATTTTGTATTCTAAATAGGCGCTAAGGCGAATGGAGTTGTGTCCGAGCGGTTTAAGGTGCAGTCTTGGAAAGGCTGTGTAGGAGCAATCTTACCCAGGGTTCGAATCCCTGCAACTCCGCCATTTGAAAATAACTGCAAATCAAATTAAAACGAATTTGATTTGCGTTGTATAGATTACCGGCCTGAATTTCAGGTCTTTTTTTTTGGAATTTGGAAGCAGATATCTCCCTGCTTCTTTTTTTCTTTTGCCCTTCCCAAGTCCAGACTGTTCGGATTCTTACCTGCTCTGTCCTGTTTCTTTTTGAGAACTCTGCTCTTCCTTTTTCATTCCATTTTTCCGATAATCCAGGATCACCATCAACTTTTTGCCCAGTCACTTTCCAGCCATTTTCAGGTACTTCTCCACTCTTTTGGATGACGCCCCATCCAGAGCTTTTTGAATATCAACTGTTTTTTCTGTCCGGAAAGTGTAGATTCAATTCAGATTTGTATCCGACAAGAAAAGATTTATCTTTTTGCGCTAGCCTGTCATGTTTTTCTGGCGTGACGGTATAAAATAAGGGCATGACAACGGGACAGAGATTGCGGGACGCGCGCTTAAAACGAGAAAAAACGCTGGAAGATGTAGCTCACGCCATTGGGGTGACTGCGACTTCTATTTCAAAATATGAATCAGACCGGGTTAAAAACATCCCGCAGGAAAAGCTTCAGGCAATTTCCGATTATCTGGATGTTTCCATCTCCTATCTGCTGGGTCTCGACGATCCCGCCAACGCATCACCCATCGTTCTTTCCATCGATGAGCAGCTGCTCATCGAGGAATACCGCAGGCTTTCTGAACTGAACAAAGAGACCATTAAAATTCTCTGCGAACGTCTTGTTGAAGTTGAAAGTGTCAAAGACGATATCGTTCAGCTCCATCTTTAATCCTGACAATCTGCACTCTTATCCCTGTTTTATTTTCTGATTATATTTCCTGTCTCTATTCTCTATGCACAGATCAGCCGCTTTCAATTGAAGGCGGCTTTTTCTTTTGAATCCTCAAAGCTCGGTATCAAAACCCACGGCATTCCACGTCCATCTGCATCAGATATCATGGATACAGGGATTTTTTCCTTTTTATCTCTTCATCCACTTCATTAAATTCTGACAGGAAGTCTGCTAACTTGCGATAGCGACAATAGCGCTTCCACCACTTAATATAAAGCCATAAACAAGACAGCATTTAGGAGAAAACAATGATTGAATCCGTTATGATCATGATGAATTTCTCTTTATTTTCTGTCATCTGTTTTGAAAGGATCGGCCTGTATCCCTGTATGGAATTCTGCCCCCTTTTCGCTTTTTATCACTTTTCACTATCCAAGTCTCACCTTTTACCAATTCAACCTTTATACAGAAAGGAAATTTCTCTATGTCCTGTCATTTAGCCGTCGATATTGGAGCCAGCAGCGGCCGTCTGATTATCGGTCTTTACAACAATGAAAAACTTGAACTCGAAGAAGTTTATCGATTCAAAAACCAGCTTGTATCGACTAATGGAAGAAGCTGCTGGGATCTCAATGGTCTTTTCAATCAAATTCTTGAAGGCATGCGCCAATGCAAAGCAGCTGGTTACCTGCCCGAAACCATCGGCATTGATACCTGGGGCTGTGATTATGTCCTGCTTGACCAGGATCAAACCCCTATCGGCCATCCGATTGCGTACCGGGATGATCGCCATGAACAAAGTGCCGCTTCCTTTTTAAACAAATATTCCTGTGAAGGTCTGTATGCGGTCAATGGTCTGCAATATCAGCCCTTCAACACACTTTTCCAACTCTATCAGGATGAACGCCTCAAACAGGCTGAAACCTTCCTGATGGTTCCGGATTATCTCAACTTCCTATTATCCGGTAAAACGTGCAACGAATACACCAACTTATCAACTTCCGGTCTGCTCGACTGCAAAAAACGCAAGCCATCGATTGAACTGCTTGAAGCAGCCGGCATTTCTTCCAATCTGCTCTGTCCAGTCACTCCAGTTGGAAAAGTCATTGGAGACCTGCGTCCTGAAGTTGCTCAGTCTGTCGGTTTTGAGTGCAAAGTCATTGCCGTTCCTTCGCATGATACCGCCAGCGCCTACCTGGCCAGTCCCTTTAAAGATCAGATCATTCTCTCTTCCGGAACCTGGTCTTTGCTTGGTGCCATTCTCGATGAACCGATCATTGAAGAAGCGGCCCGCGCTGTGAACTTTACCAATGAAGGCTGTGCCAATGGTCAGATCCGTCTGCTTAAAAATGTCATGGGACTCTGGATCATTCAGGAAGTCTTGCGCAACCTGGGCTCCAGATACTCCTTTGCCAAGCTGGTTGAGCTGGCTCGCGAGGATCCTTATGAAGAAATCTTTGATGTCAATAAATCCTGCTTCCTGCACCCAGACAATATGGTCAAAACGATTCAGGAAGACTATCGCGAACGCGGCATTGAGCCTCCAGTGACTCCTGGCCAGATTGCGGATGCCGTTTATCGCTCTTTGGCCAATGCCTACAGACAGGCTGTTTTAGAGCTGGAAAATCTTACCGGCAAAACCTATTCAGCCATCAATATCATTGGCGGTGGCTGCCAGAACGGTTATCTCAATGAACTGATTGCCAAAGAGACCGGCAAGACTGTTTTAGCCGGACCGGTTGAGGCAACCGCCATCGGCAACCTGTTAGCCCAGATCCACGCCGCAGACGACAACATTCTGTGCCAGTCGATTCTGGAAAATTCCTTCCAGCCAAAAACATACTGAATTCTCTTTTTTAAAGTAGATCTGCGCCGATCTGCTTTGCGATACATTTTTTGATTTCCGTTCATCCAGAAACGCCTGCTTCCTTTGGCAGTCTGCTGGATCTCCCTACTCTTTAATATAACTTAAATCAATATGATATAAAAAGTTAATATTTGATCTATGCGATCTTTCTCAACAAGCAAGATCCATCACAATTCAAAACATCCGATCTAGAAAGAGGAACAATATGACCCATTACGAAGACGCAAAACGCGAATACGAACAGTTAGGCATCGACCCTGAAAAAGCCATGGAAAAACTGGCTCAAACCCCTGTCAGCATGCATTGCTGGCAAGGGGACGATGTCATCGGATTTGATGGCAGTGACAGCCTGTCCGGCGGGATTCAGACGACCGGCAACTATCCCGGCAAAGCCCGCACGCCTGAAGAGCTGATGCAGGATATCGAAAAAGTCCTGTCCCTGGTTCCTGGCAAAATGAAACTCAATCTTCATGCCAGCTATGCCATGAAAGAAGATGACCGTGATCGTGATGAGCTGAAACCAGAAGATTTCCAGCCCTGGATTGATTTTGCGTTAAAACATGACATGGGACTTGATTTCAACCCAACTATCTTCTCCCATCCAAAAGCCGAAGGACTGACCCTTTCGAGCGCAGATCCAGAAACGGCTGAATTCTGGATCCATCATGTCCAGGCCTGCATCCGCATTTCCGAAGAAATGGCCAGACAGACAGGTCAGAAAGTTGTCATGAACATCTGGATTCCTGATGGCCTCAAAGATGTTCCTGGAAGCCGTCTTGCTCCAAGAAAGCGGTTTAAACAAGCGCTGGACAAAATCCTGAGCATGGACTATGACCGCGACCTGGTCAAAGTTGCCCTGGAAAGCAAAGTCTTTGGCATCGGCATGGAAAGCTACACTGTCGGCAGTGCCGAAATGACTTTTGGATACGCGATCAAAAACAACCTGACACCATTGATGGATAACGGCCACTACCATCCAACCGAAGTTGTTTCCGATAAAATTTCCGCCGCTTTATTGTTAGCTGATGATCTTGCCTTACACATTACCCGCCCGGTTCGCTGGGACAGTGACCATGTGGTTCTGTTTGATGATGAAACTCGTGAAATTGCCAGAGAAATCGTTCGCTGCAATCCTGAACTGGACCGTGTTTACCTGGCCACTGACTTCTTTGATGCAAGCATCAACCGCATCGTGGCCTGGACGGTTGGCCTGCGCAATGTTCAAAAAGCTCTGCTCTATGCCCTGCTCCAGCCAAATGATCGTCTTGAAAAACTCCAGGACGAAAACAGATTCAGCGAACTGATGGTTTTACAAGAAGAACTCAAAACTCTGCCTTTCGAAGAAATCTGGCGTGAATACTGCCGGCGCAATGATGTGGATGGCAGCATGGGCTGGTTAGAAGATGTCCTCACCTATGAAAACGATGTTCTTTCGGCCCGCAAATAAAGAAAGAAAGAAAAACCATAAACAGAAAATCCAGAAAAGAAAACAGAAATCCTGCCGGTCAACAGCTCTCCAGAAGCTCTGGCAAAAACAGACTGCCAATTCTGCCTGGCAGCCCTCTCCGGCAGCAGAAAAGAAATCCCTGTCCACAAGCCAGTTTGCAACCGAACTGGCGATCTGTAGAAAGAAGAGAAAAATGATGATCTTAGAACAGCCTTTTATACAATCTTTTATTCAGATGGGAACCGATGGCTATGACCTCGGCTGGCACGAACGCAATGGCGGCAATTTATCCTATCGTTTAAAGCCATCGGAAGTTGAAGCCGTGAAATCGGAACTGAATCGAAACAATCCATGGACACCCATTGGCGTCCAGGTTGAAAACCTTGGGGGTGAGCATTTTCTCGTGACCGGATCCGGTCGTTTCTTCCGTCATTTAAGCGACCGCCCGCTTGAAAGCCTGGGTCTGATCGAGCTGGACGAAACTGGAAGAAATTATCGCATCGTCTATGGCTTTGAAAACGGCGGCAAGCCAACCAGCGAACTGCCCAGCCACTTAATGAACCATGCCGTAAAAGTCGCCATCAACCCAGACTACCGCATCATCTACCATGCTCATACCACCAACCTCATTGCCCTGACTTTCGTTTTGCCTTTACAGGATGAAGTCTTCACCCGCGAACTCTGGGAAATGGCTACCGAATGCCCGGTTGTCTTCCCGGAAGGCGTCGGCGTGATCGGATGGATGGTTCCCGGCAGCATTGAAATCGCCTATGCCACAAGCAATAAAATGAAAGACTAT
Organism: Allobaculum sp. JKK-2023; assembly: GCF_034745455.1. Taxonomy (NCBI): domain Bacteria; kingdom Bacillati; phylum Bacillota; class Erysipelotrichia; order Erysipelotrichales; family Erysipelotrichaceae; genus Allobaculum; species Allobaculum sp. JKK-2023. The sequence continues at coordinate 3,023,421 of NZ_JAYERV010000003.1, read as the reverse complement.
GATCTGGCCATCTGGGCCCACCATGGCACGTTTGCGGCCGGTAAAGATTTTGATACCACCTTTGGACTGATGCATACGGCTGAAAAAGCGGCTGAAATTCTCGTCAAGGTTTTAAGTATGTCTCCAGCCAAAGCGCAGACGATTCAGCCGCAGGATTTTCGAGATGTCGCGGATGCTTTTGGAGTGACTCTTGATGAGCGTTTCCTCTATACCAAATAAAACTGCCTTCGGCAGTTTGCCCACTTATCCTGACAAGTGCCATTTGTCTTGGCCGCTCGTATCAAAAGGCCGCGGCGCACCATGCCAGCCTGATGGTCCTTCATGACAATCAATCTCATCCATTCCCTTTCCGTTCCATTTCAGCATTAGGCTGGATTCTTTGTTTCCAGTGAGAATTCCTGTCCTGGCGTAGGCGAAGAGGTCGCTTTCTTTTTCTTCAGGCCCGGCAGCCTGAAAAAGATGGAAAACTGACTTGCCGCCCAGGGCCGCCTCTGCCAGCGAAACGATGAATCTGGTTTATAAGCATAAAAAGATTATTTTGTATCAGATTCCTTGATACGGCAACAAAGCGCTTAACTTCCGGCAGAAAAAGGGATGGTCAGGGATATATAAATCTGTTAAATTGAAAAAAACAGGCAATCGAGTTGCCAAGGAGGATCAAATATGAGCTTTCCAAAAGACTTTTTATGGGGTGGTGCCGTTGCAGCCAACCAGTGCGAAGGAGCGTTCCTGGAAGATGGCAAGCAGCTTTCTGTCCCTGACATGCTGCTTGGCGGTGATGTCAATACACCGCGCACCTTCCTGCCAGCGATCGATGACACTGCCTTCTATCCATCGCATGAAGCCATCGACTTCTATCATCATTACAAAGAAGACATCGCATTGTTCGCCGAAATGGGCTTCAATGTTTTCCGTCTGTCCATCAACTGGGGACGAATTTTCCCAAATGGGGATGATGAAGAACCAAATGAAGCCGGCCTGGCTTTCTATGAGGCTGTTTTTGATGAATGCGCAAAATACGGCATCACCCCGCTCGTTACGCTTTGCCACTATGAAATTCCATGGAATATCGTGACGAAATACGGTGGTTTCTCCAATCGCAAGACCATCGATCTGTTCGTAAAATACGCCAGAACTGTCTTTGAACGCTATAAAGACAAAGTGAAATACTGGCTGACGTTCAACGAAATCAATATTGCCTGCATGGCTGGCCACAGTGCCCTGGGGGCTTTATATGGACTTGGTGTCATGGAAGAAGAAGACATCAATTCGACAGACCGCATTCCTTTATCTGAACTGAAAGGCAACCAGCAAAGAATCTTTGAAGCCCTGCACAATGAATTCGTTGCTTCCGCCCTGACCGTGAAGATGGGTCATGAAATCAACCCTGACTTTGTCATCGGCAACATGATTGCACACTCCACACTTTATCCGCTGACCCCAAATCCAGACGACATCATGGCCTGCCTCAAGCAGGATCAGATTGCCAACGACTTCTGTGGTGACGTTCAGGTTCGTGGTGAATATCCAAGCTACATCTTCCGTTACTTCAAAGAAAACGGCATTGATCCATCTTTCATCACGGAAGAAGACAAAGTCATCCTCAAAGAAGGAACCGTGGATCTGTATACCTTCTCCTACTACCAGACCAATTGCGTAACCGTAGATCCAGACGCAGAAAAAACAGCTGGCAACCTGTCTGCCGGTGTGAAGAACCCCTATCTGAAAGCTTCTGACTGGGGCTGGCAGATTGACCCTGAAGGCCTGCGTTATACCCTGAACATTTTGCATGATCGTTATCCACAGACTCCATTAATGATCGTCGAAAACGGTTTTGGTGCTTTTGATACTGTTGAAGAAGATGGATCCATCCATGACCAGTATCGCATTGATTACTTCCGTCCACATATCAAAGCCATGAACGAAGCCCTCGAAGATGGCGTACCATTAATCGGATATACAACATGGGGCCCAATCGACCTGGTTTCTGCAGGAACTGGTCAGTATGCAAAGCGCTATGGATTCATTTATGTGGATCGTCACGATGATGGAACCGGTGATTTCTCCCGCAGCAAGAAAGATTCTTTCTACTGGTACAAGAAAGTCATCGAATCCAATGGTGAAGATATCGACTAATTTTTAAATTCAATTTGACTGCCGGCAATCCTTTGATCGCCGGCTTTTTCTTGGGCTGAAAGCCCCTGAAAATCGATCAGCAGCCAGATCTGACTTTCAATCCAAATCAAATCTGTATTCCAGACTCTGTCTGTCCCCCAGACATTGTCTGTATCCAAACTATCAAGGAGGATTTTTCCATGAGCTTTCCAAAAGACTTTTTATGGGGCGGCGCCGTTCCAGCCAACCAGTGCGAGGGCGGCTATCTCGAAGATGGCAAAAAGCTTTCTGTCCCTGACATGCTGCTTGGCGGCGATCTCCATACTCCCCGCACCTTCCTGCCAGTGATTGATGACACAGCCTTCTATCCATCGCATGAAGCCATCGACTTCTATCATCATTACAAAGAAGACATCGCATTGTTCGCCAAAATGGGCTTCAATGTTTTCCGCCTGTCCATCAACTGGGGACGAATTTTCCCAAATGGGGATGATGAACAACCAAATGAAGCTGGCCTGGCTTTCTATGATGCTGTTTTGGATGCATGCGCAAAATACGGCATCACCCCGCTCGTTACGCTTTGCCACTACGAAATTCCCTGGAATATCGTGACGAAATACGGCGGTTTTTCGAATCGTAAAACCATTGACCTGTTCGTCAAATATGCCAGAACTGTCTTTGAACGCTATAAAGACAAAGTGAAATACTGGCTGACGTTCAACGAAATCAACATTCCCTGCCGGGGACTACATGGTGGTCAAGGCGCTTTATATGGTCTGGGGATCATGGAAGAAGAAGACATCCACTCCACCCATCCTCTGCCTTTGCCTGAACTTCAATACGACCAGCAGCGGATGTTCGAAGCTTTGCACAATCAATTTGTCGCTTCTGCTTTAACAGTCAAACTCGGTCATGAGATCAATCCGGACTTCATGATTGGCAACATGATTGCCCATGGCACTCTTTATCCACTGGCTCCCAATCCTGAAGATGTGATGGCCTGCCTGAAAAAAGACGAAATGGATAATGGTTTCTGTGGGGATATTCAAGTACGTGGTGAATATCCAAGTTATGCCTTTCGCTACTTCAAAGAACATGGCATTGATTTCTCCTTCATCACGGAAGAAGACAAAGTCATCCTCAAAGAAGGCACAGTTGATCTGTATACTTTCTCCTACTATCAGACCAACTGTGTCAGCACAAATCCCCATGCGCAGAAAACTGCCGGCAATATGAATTATGGAATCAAGAATCCGTATCTGGAAGCTTCAGACTGGGGCTGGCAGATTGATCCGCAGGGACTTCGCTATACTCTCAACAAACTCCATGACCGCTATCCGCATACGCCGCTGATGGTCGTTGAAAATGGACTTGGAGCCTTTGATACTGTGGAAGAAGATGGTTCGATCCATGATCAGTATCGAATTGACTACTTCCGTCCCCACATTCAGGCAATGAGCGAAGCCATCGAAGATGGCGTGCCATTAATCGGCTACACGACATGGGGCCCAATTGACCTGGTTTCTGCAGGAACTGGTCAGTATGCAAAACGCTATGGCTTCATCTACGTTGATCGTCACGATGATGGAACCGGTGATTTCTCCCGCAGCAAGAAAGACTCGTTCTACTGGTACAAGAAAGTCATCGAATCCAACGGCGAAGATCTCGACTAACAGGCCTCTTTTCCTTGTCGTGTGGTGTTTTTTGGACAACCACTCGAAAATCGCTCGAACATTCTCCAAAACAGGAAAGACCCCAGAACCACTTCAGTTCTGGGGTCTTTTGTCTGAATTCTTTTGGACTCTTTGGACAATTCAAAGAATCAGTCTTTACGATTCAGCTGCTTTCGATTTGCGAAAATTCGGTCTGTTTTCGATGCGGATTGAACATTTACCTGACGAAGGATCAATCCGTCTTTTTTTCGGAGGCTTTCAGATCTTCCACGGCAGCTTTTAAGACTTTGCCAATAGAATCATGAATCACAAGATCCGCCTGGCCATCATATGGAGTCGAGTCGCGGTTGATTAAAACCAGATATTTGCCATGGAAATACTGGAGCAGACCGGCTGCCGGATACACAACCAGACTGGTGCCGCCAACGATCATGCAGTCGGCGCTTTCAATCTGCCTGACCGCCTGATAGAGGACGTTCTGGTCCAGACCTTCTTCATACAGAACAACATCTGGTTTGATGATGCTGCCATCATCCGGATCGACAGGGATGCCATCTTTGTTGCGGTTGGCAATGGTTTCTTCCAGAGTGAAGAACTTGTGGCAGCGGGTGCAGTAGTTGCGAAGAACAGAGCCATGAAGTTCGAGAACGTTGACCGATCCGGCTTTCTGATGCAGACCATCAATATTCTGGGTGATGACAGCCGTCAGTTTGCCCATTTTCTCCAGTTCAGCCAGGGCTCTATGCGCATCGTTTGGCACGGCGTCTTCATAGATCATTTCATTGAAGTAGAAATTGAAGAACTCTTTCGGGTGCGAAACATAGAACGAGTGCGACAGCATGGTTTCAGCCGGGTATGGATATTTTCGTTCTTTCTTTTCGCCATACAGGCCATCTGCGGAACGAAAATCCGGAATGTTGCTTTCCGTTGAGACGCCGGCGCCGCCAAAAAAGACGACGCGTTTTGAATCTTTTAAAATTTCTGCAAGTGTCATGTGTTCACCTTCCAAAAAAAGCCAGGGAGATTTCCCTGACTTCTTGTTTTATTCAGTATTACTCTTCTTTTTTACGAATATCAACGTGGAAGTGACCGTCTTTGATGTCTACATCAATGTAGGCATTGGACATCACGCCTTCTTCGATCATCCGACGGGCAATGTCGGTCTCGAGATAACGCTGGATATACCGGCGCATTGGACGGGCACCGAAGACAGGGTCGACACCATTTTCAGCAATTTTGTCATAGGCAGCGTCGCTGACATGGAGCGTAATGTCTTTTTCAGCCAGACGATTGGCAAGTTCGCCAACAAATTTGCGGGCAATCTTCGTGAAGGCATCTTCAGACAGAGCGTTGAAGACAACGATGTCATCAATTCGGTTGATAAATTCTGGACGGAAGTGCTTCTTAACTTCTTCCATGTATTTTTCGTGCAGGATTTCAGGCTCTTTTGCATATTCAAAAGCGTACTGAGCACCCAGGTTGGAAGTCAGGATGATGATCGTGTTCTTGAAATCTACGGTAACCCCTTTGGAGTCAGTGATCCGGCCATCATCAAGGATCTGAAGCAGAACGTTGAATACATCTGGATGCGCTTTTTCAACTTCATCAAACAGAACGATGGAGTATGGGTTACGTCTTACAGCTTCCGTTAACTGTCCACCTTCATCGTAACCAACATATCCAGGAGGCGCTCCGATTAAACGGCTCACTGCATGTTTCTCCATGTATTCCGACATATCGATTCGTACGATGTGGCGCTCATCATCAAAGAGTTCTTTGGCCAGAGTCTTGGCGACTTCAGTTTTACCAACACCGGTAGGACCTAAGAATAAGAAAGATCCAATTGGGCGGTTTTCATCCTGAATCTGTGCTTTGGAACGCAGGATGGCATCGACAACCAGGTCAATGGCATGATCCTGGCCAACAACCCGTTTTTCCATTTCGGATTTGAGATTGAGCAATTTTTTGCGTTCGGATTCAACCAGGCGGCTGACTTCCACACCAGTCCAGCGGGAGATGATCTTGGCGATCATTTCTTCGTTGACCGTTTCCTGAATCAGGGCGTCTTCGCCGGCTTCATCCGCCTGCCGTTGGGCAATGCGGCGTTCGAGTTCAGGAATGGTTCCATAACGCAGTTTTGCGGCATCTTCATAGCGGGCTTCGTTCTGAGCGGTTTCGAGGTCAAGTTTTGCTTTTTCAAGCGCCTGCTTGTCTTCTTTAGCCAGTTCGATCAGACGTTTTTCGTCTTCCCATTTGGAGTACAGTTCATCGCGTTTGCTTTGCAGACGACCCATTTCTTCTTCGATTTCTTTACGGCGTTCAATGGTCTTCTTGTCATCTTCATCCATTAAGGATGTCTTCTCGATTTGCAGGAGCATAATCTTACGCTGAAGTTCATCGAGTTCCTGCGGCATGGATTCCATTTCAACTTTTAAAGTTGCACACGCCTCATCAACCAGGTCGATGGCCTTATCTGGCAGGAAACGATCTGTAATGTAGCGATCAGACAGGCTGGCTGCCGCAACCAGGGAATCGTCGTTGATATGGACACCATGATAGGATTCGAAGCGGTCTTTCAGGCCGCGAAGAATCGAAATTGTGTCTTCAACGTTTGGTTCTTTTACCTGCACCTGCTGGAAACGACGTTCCAGAGCGGCATCTTTTTCAATATATTTGCGGTATTCGTTAAAGGTTGTGGCTCCAATCATGTGCAGTTCACCACGGGCAAGCATTGGCTTGAGCAGGTTTGCGGCATCCATGGAACCTTCTGTTTTTCCTGCGCCAACCAGGTTGTGAATTTCGTCAATGAACAGAATGATCTGTCCCTGCGAATTCTTGACTTCATCGAGGATTGCTTTTAAGCGTTCCTCAAATTCACCACGGTATTTGGCACCGGCGATCAGAGAACCCATATCGAGTTCGATCAGTTTTTTGTCTTTTAATGATTCAGGGACATCGTCCTTGAAAATCCGCCATGCAAGACCTTCAACAACAGCGGTTTTACCAACACCAGGTTCACCAATTAAAACTGGGTTGTTTTTGGTTTTTCTGGACAGAATCTGCATCATGCGGCGAATTTCGTCGTCACGACCGATGATGGGGTCAATTTTGCCTTCGCGGACTTCTTCGACCAGGTCACGTCCATATTTCTTCAAAGCTTCAAGGTTGTCTTCTGCGTTTGGTGAATCCATTTTGCGTCCTCCGCGGCGTTCGAGTTCAGCATCGTAGCACTGTTTCTCATTCAGATTGAAAACCTGAACCAGTTTTCTGGAGATGTAGGACTTGTTAAACATGAGGGCAATCCAGAGTGTAGCCACACTGAGGTAAGTTTCTTCATGTTCTGCTGCCCACTTCGCTGCTTTTTCAATCGACTTCTGAACTTCGTTGCTTAAGTTAACGTTGGCAGAGCTGGATTTAACGATATTCTTCTCTTCTTCGCGAATGATCTCTAGTGCCTTCTTTTTATCGACATTTAAGCGGTCAAACAGTCCGTTCAGAACATCGCTTTTGAAAATCGCTTCAAGAACATCAATGGTATCAACGCTGGCATGTTGTTTTGCCTTGGCATCATTCATAGCCTGCATCAAAATCTTTTGAAGATTCTCTGACATCTTTTCAAATTCCATATTCTCCCTCCTTTGCCTTTCTAACATTCAAATTATAGCCGCTTGTCCCAACAGGTCTTTCCGTGATGCCTAAAACAGTGAAACCTGACTCTGTCCAAAGATCAAAAGCCATCAATTCAAGATAAAAAGCTCTCTTTTCCTGACAGGACGAAAAGAGAGCTTGAGTGGTTTTATATCGTTAAAAGCCGTATCGAACAGCCAGAAATCCGGTAAGTGAAGCAGATTTTAAATCTAAGCAGAATTTAATCCTGCGCAGAACCAGGAGATTCTTCCTTTCAAAAGACAGCTCACCGGTTTCGGTCTTGGCAAAATCTCTTAGATGGAGCGATTTCCTGTTCAGAAAACCGGCCAGTGTTTTTGACTCATCGGTTTTGATGGTCTGTTTTTAAGCAACGCTGGTCTATTTTCGGCTTCAAAGACAGATCCATTCAATCTGCCTGCAAAATCCATCTGTTAAAATCCGCTCTTTAGGTCTACTCTACAACATCATGCCGGGCGTAAGTCAGAAGCCATTCTTCTCTGGCAATGCTCAGATCGGACTGCACGGCACTGCCATACATCATCTGGGCGTAAACTCGAAAATTTGCACAGACCGCCTTTGCCTGGGCGCGCATCGCAAAACGAACCTGTTCCAGGCTGGAGCAGACAGCAACTACGTTTTCTTTCTGGTCCTCATCCACCAGAGCCAGAATATCTTTGAGCACCTGCATGCTGTCAGTATAACGGCCAATCTTTTCCAGATTGACAAACAATAACGGGGCCTGATCCTGTAAAGCGATGGCCGCCTGTTCACTCTGGAAAATCGCGCCAACCGCAACCGGAACCCCCATACGTTTAGAAGCTTTGACGGCCATGAAGCCCTGTTCATTGGCCGGGACAATCAGGCGGGCCTGGCTGCATACACTCTGCAGACGCTTGGCCTCTTCTAACAGATGCCGGAAGGTATCATTGAGACCGAACAGGTAAATCAGCTGGTCTTCGCTCATCACTTCCTGAAGCGATGCAAGAGTCGCATTCACATCCAGTTCATCCTGGGTAAAGTCGATGGGTTCGGTATAAATCCCGCTGAGTGTAACACACTGGTTCACCTGCATGAATTCATCAGGTTTTAACGTCTGCAGATAAAATTTCATATTCAGAATGCCTTCTTTCCTTTGGTATAGGTCATGACTACATCGTAGTTATCGGCCAGCACAACCAGGTCGGCATCTTTGCCTGCCTGAATGCTTCCCTTGCGGTCATTGACGCCAAGCAGTGTCGCCGGGTTGATCGTGCAGGAGTTGATGGCACTTAACCATGGAACTCCAGCTTCTTCGAGAACTTTCAGGCCCTGATTGACCTTGAGGGTGCTGCCAGCCAGACTCTTGAGCACAACCAGATGCGCGGATCCATCCGGCATCAGTTCAATTTCATTGCCGCCAAACAGAACGCGGGTTCCGACCGGCAGAGATTTAACCATCAAAGAATCCGTTACCAGAATGGCAAAGTTTGGACCTTTGGCCTGGTAGAAGTCATAAATGGCTTCATAGGTCGAATGGTTGCCATCGCAGATCAGTTCGCCATATACATCACGGAAACGGAAAGCGGCACCGACAAGTCCGGGCTCACGATGATGGAATTTAGTCATTCCATTATAAACATGAGTCATCGACATCGCACCATTGGCCACTCCCATGCGGGCCTGCTCGTAAGTCGCACCGGAATGTCCCTGGCTGACCACGATGCCATGGTCGACACAGAAATGGGTCAGTTCATAGTTTTCATCATGTTCGGTTGCCATGGTGATCAGCTTAATCAGATGATCGGAAGCTTCCCAATAGCGTTTGAACTGCTCAAGATCTGGTTTCACACAATACTGCTCGGGCTGGGCGCCTTTATAGACCTGGTCAAGGTACGGGCCTTCAAAATGGATTCCGAGGATTTCAGCCCCTTCATAGCCTTCCCGGACAACTTTGGCTACGTTGCGGACAGCATTGGTCAGAACTTCTTCCGACTGGGTAATGGTTGTTGGCAAAATGCCGGTAACGCCTTCTTTGACGATGTTCTTCATCCAGTTGCGCAGGCCTTCTTCAGTGGCATCGTTGGTATCCCAGCCATAGGCGCCATGGGTGTGCTGATCAATAAAGCCAGGAACGATACGCAAAGTTCCATAGTCCTCATCAACTGGCTTGGTTCCATATGGCCATACCGCTTTAATTTTTTCCTGATCGGTTTCGATCTGAGCTGGCATCCAGGTATCGACTACCCATACTCGCTGACTTTGAATAATCATGATTGTTGATCTCCTTTTATTTCAGGCTCACCTCTCACTTCTGTATCGGGTCTGATCTTCTGTCTGGCTTTCACTTGATCATGAATTCGGTCTTTTTCAGAAGGATCCATGAAGAATCCATCAACTCTGCTCTCAGGACATCTGAATCAGACAGGCCGTTTTCTTTCCCACATGGAACCGACATTCAGAATGCATTGGTCCGTTCCCCGCAAAATTGCTCAATCTGCCCCGCCTGACAAAAGAAAAGTGCTTTCATCGATTAGAAAAAGGAATGAGCATACGGGAAATGAACATACAGAATGGGTGAGATCTCCTCTCATTGTAAAACGGCCTTCGCCATATCGGTGAAGGCCGTTTTCTTTTTTATCAAATTTTCAAAAATGCTTGTTAATTCGTTATGGGAATGATTCATTTCCAAAAACAGATTTCTGTTTTCAAAGAATCGAAAAAGCCGGGAATCTGCGGGAAAATTACTCCATCAGACGACGCTCGTAGTTGCCAAGAACAGCCTTGCCTTCACAAAGAATGAAGAAGGCTTTCGGATCGTAAGTCCGGACGATTCTCTTAACGGATTTGACTTCGTAACGGTTCATGACGCAAAGCAGAATTTCTTTGTGATCTCCGGTAAAGGCACCAAAACCGTTCCATGCCGTAACGCCACGGTGCAGATCGGTTAACAGATGTTCTTTGACATCGGGAACGTTGGTGATGATCAGACCATACATGCAGATATTCTGGAGGTGGACTTTATCGGAGATGAAATAAGCCAGAACCAGGAACATGGTCGAATACAGAGCGTTTGGAAGACCAAAGATGAAGGCTGCTGCCAGTTCAACAAAGGCATTCACCGCATAGGAAAGTTTACCAACCGAGAAGCCAGGTTTCGTAACCGAAAAATACATGCCCAGGATATCCAGGCCGCCAGCCGAACCAGCCGACTGAAGACAAAGACCAATCCCCACACCGCCTAAAATGGCGCCGAAAATTACGTTGGATAATACATCCGGCAGAATTGGTTCAGAAGGAACCGGCAGAACGGATAACAGCGTTGACTGAATGATCAAAGACAAAAGTGTCTTGTAGACAAAGTTTTTCGAAAGCTTTCTCCAGGCCAGGATGAACAGTGGAATATTCATCAGAAAGTTAAATACACCAGATAAAGCTGTACCCTGAATCAGTGTGTAGGACAGGATCTGGGCAATACCAATCAGGCCGCCGGTATTCAAAGACCAGGGGACGATAAAGCAGGTAACCCCGATTGGGAATAATAAGCTTCCAATAATCAGCAATGTGTATTGATACAGCTGATGTTTGAATTTCGCATTTTTATCTGCGGATGAAGTTGGTACATTTTGCGACATAAATTACACCTCTAAAATTTTTGAACCCGAATTGAGCCGCAGGCCCTTGGGCAGTTTATTTGTGATCCTTGATTGCGAACTTTTGCCAAAGCCATAAGGGATTGACCGATAACATAAAGCCCGGTATCCCTTTGGGGCATTGATCTCAAGCTGATGGCCATGATAGAAACAATCCATCTGTTCGAGGGTTGTTTCCGTCTTGGTCAGGCCATGCTGGGCGTAGGAACTCGACAGATAAAATGCATGCGCCGGCTCAAAACGGTTTTTGAGCAGTTCACCGATCTGCACACCCTGACGAAGCACTTTTCCTTTTTTCAGATTGAAGAAAGGGTAGTTCATTCCATAGACTTCCACTCCATCTTTATTGCGGACCAGATGATAATGCTGATACCCATATGGCATCTGTTCTTTGAGAAACGCTGAAGCTTCTTTGGGCAGTTCTTCGGGTTTGGCTACTTTCGCTTTTTGAACAGTTTTTTTGGGGGCTGAATCCTTTTCCTGTTCCTTCTTTTCAAAGCGGGCGACAAAATGGCCTTCCCCGCCATCCATCGGGAAAATCCGTCGGACTTTGGAAGCGTCCATGCCTTCCGTTTCAAATCCAGGCCTGCCCCATTCAACATCGACATCAAGCTGAATGGCATCCTCAAAAGTCTCTAAAAGCCAGGCCACATTCTCTTCGTTTTCTTCTCGGGCATACGTGCAGGTCGAATAAACGAGCTGACCGCCCGGTTTGAGCGTTTTCCAGGCCTCTTTGAGAATATCCTTCTGTCTGGCTGCACAAAGCAGGACATTGGGATATGACCATTGATCGGATGCAGCTTCATGTTTTTTCATCATGCCTTCTCCGGAACAGGGCGCATCAACCAGGACTTTGTCAAAGACAGAGGGCATCTGGCTGCACAGCGTCTTGCTGTCCATGTTTGTGACCATGAAGTTTTCGGCACCCATCCGCTCCATATTGGAAAGCAGAATCTGAGCCCGCCTGGGATCGATCTCATTGGAAAGCAGAAAGCCGCCATCAAGACGATCGAGAATCTGCGTACTCTTCGATCCGGGAGCTGCACAAAGATCGAGAACAACGTCATTGGGTTTTGGGTTGAGGACGTCTACAGCTGAACCGGCGGAGGGTTCCTGCAGATAGAACAGACCTTGTAAATGGTCTGGATGCAGCCCGTACTGTCCATGGATATACCAGGTATTGCGGGCAAAACGCGAAGGGAGTTCTAAAAAAGGCAGCTGATTTCTGGTGATTTCCAGATCCTGCTTGCGTGGGGAAATCCGCAGCCCCTGATATAAAGGCTGCTCAAGACTCTGAACGTAAGCATCCATCTCATCGCCAAGCATCGCTGCCATACGTTTTTCAAATAAAGAATCCATATTTTTCACATTCCTGGTCCGGAAAAACATCTGTTTTTTTTCCGGTTCAAAAATCACTCCATGACTCTTTCAACTGCTTTGTTTAAGTCAGAAATGGCATCTCTTTACGCACTCATTATAGAGCCTTCAAAACACCTGTCCTGTCTGAATGACCATTTTCATCTACAAAAGATGGTCCTACAATCCCACTGTTCGCAAAAGAAATCCGGAATTATTGCAGAACTATCGCAGAACGATCATGAAAAGAGAAACAGAAAACAATGTCTGCTCTGCCGTTGAAAAGTCTTTAAACCGGAGTATCTCTGATTTCATTTCTGTTCGTTACACAGGACATTTTAACCGTTTTGTCCATTCTGTTGAAACAAAGTGTTTTTGTCTCTGGCTTGCTGATCGTCAAAACGGTTTCTTTTTAAAAAAAGACATCTATCCTCAAAAAGCCCCGGATTTCAGCCTGATCCAGAGATCGATCCAGCTGTTATCCGGGACTTATTTCTTTTTCCTTTTTTCTTTTTTTGGTTTGTTCTGGATTCGGCCTTTTTCGCTTTTCAGCGGCCAAAATAGAGTTCCGGCCGGACCCGGCAGGCAATCCAGGAACACGTTGCCGGCGTATCCCAGCCCGTACCAAACGAAAAATCGGCGCCCTGCTGGAACGCATGAATGGCCTCGGGCAGGGAGACTTTCAGATCAAACAGTTCGAGATGCGTATGCGGTCCGGTAGAGTTGCCCGTATTGCCGCTGTAGGCGATCAAATCCCCCTGATGAACCTGCTGACCAGCGCGGACCTGAATCCGGCTGGACAGATGACAAAAGGTAATCCCATACAGCCTGTCATTGGACTGACCGATCATGGCAATGGTATTCCCGCCGCCAAACGGCCAGCCGCACCAGTTGCCAAGATACCCTCCTCCATCGCCAACTGGAGCGGCTGCATACAAAATAACCCCGTCCGCTGGCGCATAGACCGGCGTATACATCGATAAAGCAAGATCCATCCCCAGATGCAGCCCACCACCCGGATACGCCCAGGTTCCGGCAGATAAAACACCGGCAGCCGGCATTTTCAGACTGCTTGACTGGCCAAGCGTGGAAGGGATCGGCAGGCCATCAAGTCCATCCAGGCCTTCTGTCGTATCGTGCTCTTCAAAAGCCGGACAGGCCCTTTCAAATCCAGGCCCATAGCCAGGCGCTCCATGCGGAAGATCAGGGGTTACAGACAAAACAGAATTCCAGACCTCTTCGGGAATATGGCCAGGATCCGGTTTTGGCGGGGCATTCTTTTCCTGAATGGTCTGTAAAATCGTTAAAGCTTTCTCCAGACTCTTGATGGATTGCTCGATCTGCCTGGCTTTATTGGCAAACAACGCCGACTTTTCCTGCCAGTCATCATCTCGCTGGTTGATCAGAGCGTTATACGTGCGATGGATATTGGTTTCTCCTTCCTGCAGCTGATGTTTTGTTTTTTCGATCTGCTGGCGAAAGCCATCCAGATCTGAAGAGACAATCGCATCGAGTTTTGCTTCCTGATCCAGCCGCTGATAAAGTGTGTCAGGATTCTGCATCGGGCACAAAGCCAGAATCAAAATCCAGAAATTAAGAAGTATGTTCATATCTTCATATACGCAAAAAACCAGAAACCTGCACGCTGCGCTGAAATTTCTTATGGAAACCGGAAAATAAAAAATCCCATATCTGAAATCGATATGGGAGACTTTTCAAAGTGGTGCCGACGATAGGACTTGAACCTACGACCTACGCGTTACGAGTGCGTTGCACTACCAACTGTGCTACGTCGGCGCTCAAGTATTGTACCACACGAAAAGGGATTGATGTAAAGTAATTTAAGTTTATTGGTTTAACTGGGCCTGAATCTGTGCGATATCCGCATCATACTGAGCCAGAATCTCATCATTGTCCAGACCTTCTTCCGCTAAAAACTGAGCGTACTGGGCCCGGTCTGCATTGAGCTGAGCCAGCTGGGATTCAAGTTCGGCGCGCTGGCTGGGTGTAGACTGGCCAGTGCCGGCTGCGCCAGGCTGATTTTGAGCGGCCTGATCACTGGCGGCTTTGAATTCGTTATAAACCGTTGCAAAGTCTTTTCCGGTAATCGGAACGAAAACTGCATTGATTTCGTTTTTCGCACTTTCATCCAGCGAATTGAAAGCATCAATCCGATTGACGATGTCGGCACGAGTGGCTTCATCGGCCGTTCCCCAGTTGCGCGCATAGTCCATCAAAGCCTGGAAAGTTGGGTTCTGGTCATTGGCCACACTCTGCCTGGTCGAATTCAACAGGTCCACGAAGGTCATACCGACATGCTTTGGATTGGCAAAGTACGCGTTGATTTCATCTTTCTTGGCTTCTGGCAGCTGGTTGTAATCCGCTTCCAGATTGAGCACATCCCGTTTCTGGGCATCAGACTTCATTGGATATTCATCCGCAAAGTTGACCAGCTTGTTATAGGCATAGTTTTGCTCAACGTCTGTGGCATGCATTGGATCATACACTGTGACTTTCCAGGCATAGGCACCAAAGATTGCCGCAACGACGGCAACGATCGCCACGATACCCCAGAAGCGCGGTTTGTGATAAAAGCGCGTTTCCTTTCTGGGCCTGGTTTCGGGTTTGACAAAATGGTCTTCCCGGTTTTTGGTCTCATAACGATTGGGTTCAATCTCTTCGTAGCCTGGCTTTGAAGCTGCTTTTGAAGAATGCGAAGCCCCAACACCAGAAGGATTGGCTTTTGTTTTGCTTGTCGCCTCAGACGGGTTGTTGCGGGCGTATTCACGCTCCTCTTCTTCAATGGTCTGCTGGCCGCGTTCTTTACGGAACTGGTCAAGCGCTTTAAGCATCGATGCTTCTGCATTCCGGCGCTGGGCTTCGTTCATCGTATTGACCAGCGAAGAAGAAGTAAAGTCCTCATCATCTGGAAATAAAGCCAGTTCAGCTTTTTTATCCAGCAGTTTCTGGGTGAAATCATCAATTTCATTGGTAGATGGATCATTTTCTGGCACTTCAGGATTCAGGTCCGTAGAATTGCGATCGTTCATCAGCTTAGCGCAAGGATTTTCCTGTCTGTTCAACAAGAAAGGAATTGCGCACGCCTCCTTTCCAACTATTTAAAATCCAGACTTCCTGCTTCAGGCGGAAATCTTTCCTTATATTTTGATATATATATTTTGGTATTGATATTGCATATTTCGATATTCAAATTGCGATAGATTGGGATTTCAATCCTGCTCTGCTGCTCTTTCCCATTTCGATTTCAGAGTTCATCGTTCAAAACTCAGTTTCGAATTCCAGAGTTTTCTTACAGAGTTCAAAGGATCGATTTCAGATCCAACTCATTCCTGGTTTAAATCAGGGTTCTGTTTCGAGATCGACTCGCAGCCAGCCAAAATCCATTCTTTGGCCAGGCGTGCCGATCTATTCCTTTTACTCTTGCGTTCTTCGGACTCAAGAGTAGGGGATCTGCCCATCTTCTTCCAATCTACAGGATAAGAAATAAATATGGTATAGGAATCGGACATGACTTCGGATTTCTGTGTGAAGAAAGTCACTGCCTCATCTCCTTGAAAAAAGCTTCGTGCATTGTGTTCAAACACTCCTGGATTCACCCCTTTTCAGAAGGAAAACAAGGACAGCTTTTCTGGATTCCATCATATCAAATCAGGCATTTCATTTTGCGATGAGCCAGGGAATGTTAGATTTTCAGCCATTTTTTAAATGGGTAAGTTTCATTGTCAGATAATTTTCGGGAAAGTCAATCTTTCTTTTTATGGTGCATGTTCATCGCAAAAACAGCTATGCGCTCTGATTCATGAATATTTGCATAAAAAACTGCTTTTTTTTCAAAAAAAACATCTCCATTTTATGAGATGAGGTGTTTTTGCATAATTATGGGAAAAGATATGTCTATACTATAGGAAATGCCGGGGAATTCTGGACCTGTTTGTAAGCACTTCCCCAACAAAAATGATCTTGTTCCCCTCTCCACCTTGAGTTATAATTTGGAAAAACTGAACGGGATACAATTGAAAGGAATACTGACTACTTATGTATGATGAGCTTTTTGAATATGAACTGATTCAGAAAATTGCCGCCCCTATCCTCGACAAACTTCTTGAAATGCAGGAAGAAATCAATGATGATGATCTGGTTGATTGTCCGGTAACCATTCAGCTGTCCGCTCCAGAACTGGAAGGACAGGGGTATGATACCAACGCTGTCTGGTCTTCTCTTCCCATGGATGAAAAATTTCTTGAAAAACTGGAGGTTTATCTTCAGGAACAGATCGATGAATGGACTCGGCCAACCACGATTCTCCAGTAACATCAAAGGACGAGTAACTTTCGATCGGATTTTAATGAAATCTATTAGAGTTTTTTTTAACTTAAAGATATTCAGATTGATCCATGGCGAAATCAAAACTGACTTTTGTATGGGCGTTGATTCTCTTTTCAGGGCCTGTTGCATTTTTCGTCCGGGCGTGGTTTAATAGTCCTTGCGCGGGCGTGGTGAAACTGGCAGACACGCTAGACTTAGGATCTAGTGCTTACGCATGCAGGTTCGAGTCCTGTCGCCCGCACCACTTTTAATACTCAGGATCTGCAATCAAAGCGGATCCTTTTTTTTTACGTCTTTTTGGGAAAGCCCTGAAATCCGTTCTCTCTATTTGGTGGTCTTCTCTATATCTCCCTTCTCCTTTTGGATCAGAGTCACTGATACGGCCGGTCCTTCTGATTTGAGAATCATATTCGCTCTGTTTTCGGTTTTATCCTACTTTTTGTTTATATTCGATCTCGATTGTAACTCCCTGTGCCCAGGCGGTGATCAGGGTCTTCAACAACACTGACTGTCATTTGATTTCCCCAATTCTGATCAGCACCTTATTTCTTTTTAATTCCCTTTTTCAAGCCCATTTTTTATTTGTCTATTCACATCAGTAGACAATCATTAGACATTTCCTGTCATAATTTATTCCAGATAAAAAATTCACAACGCTTACATTGCTGCAAGTGTTGCGTCTGTTTGCATTCCAGAAATCATCCTGCACATTTGAATAGTGCCTGACAGGCACAATCTCAGTAGGCGCGGTCTGTTTTTGCGAGAACAGATCGTCTGAAAAAGCCAACGCAGAGTTCTAATTCCCTGAAAACAAATTTCCATGCCTGCTTTTTTTAATTCTTCAGGTTCTTACGCAAATAGCGTGTTTAGCTACTGTTACTATTATTGACGATAGCGATTGTAGCTAATAGTAATAACCCAAAATGTGATAGACAAGCTCATCTCGAATTAGGCATTGTTATTTAATCAACAGCATAAATGATGCAAGTTTATTTATTCACCAGGGTTATTAGTGTTAAAAACTACATTTGCGTAAGATCCATTCTTCATTTCTGCACGCTTGAAGGTTTTCAGATTTATTTTTTCTTCTTCTGGCCTGCTTACAAGGTTGATTCATTGTTTGGAAACAGTCAATCTTCTAAAATAAGGCTATGAACGAAAACAATACATCTTCTGCCGATACTCGAGCAGAGCCAAACTCTGCCGCAAAATCGGAGTTTCCTTTTCACTGCACCCAAAACCATGCGCAATCGGTGTTTTCTGAGCGTCAAAAAGGGCCAGACAATCCATCAGAAACCAAGCTGTCGTCTTGCGGCAATCGTAAAAAGGTTGCGATTGTTGCCACCGGCGGAACTATTGCCGGATCCGGCCGGATCGGGGAATCGGCCCAGTATAAAGCCGGAACCCTGTCAGTTGATTCCATTCTGGAAACCATTCCCCAGATCAACGAACTGGCTGAACTGGATATCCATACCTATTGTTCCAAAGACTCCAATGACATTACTCTCGAAGACGGACTTGGAATCAAAAAGCTGGTTGAATCCCTTTGTGAAGATCCAGCCATTGATGGAGTTGTGATTACCCATGGCACCGATACGCTTGAAGAGACAGCGTTTTTCCTCAATTTAGTCCTGAATGTCTCCAAACCCGTTGTCATGACTGGCGCGATGCGGCCGGCTACTTCCACCAGTGCTGATGGACCGATGAATCTCTATCAGTCCGTTGCTCTGGCTGCTCATCCTTATGCCCGTAACATGGGCGTTCTGGTCGTTATTGGTGACACCATTTATTCCGGCCGTGATCTGACCAAGATCAACTCCATTAAAACCGATGCTTTTGAAGTCGGCGATCCAGGACCGGTTGGCTATATGCAGGATGATCAGGTGTTTATGGTCCATCAGCCCTATCGCCGTCATACAATCTATTCTCACTTCTGCCAGAATCCTGGGCCTCTGGATAAGAAGGTTGAAATCTTCTATGTCCATATCAACAGTGACCCCAGCCTGCTTTCCTACATGCTGGATACTTATGATGGTGTTGTACTCGCCGGGACAGGGGCCGGAAACTATTCCAATGCAATCAAAGACGTGATTGAATCGTATACCGGTAATTGTGTCATCGTTCGCTCAAGTCGTCTTTTAGAGGGATCAGCCTTTGACTCACCAGTTTTTGATCCAGAACAGATCACTATCCCTGCCCTGCGCCTTTCTCCGCACAAAGCTCGAATTCTTTTACTGTTAGGACTCAGCCAGAATTTTTCCAAAGAGCAGATCCGCCAGCTGTATCGAGAATACTGATCCTGAAGACCGACTACAACCATTGGGAAAACAAAGACCGATTACAAATATTCAAAGAATATAGATCAAACCGACTGGAGGCGATATTCAATGCAATTTTCCTTAGAAGACAAACTGCTTCCTTTACAGGATTCCAGACGGGCCACATTTAATGCCAGACTGGCTCCGACCATTCCATCGGATCGCTTTCTTGGGATCAGAACGCCTGATCTGAAAGTTATCGCCAAATCTCTGGATGCTGAGCAGAAAGAAGCTTTTCTGACTTCTCTGCCTCACGCTTATGTCGAAGAAGATATCATCCATATCCAGCTGCTCAATGAATACAAGAACATCGACAAAGCCAGGCGTGCTCTGCTGGCTTTTCTTCCTTTTATTCAGTCGTGGTACCAGACAGATGGATTAACCTTTCCGCGTCTTTCGACTGATGAGCTTTTAGAACTCGCCCAATCCTTTCTGGACCGGCCCGAAAGCTATGCCAGACGGCTGGGAATGATCTGGATCATGAAGCGGGCCCCAAAACTGGATTCCATAACTGCCAATACATGGCTTGAAAAAGCCCTGGCAGCTGCTGGCGACGAACGTGAAATTCAGCTGGCCAAAGCCTGGCTGCTTTGCGAATTCATGATCTGGAAACCCGGACTGGCTATGACGGCCCTGTCTTCCAAAGAACTGGATCCGACGCTGATTCGAACGGCGATTGGCAAATGTGTTGACAGCCGCCGGATTGATGAGCCGACCAAGCAGACTCTTCGGCAGCTGCGCCGGCAGCTCTCTTAAGTTCCTGAAAGATAAAACGCCCAGATCAGACTGGTAAATAACCTGGTCTCGGTAATGGATACATGCCTTGGATGTCATGTCTCGTTTACAGAGATCAGTTCAAAAACCAGCCGATCCGGGCGTTTTCTTTTGGTACACTGATCACTTTGGATTTCAATCAGCCGTTGTTGGCAGAATCTTGAGAGAAACGGCCTTTTCAGGATCTGTCAGATCCTTCAGGAATTTCAGAACCTTGCCTGTCTGGTTTCTCTGTTTCTTCTTGTCTTTCAGAGGGCTTTCCTCCCCATGGCAAGCCATGGGGTATTCGCCCTAGCTTGATAACGGCTTTGAAGGTCCTTGGGGATCCGTGTTCCTGCCGCTGTCTTTTTTGCCATTTTCTATTCCTCATTTCATTCGTAATTAAGTTTACAATCCTGTGTTTATAGCCAGTCATTGATTTCAGCTCGAAAACGCGGATAGCGTTTAATCAGCTTGTCATAGCGGGCATGAAAATCATCGGATAGCCCTTTTTCTCCATATAAAGAGCGAGCATGGTAAAGAGCACCGACAAACTGAGCACAACGGAAATATTCTTTACGGGCCTGTGAAGCTGTAATTTCTTCACAGAATTCAAGAATCCGATCATTTAGCAGATCCAGAGCTTTCTGAATCTCTTCTTCAGAAAGCTGGGCACGCGCAAAAGCCCGACTAAAGATCATGGAATAATCGACTTTCTGCTCATCCAATGCTGTGGATTCAAAGCTGGCATAGTTCCCCTCCATTAAGAATCGTTCAGCCAGAGCAAAAAGCGATTTATGGGTCATCGAATGCCCCAGCAGACACAGCAGAACAGTCATTTCTGTTCGTCTGGAAGAAACATGGCCAGCTTCGCGCGTCAGTTCACTTAATACAGGTTCGATATTTCCTTCCAGAACAGAATAAGTGGTGCACAGGTATTTGTCCTCGTTGATACTTTTTAAGTCTGGAAGGTAGTCCCGGTCAGGATCGAGGCAGGCCAGTGCGTAATAGCGCTTAAACGTTGGTCTGTCATTGATCGCTTTTTTCAGCTGGTCAATTGCCTTTTCCTTGTTTCCCCGCCTTTGTTCAACCATTGAAAGTTCATCATGCCACAAAGCCCGGCGGTAGGGTTCATTCTCCATTCTGGCAAGAAGCTGTTCAAGAAACTGACTTTGACTTTCAAGGGAAGCACTCTGACGATAAGACTCGAAAAATTTCTTTCGAAAATATGGAATGGACCTGACTAGTTTCAAAACGTACTCTTTTTGAAGCTCAAGATCAGGGATCCATTTCAGACCGTTTTCAACTGCGTCTCGAAGATTTCCAAATTCTCCGGAAGCCAGTAAGTCAAACCATTTTGTTGCGATTGTCAATTTGATTTTGGCATCTAATTTCTCATTCACTGCCGGCGAAGTAAAGATATCCAGGCTCAGATCATAGCCGACTGCCTTTTCAAACAGGTCGGCAAGACGGGTATCCAAATCTTCCTGCTGATTCAGCAGACAGGAAGCCACAATCGAATCCCAGACAGACGACACCGACATGCCGTCATCGGTCAACATCTCTATTTCTTCAATCACATCTTTAATGGTCTCAAATGAACCAGCATAATAATCATCAATTTCAAGATCCAGGTTCAGCACTTCTTCCAAAAGCTCCAGCCGTAAACGCCATTGATCTGGCCACGAGGCTTCCAGCAAGATATTCTCCAGCCTTTTGAGCAGCTTGATGACTCCTTCTGGATCCTCAATGTAATACTCCGGCTCATCCGAAGAATACCAATCATCATAGTCCTCATTGGCTTCGGCAACGACGTGAAGTACACGATCCCCATGCTCTTCTTTCACCTCACGAATGGTTTCGAGGACCTTCTGGCGATATTCTTCTTTCTTGGCGTTTTCAAGCTCCATTTCAGCCTGATACTGATCATCCTGCATGGAGTAGAGCTCATTTTTAATCGCTTCAATCAAATGATGGCTATGCTCAGGATCAGCCCTTTGAACGGTTTCAGTCAACTTCTCCAATAATTCCCGCGTGGTGATTTTGTTTAGCAGCTCACTGAATTCTTCGACATCCAGCAATTCACTCATGTTCTCTTTTCTCTCTTTCTTCCCACCAGAGGCTCTGATGGCTTAAGCAATGCAAATGGTATTTTGTCATTATTTATTATATCCAAGCTCTCAAAGCCAAAAAAGTTTATGGGAAAAGTTGCGTCTGTTCTGTTTGATTGGACAAATTGCCACCGATTTCAGGATCATTTTTCAAAAAAGTGCCTGTCTTTTCAATACTGGGCGTCAATACCGGGCGCTTTAAAAAAGCAAATAAAAATCCCTCGTCCAGCGAATAGAGCAAGCTGTCTGAAGGATCATCAATTTCAGGAGACTGGAAACGAATGGATTCTGTCTGAACTCTGGAAACAGTCAACCCCCTCACTCTTTCTGAGTGGTCTGTCTTTTGAATGGTCTATCTTATGAACGATCTGTCCCGATCAGTCTGAAATCCTCACGCCAGCAGATTGTTGTACAACAGTTCTGTTGGAATTGCCAGGAGCCATGGCGCTGTAAGAATAGCCAGCCAGAGCGCCACACTTTTTTGTTGGAGGAGGCTCAAAGTCGTCTTGCGAAACCCCCAGCGTCGATCCAGGCTATAGATCAAACAGCCGCCAATCAAAGCGCCAAACAGTCCATAGAGAAAACTTCCCCAGCCAATCATCGCCTGCCCGAACAGATCATCGATAAACGTAAGACTCAGCCAGTCCGAAAGAGCATACCCGCCAAAATAGAACAGACACAAAATGAATGCAGCCAACAGATCCGATACAAACCCGAAGCACCATACGCGGACAATGGAACTCTTCCAGAAGTCCCCGATCTTCTGAATCTTCTTGACCTTTGCCCATATTAACAAAACCAGGGAATCAATCAGAAAATTGACAGGAAGCATAATCAGCCAGAGATAGGAAGGAATAGCTCCAAGCATCCAAGTGGGAAAAAAGATATTTGCAAGTGTGAGCATAAAACGTTCTCCTTTTTCTCAATTTTATAAACTCGCCAATAGGCAGACAATAAAGGACGGCTGACTAAAAATGAAAGCTTTTCGAAACAGTTCTGTGTCCATCTGTTGTTATGGATCTATCCGGTCATCCAGAGAACTTTACCTATAAATCTGCTCAATATCGATCTACACAATCAATCAGATCCGAAAAACATTCGACTATCCTGAAGTTCAAAACCGTCCGATCCGTTTCGATACCGCTGAATGGTCGTTTTTGCTTTCTGTGCCAGCTCTTCAGACTGTCCAGCAAGACTCCCTTCTTCAGTCAGGATCGGAGTATCCAGAATTGTTTTGATCGTCGAATTCTTCTGCGATGCCACCGGTTAATGAATATCTTTCTTTGTATACTTCAGATAAGCAATTATGATTCCGCCAAGTCCTATGGCTATGCCAATGACAACCATTGCACCATTCAGTTTTCCATTTGCCACAATATCGGCGCCGTCACAATATCCAAACGGGGTTATGTATTTCAGAAACTCAGCGGTATCTGTAATGTTGGCCACCAGGCTCAGAAAATACATCATTGCCGCAATACTAAGGCCTGCGCTCGCACTTCCTTTGCGAAGGAATGCCGAAATACCAAAACATATTCCCGCAAGTTCAAGCTGGAGCAGATAATAGGCGAGATGCAGCAGACCTATTTCTTTCCAAGGGATTTCTTCACCAACAGCGGCGATAGAGCCGATCGCAACGGTATAGAGAATAAGATTCATCCCTGTAATCAGAATCAGTACCGCCATCAGCTTTTCCGTAATCATCCTTTTGCGGCCGACCGGATGTGTCAGCAGAAATTCTGCAGTTTTGTCCTTTTCTTCTTTACTGAGAATGCCTGCGGCAAAAAGAGAAGCAAAAAATGCGCCGCCAAGTCCTAAAACATTCCCACACTCAACAGCATAAAATCCAACGAGCGTGCCAAAATTCAAACGATCCATCCCAAACGCCTCGGTAAAAGAACCCATAGAGGCAAATATTTCACTGACACCATCCATCTGGTCTTTCATTTCTGGAAACAGAAAAATACAGACTGCAAGAAGAAATCCAATGGAAGCTGTCCAGATCAAAAAGGTGGTTTTCCCTTGCTTTAATTCATGTTTGACAAGTGTCATACCTCTCATCATCCTTTTCATAATAATGCAGAAAAATTTCTTCCAGGTCTGGTTCCGTAATTGTAAGGTCATCAACATGGCCTGAAGACAGCGCCCGCAGCAAGGCATTCATATCCCCACTGTAAAGAAAACTAACCGAACCCTCTGAAACTTTACTGTCTCGAATACCATGAAGATGCTCAAGACTGACAGTGCCGTGAATGGCAATGCGTTTTGCACTTGTTTTTGAAAGAGCGTCCACACTGTCACAGGCAATGATTCTGCCCTCTCGGATAATTGCAGCCCGCGAACAGTTGCGCTGAATTTCAGACAGAACATGGCTCGAGATAAAAATCGTTGTCCCTTCCCTGTTTCTCTCTTGCAGAATATCAAAGAACACTTTTTGCATCAGCGGATCAAGTCCACTCGTTGGTTCGTCCAGCACAAGCAATTCCGGTCTATGCTGTAAAGCGCAGACAATAGCAACCTTTTTTCTGTTGCCAAAGGACAAATCATCGATCTTTCGGTCTGTATCCAGCTGTAAGCGATCACAAAGCAATCTGGCTTCTGCAGTACAGTCCTTTTTCCTCAAATCAGCGGACAGCTTGAGTATGTCTTTTACTTTCATTCCCGGATAAAACAATGCTTCTGAAGGAAGATAACCGACATTTTGCAAAATCGACACCTTTTTCTTGCTGACATCTTTCCCGAATACCGTCGCACTGCCCGATGTTGGGGCAATCAATCCAAGCAAAATGCGAATTGTCGTGGACTTTCCTGCACCATTCGGACCGATAAATCCAAAGAATTCGCCCTGTTCTACCGTCAGGTCAAGGTCAGCAATCCCCCTTGACTTACCATAATATTTCGTAAGCTTTGTCGTTTTGATCAGGTCCATATGGTCTCACTCCCTTTGAAGATAAATGCTTTTCCAAAAGTTTATCAGCTTATTAAAATCTTTTTCCATCTGATCTATATCTACATCGCCCCGCTGCACCATCTCCCAAAGATAACCCTCTGAGGCCCAATACATCTCGCGATACATCATAGATACATCAAGTCCGGGAACAAACTGTTCAGGACTCATGTTCAGCAGTGCCCTGTCCGCTTTCAGATCGAAATACTTGTGATAGCTTTCCTGAACGGCAGCGCAGATTTCCGGGTCTTTTTCATAAAACGCCCTGAGAGTGAAGTTCGCCATGTGAGGATAAAGGCGGATAATTTCCATTTTGGCCTTCATCCCTCTTTCCATACTCTCGAAAAAATCTTTTTGTTCGTAGCAGCCATACTCTGTCAAATAGTCAATCGTCATTTCTGCGCAGGTGTCCCACAAAAACAAATACAGCTCTTTCTTGTTATGAAAATAATGAAAGAGCAGAGATTTGCTGATTCCAGCAGCATCTGCAATTTCACTCATAGGGCTGTTCTTATAAGAGTTTTGGGAAAATACCTGATAGCCTGCATTGATGATCGCCTGCTGTTTTTCTACTGGCAGTAAAAAGAACCTTTCGTTCATAGCCCAACCTCCGTTAACCGATTCGGTTAATATCAGATATAAAGTCATTGACCGATTTTGAGAAGACTCTCTCTGGAAATTCCGCCAGAGAATGCAGAAAAGCCAATATGTGGATAAATTTGTAGTGAAAGACAATAATTTTAATCTGATTCCGATATATGATTTGGAAAGAACGATCTGCGACTTAATAAGAAGCAAAAGTTCCATTGAAGTTCAGGATTTTAACGCCGTGGACGAGGTCCCATATAACCAAAAGGAAGCTATCAAATATTAACTGTTTAATATGATGAGGCTATGAATATAAAAAAACCGAAGAATATCGGATTTCTCCTTTATTCTTCGGGTTTTGCTTTTGTCTGGCGACTTCCTATTTTTGCTTTTACACTATCGTCGGCGTTCAATGGCTTAACGGCCGTGTTCGAGATGGGAACGGGTGTGACCCATTGGCTATCGTCACCATACCGGTTTGTCTTACGACTTAACCATTTTATCTCATGGATCTTTCAAAAACAAACACCAGCTTCGACATAACCTTGGTTACAGTTATGATCTGATCATTTCTGATCGTTTTACTTCTTATTACCGCCTGTCTGTGATTTTGAATGATTCTGGAATCATTGTCTTTAACTTGCCTCTTTGACTCTGTTTCCATATCCTTCATTCTTCATCACTTCCAACAGGCGCTCTCGTTATCTTAGATTAAGCTTTCGACCGATTAGTACTGGCCAACTTCATGGATCACTCCACTTCCATACCCAGCCTATTTCCTTGTAGTCTTCAAGGGGTCTTATCTACCGCAGATCTTATCTTGGGGCTGGCTTCGCACTTAGATGCTTTCAGCGCTTATCCATTCCCTGCTTGGCTGCCCGGCTGTGCCACTGGCGTGACAACCGATGCACCATTGGCAGGTCCATCCCGGTCCTCTCGTACTGAGGACAGCTCCCCTCAGATCTCCTGCGCCCACAACAGATAGGGACCGAACTGTCTCACGACGTTCTGAACCCAGCTCGCGTACCGCTTTAATGGGCGGACAGCCCAACCCTTGGAACCGAATCCAGCTCCAGGATGCGATGAGCCGACATCGAGGTGCCAAACCCCGCCGTCGATGTGAACTCTTGGGCGGGATCAGCCTGTTATCCCCAGGGTAGCTTTTATCCGTTGAGCGACGGCCCTTCCATTCGGTACCGCCGGATCACTAATCCCGACTTTCGTCCCTGCTCCACTTGTTGGTGTCGCAGTCAGGCGCGCTTTTGCATTTACACTCTCTGTCTGGTTTCCATCCAGACTGAACGCACCTTTGGGCGCCTCCGTTACTCTTTAGGAGGCGACCGCCCCAGTCAAACTGCCCGCCTGGCACTGTCTGTAAGATTCTCTCTTCACGTTAGGGCTTCAAATCATCAGGGGCGGTATCCCAACGGCGGCTCCAAAGAAACTGGCGTTCCTTCTTCATAGCCTCCCGCCTATCCTGTACATGACCATCCAAAACCCAATACCAGGCTGCAGTAAAGCTCCATGGGGTCTTTCCGTCTAGTTGCGGGTAACCTGCATTTTCACAGGTACTAAGATTTCACCGAGTCTGCTGCCGAGACAGCGCCCAAATCGTTTCACCTTTCGTGCGGGTCAGAACTTACCTGACAAGGAATTTCGCTACCTTAGGACCGTTATAGTTACGGCCGCCGTTCACTGGGGCTTCGGACCACTGCTTCTCCCTGCGGATAACAGATCCCCTTAACCTTCCAGCACCGGGCAGGTGTCACCCCATATACTTCGCCTTGCGGCTTTGCATAGAGCTGTGTTTTAGTTAAACAGTCGCTTGGGCCTTTTCACTGCGGCTCTCTCGAGCGCCCCTTCTTGCGAACGTACGGGGCAATTTTGCCGAGTTCCTTGGCAACAGTTCTCTCGCTCACCTTCGCTTGCTCAGCGCGCCCACCTGTGTCGGTTTTGGTACGGGCCGCAATAAAGTTTAAGCTAGAAGCTTTTCTTGAAAGCCGCTCCATGTGCTTGGCTACTTTCTTTCGATTTCACTTACCCTTCACGCTCTGTACGCATTGATCCGGATTTGCCTGGATCCGTACTGCCGCGCTTGGCCCTCAATCCATTAAGAGGGTCACACTTCCCGTCTTTGTCACTCCATCGCCTTTATTGCGGGTGCAGGAATCTTCGCCTGCTTTCCATCTGCTTCGCCTGTCGGCTTATCATTAGGTCCCGACTGACCCAGGGCGGACGAACCTTCCCCTGGAATCCTTGGGCTTTCGGTGTGCAGGATTCTCACCTGCATCTCGCTACTCACACCGGCATTCTCACTTCCATGCCCTCCACAGACTCTCACGATTCTGCTTCCATGAACATGCAACGCTCCCCTACCATAAAAATCTTTCAATCCTTATCCGCGGCTTCGGCAGATGACTTAGCCCCGGTACATTTTCGGCGCAGGGCCACTCGACTAGTGAGCTGTTACGCACTCTTTAAAGGGTGGCTGCTTCTGAGCCAACCTCCTAGTTGTCCGTGCGTCCCCACATCCTTTTCCACTGAGTCATCATTTTGGGGCCTTAGCCGGCGGTCTGGGCTGTTTCCCTCTTGAGCATGGACCTTATCACCCACACTCTGACTGCCAACTACTCTCCTTGCGGCATTCGAAGTTTGATTCCATTCAGTACCCCGGGATGGGGCCATCATGAATTCAGTGCTCTACCTCCGCTGGCTTGCGTTAACGCTAGCCCTAAAGCTATTTCGGGGAGAACCAGCTATCTCCGGGTTCGATTGGAATTTCTCCGCCAGCCACAGGTCATCCGCCAGCTTTTCAACGATGGTCGGTTCGGTCCTCCACAAAGTTTCACCTCTGCTTCAACCTGCCCATGGCTAGATCACCCGGTTTCGGGTCTGCTCCTGGCTACTTCATTCGCCCTGTTAAGACTCGCTTTCGCTTCGGCTTCGCATTTTCCTGCTTAACCTTGCATCCAAAAGCAGCTCGCCGGTTCATTCTACAAAAGGCACGCCATCACCCTTTGACGGGCTCTGACTTCTTGCAGGCATACGGTTTCAGGTTCTCTTTCACTCCGCTTGCGCGGTTCTTTTCACCTTTCCCTCACGGTACTTCTTCACTGTCGCTCACTCTTACTTATTCAGCCTTGGCGGATGGTCCCGCCTGCTTCCGACAGGATTTCACGTGTCCCGTCGTACTCAGGATCTCGCTGACTACTTGGCTTGCTTTCCAGTACAGGGATTTCACCTTCTGTGTCCGTGCTTTCCATCACGTTCCTGTTCACTCGCGTTTCGTCTGTTGCGCTCCTACAACCCCATATCGCTATGGTTTGGGCTAATTCCCTTTCGCTCGCCGCTACTCGGGAAATCACTGTTGTTTTCTTTTCCTCCGGCTACTTAGATGTTTCAGTTGGCCGGGTTGCTCTCCATATCAAAGACATGGATGACTGGATATGACTCCAGCCGGGTTCCCCCATTCGGATACCTGCGGATCGTCGCTTTCCTGACAGCTCCCCGCAGCTTTTCGCAGTCTGATGCGTCCTTCATCATTCAAGAGTGGCAAGGCATCCTCCGTACGCCCTTCCTTGCTTGATCTAGTTTCAAATATGCTTGTTTTTAACTATGCTTTTTCGAGATTTTTCTAATAAGAACTGTTAACTGTTTTCTGACTTGGTAAATCTTGTGACTTCAAAGATCGAATTTCTTCTCTCTTTTCAGTCGGTTACTTTCGTAACGTTGCTACTTACAACTTACGTCAGACCTTCTGTTATGTCTTATACTGATGTTCGTTTTTCAAAGATCCATGTTTTAGACTGTTTCTTCTGTACTTCTCTTTTGAACTTTGTTCTTCGAGAAGAAGATGAATTTCAGCCTGGAAGATCGCTCTTCCAAAACTCTGTTACAGACTCCAAACTTAGTTACTTAATGCTTCCTTGTACTTTCTCCTTAGAAAGGAGGTGATCCATCCCCACGTTCCCGTAGGGATACCTTGTTACGACTTAACCCCAGTCATCGGCCCCGCCTTCGACGACTCACTCCCCTAAGGGTTATGCCATCGGCTTCGGGCGTTGCCGGCTTCCATGGTTTGACGGGCGGTGTGTACAAGGCCCGGGAACGTATTCACCGCGGCATGCTGATCCGCGATTACTAGCGATTCCAACTTCATGAAGTCGGGTTGCAGACTTCAATCCGAACTGGGACGCCTTTTCTCGGGTTCGCTCCACTTCACAGCTTCGCTTCCGTCTGTAGGCGCCATTGTAGTACGTGTGTAGCCCAGGCCATAAGGGGCATGATGATTTGACGTCATCCCCGCCTTCCTCCGGTTTGTCACCGGCAGTCTGATCTGAGTCCTCATCTTACTGGTAGTAACAGATCACGAGGGTTGCGCTCGTTGCCAGACTTAACTGAACATCTCACGACACGAGCTGACGACAACCATGCACCACCTGTGTGGATGATAACCTCCAACTTATCTCTAAGTCTTTGCATCCCATGTCAAGGCCTGGTAAGGTTCTTCGCGTTGCTTCGAATTAAACCACATACTCCACCGCTTGTGCGGGCCCCCGTCAATTCCTTTGAGTTTCACACTTGCGTGCATACTCCCCAGGCGGAGGAGTCATTGCGTTAGCTTCGGCACCGGGGCATTACCCCCGACACCTGCTCCTCATCGTTTAGGGCGTGGACTACTAGGGTATCTAATCCTATTTGCTCCCCACGCTTTCGTGCCTGAGCGTCAGTAACAGTCCAGGCGGCCGCCTTCGCCACTGGTGTTCTTCCATATATCTACGCATTTTACCGCTACACATGGAGTTCCACCGCCCTCTCCTGTCCTCGAGCGTGGCAGTTTCCAAAGCCTGTACAGGTTGAGCCCGTACCTTTCACTTCAGACTTGCCACGCCGCCTGCGCACCCTTTACGCCCAATCATTCCGGATAACGCTTGCCACCTACGTATTACCGCGGCTGCTGGCACGTAGTTAGCCGTGACTTTCTGGCAGGTTACTATCAAAAGAAAAGCATTTCCTCTTTCCTTCTTTTCTGACCTGCAACAGAGCTTTACGATCCGAAGACCTTCCTCACTCACGCGGCATTGCTCGTTCAGGCTTGCGCCCATTGACGAAAATTCCCTACTGCTGCCTCCCGCAGGAGTCTGGGCCGTGTCTCAGTCCCAGTGTGGCCGATCGCCCTCTCAGGCCGGCTATGCATCATCGTCTTGGTAGGCTTTTACCCTGCCAACTAACTAATGCACCGCAGATCCATTCATCTCCCAGGCTTTAGGGCCTGTTTCAAAAACAGAAGATGCCTTCTGTTTTCCTATGGGGTTTTAGACTTCGTTTCCAAAGCGTATCCCCCGGATATGGGCAGGTTATCTACGTGTTACTCACCCGTTCGCCACTGAACACAAAAGTGTTCCGTTCGACTTGCATGTATTAGGCATGCCGCCAGCGTTCATCCTGAGCCAGGATCAAACTCTCCATTTGATATTGACTCAACGCTATTGCGTTTATATTTCGTGAATTGATTATTGAAGTATTAAGTGTTGTTTCAAGAATCGACGTGTTAATTTCGAATATTGAATTGTCTGTAATCAGAGTTTTCAAAGAGCCATCTGTTTGTGAGCGAATTAATTTCCCTCACAAAGCTTATTTATCTTATCATCAGCCAGATCATTCGTCAACATCTTTTGTGAAATATTTTTAAGAATTTCACAATCGATGATTTCTTCGATATCTAAAGATGATTCGCGCCAGGTCAGCGGCTTTGTTGCCGCGTTTTCTTAACGCTCAATTACTATAACACTGGGCAGTATCCCGGGTCAAGCGTTTTTGTGAAAATATTTTCTATATTCACAATATAGCTTTTCCGGGCTTTGAAGAATCTTTAAAGCCAGATCCTCATTTCCGCGATGTTTCTGGCTGCTTTTCATCAGCTGAAAAACAGCTTTTTCTTTATACCGCATCGGATATCGTTCTGTCAAATATTTGGTCTTTTTAAGGAATAAATTCTACGTTGCTTGTCACCTGTAAAAACAGAACTGGATAATTCGGATGCAGTTGTGAGATGGTTGTCACAACTATATCTGTAACAGTCAGGCCGCGATAGTCTGCATGAATTCCTTCCGTTGCAATGACTATGATCTGCTCACCGCTTCCAGCTTTTCATCAGATATCTGTCAGAACTGTTTTCAGGATTTTCTTCTCAGGATTTTTGCTATGAAGCAATCGCAGATCCACACAAGCAAGCCATAAATCTCTGACAAGCCTACAAGCACAATACTCCAGTCAGGAACTCTTGCTAACGGGCTTGTATTGTATGGATCAATCCATCCGAGTCCAAACCAGATCAGGCCGGCAATGGCGAATACAGTGATCTGAATCAGAAATGTATGACGTTTTTTGACCATCATCCAAAGAAGCCGGATACTGTAAAAATGCTGACAAATCAGCAGGACCAAAATACATGGTGCCAGCCGGACTACTTCTTGCGGATAATAGAAAAAACCCTGAAGATAGAGCAGGACAATGAAAACGACCAGACAGATCAGTGTCTGGATAAGACTGATTTTTCTAATTCTTTTTTTCATACATCTTCCCCATTTTGAATAACCGTCACTTGATTATATCCTGTCTATTTCAGTTTGCTGATTCTTTTCTGATGGATATTCCATAAAAAAATTTGATGACACGCTGAGGATGATAGATGTTCTTTTCTCTGAGAAAAACACTGAGCCAGAGAATGTTATGAGAACATTAACGAATTCAATTAGACCCACAAGAGCCAACAATCTGAAATATCAGCAGATCCTTTGGATCAAACTTGTCAAAAGCCGAGCGCAGAATGTTTCAGTAACAATTCTATTTGTTGTATTCAAAAAGCCGCAGCCTAGATTCGTTACATCATGGGCTGTGGCTTGCAAGAAATATTAGATGAATCGGGATCTCCCTATGAGGTTTGGCCTTCCAAACTTTTCATTTGAGTTCAGTCCCGTTGGACTCCGAATGGATTAAATCAGCGATTTTCCAACGCTCCAGGCATCAGCCACCTCACCGCCAACTTTGTGGTAAGTAGCTTTCATGGCATTGAACGTGATCAGTTCCATCTTTTCAAGATCTGGTTTTCCGGATTCATCGAGGTATGGCTCGTCGCAGGTGATCGCAATGATATTAAACAGTTAATATTTGATGTAACTTATTGATGATAATTGTCTTATGTTGTATCAACAGCTGGCAGAAAAAATGTCTTGGCTTTGCATCGGTTGAAGCTAGGTACTGCAGCGGATCCATCCCTGTTCAAAGAGCTGAATCCTGAAACCAGGATTCAGCATTTGGCTTGTCGGAACAAAAGGCGGTCCTCATTAAAGCGAAAAAAAATCTGTTAAATTTTTATAAAGACATAAATATTGTCAGAATTCCTGTTAAACTCAGCTCAATGAAAGTTCAGTTCTCAATCTGATGCTTTCACTTCTGTTGAGAAAAGAGGTGATCCGCCATGCCGAAGTCTATGATTTTCAGAAGTATTCAGTCGAAAGGCTTTGAAGAACTCAGACCCATTTACGATCAGTGCAGTATGGTTTTCCAGGCGATTCTTAAAGACGCAACTCTCCGGAAAAAAATGGAAAAAGTCCCTTTGGAAGAGGTGGGCGAAGATGGCAAAAAGAAGAAACGCCTGATGGGGCATCTGTTTCATGATTTTGGCTGTATTCTTGGAAATCCACTGTCTGGAAAGGTCTGCAACAGCGCCTGGTACATGAGAATTATCATTTTCAATTTGGTCAGCCTGCTGCGCTCACGGGCGGACCAGGTCAAAATCTATGAGCTTCTTCAAAAGTATCAGTTCAAAATCTGTTCGTCCCTTCGAAAGGAGCTGGCAGAAAACGAATTGTATCCCAGCAACACCAACCTGAAAAACCTCTGTCAGGCTAAAGAAATGCCCCATCTGCCGGAAAGTGCAGTATTCCGCCTGGATTACGCTTATTCCGATAAGCAGATGTGCGTATTTGATTGCGAGAAACTCGAGTTCAGCGTCCAGATTCGGACCAGTAAGGAAGCGCAGAAGACCGGCCTTCCGGAATGGAAAACATTCAATCTGATTCTTCCTTCCTTCATCCGGGAGCAGGCTGCCGGTAAAATTGCGAAGCCGCTTTTCTATACAGATAAAACGGGAAAGCTGATCTGTCAGATTCCCTACGAGGTCAAACCGGAAAAGCATCCGGAATTCAAAAATGTTCTGGGTGTTGATCTTGGAAAGGTGAAGCCGTACTCGGCTGTGGTTCTTTACAGGGATAAAACGTATTCAAATGAAATGACTCCCTCGAAAGAGCTGATGAATCTCTATGAAAAGCTTGCCCGAATCAACGAGAATATTGATCGGAATTATCAGAAATACAAACGGGCTAAAGCCTACCAGAAAAAGGGCGAAGAGGATACCAGACGGCAGCAGGCCAGGTGGTTCAACTATCAAAGCGCCCGGGAAAAGAGAACCCGACTCAAAGAAGAAGCAGAGTGGCTGATGGCAGAAGAAATCGTCGAAATTGCCCGAAGATATCAGTGTAAAGAGATCCATATGGAGAATCTGATCTGGGTAAATAACAGAGGAGGAAAATGGGACTTCAGCTTGATTCGAGACCGGGTGATGCAGGTCGCAGAGCCTCATGGAATTGAGGTTGTTTTCATCAATCCATGTAATACCAGCTGCCGTCATCCTCTTACGCATGAACTGGGAAAAGAATCCGGCCGGAGTATTGTGTTCAAAGACGGGACTCGTGTTGACCGGGATCAGCTGGCAGCCTTGAACATTGCTCTGACAAAAAAAGAGAATAAGGAAGGAGAAAAGACCAAAACAAAAATTCAGAAAACCGAACTGAAGCCCGTTTCAAGCAAAAGACTGGTCAGAAAGGCAGAAAAATTGTGTACTACCACTATTCCAATTCCAGAAGCCATGAAGTTCTGATGAACTTCTTGGGATTGGATACACGGGAACAATTACTTCTGATGCATTTTCAGCCTACGGCACTTTCGCCAATAAACTTTGTGGGGCAGTCATTCTTTCGGGATGCTTCATGCATCTGCGAAGAAACTTTGTCGATGCCATTCAGATCATTGAGAGTAACACTACCGGAGATCTGGATGACAACTGTCCTGAAGCACGAATTATCCACAAAATTGCCGAAATCTATCATCTGAATACGCCCTTAAACCAGGAAACCCCAGAAAAGCGTCTGGCAGTACGGGAAGAAAAAATCAGCAGGCTTGTTGATAAACTGTTTGAGGACATCCATGGTCTGGTTAAGGATCCTGATGTTTTCAATACCTTCTCGGAAACCATGCAGAATGCACTGAACTACGCCATCAATCATGAGGAAAAATTCAAGGTGTTCCTCCATGATCCGGCAGTGCCTATTGATAATGGCGCAGCGGAACGGGCTATAAAACCTATAAACCTCATCCGCCGCAATAGTCTGTTCAGCACGTCTCTTGGGGGAGTTTCTTATACCTGCACCCTTCTTTCTCTGATCGAGACAGCTAAAGCCAACGGTCATAGTGCCCAGCTGTATCTGGATTATCTGTCGAACGAAGCAGGCGCTTTCACGCAGGCCGAGCTTAAAGAAATCGAAGAGGATCCAGATCAGGATTTCGAGTTCCTTATGCCATGGTCCCAAAAGTTTCAGGAGTTCCTGAAATCCAGAATTGAAAACCAGCAGGAAGTGCTCGAGATCATTAAGAACCTTAAATATCCCGATCATCTTCTATCGACTGCTGCAGAAAACCAGTTCGAAGGCAACCTTCCTGTTCTGGATCAGATTGATCAGAATCAGAATAATTACCTTCCGCTGCTTTCAGCAGCCATGCCCCAGAGTGAAATCAGCCCCTGCTAAAGTGGCTCTTTTCATCGTGGGCCGGCAACCTCGCTATAACTACGACGCAAAAACGGCGGCTAAATCACCATTCAATCTGGTGGTTTAGTCGCCTTTCATTTTATCTTATGGAGGACAGACTTAGAACGTCCGACTTATTTGACGCTTACCATGCAGCAGGGTCAAATGATTTTCTTGTCATAAAAATCCCTCCTTATTCTTTACTTCCTATTCTAACCTCAATTGAACACTGAACTCACGCTCAAAATATACCCATGAAATTGAAAGTTGCTAGAAATTATTTTGCTAAACCTGAACAATTCATCAAAACTGACAAATGGCCGGAAACACCTTTAAAGAACGTGTTCCCGGCCATTTTGCTTTTCACCAAACAGGTGAGTGTAAATCGTTCATCATTCCTATACAATATTAGTCGCCAAACCAAAATAAGAAAGGATTTCGAACAATGACACACACCCTGAACAACAGTATGGCCGGTTTTATTCCTGAATGCAACATTTCATTTAATGGAGGGGATCTTTCTTCCGATACCGGTGCAATTCTCCCTCTCGATTTCATCAATTCTAATTCACTTCTTCAGCCTTATGCCAACCTTCCTTTTTCGGACGAAATACAATCCTGCCATCAGAAAAATTCTAACTTCTCTTTGATGGTCCAGCAGGTTTTCAAGTATCTCCTTGGTTACTCATCTCAGGCTGATCAGGGGGTTCTTGCCAAAGACCCAATTCTCTGTCAGTACTTTCAGGGGATTTCTTCCCAAAGCTCGGTCAGCCGTTTTTTCAGCCGTGTCTGTGAAGATACGAATAATGCTTTCTGGCAGATTTTTATGGATCAGGCCTGTCAGTTTATCAGTGCTAACCAGGACGACATTCTTCTTGATGCCGATTCGACAAAAACCGATACCTATGGAAAGCAGGAGGGTGCTGCATGGATCCATCACTACAGCCAGACTGGATATCATCCATTTGTCATTAACGAATACAACTCGAAAACTCTTGTGGGGGCATGGCTGCGTCCTGGATCCACTTATTCTGCAGACGAAGCTGAATCGATCATGGCCGAAGTCCTCAAGCGGCTGCCTGACTCGACTGCGGCTGGCAGAATACGGATTATCATGTTCCGTGGAGACGCCGCTTTTTACTCGGGCGACCTGATGGACCTGTTTGAAGGCCGTTTTAATCCAGTTCGTTATGCCATCAGAGCCAAAGGAACAGACAAACTTGAAAGCTTATGTCAGGATGCCTACGACAGTTCCGACCACGAAGAAGACAGCACTTATACTTCAGCTAAGCCTTTTTATGGAGAAATCCGCTATCAGATGTCCAACTCTTCAAAAAGCAGAAGGGTCTGTTTTAAGCTCTATTTCACCGAAGAAGAGGATGAGAAAGGGCAGGCTCAGCTTCTATTGATCCCTCATATTTTTGCGGTAATCACCAATATCGAAGACATGACCGTAAAACAGGTCATCGACTTCTATTGTCAGAGAGGCAGCAGCGAAAACTACACCAAGGAGTTGAAAAGTGACTTCATGGCAAATACGCTTTCGCATCGCGCATTCGAAGCCAATG
Organism: Allobaculum sp. JKK-2023; assembly: GCF_034745455.1. Taxonomy (NCBI): domain Bacteria; kingdom Bacillati; phylum Bacillota; class Erysipelotrichia; order Erysipelotrichales; family Erysipelotrichaceae; genus Allobaculum; species Allobaculum sp. JKK-2023. Next base: position 2,986,502 of record NZ_JAYERV010000003.1, on the reverse strand, counting down.
CCTTTGAATTTCTTCTGAAATACCTTGCCTATAACCTTTTTCACTTTTTCCAGTTCCGGGTGATGGAAGGTGCTGATCAGAATATGACATGTGGATCCTTCCGTAAAAAATATCAGAAAGTTGCTTCAAGGCTGAGCTTTCATGCGCGAAGCTTTCACTTGAAGATTGCCAGTTCATTTCGTCATGCCGACAGATTCACCCGATATCTGCAAAAGTCCAGGACAATAGGGTGGACAGCCGCTCGTTTGTGCTAAACAGTCTGTAAATAAAGTAAAATTTTAAAATTGACAGCCTTCGGACTGTCTTTTTGTCGTGCACAAAAGCTTGTTATATACGATTTTGACCTGTTTTTGTCCGTCATTTTTGAAAAAATTAAGTCCCCCCCTCCACCGCAAAACATGTGGATAACCTAATCGAGAAAGATTTGTTTGCATTTCGAAGACAAAACACGAAAAATGGTTTTGTGAAAAAAGCCATGAATTATTCGGGCTAAAGTAAAAACAGTTTATTATAGATTGAATTCACCTCCGTTCTATCAGTGTATTTATACTTATGGAAAAGCACTTGACTTGGAAATTAATCCTTATTATTTACTTTATGAAAAGAACTTTTATCTATATTTAGTCCAATAGGTGTAATTCCTTCGTGAGTTCAGGTTGAACATAACTATTCGGCAAAATAATGAACTGCACTTCTTTGTTGATTCCAGACCAGAAAGATTTTGAAGCTTTTCGTTTTGTTTCGTATCTATTTTCCAGTCAATTCTTATTCGATCAGGTGGAAAATGAATCAGCGTTTGATGTCATAGTTCATATTCATCAGATTCTGAATAGATTCAACATTATCCGTGATATTCGCATCGCCATGAATTGTATGCTTGATCACAGAGCTTGCCACCGCAAAATTGACCATATCCATTGGTTCATAATTGTGCATCATCGCATAGATCAGGCCGCTGGCAAAGGCATCTCCGCCACCCACACGATCGAGAATATTAAAGGTAAAGAGTTTGCTTTCAAAGGTTTCACCTTCATACCACATGTAAGCTTTTAAAGAATTCTCGCTGCCGCTGTTCGCATAGCGGACATGGCGGGCGATGCACTTCAGATTCGGATAGCGTTCTACGAATTTCCGGAAGACTTTATCCTGTTCTTTAAAATCAGGCTGGAAGGGGATATCATCTTTCCAGTCGCCTTTAGAATGGTCCGATTCATCTTTCCAGAGATGATAAGGTTCAATACCAAACAGAACATCAATATAGGGCAGGCATTTTGTACAATAATCCCGTGCTTCTTCCCAACTCCAAAGTTTAGAACGGAAGTTGCCATCAAAGCTGACGGTAATTCCCTTTTCTTTGGCCGTCTTCAGACAATCCAGAATAAAGTCCTGCAAGCTTTCAGAAAGAGCAGGTGTAATGCCTGACAGGTGCAGCCAGTCATACCCATCCAGCAGAGCATCAATGTCGACCTGTGAAAAGTCGAATTCTGTAATTGCACTGTGTTTTCGATCGTAGGTGACCTCGCTTGGACGAATTCCATACCCAGTTTCCAGATAATAGGTTCCTAAACGGTGTGTCGGTGTCTGTTCAGGGGTGGTCAGAATCACCGGAGTGCAATGGACATCATTCGATCTGAGCATCCGGATCGCACTTTTTCCCAGTGAGTTATTAGGCACAGCGGTAAAAAAGGTGCTGTCTACGCCAAGATTGGCCAGAGCCATAGCAATATTGGCTTCTGCCCCGCCATAGCTGGCCTCAAAATTGTTGGCTACACGAATCTTTTCATAGTTTGGCGGAGTCAGGCGAAGCATTATTTCACCAATCGTGATGAACTTGGGACCAGTCTGTTCCTTCAGCAACGGATTGTAATTTTCCATAGTTTCCTCCTGGACAGCTGCCTGTTTTAATGATGAAACAAGATGAAAACTATATTTTGAGCAGTAGCATCTGTATGCGCTATTCTATCCGAAAACCATATCTGCTGCTCTTCCGTAGAGTCAGGACAGCTGTCATGTGATAATCCAATACTAGCATGTCCTCCTCCATCTTCGAAATCGATCCGGATATATTCCCGATAGATTCTCTGAATATTTCCGGACATCAAATTAAAGCCGCTCATTGCGGATTCGCCATTCTTTTTGAGAGTTAAAAAAGCTGGGACTGGACCAGATTCTCGCTGTCTCAGACGCACCCAGATCTTTTTTTCTCACGTTTTCTTCCTGCTGAACCTGGTTGGTTATATCCTGATTCTATTCCCAATTTCATATTTACTAATCTATGCATTATATTCTAATAAATATATAAATATATAAAGGAAGGAATTAATGGTATGAAATTATATTATCTCGCTTATGGTTCTAATCTGAATCTTGATCAGATGGAAAGAAGAGCTCCAACCGCAAAAGTTTATGGCTCTGGCTGGCTGCCTGATCATCAGCTGGTCATGAGAGGAATTCCTGGCCGCAGCTATCTGGATGTAATTCCCAGTCCTTCATCTAAGGTTCCAGTCGGCTGCTTCTGTATGGAGGATTCCGATCTTTCCAGTCTGGATGAATATGAAGGATATCCTGATCTCTATAAGCGCAAGACTATTGAACTGCCCATTCACAAACCGGATGGATCAGTCTGTGTGCTAGAGTGCTTTTACTATCAAATGGTTACCGATGACGATCTGGCTCCTTGCAGTAAGTTCTACTTTGAAGAATGCCTTCAAGGATATCAGGATTTCTGCTTTGACCAGACCTATCTTGCCAATGCCTATGCGCAGGCCTTACACTCCATTCGTCAAGAACAGGATTTATTAAAAAACTGCATCTTAGCAATGAAAGAAAAGGAGGAGTAAATCTCGAACTCTCCGATCCAATCATCACTTCTCTTTTTCGGCATGACCACGTTTTGCTAATTGACAGATTCTGGTCCATTTCCATCATTCCAGCCTGCCCCAAAGCAGGTTAACAATTTAACATTTTGGGAGTAAATTTTCATTTTCTATAATGAGAACCATGGAAAAAGTCAGACTGATTGATATCGCCGAAAAACTTGGATTATCAGTAGCCACCGTCTCCAATGTTCTCAACGGCAAACATCACAAAATCTCTTATGAAACCGAAAAACGAGTTTTACAGGCCATTGAGGAAAGCGGCTACCTTCCTTCGCGGGCTGAAGTCTTGTTAGGGCGTAATCCACGCTCTTTAATCGGATTTGTCGTCAATGACCATCCGATTTATACCGGAAGACCTTTTGAAGATCCTTATATTTCCCAGACTTTGTCGGCCCTGCTTGTCAAAGCCAACCAGCATGATCTGGATCTTGTTGTCCGTTCTGCCACAAACTGGGAAGAAATTGCAGAGTTTGCGAGCACCTGGAACATGAAAGGTGTCATTGTCGCCGGCTTCTGCAAGACAGATTATGCCTCTTTAAAAAACCAGCTTCATATTCCGCTGGTGGTTTTCAACGGCGGAATGGATGAACCGGTCGGAGTAAGCAATGATGATCGATATGGCGGAAGACTTTTAGGTCATCATCTGATTGAACGTGGTCATAAGGAAGTCTTGTGTCTGATCTTCGCTGCTGAAGATCCAGATCTTGACCGTGTAGAAGGGCTGGCTCAGGCGGGTTTGAAGACAACCATTCAAATTGTTCCACCAGACAAAAACGAACGTCTTCTTCTTTATGAGACGCTGCCTTTTGTCTCGCATTCAGTGGTGTTCTGTACCAGTGATCTGCTTGCACTGGAACTGATCCGCTATCTTCAGGATCACCATATTCAAGTTCCTGAACAGATTTCTGTCTGTGGATTTGATGGGATCCAAAGTGGTGCTTTCTGCCATCCATCTTTGACCACAGTTGCTCAGAACTATGAAGAACAGGCCAAGGCGGCTTTGTCAGCGATTTTCAATCCTGTCCCTAACTTTATTTCCAAGCCAGTTTTACTGGAAAGAGAGAGTACTGGATATGGAAAAGACATTTAGACATGACGTTTTTGCGATTGCTGTACCAGCAGCCTTACAGTCACTGGTTCAAAACTCATTAACAGTCATTGATCAGGTCATGATTGGACAGTTAGGCGTTGCTACAATTGCCGCTGCCGGCTTTGCGGGTAAATATATCTCGATCTTTCAGACCGTTCTGACCGCCGCGGCCTCAGGGCTTGGCATTTTTGCCGCCCAGTACGCTGGCCGTAAGGCCTATCAGGAAAGTTCAGCCTTATGTCACCGGATCAGCTGCTGGTCTATCGTTGCAGTCTTATTCATTAGTGCGTTGTCATGCATTTTTCCGGTCATGAGGTGGTATACCCAGGATGCAGCCGATCTGGCAACGGCTTACTTGCGCATCGCCATTTGGTCATTGCCCTTTCACTCCTTTACTATTATCTATTCGGTGATGCTTCGGTGCTTTGGATTCCCAAAAGAACCCTTTTATGCTTCCGCCATCGGAATTGGTGCGAACACTTTACTCAATGCTCTATTCATTTTTGGATGGAACTTGGGTATGCATGGGGCAGCCCTGGCAACTGTTCTTTCCAGTTTTCTGATGAGCGCAATGGTTCTCTACTTTACCAGAAAGAATCTGCCCTGGCTTTTCGTCAAAGAACATTGCGACGTGAACATGAATGCTTTGCTTAAAGTTGTTCTTCCACTGGTCCTGGCTGATTTTTTCTGGAGCCTTGGAGAAAACGTCTATATGATGGTCTATGGTCATTCCACTCTTGCAGGCAGTGCAGCCATGACAATGACAGTTCCAATTCAAAGTTTATATATGGGATTGTTGATGGGCTTTTCGCAGGCGGCTGGCATCCTGGTTGGTCAGGACCTTGGCTGCAAAGAGGACGAGCTGGCTCTGGCTCATTCTCATGATCTGATGAAGCTTTCCTTCTGGTTTTCGTTGCTGCTGTTCGGGTTGCTTGCCTGCCTGGCACCGTTATATGTGCAGATTTATTCAGTCGATGAGCAAACCGCTTCAATCTGTGTCCATCTGTTGCTGATATTTGGCCTGCTGAGTCTGGTTAAGGTTCAAAACATGGTATTAGGCGGCGGTATCTTACGTTCGGGTGGTCACACTGGTGTTTTATTGGCTGTCGACCTGACGGGAACCTGGGTATTTGGTGTCCCTCTGGCTTTTCTTGGGTTGTATTTATTCAAAACCCAGATTACCTGGATTTACCTGCTGCTTTCTTCTGAAGAGGTCATCCGTTATATTCTCTGCCTGATCATTTTCCGAAGAAGAAACTGGATGTCATCCCTCCAGTAAGGTGTTCCATACTTGAAGAGCACAGGAATTCATTTGACTATACATTTTATAAAAGAGGACTAGATGATGTAAAAAGCCCTGGAGGATATGATTTCTCATATCCTCCAGGGCTTACTTTCGTCTGGCGACTTCCTATTTTTGCTTTTACACTATCGTCGGCGTTCAATGGCTTAACTTCTGTGTGCGAGATGGGAACGGGTGTGACCCATTGGCTATCGTCACCATACTTTGCATTGAATCAGCGCATCCTTGGATGATTATTCAATGACAGATTCGATTTCAGTATTCTTGCGAATACCGCGGGTTGATTTCATTTCACATGAATCTTTCAAAAACAAACACCAGCTTCGACATAACCTTGGTTACAGTTATGATCTGATCATTTCTGATCGTTTTACTTCTTATTACCGCCTGTCTGTGATTTTGAATGATTCTGGAATCATTGTCTTTAACTTGCCTCTTTGACTCTGTTTCCATATCCTTCATTCTTCATCACTTCCAACAGGCGCTCTCGTTATCTTAGATTAAGCTTTCGACCGATTAGTACTGGCCAACTTCATGGATCACTCCACTTCCATACCCAGCCTATTTCCTTGTAGTCTTCAAGGGGTCTTATCTACCGCAGATCTTATCTTGGGGCTGGCTTCGCACTTAGATGCTTTCAGCGCTTATCCATTCCCTGCTTGGCTGCCCGGCTGTGCCACTGGCGTGACAACCGATGCACCATTGGCAGGTCCATCCCGGTCCTCTCGTACTGAGGACAGCTCCCCTCAGATCTCCTGCGCCCACAACAGATAGGGACCGAACTGTCTCACGACGTTCTGAACCCAGCTCGCGTACCGCTTTAATGGGCGGACAGCCCAACCCTTGGAACCGAATCCAGCTCCAGGATGCGATGAGCCGACATCGAGGTGCCAAACCCCGCCGTCGATGTGAACTCTTGGGCGGGATCAGCCTGTTATCCCCAGGGTAGCTTTTATCCGTTGAGCGACGGCCCTTCCATTCGGTACCGCCGGATCACTAATCCCGACTTTCGTCCCTGCTCCACTTGTTGGTGTCGCAGTCAGGCGCGCTTTTGCATTTACACTCTCTGTCTGGTTTCCATCCAGACTGAACGCACCTTTGGGCGCCTCCGTTACTCTTTAGGAGGCGACCGCCCCAGTCAAACTGCCCGCCTGGCACTGTCTGTAAGATTCTCTCTTCACGTTAGGGCTTCAAATCATCAGGGGCGGTATCCCAACGGCGGCTCCAAAGAAACTGGCGTTCCTTCTTCATAGCCTCCCGCCTATCCTGTACATGACCATCCAAAACCCAATACCAGGCTGCAGTAAAGCTCCATGGGGTCTTTCCGTCTAGTTGCGGGTAACCTGCATTTTCACAGGTACTAAGATTTCACCGAGTCTGCTGCCGAGACAGCGCCCAAATCGTTTCACCTTTCGTGCGGGTCAGAACTTACCTGACAAGGAATTTCGCTACCTTAGGACCGTTATAGTTACGGCCGCCGTTCACTGGGGCTTCGGACCACTGCTTCTCCCTGCGGATAACAGATCCCCTTAACCTTCCAGCACCGGGCAGGTGTCACCCCATATACTTCGCCTTGCGGCTTTGCATAGAGCTGTGTTTTAGTTAAACAGTCGCTTGGGCCTTTTCACTGCGGCTCTCTCGAGCGCCCCTTCTTGCGAACGTACGGGGCAATTTTGCCGAGTTCCTTGGCAACAGTTCTCTCGCTCACCTTCGCTTGCTCAGCGCGCCCACCTGTGTCGGTTTTGGTACGGGCCGCAATAAAGTTTAAGCTAGAAGCTTTTCTTGAAAGCCGCTCCATGTGCTTGGCTACTTTCTTTCGATTTCACTTACCCTTCACGCTCTGTACGCATTGATCCGGATTTGCCTGGATCCGTACTGCCGCGCTTGGCCCTCAATCCATTAAGAGGGTCACACTTCCCGTCTTTGTCACTCCATCGCCTTTATTGCGGGTGCAGGAATCTTCGCCTGCTTTCCATCTGCTTCGCCTGTCGGCTTATCATTAGGTCCCGACTGACCCAGGGCGGACGAACCTTCCCCTGGAATCCTTGGGCTTTCGGTGTGCAGGATTCTCACCTGCATCTCGCTACTCACACCGGCATTCTCACTTCCATGCCCTCCACAGACTCTCACGATTCTGCTTCCATGAACATGCAACGCTCCCCTACCATAAAAATCTTTCAATCCTTATCCGCGGCTTCGGCAGATGACTTAGCCCCGGTACATTTTCGGCGCAGGGCCACTCGACTAGTGAGCTGTTACGCACTCTTTAAAGGGTGGCTGCTTCTGAGCCAACCTCCTAGTTGTCCGTGCGTCCCCACATCCTTTTCCACTGAGTCATCATTTTGGGGCCTTAGCCGGCGGTCTGGGCTGTTTCCCTCTTGAGCATGGACCTTATCACCCACACTCTGACTGCCAACTACTCTCCTTGCGGCATTCGAAGTTTGATTCCATTCAGTACCCCGGGATGGGGCCATCATGAATTCAGTGCTCTACCTCCGCTGGCTTGCGTTAACGCTAGCCCTAAAGCTATTTCGGGGAGAACCAGCTATCTCCGGGTTCGATTGGAATTTCTCCGCCAGCCACAGGTCATCCGCCAGCTTTTCAACGATGGTCGGTTCGGTCCTCCACAAAGTTTCACCTCTGCTTCAACCTGCCCATGGCTAGATCACCCGGTTTCGGGTCTGCTCCTGGCTACTTCATTCGCCCTGTTAAGACTCGCTTTCGCTTCGGCTTCGCATTTTCCTGCTTAACCTTGCATCCAAAAGCAGCTCGCCGGTTCATTCTACAAAAGGCACGCCATCACCCTTTGACGGGCTCTGACTTCTTGCAGGCATACGGTTTCAGGTTCTCTTTCACTCCGCTTGCGCGGTTCTTTTCACCTTTCCCTCACGGTACTTCTTCACTGTCGCTCACTCTTACTTATTCAGCCTTGGCGGATGGTCCCGCCTGCTTCCGACAGGATTTCACGTGTCCCGTCGTACTCAGGATCTCGCTGACTACTTGGCTTGCTTTCCAGTACAGGGATTTCACCTTCTGTGTCCGTGCTTTCCATCACGTTCCTGTTCACTCGCGTTTCGTCTGTTGCGCTCCTACAACCCCATATCGCTATGGTTTGGGCTAATTCCCTTTCGCTCGCCGCTACTCGGGAAATCACTGTTGTTTTCTTTTCCTCCGGCTACTTAGATGTTTCAGTTGGCCGGGTTGCTCTCCATATCAAAGACATGGATGACTGGATATGACTCCAGCCGGGTTCCCCCATTCGGATACCTGCGGATCGTCGCTTTCCTGACAGCTCCCCGCAGCTTTTCGCAGTCTGATGCGTCCTTCATCATTCAAGAGTGGCAAGGCATCCTCCGTACGCCCTTCCTTGCTTGATCTAGTTTCAAATATGCTTGTTTTTAACTATGCTTTTTCGAGATTTTTCTAATAAGAACTGTTAACTGTTTTCTGACTTGGTAAATCTTGTGACTTCAAAGATCGAATTTCTTCTCTCTTTTCAGTCGGTTACTTTCGTAACGTTGCTACTTACAACTTACGTCAGACCTTCTGTTATGTCTTATACTGATGTTCGTTTTTCAAAGATCCATGTTGTGATCAAATGAAGATTTCTCTATCACTCAATCTGGAAGATCGCTCTTCCAAAACTCTGTTACAGACTCCAACTTAGTTACTTAATGCTTCCTTGTACTTTCTCCTTAGAAAGGAGGTGATCCATCCCCACGTTCCCGTAGGGATACCTTGTTACGACTTAACCCCAGTCATCGGCCCCGCCTTCGACGACTCACTCCTTTTCAGGTTATGCCATCGGCTTCGGGCGTTGCCGGCTTCCATGGTTTGACGGGCGGTGTGTACAAGGCCCGGGAACGTATTCACCGCGGCATGCTGATCCGCGATTACTAGCGATTCCAACTTCATGAAGTCGGGTTGCAGACTTCAATCCGAACTGGGACGCCTTTTCTCGGGTTCGCTCCACTTCACAGCTTCGCTTCCGTCTGTAGGCGCCATTGTAGTACGTGTGTAGCCCAGGCCATAAGGGGCATGATGATTTGACGTCATCCCCGCCTTCCTCCGGTTTGTCACCGGCAGTCTGATCTGAGTCCTCATCTTACTGGTAGTAACAGATCACGAGGGTTGCGCTCGTTGCCAGACTTAACTGAACATCTCACGACACGAGCTGACGACAACCATGCACCACCTGTGTGGATGTTAACCTCCAACTTATCTCTAAGTCTTCGCATCCCATGTCAAGGCCTGGTAAGGTTCTTCGCGTTGCTTCGAATTAAACCACATACTCCACCGCTTGTGCGGGCCCCCGTCAATTCCTTTGAGTTTCACACTTGCGTGCATACTCCCCAGGCGGAGGAGTCATTGCGTTAGCTTCGGCACCGGGGCATTACCCCCGACACCTGCTCCTCATCGTTTAGGGCGTGGACTACTAGGGTATCTAATCCTATTTGCTCCCCACGCTTTCGTGCCTGAGCGTCAGTAACAGTCCAGGCGGCCGCCTTCGCCACTGGTGTTCTTCCATATATCTACGCATTTTACCGCTACACATGGAGTTCCACCGCCCTCTCCTGTCCTCGAGCGTGGCAGTTTCCAAAGCCTGTACAGGTTGAGCCCGTACCTTTCACTTCAGACTTGCCACGCCGCCTGCGCACCCTTTACGCCCAATCATTCCGGATAACGCTTGCCACCTACGTATTACCGCGGCTGCTGGCACGTAGTTAGCCGTGACTTTCTGGCAGGTTACTATCAAAAGAAAAGCATTTCCTCTTTCCTTCTTTTCTGACCTGCAACAGAGCTTTACGATCCGAAGACCTTCCTCACTCACGCGGCATTGCTCGTTCAGGCTTGCGCCCATTGACGAAAATTCCCTACTGCTGCCTCCCGCAGGAGTCTGGGCCGTGTCTCAGTCCCAGTGTGGCCGATCGCCCTCTCAGGCCGGCTATGCATCATCGTCTTGGTAGGCTTTTACCCTGCCAACTAACTAATGCACCGCAGATCCATTCATCTCCCAGGCTTTAAGGCCTGTTTCAAAAACAGAAGATGCCTTCTGTTTTCCTATGGGGTTTTAGACTTCGTTTCCAAAGCGTATCCCCCGGATATGGGCAGGTTATCTACGTGTTACTCACCCGTTCGCCACTGAACACAAAAGTGTTCCGTTCGACTTGCATGTATTAGGCATGCCGCCAGCGTTCATCCTGAGCCAGGATCAAACTCTCCATTTGATATTGACTCAACGCTATTGCGTTTATATTTCGTGAATTGATTATTGAAGTATTAAGTGTTGTTTCAAGAATCGACGTGTTAATTTCGAATATTGAATTGTCTGTAATCAGAGTTTTCAAAGAGCCATCTGTTTGTGAGTGAATCAATTTCCCTCACAAGGCTTATTTATCTTATCATCAGCCAGATCATTCGTCAACATCTTTTGTGAAATATTTTCAAAAATTTCACAATCGATGATTTCTTCGATATCTAAAGATGATTTGCGTCAGATCAGCGACTTGATTGCCGCGTTTTCTTAACGCTCAATTACTATAACACCGGGAGGTATCCCAGGTCAAGCACTTTTGTGAAAATGTTTTAACATTTCACATTCAACCTTTTCTGGCCGTAAAGATTCAATCAGGATATTCAGATTCTGGTCTAAATGTCCCTTTTAGATCTGAGATAGATATATGGATATAAAAATCCCTACCACCCTGTGGCGATAGGGATTCATTGTGACAGATCACCTAAAAAAGTCAAGAAAAAAGTGATGGGACTGTTTTTTTGTCCCATAAAGAGCTAACTGTAAAGAAGAATCCCTGACTTCTCTACTCTAATTGGTAGCAGGTTTTAAGGTTTCTTCTTATATGCCTCTTCTTAATATTATAGATCAGTGATGGAGTCGAAAATTTAAAACGTTTTCTTCTGATCAACAATCAACATTTATTGATCACAATAGAGATTCAGCGATAAAAACTTTAGTATTGACTGTGATTTTTTCTGTTTTTATTACGATGCAAACCAATCAGGCTTAATACACCTGCACCAACAGAAGCAAAAAGTACACTCAAATTCGCAATCACACCAGTAAATGCTGCAGTATGTGGAGTGGTTTTAGCCTTCTTTTCAATTTTTGGCAGGTGTGTCCGTGTTCCAGAGACGGTCTGGGTGCCAGTCTGAAAGATCGTAGTGTCACTTGTTGTCAGTGTGTCTTCTGTTTTTCCATTGGTTCTGGATTTGACGTTCATCTTTGGTATCTTCGATCCTGGTGTGATTGGTTTATCTGGGGTTACCGGCTTGTCGGGGGTTACCGGCTTGTCGGGAGTTACCGGCTTATCGGGAGTTACCGGCTTATCAGGAGTTACCGGCTTATCAGGAGTTACCGGCTTATCAGGAGTTACTGACTTGCCGGGCTCATCTGGATCTGGAGTATCTGGATTTGGATTCTCCGGAGTCTCTGGATCTGGAGTTGGAACATAGAACATCTGATTATAGCGGATGAACTCAGCATTTGGGATTCCATTAACAATTGTCTTTTCATGTTTAGCTTCCTGAATGTTGACTTTCATCTGTACAAACATCTGCATGGTGACTTCTTCTGTTTTTTCTTCTTTCCCTTTATGCCAATTATCACCATTGCCATGCTGTTCGTTATGGCCATCCACCACGGAGTTCGCGATAAGACGGCCGTTGAACTCGCCGTTTCCAACTTCAACTACTGCATTTGGAGCAAGAACTGATCCGTACCATGTTTTATCAAAATTCAGGCGGCCGCTATAACTTCCAAAGTTAAACATGACATTGGCATTATATGGAGAGAAAGCCTGCGATGTTGCGTTTGGACGGATATTGGCGCGGATATCATACTCTGTCCTGTTCTGGTCAAGACCAGTGACATTGATCAGAACTTTTTTATCCCCCATATTATTCAGATGGATGAACTGATCACCGCTGTTGAGGGAGCGCAAGTCATCAATACTCATATTGACCAGATAGATTCCATCTTCATTTGTCGGGCAGACAGAGCAGTCGATACGGAGATCTTTATTTCCCTGATCATCACGAACGGTTGCTTTGGCAATCTGATCCACAACTGCCTGCGCCGCCTTTTTCGCTTCTTCGTCCATGCCTGCATCGACACTGGTCTGGTTTTGCAGATTCACCGCATACTCGGCAAGTTTCCCCAACGCTTTATCAAAATTGATTGGTGTTTCTGCTTTCTGAATCCCTTTGATATTGCCCTGGTTTTTATAGATCGTCTGCACATTGCCATTTACATCGGTTTTGGTCAGCGTATACAAATCTCTCTGGCCCGGATCTGGATTCTGCTTGATTGCATACTCTTTGTCCCCGATGATCAGGTATGAATTCGTATTATTCATCGCAAAGCTGCCGTCGCCTTTGAAGGATCCTACATAGTTCAGGTCCTTATTGGAGTAATCAAGCCGATCGCTTCCAGATGGATTCTTATCCGAGCCAATTCCGATATATGGAGTACTGGCATCCATTTCTCCAACCGCAACATTCGCGTTGGTATGACCTGTCCACTTAAAGGTTTTGGCAAAAACAGAGAAATTGCCTGCATCCCCTAACCCTGTCAGGCCATCACTGTACAGGAAATCGGCTTTCCAGGTACTGTTTTGAAGATCTGGATTTACAACCTGATTTGGATCTTTCAATAAATCCGAATTCTGGGTTGACTGCGAGGTGTTGCGAGTAATGTCATAAATCTGTTTTCCAGACAGCGTCATGGTAATCAGCTGGTCATCTTTTCCACTCAGACCACTGACATGGATCCCAGAAAGTTTATATGTTGTGTCATCTCCAACCTTCACTTCTTTAAGAGTGGCTGTCTGCGGCTGGCCGTCTTGTCCCATCACCGTAATGGTTACGCCATTCAGACCGGCAACTCCCGCCAGTTTCAGGGTGATGTCGGCTGCATACTTGCCATCCTCGCTGTCATCTTTAATGATTACGGTTCCGCCGGCAACTGTTGGCAGTTCATGTTCTGGCACTGCGGTCTTCCCATTTTCATCAAGCCGTCGCGTCTGCGTTTCCATTTCTACGGTTACCGATCCTGGATTCACTTTATGTTCAACTGTAGCATCGGTGTAGGTGGTTACTTTATTCACCAGGACACTGCTCTGCTCTTCATCGACAATGACATCTTCAATTCGATTGCCATCCTGATCAAAGACATAACGGTCCTCTTGGACGTCACGATATGGCATACCATCAGGCAGAATGTACGAATTTGTAATCCGTTGACCGATCACTTTTCCATCGGCATCTTTCAGATCTTCAGTTGTAGTCACAGGGGTCAGTCCAGTTACATCCGGTCGATCGATTTCTTCGGTTACAACTTCAGTCTGACCAGTTTTTTGCCAGGTGTATTTGCCATCCATATCCTTTTGCGCTTCATCAGGGACTACATCCGGACGATACTCAGCCATGCCGTTGTATTTGGTTTTGTGATCATCGGTTGGCATCAGATCAACCCGGACCTGGTCAGTATCCCGCTCCCTGAAAGCTTCATCCGCTTCTGCACCGGAAGGAATACCTGCCATATTTTCGTCAGCTGGTCCAGGATGGTCAGTCGATTCTTCGAATTCACCGTTGGAGAAGTCTTTCTTCTCACTGGCCTTGGCTGAATCTTCTGACTGAGTCCGATCTTCTGTTGACGTCGTTTTTTCTGCCTGTAAGGCGCCATCAGATTCTTGAGCCGGTTTGTTTTCCTGATCTAAAGAGGCAGAATTTTCACTTTGAACATCGATATTTTCAGCAACTGAAGATCCGTTTACACTTAAAACAGTCTTTTCATCAGAAACTGTAACGCTAATGGTATCTGTGGCCTTTTCGTGGTTGTCCTGACTCTCCTGAGCATGCACTGCAGTTGGCAGGGCATTCAGAAGCAGTGTCTGTGCAAGGAGAACAGTGGAGAGGTTTCGAATTGCTACGTTATATTTTTTCATAGTCTATTCCTGCGCTTTTCATTCAATAAATCCGTATTTATATGATATTTTTCGGTCTTTTTTGATTTCTTAAAAAATGAATTCTTGTTTCATCGTTTTCTGAAAGATATAATGTTAAATGGGATTTTTTATGCTTTGAATATATTTATTTGTCAGACTCGCTTTCTGCATGAATTCACTGCTGATCGCTTCTCGTTTTGGTATCAGACAGATAAAAAACGAGTCCCTCTGTCCTGCACGGCAGTTATTAAACCCACTCTTCACCTTTAGGTGGTGATTTTCTTTGAGACTTCTATCTTTCACTGTTTCAGCCGAAATCTTGACGACCAGATTTCCAGGCTGCATCTAAAATGTCTTGCAACAACTTCTCAGTTTTGATAAGACACAAAAACTCAGCCGATGACCTCGACTGACAAATCTGTATTCACATGTGTTTCACGAGATAAAGAAACAACAATTCAGACTTTGCATAGAAAAGGGTCTGGAAAACACACAAAAACAGATCTCAAATCATCAATTCAAATCCATATTTAAAATCAATGTTCAAAATCTGTGTTAGGTATGAATGGTTTCCTGAACATTTTCAGTCTGTTTCCTACATCTCTGCAGCCTTCGGCTTTCAGATTTTCAGTCTGGCTCTGATCACTTTTCATCCTGACCATGAATGAAAACAATGTGATCGATTTCCAAACCCGCACTGACAAGGCAGGCAGGATTCAAGAGATAGAAACAGTTAAAGCGTGTGCGTGGTAAATCCAGACTGACGATAAACACAATCATGACGAAATCAAGAAGGGATCCGGAAGGTCTGAAAAGCTTTAACGACCGAACGCACGCTTGATCTGGTCAAGATAGAAACAGATTTCTCTTTCATGACAGGTTTTAATCTGGATTCACCGTAGTCTGTGCAAAGCATGAACGAGGACAGGACCAATGACTTATTTTCTGGTCCTGGTTTCTGTTTCAGGTCTTTTTGTTTCTTTCCTGTTGACAAGTACTGGCTGCCGGATGAAATCAGTCCATCTCTATGCTTGCTGATCAAAAGATTCAGTCCCATCTTTCCATCTTCGCTTTTTGCAAGACTCAGAAAGAACAGGGATCAGACTGCTGCAAAACCGCAGGCCAGGCGAGCTTTATGGCGATCAATTTATTTAGATTGTATAAGTAATTTACTTATATATTTACATAAACTTTATTAGATTATTTTATTAATTTTTAATGTGCCTATCAGCTCAGCCTCTATATTGTTCCATACGGATGATTTTTAATCCAGTTGATTGCTCACAAATTGCAACATGTTATTTTTACGATAGATAAAGCTCTTTCAAATCATTCCTGCAAGGGCTTAAAGCAAATTTCTTGATCTTTTCAAATTGTAATTCCACTTTCTGGATCAGCCGAACAGCCCGCCACTCTTTCAGCACCTGTTCAGCCGTCGCCTGCTGTAACAGTCAGCTGCGTCTTTTCCTTGCCAATCTCCAACAGTGTCCCGACTTTCTTTATGACTCATCATTGTAACCTCATAAAACAATCCATGAATTGATCTGGAATCCAAAAGCGATAGACCCGAAAATCCCAGCATAAATGGGGTCATTTTCTTAAAGGTTGTCTGGAAGTTGTGCAAAGTTGCAGATCACCAAGCATATCGATTCCACCGCATTTCGCCGCTTCATCTTCCCTGATGTATGAATACCCGATTTTGGGTCGGCAACAATTCTGTCTGCCTATAAATTCCCGTCGATCAGTCAATATATTCAACCGTATTTTCGAACTTTTTTCTCAGATGTCTGTGAAATATGATATCTTTTTCGTATCAAATACCCGAACTCAGTCTGGAGATTTCTGATCACAAACGGATTAAGAAAAAGAATATTTCTCTTAGTTTTATTCTGTTTCATTCCATTTGCATTTAATTTCCGCATCAGAAACCAAATCTGCCTCAGTCATTTTTCAGAGTGCCATGTCTGAGACGGTATCCTTATATCGGATAACGATTTATTTTTGAGTCTAATCCGCTTTGAGTCTCTGCATTCTATTCTGCCTGTTTGCACAATCCAAACCAGAAGGAATGCACCATTGACCTCTATCGGATTTTTTCTATATCTATTTTGAGCATGTATTTATCCATTGTTTTTGCTTTTGAAAGGAGCAGTATCTTCCATGCCAGTAACCATTCGCGATGTGGCAGCGTTAGCCCAGGTATCGCCTTCAACGGTTTCCCGTACCATCCGCAACAGTTCTTCGATTTCTAAACGCACCCAGGACCGTGTCCGCAAGGCCATGGCCCAGCTTGGATATGAGCCGCCTACACCGGCTGAAGCTCCAGCTGAAAACAAACCTCTTTCTGTTCTGGGGATTATCATGCCGCCTTCAGCTGAAATTGCTTATGAAAACCCTTTTTATCTGGAAGTGATTCGCGGAATCACTCAGTTTGCCAATATGCGTCATTGCCTGAGTGCAACGATCACTGGTAAAGACGATCAGGAAATCATTCAGGCTATCCGTCAGCTTCAGAAAGCCGATTTTTCCAGCTCGTATATTGTTCTGTTCTCCCGCAAGGATGATCAGGTCATTCAGTATCTCTATGACGAAGGCATCGATTACGTTCAAATCGGCCAGCCCGCCAACAATAAAGCAGAAACGGTCTGTGTCGACAATGACAACATTCAGGCCGGCTACGATGCAACCGCCCATTTAGCCCATATGGGTCATAAACGGATCGCCTTCATCGGCTCACCTTCCAGTGAGATCTATTCAGCCAGTCGTCGACGCGGATATCGAATGTACCTCAATGAGCACGGTCTGCCCAATCTTCCGGAACTGTCTTTGGAAATTGAACAGGGGGATGATGAAGGCCTCGAGCAAATCCGTGAACTTCTGGATCGCAAAAATCCAAGCTATCCAACCGCAGTCGTTGTCAGCGACGATATTTACGGCATCATCGTCCGTCAAATCTGTGCTGAAATGGGCCTGATCATTCCAACGGATCTGTCGCTGATTTCCTTTAACAATTCATATTTCTGTATGTTGACTGATCCAGCATTGTCTTCCATCGATGTCAATGCCATCCAGCTTGGAATCGAAGCGGCCAGCCAGGCTCTGAACCACCTTGAAAATGCCGGGCTGATGGCTTCTCGAACCCTGGTTCCCTACCAGATCATCAAACGTCAGAGCTGCTGCCCACCCCATACAGAAACTGAAAGCGTTTCTGAGCGAGACAAAATTGCCAAAGGTCAGCCAGTCAATCAATAGTGACCAGCACCTGTTTTCTAAAGACCACAATCCCAGAAGATTTCTTTCTGGTTCAAAAAGCCAAAAATGCCCCTGTACCTGAGCAAACGATTCAAACTCGTTTCACCTAGTACGGGGGCTTTGTCATTTTCAGATTTCAGATTCGATTTACTGGGTGATCTGGTTTTCTTGCCAGAGTCTGGCCACTTGAACTGCTGCTGGTTTAGCGCTTGTTCAAGGATCTTTTCAGCTTCTTTTCCTGCATGTAAGAAAGAAGAAGGATTGCTGCGGCGGCTGTTCCACTTATCAGCCAGAAATAAGTATCCGTTCTAAGTGCTGTTGGTGCGCTCTTAGAAGAACCCGATGTTTTTGTCTGAGTGGGCTGGGTACCAGAAGAATTGGTGCCTCCTAGATTTGCTCCGTGGTTCGAGTTGTTCGAACTGTTGCTGGAACCATTACTGGAACCACCATTCGAACCGCTGCCAGATCCACTATTCGATCCGTTTCCGGCATTCCCATTGCTCGAACCATTATTCGAACCATTGTTAGATCCATTGCCAGAGCCGCCATTGTTGGATCCATTGTTCGTGTTGTTATTGGATCCTCCATTATTGCCGCCATTCCCATTGCCTCCGGATCCACCGCCGCCTGGATTTTGCGGACTTTGGCTTTTGCGGGCATTGGTGAAGGCAGCCGGCTGGGGTGGCTGAGTCAGCGTATAACTGAGCTGGCCATTTTCTTCGGTAACTACATAGGTCCAGCTCAGAACGGACTGGTCATAGTAAAATTCATCGTTCTCTTCACCAATTTCTTCCAGAGTCACTGTGTAAGTTCCGGGCTGGGTAAAGGTCAGTGAAAGGGGCGGAATGGTTCCATCAGCCTTGTTTGTTACTGTGATATTCCCTTGCTCATCAATGGTCAGATCATCATTGAGATTCACCGCCCAGCCATCGATCTGTTCAGAATTGACTGTGTACTGGAATGTAAACTGACCTTCCGAAAGCGTGTCATTGCGCAGGATTTTCTTTGCCGGCGTAAAGGCAGGCGCGGTGACTGGAGTCCGCTTGCAGGAATTGCTGAAAACCAGCGGATCCAGCTCTTCCTTGTCTTTATCCCAGTCTATCTTATTTCCATCTTTAAGGATCGTTACGGATTCAATATAGAGAAGGCCGGTCTGCTCTTCAGGATTGATCGGATCGGTCTCCGCTGCCGGGTTGTCTGGATCCGTCGGCTTTTCGGCTGGTTTTGTTCCAACTTTTACCGTGATGGTATACACGCTCGAATCAAAATCGATATTTCCAGCCGGGTAGCCGCCTAACTGCGGGATTTCTTGGAGTTTATACGTATACGTTCCCGGAGCATTGTAGGTCACACCATCGAGAACATTAAACTGTTCCCCTTCCGTTTTAAAGAAACGATAGACCGATTCACCCTGTGTATCCAATGAAGTCAGTTCAAACGTAAAACTCAGATTCTTTTCTGCCTCCGTTAATGGAGATCCGTTTTTATGCTGGAAGTGCTTGATGGCCGGAATGGTCAACGCTTCGTCAGGATCAAACACGGCTTTGTAATAATTATAGAATTGCGCCCTGTCGATCGTTGTCTGTGGATTTTTAGCATTGATGTAATACACGCTCGCTTCAAGCTTGCTGGATATCGCAGGATTTTCTGGGGTTGTGACCTGAACAACTGCATAATCTCTTGAATGATCAACCTTAGCTCCATATCCAGCCAGGTTATAGGGATCATTTTCAGTGATTTTGAAGAAATAGTTCCCTGGTCTGTTAAACGTCAGCGTATCGAACTGGAATGTTCCGGCATCGGTATTGGGCAGTGTCTGCAAAATTTCATTCTCTGGCTTGACGGAAGGATTGAACTGAATGATTTCCTGTTCGTAAGCTGCTTTTGTCGATTCATCTGCCCAGGTCATAGAAAAAGTAAACAATTCCGGGGTTTTGACCAGCTGGTCATTGAAATACACTTCCCCTTGCAGCTTCACGTCTGCCGGCTGGTAGAAATAGGTATTTTCAAAGACTGGAGACTCCTCGGCTGGTAAAGGTAGAAGTGCCCTCTGATCTGTCTGCGTGTTATCTGAATTCTCAGTTTCCTCTTCTCGATTTTCATCCTCAACACTCCATGTTGGAATGACTTCAAGTACATCCTCGTCTTTGACAGATCTCTTGGTGACAGTTAAGGAAAGATGATAGACCGTTGACGAATAGGTCATACCCTCTATGCTTCCAGCCACCTCTTTGAAAGTATATTCATACGTATGGTCAGCGTTTTCTGATGTAAAGCTGATCGGGCCAAAGGAAATCAGGGTTCCCGCATTGTTGACAATCAGTGTCCTGGTATTTCCATCCGTCTGGAAGCCACCGTCTGGCATCGGCGCATTTGGATCTGTCGTACTCATTTCAAACTGGAACGTCTGCATGGCCTCAGGAAGTCCATCCACATCTCCCTCCAGCGTCTTGGTCAGAATCGGGGTATACACCGCATTTCCAACGGAATAGGTATTGGTAAAGGAAATCTGATCAACCGGTGGATTCTCAGTTTTATTTCCATCCTGATCCCGCAGGCAAACAATTACTGGTTTTGAAGCGGTCAGCTTTCCATCTGTCGGATTCTGGGTGATCTCAAGAGTAACTCGGTAGACTTCCATGGACTCTTTAATGCCTGGAAGATCATACTGACCGGTACGGCTTTCGGAAACATAATACGAATAGATACCAGGCTTTTCAAAGGCCACAGATCCAAAGGCAAATGCATGATTTGGACTTTGACTGGTCACGTTGACCGTATTTGGCGATGGAAGCGGTGCATCTATTGGGCTTTCGGCATCAATCCGAAACTGGAATACGTCGCTCTCTTGCCACTCACGGCCCGAAAGATTCTTCACCCCGCTAAAACCAGTCTGCAAAGCCTTCAGGATCAGCGGTTCTGGCTGGTAGGTGTTGATAAACGCAATCGGTTCCATTCCCTGCGGCAGGACAGTGGTGTCAACAGCCGGACTGATCGAGGTAAAGCCAGGCATGCTCTGACTGGTGTCTTCTTCTACATGGAGACTGGCATAGAGCGGCAGCGCATGAATCCGGATCTTTTCTCTGTTTTTTAAAATAAAAGATCCCTGGCCATTCACAATCTCAACCGGATCCATCGCAATATAGGTATCCGGGCTTTGTTCCGTCAGCTTTTCAGCTTCTAAAGTTCCGGTCCATGGCTGCCCATTGGCATCATTGAGCGTAATCAGAAAGCGGAAATCCTGGTCCGGAATGGTCAAAGTCCGGTCGGCCTGAACGAATTTGTACACTTCCAGATCGGTATTGACGCCATAGACCATCACGCCATTGTTGCCATACTGAATCTCGCGCAGGCCGTTTTCAATGGTTCCCTTCTGTCGAAATGAGGCACTGCCGGTGACATTGTCCTCTTTTTCGAGCTGGTAATCACTCCAGGTATTGTCATTTTCTGCTGTGGATGTTTCTGAAGCTGGAATTGGTTCTGAAGCTGGTCGGAAAATGGCGGTGGCTCCACTTTCAAAATCATTCTTTCCCTGTTTCTGAAAGACATTGGCATAAAAACGAACCTGATCATTTTCCTGGTGCTCCTGGATCCATTGAAGTGCATTCGCATCCAGATCTAAACCGTTGAGCGTATTGGCCATGGCCGGTTTAATCCGGGTCTTGTACTGCAGGGAAATTGGCAGGGCCGGTATTGTTTCCACATCTTCCTGTCCATTTTTCCGATAATAAGTCATCGGCAGTAAAGCAGCCGGGAAGCGAAACAGAACTTCATCCCCCTGCCTGCCTGGATGCGTGCTTATATCGACTTCTACCGTTACGGCCAGATCGTAAATTTTCTGACCCGTCAGCACATTGCCCTCAACAAAACCGGAATACCGATACGTTGTGGTATTCCCCTTTTGCTGGATGTAAACCGGCTCGTACTGACGTCCTTGATAATTCAGCAGTGGATTTGAACAGACTTCCATCCAGTCTCCCATCTGGTCAGTCATCGTGGTATATCCACTCAGACTCGGGGCATCCGGATTGGTTTCAATCGGATAGCCGGATTCCATGGTCATGCTTTCAAAAATGGTCTCGAAGACATTCAACAACGCACTTGGATCCTGGGCACTCATATAGTAGCGGTAGGAATAGCGCAGACCAAGATCCCCTTTGGTTGAGTAATTTTTTGCGTCTGGAAAGTTGCTGGACAGAGCCTGCATGAAGCGGTTCTCGTTATCTTTTCGACTATCTTCCGGAAGCAGAATCGAGGCATCTGGATCAGCCGTGCCGAAAATTCCGATCGAGTAGACTGTTCCTTGATAGTCACTTTTAATCTGATAGGCATTTTCAACAGCCGAATCCGCGATACTGCGGGTAAAGCCATAACCATTGGATGGAACCCCATCACTGAAGAAAATCACAACTTTGCGGCGATTGTCAGTTGAAGGCGTCGACTGAAGCAGTTCTTTTGCTTTGATAAACGCTTTATCGGTATACGTCACCCCAAAGGGTTTGAGACCATCAATGACTTTCCTGGCCTGATTCAGATCACTGGTCAGCGGAAGATTCAGATCGGCTTCATCGCCAAAGGTAATGATTCCGATCTGGCTTTGTTCACTTGCTTCACTTGCTTCCTGGTTGGATGCCTGGACTTCATCGATAAATTCATTGACAGCTTTTTGCATCGCCTGCATGCGGGTCATATTCTGACCAGACGAATCCTGGCCAAAATTCACCTTCATGGTTCCCGAAGTATCGAGGACCAGAACGATGTCCATCGGTTCTTCGAGCTGCGTACTGATTCTTTCAGCACTCGACAAAGCCGAGAGTTCAATGTTGAATCCTTCGCTGCTCTGACGCACATTCTTAGAGGTCAGCACATCCCCTGCCCGATCCGGACTTGCCTGCAAGACTGTAGTTGGATCAGTCAGCTTTTCATCCAGCCGTACCTGACTTCTCTGGCCTGCCGGTTCGGTTGTCTGGGGCGAATCAGACTCATCAAAATCCTGAGCATAAACGCCGGTTGGGAGTATGGAAAGAGCCATGCTGGCGCTTAGAATCAAAGCTGTTAAAATCGTCACCCATTTCGCCAGACTGTTTTTTTCGAAATGTACGGTCACTGCAATCATCCTTTCTGATTCTGAGTATTCTTTTTTTCTGCGCGGGCATCCAACGTGAAGCTCCAAAAGCAAACATGATCACAAGAAGATCAGACAAGAAAATCTAAGAAAATTTAAAAACGTCGAAGCATTTCCCGTAGGCAGATCACACCGGATCACACGTCTCCTTCTTCAGACAACCCTTTTTTCCGTCACTTTTTCAAATCAATGCAAGCAGAAAAAAAGCAAAGGAAACACCCATACAAAACTGCATTTCTTTGGACTTTTCCTTTGTCTTCACTTTAACAAAACATAAAGATGCATAAATTTAAAATAACCGAAAAATCACTGCTATCTCGTCGCTTTTATTGATAAAATCATCCTTTGCAGTTTATCAGACAAATATTCTATTCTCCGCCTTCTCTCTTCGGACCAATACTAACTGTTTCATATCATTTCGTATCAGTTGGGTATAAAACCCCAATAAATCGGCTGCTGGTTCTCTTTCTATACCGCAGAAATGACGACTTCCTGTAGAGGGCCATTTCTTTGCTGTTCCTTATCGCTTTTTATTTTTATCGACTTTTTTGATGAGAATTCCAGATACGGTCCATGTAAAATGGCTATTCTCGCTTCTCTTTTTGAAAAACAGGAATCAAAAAAAGCTGACCATCCAAAGACAGTCAGCGTATACAATTTGTTTAATTATTTAGATTCGTACTGAGCCATGACTCCAAAATGGTCGGAAAGAATGGGCTGATTCACTCCATTGAAGACCACTTCACTGGAGTGGACACAAACAGCTTGCTTGGACCAGATCAGATCAATTCGCCGGTGTTCGACTTCTTTCTGGTCATGCCAGCCATCAATCGTACCGGAAACTGTCCAGCCTTCGTCTTTGCGCAAAGCAAGTTCGTAAGCATCAAACCAGCCGGAATTTCTGATCTCATCATAGGTTTCATTGCGGACATTTGCATCCCCATTGAAGTCACCCATCAAGAAGACTTGCGGCAGATCTGAAACTTTCTCTTTCAGTTTTTTCCATTCTTTGGCAAACGGTTCTTCTGGATCATTCCACCAGCTCATATGGGTGCTGAAGAACCATCCATCTTCCGTTTCAATACCAAGAGCCATACGAATCCGGTAGTTGGTATATTCGTAATCTTTTGACACCTGGAAATGACGGACATTCAGAATCGGTTTTCTGGAGAAAATAGCCAGGCCTTCATCGTATTTGTCATAGCCGACCTTCATGGGCAGCCAGGCAAAATAGTAATCCTGATTGAGAGCAATCAGCTTGTTTTGAAGTGCGTTGGCATAGTTATCGGCTTTCATGGGCACGCCATCCTGCACAGCCACATACCGAGGGGGTAAAGCCGGCAGCGCATCCGCACTCATGGTCTGATTGACTTCCTGCAAAGCAACGACATCCGGCTGTTCTTTTGCAATAAATTCAGCAAGAATCTGCTGTTTCAGGTCCATTTCTTTTTCCTGAAGAGAGTGAGTATTGAGCGTCAGAATCTTCATCATGGATAACTCCTTTATCTGGGGTATTCAATCCCGAAATTCTTAGAGAAGATCGTTGATGTCAGATTTGAGGACATCGGCTTTTGGACCATAGATGGCCTGAATTCCATTGTCTTTTTTCACCAGACCCATTGCCCCTTCAGCTTTCCACGCATCCAGATCAGCAACCAGAGATGGATCCATAACCGTAACTCTTAAACGAGTCATGCAGGCATCAACATCTTTAATGTTATCGCGTCCGCCAAGCAGAGCAATAATGCGTTCTGGCTGAGAGTTTTGGCCGCTCTTGGAACCAGATTTTGATTTGGAATCCGATGCATCCTCTGCACTGGAATCGTCATCGGTGGAGTAATTGCCAAGACGACCTGGAGTAGCGTATTTGAATTTCTTGATCATGAAATACGATACGAAGAAACCAATAATGAAGAACAGTACGCATGCAATCAGGAAGTTGAACAGGTCACCAGCCAGACCAGCCTGCAGGGACATTGGAATACGAGTGACGAACTCGAGGTTTCCAAAGGAGTGCAGGCGCAGATTGAAGATACCTGCCAAAGCAAACGCACATCCCTGTAACAGTGCATAAACAATGTACAGAGGGATTGCACAGAACATGAACATGAATTCCAGTGGTTCAGTTACACCAGTCAGGAACACGGCAAGACAGATGGAAATGAACATGGATTTGTACTGTTTTTTCTTATCTGCATCAACGTTGCGATACATACCGAGCGCAAAACCCATTAACAGACCAGTAGCACCGATCATCTGACCAACTTTGAAGCGGGCAGGTGTTACGGTGTTGAGCAGTTCGTTGTAACTTGCAGCATCCCCAGCGTTCTTGAAGTTAATCAGGTCGTTAACCCATGCTAACCACAGCGGGTCCTGGCCATATACAGCTGCACCTGCCTGAGCACCTGTCTGGATGACATAGGTTCCGCCAAAGGACGTGTAGTTCATTGGGATGGTCAGCATGTGGTGCAAGCCAAAAGGCAGCAGAAGACGTTCAAGTGTTCCATAGATGAATGGCGCAAGAACCGGAGAAGTTTCCGAAGAGGTTGCAATCCATACACCGAAGCTGTTGATTCCAAGCTGAATGAATGGCCATACGATCGAAAGAATCAGAGCAATGATTACAGACCATACGATCACAACCAGTGGTACGAAACGTTTTCCGTTAAAGAATGCCAGTGCATCTGGAAGTTTACGGTAGTTGTAATACTTGTTATAGATAATCGCTCCTGTAAAGCCAGAGATCATACCGATAAATACACCCATATTTAAAGCTGGAGCACCCAGAACGCTGACAAAATAGCCGTCAACTGCCATGGTCTGTCCAAATAAGGTGTGGGTAAATGCATTCGGATCGGCCAGCATTGCATCGGTTACCCCGAAGATCTGACCAGTAATGTTATTGATCAAAATGAAGGCAATACATGCCGCAAAGGCACCGCCTGCTCTTTCTTTGGCCCAGCTTCCGCCAATCGCAATGGCAAAGAGCAGGTTCAGGTTATTGATGATGGCCCAGCCAATGTTTTCCATAACACTGCCGATCGTTGTGATGACCGCAATGTCATTTGCGCACATGCCAACCAGTTTTCCTAAAGAGATCATCAGACCAGCTGCTGGCATAACAGCAATGACGACCATCAGAACTTTTCCGAATTTCTGGAGGAATTCAAAGTTGATTTTGAATTTCTTCTTTTCCTTTTTGGCTTTCTTTTCTTCTTTTTCTGTCTTTTTATTCTCAGCCGCCTTTGGTTCTTCCTTTACAGTTTCCGCTTTGGTTTCTTCTGGAGCCGCTTCTTCAAACCGAAGTTCAAGAATTGGCGATTTGCCGCCGGATACTTCACTGCCAACCATTTCAATGGCTGCACCATCTGCACCGCCACAGATTACCACTGGAGTGACCGTATTCAGGCCTTTGTTCTTTAAGAATTCCAGGTCAACTTCCGCCACCAGATCACCAGCTTTGACTTTGTCGCCTGCTTTTTTGTGAACTGTAAAGCCTTCCCCATTCAGATCGACTGTTTCCAGGCCGACATGAACCAGTACTTCCTGGCCATTTTCACCGGTATACCCAAACGCATGCTGGGTAGGGGCGATGGTTGTCAGGGTACCATCGATTGGAGCATAAATCTTTCCGTCTTCCGGAAGGATAGCAGCACCGTCTCCCATCATTTTTCCAGAAAAGACTGGATCTGGAACTTCCGTGATGGAAATCACTTTCCCGCTCAAAGGGGCGGTGACCACAATCGTGGTCTGTTTTCCTTGCTTCATTTTTCCTCCTTTTTCCAATTAGAATGTCGTAAGCGTTTGCATAACCGTTTGTGCTTTGTTTGCGTTTTGTTTCATTCTGCCGCTCATTGCTCTGCCCGGCCTGTCTTTGCCATTTGACACTTTATTTATGGCTCTATAGTAACCGCTGCCGGTTCTTAAAGCAAGCTTTTTTGGAAATTGTATGCGTTTTGTTTCGATTGTTTGCGATTTTGTTTGCATTTTGATTGCGCTTTTTATTGCGTAAAGTTGCATTCCTGTCGAGTTATCTTATTCCAAATTACCAGCAATCTCATTCGGACTAAATGTCAGAGTCGTTTTTGAAATCCAAAAAAAGCAAAACAGTCTATTTGTGATCTGGTTTCTGGCCGCTGCCTCTTTTTGGGACAAAGATCAGACAGACTGCCAGAAAATTTCAGGAAAGCCAAAGAAAAAAACACAATCTGAACAGAGGATTTCACTGGATATTCTGTTCATTTCAGATTTCCCAGATTTCGCATCTCCAAGATCAAGCAAATCGCTTTCGACATTTTCTTTAATTTTAACCATATTTTAGCCCCGTCTTCAGGGTTTGAGTACTACTTTCTTTAGAAGATACAAATATTTTTTTGAATGTTTACTTATTCTCTCTTTAAATAAAGCCCATTATTCTCAGAAAAAAATGCAGGAATTTTTGCGGCGCACTATAACTGTGGTACAAGTAGCACTCAATTATGGGAGAAAACTACGGCGTGTTATTACAATAAATTCAAATCCATTAAGTAAAATCATCTTTGAATTTATAAATAACATCCGATACAATAAACCAATCAGTTTATCTCTAATAGTTTTATAACATTAAACTATTTGAATTATATTGAATCGAATCAAGTTAACATTTTTTGAGGATGATAGTAACAACGTTTAAAGCAAAATAAAATTAATATGATGTATTATAACATATATAATATCTTTTTTTTCGATTGATTTTATTTATTAAAAAAGAAGAAGCAGAATCTATTTTTTAGTTATATAAAACTCTGTTAAAGCCATTTATCATTATATTAGTACTATGTGATCAGAAGCTGAACGACGAAAACACTTGAGAACCTCTTCTATGGTTCTCAAGTGTTTTGAGTACTACATTTATAAATGTGACCCTAAAGTCAGGGACTGTTTGCGATTTTGTTTGCATTTTGATTGCGCTTTTTATTGCGTAAAGTTGCATTCCTGTCGAGTTATCTTATTCCAAATTACCAGCAATCTCATTCGGACTAAATGTGAGAGTCGTTTTTGAAATCCAAAAAAAGCAAAACAGTCTATTTGTGATCTGGTTTCTGGCCGCTGCCTCTTTTTGGGACAAAGATCAGACAGACTGCCAGAAAATTTCAGGAAAGCCAAAGAAAAAAACACAATCTGAACAGAGGATTTCACCGGATATTCTGTTCATTTCAGATTTCCCAGATTTCGCATCTCCAAGATCAAGCAAATCGCTTTCGACATTTTCTTTAATTTTAACCATATTTTAGCGACTATTCATCTCTACACCATCTCCGGCGCCCAAATAAAAAAGCCGAAACCTTATAAATTTCAGCCTTTTTCAGGGATTTATTTCTCATATCCAATTTATTTCTTGAAAACACACAGATTAAATGATACCTCCTCAAGATTCTGTTTTTCCGCAAGGAATTTCAATTTTTAACGTTCGGCGTTCTTTCTGACCATCCGTTTCAATCAGTTCAATTTCTGTGCTGATCTTTCGACGCAGTTCATCAATGTCATTTAGCTTAGTTTTTGATAGTTAGTATTGTCCACCATCCGTGCACAGATGGTGGATTTTATATTTTCTGGTTTAACGAAAATTAACTTTGACAACAACTCTATAATTGTCTAATTTAATCCTTACTCAATCAAAAATGTAACCGTTTAAGGAGGAATAAAATGGCAATTAGAGTTACTTCACCACATAAGATTTATCAAAGATTCATGAAATTCCTTGAGGAATTTGCCCACAAACAGGAGAAGATTCTTGCTTCTCAAACAGGAGCTTTCTCACGAAGTCATTATCGATCATCAAAAATAAACTTGTTCCATTTCCTGAATACATCCATTATCGGGAATGGATCAACACTCTCCGATTTATCCATGCACTATTTCGGCATGGGCAGTGTAAGACCATCTGCTTCGGCACTTGTTCAGACAAAAGCCAAGACTCCAGTCAGCGTATTTTCAGCACTGCACAAAGCCA
This sequence comes from Allobaculum sp. JKK-2023, assembly GCF_034745455.1. NCBI lineage: Bacteria > Bacillati > Bacillota > Erysipelotrichia > Erysipelotrichales > Erysipelotrichaceae > Allobaculum > Allobaculum sp. JKK-2023. The sequence goes on along the minus strand of NZ_JAYERV010000003.1, from coordinate 2,957,898 downwards.
CATTGGCACTTTGTTACATGGATAAAAAATATAAAGGGCTAAGGGTAATAGCCTTTGATGGAACCAATGAACCTGTTGCGCCAAATGAAGATGAACCTGACTACATCATTTATGCCAAGAACAAGGAAACCATCATCCGGGCCGGTATTCACATTAACGCTGCCTATGACGTACTTAATGACAAATATCTAGCCATCGTCACTCAAGACCAGAGGTCCAAAGACGAACGGGCCGCTGCTATGAAAATGGTCAAGGAGATTCACGAAGCTTATCCTGGCGAGACATTTCTCTTTGTCATGGACAGAGGGTATTTTTCTTATCCATTGTGTAAGCTTATTGAATCCTTAGGGCACAAATACCTCATACGTATGAAAGAACGAGAGTATAGCTGCCTGACTTATACACAGCTTGACCATACAGAAGACCAGCAGATCAGCCGCATTCTTACCCACCACCAAAGAAAAGAGGAAAAAGAAAACCCCCAGATGAAATACCTGGTCAAAAAATCAATGAGACAGATTGAACCAGAATCTGAATTTATTGATTTTGACTGCAGGGTGGTAGCTATCGAGATTGGCGACAACGTCTGGGAAGGACTGATTACCAATCTGGATGAAGCAGAATTTCCTCCGGAGGCTCTTGGATTTATTTACCACCTAAGGTGGCGAATCGAGCAGAGTTTCTCCTGGCTTAAATATGGAATAGGAATGAAACGTATCCACTCGATAAAAGCAGAATACATCATTCAGGAGATTTATTCATCCCTTATCTTCTACAATCTGGTTTCCGAGATCAAAAAGTGTGTTCTTGAATCATCTCAATCGGATAATAAAGAAGAGAAGCAGACAACTTATGAATACCAAATCAATACAACTAAGGCGATACGGGCTGTCAGGAATACGTTTACTCCGAAATGGACGAAAAAACGAACAATCTGTCAAATTACAAAAGCGGAGTTTCAAGCTCTGACCGAGGAGCTGCTCAGAGAAAAACTGCCCGTTCGGCCGGAAAGGAGCTTCAAGCGAAATCTCCATCCCAATCGTTTGATATGGTTCACCTATCGATAAGTGCATTATATGCGCATCTTATTGATACAAACCACCCATACAATTCTTAAAAACGGCTCTTATCGAAGGGTTGTTTTTAGTGCACCTATTTTGATGAATACAGCCAAATCAATCAGTATATTTTGTGCTTGGTTGGTGCATATGGATATAATCAGCAGCAAATTCTATTCCTATCATCCACTTTGTCTTTGATTTTTATACAAAGTTTGAGGTCATATTTTTCTAGCTAAATGACATTGCGCAGTTCATCCTCAATAAAATTGGTGATCAAAAGATCAGCTTCCTTTAGAGAACCAACCAGAAAAACATTGGCTACTTCGAATTTTGATTTATCCGCAATGACAATCGTCCGATTGGCACTATCCAGAACGCTTCGCTCCCAGCCCATCTCGTCCGGTCTGCCCACACCAATGCCAGAAAGGTCTTTCAGACCATCAGTTCCCAGAATTGCCAGGTCAAATCGAATCTGCCTGAGCATCTGTTCGGCAAAATAGCCGTGGCAGCGCCTTCCTTGTTTACCAATTAAGCCACCGACCAGCAGCACCTGAAAATCCATTTCCAGTCCTGTCTCGGCCACATTCAAAGAATTGGTGACAATAGTCAGATCCTTTTTTGAACGCAGCAGGTCCAGACCGGCATGCATAGTTGTTCCTGTATCCAGATAAACGACCATGCCATCCCTGATTTCCTGGATTGCGCGCCATGCCACCACTCTTTTTTCTTCCACATTGGAAGCGCACCGCTGTTCAAAAGGGAGTTCAATCCGATTCCGGTTGGCTCTGGCAAAACCATGACCACGAACAATCAAGCCCTCTTTTTCCAGCGCGTCCAGATCACTGCGAATTGTCTCGCCCGTTACGCCAGTCCGTTTGGCCAGTCCGTTTGGCCAGTCCATTTACCGACAATGCTTCATGATCCAAAAGCAGGTCAAAAATCTGCCTCTGGCGCTCTTCCTTTTTCCGCATCCTCTTTCCACTCCCCTTTCCAAATCCATCCTTTTTCTGATCATTTTTTGGTCCGAACTTTGATATCAAAATTCTATCGCTGATCTTCTTTTGATAAAAAAGAATTTTATTTGGATATCAAAATCAAGATGGAAATTGCTGCGACATCCTTCCATACTGAAACCATCAGCAGGCACACCTGCCCGTTTTTCCAAAACAAAGCAGTTCTGTCCCCAAAGTTTCTGCACCTTGTTCTGTACGCGGCCAAGCAAGAACAGAGAGTGTCTGCTCTGTAAATCAGTCTCATGAAACCATCTTCAGATCCACGTAAATCCATACCGAAATAAGCATCCTAAATCAATTATAGAAAACAAATCAGCGCTTTCAGGAGGTCCTTTATGTCTGCAAGTCTTTCAAAACCACGTTTTGAACCAAAACCTTACCATCCTTTTTATCCTCTGGCATGGCTGCTGCGATCTTTGCGTTTTCGTCATCCCCGTCAGATCTCCCCTCCTTTTCGGCCTGCCCGGACAGTCCAGATCCAAATTTGTCTGGATCTGGACTATCGATGTCAAATTCTGCTGGCCGCATTACCGCCAGGCCCAGACAGAAACTGCAGGCAGTTTTTCTTGATGTTGATGGAACACTGCTGGATGGAAATCATCCAGATTTGAGTCCTTCTACTTTTGATGCCCTGCGATCGCTTCAAAAGCGCGGGATCAAAGTGGCTTTGAACACTTCTTGGGGAATGACTTCGGTTTTAAGTGTGCCCGGCCTGGCCAAATTTCCTTTTGATGGCTACATTCTTGCTGGCGGCGGAGAAATTTATGATCACAAACGGCGCCTGCTTGAGCGCCAGACTTATATCCCCGCAGACCTGAAAGCCATCTTTGATCAATGCAAAGCAATGAACATCCCTGTCTTTTTCAACAACCAGAAGCCCTATCTGACTTTATGGACCGAAGAGTCGAAACGATTTGCCAGAAAATACCATCTATTTCCGCTTCAGATTAAAGACTGGAGCGGCGAGGACATCACCATGATAACTGTGATCGATTCCGATCCAGAAAAAATCGCCAGAATTCTGGAAGCTGCGCCTGGCGTTTACCAGGTCAGCGCCGGATCCATCAATCAGGACCTGTATCCTGAAGGCGTCAGTAAAGGAGCCGGCATCAAAAAGATGCTTGAGGCCTGGCATCTGGAGGGAGCCTGCTTTGTGGCTGTAGGTGACAGCAAGGCGGATGAAAGCATGTTTGAACAGGCTGCCTTGCGCATTGCCATGCCCTGGGCACAGAGTTCTACGATTGGAGCTTCTGACTTTGTCTGTGAAGACCATGGCCAGGACACGATTGCCTACGCCCTCAAAGGCTGCGGTCTGTTGGCAGCACTTCCTGAAAGCTGCAGAAAATAGCCAGATTCGACCTTTCGCCTTACAACATTAATGACAATGATTTCCCTTCTGATTAAAACCACCAGACCTCCTCTCTTTATTGGTATGGATCTTCTGGACAGAGGCTTTGAATCTGTATTCTGGCTCAAATGGCAGTTTGAGGCCCTCCATACCCAACTCATGCCCTCATTTTCAGGCTGGTGAATCCGATATCTGTCTGACCCGCCGCATGGAATGTGCGGCGGGTTTTCTTTGCCTTTTCGTGATTTAAGATTCGGGACCAGGCTTTGTACACTCCTGTTTTCATCCCTTTTTCCTGATGGACGTGACTTTTCATCCTGTTCAAATCTGTCAGACTGGCTGGTCTTTTAGCGGCCAGTTCTTTTCGTCACTCGCTCTTGGACTCCATCCGTTTCAACCAGGTCAATCTGCTCGCAGAGCACCCTGCGTTTATCCTCCGAAATAAAATTGGTAATCAGCAGATCCATTTCTTCTAAAATCCCCGAACGATAAGCACTGTACTGATCAAACTTGGAGACATCTGCAATCAGAATCCTGCGGCTTGCATTGGCAATCACCTTGCGTTCCCAGCCGATCTCTTCAATCATCCAGACGCCGAACCCTTTCAGATCTTTCAGACCATCTGTTCCAAGAATCGCCAGGTCAAAATGAATCTGTTCAATCATCTGCTCAGTAAAAAATCCCGCGCATCGTTTTCCAAAACCAATCAGCAGTCCGCCAGCGACAATCACTTTGAAATTCAGGCTGTCTGCTACCTGGGCAACCGCCAGAGAATTGGTTACAATCGTCAGATCCTTTTTCGAGCGCAGCAGGTCCAGTCCTGCAAATATAGTTGTTCCCGTGTCCAGAAACACAGTCATTCCGTCTTTGATTTCTTCAATCGCCCGCCAGGCGACAGCCCTTTTATCTTCAAGATGCTCACCGCGGCGCTGGTCAAAGGGCATCTCAACCAGATTCCGATTGGCCCTTGCATAGCCATGGCCACGCGAAATCATTCCATTGCGCTCCAGGTCATCCAGATCAGAACGGATAGTTTCCCGGGTCACGCTCATCTTGTCTGCCAGTTCGCTGACTGACAGTTTCTCATTTTCCATCAGCAGCGCATAAATCTGGTTCTGGCGCGATTCCTTCTTTTTCATCTTTCTTCCCTTCCTGTTCGGACTTAAAAGGGCCGCGCAAGCCCCTTGCGAACAATAATTTTGTTTTCAAAAATTATACCGCCCATTTTTCTTTTGTTTACCAAGTTAGAAATTTTGTTGCAAAAATTCCAGTGGATTCTCTTTTCGAAAAAGCAGATACTGAATTTGCAAGCAAGGAGGAAAAGAAAAATGAAAAAATTCCAATTCACAAATTCTATGAATAAAGCAAAGAACCAGACTGAAATGGCGGGCGCCTTTCGAAGAAAGGATCTGCAATTCCTGTTCGAAGTCTGCAAAAAAGCCAAAACAGCTGTTCTCTATAACAACAGTCACATTCAGATCAGCGACTGGACACCAGAAGCGGCCCAGTTTGTTGAAGTCTACGATCTCTATCCAGTTCTGATTGAAGACTGGCAAGGTGAAGCCATTTACGAACTCAAGGTCCTGACGACAGACCGAACTCTTTTAGAAAAAATCAACCGGCGCATCCCCGCCCTGGCAAATCCTGCCGTCTGCACCATTCAGGCCGCCATTTAACCAGCCGTTTTCTGATCAGACATGCCATCCATTTTACAATGACAACCACCATTACACCGAATTCGCATATCCTCACCCAAAGAAAAGGCAGTCACCTTCGAGATGTCCACTCGATCCTGACTGCCTTTTCTTCTAGTTTGAAAATCTGGTCTATCTACTTTCATTGCGGCAAGCGTCTGCAGGCCATGCTGTCTTTTTAGAACTGATCTTCTTAGAACTGATCGTTCTTGCCAGATCTTATTGGTTTTCTTCCTGAGCTGATGATTCTTCAGCTATTTTTTTCTTCTGGGATTGAAAATCCTCTTTGACAATCAAAGCCGCGCACTCCATCCCCGTGGTGTTGGGAAACATATCAACCGGCTGAATCCGGGCAGCTCGATAGCCTTTCTTTTTAAACTCGCCAAGATCCCTGGCCAGCGTACGCGGATTGCAGGAAATATAGACCACTCGCTGCGGATTCAGGGCAGCAATATCCTCAATCCCCTGACTGGTCATCCCCTTGCGGGGTGGATCGACCAGAACGACATCTGCCGATTTTGTATTCTGGTGAGCAAACTGGGTCGCATCCATGCAGATGAACTCTGCATTTTCAATATGGTTGCGCTTCTGATTTTCTCTGGCGTTTTCTACGGCTTCTGGCACGATCTCGACACCGGTGACATGGCCGGCTTTTCTGGCAGCCAGCAGACCAATCGTTCCTGTTCCGGAATACAGTTCAATGACTTCATCTGTTTTTTTGAGGTCAGCCAGTTCCAGTGCCGTGGCATAGAGTACAGCCATCTGAGCAGGATTGACTTGGAAGAAGCTTTTAAAATGAAGCCGGATATCGAGATCCAGGCATTTTACATCCAGACTGTCACTTCCATATAAAACCGTATAGGGTTCATCAAGAATCACGTTGTCGCTGCGTTTGTTTTCATTAAAGACTACGCTGGTAATCTTCGGAAAAGCAGCCACCATCTTTCTGGTGAGATCTTCCAGATCCATATTCTTCGCTCCGATAAAGACAACCTGTGCCTGATCGGTCTGATCGCTGTATCGGATAAACAGGTGGCGCAGATTCTGTGCCTGACGAACACTTAAATGATCCAGCACCCATTTATAAATGGCATTGATCTCTTTAGACTGAATCCTGCATTCGTCAACGGGCACAATCTCATTGGTCCTGGCCCGATAAAAGCCGCCAACCACTTTTCCACCCTGAACGCCAATAGGAAACTGCGCTTTGTTGCGATAGTAATAGGGAGTCTCCATACCAAGCGGCGGCAGAACTTCAATTTGTGGATCGACTTTGCTAAACAGATCCTTCAGCTGCTTTTCTTTGTAGTCGAGCTGCTTATCATAGCGAAGATGCAAAAGTGCGCAGCCTCCGCATTTTCCCGCCTTTGCACAAACTGGTTCTGTGCGGTCCGAACTCGTATGGATACGTTCGATTACTTTACCGATCGCATACGTTTTCTGTACTTTAATGATTCGAATCCGGGCTTTTTCATCCGGGAGCAGGTCTGAAACAAAAATCGTCATCCCATCATGATGTCCAATTCCAAATCCCTGATCGGACAGATCCGTACATTCGAGTTCAAATTCATCATTCTTTTTCATAGTACCAATCTTAACATCTGCGCGGATGAACAAACCGCATGTCCGCCTGTAAGATCCTTTCCTCTCTTCGACAGGACTTTTCTATTTTCGCTTTTCAGTCTTTTCGTCTGTCATTTCTGGAATTCATCTTTTATCCTTCGTTTTCTTCCTTCCCCGGCTCTTTTATCTTGTCCGTTTTGTTCTTCACCTGTCCTTTCAGGTCTGCCAGATCAAGAGAGCTGCTTTTCTTGCTCCCCTTTCATTTGAACTCCTTTCTGTTCTCCTGATTTCAGTTCTTGTCATTCATTTCAATCTTTCCCCTCCGGTTTTAGCCTGAACTGTTGTTGTCGTTTTTTATCCTGGTGGAATCTGATCTTGAAAATTGGTTCTTACGCAAACAGTGTGTTTAGCTATCATCACTATTATCAACGATAGCAATTGCTGCTAAGTCCGATAACCCAAAATGCGATAGGCAAACTCATCTCGAATTAGGTATTGTTATTGAATCAACAATATGAATGATGCAAGCTTATTCATTCGCCAGAATCATCAGTGTTAAAAACTACATTTGCGTAAGATCCTGAAAATTTCCTTTTTCATTTTTGGATTTTTATTTTATGAACAGCCGATTTCATTATTTTGATCATCCTGTCATAATCCATTTCTACACCTCGAATCTGAATCAGATTTTTCTTGAATTCCCACCAAAATCTAGTGCAAGTTTTCAAAACAAAAGATCAGGAAACTGAATTGACATAAATATATAGTTGATCAATAATATAGCAGTCTATTGTATAGCATTCTATGGATCGACCTTTCTCCCTCTTCAATCCGGGATTGTCATGGAGATTTCTATGAGACTTCTGCAAGACTCCTTTTCGATCTGCGAAGCCAGAATGGCTCTGTTCCTGAATGCCAATAGAAATTGTTGTGCAGAAAGGAGAAAAAAATGGAAGTCCCACCAAAGGGCGTTGGGTTTACCATCGGTCTGATCCAGCGGGCAACCAGGGCACGCGTCAACCGTGTTGTACGCGAAGCCGATCTGACCAAGCCCCAGATGGATGTCATGCTCTTTCTCAAGCGAAGGGAAGAAAAAGGGCAGCGTGTCATTCAGCGTGATCTGGAAAATTATTTTCAGATTACCAACCCCACTGTTTCCAGCATGATCAGCCGCCTTGAGGCCAAAGATCTGATCGAGCGGGTCAGTGATCCTCACGATCGCCGAATTCGCCAGATCATTCTGACACCCAAAGCCAAAGATTTGATCGCCCGCTTTAACGACACCATTCAGGAAGTCGAAGGAACGATGCTGGAAGGTATCAGCGTGCAGGAGCTCGAACAAGGAAAAGCGTTTTTAGAAAAGATCCTGCACAATTTACAAAGTAAGGAGGAAGATAAACTTGATTGCCACTCTTGCCAAACAGATTAAGCAATACAAGCGTGAAACGATTCTCACCCCGATTCTTGTTTCACTCGAAGTCCTCTTTGACATTCTGATCCCCTTCTTTATGTCAAAGATTGTCGATGAGGGAATTACCCCTGGCAACATGAACAATGTCTGGCTGTATTCAGGCCTGATGATGGCCTGTGCCATTTCTGCGCTCATCTGTGGCGCTCTGTCTGGAAAATATGCAGCGATTGCTTCTGCCGGATTTGCCAAAAACCTTCGGGAAGCTGAATTTCATAACATTCAGAATTTCTCGTTTTCCAATATCGATGAATATTCAACCGGTGGTCTGATCACCCGTCTGACCACTGATGTGACCAACGTTCAGAACTCTTTCCAGATGATTATCCGCGTCGCTGTCCGTGCACCGCTCAACTTCTTAATGGCTTTGATCATGGTCATGTATCTGAGTTCGACGATCGGCTTATGGCTGCTGGGCATTATTGCGATCCTGGCCATTGCGATTGGAACCCTGATCACCAAAGCAGGTCCTGTCTTCAACAAGATGTTCAAGATGTATGACCGCCTCAACGAAGAAATCCAGGAAAACATCACCGGAATCCGGCCGGTCAAATCCTTCGTTCGTGAGGAATATGAAATCAATCGTTTCAACGAACGAAGCAACGATATTTACAAAGTCAATCGCAAAGCTGAACTGCTGATGATCCTCAACCAGCCTCTCATGCAGGCAGCGGTTTACAGCTGTATTCTGCTGATTGCCTGGATCGGGGCGCATCTGATTGTCGATGGCTCCATGGAAGTCGGTGTGCTGTTCTCGTTATTCTCCTATGTCATGAACCTTCTGATGTCCTTGATGATGTTCTCCATGATTCTGGTTATGGTCACCATGTCGGCAGCCAGCGCCAAGCGAATTGCCGAAGTCATCAACCAGGTTTCTTATCTGGAGTCCCCCAAAGATGGCGTCAAAGAGGTGAAAGATGGATCGATTGAATTCGATCATGTGTATTTCAACTATGCCGAACAGGTCGATGGTCACTATGTCCTGCGTGATATCAACTTCTCTTTGCCTTCGGGTACAACCTTAGGTATTCTTGGCGGAACTGGTTCTTCCAAGTCTTCTCTGGTCAGCCTGATTCCGCGTCTGTACGATGTCACAAAAGGCTCCGTCAAAGTCGGCGGGATTGATGTGCGCGAATATGATCTGAAAACCCTGCGTGACAGTGTGGCCATGGTTCTTCAGAAAAACGTTCTGTTCTCTGGCTCTATCAAAGAAAATATGCGCTGGGGTGATGAAGTGGCGAGTGATGAAGAAATTGTGGAGGCCTGCAGACTGGCACAGGCGGATGAATTCATCTCCCGCATGCCAAAAGGCTACGACACCTATATTGAACAGGGTGGAACCAACGTTTCCGGTGGTCAGCGTCAGCGTCTGACGATTGCCAGAGCTCTGCTCAAAAAGCCGAAAATCCTGATTCTGGATGATTCGACTTCTGCTGTTGATACCAAGACGGACTACCTGATCCGTGAAGCCTTCAAAACGAAGATCCCAAATACAACGAAGATCATCATCTCGCAGCGCGTTTCCTCTTTACAGGATGCGGATCAGATCATGGTTCTTGACCGCGGTCATCTGATTGCGATGGGAACCCATGATGAACTGCTCAAAACCAATGAGATCTACCGCACAACGTGGCAGGCTCAGCAGAAAGGAGGCGACGACGATGCCAGGGCCTAATTCCATGCCAAAAAGACCCATGCCTGCTGGAAAGCCAAAGCTCAATCCAGCCGGTCTGGGCCGTCTGTTCAAGATGATCTGGAAAGATTACAAGTGGTCTGTTCTTCTCATCGCCGTTCTGATCTGTGCTTCTGCGTTTGCCAACGTCTATGGCAATACCTTCCAGCAGTCGCTGATTGACGATTACATTACTCCGATGCTTCAAACTGGCAGCCATGACTTCACTCCGCTGCTTCAGGCCATCAGCCAGCTGATCATGATTTATCTGGTTGGGATTGTCTCCACCTATACCTGGAACCGGATGATGGTCCGTATTTCTCTGGGAACCCTGAACAATGTGCGTGAACGTCTGTTCCGTCACATGGAATCCCTGCCAATCCGCTACTTTGATACCCATGCCCATGGGGATATCATGTCGGTCTACACCAATGATACAGATACCCTGCGGCAGATGATTTCGCAGTCAATTCCACAGGTTTTCTCCAGTGTGGTTTCCATTTTGATGGTTGTCATTGCCATGATCTCCATGTCGTGGATTCTGGCGATTATTACCTTCATCTTTGCCATCTGCATGTTAATGATTGCCCGCACCATCACCCACCACTCTGGCCGCTACTTCCGTGACCAGCAGGCTCAGCTTGGTAAAGTCAACGGCTACATTGAAGAAATGATGGAAGGCACCCGCGTTGTCAAAGTCTTCAATCATGAACAGGCTGTTGAAGAAGAATTTGCCCGCCTGAACGAAAATCTGTTCCAGGCTTCCAGCAAAGCCAATATTTTTGCGAATATTTTGATGCCAGTGTGCATGAACTTTGGCTATATCTCCTATGTCGTCTGCGCTCTGGCAGGTGCCTACTTTACCATTCATGGCATGTTTGGCATGACCATCGGTACAATCTCGGCCATGCTTTCCTTAAACAAAGCCTTCAACAACCCAATCACCCAGATCTCCCAGCAGATCAATGCGGTCGTTATGGCTCAGGCTGGTGCTTCGCGTATCTTCGCTTTAATGGATGAACCCTCCGAAACCGATCAGGGTGTCGTAACTCTGGTCCGGGCCAGAGAAGAAAACGGCAAATGGGTTGAATCCCAGGAATACACAGGTCACTGGTGCTGGAAACACCCGCGTCCAGAAGGACACTTTGAAATGGTTCCTTTACGCGGTGACGTGATTTTTGATGACGTAACTTTCGGCTACGTTCCTGAGAAGACGGTTCTGCACGACATCGACCTCTATGCCCATGCCGGTCAGAAAATCGCGCTGGTTGGAGCAACCGGTGCTGGCAAAACAACCATCACCAACCTGGTCAACCGCTTCTATGACATCAATAAAGGATCCATCACGTACGATGGCATCAATATTGAACTGATCAAAAAACCAGACCTGCGTCGTTCACTGGGCGTGGTTTTACAGGATACGCAGCTGTTCTCCGGAACCATTATGGATAACATCCGTTTTGGTAAACTGGATGCCACCGATGAGCAATGTATTGAAGCGGCTAAACTGGCTCGTGCCGACAGCTTTATCAACCACCTTGAAAATGGCTATAATACGTATATCCATGCTAATGGTGAATCCCTTTCTCAGGGTCAGCGCCAGCTGCTGGCCATTGCCCGAGCTGCCGTTGCCAACCCCCCAGTTCTGATTCTGGATGAAGCAACCTCCAGTATCGATACCCGCACTGAACGTCTGGTTCAGGAAGGAATGGACGAGCTGATGAAAGGGCGTACCGTCTTTGTCATTGCGCATCGTCTGTCGACCATCATGAACTCCGATGCGATCATGGTTCTCGATCAGGGCCGCATTATCGAACGTGGCAACCACGATTCGCTGATCAAGAAACAAGGCGTATACTATCAGCTGTATACGGGCGCTCTGGAAATGGATTAATCCCGATTTCCCATCGTTTCTGGTCTTTTTCAAATTTAAATCCAGCCAATCCACCTTCTGGAAACAGGGGTGGATTTTTTGCGTATACGCAATTGGAGGATCTCTTATGAAAGAAAAAGACCAAGCAATTGAAAAGCTGCTGGCCACCTTACAGGAGGGCGTCAATACCCTGACCAACAGCGAAACGTACCAGAACTATCTGAAAACCATGGCGCACTTTCCAAGCTACTCTGCGCGCAACTGCCTGCTCATCTTCACGCAATGCCCCCATGCTACGCTGGTCGCCGGCTATAAAACCTGGAAGCGGGTTTTCCACCGGCATGTGCGGGAGGGGGAAAAAGGAATCCGGATTCTGGCCCCCTACACCTACAAAGTCTCCAAAACCATTGGTCACAACCAGATCGAAGAAAGAAGAACCAGCTATCGCAGCATCTGCGTCTTCGATATCTCGCAGACTGATGGGGCCGATCTGCCTGCCTTACCCAAAGCCCAGCCGCTGTGCGGGGAGTGTACACTTCTCAAAGAAAGCATCCCAATTCTTGAGGATCTGACCGGCTTTACGATTGTACCCGCCTCTTTAAAAGAGGGACAGATGGGGGAATGCTGGTTTGGTGACCATCGGATCTACTACAACGAAAATCTCGAAGAAAAGCACATCTTCAAAACCCTGGTGCATGAATCCACCCATGCCCTGCTCCATGATTTTTCCAACCGCTCAAAGCTGACTCCATTTGACCGGATACTGGAAATGCAGGCCGATCTTCGCGAAATCGAAGCCGAATCGGTCAGCTTTGTCGTCTGCCAGGCTCTGGGCATTGATACATCCAGCTACTCGTTCAACTACATTGCCAGCTATAAACAAAACCATGAATTTCTGCAGGAATCCCTGCAGCGCATTGCCAGAACTTCACAGCTGCTTTTACAGGCACTCAAACCCGAACTCTTTGCGCTCAGTTCGTATCCACCCAAAACACAGCTTCAAAACACTCTGTAAGAGGGACAAGCTGAAGAGGGATAAGCTAAACAAGCCACAGGCATCCGGGTATCCAAATGGATTCAAACTGAGTATTGGATTCAGCAACCATCAGAAAAAGCGGACCGTCAGTTCATGTCCCGCCCAGACTGCATAGCTATTTAGATTGGGTGTCCTTGCCTGTCGCAGGAAGCCAGAATGTATTTTCCATTCTGGCTTCCTTTCATTTTCCGGATAAACGAAATCTGGATTTCCATGGTGGCTCTTTTCTCTTCTACTCTTCTTCCTTCTGCTCTTTTTTTCAGGTTCTTAAGTTCTGAATCACCATGTTGTCTGAAGAGCGTGCTTTTTGCTGCCAAATTGCAGGCTGACCACATCAACCATCCCCAAACTGTAGTTCCCGAAATTTTTCTACCCAGGAAATCCGGACAAAGAATAGAAAGCCTATAATTAACTTTACTTACAGAGATTCAAACGTATCTGCTACCCTCGAAAGTTTCAAATAGAGTTACTTACCGGTTAGAAAAAGCGCGGGAACTACAGCTAAATCATTTAAAACTGGCCTGACGCGCTAAACTGATAAAGATAAGAACAGGAAAAGAAATATCAGGCATTCAAGATAACGGTCCATACAAGCGTGAGATACTGAAGGAGTGATAAAATATGACACTAACGCAACTTCGAACCATGCTCAAAGGAATGAGTGAGGAGCAGAAGAATACATTTCTGCTTGAGTATTACAAACGACTGAGTAAGCAGGATAAAGAGATGTTTGCTCTGCTTCTCGAACTGACGAAGGACAATAAGCCGCTTCCGGACAAGAAAGCAAAGATCATCGATCTGAAAGCAGCTGAGAAAAAATATCCTGCTTTCGTTGACGGACTATTCAATTATCCATACCGGAGTCCCAATGCTCAGCGCAAAATCAAAAAGCAGGTAAAATCCTTTGTCGATGAACTTCCACTCATGCCGCCTGAAGCTGAAGGTTATGAAGAGGCCCTTCTCTTTTACAAAAAAGTAATCGCATTGATCTGCCTGGCTGCCGAGGACCTGGGGACCTATCCAGCTTATTTCTTCCGAATTCTTGGCCTGTCCATGGTCAAATGCTTCGATACGCTGATTTCGATGACACTGGCCAGAAAGACGACGCCTGATCTATTGGAAGACCTGGTCCATTTTGCCGGGCTGACTGAGATTGCCGAAGAAGACTACGAAGGGATTGAAATTCTGGACCATATCGCAAACCGGATTAAAAATGGAGATTTGCGTATGGAAATGCTGGAACACTGTGAAAGCGCACTGACCAAAGAAAGCGAAGTGGTCGAACTGGAAGCAGCGTGTCCTGAGCAAAAATCCACTCGCCAGGCTTATTCGAAGTTTTACTTGCTTTTAAGTGAACGAGAGGGCGCCCTTGAAGATGCCTGCTCATTTTTAAAGAATACTTTTGGTGTCCAACAGGCCAATGAAACGATCTCCCTCTATCAAAAAGATATGGGGAAGCTGCGGCAGGTTGAAAATCAACGGATTGCGCAAGCCATGACTACCGGAAACTGAAAACATCCAAATGAACGAACGAACCGAACCGATCAAACTCAGTCTGTTTAAAAAACAATTCCGATGACTGCTGCAAAGATCCAAAATTCCTAGTCTTGAACCAGGATGAGATATAAAAAGGCCTGCTTTCTTCACTTTATGAAAGTGATCGAAGGCAGGCTTTTATTTGATGTGTTCAAACAAAAGGGAGCTTATCAAAGTGATTTTTGCCTACTTTTTTTATTTTCAAATACGACTTGCCAGAAAGATGAGCAGTTTAAGAGATTAACGAACCAGATAATCGTCAGGATTACTAATTCGTTTTTCGAGTTCATTTCTGGGCAAACGCACTCGCCCGCTTTTTTCGTTTAAAAACAACCTCAGGCACTCTACATATTCTTGCTGAGTAATTTTTGATTGGGAATACAACAAGTCACAGAGCTTAATCGTTCCAATCAATTCAACATTTTCAGCCACTGCTGCCTTACGCAAGGCTTTATCACCAGTCAATAATGGAATATTTCTACATTTGGCAATCGCCAAAGCTGCACTGTCGAAGGATGACAATGGCGGATATTTCGAGTTAATTTCGGCTGCCAGAAAGAATTCTTCAATAGTAAATTCGGTCACTTTAACTCCATATTTTAACAAGTCTTTTTGTAAAGTTTCTGGCTGTTGGAGTTCTAAGTCAAAAGTGTCCTGATAAATCAAATATTCAAAAGCTAACCTAAATGGATATTCAAGTTTTCCAATTGCACTGAAATCAATCCAGACGTTTGTATCGCTGCAGATCATTCGTATAGGACTTCTCCGAAAGGTAAATATTCATTCATAAACTCCTGAGTAGACATTTTTAACAGTTCAGCCCCTTTCTGAGCAGAGATCTCTGATTCACACACAGCTCGATAAACAAGAGAAGGAAGTATCGTTGGCGTCTCTTTTTCGATTCGAGAAGGTTCGTTCTTTTTCCATCCATGTTTGGCGGCACGAATATAGAAATCCTTTTCCAGCTTTTCAGAAATAATTTCTGCCTGTCTCGCTCTCTTGACTAAGGCATAAGTTGAAATTCCATACTCCTGGCAAATCATGATAATATCTCGACTGAAAATACCTTTTCTCTTCGGACCCAATTCTCGAATCGCGTCGGATTGTGGAAACAAAAAAGCGCCCGCAATTTCATTGACTTTCTTTTCTTCCTCCGAAGTTTCCAAAGTATCAGGCCACTTAAACATCAGATGCGCTAATTCATGAGCAACGGTAAACCTTATGCGTTCAGCATTCATATTCGTATTGAATACAATATATGGTCTTCCTTCAACTGTTCCATTTAAGCCGGAAAAACTGCTATTCTCAACATCCAAGCCACAAAGCAGAAATCCCTTGTTTTCAAGGATCTGGATCAGATTTCCAACTGGCCCTGTTTTGTCAATTTTTAAATATCGCCTTAACCGAAGCCCATTTTTCTCTGCGTCTTCATCAGGAAAAAGCGAATTAAAAACTGGCTTTTCAGGCAGAACACCTTCCCCAAGAACATCAACCAAAGTGTAAAGCCGTCCAAAATAATCCTCTGTATCTGCCTGAATCAGCTCAATATCGTTCTTTTTTAAAGAGGTCGTTTTTCTAAATTCGCCGTGCTGAAAAGAGAGACTTTCGCCATGGGTCTGGATAAAATCAATGACTCGTACGCCTAAAATATCTGCAAGTTTCTTAACCATTGCCATGTCAGGTTTTCGATTTCCACTTTCATAATTGGAAATTGCCATTCGAGTACATCCTGCCTGATCAGCCAGCTCCTGAAGACTTAAGCGTTTTTTAAGTCGAAAATAGCGCAGGTTCTTGCTAAACATATCAGCACCTCCTCTGTTTACAGAATACAATCTGAAAATAGATTTGTAAACAGATAACAAAAGACGATTTTGGAGCGTGTCTGATCCCGAAGAGTTTTTCCCAGTTCATGCTTCATATGAGAAATCATTTACAAGACAAATCCAATAACACAACGCGATAAAAAACAGAACAAAAAGCCAGAACATACTTCTACATTCTGGCTTATCAGGCTTTAAGGTAAAACCGTGACAGTTGATTTCAAAATCACATACTGGTCTGGGTGCAGTCAATCAGGCCGTCGTATTGCCCAGATATTTCCAGAACATCCTGGCGGGAATTTTCCAAAGCAAAACGACCAGAAGAATCTGAATGATAAATACGGCGACAATCGCCATCGTCAGGGAATGCGACAATGCATAAACACCCCAGGCACCAAGTCCAATCACCATGGCCATCAAAAAGGAAACCATCATGCCAAACAGCACGTTAAGATTGTTCTTGACCGCACTCATCTCATCTTCCCAGTCCAGTTTTGGATGGTAGATATCGACAAGCAAGGAAGTCTGGCAGGACAGATAGCAGCTGACCAGAGCCCCCAGAATCGCTCCAAATACCGAAGCCCACCGAAAACCTGTCATATAGACAATCACACCGATCAGAATCAGCGAGCAGAGCATGGAAAGAAGCAAAGCCACATTGATCTTGGCCTGCAGCTGCTTTTCCATAGGAACCGGAATGCTCTTCATCCAGGCTACCCCCGCACTGGCTTCTCTGGTAATAGCGGTCTGGGTAACTGCTGTACTGCCGCCGGCAAGATAGCCGACTGCCATGCCGACCAGAACCGCTACCCAGAATAAGGACAGATCATACTGCTCAAGCAGTGAATCCACCATCAATGAAATCTGCGTGGAATCCAGACCGGTCTGGTGCAGGATCATAAACACCGGAACTGCGAAGGCAACCGGAAGCAGGAAGGCTCCAAGAACATTGTTGCTCAAATAGGCCGGAGTACGGATCAATTCATAGAGGTCGACCCGTGAAAACAGCATCAGCAAGGATCCCGACATTCTCTTGTTTGATTTGTCTTTGTGCTTTTTGGCCGCACTGCCCATGGCGCTGGTTGCAGCCACCAGATAGAAACGGCTGACCAGAAGCTGGAACATTCCATAACCGGCCGCCAGAACAGCCGCATTTAAAAGAAAAGTCCAGAGTGAAGGAGCAGCAATCCCTTCAAAAGCAGCCCATGCAGCTGGAAAGAGATAAACCGGAATCGATCCGCCTAAGGCTACCACAACATTAAAATCATCTTCACTGCCTGCTGCATCCATCGGCATATTGCCATAAACGGCTGCAAGCATCGCAATCACCAGAACCACAGAAAACAGGCCCATCAAAATGACAAACTTATCTTTACTTCGAAAAAACGGGATAAAGCGCATCAGCAGCACAATCAGACTGCCCAGAATGAAGACCGTGGCCACACTGCTCGACAGTCCATAAATCAAAAGCATCCATGCCTGCAAGGCCGGAACCATGCTCGACTTGGCAGCTGCCACAACAAAGGTCATAACCAGAGCCAGAACAATTGGGCCGACCATCGAAAAGATCATCAGCGTCTTGGCATTGATAATTTCCCTGGATTTTACCGGCATGGCCAGAAGGATAGGCAGATCCTTTGAAAAGTAGTAGGTGCTTGGAAAGGAAGCCATCAGCATGAGCACCAGCAGAACACTGATAATCATCAGCAGGGAGCGAATCGTCATCACAAACTGCCCCTGCTCAAAAGCCATCCAGGCCATCATCCCGTAGATCCCCATATAAATCAGGACAACCAGGCAGATGACGACCAGAAGCAGAACACTCTTGCGTCCCTGTTTCGTTTTGAAGGTAAAGTTAAACCCGTCACGAAACATCGTTTTATACAGCAGCCAGGTTTTATTCATTTCGAACCACCTTGATGAAGATCTCTTCTAAAGAGCTGTCTGGATACTGTTCTTTCAGCCCATCCAGGGTTCCCGCATAGCGTAGTTTTCCCTGGTTGATCAGCAGGATCTTGTCGCACAGTTTTTCAGCAACTTCCAAAACATGAGTCGAGAAGAAAATTGTCTTTCCTTTGCGGGCCTGTTCGCGCATTTTCTCTTTCAGAAGGTAGCTGGCATTGGGATCCAGACCCGTCATTGGCTCATCAAGAAACCAGATTTGCGGATCGCAGACCAGGGCACCGATGATGATGGCTTTCTGACGCATTCCATGCGAATAGCTTTTCATCTGCTCGTCAAGCGCCTCTTCCATTTCAAATTCCCTGGCCAGTGCATTCATTCTCTCTTCAATTTCCGTGGCGGGTACTTCATAAATTTTGCCAAGAAACTGCACATATTCGCGTCCCGTCAGCCGCAAAAAGACATCCGGACTGTCCGGTACCAGGACAAAGCATTTTTTGGCCGCGATTGGATCGGTAACGATATTGTGACCATCCAGCAGGATTTCGCCTTCGTCAGGCCGGAGAATACCGGTCAACATATTGATCGTCGTAGTCTTTCCGGCGCCGTTTGGACCGATAAAACCCGTAATGGTTCCATCTGGAATCACAGTGGTCAGATCCTGAACCGCGACTTTGTCGCCAAAATGTTTGGTGACATGGTTGATTTCAATCATATTCCCTCCAGAACAGAAACAATGTTCCATTCATTTTAGTAATGATTAAAATGATAGACTGACCATTCACCTCTGTCAATTGCCCGCGATCATTCTTTCGTGGCCAAAAGATAGTTCAGAAGACTTCTCTTTTTCTTCGTTTTTCCTTTTACTTTTTCCTTTCACTTTCTTTTGATCTCTTCTTCCAGAATTTTCAGCCATGCATCTGATGCCAATTCTGTTTGATTTTGATTGATTCCAAATCCCTGACTTGATCTCATCCTCAGTTCTTGCAGATCTGTTCCGCCAGACCTGTCTGATTGAAGAGTGGATCAACGTCCGCATTGTTCAACCTGGGCCACCTTGGAGGTTTTTGATGGACAACGACTACAATAGAGGTATGACTACACAAAAAATAAGTACACAAAAAATGATTACACAAAATACGAATCCGGATGAACCTCATTCTGTTCATCCTGCTTTAGATGAAACTTCAAAGCCAGATTCTGATCCAGCCCTCGCTTCTACTGTTCATATGGATGTGCAGACAAAGAATGAAAACAGTGCCCAGCAGCCAAAGTCCAGTCAGCCGACCCTCACGTCTGATCCAAGACATGCCCTGATTCTTGGCGGCGGCGGATCTCGGGGCAGTTATACAATTGGCGCTCTGTACACTCTGCTTGAGCAGCAGAAAAAATACGACTATGTCAGCGGCATTTCCATTGGGGCCCTGGTCGGAGCGGCTTATGCGATGAATAAAACCGTCGATTTCAATGCGATTATCAATGGTTTTTCCAACCAGTCCGTCGCCACTGGCCTGTTCCAGTTTCCAGAGCGCAACATGGCCCTCCAAGCTAAACCCAATGACTTCAATGAATTTGTTTCGCTCTTTCAAAAAAATGGTCCAAGTGTCGTGCCCCTGCGTGAAAACTTTGGTAGCATTTTCGATTTTGAAGCCTTTAAAAACTCGCCCATTGACTATGCCTGCCTGGCAGCGGACCTGACTGCCAACAAGCCCGTACGCTTTACCAAGGCTGATATGACTTCCAAAGAGGATGCCATCGATAAGATTCTTGCTTCAGCGGCTTACTTCCCCGCTTTCAGTTACGTTAAAATCGGTGACGATTATTATGCGGATGGCGGCTTTCTCAACTCCACGCTTGGTGAAGATGCCGTGAAAATGGGCATGAATCATCTGGACATTATTGCCCTTGGTGATCCAGGCCAGGACATTCCTTATTGCACGGAACAGACGGAACTGATGATCCGCCCGATTCTCAAACTGGCTTACTTCCTCGATTTTGATAAGCCGACCATGATCCGCCAGATTGAACAGGGACGTCTGGAAGCCTTGAAATTCATGAACCTGGCTCCAGGCTATATTTATACGTTCTATGCGGAAGATTCGTTCCTTTTCAGGACACTGTCCAGAACAGCCGTTGCCATTTTAAGCAAGAACAATATCTCACTGACCAATGATCTGTTGATTGATGGCATTGCCCAGCTCATTGGCTATCGCCCGGGCAAGCTGGAGAACAAATACATGAAAGACTATCAGATGGGACTGCTTTTAGAGTGTCTGGCTTTGATCGCCGGTCTTTCTCCGTATCAGCGCTATCATTTGCTGCCATTTGTCAAAGAGATTCTTCATCGTCTGCAAAACTTTACCGTCACCATTTCCCCGGCTGAAACGAGTGATGACCTGAAGATGGACCGGTTAGGCGCTGAAGATCTGATGGCCTTCTTCCATCACGCCCTGATTGTCAATGATGGCAGACTACCGGATGAATACGATCTGGTCATCAAAAAATTCCGTTCCCTGTATTACCTTGCTTTAGCCTGGTACGTCCTGGATAAATTCTCATTGATCATCGACCTGTTCTGATCCAGACCCGCCTGTATATCCGCTGCCATCGTTTCTAATTTTCCGGCATCACGATATACAGGTTTTCTTTTTCTGTGATCAGCCTTATCTATCGTTTATCTTCTCTTTTCGAGAAAATCAAAGTGATCCTTCTGCTGCAAATGGCCTTCTGAGACAATTTATATATCCCTGATACAATGAGCCAAAATTGGTAAAGAAAATTTGGGACGACTTGGATTCATGTAAAAATTCCATTAATTCTTGGGGCCGAGATTCAGAGACGTTCTGAGCCAATCCTGCATGATTTCAAGACGAAGCTGGTCGAGCGCTTTGTAATCTGGTTTTTCAGGAAGGATAGCCGCCGTTTTCGCCTGCTCGATCCGTTTTTGAAGGCTGCTTAAGGAGCAGGTATAGTCCGGATTCAGGATGGGTTTTTGTATCTCGCTGTTTTCCGGCGTCACAAATGGTTCAGTATAGTCCGGATTCCAGGCACAGAAGCTTCCGGTTTCAAGAATCTGCACAAGCTGGGCAAGCAGTCGTTCGATATGCATAGCATGCTTTCTGGCTTTGTTCCAGGCCTCGGATCCTGGTTTCATTGGCGTTTCGAAAAGCTTTGACAATGTTTTCCAGCTTCCGTTTGCATAGCCAAAGAAGGAGGAAAACAGTTTCTGGCTTAAAAACAGCGAGCGGTTTTCCCGGATTTTCTGCCCATAGCAATCCATCTTGAAAAGATGGTCTTCCCGGACAAACAGCCACTCCAGAACATTGGGATTCCCGTTGGCGGCCAGCTTGAAAAACTTGGCAATCGGATGGAATTCAACATCCCCATCTTTGAGGCGGATGGTGCCGATATCCTTTTGTAAAAGCACATCAGCAGCAGCTGGAAGAAAGATTCCACGGATATCAGTATCACTATCCGTACTGGAGCGTCCGTATGCTTTCGATCCGGCAAGGCAGCTATAAATCAGATGAACATCGAGATCATCAAGAACTGCTTTTGCCCTTTCAAATTCGGCTTGTTCCTTAAAATTCATGGTTAATCTCCTTTCGAAAAATCGGCCTCAGGGGTCGTCAAATTGTGATCAGTCATGGCATACCTATGGTCGTTAACCGCACAATACAGGTATCCCCTAAAAGAAAACCAGGAATAAATCCTGGTGACTGTTCAAACTTTATTCGTCTACTCAAAGTTAAGCGTCTGGTTCAGATGGAGTCTTTGTTGGCTGGACTTTGTCTGCCGGATCAGTTTCTGTTTCTTCTTCTGTGCTTGTTTGTGCCGCGTTATCTGCTTCAGGCATGCTGGCTGTTTTCATCTCAATTGGATCTTCATCAGCTGGAATGGAAACCTGTTTGAGAACGTCATTTTTGGCTTTTTCTTCTTCGTTTTTCTGGTCCATTTCCAGGCGAAGATGGTTTTTGAAGGATGTTTCGAGCAAGCGTCTGCCTTCAGGTCCAAACAGATCATCTTCATCGAGATCACCAACAAGAACAGACTGGCAGATTTCAGAGTAAGCTTTACCCAGAGCTGCAGTCAGAACACCAGCAGTCGATCCGCATACAGCTGCTCCACCGATGGATCCGATTCCCGGAATAACCTTGAATAAGGACCCGGTGATGGTTTTGCCAAGAACAGTTGTTCCAGATACGCCAAGTACAGTGAAAACAAGGGACTTCAGACCGCTTTTCTTCAGGTTGAGTTTATAAATATCGGTAATGCGGGCAACCATCGCAATCTGCTGAGCAATCAGAAGCGGAGTATCTGCTAATGGCAGAGGAAGGGCTCCGGTTGCGGCGGCTGTGGCGGCAAATCCAAGAATGGTTTTATCGGCTGCCTGTTTTTTCTTTTCGAGATCACTGAGTTCCTCTTCTTCAATAGATTTAATGATCATCGGCAGAAAATCTGCCCCTGCATTTTCACTATCTTCATCCTGAGTATTTTCATCTGCTTCATCTGTTTTACCTGCCGTTTCAGCTTCAAAGTTGTCTGCTTCTTCCGGTTTTACATCTTCCATTTCAGTTTCTTCTGTATCGGTATGGTTCTGGTTCTGGTTGATGGACTTTGCCCCTTTATCTTCTGACAAAGCGCTGACATTAAATGTTTCCTCCCTGCTCTGATCATCAGCAGGCATATGATTGTTTTCGTTTTCCATACGATAAACCTCTTTCTAACAAAACTCTATGAACCATATTTTGAACTCTGTCATCCAAACTGTATATAAAACCGCCAATTTTTAAGGAAAAATTCGCCTGAATTTTGGTGTTTTGATATCCCCTTTCCCAATTTTGAGGTCAATTACAGCTCCGGCTTTGATAGAGCGCTTGCCTCTTTACAGAGAGTGGGCTGTTTCTTGTCACAATGGCCGATTCGTATTTCTGGCGGTTTTTGGTCCTCTTTTCTTTTCCACCGATAATGATCATCCCTGTCGGATTGTTCTTAACAGGACTATGAGCATATGGCAACCACATTACGAATGGATTGACTATACTCTGATCATCAAAAGCCTGTCGCAGGCCGATTTCTATCCGTGATCCAAACGGATCCACGCGATCATCTGGCGCGTACCGACATGGCTTTATATCTGCTGATGCAGAAGCAAAAAGAACGAACCACGCAAAGGCCTTCTTTTGAAGACTGCAACTCTCACAGAGTTGAGACTGCCGCGTCTGGTTCGTTCTTTTTTTGCACATCAAACACACCTTCTTGCCCGCAGTGCTCTGCCAGGGTGAAGAATGCCTGTAAAGTCTAAAAAGGCTGTCCTCCGCTTGGAAGACAGCCTTTGAAAGTTCATTGGATTTCGATCTGTATACAATCTATATTAGATTGTTTCAGTTCAGTTCCAGATTGTTTTTTTGTGGATGACTACTGGTAATAGCCTTCAACATACTCCTGGTCGACGTATTCATCTCCCGTCGTATCTTCAGCTCCTCCTTCGGCCTGGGCAGCGGCTGGATCACTGGTTCCTGGTGTCTGGATATCCTGATTTTTTACTGCTTCCGCAAGGTCGGCGTTGCGCGGCTGGGTGATAATATCCGTTACCTGATCACCGGCACCACTTTTGGATACTTTGACAAAGCGCCAGTTATCGACTGGGTGGTTGTCATCGACGATGTAGTTGTAGGAGTCAATTTCCAGATCGTAGTTCTTTCCTTCTGCCGAGTTGGTGAAATACGTTTCAATCGGCAGATATTCATTGATAATGTTGTAAGCCTGATGGGCTGCAGCTTCCAGCGTGTTCTGGTCAGCTGAATCGACCATATTCAGATGAACGCGCAGCGTTGCGCTTTTCAGATCGATTGTGGCTGTTTCCATGCCACCAATCTGCATGAGTTCATTCTGAATGGAATCAAGCTGCGTTTCCTGAATTTTCGGATTCAGATCATTGGGACCGAAGCGGTTGCCTTCAACCGGCTGATCGCTTTCTTTTGCACTGGTCAGCAGCACATAGCCAATGACAAGAACCGGAACCAGGATAATCACGAGCGTAAGCCAGACGAGTTTATGGCCCTGTTTGACCTTCTGACGTTTTGGCTTGCTCAGACGTTTTCGTTTTGCGGGTGTACCTGACATGTTACTCTGACCTCCATGGTGTCCCTACTATATCACATTGGATAAGTCGGGCAGGAATCCGGGTGAATTCTTTCGAAACTGTATTTTATCGCTTTGAGAGCTCCTGAACAAGCAGACCGTTGGCTTTTTTGGGATTCGCCTGTCCTTTAGACGCTTTCATCACCTGGCCCATCAAGAATCCAACGGCACGCTTTTTACCGTTCTTAAAGTCTTCGATCGACTTTGGATTCTCATCAAGCACCTGGTTGATCATCGCGATTAATGTGGAGTCATCAGAAACCTGCTGCATTCCTTTTTCCTTGATGACTTCTTCAGGCTTTCTACCCTTCATCACGTCTTCAAAGACTTCCTTGCCCTGCTTGCCGGAAATTGTTCCTTCATCAATCAGGTTGACAAGACTGGCAAGATCGGCAGCAGAAGCTGGATTTTTGGCAAAACTGAGGTTGTTTTTATTGAGCCAGGCGGCCATTTCAACAATGACCCAGTTGGCAGCCTTCTTGGCCTCTCTGGCTGTTTTCATGACCTCTTCATAAAAGTCAGCCATGTCACGGTCATTGACCAGTACGGAGCTGTCGTATTCAGAAAGACCAAAATCTTTCTGGAAACGGGCCATCCGGGCTTCTGGCAGTTCTTCCAGACTGTTCAGAATCGAATCAATCCAGGACTGATCGAGCTGGATTGGGAAAATGTTGGGTTCCGGGAAATATTTATAGTCCACGGTGCCTTCTTTTTTACGCATCAGAACCGTTGCCTTGGTTGGTTCATCAAACCGACGTGTTGCCTGTTCAATCGGCTCACCGGCTTCGAGCAAAGCCGTCTGACGCTCAATTTCAGCCTGAACTGCCTTCTGGACATTGGCAATGGAGTTCAGGTTCTTGATTTCAACTTTGGTTCCCAACTTTTCGGGGTCATTGGAAATTGAAATGTTCACGTCACAGCGCATGGAACCTTCTTCCATTTTGACATCGGATACATTCAAATAGAACAGAATGCGGCGCAAGGCTTCGACATAGGCAGCTGCTTCGGCAGCGGAATGCATATCCGGACGGGAAACGATTTCAACCAGCGGTGTTCCGGCCCGGTTAAAGTCAATATATGTTCCGGTTTCTTTATGGAACTGTTTGGCTGTGTCTTCTTCCATATGGATCCGTTCAACACGAATCTGGCGGGGGCCATCTTCTGTCTGGATGGTAACATAGCCATCTTTTCCGATTGGATGGAACTGCTGGGTAATCTGGAAGCCTTTTGGCAGATCGGAATAGTAGTAGTTTTTCCGGTCAAATTTTACCAGCGGATCAATCGTGCAGTGCAGCCCGCCACACGCTTTAATCGCCAGACGGACGGCTTCTTTATTGACACAGGGCAGGCATCCTGGATGACCAAGGTCAATCACCGAGGTCTGGGTATTTGCCACTTCACCGAAGCTGGTTGGCGCCCCGGAGAACATTTTGGTTTTTGTCTTGAGTTCGCAATGGATCTCAATTCCGATGGTTACCTGGTACTCAGACATTTGCGGGTTCCTCCTTCCAGTCGATCAGCTCTTCAATGCCGGCAGCCACGTTGAACAGTTCCTGTTCTTCGAAAGCTCTGGCAGTCAGGTTGATTCCAAACGGCAGACCGTCTTCCAGGCCAAGAGGCATGGTTAATGATGGATAGCCGGAGAAGTTGGCCAGCTGCAGATGTTCTTCTTCAAAACGGTCAGCTCCAAAACGGACATCACTGCTCTGCTCGATCAGTGGAGCCGTTGTCACGGCTGCAGGGGCGAGAATAACATCAACGGTTTCAAATAATTTTGCGTAAGCTTTAACGATCAGACGACGGATCTTCTGGGCCTTGCGGAACAGACGATCCTGGTTTTCTTCAAACAAGGAGTAGGAACCAATGACGAAACGGGCGCGAACATAGCTGGAGAAGCCGGCCGTACGGGAGTTGGTCATCACTTCTTCGACGCTGCCGCCAGGTTTGCGTTCGCCAAAACGGATGCCATCCAGGTTGGAATGGTTAGCAGTGGCTTCGGCATTGGCAATGGTTTTATAGATGGGGGCAATCAGCTCCATCAGCTTCGTATCCATTTCGACATCCACCACTTGGGCTCCGGCTCTTTTGATCTGTTCAACCAGATTGTCAAACGCCTGATGAATCACTGGATCACTGACCCGGTCTAAGACAGTCTTGAAGACACCAATCTTCTGGCCTTTCAGATCTGGGTTGAGGTTTCTGGCATACGCTTCAACCGGAAGGAAGGAAGAGGTCATATCATGGTCATCGCGGCCGGCTGTGATTTCCAGTGCCTCGGCCGCATCGCGGATATTGGTTGTAAAGTATCCAACGGTGTCCAGACTGGAAGCATAAGGAATAATGCCGTAACGGGAAATCCGTCCATACGTTGGTTTTACCCCGATCACACCGCAATACGCGGCAGGTTTTCGAATCGAGTCACCCGTATCCGTACCGATCGCCAAGGGTGTCGTGCCGGCTGCAATCAAGGCTGCACTGCCGCCGGAAGATCCACCGGTAATGTGAGCTGGATTCCAGGGGTTGTGGGCTGGACCGATCAGAGCATTGCGGTTGGTGCCACCCATGCCCAATTCATCCATGCTGGCTTTGGCTACAATGACACCGCCAGCTTCTTTTAACTTTCTGGTGATCGTTGCATCATATACCGGCACGTAGTTGTCGAGAATTTTCGAACTGGCCGTTGTCCGGATGCCTTTGGTCGAAATATTGTCTTTCAATACGATGGGCACACCCGCTAAAGGACCCTGATTTGGATTTTCTTCCGGTTCTTCCACGATGGTAATGGCTGCGTTCAAAACTGGCTGCAGCGCCTGAATGCGCTCTGCCGACTGTTTTGGAGTAAGTTTGCTTTCCATTTTATTTCACCACCTTTGGCACATGTACATGGCCCATCCGCACGTCTGGTGCATTCTCCAGGGCTTCTTTCTGGTCAAGAACGTCTGCCACAACATCTTCGCGCAGGAAGGCTGTCGGGGCTTCAAAAGGATAGACCATCGGCTCGACGCCTTCGGTATCAATGGTCTCAAACAGTTCAACCTGTTTTTCCACTTCAACAAAATCTTTCTTCAGCTCTTCGATCTCTTCATTGCTTAAATCAAACTTCAGATCGTTGGCAAGCTTGCGAAAGTATTCATTTGAAAACTTTTCCATGGTTCGCCTTTCTTTATCACAAACGATTCTGATCTTCTTTCAGAACCAGACCGGCTCTTCTTTTATCGTTTCCTGTTTTGCCAACTCTTTTGATTCATGAAGTCCATTCTTCATGAATCAATGAATGGTCCACAGGCCTGCGATTCAAGCTTTTTCATGCCGCTTTTGGCCGGTCCATCCAAAAAGGGCACGATCCATCCGGGATGGATGGATTTTTGCGGTGAATCTAGTACGTCGTCAGAACCTGAACGGACTTGCTGTCAGGTTCACGATCCATCAGCGCACAGATATCCCCATTGTTTTTGATTATAACTTTATAGGCACAGTTTTCCGATTCAAAGATAGACAGATACTCGCGGACTGACTGAATCACCGCCAGAATTTCTCCGACCGTCTTGCCATGAGCCGTAATGGTCAGGGTCAGTTTCTGTACGGAACCATCCTGAATCTTGGCCTCACCTGTCGTGTAGGTTGTATCCGAGAGGATCTGCGCAACGTCAGCCCGGAAGGTTTCAAACTGCGAAGCCATTTCCGGCTGCGCCTGGCTGAAGGCCGTGGAGGGCACCAGCAGATATTCTTCAGAAATCGCCTTATCGGTCGTGCGGGTTCCATCAAAGAACTCAGCATAGACATAGCCGCCTTTGGAGGAGTCATTTTCATCTGTGTTGAGTTCATAGGCTGCCACTAAAATCGGAATATTGGGGGTGACATCATTAAAACGCTCGCGCATGTAGGAAACAAT
Source organism: Allobaculum sp. JKK-2023 (assembly GCF_034745455.1). Classification (NCBI taxonomy): domain Bacteria; kingdom Bacillati; phylum Bacillota; class Erysipelotrichia; order Erysipelotrichales; family Erysipelotrichaceae; genus Allobaculum; species Allobaculum sp. JKK-2023. The sequence goes on along the minus strand of NZ_JAYERV010000003.1, from coordinate 2,929,876 downwards.
CTTCGTGCCGGAAGCCTGGACAAAATCACGCAGACGTTCCGGAGTGATCTCATAGCGCACCCCATCTTGTTCCACCGCATCCGTTACAGCCAGACCAATGGCAATACCATCGAGCGCATTTCCGGAAAAGAAGTCCAGCTCATACAAATCAGCAACCAGAATCTGCCCTTTCACAAGGCCGTTGCCCGTATCAAAATCTTCATCCGCGCCTGGATTGAGTCCATTGGGGTTATCATCGCGAAGCGTTCCCAAAAGACCCCGGCTGCCATCGGAAGCATCCAGTTCATCATAGTCGAGATACTTATGATTGACGTAGGCATGGGTATCTGGATCGAAATAGTCTTTGCTGATGTCCATCAACCCTTGCTCTAACTGCGTCCGGATATCAATATCACTGATCAGACCAATATGCTTGGCCCGGGTATCACTGGTCTGATACGGCAAAATGGCTGCGTAATCACCAGGTTTGAGCGGTTTAGAGGTCTGCTGGACTGTCTGCTTGGAACAGCCGGCCAGCACCAGCATCGGCACCAGGCAAAGACTCAGCAAAGACTTTGAAGTTCTTGTCTGCCTGCAGACTGTCCACGCTTTGATTCTGCTATCCACGATGAACCTCACGCAAAAAACGTTCTTCATCCCAGACTGGAATGCCCAGATCATTGGCTTTTGTCAGTTTGCTTCCTGCTTTTTCACCGGCAATGACCAGATCCGTCTTTTTGGAAACAGATCCAGAAACATTGGCGCCCAGATCTTCCAGCATCTTTTTGGCTTCGGAGCGGCCCATCTGGCTGAGCGTTCCGGTCAGAACGACGGTCTTGCCTGCAAATGGATTATCCGGGGCAGCATTTTCAACTTTTGGTTCGCTCATGTTGACGCCCATGGCTTTTAAGGAATCAATCAGGGCACGATTTTCGCTCTGATCAAAGAAGCTGCGAATACTTCTGGCCGATACTTCGCCAATCAGATTGATCGCCGCCAGTCTGGATTCACTGGCGTCCATCAAGGCATCCATCGTTCCAAACTCCTGAGCGAGCAGTCTAGCCGCCTTGGAGCCAACCTGCCGGATGCCCAGGCCAAATAAAAGCCGGGATAATGGCTGTTTCTTGCTGGCTTCAATACCGGCCAACAGCTTGTCGGTTCCTTTGTCGGACCAGCCCTTGTGGCTGAGCAGTTCATCACGCCGTTCATGCAGGCGGTAGATATCTTCAATCGAATTGACATAGCCGTGTTCATGCAGCCAGGCTACCCGTTTGGACCCCATGCCATCGATATCCATGGCATCTCGGCTGCAAAAGTGAATAATACTTTCCAGAATTCTGGCCGGGCAGTCCGGATTGACACAATACGTATCCGCTTCATCCGGCAGGCGGACCAGTCTGGATCCACACACTGGACAATCTTGCGGCCAGACAAAATCGCGGATAGTTTCATCGCGTTTTTCAGGCAGAGCTTTGACGACTTCCGGAATAATATCGCCGGCTTTGCGGATAATGACCCGGTCATTGATCTTCAGATCATATTGGGCAATGCGGTCGGCATTGTGCAAGGTTGCCGCAGAAACCAGCGTGCCCGCTACGCGCACGGGTTCAAGAACCGCATTTGGCGTAATCTTGCCCGTGCGGCCGACAGTCAGGGTAATATCAAGCAGCCTGGTTTCAACTTCTTCCGCCGGAAATTTATACGCCGTGGCATATTTTGGCGCTTTAGCGGTTGTTCCGAGAATCTGCTGCTGGTCAAACCGGTTGAGCTTGACGACAACGCCATCAATTTCAAAAGGCAGACTCGCCCGCTTCTGGCCTGTTTCTTCGATAAACTTCCAGATTTCCTCAAAGGAATGGCACTCACGCCACGCATCACTCACCCGGAAATGCAAGCGGCTCATGGCTTCCAGTGCCTCTTTCTGGCTGTGCACCCCATAGCGTTCGCCATTGGTAAAGTAGTACAGATACATATCAAGCCGGCGCTTTCGGGCTACACCTGTATCCAAGTTGCGAATCGTTCCGGCGGCCGCATTGCGCGGATTGGCAAATAAAGGCAGATGGAGTGATTCTTGCAGGTTGTTGAGTGCTTCAAAGCTGGCTTTTGGCATATACACTTCGCCGCGCACTTCAACCGGCCCTTTTTCAGGAATCTGCATCGGGATCGATGGAATGGTCCGGACATTTTCCGTAACGTCCTCGCCAACATCCCCATCCCCACGCGTCACGGCCCGGACGAAACGGCCGTCTTCATACATCAGCGCCATGGCCAGACCATCGAATTTGTATTCACAGATAAATGTGGCATCGGGAAAATCTTTCCAGATGCGCTCTACAAAGGCTTTCAGCTCTTCTTGATTGAAGACGTCGCTTAAAGAAAGCATGCGCTGGGCATGAACGACTTTTTCAAAGCCATTGAGTACCTTACCGATAATCCGCTGGCTGGGTGAGTTTGGATCATACAGTTCAGGATGTCTGGACTCTAAATCCTGAAGTTCTTCCAGAAGACGGTCATATTCAAAATCCGAAACACTCGGGTTGTCATCGACATAGTATTCAATCGCATATTTTTCAAGAAGTCTGCGCAATTCTTCAATCCGTTCTTGTTCAGACATGAAGGCACCTCTTTTCTAATTTTCTGACAGACTCTGCCCTGCTTCTCAGACAGACTCTGTCCTGCCAGTCTTCTCGTTCTCTTGGAGGATTATACAATCCGATTCCAGAATTAAAACCGACTTAAAAAGAGGACAATTTCCCCTGAAAAAAGCAGGAAACAATTCTGGCCAGAGAAGCGTGGCAAAAAATACCAACTTATATTGTAGCAAAGATCTGCCCGGCTTTTCCAAGCGAGCCAAGATGAGACAAAAAACACAAAAAGGACATCCCGAAATGCAGAATGCCCATGATTTTCAAGCAAAAGAAAACTCTCACAACGCTTTGCGAATGGTTCGCCTGTCTCGTGCTTTTATTTATTATTCTGGCCAGAGCAGCCAAAGGCGTCTACAAACAAAGGGCGCCAAACCCGACAACAGACATGAAGATCCAGAAGCATACCATAGCTTTTGATCAGCTCGAACTTCTGATCAGCTCGAACTTCTGATCAGCTCGAACTTCTGATCAGCTCGAACTTCTGATCAGCTCGAACTTCTGATCAGCTCGCCTGACCTGCCTGTTTCTCTTTATCCATCCCCCGATTATCTACCGCCCGATTGGCAGCATTGATCGAATTGGGATATTCAATCGGTTTGAAGACGACATCCAGCCGGCGCTGCAGACTGTAGATAGACAGGTTGCCATTGGCCAGATAAGCAGCCGAGCAGCAGACAAAGAAAAACGGAAAGAAATTCATTCCGAAGATTTCCATTCCGACCATCATTGCCGCCAGCCAGGTATTCGTTCCGGCCCCAAATACCGCAGCATAGCCAAGAGCAGCGCCAAACGCAGGCGGATAGCCAAACAATGGGCCAAGGATTGCGCCAAGACTTGCCCCGATCGCAAACAGCGGCGTGACTTCCCCGCCGATAAAGCCCATAGAGAGGGACAGAACACTCAATCCAAATTTCAGCGCAAAATCCCACGGATAAATCTGATTGCCGGTGCAGGCATAAGTGATCAGATTGACACCAGATCCCGAATAACGGCCATCATAGAAAAGCCATAGCAGCCCCGCAAGTCCCACTGAAAAGAAAGCAATTCGGTAATACGGATTCAATCTGGAATGATCGAAATAGTGATGCGCCTGATGCATACACCAGGCAAAAAAGCCGCCGACAAGACCAAAAAGGATGCCCAGAATCGCCAGTTTCCAGCAATCATGCACCAGACCTATTTCAAACGAATACGGCAGCAAAAAGGCTTCTTTGCCAAGGCCGCACAAGCGGGCGATTCCAGCCGCACTCAAACTGGCTGCCAGAGCCGGAGCCAGAGCCCGATACTCAATGACACCGCTGACCAGAACTTCCATCGCAAAAAACACCGCCGTAAAGGGGGTTCCAAACAGCCCGGAAAAGCCAGCGGCCATACCAGTAATCAAAAAAATTGTTTTCCGTTCCCTGAAATAAGGCAGCTGACGGCTGATCGTGTTGGAGACGACCGCACCAATCTGCATCCCAACCCCTTCTTTGCCAACGGAAGCTCCGGCCAGATGCGAAAGCCAGGTGCTGATCATCATCATGAACACAATCCGCTTGGGCAGGGCTTTTTCCGTCCCTTGATTCACCTTGAAAACCAGGCCAATTCCCTGTCTGGCTTTGATGCCAAAGCGCTCAAACATCCAGACAATCAGCATTCCAACAATCGGCAGCGTAAACAGCCAAAGACAGTTGCCATAATTCTGATGAAACCACGTCACCTGGTTCAGGACTTTAACAAACAGGACTTCAAATAAGGAAACAATAGTCCCAATGACAATCCCAGCCAGAGCCAGGATAAAAATTTCAGCAATCTGCGTTATCAGCCGCCTGACTCGACAAGACAGGCAATCCATCCTATAGGGCATGTTTTTCACTCTTTTCTTTTGTTGTACTCCCTTATATTACCTTGTATTTCCTTACCTTTCTTTTGATTCAGGCCAGCCAGATTCTTCTGCGTCTAAGCCTGGATTCAGCCTGGAAGTTGCCAGCGGCAAGGCTTTTCATTTGATTGACTTCTGGCTGACTGGCTTCTGGTTGCAGGGATCACCAGTTGTATTGCAGCCAGCTTTTTGAGTGGTCATTGATCCTGTCCCTGGAAAGTCAGATAATCTTTACTGATTTTCTTGGTGCCAAACGCACTTCCAAACTGGACAGTAATGATAAATCCATTGGCTTCCAGCACGACCCCCTGACCAAACATTGGATGCGAAACAATCGTTCCTGGACGGACTTTACTTTTTTTGGAAGTCTGTCTGCGTCTTGCATCAAGCGTCCGGGCACTCTTGACTGGATCTGTTTTGGGCTGTGATGAAGATGTCCTTTGGGCAGCTGCGCGGTTTGCGCCAGTTGAGGCTTGCGTACTCGAAGGGGCGGCTTTCGAGGCTGCAGACTTCTTTTGGGCCTTCTTTTCTTCTTTCTTTTCTTCAGACTCCTCTGGAATTTCATCCAGAAAACGGGAAGGCATTTTTGCATGGCCTGTCTGGTAGCTGAAGCCATGGTTCCAGCTGAGGTACAGATGCTCTTTGGCTCTGGTCATGGCCACATACATCAGCCGGCGCTCTTCTTCCAGACCTGCAGATCCGCTTTCACTGATCGCCCGGTCATTGGGGAAAATTCCATCGTTGAGGCCAGCCAGAACAACCACCGGAAATTCCGTTCCCTTGGCCGCATGCACCGTCATCAAAGTCACGACATCCGGATTCTGATCAAGCTCGTTCTTTTCGGAAAGCAAGGTCACCTGCTGAAGATAATCATCCAGAGTTTCGACGCCCTCCTGTGAGAGTGCCGCTTCAATGTCCTGCTGGATTTCCTTAACGTTTTTCAGTCGGTCCTCACCATCTTCCATCTCTTCAAGCAGGGTATCGTATCCGGTTACATCCAGGATATCGTTGACAATATATGGAAGATCTTCAGGATTGGTATACAGACTGAGCCTGGACTTCAGTTCATCGATCATGGCCGCAAATTTCTGGGCTTTTTTTGTTAAGGCCGGTTTGAGCGTCTGGGGATTGCGCATGACTTCAAGCATATTCACATCCCGGCTTAATGCTTCTGCCCGGATATCGTCCACGGATTTTTCCCCGATACCCCGTCTTGGAGCATTAATCACTCTTTCTATTGCAAGATCAAGCGAACGCTGTTTATGGTCATCTTCGGTCGGCGAAGAAAGCAGTCTTAAATACGCCAGAATGTCTTTGACTTCCTTGCGTTCATAGAAGCGAAGGCCGCCAAAAATCCGGTACGGGATCTGTAAGAAACGCAGTCCCTTTTCAATAGCCCGTGACTGATAGTTGGACCGATACAGAACAGCCATATCTTTCCACTGATATTTTTTGCTTTTGTGTTCCGTATTGAGCCGGCGGGCGATCAAAAATCCTTCGGATTCGTCATCATCAGACTCATTAAACTGCAAAGGGAAGCTCTCTTTACTATTCGTAAACAAGTCTTTCTTAACCCGGTTGCGGTTATTGCGGATCAGGGCATTGCTCGCATCCAGAATTGTTTTCGTTGACCGATAGTTCTCATCGAGAATAACGGTCTTGCAGGGCGTAAAATCCTTTTCGAAATTCATGATGATGCCGATACTGGCATTCCGCCATGTATAAATGGTCTGGTCCGGATCGCCAACCACACAAAGAATGGCATCCTGGCGGGTGAGGTTTTTGATAATGTCGTATTGGACAGGGTCTACATCCTGAAATTCATCGACATGCAGATAGTCCAGGCGGTTCTGCCATTTTGTGCGAACCCGTGTACTGGTCTTCAGCAGCAAATCTGTTTTGAGCAGCAGATCATCAAAATCCATCGCTTTCATTGCGTCCAGTTCATCGAGATATTCCCGATAAATCTGTCCCTGAATCTGTTCCAGGCCATAGTCGGCATCATCCAGAATACTTTCTGGGGAGATGCCATTGTATTTCCAGCGCGAAATGCAGCCAAGCATTCTGGCATAGGGAAAATCTTTCGAGCTGAGACCATGATTTTTGTAAAATCTTTTCAGCAAGGCCCGCTGGTCATCCGGATCAAGAATCGTAAAATTTTTCGCGAATCCAATCTTATGTGCATCTTCGCGCAAAATACGGACACATAAAGCATGAATGGTTGAAATTCGGACATGCGGTGCATCTTGCGGACACTGCTGCTGCAGACGATGGCGCATTTCAGCGGCCGCCTTGTTGGTAAACGTAATCGCCAGGATCCTGCTGGGAAAGACGCCGAGTTCATTGAGCAGATATTCAATCCGCGCCATCAGAACCCGGGTTTTGCCGCTGCCCGCACCAGCGATAATGCGTACATGCTCATCCGTGCAAAGAGCTGCTTCTTTCTGTCTGGCATTGAGCGTATCCATTAAAGGTTCCATAACTTCCTGGTCTCCTGTTCTATTTATAATTAAACGGTATAGGATCTGTACCCAATTGCAGCGGATGCAGATCCTGCCTGAATTTTCATTGTAGCACATCACCACTGACTGTCTGCGGCTGGATTACAGAGCAGAAAAAAACCGGGATCAGCAAAGATCCCAGTTCAATTTGTTGTTCGGATTTTGGCATGCAATTCATCCGCTGGCACGAAATTGGGCCGATGGAAAAATAGGATGCAGCCTTAAAATCAGGCATAAAAGCCAGACTGTAAAATACAGGAGCGAAGATAGCTCTGTTCGGCAATGCTCTTGCAAAGCACATGCAGATACAGGTAGCGTTCATCATCACGGATAATGGCATCCAGATAACGGATTCCATCCTGTTCGTATTCATCCAGCCAGATCACACGGCCGTCTTCTTCATGAATCGGTTCAACGGCTTGGACTGCTTCCAGATCCGGAAGAATGGAAGGCTGCTTGGAAGCCTGAATCAGCCAGTTCCACTCTTCATCTTCACTATAGGGGGCCATCAGGAAAACGGACTGTGTAGCGGGGTCATAGCTTCTCTCAGCAGTACCCGGAGCGACAACCTTCGCATCTTCAAAAACATGGTAGACTTCGCGTGTCCGATATTGAACAGCTTCCCGGTCCATTCCGATTGCACCTTCTAATTTGTTTTCACGACCTAAAGTTTTGCATAACTCATCGTATGCCTTTAAAGGTAATGGAAGCGACGGATCCATCCGGAAGGCAATTTCGAGATCATCGCAGATTTCGTCTGCAATTTTTTCGGTCTGGTCATTCATCTTGGAAAACTGACCATAGCCTTCTTTGGCAAGCAGGGTTAAGGCTGCATTGCGATAGAACCGGGCATCCCGATCCCAGTTGTTCCAGACATAGAAATGGTCCATCAGATCAGAAAGGTTCTTGGTTTTAAATTCATCTTCATCCATGTCACCGGTGGCGGTTAAAACTTTGCCTTTCTCTGCTTTTGGCAGATAGTAGGTTTCATCAAACATATAGTTCTTATTACGGAACTGGGGATCTTCGAGAATCATCTTGCGTACATAGTCAAGCTCATTTTCGTAAAGTGAAACCAGGCGGTCAAAGTCTCCGTCCTTGTCATATTCCGTATCATCGATCATTTCATAGTCACCCGGAATTTCTTCCTGAATGTCTTTGAACAGATCCACCACAAATGCATGGAATCCGGGGCCGCCCTGACGGGTATTGGCCGAAAGAATCATGTCTTTGCCTTCTTCGATCGCGACAATTTTACCCTGTGGGCAGACCAGAATTTCTACATCATGGCCGCGGTCTTCAATCTGTACCCCTTCTCTGGCAGCAAGGGCACCTAAAACTTCATAAAGCTCATCCATCTGAGCCTGAGTACGATCTTTACAGATTAACTGTACAAACATGGCAGTGTATCCTTTCTATTCTTTTCAGGACATCTTTATTATTTCATTTCTCTTTATGTCAACGGGCAAGATTGCCCGCGCATTTCAAAAAGGACTGCCTCCATTTACAGATGACTTATCCTTGCCTGAATGAAAAAAAATTCATCAAACCTGCTCATGACAATCAAAACCTCTAAGTTCAGTTTTCATCCTTCTGGTTTGTCTGATGAATTTCTTTAAGCTTTGAATCGCCTGATCCTGCTTTCTGTCTTTTCGATTTTTGAGATATCCTGGATTTGGATTGCGTATTTTCGCGAAACTGTCTTGGTTTCCGAGCCTCCAGAAACCTGACCATTTCAATTTTATGCTGATTTCTCAAATTATCTGTTCAGATGAACCGGACAGAATTGGAAATTCTTTTTCCATCTTCTGTCCCTTCCCCACAACTCTTCTATCCCCTCTCCACAACTCCCCTTGCACAAATTAATTCCAGCTGTTCTTCTGGATTTGATTTGCATTCTCATTATCCTCTCTTCATCCTCTCTTCGCTGCATTCGCCCTGCATTGCTCTCTTCTCTTCTACATTGAAAACAAAGCCTATCCATTCACCTTTTTCATTCCGGCATCTGGCTTCCAAGTCATGAAGTTTCTTTCATGCCACAGAGCAATGTCATTTAGCTTAGTTTTTGTCCACCATCCGTGTACAGATGGTGGATTTTATGTTTTCTGGTTTAACGAAAATTAACTTTGACAATAGCTCCATAATTATCTAATTTAATCCTTATCACGTTGAAAACATAACTTTATAAGGAGGAAAATATGGCAACTAAAGTTACTTCGCCGTCGGTGATTTATCAAAAATTCATGAAATCCCTTGAGGAATTTGCCTACAAACAGGAGAAGATTCTTGCTTCTGAAACAGGAGCTTTCTCACGCAGTCATTATCGATCATCAAAAATAAACTTGTTCCATTTCCTGAATACATCCATTATCGGGAATGGGGCAACACTCTCCGATTTGTCCATGAACTATTTCGGCATGGGCAGTGTAAGACCATCTGCTTCAGCACTTGTTCAGACAAAAACCAAAACTCCAGTCAGCGTATTTTCAGCACTGCACAAAACCACATTGGCACTTTATTCCATGGATAAAAAATATAAAGAACACAGGGTAATCGCTTTTGACGGAACCAATGAACCTGTTGCGCCAAATGAAGATGAACCTGACTACATCATTTATACCAAGAACAAGGAAAACATTATCCGGGCCGGTATTCACGTTAACGCAGCCTATGACGTACTTAATGACAAATTTTTAGCCATCGTCACTCAAGACCAGAGGTCCAAAGACGAACGGGGCGCTGCTATGAAAATGGTCAAGGAGATTCATGAAGCTTATCCTGGCGAGACATTTCTCTTTGTCATGGACAGAGGGTATTTCTCTTACCCATTATGTAAGCTTATTGAATCCTTAGGGCACAAATACCTCATACGTATGAAAGAACGAGAGTATAGCTGCCTGACTTATACAGAGCTTGACCATACAGAAGACCAGCAGATCAGCCGCATTCTTACCCACCACCAAAGAAAAGGGGAAAAAGAAAACCCCCAGATGAAATACCTGGTCAAAAAATCAATGAGACAGATTGACCAAGAATCTGAATTTATTGATTTTGACTGCAGGGTGGTAGCTATCGAGATTGGCGACAACGTCTGGGAAGGACTGATTACCAATCTGGATGAAGCAGAATTTCCTCCGGAGGCTCTTGGATTTATTTACCACCTAAGGTGGCGAATCGAGCAGAGTTTCTCCTGGCTTAAATATGGAATAGGAATGAAACGTATCCACTCGATAAAAGCAGAATACATCATTCAGGAGATTTATTCATCCCTTATCTTCTACAATCTGGTTTCCGAGATCAAAAAGTGTGTTCTTGAATCATCTCAATCAGATAACAAAGAAGAGAATCAGACAACTTATGAATACCAAATCAATACAACTAAGGCGATACGGGCTATCAGGAACACGTTCACCCCGAAGTGGACGAAGAATCGAACGATTCGTCAAATTACAAAAGCGGAGTTTCAGGCTCTGACTGAGGAGCTGCTCAGAGAAAAACTACCTGTTCGACCAGAGAGGAGCTTCAAACGAAATCTCCATCCCAATCGTTTGATATGGTTCACTTACCGATAAGTGCGTTATACGCGCATTTAACGAATGTTATGTGCTTGTTAATTTCTTAAAAGCAGCTCTTATCAAAGAGTTGTTTTTAGTGCACCTATTTGGACGAATACATCCAGATTAATCAATATATTTTGTGCTTATTTGGTGCATATGAATGGATGAGGACCGGATTCAGTCTCGATCATTCACTTTGTCTTCAATTTTGAGACAAAGTTTAAAGTCATATTTTTCTAGCTAAATGACATTGTGCCACAGAGCCGAAAAAAAAAATCATTCAAGGACAGTTGATTACGCCGGCCCATCAGGTTTGATCGGCTTTGTTCCAGTTTGGCGGCCTTTGATCGTCTATACTGGTAGCAGAGGTGAGCGTACATGAATCAGATTGCATCCGACTGGAAGGATTACGAAGTCCTCGATGCCGGTAACAAGGAAAAATTGGAGCGCTGGAATGATGTCATTCTGCGCCGGCCAGATCCTGTTGCCTTATGGCCGATCGATGACGAATCCGACTGGAAAAAAGCCCACGCTGTTTACCACCGTTCAAGTAAAGGCGGTGGCAGCTGGGAATATAAAAAGCCGATCAAGGAATTCTGGACTATCGGCTACAAAGATCTTCGCTTTAAAATTTCGCCAACTGGCTTTAAACATACCGGCCTGTTTCCCGAACAGGCTGCCAACTGGGATTTCATCATGAATACCATCCGTCAGGCCAAAGCCGACCATCCAGAGCGGCCGGTGAGAATTTTGAATCTGTTTGCCTATACGGGTGGTGCAACGATGGCTGCTGCTAAAGCAGGGGCTGATGAAGTCGTCCATCTGGATGCGTCCAAAGGCATCAATGCCTGGGCGAAAGAAAATATGGAACTCAACCATCTGGAAGACAAAAAGATTCGCTTTCTGGTGGACGATGTCATGAAATTTATCGCCCGTGAAAAACGGCGCGGCCGTAAATATGACGGCATTATTATGGATCCGCCTTCCTATGGCCGAGGTCCGAATGGTGAAGTCTGGAAGCTGGAAGACAATATCTTCGAACTGATTAACCAGGCCAAAGACCTGCTCAGTGACAATGCCCTGTTCTTTCTGGTCAACCTGTACACCACAGGCTTTCCACTGACGACTCTCAAACAGACCTTAGAAAGAACTGTAGGCCGTCAGTTTGGCGGATATGTTGAAGTTGGAGAGACACTGCTTCCAATTACCAGAGAACATGCGCTTCTGCCCTGCGGCCTCTTTGGACGCTGGACCAGCTTTAAACCAGAATGACTGGATAAATACCAGAATGGCTGGATAAATACCAGAATGGCTGGATAAATAACGGATGACAACCGGATAAAGACTGGACTTTCAGCCATTTTCCTGGGCCGCAAATTTAAATCCCTGAATTTCTGCTTTCAAAACCCATTCAAGTCTGCCTGTCTGGCAGGCTTTTTTCATGGCAGACTCTATTTGCCCACTTGAGCGAATCAAATCTGGACAAAACGGAAAAAGCCTCGATGAATCATCGAGGTCAAAATCAGACTGAATTCAGTCTGTATCTATTGGTACAGGTTGTCCTGCATCCACTCATAAACCATGCGTGATACTTCACCCATGATTCGTTGGGCGTTGCTATTGTCCTGAAGGCTGGTGGAAAGGAAAGTCAGGACATACGTGCCTTTTTTATCCCAGACAATGAGGGAATCATTCTGGGTGTCGTCCAGCCAGCCCGGTTTGTTTCCAGTGCTGATCCCTTGTGGAATACCGTTGAGCAGTCTTCCCTTTACGGACTGTCCCTGGATCAGTTTTTTCATCTCGGCAGAGTGTTTGAGTTTGCTCTGATCGATGTCCTCAAGAATCTTGCTGGCATCCAGCACGCTGGTAAAGTTCTGATAGGCTGCCGGCTGCATCGACGTTTCGGGATAGCCATGTGCTTTGTTCCACTGATTCAGGTTTTCGCAGCCCTGGGCATACGAACCATTACCAAGATTGGCCACCAGATTTTTCCAGGCCTCATTATCCGACCAGGTAATCATGGAATTTAGAGAACTATCGATATAAGACTTTCCATAACGGCTGCAGTAATCCTCATACTTTTCAAAAATCGCACCCATGACAAACAGTTTCATGACACTGGCTGACTGCTGGGAATGGTCATTCCAGCTCACTTTCTGGCCCAGGGCCGGCACCCGGATGGCCAGCGAATAGTCTTCCCCCTCTTTTTTGTGCTTCTTGATATAAGCAACTGCCTGATCCAGAATCTGATCGAGATCCATTTTCATTGCTCCTGTTTTCTCGTCAAAGAGATAGCTTTTTCCATTGATCATTTTCTTACCGCTCACTCGAAGCCCATTTTCATCAAAATAGCAGGTCCGTTTCGGATTGGTCAGTTTGACAAAATCATTGCAGATCATAACGCCGGTTTTCTTATCAAAATAGCGCCAGCCGTCGTCAAATTCAACTTCGCCATAAGCCATTTTTCCATTCTCCCGAAACCAGAAGGCCTGCAGCTGCCCGCTGACGTCGGGCAGTGTTTTAAAGCCAGTGACCATCCATCCCTCCTGATCCGGGTCAAAATAATAAGTACCAGTTCTCAGCTTTTGCAGACCCGTCAGTTTCTGATCGATGGAGTTGTAAGCCGCATAGCCCGTGATCCCATTGATTGTTTCTGGTTCAATGCTGACAGAATGAACCACTGAAAATGCCTGGTGTTCTTTGATCCAGCCGAGTTTTACAAGGGCTTCAATTTCACCTTCATCACTGGTGAAATGGTGCAGCGAAGTATTTGGATTCAGCAGCCTGGTCACCGGAATGGCATTCAGAGAGCTGGCCATAAATTTTGCGCCCTCATTTTTCCAGCCATTGCTTTCCAGAATCTGAATTTCGCCCATGTTGGTCGAATACAGATGTTCACCGCTTGCTTTAAGATAGAGCCGATAAACCGGCACCCCTTCTCTTACCGGAGTTCCAAAACAGATGCCTTCGTCACTCCAGCCAAGGCTGACCAGTTTTGACCGCTCCTCGTCATTTGTCGTATACAAATGCTCTCCGGAATTTGGATTGTAAACCATATAGACGGATGAACATTCCATCAGCGGCAGACTCTTTTCAATTTCATCCAGCAAAGACTGAATCCTCGCCGGTTCAGACTCGGCAGGATTCCAGTTTCCTTTTGCGATCAGATCTTCTTTTTGGGCTTGCAGATCTACCTGCAAGCCTTTGAGCTGGTGAACGGAGTAGTCTCTGGCCAGTCTGCCGGCAATCGGTTCAGCTTCACAGATTTCCTCATTTTCCTGATCAAACTCAACCAGACCATATTCTTCATCAAGAATCGTCTGTTCAGAAGGAGAACCCCCTTCGTTTGCTTCCAGATTCATATCCATCGAAAAGACAGAACCAAGGGTCGCAACAGCGCAGATGGCTGCTGCCCTACACGCCCGTTTTTTTCGTTTCGGCTTGAATGGGTTCGGATCTGATTTGGGATCCAGAGGGCCAGTCTGGCTTTCCTTTTCGGTTATCCGGGGTATTTTCCTCATGTTTTCAATTTCTCCAATGTTCTATTTTTCTCTTGCTTCATATGATAGGCAAGGATACCCCATCCAAATTGCTATGCAGTTTGGGTGGGGTCATTGACCAAAATAAAGACATCAACCTGCTCAAGTTGTCTCTATGAAGAATCATTTTTAAACCTGCTTTAGACAAAACTGATTTCTGTCAGGGATCAGGCTGCAAAACAGACAGCCTCGGCAGCTTTTCACCCGATAAAACTAATCTACCATCCCTATTTCAAAATATTGCGGCAGATTTTAGGATTTCTTACATTCTCGTCATTATATCGGATATTCCAGGTGTTTTTTCTGTCCTCAGCAATTCAATGACCATGACGCCAGCCGTTCTGCTTTGGCAAAGGGCAATAAACCAGAAAAATGCCGCTTCACAAAACCGCCTCAAAAGAAAAATGCTGATCTCGAAGGAATTTCTTCTTTCGAGATCAGCATAATTAAAGCGTATATAAAGCCTATTTAAAGCTTAACAAAAAATTGACAGTCAGCAGACAGACTAGAATTTCATGCCGTAGCCAAATTCGTAGTAGTTGCCGTCTGCATCTTTATACGCGTAGCCTTTACCATTTTCGTCTTTGAGGGCTTCTGGCAGATATTCATCTTTCTTATATCCAGGCAGATCATTTGGAGTTACGCAGATTCCTTCAGCGTTTACAGCAACAACTTCGTCGTTCTTTGGCAGCGTCATTGGCAGAGCACCAACTGGAGCAAATTTACCAAAGATCACATCGAAGAAGGCAGCAGTGAAGGTATTGAATCCAGCCAGCAGAGCATCGCATTCTGGCTCGAGGTTGCCAAGCATCCAAGGCATCGTGATGTTGATGGTGCCGATCACTTTACCGCCACGGGCGTGGAGATCTTTGACAATTTCTTTGATCTGGCCAATACCGGCAACGGTTGTTTCCGTGTGGGTAGTTTCTAATGGCAGACCTTCTTCGGAATAGTCCGCAACGACTTTGTTTTCACAAAGATCAATTTCAAGCAGACCTTTTGTTGCGGTGAAGTAGTTACCGGATTCTGGAGAAACCATCACAATGGCAATATCCGCCTCTTTGTAGTCTTCAACAACAGTAACATCCCGTTCTTTCAGTTCAGCAACAAGAGCTTCTGTCCATTTCTTGCCTGCTTCTTCGGTCTGGTCAAAGCCCTGGATGTAGAACTTTTTGCCCGCTGTTTCCGTTAATGGCAGAACCTGCTGGTTTTTGAGCAGAACAACGGATTCACGGTGAACCTGCATCGCAGTTTCCCAATCGTTTCCGTGTGTGATCACCATTTCAGAATTCTTAGCATCACGGTATGGGTTTTCGAACATACCCAGTGCGAATTTTTCAGTCAGGGTCCGCAGAGCAGCACGACTGATGGCTTCGTCATCAAGCGTAATCTGTTCGAGCGTATACCCTTCTGGAATTGGGTGGGTATCGTAGTAGCCATTCGTCCGTCTTGCGAGGGCTTCACGGGCATAGTCTGCTCCATAGGATTCAGAGATCATATCTACACCATTGTTGATGGCTAAAGCGATTCGTTCTGGACGATCGAGTGCTTCAACTCCCCAGCCCATATTATCGATGATGCCGGAGTCAGAGTTGATGTAGCCTTTGAATCCGAACTGGTCACGCAGCAGATCCTGGATCATGTACTGGTTGAAGGCAAAGCCCACTGGCTGCCAGGTAATTTCTTTGCCATCCAGGCCGTGCTGGCGGGCAGATTTTTCTTTAGAAGGTTTTGCATAGTAAGGCATGATGCTGGCAGCATTGTGAGCGATCGCCGGAATGAAGCCTTTTGTATGGTAGTCCGTTAAAGAATCTTCTGTCGCGTAAACGTTCCACTGGCCTTCTTTGTAGTGTGGGTCAAAACCGTTTTCACGGGCGCCGCCGCCTGGCCAGTGTTTGACAGTCAGGGCAACACCGTCTGCCGTTACCCCTTCATCGCTGCCCTGGACAGCTGGAACCAGAACATCAAAGATTTCGGAGATCAGTTCAGGACTTTCACCGAAGGTTCCGTAAATACGCTGCCATCTTGGGTCAGTGACGACATCAGCCATATACATGTAGCCTTTTTTCAGACCCGCGGCATCCCATTCACGACGGATGGCATCCCCGAAGTCTTTGGCAATATTGATGTTACCGGTACCCTGGATGGCTGCCGCAATTCCCAGAGTGCCTGGCCATGTTGGGAAGGTACCAACGGAGTCGTTCATACCGAATACGACTTTACCGTTTTCGTTACGGGAGTTGGTTGTCACTAGAACAGGGATAAAATGTTCATCTGCTTCGGCCGTTTTCTGCAGCTGATTGAGCCAGTCAGTCAGATTTTCTGGATCTGGGTTCGTACGCAGGATGAAGTTTCTCATCTTGTCGCGATTGATCGCATCCGTTGTGCCTGGAATGGTGTAGCCAGCGAAAATGCTGACATTTTCCAGAACGTTTTCATCGAGCAGACCGGTTTCGTCTTTCAGATTTTCTTTTGGAGTGTCCTCTGTATTGACACCTTCTTTTTTCAAGGTTGCCATCATTGGGTTGACTGCAGTCGTATAGGGGTTACGACTGGTCACGAAAAGCTGGCCAATTTTTTCATCCGTGCTCATGTCTTTGACAAGCGCCTTTGCACGCTGCTCTGCTGGCAGTCTCCAGTCGGAGAATTCCTTTAAAATACCGGAACCATCAATATCCTTAAAATACAGGCCGTCCTGTTCAATTACAGGAACATCCACTGTAGTGATGACAGGCCCGTTTTCGTTTTTAAACGTTTGAAACTGTTCACTTGCTTTTTTCATTGTTGTCCTCTCCTGCCCCGATCGCAACTGCGCAATTCGAAATCACCATACTGTAAAATGTGATGATGGTGACTCGCACTTTTTGATCAGCGGGGAATTTCATATTCATACCGACATCATTGTATAGAATGATTTCTGAAATCGCCTACAAAAAAATCACACTCATCAACTCTTGCAATCGAAAGCGCAATATATCACAACTCACCAGACGCCTGCAAAAACAGTTCCAGAAGCAGTCCCCTTGGCTTTCTTTATGATACCGCCCGGAAACCATTCTTTAAAGCCATATAAATAAGGATGTAAACCTATTCTATTACAGATATTTTCAACATTATTTGCGTGATGTATGTGACAAGATTGTTTTTTATTCATATCCTATAATGAAACCGTACTTCATCCAGAAGTCGTGCGTTGTTTTTGCTCCCCGACTTATAGATTGCCATTCCAATCTTGTTGTTTTGGGTATCCAAAACGTAAGTTTATTGGCAATTCGTATCATTCAGGGTTCCTACAAAAACTCTGGAACTGGTGGATTCTCCAATCTGGATCATTGTGATTTATCCAATTTCTAACAATGTGCAAAATATGCAATCTTAAGAACAAGTCTGTCAATCGCACACAAACGCTTTCACCTTTATCATCAAAGTGTAAGTTAACTTCATAGACTTTCCCCGGCTTGAATCCATGTGCATATTTCCATGGGATTCAAACGTATAAAACCACTAAGGATCCTGAATATGAGCCATCTCAGTTCTGATGAACAGAAAGGAACGTCAGCCAATGAGAGATTACTTGAATTTCAATGAGGGATAGCCTTCCCTGAGCCAAACCCAGAAATCTTCTCCATTGTCCAAAAGATTTGGCTGTGGTTACCCCTTATTCTGAGACAGTCTCAATTTCCAGAATGAGAAAACAGATCTGTCAGGTAAATTTTCTGCTTTGCGGGCGGACTCTTCCTTTTCTGAAAGATCCTTCTGGACTTGTTTGCTGTCTTTGAAGCGCCAGGCGTGAAGAATTTACTTTCGAATAGCAGGCTGCCCTCAGCAGCACCTGCACAATTCTCTGCATCCTGAACTTAAAAAAAATCGAAGTGACTGGATTTTCTGGAATTCGACCGTTCGAATGTATTTCTGAAAAGAGAAAAGATGTGAATGGAATGAGAACTGCAGAACGCTCATTCCTGATAGAAATAGCCGTCTTCGGACAGCTGTTGAATTGTTCTGCGTGTGTACTTATACAATTTCGACCCTGCCTTTGCTGCAAGTGTCGATCCATTGCTCTTTGCAGTTTCAAATGAGCGTTGTACAACCAACCAAGAATTGTTATTGAGAGGAATAAACAAATGTCGAATAAAAATGAATATAAGACAGAAGTTGTTTTAAAGCCTTTCGGCCTGAAAGATAAACTGGGCTATATGTTCGGTGACTTTGGTAACGACTTCTTCTTCATTATGGCAAGCTCCTTCCTGACAGTTTTCTATACAAACGTATTGGGAATTCCAGGTGCTCTTGTCGGAACTCTGTTCCTTGTGGCTCGATGCGTCGACGCCTTCACCGATATTGGTATGGGCCGTATTGTTGACCGTGCGGTCGCTCACGCAGATGGACGTTACCGTGTGTGGATCAAGCGAATGATGATCCCCGTTGTATGTTCCGGCGTTCTGCTGTTCGTACCATGGGTAGCAAACCTGCCGATGACCATCCGCATTGTTTACGTGTTCGTCACCTATATTTTATGGGGTTCTTTCATGTATACGTCTATCAATATCCCTTACGGATCGATGGCTTCTGTAATCACTGATGACCCTGTTCACAGATCTGCTCTGTCTACCTTCCGTTCTTTAGGCGCTGCTTTTGCCGGTGTCATCGTTGGTTCTTTAACCCCACAGATCATCTACGTCAAAGATGCGGCTGGTCAGAACGTTATGGATGGCACACGTGTCTTTATGGTTGCCTGTGTCTTTGCGGTTCTCGCTCTGATCTGCTACTACCTGTGCTACAGCTGGTCTACTGAACGAATTGTCATTGAAACAACCAACCAGAAAAAACAGACTGCTGGAGAACTGATTTCTTCCCTGTTTACAAACCGCGCTCTGGTCAGCTTCATCGTCGCTGCGATTTTGCTGCTGCTGTCCATGCTGTTAACCCAGTCCATGAATATGTACCTCTATCAGGACTACTTCAATAACATCAACGCCATGTCTATTGCCGGTCTGCTTGGTACTGGATGCACCCTCATTCTGGCTCCATTTGCTGGCACGATCACAAAACGTTTCGGTAAAAAAGAAGCTTCTGCGTTTGCTTTACTGGTTGCTGGTGCTGTTTATGGCCTGATGTTCTTCTTAAAGATTAAAAACGCCTGGATCTATCTTTGCTTCTTAGTTGTTGCAAACATGGGTTCCGGTCTGTTCAACCTGATGTGCTGGGCATTCATCTCTGATATCATTGACTACCAGACATTAAAAACTGGTTCTTCCGATGGTGGTACGGTATATGGTGTTTACTCCTTCGCCCGTAAACTGGGTCAGGCTCTTGCCGGTGGTCTTGGCGGTTTCGCTCTGACTTGGATCGGTTACCAATCTTCTGTGGCTGGCCAGGTCGTTACTCAGACTCAGGCAACTCTGGATGGTATCTACGGCATCACAACTGGTGTTCCAGCCGTTGGTTACATCCTGATCGCTCTGATCATGATCTTCTGGTATCCACTGTCCAAGAAGAAAATTGATGAAATGCAGGCAGAACTGAAAAAGAGAAACGAAAAGTAATCTCTGATCTGCACTACCCAATTTTGAATCAAACTTTCAAATGAGGCTTCGGCCTCATTTTTTTGTGTTTGCGCACCCTCTCCCCTCTATAAAAACAATTGACAATCTTCCTGGACAATCAAACGCACCAAACTCGCCAGTGACAGACAATGAGCTGGCCATCTGGATTGATCCATGAAAGGATCATAGTTTTTACACCATACCTTAAGGATTATTACTCTATGTTCGGGAAACACCGACTTCAAAATTTCTGCTTTCAGACCAGTCAGAAACTGGCTGACTGTATTCAGAGAAGAAAATCAGCACTTACAGATCAGAACAATTCATCCAAACATAATTTTTTGTACAAAAGCGACGAAAAGTGCAGCTACTGACAAAATCAGGGGCGGGAGAAACACTTAGGCTTCTCTCACCCCTTTTTTATAGGTTTGACGCACTTTCTGTTAAAATCCGTAAATAGCTTTCCCGCATATTCGGATACTGCTCCAGAGAGTCAAGATACTTTTTGAGTTCGCGTAAATCCATTTTTTCATCGCTAAAAATGTAGCGATCGACCAGAGTTTGGAGAATACTGGCTGTTTGCTCGCCCTTTGCATATAGAAGAAGCTGTTAAAATCCGTTAAAAAACTGCTGGTATTCTGGCTTCGTCATTCTATTGACTGTCGTCTGACCATTTCTTTGTCCGACCATCATCTGCTTCTCAAATTCCGTGCATTCTTTGTCCCACTTCTCGAGATCAAAGCCCGATGAACCGACATCCGACTTCGCCATTGGAATTTTGTTTTCCATGGCTGGCGAATCGATCTGTGAAGGCTGAGTGCTTTTTTCTGATCGGAAGCCATCATCAACCGGTATGGTCTGGTTCATTTCTTTGTTAACTGCCAGATCTGCTTCAGGGTCATCATAAAATGGATTCCCCAATATCTCCAGTTCTGACATAATCTTCCTGACGACCGCATCGGGTCCCTGTTCTTTGTAAATCCGGGCAAGTTCAGTATCTGAATGGAGCTGCTCATTCAAAAACTTCAGAGCTTCCATGAATGTCTTTTCGTCCGGATAAAACTTCTTTTGATTATTTGCCATAATTATTCATTCTCCGTTTCTTATGATTGGTTCAATCGCAAAATTCTCTTTCTTCCTTGATCTTACTTTAATTTTTTCCATCCAGACCGATTTCACAATTCAGGGACTCAAACAAAATAAGAATTTTGCTTCATTGAACGCAGCAATTTTCTTGAGATCCTTTCCACGCCTGTTTACCATGAAGATTTGAGTCCATATCAGGGCAAGAAATGCCAATACAGACCAGCCTCGATCTCCCTGCAGCTGCATTCACTTTCCTTCATCATCTTTTTGAATCTCATCTCGCTTTTTGAATCTAAGCTTTTCCCAATCACACCTTTTCTCCTTCGTGCAACCGTTTTCAGTCATTTTTCCATTTTCCGTCTGTAAAAATGTAAATCTAGCTGTACATTTTTATCAAAATGCATTCTGTGATCTAAGCCGATCTATCTTTCTATTTGCCTTCTTACCGCGATTCATCGCGGCTTCTGACGGCTTGAACAGTTCTAAAATCCGATTTTAACAAGTTGTAAAATTACATACACCAAATCATTCCCGTTTTGTTCATTTAAGGCTGGTTTATTTCATCGTTTGAATGGCTCTAAAACGATTACAGATTGAATCACCTCAAGATATGCAATCAGTTCTGAAGTTTGTGCAACCTTGAAAATTGGATTCTGTTCTGAATCCCCTCCAGAGCAACTCTCCCAATCTCCCTTATTTTCCCACAGATCGGGTAATTCTGATAGAGGATGTGGGAGACTGTGGAATATGGCGGTTTGTGATTTATCAAAATTTTAACAAAGCACAAAAAACGCAATCTTTCAAGCAATTCTGGCAATCGTTAGCAAGCGTTTTCAACGGTATCATCACAGGGTAAGTTTTCAGAGCGAAATCAGATTCTGAAACACATGATCAAATTCGATGACATCATCGGCGACATCAGCTGTAAGCCTTCACTTTCACTGATCGTCAGCCGCGATGATCCAAAAGAAAGGAACCCACATGAGAGAAACATTTAATTTCAACGATGGATGGCAGTTCTCCCAGGTAAAACCTGAAAACTACTCTGTCGCTCCTGAAGCTTCTGTTGTTGTTGATCTGCCTCACACCTGGAATAAATTCGATGGCCAGGATGGTGGTGCAGACTACGCCCGCGAAACCTTCTACTACACAAAAGAACTTCCTGCTTTCGAAAGAAAAGCCGACTCCCGTGTTTATCTTGAATTCGAAGGAGCCAACTCGGCAGCCAACGTCTATGTCAATGGTAAACTCGCTGGTCGTCACGAAGGCGGCTACTCTACTTTCCGTTTCGACATCACAGATCTGCTCAATACAGGTTTTGGCGAAGCTAACGTAATCGTAGCCGAAGTTGACAACTCTACCAATCACATCTACCCCCAGACAGCTGACTTCACCTTCTACGGTGGTCTTTACCGCAATGTGAACCTGCTGGTTGTCGAACCAAGCCACTTCGACCTGGATTTCTACGGTGGAAATGGAATCGCAATCGATACCAACATTCACGGCAGCGATGCGGATGTAAACGTGAAAGCTTACATCACCAATCCAAAGGAAATCAGCCGTCTGGAAGTTAAAGTTCTGGATGCTGACGGAAACGTTGTGGCACAAACAACCGTTCCTGCTCAAGAAGAAAATACACTGACCCTGACCATTGAAAATGTACATCTCTGGAACGGTGTCAAAGATCCTTATCTGTACACCGTTGAATGCTCTCTGTTAGAAAACAACGAGACCGTTGATGAAGTTTCTATTCGCATTGGCGTTCGTGAATTCTATGTTGATCCTCAGAAAGGTTTCTTCCTCAATGGTGTTCTGACTCCATTGCGCGGTGTTTCCCGCCACCAGGACCGTCTGGGCAAAGGGAACGCTCTGGATTTCGAAGACCATCTTGAAGATGCCCGTCTGATCAAAGAACTCGGTGCCAACACCATCCGTCTTGCTCACTACCAGCATGCTCAGGATTTCTATGATCTGTGCGATGAGCTCGGTTTTGTTCTCTGGGCTGAAATCCCAATGATTTCTGCAATGATTGCTGGCCCAGAAGCCGAAGAAAACGCAAAAGAACAGATGAAAGAACTCATCGTTCAGAACTATAACCACCCATCGATCGTAACCTGGGGAATTTCCAACGAAATCACCATCGCTGGTGAATCCGATGAACTGCTCCGTCAGTTAAACGGTCTCAACGATCTTGTTCATGAAATGGACAAAACTCGTTTGACCACCATGGCTCAGGTTTCCATGCTGCCAAAAACTTCTCCGCACAACCAGCTGACAGACATTCTCTCCTATAACCATTACTTTGGCTGGTATGGCGGCGAATTCACTGGTAACGAAGCATGGGTTGATAAATTCCATGAAGAATATCCTGACCGTGCTCTTGGTCTTTCTGAATACGGATGCGAAGGCATTATCACTTACCATGGTGACAATCCTCACCGTGGTGACTATTCCGAAGAGTATCAGGCTGCCTACCATGAACACATGGCCAGAATCATCGACGAACGTCCTTGGTTATGGGCAACTCATGTATGGAACATGTTTGACTTCGGTGTAGATACCCGTGATGAAGGCGGCGTAAAAGGCCGTAATAACAAGGGGCTGGTCACTTTCGACCGCAAAACCAAAAAAGATGCGTTCTACATCTACCAGGCTTACTGGACAGATCAGCCAGTTCTGCACATCACGTCCAAACGTTTCAGAAAACGTGCGACCGATACCATTGAAATCAAGGTATACACAAACCTCGAAGGCGAAGTAGCCCTGATGAAAGATGGTGCAGTGATCGCAGCTTTACCCGCTCAAAAAGTAGTTGTCTTCAAAGATGTTGCTTTAACAGAGGGTGAAAACAAGTTCACTGTCAAAGCCGGAAACATGACGGATGAAGTCATCTTCGAAAAAGTTGACCAGCCAGAAGAAAGCTACATCTTTGTAGATCCAGATGGCGGTGCTGTAACCAACTGGTTTGACACCCTGGATCTGGATGAAGTAGAAACTGTTACTGAAATCAACCCAGACTTCTATTCCCTGGAGGATACGATCGACACTCTGCTTGATAACGAAGCATCCACTGAAATTCTTGCCAATGGACTGAGTTCCCTGTCCAACATGCCTATGAAGGTCACAATGCTCAAAATGTTTGGCACCAAGAAAGTGACTGATCTGTTAGCAATGATGGGCGGTTTTAGTGGAGAAGTCATTACTCCTGAAAAACAGGCTTTGATTGACAAGAAGGTCAATTACATGAATGCAGAGCTTCAGAAAGTTAAGAAGTAATCTATTCGTGATTCAGTAATCACCAGGTAATTCGTTTTATCGCAATTTCTTTGCAATGCTATCCGCTTCGGGTACTCACTCCCTCAGCCTCTGGATAGTCATTGCAGACCACAGACAGCTGCTCTTTTTTGAGCAGCTTGTTTATGGCCTTATCTAGTGTTTTTTAAAGCTACGCTAATGTATTTAAGCACTATAAATTCTGTTGCGTCCTGCCTGGTTTCAGGCTGGATTCCAACGAAACCAAAAATAAAAAGAAAGAAAATTATCGATTGAGGAGAAAACTAATGTCTAAAACAAACACACAGGCAGGGGTTGTTCATAAGCCTTTCGGAATGAAAGATAAACTGGGCTACATGTTCGGTGACTTTGGAAACGACTTCTTCTTTATTATGGCCAGTTCCTTTCTGACCATCTTCTACACCAACGTTCTGGGAATTCCTGGGGCAATCGTTGGTACCCTGTTCCTTGCATCCCGTTGTGTGGATGCCTTTACCGATGTCGGCATGGGCCGTATCGTTGACCGGGCTGCTGCCCATGCGGATGGCCGTTATCGCGTCTGGATTAAACGAATGATGATCCCGGTTGTATGCTCCGGCGTACTGTTATTCGTTCCCTGGATTGCTCATCTGCCAATGGCTGCCCGAATTGTTTATGTATTCGTTACATACATTCTGTGGGGTTCTTTCATGTATACCTCCATCAACATCCCTTATGGATCGATGGCTTCTGTAATCACGGATGACCCTGTTCACCGTGCTTCCCTGTCCACCTTCCGCTCTTTAGGTGCGGCTTTTGCCGGTACTCTTGTTGGATCTTTAACTCCACAGATTATCTATATCAAAGATGCTGCCGGTCAGAGCGTGATGGATGGCGGCCGTGTATTCCTGGTTGCCTGCATCTTCGCTGTCCTGGCTTTAATCTGCTATACCTTATGCTACAAATGGTCTCACGAACGAATTGAAATTGACCGTTCTTCACAGAAACAGCAGTCTACTGGTGAACTGGTGAAATCCCTGTTCACAAACCGTGCTCTGCTCAGCTACGTTGTCGCTGCCATCCTGCTGCTACTTTCTTCCATGCTGGCAGGATCCATGAACATGTACCTGTACCAGGATTACTTCAATAACATTAATGCCATGTCTCTGGCTGGTCTGATGATGACTGGATGCACTCTGATTCTGGCTCCATTTGCGGGTACGATCACAAAACGTTTCGGTAAAAAAGAAGCTGCTTCCTGTGGCTTACTGTTCTCTTCGGTGGTGTATGGCCTGCTCTTCATCCTGAAGATTAAAAATGCTTATGCTTTCCTTGCCCTCTTACTGCTGGCCAACCTTGGTTCTGGTATGACGAATCTGATGGGATGGGCATTCATCTCCGACATCATTGACTACCAGACTTTAAAAACTGGTTCTTCCGATGGCGGTACCGTATACGGTGTTTACTCTTTCGCACGTAAACTGGGTCAGGCATTTGCTGGTGGTCTTGGTGGTTTTGCTCTGACATGGATCGGTTACCAGTCTTCTGTTGGTGGTGCTGCAGTGACTCAGTCCCTGGAAACAGTGAACGGAATTTATGCGATCTCCACTGGTGTTCCAGCTGTCTGCTACCTGCTCGTCGCTCTGATTCTGATTTTCTGGTACCCACTGTCCAAGAAAAACCTGGCTGCTATGCAGGACGAACTGAAAAAACGCAGCGCTGCTGTTTAAAATTCATCAAAGTCAGATTCCAGACAATTGATCTGAATCAATTGTCCAGAATCTGCCTGCCCTTCAAATTGAATATCACTTGAAAAGCGAGGCTTCGGCCTCGCTTTTTTATATGCTGCAATTTCCAGTGTTCGTCATTTTCACCACTCTCGACGCCAAACATCTCAATCGAATCTTCAACCTTATACATTTGGACTCATTGCGTTCTAAAAGAAATGCAGGATTGTAATTTCATCCCTGTAAGAGAAACAACTGCCGGAAAATTCAAATTTCTGTGCTCCACATGAATTTTTACTTTGCATTTTTTGCTATGATAGGAACGTGAAAGAAAAACTTATCAGTCCCTTCTCGTCTGGCAATCAGACGATGGAATATCCGGACTTTGAACTCCATTATTATCAAGATGACGCTCCTCAGCGCGTTGAACCTCACCGTCATACTGGCTATGAGATTCTCTTTTTTCTGGAAGGTAACGTGGTCTACAATCACGATAACCAGAAGACCATTCTCAAGCCCAATGATATCGTTGTCATCAAACCCAACACCCCGCACTCTCTGAGTCCGATTGATAATGACATTCCCTACAGACGGTTTACCTGGTGGATCAGTAAAGAAAGGATGGATCAGCTTACTTCGATCGACTCCACCTTTAACTATATGTTCACGCACATGGGCAGTTCAGCCATCTTCCATGTCAGCACCATTGATTTTCTGATGCTGCAATCCAAGCTGATTCGTATTCTGGAAAACTTTTACCGCAAAGCCTTTGGGTCAGCCCTGCAGTCACAGATCGATGCGGCCGATCTGCTTTTGTATCTGAATCAATTGGTTCATGCCCAGCTTGAATCCGTACCGGCTTCTCAGGAAACCAGCCTCTATGAAAACCTGACCAACCATGTCCTGGCTCATCTCGATGAAGATCTGTCGCTGGATGATCTTGCCAACAAGTTCTTTGTTTCCAAGTACTACATCTCTCATCTGTTTAAAGCCAACATGGGCATTTCCTTGCACCAGTATGTTATCAAAAAGCGGCTGGAAGTAGCCAGAACCCTGATGCTCACTGGAACAGATATTACAGAAGCAAGTTCACAGGCTGGTTTTAACAACTACTCCAACTTCTATCGGGCATTTATGAAGGAGTATGGGACTTCCCCCAAAAACTACCTGGAACAAAACAAAATTATCCAGCAGTAAAAACAGTCCGAATCACCAAATGCAGTTCTGACTTTGGTCCTTCATTTCCTTTTCATGGTGGACGAGCGGCTTCTCGTCCACCATGCTTCATTTTTAAATAAATAAAAATCAATTGGTTTTCTAATTGAATGAATCGGCTTTCTCTTTGATTTCGTCTTTGTGCCTTGCCACAATTCGCTTTTATAAGAGAAAGCCATTTTTTGGCTGCTCATGACCAATGACCAGATCAAAGCATCCGCCAGTCATCCTGGATGAAGAAGCCAAAAAATTATATAAAAGCTGTTTCCTGCTTTCTGAAATGGCTGGATACGTCTTTTTGCAAAGAGAAATGCATTTTGTTTTTGAAATCTTTTTTATTTGTAAAATATTCGTACAATAAGTAGATGAGACTATTTCTTGGCAAAAAAAAAGATGCTGACCGTCTTCTGTGACAGCCAGCATCAGAGGATACTGAACCCAAAAAGAGTCGATTGATCATGCGCTTCGCCATAAAACTTCGAAATCTTTCTAGATGAGCGGTTAAAATTCTATGCAGATGTTGCGTCGCGCCTGTTAAACTGACCAGCGCACCCTGTCAACCCCCGATGTCAATAGATGCTGCCCAATGATGGCTGCCTTATTGATATCTGGGATTCGTTTGTCATAGGGTCAGTCATCGCTTGAATTTGGTCCTTGCTTTCCTTCTGCCAGTTTCCAGCAATAATCATACGTGTCATGAATTTCGCAATATTTTGGTTCTATATCGATTGCGCCAACCGCTGCAATTGTCAGAAGTAAACTGATGACGACAGAGAAAATTCGTTTCATAAACAATACATTGATCTTTATTTTCTTTATATGTCTCCTTTTCCAATTTGATTTTAAGTCCTCTCTTACTTAATTTCCATGGCTGAAGGGACATTTGAAAATTTCTGTTTCTAATGCAGGAGGGATTTGATTTGGACTCAGCAAAAAACAGCTTACGTGGATGTCTGATCAGGTGGATTCGAACCCAGCATCGGCTCAGTCTGGATAATCTGGCACGGGATACCGGAATGAATACGAGTATCCTCTGCGATATGGAACTGGGCAGGCGCGGGATTTCCGACAAGAATATCCAGTCAATTCTAAAATCCGTCAACGTTGACTTTACCCTGGTTGATGATTGGAGTGTTTCATCCCTGATTGAAACCATTCAACTCTATTTTAAAAATTTTTACTATATGAATTTTAGCCTTAATATTGCGATTGAAGAACAGTACAAGAAATTGAGCAGCGAAAACTATGGATGCCTGGATGACCGTTGTTTTTATCTGCTTCTGCTGGGATGTTTTATTACTGTCAGCTATGAATCAGTCGTTTCAAGAACTGGATGGGAAGATCCAGAACTGGACACCAAACTCCAGCTGCTCCAAACTGTAGATTCACATTTTCCTGCTCCTCTGGATTCCATTTCAAAACTGGTCTGCCTCCTGCATGCCGTTGAGCAATGCGATTTTAAAAAAGCTCATTCTTTGATCAGGCAGATTCAGACTGACTATTCAGATCCATTGAGTTCTCAGGTCACAAACCTTGTAAAATATCTGGATTTGAAACTGGCAAATTTAGAAGGCGATCCATCCAGAGCCTACCGGCTGATCCCGCTGATACGGAACGATCTGGCCAGAGATAAGAATTATCGGCGAATGTTTAATCTCGATAAGGCAGAAGCAGTCTATCTGATGACAATCGGAAATTATACCCAGGCCGAGCAGAATCTGCGCAATCTGCAGGCTGGCCTTAAAAGTCTTCATCTGACTATTCACCGATATTCCATTCTTGATAATCGGATCTGGTGTACTCTGGTCACTCGTCGTTATGAGGAATGTCTGGATCTTATTGAACAATGTGAATCGGAATATTCTGTTCCTTCGTCAAGCAACACAGTTTTCAAAGCCTATTGTCAATATCGGCTGGATCGAGAGGCGGATCACAAACTCCAGGAAGAAGAACTTCTGGCCTTCCGGAAACAGTGCACCGAGGATAAAACTGCCCAGAAAATTGTGGATGTCCTCTTTGAACTTGTAAAAGGCCGGAAGAAGACTTTTTTCAGCAAATGCTTTTCCTTTATTAACCAGTTGATCCGCCAGCAAAACTATCCGCTGGCAGAGTTTTTTATTCAGGCCGGATTTGATGAAGCCGAAAGTCAGAATCAGTTTGAAATTATGTACCAGTTCAAAAAGCTTCATCAGACAGTTGAGGGAAAATAACGCTCAATCTTTTGAATAGATTCTGGTTTTGGAAGTAAAGGTTTCATACTCTTCCTGTGCTCGAGCTTTTTCTGTCCCGGCTCGCTTTTTCTGTCCGGGCAGTCTTTCACTCTACGCTTGATTTTCTTTAAGCTTTGGGCAGCCGTCCCAGCCACTTGATCGAGCGCCAGAATTGTCTTGAATTGTCCCATTCCATTGTTGTTTCGGCCCGCTGATTCATTCAGCCGGCTGATTGTTTTATCTTGTTAAACCTTCTGTTTCTGGTCTGCTCAAGACATCGTTGAAACAGAAACCGAATAATTAAGGTGGTGATCGAAATTGGATCCGACAAAAAACAGACTACGAGGCTGTCTGATCAGACAGTTACGAACTGACCGAGGCCTGAGTCTTGAGAATATGGCCAGGGTTCTGAACACAAATGCGAGTATTCTCTGTGATATGGAACTTGGGAAACGACGAATTTCAGATGAGATGATCCAGAATATTTTAAAACAGCTAAATGCTGACTTTGTGCTGGTGAATGATGAAGCAGTCGTGTCTTTATCAAAAACCATTCAAATGTATTTTCAAAACCATTACTATATGGATTTTGTTTCGAATCTTCCCATTGAAGAGGAGTATCGAACCCTTGTCAACAAGAATTCAGACAGCTTTGATGATGGTAGCTTCTATGGAGTATTGCTTGGATGTTTCATTGCGATCAGCCATGAAACATCTGGAAATTCGGACTGGAACGATCCAGATCTGGACCATAAACTGGAACTGCTCGCTGCTGTAGATGAGTATTTCCCAACACCCTTGAATTCCATTTCAAAACTGATTCGTCTTCATCACGCACTCTACCTCCGGGACCTCAAACTTGCAGGTTCTCTGATCAGACAGATGCAGACGGATTACTCAGATCCTGTCAATTCGCAGGTCATTACGTTGGTGAAATATCTGGATTTGAAACTGGCCAATGAACAATATGATACCTCCCGTGCCTACCAGCTGATTCCCATTATCCGCAGTGAACTGATCAAAGATAAAAACTATCGGCGCTTATTCAATCTCGATCAATTAGAAGCCATCTATTTTATGCTGACGGGAAACTACATGCAGGCCGAAAAAAGTCTGAGCGATCTGCAGACTTCCCTTCTCAGTATTGATCCGACAATTGAGCAGGAGAGAATCCTTGAAAATCGAATCTGGTGCGCGCTGATGACGCGGCGATTTGAAGAATGCCTGGATCTGATCGCGCAGCGCGAAGCAATTTGTCCTGTTGATCCGGAAAGTAATGCAATCTTTAGACCCTATTGCCAATATCGGCTGAATCCAGAAGCAGATCACAAGCATGAGGAAGAAGAACTTCTTGCCTTGCGAAAGATCTGCGCCCGGGATAATAAAAACTCTCAAAAGGGGATCGATGTGCTTCTTGAACTGGTCAAAGGTCGCAAGAAAACCTTTTTCAGTAAGTGTCTCTCCTTTATCAATCAGCTTTTCCGCCAGCAGCACTACCAGGTGGCTGACTTCTTTATTCAGGCTGGATTTGATGAGGCGGAAAGGCAGAATCTTTATGACGTCATGTATCAGTTCGAGAAGCTGCATCAGGCGATTGATAGTATTTCTTCCTGAGTCCATTCTCCAAAGCCTTGGCTGCTTCAGGGCCATTCTGGATATCTGGATATCTGGCAATGTTTGGCACTCACTGACCCCATGGCAAGCCATGGGGGTTGAAATACACCCCTGTTGCTTGACAGGACAGCTTCGGCTGTTGTCTGTGAGTAGCCTTGGTGAATATTGTCTTCGGACGATACGAACTCCGTTGTTTATGTCATCACACCTTTAAGATGTCGTTCTAGTCTTAAGCTCTGTGGCTCTGCTTTAAAAGTCTGTTCGGGGTAACAGGCGGTGAGTTTGAGCGTAAAAAGCATTTACAACATTGGCGAAGGACACCTTACAGTCTTCGGGCTGGTTTATTTACAGAAAGGAGGCATCTGTAATGCCGGAAGCTTTGACCTATGTTCTGGACATTGACGGCAATCCGTTGATGCCGACCAGACGATGCGGAAAAGTCCGCAGGCTCTTAAAAACAAAGAAAGCTAAAGTCGTAAAGAGAACTCCTTTTACCATTCAGCTTTTATATGAACCTGATACTCATGTGGTTCAGCAGATCACATTAGGCGTCGATGCAGGATCTAAACATATTGGATTGTCTGCATGTACAGACGCAAAAGAACTCTATGCAGAAGATGCAAAGTTGAGAACCGATGTATCCAAAAATCTGACCGCAAGAAGAGAGACGAGAAGAACAAGAAGAAACCGCAAGACAAGATATCGAAAGCCAAGGTTTAACCACCGGGTGCATTCAAAACACAAAGGATGGCTGGCGCCTTCTGTGGAGCAAAAGATTACATGCCATTTAAATGTCATCCGGAAAGTGACAAAGATTCTGCCGGTCTCAAAGATCGTGATCGAGGCAGCCTCTTTTGATACACAGAAACTGAAAGCACAGCTTGCAGGGCAAAAACTTCCTGAAGGCAAAGATTACCAGAATGGCGAAATGAAAGACTGGCTCAACGTCAGAGACTATGTACTGTCTAGGGATGGATATACTTGCCAGTGCTGCAAAGGAGAATCCAAAGATAAGGAACTGCAGGTCCATCACATTCACCAAAGAAAAGATGGCGGCAGCAACCGTCCGGAAAATCTGGTTACGCTCTGCAAACACTGCCATCAGGAATACCATAAAGGGAATATCAAACTTCCAGATAAGATTCTTAAGCCGGCTTCATTTGCAGATGCGGCTTTTATGGGGATCATGCGAAAGACTCTGCTGGAAAGAGCGCAGACAGCATTTGCTCCCATTCCTGTAGAAGAAACATTCGGATATCTGACCAAAGCAGAACGTCTTGGGCATGGTCTTCCCAAAGAACACTACGTTGATGCCAGATGCATTGCAGGCCATCCAGAAGCAAGACCCGCTCAAACCGTCTTTTTTAGCAGGAAAGTGCGATGTCATAATCGACAGATTCATAAATTCAATCCTTCTAAAGGCGGCGTCAGAAAACTGAATCAGTCCGCAAAGGTCATTATGGGATTTCAGCTGTTCGATAAGATCAGATACCAGAAAACAGAGTGTTTTATCTTTGGAAAACGAACATCAGGCAGATTCGATATCAGGATGCTTGATGGAACCAAGATATCTGCTTCTGTATCCTGGAAGAAATTAAAAAGACTTGAGTCATCAAATGGATGGCTTATTGATAAGCAAAAAGCTGCATTGTAAATATCGAACAGCAGATGCTTGGCGGCAATTCCTCCCCACAGCAGGCTATGGGGAGGAATTGCCGCATTAGATGACTGTAAAGCGGATCAAGGATCCTGCTCTTCTCACCTTTGTGGACATTCTGGATTCTCTTTGACTCTTTTTAATCTTCAAGCTGATCTGGCTAATCAAGGCAGGAATGATGAGCAAAAAAAAGACGTACCTGTCCATTTATCGAAAGAAATAAACAGTACGTCTTATGGAACCGGCATCTATAAGACAATCATCCATTTATGGAGACTGACTTATAAATGTCTTGTTCATAGAATAAGCAACAGTACCCCATCCAAATTGCTATGCAGTTTGGGTGGGGTCATTGACGAAAATCAAAGGAAGCAGAATCCGCCTGCAGACTTTATCCAGCAGTCTGCGCGTAGAATAAGGATTCATGCCGTTGCGACGTTCTGACTTGATCAGGGGGTATTGATCTGCAACAGGTAAAATTCAGAAACGATTCAACCACAATCCTTCGTTCGCATTGATTTTCTACAAAAAGGGAGTGACTGATCAGAGTACAAGATCTAGAAAGGAAGATCTGTTTTTGAACTGGAGCGCGCCCTGAAGCTGAGTTGCACTGAAAAGCACACAGCAGACTTCTCGTTATTTGCCTGCTGATACAAAAACACTTGGCCGGCCAGTCTGGATGCTGCCGTGGGTGGAAGTGCAGCGATATCTGTCAGACAGAAGTGTTTTCTAATCTTCGCGCAAAGATCATCAACCATTCAGGGATTAGAGTGATGGCTCGAAAATTCGTAGTTCTGACCAGTTTTTTTCTTGGAAAACCGAAGAGAGCAAAAAGATCAAAGATCTGTTTGGGAAACGAAAAGAAGCCGCAAGTCTTTCAGATTTGCTCCGGTCTTTAGAATCAGATCAAACAGATCTCATCAAAAATGGCGCAGATTAAATCTGATTCGCCATTTTTTCTTGTTTCAGGCCAACATCATCATCTTCTGTGGATTTAACAGGCGAACTTTTTGGACCAAAGGCTCAGACTGGAGAAGATTCAATCTGTATTCAATCTGTATTCAATCTTCATTCCGTGTCTCCCTGTTAAAAATAACGTAGGCAGGATAATTTTTATCGGACTTGCGATGATTAAATTATAAGGAATGATTCCATTTCGAAAAAGAGCCAAATATTTGCATATATTTTGGTTCTCAAAAAGAAATGATAGTCTTGGATTCCGCCTTTCCACTCAAAAAACTAAATCAGGATTCATATTTTATTTTTCGATTAATCTATTCAAGCAAAGATAAAAAAAGCTCACCAATCACAATTTCTTGCAATTGGTGAGCTTATCATCGTTCTGAATCCATGAATTTCGAAGCCTGCAGGCGGCATTCGAACCAGCCAGGACCAAGATCAGATCAGGCAAATCAAAAGGAGGCGATCCTGTCTGCATTCAGAACAAGATGAATCAATGAAACCTAGCGCTGAACGCGTCCGGAAGCGTCGCCGCCAGCCAGTTTTTCAACTTCAGCTTCGCTGACGAGGTTGTAGTCGCCTTCGATGGAGTGTTTCAGAGCAGAAGCAGCGACAGCATATTCAATCGCTTTCTGATCATCATACCCCTTTAACAGAGCATGGATCAGACCGCCGCCGAAGGAGTCACCGCCACCTACACGGTCAACGATATTCAGGTCATACTTCTTGGAGAAGACTGGAGTTTCAGTCTTGCCATCGTATAACATAGCAGACCACAGGTTGCGGTTAGCGTTGATGGACTCACGCAGAGTGATTGCAACTTTGTCAAAACCGAACTGGTCTTTCAGTTTTTTAGCAACATCGATATAACCTTCGTGGTTCAGTTCACCGCTTGTGATATCTGTATTCGCAGCTTCGATGCCAAATACGTCTTTTGCATCTTCTTCGTTCGCAATGCAGACATCCACGTATTTGCAGATTTCGGACATTGCTTTGCGAGCTTCTTCTTTACTCCACAGTTTGTTACGGTAGTTCAGGTCGATAGAGACAGGTACACCGTGTTCTTTCGCTTTTTTAACAGCTTCCAGAGTGATTTCGGCCATTTCTGGGCTTACAGCTGGAGTGATTCCTGTTGTGTGGAACCATTTTGCATCTTCAAAGATTTCATCCCAGTTGTAATCTTCTTTAGAAGATTTAGCGAAAGCAGAGTCAGCGCGGTCGTAGATGACTTTACTTGGGCGCTGGGAAGCACCTTTTTCCAGGAAGTAGATACCAACACGGTCACCGCCGCGAGTGATATCATCAACGTTTACACCATACTTGCGTAAAGAGTTAACAGCTGCCTGGCCAATTTCATGTTCTGGCAGTTTTGTTACGAAGTGAGCATCATGACCATAATTGGCCAGAGATACTGCTACGTTTGCTTCGCCGCCGCCGTAGGTTGCGCCCAGTTTATCAGCCTGAACGAAACGATAGTATCCTTCAGGCGCAAGGCGAAGCATCAGTTCGCCAAATGTAACAACTTTATCTTTCTTAGCCATTCTTACGTACCTCATCTCTTTTAGCTGCTGCTTTGCGGCAGAGTTCTTCAATTTTGTCGAATTCTCCGTTTGTGATCATATCTTTTTTAACCATCCAGCTTCCGCCGATGCAAAGAATGACATCATCCTTCAGGTAGTCTTCCATGTTCTTTTCGGAGATTCCGCCTGTAGGCATGAACTTCATCATGTTGTAGGGGGCAGCGATCGCTTTGATCGTCTTCAGGCCGCCGTAAGGTTCAGCCGGGAAGAACTTTACAACATTCAGTCCTAATCTATAGCAAGCCTGAACATCAGCTGGGGTAGCGCATCCAGGGGTTACAGGAATTCCTTTTTCAATGCAGTATTCTGTTACTTCTTTATCGAAGCCTGGGCTTACGATGAACTGAGCACCAGCTTCGATTGCATCATCAACCATAGCAGGAGTCAGAACAGTTCCGGCACCAACTAACAGTTCAGGGCATTCTTTGCGCATCGCAGCGATAGACTCTTTAGCTGCTGCAGTTCTGAATGTAACTTCAGCAGCTGGCAGGCCGCCATTGACAAGAGCTTTACCAAGAGGTACAGCATCTTTGGCATCGTCCAGGACAACGACTGGGATAATCCCAATTTCTTCAAATCGTTTTAAAACTTCGTTCATTTGTCTGAATACCTTCCTTATTTCTGGTTTGCAGCTTTAGCAGCTTCAACTTCTTCGTGGATAGTCTCGGCTACAGCACCCTTCTTGGCGATCATGCGGTTAAAGAGGGATACAATACGGTCTGCAAGACCCAGTTCATATAAATCGACACCGTAAATCTTCTGGTTGGAAAGAATTGGTCTTAATTTTTCTTCAGTGACCTGGTCACCAAGTTTGATGTCCGCAACAACTGGACGAACTTCATCCAGTAATGGGTCAGCCGAAACTTCGAATTCATTTCCATTGTCATCAATACCCATGATGTAGCGGATCCATCCTGCCTGAACCATTGGAATCAGGGACAGTTTGCCAAGGTCGAGACCTTCAGCAACGTAGGATTTGATGGTTTCACCGAAACGTACAGACAGTTTCTGGCTGGTATCCGTAGCGATACGCTGTGGGCTGTCTGGCATGAATGGGTTGCCGAAACGAACGTTGATTACAGTGTCAATGAAATCTTTTGGATCGAGGATTCCAGGGTTAACAACAACTGGCAGACCTTCGTCGTAACCAATGATCTTGATCATATCGACGAGATCTGGGTTTTCCATTTCCTTGGAGATCAGCTTGTAGTCGAGCAGGCATCCAAATACAGCCAGGGATGTATGTAATGGATTCAGGCAGGTCGTCACTTTCATTTTTTCGACTTTGTTTACAGTTTCGCGGTCAGTGAAAATGACACCAGCGTCTTCAAGATTTGGACGACCGTTAGGGAATTTGTCTTCGATAACGAGGTATTCGGTTTCTTCAGCGTTAACAAATGGAGCCACGAAGCTTCCTCTTGGCGTTTTGATTGGGTCAAGATCTTCCAGTCCATCTGCAGCTAAGAGTTCTTCAACTGTTGTGTCAGGACGAGGAGTAATTTTATCAATCATTGTCCATGGGAACGTAACTTTTTCTTCGTTTGTTACATATTCGCGGAAAGCTGGTTCAACGATTCCGTTTTTAACCCAGTTATCCACGTAAGTCATCATGGCATCTTTCAGCTTCTGGCCGTTGTGGGAGCAGTTATCCATGGAAACCATAGCGATTGGTGCACCATTCTTTTTGAAACGGTCATACAGCAGAGCAGTCACTTTACCCAGGTAGCTTTCTGCTTTTTCAGGAGCGCGGGTGAAGTCAGCAGCTACAGCAGGCAGATATTCGCCAGCAGCGTTTGTTAAGGCATATCCTTTTTCAGTGATGGTGAAACTGGCCATCTGTAAGGATGGGTTCGTGAAGATGTTGATAATGGATTCATCCGTTGGATCCAGGAAAACAACTTCAGCAATAGAACCGATTACAGTCTTATCGATGCTTCCATCAGATTTTAAAGTTGCCAGCAGTGCATAGTCATCGTGAGCGCGGGAGGCGTCGATGATGCCTTTATCAAAGCCTTCAACAGCGATAATTCCTTTGTTGATCTTGCCGTTGTTGAGCAGAGTGTTCATCAGGTTAGCCTGATAAGCTTTGAACAGGTTACCAGCACCGAAGTGAATCCATACTGGAGCTTCTTTGGTGGCAACGATCATTTCTTCACGGTTGTATTCAGGTACGGAGTAGCCTTTGGAAGTCCAGGCAGCTCTGTCCTTTAAGCCTTCGTTAGATAATTTCATTTTGTCTACCTTCTTTTTCTGGTTTCTTTCAATCCTGATTTCATCTCGATGAAGAATAGAACAGACCGTCTTCCAGACCAGCCTGTGCATAACTGGTCTATGGACTGCTGCTCTTGCTTCGAGAGAAAGCATACAGATTTTTCTGCATTTCTGCATCGTCAAAATTTTAGATTGAATGCCCATTTCAGGGGAATTTCCCGATTTCATTTTCTCAAACCAGCCCACAAATCTGCTCACAGATTGCAATCAGAAACCCGCTGTTTTGCCTCTATGACGGCACAAGCAGATCACTGCCTATCCATTGGGCAACGAGTTATGAACACAGCTCTGGATTTCCCACAAAAGGCGGGCAGCCGTCGATCTTCCCATCCCGATCTGGAGAATAGATGATCTGGAGAATAGATATAGAGATTAGAGACAGACTGGTCGAAAAATGATTCCGAGATTGTTTTTGTTGTTTGTGTTGTTTTTACTTTTTCTTTCTTATTGCAAAAACGAAACTCCATCCACCTTTAGATGAAGCAAAGCGATCGGACCGGGCATGAACCCAGGCACCCGATCGCCCGCTTGCTGAGTCTGCATTTCTGCAAATCAGAAAAATGAATGTTTTGGGGGAGATGAAACGGACCGCTTTTACTCGATGGATCTGGATTTACAATTCCAGAACTCTGTCCAGAAAAGTAGTCATCCGATTTCATTGGGGGATTTTCAAAAGCCAGAACTAAGCGTTTGCTTCTTCTTTCGCTTTTGCTTTTTCTTCTTTTTCGATTGCTTCCCACAGACCTTCGAGGTAAGTAGCGCCCAGTGCACGGTCATACAGACCATAACCTGGCATACCAACTTCGCCCCAGATCATACGGCCGTGGTCAGGACGGATTGGGCCATCGAAATTGATGTCATGAAGAGCCTTCATAATTTCATACATATCGAATGTTCCACACTGAGAAACGTGTGGTGCTTCTTCGAAATCCAGTGGTGCAAAGGAATTGAACTTCAGGTTTCTTACATGTGCGAAGTGAATACGTCCTGGTAAGGAACGAATCATATCTGGCAGGTCGTTTTTGATGTTTGTTCCATAAGAGCCGGCGCAGAATGTTACACCGTTGTGTTTGTTGTCAACTGCATTCATCAGACGGTGGATTTTTTCTTTGCTGGTGATGATCCGTGGCAGACCGAACACTGGCCAAGCTGGATCATCTGGGTGAATAGCCATGTTGATGTCATACTTTTCGCAGACTGGCATAATGCGATTGAGGAAGTAAACGAGGTTGTCAAACAGTTTTTCTTCATCTACATCTTTGTACATTTCGAACAGATCTTTGATCTTTTCCATACGTTCTGGTTCCCAGCCTGGCATTACAGTGCCATTCATATCACCAGCGATCGAATCGAACATTTTTTCTGGGTTCATCGAGTCAATTGTTTCCTGGTTGTAAGCCAGAGCTGTCGAACCATCTGGCAGAACACGTGCCAGTTCAGTACGAGTCCAGTCGAAAACAGGCATGAAGTTGTAGCATACCAGGTGGATGTCTTCTTTACCGAGGTTTTCGAGTGTTTCGATGTAAGCATCAATATATTTGTCACGGTCAGCCGCACCAGTTTTGATGGCGTCGTGTACGTTTACAGATTCAATACCGGACAGATTCAGTCCAGCGTCTTCTACAGTTTTTTTCAGGTCATGGATCTCTTCCTGAGTCCATACTTCGCCTGGCATTTTGTCATACAGAGTTGTGATAACTCCAGTTACACCAGGGATCTGACGGATATCCTGGAGAGTGATTTTGTCATGTCCAGGTCCGTACCAACGTAATGTCATTTCCATATGTGATTTGCCCTCCTGTTGATACATTAAGAATATCAGAACAATCCGCGAAAGATGATATTATTATTTGCGATCATCATTGCATTTTTTGTTATGATGAAAGAGTTTTCATCCATTCGCTTTCCTGTACTCCTTCTTCATCATTGTGCATCGGTCTGCGGCTGCCTTCCTGAACGATTTCCCCCATAATCCGCTTTTTTCTTTATATATTTAGAAGGCTTTCGCCCTTTTTCAGGCAGAATTACTTTCTATATTTATACAGTTACTTCTAATCGCGGAATTCCGGGTTGAGAATCATGTTGAAAACGGTTTATCTTTTTGAAATAGAAATCGCAATTTACGCAAAGGTTTATCTCTCTGCTCTCGGAATTGAGAGATAAGACGCTCTGGCCGACATCTACTCGAAAACGATAAGAAAGACCGTCTGCCTCTGCAACGGAAAGAGAATACAGTCTGTTCAGGCGCTTAAAGGATGCAGAGAACACTAAATAATCCTTATTGGATTTTTTATTACTTCCTGCATATCTAATGGTAACCTTTTTCCATTCTTTTTGGATAATCAAACGATTCTGGTGTCTCAAAAAAACTTTCGCATCCAAAATCAGATCACAATTTGAACTGTCGGCAGTCACGATTTGCCAGACAATTCAGTACGGTCAGAAATCTGACCAGATCCGGACACGTTTTTCTTTTTTTAAGACGTCTGAATTGATCCGTAAATATGCTTTGATTTCATACACTTTTATCGGGAGGCTATGAATCCCCTTTCAGCCTGGACCGCCATTTTCCGTTGTCAGGCTTTTTCATCATCCAGTAAGAATTCCCTGCCGTTTCCTGACTTTCCCCTTTTTTACAATCGTCTCTTTGTTCTTTGCCATCGGATCTCTAGGACCCAAGTCTTTGACCACTTCTTTTCTGCCCGGCTCTTTGCGATCTTTCGCCTCCCTTCGCCATCCAGCCACCCCATTCGCTTATTCCATTTCTCTTATTTTATTCGTCTTCTCTGGCAGCCAAAATCCGATTGTCCATACGCGATGACTGGACGTTTCAATCCAATTCTCTGGGCTTTTCTTCCTTATAATATTATTTATATGGGCATAAGCAGGCAGAATCGATCCGTTTGACTTTACAGGCCAGAGCGCCAGGTCCATCTCTGAAAATTTTAAAGAACAAAAAAACCAGCCCGAATCTTGTAGATTCAGACTGGTCTGGAAATCAATAGACGGTTACTGCGCCTGTTTCTGGGCTTTCTTCTCTATCTCTAATTCTTCTAATCGTCTTATCATTTTATCTGACAGGGATAAAGAGATGGATGCAAGAAGGAGCGACTTAGGCTGATTGATGCCTATTCAGCAGGAACGGCGAAAGCACCGAATTCTTCTTTGATGAAGTTTTTGATGTCATCGGATTTGAGGACTTCAACGAGTTTCTTGATGGCTTCATCATCTTTACGATCTTCTTTGACGGCGATGACGTTTTCATATGTCTTGGCCGCTTCAGAATCAGCAGCTTCAGTTACAAGCAAATCTTCAGTTACATTGGAAGTCAGAGCGTAGTTGCCATTGAGGACACCGTAGTCAACATCTGGAAGTTTGGAAGCAACCTGGTCAGCTGCGATTTCAACGATATCCAGATTTTTTGGGTTTTCTGCAATATCAGAAATAGTTGCAGTGGAGAGCGATACACCATCTTTTAAAGTGATCCAGCCTTGGTCTTCTAACAGATACAGCGCGCGGGCTTCGTTGGTTGCATCGTTAGGAATGGCAATCTGCGCACCTTCTTCGATGTCGTCAACAGAGTCGTGTTTCTGAGAGTAGATGCCTAATGGCTCATAGTGAACAGCGCCAGCGGAAACGAGGTAGCCATCAACACCTTCGCTCAGGCTGTTGTCTTCATTGTAGCTTTCCAGATATGGGAAATGCTGGAAGTAGTTGGCATCAAGAGATCCATCAGAAGTCGATGGGTTGATGTTTGGATA
Organism: Allobaculum sp. JKK-2023; assembly: GCF_034745455.1. Classification (NCBI taxonomy): domain Bacteria; kingdom Bacillati; phylum Bacillota; class Erysipelotrichia; order Erysipelotrichales; family Erysipelotrichaceae; genus Allobaculum; species Allobaculum sp. JKK-2023. Next base: position 2,888,909 of record NZ_JAYERV010000003.1, on the reverse strand, counting down.
GTCGGAGAATTCAACGATTTCCAGATTAATTCCCTGTTCGGCCAGTAATGGTTTGGCTTCTTCAAGGATGACACCATGCGGACTGGTTGTTGCACCGACTTTTAAAGTCACCTGTTCTTTCGATGTGGAAGCAGCAGAGCTTGCAGCCGCACTGGAAGCAGCGGTTGAGCCGGCAGTGGAAGAAGTAGAGCTGGAACTGGAAGAGCATCCGAATAATCCAAGAGTTAAAGCAGCAGCAGCGGCAAGTTTAGTTGTCTTTTTCATAACAGAAGGTCTCCTTTTCAATTTGGTTCAATTTAATTTCTTTTTTGGATATGAAGCATCCATTTTTCTTATCGTCTGTTTTCTTCTTACAGATTTTTCAACACAGTTTTTTTCAATACAGTTTTTTTCAATACAGTTTTTTTCAATACAGTTTTTTTCAATACAGATTCTAAATCTTTTGTGTCTGGCCTTTTTTCTTTTTACTGGGCGTTTAGGCTTTCTCCATCCGTCTTTGCGTCGTGGGCTGATGAAGAGCGCTCATTCCATCAATCATTCTTCCGCCCATCCCGATTCGGACGCCTGGATCAGGCTGTCTGGATCAAACCGCAGATAGATGGTTCAGAACAGGTCCTAATGAGTTGTTTTTCGGACCAGCCAGTCGCCGAAAAACTGAATCACCGAAATGATGATTAATAACAGAATCAAAACGACATAGGTAATGTCCGTCATCTGTCTTTGCCAGCCAAAGCGGATGGCAAGGTCCCCCAGACCACCGGCACCAACCGTTCCGACGATCGCAATCTGGCCGATGACAGCAATCAGGGTAATCGTCATGCCGCGGATCATGCCGGGGATGTTCTGTTTCAGATAGACGTTTTTGATAATCTGCCATGGACTCATGCCCATGGAGATACTGGCTTCAACGATTCCTCCTGGAATTTCTTCCATGGCGGATTCCATCTGTCTGGCCACAAATGGAATGGTTCCCACAATCAAAGGAACGAAAGCGGATTTGATTCCGATGGTTGTATGGAAGAAAAAGCGCGTTACGCCAACCAGCAGCGGAATCAAAATGACAAACGGGATCGCCCGAAACAGGTTGATGATCTTGTCCAGAATCCAGAATACAATCCGATTGGGACAGATGCCTTCCGGCTTGGTGATCACTACGATTACCGCAATTGGCAACCCAATCACAAACGATACAACCCCCGTTACGGTCAGCATCGTCAGCGTATCTATAATCGCCTGCGGGAACATGTCAGCCCGTTCAATGACATTTGGAATAATGTTAGTCAATGTGTCCACGCTTGATCACCTCCACTTCTACACCTGACTGGCGCAGGTAGTCGATGGATTTGCGGATCCGCTCATCCTGCCCGGTAAAGATTACCGTCAGAGTTCCAATCGGAGCGTCCTGCAAAATTTCGACGTTGCCAAAGATAATCGAACAGTCGACATCAAACATTCTTGAGATGTGCGAGATCATCGCCTCGGCGGTATTGCTTTGATCGTACTGGAGTCTGGCCAGCTGCTGATCGCTGTGAAGCTGAGTCAGCGGATGTTTAGCCTTGATGAACTCGTCGATTTTGTTGGAATTGGATGCAGTCGCGATAAAGTTTTTCGTCATTTCTTCAACCGGATGAACGAAAATCGGAACGATATCGCCTTTTTCCACCACGCGTCCAGAATCCATGACCGCTACCCGGTCGCAGATTTCCTTGACGACAAACATTTCGTGGGTGATGACCACAACCGTGATCCCGCGCTCTTTGTTGATGCGTTTGATCAGGCGCAGAATGGTCTGTGTGGTCTGGGGGTCAAGAGCCGAAGTGGCCTCATCACAAAGCAGGACTTTGGGATCATTGACCAGGGCTCTGGCAATGGCGACCCGCTGTTTCTGGCCGCCAGACAGCTGACTGGGGTAGGAGTCTTTGCGCTCCACCAGATCGATCAGTTCGAGCAGTTCCATGACTTTCCGATCAATTTCCGCTTTGGGCACTTTCTGCATTTTCAGCGGAAGGGCAATATTGTCATAGATTGTCAGGGCTGGCAGCAAGTTAAAGTGCTGAAAGATCATGCCCATTTTCTGTCTTGCTTTTCGAAGTGCGGATGGCGAAGCTTCCATGAGATCTTCTCCATCGAAGATGACTTTTCCCTCGTCTGGCCTTTCCAGCAGGTTGATGCAGCGGACCAGGGTGGATTTTCCGGCCCCGGAAAATCCGATGATGCCATAGATCATGCCCTCCCGGACATGAATGGAGACATCCTTGACTGCATGTACGTCACCGTCTTTTGTCTTGAATGTTTTGGTAACATGCTCTAAACGAATCAAAACATTCCCTCCTTAAACAATAAAAAAAGCCTTCATCACATTAGGACGAAAGCTGAAACTTCGTGTTACCACCTAAATTCACAGTCCTGTCACCAGAAACTGCCTCATCAAGTACATGCATACTCTAACGCTGTAACGGGCGTTCCCGTCATGTCTGTTAATCGATCATGCGGCTCCAAGACCATGTTCACTGCCCTTTTGACGTTTCTTTCCACCAGCCAGAAACTCTCTTTGCTCTCGAGAACAGTTACTCTTCTTTTCTCTGCCAATTTGTGGTTTCACTTTACCATGAATCCCACAAAGCACAACTCAAATTGAGGCGCAGATTTTTGATTTTCTGGAATTTTCAGAAAAAACGAATGATTTTCTGACAAATCGATTCGAAAAAGACGATTTCTACTCCACTATCGCGCTCGGGCATCATACTCAGATTCTAATTTTATGAACATGTATCAATTTTATGTGAACACACTTTCTTCATGCCTATTAGCCATAAACACATCGCTCGCCCAAAAGAAGTGAAAAAAGAGAGGAAGAAATTTCAAAGATTCGCAAAAAAAGTAATTTTTCAGGTAAAAAGATTCGATATTCTGGGGCCAGATAGTGTATATTTAGGGCGTCCTCTTTGTGGTAGGACCAAATTATTTCTATAAACCATACACAAACCGCAATCGCCAGATCATTTTCGAACACCTGACTTGTCGATTTCAGCATAGATGCATAAATAGCTTACGGACTTCCATTCTGTTTTCTGACTCTCTCTTTTTCTGCTCTGCCCAGCCCTTTCTTCCCCTGGTGGCCGGCGTATTCTTGATGGAAAAGATTCAAAAACAGATGCAGTGCGGTGATTCGAATTTGTCCGGAAGCAAAAATTCAAGCACCAGGAACAGCAACGATTGCGGCTGATCATTTGGGCTGGCTGCCTTGCCTGCAGCCCGCCTGTGGATCTGTGCGGCTTCAGACAGACTGTCTTCATGTCTGTGCAAGATCGACCAGAGCTTTTCGCCTATCCCTCCTTTGCAGGATCGTTTCTTCCTGTCTGACGGCATTTTCTCTCGAATCCATCTGAACCTGTATTTTGTTCTGTTTTCGACAGGAGAAAGCTGAAACTGCAAGCTCATCCCGGCAGTCTGGCTGAAGCCCTCCCTTTCCACAAAAGCGATCTCAAAACAGATCCAGACGCTGCAAGCAGACCAGGCTGAATAAATGAAAACAGGCAAAAAAAGAAGAACTCCTTATATCAGAGTCCTTCGGCAGCAGATTTCCATTGTCTGACTGGTAAAAGTTATGCTTCGATCTGCCAAAGCTTTTCATCGCCATGCTGAAAAACCAGGTTCGCACACAGATCCAAAGACTGCGATCACCATGACAATCCAGAAAAGAATAAGACGGATTGAGTCCTTTTTCATTTTGAAAAAAATGAAAACCGGCCTTCAACTTTGTCTGTAAATCGCTAATTATAGATGTGAAATTTAATTGCAGAGCAGTTTTTGGAATGCAGGCGATTGGCCATCATGACGGAATCATGGAAAACTTCCGTGAAACCAAAATTGGATTCTACGTCCTGACTTCCTTCTGATGAAGAGTTATCGAGCAGGTCCGCATTCTCCTGACGCATCTGATCAAACTCTCTTCTTGTTTCCTTGAGAAGTCTGCTGGCGGTGTCGTATTCGCCCTCACCGGTCAGTTTCAGAGTTCTCATCATCTTGGAGCGGATGCGCCGGTTGGATGTGTTTAAATGATACAATTTAATTCTTTCCTGTTCCTTGGTCATGATTGTCTACCTCTACCTTTCAAATATTTCCCCTGGTGTCCTCTGGAACAACTCGATTTGAGTTCTGTTCCCTTTGACGATTAAAGTTTAACAAACTGGTTCTCTACAGTAAAAGGCAGATACACAAAAAATTTTACTCGAGTAAAGTTTCTGTTAAGATGCCTTTTTCACAAATTAAGACTTCGTAAGTATGCCATAGGTATGAGGAATGTCAACTTTTTAAGATGATATTTGTGCTATTTAAGGCTAAAATTCCGCATTTCCTTTTTACTGGTTATGCTTTTTTGCATAGTCGAGGAATAAAGGCGGAATTCTCTCTTTGCCCAAACTGAACTTTTTCTTCTTGTTTTTATTTATATACTCTCGATTTATAAAACTCTAAACTGATTTTTATACCATAAATTCTCACCGGGATAAATTCTCACGACCGGATAATTATGGGCCCGTTTTTATTTGCCGATTTTCTGCACTTTGCTGCTTCTCTCTGTTTTCTCTCTTTCTGATCCGCTTTCTCCCCTTTAAAAGTGAATTTTTCGATGGAATATTAAGAGAATGATAAGAATCGTTTCAGGAATATTTAGTCATTAAAATGATATAAAGGATATATGCGATTCCAATTTCCAAAATTTCATAAAAAAGACCTGGTCATTACGATCCATGGATTCGGCCGCAAAACCGAGCATGAGATGGACCCTTTGGCCAGCTACCTCGAAAAACAAGACTTTGAAGTCTGGACATTTTCTTATTACAACCCGGAAGATCTTTCCGATACCGATTTTCGCAGCTGGATTCTTCGCTGCGAAGCAAGACTGCGCAAAGCGGTCGATGAAAAACGCAGGATTCATCTGCTCGGTTTTTCCATGGGCGGGGTTGTGGCCAGCTATCTGGCTTCCGTTTACCCGGTAGAAGATCTGCTGCTGGCCGCACCGGCTTTCTATCCGATTGACTTCAATAAGATCCAGAAAGCAGCAAGAGGAAAAGTGATGTCTTCTGGTGACAATAAGGATCCCAGATCGATGAGTTCCGATCAGACCAAAGCGTTTTTAAATGTGGTTTCCCGCTATCGGGGATCCATTTTGCAGGTTGACTGCCCGATCCTGATGATGCATGGCACGGCCGACGAAGTCATTTCCTTCAAATCAAGCCGCCGCATGTTTGAGCAGATCGAAAATCCGAACAAGTATCTCGTCTTTCTCGAAGGGGCCCACCATCGCTTCTTATACGATGGCGCCTATGAATCTCTGGCCTTCCCGATCATCCGAGATTATTTTCGCGGGGAGATCAAGCCACAGATGTATAGATCGCCTTCCAGAGAAAAAGCAGCCAGACCAAACTCCCAGTCAGCCCCGCAGCAAGAACCGGCCAGGCAGGTTTCTGAAACTGCATCAAAAGAAACCAGCCGAGCTGGCTTTGCTCAAAAACCAAAACCAAAAAAGACCGAGCGGGCTTCTTTCCATGCTCTGCGCAGACTTTCGACACGCAGCATTACCCCGCCGGCCAAAGACGACACCCAAATGGATCAATAGGATATCGTTTAGAATTCTGTTTTCAACCTTTTCCCAGAGAACTTCTCTGGGATTTTTTCAGTTGGCGGTTCTGTAAACAGCTTTTGGCAGTTTTCATAGCAGCTGCTTTAAAACGGCTGGAAATCCAGTGATTTCCAGCCGTACTTAGGTTAACAAATATTGAAAAAACAGCCTTTCATGCCTGCTCCTGTCAGAAAGCTTTCCGCCTGGATCGGCTAGCTTCAAAACTGAACATTAATGGTCTGTCTGTCTCGGTCTAATTCCAGTCTGGATTCATCACGCCAAGGCAGGTTGCGCCATCTGCACTGTACAGAATATAGGAATCGCCAAAGTTGTTCTTGAAAGCATCAGGCACAGGATTGGCATGTGCCTGGAAAATTTCCGGATAGTCTTCAAATGGTTTATCCGGGGAAGCGATGTAGAATTCCGAAGAATCATAGAATCCCGCAAATGGATCAACGACAAGTTTTGTGTTTCCATCCTCAGAAATCGTTGTGCCAGCGGGCTGAGTCATGCTGGTCGAGGCAACAGAAACTTTCCATGTATAGTCGTCGATTTTTTCAGGCATGGAGAGCTGGCCGGTAAATCTGGAGATCTCCAAGCCGCCCTGGTCGGATATCCTTTCATTAGTTTCACTGAACGTTCCATCACTGTTGATGACCATTGTAACGCCCGGTCCGCCGGCAAAATCGTAAACATTATTCTGGAATGTTTTTCCAGCAATTTCGTAGAAGATGGCAGGATCAGTCAGCGCAGATCCAAGGCCAGCAACTTTCCAGGCGACCTGGTCATACAGCCATCCAGCATGAAGCAAAGACTTTTGCTCATTCCGGTTGGTGGTGTAGTTATGGGCACCAGAACTTGCATTTGGATTGTAGGCTACATAAAGATCGAGATCGCCGCCTGACATGAAGACAGGCTGGCCATCGTTATCGAAAATCCATCCAAGCTTGCATAAGCCATCGGCTTCTTTTGCATTGGTAGTGTAGTAATGGTCGCCGCCTTTTGCATTTGGATTGTACAGACGATAAACTCCATCACCGGTTGTCAATCCGATCCAGCCGATTCCTTCATAGAACCACCCGGCTTTTGTTAATGCATCTTTTTCTTCGGCAGCAGCCGTGTAAAAATGTTCGCCTGTATTCCGGTTGTACAGACGGTAGATATTCTGAGTGGCTTCATCATTGTCCTGGGCTGTAACTGGAACAGCTGCCAACAGGGCGAGGCAGGTGAATCCTGCCGCAATAGCCATAAAGCGATTTTTTGTTTTCATTTTGATCTCCTCATATTTCATATGTTAGGCAAGAATACCCCACCCAAACTGCTATGCAGTTTGGGTGGGGAGGAATTGCCGAGTTGCTGTTTCTTTGATGTATCCGTCTGCTCTTTCCAGAAGAGTCAGTTTCCTCATTGATGCAGATTTATGGATTGTTTCTCCAAAAATGGTTTTCAAAACAAAATATCCAGTCGCTCTGCGCCCGGTAATAAAACATTTCTGTCCTTTGTACAGGACTTGATCAAAAAGACAGAAGCCGCCAACCAGATGTGGAGCCTGGTTGTTCTTACGGACATGTCCTTTACTGAAATTGAATTTATGAATCTGCCGGTTATGTCTTCGGATCTTTTTAAGATACAGGCATTTGTCTAACGGTCTGGCATTCAGATTGCCTGCGATGCAATAGGCATCATTGTAGTGTTCTTTAGTCAGTCCAAGCTCGGTCCTTTTGTTCTTTGTCAGATAGCCATAGGTATTGACCACTTCGATCTTGAGATTGGCTTTTTTTAACCGCTCTAACAGCGTGTTGCGCATAATGCCCATAAAGGCGGCATCCCGATAAGACTCAGCCCGTTCAGGAAGCTTGAAATCCTTTGGTCCTTTAATTTCTCCGGCCTTGATTTTGGCGTGGTATTCCTTATGACAGGTTTCACATAACGTAATCAGGTTGGCAGGTGAATTTCCGCCAGTCTTCCGGCTTTCAATGTGATGAACATTCAGGATTGGATCTTTTGTCTGGCCATGACAGTGCTGGCATTCGTGATTATCGCGACAGAGGACGTATTCACGAACATTCCAAAAACCGGTCTGTTCCCCCTGCTGGTATTCAATACCGCTGATGTCAGGATTTTTCAGCTTCTGCGTATCAAAGGAGGCTGTTTCCACCACGATCTTTGTCACAGGAAGAATTTTCTGAACTGCCGCAATCCGGTTAAGATGCGTGTCGATTTTATGCTCAACAGACGGAGCGAGCCATCCTTTTTGTTTAGACTGAATATCTTTCTGCTTAGACTGAGCATCTTTTTGTTCAGTCTGAACCTGACTTTGTTTAGACTTGTCTCGGTTTTTAAACCTGGGCGCTCTGTATCTTGTCTTGCGATTTCTTCTTGCTTTGCGGGCTTCTCTTCTGGTGGAGATCAGCTCAGGAATATCTGTTCTGCACTCGACATCCCAGGCAAGAAGTTCTTTTGTCTCGGTTGAAGCACTAAGACCAATATGTTTTGAACCAGCGTCCACTCCAAGCGTGACAGTAAGAGGTATATCTTGTTGAATCATATAAAAGCTGGATGGTAAAAGGAGTTTTCTTTACCAATTTTGCTTTTCTTTCTTTTAAAAGGCGGCGCACCTTGCCATGCCTTTCGGTTGGCATTAAGGGTTTACCGTCAATATCTAATACATAAACCATCGTTTTACCTCCAGGGTAATAAATCTTCTCTGGACAAAAAGCATCCTTTGAAGTGTATGAAGCATCAGCCTTCGCCAATGTTATAAGAGGTTTGTTGATCTACACACTGCGCCTGACCTCAGCGCTGGTTAATGCAGATTGGCAGAATCCGGAATTAGGCTGAACGTTCCGGAGTGCCTGTTTAGACCTGTGAAAGGTCGATTCTCAAATAACGTAGTCAGTTAAGACTCAGGCTAGTCAATCAGGCTTGAAAAAAGATGCATGAAAGCTTCTTATTTCAAGCCCCATCCAAATTGCAAGGCAGTTTGGGTGGGGTCATTGACCGAGTATTTCTGGCTGGTTTGTTAAAAAGATTTGAGTTTTGTTTTCACCGCTTTCAGATATTTGAATGCTTTGTACAGTTTTCTGTCGACCGGAAACTGAAATTCTCCCATGAGTTCCAAGACTTCACCATTAAAGCCCCGCTTGAAATCATAGACTCCATGATCAATCGCCGAGGAAGAAAAATCACCAGATATCCCATATAAATTGTATCGATTGAATCCATGATTCAGGCAGTATTGAATCATTTCCCAGTGCAGGGCATAAGGACCACAGAAACCTGCATATTGGTCGTCATATCCGCTCATCAAACAGATCACTTCATTTCCATAGATGAAAAATATTCCCGCTGCCAGGGGCAGCGTTTTGCCCTGCGTTTTATATTTCGACACTTCCTCTAAGCGTTTATTCTGGCTCATGATGATTTCATTGAGCGTCTGTCTTCTGTTTTCCATCTTTTTTGATGGCACTTGTTGGATCTGTTCCTCGACTTTGGACAGTTTCTGTCTGTTTTCCGCAATCAAAGCTTCCATTTTAGAGGTGAATTGATCCAGATTTACTTCAGCAATCAGGAATTTAACAGCCCCTGACGGATGGAAAGCTTCCCATAAGTTTTCGTTATAGCTGGCTTCGCGCCATTGAAAGTTGTGTTTTTTTGCGGCCTGGTTCAAAAGTTCATCCACAAGATGCAATTCCGATTGATTGACTTCTCGGACTGTTACATCATTTTCTTTTGCTCTTAAAATACTTCTCTGGCATTTTCTTTCAAAGGAATGCAGAATTTCTTCTTTTGAACTTTTTAAAGGGACAATGTACATCCATCGCGGCTCGTGACGATTGTCAATTCCGGTTGAAAAGCCGCTGTGAATCCCTCCACTCATTCTGAATGCTTCCACTAAATCCGTTCGGACTTCAAAAGCCGGATTGATTCTGCCATCTAAATCCCGTCTGCTGTAAACGCAATAGGGATCCGTCGTCCAGTAGAGAACCTTTTCTTTTTTCAGAAATTTTGTGATTGCGTTTAACTGAGCGGCAATGCTTTCGCCTGTATCTTCATAATTGAGAAGCGGACCTCTCATTGTCCGGGCATGATACTTCCCAAAGTGGGCTGGTTCCAGAACCACGCTTGAGGCCCCGATTAATTCAGAGCCTTCAAAAACGCCCAGATACAGCACCTTTTTCCCTTTGCTTTCTTGCATATGGCCCATCATCGGACTCTGCCAGATGTTGTTGAGCGGGTGGCTGCTGGCAAATTCGATAAAAACCGCCTCAGTAATTGGCTGGGCATGTACACTCTTCTTTGTTTCTAATTGATCCATATTTTTTCCCTTTCAAAATCAAGATGCGTCAGACAAAAGTCATTTTTCTGGCGCATCTATGATTCAATTTCTAAAAAACGAAACCCGAAATTCAGCACCAACAGTAAAGGTTTGAACATGATGCCAATATGAATTCCGGGTTTTGTTTGAATTTGATCAGACAATCATAAACCTAAGAGAATACCAAAAGTGGCTCTACATACTATTTTGGGCTTTTTTACGGGAAGTACTAACGTCTGAAATATAATAAAAGCACTTTATATAAAGTATAGAGTATTCGCGCCTTCGCCTAAGAGAACTATAAATATGCCGGCGTACGGGACTCAACATATTTTCCAAATGGCTGGCGCATGGTAAGATATCCAACGTTTTTCATCATCTGCTTTGGGTTTGATCAGTTTTGATTCATGTAAAGGCTCTTTTTTCTTTGTTCACCGAGGAAATCAAAGAATAAAACGCAGCACCGATCTATTTCCGTCCATACTCTGTTCAAAAACGCTGACTTGCTTGTTCAATGCTTGGAAACTGCCTCGCTCTATAATGGTCTATATACTGATTTTCCAGAAAATGAGCCAAGAGAACGGCTCTTCTTATCTTTTTCCATTTCGGGAAGACAGAAATTGCCCTATTATTCAAAATGGAGGAGGAAAAAGTCACTTTCTTTCAAGCCGCGAATATAGAGTTACTTTTGATCTCATTTCAGGATAAGTTTACAAACTTACAAAATAACCAGTTACGTATCTAGTTTATTTCGGTGAATTTGGAAAGACAATGGGATTTATTTCGTAAAAAAAATAGAGTTGACAAATGAAAATAAACCGCTTAGGAACCGCTGAATATTAATTTCCAATAGATAAATTCGCTACACATTTTATATAAAGCAGTTTCGATGATTATCCATTAGATCTTATTTCTAAGGAGTCCCTTAGAAACAGCAAGAAATCCCCCCCTACAGGCAGCCATCATTTCTGCGTTATATAAAGAAAACCAATAGCCTATTGATCGGGGATTCATATCTAAGCGACCCTTATAAGAGGACGCATAAATCAATACTGCTGGTCAATTTCTTTTGCTTTGACGAACCTCCACCGGATCAATCGTGAATTCGGCTTGTTTCTGAAAACAAAGCAGAGAGTATGGATCGTCATCCTGGCCTGGATTTTCGGGGCAGCCAGATCATACTTTCTGGCCGGAATAGATTTTGAATCAAGATTGTGCTTCAGGTCCCTAAATCCGAGTTCGACATCTTATGCGAAAATTCGCATAAACAGTTTCCAACACCGAAGCTTAATGGAATGACATTGAATTTTTCGATCTTCGCATTGTTTTAAAGAAAGGATGGTCTTTCATGGATTCTATTTCAAAGGCCCGGGCAGCACTATTCAAGCTGGTCCGGTTGAGAACCGGCTATTCGCTCCAGAATGTCGAATCAGATACAGGGAAAAAAGCCAGTCTGATCAGTGATATGGAGCGTTTTAAAAAAGCGATACCCGACGATTTTATCGCCAAGGCTTTCCGGTCATTCGGAACAGAGTTTTCTTTCGACTATTCCAATGACGTCGAGATTATCCTGTCTTTGATCCATCAGTACATTCGATATCTTTATTACATCAACGATCCGAAGCTGGCGGTGATTGAGAATCAGCTGGAGAATTATCACTTTGATTACTTGTCCGATTATGATGATCGCTTTTATTACCTTCTAACACTTGAAGCACTGGTTCTGGTTTCTACCTACCAGAACGAACAGACCGTCCGACTCATCGACGGCCTCAAAGACCGAATCGATACGCTTCTTGATGCCTATCCAGTTCTTCCGCCATTTATAAAAGATGTCATCAATCTGATCTGTGGGATCTACTACAATAGCCTGCGTGATTTCAAGACCTCTCTGTCTTATTTAAACAACCTGAATTCCATGTCTCCTGAAAGCAATGATGAGCGATACCTCAACCCGATTGCCCGGTATTTTCAATTGAAAAATCAGGTCTTCCTTCATCATCCTATGCAAGCCTATAAACTGATCCCTATTGTCCGCAATGAACTCAATAACGACCGGAACTATCAGCGTCTGTTTAATCTGGACAGGCTGGAAGCCATCTATTTTATTTCGATTGGTGAATACGAGCTGGCCAACCAGAAACTGGTTGAATGCACAGAATCTATGCACAACCTCGGACTCTTCTTTCTGGACGATATCAATCTTGAAAACAGAGTCTGGTGCTGCTTAATGCTTGGGCGATACGAAGAGAGTCTGGATTTGATAGAAAAAATCGAGTCCGAACTTGAATTCAATCCTGCAAGCAACTGTATTTTCAAAACATACTGCCTGTACCAGCTTAATCGCCAAGAGGATTGTAAACAGGCGATCGAACCTTATAAGCCGTTTCGAAAACTGATTACCGGCCTGCATGAATCGATCACGCTGATGGAAACGCTTGTTTTCCACAAGCCATCCGTATTTATCAAACAGGCACTGCGGTTTTCTGATCAGATGATCAAACGCGATGAAATCTACATCGCATCCTTCTTTCTTCAAATGGCCAAAGATCAGGCTGAGTCTGTCTTTGATTACCAGTCCCTGTATACGATTTATCAAAAGCTGTATGCGCTCAGGCAATCCTCACAGTCCGGTTGACTGAACTTAGAAGTCATTTACGCTTGCATACTTTCCTTTAAACATCATGCGCCTAAACATCCTGCGCAAAAAACAGGTCAGATTCTCATTTGGGAATCTGGCCTGTTTTGAGTTCTAGCGATTTTGCTGGATCATGTCCAGTTTGAGATCAAGCAGCTTTTCCGAGAGGTCGACATAGTATTCCTGAGGGTTGGAGAAACGCTTGATTTCATCCCAGAGCGTTTCCTGTTCACGGGCACAATAATCCCGGATCCCCACCAGGGATGGTTCTTTATAGACAAGTTCGCCATTCTGGAAGATTGGCACCATCAGCTCACGCACTTCATATGTGTCAGCCTCAATGACCTTGTTTTTCCATTTGTTCATTGGATGGTAAACCGTCAGGTCCTGATGCGGATCGATGACTTCCTCCGCCAGCGTGATCAGATCCGCAATGGCCTTGCCATCTTCCAGATTGTAAATCCGATATACGGTCTTGTCGCCCGGATTGGTGATCTTTTCTTCGTTTTCCGAGATTTTGATCTTTGGAATCATCTGGCCATCTTCTTCAAGCGCCGACATTTTATACACGGCACCAAAGACTGGTGAGTTTTTGGAAACAATCATGTTTTCACCAACCCCATAGGAATCGATTTTTGCCCCCTGGCGATCCACGAGGGATTCAATCAAATATTCATCGAGCGAGTTGGATACAACGATGGCACAGTCCTGCATACCCTCTTCATCGAGACGGCGGCGGATCTTCTTGGAAAGATAGGCCATATCGCCTGAATCAATACGGACACCTTTCAGACGGTAGCCATTGGGTTCGAGATATTCTTTTGCAACCCGGATCGCATTTTCCAGACCGGATTTCAGGGTGTTGTACGTATCGATCAGAACAGTGCATGCCTGCGGATAGGTCTTGGCATATTCAAGGAAGGCATCGTATTCAGTCTCAAAGCTTTGCACAAAACTGTGCGCCATGGTTCCAAGAACTGGAATGCCAAACTTCATGCCGGCTTCCGTTGTGGCACTGCCTGCCACGCCGGCAATATAAGCGGCTCTGGCGCCTTCAATGGAAGAGTCAAAGTTATGAGCCCGGCGGGCGCCAAATTCCATGACCGCCTTGCCTTTGGCGGCCTGCACAATGCGGCGGGCTTTGGTTGCGATCAATGTCTGGTGGTTGATGGCCAGAAGCATCGCCGTTTCAACCAGCTGGGCCTGGATCAGCGGGGCCCTGACCTTAATCAATGGCTCATACGGGAAAACTGGTGTTCCTTCCGGCACAGACCAGATATCGCCTGTAAAGCGGAAATCGGCCAGGTAATCGAGAAATTCATCGGAGAACTGATGCAGCGAGCGCAGATATTCAATCTGCTCAGGATCAAAGTGCAGATCCTGAATGTATTCGATAATCTGATTCAGTCCTGCGAAAATCGCAAATCCGCCATTATCCGGGTTGCGACGGTAAAACAGGTCGAAAACGACTTCTTCATCTTTGTGATTGTTCATGTATACCTGGCTCATGGTCAGTTCATAAAAATCCATGACCAGGGATAAGTTACGTCCATCTTTCATGCTTGTTCTATGAGGCCGGTCCTTTCTAACCTATGCTCTCTTCTTCTTTTTGATCAGATCCTTTTTCTTGGCCTGCCGGCGGGATCTGAACGGTTTTAAGGGTGATTCTGTTTGATTTTCTCCGGTTTGTTCCTTCGACCTTTGCTGGTCTGCCCAAACCGAAGCAGACTGGCTGCCCATGCCGGCTTTGGGCGTCATTGAATGGAGCTGACGACTTCAATGCCATTGGCTGCCATATTGGCCAGGGCCATTTCATTCCAGCTTTGCGCTTCATGAACGCCCGGAATTCCATACGTCTCCACACAGTCGACTGGTAAGATAACGCGCATGCCTTTGCGATTGTTCTGATTGATCCAGGCCTGTAAAGGCAGGGCGAGCTGAAGGACGCAAAGATCCGTGCAGCATCCAGTGACAATCAGATCTGCCTTTTCAGGAAGATTTGCGAGCAGTTCGAAAAACCCAGGGGCCATCGCAGCACTGATGGCATTCTTTTCCAGAACGGTGGTTACATAAGGCTGCAATTCATCGACAACCTGCGCTTCCTGACTGCCCTTGAGGCAATGCGGGGGAAAACTGGCAAACTCGGCGGCATCCGGTTCATGGGTATCATTGACAAAAATCGTCTGAACCGGGGTGCAGCTTTTGAGCAGCGTTTCAATCGGGGCAATACACTTGGCGATCGCCGGATCTGCCAGAGCCCCTTCTTTGACAAATCCATTGACCATATCGACCACAAAGACCACCGGACTGACCAGAGATGTATGGTCAAGAACGGGATAGGCGTCGTGATTCAATCGGGCCATTTTTCTTTCCTTCTTTCTGTTCAGGCGGGCCACAATCATCCGCCTTCTTTCAGGCATTTTGTCTATTATAGCCACTCCAGGCGACAATCACGGCGATATTGGGAGATTTGGATTATTTTTAGTTGTTTCTTTGGGAGTCATTTGTGAAATCGGTCAAAAGTTTCAGACATCCAAAAGAAAAACCAGCCACTTTTATAAATGACTGGTTGATTGCTTTTCTTTGGCTTTTCGAATTACTCTTCGATAATTTCGCCGGTCTCGAGATCGATATTTTCAAAATCCGCTTCGATTTCATCATTTAAATCGAGCTCTTCTTTTTCCTTGGCCAGATCGTCAGCATCAATGTCATCGCTTAAGTTCGATCCACGGATCAACTGCTGAACTTTGCCTTCGATTTCGGTACGCATCGGTTCGTTGTTTTTCAGGAATTCCTTAGCAGCTTCCTTACCCTGACCGATCTTATCTCCCTGATAGGAATACCAGGAACCGGATTTCTTGATGACGTCATATTCAACAGCCAGATCCACCAGTTCAGAAAGAGCACTCAGACCCTGGCCATAGGTGATTTCAAGCTGGCATTTTCTAAATGGGGCGGCCACCTTGTTTTTAACAATCTTGACGTTGACTTTATTTCCGACGATTTCGGTACCGTTTTTCACGACTTCGCTCTTACGGATTTCAATGCGAACAGAAGCATAGAATTTCAGGGCATATCCACCAGGAGTAGTTTCCGGGTTACCATACATCACACCGACTTTTAAGCGGAGCTGGTTGATAAAGATTGCGGTGCAGTCGTTCTGGTTCATCATACCGGAAAGTTTACGCATGGCTTTGGACATCATACGCGCCTGCGCTCCGACCTGCATTTCCCCCATTTCCCCATCGAGTTCGACCTGGGGGACAAGAGCGGCTACAGAGTCGACAACAACCAGATCCACGGCGCCGCTTTCAATCAGCATCAACATGATGTTCAGACCCTGTTCACCAGAATCCGGCTGAGAGAGAATCAGTTCATCAATGTTTACACCAAGATGTTTGGCGTAAACTGGGTCAATGGCGTTTTCCGCATCAATAAAGGCTGCCCGGCCGCCGCGCTTCTGGACTTCCGCAATGGCGTGTAAAGCCAGAGTGGTTTTACCGGAAGATTCTGGACCATAAATTTCAATAATGCGGCCTTTGGGGTAGCCGCCAATGCCTAAGGCCTTGTCTAACAAAAGGGATCCGGAAGGAATCGGTTCAACGTCAACCCCAGCCCGATCTCCAAGTTTCATGATGGATCCTTTTCCGTATTCTTTTTCGATGTCTTTAATGACGCCGGCAAGGAGTTCGTCCTTGGACTTTGTTTTTTCTTTTTCTGCTTTTTTTGCTGCCATACTTCATGACTTCCTTTCTATCTGTACATCTATACGCTGAATCTATGGATAGATCCGGCGCTGATTTTCTATCACTTCATTTCTACAGTAGTTATACAGGATATTGTGACAGTATCGATGTCTATTTAAAAATTTCTTTATTTTTTTCGCATTTTTTTCAAAAGCGGGTGGTGCCAGACGCTTTTAAAAGTTTCTGCTTCCATCATACGAAAAAGTCTTCCTCAAACGAAGAAAAGCAGTCCGCACTGGGCAGGCTGCTTCATCATTTTCGTTGGTTTTAGCGGATTTTGCACCTTCTTGGTGCGCGGCTTACATGGTTTCCAGTACGTAGTCTTTGAGCTGATCAAAGTAAACCCATCCAGAATACAGAGAAACCACTGCGGCTGCCCATAAGGCAATTTCAGCAACCGGCAGATGGAGATAGTTGAATGGGAAATTGCACAATAACAACAAGGGAATCGCCACCATCTGTAAGACGGTTTTCAGTTTGCCAGAAAAACCGGCAGAAACAACTTCTCCCTGGCTGGCGGCCGAAAAGCGCAGACCATCGACCACAAGGTCGCGGGCAATCATTAACAACACAGGAAGAACAGCCGCTTCGTGGGTATACACCAGCAGAATTAATGTGGTGTTGACTAACATTTTATCGGCAATTGGATCAAGAAACTTTCCAAACGAAGTAATCAGATTGCGGCTGCGGGCGATTTTGCCATCCAGCATATCCGTTAAAGAAGCAATCACAAACAAAAGCAGCACAATCACGTTGCGCATAGAAAGACCAGTGGCTTCATTGAGCACACACCAGTCAGCCGGAATCAGAAGATAAGCGGCCCAGACGATGGGAACCATGACCATTCGCATCACCGTCAGCTTATTGGGTAAGTTCATTTTTTTCATTTTTTCCTCACAAAGAGCAGAATCCGTCCGGATTCAAAAACCAGTGCTTACAGACTGGAAACTACCAGGTAATCGGGTTGCCATCAGCATCCACATAGACATCGCCGGATCCATCATCAAGGCCTGGAGGATCCATTGGAAACTCATCCGTTCCCGGATCCGTGTAGACTGGATCACTATATCCAGGGTCTGTATATCCAGGGTCTGTATATCCAGGATCCGTATATTCAGGGTCTGTGTAAACTGGATCTGTATATGTACCGCCTGGCTCGGTGTAGTCCGTATAGGGATCCTCATAAACAGGCTCCGTATACTCGTCAGCCGGAACAACTGGTTCGGTATTCGGATCAGACTGAGCTGCTTCGGACCGGCCGGCTGTCTGGCTGGAGGCAGAACTGTCGGAAGACGGCTTGGTGAAGTGGACGTTGAACTGGAGTTTTGCCTGGTGGTTTGCATCGGCGCGAATGTAATCCGATGGAATTTCCAGATCATCGATCGAAAGCTTGCTTTGAGACTGCTCATCGGCAAAGAGAATGGTCAGCGTGCCATCCGTCGTGGCGTTGAGTACATAGGCAAACTGTTCTTTAACTTCCGATGAGAACGCTGGGGTATCGTTCCAGAGAATCGTTACCTTCTGGGCATTACCAGGGGTAATGCTGATGTGAATCGACGGATTGTCCGGATTGAATCCATTGAGATCATAAACGCCTTTGGTTGATGTGGTCGCAATAGTAATCGAGTTCTGTGCCGGAGTTGAGCTGTCATCCTGACGGCTTTTGCGGTCCTCAGCCAGACGCTGTGTTGTTTCCTCTTCCGCTCTAAGCTCATCCGCTCTTGCCTGTTTCTGTTCTTCTAAAGAACGTGCGGCACGCTGCTGGCCAACGTAGCTGACTAAAGCAAGTCCGCCAACCACACAGATGGCACAGATCAAAATCAGACGGGAAAGCTTATTCTGGCTGCCCCAGCTGATCGATCGGGACAATTTACCGGCGCTGTTCAATAACGAACGGCGTTTGCGTTTTTTACGGCTGGCCTTCGTGGTTTTACGGCCGCTGGTCATGGATGGCATCGATTCCATCATTTTGACCTGAGCCTGATGAAGGGCCTGGTCGCGGGCTGCCGCATAGGCATTGATATTGGCGTCAACTTCATCTTTGATCAGATTCCAGTTGACTCCAATGGCATCACAATATCCATGGACAAAGTAGCGGACATACGAAAAGTCATCCGAGAAGATATCCAGGTTGTTTTCTTCAATAGCACGTATATATTCAGGCTTCAATCTTGTCTGGATCGCAAGATCCTGGATGGACAGATTCAGATCAAGGCGCCTCTGTTTCAGAATCTGATAATATGACATAGCTTTTTCCTTTGTATGTATGTAATTATAAGCAAATTCAACCGTCATCAAAATGACGATTCATGAAAGGTTACCAGTTTTTTTACGATCGAGGAAGGATTCTTTGAAACCTTGGCAAATCGTTAGCTCTTTATTCACTTTCCGCCTTGATGTATTGGCTTACATTCAAGGATGAATTTCAGCCGGTCATGAAAAATATCGTGGATTTCCAGACTTTTCCAGCTGAAGGCATTTTTTCTTTCGTCTTTTTAATCTTGTTTTGAATCTTTGAAACAGACTGGAAACAAAAAGCGCCTGGGAAGCACCTTACCGCCATAAAAATTCGGACAGTCTTGTCGGGCAGAGTGGTGGGCGCCAAAAAAGCGAGACTTGGGTCTCGCTTATCTTGTCGTCTGATTTTACTCACGGTTTTCCAGATCCATGATCATGCGGTACCAGTGCTTGCCTCCATGCTCGGACTTGGCCTCTCCGGTTTTCTTGAAACCCAGCCGTTCATAAAATGGAACGTATTCTTCTTTGCAGTTGAGAATAATTCCCTTGCGGGAGTCGTTGACACAGTCCTTGATGACTTCTTTCATCAGGATCGATGCGTATCCGCGTTTACGGAATTCCGGAACCGTCTCCACGCCAAACAGCATCTGCCATTTGCCATTTTCATCATGAAGTGATGGATCGGCATAGAACGAATCGAGCAGTTCTTCACTGTTGCTGACAAGACCATCAACCATACTGACAAGCTTTCCATCCCGTTCCAGAAGCCAGAAGTGATTGGGATACACGTTCAGACGTCCTTCCAGAGTTTTTTTATCGGCTGCTTCTTCCGCCGGAAAACTTGCCGCTTCAACCTGTGCGATTCTTTCAAGATCTTCAGGCTTTGCATTTCGAATTTCAAGCATCGTTCTTCCTCCAGGATAACCACTGCGAAAAGTCTGCGGTGTCCGTTAGATTATATCAAAGCGTCTTTCAAGGTTTGAGCTTTTCGAATCCACTTGGTCCTCTTCCTTTCATTTTTCTGTTCAAGTTCCTCAAAATGATCAGAAAATATCCCAGCCTTCCTGTACCCGGTCAGCCGCACAGGACTACAGATCCATCGCATTTTTCACATCATGTTGCCATTGTCTGTTGCTTTTCGTTTCAGACTCAATAAAACAAGGTATTTATCCTGACAGACCAAAAGGAAAAAGTCCCCTTTTACGCTTCCTGATCGATCAGTTTTTCTTCGATTTCATCCGTCGGTTTTGTCTATCAGTTTTATCTATCTGTTGTGTCTATCAGTTGTGTCCGTCAGTTTTGTTCAGCGGTTGTATTCGTCGATTTCGTGTGTCTTTCCTCGTTCTTTTCTGCTTTCTGTCTTCCGGCTCGAATTGGGTCTGCGCTTGCCGGAATGGGAGGGCTGGTTTTTACTTCATATGATGCAGGCGCATGCGGGCCTGTTTGACATAGTGCCGGGCATTCTCGCGGTTCTGTTCGATTTCTTCTGGCCGCAAATCCCGCATGATGCGGGCGGGCACGCCTAAAGCAAGTTTTCCAGGGCCGATCTCTTTGCCCTCGCCAACCACCGCCCCAGCACCAACCATGGCTCCTTTGCGAATATGCGCTCCATTTAAAAGGACAGCTCCCATGCCAATCAGGCAGTCATCTTCAAGAACAGCCCCATGAACAATGGCTCCATGACCAATCGTGACATTTTTGCCAATCACGATCGGATAGCCAGGATCTGTATGCAGTACACAACCGTCCTGAATATTAGAACCCGATCCGATTGTGATCGGAGCAGATTCTGTCCGGATCACGGCGTTATGCCAGACACTTACGTCATCACCAAACTGAATCTCTCCCTCGAGTACAGCCCCCGGCCCCAGAAACATCGGGATCTGGCGATCAAAATTTTTGTGACTGGACTCAGTTTCTTGCTGACTGGTCTGGTTTTCTGTCGATGGGCGGGTCAGATTTTTCTGATCCATTTCAACCACAGGCTCTGCTTTCTGATTCATAAATCTCCTTCTTTCCTGCTTTGCAACTCTTTTCCAAAGGGATGGCTGAATTCCCTTCTCTTTGAATTCGGCCTTTTCCACTTCTGTCCTCTTTTGACTTTTGTTTTCCATCTTCTAATTTCTGTATGGATCTCCTTCATCGTAACGCAGATCGATTGGTTTGCCTGTTTTTCTGCCATTTAAAAACCAGGACGGCTGGTCCTGGTTTTGAAGAAATTCAATCCAACTGGATGGATTTTGTCTAATTGTGGATGCCGGAAGAGGCAAGCAGATCTTCAAGCACTTTCATCGAAGCTGCATTTGCAAGCGGACGCTTGGATGTTTCCAGGCGGGAAGAAGCCTCTTCATTTGAATCTTCTGTTGAAGAGCTTTCGGATTTCGGGGAAGATTCAATAATGACACCCGCTTCGTCCGTCCCCAGAGCGGCGCTTTCTGAATCGGCGGCATACTGATGGGCTTCATTTTGAGAGATCTCAGAATTACCGTCGCCGCCCGCATAGACCTCAGAGGTCTGGTTTTCCTTATCCGCCTTGGTATCATTCTTGCTTTCCTGCGAGAAGTCAGATTCCAGAGTTGAATTCAGACTCTGACTGACCACATTGACACTGGTTGAACGGTTGTTGTCGCAGTCGATAATGGTTCCAGTCACAATCGAGGAGTTTGGCTGAAGAATATAGTAATACTCAGTTTCTTCCCCCTGAATGGTGTGGTAGATCGTCGGACTGTCGGCCGTTTCCGCTTCACTTTTGGTAAACGGCAAAGCGTTCAGTCTCGATGAGGTAATGGTGACAATCATGTTGTCAGCGGTATGAATTTCAAAAATCATCTGACCATTGTTTTGGTCAAAGTCAAACAGATAGTCCGTGTATTCAGGAAAAGTCAGCGTCAGTTCCGATTCCGGGATCTTTACAGTGCGGGTATTCAGATTGACGTACTGGGAAAAATCATTGGAATCGCGGCCGGGCAGATTGTTTGCCGGAGACTCGGCTGTATCTTCCTGAAGATCAGCCTCTTCGATGACATCCGTGTTTTCTTCAGGAAAATCGGGCACAACGGCCGTCTGAACAGATTGAGAACCACTGCCAGACGGCAGAAACAGAAGCAAAGCCAGAATACCGACGCCAATAACCATAAAAATGGAAAGCGCTGTGATTAAAACGCGATGGGTATTGGTCTGACGTTTTGGACGGTGACGAGCATTTTTTCCATTGGCTGGTGGAATGGGAGGGATCATCTGCGAACCGCATTTGACACAATAGCGAACGCCAGAGGGGTTTTCGTATTCACACTTTGGACACTTCATAACATCACCTCCGTTTTTTTATGATAACGATCGAATATAGGATTTTTCGACAGAAATTCTAAACATTGAATAAACATTGTTGAATTGGCAGGCCGCCTTCACTATGGGGATTGGGGTAAATTTTATCCATGGTTGAATCCCTGCAAAATTGAAATGCCACAGTCTCCTGCTGCCCCTCTGTGGTGGTCATCAAGAAAGCATCTTGAAGCACCCGATAAGAACAAAGAAGGATCGAAGGGAAACTTTATCACTTTAAAATCTGTTTGGACAGACTTTCGCCTGACTCCAATACAATCACAAATCCCTGCCATGCTCAGTCCACAGTCACCAGGATTTTCATCCGATTGATAAATCACACCAATCAGCCTGCCTGAAAGCCGGTACGATCTTTCGTTCAATCCGCTTAGGAAGGAGTGATCCGTTTTTTATAATAATCGTACAGAAAGAAGGTAATTTCTTATGACGATTGATGAATATGTTGCAAAAGCAAAAGAAGACGGAACGCCTATTATTGATGTACGTCCGCCTGAAATGTATGCCGAAGGTCATATCCCTGGCGCTGTGAATATCCCTCTTGCAAAAATTCCGGAAGCCGAAATAAAACCTGGATCCTACTTATATTGCGTGACTGGCTACCATGCCGGCCTGGCCAAAGAGGATCTGGCCAAACGTGGAATTGCCGCTGAAGATATCGGTGGAATTGAAAACTACACCGGTCCAGAAGCCACTGCGTAAAGTGCTTTTGGCAAGCCCCGTTTCGGGCAATTTCCTTGCGTTTTTTACAATTTTGTAATGACACCTCCCCGTTTGCCGGGGATTTTTTTTGTTCATGAGACGCAGGTGATAAAATACGATTCTGAACTGAAGCGTTCAAAGAGATGCAAAGGGAACTATAACAGGAGGAAAATCATGAGTGGATTTTTTGGTGCTGCTTTAAAAAGCAGCTGTATTCTGGATCTGTTTTTTGGAACTGACTATCATTCGCATTTAGGAACCCGCCGGGCTGGTCTGGCTGTTCATGGCGAAAACGGCTTTGTCCGTTCCATTCACAATATCGAAAATACCCCGTTTCGTTCAAAATTCGATCGGGAACTCGATGACTTTGAAGGCAACATCGGAATTGGCTGCATTTCCGACTACGAATCCCAGCCTTTACTGATTCATGGCCGTCTTGGCTCGTTTGCCATTTCGACTGTCGGTAAAATCAATAACATTGCCGAACTCAAACAGCTCTGCTTCGATTCCGGTATGAACCACTTCTATGAAATGAGCACTGGCGAGGTCAATCCAACCGAACTGGCGGCTGCTTTAATCTGTACAAAAGATTCTTTTCTGGAAGGCATCAAATACTTGCAGGAAATTGTGGATGGCTCGCTGTCCCTGCTGCTGCTGACAGACCACAGCATCCTCGCTGCCCGCGATAAATTCGGCCGTACGCCAATCGTTCTGGGTAAAAAAGAAGACGGCTCGGGATACTGCTGCGCCTTTGAAAGTCATTCTTTCTTAAACCTCGGCTATAAACCATATGGGGAACTTGGTCCCGGTGAAATTGTTGAAATCACCCCAGAAAAGGTGGAAGTGCTCAAAGGAGCCGGCAAAAAAATGAAAATCTGCTCCTTTTTGTGGGTTTACTATGGCTATCCAACTTCAACCTATGAAGGCATCAACGTTGAACAGATGCGCAACCGCTGCGGCAACCTGCTGGCCAAACGCGACAACTTAGGCAAAGGCTGTGTAGATTGTGTTGCCGGTGTTCCGGATTCGGGAATTGCTCATGCGATCGGCTATTCGAATGCGACCGGCATTCCTTACGCCCGGCCTTTTATCAAATACACGCCAACCTGGCCGCGTTCCTTTATGCCTGTCAGCCAGACGCAGCGCAATCACATTGCGTCCATGAAACTGATTCCGGTTCAGGAAATGATCAAAGATCGCCGTCTGCTGCTGATTGATGACTCCATCGTCCGTGGGACTCAGCTTGGCAATACAACCAAGTTCTTATATGACTCCGGTGCCAAAGAAGTTCACGTCCGCCCGGCCTGCCCGCCAATTTTATACGGATGCAAATACCTCAACTTCTCCCGCTCGACTTCTGATCTGGATCTGATTACGCGTCGGGTGATTCAGGATCTTGAAGGCGGCGAGCCAAGTGCCGAAATTCTGGCTGAATATGCCAACCCGGACAGTGAACGTTATGCCAAGATGCTGGAAGAAATCCGCAGACGTTCAAACTTCACCTCCCTGCGCTATCATCGCCTTGATGACATGGTGGAATCCATCGGCCTGCCCAAGTGCAAGCTGTGCACCTATTGCTTCGATGGCGTAGAATAAACAGACGATTTCCAGCCTTTATTCATCCTCATCGGCCAATGGCTTTTCCAAACTGCACCGCAATTTGGATGGAGTCTCCTTGCTTATCGTATGAACTGAAGATTGTCAGAGATTTATCCGTGATCTGAATCCATCGTCTTTGTTCAACAGACATTTCAAGCTTCTGAAAGGGATTTCGCGTCTCCATTTTCAGAAGCTTTTTTCGTTGGATTGGACATTTTTTAAAGTTTGCCTGCCTCTTTTTGGGGAATGTTCTAGAATCGTTTCTGAACCTAAATCTGACTGATTGATTTTGGATCCAGTCTGGTCAGAGAGTCTGCACGCAGAAATTCTGACCGGTTAGAGAAGGAGAAAACGCCATGAAGATTCGTCATTCCACCCCTGCTGATCTAGCTGCCATTCAGGCAATTTATGCCCATGCTCGTGCGCTGATGAAAGCCACCGGCAATCCAAATCAATGGAAAGACAATCGCCCTTTAACCTCAGCCATTGAAAACGATATTGACCTTCATCAATCGTATGTTCTTGAACAGGACGGTGAAATCGTTGGTGTGTTCTCCCTGATTTTTGGAGCCGATCCTACCTATGCCATCATTGAGCAGGGCCAGTGGAAAAGTGATCTGGAATATGGAGCCATCCATAAAATTGCTTCGTCTGGCAAAGTCCCAGGTATCTTTGATGCAATTCTCCAATTCTGCGAAGCCAGAGCGATTTCTCTGCGCATCGATACGCATCCGGATAATCACATCATGCAGCATCTGATTTTAAGCCATGGTTTTTCCTACTGCGGTCTGATCTATACAGATGATGGTACGATCCGCCTTGCCTACCAGAAAGACCTGATTGAACCTGCCGACTCGATAAAGAACCAGAAAACCACCCTGGATCCCAGACACCATCCGAGTCAGATTGATCCCGCTTTCCAGAAAAACTTTAAAGACTCCCCTTGCATCTGATCATCAGCCGGCCGCCGTCCATTGGATGGGCGGCTTTTCTTTGGCTTGCTTTTTCCAGTCTTTCTTTTGCCTTCTTAGATGATCGATCTGCCATTGCCCTGTTTTCATCTTCTCTTTCCTTCAAATCTCGCATTTCGAAGCCGGCTCATCTCTTCAGTTTCTTTGCAATTTCCGAATTTTTCAAAGTCTGCACCTGACATGAGTACTAAATCGTGATTTACTAAATCTAGATTTAGTAAATCACGATTTAGTAAGGAGGTCTTACCATGTTTATTGGCAGAAAACAGGAACTCAGTTTTCTTGAATCCCGATATTCTCAATCTTCTGGCGAATTGATTATCGTATACGGAAGACGAAGGATTGGAAAAACCGAAACACTTCTTCAATTCTGTAAAGATAAAAATGCCGTCTTTTTCCCTTGCACGGAATGCGCAGACGCCACCCAGCTTCAACGATTTTCCCAAGCACTCATGCAAAAAGCGGTTCCCGGTTCTGGATTCATCCTCAATTTCTCTGACTGGGAGAGCGCATTTCGAACGTTTGTTCACACTTCTTCTTCCGATCAGAAAAAACGGATTCTGGTCTTAGATGAATTTCCGTATATGGTCAAAGGCAATCCTGAAATCCCTTCAATTCTTCAAAATCTGTGGGATCATGAGTTTAAAAACCAAAATATTATGGTTATTCTTTGTGGCAGTTCCATCAGTTTCATTGAAAAAGAACTTCTTGGCCAGAAAAATCCTTTATATGGCAGGGCAACCGGCATCTACAAAATGGAACCCATGAATTTTTATGATGCCATTCAGTTCTTTCCTGGCTATTCTGATCTTGACAAAGTCTATCTCTACTCTGTTCTGGGAGGAGTCCCGCATTATTTAAACCAATTTGATCCTGATCTTGGACTCTACAATAATATTCTCACCAGAATTCTGACGAAAGGATCTGCCCTTTTCAGTGAAACCGAATTCCTTCTTCATCAGGAACTTCGTGAATCCGCCATCTACAACGATATTCTAGGTGCTGTGGCATCTGGATGCACCAGAGTGAATGACATCTCCCAAAAGGCCTTGATTGAAAACACCGCAAAGACTTCTGTTTACCTGAATAATCTGCAGGATTTAGGACTGATCCGACGCGAATTTTCAGTTGATGCCGGGCCTAAGCAAAAGGCAAATAAAAACCGAGGTTCTTATCGGCTTGCCGATCAGTTTTTCAGATTCTGGTATGCGTTTTGCCAGCCCCAGTTTACTGCCCTGATTGACCATCGTTCAGACGGCATTCTTCAATACATCATCAAGCCTGGTCTTCATCAATATAGTTCATACATTTTTGAAGAAATCTGCCATCAATTTGTAAATAAGCTTTCAGATATGGGAAAACTCCCTTTCTGGGTGGCTAAGATTGGCCGGTGGACAGGAAAAACAACCATCAGATGCAAGGATGATCCAAATGGATACCATACAGCTGAAACCGAAATCGATCTTCTTGGAATTTCTTTTGATGGCAGTCAATACTTAGTTGGCGAATGCAAGTTCAAAAACGCTCCCTTTTCATGGTCAGAATATCTGGATTTGAAAATGAAGCTTCTTCCTTTGCAAAGCAGCCATGAGTTTTATTACATTTTGTTTTCGCAATCCGGCTTTGATGACAAAATCCTTGCCCAAGCAAACCAAAACGACCACCTTTTCCTTTACTCCTTGCATGAAATTGTTCATCCAGAGCTTCTGGAAGATAAGAATGACTAACTTTAAAATCCGTATGGAATGACAGGCAGAAGCGTATTGGATGGCCTTTCCTTTTCCAGGACTGTTCATAGAAACGAATTCCCTTATTATCTGGGCCATTTGTCGTTTCGAAATCTGTAACAAAGCAAAACAAATAAAACAGGATGCCTCTCTTTACGAGAAAATGCATCCAGTTTTTAACAGCCACTTTGAATTAGAGAAGCCCCTGTTGTGTTGCAAAGGTATATTCGTCAATCGTATTGCGGATCCGATCCTGAATGAGGGCTTCTGGTTTGTTTGCAAGCTTGCCTTCACGAACTTTTGTGTACTGGATTGGCATGAACTGGGAAAGAAGAGCCAGGTTGATGCCGTAGTAGTTCAGATTCATCACCAGTTTATCAAGTTCGGCCTGAACTTTTGACTGGCCGATGTAGTAGCGGGAACGGATTTTAACAGTTGGTTATATTGGGTTTTTAAGGAAAAAAACAGTCTGTAATGAATATAAATGTGTTATTATAAATCCATGAGAATGAAGACGTCACAAGCCTGCAAATACCTTGGGGTTGCCAGGCACACCTTATACAAAATGATTGAAGATGGAATGCCTGCCCATCGCTCTATTGGCGGACACTACATGTTTGACCAGGAAGAAATGGATCAATACATTGGCAAAGCTCCTGACCTTCCTGAACGAACGGCTGTTGGCTATTGCCGGGTTTCAACCAAAAAGACGCCATGGCCTTCGGCCACATGCCGCAATGAAAATGGGTGAATCGAACTCAATAAAGGACTCAGTTCATAAGATATATCCATTACAATTAATCTGTAAGAGGAGTTAATAAGTGCGTTTTATCTTTTGTGGATTTCATATTCATGATCAAGGCAGTCAAAAAGACTGCACAATCAGAAGCGCCAGAGAACATGCCAGAAGTCCTTAGAGGCTGTAAAGTAGATTTCATCGTCTTACTAATTAATGTTTGATAGTTGTTGCGTTCGCAACGCTTCTGATAGCTCCTTCTTATATTAAATTGGAGGAGATTAACTATGAGAAGAGCCAAATCTTCGACAAAAACACATAGGCCAGTAACTGTTTCTCAGAAACCTGTCCTTACCCATGCTTGTGGCATCGATGTTCACAGCAAGTTTCTTGTCGCTTGCGCAAAAATAGTCAATGCGGATGGGACAATAACGAAATACGAAAAATCCTTCCCAATCTTTAACGAGGATCTTGAACAGTTCAAAGATTGGTTAATTGACCTGGATTGTACCAATGTATGCATGGAATCGACAAGTGTATACTGGCACCCGGTCTTTAACGCTCTTGAACGAGCCATGCAAGAAGTAAGTGTGTGCAATCCTAAATGGCTGTCCCTGGTAAAGAATGAGAAGGATGATAGAAAAGATGCAGAACGAATCTGTGACCTCTATAGAAATGGAATGACCCGAAACAGTTATATTCCAGAACAAAATATCAGGAATCTGCGAGAAATGAGCCGAATGAGGAAGAATTATGTCCAGAATCGGACCGCTGAACACAACGTACTTCTAGCCTGCTTCGCCTCACACGGTTTAAAACTCGATACAGTTTTCTCTGATATCAGAGGCAGTTCTGCGACAAAGATTACCAATCTGATTATATCAAATGAAGACTGCACAGATGATCAGATTATGGCTTGCGTACACAGAAAATGTAAGTCTTCAAGGGAAGATATTCTCAAGGCTTGCCGGGGGATAAAACTAGATGATTGGGCAAAGAAGAAGATTGTAACGCTTCTGGATAATATCAAGCGACTGGATCAAATGATTCTAGATTTAGATCAGACGATGCAGAACTTAATCAACAGTGAGTTCAGATCATATTTTGATCTGCTTTTAACTGTGCCTGGAATTAGTCGGGTAAGCGCTCGAACGATTCTGGCTGAGATTGGAGTAGACATGAGCCATTTCCAGACTGCATCTCAGTTCGCTAAATGGGCTGGTTTGGCTCCAGGAAGCAATGAATCTGCTGGCAAAGTGTTTTCAAAACACGTAACCAAAGGTGGAGCTAATCTAAAACCAACACTTATTCAAGTGGCCTGGGCAGCGGTCAAATCGAAGAAGGTTCCTTATTACAAGATTAAGTTTGAAAGCCTGAAGCAGCGGATGACACCAAAACAAGCAATAGTCGCCATAGCCCGAAAGATTTTAGTATCGATTTATCACATGTTTAAAAAGAAAGCTATCTGGCATCCCACAGACTGCAACAAGGAATTCATTCCAAATAATGTATCGCAATCCAAAGAAGCTCGAAAGCTTAGAACCAACGTTCAATCCCTGCTGGCAATGGGAATGGATCGCGAAGAACTTCTTGAAACGGTCAATACCAGTGCTGATCTCTACGAAAAGAATCTTAAAGAAGAAGCAGTATTTGACCATTTTACTGGAGAAGTCTTAGTAACGGATCCCCCTACCATCAAGAAAGCTAAAACTGCAAAGAGTCTTCACATTTCCGAAAAGAATGTCAAATCAGGGAGCAGTGAACTAATCAAATACGACATAATACCCGCTAGTTAATTGAAACTAACGGGGGAAAGGGGGTACTACACCTTTTTAAAAATTTAAAGAATTAATCATAAATCAATGTGTAGCAAGACCAGCCCCTCAGGCCCCCCTGCACATATGTGATTTCGACTTTAGGGTACTGGCAAGGGGGCCTGAGGGGCTGAATTTTCAAAGTAGAGAAAAGATGACCTTGAAAGGCAAGCCGATGTGGTTGAAATCTATATGCAAAAGCAAGGCTGGAAATATCAAATCATTGAAGATATTGGATCTGGAATGAACTATAAAAAGCCGGGGCTTTTAAAACTGATTGATCTTTTACTGGATCGAAAGATCAGCCATATTGTCATTACCCACAAAGACAGGCTTCTTCGTTTTGGCTTTGAGTTGATTGAATACATTGCCAAAAAGATGGATACAGAAATCGTAGTTCTTAACCAGGGCGAAGAAAGAAACGGCGCCCAGGAATTAACAGATGACTTGATTGCGATCATCACTGTATTTTCAGGACGGCTGTATGGCCCCAGAAGCAACAAGACCAAAAAAATCATTGAGGAAAGTAAACGGCTGTTGAAAGGAGATGGAGCAGATGAGCAAATCGAAGAAAACGATTCAGATGGTTTCAATCAAATTGAATGATGACCAGCAGATGTTCGCCGAGAATTTGTTTACTGCTTACATGGAAACCTATAACCTGCTCTCTCCTATTGCCTGTTCCATCAATTCTCATGGACGAAGTGCAGAAAAGATCCGGGACGATCTGCGCAAGCAAAAGCAGGTGTAAAAAGACATCACGACTCATGTTGCAAAAGTAACCGGAGTCGCTTTTCCTGATGGAATGCTTCCATCCTGGCTATGGACAATGGCTTTGCATTCTGCAGTAGCGAACCGCAAGTCTATGGATGAAGAAATCTTCAGGCGGATTCAGGAAGAGCTGTACGCAGATTACAAGATGACGGCCCATGAAGCGGCAGTTGTCATGTACGTGGCTAAATCTCCCAAAGTCTTCAAGAAGATCCTTCAAAAAAGAATGTTTGAAGTCCCCAAAAAGTTTTCAAACAAAGAGATCAATGGCCATCTGCGGCAATGCGATCCTAAGCGGCTCCACAAACTCATTGCTCACGCAGCAAGAAGATACAGGCAATACCTTCGGCCAGTTCATACGAATAAAAATACATGGATGAAGATCGATAAGAATGGATATGGCATCCAGCATAAAAATGGAACGACTTTTATTTCTATGCGCAGCTTAGGCAGCCAGAAAGAATTCAAGGTCGAACTGAAAGGAATCTTTTATACAGCCAAAACAGGCAAGACGAGAAGCAATCTTACTGTTGTCTATGACCGGGACAGGAAATGCTTAGTTTTCCAGAGAATGGTTGAAGTCAGAAACCGCCCGAACCAGTCAGAGACAAAGGTTGGGATGGATGCGGGAATCACGTCACTGCTCAGCACTTCCCATAATATGGCTTCTGCTTCTTTAAAAGAAGAAAAGCTTGCCAAGAAGGAAAAAGAGCTGAAAGAGAAAAACAGCAAGGCGGCTCAAACGCTTGACCATACAACCTTCAAGCAGTTCAGCTATTCTGCTTCTGATTTTCTCAGCCAGCGGGGAATCCAGCGCAACCGGATTCGAGACCGCAGGAAAAATGCCTTAAAAGAAGCAGACCAGATCCAGTTTTTGCTTAACGATCCACAATCAAAATGCTCAGAAGACGAGAAAAAGAAACTGGAAGACCAGATCTATGCCCTTAGACGCAAAGCTAAGCGGATTGAGGAAAACAACCGAAGAGGGAACAAACACTTTCGCAGGCAGTCCCAGAGAATCCAGGATCATTTAAAGACAATCACAAATGAAGAGATTGCCTTAGTTCTCAAAGCAGACTCGGATATTGGGCACATCATCATGGAAAACCTGGACATCAGGGGACAGGCAAGCACCTGGTCAAAACTAAACCGCAGGCTGTCAGGCTGGATTTATGGCCTCTTGCAGGAAAGAGTGGAATACAAAGCTGGATTGAAGTCAATTAAAACTTCGTATGTCAACCAGGCTTACAGTTCCCAATACTGCCATATCTGCGGAAGCAAAATCCAAAGAGACAAATCTCATTATGAAAAGGCGCGTTGTAAGCTGCATGGCCAGTTCAATGCAGATATCAACGCCGCCCATAACCTCGTCTGGATGTATGAAAATCATCCTGAAGTCACCAAATGGACTCCAAGAAAAACGGTCCAGCAGTTTTATGAAAAAAGATCTGAATGTTATAACCAGACCGTCTGCAGCCTTGTTGCATCATTAAAAGGGTTAAGCAGTGCAAAATCCGCCTAACTCTGCGTAATTAGTTTTTCTGCACAAAAAATACGAACCAAAAACAAGTGTGAACACCCGGCACAAACACATAGAAAAATCCCATATGAGTTTTGAACTCATATTTGTTTACTCCCCCTGCCGAAGCTGGCGGCGGAACGATCTTCGGATTGTGCCAAAGTCTCAAGGCTGGTCCTGCGTCGGTAAGGGGGATGCGGGATGCCAGTACTGCGATACTAGGCTGTATCCCATAAAATTTGGATTTGTGGATTCCCTTCGGGGAGTTTTGGTCCTCAAAGCGGGGCTTAGATAAGGATCTTGTATCTTAACCCTTCTCCCGCCGGCTAATGCCGAACACTGTTCGCAGACAGGGATGTAACCGTTTTATCCTACCAGGGATAAAACAACCTCATTTAACGAAGGGGTCAGCAGCTGGGTTTTCAGGTAGTTGGAAGACGTTGGAAGACGGCTGATCAACTGACAGCT
This sequence comes from Allobaculum sp. JKK-2023, assembly GCF_034745455.1. NCBI lineage: Bacteria > Bacillati > Bacillota > Erysipelotrichia > Erysipelotrichales > Erysipelotrichaceae > Allobaculum > Allobaculum sp. JKK-2023. The sequence continues at coordinate 2,856,700 of NZ_JAYERV010000003.1, read as the reverse complement.
GGCCAGAACCTCGCTCAGGGCCTGGATTTCATTGGAGTTGACCACCAGATCCGCATATTGGCTGACATAGTGGAAAATTTCCTGGGCCATGCGATAACTGCGATTCTGAAGGGGGCTGACATCAGCGAGCATGAGCAGGTGGTTATTTTTGATGCGGGAGACGGCGATAGTCAGATACCGGACCAGCTCTTCAAAAGAGGTATCAGTCAGATAGGTATCAAACTGCTTTTCCTGCTCAAAGACGATCTTCTTTAACAGATGGCTGTCGACCAGAGTATGGCCTAAATACTTGCGGCCCATCGCCGAAGCCTGCTTGTAGGTGTCTGCGATCAAGGTCCGTTTTTTGGATTCAAGTCCCAGAACGAGCAGTCCACGATTGGCTTTAGATTCGACTTCCAGACTGGATGCCGCTAAAAGACGTTTGATATCCGGCAGATCTTTGATGATGGTCTGACGGCCGACAATCAGCCGGTCTGCCAGATCAGCCAAAGTCATATAGCCTTCACTGTCAGCCAGGATGCAGGAGGCAATCTGGATTCTTTCCTGGGCAGTCAGTTTGAACGTATACAGCTGCTCCTGATTGAGCAGGTCACGAATCTGCGTAAAACTTTCATCGCAGATACACCTGCCCCGGCTGACTTCAATGGGCAGCAGGTTATGGCTGGATAAATACAGGTTCAGTTCTTTGAGATCATTGCGCACTGTCCGGCTGGAAACCTGAAAGCGGGATGCGATCTGTTCGATAGTAGCCTGGGGCGTTTCAAGCAAAAACTCCACCAGATTTTCCTGGCGTTTGTTCATAAAGTCAGTTTAGCATTGTACTTTTTAAAAAAGCTTTGAATTCTATGATTAAAAAATGCAAATACTTTGTTTGTTTGTGAACTGTCTGATTCTCCTGCGTTTTTTCGAATCCTCCCTTTTGCCTCTTTTCTTTCCATCCGCTCCTTTTGCTCTCTTTCAGTTCCGTTTGTTCTCTTGCGAATGCGCTTTTTTGTTCTTGATTTTGAAGTCCATTTCAGTCCTTGACATGGGTACGTTTGGATCTGGAAGGTGCTTTTCTGTTCTTTGGCTGCTCAATCCACTTTGCATGGTCCTTTCTTCTTGTCAGCAAAAAATGCCTGTCCCATTTCATAAGCAGGCATTCTGTTATTGCATTACGCTTCCCGATCCAGGGCCGCCAGAGAGCTCAGGCGTCGGTCTTTTTCCAGGATTCGGCCGATCTCCTGTCGTCTGGACAGATTGGACTCAAAGTTTTTCTGGTAAATGCAGCCAAACAACACGTCCATCAGATACGTCAGCGCAATATTAACGGTAAAATTGGCAATTTTGTCCGTCAGTTTTTCGCGGGTGCAGATTCGCAGGGCCACGGCTGCATCCTGTTCAATCGAGTTATCTCCAAGGCCTGTAATCGAGATATAGGACAGTCCCCGTTCTTTGACAATCGCCACACACTCTTTGAGAATTTCCAGTTCGCCTGAATAGGAAATGATCAGGATGCAGTCCTGTTTTGTGGCGGTATAGGCAGAAGTTGCCGGACAGTTGGTAATGATGACATGGCGATGCAGGCGCTGCATGTTCAGCTGGAATGACTGTAAAGCGGCCTGATTGAAGGGGTCTGTCAGAATATAAAGGGTCTGCGCATGATCCATCCTGGTGACCGCCTGAAACAGCTGGTCACTGTCCAGAAGATTCAGCGTATCCTGCAAGGCATTCTGCTCCAGCAAGGCAAGATTGCGGGCAATTTCAATCTGTGAGTTCTGGGTGTTGAAGGGAATGTTGGCATCAACATCCAGATTGACTGTATCCAGATAGTTCTTTTCCTTCAGCCACTCCTCCCGCAGGCTCACCCAGCCATCAAATCCCATTTTGTGGGCGATCCGAATCAGAGTGGATGGAGAGGTAAACGTCGCCTGGGCGATTTCCTTGGTCGTCCTGTTGCGGACGGCTTCTCCCTGTTCCATCAAATAATTGACGACGATCTGTTCCGATTCTGAAAAATCAGTCAGGCAGAATTTATCACTCAGCAGCATCTTCTTTTCCTCGCTTTCTTATGACGTCTCTTTACAATATCTCTTTATAAACTCTATCTTTACAGACATGTTCTTCGTTAAAGCCATGATTTCGTTTCGTTTTCTGAATTGACTGTGAAACCGTTTTCGATTTTAATATATCGGACTGAATGAAATGCCGTTTACAAAAAATCGGCCCTGAAATGGGTTTCCGTGTAAACGGCATTACAGGATCCGGATGAAAGATTGCCTTGTGGCAGACCTTTCTCGATAATGAGCATGCAAAAAGCGAAAGCAAAAGCGAATTTCATACACTTGTGAAGATATCGAAAATCATTCGAATTCAGATTCATGGAAAAGGAGGAACGATCATGACACAGCTGTATACCCCCACCCCACAGACAAGAGAAAATGCCCATGCGATGCTCAACTGGGTGCGCCATCAAAACCTCAGTGATACTTGCATCCACTGTCCGGACTGTGGATCGATTTCCTTTTGCACAAATCGATACCTGGCTCAGATTGAAATTGATGAAGATATTGTTTCGTTATACATGGAAGCAAAAGCGACAGGCGAACAGGTTTTCTTCCTGCATTTCCAGGCCGTAGATCTGGATGATTCCATCGAAAAAGTCAAAGTCTTTCTGTACCGCCTCTATCATGATGAAGATCAGGACGACAATGAAGAGAAGATTCCAGACCTCCATCAGCCCATTGAAATGCTGATCTGCTGCACCAGCGGCATTACATCCACCATGTATGCCCGTCTGATTACCCGCAGACTTGGCAGCGATCTGGTTCATGCCGATGCAAAAAGCGTATTCAACCTGACGAATGAAGATGATCAGTACGATCTGATTCTGCTTGCCCCACAGGTTCACTACATGTTTGAAGAGGTCAGCAGCCGCTTTCCGGGCAAAGTACACCGCATCGAGACGATGGATTTTGCGACTGACCGTATTTCAGGCACCCTGCGCCAGCTCAACACTCTTTCTGAGTCTACTCTGGTCTGCTGAAGGATAAAATCTGGTGGTCAAGAAGTCTTGGTAACCCAGGCAGAGGCTGCTTTTTCGTCCTTTTTGAGCGCAGCTCTGGATGGACGAGATCGATGGTTCTGCTCTGCTTTTTTCTCTTTTTCCAGATCTATCTCCACCTGTCGGATCTGGACTTCTTTTCAGACTGAAATTTCTGTCTGGATGGAATTGTGCTATGCTTGAATCATTAAGTAAGTTGAAACTAACCTCATGAACGTCTACGCAATTTCAATCAAGGAGAACGATAGAACATGGAAAAAACAGTCTTGAAAATCGATGACATGATGTGCGGCATGTGTGAGTCGCACATCAACCAGGTCATTTATAAACAATTTGACGTCAAAAAAGTGACGTCTTCCCATCGCAAAGGAACAACGGAAATTCTTTCTGAAAAGCCGCTCGATCAGGAAGCTTTGAAGCAGGCCATTGGCCAGACCGGCTATTCTTTGCAAGGGATCCGCACTGAACCCTATGCCGCAAAGAAATTCTCATTGTTCCATCGTGGATAACTCTGATCTCTTTTTGGGGATTAAAAAACTCCTTCTTCCACCACAGAGAAGGAGTTTTTTAGTGCACAAAACTGGATCGATCCACGTTGCGTCCTGTATTCGAAAAGAGTGTCGGCCAATTCAAAAGCAAAGACTGGAGAAGATCCATTCAGTTCAAGGGATAAGCAGATTAGTTGTCAGCCCGGGCGTAACCGTTTTTCATCAACATGGAGGCGGTGAAAAGAACCTGATAAAGCAGATCGTCGGTTTCTTTCTGGACCATGGCACAGATCTTCTGGTTTTGCGCATCGCAGAAGTCTACGGCATTGTCACCAGCATGGAAAGCCTTTTCCCCTTCGAGCATTAAAGCTCTTGCCTTGGAGTCCACAACTTCCTGATAACGCTCGATATAGATGATTTCCTGATCGTGATGCGCATCCGCTAAGGCAGCAATCAGGCGGCTGCTCCAGTAGAAGTTATTGGTGTTGACTGTCATGGTTGTATTGGACAGGTAAGCCGGTACGGTGTTGATGTTCGTATAGACAGGGACAATCGTGTTATAGACATTCGATCCAAATGCAATCCATTCGACAGCGGAAATTGGAGCTGGAACGTCGTTGCGCAGTTCGGCAATGGAAACAAAGATGGTCCGGTTGATCCCAATTGGCCGGAACAGGCCAGACTGAGGTCCACCAGAGAACACGCTGTATGGCGTACCCTGGTAGGTTGAAGAGAGAACATATTTCACGTCTTCGACCGTAATTTTGTTTTCAGGCTGCAGGCACCAGGCAAGCGTGTCGCTGGCTGGTCCTTTGACCAGATCATTGGCACTGGCCGAGAAACTGGATGGATTAAAGTAGCGCTGACCATACCACACTCTTGGGGTGTTATAGACATGGTCAGAATCCGTATGGCTGCCAAACGCAAGCCGGGCACTGAACTTTCCTTTGGAAAGATTGAGATGATTGGCTTCGACAAATTCCTGAATATCCGGCGAGGCCATAAAGTTTTTCTGGGTCGTTACTGCATCTTCCAGGTCAAAGAAGTCAATGGAGAATTCATTGGCAATCACAGAATAGCAGTCGTCCGGCAGCCGGCGTGCAATCCAGTGATGGCCGCCGACAGTTTCAAGATACCAGATTTCGTCATGATCTGAAAAGGCAATTCCGTTATTCTCATAGGTGCCATATTGTTCCAGTAACATTCCCAAACGCTTTACGCCTTCACGAGCGGACTGAATGTAAGGTAAAACCAGAACAACGATATCTTCTTCCCCGATGCCGCCCGCTTTTTCTGGCTGGCCATTTGCGGCGGGCACATATTCAACCAGTGGATCCGCCGCAAGAACACGGGGATTTGTGGTAATGGTTTCCGTTGCAGTCATCGCAACATTGGCTGCATTGATCCCGGAAGCCGCCCAAAGACCGCGCTGTTTCGCTTCTGGTTCGATGTTTGGAACCGAAGTATAGCGCATGGGGTTTGCGGGCAGCGGAATTTCAACATGGGATAAAACCGAGTGATAAACAGATGGCTGCATAGAAGGCAGAACAACCGCAAATTTTTTGATATCAAAGCGGCCTGTTCCATTATCATCATTGCGGGCAATCAAAGTTGATCCATTATTAGAAGCATTTTTTCCGACAAGAATTGTTGTACAAGGCATATTATTTTCCCTCCTGAACTTTACATGAGCTGTTGGGCTCGTATCGATCTGATTGTAAATCAGTCATTCGCAAAGTGCCCTTGATTTGGCTTAACAGATTTCCATTCTTAATTCAGATGCTTTCCTTATTTCATACAGTTTATTTCATACAGTTTATTTCATACAGTTTATTTCATACAGTTTATTTCATACAGTTTCATCCCCTGAACTTATTCCTGAATCTTCTTCCCTGTTTTTGTGCGCGAGTGCAGACAAAAACCCGGCCTGTCTGGAAAGCCGGGTTCGCATGACGTCTTTTTGAGTGGTGCCTGACTGAAGCAAGCTGAAAGCTGATCTCAGGCCAGGCAAATCAAAACTTGCCTGGGCAATGGCTGAAGTCGTTATCCTGTTTGTTCGTTTTGAAATCTGTTCCTTCCTGTTCATTGCCATTGGAAATAAGAATTGGCTGTCCCGTGTCTGCTCTCTGACTGGTTCCATACTCTTCCAGAAAAGCCTGAATGCGGGTCCAGTAAAAGTGTGGTTCTTTGCAGGCAGACTGGCAATGCGCTGCGTTTTCAATGAAATACGCATCTTCCAAATGCGGGCCCGCTGCCTGAATGACCTGATCAAGGTTCGAAAATGGGACGAAGTCATCTTCCCGTCCATGAAAGGCCAGAATGGGGTAGATCGTCCGGGCAAGTTTAGGGCGTACATCCAGATCCTTCATCGAAAACTTGCAGACGCGTTCGCATAACCATTCACAGATCTGCAGCGTTGGATATTCAGGCACCTGCAAAACCGAAAGCAGAGAATGATCCATCTGTTCATACAGACTGACATACCCGCAGTCTTCAATGATGCCTTTTATCTGCGGATCTTGCAGGTCGCTCAGATTCATGACTGAGGCAGCACCCATGGACACGCCATACAGGAAAATATCGAGATCAGGATTTTTCGCTTCCAGGGTTTCGATCCACTTGACATGGTCTTCTCTTTCCAGAGTGCCCATGCCCGTCCAGTTTCCGTTATCCGAACCAAACCCCCGGGAGTGAGTCAGGAATACCGAGTAGCCCAGTTCATAAAAATGGGTAGCCTGGTCAAAAACACTGGTAAAGGAATAATCGCCAAATCCATGGCACATATAGACCAGACCTTTAGGCGGCTGCTCCGGCTCAAGAAGATAGCCATGCAAAGGATACGGTTTTGCATCGAGGAGATCGAGTTGTCTGGCATTGTCCTGCACCCATTTCAGGGTCTTTTTCTCTTTGTCCTTGAGTTTGCGGTTATCGGCCAGCTCGATGACTTTCGCTGCGCCAAAGCCGACTTTTGTATTCAGGCCAACATATAAAATCAACAGAGAGTACAGGATGATGACCAGGCCATCGATTGCAAGAGCGATCAGACCGTACTTCCAGTTGATAAAAAGCAGAATCAAAGGAACGGCGATCATTGCGCCTTCGACAAGTGACCATGTCCATCTGACTTTCACTTTCAATGAAATCATCCCCTTTGTATTCACTTCACGTATCAACTCTATCTTATCCTTTTCGATTGAATTTCTCTTTCAGGATGGATAATCAATTTACTTTGTTCCCTCTGTTGAACGCTTCCTGCACCAGGGTGAACCGTAAAAGGCGGCAGGCCTTTTTTTCTGTTTGATTTCCAGTTGAAAAAATCTGTCCGTCTTTTCATACCAGGGATCCATTCTGCTTTCTGGCAGAGAGCCATTCAGTTTTTTATTCTTTTTGAGTGTCCTTGGTGTTCTTTGCGATTGGCTTTCTCAATTGATCTTCCGATCTGAGGCTTCATCTTTATATTTGCGAAGAATATGTTTCATCTTTTCGATAGGATACGGCGCTTCTTCTTTTGAGTAGGTCTGGATGGATCGAATGGTGGCGATGGCTTCATGATTGTCTGCACCAGCCGGAACAATCACCTGATCTTCCAAAGCAAAGTCATCCTGATCAGCAAGATATGAGTAGGTCCGCTTTCCATGACCAAAGACAACATTGCAGAAAATAAAATGGTCTTGTTCAGAGGATCCTTTTTTCTTGCGGCTGGCCCCGAAGATTTCACCGGTTCTGAACGAAGCCGTGAAATCTTCGATTTCTTCAATAAAATCCAGCCATACTTCTGGAAGTTCATTCTGGTCAAAAGAACTCGTGATCTGCTTCAGTCGCCCATGATGCCGGGCGGTAATCCGGACAGAATATTTGGGAAAGGATAACGCATCAGCCCGGCGGAGTTTCTCTTTCCTTCTGGAAAATGAGCTTTCATTCATCGTATCCAGATCATTCATGATTTCACCTTCTTCATCCAGACTTTCCGCAATCCAGACAAGATCCTCCAGAATTTCCATTACCCATTGGCTTGCTTTCCAGGTTTTGTTCTCTTTAAATCCCGAGCTGGTTTCTCTTCGATAGTCCAAAGTACCAGAGGTCCCATCCAGAATCAGAAACTCGCGATCCGCCAGGACTTCTGGTTTCTCTGTTGTTTCCTGTTCTTCGAAAAGAGAATTCTCATCTTCCGCATACCGGCAATACTGAATTTCGACATGCTGGATGACATCGGGAAGGCCATCAAAAACAAGCAGATCACTACGGCCCAGCTCTGCCCGGATCAGATCGGATAAGCCACCCGATGGCGTAGGCGGATCGTAACATAATGGGCCGGAGGCTTTATACCGTTTCCCCTCGGCATTGGTCAATGTCAGCTGCCATGGACTGATATCCGTTACGAAATCCGTTCGATGCTCCTTTTTAAAATAGCCGCTGACTGCTTCCATGATTTTAGCGGCTCTTTCTGGTGCAATGCGATAATTCTGTTTTTCAAACAGTTCATGATGGACTGATGCAGTTCCAAATTGATAGCGCAAAAGCTTGATTCGGCCATCCGCTGTAATGGTCAGCTGCTGCTCAACTTCAGAGTCTGGTCGGTAGGGTGCTGCGCAATATCCTGTATTGGGTGAGGAGAGCTGGAATTTCCACAGCTTACCCTCAAAAAGAGGAGAAGCGTTGTAAATCTGTCGGCTTTCTTCTTCCACCAGTTCGGGTGGTCTTGTCATTTCAGCAAGTCTTTCCAAGGCGGTGGCCATCCAGGTCCGGTGGTTTTCATCGAGCAAATGTTCGCAATAGGACCAGTGGGTGACATAGCGCCAGTGCGAAAAAATGGCAGAAGTAATCAGTGAGATCTCATCAATGTCCCCAATGATCTGCTCCAGCCCGTCAATTTCATAAAAAGCATTTGTTCCAAACCGCTCGATAAACCGGTTTCCGCAGTCCATCTCAAATCCAAACGCAAAACACTGCTCAGAAAATCCTTCAAACACATCCAACTCCGTTGTTTTGGAGTTGGTATACAAACGAAGATATTTCATCGCAAATCTGTAAATTTCTTCCTGATTCTTCATAGGCAAGTCTCCTTTCTTTTTCGATTCTTCTCTTGTCCTGATTCTTCTCTTTGGATGATTCCATCCTATCGAAACGGTAAAAAAGCGAAAAGTCTTTCCGGGCTTTTCGCTTCGTATTTCTGTTCAATGAAAAAGATGGAGCGGATGGCTGCAGCTTATCTGGTTTTTGGCGACCGGTTTCTTGGTGGATAAGGCTTGTTGCCCCCACGGCGGTCATTCGGTCTGCCTGATGGCCTTCGATTGTCTTTTGATGGACGGCGGTGGTCTCTGGCTGATGGCTTACAAGTCTTGCGGCTGATCGTTTTTTCCTTCTCCTTTACGGATGTGAAATTTTCTGGAGCTTTCAGTCGAAGCAGGCAGGCCGTTTCAACATGCGGGGTCTGGGAGAAGAAGTCAAAAGGCTGAACGCGCTCAATTTCGTATTTGCTTTGAAGAACGGCCAGATCCTTGCCCAGCGTGGAAGGGTTGCAGGAGACATAAATCAGGGTTTTCGGTTCAGATTTCAGAATGGCTTCCTTCATCTGGCTGTTCAGGCCGGAACGGGGCGGATCGACGATGAGGGTATCGATCTTGCTTTTTTCCAGTTTTGTCATTTCCTCCCCTGCATCGCCGCAGATGAAGGAGACATTTTCCTTGCCATTGATCAGGGCGTTTTCATTGGCATTGACGACCGCATCTTCAATATATTCGATCCCCAGAACCTTGTCGGCTTTATTTGCCACAAATAATGAAATCGCTCCGATGCCCGAATAGGCTTCGACTAAAAAGTCGGAATGAGGCGGAATCCAGGAGGCGATAGTTTTATACAGATTGACCGCCTGACGGGTGTTGAGCTGGAAAAACGATTTAGGCAGCAGATCGAGCGCAAAATCATCGAGCTGCAGGGTCATCTTCATATCCCCGCCAAGATGCAGGACTTTCTGGCCAAAGAGTTCATAGCCTGGATCCTCTGGTTCTTTGATGGACTGCCAGACCGAGGCCGTTTCAGGGATGGTTTCCAGAATCTGATCCACCAGCGGCTGCGGGATTTCCATTTCGGTGGTCACAAAGACAACATGGACTTTGCCATCGAATTCTTTGAGAACCAGCGTCATCAGGCCTTCGGGATGATCTTTCGTCGAAGGCCTGAGACCGGCTTGCTGAACGAGCGGCATCAAAGCCGCGCGGACATGTTCGAGTTTTTTGGAGTGGATGATACAGCGATCCAAAGGAACAAATTCGTTGGTTCCCTTTTTGAACATGCCCGTTGTTGTCTGGTCATTTTCATCCAGTCCGAATGGCAGCTTGCAGGCGTTGCGGTAGCCAAGCGGATCGGGATTTTTGATCATGGGTTCGATTTTACCGGTGTAATCGGCATAACGGCGCAATGCTTCTTCGATGGCATGTTCTTTCATGCGCACCTGACCTTTATAGTCGACATGCATCAAAGAACAGCCGCCGCAGGTCTGCCAGTGCGGGCAGATGGCCTCTCTTCGGCGGGGGGCGCTTTCAAGAATGCGATGGACATGGCCGATCGCATAGGTTTCTTTATCTTCATCAATGATAATATCGACGACTTCGCCAGGGATGGCGCCTTCGACAAAGATCGCTTTTTTGTTGACGTAAGCAATCCCTTCGCCATTGATTCCCCAGCGTCTGATTTTAACTTTCATCTATTTTCCTCCAAAGACTCAGCACAAAGTCAAAGGTCACATCCAGGCCGTTTTTCAAAGACTGAATCTTTTCAATGCCCGCTTTCGGGGTTTTATAGAAATACGGCGTCATTTCCAGCAGCGTCATCACATCATCAACGTGCACAACCTGACTGATTTCCTGATGATCGACCAGTTCAAAGCCTTGAATCGGCTCTAAAGGCGGATTGAACCGGACTTGTGCATAGAGCTGCTCTTTCAGTTCATAGTGGTGCATTGTCCCGGGCGTGACGGTGATCAGATAGCCATTGTCTTTGAGAACTCTTGCAGCTTCTTGAGCCGGGATGGGAGTAAAAATAGATGTGGCAGCGTCAATGCTTTTATCTGCAAAAGGAAGATCATAAATGCTTCCAACGACGTACTGTGTCTTTTTATCCTGACCGGCTGCATGGGCAATGGCCGGAACACTCAGGTCTATGCCATAGGCCTCTTTGGCAGCCTGGGAAAACACATGGGTGTAATATCCCTGCCCGCATCCCAGATCAAGATAGGTATCAGGGTGAAGCTTGCGCAGGGTTTCCAGGATGGCCTGTCTTAAAAAATCATAGGGACCGGCTTCCAGAAAGGCAGTACGGGCTTTGACCATCAGGGCGTTGTCGCCTGAGGCTTTCTGTTTGCGGGAAAGATTGACATAGCCCTGTCTTGCCTGATCAAAGTTATGGCTGTTTTTACATTTAAAGGTGCGGCCCTCATGGATAAGGGGCTCGTGACAGATTGGGCAATTCATATCCCTATTATAGCTTTTTCATGGATTGCGGATGATTCAAAGCGCCTCCAGGCCAGGCAAAGAAAAACTGCTCTGTTTCCATGCGGGATATGAAAAGCGGAGCAGTCTGACTGGATTGAGTCTAAATTGAGTCTAGATTGGGTTTTGCAATTCTGTTTTCTAGAACAGATCCTCTTCATCTTTCTGAAGGGACTGCCCGGGCTGGACACGGATGGTTTCGACCATTTTGATGCAGTCATCCACCATAGTCTGCCAGTCCCAGCGGGCTTCGTATTCTTCACATTTGTCCAGTTTGGGTTTGGTGACTGGAGCTTTTGGTGTAAAGATGGTGCAGCAGTCTTCAAATGGAAGAATAGAAGTTTCATAGGTGCCGATATGCCGGGCAATGTTGATGATTTCGACTTTATCCATGCACACAACCGGACGAAGAATTGGCATGGTGGTGACGTTGTTGATCACATACATGCTCTCCAGCGTCTGGCTGGCCACCTGACCGACGGATTCGCCAGTGCCCACCGCCAGACAATGCCGTTCTTTGGCAAGTCCGGTGGCGATGCGCATCATCATGCGGCGCATGAGGGTGATCGCATAGCTTTCCGGCGCATACTGGTAGATGGCTAACTGCAAAGTCGTAAAGGGGACAACATGCACGACAAGATCGCCCTGGTAGGGAGCAATCAGACGGGCAAGGCTGAGGACTTTCTCTCTGGCATCGGCAGAGGTGTAAGGCGGAGCAGCAAAGTGAACGGCTTCAATATGAACTCCGCGTTTCATCATCAGATAGCTGGCAACCGGAGAATCGATACCGCCCGAGAGCAATACCATGGCCCGGCCGCCAATCCCCACCGGAAAGCCGCCTGCCCCCGGGATTTTATCGGTCATGATGTAGGCTGCATCCTGGCGGACTTCAATCATGATCAGCACATCGGGAGTATGGACGTCGACTTTCCAGTCGCTGCCTTTCAGAATCATGCTGGCGACAGTGCGGTTAATGGTATCGGAGTTGACGGGAAACATTTTATCATGGCGTCTTGCCTGCACCTTGAACGTTTTGGGAGTGCCAAGATCAAGCAGATGTTCAACGCCCCCCAGGATGTCTTCCATGGTCGGTTCAACTTTGATCGCCGGAGAGAAAGAGGAGATCCCGAACACTTTGCCAACAATCGCGCAGACCGGTTCCAGTTCATGGCCATGCAGATAGATGTACATGCGGTCGTATTCAGTGACAAACTCGAGGTCTTTAAAACCGGCGAGGGCTTTTTTTAGGTTGTCTTTGAGTTTCTGAATGAAGTTTTTCCGGTTCTTGCCTTTTAAGGACAGTTCTCCGTACCGGATCAGAATATGGTCATAGTGGTAAGCCATAAGCGTTTACGATCTCCTTTACTGTATCGATAAACTGATCAGCCTGCTGGATGGTGTTGTCTTCGCCAAAAGACAGGCGGATGTTGTGGGTTGCTTCTTTGGGGGTGCAGCCCATGTTGACTAAGACCGGATTGGCGCCGGCATGGCGGGATTCGCAGGTGCTGATGGCCGACACACAGATGCCTTTTTCATCCAGAGCATTCTGGAGAACCTGGCTGGTCATGGATTCAAAACAAAGACACAGAATCGTCGGACTGGCATCGGCTGGAGAAAGAACTTTCACGCCGCCAATTTCCGGCAGCCGTTCGAGAATTCGATCCCGGACGGCCTGAATCTGTTTCATGTTCTTCTTCTGGTTCGATAAAGCCAGGCGGATGGTTTTGGCCAAAGCAATATGGACGGGGGCATTTTCGGTTCCACCGCGAAGTCCCTGCTCTTGCTGGCCGCCAAAAATCAACGGCTGCAGGACGATATTTTTCTTTTTTTTCAGCAGGGCGGAGCCTTTCATGCCATGGATCTTGTGAGCGGACATGGTCATCAGATCCAGGTCGGTAAATGGAATCTCCAGCTTTCCAAAGCTCTGGGTACAGTCCGCATGGAAGGCGGCTGTCGGATGTTGGTGAACGATATCCGCAATGGCTTTGATGTCAGTGATCGCCCCCATTTCGTTGGAGACATGAAGAAGGGAGACCAGGATCGTGTCCTTGGTCATGGCTGCCTGCACATCTTCAGGATGAACACGACCATCGCTTTGAATGGGCAGACGGACAATTTCAAAACCGAGAGATTCGAGATAATTCATTGCCGCAGTCGTTGAGCTGTGTTCCGAGTTGGAAGTGATGATCCGCTTTCCACGGTGCTGGTTGGCTAAAGCATAGCCGACGACAGCCATGGAATTGGACTCACTTGCACAGGAAGTAAAGAGAATTTCTTCCGGTTTTGCCTCCAGCATGCTTGCAATGCGGGTTCTGCTTTCTTCAAGCAGGCGGTGTGACTTTCTGCCCAGCTGGTGGAGGGAATCCGGGTTTCCATACTCACCAAGCAGTTTTACAAAAAGAGCAGCAACTTCCTGGTTGACAGGAGTGGTTGCTGCATTGTCGAAATAAATCATACCTGATTCATGACCGCCGGATCTTTGCGGGCCACGAGCTTCTCATAAATTCCCGGATGAAGCGTTTCAATGGCCTGAATGGCGATCTTTAAGGCTCTGGTATATTCCCCGTTCTGGAAGCAGATTTCTGCTTTGTTCAGATCACTGTCCAGTGCCGGGTAGCTGGAACGGAACCGGTTGCCGAAGACAATTGCGTTTTCGACCATGACGGCTACGCCCACCAGGTTGCTTGCGTTCGAATACAGTTTATAAATAAAGTCGATTGCATCCTGCAGCTTGCTGTTGAGCTCTTTGACATCGAGTGGCGATGTGTTGAGAATCTTCTGCACGTCAGCAATTTTCTGTTCGCCTTGTTCAAGATCATCGTTAAAAGACTGAGAAATAGCCGGCAGTGCTTTGATACTGGTGTTGAGTCTGACCTCATTGAGAATCAGCTGCAATTTGACCAGCTGCTTGCGGGCACGATTGTCATCGCTGCTTGCACCGACAAGCATCTGTTTCATGTCACTGACTTCTTTGCCAAAGGATTCGATCTTTAAAGAGAAGGTCCGATAGCCATCGATGACTTCCACCTGATAGGTATCACTTTCTTCGAGGGCTTTCTGGATCTGGTCACGCTGGTTTTTTAAAGCTTCCATCTGTTCACGGGCTTTGGCAAAGCGGCGCGTCCAGTCTTCCAGACCAAAGCGGTCTTTGATGGAGGCATACAGACGAGTGATGTCATTGAGTTCACGTTCCACATCATCCACAACCCCGAAGTTGCCTTCAAGGTTTTTGTGGATTTCCAAAAACGCTTCATGTTCCTGCTCAATGTCAGCCTGCAAGGCGACAACCTGATCGGTGATCGCATCAATAGCCGGGGCTGCATTTTGAAGGTTACCGTTATCCAGACGGATCAGCGTGTCTTTCAGGGCGTTTTGAATCGCATCCAGTTTGTCATCGATCATCAGATAAGAAGGATCGATTTTCTCGGCTTCCATGCGGCCGGCTGCTTTTTTGACTTCTTCAATCCCTTTTGGCAGTTCAACACAGGCTTTCTGATACAGGGCCGGATATTCCTGCATATAGCGTTCAAATTCTGCGCACTTGCTATTGATATGGTCGATTTCTTCTTTTGCTTTATTAAAGGCGGCTCCCTCGAGCTTTTCATCCAGAACAGCCTGGCTGGCTTCAATGGCAGCTAACTGACCATCCATAAATTCCTGACCACTGCGGTAATCGGCTTTGTGATCGAGATAGGCGTTGCGCAGGCGGCGGATCTGTTCGTTCAGCTGTTCTGCTTTTTTACGGACTTCCGCTTCGCGGGAGAGAACGTTATCCAAAGACTGAGTGACAATCCGGATTCTTTCTTCGGTATCCTCCAGTACAGTTTCGACTTCGTCCATCGCGCGGATCGCTTTTTTATATTTATGGCGGGAGAAGAAATCAAAGGCTTTTTCGTACAGGTCTTCACATGCCTGAATCGATTCCATGCAGATTTCGTATTTCGGTTTAATCTCGTTGACTCTTTCCGAAAGATCTTCATTGGCTCTGGCAAAGGCAATGGCTTTGTTGTACTTGGACTGCAGACTGTTGGTCCGGATTTCATTGACATCAATTTCCAGCTCAGACAGGCGTCTGGAGACACGTCTTTTCTTGAGCATCCTTGAAATAATTCCGATCAGGATCAGAATTAAAATCGCTATCCCAATATAAATCATGACATCCATTGGTACATGACTTGTTACATATGTGTATATCGTCTTACACCAGTCTACAAACTGGTTCCAGGCATCTTGCATATAGCATCCCCCTTGCATTCGGTTCTCATTATAACAAACGCGATTTTCTTTGCACACAACAGTTATGTGTAATGCATTTTGAAAGCGGCTTTCTGCTTTACATACAGTGATTCTTTATTCTGCGTCAGTGTGGCAGAACAATGGGCAGTTTTATCAGGACAAGACAGCCAAAACCATATAGCGGACCTGGCTGCGATTTGGATGACAATTCCATTATAAATCAGGGTTCTGGCAATCCTGCTTGAATTACTGCCAGATCTGCGAGAGTTTTCGGATTTATACAGCCATTTTAAGATCTGTTCGCCCCAAAAGATCATTCAAAAATCAGTTTTCCAAAAAGCAGCTGGGAAATTCATCATGGATAAACTGATCTGGCTTCAGCGCCTGTCTTTCTGTCTGCCCTGCCAATTTTCAAAGGTTTAACGTTCGTATACAAAACGGAGAAAACAGCCGAGAAAACAATCGAGAAAACAATCGAGAAGACAATCGAAAACATAACTGCTGGCGGATAAACCATCCAGCAGATTCCAATTCCCGCCAGCTTGGTCACCGGACTGTAAAGCAGCAGCCGGGTCTGTTCATGAATATAGATGGGCAGGCTGGCCGGTTCATACGCACATTCGTCCATAGTATGAAGCAAGGCGATAAACAGCAAGTTGACCATCCCGTCCCAACTCCAAAAATTGTCTGAATCAGCTGACTGTGAAAGTCATCACTGGCAAGCATGGTCAGATAAGGGACCAGTGAGCAGACAAACAACATGACAAGGCCAATGATCACTGTCCGACTGCCGATGACATTGATCTGCGCAAAAAACTGGTTGGGCGACAGCCACAGAATGCCCAGCCAGAAAAAGGACAGAGTATACGAAAAATAGGAATTGCGCAAAGCCCAGAATCCAGCCAGAGTAGGCTGAACAGGCTTTTGCAGATTGAGGACGAGAAGAGTCATGATGATGGCAAGAACGGCATCGATCAATGCCACCAGTCTTTCTTTATTCAGATAGATCCTTTGGTTATTCATGGATACTCCCCCCTTTTTTTAAATTGAAGATTGCCTTGCAAATGGAATCCGCCAGAGAACTGAAAAGATCCGATTCCTGCCAAGTCGTGATCCCCTTTCAGTCTGGTTTTCGATTTTTTTTGCAACAAGTATAATGAGGCGGGACTTTCTCTCGGTTGAAAAAATGACTGAAAAAATCGGAAGAGAAAATCAGCAGCCGCCAGGCATCCTATCCCTTCTCTTCGTTCTTCGTTTTCTTCGCTCTTCGTTTTCTTCGCTCTTCGTTTTCTTCGCTCATTCTCCTTTTCGTTCCCCGCTTTTTCTTCTTTCCTGATCTGACTTCTCCCATACCCAAACCATAAGAGTTCCACCAGCTCACACAATCCCTCTGGATGATCTAGTTGTCATTGCCATTTAATTTTGGTATGCTAGTCCGGCATGAATAATTAACAGCATACAAAGCCGCGGCCAAGGCGCAGCAGCGTAAGAGATGTGAGTAACAGTAAGCTGGCTGTAGAAAACATCGTCTGGTGCACCCGCAGCGGAGATTTGTATCCCGTTATTGTTTTTGTCTAAAGACAATAGGAGGAAAAAATACATGTCTCGTAACACAGGTTCTACCTGGAAAGTCTCCCGCCGTCTGAACTTCTCTGTATCAGAAACAGGCAAGGAACTCGCAAGACGTCCATATGCTCCAGGTCAGCATGGAAAAACACGTCGCGTAAAACTGACTAACTACGGTATCCAGAAACAGGAAAAGCAGAGAATTCGTAACGTTTATCAGCTTTCTGAAAAACAGTTTGCGAACTTATTCGAAAAAGCCAGCCGCAAAGAAGGCGCTGCTGGTGAAAACTTCCTGGTCATGCTCGAAAGCCGTCTGGACAACCTCGTTTATCGTATGGGCTTCGCTCCAACTCGCCGCGCTGCCCGTCAGCTCGTTAACCATGGCCACATCCTCGTTGATGGCAAGAAAGTGGATATCCCATCCGTTGCTGTTAAACCAGGATCCATCATCGAAGTTGCTGAAAAAGATAAAAACAAATCCTTCATCGCAGACGCGATCGAAGCTGCCACTGCGACTGTTGACTTCGTAGAAGTTGATAAAGACGCAAGAAAAGGTAAATACGTACGTTACCCAGAACGTAACGAACTGTTCAAAGATCAGCCAATCAATGAACTGCTCGTCGTTGAGTACTACAACAGATAAGTTCAGCCAGTTCAGAACTGCCCTCGGGCAGTTCTTTTTTTCATGGAAATCAGAAAAGAGGGCTGATTTTCACGAATAAAAAAAGTCCGTCTGGAAGAAACGGACTTTTTTTATTCTCTTCTTTCTTTTTGCTTTCAGATCGGATAGATCTTGGCCGGCAGTTTTGCTTTTCGTTTTTCAAAAGCTCCATTTCACTTGCCCCGGAAATATTTTCCAGACTTTTCGCCCTTCCTATAAAATCCATATCTATCTCTGCCACCTCTATATCGAAGGAAAAAACAGATCAGATTTTATCCGGTTTTTATCCGGTTATGTCCAATCAGGGACAGTGAATGTACTCTATTTTTTCGGCAACCAGGTTGTAGATGCGTGCCTCCTCCTTTTCACGCTCCTTTTCATATTCGCAGCGGCTGCCTGTGATCCGGCCCCGGACGGTTACCCAGCTGCCAATCTGAGCGGTCGCACACAACGTTTCCGCAGCACCGCGCCAGACCTCGATGGAAAGCAGATCGCTTTCATAGCTGCCATGACTGTTCGCAAACGGACGCTCCACATCCAGCAGAATGTGACAGGTTTTCCAGCCGGCCGGGCTTGTCTGCAGCTGGGGCAGGGCCGCAATTCTGCCCACCAGATAGAACTGATTCATAGTCTCTCCTTTCTTTTGAAGCTCTTCTCATATCTGGCTACAGTCTAGGCCACTGGCTGGAATTCACCAAATCAGCTATCTGGTGATAAACAATTCAAATTTCCGGTTTATCAGTGCAGATTAACCTGATAAATCCATCTTTTTTCAAAGTTATCGTCAGATAGAAAGAATCCGCTTCGAGTTTTCTTCACCTTTGATTTCTGCACCAGAAAGGGGAGCAGCAATCGAATCTGGCCGCAGAGTGCAATCGAAGCCGATGTTGATGAAATGAATGTTTATACTGGAAAACCAAATCAAAAAAGCCCCTTTCTGCACTCTGGTGTTCTGACCAGAGAGAATGGGGCTGGTGGAGTTGGTTGAGTTGATGGAGCGAATAGGACTCAAGAGGCTTACGGACTGATAACTGAGTGCTGAACGCCCAAAAGCAGGCAGACTCAAAACGGTCTAGCTGTTTTTTGCTTCCGATTGGACAGACTCCAGACTGAAGTCAGCTTTAAGTGGATGGATGATGGTATGGCTGATCTGCGAAAAATCGAGGTCGTTGATGAAGTTGGTGACATCTTCAAGCGTGATGCTGTCGAGGACTTCAAGATCTTTTAAAGGATCAAACCCTTCAAAATACCCTTCGACACTCTGGAAAGCCAGCGCTTCAAAACGATCAGCCAGACGAATCGAAGAAGCTTTTTCACGGATCAGCAGACTGTCAAAGACATCCTGACTGAGCGGTTCTTTCTTTCTGAGCACTTCTTCCATGGCCCAAAGATAGGCTCTTGGATCTTCACTCTGAGCGTAGATCAGAATGTAGCCATGGTCACGGTTGAGATCTCCCTCCGCCCCGCTCATGCCGCCAATCAGATGGGTATCCAGCCAGGTCTGAAACTGTGGGTTCATGGAACCGAACATGCCATTCAGCCACAGATTCAGCATATAATCATCTCGCACAATCTGCTGGCCATCTTTGCGGCAGGGATTGAGTTTGACCCCCAGGCAGACATAATTGAGATCCACATCCATAGGCAGGACGAATTCTTTGCGCAGGACTTCCTCTGGTTCTTCAGGCAAAAGTCGCTCAATTGTCGAATCCAAAGCAAAGGAAGAAGGATAGTTTGCTTCTTTTTCTTCGATGCATTTAAAGATCGGCTCCAGATCATGACCCGTGATCCCGACCAGAACAATCTGAGCCGGATCATACCAGGTCCGATAAAAATCCTGAAGATGCTTGGCGCTCATGCCGGAAATATCTTGTGGCCGGCCAAGAATATCTTCCCGCATCGGATGATTGACGTAGAGCGATTTGAAGGTCTCATTGAGCAGTCTGGATTCCGGTTCCTGCTCGTATTGGGAATATTCACTTAAAATGATGCCCTTTTCCTTATTGACGCTTTCCTCTGAGATTTCAAGATTCTGAACAAAGTCAATCAGAAGTTTTAAGGGTTCAAAGGGATCGGCATTCGTCCAGACGTAGTAACAGGTTTCATCATAGCTGGTACAGGCATTGGTCTTGGCACGGACTCTTGCCAGCGGGTACGTGACATCTTCCCCATTGAGGCGGAACATCTGGTGTTCAAGATAGTGGGCACACCCCATTGGATGTTTGATGATCTGGCCATTGATCTGATCCGTAATGTTGGTTCCTCCAGCCGGAATACCGATCATGAACAGAGATTTGGAAAAGTCTTCCTTATGCATCAGGATGACTTTCATCCCGTTGGGTAAAGTTCTGATCTGACGTTCAAGCGGTAATCGTTTACTCATCGGCTTCGACCTCCTTTTGAACCAGTTCGGCACTGGCCGCCAGTTTGAGCTTGGCTGCCGCATGGGCGACTTCTTCACGTGTCACGGCCATAACGCGTTCCATGATGGTTTCAACCCGCATTGGTCGGTTGAGAATTTCATTTAAGAACTCCTGCTCGACCATACCAAGCGGGGCATCCTTCTGACCTGCCATGTTGTCACAGATTTCGCCTTTGACCGTTTCAAAGGTTTGTTCGGAATAGTTCATCGTCCGGACGTCTTCAATAATCTGGGCAATCAGTTTCTTGACGCCATCCAGATGATCCCGATCGGTTCCAGTTGAGATAACCAGCACCCCGTCAAAGCGGATCAGAGAACTGGAGATGGAGTAGCAGTAGGAATGTTGTTCACGGATAATCTCGAATAACAAGGAAACGGAACTGCTGCCAAGCAAGGCATTCAGGACAATGAGCGCAAAGTATTCTGGATCCTGCGGCAGAATGCCAGTTTCATAAATCTGAACCAGTGAGCTTTGCGAAATTTCTTTTTCCAGACGGATTTCAGGTGGGTGAACAGAAGCTTTTAAAGCTCGCCATGTCGTTTGTAAAGGCTGACCGGGATAGTTGGCTTCCAGATACGCCCGGACAGAATCAGACAGAACACCGACAACCATTGTTTCCTGTGGGAGTTCTTTTAAAGAGGCATACAGCTCTTTGATCTGGTCGAGCGTGACAGAGTCAAGATCTTCAAGATAACCCTGCATGCGGATTTCCAGTTTTGTCCCCTTACCGGCTGCAGCCATCGCTTCCTGCAGCGCTCTCGAATCCGGATCCTGAGCCAGCTGGCTCAGACGGTTGGAGAGCAGGTATTTGGCTTCATTAAGATGTTCTTCTTTGAAGACGGGATGATTGAGCACCTGATCCATCATCGTCAGCACTTCCCCAGGGTAGGCTGGATCATCAATCAGATCCGGGCGGATCCAGGAAATGCGGTATTCAATCATCAGTTTGTCACCATAGCCCGTCAGACCATACCCATTGCGCAGGCCATAGGCATGAGAGGCGGCTTTGGAGACTTTTTCACGAGTGTCGTATTTTTCGGTACGCCCCGATAACATTAAGTTGAGCAGATTCCACGCGGTAATACTTTCCTTTTTTAAAGGAGCAAACCAGCGGATGCTTATCGAATTTTCAGTAAATTTTTCTGTTTTGATTTCTTTCATGGCTCTATATGCGGATGCGATCAGCCTTTCTGATCGTCCGTTTCCTATCTTATCAGTTTCAGCTGTCTAATTCATCGTCCCACTCTTCTGTCTTCTGGTTCTATAAAATTGAAAATCAAATTTTACACCAGAGGAAAAAGCAAAACCTAAAAAGCACCTAAAAAGCAGCAAAAAAGCAGCAAAAAAGGGGGCAGTAAGGGGCAAAACAGAAAGCAAAAAAGTCGCTCAAACTTTGGCTGGCAGAAAGAAACAGTTTCAAGTCAGGTCAGTCTGGACCAGGATGGACCTTAAGTGGAAAGATTGCCCCACAATGGGCGTGAGTTCAGAATTTACAGGCTGCTTCTGTCATACTGAACACAACGTTGCCCACCCCTTTCCCTACACTCCCATCCATACAAACCGAATCGCCAGCCCATCAGGATCCCGCCAGTCTTTCTGTCCTGCATCCTATAACTCCCATCATTTTTGGACTGACCGCAATCTCTGATCTTCTTCAAAGAAGAGACAGAAGTCTTCCCTGTCCATACCTTGGCAGCCTTTTGGGAGCAATCAACACGTGTCGATCCTGATGGTTCTGCGGCTGACCCTGTGGTTTTCAGGCCGAATCGTTTGGTTTTGAGCTTGCATCTTATGCCTGTTCAGCTTACGGGACTCTTTGTTTCTGAATCTGGCCAGAAAAGATTTGCCTGATTCATTTTTCTGGTCAAGTATGTTTGCCCAAAACCAGCCAAGCAGGACAAGCAAAGAAGCCATTCGAACGTCAAAAAGCCTATAAGACCCATAGGAGGCCTGTAAGCCTCATAATTTGGAAGAATGTCCAATTTCTTCATCCCACCGCTGTTTGCGTTTTACAAGGCTGGAAAAAGGCTGTTTTCAAGCCTTGTAAAACGCAAAAAAGAAGCCTTGCGGCTTCTTCTGGATTTCATCAATTAACGAACGTGGATATATCCGATTAAGGCACTGGAGCAGTTGACGGAGAACATTGCGGTTGTGTAACCGTTCCATCCACCGTGTACAGCCATGCCATCACCAGCATAAACAGCAACGTGTCCGGAGTAGATAATGATGTCGCCTGGAACTGGATTGCTTGTCCAGTCACCAAGGGCAGCATAGTCTTCGGGCCAGCCATGGAAGCTGATTCCGGCAGCGGCCAGAGAGTTGGTCACTAACATCGTGCAGTCCTGGTTTACGCCGATCTGGGATAATGCAGCACCAAGGATGGTGCTTGCTTTATCGTAGGAAGGTGTTTCAACAGGAACTTCGACAGGTGCTTCTTCAATAGGTGCCTGTTCAACAGGAATTTCTACAGGTGCCTGTTCAACTGGGATTTCAATTGGCGCCTGTTCAACTGGGATTTCAATTGGCGCCTGTTCTTCTGGGTAGTACACATCAACAGATGGTTCTACAACTTCTGGTGTTGGATCTGGAATGTATTCTTCATAGTAATCTTCTACATATCCATCTTCTACAACATCTGTGTAATCTGGAGCTGGAACTTCGGCTTCTGGAGTTGGCAGTGTGTCTTCCACTGTTGTTTCAGGAGCTGGAGTTTCAGGAACAGGTACTGGATCTGCTTCAGGTGCGGTTTCTTCCTGAACTGGAGCAATGGAGATTACACCAGTTTCATCAATGGAATAACCATCGCGTTCACCACCGGTCATCAGCGTGCCATCATCGTTGAAGGCATAAGTCTGACCATCGATGTCGCGGTATGCCTCCGTATTGAGCGAACCATCTTCATTGTAGTAAGTGGTTGCTCCGTTTTCGTTCTGCCAGCCAGTTCTTACGATGCCCTGGTCGTCAGTATAATAAGTCGTGCCATCCACATCCACTGTGCCGACAGCGGCTTTTCCTTCATCATTGAAGTAGTAGCGGCTTCCTTCGATTTCTGCGAAAGTAGATTTCACAGGGTTGCCATTTTCATCCAGATAGGATTTCCCGGAGTCATCATTGACCCAGGCGTTAGCAACCTTGAAGCCTTTTTCATTATTGTAGGAACCGTCTTCAGTCCATCCGGATTCGAGTGTTCCTGTTTCCTGGAAGTTATACGTAACACCCTGAATTTCAGACTTACCAGTTAAAGCTTCGCCAGAGTTATCGAAATAATAAGTTGTATTCTCGATATTGGCCCAGCCAGTCTGCATGGAACCGTCGCTTCCAAAGTAGTATTTTTTGCCATCAATTTCTGTCAGGCCTTTTGCTTTCTGATGATTGTCAAGAATATAGTAGCTCGTTGCTCCGTCTTCATGCCAGCCAGGCTGAACTTCATAGGCGTGAACCGTAGAAAGCACTGGACCAAATGCACAAAGACATAAAGTAACTGCGAGGAGTTTACTGTGTTTTTCAACAAAATTCATTCGGTATCTCCCTTCTTTATCGAACACAGCTAGGATAACACGACTTTTTTTTGAAGGCAAAAATCGTAAAAAAATTCTTTCGAATTTCTTAAGAATTTATATGGCCATTTTTTAAAAATAGCCCTTTACTTAAAGGGCAGTTTTTTTGTTTTTGGGATTTTATGTGAGATATCCTCATTTTTAGGTTTATTTTCCCATAGGGCTGAAAACACTGTTTGTCAACGAAAAATGAGCATTTTTGCGGTTTTCTAGAGCAGTTTTCACAAAGAAAGCTCAATTTTGTTCCATCCATACCTCTCGCAGGTCCAGCCCATTTGAAAATATCGCTCAAAAAGATATGATCAAATGTCATCAATCCAGGATTTTTATCTTCGATGCGATAATTAAACCATCTTGAGGGTTAACAGCTATTTTTTACTGGAAGGCGCAGCTTTAGAAAGCTCTTACAAAAATATGAAGACAAACGAAAGAATTCAGAAAGAACACCAGCCGAATTTTGCAAGGAGAATCTGCTGGTCATTCATAATTCTTAACAAGAATTCTTAACGAGTATTCTTAATAAACACTCTCCTTTTTCAAGAATCAGCAATTCATCAGCGCCGCTGCAAAAAAAACAGAACGAAAACATGGGTCCATATCAGTCAGGATACGGACCCATCTCTATTTTTATCTCTATTTTATATTGGGAGGTTGATTGATTGATATATAGATTGTATAGGCTGATTTATATAGATGGCTTGATTCAGAGAACCTATAAGAAGCAAGCCAGACTGGTTCCATATTTATATCTAACCCCAGATCTAAATCTAAATCTAAACCCAATCCTTTATATGGCATATATCTGCTCGATGTCAGCTCACGCTGTCAGACCATCCTGCTTTCGTCTCTTGCAAAATTCAGTCTGGGAAAGTTTCCAGGAAGTCTTCACCCTTGAGGACTTCCACCCGGCTCAGTCCCGGATAGTTCTGCTGACGCAAGGCTTCATAGACCAGAATGGCCGCGCAGTTGGACAGATTCAGGCTGCGGGCATTGGCTTTCATCGGAAGGCGCATACACGTGTCGAGATGTTCTTTGAGGATATGCTTATCGATACCGGTGCTTTCCTTGCCCAGAACGAAATAGTATTCCTGGTCCGGATCCGAAAAATCGAATTCAGCAGGTGCTTTCTTGCCATAGCGGGTCATGAAGAAGAATTTTCCATCCGGATTGGCTTGGCGAAACTCTTCCCAGTTTTTATGGATATGCAGATCTGCTTCTTTGATGTAATCCATTGAAGAACGGCGCAGGTATTTGTCATCAAAACTGAAGCCAAGCGGCTCAATCAGATGCAGGCGGGAACCCGAAGCCATGCAGGTGCGAATAATATTTCCTGTATTCGCTGGAATCTCCGGTTCATATAAAACAACATGAATCATAAATTTTTCCAGTCCTTCATCAGTTGCATCAGGGCATTATGGCGATGACTGGCCGAGTTTTTTACCTCAGGGGCCACGTTAGCACTTGTGGTTTTAAAAGGCGGATAATAGAAAATAGGATCATAGCCAAATCCATTGGCGCCTTCGATCTTATCGTTAATTTCACCTTCCATCGTGCCGCGGTAGACATGTTCCGTGCCATCTTCTTCAATCCACGCAATGGCGCAGACAAAACGGGCGGTACGGTCATCTCGATCCTTTAAGGCGTCCAGAATCGCCTGATTTTTGATCTCGTAACTTGTATCTTCACCCATAAAACGAGCGGAATAAATGCCGGGCTTTTTGTCCAGCGCGTCCACTTCCAGACCGGAATCATCGGACATCACGGCTTCATGAACAATATTATGAAGCGCACGGGCTTTAATCAGGGCATTTTCTTCAAAGGTTTTCCCATCTTCGTTAATTTCAGGCTCAAGACCTGGTTCAAGATCTTTTAAAGTCAGAACCTGAACGTCGTCGCTAAGCATGGCGGCAAATTCATCTTTTTTATGCGTATTTCCGGTTGCAATCCAGACTTTTTTCATGCGGACCTCCATTTTGGCAGGGATGTCTGTGTGGATCAATGGCTGGAATTCATTATTTTCTGCCATTGCTTCCCTGCTCTAATTTCTTTACTGCTTTTTTGAGGGGAAATCAATCTTTGCGATCAAAGTGGTGCCAATCTGCAGGCAAACAAAAAGAGAAGAGACTGAAACCAGCTTCAGTTCTTCTCTTTTTGTTGTTGTGAAAATATTTATTACAACGTATTTGGGACGTCTTTAATTATAGCGGTATTTCTGAAAGCATCGCTCTAAATAACCATTTTTGTTCTTTTCGATTTTTTAGAGGCCAGATTCTGGATTTTCATCCTGATTGACATAGCCATTCATCCATGGAGCCCGGCTTAAAGGCTCGCTGTTGATTGCGGGAGAATGGTCGAGGCTTTCGAAAATCAGAAACAACATATATTGATCAAATGTCAGTCCAAGCG
Source organism: Allobaculum sp. JKK-2023 (assembly GCF_034745455.1). Lineage (NCBI taxonomy): Bacteria > Bacillati > Bacillota > Erysipelotrichia > Erysipelotrichales > Erysipelotrichaceae > Allobaculum > Allobaculum sp. JKK-2023. The sequence continues at coordinate 2,830,833 of NZ_JAYERV010000003.1, read as the reverse complement.
ACTGAGCCTTGTCTTTAAGCCATTGAATATGGGCCTGTTCTTCTGTCAGCATTAGGAGTCTCCTTTTGGCATTTCGCCATTCGTATCCTCAGTCTAACAAAAGGTTCAGGCCACAAAGGCTTGAAATGACTGACTCTTCACGCTTGCACAAATAGACTATTCGACAATGATGCCCTCTGGAATCTGGATTTTGAAGACATCAAGGAATTTTTGCAGATCTTCTTTACAGTCTTTGGCTGCAACATAGTGAATGTTCTGAGCATCCCATGTCGAGGCTGCAAGTTTAGCATTTGGTACGCCGAGCTGTTCTGCCCCATACGCATCGACAGCCTCTTCGATTTTTTCTGGAGTGGCATTTTCGATGTAGGTCTTCAGAGCATCAACCTGAGAAGCATATTCTTCCGCTTTGTCTTTTTTAACAAACAAAGCGGCCTGCGGGTAGCCTTTCTGCTCACTTTCGTGCGCATCCTGCCATGCAGTCTGGAGATCCCCAACAATAGAAAGAGTCGTTCCATCCTGGCCTGCTTTAGCAACTGCGCCGGCAGCGGCTGGCTGAGCGAGCATTGCAGAATCCGCTTTGCCGGATAACAAAGCTGCTGAAGCCTCCGAAACAGAAGGATAGAATTCCATATTGGCCTGGCAATCCGGATACAGATCGGTGAAGACCATGCCTGGAACAGCCTGCTCGCCAAATAAAGCGATTGTTTTGCCTGACTCGTTCCAGTTTTCATCTGGGCTTACAACATATAAGTTGCCCCAGGTAAGAATGCCATCGAGCTGATAAGCCCCAGCATCTTTCCATGTTTTAATGCCGACGTTGACAGGAGCGATGATCATGTCATAGCCATCCGTCTTTGAAAGCTCACTGACCAACAGATCCTGACCATCTACATACTCAACTGCTGCACCTGCATCTGCCAAGCCTAAGCTGGCCAGAGCTGGAGCACCGGTTGGGCAAAGGACGGAGAGTTTATCTCCTGCAAGTTCCTCAGCCTGATCCACACCAGATTCGGCAGGGTTAGCAGAAGAAACACTTGATTCACTTGTGGCTGACGATGCACTGCATCCAGCCATAGCCAGACTCAGCCCTGCGGCTGCCAGCCATTTTAATCCATGACGAAAAGACATTTATCATCTACCTCTTTCTTAAATTTTGCCAGTGCTTCATCCAGGGCCATCGTGGTTGCTGCTTTAGATCCTGATTTACGGACATTGACTGTTCCTTCCTCAATATCATGATCGCCGACAACAATCTGATAAGGAATCTTTTTCATCTGGGCTTCACGGATACGGTATCCTAATTTTTCATTTCGATCGTCCACATTGACACGCATACCCATTTCTTCAAGAGCGCTGGCTACCTTTTTAGCATACTCGAGGTGTTTTTCCTGATGAACTGGAATGATCACAATCTGACGCGGAGCCAGCCACAGAGGGAAATGACCGCCGAAGTGCTCAATCAGGATTCCGATAAAGCGCTCGATCGAACCATAGACAACGCGATGCAGCATTAACGGTGTTTTTCTGGATCCGTCAGCATCGACATAGGTGCATTCGAACCGTTCTGGCAGGTTCATATCGAGCTGAATCGTTCCACACTGCCAGTCACGGCCTAAAGAGTCTTTAATATGGATATCCAGTTTTGGACCGTAGAAGGCGCCATCTCCTGGGTTAATGACAAAGTCTTTACCCGCTGCCCGACACGCTTCGGCAAGAGCCTTTTCCGACTGATCCCAGATTTCGACAGTTCCGATGTAATCTTTTTCTGGGCGAGTTGAAAGTTCAATAGAATAAGGCAGGCCAAAGACACCATACATTTCATCGATCAGATTCAGGACTTCTTTCACTTCGGATTCGATCTGATCAGGAGTCAGGAAGATATGGGCATCATCCTGCGTAAACGTACGAACACGGAACAAACCATTTAATGCGCCAGAGGCTTCATGACGATGCACCTGTCCCAGTTCGCCAACACGCAACGGCAGATCTTTGTAGGAGTGAAGGTCATTGTTATAAACCAGCAGAGCACCCGGGCAGTTCATTGGTTTAATCGCAAAGTCGCGATCATCCACCTTTGTTGTGTACATATTCTGCTTGTAGTGATCCCAGTGTCCAGAACGTTCCCAAAGTTCACGAGACATGATAATTGGAGTCTTGATGAATTTGTAGCCATGCTTTGTGTGCGTATCGTACCAGTAATTTTCCAGCAGATTTCTCAAGATCATGCCATCTGGCAGGAAGATTGGCATACCGGGAGCATATTCAGAAATTGTAAACAGGTTCATTTCGCGGCCCAGCTTCTTGTGGTCGCGTTTCTTTGCTTCTTCCAGAGCTGCCAGATAAGAATCAAGATCTTCTTTCGTATCAAAGGCAATGCCGTAGACGCGCTGCAGCATTTTATTGTTCTTATCGCCTTTCCAGTAAGCACCAGAATGTTTCAGAAGTTTGACATGTTTCAGCTCTTTAACAGAATCTACGTGCGGTCCGCGGCAAAGATCTGTGAAATCACCCTGACTGTAGACAGTAATGTTTCCATCTTCCAGACCGTCAATCAGATCTTCCTTATATAAATCGTCCTTAAACATTTCGCGGGCTTCATCTTTAGAAACTTCGCGGCGAACGATCCGCTTGCCATCTTTGGCAATCTTCTTCATTTCTTTTTCGATCTTTTCCAGATCCGCATCCGTCAGATTGACATCGCCAAGATCCATATCGTAGTAGAAACCATCCGAAATAACTGGACCGACCCAGAATTTGGCCTGGGGGTAAAGATGTTTAACAGCCTGCGCCAGCAGATGGGCGGCAGAATGGTTCAGAGTAGAAAGATGTTCGTCTTCGAGAATATTAACAAGTTCCATATCTAATTATCCTTTCTATATATAATAGGGTTTATAGATTTTATTGTTGCAGCGAGATAAAGCTGCATGGACTCGGCCACTTTTCCAAATAAAAAAGCGCCAGAGTCCCTAAGGACGCTCGCGCGCGGTACCACCTTAATTCAGACTCCAATTATCGATCTGGAATCTGCTCTCAAACGCTTTAACGCAGCAATACGGCACTCCTTTTCAGGGGCGATTCCGAGGGAGTAACTGACGGATTCTTCAAAGAGCTCGCATCACCCGCTCTTCTTTCTGGATCCAAATTCCGAAAGTCTTGGCCTCATCAGCATCATTGCCCCAATTATAAGCACATCCATTTTGTCTGTCAAAAGGTGAACACACCTAATTCCGGGACCGGATCCTCCGGATGATTACCTGTTGCCATTTGATTCTTACTAGCTTAAAACCTACACTAAGTTTATGACAATGATTGAAAACATCTCAAAAACGCTTGGCTTAAAGCCATCTCAGGTGCAGCACGCCCTCGACCTCTTAAACGATGGGGCGACAATCCCATTTATCGCCAGATATCGAAAAGATCAGACTGGCAATCTTGACGAAGACCAGTTGCGATCCATTGAACAGACCTGGAAGTACCAGAACTCCCTGCAAGAAAGAAAAGAATCAATCCTGCAAATCCTGGAGGAGAAAAAACTATTAACAAAGGAGCTGAAATCATCGATCCTTGGCGCCGAAACTCTTGCTTCGCTCGAAGAAATTTATCGGCCTTACAAAGAAAAACGGAAAACCAAAGCCAGTGAAGCCATTGCCAAAGGCTTTGGACCCCTGGCAGATAAAATCTGGGAACAGAAATATGATCCAAAATCACTAGCAGACGAAGAAGGTCTTGAACAGGCCGGCTATATCCTCGCCGAAAAGATCAGCGACATGGCCGATATCCGCTCCATGATCCGCGATAATCTGCTCAAACATGAAAGCATCAGCAGCTCTCTTAAAAAAGATGCCGAAGATCCCCAGGGTATCTATGAGCAATACTACGATTTCACTAACCCGCTCAATAAGCTTCCCAGCCATCGGTTGCTGGCTTTAGACCGCGGCGAAAAAGAAAAGGTATTGACGGTTACTTTGACAAGTGACAATGAAAAGCTTGAACAAATGGTCCAACGGAAGCTGCTCAAACGCAATTCGCCATCTCATGATTATCTGGAAACGGTTATCCACGATGCTTTAATCCGCCTAATGCTGCCCAGTATCAAACGCGAAATCCGCTCTGCCCTCCGAGAAAAAGCCTATAAGGATGCAATCAAAGGCTTTGCGGCTAACCTTGAGCACCTCCTGATGGCAAGACCCCTCAAAGGCCAGGTGATGCTATCGTGGGATCCGGGCTATGTGAATGGCTGCAAACTTGCAGTCCTTGGCGCCGCCGGCGAGCTACTGGATACAACCGTAGTTTATCCTTTTAAATTTGTTGGCAAAGGCAAAAAGTCACAACCTGATTCCCCTGCTTATCAAGCCGCTGTCAAAGAAACTCGTGCTTTACTCAACAAATATCATCCAACCGTCGTCGTGATCGGAAATGGCACCGCAAGTCGAGAATCAATCGATTTGATTACAGATCTCCTTAAAGATTATCCAGATGTTTCGTATCTCATTGGATCTGAAGCTGGGGCCTCTGTCTACTCTGCCAGTGAGCTAGCTAAAGAAGAATTCCCGGATTTACCTGTTGAGAAACGCTCTGCCATTTCAATTGGCCGCAGAATCCAAGATCCGCTGTCTGAATTGGTAAAAGTCGACCCTCAATCCCTAGGAGTAGGAATGTATCAGCATGATGTACCCCAAAAGCAGCTGAAAGAGGCATTGGATTTTGTTACAGATAAAGCTGTTAACCAAGTGGGGGTAAATATAAACTTTGCTTCCCCTGCTCTATTGAGACATGTCTCCGGCCTGAAAAAACCTCAAATCAATAAGATTCTCAAAACTAGAGCAGTTAAACCATTCACCACACGCGAAGAACTTAAAGATTTATTTTCCGCTCGAGTCTATGAACAGAGCATCGGCTTTTTACGTATCCCTGACGGACAAAACCCACTTGATAACACTGGTATCCATCCAGAGAGCTATGAGCTGACAGAAAAACTATTGGAACAATCTCATCTCTCGCTGGCCGATCTGCACACACAAGCCTTTAAAGCAGAAATCAAAAAGATCAATCCCGAACAGATGGCCAAAAAGTTGAATAGTGATACCTATACAGTTGCGGATATCATCAAAGAATTGGAAAGCCCTGGCCTCGACCCCCGAGACTCTCTTGATGGACCAATCCTAAAAAAAGGAATCCTCGAAATCGAAGATCTGAGGCCTGGAATGGAACTTCAAGGTACGGTCCGTAACGTCACTTCCTTTGGAGCTTTTGTGGATATCGGACTGCATGAGGATGGACTCGTGCATATTTCCCGTCTTGCTAATAGGTTTGTTAAAGACCCTAATGAGATCGTACATACAGGGCAGATCGTTACCGTATATGTTGCCGATACTGATATTCGTCGTAAGCGAATTTCCTTGTCTATGGTACCGGGCAAGCTCTAATTCAGAATTTAATCTGAAAAGCTCAGGTTCTCCACATTTGTTGGTGCTTTATGGTTGAGAAAATGTGATCGGGCCACATAATAAACAGTTTGGATCCTAGAGCCAATTTAAAATAGAAAGTGAACTCCATTTTAGCGATTCTTACGTAATCTTTGTATCCAGTTAAGAGGTGCTTGTCATCACTTCCTTACTCAAAAGGTTCCAAGTGGAGCTGCTGAGATATTTCTTAGAAAACCGCAGGCGTTCCGTAAGAACCATGTTAGCGACAGCACCCTTTTTCTATAGGTTTTCCGACCCGGATAAGGCAGTGGTATCTGACGGCTTGCCAGGATTGTAATCGTTGGCCGATCGTAAAACGGTGGATCTTAGATCGTGCGGAGAAAACATTGGTCAAGATCTTCTGGATGCAGCCATTCAAATAATTTCCCTCCGCTTAAACCCTTGATAGTCACACTTCTGCCCCTCTCTTCCTCAGAAGACATCCCTAACGGTGAAAAGTCCCGCTTGATGAGGCCGCGGATGGTCTGTTAGGGACAGGCGCTGAAAAGACGGCTACAGAAAATTTTCATCACCATAAAAGCGGTAAGAGCACAGTTTTATGGTCTTCCAGGAAATATTTCACAGCGTAAGCACACACCAATTATTGAAGGTACCCCGAGAAGTGGGGAAAACACAATTTAGTTTGGATGTGTACCCAATCACCTTTAATTTTGGATATTTACAATCCATCAAAACCGAAAAATGGCAGGAAACACGCTTGTAATACCTGTTTCCTGCCATTTTGTTCTTTGGTCATTGACAATGTTTCCTGCCAAAAAACAAAGTCTCAATCCACACATCCCAGACGGGATGCGACTCCAACCAGCGGCAGAACGGATTACTTCTAAAAAATTTCAATCCACACATCCCAGACGGGATGCGACCCAGCTCCAGTAAATCCTGAGAAGACAATTCAAATTTCAATCCACACATCCCAGACGGAATGCGACGCAGCCGCGCGCCCGGACAATCAAGGCTTTCAACCCATTTCAATCCACACATCCCAGACGGGATGCGACAGCCATGGCCGCCAGCTTGCCAATCCAGCAGCTCGTATTTCAATCCACACATCCCAGACGGGATGCGACGCTAGAAGAACTGGATCGGTTGGAGATCTCGGATATTTCAATCCACACATCCCAGACGGGATGCGACGTAAAAGGCCTTCTGGGCAGCCTGCCAGATGCAGTATTTCAATCCACACATCCCAGACGGGATGCGACGGGTAACTAATTACTCTTCAGCTACGCCAGTTAAATTTCAATCCACACATCCCAGACGGGATGCGACGACACCCTGGCCGAGGAGCTGCATTGCTCAGGATATATTTCAATCCACACATCCCAGACGGGATGCGACTGAACAGTGGCCGTTTTGATGGTGTGAACAGTGTGATTTCAATCCACACATCCCAGACGGGATGCGACAGTACGACCAAAAGGTCTTTGAGGCTCATGAATTATTTCAATCCACACATCCCAGACGGGATGCGACTTCTACAGCGTACAAAAAAGTTACAAATTGGAAATTTCAATCCACACATCCCAGACGGGATGCGACTTACAGGCCCGCGATACTCCCCAAGGCAGAGGCAATTTCAATCCACACATCCCAGACGGGATGCGACTCTCGCCACACGTCCGGCTTGCGGTTCTTAAGCCAATTTCAATCCACACATCCCAGACGGGATGCGACTATAACTACACCTCATCCGCCATGGGCGTGTCTGGATTTCAATCCACACATCCCAGACGGGATGCGACGATGGTCGTGACATCGATTTTCTGTGCTACAACGAGATTTCAATCCACACATCCCAGACGGGATGCGACAAGGACAGCAGAGAGGAGATAGCCGATGCAAATTATTTCAATCCACACATCCCAGACGGGATGCGACTGCATCCGCGTTTTCACCGGTCAAAAACACCATTATTTCAATCCACACATCCCAGACGGGATGCGACATGGTCGTGACATCGATTTTCTGTGCTACAACGAAATTTCAATCCACACATCCCAGACGGGATGCGACTAAATCCGCCTTTGTCGTCCAACTTCATGTCCTTGATTTCAATCCACACATCCCAGACGGGATGCGACTTGAGGAAGCCCTTCAGATTCTTACTACTGACTATATTTCAATCCACACATCCCAGACGGGATGCGACTAACGAGGTAAACCGAATTGCCGAAAAATTAAAATTTCAATCCACACATCCCAGACGGGATGCGACAATTTGTCTGCTGGAAATGATATTGCTGATCAGCAGAATTTCAATCCACACATCCCAGACGGGATGCGACTAAGCTCGCGGGTAAAATGGGCGGACTTTTCAAGGGATTTCAATCCACACATCCCAGACGGGATGCGACCCGGAAAATTCCGATACCTTGTTATCGGCCAGCCTATTTCAATCCACACATCCCAGACGGGATGCGACGAGTCCAGATACCAGAGTCGTGCCGGTGTGGTTTGCATTTCAATCCACACATCCCAGACGGGATGCGACGATACCGGCCCCCAAGGACCAAAAGGCGATACTGGTATTTCAATCCACACATCCCAGACGGGATGCGACAATGCCGAAAACACAGAAACAGAAAGTAAAAGAAAATTTCAATCCACACATCCCAGACGGGATGCGACTAATGCTTCTTATTAATAACTTTGGAGAGTATAATTTCAATCCACACATCCCAGACGGGATGCGACATTAAATTTGATTAAAGTATATATCGATTTGAATAGTAAAACACTTCTTACTCATAAAAATTTCTGAAGCAATGAGAGAAATGTTAATACACAGTAGACATTTCAGCTTAATCTGTCTATTTCATCATCGCGAATCTCCCAGGGAATTTATGAGAGCTTGGGGTTCGCGCTAGAAGATCAGATCACCGTCAACTGCCGTACCATTCTCTAAACCATAATATTCAACTCTTGATTTATAGTTATTACCAAGTTTGTAAAATCTCACGGTATCTTCATCCGTGTTGATCACTTCAAGAAGATCTCTTTTAAGCAATTGGAATTCCGTAGCATCCACCAAACACTCATAAACAGAATTTTGGACACGGCGCCCATAATTTGTGCATATCCTTGCAGCTTTTGAGAGTCGTCGTTGGCCGCGGGCAGTGCTTACTGCAATATCATAAGTTACAATCACCAGCATGATCTACCTCTATTTACTTCCAGAAAAATGGAGGGTAAGTGTCTAAATCACCGCGAATATGGGAAGCCAGTAGTTTTGACTGAATCAGAGGGACCAGTCCCCATTCTACCTTTTCTTTTAAAAACGGATGAGTAATCACTTCTTTCTTCTTGTTTTGCCACTCCATAAGAATTTTCTTGCGCCCATCCTCATTAAGAAGAACAGCTCCATCTTCTTCAACTGTAAAATCCGATTTCTTTATCACCCTTTTATTGATTAGCGATAAAACAAATCGGTCTGCTAGCACAGGTCTTAACTCTTCCATCAAATCCAAAGCTAGAGAAGGTCGTCCCGATCGTTCAACATGAAAGCATCCAATATATGGATCTAGTCCGGCAGTTTCTAACCCACCGGTATACATGCTAGCCAGGAGCGTATAGACAAAGGAGAGCATGGCATTGACTTCATCCATGGGCGGTCTTCTTGAACGACCATGGAAACTAAAATCTTTTCTATTCAGAATCATTTCATCAAATACGGAAAAATAAACGCGCGCTGCTTCCGATTCTGCCGCGCGAAGCTCGACTGGATTTTCTGCCCGGTTTGCCTTTTGAATGCATACTTTGATTTTTTCTGAAGCACCTGCCAATTTATTATCGTCAACTGCTCCTTTATGATCTCTTCTCATTCGATCCAATACAGTTCTGGAATTGTAAAGTTTTCCGAGAATACAGTTTCGTGCAATTTCGATCTGGTATTCTTTATCCTGAAAGGATTTATATTGTTTTTCCCGTAAAAAGACGTTTCCTTTGAATTCTCCCTGAACTCTAGCCAGAAATCTCCCACTATTGCTTAAAAAGGTGACTATAATCCCTTTTTTTGTGCAGGCTCGCATCAATGCAGGACTCATACCTCTATAACCAAATGAAACGATATCCTCCAAATTGTGAAGCGGGATTCTGCCGGTAATCTTATTATTTTCATCTTTTATAACCACCGTTTCACCATCTAACGTTAAGTAGGCTAATGGATTCGTAATATAAAGGCTGTTTCTAAGCTTTCTCATAGCAATTCCCCAATATACGCTTCGATATACTTTTCTGGATTTTGCTTTTGCATCTCAGGAAGGCATAATTCTTTTAAAGAACAGCGATCACACTTTTTAGAATACTTTTGAACTGGAACATGATGACGTTCTATAAGCTGATGCATCTCTTTAACCGCTTGTCTGGCTTCATCTTTCATTTCGGTTGTAATATCGATTCGCTGACGGCGTTTAATTTGGTCATAGAAAAGAGCTCCCTCAGAAATTGTTGCTCCAAACATTTCTTCCAAGCATATTGCTTCAAGGACCAACTGCATAATATCTTCCATTCCGGATTTGGGCTTTCCTCTTTTATATTCCACTGGATATATTTTATAAGTTCCTCTATATCCTTGCAGGGAAACTCCTTCGGTTGCATCAGCCTGAATGAATTCAACAACGTCACATTCCCCACTTATTCCGGCTGTTCGAGAAGAGATTTTCATTCCTCGAACTGTAACAACATTTTTCCTTTTTTCTTTCAGCGCAGGATCGTGCACTCTTTCATGGACCTCATTTCCAAGTACCGTAAGCTCGTTATCCTGCCAGACTTGTTCGATATGGATAAGTGCCCATTGCCTTCTGCAATAGAAAAAATGCTGAATACCTGACAGCATCAGGTATTCAGATTCTTCATATTCAAAACTCATACATCTTTGCGCTGAAGTTCAACGCCCACTGGTAATGCTTCTTCATCAATTGTAATGGTATAATCCGCATAACTTCTTGGAAATTCAACGCCTTCATTCTTTTTAACCTTAACGAGATCAAAAAGCTTATGAGCCGGGGCATTTCCAAATTCACTGTTGTGTTTAAAAACAATCAGTTCTCTGACAGCCATTTTTCCTCTGGAAGCAGAGTGATCCAGCTCAAACATATTGGTGATTGCTTCCCATAAAAGCTCCAAGTCTTCCTCAGAAAAACCTGTTACTTTTTGGGCTAAGTTTGCAGATACGAATCCTTCTGCCCGATAAAGACCATAAGGAATAAAAGATTTTCGACCCATTGTATTCTTCTTAGTCTCTGCATCTGCCTCGGTTGTTACAGCAACTCGCGTGATAGCAATTTCCTGCGGCGAGATTGGATCGACGCTCTTCGCAAACGTCAGCTGGACAGGACCCGTGACCTGACCAGAATTGAGCGCCCCCTTGACAAAAGTCGTCATTACTGCTCCGAAGCTTCGAACATCAAAGAAGTTTTGGCACATAAAATCTCGAATTTTCCGATCAGCGTCTGGGTCTTTTTTCTTAATCTCTTTGAGGTCATTTACTCCCAGATATTCGAGCGCTTTTTGATCATTAGCGTTCAGAGTATTCTGATCTGAGATATAGATATCAAAACCCGGCTGTCCTTCTTTGGTGGCCTGAACATAATTTCGGATTTTTCTTTTCAGGCAGACATCTGTGACAAGTCCCATCTGCGTTTCTGGGTCGACTCGGGGTAAGTTTCCTGCATCCGGATCACCGTTCGGATTTCCATTCTCGCAATCGAACAAAACTACAAAGTCATAACGATTTTTGATAGCTTCTGACATTATTTGTTTTCCTCCTGATTATCATGAGTTTTCTGCTTTGTTTTGGCTTCTTTAGCAGCTTTGATTTGAGCAAACTGGTGCTGGCGTTCTTGATAGTACCCAATATAAAATTCGCCTTGTTCCTCTAAAGAAAGGGTGTTTGGGAAAGCTGTCCCCAGCCGATCAATAAGCTGTCCAATCTTTTTGTCATAAAAGACAGCCGCTTTTTCGCCCTGCTTAATCTTCTTGAGGTGATTTGCAGAATTATGAATCAGCAAAGGAAAAATTCTTCCTGGGGTAGCGGCAGCTGAAGCAAAATACTTATCTTTGATTGTTGAATTCAAATCACCGCCAGCGGCACTTTTCTGTAAAAATTCCAGAATGCTAAAGAGTCTGCCGAGCACATAGGGCTGACTATTATTCGCTTCGTTCAAGCTCATTGTTAATCCTCCATTCTTTTTATTCTTAATGAGATATCCTTTCAGGATTGCGGCTTTCTTTGCATCAAAACTGGCCGGATCCGTTCTGATACGCAAAAGAACATTTCCATACAAGCTTTCTGGATAAGAAGTATTCAGGAGAATTGAACTCATCAAATCTCCTGGCAAAGATGGTAACGGTTTTTTATCTTTGCTTTTTCTACTCACCGTTGCAAAAACAATCTGAGATGGGCTTAATGGACCTGGTTGCTCATAATCAGGTTTTTCAATCTCCATTCGTTTGTTATGATCAGCAAAATTTTTGATCAAGTCCCCAAATGTTTCTTCATAAAAGAATCTCACAACCAGACGAGCAGCATTTGCGGATAATCCAAGGATATAAAATTTCTGCTGCAGTTTGAGTTCTTCAATATCAATTGCTTTGTGATTGCGAATAGCCTTAAATAAAGAATCGATCAGTTTTTGGGTATCTTCTTGCACAGAATTTCCCAACATGCCAGAAAATACTGTCTGATAAATTGGAACCGCACTTTCAGCCCAGTAAACAATTATCGTATCTCCGATCTGAGTGTGTGATTTGTCACTGGCAATCAGCTGATTAAGAGCCGCGGTATATTTGAGGCTTGCTCTTCGTCCAATATGGGAATTCATATTCTGAGTTTTTCCATAGGATTCGAACGCAGAAGAATTATAGGAGACAAGAGCAGCCCCAGCCGACTTAGCTCCGGGAACGCCCATGATTAATGGGTGGGTGGCTACAATCACATCTTTCATGCCTGTGAGGGAACAGATCCCCTCCTTATCCTCTAAAGATGAGATTTGTCTATTGTCCCATACAGATGAAAATTCAGGATATTCGTGTAAATACTTTCCATTGAACCTAAAAACATAGTTTCCTGTAAGAAGACTATTCTCGACTTCCTCTGTCAACTTCCTGTTTTCGTCCTGGGTAAGGAATTCACGCAACGCACGCGCTGCAGGAGTATCAAGCTCAGAAATCATTCTGAGGTGGAGATCTCTAAAAGCTTCAAAGTTTTTATCAAAGCTTTTTGTCTTACCTTTTTCAAATCCAAAAATATACTTAGTGTTATCGCATAAAAACCCAGGAGCAATATTTACAGTTCTTCCAGGAATTTGAGGAACCGTCATCAAAGCAGGATGAATCCGTTTCTTTTCGCTCTCTTTCCCGCTCTTAGTTTTGGTTTTAATCACCTCAGTCCATTGCAGATCATGAATTGCTAAAACCTTTCCGGATTCGTCTAATTCAATTGCTCCAGAAACCTTAGTTACCGCCCATCCTTCTTTTGGCATCGCTCCTCTTTGAACTTGGGCATCATAATATTTAGCCAAAGCTGTAAGCATCAGCGATACACCTCTTCTTTCTTGACTCTAATGACTCCTTTTTTCATTACAGGATGATAGAAAACCGCCTGTGGATCAGCTGGATCTGAATAATCAAGATCGTAAAGCATAATCCCCAGATCTCTTTCCTCTTCATCCTCATAGTAAGAAGGAAGATCCCCATCGAAGCGCTCAAGCTGAGCCGCAAATTCCCGACATCCTAAATATGGCTGCTTATAGCACTGTCCTTTCTCCAGACGCCTGCTAAGAATAGCTGTAACCTTTTCTTCAGTGGTCCCTCGATCAGCTTTGTCATTAATTTCAAAGTGAAATGTGACCAGATAATCAACATCTGTTAAGATAGAGGAATTTCTCTGAGCAATATCCTCTTTTCGATCAATAAACAGTTTCTTATGAGTATTGTTGCCTGCCTCCAAGATTGTGCTGTCTTTAGCCTTGTTTTTCAGTTCATTTCGTCTGACCGCAATTCTTTTGATTGGATTCAGCACTTTGATCTCATCAATCACATAGTCGACGCCAGGATGCCAGTAAATTCCTTCAATTGTGCCACGTAGCGCAGAAGGAGTAGGAACATCATAGGAGTAACGTTCAACTTTCAATTCCGGCCGGCTAAATAAAGCCATTGGACCGCGAATGCGAATTTTAAATCCACGTGTCATATACTCACCTCTCTTTTCATATTCTATATTATGTATTTGTAATTTCATTGTCAACGCTTTCATTAAGTTTTTTATCTGAATAATTTGTGGCTCAAATAGAATTCAATTTTCGAATTCATTTGTCATTTTTATTATCACGCATATATTGACAGTATTTATGTCACTATATTTTTATACAAAAAAAGCGTCTGTTTTATCAAGGGATCTTACGCAATCTGTGTGGTCCGCTAAGAGTCACTGATCAGCGTTCCCTTACTTAAAGAATTTAAAAAGAGGCGGATCAGAATGTTCTTAGAAAACCACAGACTTTGCGTAAGAACCTTATCAAGCAGACACTTCCTTTATGATCCGAATAATTTCGTTTTTATCTACCTAAAGAATAACCGCTATTTCTAAGCATTACTCCAACGAAAACAGATATTCAGAAATTCTGAAATATTGCCCAATCCTGTTTAAAGCGCTATAGTGAGGTTGTCAGCCAAACCGGCTGGGGATTGAAATTATATAATGTAGTTGTTTATAGCTTCTACAGCCGCACTTATAGTGCGGTTTTATTTTATTTAAGCCCACTAGAAAAACAGAGCATCACCAATTTCATGATCTATATCCAGTCCCATCTTCGGTATATAACGGGTACTGTCTTGGAGCTGGTAGAGATTAACCATGTTCTTTACTTCAGTGATTTGCCCATCCTTCACGAGTTTTTCCTTTTCCCAAGAAGGAATTTGAATCACAAATTTTTGCAGGTGGCGAAAATCATCTTTCGAAAGCCCACCGTAATATCGAAGTTTTGTAATCAGGTCTTCGATTTCTGAATCAGGAACAATCACATCTACGCCTCTCTTTTCGATCATGGCCATCTTTTCGGAAGCTTTACGGAATTCTTCCTTCCCCGGTTTCAAAAACATGTTCAGAATCCCTTTCTGGTCATGGGCATCCGCATCCAGGCTATAAAGTTCAGAAAAGTAATCATCAACAACCCGCAAATCTTCCAAGTTTCTGCCTTTCTTGAGCAAAACTTCAGCCACACTCGTCTTTCGAGCTTGACTTCCACGTGCACAGAAACCTTCCAGTTGGAATATATAGACTTTGCAGTCTTTCCAGTCTCTTTTTCCTTCACGGTTATTTCGACCAGCTGCCTGTAAGATCGAATCGACTCCGGCAAGTTGTCGATATACGTTCTGGAAGTCAAGATCTACCCCCGCTTCGATCAGATTCGTTGAGATCACTACACATCTTTCCTGTCTATCTAAACGATCCCTGATTTCTTTGATTGCTGCTTTTCGATCACGTGGAGTCATTAAAGTCGACAAGCAAAATAATCCAGGCTCTTCTTCAAGCTTATGGTAAAGATTCTGGGCGATTGCACGAGTGTTCACTACACACAGCGCTTGCTCCTCTCTCGATAATTGGTCTGCCAGTTCTTCTTCAGAAATAACTCCTTTGTTTTCAAATAGGTGGCGCTTGAAGGCCGCAAATTGTTCTTGTACATCAGGACATAACTCAAACGGATTGATATCTCCCAGCACCTTATCCAAAGACGGTTGAGTTGCTGTGCAAAAGACACTCGAGCAGCCGTAATGTTGTGTCAATTGTTTGATTGTTTCTAGACAAGGTAAAAGATATTCATCCGGTAAAGACTGCACTTCATCAAAAATGATCACACTGTTCGCTACATTGTGCAGTTTTCGACATTGTGAAGACTTGCTTCCGTAAAACGATTCAAAGAAACGCACGTTGGTTGTCACAATAATTGGAATATCCCAGTTTTCAGCAGCTAATTCCAATTTTTCTAATTCTTCAAAAGCTTTAAAATCAAATGATGAATGATGCTCCAATACATTGGTTTCTCCAGCCAACCCTTTTAACACATTGGCATTTTGTTCAATGATTGTTGTAAAAGGAGCAACATAGATAATGCGGTCCATTCCATTCTTAACCGCATGTTCTAGCGCAAACATAAAGGACGAAACAGTCTTTCCTCCGCCTGTCGGAACAGTCAGTCTGAAGAAACCAGGTTTTTGATTTCTGCCATGAGCAATACAGGCCTGAAGAATTTCTCTTCGCCTGCCATTCAGACTTTCCTTATCAGCGGGTTTAAGCCAGCCTTTTTGCGCAATACAATTTGTTGCTCTTTCCATAATAGTTTTTAAGGATTCACCGGAATTTCTTTTTACCTCTCCGTTGCTCATGAAGTTTTCCGTGTCTAGAAAATCCGCATCCACAAGACACGAATAGAGCATTCGCGTTAAAAACGATAGATATAAGTCAACTTCTCCATCATCCGTAGAGGAGATAATCTTCTGAGGAAATTGCGGAAAAGCTACTTCCGGAATGTGAATTTCTTCAGACCAAGCATTGAATTCCGGAATCCGCTTCTTCAGCCGTCCCTGATAGGTCCCCGAACTTGGGGTATCAATATGTTCATCTCCAGCATCACATAACCCTGAATGGTGACCGGCAATTGCATATCCAAATAAGATATCCGAGAACAACAGATTCCATTTCCTGCCAAAATATTCGCGAGAAAGTTTCGCTCCAGCCGTGGCATGATCAATCTTTGGACCCGATTCCTGAATCCTTTTTTGAAAACCGTCAGAATATTTACCTACATCATGCAGAACCCCTAAGACTCTACCTACATCTTCGAATCCAAACGTCTTCGCAAATCTACCACACAATTCTCCTACATTTTCCAGGTGTTCTTTAAGCGGCTGAACTACATGGTCATCTTCGCGTACATGTCCCCACCATTTTTCCTTCATAATTCTCCCCTTTCTTTTTATTTATTGAATAACGTAATTATATGTGAAGATCAGATATTTTCTCCAACTGTTTATGCGATTTATCAAGAATATTATAGTTTTGTATTAAAATAACGGTCTGCTTGACTTGCGGATATTTAATTTCGATTCGCAACAAGCGACAACACTCTATGCTAGAAACATGAAACACGCTTGAAAATATGAGTTAAACTGATAACAAGATTCCATCATTAGAGCAGCTTGATTTGATAGAGAGGCGGTACGTACTGATAAGAGAGAATCTGAGTCTCTAATCCCTCAAAAATAGATCATTAGAACTGGAGACGAGAGCGTAACTCTTCCTTACAGTTCTAATCATGGTGATCTAGCGCCACCCCCGCGACTATACATCACCAGCGCGAATGCCAAGCTCACATGAAAATGCCGGGAGATTCGCGATAGCATTTTTGACAAATCACCTCACTTTGTTCGCCATCCGTTGACATCTATCTGTTTTTTCGCAGCTTTTTCTAAAAATTATTTTCATAGCAACCAGATTAGTGTATGTTCTAATTGTTTTTTACTGTCGCATCTCGTATGAGATGTGGGGATTGAAATCTATTATAAAGATCACTATAACTTAACTGTAATTCAGTCGCATCTCGTATGAGATGTGGGGATTGAAATCGCAAGATCCTCGTCCGTTGTAGCAATCATTTTGTCGCATCTCGTATGAGATGTGGGGATTGAAATATCTGTTACCAGATCCATGGTTACATCTCTGCCGTGTCGCATCTCGTATGAGATGTGGGGATTGAAATCTGTGTCAGATGAGTCTGGATGCAGCGGAAAAGCTGTCGCATCTCGTATGAGATGTGGGGATTGAAATCTGCCGTCACGTTAGTCAGGGCAGGGATTTCAAGTCGCATCTCGTATGAGATGTGGGGATTGAAATTTCCCATCCGTAGATTTCGGACGCGAGCTTTTTGTCGCATCTCGTATGAGATGTGGGGATTGAAATAAGATTGTTGGCCTTAGTCAAAGCCTGGGTAGCAAGTCGCATCTCGTATGAGATGTGGGGATTGAAATATATCCGTGTTGTACTGGAGCGGCCTTCCGGTCGGTCGCATCTCGTATGAGATGTGGGGATTGAAATTTCGTACGTAAGGTCTTTTTGCTGTCCGTTAAAAAGTCGCATCTCGTATGAGATGTGGGGATTGAAATGGTCAAGAGTGTAAAAGATGCTTTAACTGCATCTGGTCGCATCTCGTATGAGATGTGGGGATTGAAATTGGATTCCTTTTATGATTTCTTGCAGACCGGTACACGTCGCATCTCGTATGAGATGTGGGGATTGAAATCACAAAGGAATGAATAATGACTGAGGACGAGAAGAAGTCGCATCTCGTATGAGATGTGGGGATTGAAATCCTGTACACTCGTACCGCGCAAGCCGTCAACACTGTGTCGCATCTCGTATGAGATGTGGGGATTGAAATCTGATCACGCCGCGGCAGTCTCTTGACCCGATCCGTCGCATCTCGTATGAGATGTGGGGATTGAAATAAGAAAGCCTGATCAGTTTTCTGGACTGCTACAGCGTCGCATCTCGTATGAGATGTGGGGATTGAAATAAGAAAGCCTGATCAGTTTTCTGGACTGCTACAGCGTCGCATCTCGTATGAGATGTGGGGATTGAAATTGGCTCACGCGCACCGATTTAGTGCAACCAGCTTTGTCGCATCTCGTATGAGATGTGGGGATTGAAATTATGGATTTGATCTGGAAGAGGGCAATACACTGAGTCGCATCTCGTATGAGATGTGGGGATTGAAATAGAGAAAGAAACTCTTGCATCGCCGATCAGCGCACCGTCGCATCTCGTATGAGATGTGGGGATTGAAATTGGTCATTCTGATGCTCTTTTAGGGACGCCAGCTGGTCGCATCTCGTATGAGATGTGGGGATTGAAATCGGATCGGAAACATTACGAACTGATCTGCCTTCCGTCGCATCTCGTATGAGATGTGGGGATTGAAATCGGATCGGAAACATTACGAACTGATCTGCCTTCCGTCGCATCTCGTATGAGATGTGGGGATTGAAATTTAGAAAAAAACCTGAAGCCATTAACGGAATCTGAAGTTAGAATAATTAGTGGACAAACCGAATAGAGTTTATTCCTAACCGGTTCTATGTCATAGAGTTACAATTCGAAACGAACAGGAGAGTATTTCTATGGCAAACAAACGGAAACAAATTACTGAAGAGCAGCGAAGAGACGCTCTTCAATATGTTAAAGACCATCCCGATCTGACGATGAAAGAATGCGCAGACAACCTTGGAATTGGGCTGAGCACTTTGAGTCGATTCAAGACACGGGCCAAACGCTCAGAGGATGGTGAACCGGAATTTATTGGATCTGGTCATTATACCAATCCAGTTGAAAAGGAAAATGCCCGTCTCCAAAGGGAACTCAAAGATGCTCTTGAGGCGCTAAAGATCTTAAAAAAAGCTATAAGCATTCTGGGAAATTAAACTCCACGCTCTATAGCCTGGTACACGAAGAAAGCGAAAAAGGAGAAGACTTCTCCGTGGCCAGAGTGCTTAAACTACTCGGCCTCTCCAGATCTGGTTATTATGCCTGCCTGAATCGAAAACCCAGTAATCAGGCGATACGTAAAGAAGATGTGAAAAAACAAATACAAAAAATATATGATCAGAGTCACCAAAATTACGGTGCCCCGAAGATTGGAGTTCTTCTACGCAGGCAAGGCTACACGATTACAGATCGAACCGTCGGTACCTATATGAAAGAGATGGGTATCCGGGCACAATGGATAAAAAAGCCACAGCGGCCTTCAATTATCCCAGGAACGGATCAAAAGCTCAGAAACATTCTGAAGCAAAAGTTCAATCCTGATCAACCAAATGCGGTCTGGTGTACTGATATTACCTATATTCACACCCGACAGGAAGGGTTTGTCTATTTAACCTGTATCATGGACCTCTTTTCAAGAAAGATTATTGCCTGGAAGTTATCCAGAACCATGGAGGCTGAAGATGTTCTGGAAGCGCTGGAAACGGCTAAAATCAGGCGAAAATCCGATCGGCCAATTGTATTGCATACAGACCAGGGTATCCATTTTACCTGCAGCCACTATCAGAATCTGACTTCCGATATGATTCGCAGCTACTCCAAAAAAGGGTACCCTTACGATAATGCCTGCATTGAATCCTTCCATTCTCTAATCAAAAGAGAGTGGCTTAACCGATTTGAGCTGGAAAATTACTGGCAGGTCTATCGCTTATGCGATCAGTATATCGAGAGTTTCTATAACCCGGTACGAATTCATAGCCACTGCAATTACCTGTCTCCAAACACCTTTGAGCAGATGAAGGCAAGTTCTAATGCACAACCACTTACAAATGAAAAACAGAAAACTGCATCCGCAGAAAAAACGGATAGTGGAGGATGATAGCCGCGTTGCCAGGATCCAGTTCTCGAAAGGCGCAGCCGCTCAAGAACGTGAGCTGTCATACGGCATCATAGATAGCTTGAAAGACTTTCACCGTCGCTTCGCTCGATGGAAGACCTGAGTGCACAGGCGGTCGTAGGCTGACAAGGGTTTAAGCGACAGCGGCCCTTTTCAGCCGTAGACCGAATGTGCGACGATGGTCATCGAGCAAGCGACGAGTGAAAGTCCCACACACCTCACCGGAGCGAGCTGCGGTCCAGCCGCAGAGGCTGGTCGCCGATAGGCGAAACGGAAAACGAACAAATAAGGCTAAAGGAAAGCCGCAGAAAAAAAGTAGTTAGGGCTTCTACTGATAAGAAACCTCTATTTTAGTTGTACTAAATCTTGACATAGGACCAAAACCGAAAGATAGATGGTGCAGCTGAAGCTAAACTAATAGCCAAAGCTTGCTCAGCACCACCTGACGGCAGAACGAGGTGGACACTAAAACTCCTTCAAGAAGAAATGAAGGTGGTTCTCGAATATCCAATCAGCCAGTCTGCAATCAGCAGGACGCTTAGAAAAAATGCGATCAGGCCCCATAAGATGAAGTATTACTGTATTCCATCTGCAGAAGATCCTGGATTTGTGGATAATCTCGAAGATGTCTTAGATGTCTATAGCAGACCTTACGATTCCCGTTTTCCTGTAGTCTGTATAGATGAGAAACCTAAAGATCTGCATGGTGAAGCCAGAGAGCCAATTCCTGCCCGCCCAAAATCTGAGAGTAAAGATGGCCGCGACCAGATTAAAGATTCAGAATACATTAGAAACGGGCACTGCTGCATATTCGTGATGATTGAACCAGCTACTGGTAGAATCATGGCCAATCCATCAAAAAGAAGAACGGCGAAAGATTTCGCAATGCAGCTTAAATATCTATCGGATATAGCTTATCCTGACGCGGAAAAGATTATATTGGTCATGGATAACCTAAATACTCATACTACCAAATCTTTATATAAAACATTTCCAGCTGCAGAAGCTCACCGACTGAAAAACCGATTTGAGATTCATAAGACGCCAGTCCATGGTAGTTGGGTCAATATTGCAGAACTTGGAATCCAAATTCTATCGACTCAGTGCCTTAACCAACGTTTCCCAACCTTCACAACGCTTGAAACTGCAGTTACCGCTTGGGTTAAGGGATGGGGAAGATGCCAGCCCGTTCAATGGAAGTTCACAACAACTGATGCTCGAACAAAGCTGGCCAGGCTTTATCCCAAAATCATCTCAGAGTCTACCGATAAGAATCCTAGTTAGAAAGATTTATTATATGACTCGTCATATAATAAATCTCATTCAACGAATAAATGCTCCTGATCATTTAATTGTAGATATGATGATCAGGAGCATTTTTACTAATGTTATTTTTTGAGTTAGTGTGGATGTGAATGCAAAGGACCACTAGTATGAGATATAGCATCTTCAAATCGAAAACAAACTCCTATAAAATGCATCGATGAAAAAAATCAGGAATTATTAAGATTGAAAACTCGTTCTATTACATCACGTGTATCCGGGCCTCGCGGCATCTCAGGAATTACTGCGGCTAAGCCAGCATAAGTATTAAGGACGGCGTATAAAAGGAACCAGATTCCAGATACATAATGAAAAAAAACAAGTGAAGTCATGCCAAAGATTGCCTGACTGATCAAGCCTAAAGCCCCAGCCATCTGGCACCCCCAGGCAGATAATGAGGTATCAAGCAAAGCAGGCAAGATCAATAAAATATAAATACCGCCAAATAGTTGAACGATACAATAAATCAATGGCTGCCAACTAACCCCATGAAATCCTAACGTGGAAATTGTTATATGTACACCCGCAAAGAGTCCGAAACATACCGCGCTGATCAAATTCAGGTTGCCGCTTGGAATCCCTTTGAAAATATTGATTAAGGCGCCTAAAAATAAAATCGTTCCCAGCAGCAGCCGCAGCACTCCCATTGCCAGCAGAGCATCAGAGCTTAAATTTACAGTGGCCGTCAGGACTGAGAATGCTCCGAACACTGCACCGATAAAGGAGTTGATCATATTCGGGCTGGCAATATGATGATGTGTATTCATTTTCTTCCCCTCCAAAGTGTTGACAAAGATCTTCCTTGTGGCAAACGGCTGCCTAATGCAAGATAGAGCACCGATAATCCGTAATAAAAACTCAATAAAGCAAACGCGAATAAAAACCATCCACCAATCGCAAGAATCACATCATTATTGCCGACGTCTCCCCATCCAACAAAAAAGAGTCCAAGGCCGACAAATAGCGTTCGCAAAAAAATATAAAATGGTTTGTTGACAAGTGGAACGGCTGATCCAATCGCAAAAACTGCTCCGATGAGGTACATCATACCAACGATGGAAGGATTGTAATGTGTTCCTGAAATGCTAGACAATACTGAAATCATCGTATTTACACCAGGAAAAAATCCTAACAATATTGTGACCAAAAGATTAGCATTGCCCCGGCTGCTCCCCCGAATGATATTGACCAGACTCGCAATTAAAGCCCCAATTGATAAGATCAGCCAGGTAAAGCCAATTGCCATCAGCGTTGCCAGATTATAGGAATGGTCAATGGAGACATACCACATCAACAGAGCGAAAATTACGAACAAAAATGAAAGAGCACCTTCTGGTGAAGCGATCATTGGGTTTGGTCCCGATGAGTCAGGCGTATTCTTCTTTATTTCATTATTCAATTCATTCATAACTTATCCTTTCAGATTGGTTTTTCATCATTTTTAACTCTTTGGGTATTATACCCAAGACTGTCCCTGACCTTGCGATTAGTATTTTGTAGCAGAGCCGGAGAATCATATCAGATGAATATAAAATCCTATATTGTTTTTATTTTATCCGGATTAAAAGAAGCCATTGTCCACGTTGAACGAAAAGCCTTTGAAAAATTGCGCTGAGCATGGTCACCAAAAAAGCCGGCGTTATTTAGCCGGCTGAGGTACATTTACTTGATATTTGGTTTCGTTTAAAGCACGAATCGAATTCAGGATACATAAGATGGCGACGCCAACGTCCGCAAAGACTGCTCCCCACATATTTACGATACCAAACGCTCCAAGAATGAGCATCAAAATCTTCACGGCGATCGCAAAGACGATATTTTCTTTTGCGATGCGTAAAGTCTTTTTCGAAATCTGGATAGCTGTAATCAAGGAATCCAGCTGGTCATCCATTAATACAATATCGGCTGCCTCGATGGCGGCATCGCTTCCAAGACCACCCATCGCAATTCCGACATCGGCACGCGTCAGTACAGGAGCGTCGTTAATTCCATCTCCAATGTAAGCCACTTTACCCTGATGGGATCCATTCAGGATTTTTTCAAGGTCTTCAACTTTCTGCTCCGGTAACAGCTGTGCATGGACTTCGGTGATTCCGGTCTTATTTGCGACAGCCTGAGCAACAGTCTCACTGTCACCTGTCAGCATCACGAATTTTTCCACACCGAATTTTTTCAGTAAATCAAAGACGGTTTTTGCTTCTTCTTTAGGTTCATCCGCAACTTCAATTACACCCGCATACATACCATCTACCGCTACGTAAACGACAGTACCAAAACCACTTCCATCAGGGAGATCCTGAGCGGGGATACCCAGGCTTGTCATTAGTTTCTGGTTTCCACAGGCAATTTTCTTACCTTCTACATCCGCAACCAAGCCTTTTCCAGCCACTTCTTCAACCTGGCCTACACCCTCTTTTGGATTGGCCAGTCCGGCTGCCCGTTCAATGCTTAAAGCGATTGGATGAGTAGAGAAAGACTCAGCTTTTGCACAAAGATTGAGGAGTTCTTTATTGCTCATGGTCAGAGATTCGACACTGGCCACTTCAAAAGTGCCTTTAGTCAAAGTTCCAGTCTTATCAAAGACCATCGTTTTTACTTCGGAGAGATCCTGTAAGTAGGTGCTTCCCTTAACCAGGATTCCACAACGGCTGGCACCACCAATGCCGCCAAAGAAAGCAAGGGGTACAGAAATAACCAAGGCACATGGGCAGGAAATAACCAAAAATTCCAGAGCGCGGTAAATCCATGTCTGCCATTGGCCAGTAATAATCGATGGGATAATCGCCAGGGCAATTGCACTGTAAACGACAATCGGAGTATAAATCTTCGCAAATTTTGTAATAAATTGTTCGGATCGGCTCTTTTTATCGGTCGCATTTTCAACCAGATCCAGAATACGGCTGACCGTAGATTCTTCATAGGGTTTGGATACGCGCACCTTAAGAACCCCGCTGTTATTGATACAGCCGGAAATCACATCACTGCCTTCTCTGACAGTACGCGGAACGCTTTCTCCGGTCAGAGCTGATGTATCAATCGAGCTGGTTCCGGAAATGACTTCACCATCCAGCGGAATACGCTCACCTGGTTTGATGACAATGATGTCTCCAGGCTGCACTTCTTCTGGATCAACTTCGTCGATTTCCCCATCCTTTTCAAGGTTCGCATATTCAGGACGAATGTCCATCAAAGCAGAAATGCTTTTTCTTGACCGCTCAAGAGCGTAAGACTGAAACCACTCTCCGATCTGGTAAAACAACATAACCGCAACAGATTCCGAATACTCTCCCAGGATGAAGGCGCCTAATGATGCTACAGTCATCAAGAAATTCTCGTCCATGAAATCTTTATTTTGAATGTTTTTGATCGTCCGTTTCAGAACATCCATGGAAATATACAGGTAAATGGCCAGATAGACCAGAGCGAGAACGACCGGATTCCAGGAAATCCAGATCGTGGAGATTGCTGTCGCAAAATAGCAGACAGCCGTAATCAAAATCCGTTTTAGATTTTTCTTTTGTTTTTTAGTCATGCTGCTTCTTAATGCCTAGAAATAGATCACGACATCATCGTCGATCTTTTTCATTTTGTCCGCAATCTCCTGGATGATGCGATCCTGTTCTTCTTTTTCAGCCTGGATAGCCAGCTTCTGAGTCATCAGGTTCACGGTTGCTTTTTCTACGCCCGCTGTTGCTGAAGCGCAGTCTTCTAATTTCTGTGCGCAGGTTGGGCAGTCAACTTCAATTTTATATGTTTTTCTCATAATAAATCTCCTTCGTCTCAGTCTCAATCCTTTTTGGATAAGACCGAGTTTTATATTGTTAGTTGAATAGTTGTTCAACTGTTTACAGTTAGATTATAGCGTAGTTTCTTAATTGCGCAACTGTTCACACATACAAATTACGATTTTTTACCAAACCATGTATACTGAACTCATGGACACAAAACAAATTGAAACAGCTGGTGTTTACGAGATTCAGAATCCTGAAGCGGTAGCCGCCGCAAAGCAAGCAATGCCCTGCTCGGAAGCAATCGAAAAACTGGCTGACTTTTATAAAATCATGGGTGATCAGACCCGCCTGAAGATTTTGACCGCTTTAGAGGCCGGCGAACTTTGCGTTTCTGACCTGGCTGAACTGGTTTCTATGTCCCGTTCAGCCATTTCCCATCAGCTGCGGGCATTAAAAGCCGCCAAGCTGGTAAAGAACCGCAAAGATGGCAAAACTGTTTATTATTCCCTGGATGATGAACATATTCATTCAATTATCAAAGTTGCATTGGCTCACATCCTGGAAGAAGGATAAATTTCCTTTCCTTTCCTATACTCTTATAGACCTGTCTTTACTCTTATAGACCTGTCTTGCAGCCATAAAGGATGCCCTTTCCTTTCTCTATGTCTCAATCTTCTATACAACACTCATGCGGTGATTGATCGCCTGCTGCACCTTTCTGTCTGTATTTCCAACGAACAGGAAGGTTTTTCTTGTTTAAACGTTTTTACAACTGATGCCTGTTTTGCTTTTTACAAATATAGTCTTTGAAGCGTAAAGATTTTTACCGTTTCCCGATTTTCTTTCTCCATCCGATTCTTTCTGCCCGCTCTTCTTCGTTTAAGCCGTAAAAAAGCCTCCGATCTTTTAATCAGAGGCAATTTATCCAGGAGGATCTATGACTTAAAATTCAGAAAAATTCAGAGGCTCATCTGGTCCAATATAAACCGGTTCAATATAAATTGGTTCAACGGGTTCGGGTTCTACATAAGTTGGTTCAATATATGCAGGTTCCGCAGGCTGCTCAATGACCTGTTCCTGTGGGACCTGTTCCGGTGATAACGCGGCCGGTAAGTCCTCGACCAGTTCCATCGGGTGATTCTGATCTGGTTCAGGAGTCGGAAGCGCTGGCTCTATCCAGGTATTTGTCTGATCTTCATCCTGTAAAAGGACGGTCACTTCTTCTGGCAGGATCGTTCCCTGGTTCAAAGGGGCGTTGGAAACTTGATCAGCAGATTGATCGAGAATAGCCGGGCTTTCCGGAGCAGCAGGCGCCTCATCTAATTTTGGTTCTGGTTGAGCAAACTCTGCGAAGCCCGTCTGCAAAGGAGCAGAAGTATCTTCAATCTGTTCCTTCGATGCAGATCCAAATTCTGAATCTTCTTTTGTTTCAGGCAGGTCATTCGCTGCCTCATTCTCTTCCCCATTATGACTCGCCTTGAGTTCTTGCTCGCTCACTTTGGTTCCCTTTGGATACACATACCCCTGAATCTCGGCTGGAACATGTTTGGAAAGGCTGACGCTCATCATAGCCGCAAACAGGCAGCCCACAGCGACTCCCGCAATCCGCCATCCCCTTCTCTTCCATATTTTTATCATTTTTATCGACCCATTCTCAGGACTGTTTCCAATTCTATGGTTTATATGATTCATCTTGTATTCCTTAATGCCATTCTGCTGGCATATTCCTTTCTCTTCATCCAAGAGTGAAAGATAAAAACGCTTAAGCTTCCAATTTATCTGCATTGCTCTATCTGAACATTTTTATCTTAATAGTCTCTTAACTATATCTTTATTCTATCCTTATGTTTCACTTCTGTCTATCTTTATTTATGCTGATTCACGATATGATTACAATTGTTTAACAATTAATTTTCTGAATTATCTTATTCAGTCATATACTTAATATATACAGATCATTTGATCACGTTCAGATTTACAAACCAATCCTTATATCAGTTAAATCGTGATAAATAAAGTGAATATTATCCTTTAACCCTGTTCAGACAGCCCAACTCATCTCTGCTTCTGTCTTCTTTCTTTTCCATCTTTTTCACTTTACACATAAAAATATGATAAATACTGCGGTCATTCTGATCCGATTTTCCGTGAGCATTTTCGGGACTTTCGACTGTTGGATTCTCTTTTTTTTCTCTTCTTTATACTTATATTCATATTTAACATATCTGATCATTCACCTGATCAGCCTAGCCAGAAATACCTTCTTGTATCCACCAGATCTCCTTCCTTTCATTCTCCTTTACCCGCTCATGCCTGCTCAAATCAAGTACAAAAAAACAGCCTTCCTGAACGCCAGAATATTCGTCCATGGAAAGCTGTCGAAATCCATTTCTCTAAAATCCTCTTCTCTATGTTCGTTGCAAGAAGCAGGTCAGAAACAATTATTACATCTGGTACGATTTGCGAATCCGGCGAATCACCAGTCGTTTTGATGCAACAACGGTCAGAATAATGATCGCTGCGCCAATCAAAGTCATCATCGAGGTAAAGAAGAACATCACATCAATCCCCATTGTATCTTGCAGGATTCCCCCCAGCACGTTGCCAAGGCAGGAACCTACGCCACAGGTTAATACAGTAATCATTGTCTGGCCCATCACCTGATCCTGACTCTCCAGATGGTCATTGACATAAACAGTAATGACAGCAGTCATCAGACCATAGCTTGCACCCTGGAGCATCAGGCCTAAAAACATCAGTGGCAAAGTTGGTGCATAAGCAATCAGAAGGTTGCGGGCAATGTAGCAGACAGCGGCGGCAGCCATTAAGTTCATCGCCGAGAAACGTTTTTGAAGCTTACCGGCCATAGCCATGAATGGCAGCTCTGTAGCAGCGGAAGCAAATACCGAAATTCCATAAACAGCTTCTGTTCCACCAAGGTTTTTAATGATGTTGATCTGATAAGTGGCCAGGCTGGTTACTGCAGTAAACAGGAATGCAAATCCAATCAGGATTCCAAAGAAGCTTTTATATTTGCCCACCATTTCGATCAGGCTGCCGCCTTTTGCCTCTTCATTGCCAGCAGCGTAAGTTTTTGGAGTAGACATCAGAATCGCAAAAAAAGCAGCTACACCAATCAGGTAAATCACAGAAAGGATCATCGGATTGAAGATTGTTGTCATCTGTGTCAGGCCGACAGCACAGATCGCATACGTAATGGATCCTAATCCTCTTGCCAGCCCAAAGTTCACTTCATGGCCAGCAGCGGTGTAGTTCATGGAAATGCTTGCGATCAATGGTACCATCGAAATATTTACGCAATAAGTAATCATGTAAACAACCATCAAAGCAATGACTGGCAGACTCACATACGCACAAAGCAGATAACCGATGACAGTCACAGCCATGCCTGCCATGACATATCCTTGCAGCGAAATTTTATTAAAACGGGAAGTCAATCCAGATAAAAAAGGGGAAAGAACAATGTTTAAAATGCAGGCCCCGCCGGTAACCGTTCCAATCTGGGTATTGGTCAGCCCTTTTGCCTGTAAAAAAATGGCGATAAATGCACAGATTGCACAGCTTGCTGCCCAGAATGAAATCTGTACCAAATTGTATTTCACCTGTAAATGATTCATATCTGCCGGTCTGGCATCGGCTTTTCGCATCCAGTTTTTCATCTTCCTCAAATCTCCTTGTTTTTTCTCAACTCTCTGATCGCTTCATTTCTTAAGCGCAAAGAAACTATACGACTCAGAATTCTGTAACGTAAGAGATGCAAAAAAGGATGGAATGACGTTTCGCCCTTTTTTTGATGAAAACCCTTACTGGCGCACTGTCGTTTCTGTTGATATGATTTTTCTATGTTAGTGACCGAAAAAATGAAGGCGGGCAAGTTTTCTGATGCCCAGCAAGCCGTAATTGATTACATCTGTAAAGAAGAGATCAATATCGCCAATATGACCATCCAGGAAATTGCCAAAGCCTGTTATACCTCCAACGCAACTCTCATTCGTCTGGCCCATAAGTTAGGCTATTCTGGCTGGGATTCGTTTAAGGAGAACCTGCTTGAAGAACAGAAATACCTCTCCAGCCACTTTCCGGATATCGACGCCAATATTCCCTTTTCCAGACAGGATTCCATCGCGTCAATTATCCATAAAGTTGCCCAGCTCAAAGCCGCAGCCATTGAAGACACAGCTGAACTTTTATCGCCTGCAAGTATACGTAAGGCAGCCGACTTCATCGACCAGGCTGGCATGGTCATCATTTTAGGCTCTCACAACACCCTTATGCTGGGGGACAGTTTTGCGCTCAAACTGGGCCGTATTGGCAAACGAGCCCGTTGTTATCCACCCGATTCCGAGCTGCGCTACAATCACGAACTGGAATCCCCTGATGTTGTCGTTGTAGCCATTTCTTATTCTGGCGAAACGGTGGACACCCTACGCAATGTCAATACCGCCTACCTTGCTTCGACTCCAATCATCGCCATTACCTCGATTGGTGACAGCACCCTGTCCACTCTGGCTAATGTCGTCTTGCCCATCTGCACCCGTGAAAAAATGTATTCAAAAATCAGCTGGTACACCACTGAAAGTGCCATTGATTACGTTCTTGACGCCCTGTACTCGGTCCTGTTCTGGAAACACTACGACCAGAATCTGGATCTGCGCATCCAGACCGCCCGGAACATTGAATCTCACCGGCAGGCTGCCAGCAGCGTGATCGCGGAAGAAGAAACCAAATAGTCTTATTCCGCATTTTTGCCCCGTTTTTCCGGAATCAAAAAAGGACATCTCCGAAGAGATGCCCGTTCTTTCAAAGCCATACAACTATGCAAGGGAATCAAATCACTAAACGCTTGCCACATTAAAAAAAACAGTTTCTGATCGGTTCCGGATGGAAGCTTAAAGAAAACCACCAGGACAAGAACCAGAATCATTACCCGGCCGTAAGTAATCCTGACCATCAAAAAAGGAAAATCAAAAACTACCGTCAGGCAAAACCTGAAACACAACAACATCCATCAAAATTGCAGGCTGGAGCAATAAAAATTCTACGGATAAATGCTCTATACGGGTATGAATGATGATAATTCCAGGGATTAAAACTCTACGGAGGTATGAATGATGAAAACTCTATATCTAATCGGCGGCCCGATGGGCGTCGGAAAAACAACCGTCTGCCAGCAGATCAAACGCGGTTTACCCAACAGCGTATTTCTGGACGGCGACTGGTGCTGGGATGCGGATCCCTTCCAGGTCACTGAAGAAACCAAAGACATGGTGATGGATAATATCTGCCATGTGTTAAACAACTTTCTAAACTGTTCCGCCTATGAAAACATTATTTTCTGCTGGGTGATGCACGAACAAAAGATTATCGACTCCATCCTTGAAAAGCTGGACCTAAAGACAAATGCCTGCATCGTGCACTGTATCTCGCTTGTCGCAAATGAAAAGAATCTGCGGCAGCGATTATCCAGAGATATTGAAAGCGGAATTCGCACTGCAGATGTCATGGAACGAAGCATCGCAAGAATCCCGCTCTACCAAAACCTCAACACCTTCCAGATAGATACCACTCAAAAAACTGTGACGATGATTGTCAATGAAATCAAAAATCTGCGTCCTTAGCCGCTCTCCAGGATTGCAGACGCTTTCCGTCTCTCACACCTGAAGCCATTTCATTCCTTTCCATCCAAAGTCACTCCTTCCCTTTTTAAAATCATGAGCTTTTGCTCGAACTGAGCACATCTAACGGCTGTGAGGTATCCAAACCACGCCATAGGATGTGCTCATTTTTCATTATGAACATCTCAAAAACTTCCTCATTTCGCTTTTTCCCTTTTCCATCGAAATTTCATTTCGACTTACCTGCCCATTTTTTTAAAAACAACGAAAACGTTTTCCAAACTTCATTTTGGGTCTAGTCAGTCAAAACGGAGTTTTTCTATAATAGGGTCAATGATAAGTAACCAAAGAAAGGAAGCCGTTTATGTATCATCCACAAAATCAACCTTTCCCCAAAGATTTCTTATGGGGTGCATCAACTTCTGCCTATCAGGTAGAAGGAGCCAGTCTGGAAGATGGTAAAGGCCCAAGCTGCCAGGACGTCAAACAAGTTCCCGCTGGCACTTCTGACCTGAAAGTCTGCGCTGACCAGTATCATCGCTACAAAGAAGACATTAAACTCATGGCAGAAATGGGCTTCAAAACTTACCGTTTCTCCATTGCCTGGAGCCGTATTCTTCCTAACGGAACTGGCGAAATCAACCAGAAAGGCATTGACTACTACAACAACGTCATCAACGAATGCCTGAAATACGGTATCGAACCACTCGTCACCATGTTCCACTTCGATATGCCAGCCGCTCTTGATGAACGCGGCAGCTGGGGCAACCCGGAATCCGTAAAATGGTTTGTTGACTTTGCAGCCATTCTGTTTGAAAACTTCGGTGATCGCGTTAAATACTGGTTAACCATCAACGAACAGAACGTGCTGACTTTGTCGGGACCTGTCATTGGAACTCTCCACTTACCAGAAGGCTGCACCAACGTCTTAAAGGAAATCTATCAGCAAAACCATCACATGCTCGTTGCCCAGGCCAAAGCCATGTGCTTATGCCACGAGATGCTTCCTGGTGCAAAAATTGGTCCCGCTCCAAACATCTCCCTGGTCTATCCTGCTTCCTGCAAACCAGAAGATATTCTGGCTGCCCAGAACTTTAACGCCATCCGTAACTGGCTCTATCTCGATATGGCTGTTTACGGAATCTACAATGCCATCGTCTGGAGCTATCTCAAAGACCATGATGCAACCCCAACCTTCGCACCTGGTGATGAAGAAGCCATGAAAAATGCACATCCAGACTTCATTGGCTTTAACTACTACAACACCGCAACTGTCGAAGCTGCTGATTTCGATGCCCTGACTGAAACGGCCGATGCCACATTAGGCGACCAGCAGTCCGGGCGCGCGATTCCTGGTGTTTTCCGTCAGATCCACAACCCGAACCTGCCAAAAACACAGTTCGGCTGGGAAATTGACCCCGTTGGCTTCCGCGCGACCACCCGCGAAATGTATTCCCGCTACCACCTGCCGTTATTAGTGACCGAAAACGGATTGGGTGCATACGATACCCTCACTGAAGATGGCCGTATTCATGATGAATACCGCATCAAGTACTATCAGGATCACATTGCCCAGATCCAGAAGAGTATCACCGATGGTACTGAGTTCTTAGGCTATTGCCCATGGAGTGCTGTCGATTTGATCTCCACTCACGAAGGTATGGTGAAGCGCTATGGCTTCATCTATGTTGACCGCGACGAATTCGACCTGAAAACTCTCGATCGCTTTAAAAAGGATTCCTTCTACTGGTACAAACGCGTCATCGCAAGCAATGGTGAAGATCTCTCTGATCTGAAAGCAGAAGAAATCTACGACTAATTTGTAAATCCTTCAGTGATCGACAGACCGATTCGATCTCTGAGCTGTCTGGGCACGATTCCCTCAATCATTGACTTGCCAAGGCAGCATCCAGAACAGCATCGATCTGTTGGATCATTGATCCACTGAATCATCCTTCAGCCAAACTGCTGGTCTGCTGATTAACCGGACAACCGGTCCTGCGACCGGTTCTTGCAAGCTTTACCTCCCTGTATTTTTGTTCTGTGCTTTATCTATATTCATCTACAATCCATGAGAAGAGATTAAGAGGAGAAAAATTATGAGTTTACCTGAAAATTTCTTATGGGGCGGCGCTCTGGCAGCCCATCAGTTTGAAGGCGGCGTGCTCGACACTTCCAAAGGTTATTCCGTAGCTGACGTTATGACCGCTGGCGCCCATGGTGTACCACGTGAAATCACCGAAACCATCGAACCGGATAAGTACTATCCAAACCACATCGGTATCGACTTCTACCACCGCTACAAAGAAGACGTAAAACTGATGGCTGAACTCGGCTTCAAATGCTTCCGTACTTCCATTGCCTGGAGCCGTATTTTCCCAAATGGCGATGAAACCGAACCAAACGAAGAAGGCTTACAGTTCTATGATGACCTGTTTGATGAACTGCATAAATACGGCATCGAACCCGTTATCACTCTGTCCCACTTTGAAATGCCTGTTCACCTTGCCCGTGAATACGACGGCTTTATGAACCGCAAAACCATCGACTTCTTCTTAAACTTTGCCAAAGCCTGCTTCGAACGCTACAAAGACAAAGTTAAATACTGGATGACCTTCAACGAGATCAACAACCAGATGAACTACACCAACGACATCTTTGGCTGGACCAACTCCGGTGCCATGTTCTCGAAGTATCCAAATCCTGAAGAAGCGATGTACCAGTGCGGTCATTACGAACTCGTTGCCAGCGCCAAAGCGGTAAAACTCGGCCACGAAATCAACCCTGATTTTTTAATTGGCAACATGATCGCCATGGTTCCAATCTATCCGCTCTCCTGCCGTCCTGCAGACATGAACTTATCCGTTCAGCGCATGCACGACCGCTGGTTCTTCTGCGATGTCCAATGCCGCGGCCACTATCCATCCTATGCAATCAAGAACTTTGAACGGAAAGGCTTCAATCTCGACATCACCGAGGAAGATCTCGAAGCCCTCAAAGAAGGAACCGTTGACTACATCGGCTTCTCCTACTACATGACCAACGTCGTAGACTCCCAGGCCAACGTCCAGAGCGATGGCATGGATGGCGGTGGAGCCAACACCGTTCCAAACCCCTACCTCAAACAGTCTGACTGGGGCTGGACCATTGACCCGGAAGGTCTGCGCTATGCACTCAACACCTTCTATGAACGCTACGAAAAGCCGCTGTTTATCGTTGAAAATGGCTTTGGGGCTATCGACGTTCTCGAAGAAGATAAGACCTGCCATGACCCTTACCGCATCAACTACCTCAAATCCCACATTGAACAGATGAAACTTGCGGTAGAAGAAGACGGTGTTGATTTAATGGGCTATACGCCATGGGGCTGGATCGACTGTGTATCCTTCGGTACTGGCGAAATGAAAAAACGTTACGGCTTCGTTTATGTCGACCGCAACAACGACGGTTCCGGAAGTCTCGACCGCTATAAAAAGGACTCCTTCGACTGGTTCAAGGGTGTTATTGCTTCGAACGGTGAAGAACTCGACTAATCCATACAGTTTGATGAATCGATGCGTTCAAAATGGATGAATCTCTGGCAGATGACTTCAACTCCAGAATTCATCAGATCCAGAATTCATCAGATCCAGATCCAGAACTCCATAAGAACAGAAATGACCAAAGGCGCCAGACAACCATCTGTCTGACGCCTTTTTCAATGCTCGATTTTCGTTGAGCCGCAATTTTGGACTGAACTGGGGTGATCGATTCATTTCCCAGCCGTCTGGAAACTGAATTTCCGTTTTGTTTTCTCCAATTTTCTTTCCATATAATATGGAGGGTAATATGGAGGGAACAGGCAGAATATGGCTGCATACACCCGTCGTATTCCGTCCTCTAAAGGCTGGGGAAATGAGGGCCTGTCTGCCTTTTTGAAAAAAGACAAATCGAATTTTTCCCATCAAAAAGCACAAGCTATTATTTCAGAACCGCTCTTCTTATCTGGGATTGCCGGGCTGTTTTGACCGCCATTTTCTTGGATGCCTGATAGTGTTCTATCGGCTCTTCGACAAAACCATCTGGTGTTAAGCGCATCAGATGGGTAAAGCCAGCTTTGCGGGCCCGTTCAATCGAGAGTTCCATCTGGCAATCCAGAAAGTTTCGATCATGACAATCGGTGTTGACGACCAGCTTAGCCCCATGACTTGCCATATAGTCAAGCAGGGCATCCGATGGATAGGCAGTCTGGCGGTTACCTCTTGCAACAGCACCAGTATTCATCTCAAAGATCAATCCCTGATCAATTCCCTTTTGAATGGCATGGCAGGCGGCCTTTAAATACCAGGGTTCTTCAAAGCCAAAGTATTCTTCATTTTCGTTGAACTTCGAGATCAGATCAATGTGGCCGACAATATCAAAGTTCTGAAAATCCATCATATCTTCGACCGTCTGATAATAAGCTTTCACCATTGTTTCAATGCTGCCGCCATACATCTCATCACGGATTGCTTCAAAGAGCTGCGGATTATCATCCAATGGTTCTACCCGTCCGTCCCTGCAAAGATAATGGACACTGCCAATCTTATAATCCAGCTCATCATCTTCAAAAGGGGCCATCGAATCCTGTTCGATCCCCATATAGATTTCAATCTGGTCTTTGTATTTTTCTTTGGCCTGGCGGATGGCCTCTTTGTAGGCTTTCTGGTTTTCTGAGCTCATGGAAGTAGGCGCCAAGGGCTTATTCGTTCCGTGTCCGGAAAAGCCAAGCGTTGTAAATCCTTTATCCAGAGCTGTCTGGATCATTTCTTCGACGGTATCTTTACCGTGGTCATACGCGGTATGCGTATGAAGATTCTGTTTCAGCATGTTTTCCTGCTTCCTTTCGCTTATATTTTGTAGACATCTGTTGTCATTACGTGAACACATGATAGGCCCATTTTTTCAGAACACCAAGGAAAATCATTCTAAAAATGTAAATTAGTCGATTTATTTTCTGTAAACGTTTCCCATTTCTTTCAGATAAATCATTTCAATCTCTTCACTCTGCCTCCATTAAGCAGGAATCCCCTGCCATTACCCGAAAAGCAACCAGTGCCGAATCCAGCTTCCTTCTTTGATCAAGTAAAAAACGTTATCCAGAAATTAGAATCAACTAACTAAAGCAATAAAAAACAGCCCCGAAAGATTGATTTCTCAATCCTTCAGGGCTTGCTTTCGTCTGGCGACTTCCTATTTTTGCTTTTACACTATCGTCGGCGTTCAATGGCTTAACGGCCGTGTTCGAGATGGGAACGGGTGTGACCCATTGGCTATCGTCACCATACCATTTCATTGAATCAGCGCATCTTTGGATGATCATTCAATGACAGATTCGATTTCAGTATTCTTGCGAATACCGCGGGTTGATTTCATTTCACATGAATCTTTCAAAAACAAACACCAGCTTCAACATAACTTTGGTTACAGTTATGATCTGATCATTTCTGATCGTTTACTTCTTATTACCGCCTGTCTGTGATTTTGAATGATTCTGGAATCATTGTCTTTAACTTGCCTCTTTGACTCTGTTTCCATCTTCTTCATTCTTCATCACTCCAACAGGCGCTCTCGTTTATCTTAGATTAAGCTTTCGACCGATTAGTACTGGCCAACTTCATTACTCACGTAACTTCCATACCCAGCCTATTTCCTTGTAGTCTTCAAGGGGTCTTATCTACCGCAGATCTTATCTTGGGGCTGGCTTCGCACTTAGATGCTTTCAGCGCTTATCCATTCCCTGCTTGGCTGCCCGGCTGTGCCACTGGCGTGACAACCGATGCACCATTGGCAGGTCCATCCCGGTCCTCTCGTACTGAGGACAGCTCCCCTCAGATCTCCTGCGCCCACAACAGATAGGGACCGAACTGTCTCACGACGTTCTGAACCCAGCTCGCGTACCGCTTTAATGGGCGGACAGCCCAACCCTTGGAACCGAATCCAGCTCCAGGATGCGATGAGCCGACATCGAGGTGCCAAACCCCGCCGTCGATGTGAACTCTTGGGCGGGATCAGCCTGTTATCCCCAGGGTAGCTTTTATCCGTTGAGCGACGGCCCTTCCATTCGGTACCGCCGGATCACTAATCCCGACTTTCGTCCCTGCTCCACTTGTTGGTGTCGCAGTCAGGCGCGCTTTTGCATTTACACTCTCTGTCTGGTTTCCATCCAGACTGAACGCACCTTTGGGCGCCTCCGTTACTCTTTAGGAGGCGACCGCCCCAGTCAAACTGCCCGCCTGGCACTGTCTGTAAGATTCTCTCTTCACGTTAGGGCTTCAAATCATCAGGGGCGGTATCCCAACGGCGGCTCCAAAGAAACTGGCGTTCCTTCTTCTTAGCCTCCCGCCTATCCTGTACATGATCATCCAAAACCCAATACCAGGCTGCAGTAAAGCTCCATGGGGTCTTTCCGTCTAGTTGCGGGTAACCTGCATTTTCACAGGTACTAAGATTTCACCGAGTCTGCTGCCGAGACAGCGCCCAAATCGTTTCACCTTTCGTGCGGGTCAGAACTTACCTGACAAGGAATTTCGCTACCTTAGGACCGTTATAGTTACGGCCGCCGTTCACTGGGGCTTCGGACCACTGCTTCTCCTTGCGGATAACAGATCCCCTTAACCTTCCAGCACCGGGCAGGTGTCACCCCATATACTTCGCCTTGCGGCTTTGCATAGAGCTGTGTTTTAGTTAAACAGTCGCTTGGGCCTTTTCACTGCGGCTCTCTCGAGCGCCCCTTCTTGCGAACGTACGGGGCAATTTTGCCGAGTTCCTTGGCAACAGTTCTCTCGCTCACCTTCGCTTGCTCAGCGCGCCCACCTGTGTCGGTTTTGGTACGGGCCGCAATAAAGTTTAAGCTAGAAGCTTTTCTTGAAAGCCGCTCCATGTGCTTGGCTACTTTCTTTCGATTTCGCTTACCCTTCACGCTCTGTACGCATTGATCCGGATTTGCCTGGATCCGTACTGCCGCGCTTGGCCCTCAATCCATTAAGAGGGTCACACTTCCCGTCTTTGTCACTCCATCGCCTTTATTGCGGGTGCAGGAATCTTCGCCTGCTTTCCATCTGCTTCGCCTGTCGGCTTATCATTAGGTCCCGACTGACCCAGGGCGGACGAACCTTCCCCTGGAATCCTTGGGCTTTCGGTGTGCAGGATTCTCACCTGCATCTCGCTACTCACACCGGCATTCTCACTTCCATGTCCTCCACAGACTCTCACGATTCTGCTTCCATGAACATGCAACGCTCCCCTACCATAAAAATCTTTCAATCCTTATCCGCGGCTTCGGCAGATGACTTAGCCCCGGTACATTTTCGGCGCAGGGCCACTCGACTAGTGAGCTGTTACGCACTCTTTAAAGGGTGGCTGCTTCTGAGCCAACCTCCTAGTTGTCCGTGCGTCCCCACATCCTTTTCCACTGAGTCATCATTTTGGGGCCTTAGCCGGCGGTCTGGGCTGTTTCCCTCTTGAGCATGGACCTTATCACCCACACTCTGACTGCCAACTACTATCCTTGCGGCATTCGAAGTTTGATTCCATTCAGTACCCCGGGATGGGGCCATCATGAATTCAGTGCTCTACCTCCGCAGGCTTACATTAACGCTAGCCCTAAAGCTATTTCGGGGAGAACCAGCTATCTCCGGGTTCGATTGGAATTTCTCCGCCAGCCACAGGTCATCCGCCAACTTTTCAACGGTGGTCGGTTCGGTCCTCCACAAAGTTTCACCTCTGCTTCAACCTGCCCATGGCTAGATCACCCGGTTTCGGGTCTGCTCCTGGCTACTTATATACGCCCTGTTAAGACTCGCTTTCGCTTCGGCTTCGCATTTTCCTGCTTAACCTTGCATCCAAAAGCAGCTCGCCGGTTCATTCTACAAAAGGCACGCCATCACCCTTTGACGGGCTCTGACTTCTTGCAGGCATACGGTTTCAGGTTCTCTTTCACTCCGCTTGCGCGGTTCTTTTCACCTTTCCCTCACGGTACTTCTTCACTGTCGCTCACTCTTACTTATTCAGCCTTGGCGGATGGTCCCGCCTGCTTCCGACAGGATTTCACGTGTCCCGTCGTACTCAGGATTCCGCTGACTACTCCGCTTGCTTTCCAGTACAGGGATTTCACCTTCTGTGTCCGTGCTTTCCATCACGTTCCTGTTCACTCGCGTTTTGTGTATTGCGGTCCTACAACCCCATATCGCTATGGTTTGGGCTAATTCCCTTTCGCTCGCCGCTACTCGGGAAATCACTGTTGTTTTCTTTTCCTCCGGCTACTTAGATGTTTCAGTTCACCGGGTTGCTCTTCATATCTTGGATATGAATGACTGGATATGACTCCAGCCGGGTTCCCCCATTCGGATATCCGCGGATCGTCGCTTTCCTGACAGCTCCCCACGGCTTTTCGCAGTCTGATGCGTCCTTCTTCATTCAAGAGTGGCAAGGCATCCTCCGTACGCCCTTCCTTGCTTGATCTAGTTTCAAATATGCTTGTTTTTAACTATGCTTTTTCGAGATTTTTCTAATAAGAACTGTTAACTGTTTTCTGACTTGGTAAATCTTTCATTACTTTCGTAACGTTGTTACTTACAACTTACGTCAGACCTTCTGTTATGTCTTATACTGATGTTCGTTTTTCAAAGATCCATGTTTTGAACTGACTGGAACTGTTCTCCATTTCTGAAGACCAGTGCCGCTATTGCAGCTAATCAGTCTGGAAGATCGCTCTTCCAAAACTCTGTTACAGACTCCAACTTAGTTACTTAATGCTTCCTTGTACTTTCTCCTTAGAAAGGAGGTGATCCATCCCCACGTTCCCGTAGGGATACCTTGTTACGACTTAACCCCAGTCATCGGCCCCGCCTTCGACGACTCACTCCTTTTCAGGTTATGCCATCGGCTTCGGG
Organism: Allobaculum sp. JKK-2023; assembly: GCF_034745455.1. Classification (NCBI taxonomy): domain Bacteria; kingdom Bacillati; phylum Bacillota; class Erysipelotrichia; order Erysipelotrichales; family Erysipelotrichaceae; genus Allobaculum; species Allobaculum sp. JKK-2023. The sequence continues at coordinate 2,791,313 of NZ_JAYERV010000003.1, read as the reverse complement.
CGTTGCCGGCTTCCATGGTTTGACGGGCGGTGTGTACAAGGCCCGGGAACGTATTCACCGCGGCATGCTGATCCGCGATTACTAGCGATTCCAACTTCATGAAGTCGGGTTGCAGACTTCAATCCGAACTGGGACGCCTTTTCTCGGGTTCGCTCCACTTCACAGCTTCGCTTCCGTCTGTAGGCGCCATTGTAGTACGTGTGTAGCCCAGGCCATAAGGGGCATGATGATTTGACGTCATCCCCGCCTTCCTCCGGTTTGTCACCGGCAGTCTGATCTGAGTCCTCATCTTACTGGTAGTAACAGATCACGAGGGTTGCGCTCGTTGCCAGACTTAACTGAACATCTCACGACACGAGCTGACGACAACCATGCACCACCTGTGTGGATGATATCCTCCAACTTATCTCTAAGTCTTCGCATCCCATGTCAAGGCCTGGTAAGGTTCTTCGCGTTGCTTCGAATTAAACCACATACTCCACCGCTTGTGCGGGCCCCCGTCAATTCCTTTGAGTTTCACACTTGCGTGCATACTCCCCAGGCGGAGGAGTCATTGCGTTAGCTTCGGCACCGGGGCATTACCCCCGACACCTGCTCCTCATCGTTTAGGGCGTGGACTACTAGGGTATCTAATCCTATTTGCTCCCCACGCTTTCGTGCCTGAGCGTCAGTAACAGTCCAGGCGGCCGCCTTCGCCACTGGTGTTCTTCCATATATCTACGCATTTTACCGCTACACATGGAGTTCCACCGCCCTCTCCTGTCCTCGAGCGTGGCAGTTTCCAAAGCCTGTACAGGTTGAGCCCGTACCTTTCACTTCAGACTTGCCACGCCGCCTGCGCACCCTTTACGCCCAATCATTCCGGATAACGCTTGCCACCTACGTATTACCGCGGCTGCTGGCACGTAGTTAGCCGTGACTTTCTGGCAGGTTACTATCAAAAGAAAAGCATTTCCTCTTCCCTTCTTTTCTGACCTGCAACAGAGCTTTACGATCCGAAGACCTTCCTCACTCACGCGGCATTGCTCGTTCAGGCTTGCGCCCATTGACGAAAATTCCCTACTGCTGCCTCCCGCAGGAGTCTGGGCCGTGTCTCAGTCCCAGTGTGGCCGATCGCCCTCTCAGGCCGGCTATGCATCATCGTCTTGGTAGGCTTTTACCCTGCCAACTAACTAATGCACCGCAGATCCATTCATCTCCCAGGCTTTAGGGCCTGTTTCAAAAACAGAAGATGCCTTCTGTTTTCCTATGGGGTTTTAGACTTCGTTTCCAAAGCGTATCCCCCGGATATGGGCAGGTTATCTACGTGTTACTCACCCGTTCGCCACTGAACACAAAAGTGTTCCGTTCGACTTGCATGTATTAGGCATGCCGCCAGCGTTCATCCTGAGCCAGGATCAAACTCTCCATTTGATATTGACTCAACGCTATTGCGTTTATATTTCGTGAATTGATTATTGAAGTATTAAGTGTTGTTTCAAGAATCGACGTGTTAATTTCGAATATTGAATTGTCTGTAATCAGAGTTTTCAAAGAGCCATCTGTTTGTGAGTGAATCAACTTCCCTCACAAGACTTGTTTATCTTATCATCTGCCATATCGGAAGTCAACATCTTTTATGAAATTTTTTAAGAATTTCACAAAAGATGATGACTTCGATATCTAAAGGTGATTTGCGTCAGGTCAGCAGCTTTGTCACCGCGTTTTCTTAACGCTCATATAGGATATCATCGCAGACATCCGAATGCAAGCATTATTGTGAAACAACCAACATTTTTCACAATATGTGATTTTATCCTCACTTTTGCCTGTGCCGGAACGTTAAGCATTTAAGCTTGTCATTTCACAGCTTTTCTACAGTACTGCCTGTAGAGGGGATCTGTCAAGAAAAGCGTCCTGATTTCAGGTCCCTGACGATTCGAATCTGTGCCCGATGCCACTTTTTTTGGCAATGACCAATGAGGCCTGATTTCTTCCAGGTTTTCCAGGCAGGATTGTTCGCTTCCAGAATTTACTTTGGATGTCCAGGAGGATTCTTAATATCGGATCTTAGCAAGTGTAGATTTTAAGAGCAACCACCCTTTGGTGCGCGCTTTTTGCCAGAAATATTCCTGTTTTTTGAAATACGCTTTAAATTTCGCTGAAGAAGTGATTAAACGTTCAAGATAAGCTCTAAATTGTTACAATATAAAAATGATCGGAATTCCAGTTGAAGAACTCATCGCAAAATTTGATACTTACCAGCAGGGCGTTGACTTTATTGAAAAACAAGTCACTGCCGGCAAATTAGCGCCTGTAAAAAGCTCAGGGTTCAATGGGAAAAGACCACCCTTATACCAGCGCTATCGGAAAATAAAACCAAAAATAGACCATACCCCATTAGTCATCCAGGCAGATCGAACGATCCACCCTCCTCTTTCGGCCGCTTTCTATAAAAAGCACCCAGCACAATTCGAGCAGGATCAGTTCATGATTTATGCGCTTCAGGACTGGCTGGATGCTCATCCTGATTTCTGTGAAAAGATCTCGTGTAATGAGCGCAGCTTTGAAATTTTCGGACAGGAAAAAGTCCTCGCCAGACATGGTGAACGGCTTTGTAAAAATCTGTCACTGGATATCAGCCGGCTGGCCTTTTATCAGACCTGCGAGCCATTATTCGTTGTCAGCAAATCCAGCGCGCCCGGCAATCTTCTGATTGTTGAAAACCTGGATCCCTTTGTATCGATTCGAAACCTGCTCCAGCAAAAACAACCGACTGTTTTAGGCTTTCCGATTCAGTCTGTGGCTTATGGAGCCGGCCGCCGCATCGAAAGTACCTTCATGGATTTACTTCAGTTTGGAAGTGACAGCCAGAAGCAGAGTTTAAATCCGGTGTACTACTGGGGAGATCTGGATTATGAAGGGGTGCGGATTTACGAATCTTTTGCCAGCCGGTATCCGGATCTTTCCATTGTCCCCTGGAAACTGGGATATCTGGCCATGATCGACAAAGCCAGAGAACAGATGACTGCCGGAAAAACGATGCCGATTTATAAGGAAGGACAGATCGAAACAGAAGGTGCAGTCTTTTTTTCCTATTTTGACCAGGCCTTCAAAGACCAGGTTACAGATCTCTGGAAACAGGGTCGTTATATTCCTCAGGAAATCCTGAATGTCAGTCACTACAAGACCTGATGGCCTTTTTCGCTCTTTCCTTTTTGAAAAAACATCTTGAAGGAAAGAGCAAAAATCTGTCCAAACAAGAACAGAAGGACCAGACACGCTTTACCAGGATGTCTGATCCTTTTGATAGAAAGGAGATCTGTCATGCAAAGCGAGTTTTACCGTGATCTGGAAAAGCGCATGTATACCATTGCCTTGTTTGGCCAGCTGTTTTCTTTGTTAAAGCAGCGCGGCCGAACCTTGGACAGTTATGGATTTTCCAGACTTGATGAACAGATTTTATTGTTTTTCATGGTCCTGCGTTACATCATGGAGCGCACCCTGGCCAGTGAAAACTGTTTTTTAGAAGATATTGCTCTCTGTATTTTAGAGGGCAACCGTGAACTGTTCCATAAGGAACTGGATCTGGAACAGTGTACAAAATTAGCCGACTTAATGGTTTCCGGCATCTTATGTAATCAGGGAGCTCCCTTCAGCTTTAATCCGATTGAAGGCGATGACCGCTGGAAGGTGCGTCTGAATTATCTGACCTCCCAGGTTGTCTATGATGGTCCAACCCCAAAAGCCTCTTACAAAATGAGCGATGATGGATTCCATCTGATGCTCTCTACGCTCGAGATGGAAGAAAACCTGCGTTTACAGTTTCGGGACCTTGTGTTTGAGCTTCAGATGAAAGCCAAAAACTATTCCAAAGCTCTTGATGAAATTCGGGAAATCTTTCAGCTGCTCAAAATTCAGGAAGTTGAAATCCAGAATAAGGCCATGCAGGTTCGATCGAATGCAGCTGTCCTGGATCAAAAAGCTTACGTAGAATTGAGCCGTTCAACCTATACCCTCATTTCAGAAAGCCGCACCAAGTTTCAGGGATACTGGACCAATGTCAATCAGCTGCTCCAGGAGCTCCAGCGCGCTCTGGCTGCCGGAACCTTTACAGCCAAGGATGAAGCCGACCTGGCTTCCCTCAGTGACATCAGCACCTATCTTTCCCGCTCTATTCTTGCTCAGGCCACTATTCTTGAAGCCATTCAGCAGTTTTCCCGTCTCCTTGATGAACAGCTTCAGTTCCAGATGCGTCAAAGTTTTTATGAGCGTCGGCCATTCAGACAGGTAATCTGGCAGAAGATCATGGATGAACCTTCGAATCTGGAAAATTTTGATGAACTGCTGCATCCCTTGTTCTTTAAAGCCCCGCCCAAGCAGTTCACTCCTGCCCGGGCTTTTGAATATCGTTCCCTGCGGGTAAATGAGCTGGATGGAACACTTGAAGAAGTCGATCCTGATTATGATCAGCTCGAATATGAGCGTCAGAAAGAAGAAAATATCCGCCAGGTGCAGCAGATGAATGACAAAGTCCAGACTCTGCTGATGCGCCTGGTAAAAGAACCGGGACATAAGCTGGCTCTGGATCAGATCTTTTTTCGGGATGAATTCGAGTCGATGAATCAGGCCCGTGAAATGTTGTCCAGCCTGTCCTCAATCACTTCTTTTGATCTGAGTGACCTCTTTTCCAAACGCCATGAAATCATTATTGAAGAGCAGACATCTTTTTCCCTGCCGCTGGCCATCCTTGAAGCAATGGAAAACCAGCTGGAATTGCAGGAATATCAGAAACTGAATATCATCAAAAACAATCGCAAGATTGAATTTGCGATGGAAGAAGATGGTCTGGAGGCGTTAGTCCGCATCGATGGTCTGGATCTGAGTCTGGAAAGGAAACCATTATGATCAATGAAATTTTATATACCCTGCTTCAGAAGCACGAACTGCCTTCGAGCGATCCGGCTTATACCTGGCTGATGGAAGCCGACAGCGGCAGGTTAGAACAGCTGGAAGCAGCGGCTGCTGCTTTTGAGTGTCGCCTGGTCACCCGTCAGGGAATGATCTACCTGGTCCCCAATCAGGATAATCTGTTTCTGGGCTATTCTAAAGCAGATTTAAAAGCTGTTTTACTGAAATCCAACCAAAACGATGCCCACTACTATCTGAGTATGTTTGCCCTGCTGGTCTTGCTGGATGCTTTTTACTCTACGGAGTATGGCGGAGGCAGACTGCGCGATTTTCTTTCCCTTGAGGACTGGATGAGCCGCTTTGACAAAGCACTGAACAGTGGTGTCGACCAGAAAGACAATCCAGGGAACATTCCGTATGAGCGTATGGTTGATACCTATAACAATCTTCTGGCGGATCCTTCTCATAAGCGCGCTGCCAACAATAAAGCCCAGCTGTTTTTGACTCTGCTGAAATTTCTGGAAAAGCAGAAGCTGGTCGTTTATCTGCCCGACCAGGAGCAGATCTTTTTAACCGAACGCATGAACGCGTTAATGGACAGCATTTTACGCTCTGACAGCCAGCTTGCGATTTTACGTTCGGTAGAATGTGAGGATGAATAATGCCCCTGCTCAATCAAATCCGGCTGACGCACATCGAATACAACTATGGCCGCAATGTAATTCCTGACCAGATCCTGGATATCGATGGCATCAGCACCTTATTAAAGATGGAAAATGGCGGCGGTAAGTCTGTCATGACCCAAATGCTGCTCGCTCCCTATATTTCAGGCCGGCAGCGCAACTTCCCCAAACGGGCCTTTGCGGATTATTTCAAGGATTCTAAACCATCCTTCATCGTTCAGGAATGGTTAAAAGATGGCAACGCTGGCCGCTTCTGCATCGGCCTGATGATCAACCGTCGGCAGGCTCAGGACCAGGACAGTCAGGAAAAGATCAATCTATACGCCTGGATCAGCGAATATTCTGATTCAGAACCTTTTGCCCTGTCCAATCTGGAACTGCTTGACGAAACTGAAGATGGCCGCCGCAGCTATAAAACTTTTCAGGCCTCTAAATCCATGCTTGAAGGCTTTGCCAAAGAGTATCCCAGCCAGTTTGCGATCTATAACCTGGGCAATTCAAGCCACAATCGGATCTATCAGTCTCGCCTGATGGAACTGGGCATTGAACCGGCAGAATGGCGGCAGATGCGCGATTTCAACCTTGAAGAATCCGGAATGTCTAAATTCTGCGAGACATACGATACGGAAGAAAAACTCTTGCGCCGCGTTCTGATTCCAGCAGCGGCAGCCAAGATCGATAAGGAAGCCGGCCTGGATGACCGCTCCAGCCATCTGGCGCATTTCATTTCCATGACCACTGAATTTGTCGATCTCCAGGCCAAAAATAAAGACAACCTCAAAGCCATGGGTGAACTTCAGGAGTTTCAGAAACTGCTCGATTCGTTCTATACTTCATCGCTCAGTCTGGCCGGCGAATATCAGGATCTCAATGACACCGGCAGAAAGCTGGAGGCCTTTGCGGGTGGCATCGAAAACGCACTGGCGCAATTCCAGCATGAAGACGAAACTCTTGAGGCACTCCTTCGTCAGGCCAAGTCTGATCTGGATCACCTGGAATATGAGGGACTGTCCAAAAAGTGGTATGCGAACAAAGAAGAATACGACGCCCGCAGCAGCGAACTTGATCTGGTTGCGGAAGATCTGGAAACCAGTCAGTCCAAATTAGCTGAACTGGAACAGATGGCTGCCAAACTGGATTGTGCCCGCCAGAATGAACAGGTCGAAGAAACGGAACAAACCTATCTGGAATATAAAGAAAAAGCGGAAAGCGCCAAACTGTCTAATGATGAAGTCGAAAAGAAACGCAACAGTTACGGCAGTCGACTGTATCAGCTGTACAGCCAGGCTTTAAGCGAAAAAGAAGACGCACTCAAAACAGTGCGGACGACGATCACCAACCTGAACCAGGAGGAAAAAGAGGCGCATAAAAAGCAGGATGAACTCAATCGTCAGACGCGCAAAGCCTCCTCCAAAGCAGCTGTCTGCCAAAGCCGTGTCGACGATTTCTTCAAGCGCGAAGAAAAATTTCTCAAGGCGAATGCTCTGCGTCTGGATCACAGCCTGAGCTGGATGGAAGACAAGCCCCTTTACCAGACTCTGACCAGCGCTCTGGAAAACAGCCTGAATCAGGCAAAGCAGCATCTGGCCAGTCTTCAGGCAAAACTGGAAACTGCCCGAGCCGAAAAACAGAGCCTGGACGATCAGCTTCACCAGAACGATCTCGACAAGCTTCAGACTCAAAATCAGCTGACTCTCAATGCCAGCGCTCTGGATGCAGCAGCCAAAGCATTCGAAAAACGAAAAACACTGGCCGTTCAGCTGGGAATCGATCTGGAAAAGATCTGGCAGTCAGACCTTTTTGACTATAAATATCAGGCCCTGATCTCCCGCTTTGAAACTCACCAGGATCAGGCCATGGCGGATATTGCTGCCTGCAAACGCAGTCTTGAAAATCTGCAGACCGGAACCAGCCTGGAACTGTCCAATGAGATGAATCAGGTTCTTGATGAACTTGGCATTGAGAAGATGACCGGTGCAATGTGGCTGCGCGAATCGACAATGCATCCAAAAATGAAAGAAAAACTCGTCCGCGATTTTCCTTTCTTCCCTTATGCCCTGATTATGGATGACAACTTATCCGCCCAGGTACTCGAGGAATTCAAAAAGCGGGACCTGTATACCAGTGAACCGATTTTCTTCTGTTCCCGCGAACTGCTTTCCAGCACCCCAAATCCCTCTCCTGTACTCAATTCGCTGAGTGCCTACCTGCATTTCAACACCAATCTGATCTTCCCTTCCAAGTTAAAGGAGCTCATTGCTTCTTTATCCGAAGAACAGAAAAGCCATGAAGCCTTCCTGGCTTCCAGCCGCAAGTCTCAAAAAGATCTGGAAGCTTTATTCAAGGAAGTCGAAACAGAGAAACTGACCGAGCAGAAACTGGATGCCCTCAATCAGGAAAAGACAAAGCTGGAAAACACCCTCCAGACTTTGCGCGACCAGAAGACCGATCTGAAGCTCAAGATCGATCAGTGCCAAAAAGCAATCACCGATCTGGATACACAATGCAGCCAGGCAGACAAAACCGTCGACCAGAAAACGCAGCTTCTGAACGCCTGGAACGAACATGTTCAGTCTTTCGAACAAGTCATTGTCGACCAGCAGCAATACGACACTCTGCAAGCCCAGCTTGCTTCCATGAAAAAGGACCTGGAGGCGATCGAGGCCAGTCTGTCTGCCCTTGCCGCAAAGAAACTGGATGCCGCCCGCCTGTCTGATCGACTTGCCACGCAGGTGGATGAAACCAAGGACCAGACCAGCTACTTCGAGCAATTTAAAGAAGCCAAACCCGCATCCGGCTCGCTTGAAGAACTTCAGCCGCGCTTTGATTCTCTTTCCCTGGAACTGAGCAGTTCTCAATATGGTGTCTATGTCAAAGAACGAGACCGGGCCCGTAAAAATCTGCGTCTCTATCAATCCCGTCTTGCGGCAATGCAGGAACGCTATAACCTTACAGAAGCCGACTGGAAAGATGTTTTGTACAGCACGCATGCAGAAGATGTCAACCGCGCTGAGATTGCCGACGTTCAATCCGAAATTGATCAGCTGCAATCCGAAAAACTTGAACTGACCCGTGAAGTCTCCACCCTTGATGGAAAGCGCCAGGGTCTTGAGTCACAGATGAGCGAACGCTTTGGAAGCCCAAAACCACTGCCGCAAAGCGAATGCCATGAAGGAGATCTCAAAGAGTACATTGACAAAGCTCGCAATGACCAGCAATCCCTTCTCAAAGATAAAGAAGCTCTGACCAAAAAGAATGACCATTTCCACCAAGTCTATAACTCCGCCAGCACCGAAGCCGATTCTCTGCTGGAAATGACTCGATTTGTCGGCCTGCGCACCAATGAAGCAGGAGATGTTCTGCACCCTCAGCCGATGGAGGTCAACGACTGGACCAGCGAACAGCTCGATACCACACTCTCGCAGCTGGTCACTTCCGGACGCCGCCAGCAGAAAACGGCAACCAGTTTCTTCAACGACTTCAGCCGTCAGCTTTCTAAAGCCAAGGAAACCTATCGTTCCCGTCTGGCTTTATGCTTCCAGATGCTCGAAGCCATTGAACCGCTGCTGGCCAACCCGGCGACGATGCCTGATGAACTGGAGCAGAAGAAAGCCCTTCTTCAGACATTTATCGATAAAACCGAAGCTGACCTCAAGCTGCTCAAAGATAACCGGACCGCTCTTGTGCAGACCCTGATGGACTACATCTCGCATCTGCATGCGAACTTAAAAGCCATTGACCAGGATACCACCATTCAGGTCGGTCACATTCAGCGCAAGATGCTCAACATCGAACTCAAGGACTGGACAGAAATGGAAGCCGTCGCCAAGGCGCGCCTCGAAGAATACCTCGACAACCTGATTACAGCTATTGATGCCCACCCGGATAAGCAATCTGCACTGATTGAGCAGCGCATTCAGGCTGCTGCTTTATACGATGCGCTGGTAGGGATCTCAGGAATTCCGATCCGGTTATACAAAATCGAAGAAAACAACCAGATCAAAATTTCATGGAACGAAGCCGGCAAGCTATCTGGCGCCGAAGGGTTCTTATGCGCCTTTGTCGTCATCAGTGCCGTGCTCAATTTCCAGCGCAAAGACACCGTCTCCAAGGTTTATGGCAAAAAATCCTGGCACCTGCTCCTGTTAGACAATCCCTTTGCCTACGTACAGAGCGGACATATCATCCAGGCTTTAATGAACCTGTGTCAGTCTACCGCCACGCAGCTTGTTGCCTTTTCCAATGTGGGCAATGCCGAAGTCATCAACGCTTTTAAAAACATCTACACCCTGCGACTGATCCCCAACTACGATGATAAAAACCATCTGGGCGTCACCCACACCAAATCTCCAGACCGCTCGGCGATCGATCCAATTCAGATCCGTACCTATGATGATGCGTCCAAAGCCGAACCCCTGGAAAATACCTTCGAACAGACTCCTCTGTTTGATGAAGAATAGTGGGGTCTGCCAGAATCTCTCAATCCCAGATCCATTTGTTGAAAACGCAATTCAATCAAAACAAAGCTCTCGTTTTTCCGGCTGTCAGCCAGAAATCACGAGGGCTTTTCTTATCTGAATAAAGTAGTGGAATTGAGGCAGCTGATTGCCGGAAAAGACGAATAAGGGGAAGAAGAAAAGGAAAAATAAGGAAGAGGAAGCAAAAATCACTTCATCCTGTCAGAATCCATTGGTTTATAATGTCTGTATGGTCCATCCAGATGGCTTCATTCCCTGAGGCCCATTGTCTATCAGACATTCGTTGTATTCATGAAGAGGAAAATATGAAAAATTCCCCAGAGATTCAGTCTGAGCGGCTGATTCTTAGAAAATTTACCGAAACCGATCTGCCTGCCCTTTATCTGATTTTTCAGGATAAAGACGTCAACCAGTTTCTTCCCTGGTATCCCTTGGACTCGCTTGAGCAGTCACGGTCTTTCTTTGAACAGCGTTACGCAAGTCAATATGTACAAAATCAAAGTTATGCTTACGCGATCTGTCTAAAAGAGGATAATGTTCCCATCGGCTACATCGAACTCAGCATGAAAGAACCTTACGAACTTGGCTACGGCCTAAAAAAAGAATTCCGGCATCAAAAAATCATTACCGAAGCCGTTTTGACTCTTGTCCAACAATTAAAAGCTGATCATTTCCCCTATTTTATAGCCACTCATGATGTTCGAAATCCCCGAAGCGGCGGTGTCATGCAGCAGATTGGCATGAAATACCAATACTCATACGAGGAAATCGTCCAGCCTAAAAATCAGCGCATTCTTTTTCGGCTGTATCTTCTCAATCTTGATGGCCACCATGATCGCCAGGTTGCACATTTCTGGAATCAATCCATAATCCATTTCATTGAAACGAACCTCTAATTCATTGAAATGAATCTGTAAACTCGAACAGGATAAACACTCAACGAGCGTGCATGGCCTATGGAGGACACTTTTCAAAAAGCATTCTTCATTTCTATATTAGCCTAAACTAACCAAAATAAAATCCCTGAAGAATATCGGATTTCTCCTTTATTCTTCAGGGATTTGCTTTTGTCTGGCGACTTCCTATTTTTGCTTTTACACTATCGTCGGCGTTCAATGGCTTAACGGCCGTGTTCGAGATGGGAACGGGTGTGACCCATTGGCTATCGTCACCATACTTTGCATTGAATCAGCGCATCCTTGGATGATCATTCAATGACAGATTCGGTTTCAGTATTCTTGCGAATACCGAGGGTTGATTTCATTTCACATGAATCTTTCAAAAACAAACACCAGCTTCAACATAACTTTGGTTACAGTTATGATCTGATCATTTCTGATCGTTTTACTTCTTATTACCGCCTGTCTGTGATTTTGAATGATTCTGGAATCATTGTCTTTAACATGCGTCTTTGACTCTGTTTCCATCTTCTTCATTCTTCACCACTTCCAACAGGCGCTCTCGTTTATCTTAGATTAAGCTTTCGACCGATTAGTACTGGCCAACTTCATTACTCACGTAACTTCCATACCCAGCCTATTTCCTTGTAGTCTTCAAGGGGTCTTATCTACCGCAGATCTTATCTTGGGGCTGGCTTCGCACTTAGATGCTTTCAGCGCTTATCCATTCCCTGCTTGGCTGCCCGGCTGTGCCACTGGCGTGACAACCGATGCACCATTGGCAGGTCCATCCCGGTCCTCTCGTACTGAGGACAGCTCCCCTCAGATCTCCTGCGCCCACAACAGATAGGGACCGAACTGTCTCACGACGTTCTGAACCCAGCTCGCGTACCGCTTTAATGGGCGGACAGCCCAACCCTTGGAACCGAATCCAGCTCCAGGATGCGATGAGCCGACATCGAGGTGCCAAACCCCGCCGTCGATGTGAACTCTTGGGCGGGATCAGCCTGTTATCCCCAGGGTAGCTTTTATCCGTTGAGCGACGGCCCTTCCATTCGGTACCGCCGGATCACTAATCCCGACTTTCGTCCCTGCTCCACTTGTTGGTGTCGCAGTCAGGCGCGCTTATGCATTTACACTCTCTGTCTGGTTTCCATCCAGACTGAACGCACCTTTGGGCGCCTCCGTTACTCTTTAGGAGGCGACCGCCCCAGTCAAACTGCCCGCCTGGCACTGTCTGTAAGATTCTCTCTTCACGTTAGGGCTTCAAATCATCAGGGGCGGTATCCCAACGGCGGCTCCAAAGAAACTGGCGTTCCTTCTTCATAGCCTCCCGCCTATCCTGTACATGATCATCCAAAACCCAATACCAGGCTGCAGTAAAGCTCCATGGGGTCTTTCCGTCTAGTTGCGGGTAACCTGCATTTTCACAGGTACTAAGATTTCACCGAGTCTGCTGCCGAGACAGCGCCCAAATCGTTTCACCTTTCGTGCGGGTCAGAACTTACCTGACAAGGAATTTCGCTACCTTAGGACCGTTATAGTTACGGCCGCCGTTCACTGGGGCTTCGGACCACTGCTTCTCCTTAACGGATAACAGATCCCCTTAACCTTCCAGCACCGGGCAGGTGTCACCCCATATACTTCGCCTTGCGGCTTTGCATAGAGCTGTGTTTTAGTTAAACAGTCGCTTGGGCCTTTTCACTGCGGCTCTCTCGAGCGCCCCTTCTTGCGAACGTACGGGGCAATTTTGCCGAGTTCCTTGGCAACAGTTCTCTCGCTCACCTTCGCTTACTCAGCGCGCCCACCTGTGTCGGTTTTGGTACGGGCCGCAATAAAGTTTAAGCTAGAAGCTTTTCTTGAAAGCCGCTCCATGTGCTTGACTACTTTCTTTCGATTTCGCTTACCCCTAACGCTCTGTACGTCTTGATCCGGATTTGCCTGGATCCGTACTGCCGCGCTTGGCCCTCAATCCATTAAGAGGGTCACACTTCCCGTCTTTGTCACTCCATCGCCTTTATTGCGGGTGCAGGAATCTTCGCCTGCTTTCCATCTGCTTCGCCTGTCGGCTTATCATTAGGTCCCGACTGACCCAGGGCGGACGAACCTTCCCCTGGAATCCTTGGGCTTTCGGTGTGCAGGATTCTCACCTGCATCTCGCTACTCACACCGGCATTCTCACTTCCATGCCCTCCACAGACTCTCACGATTCTGCTTCCATGAACATGCAACGCTCCCCTACCATAAAAATCTTTCAATCCTTATCCGCGGCTTCGGCAGATGACTTAGCCCCGGTACATTTTCGGCGCAGGGCCACTCGACTAGTGAGCTGTTACGCACTCTTTAAAGGGTGGCTGCTTCTGAGCCAACCTCCTAGTTGTCCGTGCGTCCCCACATCCTTTTCCACTGAGTCATCATTTTGGGGCCTTAGCCGGCGGTCTGGGCTGTTTCCCTCTTGAGCATGGACCTTATCACCCACACTCTGACTGCCAACTACTCTCCTTGCGGCATTCGAAGTTTGATTCCATTCAGTACCCCGGGATGGGGCCATCATGAATTCAGTGCTCTACCTCCGCAGGCTTGCGTTAACGCTAGCCCTAAAGCTATTTCGGGGAGAACCAGCTATCTCCGGGTTCGATTGGAATTTCTCCGCCAGCCACAGGTCATCCGCCAGCTTTTCAACGATGGTCGGTTCGGTCCTCCACAAAGTTTCACCTCTGCTTCAACCTGCCCATGGCTAGATCACCCGGTTTCGGGTCTGCTCCTGGCTACTTCATTCGCCCTGTTAAGACTCGCTTTCGCTTCGGCTTCGCATTTTCCTGCTTAACCTTGCATCCAAAAGCAGCTCGCCGGTTCATTCTACAAAAGGCACGCCATCACCCTTTGACGGGCTCTGACTTCTTGCAGGCATACGGTTTCAGGTTCTCTTTCACTCCGCTTGCGCGGTTCTTTTCACCTTTCCCTCACGGTACTTCTTCACTGTCGCTCACTCTTACTTATTCAGCCTTGGCGGATGGTCCCGCCTGCTTCCGACAGGATTTCACGTGTCCCGTCGTACTCAGGATCTCGCTGACTACTTGGCTTGCTTTCCAGTACAGGGATTTCACCTTCTGTGTCCGTGCTTTCCATCACGTTCCTGTTCACTCGCGTTTCGTCTGTTGCGCTCCTACAACCCCATATCGCTATGGTTTGGGCTAATTCCCTTTCGCTCGCCGCTACTCGGGAAATCACTGTTGTTTTCTTTTCCTCCGGCTACTTAGATGTTTCAGTTCACCGGGTTGCTCTCCATATCAAAGACATGGATGACTGGATATGACTCCAGCCGGGTTCCCCCATTCGGATATCCGCGGATCGTCGCTTTCCTGACAGCTCCCCGCAGCTTTTCGCAGTCTGATGCGTCCTTCATCATTCAAGAGTGGCAAGGCATCCTCCGTACGCCCTTCCTTGCTTGATCTAGTTTCAAATATGCTTGTTTTTAACTATGCTTTTTCGAGATTTTTCTAATAAGAACTGTTAACTGTTTTCTGACTTGGTAAATCTTGTGACTTCAAAGATTGAATTTCTTCTCTCTTTTCAGTCGGTTACTTTCGTAACGTTGTTACTTACAACTTACGTCAGACCTTCTGTTATGTCTTATACTGATGTTCGTTTTTCAAAGATCCATGTTGTGATCGAATGAAGATTTCTCTATCACTCAATCTGGAAGATCGCTCTTCCAAAACTCTGTTACAGACTCCAACTTAGTTACTTAATGCTTCCTTGTACTTTCTCCTTAGAAAGGAGGTGATCCATCCCCACGTTCCCGTAGGGATACCTTGTTACGACTTAACCCCAGTCATCGGCCCCGCCTTCGACGACTCACTCCTTTTCAGGTTATGCCATCGGCTTCGGGCGTTGCCGGCTTCCATGGTTTGACGGGCGGTGTGTACAAGGCCCGGGAACGTATTCACCGCGGCATGCTGATCCGCGATTACTAGCGATTCCAACTTCATGAAGTCGGGTTGCAGACTTCAATCCGAACTGGGACGCCTTTTCTCGGGTTCGCTCCACTTCACAGCTTCGCTTCCGTCTGTAGGCGCCATTGTAGTACGTGTGTAGCCCAGGCCATAAGGGGCATGATGATTTGACGTCATCCCCGCCTTCCTCCGGTTTGTCACCGGCAGTCTGATCTGAGTCCTCATCTTACTGGTAGTAACAGATCACGAGGGTTGCGCTCGTTGCCAGACTTAACTGAACATCTCACGACACGAGCTGACGACAACCATGCACCACCTGTGTGGATGATATCCTCCAACTTATCTCTAAGTCTTCGCATCCCATGTCAAGGCCTGGTAAGGTTCTTCGCGTTGCTTCGAATTAAACCACATACTCCACCGCTTGTGCGGGCCCCCGT
This sequence comes from Allobaculum sp. JKK-2023, assembly GCF_034745455.1. NCBI lineage: Bacteria > Bacillati > Bacillota > Erysipelotrichia > Erysipelotrichales > Erysipelotrichaceae > Allobaculum > Allobaculum sp. JKK-2023. The sequence continues at coordinate 2,775,970 of NZ_JAYERV010000003.1, read as the reverse complement.
CAATTCCTTTGAGTTTCACACTTGCGTGCATACTCCCCAGGCGGAGGAGTCATTGCGTTAGCTTCGGCACCGGGGCATTACCCCCGACACCTGCTCCTCATCGTTTAGGGCGTGGACTACTAGGGTATCTAATCCTATTTGCTCCCCACGCTTTCGTGCCTGAGCGTCAGTAACAGTCCAGGCGGCCGCCTTCGCCACTGGTGTTCTTCCATATATCTACGCATTTTACCGCTACACATGGAGTTCCACCGCCCTCTCCTGTCCTCGAGCGTGGCAGTTTCCAAAGCCTGTACAGGTTGAGCCCGTACCTTTCACTTCAGACTTGCCACGCCGCCTGCGCACCCTTTACGCCCAATCATTCCGGATAACGCTTGCCACCTACGTATTACCGCGGCTGCTGGCACGTAGTTAGCCGTGACTTTCTGGCAGGTTACTATCAAAAGAAAAGCATTTCCTCTTTCCTTCTTTTCTGACCTGCAACAGAGCTTTACGATCCGAAGACCTTCCTCACTCACGCGGCATTGCTCGTTCAGGCTTGCGCCCATTGACGAAAATTCCCTACTGCTGCCTCCCGCAGGAGTCTGGGCCGTGTCTCAGTCCCAGTGTGGCCGATCGCCCTCTCAGGCCGGCTATGCATCATCGTCTTGGTAGGCTTTTACCCTGCCAACTAACTAATGCACCGCAGATCCATTCATCTCCCAGGCTTTAGGGCCTGTTTCAAAAACAGAAGATGCCTTCTGTTTTCCTATGGGGTTTTAGACTTCGTTTCCAAAGCGTATCCCCCGGATATGGGCAGGTTATCTACGTGTTACTCACCCGTTCGCCACTGAACACAAAAGTGTTCCGTTCGACTTGCATGTATTAGGCATGCCGCCAGCGTTCATCCTGAGCCAGGATCAAACTCTCCATTTGATATTGACTCAACGCTATTGCGTTTATATTTCGTGAATTGATTATTGAAGTATTAAGTGTTGTTTCAAGAATCGACGTGTTAATTTCGAATATTGAATTGTCTGTAATCAGAGTTTTCAAAGAGCCATCTGTTTGTGAGTAAATCAATTTCACTCACAAGGCTTGTTTATCTTATCATCTGTCGGATATGAAGTCAACATCTTTTGTGAAATATTTTTAAGAATTTCACAAAAGATGATTTCTTCGATATCTAAAGATGATTCGCGTCAGGTTATCGGCTTTGTTACCGCGTTTCTTAACGCTCAGTTACTATAACACCGGAAGGTATCCCAGGTCAAGCATTTTTGTGAAATATTTTTTAATATTCACAAGTTGGTGTCTTCAGCGCATTCAGATCAAAGTGATCGAATTCCAGTAATCTCGTTCAAAACTTCCAATTCAATATTTTTACCATTTTGCTGATCGGCTTGTCAACTTTTTCGATCAATCGACCGAATAGACAGGCACCTGACAGGTATGTTTGGTGGATATCTCTTTGCTTCCGTCCTTCTGGCTTTGTTCCAGCAGGGATCTTAGCCCCTCGGTCAACAAATCGTATTGCTTCTGGAGCCATTCATTTTGAGCTTTGAGTTTTTCATTTTCCTCACTGACCCGTTTCAGTTCAGTTTTGGCTTCGAGATAACGCAGCTGATAATCGATTTTACCATCCGGTCCGACCGGTTCATCGGTTTTATTTTTGCGGCCGCGGGTGCCGGTGGGTACAATGTCGCCTGTCTGAGGGTCAATTTTGCCAATCAGCCGTCTTTTGGAGCGGGTAAATTTCTTTTCTTTATCATAGGTGTGCTCCAGAACTTCATAAACATAAGTCACATCATTCTGTTTGTTATAGGATTTAACAATACGCATACTTTGCTCCTTTTCTGGTCGGTGCCGTTTTCTCTAATATTTTATCTCTTATTTTATCTCTGTTTTTCTATCAGCGCCTCATCGGCTACAATCTCCCCCTTTTTCCATTAACCAGCCCCCTTTTGATCTTCTTCGAAATTTCTCCATGAACATTCGAATCTTCTTCAACATAAATTTTCTGAAATGGTCCGGCTTTAAATCTGGCAAATTCCACCCTGTTCATTTTTGAAAAATTGAGGACAATAGTAAAGAAGAGGGACTCCACTCATGCAGAATAAATGGATCCTTTTGAAAGATCTAAAAGTACATAGAAAGACACATGCGTATTGGGAAAACGATTTTCAAAAAGAAAGGATGAAATTCGATATGGAAAGAAAGCCAATCAAACTGCTGATTATGGATATTGATGGCACCCTGGTCACAAACAAAAAGGAAATCTCCCCCGCAACTTGTAAAGCCCTCATCGATCTGCAAAATAACGGGGTCAGACTCGCTCTGGCAAGCGGTCGTCCGGCCAAAGGGATGCTTCGATTTGCCAGACAGCTCGAGATGGACAAACACCATGGCCTTCTGATTTCAAGTAATGGAGCGAAAGCCGCAATGTCATTTAGCTAGAAAAATATGACCTCAAACTTTGTATAAAAATCAAAGACAAAGTGGATGATAGGAATAGAATTTGCTGCTGATTATATCCATATGCACCAACCAAGCACAAAATATACTGATTGATTTGGCTGTATTCATCAAAATAGGTGCACTAAAAACAACCCTTCGATAAGAGCCGTTTTTAAGAATTGTATGGGTGGTTTGTATCAATAAGATGCGCATATAATGCACTTATCGATAGGTGAACCATATCAAACGATTGGGATGGAGATTTCGCTTGAAGCTTCTTTCCGGCCGAACGGGCAGTTTTTCTCTTAGCAGCTCCTCGGTCAGAGCCTGAAACTCCGCTTTTGTAATTTGACGAATCGTTCGATTCTTCGTCCACTTCGGGGTGAACGTGTTCCTGATAGCCCGTATCGCCTTAGTTGTATTGATTTGGTATTCATAAGTTGTCTGATTCTCTTCTTTATTATCTGATTGAGATGATTCAAGAACACACTTTTTGATCTCGGAAACCAGATTGTAGAAGATAAGGGATGAATAAATCTCCTGAATGATGTATTCTGCTTTTATCGAGTGGATACGTTTCATTCCTATTCCATATTTAAGCCAGGAGAAACTCTGCTCGATTCGCCACCTTAGGTGGTAAATAAATCCAAGAGCCTCCGGAGGAAATTCTGCTTCATCCAGATTGGTAATCAGTCCTTCCCAGACGTTGTCGCCAATCTCGATAGCTACCACCCTGCAGTCAAAATCAATAAATTCAGATTCTGGATCAATCTGTCTCATTGATTTTTTGACCAGGTATTTCATCTGGGGGTTTTCTTTTTCCCCTTTTCTTTGGTGGTGGGTAAGAATGCGGCTGATCTGCTGGTCTTCTGTATGGTCAAGCTCTGTATAAGTCAGGCAGCTATACTCTCGTTCTTTCATACGTATGAGGTATTTGTGCCCTAAGGATTCAATAAGCTTACATAATGGGTAAGAGAAATACCCTCTGTCCATGACAAAGAGAAATGTCTCGCCAGGATAAGCTTCGTGAATCTCCTTGACCATTTTCATAGCAGCGGCCCGTTCGTCTTTGGACCTCTGGTCTTGAGTGACGATGGCTAAAAATTTGTCATTAAGTACGTCATAGGCTGCGTTAACGTGAATACCGGCCCGGATAATGTTTTCCTTGTTCTTGGTATAAATGATGTAGTCAGGTTCATCTTCATTTGGCGCAACAGGTTCATTGGTTCCGTCAAAAGCGATTACCCTGTGTTCTTTATATTTTTTATCCATGGAATAAAGTGCCAAGGTGGCTTTGTGCAGTGCTGAAAATACGCTGACTGGAATCTTGGCTTTTGTCTGAACAAGTGCCGAAGCAGATGGTCTTACACTGCCCATGCCGAAATAGTTCATGGATAAATCGGAGAGTGTTGATCCATTCCCGATAATGGATGTATTCAGGAAATGGAACAAGTTTATTTTTGATGATCGATAATGACTTCGTGAGAAAGCTCCTGTTTGAGAAGCAAGAATCTTCTCCTGTTTGTGGGCAAATTCCTCAAGGAATTTCATGAATCTTTGATAAATCTTATGTGGTGAAGTAACTCTAATTGCCATTTTATTCCTCCTTAAACGGTTGCATTTTTGATTGAGTAAGGATTAAATTAGACAATTATAGAGTTGTTGTCAAAGCTAATTTTCGTTAAACCAGAAAATATAAAATCCACCATCTGTGCACGGATGGTGGACAATACTAACTATCAAAAACTAAGCTAAATGACATTGGCGAAAGCCGAAGAAATAAATACCGGTAAAGTTCTTTTTGAACATGCGCTGTCCGTTGCAGAAGCCCAGGCTGTTCTGGAACACCTGAAAGCCTTTAATGTCCGGCCGATGATTGAAGATGGTGACTATATGCAAGTTAACAACGTCTTTGACTGCATGATCACTACTGGGGGAAGAAAGTTCAACGTGATTGAATACGAAGCCCACAGCAATGGCTTTCTGCTCAAAGAGAGTTCCGATCTGGCAAAGTCTGTAAACTTCCGGCCATCCAAAATTCTGACGGCCGGCGATGAAGAATACCTTAAAGATCACTGGAAAGAAATTGCAGAACCATTCAAGGAAACTCTCGATTCGATGTTTACTTCTCCGTTCTACTATGAATTTACCGCCAAAGATACCAATAAAGGATCTGCCATTGAAGCGTTAGGCTATGAAAAAGACGAAATCGCGGCCATTGGAGATGCCCAGAATGATTTACCGATGTTTCGGGCAGCCGGAACCAAAATAGCGATGGGCAACAGTGTGGATGTTGTCAAAGAAGCAGCTGATTTTGTCACTGATACCAACGAAAACGACGGCATTGCCAAATGGATCGAGACGTACTTTGGCTAAATCCTTTTTTGCCCGCTTTCTTTTTGATCCGGACCGTCCGGATCTTTTTTCATTGAAAAGAAAAAGCTTCCCCTCCAGAAACTGTATGGTCACCTTACATTTTCTGAAGGGGAAGTTTTCCCATTCTAACCAGTTCACACTTCACTCGTAGTCTTTCTTTAATTCTTATTTTTGATTTTATCCTTTAGAAGATATCGGCTCACAGGAGCGGATTTCGTTCTTTTCCAAGTTGTAACAGATTAATCCCTCTTTGCGATTTCTGTAAATACCTTTTTCCTTATCAATGACCAGGCCCAGATTTCTCAGGACGATTTGCCGGCTTGTCCCGTTTTTCCATTTTGACTGAACCACTCTGGCATACACCTTTCCATTCTTTGTCGAATAAGCAATAAACATTATAGTACCCCCAACTTTCTCTCTCTTCTATTTTCTTTATGCGCCGATTCGCCCGCTCTATTCATCCCACCGCTCTTTTGGGCTGGATTGAGGTATTCAAAGGATGGAAGGGGATGATGAAATGAGCCGAAAATCATTTTTACCTATCCCTGCCCTGTTATGCACAGTTCTAACGAACATTTAAATAAGCACAAACATTGTCCTTTTTCAAATCAGATGAGCATTCTGGACAATCCTGATCTGCGGATTTTAAATCTACAGACGCTGATGTTTTCTTTAATTATAAAGCTCACATAATCCCAGAAAAGAGGCGCGTACCGAGTCCTTCCGATTGCGTACCCAGTGGTGAGAGACTGAGTCAATTTTTATAAAAATTCGAACTATTTTACGGATGGCCGTCAGAAGATGGGCATGGACTCCTCAACAGAAGACTCCTTTTCATAGACTTAAAAATTTAACCATTTGACCGTTTGCTTTTTTCACCGAATCCTGAAAACATGACTAATATTCAACGAAAACTATTGTAGTTAGAAAAAGCTAATGACCATCTTTTAAGTAATGATTGCCTGATCTTGCACAGAATGGTTACAATAGAATTCTGGCAGTTTTAGTGATTTTTGCCCTTGTTTTCCCGCAATTCTCTTCTGCTTTCTTGTTTTCTTCGACAGTTATCGTGCGGAAAACAAGGTTTAAAGAGTAGCGCCCGTTTCGGGATTCTGGAACGAATGGATCAAAAAGCAGACGATTCTGACCAAAGCAAGCGACAGAATGGATAGAGTGTTTTTTCACTGGAATTTTCGTCTATGATAGTTTTAGTAATGAATCATCACTATGTTTAGTTTTCTGTAACCGCCAGCGAAAAGCAGGTTCAGATATCACAGACTCTTCCCTGACAGACTTCTGTCAGACAGTCGGGCGATAACTGTTGGAAGATTGTGGTTTCAAAAACGATCAAAGCTAGTATTCAAGACATTAGTGATTCGTTTGATATTGAGAAATCCAAAAGAAAGGAAATGCCTATGGCTGTTCATATTCTGATTTGCGAAGATAATCCTCTTCAAAACCAGCGAGTCCAGCAGCTGGTTCGTTCCTGCAGCTACCCTTGCGAAGTGAAGGTAGATGCGTTTTTAACTCCGGCTTCGCTGATGGAAGCAATCCGTCAACATAAAGGGCCAAAAATTGTCATTCTCGATATTGCCTTAGGCGGGAATCAGGATGGTGTAACCCTTGGAAAGCGGATCAATCAGATTGATCCCGATGCTCTGATCATTTTTATGAGTCAGTTTCTCGAAAAAGCCTGTGAAGTCTATGAAGCTGACCATTGTTACTTCATTTATAAGCAGCAGATCGAAACCAGACTTCCGCTTGCCCTGAGAAGAGCCTTTTCAAAGCTAGAGGCCAAACTTCCGGATCTTGTTCTCCATACACTTGATGGCCCAATCGTTCTCAAGCCGGAAGAAATCATTTATCTGGAGCGAATCCGCCGCTACACCCTGGTCTATACGGCAGCGCAGACCTTCAAAGTGAAAGAGTCTATGGAAGAAACGATTGAAAAAGTGCCCGTGCTCTTTTGCCGGACGCACCGTTCTTTTACCGTCAATCTGGCCCATGTGCAGACCTTTCTTGGGACTGACTTCCGGATGAAAGACCAGCGGCTCGTTCCCGTTTCTCGTTCCTATGCCAGACAGGTCAAAGAGAGGTTTTCTGAATACCTGCTGCACAGCTGGAAAGGCCAGTCATGAAACTGAGCCGGCGTTCGCATTGGCTGATCATTCTTTTTCTCTGCTGTGAACTGGTCTACCTGGTCAGTTATCCGCTGGTTCTGAAACTGTTTCCGTCCCTTACGCAGACGACGATTCTGTGGATTTTTACCGTCCTGTTTCTGGTTTCCGGCCTGGTTCTGATCGCTCTGCTGGCAAGTCTGGTCGGTCAGATCCAGGAAGAAGAAAAGAAGGAAGCAATGATTGAAATCTACAAGATCCGCAATGAACAGATCTATTGTCAGATGAAGGCCGAAGCCAATATGAAAAAACTCTCAGAAAAACTGCAGGCCATTCTGGAAGAAACACCCAGTCTGAATGGACTGGACCGGGCTACAGTTTTGCTGGAACAGGAGCGTGATGGGCTGTATCGTCGTTTCTGTTTTCATCCACTGATCAATGCGATTCTGTTAAACAAGTCACAGGTCCTGCAGAAAAACCGGATTCCGTTTTCAGTGGCCGCCGCGGTCCCTGCTGTCCTTGAAGTAGATTCTCAAGCCGTTCTATCCGTCCTGTTCAACCTGATTGATAATGCCATGGAGGCTGTTTTGAAGTTTCCAGATCCCTGTAAACACCCTATTGAGCTGGATCTTCATGTTGTCGGCAATTTTTTGATTATTGCCATCACCAATGATGTTCAGGATGATTCAGGTTTGTATACCGGGAAGTCTTCAAAAAGCGATCCAACCGGTCATGGACTTGGACTTTCCATTATTGAATCCGCTTGTAAAAAAAATAATGGCTGGCTGCATCGAGCCATTCGGGATGGTCAATGCGAATTCATCGCCGCTCTGGCGATCAAACGAAAGGAAGAAGCATGTTAACTCTGATCAGTGCTGTCATTCAGGCTGCTGAAGCCGGAACGTTTTTTGCCTTCTTCTTAAAAACGGAAAATCGTCTGCGCTCTGGATTTCTGGTCTTTCTGGTCTTTCTGTTCATTCTCGAGCCGATCAGTCTGGTGACTCCTTATCGCTATGTTCTCTGGATGAATCTGGTCAATGAATTCATTCTGTACATCACGCTGTGGCTGATTTTCAGGTCGGACACCCGACTGAGAATCCTTCTGGCCCTTGGACTGAACCTGTTTGTTGCTTTACTCAGTGATGCATTTTTACAGATGTTCAGTACTGTGATCTTTCATGTCCATCACGATTCAGATTCACTGCAGCCGTTTCTGACCATCTTCGATCCGCATTTGAGCTATATGCGTTTTATGTGCTGCGGACTGTATGCACTGAATCTGTGGATTGTGGTCCGTATTTTCTCACCGGTTCACTCCACCAGACTTGCTCCGATTCTTGCGGCCATTGGTCTTGTATTTTCAGGCACTCTCAGCTTTTTTTGCGGAGTCAGAATGAGCCTGGTTTCCTCTTTGAGCTATACGATCCAGCAGTACCTCCTGATCAGCCTGGTCATCCTGTTCTTTATCGGGATATCTTTATGGCTTCTGATTCAGGAAACCCGCAAGAGCCTGCGTATCAATGCCATGTTGCAGATCGAAGAAGAATATCATCGACAGTTGGAAAACTATCTGCGTGAAGAAGATAACGAACAGCAGCTCAGGCAGTTCCGGCACGATATTCTCAACTTTCTGGACTCCCAGAAGCTGGTTAAAGACCACCCAGAAGCTGGTTAAAGACCACCCAGACCAGGCGCAGGCACGGCTGAATGATCTGTGGGCCTCTTTTGGTCAAATCCTGCATGCAGCTTCTCCAGGTCCGGAAAACTCAGATTCCCATCCACCTGAAAATTGATCTTCTTCCAAACTGTCACAGAACAGAAATTAGACTCCCCTGCTTCCATTCAGCTTAGTCTTCAAACAGGTTTGCTCCAGCCAGCTGGGCAGACCTTTTTTCATGGTGAGTCTTCTTGCCTGTCATGGTCCAGTTTTTACATCTGATCAGCCGGCATTCAAAATCCTGCAATTCTTTTCTCAATCTGCGGATTTCATCTTGAAAAAGCCCTTCCACTAAGCGAAGATAATCAAACCGTGCCCATTCCGGCCAGTCAGCTTCCACAGGCGGATGCTCTGCCGTTTCAAAGAAGTACTCAAAGATCCAAAATCCGCCTCCAAGAACAAGCATAAAAAAAACAGAAAAAGTTAAAAGTACAAGAAAAAAGTTAAAAACATACGAAAAGGAAACAGGAGAACGATATGAATCAGCAAACCAACACCGCTGCTCTGGTCAATACCACCGATCAAAAAAAGAAGCAGTCCCTCACAATGGATGAACGCCGCCAGAAAGGGCTGTTATATCGTTGTGATGACCCCGAAATTTTAGCAGTCCAGAAACACAATCTGCTGCTGATGGACCAGTTCAATGCGTTAGGCACCCAGGATGGCGCGAAAAGAGTGGCTCTGTTAAAAGAAATGATGGCTGAATTTGGCGAAAACAGCTGGATCGAAGGCCGCTTCTATGCCAACTGGGCGGGCAAGTTCTGCCACATTGGTAAAAACGTTTATATCAATTTCAATTTTGGCATGGTGGATGACGGCGATATTTTCATCGATGATGATGTCATGATCGGTCCGAATGTCACTTTGATCAGCGGCACTCATCCCAATGATCCCGATGCCCGCCATGCCTTATGGCAATACACCGCTCCCATCCATATTGAGCGCAATGCCTGGATTGGTGCCGGGGCGACCATTCTGCCTGGGGTTACCATTGGTGAGAATGCGATCATCGGGGCTGGCAGCCTTGTCAACAAAGACCTCCCGGCCAATGCCATCGCCGTCGGCAATCCATGTAAAGTCCTGCGCTTCTTAAACGAAGAAGACAAGCAGTACTACGGCCATCACCAGCCTATGGTCTTTGACTAAGACCCGTGCATCGGATCGGATTTCCTTCCAGCATTCATTGAAAACAGATTATCAAAAAAATGCACAAACGATCCCTCAATGATTTTCAAGGATCGTTTGTGCATTTCTGGTTGTGTATAGCCATTTTGGTCTGACGTCTGGCTGGTTTGATTTTGTCGGACTTTGCCGCTAACCATTTTTGGCCCCGCCAGCGGAAGATGAATGGCCGGCAGGGCCAGTTTGGTAATGAAAATGGAAATTCGATTCAAGGAAAAACTGCCTGGCGTGCGAAACGGTGAATTGTGAATCAATAGGGCCATCCAATCTGGCTTGATCAGTTCCAGACCGGTGGATCCCCTGCCATCTTCCTGCAGGGTGAACAGACCCGCGCTCCTGCAGACTTTGTTTGGCAGGTCGCAGGATCTCACGAGCCGGCGGTCTGTTTAAAGGATTCAGTCTTCCTGCCAAAGGGTGCGATCTCGCAACCAGGATGAGAGAAGCCTGGTTCAGATATCTAAGGCCGCTGCTTTGCCTTTCCTCTTGTTTGGATAGATGAAAAACTGATGATCAGGCAGATCCTCCTTTTTCTGCTCGTTTTTGGACTCAAAAGGGAAAATACAAAAAGAGCAGGATCATTTCGAATTTTCATTTCTGGCAGTTCTGTTTTCATTGCCAGGAAAGATCCGTCTATGCTCAGACTCTGATCGAATTACAGGGCCTGCAGCACATCCTTATGATTCTTTACTTCACGACAAATCCATCTGACAGATCGGAAAATGGATTTGTGCAAATCCAAAGTCTGAACGAAATCTCGAAAGGCTTGATTCGCACTCACACCTGCTCATTTTTGCCTTATACAGCCCGCTATCGCTTTCTTGAAGACTTTTAGCGTGGAGGCAACAGGAACTCCTCTAGAAGTTCTTCAATCAAGTAATCAAGTGGCTGCCACAAGCAAAAAACAGACTGTCCAAATCCTGATTGCGAAATCCGAATCTGGTTTTGTTTTCTGACAGGGATGGTGGGATGAAAAGGAGATTCAAAATCGAGGATTGGCGGTTTGATTTTAAATCTTTAGGCCTGTCAGTAAAACAATCTGGTAAGAAACAGATCTCTTTGTTTTTTTCTGGTTTTCGTCTGGTCTGGATGGGATCAGCCGTTTTCCCAGAAATTCTGGGTGTTCAGGTTTGGTTCATTCTTTGTTCTCTGTCAGATTTCAGACTCATGCAAAGAACAAATCCCGAAAAGCTGACTGTGCAGCAAGGCATTGCTCTTTTCACCCCCTGTCTTAAATCCGGCAGTCGGCAGGCTGACCATGCATTGGCTTGGTGAGCCAGCCCAAATGCTTTGAGATAACGCGATCAGCATTCTTCTGGATCTACAACCTGGTATTTCTTGTAAGGACAAAAGAAGGCCGTCAGGCGGCAGTAAAGAAAAGTAAAATTTCCACATGGCATCAAACAGACCGGTGTCGGTCTTTGTTTTCTGCCTTTCCAATCGCAAATTCAGACAGGCTCGGCCTGATCGTCTGGAAAGATCTCCTTTTTGAAGAAGAAAAGAGAAGTACGGCTTGAATGTCTTTCCAGTAAAGACAGAGTTCTGACCAGAATCTGTAATTTTTCATCTTTTTCTTTTCTTTTCCTGTCCATTACATGTCTATCCTAACAATCTCTGCTTATAATCACAGACATAGAACTGTTCTTTTATTTATTGAAATTGCCCTTTGAAAGGAGCGCTTATGCTGATTGCCTGGAGCGAAAAAGGAGTATGCAAAGATTCAACTATCAGTTTCTTCGCTCACTCAGATACCTTTAAACACTATTACTACTATGTCTATAACTGTGGGTCCTTTCGCGTGACTTCCGATTATGAAATCAATCGAGAATCCGGCTTCTATCCACTGGTGATGATCATTATGGATGGATCTCTTAAACTTGAATATGAAAAAGAGGTTTACTCTGTTTCGTCTTCTGAGATTGTCCTGCTTGACCAGTTCCATCCCCATCACTACTGGTGTGAAGACCATTGTTCTTTCTTGTTTTTCCACTTCAATGGGAAAGACTCGTCCAGCCTGGTCAGACACTTGCTTGAGATCAATGCGTCTCCAGTCTTTTCCTGTCCGCAGTTTGAACAGATCGTGGAGACCTTCTCACAGACGTATCGGACGCTGATCTATCACAACCTGAAAATTGAACGTGAATTGTCCATTATGGTCTATGAAATCCTCTGTCAGCTCGAAAGCAACGAACAGATGTATGTCCACAACATTGAACACTATTCCAAATCCGTCGGACAGGCCATCACTTACTTTCAGCAGCATGTCCATGAAAATGTCACTCTGGCTGAGATCTGCGATGTGGTTCATCTGTCTCCTTACTACTTCACCCGCCTGTTCAAAAAGGAAACCGGCTTTACACCCATCAGTTATCTGAGCAATCTAAAGATCTCGCTGGCAAAAATCATATTGCGAACCACCAACATCACCATCTCTCAGATTGCCGATTCTTTAGGCTACAGCAACGATGCCAGTTTCATCAATGCCTTCAGACTGCGAACCCAGACAACCCCCGCAGCCTACCGAAACCGCCTGAAAGCCCTGGAGCGCTTTGGAAGCATAGAAACCCACAACCAAAAAACGATCAAAAACAATCCCAGTCTGACTGCCCTTCAGCCTTCTGTGGAACTGGAAGATCCTGTTAAAAAGAGTGCAGGTGCGAATGCGGCAAACAGCGCGAAATAAACGGCAGAGAATCAGGCAAAAATCAAGAAGTCCAAAGCCTGATTCTTCTTAAAAGGACCATCCAGCCGATAATCACGAACAGTCATCCTGTTTTCGATTTTTTTCGTCCAATTCAGGATGTATTTGCATTTTTCTGATAGGATTTTCTCATGAACAAAAAAATTATCTTGTTGGGAATCACGCTGTTTTCCATGTTTTTCGGAGCAGGAAATCTGATTTTTGCTCCCTTCCTTGGCGCCCAGGCCGCCAGCAGCACTCCATTTGCGTTAGGAGGAATGCTGCTGACCAGTGTGGTCATGCCTGTCTGCTCGATCTGCATTATCGCCCCCTATGGCAATGCTTCTGACATGATCAGCCGGATTTACAAGCCGCTTGGACCGATTTTCATGACGCTGGTTTATCTGTTAATCGGACCCTGCATTGCCATTCCCCGAACCGCCAGTACCGCCCTCGAAATGTGGACCTGGGCACTTCCTGGCTCTTTCTGGCCGATTGCTGCGGTCTTTGCATTTTTTGGAGTCGCGTATCTGATGGCCATCCATCCAGGGAAGCTCAAAGACATTCTAGGAAAAGTCATGGGACCAATCTTACTGGTTTTGATCTTGTTTGTTTCCATTCCCCTGTTCTTTACTCCTGCCCAGATTGGCTCACCCTCTGCCGCTTATGATGCCTCACCTTTTTTTGTTGGACTCAACGAAGGCTATCAAACAATGGATATTCTGGCCGCTTTCTGTTTTGGTATCATCATTACGATGAACATAAAGAAAATGAACCTGAACAATCCTCAGAAAGCCCTGGCTAAATCTGCCCTGGTGGCCGGCATTCTGCTGGGGGCTGTCTATATCCTGCTTGCCTTTGCGACCAGCCGCAACAGTGCCATTCTCCAGGCGTATTCCAATGGGGCCCAGATTCTTTCCTATGTCGCCATGCAGACCTGGGGAAACTTTGGCCAGATTCTATGCGGCCTGATCTTCCTGATCGCCTGCCTGAATGTCTGCTCCGGACTTCTGGCCTGCTGCAGTGAATACTTTGAAGAGACCTTCCACCGATTCTCTTATAAAACCTGGCTGATTCTCTTCACCCTTGCCGGCGCTTTCACAGCCTGCAGTGGTCTGGACGCGATTCTTTCATGGTCGGGCACACTGCTCTCCTTCATCTGCCCAGTTGCGATTGTCATTCTGGCTATCGGCCTGTACAACACCTGGAAAGAACGAAAGGCAGGATAAATCCGGAACAATTCAGCTCACCGGTCGCCTGCCATGCCCTCCTCATTCCCTATTCCAAAAAAGGCTTTGAACTTCCTTCTTGTGGAAATGTTCAAAGCCTTTTGTCATTCTGGCCAGTCTTGATTCATCAGATCAGACTCCATCAGGAATCCTTCCAGACTGATCCTGTTTTGTTTTATTCCTTTTTGAAGTGATTCCAGCTTCTTTGAGGTGATTGCACGCTTCCCTGTTTGTTTTATTTATCCTCGAAACTCATCAATCGATACGGGAACGAATCCATCTTTGGTCAGTGTATACAAATCGGTAAACCCGGCATGGCGGGCGCGCTCAATACATTCACTCATACCAAGATCCAGATCTTCGCGGTTGTGGCAGTCTGTATTGATCAACAGCTTCCCATCATTCTGATAGATCAGATTCAGAATCGGATCAGACGGATAGGCCTGGCTGCGATAGCCGCGAGAAATCGCGCCAGTATTCATCTCAAAGATCTTGCCCGCTTTAACAAGATCTTTTACAGCATCCCGGACCATGGCGAGGATTTTCGGATCCTCAAAGCGGAAGTACTTTTCGTCATCATTGTATTTTGCGATCAGATCGATATGGCCGACAATCTGCATGCGATCATTTTTAGCCTGGGCTTTTATCGCCTGATAATACGCTTCGCTCATCGCATAGATATCATTGTTCCACTCCTGAGCAAGCATTTGTTCAAAGCGCTCTTTGGAGTAGTCGATCGGACTTGCATGGCCATCTTTTACCAGGAAGTGAACACTGCCAATGACATAGTCATAGTCATCGGGATTGACAGGAGACAGGCTGTCCTCTTCAATCCCCAGAAAAATCTCCATTCCTGCTGGCGGATTTTTTTGGCAGCGCAAAACATCCTGACGATAGGCAGCCGTTTTTTCGGGGGTCATGCTGCCATCATCGATCGGATTGTACGCGTGACCTGAAAATCCCAGAACGCTAAAGCCTTTTTGTGCGGCTGTCTGAACCATTTCATCGATGGAATCTTTGCCATCATCGTAGTAAGAATGCGTATGCAGATTGGATTTGATCATACTTTCTCTCCTTATGCTTGCCCCTTGGGGGTATAGTGCGCAGATTGGCGATTTATCTGGTAGAAACCAGCCTGAATCAATCACTCAAGTCCAGGCCAGGTCCAGAAAAACAGGCAATCGATGCGCCTGCTATAAGCGAACAGACATTTCCAGCCGGTGAATTAAAATTCTTTGGATTGCATGCTGCGATCAAGCAAATAAGCCAGCGCCAGCTTTACCGTGTTGAAGACACCGTCTTTATGGGTACGCTCGTAGCCATGGCTGGTCATGCAGCCCATCCCGATGCAGGCCGGAGCCAGGTTATTGTCCGCCTGATAAGCAGCTGATGCGTCAGAAGAATAGCGATAGAAAATATCCATCACCGCACCGATCTCATATTTTTCTGCCAGATCAAAAAGTTCAGTCGTTAAACCCCAGTCATACGGGGTAACGCGGTCCGCTGCACAGATCGAAACTTTCTTTTCATCTCCCGACTGCTGGCCGCCAACCAGACCGATATCTAAAGCGAGATATTCATTGGCATCTGCGGGTACAAAACGGCCGCCCATGCCGATTTCTTCATTGATTGGGAATGCAAAATAGGTATTATAAGCTGGTTTCAGATTGTTTTTTGCAAGCAGGGCCAGAACTTCAAAAAGAACGGCAACATTGGCTTTGTCGTCAATATGGCGGCTTTTGATATATCCGGAATCCGTAGTCACAAACCGGGGTTCCACGCTGACCAGGTCGCCCGGTCTTACGCCTAATGCTTCGGTCTGTTCTTTGGTACGAACATCTTCATCCAGCACAATGGCCATTTCGGCAAAATCGCGTTCGCGGCTGCGGGCGTCATCAAAAACATGCACGGAATGGGACTGGTTAATTAACATGCCCGAGTAAGTCTCATTGTGACGGGTGTGCACATACACGTTTTCACCTTCTACAGAATGGAAATTCACGCCGCCAAGGTTACGGACATTTAACCATCCATTCTCGGCAATGGAACGGACAACCATGCCGATCGTATCCAGATGAGCACCAACAACGACCGTATTGGTTTCATCTTTTCCATTCAGATAAATATAGGCGGTATGGCGGTTATCATAAAGAACTTCATAACCATATTCATCCGCGAACTCTTCCAGCAGGTGATGGATTTCAGGATAGTAGCCGACAACACTTGGTGTATTGATCAGCTTTTCCATCCAGCCTATCAAGCGTTCTTCCTTGATCTGGGAAAATAAATCCGTCATATTCATAGTGATTTTCTTTCTGCCTCCATCTTCACGATTGTTTTGAATTTTTTCTTTTCTTGATTTGGATTCCAGATCCAAAAACGGTACAGATGATCAGTTTTTCGATTCTATCGCCTTCAAGGGCAGTCAAAGCCAGTCAAGACTTATAGATACCACAAGACTCATAGATATCAATAGAGACTGATTCTCAGTACGCGTTATAAAAACCAGAATCTGCCGGATTCTGGTTTTTTCCGTTCTCATTCTATCCTTACTCTGAGCAAACAAAAAGAACCAGCCAATTGAGACTGATTCTTTTGTACGGATCTAAACTATTTTATTCTTCGAAAACGACTCAGAAAGTCAGGCACGGGAGGCAGCCAGAGCATTGCGCTGGGCAAGAGCCTGGTCGAGAATGTCTTCGGCCATCAAAGTCTGTTTCTTGCAGGCTTCATACATCTCTTGATTCTGTTCGTTGAGGGCAACCAGGAAATCCATGAACTCGTAGCTCATATGCAGCCCCTGATCGACAGAGATCTGAATATCTTCCTGTTTTTCCATCTCACGCTGCGGCGGGGTAAAGAAGACATCGTTCATCCGTCCAGTGCTGCCATTGACAATACGGAACGTTCCCTGCTCACCCTGTAAGGTCGCAAGATAATCCGCAGAGCTGTCTTTGGAACCGATGCAGGTGATATTCATGCGAGGATATTGCATCATCAGCACCCCTGAGGTATCAATTCCATTCCAGCCAAGAACTGGAAAATAGGTCACCGCTTCAGGCTTGCCAAATAAAGCCAGAGCCAGATGAATATTATAAATATTAATATCCATCAAAGCCCCGCCATCCATCTTGGGATTAAAAGCATTTTCAACAAGGCCATCCATATATTTTTTATACCGGCTCGAGTATTGCGAGAAGTTGAAAACGCCTTCACGAATCTCGCCGGCCATGGGCAGATTGTCTTTGAGCAATCCAAAATTCGGCGTATGGATGTTGGTAATGGCCTCAAAAATCATGATGCCATTCTTTTCAGCCAGTTCAAACAGTTCTTCAGCCTGTCTGCGGCTTGGAGTGAATGGTTTTTCAAGAATGACATTCTTCCCTGCTTCCAGGGCTTTTTTTGCCTGGGGATAATGCAGGGAGTTTGGCGAAGCAATATAGACGGTGTCGATTTCAGGATCGCCAAACATGGCATCCAGATCGTCATACGCTTTGGCCACATGGTGCTTATCCGCAAATGCGCGGGCTTTGTCCATAGTTCGGGAATAGACAGCAACAACTTCGATGCCATCAATGTCCGCGATGGACTTGAACATCAGATCGACAATCGATCCACTGCCAATGGTCGCAAGTTTCATTTTTTACTGCGTCCTTTCCACTGCTTCTGATCGGGAGCAGCTTTTTTCTCTTCCAGACTCGTTATCGGTTGGTTGTCTGCCCCTTCTTTGGTTTCAGTGCCAGCTTCACTTCCATCACCCTTGCGTTCATGGCTGGAGCGATAGTTTTTCTTCGCAGCTGACCAGTGCGATACATTCAGGGACATATTTGCATTTTTAAACCGGTTGTTCGGTTTCTTGTTTGTGTTTTCGCGGTAAATCTTAAAGGCGACACCATCTTCAGTGTTCATGCCTTTGACTTTATACTCATTGGCCTGCACGACTTTGGAAACAATCGACAGACCCAGACCAAATTTGCCGCCTTCCCCCATGATATATGGCTTAAACAGCGAATCGATCCGGTCTTCTGGCATCTTTGGCCCATCGTTGGAAATAATCAGTTCATCTTCACGAACCTTGATCTTGATGTAGGTCTTCGCATAGCGGAAGGCATTTTGCAGGATGTTTTCGACGCACACGCGCCACGATTCAAACAGACCATCGAAGTAGACTTCATCGACATCGGTGATCAGTTCGATTTCCGGGCGAATCACTTTCGCATTCAGAACAACTTCTTCAACGACATCTTTCATATTGGTCGTTACACCCTCAGCATCCGAGGAAACCAGATATTCAACCCGGTTCATGTACAGCAGCGAATGAACTTTGTCTTCCAGGCGCTTGGCATTGTCCAGAATGACATCCACGCTGCTTTCCAGGTCCCCATACGGATAAATACCATCTTTGATGGATTCCGAATAGGACTTGATGGTTGCAATCGGCGTCTTCAGATCATGCGAAATGTTATGGATCATTTCTTCCTTGGCTTTTTCCTGCTTGGCCAGTTCGGTGGTCAGAGTCCGCAACTCCTGGGCCACTTCTCCAATTTCATCTTCCCGGTTAATGTACAGATCGACATCTTTGCCCTCTTTGATCTGGGTGATATACGCCTTGATCTGGTTGAGCGGCCGGATGATCGAAAATACCCACAACAGCAGAATCATCAGCAGCAAAAAGAAGACAAGAACGGTGATGTAGACCGTCGAATCCAGCAGCGTCGTTCGGGTGGCTTCCGCATAGGAATCATCCATGTAGGAGACAACCACGGAATCGTGCTGATTATGCTCCACCTTGGCCAGGCGGCAGTAGTACCTCGTGCTTTTATACGTCTCGACTAAATCCTTGCTTTCACCGGTGGTGTTGAGCATATCTCTTGCCTGCTCGACCAGCGTAGCCAGGAATTCATCATCTTTAGGCTGCGCAATCGGCGAGCGGGAGACGACATCGACTTTATTGGGGGTGACCACAATCGTCGTAATGTTGGTATCGGCCGAAATATAGTTAAACAGTTCCAGATCAGAACTTGGCTGTTTACCAAGATCCAGAGCATTGATGACCGGCGTCTGCTTGGCAGCAAGCATATCAAAGATCTGTTTGGAGATGGTGTTGTTGATGCTGTCGGATAAAAAGAACAGGAAAAACAACAACAGAAAAACCACCATCAACAGAATCAAAGACAGAATCTGCTGGGTCAATGAGAGTTTGCGAAACGAATTCTGAAATGGAAACTTCATCGCTGAGCCTATCCTAAACGATAGCCGTATCCGTAAATCGTATGAATATTCAGTTTCGGCAGTTTTTTACGTAGTCTTCTTAACGTATCATCGACAACGCGATCGCTTCCGAAGTAGTTTTCATCCCAGACATTTTCAAGAATTTTATCACGGGAAAACGCAAAGCCTTTGTTTTTGATGAACATCATCAACAAGTCAAATTCTTTGGTTGTCAGTTCAATTTCTTCCTGATCGGAGTAAACTTTTCGCTGTTCTTCATCGAGTTCATATCCATCGATAAAGATGCGGTTGTTGGTGTCTTTATAGGCGCGTTTAATCAGATTGTTCACACGCAAAACGAGTTCTTTCGGGGAGAATGGTTTGGTGATATAGTCGTCACAGCCTTTTTCCAGACCGATAATCCGGTCGAATTCTTTGTCACGGGCGGACATGAAAATGACAGGGGTATCCGGGTTGGCTGCACGGATTTCTTCAAGCAGATCAAAACCGGATTTGTCGTCCAGCATGATGTCAAGAATCCACAGATGAACATCATCTTTGGTGTGGGCATTGGCTTCTTCATAAGTGTAGTACGAATTGACTTCATAACCTTCTTTGCGCAGGTATTGGGCGACAAGGTTATTGATGTCCTTTTCGTCTTCTACGATGTTGATAATTCGTTTCATAGTGACCTTCTTTCACATTTACAATCTACATTCGTCTGCTTTTCGATGCGAATGACATGCACAGCTCCTCGAATCTGAGGATGGCCAGAAGAAATGGCGGATTCAGGATGAGATTTAGCGGGCGTAGCCTTTTTCTTGAATCAGATCCGTAACCATATGGACACAATCCGCACAGAGCTGGTCAGTTGCTGCTTCAACCATAACGCGGATCAGCGGTTCTGTTCCGCTTGGGCGCACCAGAATGCGGCCGTCATCTCCAAGCAGATCGGCAACTTCCTGCACCTTGGCCTGGATATCCGAATCATCCAGCACAATGTTCTTGTCCACGACTTCCACGTTTTCCAGCAGCTGCGGATAGATGTACAGGCCTTTGGACAATTCCTGAACCGTCTTGCCGGTTGCCTTCATGCACTGCAGCAGTTTCAGGCCCGTAAACAGGCCATCTCCAGTGACTTCATCTTCCAGGAAGATAATGTGGCCGGATTGTTCGCCGCCGATCCAGTAGTTGTTCTTCATCATTTCTTCCAGAACATACTTGTCACCGACCGGCGTCTGGATGTAGTCGATGGAATTCTTGTCAAGGGCCTTATACAGGCCAAGATTGGCCATTACAGTGGTTACAACCATATTGTTGGCCAGATGACCTTCAGACTGTAAATACTTGCCCAGAATATAGAGGATATAGTCGCCATTGATCAGGCGGCCATCGGAATCGACCGCAATCAGACGGTCGGCATCGCCATCAAAAGCCAGGCCGATATCGCACTGATTTTCAACCACGAAGCGCTGCAGGCCTTCTGGATGCGTTGATCCGGCTTTGAAGTTGATATTGACCCCATTGGGTGCCGCATTGATCGCATCGACGGTTGCCCCCAGCGCATCAAGCGTTTCAACCGCTGTTGAGCAGGCGGAACCATTGGCCAGATCCACCGCAATATGCATGCCGGTTAAATCGACTGGAATCGTCTTTTTCAGCCAGGAGATGTATAACTCCAGACCGGTATTCCAGTCGAAGTATTCTCCGACTTTTTCACCAGTTGCCAAAGGAACTTCGGTTAAGCCATCTATGTAGTCTTCGATCTGAAGCAGAATTTCTTCTTCCATCTTGATGCCAAGATGGTTGAAAACTTTGATGCCGTTGTCATAGAACGGGTTGTGTGAAGCGGAGACCATAATGCCGCAGTCAAAGTCTTCATTACGCACCAGATATGAGATGGCCGGTGTCGGGCAGACCCCCAGCAGATACACATCCGCTCCAGTGCTGACAGCTCCTGCTGCCAGTCCCAGTTCAAACATGGAACCAGAAAGCCGGGTGTCGCGGCCGATCAGAATCTTAGCATGGGCTTTATTCTGAGAATAGTACCAGCCCAGCCATTGACCGATTCTTACGGCCATATCCAGAGTCAGCTGCTCATTTGCACGGCCTCTGACTCCATCCGTTCCAAAATATTTTCCCATTCTTTTTCCTCCTTCTCCATCAGCGAGCACTGATTTTGTGCTCTGGGAATGCCGATAAGTATAGAAACCTCCCCAAAGAATGCTCTTAGGAGAGGTCGGGTTCTCTGAGTCACAAATCTCCCAGAATTCAGCCGGATAAACATCTACGACTGAAAAGGGATCTTTGCCTGTTGCTTTGTTTACTCTTCCAAAGTCTCGCTGGCCTGGCTGCTCTGCGCCTCCAGACTGGCCTCACTGGCCTTGCGTTCGGATTCTTTTTCGGACGCTTCCTGCGAAAGTGCAGAATTGGTCGAAGAAGAACTGTTGACCAGTGTTACCGTAGCGGTCACTGTCGAAGGACTGATGGTGACATTGACCTGCTTGCCCTGGCTGTCATAGGCAACCAGCGGAACTTCAGCCACAAAACCGCCTTCATTTCCAGACGTATCCACAATCGCGCGGATCGCCCGGATGGCATTGAGTTTATCACGGGTCGCCCGGACGGTAACCGAGCGGCTCGATAAAGCCGGTTTGTTATAGGCGTTGATCGACTGGCCGGTTCCGACAATCAGATCCGGCGTGATAAAGAACGTTTTGGTATACTTTTTGGCCAGCGTGACCTGAACAGTCGACGGATTGACTCTCACATTGAGTCCGGTTGGCAGCCCTGCTGCATCCAAGGAAACCGTGTTGATTCCCTCGCCCAATGAGCGCAGATCCGCGGTGATCGAAGCTGAGTTCTGCGTGCGGACTAACTGAATATCGGCGGCATCCCCTTCTACGGTAATATCAGCTGTAGTGGGAAGGCCGGATACTTCATAGGTGTTGTCATCCACCAGGACTTCAACCGGAATCGCCGCCAGATTGAGGGTGACGGCGTCCTTGTTGAACAGGCGAAAGGACAGATCCTGATAGTTAATGGAAAGGCAGATCAGTAAAGCCATCACCAGCGAAGCAATCAAAGAAAGCTTGTCGTTATAGATAATCCGATCGAACAGCTTGGAAATCCGGCTGGCAATGGTGCGAAGAAGCCTTGTCAGCCCCGAGAGAAATTTCTGGACGCGGCCGGGCTTTTTCTCTTTATTCTCCATGTTTCTGACCTCCATTCAAACCAGTCTTGTCCTCAGCTGCGGGATTTGCATCCTTTGCTTCAGGATTTACATCCTCTGACGGTGCAGCTGGTTTTGTCTGCTGCTTGGCAGGGCGCACCTCAGATTTCGGCTGTTCAGGAAGCAGGTTGACAACTTCTAAAGGTTTTACCCGATCATCCACTTTTTCCGTTTTTTCCACGCGGTGCTGTTTTTTGCCAAAGGAGCTGGAAAAGTTGCGAGTGGCATTGATGACGGGCTGGAACATGGAGGGTCTGGTTTCATTTGACTTGCCAAGACGGCTTGTCAGATAACGGTACAGACTTTCCGGGGTATATTGGGTCAGTGTTCCTTTCTGAGCGACAGAAATGTTGCCAGTCTCCTCGGAAACGACCAGCGTAATCGAATCACTGACCTCGGAAATGCCCACCGCAGCACGGTGTCTTGCACCATACTTGGAAGGCAGATCTTTGGCAGTACTTGGATAATAGGCAGCTGCGCATTCGATTTTGTCACCATCAATAATGACTGCCCCATCATGCATCGGCGTTCCATACTGGAAGATGGTTTCAAGCAGTTCACTGGTGACATCTGAATCCATCTGAATGCCGGTTTTGGCATAGTCTTCCAGAGACTGACGCATCTGCAAGGTGATCAGCGCACCGGTTTTGGTTTTCGACATATCGGAAACGGCTTTGACCAGTTCATCGATCATGTGGTTAATCCGCTCTGCCGGCAGGTCCGGTGCATACGTATCATTGGTTTTACCCAGTTTTTCAAGCATCGAACGAATTTCCGGCTGCAGGACGATCAAAACGATGATCATTCCCCAGCGCAGAACAAACTCCAGCAGATAACTGATCGTTTTTAGCTGCAGCAGGTCTGCAAACAACTTGAACAGAAGCAGACCAAGAATGCCTTTGACAATCTGAATAGTTCGGCTGTTATTGCGTACGATCCGGATTCCGGCATAAATCAGCGCCCACAAAACGCAGACATCCAGAATCAGCCGCAGGATCAGTTCAATATCGGATAAAATCATCCGATCCCTTCTTTCTTATTGTTCGAGCGCAAATTCGATATAGTCATGCACACTAGGGAAGCTGTGTGCGGAGACGACCGTCACTTCTTCAGGCGCCAGGGAATGCGCTGCTGAATTCTCATTGGATTCAAGCATTGGAATGTCATTGTGCGAATCCCCCATGGAGTAAGTATCCGAATCGTCGATATCGGCATAGGCTTCGACAAAGTCAAGGCCGGTGGCCTTGGAAACGCCTTTGGGTACAACATCCACAACAAAGTTGTTGGCAAATGCGGTTACAGTTGAACCAAAGTACTGGTTAATTTTCTCCGCAAGGCTCAGTGCTGCTTCCGGAGTTGTACACGAGAATACGATCTGTGCAAAACGGCCGGAATCCATGATTTCTTCTTCGGTCCAGGTTGGCTGGATATGAGGATAGCGATGATCCTCCAGGTTTGGATGGATCACGACTTTGTGACGGTTGACGCCATCGTTGACCATATAAGAGACGATATCCGGGTCTTCATGACTGGCATACATCAAATCGATTGCCGTGATGTTGTCCAGACTGGTTTCGAGCAGCGTGTTGCTCTGGGCATCAAAGACCATTCCGCCGTTATTGGTTACATAGTAGTCGACAGGGATCTGGAATTCGTCCAGTTCACGAGTGATCGACTCTTTCGAGCGTCCGGTCACAATCGCAAAAATGTTCCCCAGTTCGCGCCAGTGTCGAATCGCTTCGATATCTTCCTCAAGGACTGAGTTTCCAAACTTCAAAGTCCCATCATAATCTGTAGCAAGTAGCTTCATAAAATGTTCCTCTTTCTCTCAATCAGTCTAAAACTGCATTCTTCTAAATCATATCATAGAATCGATTCATTCCCGCAGGCCCCTTTTCGAAGTTCAGAGAGCGAATGTAAGCGGGATCAAAAAGAAGCGGAAACCACGAAAAATCCGGCTTTATTGCGCTTCGAAGCCTTTAAAATCCTCTCTCTAACAGTAACAAACTCTGTCAGAAATTATGTGATTTTTACTCTTAAATGTACGAATTATTTTCTCTTTGCCCACAAGGATCTTTAAAAAAGCGATCCAGAAGTCTCATGCGCTCATCCAAGTCCTTTCTGGCTTTTAAAAAGCCACGGCGATCCTCCAGCCGTAAAAGAAACAAAGAGCCACGCAAAAATTTCTTTATCCCTGAAACTCCTGCACTCCATAAGACTTATTCATTTTTACAGAATAATGGTTGTGGTTAAAATGAAGATTAAGTGCAGCGCCTAAAAGCGCAAGGCAAAGCAAAAACAATTCAAAAAGTGAAATGCAAATATAAAACAGAAACACAAAACAGAAACGCAAAAATAAAACAGAAACGCAAAAATAAAACAGAGGAGAATTCAAACATGGAAAAAATCTTATTTGTCTGCCATGGCAACATCTGCCGTTCTGTCATGGCCCAATGGATCTTTCAGGATCTGGTCCACAGACACCATCTCGATGCTCAGTTTGAAATTGACAGTGCTGCCGTCTCCAGCGAAGAAACCGGCAACTGCATGTATCCGCCCGCCAGAAGAAAGCTGACGGAAAAAGGCATCCCATTTGGAGAACATCGAGCAAGACAAATGACGCAGGCCGACTACGATCACTTTGATCACATCTATATTATGGACGACTCGAACCGCCGCCTGATGGGACGCATTGTCCGCGGCGATCCGGATCATAAAATTGAAATGTTAAAGAAAGATGGTTCCAGCATTTTTGATCCCTGGTATAGCGGTGACTTTGAGCAGGCATATCAGGACATTGTCCAGGGATGCCAGGAACGTCTTGATGAGATTTCTGGCCAACCATCTTTCTGATGCTTTAAATCCACGGTGATCATTTTGGCTTTCTGTGTGAAATCGCCTTTCTCTATTGGAAGCGGTCTCTTCGCCTGATAGACTGACAGAAAGAATACTTCAGAAAAAGAGAAAAGGAATCGACATTCACAATGAAATTCAAAGATCTTAAAGACTATCATGCCTGCTATGTAACAACAGTTTTATTTCTGGTCTCCTGCTTTATTTTCAGGGACATGGTTTTCTTCCCTTTGGCGTGCTGCTTTCTTTGTTTAGGCTTTGCCAAACAGGCCAAATCAAAGCAGCCCCTCGCCCCGGATTCAAACGCTCCAGAACAGACCAGTCTGGACACCCCTTCCAACCAGTAACCCGCAGCCGCCAGGCTGCTTTTTCTTTTCGCAACTAGATTTGGTCTGCTCTTGCGGTAAGAATCTGGCCAGATGAATCTCCAGAAAAAAAGACACCCGAAGGTGCCTTGTCGACACAAAGCGCTGGTTTCCAGGCTTTCTGCTTTTTCATTTCGATCTCTTTTTCACTGACCTTGTTCACTGAATTCTTCTTGTTCATTCCATTCATCTGAGCTGCTCAATCCTTCTTACTCGCCCAGATCTTCTTCTTTGGCTGACGATGTTTCCGGCTCTGAGGAATCCGAACGGCGCACTTTCAGGCCAAGTTTCTTTTTCTGGGCTCTGGAAAGCGGAACTTTCATCGAGTGGTTCAGTTCAACTTCATCCTTATAAATTCCAGTCAGGTATTTCCCGTTGACCAGATAGGAAATATGCGTGCGCAAAAAACCATACTTAGCAAAGCTTTCATCGAGATCAGCCAGATTGAGCCGGCGGTGGAATTCCCCTTTCCGGGTATGGAAATGCACATTTTTGCCGATCTTTTCCAAGTAGTAAATATCTTCAATGGGAATATCGATTTTTACGCCCTGATAAACCAGCGAGTAGCATTCCTTCTGGCTGGCCTGGGCTTTGATCAGATCCGAGATATTGGTCAGATCCTGGCGAAGATTGGCTTTGGAAATATAGAGCACCCGTCTTCTCGTTTCCGCTGCCTGTTTGGGGGCCGGATCTTTGCAAAGATAGACAATCAGGGCGGCTGGATTGTCGTGGACAAATACACTTTCCAGTCTTGGAGTCTGGAACATTTCATCAAAGAAGAAAATCTGGTAGTCTTCCTCTTTCATCGCTCTGGCCAGCATGCTGGCTTTATAAAAATGCCGGAACGTCCAGTCGATTCTGGAAAAGTATCCTCCCAGCAAAAAGACAATGTCTTTCGTTTCCTTTTCATGCTCAAGGATGGCGACTTTGATCATATACATCCTTCCTTTCAGCTTATCCTCTCATTGATGAGTGTATGCCCTGGCGGGCTATACCGGATAAGTCCAATCCTGATTGTAACCGAATACAAAATCAAAATCCTGCTTTCCTGGCAAACAGGCCGTTAACTTTGAAAAAGGAAGCATTCCAGGCGATTTACTTCCATCTCACCTGCCGGACTCAACCCGCTTTATCCCAGCCCTTTGCGGCGCTTGGCACCAGGAAAACTGGAAAGAAAAAGGGGGAAGAAAAGAAAAAAGACGGGAATCAGTCTTCCACAAATTCCCGTCGAATATCCGCCCCTAAAGCACGCAGCTTGGCATCAAGCTTGTCGTAACCGCGATCGATATGTTTAATTTCATGAATTTCCGTTTCACCATCTGCCATCAGACCGGCAATGACCAGCGCGGCCCCACACCGTAAATCGGTTGCGGTGACTTTCGCACCGTGGAGAAAGGTTGGACCGGTGATGTACGCGGATGGAATTTTCACCAGAATATCTGCACCCATTTTTTCCAGTTCCGGGCAGTGTTTAAAGCGTTCGACGTAGATTTCTTCGGTCACTGAAGAAACTCCCCGCGAACGGGTCAGCAGTGTTGTAAATGGCTGCTGCACGTCGGTTGCAAAGCCTGGATATGGCTTGGTGGTAATGTCTGTTGGACGGAATGGCTTCGAGTGATCGTTGCCATAAATATGAACCGAATCCCCTGTGAAATCGTAGTTCACGCCGATTTCACGCAGCTTGGACAGAATTGCATCCAAGTGCTGGGGAATGACGTTGCGAATCCACATATCATCGGCCATAGCTGCCCCGATCAGAATATAGGTTGCCGCTTCAATCCGGTCAGGAATGATTTCATGCATGCATCCTTTCAAGGATTCCACCCCATCGATGACCAGGGTACTGGTTCCCATGCCGTGAATGCGGGCGCCCATCTTGTTGAGCAGTGTGGCGATATCGATGATTTCCGGTTCACGGGCAGCATTTTCGATTACTGTGCGGCCTTTGGCAAATACAGCCGCCATCATGATATTGATGGTTGCACCAACCGAAGAAATATCCAGGAAGATCCGGGCTCCCTTCAACCCTTCAGGCGGTGCCACCAATACAGTGCAGTCATCCGCATAATCCACACTTGCGCCAAGTGCCTGGAAGCCTTTGAGGTGAAGATCGATCGGACGCGGGCCAAGATGGCAGCCGCCCGGGTTTTTAATTTGAGCCCGGCCGTACTTACCAAGAAGCGCTCCCATGAAATAATAGGAGGCCCGCAGTTTCTGCACTGCCGCAGACACCAGTGGTCTGTCCTCCATAGTAGATGGATCGATAATCAATGTCTCAGCATCCGGTCTGGTGACCTGAACGCCGAGTTCTTCTAAAAGTTCAACTAAAGCTTCAACATCAGAAATCTGCGGTACGCCGTAGATTGTCACTTTTTCTGAGCCAAGTGCGGCCGCGGGAATGAGAGCAACCGTTGAGTTTTTACTACCGGAAATCGTAACTGTTCCATTGAGTCGTTTTCCGCCTCTGATTTTAATGACTTCTTCCATATGCGATTGTCCCTTCCTCTCGTAACAAACCCTTCCTGCTTGTGCCTAGCAAAATGCAGGGAAAAGAAGTGTTTTCAGGTTGTATACCGATCAGATTATACAGTCTTTTTGGACAGAGTAAAGCTGCCAGAAAGTACAGGAAGATCCTGGCTTCTGGCAGCAGGTTTAAAATTTCTTGATTTTGCCCATCAATTGCTCATTATCTGACCAACAGTGCCACTTCCCATGGGCTATGACTGGTTTTGTGTGAAAAAGCGCAAGATCTCGGGCTGCTTTCTGAAAGGGCTTTACGCAAGTTAAATTTGCAACAGATTTTCACAATCACTTCTTGGACGCAGCCTGTTTCCCTCTGGCCAGATCGGCAGGAAAATCCGGGTTATTTGCGTTCGAGAACCGGGGTGCGGCCGGCGCTGACAAGATCACCATCGAGCACACGCACATCCTCGGGTCTGCGCAGATTGGTAATCACCATGCACACGGTCTGATCGACATTCAGACTGTCGAGATACTTGCGATTGATCCGAATGAGAGGGGTTCCGGCTCGCACGCGGGTTCCTTCAAGAGCAAGTGTTTCAAATCCGCGCTCACGATACATTCCGGCATTAAAGCCGACATGAATCAGAATCATATCGCCGTTTTCGGTTTCCAGGCCAACGGATTGTTTTCCGTATGGAACCATGGCCACCGTCGCACTGCAGGGGGCGACAATCAGATCATCCTCCGGGACGATCGCCACCCCTTCTCCATACATTTTTGAAGCGAATACCGGATCGGCTACCGCACTCAGCGGCATCAGTTTGCCGTTGGTACAGGCGGTCAGCCGCTTTTCCAGTCCGCGTTTTTCCTTTCTTTTATAATTAGGCTTCATTTTTTATTCCTTTTAAATACGTATCCATCCAGTTGGTGATCTCTTCGAGGCGGCGCTCTCGATGAACCGGCTTGCCCGAACGTGAGAGTTCATGCGTTTCCTTATGGAAAAGCACCATCTTGGTATCTACCCCATTCTGGATCAGACCATTGAGCATCTGATAGCCCTGCTCAATCGGGCAGCGGTAGTCTTCGTCACTGTGGATGAATAACGTTGGTGTCTTCACGGTTGAAATGGTCCGCATTGGGGAATGCCACCAGAGTTTTTCTGGATTTTCCAGACCGCATGCCTGCTGGTCAACGACAAATTCTGGTCCGATGTCGCTGGTTCCCCAGAAAGAAAGCCAGTTGGAAATCGAGCGCTGGCTGGCCGCTGCTTTAAAGCGGTCTGTATGGGTGATGATCCAGTTGGTCATGAATCCGCCATAGCTTCCCCCGGTCACGCCTACCCGTTTTGGATCAATCTGTGGAACCTGTCCAAGAACGGTATCGGTAAACTTCATCAAATCCTCATAATCATCGGTTCCATATTTACCGCGCAGGTCAGCATACTCATTGCCCTGTCCATCCGATCCAAACGGATTGCAGAAGAAGACGAAGTAGCCATGCGATGCCCACACCTGCATTTCGTGGTAAAAAATTGTTCCATAGACCGTTTTCGGTCCGCCGTGGATATCAAGAATAGCTGGGTATTTCTTGTCAGGATCAAAATCTTTTGGATAGAGCACCCAGCCAAGCTGGCTGGAATTCTGGCTGCCGGTATAGAAAATTGGTTTAGCCTGGGCAATGTATTTATCTTTGAGTTCGGGATGGAAATCCGAAACCTGGCTGACTTCGCCATTTTCCATCTTATATAGCTCCTGCAGCTCACCTGGTCTAGCGCCGATAAAGTAAAGTACGCCCTTGGCAAAACCAAAACTGTGAATGGTTCCCGGCCATTCGAGAATCTGGTGGAGTGCATCGCCATCGATATCAAACAGGTTGTTGTGGTCGACAATCGTGCTCGTAAAGCAAAGACGGTTTTTATCCATGCAAGTCGCATTGCCACCGAGCAGGGCGCAATCGGTGCCGACCGTATTGCCAAGACATTCATGCCAGTCCGCAATCAGATCGATCTTCTTGTCAGCCAGTGAGAAGGCGTACAGTTTCGGATTGGAGTTCAGGCCGATCTGCTTACCGTCACTTGCAAAGAATAAAAGCCTGTTTTCATCCGCATCCAGGTTGAACAGATCCATATGAGTATTGATCAGATGGGTGCGGGTTTTTGCGATTGGATCATATTCATATAAAGACATGGTAAAGAACGACTGTCTGGCCCCTTTATCTTCATTGGCCGCAAAGTAGATTTTGCCATCTTTTACGGTAAAGACATCGGGTCTGAGATCTTTGGTGATGGGATCCGACAGCGTTTTGGTCTTGCGCTCATACAGGTAGTAATGAGTCCGCTTGCCGGCAATAAAGCCCTGACCATTCATGTAATAGGGTGATTCGGCCAGCACTTCATAATCTTCGGCATGCGGATGTTTATCTTCTGGTTCCTGTTCAATGGATAAGAGCATCAGATCCGGATTGATGAAATCGAGAATCTGCACGCCTGGCTGATCGATCACTTCGGCCACAATGGCTTCTCCACCCTTTAAAGGCAGGCGCCAGAAGGCGGTTTTCTTTTCGTCCTCTTTGAGCGGCAGCGTAAACCATAACGTTTTCTTGTCTTCAAACGTATAGGACGATACATTTTTGCGATCCGTCAGCTGCGTGATCTTTCCATCTTTACAGAGCATCAGATCATACTCGTAATTGTTATTGGCTTCATTGGCTTTGGCTTTGACAAAGACAACATTTCTGCCTTTGGTTTTCAGCCCGCCATAAAAGGTAAAGGAATAGAGATCCTTAATTTCTATTGGGTTCATCCCATGTTTCTCC
Organism: Allobaculum sp. JKK-2023; assembly: GCF_034745455.1. NCBI lineage: Bacteria > Bacillati > Bacillota > Erysipelotrichia > Erysipelotrichales > Erysipelotrichaceae > Allobaculum > Allobaculum sp. JKK-2023. Next base: position 2,745,301 of record NZ_JAYERV010000003.1, on the reverse strand, counting down.
TTTTCAAAATATGCAAAAGGTATCTGCAAAAATAGACGTTTCCTGCCTGATCACAAAGAAGGATCCATGTCTCTTCTTTCGTTTTTTCATTCGAATCTGTTCCTTCTTGGAATCCATCTGTTCGTATATCCCTGGATTCAGTCCCTTCATCTCCTCCATCCCCGCCAGTTTCAAACCGGGCAGCCGCGCATGGCTGCAAAATTGATGCAGATTCTCTTTCAAATTCGGTCTGCTGCCATCCGCAAGAATCCGATTCCTTGAAAATTCCTGTCAGGAACAAAAAGGATGGGCAGGCAGAAAAACAATATTCCCTCATAGTCTACAACAGTTTGTGATTAAATGGTTTCGGTTTTTCCAGGCCGCCCCAGAGTTCGGTAAAAAACCAGCCATTCTGGATTTAAAATGTATCCTTGATCAGCCAGCATTGAACCAGACTGTACTTTCTGATGTCTTTCAGCCCCTCTTTTCCAGGTAAAAACAAACCAGACATAGAAAAAGGAGAGCGTGAGCCCTCCTTATCAATTGTTATTCGAATGGTCTGAATGATTCAGCGTGCGATCTTACGCTTTGTTAGCGGAACCAAGGAAGTTGGTTACATAGTCTTCAACCAGAGCCTGGATTGCATCAGTTCCTGGTTTGAGCAGTTTTCTTGGATCCCATCCTTTGTTGGCGAGATCTTTGCCATCTTCTACATATTTACGTGTAGCAGCAGCGAAAACGAGCTGGCATTCTGTGTTGATGTTTACTTTGGAAACACCAAGAACGATAGCTTCTTTTACCATTTCCTGTGGGATACCGGATCCGCCATGGAGAACGAGTGGTTTACCATCAGTAATTTTCTGGATTTCGCCGAGAACTTCGAAGTTCAGGCCTTTCCAGTCTGCTGGATATTTACCGTGGATGTTACCGATACCAGCTGCTAAGAAGTCAACGCCGAGGTCAGCTACAGCTTTGCATTCTTTTGGATCAGCAACTTCACCAGAAGAGATAACGCCGTCTTCTTCACCGCCGATACCACCAACTTCACATTCGATGGAGATACCTTTAGAGTGAGCGAGTTCGATCAGTTCTTTGGATTTTTCGATGTTTTCTTCGATTGGATAATGAGATCCGTCGAACATAACAGATGTGAATCCAGCTTCGATGGCCTTTTTAGCGCCTTCGTAGGAACCATGGTCAAGGTGGATTGCTACTGGTACTGTGATGTTATAGAAATCCATGATGTTTTTTACCATGTCAACGGCATTCTTATAACCGCACATATATTTTGCTGCACCTTCGGAAACGCCGAGGATTACAGGGGACTGTTTCGCTTCACAGCCAAGCAGAATGGCTTTGATCCATTCCATGTTGTTGATGTTGAAGGCACCGATCGCATAGTGGCCTTCATGAGCTTTGTTAATCATTTCTGTCGCAGATACTAACATGACTCGAAAATCCTCCTTTATTCAACGATACTAGTTTATCCCAACCCCGCCTGAAATTAAAGACAGATTCTTCTTGCCTTTCGTTCATAAAACATTTGATTTTATTCATCAATCCATGCATGAAAGATTATTTTATATCGCTATTTGTTTGTCTTTGGTATCTGATGATCAAATTATCTGTCCCTGTTGTTCTCAGGCAAAACAAGCCCTGTTTTTTCCCAGGACGTTCCCCAAACTGGCCCGTTAGAATTCCTGAGACAATTTTCCCTTAATCTTCCGCAGTTTCGCGTTTTTATCTTGTTGTCAATTTTCCGTTTTTCCTCTGTCCAGGCCATTTTATCTTTGTTCAGACCCTCCCGAAGCTGTCCTGGCTGCAGAGAATTTCCATCTTGCATCCGCCCAGAAAAATCAATATTTTCCTGTGCGCTCCCGGCATTAATATGCGAACAATTTCACAATTAGCCTTTTGTGAAAATCCTTTTCTTTCTAAAGACACCGCTGTCAAAACGCTTTCAATCTTACATTCCTGATTCTTAGCGTCATATTTTTTAAAACAAAATCATTAAATCATCAAACGGTAATAAAAGCGATCCTTTTCAAGTAGGATGAAGACACCTTCAACAAAAGCAATTTCTTCTTTAAAGACGAAAATGCCATTGGCAGCTCGACAGTTTTTGAAAAACCAGTCCGGCCTGCAAAAACAAAATAGACAAACGATTGGAAGGAGCCAAAATGAAAATTCTTTTATGTGAGGATGAGCCGATTTTAAGAAGACAGATCTGCCGATCTTTGAACCAGCAGGGCTGGCAGACTGAGTCCTGTGCGAGCTGTGAAGAGTTGTATGAAGCCATGGACGGAACGACAGACTTGCTTTTACTGGATGTGCATCTGCCGGATGGATGTGTCTATCCAACGGTTGCCATGCTTAAAAAAAGCTTCTCTGTTCCGGTTATCTTTTTTAGCAACGATACCCAAGAAGATCTTGTTTTGCGTGGATACGATCTCGATTGTGTCACCTTCATGCCAAAACCGCTTCAGCCACGCATTCTGACTGCGGCCCTCAGCGCGTTTGCAAGACGAAACGGTCTTTGTGATGAAAACATCGAACATGCGGGCTGGACCTGGAACCAACAGGAACAGAAACTGACTTTTTCTTGCGAAGATGCCTCTTTTCCGGACAATCCAGAAATCTCGTTTCAGCCCAGTACAGCCAAAATCTTTCTGGTCCTGTTTCGAAATTTTGGCCGAACTATCTCGAAAGAAATGCTGATCAGCTGTATATCCACCCAAAGCACTGAGGCTTCATTGCGGGTCCGGCTTGTTGAACTGCGCAAAAAACTTCCAGATGCATTTGAACTTGAGAGTGTGCGCGGGACTGGCTATCGGCTGCGCCTCAAAGAGGGAATATGGTGAAAAAAGCCAGCAGAAACAATAGAAGGAACAATAGAAGGAACAATAGAAGAAACGGAAAAATCAGTAAGAACAGAAACAACACCATCCGATGGACTCTGATCGGGGTATTGAGCTTTCTTGGTCTCAGTCCAGTCCTTACGCTTGTCTTCTCTGCGCTCTGGATGATTGGCAGCCTGCCAGCCGATCAGGTGATGACCATCCTGCGAAAGCCCGCCAGTCTGCTCTCCAACTGGCAGTTGTGGATGACATCCGGATATGGTCTTCTGGGTTTTCGGTATCTTGTTTCTCTGATGATTCATGATCCGATTCTCATGGGCGTGATCTTTCTTTGTTTTATTGCGGCGGTTGGCGGCCTTGTTCTGGTCTGCAAGTTTTTCTGGCGCCTGAATCTTGAAAAGAATCAGCTTTGCATCAGACTGGAAAATTCGTCTTTACAGACAGAACGGCGCGCAAAAAAAACCAGACTGGCTGCCGATCCAGTTTCAAGTAGCAGCAAGGCCAAAACAAAAACCTCCAATTTGCCAAGCTCAGCCAGGGTGCATGAGGCTTCAGGCACAGCCCAGCCATCCATTCAGATCCAGGCCTGCCAGGAGCAATTCCCTCTTCTTGGTATCGACGCTTCGCTTCGAAAAAAAGAAGAAGACGATCTGAGCCTGGCTGGCCGGCTCATGCAAGAAAAGCAGGAGGCCCGTCAACAGTATGAAAACATTCTTCACCAGGCCTCTTCAAAATTATCCGCCCTGTATTTTCTGTTCGATGACTTAGCCGGACAAGAGCAGCTCATGCAGATTCCTGAACTCGCTGCAAATCTGAAGGACTGCGAAACTGTTCTTGATGAATGCACTGCTCTGCTAAAAAGCGAACTTCATCATTCTGTTTATGCCAGATTCCATCTGGACCAGGAGATCCTGATTTGCCTGCATGAAAAACGCTCAGAAATCAGACGAAAGCATCTCAGAGTCAGCCTGCATCTTGATCCCGTTTCCATCAGCGGCAATTCTCTTTGGCTCAAGCAGGTTTTTGAAACTCTGTTCGCGAATGCAATCGATTTCTGCAAGCCTGAAGGCAGTCTTCGAATCACCTCCCGGCTTAACAGCAGCCAGATTCAAATTCAGTTTGAAAATACGCTGGACGACAAGATGGCTTCCAGCGTGTTTTCTGGAAACCTGGCCGCGCCTGAAGCCTTCAGACGCTATCAGACCCAACGAACAGGCCACTTTGGAATTGGTCATGATCTTGTACGCAAAGTCCTGAAAGCGCACCAGGGCCATCTCGAAACCAGAGTGGACAAAGGCACCTTTCAGGCGACTGTCCTGCTGCCGCGTTCAGAGCTTGATCAGTACAGTCGGTAATGCTGCGGTAACAAAAGAAACCTACAGTAATAGGCAGGAGGTGAGTCAGGAATGGAAGCTTGTATTGAAGTCGAACATCTGTCTAAGACCTATGGAAGCGGCCGGACAGAGCGCACAGTGCTGGAAGACTGCAGTTTTTGTGTGGAGAGAGGAAAACTGACTGCCCTGGTCGGAAAAAGCGGCTGTGGGAAAACCACGCTCCTGCGAATTCTTGGTGGACTGCTGGCAGCTGACCAGGGCATCGTAAAAATAGACGACGAAGAAATCCAGAACAAAACCGATGCAGAACTCTCCGATTATCGAGCCCAAAAAACGGGCTTTATTTTCCAGAACTTTGAACTGCTGCCAGATTATACTGCCCAGGAAAACATCTACTTTGTCAGCGATCTGCAAGGAGTGCCGCGAAAGCCCAACTGGTATTCGCAGCTGATAGAAGCCTTAAATCTGAAAGGACTGGAGAATCAGTTTCCAGCAGAGCTTTCTGGCGGCGAACAACAGCGGGTGGCGATTGCCCGCGCCCTGTATCACCAGCCGGCCATTGTGTTTGCGGACGAACCGACTGGCAATCTGGATACTCGAAGCGCGGATGAAGTTTTCTGGCTGCTCAAAGACTGTGCCGATCGGTTCTGTCAGACCATTTTAATGGTCACCCATGATTTAGGACTGGCAAAACAGGCGGATAGCGTACTGGTTATCGAAGATGGAAAGGTGTTCCCTTATGAGGGATAAAACAAACCCAAAAATTCCCAGACGTTCACGGGGATTTTTTTCGGGAAATCCTCGACTGGTCGACCGTCTGCGCATCAGTTTCTGGACTGGCGCTCTGCTGGCACTTTTTGCCATCAGCATCCAAAGCTATACATCCAATAAAGCCCAACAGCTGGCTGACCAAAGCTATGGGATCTGGGAAACGGGCGTTTTTCAGATTTCTTCTGAGCAGGCGGAAAAAATTCTGGAAAATCCAATGATTGAAACGATCGGAACGCAATCTCTTGCCGGTCAGGTTGTTTGCCCACAGCCAGACTCGCCCGACAAGCAAGAAGCAGCCAGTAATGAGCCGGACGAAGGCATAAGTTTTACCGGACACCAAAGCTATGGAACAATCGGCTATGCAGATGATGCCTTTTTTAATCTTGCCTGTCTGCGCTTAAAATATGGAGATCTTCCATTGCAGGCTGGCGAAATCGCTGTCGAGGCCGAAGCCCTGGATTCACTGGGAATTTCCTATGAACTCGGTCAGCCCATCGAACTTCTGGTCCAGACTGAAGAAGGCAACGTGGAAAAACAGTCCTTTCAATTGTGCGGCATTCTTGAAAACTATTCCCGCTTCTGGAATGGCGATGGCAGCACCCTTCGCTTCTTTTGTGCAAGTTTGGAAAACGGCGGGCCTTTTGAAAGCACACCCGTTGAAAATGTCTTTTTTAAGGCGAAACCTGGCTATTCCAAGGTCTGGAAAACACTAGATATCGAACCCGAGCACATTTATCTGAACGACAATCGAGAGATGTCGAAGGATCCGCTTTCCGCTGAAAACCTGCCTTTCACCACATTGATGGCTGGCATGGTCTTCATTTTCTTTCTGTTTCTTGTCGAGTCCATGGCGCTCTGGATTTATCAGCATCGGAATGAAATCCGGCTGATGCGGGTTTTCGGAATCCGTAAATCCCGGCTTTGTCTGGATTTGCTTACGCTTTGCGCAAAGGCTGCCTGGCTTCCCGGTCTGGTCTTTCTGATCAGCCTTTGGCTGATCAAGGCTCCCATCTGGGTCAGTCAGCTGCTGGTCGTCCTGAGTCTTCTGTTTTGTCCTTGTGGACTTGGAATTCTGGCCATTTATACCGGCTCGATCTGCCAGTACCAGCCAAAGCCTGCTGCCAGACGCATACACCATTCCAGACGCCTAAAAAATCAGCCCATCAGTGAAAAAACAGTCCGTCAGCGGATGGCTTGTTATCTGATCTCAAATTATCTGACAATGATTGGAATCATTCTTGCCATTCAAGTGATCTGGATTTTTGGGGCGGGTATGCTTGCCAATGAACTCATCGTACTCAACAACCTGAACAGCTTTCCAGACTACTCAATTCAGAGCATTCTGGTTCCGGAAAAGCGTTTCTTTCTTGAAGAAACCGAAGAACATCCAGCAATCTCATTCCTGTTTCAGTATCAGGAACCAGTCCCTCAGGAAATGAAAGACCAGATCCTGAAGAATGGGAATCTGGAGAATGTCTATTATTACGGCTGGACGATGAATAACGAAGTCGCCTGGCCTGATCTCGAACAATCCCTGATCTACTCCACCCAGCCATCGGACTTCGGTTTGCCTGATGTCCCTGGCCCCCTATCTCTCAATTCCCGGGGGGAATGGCGCTTTTATCCACGAATCTACTACTACTCTCAACCAGAAATGATTCAAAGCCTGCAGGAGCAGGTTTTTGAAGGCACTGTACACTGGGACAACTGGCTGCAAGGCAAAGAAGCAATTCTCTCTTTGCCACCTGTACATGAAACACAGCCTGGTGTCCTGAATGCCGTTCAGGATGGGGCTGATCAAGGGAAAATTGAGACGACAATCAAACCAGGAACGATCCTGCAAATTACGAATCGAGAAGGACAGACAGAACAGATACCGGTAAGCGGAATTATTAGGCAGCCAAAAGAATCCGTCATCCCCCTGGAACTGCCCGCCTATTCCATCCATCTGGCTGTCCCGCTGCTCAACGTTGTCAATGCTGATCTGAAATCTCAGGAAAACCAGCTTTCTGTAGAGTTGGAGTTAAGCAGACTCGGTTCTGCCGATGGAATTGAATTCAGGAATTATGCTTCAGAACATATGGTAAGCCTTCAAAAAATAAAGATGCGTATTCTGGTAATTGTCTGTTTATGCCTCGCAGCTTTAACGACAGGAGTGTTTATTCTGATCTTAAATGAGAACAAACAGCGCGAAAAAGAAACGAACTACCTGCATCGGCTTAAGCTTGCAGGATTAGATCAGAACAAAGTAGATGCTTTGGCCCGCTTCCTTCATCGTAAGCTCTATCTGTTCCTGTTTTCAGCCTTTATGGCCATCTTGCTGATGACTGTTCTGCTCATTTGTGTCACTTCAGCTTCGCATATTCATGAACGTGTCAACGTCTTGCTTTGGACAACCGGTATCCTCGGAATTCTGGTTGCTTTCTTCCTATGGGGTATTCGAAAAAACACGTTCCGTCCAGATTAAATGGAAATATCTTCCATGAATGGTTACACTCGATTGAAACTTCAAAAGATTCATATTCTCACCCCAACTCAGTAACACTTCAGTAATGAAGAAACAGTAAAAATAGAATCAAGAAAGGATATCTTTACTGAAACGAAGAAAGGATATCCTTACTGAAACGAAGAAAGGATATCCTTACTGAAACGAAGAAAGGATATCCTTACTGAAACGAAGAAAGGATATCCTTACTGAAACGAAGAAAGGATATCCTTACTGAAACGAAGAAAGGATATCCTTACTGAAAGGAGAACAATATGAAAAGATCCAGAATTGCGCTCTTGGCTGTCGCATCGCTTCTGGTGTTAAACCCAGCCAGTTCGATCAGTTGCGCTGTAAAAGCGGCTGCAGCTCCTGTGCAAATGACTCCCCGCCTTTGGGGAACAATCACGAGTGACTGGTTATCTCCACTTTCTGGCAGTGGTGTTAAAGTGAAACTAACTTTTGATCATGAACTCGCTACAAATCGGATTATTGCAATTAGGGGAATTGCTGCAATCAATGTAGGAGCAACAAATGCTTGGATTGCCAATGCCCCTCTGACAAGCACATCTACATCTGTTGTTGTGACGGTAGGCTATACTTACTCGGGTATCACCTACTTTGAACAGTATTATCTGGCTCCATAAAGCGTTATTTTTCACAAACTCCACTGAGCAATCGATAATCCTTGCGAAGGGTTTTTGTCGGATCCATCAATTCAACCTCTTTACTATAGAAAAATGCTGAGATGACTGTGAATCTGCTCACAGCCATCTCAGCATTTTGTGCAGTTCTCGTGGGCACGAAACAAAACCATTTATCATGACGTGGTTTCTTTGTCCTTTTCAATTCTGGTTGAAAGCAGGGGCTTTTCTTCTTGAATTTCCACGCAGTTCGATTGGCCTGGCCAGCGTGCGCACCCGGTCCATAAACCGTTTGGCGGCTACCGAACTCGCTACTGAACGGTCAATGAGATAACGGGTCTCGAGTTCCTGGAAAGCTATGTTGCTCGCAAAATACGTCTTGCGTTTATTGTTCATCCGCTCATCAAGGATAGGAAAGAGAATCTCATCCCGCGTCCAGGGAGTGGCTGCTTCACTGCCAAAATCATCCAGAAAGAGCACATCCGCATAGCGCAGCCTTGAAAGCGTCAGGCGGCGGTATTCATCGTCGTTGAGGTTTTCCTTGAGTTCTGAAATGAGCAGCGGTACTCGTACATAGGCGACTTTTCTGCCTTGTTTGGCATGCTCATTGGCCAGCGTCATCAACAGCGTCGATTTTCCGGTTCCCGGCTGCCCATAAAACAGACAGCCTGACTCTGTGTTGACTGACGATACCGCCTGACTGTAAGCGAGCAGGTATTCGCGCGACTCCTTATCGAGTGTGCGGGAAAGCAGATCAAAACTCAGGAGGTAGTCTTTGCCCTGCATGTGACTGACCGTAAAATTCGCCCGATGAGCCATCTGGGAATCCTGCACTTTTTTAAACTTACAGGGCACATAGACTTCACTGACAAAGCCCTGACTATCCACTTCCAGATCCGTGCGTACGCCGCGAATTCTACTGGTGCAGTAATTGAGTCCCTTGCAGTCTTTACAGGTTCTTCCCTGCTTTTGCCAGCGGCCAAACAGGCTGGAATTCTTTTCAAGAACACTTTTATCAAGCTTATGTTTGGTCAGAAAACTTTGGACATTTGGGTCTTTTTCCAACCGTTCAATCAGATTGTCCCGATACTGACGGGCACTTGCGTCTAAATCAAATTTCAGATCAACCGGTTCCATGAATCCGCCTCCCTTCTTATTCTGATTTCTGTTATTGTTATCGTTTTTATCGTTATCGTTTCAGGTTTTGTGCTTATTTTTCAAATCTGATGGCTCGAAAACTCAGTTACTCAAACCAGAGTGGCTCAGAGTTCTGATCGTCAGTCTTTGACGGATCGGCCGGCTGATCTGGCAGATCCAGGGAATCCAGCCCATCCAGACTTGCAGGGGTATCCGAATCAGAACTGCCACTTCCCAGCACTTGTTTCTGTAAAGCGAGAATGGCTTCCACTTCTTCCTTAGTTCCCTTTTCTGTCGGGATAATATCATACCAGCCTGGCAGATTGGCTTCGACGGGCGGTTCTGCCTTAGAACTTTTCCTGGAAGAAATCGCGTTTTTCGTCCGGCTGAAATATTCCAGAGCCTGGTCTCTGGTTTCCACATGGGCGCGCGCCATGTTATTGGCCAGCGTACGGACATACTTTTCAACCAGTGACCCCTGACATTGCTCCATAGAATACTCCACGATCGTATTGATCAGTTCATTGGAGAACTCATGAGTTTTGGCCAGTGATAAAAGCAGCGAACGTTCCTTGGGAAGAACTTTGGCATTGCCTGGCTGATGAGCTTTAAGAAAGGAAACGGGGGATTGCGAATAGTCATCAGGTTTTCCTTCAACGACTTTGGTTGTTGTACCAAGATCATTGATCAGGGCATCAAAGTCAATCCAGGTCCGTTTGTCACGCAGATGGCGGATGACCAGTCGACGCATCGTTTCTTCATCAACCCCATATACATTGGCCAGATAGGCAATCCGGTTGAGATTGGCCTTGGTTCGAAGCCGGGATGGCAGGGTTCGGTGCATATTCCGAAAGAAAACATCCCAGTCGAAATCGTATTCCCGGCTGCTGCTCCAGTCCATATTTGCGCTTCCAAGGTCTTCTTCTTTCTGGACGGTCCAGTTCTGTTCAAAGTGACTCAGGTCAAGAATCTGGGTTACTTCAATGAGTTCCTCTTCCGGTTCTTTGACCGGCTGCACTTCAAAAATGGACTGCAGCTGTCTGACCCCCTCGCGTTCCACACTCTGGTAGAGAAGCCGGCGCAAAACTTCATCTGATAAAAAGTCCTGAGCCGATTTGGTTGGGCACAAAACAATGCGGACCAGTTCTTTTTGCTGATTTTGAAAACTGCGCAGCAGATCAAATTTCTCCAGCCGGACACGATTGGTGGTCAGCGAAGTTCGGGTGGCCTGTAAAAGCGTGATCAGCTGTTCTTCTTCAATGGTCGTCTGGGCGTTGCGGTTAGTCATAGCCAGACTGGTGAGCGTTTCATATAAAAGAACAGCTTCATTGCCCACCAATGGCTTATACAAGAGGCAGAGAATAGCCAGCCAGTTTTGCGGCTGATCACTTGGCAGCCGGATTTCAATGGGCATTGGCATCCTTCTCCATCAGTTTGTCGAGATGCTGGTTAATCTGTCTGCGCAGCTCTTCTGGTGTGTTGTCATTGAATAAAACCACATCCGAAAGCTTTGCTTTTCTTTCTGGCTCCATCTGCAAAGCCAGCCGGCGCTTCGCCTCCTGGCAGGGAATATTGCGCCCTTCCTGGAGGCGCTTCAAGGCGGTTTCCCGATCGCAGCAGACTGTCCACACCTGATCGAAATGGTTCTGGAGGCTGCATTCAAAAAGAAGAGGAACTTCTACCGCGCAAAGCCCCTGCTGGCTTTCAATCCATTGATCCATGGCTTCAATAATCAGCGGCTGTAACAGGCCTTCAATTGTTTTGCGCAGCGAAGGATCTTCAAAAAGAACATCCGCCAGTTTCTGTCTGTCCATCTGCCCGTTTTGGTCGACATACAACAGACCTGCCTTTTCTAATGCCTGCCAGCCTGGTTTGCCTGGCTGTTGGAGGCTGGCATTAATCGCATCACAGTCAATGGCTGGAATTCTTTCTTTGAGAATCGAGGCAGCCATGCTTTTTCCCGATCCCATTGTCCCGGTAATCCCGATGACCGTCTGTCTGGATTCGGGAGTCTGGACTCTTCTGTATGGATTCACCTGCACCACTTCCCTTTCTGTCTATCTATTTCTGTCTATCTTTCTTCTGACTCATTTCTTCAGTCGCTGCTTTCTTCTGAAGACTTCTGTTTTCAGATCTTGTTCTGGTTTGAATGCGCTGAAAATCCGATCCAGATCACAGGACTGGCCTGTCGATCTAAATCGGATTCAATTTATTTTAATCAAATTTCAAACTTTATCCCTATGGTTTTTGATCTGCTGGTTTTATTTTTCCTTCTGGCAATCCGGGCAATACCAGGTGCTGCGGCCGTTGATCCGGGTCTGAACCAAGGTCTGGCTGCAGTGTGGACACTTGGCTCCTTCTTCTTTTCCATGAACCGCCAGTTCATTCTGGAAACTGCCGGCATGGCCATCGCCATAGGAAAAGCTGCGGATGGTTGTTCCTCCCATCTCGATCGCCTGATTTAAAATCCAACGGGTTTCATCCAGGATCCGTTTCCAGTCCGCCAGATCCAGCTGACTGGCCGGCATGAGCGGCGAGATTTTTGCCCGGTATAAAATCTCATCCGCATAAATATTGCCAATCCCGGCCATGGCTTTCTGATCGAGCAGAAAAGTCTTCACCGGAATCTTGCGTTTACGGGCTTTTTCATACAGTTCCGTCTCTTTCAAAGATGGATCCAGAGCATCTTTTCCGACATTTTTGAATACTGGCAGGCATTGCCAGTTTTCAGTTCTGGGATACAGATACATCCGCCCAAACTTGCGGGTGTCCTTGTAACAAAGCACCCGGCCGTCTGAAAGTTCAAACATGGCATGGATATGTTTGCGATCTTTCAGAGGATCGAGATTCTCAACCTCTGCCATGGAATTCAAAATCAGAAACTTGCCTTCCATGCGCAGATGCGCCACCAGATCCAGATCATCCAGCTCCAGAAGCAGATATTTGCCCAGACGTTTAAAACCGCGAAAATGTTGATGCTCCAAGTCCTGGCAGAACTCTTCAACAGGAAGATTGGCCGCCAGTTTGGGATGGGTAATCGTGGCTTTGAAAATCTCCGCATCCTGGAGTTGGTCCTTTAAGTAGGTGAGGACGTTATGGACCTCAGGGGCTTCCGGCATTATTTCGCCTCGTACCAGCTGCGGCCGGCCCCAATGGAAGCTTTCAGAGGAACACGCAGTTTCATGGCTGAATCCATAACTTCCAGAATCAGTTTTTCCATTTCATCTTTTTCTTCATCTGGCACTTTGAAGATCAGCTCATCATGAATCTGCAGGATCATTTCACTCTTCAGGCCTCTTTGGGCGATCGCTTCATTGACTTTGATCATGGCCACTTTGATCAGGTCGGCAGCCGAGCCCTGAATTGGCGCATTCATGGCAGCCCGTTTGCCAAACTCACGGGTCATGAAGTTTTTATCTTTAATTTCCGGGATCTCGCGGCGGCGGTGGAACATCGTTTCCACATAACCATGTTCTTCGCAGAAAGAAATCAGCGAATCCATGTAGCGATGGATATTTGGATAGCTGGCCATATACGCGGCAATAAAGTCCCGGGCCTGGACGCGGCTGATTTGGAGCTCCTGCGACAGGCCAAATTCGGTCTGGCCATAAATGATCGCAAAGTTGACCGTTTTAGCAATCCGGCGCTGTTCATCGGTCACTTCATCTGGTTCTTCGCCAAAGATAATGGAAGCCGTACGCTTATGAATATCAATATCATTGCGGAAGGCTTCAATCATGAACTGTTCATCGGCCATATGAGCCAGCATGCGCAATTCAATCTGGGAGTAATCCGCGGAAATATACCAGCAGCCTTCCGGCGCGATAAAGGCCTTGCGGATCTGGCGGCCTTCTTCAGTCTTGATGGAAATATTTTGCAGGTTTGGATCCGAAGAGGAAAGTCTTCCCGTTGTGGTCAAGGTCTGGTTGAATGTGGTGTAGATTTTGCCATCCACAATGTATTTGGATAAACCTTCAATATAGGTGCTGACGATCTTGGAATACTTTCGGTATTCCAGCACTTCATCCACGATTGGGTGAGAGCCGTGCATTTTTTCCAGAACATCAGCTGCGGTCGAGCGTTTGCGGCCGCTTTTGAGTTTGAGTTGATCAAAAAGCACTTCACCCAGCTGCTTTGGCGAGCCGATATTGAACTTATGGCCTGCATATTCATAAATCCGGCTGGCAATTTCATCCATGCGCTGCGTATACTCTTCGCCAATTTCTTCCAGAACAGTCTTGTCACAATCAATACCACGGCATTCCATTTCAAACAGAATCGTGGTCAGCGGACGTTCGACCTGGGTATAGAGCATCATCAGATTCTCCTTCTCGAGGTCTTTAAGCAGCTGTTCGCTTAAGCCGACAAGACCCGCACACCATTGTGCATACACAGGCAGAGCACGCTCTTGGGTGAAACCGCCCTGTTTTTTCAGACTCAAGTCATGCAGCGAAGTCGACAGTTCAATATCAACCGCTTTGAGTTTATCTTCCGTGTTCCCTGCCGAAGAATTAAGCAGGAAGATCATCAGATGCAGATCCTGTTCAAACTTTGCCAGTGGAAACCCATTGTTTTTGAGCAGATGCAGAGTATCTTTAATCGACCAGGCTTGCAGTGTGGTATCCGTTTTTAACAGATCGAGGAACGCTTCATCCTTTATGGCAGCTTCTTTTGGCAGATAGTGGATTTCACTGCCTGCCGGATAGAGGAATCCATACAGCTCCTGGCTGAAGAACGGTTCTCTGTTTGCGAGCGGAAGCAGAATCAATCCGTCATTCTTTTTGCCATCAAAGGCAGTGACGGTTTTGAGTGTCATTTCGTCTTTGTTGCCTTCGGGATGGAAGTCCAGCTTGTCTAACAGGCTTTTCATCTCATATTTGCGATAGAAATCTGCCTCTGTTTCTTTTCCGTCACCATAGGCTAGATCAGGCAGATCAAATGGCAGTTTCATCTGGCGGAAGATCGTGGCAATTTCTTTCGAGAGATAGGCCATCTCTTCCCCTTCCTGCAGGTATTCTTTGCGTTTGCCTTTGATTTCATCGATATGTTTGTAGACCCCGTCAATGGTTCCAAACTGGTGAAGCAAGGTCAATGCGGTCTTTTCACCGATGCGGTTGACGCCTGGAATGTTGTCGGAAGGGTCGCCCATCAGACCTTTTAAATCAATGATCTGCTGGGGTTTGAGTTCATATTTATCCCAGATGGCTTTTTCGTCCATCAGTTCATAATTGGACACACCGCGCTTCATCATGATGACTTTGGTATGATCATCAACTAACTGTAAAAGGTCTTTATCTCCGGTCAGAATCACTGTTTCCATTTCTGGATCCGAACCGGCCATGGATCCGATGATATCATCAGCTTCATAGCCTTCCTGCTCATAGCGGGTGATCTGCACCGCATCCAGGTATTCACGGACAATCGGCATCTGAACGAGCAGTTCCTCATCCAGAGGCTTTCTGGTTCCTTTATAATCAGGCATCTTGTCATGCCGGAATGTTTTTTTGCCGGCATCCCAGGCAACCAGGATCGCGTCCGGTTCTGTTAGGGAAATCGCTTTTTGAAGCATGGTAATAAAACCGAAAACCGCGTTGGTCGGAATTCCGGTTGATGTGGACATTGGGTTGGAGTAAATCGTTGAATGGTAAGCTCGAAAAAGGACGGAGTTTCCGTCTACAAGCAACAGTTTTTTCATAAACACACCTCTCTGACAATTCTAGCATGGTTTTTTGCGTTCTATGAATTCATCCTGAACAGATAAAAAGCCGGATACAATCCGGCTGGTTTTGGTCTGTAAATCTATAAAATCCAATCTTTCAATCTGAAAAATGGCTTCATCTGAAGGAAAACCAACAAGATTCAGATTTTGTCAGGCCGAAGGTCGGGGGTGATTGGTATTGGGAACCTTGCGGCGGTCAATGAGCCGTCTGCGATTCTGGCTGCGTTTGATCATCCGGCTTTGAAACAGATAGAAACGATCCATGACCAGATCGACATAGATGGTGGCAATCACGACCAGGCTGCTGGTCAGGATCGTCAGCAGTTCAATATGGTAGAACCAGGTAAACAAAGACACATTGGTGATCCCCGTCATCCGCTGATAAAGATAGGGGATAAAATCCACCAGAAAGATCAGCGAAATGTAAATCACGCAGGCTGACTCCATGCTGCGGGCTTTGTTTTGATAAACGCCAGCAGCCAGCCCAAGAAGTGGGTAGAAAAGAAAGCAGAACGGGAACGTTCCAGTAAAGAACAAATCCCGGATAATCCCCGCAAAGGCCCCGATCAGCATCCGGTTGAGCCAGGGTTTGTCTCGGACAAAAACCAGGATGCCGGCCAGATAGAAATGCCAGGCAGCTGACATCTTTGTATAGGTAAAGTCAATCGGAAAGGCGAATGCGAAGATGGAGTCAAGCATCGCCAGGCAGAAAAAGCCAAAAAGAATACCAAAGGTCTTTTTCATGGCGCCGGTGTTCCTTTCGAGAAGATATTTACGTAGGAAAATCCGCTGATATCTTCAACCGGTGAGGCATAAACCGTAGAAACAACTGCATCATCATTCATGACCGTTCCGGTGACTGTCCCGACCATCAAACCCGATGCATATACACCACCTTTGCCGGACGTTGCCACCTTCTGCCCCGGCAGCACGACCGCTTCATGGTCAAACAGCCGGATTTCGTAACGATTGGCTGCAGCATCATAGCCCTGAAAGACCCCTTCAACTGTCGAGCCATCATCCATGGAAATCTGGATGGCAAAATCGTTAGGCAGCTCGTTGCTTGTCAGCAGCGTAACGGTCGAAGTATTGGTCTGGACTTCACTGACCATGCCGACCAGACCATACGCTGAAGCAACAGCCATCCCTTCTTCTACGCCACTGGCCGACCCAGCCGAAACCGTAAAGGTCTGATTCCAAGTCTGGCCCGGACGGGCAAGCACCTGAGCCGAAATCTGAGTCGCCTCAGGCATGGAGTTTTTCAGCTCCAGCAGCCCCTGCAGCTCGAGATTTCGATTATGCTCCTGAGCATACAGGGTCTGATAAGAGCGCTGGTTGGCGAGCTGCTCATTGAGGTAGACATTGTCCTGGTAAGCATGCCAGAGATTGGAAAAATCTGTCAGCGCATTTGAGACCGATGTCGCCGGTGATTCAAACAACCCATAGCGGATGTATGTCCAGGCACTGTAGCCAAGATCGGAAATTGTATTCTGCCGCAGCGAAAGCATCAGGCAGCTCAAGACGAGAAAGAAACTGATCAGTGAGATCAGAATTTTCTGCATTCTGGATAAACGGCGCATGTGGTCCCCTCCCCTTAATTCTGTCTATCCATTATAAAGGCCTGTCAAATGGGATTCAATCAAGCAGTTGATGAGCCCGGAAACTGAAGGCGCTGTCACGGCCGACAATGATGTGGTCGAGCATCTGGATCTGGCAGATCCCCGCTGTCTGGAGCAGTTTGGCCGTCAGTTCGAGATCCTCATCAGATGGATTTGGGTCATTGGATGGATGGTTGTGTACAAAAATCACAGAAGCTGCATTGCACAAAAATGCCTCCCGAAACGCATCTCTTGGATGAACGAGGGAACAGTTGAGCGTTCCTAAAGAAAGCAGGCAATGCCTGATAATCTGACCTTTCGTATCCAGATACAAGGCCGCAAAGTGTTCCTGCTTCTGGTTTCCATATTCGGCCTGGAACCATTCCACAACATCATCCGTGTTGGCAATCGTGACCATCTGCGCACAGGCTTTCTGACAATGACAACGCGCTGCTAACTCAAGGGCGCCCTGAATCAGCAAGGCCCGTACCCGCCCGATGCCTTCAATGGCTGTCAGCTGTGGATAGGTCAGCTCAGGAAGACGATGGAGATTGTCGCTTGCTTCCAGCAAGTCCTGCGCGATCTGCAAAGCGTCTTTTTTTTGCGTCCCGGATCCAATCAGCAGGCAGATCAGCTCCTGATCAGATAAGGATGAAAGTCCAAAGCGCAAAGCTTTTTCCCGAGGGCGATCATCCAGACGATAATCTTTAATCTTCATGCTTTCTCATACGCAGAATTTCACCCTTTGTATTTTGATTTTGGTCCTTTCCTGTATTTTGATTATGACCATTTCAGTCTTTGACCTGGCAGTTGTTCTCGACAGGATTTTGTTGACCGTCCGATCGATAGCCCAGAGATATCGTCTGAGCCGTAAAGAAAAATGCCAGCCAAAGCAGGTTTCAGACCTTTCAAAGATCCGCCAAATCCCGGACCACCTGAAATATCCTCCCGATTTCTACGATAGGTATCGATGATATTCAGTTTCAGACTATTTTTTAAAGAATTTGCGTGACATATGATAGCTCAAATGATACTATTGTTCCTGCCCGAAGCGAATGGCATGCAAAACTTTCTGAATATTTCTTCCTGAATATTTCTTCGAACGAGTTCTCAAAAAATTCTTCAAAAAAATATTTTGAAAAAGTGCTTGCATCCGACGCAGATGACATGCTATTATAACGAGGCAGTCAAGAGACGGCACATCCTTGGAGAAGTACTCAAGTGGTTGAAGAGGCGCCCCTGCTAAGGGTGTAGATCGGGAAACTGGTGCGAGAGTTCAAATCTCTCCTTCTCCGCCAAATTGGTCCAATGGCGCAATTGGTTAGCGTACCTCCCTGTCACGGAGGGGGTTGCGGGTTCGAGTCCCGTTTGGACCGCCACTTATGCAGATGTAGTTCAATGGTAGAACACGACCTTGCCATGGTTGATACGGGAGTTCGATTCTCCTCATCTGCTCCATTTTTAAAGGTCCAATGGCGCAATTGGTTAGCGTACCTCCCTGTCACGGAGGGGGTTGCGGGTTCGAGTCCCGTTTGGACCGCCATTTATGCAGATGTAGTTCAATGGTAGAACACGACCTTGCCATGGTTGATACGGGAGTTCGATTCTCCTCATCTGCTCCATTTGAACATTCACTCACGGAGATCCGTGAGTTTTTTTATTTCATCGACGCTTCTATAGTTACTGTTCATATCCGAATACAGTTCAGCAGCAAATTTCTCTGCATTGAACCCAATTCTAACTTCAATTCGGTTTTATTCGTAATATTCTGGGAAATCGATCGACCCGCTCCGGTTAAGTTGCTCCTTATCTGGCTAATTCCTGTTTTGCACACCATCTGTCAGCAGAAGAATTGAACAGCACTCCTCAACTTTTTATTACAGCAGGTTACGAGAACCGTACCCAGAATAGGATGACTGTGTTTGAATTTTTGCCAGGTCGTTTACAGATCGTTTAAAAGTTATTTGAGAGGATCAAATCCCTGACAGATGCTGTTCCATCCCTTCAGTTGACAAGTCAATAGAACACAGCTATTGTTGACTTATCAACTGAATAGAGGAATGCATATGGATAAAGTCGGAACATGTATGACTGTATTGATGCGGCAGCTGAATTTGTTCTTTAAACACGAACTCTCTGAGGTGGAGATTACAGCATCGGAACTGATGTATCTTTCACAGCTGTATGAAAAAGACGGACTTACTCAGGAAGAAATGGCCGCTGCGATAACCGTAGATAAAGCGGCAACGACAAGAACAATCCAGGGAATGGAGAAGAAAGGGCTTGTTCGAAGAAAAGCACACGAGAGCAATTACCGGGCAAAAAGAGTATATCTGACCGATAAGGCAAAGAATGCTGAAGCGCAAATTCGTACTCTCCAGAAAAGATGGACAAATTTTATAACGCAGGACATGACAACAGAAGAAACAGAGAGTGTTTCATCAAGCCTAAAAAAGATGGCACAAAGAGCAAAAGAAATCAATCAGCAGGAGAATTAATGTATGGACATGAAACAGGCAATGTGCGAAAAACACACGGTAAGAAAATACACGGACGAGGCGATTCCAAAGGATATCGTGTCGTTGCTCAATGAACGCGTCAGATGGAATAATGAACATTATGGTCTATCCATTAAGCTTATAACCAATAACAACACCGCAATACCGAGAGTGATTCAGCTGATCCTCGCTAAGGGAGTGAATAACTTTTTTATTATGGCAGGTCCTAAAGGAGCTGATGAATTCTGTGGGTATTGCGGTGCAGATCTGATGCTGTATGCGCAGACGTTAGGTTTGAATACATGGTGGGTTGGCGGAACCTTTAATCGCAAGGGGGTTCAAAAGAAGTCAGAGGGCGCAACGCCGGTAGGGATCATTGCCGTAGGTTTTGGTCAGACACAAGGTGTGCCTCATAAGTCCAAAAAGGCATCTGATGTCAGCGCTTATGAAGGTGACGCTCCGGACTGGTTTAAAAATGGTGTAGAAGCAGCACTTTTAGCCCCTACAGCACTCGCAAAACAGGCATTTTCAATCCGAGGAAAAGGAAATAAGGTTTCTATTTCCTGCGATAACGGCATTTTTACCGGAGTGGATACCGGACTTGTGAAGTACCATTTTGAGCTGGGGGCTGGAAAAGGTAATTTTGAATGGAAATGAGATCAAGTCGACAGCTCTATGGAGTGATAGCAGACAAGTCACTGTATAAGGAAGTATCGCAATGGGGACTCTGAAGAAAAGTCACCGTTCATGCCGCCTGTTGTAATAACCAGAGGTGTGAACTGGAACCTTCTAAGCCGCAGATTTTTCAATCCTCTGTGTTCCCTGCTGATGTTTGCCTTCAGCCAGGATTTTTTATCGGTCGATAAAAAAGAGCAGCATTTTTACTCGCTGCTCTTTCCACCTTTTTTGGCTCTCTTTTCGGCTTTTTTAGCCCGTTCTTTGGCGGCCTCCGGCAAAAAATACTCCACCGCTGCTTCTACAAAATTTATAATCTCCGGTCTTTCTTCCGGATCACGCACTATTGCTGCGTATGGAAACTTCAGATCAATCAGAGTGAACTTTTCATCTTTGAGTCGATCATGGTCCAGATTTTCTTTCACCGCAAGACCAACGCCATTGGCCAGACGAACCGTTTTAATCAGATCATCCAGACTGCGGGCTTTTGACTGCCACGCGGCACCGCCTCTTTTTAAGCCACAGGCAACCAACGGATCCACGAAGAAGGTCACCGCCTGCCGGCGGTCGAGCACAACAATATTTTCATTTTGAAGATCTTCAACTGCGATCTTTTTCTTCTTTTCGAACGGATGATCCTTGGGCACAATCAGGCAGAGTGGATACTCAAACAGATCCACCATCTTCAGCTCTGGGTCCTCATCAAAGGCAGAACGCAGACCAAAGACAATGTCCACATCCCCACCAACCAGAGCATTTTTCAGCCCAGGGATATCCTCCTTGCGAAAGGTAAACGTCACCTGTGAATTCTGGCTTTTGTACTGGCTGACCAGATCGATAACCCCCTGATTATCCCGGGTGCCGGTAAAGCCAATCTGAATCTGCGGAACCGGGGTGTAATCCATCTCTTCAAGCAGTTCGTTGGCCATTTCTTCAAGACGATTACAGCCATGATAGAATTTCTCGCCGAGCCGGGTCAGCCGCTTTTTACCCTGAAATTCGGAGAACAGCTTGAGATTAAGCCTGCGTTCGAGGGCACGAATCATTTCTTCCGCCTCATCCTGCTCAATTCCCATGGCGTCAGCGGCTCTGTTTAATGATTGTCGTCTTGCAGTTTCCAGAAACAACAGAATTTTATCTTCCAACATATTGGCTGCCTCCTTTTTCATCGCGTTTCAGGGTTAAATTATCTCAGATCCCGCTCCATTCTTCCTGCTTCGAACACATTTTGCCTCTGGCTGCCAGAACAGCCCTTTCACAGAGTGAGAATCCATGAATCTGCAAATCGAATTCTGTCCTGGCTCAGTCCTGGCGTTCATTCTGATCAATGAAGCGGATAACCTTGGCAGGGACTCCCCCAGCCAGGGCATTGTCCGGCAGATCTTTGGTCACCACACTGCCAGCTGCAATCACACACCCCGAACCAATCGTTACGCCTGGCATAACAGATACGTTTGCCCCAAACCAGCAGTTATCGCCAACCACAATCGGTTTCGCAATTTCCAGCCCCTGGTTGCGCTGGGTATAATTCAGGGGATGATTTGCGGTGTAAAAGCCGCAATATGGACCAATGTAAACATCGTTGCCAATGGTAATTCCCCCGCCATCCATCAAATAACAACTGGCGTTGATAAAAACCCGCTTGCCAAGATGAATCAAGCTGCCATAGTCAGCTGTAAATGGCGGACGAATATCCAGTCCCTCAGGAAGTTCTTCAACCTCCAGCAGTTGTTTTAGAAGATCATACCGTCTGGAATTGGTAACAAGTGTATTGGAATATTCGATACAAAGATCAGCACAATGTGCCCGTAGTTCAATCAGTCTGGGATCATAGTTGGCGTCATATAAGAGGCCAGCATGCATTTTTTCAAGTTCTGTCACAGGATTCTCCTCTTTATCTTCGCAATCTCTTCGGCTAAATATTTTTACCGTCACTTTGGTCTGCGCTTCTTCAGATCCTTCAGATATTGAAGAAACGCGTTTGCTTAAAGCCAGTGCTGCATGGCTTTTTAGATTTTTAAAGCTTCAGGCCCGATTTCGAGCCGCTTTTTCAATCTCAGTTTACCTTTGAACAGCTTTCTTGCCCATCTTTTCATTTCAAATTGCCAACAGCAGATCCAGCAGCCTGCCCAAAATAAAAGGGACTTTCATCCCTCGTATCTGATTTGAAAATTCAAGGCGGTAAAACCAGTCGTTTCTGGCATGGTTTACTTCATGGTCGCAGCCAGAACATCCATGGCGTTTTCTACCTTCTTCTTTTCGTCTTCTGTCATCAGTCTTTCATGGGCATCATGATCCTCAACAGTTCCCTGATGGCCCATGACAACCTTGCCATCTTGAATCGCAAGAACCAACGGCACATACAGGGTTGGCACCCCTTCGTCATTGTCCTGAAGGTACTTTCCGATATAGGGTGCAATCTGATCGCGCTGCTCATCGGTATACAGCCGCTCTTTCATGGCATCACGGGTTTTCACATACAAAACCTCAACCCCCTGCTCTTTGGCCGCCTTGTCTAACAAGGGAACGATTTCTTCACACCACGGACAACGGGAAAAGCCAAAGTACACCAGACCGCTCTTTCCGTTTTCAAAAAGCGAGATGGCCTCATCAAAGCTGATTTCTGTAAAGTCTGAAACAATCTGGTTATACGCTTCAATTCGATCATTTTCTGAAGGCATTTCGGTTGTCTGGCTTGTTTCGCACTTTGAATCGTCGGGTGCACAGGCAGCAACGGATCCGGTTGTCTGGCTTGACTGGCCTGAATAGCTGCTCTTAGAAGCCTCGCCTGTCCCAGCCTGGCATCCGCAAAGCAGGCAGGCACTCAGGCCAAGCACGGCCCATCGGGTTCGATCTTTTCGTTTTCTCATCTTCTGTCCCTTTCATCCTGTTAGGCAAGGATACCCCATCCAAATTGCTAGGCAGTTTGGGTGGGGTCATTGACTATGTTCTGGTCTTACTCGAATCAGACTGATTGTTTCTGACTCATTTCTGGCTGAATTTCCCTGCGGCCCGCTGTTTTCGCTTTCAGCCCTGATTTTGGCGAAGAGCGAGTGTCTAGGCTTCTTTTAACTGGGAACGCTTCTTTTCATAGAGAACTTTGGCCGGTTTATAGAGCAGGCCATAGACAGGCAGGTCAAATTCGCCGATATATTCGTGAATCATTGGCGCAAAATTGTCCTTGAAGTGGGTCAGCCCATCATCCAGACTTCCTTCCACGCCACCCATGCTGAACTCCTCACAGCCTTTCTCAAAAGCCCAGGCGAAGTTTTCAACGTAGGTTTTGTATTGCGGCATGAAGCGGCGGAAACGATCATCCATGCCCGCATACAGCATTTCGCAGGATCTTCCGTATTTAACGGTCAGCACCCCGGCAATTGGACGGGGTCGATCTGAACCGACAGTATTGATAATTTCCTCAATATTATGAATATCCTTCTGAGCTGAGGCTTTCTGCTCTTCGAGCGTAAATCGCTTTTTCTTCTGGTTTTCTGGCAGAGCAGCAATCTGGCTTTCGAGATCAGCCAGTTTCTGCTGGCATTCGGCCAGAATCCTTCCTGGATCACACATCGCCAGCATGATGATGGAATCATCTTTATAGGTATCAATCAGATGCGCAAAGTAGTCGCGGTTGCGCAGGCTGACATGCTTGCGGGATTCCGTCATTTCAACCAGCGCCGCAAAGTCATCGAGCAGCTCATCCCGGCCGCTGATAATTTCAAGATGTCGCTTCTCTGCTTCCTTAATCAGCTTACGCGTCTTCTTGGGCATTGCCTGGAGGATATCTTCCGGTTTATCAAGAATCGAGGCAAATCTGGCCTGAATAGCCTGGGAAAGATCCAGAACGAATCCCTGGTGAATGGCTCCGGCCGCTTCAATGGAAGAAACCAGTTTTTCGTTGCCGTTGCGCGGGCGATCTTGATCACTGGAAGGATATTTTCCGATTTCAATGGCTGGGTCCATCTTGATAAACAAAGCATGATGTCGGCGGCCTTCTTTTTTGAGGGCGCTGAAATAGAAGCTCACCAGCTCAGAATTGGTGTAATCCATGATCGGTCCGCGGGGGATGTAAAACATGGAGAACCCCATTGGCAGCTGTTTGATCAAAACAAGGGCAGTCCCCACCAGCTTGCCATCCTGGTAAACGCCTGTATGCATCGATCCCCAGTTGGATTTGATTTTCGACCAGTTGTAGCTCTGTAACAGGTTGCTCAGGGCATGACTGCTCGCAAACGCATCAAATTCCGCCTGTGGAATTTCTGTTTTAAATTCAAAGTGTGACATGAACAAACTCCTTATCTGTCGCAGTTATTATAGCGGGATCACGGCCAACTCCAAACCTGACCCTGTTTTTCCCGGTGTTTGCAATCCCTTCCTAACCTATACGGTCTCATCTGATCAATCCTGGCACGAGAAATCCAAAAGAGCATCCAGGTTGATCAAAGCTGTCAAGTCCGGATTTTTCCGTATCAAAAATGGTACTTATTGCATGATCCGAATTGCCCCTTGCGATATTAACTTTATCTTAATCCATTTCAGCGGGCCCTTATAAAACGGAAAAAGAGGCCGCTTATCAGAAAGACAAATCTTTCCTTTTAAAATCTTTATGTAGCCCCCGTAAAGCTGGTTCAGGGACTGCGGCGTACCAAAAAACTGTATGATTTATGGGCATATTCCTCAATCCCACAGGCAAATAAAATTTCTTTTGATTTTTTCCAAAACAATTTTAGATGAAATCATCTTTAAATAAAGACAATTTAAGAAATTTATACAATCTTTATGTAACCGCTTTATTTTCTTAGGTCAGATTTTGGTTTATTATAGTTTTCATCAGCAGACCAGTTGTTTGATGACTCAAATCGTAGTCGTTTTATCTTTCTTTATTTCAACTTCATTTCTTCTCTTCGCACTAACCCTCCGCTTCCACCTCGATGAGAGCGGCCCTCCTCATTTCTGCACAAAGGAGGGGTTTTGATCAGTATGAAATTCGCATTAATGCTTTAAATGTATAAATTAAAATTAACCGCATCCAACCAGCTGCGCTGTCTGAGAGAGAATCTAGAAAATGAGAGGTGTAAGTTATGGATTTATCATGTAATCACGCCTGGGTCAGAGTTGAAGAGAATGAACACGCCGGATTTGGCTACCGAATCCTTTCTTCCACCGCTAACCACGCTGCGCGCAAACCGGTCCCGGGGACCAAATGCATTGAAGTCGGTACTGGACTGACATGGACCGTTGCCTTCAAGGATGGTGAATTTTTTGCCATCCGCAAAAAGGCGCAGCCTCAGTGGATGGAATAATACTGCTCTTCTAAACTCGCCGCTAACTGTCTGGCCAACAGGTCAGGGAAATACACCGATAGCTTGAACAAAGGAAAAACGAATTTTGCAGCCGTTCTGGAACCAAGATCTTGATCTGGTTCCAGTTTTCTTTTTTCCGCCCAGCTGCAGGCTTCTTTTTCAATCCGGCTATCTGCTCCGTTCTGTCTTTTTGAAGGACTTTCTGTGCGCATCTCAGGGGATGCGTGTGTCAACACGCCCTAAAATAGAAGATGATGCGCGCAAGGAAACGATCTTCCTGGATTCAGAACTCATTGCGCACAAAAATTTTATCTCAGATAGAAAGGATGATTTTATGGATTGGAAAGACAGTTTTAACCGGAACGTGCTGATGCAGGGCTGGCGTCGATTCCAGAATCACGAAATGGGACCGATCATGAAAAACAACAACACCTATTTCGTTTCGAACCCTGAAGGGTACCAGACCCGGGCTGTCATTGATAATGGATATGTTGATTCCATTTCCTGCTCCTGCTTTCGAGGACGACGCGGCGAGCTTTGCGAACATGAAGCCGCCTTGCTGTTTGCCCTTGAAAACAATGCCTCTTCCTCCAGAAAAACGCCAGACACCCCCTCAAAATCCCCATCAAAAGAAGACCGCCAGATCCCTCATCCAAATGCTTATTTGCGCCCTGAAGCCTCTCCATTTGGCAGGACTTCAAGACCCGTTAAAGAAGCTCCCAAGACATCCTGGTCTCATCCCGACGGACCTGCCACACCCAAAGTGACTCCACCTTCCTCAGATGATTCGATGCCTGCCAACCCATTATTGGATGAACTCCAGAAACTTTTTGGATTGGAAACCCCAAGCGCTCCCATCCATCCTCATGAACAGGCTCCAAAAGAAGAAAAGCCATCGGCTTTTGAAGGACCAGGAGCCGATTTCAAAAAACCAGAAGCTGATTTTAAATCTTCTGCTTACCACACTCCAACAAAGCCAGCACCAAAAGCCACTGAACCAGATCGTGCACCATACTGGCACCCGGATCCTGCCGCTTTAAAAAAATCAGGCGATGAACCATTCAATTCCTGGTCAGTCAGAGACTCAAAGCCAGAGTCTGTTCGGCCAGAAGCTGCCACAGAAGCATCTCAAAGGCCAGGACCTGAAAAGCCTTTGCAGGATCCAGAAGATGAATTCACAGATCCGTTTGAAAGATGGATGAATGCTGCCAGACAGGCTCAAAACCAGCAGGATCTTCAAAAGCCAGAAAATGAACCCCTGCCGACACAAAAGCAGCCAGAGCCGTCCACCTTTAAAGCGCCAGAGCGAAATAACCAGCCACATCCCTCCTGGTTCTGGGATCCGTTTCACCCTGATACAAAATCTCCGTTGCAGACTCAGTCCAAACCGGAATCAGAGCCAGAAAAAGAAAACGCCTTTTTCCGACCAGAGCCGCCAGAACCAGCTGCTCCGGTTGAGTCAAAGCCGCAAATGCAGCCGACCGCTTCTGATTCCAGTACGGTAAAGATCACTCCTTTTGAGGCTGAATCTGAAAGGACGCATTCACAGCCTGCTTTTGAAGAAAAGAAGCCGCAGGCCAGGACAGCGCCGGCAGATGAGGAGCCGACAGTACGACCAGACATCCATGCCTTCACACCCCCAGCCGTAAAAACAAAATTGGTGGGCAGCCCTGAACCGGTCAAAGAAGAAGCATTCACCGATGCACCTTCCAAAGCCGATGCTCCAAAAGCAGAATCTTCAAGGACTGCTTTTACAGGCATCCAGACCGATAAGCCCTATGACTTTGAAGCCTTGTTACAGAAGCTGTCTTCGGGTGATCTTTCTGCCTTATTAAATGCCTATGGCAAAATGCACCCTGAATTCCAGGATTTCATTCTGGCCGGTTCTCTGGAAACCAATCCAGAGGCCATCGGCCTGATCTTTGAGGAAGCGCATATCCGGCTGAAAGCCTGCCTGCTCAAAGATGGAAGTTTCCAGGAACGCGAAGCATCCCGTCAGGCCAGAGCCTTTTTGAGCTGGCTGGATGACCAGCTGCTTGCTTTGTTTGCCAGCCGCCAGGAAGCCAGCGCTTCTGATCTTTTAAGGAATATTCTGAATGATCTCAATGAATCTGTTCGTATGGACGATGAACTGGAAACAAATTTCCTGGTTCACGAGATCTTCTCCAGACTTGACCATCTGCTGGCTGGTGCCCCGGCTTTAGTGGTCAAGGATACATTCTCGTGGATGGAAGACCATCTGGCAAGTCCTGTTCGGACAATGATTGATCTTCCAATGCTCCACCTGGTTGAAAAGCCATACTTCGATCGAGAAGAGTTGGCTTTGCTCAAGCTCAATCTGCTCACTTCGGTTCTTAATCAAGCCGATGACTATTCCCTTTCTGTCGCTGCACGCCACCAGCTTCTGAACGCCATTCTGGATCTGGTTGCTGCCTTCCCACAGCTTGAACAGTCGGCGACAAGCTTCATGCAGACCTATGGATCGTCCCCACAGGCCCTGCTGAAAAAAGCGCATCAGGCGATTGAACATAACCGTCCTGGCCTTGCACAAGTCCAGCTCAAAAAAGCCAGAGCCAGTACGCTTTCCAGCTCGCAGGAAGAAGAAGTCTGCCGCCTGCTGATCCAGATTTACCAGATCGAAAAACAGCCGGATTTAGCCGTCCGTCAGCTCAAAGAACTGATCTTTGTTCTCGATGCGGCTGACCCTGATGACCTGGCTTTGCTTAAAAAGCTCGAATCGGATGATGAATGGGCCGAAGACCTGAAGAAACTGGAAACTACAGCCTCGCCTGAGCTGCTGATTCTTGTTTATGACCGGCTGCATCTGGATGACAAACTGTTAGCCGTTCTTGAAAAAGAGCCGCAAATTCATGATCTGATTGACTATGAAGATCGTCTGAATGCCGTTGATCCAGATCGTACGGCCAGGCTCTGGCTCAATGCAGCGCATTCCATTGCGGATCAAGCCAATGAACGTCATGATTACCATCGTCTGGCTGCCGCCTTACGCAAAGCGGCGGATCATCCATCCACACACGATGAAGCTTTGCAGTTTGCGTATGAGCTCAAAGAAATGAACCACCGCCGCAAAGCGCTGATTCAGGAACTTCACCACGCCGGCTTCTGATTGCATGCTGCCCGCAAAAAAAGGATCAGCACTTGATAGAGTCGAAATCGAGCGTCTACATCCTGTCTGATCCTTTGTCTGGCATTTAAAACGTAAAACACCAGTCCGCGGTTCTTCTGTTCTGGAACGGAAGAGCCGTTTTTCTATGCTTTCCATGCTTCATTTCGGTTCTGAACATTTGTACATCCGATGTCTTTTATTGATTGAATTCTCACAATCATCCAGAACGCATTGTCCCTTCAGTCCTGTTTTTGTCGGGATAGAACCAGGCCTGCAAATTTCGGATACCGTTAGATCTGGAATTTCTTTTTCGAAGTTGCTTTCTGATGAATTTCAATATAATTCAGAAATAAATAAAATCTGTAAGGAACCAAAGTATCATCAATTGTTAAAATGGTGTCGATGATTTCAACAAGGAGGTGCAGACAATGAATTATCAAGAAATCAATGCCCAGACGATCGACAAATGGGTGCAGGCTGGCTGGCAATGGGGCATTCCAATTTCGCATGAACAATTTGAAGCAGCCAGACACGATCAATGGGAGGTGGTTTTAACGCCGACCAGGCCTGTTCCGCACGAATGGTTTGGAGATCTGAAAGGAAAGAAGATATTGGGACTGGCCAGCGGCGGCGGACAGCAGATGCCGATTTTTGCCGCTCTCGGAGCCGATTGCACGGTATTGGATTATTCGTCTAAACAGCTGGAAAATGAAAGACTTGTAGCCAAAAGAGAAGGCTATCCAATCCGGATCGTTTGCGCGGATATGACGAAGCGGCTGCCGTTTGAAGCAGAAGAATTTGACTTGATCTTTCATCCGGTCTCCAATTGCTATGTGGAGGATGTCAAACCGATCTGGAAGGAATGCTGGCGGGTCCTGAAAAAAGGCGGCGTATTGATTGCCGGGATGAATCATCCCCTTATTTATATGGTGGATGAAGAGGAAAAGATGATCATCAACCATATGCCATTTAATCCCCTCAAAAACAAGAAACAGATGGAACAGCTTCAAAGGGAAGATGCAGGCGTTCAATTCTCGCATTCGCTCGAAGAACAGATTGGCGGCCAGCTGGAAGCCGGCTTCAAACTGACTGCTCTTTACGAAGATACAGCCGGTGCTGGCAGACTGCATGAGCTGAACATCCCAACTTTTTTCGCCACGAGATCTGTAAAAGAATGATCTGAGAAAGCAGCCATAGAAATGGTCTTTCTCAATCGTTTCTCCACTCAATTGACATCAATTATCGCACACTGCTCGCAGAGGAGTCTGAAACCTGCTAAAAACCGATGTGATCGAGTCATTGTCCTTGATCTTTTCTTGAGAATCAGCGACAATACTCAACGGAAAGAAACCTTGTGGATTCAAAACAAACCAGAAATGTTCAAAGTGTTTTTGGCCCGATCTCCTCAGGTTTGAAAAACAAATTATCTGAAGAAATTTGTTGACAAGTTCTTTCCAACCCTGTATTATAACAAAGCATTCTTAAATGGCGGTTGTGGAGAAGCGGTTAACTCAACGGATTGTGGCTCCGTCATGCGCGCGTTCGAATCGCGTCAGCCGCCCCATTTTATGAATACTCCGTGTCAGGAAACTGACACGTTTTTTTATGCTCTGTCTTTATGCCCTGTCTTCACTGACAGGCAGCCGGATCCCCGTCCTGGTGTCTGGTCACTTTTGTCCTTCAGCTTTGGCTGACAGGGTATGGCTGATCCCCGGACGGCTTTTTCATTGCGTCTATCGCTTCTATGACTATGACTTTAGTCAGGCTTTTCTCTTCTCTCTTTGACCTCCTTATTTTGCCTTTCAGAAGGCTAAAGAAAAAGGCCTGCCAGATCTCGATTGGAAATCCGGCAGGCCTTAAGATTAATCGTATGGTTTATAAACGGCTTCTTTCTTTTCAAAGTCGATGAAAATCTGATAGGCATCGCCCTGGTCATCCTCATCCCAGATTTCAACCAGTTTTGGCGTGACTTCAACCAGAATCTCGGTATCTACGTGAGAGTAGGCATTGTAGGATTTCCAGAGATACTGTTTGTACAGCTTTTCGAAACGGTGGCCAGGTTCGCGGGTAACCAGACCTTTGATTTCGGCATCTCCTTCGATCTGCACTCCATTCCAGCACATGGCCACGCGGGAGTTTTTATAGAGCTGCTGGGTCTTACGGAAATTTTTATCCGTCTTGAAATAAACTTTGTCATTGTAGAACAGGCAGGAGACATTGCGTACCATCGGGTAGTTGTCTACACAGCTTGCCAGGGCCATGATTTTCCATGGGCCGAGTTTATTTTCCATTAAGGCGGCTGCCTTTTCAAAGTTCATCTTGCATTCCATTCTTAATTATTTTCCTCGTTCTCTTTCTTAGTTTTCAGTTATTTGTTCATCAGACAGTATGAACCTTATTTAGGGGTCAGGTTTAGTATACGCGTTTTTTCGGTCAAGTTGGTTTTCAGGCCGATTTTTCGGGATGATTTAGGCAGGGAATGTTGGCACCATCGCCAAAACAGTTCTTTTTCAAATCCCTTAAATGAATTGTAAACCTCTTTCAGGATGAAGAGTTCAAGAAAAATAGTCCATCTGGCTCTTTGAAACAATGGCAGCGATTCGAAGGGCTTCCAGACCAGAATCCTCAGAAATTCAAGCTTGACTGGATTCGAATTCTGTTCAGAATTTGCTGGACCCTATCCCAGGGTACGCATGGTCGCCAGAATCGCCACAATGACAGTTGCAAGAATTACAGTTCCAACAACAGCCATTGTCTTCTTATTCGAAGGCACGGAAGATTCCCGTTTATCGACCAGACCCGATTTATGCAGCGCATTGGAAACTGGCTTGTAGACCAGCAGAATGATGACACTGTTGATGGCAGCTTTCAGGAAATTGAACAAAGCAATTGCGGGCAGCAGACCATTGACGACTTCCTGGGGCATACCGTAGTAAAACGGTGTAACAAAATAGTTCCAGATCACCATGACAACCACAGCCGCCGCTGTACCTGCGCACAGTCCGATAAAAGCACCATTTTTCGAATGAAGCTTTTTATAGATATAGGCTGCCGTGCAGATAAAAGAACAGCTCGAAAGCACATCCATCAGCCAGTCGAGGATGTTGCCGCCATGGAACATCAGCTCCAGCAAGGAAGAGATGGCCGATACAATAAACGCGCTGACTGGTCCATACAAAAATCCCGCAATCCCGATGACGACGTCTTTGGGGTCATACGTCAGAAACGGAACTGAAGGCACTAAAGGCACTCGAAACAACAGGCACAGCACAACTGCCAGCGCACTGAACAGTGCCAGAATGGTCATTTTCTTTGTTGAAATCTTTTTCATATGTACACCTCCACTCACAAAGAAAACTGCAAAAAACTGCTTCTTGGCATTTTTCTGTGGAAAAAGCGCACACAAAAAAAGATCTTCTTTCATCCAGACTTTAACTGTTGCTGCCGGAGTTTCACCAGGCTCGGCCCGAAGGTTCGCGGAGTATACCGCCAGTAGGGAATTTCACCCTGCCCTGAAGAGGTTTTATGCATGTCATAGTATAGCGCTTCGGGCATAGAATCGGAAAAAGAATGTTTTTTCCGGCGCTGGCTGGTCGTTTTTTTCGGTCTGTCGCTACAATATTCCTGAAACTCAGCCAGAGATCTGGATTGGATGTGGCGATCTTTGCGGATCGTTTCAGACTGATTCCATCCAGCTTATGAGCAGCGCAGGAAAGGAACGCATATGGCCCGACAGAAAAAAGCCGGCGATCCCATGCAGGGATTTCGTGCCGGCGGCAGTTTTGACTATAACGGAAAACAGGTTGTCTTGCTGATGAACAGCAAAACCGGACAGCTTGCCTTTGAAATCGATCATCAGCTTGTCAGTGACCCAGCTGTGCAAAATGAACTGATGGCCGCTTTTCAGGTTCGCAACCAGCTTCCCCCAGAAAAGAAGTAAGCCAGGCCAGAGCACCTGGTTTTTCATTTTCCACTCTTCCCTTTTCTGCTCTTCCTTTTCAAGGATTCCAATCAGGGATTCCAATCAGGGATTCAGGATTTTAATCAATCCTTGAAGAATTTCGGTCAATCCAGGCTTTTTTGGGACTTGTTTCGATTACTTTTCTATCAGAAATCTTCCAGGGCTTCCTCCTGGTTTCAGCCTTTTTCGTATACTGAACTGACAGAAGTGAAAGATTGATGTTTTCATGGTGTCTGGCTGGTCTGGCTATACTTGAAGAGGCCTGTCTTATGAAGAATCTTTTTCTTCCAGCTTTCTTGGAGGTGATTACTTTGAGTACCTATATTTCCGTCATTAAAGACTCGTTCTTTTTCTTTCCGGCAGTCGCCTTTGTCTTCACGATTCCCTATATTCTCTGGAATTATCATAAGTACGGATCCATCTGGTCTTTGCGGATTGTGGTTGTCTATTCGCTTCTGCTCTATGTCATGACGGTTCTGTTTTTAACCGCCCTGCCGCTGCCAAGTTTTGAATATGTATCCAATCTGAAAATGGCCAGAGCGCAGCTGGTTCCCTTCAATTTCGTTCACGATATTTTTAAAAACCTGAACGGATCACCAGACTCCCTGCAATACTGGATTGCCGCCATCAAGACCAAGGCGTTTAAGGAGTATGTTTTTAACATTCTCATGTGTATGCCTTTTGGTATGTATCTGCGCTATTACTTCAAGCAAAGCCTGCCCAGATGTATCCTCTATACCTTCTTGTTCTCGCTGTTTATTGAGACAACTCAGCTGACAGGACTTTGGGGGATCTATCCCCGCAACTACCGGCTCTTTGATGTTGATGATCTGATTTCCAATACACTTGGCGGTTTTTTAGGCGCACTCATCGTTTCCTGGATCGGGCGATGGCTGCCCAGCCGGCACCGGATGGATCGCAACAGTTTTGAACGCGGCCGGACTGTTTCCCTGCTTCGCCGCTCGGTGGCGATGGGAATTGATCTGTACGCCTGCTTTCTGATCAGTCTGTGGCTGGATCGGACCTTTCCCCAAATCCCCTTTTCGCTGACCAAACTGTATATGCTGGTGTGCATTGGCTGCACCACCCTCTTTGCGACGATCTTTCGCGGACAGAGCCTGGGGATGATGCTGACCAGCCTGAAAATTGTCAATTCGAAAACCCATGGCAAAGCCAGCGTGCTCGCGATCTTCTTCCATCTGGCTTTGCAGTATGGAATTGCGATTGGCATTCCTTTGTTTCTGGTCGATGAATCCGGCCATCTGCCCTGGAATCCATTTCTGGTCAGTACCGTTCTCTGTTATTTCTATATGGCCTTCATGATCTGTTCTGTTATCCTGTGCTTTACCAGAAGGCAATCCATTCCGGGACTTCTAAGCCGGACCATCGTGATCTCTGATATTCAAATTCCTGCACGCAGCCAGTAAAAAAATGCTGGCTGCTTTTTCTTTGATCCAAAACCGGCTTCAAGTCCAAAACAAAGATGGTCTTCTGGATAGAACTAAAACATCCTCCAAAATTCGGTTGGCAAAATATCGCTCTGGATTAAAATGAAATACAAGATCTGCGCCATCTCCATATTGGGAAATGGCCCAAACCGAATTGGAACGGATGCCTCTATCAGGTCATCCGTTCGTTTTCAAAATCAGGCAGAATAGAAAGAGGAAATTGATATGGATGAAAAAGCAATGCTGCATCTGGAAGACGCTGCCCAACAATGCTTTTGGACTGGCAAAGACAGTGAACTGTTCTTGGATGTGGCAACCGGTGATTTGTGGAAAGTTTCTGACCATCCAAAATACCGCAATCCGGATATGAGTCTGGATGAAGCCCTTGACCTCGAACAGAAACATCAACTCATACGGCTTCCGAAAGCCCGCGATCTTCATGAGCTGGACATTATGGATGAATATACCGACTTTGTTCCTGAAGCCGTTCTCCGGGATCTGCTGACCATTCTCAGGCAGCCTTCTCCTTTCCAGAATTACCGAAACCGGCTGGACCGGGCAGGTCTTCTGGAAGATTATTACCAGTACCGCAACGAAAGAGGAGCTGACATTCTGGAAGAATGGTGTCGGGATCAGGAAATTCCCTGCCGTCATCAGATTTCCCTGCGTGATCTGTCGAATGAATTTGACGTAAAGCTGCTTTCTGACCGGCAGGCCGGCCAGATTCTCAAACTGATGCGAAGCAATCCAAAATTTTTCCGCTTTGAGCCGCCAATGCCTTCTTTACGTTCTGTTAAAACCGACCTGGTCCGCGTTCCGCCGCACACTCTGCTTGACCAGAAATTTTATCTGGGTTACTTCCAGGGGGATCAACTGGTGGCCATTCTGGATCTGATTCTGGACTATCCTAAAGAAATGCAGGCCTGGATTGGCTTGTTGATGGTTGCTTCTGACCAGCAAAAACAGGGTCTTGGCCGCCAGATCGTTCAGGATCTGGAAGGCGCACTTGCCCGAGCGCGCTTTGCCCATATTGAACTGGCCGTGCGTCCCAACAATGAACCAACTTTAAAATTCTGGGCAGCCAATGGCTATCAGACCATCAATCGGCGCAAAGACCTTCTGATTCTGGCTAAAGACCAGAACCTTCCCGAAGAAGAATACGAACCGGAATTTGACGAAGAACCAGGCTCCTGGACATTCTGATTGCTGAAGAGCGTCCAGTTCATATTCACCTTTCAGGACAAAAAAACTGCCCTCTGACTGTTTCTGGACAAACAGTCAGAGGGCGTTTTGTAAATCTGCCACGATTTACTAAGGAGAACGGAAGGGAGCGGGTTTAGCATCGTCAGTTTGCAGACTTGAGAGTATGGATGAAAGGAGGACAGTCTGCAAAGTCAATAAGAAGGGATCTGCTTGGCTGATTTGAAGGTTCTGACCAGGCTCATGTTCAAAACCACTTCAAAACAGGGCAGAAAAAACAGATCCGAAAACCGAAAAGCATTTCCTGTGGATTGGTCTGCCTGTTGTGGGGCAGGCTGATCACTCGTTCGTTCTTTTTAAAGTCAGGTCCAATATCTGTTTGAACGGATGCAAATGGACATCGCTGATTCGAACAGAAACCGGGTAAAGCTTGGGAAAACGGGATAAAACCTATTTATACACGGCAGCATCCAGGAAAATTCAGACGTGGCATTCTGAATCCTTCCGGATGCTGTGGAAATATTCGTTTTTGATTGGGTTGAAGATGAGGGAATGTCTTTTTTGATCAGGCCCGATTTCAAAAGACATTCAGACAGGGTTCAGATCACGACCATGAATCGGATCCGATCATGCATCTGAATCCATGAAAGTCACAGGCAGTCTATTTTTCGTAATCCAGTGCCTGGGCGCCAGTTGCACCAGTGGAGATGCGGACAACATCTTCGACTGGATAAACGAAGACTTTACCATCACCGATATTGCCGGTGTACAGAGCTTTCTGAGCGGCTTTGACAACCTGTTCAACAGGCACTTTGCATACAACCACTTCAGCCTGCATTTTTGGTAACAGACGAGATTTGACTTCAGCACCTTTGTAGTAGACTGGCTGTCCTTTCTGAACACCCATGCCCATTACATTGGAAACGGTCATACCACCAATACCGATTTTTTCGAGTTCTTTTTTCAGGCGTTCGAACTTATCGATACCCGAAACAATAACAACTTTATGAATGCCGCTGCCCTCACCAATTACGGTTGCTGGCACAGCCTGATCCAGAGTGACTTCTGGAGCTTTGATTTCAACGATTGGCTGTTCGTCATCGGATAACATTTCAGTTTCCATTGCAAAGCCGGCATAAGCAGTTTCAAGACCATGTTCTTCAAGATCCAGGCCGCGGATTTCTTCTTTGGAAGACACACGCAGACCAATTGTTTTCTTGATGCAGTAGAAGGTAATAAAGATTGTGATGGCAGTCCATGTACCAATGGCCAGAAGACCAAGGAACTGGATGCCCAGCTGATGGAAGCCGCCGCCATAGAACAGGCCGACAGGAACAGGCATTGTATCTGTTCCACAGGCAAATAAACCAACACAGATAGTTCCCAGGATGCCGCATCCAAGATGAACAGGGATAGCGCCAACTGGATCATCAACTTTTAATTTGTAATCCAGCAGCCAGGTGATAAACGGAACAACCAGACCAGCCAGAATCCCGATAATGAAGGCACCTAAAGCATTGACTGCATCACATCCGGCGGTAATGGCAACCAGGCCGCCAAGCGCTGCGTTCAGGGTCATTGCAACATCTGGTTTTCCGTAACGCAGCCAGGTGTAAATCATTGTTGTGCAGGCAGCCAGCGCTGGAGCGATGGTTGTTGTTGCAAAGATTGTAGAAAGCTGAAGTCCATTGACAGCAGCGGCACCATTGAATCCGTACCAGCCAAACCAGAGAATGAAGACGCCAAGAGCACCAATTGTGATGTTATGACCAGGAATACCATTTGGTTTTCCATCTTTGGAGAATTTACCAATTCTCGGTCCAAGCATCGAGGCACCGATCAGAGCACAGGTGCCGCCAACAAAGTGGATGACAGCCGATCCGGCGAAATCGTGGAATCCCATTGCGGTTAACCATCCGCCTGGACCCCATACCCAGTGCGCTTCGATTGGGTAGATCACCAGGGAGATCATGATCGAGTAAATGCAGTAAGACAGGAATTTCGTTCTTTCAGCCATTGCGCCCGATACGATCGTTGCTGCGGTTGCGCAGAAGACAAGGTTGAACGTAAATAAAGACCAGTTTGTTCCGGCAAAGTCGAACAGTGGGTTCTGACCCCAGCCGATGAATCCATTTCCATCACCACATAACAGTGAGTAGCCAATAAACAGGAAGGCAACTGCTCCTAAGCAGAAATCCATCGTGTTTTTCATGATGATGTTGCCTGCGTTTTTCGCGCGGGTAAATCCAGCTTCGACCATCGCAAAACCGGCTTGCATAAAGAAGACCAGAGATGCACCGATCAGATACCAGATTCCGAAAACCTCAGATAAAACTTCGTTGACCATAAGTCATCCTCTCTTTCTATAAAAAACGAAAAAGGCGCCGAAACTCCCGTCTTTGGAAGTCTCGGCGCCTTTGCCGTCTTTGGATGGTTAGAGATTACGACTGTTGCTCGATAATCGCAACTGATATTCACATCTTTTCGACATACTCACTCAAAAAAACTGTAGAAAGCGATTTCAATCCGTCTTTTTTGGGATAAAACGCACTTCTAAATCAAGTTTTATGCCTGTCTGGGCAAGAACTTCGTCTTCAACAATGCGCACCAGCTCCAGAAATTCCTTACAGGAGGCGTTGCCGTCGTTGATTAAAAAGCCTGCATGCTTGGTTGAAACCATTGCATCGCCTACTGCCCGGCCCTGCAAGCCGCACTGATGGATCAAAGCCGACGCATAGCCCTGGCTTGGGCGCTTGAAGGTGGAACCCGCTGAAGCTTTATCCATTGGCTGTTTCGAATAGCGTTTATCATGCAGTTCCTGAATCTTGGCATGGACTTCTTTGGAAGGCTTGGGTTCAAATTGAAGATCCGCATAGACAACCACCCCAAAATGATCCGTAAACCAGGAGTGACGGTAGCCTAAATCCAGATTGGTCGCATCAGCTTCGTGCAAATCACCATTTTCATCCAGATACCCAACGGATTTCAGGATATCCTTGAATTCCCCATCATACGCGCCGGCATTCATAATGACGGCCCCGCCAACTGTACCTGGAATTCCGCTGGCAAATTCAAAGCCGCCCAGGCCATGATCAGCCAGCCATAGCGCCAGATCGCCGTTTTCCTGCCCGGCATAGACCCGAACAGTTGTTTCATCCATTGGCTCAATTCCAGCCAGTTTATCAGAAATATGAATGATGGAGCCATCATAGCCCTCATCTTCGAATAACATATTGCTGCCATTGCCAAGAATCACCAGCGGCAGATTGCTTTCTTTGTGTTCTTTTAAAATTTCCTGAATCTCAGCAATAGATTCCGGCTCGTAAAAACGGGCGGCTTCCCCACCGATTTTCAAAGTTGTATAGTCTTTGAGCTGTACACCTGTTTTATAGTTCATAGAACTCCTCCTTAAAGTGGATTTGATTTTTCGAATGTGTTTTTGTCAGACAGCCAGCTTAAAAGCAGCCGGATGAACTCGATATTCAGTCTGATCAACGGACTGAATAAGCCCAGATTTTTTGGCGCTATCTTGATAATCTTGATAGCCTGAGAGAATTATATCGTGAATTGCGCCCTGAACAATGCATTCCAAAGGCATTGTCTGAAGTCGACCGGAAGGGAAAGAGCGGCTGAGTATCTGCTGGTTCGCTTTCTTCTGATTGATTCCCGCTTTCTCTGTCTGATTCTGCTCCGTTCGGGCTGCTGTCACTTGATTCTGGAGCCTGCCCACTCTGCTGGCCATTGTCACCAGCCGGCTGTTGTCGCTCCATTCAGGCTGCTGTCCGATTGTTTCCCTCCTCGCAGGCAAACACCTCTTTCGTGCAGAAAAAAGCGCCGTGACACGAGTGTACGGCGCTTGTAATGGTTTGCCTGGAATAGCGGCTGATGCATTCGACAAGTCCAGAGACTGATCAATCGCCTTTCTATTTCGGCTGGTTGCCAGTTACAGACAGACGGTTGATGGCACGCTGCATAGCCAGTTCGGCACGCTGCATCTGGGTTGTGGAATCACGTTTTTCGATCCGTGCTCTGGCGCGCTTGTAGGCGGCCTGAGCACGTGGAATATCGATTTCGGCTTTGCCTTCGATGGCATCGCAAAGCAAGGTGGCTTTGTTTTCATCGAAATGTAAAACACCGCCAGAAATCGCATACTCTTCCTTGTTTCCACCCTCAAGCGTCAGAGTAAGCTTACAGGGGACCAAAGACATGACAATTGGCATGTGGTTTGGCAGCAGAGTAAATTCACCCACAACACTTTTGGCGTGAAGAGCGGATACAGGTTCTTCAAGATAGCGGCCTTCAGGCGTAACAATCTTGAGATCGATCACTTGACGTCTTCCTCAATCTGTTTTGCTTTTGCGACAGCTTCTTCAATAGAACCTACGAACATGAAGGCCTGCTCTGGCAGGTTGTCATATTCACCGGATAACAGTTTCTCAAAGGAATCGATCGTAGTTTCCAAAGGAACGTATTCTCCCTTAATTCCAGAGAAGACTTCGGCGACATGGAATGGCTGAGACAGGAAGTTACGGACACGTCTTGCCCGGTTAACGATCTTCTTGTCTTCTTCGGACAGTTCGTCCATACCCAGAATGGCGATGATATCCTGCAGCTCATTGTACTTCTGCAAAATTTCCTGAACACCGCGGGCAACTTTATAATGACGTTCTCCGATGACCTGAGGATCCAGCATACGGGAAGAAGATTCCAGCGGGTCTACAGCCGGGAAAATACCCAGGGCCGCAATGGAACGATCCAGTACGGTTTTTGCATCCAGGTGGGAGAAAGTTGTTGCTGGAGCAGGGTCAGTCAGGTCATCTGCAGGGACATAAACGGCCTGGATGGACGTGATTGATCCATCTTTGGTCGAAGTGATTCGTTCTTGCAGCTGACCCATTTCAGTGGCCAGGGTTGGCTGGTAACCTACGGCTGATGGTACACGACCTAACAGCGCGGAGACTTCAGAACCAGCCTGTGTGAAACGGAAAATGTTATCAATAAAGAGCAGTACGTCCTGATGTTCAACATCACGGAAGTATTCAGCCATTGTCAGTCCGGTCAGACCAACTCGCATACGGGCACCTGGAGATTCGTTCATCTGGCCATAAACCAGAACGGTTTTATCCAGTACGCCGGACTCTTTCATTTCCCAATACATGTCGTTTCCCTCACGGGTGCGTTCACCAACGCCTACAACGACAGATTTACCACCATGTTCAGAAGCGATGTTGTGAATCAGCTCCTGAATCAGTACGGTTTTGCCGACACCGGCGCCACCGAACAGACCGATCTTACCACCACGGGCATATGGGGTAAGCAGGTCAATTACTTTAATTCCCGTTTCGAGGATCGCCGATGTGGTTGACTGTTCGTCAAATTTTGGCGCTTCCCGATGAATCGGGGCATAGTGTTTGGCGTTGACCGGACCAAGTTCATCGATCGGCTCGCCAAGGACGTTAAACATACGGCCAAGCACTTCTTCACCGATTGGGGTCTGAATGGGTGCTCCCGTATCAATTGCTTTCATACCGCGGACCAGTCCATCGGTAGACCCCATCGCAATGCAGCGAACAAGGTCATTACCGATTCCCTGTGCAACTTCGACAGTCAGAGACTTGTCGTCAGCCAGAGGGATTTTAATTGCGGTTAACAGGTCAGGGAGTTTGCCGCTGGCAAATCGGATGTCGACAACAGGACCGACGATCTGAGTGACTACCCCTGTATTCTGTGTGTCATTTGTGACTGGTGCAGATGCTACTTTGTTTTCCATCACAGATTCGCATCCTTTCTACTTCAGGGCGTTGGCTCCGCCAACGATTTCTGTAATTTCCTGGGTAATCGCAGACTGTCTTACACGGTTGTATTCGAGGTTGAGTTTATCCAGGAGTTCTTCCGCATTATCGGTCGCATTTTCCATCGCCATACGGCGGGAGGCCTGTTCACTGGTCTTGCTTTCCATGTATTTGGAATACAGAACGGATTTGGCAATCATTGGAATCAGCGAAGCGAGCATAACGGATTTTTCCGGTTCGAAAATCGTCTGGGCTCTGACTTTCTTTTCCTGCGTCGCTTTTGGCGGCGTTGGCGGAAGCAGGGTTTCTACTTCCGGTTCGAAAGTCAGGGTATTGACGTAACGAGTGTAGAGCACTTTGATCGAGCCGATCTTATGCTCATTGAAAAGCCGGAGAGCTTCATCGATGCAAGAAGACAACACCTGGTAGGCATCATCTTCATTGAGGTCGATGAACGTTTCGTGAAGCTGAATATTTCGAGACTTCGCCCATGAAGCCCCGTGAGAGCCGATCATGACCACATAATCAACATCTCGCAGCTGGTTTTCAAGGGTTTTGAAGACATTGGCATTGTAGCCGCCGCAAAGGCCCATATCGGACGTAATGACAAACAGGAAGGAAGGCTTGGACTGATCATCTTTGAGCAGCCGGCTGCCTTGATCCGCTCTGGCAAGAACCATACCGAGAACTTCCTGGAGTCCGTTGGCGTATTCGCGGTTTTTTTCCATGTTCGTGCGTGTTTTGGCAAGTTTCGCGCTGGCGACCATCTGCATGGCATTGGTGATTTTCTTGGTTGAACCGACCGACGCGATTCTTCCTTTAATCGCCTGCTTGCTTGCTGGCATACTACAGTCCTGCCTTTACTTTGTAATCTTCAAGGAAGCTGTCCATCAGCTCCTTGATTCTGGCAGTCAGTTCGTCATCCAGCACTTTCTTTTCAGCGATCTCTTCGAGAATTTCTGGATGTTCGGTCTTGAAGAACATCAGCATCTGATCTTCGAAATCCTGAACTTTATCGACTGGAATCGTACGCAGAT
The DNA here is from genome assembly GCF_034745455.1 of Allobaculum sp. JKK-2023. NCBI lineage: Bacteria > Bacillati > Bacillota > Erysipelotrichia > Erysipelotrichales > Erysipelotrichaceae > Allobaculum > Allobaculum sp. JKK-2023. The sequence continues at coordinate 2,703,735 of NZ_JAYERV010000003.1, read as the reverse complement.
ATTTGTATTTGCCCGTGAACAGCGAAAGCACTTCTTCCGGCATGGAAAGCGGAGAATACTGTTTCTGAACCAGCAGCTGGGTCAGACGGTTACCATGGTTCAGAACTTCAGCCGTTGCAGCATCCAAATCAGATCCGAATTTGGAGAAGGCCTCCATTTCGGCAAACTGAGCCAGTTCCAGTTTCAAAGAACCGGAAACCTGCTTCATGGCTTTTACCTGCGCAGCCGATCCTACACGGGATACGGAAAGACCGGAGTCTACAGCAGGACGAAGACCGGCATTGAACATATCGGTCTTTAAGAAGATCTGTCCATCGGTAATGGAAATAACATTGGTTGGAATGTAGGCGGCGATATCACCGGCCTGGGTTTCAATGATCGGCAGGGCTGTTAAAGAACCGCCGCCATGGTTTTCATTGAGACGGGCTGCTCGTTCGAGCAGTCTGGAATGCAGATAGAAAACGTCACCTGGGTAAGCTTCACGTCCTGGTGGTCTGCGAAGCAGCAGGGCCATTGCACGATAGGCTACGGCATGCTTGGACAAGTCATCGTACACAATCAAGACGTCCTTGCCGTTTTCCATCCATTCTTCACCGATCGCACAGCCAGCATAGGGTGCAATGTACTGTAATGGGGCTGCTTCCGATGCAGTGGAGACAACGACGGTCGTGTACTCCATCGCGCCAAACTGTTTGAGTTTTTCAACAATCTGGGCAACGGTGGATGCTTTCTGACCGATCGCTACATAGATACAGTTCACTCCCTGACCCTTCTGGTTGATGATCGTATCGATGGCAATCGCAGTTTTACCTGTCTGTCTGTCACCGATAATCAGCTCACGCTGACCACGGCCGATTGGGATCATGGAGTCAATAATTTTCAGACCAGTCTGTAAAGGTACGGATACACTTTTACGGGTCATAACACCCGGAGCTACCCGTTCTACCGGACGCAGGCTGGTTCCTTCGATAGGGCCTTTACCATCAATAGGCTGACCGAGCGCGTTGACAACGCGGCCTAACATGCCGTCGCCGACAGGTACTTCGACAACGTGGCCAGTCCGTTTAACAGTATCCCCTTCTTTGATATCCGGATTATCACTCATCAAAACAACGCCGACCTGGTCTTCTTCAAGGTTGAGCACCATGCCATAGACATCGTGCGGGAACAGAAGAAGTTCGGACATCATAGCGTTTTTCAGTCCATAAACGGTTGCAATCCCATCCCCAACACTGAGGACGGTTCCGCTTTCGTTCATTTCTACATCTTTGTCAACATTCTGGATCTGTGCTTTGATCAGTTTTGAAATCTCTGCGGGATTTAAACTCATTCACATCACCTGTTTTCAGCTTTTGACAAGCTGTTCTTTCATTTTTTCAAGCTGACCGAGATAGGTCGCATCCAGAACGGAATCTTCGGTCTGGATCTTCATACCGGCAATCAGCTTTTCGTCGATGCTGCACTGCAGTCGTACCTGGCCGCCAAGTTTCTTTTCGAGAACAGCGGTCAGTTTTTCTTTCTGTGCTTCATCCAGTGGAGCAGCAGAAATGACTTTTACCGTCTGAATGTGACGGCTTTCGTCGAGCAGCCTGGCGTAATCGTCGGCAATCTCTGCCAGGCAGCCGGCCATCGAATGACGGCAGACAACTTTCAGAAAGTCCTGATACGGTTCTGAAAAATCTCCTTTGAAGATTTCGAGAAGCATCTTCTCTTTCTCTACATTGGAAATTGCCGGATGGCGCAGAACCTGGATCAGCTGCTCATTTTCCAGAAGGACGGTTCTGGTTTTTACCAGTTCTTCTAAAAAAGTGTCTTCCGCTCCAGTATCCTGTCCGATGGACAGCAGAGCCTGTGCATAGGGCAGGCTTTTGTCTACCATCTGCCTTCACCTGCCTGATCAATCAGTTTGTCGAGAATATCTTTCTGCTTGTCGGCATCGATTTCCTGTTCAAGAATCTGACCTGCAGCGGCTAAAGCGACATCGGTAATGGCATCTTTCATTTCTTTCTGTGCTTTCAGTTTGTCGCGTTCAATATCTTCATGCGCTGCGCGCTCAATATTTCTGGCCTGATTCTTCGCAGAATCGATGATCTGGGTTTTCTCGGCATCCGCTTCGCGGCGGGCCTGATCAATAATCTGGTTGGCTTTGGCACCTGCGGATGCCAGTTGGGCATCGTATTTGTCTTTCTGGACTTTGGCTTCCTGTCTGAGTTTTTCAGAAGCGTCAATATTGTCCTGAATGAGTGCCTGCCGTTTCTGGATAAACGCTAACAGCTTATTCCAGAAGAAATGTTTGCAGATGACGACGATGATGAATGTTGAGATGCATACCAGAAGAACATCCGGCCAGGATATTCTTAAGTAGTTATCAATATTGAAATCAATCATCGGATCTCACCACTTTTTCTTAGCCTTTAACAAAGATAAGCAGAATGGCGATGATCAAAGCATAGATACCAGTGGTCTCGGCAAGCGCGATACCAAGAACCATGATGGACTGGATTTTACCGGATGCATCCGGATTGCGGCCAACCGCTTCGGCACCTTTACCAGCGGCAAAACCCTGACCAATACCAGGACCAAGACCAGCGACCATAGCGATACCAGCACCAAGTACTGCCATACCTCTTACGAATTCTTCATTAAACATAATGTCTGATTTCTCCTTATTTATAAGGCGGACACCATCACTCACAAGCAGAGTCCGCCTGCTTCAGTTTTAAGCCAGAGACCTTCTCGATCGTCTGGAGGCAAGTCGTGAACAAACTTGCGCTAGGCAAATCGGCTGTCCAGAGAATTCCAGATGTCTCTGCTTTTCCTGAAAACAAAAACTATTCTTCGTCTGGAACAACTTGCTGTCCCAGGAAGTAGGTACCCAGGGTAAAGAAGATATAGGTCTGAATCACGCCCGAGAAGATATCAAAATACATATGGATAAACGGGGTAAGCGTCAGGCCCAGGTAGCCCCAGGGTGCAATCGATTTGATCAGTGTGTAGATCAGTAAAGAAATAATGGATCCAGCCAGGATATTACCGAAAAGACGCATGGTCAGCGAAATCGGCAGAGCAAGTTCTCCAATAATATTCAAAGGCGTTAACAACCACATTGGCTCGGTCAGCTCTTTGAGGCGGGCACCAAGACCGTGCTTGGTAATGCCGTGGGTCTGGATCATTAAGAAAAACATCAGCGCAAGGGTTGCGTTGAACGATACGTTGGATGTTGGGTTCTGAAAGCCAATCAGTCCAACCAGGTTTGCAAGCAGCATACCGACCATGATCGTGCCAAACATTGGCAGATAATGAACGGTCTGCTCTTTCAGGTTGCCCTTAATGACATAAAGGCAGAGATTGTAGAGCTCCTCGGACCAGTAGACAATGCCTGTCGGGGCTTTGGCCGGGTCCGCATTTTCAATTTTTTTGCCGGCAATACAGGCCACAATGGCCATCACCACACAAATGACCAGCCAGACGAGAATCGACTGGTGGATCGGAAAATCAAAGGAGCCGATATGGATTACAATCTGAGAAACGTCACTCATTTTCGGTCCTTTCGTTGTTTGAGAGAGTACAGCACCAGGCTGGCTTTCTGGGCAATAATCCCTGCAAGCATAGCAAGCACACTGAATTTCATCAGCCATGCTCCAAGTCCCAGGCAGACTGCGTAAAATGCATACCGCAGATAGTAGCCTGTTCTTCCTTTGCTCTTTCCTTTCTGGACGGACACAGTCAATCCATTGACCATGGAACAGATCATGACAAGTCCCGCCATCGCAACCGCACTGCCGTAGACAACACCCAGGCAGGCCAAGGTGCGTTTCGATACCGGCCATAAAAGCCAGAACACAACCAGCAGGACAGCATCCAGTGCGAGTGTGATGTAAAAAGAGTCTTTGATGATGCGTTTCAGTCCATCACTCATAGTTGTTATTTGGTTTTCTTCCCTTTCTTCTTATTGCGATACAGAAGAACAAAAAAGCTTCCAATGATCGCATACAAAGTCAGGACGATGATCCACACCGGGCGCATACCTGTCCAGGAATCCAGAAGATATCCAATCCAGATGCAGACCAGCAAATTGATCAGCAGAAAACCAGAGAACTTAGCAGGAGACATTACTTTGTTCCAAAAATACGGTCTCCGGCATCGCCAAGACCTGGAACGATATAGCCGTTTTCATTGAGTTTTCCATCCAGAGCAGCCAGATAAATGTCAACATCTGGATGATGTTCCTCAACGTTTTTCACGCCTTCTTCGGCTCCGACCAGGCAGACCAGTTTGATATTCTGTGCGCCTTGTTTCTTAACCATGTCAATGGCCGCCACGGCACTGCCGCCAGTTGCCAGCATTGGGTCTACAACGATTGTGACCGCATCTTTGATGTTCTTCGGATATTTTTCGAAGTACGTATGCGGCTCGAGGGTTTCTTCGTCGCGAAACAGACCAACATGGGCAACTTTTGCGGTCGGGATCAGTGTCATGATTCCGGAAGTCATTCCAAGTCCGGCACGCAGAATTGGAACAACAACAACGTCTTTAGCCAGCTTATAACCAGACATTTTGCTCAATGGCGTTTCAATTTCGTGGTCAACAAGCGGCAAGTCTCGTGTTACTTCATAGACCATCAGGGAACCAATCTCATCAAGATTATCTCTGAAGTCTTTGGTACTGGTGTTCTTATCCCGCATGATTGTCAGCTTATGCTTAATCAGGGGATGATCAAAAACCGTTAACAAAGTGAATCACCTTCCTTTATCCTTCCCATTATAGCAAAACCAATGCTTTCCACGACGGGAAGGCTACCGGTCTTTCCAGCCATTTTGGCAGATATGCATCAGAAGGTTTTTTCGAAAGTCTGAACGCGAAACACAAACGCCAGCCAGCAGATCTTCGCGCCCGGACTATCGATGAATATAATCCTTCAAAGTCAGCCGCCGCAACTGATCTGCGATGTGAAATCTTCGAGTATTCCTGTCGATACGCACTGAGAAAAGCCAGTTTCAGACCATTTTCTAACCCTTTTGCCTGCCGCTTTCATCCCCTGTACCCTTCCACTCTTCGCAAGCCCTTTCATCTTCCTTTTGCAAGTCTTTCATTCTGGCCCTGATACTGCCTTGTGAATCCATTCACCCGCTTTCTTGGGGCAGTCTGCGTCATTGTGTTAAATTTATTCGGTCGTCATTCAATTTTCCTTTCTGATCAGACAATTATTCTCCTGCTTCCGATCTTTATTTACCCTTTATCTTTCCAGATTTTTCATTCATCCTTTCATATGGGCCGCCCGGACAGAATGGGCAGGACATTCGCCCTTCCGTATTGTTGAACAATGCTGCCATAATTCGAATGCCTTTCCGGTTTTTTCATGGCGACACTCTGTCAATTCTGATGATCATCCGAAAAGGAATTTTCAAAAACCAATGCTATTCTGGACAAAGAAACAGAAATCCATCCGTCGATTTTTTCGGAACATCCATATGCTTGCGGGATTTTTTTTGAGGGAAGCGGAAGAATTGTGAACCATTTCAATTCCGTTTTTCTTCCTTTTCTGCTCAGTTCTTTGCTGATTCTCTTTTCTTGGAGCTGAAATTTTCATCTATTCTGGATGAAAACAACCAGAATTTATCCCTTTTCAATCGGCCGGATTTCTGGAAAGGACCCCCTTTATGGCTCAAGAACAATACATCTATCAAAACACACCAGATAACGCCAACCGTTTTGTCATCGGCACGGTTGGAAACAATCCATTGATCGTCATGAGTATCAACCCGTCTGTCGGCTCCCCGACTCAGACTTCTTCCACGCTGGGTTCCGTGCGCCATATTGCTGCCGATTATGGCTATGACAGCTGGATTATTCTTTGCCTGTATCCGCAGCGTGCAACCCATCTGGATGAACTGACAGAATTTGCCAATCAGGATCTGATCAATGAAAACAACAAAGTCATTGATGAAGTTCTCTCCAAATTCCCCAACCACAAAATCTGGGCGGCCTGGGGCACTCACTACTTTGACCGTCCCTTCTTTGCGCCCTGTCTTGCAGAGATCTTAAAGATCGCCGACAAATACGGCGATACCTGGATGCATTATGGACCACTCGATGAAGATGGCGCCCCACGCTATTGCCTGTATCTCGAACCCGGTGAAGGCTGGTATCCATTTGACTGCCAGGCCTTCGTTAACCGGACCAATTTCTAGATCCTGCTCGCTCTTGCTCTGCCCAGAAGCCGCTCAGCCAGCTAAGTTGTCAGTTTCACCGCCCAATCCGCATGGACACGCAAAAAGCCTTGCAAACGATACTTACAAAAGATATTGCCCTAGCAAAGCGCAATGCAGGCAGATCATAAGATCATAAGATCAGTTTTATGGAAGATAAACAAAAAGGGACTGTAATGATTCGCTGCTATTTAAACAGTGAATGACTACATCCCTTTTTTTATTCATGGGGTTTTGCACATCCAACCCCACCCATGGATGAGTTAAGAAGCGAAGGGCCTTTCGAGCGTTGACTCTGAGCAGCTGAAAAAAGAAGAGCAATCGAACAGACCACTCAGGGGCTTGTCGCTATGACAATGGAAAAAGATCCTGAAGTGACTGAGAAAGTCCAGTTCTTGCTGGAACAGTGAGGAATTGTGGCTTCATTCCAAAGTAGTTCCTTACAATGTCCGTCAATGGAGCAGCACAGACTTTAACAACAGTAATAAAAAACCGACCTTTGAAAAGAGGTCTTTTTGTTGTATCCATTCGTAGTGAACTACTCGGCCATTGAATGGCCGAGAATTCCCGCTCCATGTCCTAAAGACTTTCATATTTTGTGTGTTCTGCTCAACCTCTGATCGACACTGCGGCCAGGCCAGAGTTTGGAAGATCCTTACCGGATCTGTTATCTGGCTAATTAAGCGGAGCAAGAATAATAGGAGCAAGAATAACATAAGAAAAAGCGAACCATGAAGTAAAAGCATGCGTAAATTTTGCGTAGATATTTGAGATATCGCAGGATCTGTTTTATACTTGACCTATGAAAGGAGTCATTACACGAGAAGGCACCAATCATATTTCTGGATTTACAGCAGGATTGCATCGTTTGCAATCCTTCCTCTAGAAATTTATGTTTTCACCCGATCTGGCCGATCTGCATGACGGAAATAAACCTAATTAAATTACAAAAACATGAATCAGAGTTCCATCCCATTGGCTTTTTGAGTAGTCTTCGGATTTAGGATCACTTCAACAGTTCTTTAGGTAAAGAATATTGAAGAGCTGATTGTGGATAGAAAATATTCAGAATACGATTGAGATAAAAAGATAGCCTTGTGCCAGTACTTATTTGAATAAAAACTTGTTATTCTAAAAAAAGGAGGATACCGTGCCCGATAAAAACTCACTTTCCGAACCTGCAAAATATCTGGCTTTTCCAAAGCCCTGGATTGATAGATGGATTAAGCTGATTCTTCAATTCAAATTATTTCCGGCTTTTATCGCAAAGTTTGCCAATCCAGAAGAATGCGGAAGTCTTTCCATTGAAGAAATCATTCGCTTAATCAGTGATCCTTCCCGTCCGTTCCTGTTCGATTCCGATGTTCTTCATCAGAAAATGGCTCATACCTCTGTTGAAGATACCGACAGTTCCGGAACTGTCCGTTTTGATTACCTCAGTCATCTGCATAATGACCGCAAGGAAATCATGCTTTTGAATATTGAAATTCAGAATCATATTTCCATTCAAAAAATCGTGGACCGTACGATTTATTATGTGAGTCGTCTTTTCTCATCCCAGAAGAACAGCGACGATGCAGGATTTGAAAACGATAATTATGAGCAAATGACGCCGGTTCGTTCCATCTGGATTTTCCCATTTGCAGGAAAAAAGAGTCACTCCCTTCGAATCCGCCTGCATAGCGATGAATTTATGTTAAGAATCGAGGGGCACGACGCAAAAATGGTTCTTCTCGATGAACTTTCAGAAGATATGCTTCCGTATGCTCTTGCTTTCCAGCACGAAATGGAAATCACCATGATTTTCATTGGTGATGATTACGATCAGGCTATGGATAAGGATATGGATAGTCAATCGCTTGTCAATCCCGCTTTATACATGGGCATGCTTTTCCGCAATCCGAATCAGGCTGAAAAAATCAAATTCTTAGAAGAGAAAGGTGGGTTAACCATGCTGACAACCATTGAAAAACAGGAAATTAAAAACGTAGATGGTCTCAATTTTTTTTCAGATAGACAGATGAGACAATTTGACGAGATGGAGAAACAGCGAGACGAATCCGAAAGACGTGCGCGTGAAGCAGAGAAACAGCGGGACGAATCCGAAAGACGCGCGCGTGAAGCAGAGAAACAGCGGGACGGATCCGAAAGACGCGCGCGTGAAGCAGAGAAACAGCTGCGTGAATTGAAGAAACAGCTGCGTGAATTGAAGAAAAGCGGCATGGATGAGGATGCTATGAATAGACTCATCTACTCCTGGACAGAGGAAGAAAAATAAAAAAACGATTTAACTATGCTGACAACCATTGAAAAACAGGAAATTAAAAACGTAGACGGTCTCAATTTTTTCTCAGACAGACAGATGAGACAATTTGACGAGATGGAGAAACAGCGAGACGAATCCGAAAGACGTGCGCGTGAAGCAGAGAAACAGCGGGACGAATCCGAAAGACGTGCGCGTGAAGCAGAGAAACAGCTGCGTGAATTGAAGAAACAGCTGCGTGAATTGAAGAAAAGCGGCATGGATGAGGATGCTATGAATAGACTCATCTACTCCTGGACAGAGGAAGAAAAATAAAAAAACGATTTAACTATGCTGACAACCATTGAAAAACAGGAAATTAAAAACGTAGACGGTCTCAATTTTTTCTCAGACAGATGAGACAATTTGATGAGATGGAGAAGCAGTTGAACGAATCCGATAGAAGATATCAGATTTTATCTCTCTATCTTAAGAGCAGCGGCATGGATGAGAATGCTATGAATAGACTCATCTACTCCCCGACTGAAGAAGAAAAAATCAAAAGGTGATAACTTGGTCCATTCCCAAATCTCGAAATAGTAGGGATTATTAAAATACTTGTACTTGAGATTGGGTGCTCTTCAGTCTGCCCGTAAACCAGGTAGCTCAACCGATTCTAACGGTCGTCAGAAAAGAAGATAAGAAAAGCTGCCGTTGAGAAAATACTCTCAACGGCAGCTTTTTTGAATGTGATTCCTTTGATGATCTGGACTTTTCAGGAAATTGTAACCGAACCCTGACACTTCATTTGCAACAAAGTGAAAGATCTCTATAAAATCTTTATATAAGGTAATATTAAAGCTATATATCCACTTTTAGCTACAAGAACCGCATTCAAAGTTCGGCTATAATTGTAACCGAAACATTTAGCTAACAGCATTCTTCTATTTTCATTTTTATAGATATAAATGATTTATATCGGGCTTGCGATAAATGTATAAGAGTGTCCTTAATAAACCAGTTTATAATTTGATGATTCTCGGTTAAGATCGTTGCAAAGTTTAAGCATATAAATAAATTCCTGAACTTTTCAGTGAATTGTGACTGGTGTTCAATTATGATTAAAATCATAAACGCGAAAACAAGCTATTTATTCTTTATATAAGAAAAAAATAGCTTGTTTTCCGTATAAAGCAGTGTATAATTATGGTATAGATAGTTAAGACGCAGATCTCGCTTAACAATAAAGAGGAACGATTATGGTATATTACTCAACTCTTGTTCAAGTCCCTTCTGAAAACATTCATAAATCCCGTAACTATATCTATCTCGTTACTGGACGTGAATACTCCAAGGAGAAAAAGTGTAACATCTATCAGAGAACGTTGATTGGTAAAATTAATCCAGCAGATAATCAGACGATGTATCCTAACGAGAGCTACTTTAAGCTCTTCGAGTCTGAGAAGCCTGAAGAAGATCGTTCACAGCCCAATCTCGACCACTCTGATGTGCAGAGGATTGGAGCAGTTGCCATGACCAGAGCTCTTATGGAAGATCTGTCTCTGCTGGAGAAACTGAAACTTGTATTTGGAGATGAAGACGCAAATCTTATCGCAGATCTTGCTGCTTATATTTGTTTATCAGGATCTTCAGTTATGCAGCACTTTCCTGCCTGGGGATACGATCATCCTCTTTATAGTGATACTGCACTATCCGATTCATCTATCAGCCGCTTTCTAAACCAATCGATTACTCCAGGACAGACTTACGCTTTTTTGAAGGAGTGGAACAAAGGAAGAAGCAGACAGGAGACTCTTTACGTCAATGGCGATGCCACCAACATGAATACTGATGGCTGTGGAATCGAACTCGCTGAAATGGGCTATGCCAAAGATGATAAAACAAAGCCACAGGTTAATATTGCCATCGCTGCTACGGCTAAAGACAATCTTCCTCTTCTCTATGATCTTTATTCGGGAAGCTATAATGATGTATCAGAATTCCCTTATATGATTAGAATGTGCAGTGAATTTGGATACAAATCTATCGGTTTTATTCTGGACAGAGGATATTTCTCCAAGGACATTCTGCACTCTCTTCGCGACAAGGGTTACAAACTGATCATGATGCTTAAAGATAATAATCTTTGCGTTAAGCAGCTTATCAGTGAACACGGGAAGCTGTTAAAAAGGAACTGGCAGGCCTATATCGATGAACACGATGTTTGTGGAATTACAATCCCAGGTCCCTTGTTTAAAGATGATAATGAAGTCTGTTACAGACACCTGTATTACAGTCAGGCCCTGGAACTTAAAGAATCACGTCATCTCATGGCAACTCTGAATAAATACAAGGGCGAGCTCGACAAGAGAATCGCAGAAGGCGATCTGAAAGCGGATGAAGCGAAACGCTATGCCAGATATTTTGATTTGGAGCTTTCTGATGGTGTGGTTGTTTCATACAAACCAAATGATGTCAACATCGAATATGAACAGGATATGCTCGGATTCTTCGTTATCGCTTCGACAGAAGATATGGATGCCGCTCAGGTTTTGACAATCTATAGAGATCGGGACGCAGTAGAAAAGCTTTTTGAGTTTATAAAAACAGAAATGGACTGTAAAAGATTCAGAGTTCATAGTGATGAGAGTCTGGGGTCAAAGGTATTTATTGTTTTTATTGCCACAATTCTTCGCAGCCAGATCTATACCCGTATGAAAAAGATCAGAGACAAGGATAAAAAGCACTTTACTGTCCCCGCAACAATTAAAGAACTGGATAAGATTCTGGCTGTTCGCCAGGGAGATGATGAGCCATTTATCAGAAATCGTAAGCTGACTGCGATACAGAAAAAGATGTTAAAAGAATTTGGTGTAACTGAAAAAGATATAGACAAATTGATAAAGTCAATATAAGAATGCCCCCGATCTATCTGTTAGAGCTGATAAATCGGGGGGTATTTTACTCTAAGGAACATTTTCCTGAAAAGTTCAGGATAAATTGCATATATAAATCGTTTTTTATACTCGTTACTCAGCAGTCACCAGGTAAAACCAGATTTTAACCTTCCAAACCTTCCATCTGGCACTTCTTATCTTTGTTCTTCACCATATTTCTGGCTTTTAATCTTCCAAGTCCTGGTCTTTGACTGGATAGCTGGGCAGATCGTACAGATAAATCAGGTCTTCTGGAAGCTCAGGCTGTTTCTCGGCGGCACAGACCACATGTCCGGCTTTCATTGCTTTTGCTTGGGCAATCAGCTCTTCCAGAGCTCTGGTTGTTCCCCCCGCCCCATAGACATCGTCAACCAGCAGAATCTTTTTTCCTTCGAGGTTTTCAGCATCGTCCTCTGTCAGATACAGCGTCTGAAAACCGTTGGTTGTTACAGACTTGTACTCAGCTTCCACCATATGATGTTCACCAGGTTTGGCTTTACGTGCGACCACGGTAGAAGTCATTGCTGGATTGACAGCTTTCATCCACCGGATTGCAATAGCATGCGCCAGCGCATTGCTTTTGGAGACCGGATTGAGAATCGTATCAAACTCGAGCCCTGCTTCTTTCATCTGTTCAACCAGCAGGTCGGCCATGTGCTCAATCAGGTCTGCCTGACCAGAAACATCCAGAAAGGCGACTTTGTTTGAGCCGATGATCTTGAAAGGCAGATCGAAGTCTTTTTGCGACAAGGTTACGCGTAAAATATCCTGACCATTGCTTGTCAGCTCCTGAGTTTTGACCATCTTGTTTTTCATATTCTTTTCTTCTTTCCTCAGGCACACACCCAGATCTCAATCTATATTTCTGGCCTGTCCCTGCGATTTTCCATCCATATTCTCTGAATCCATTATCTTTTTGATTCCTGTTTGAATACCGACAAGTATAAATCCACTCGCATCACTTTGGACTTTCTGATTTGAAATTTACCAATCTTTCTGCTCATTCATAATTATTTGATCGATTTTCAGATTGTTTTTTCGTTTTCTCTTTTCCCTGTGCAAAAAACTCCAAAGGACATGAATTCCACAGACCATGGATCATAGATCTCATGAATAGGGGAAAGCTGATATCTGTCCTTTGGAGTTTTTCTTGATCCCAAAGATTTGTCTGGGTCAGTGTAAAGGTCTGGACGAACCCGATTCGAGAAGCCCGCCAGGAATCTCCGGAAGTTCAAAATCAAAGTCATCTTCTGGAATCTCATCTGGGCTGGAATCAAACGCAAAACCTGAAAACTGTGGACGGCTAGATTGTCCTGGCTGTTCGGTGAGCCATGCAGCCTGGGCTGAACGGCTCTGAATTTCAGAGGCCGTTTGCCTGTTCAAGATGCCTTGCTTTTTTTGAGAGCTGTCAATTAGCTGGGATTTCTCACCATTCTGGATGGTATTGGCCTTTTGTGATGCAGGAGTATGCTGGATTTCCGCCTGCGTTTTCCGATTTTCTTCGGGATGCATCGATCCAAAATGCAGAGGTTCCCATTGGGCAGCGGCCTGAACGACCAGGTGGCTGGTGTCCCAGGAAAGCAGCTTGAGCCGCTCAGAAAACGCCTGTAAGGCAAGCTGCGGGGTGTTGGCTTCTTCAGATAAGTGAGCCAGGACAACCTGGCATGTTTTCGGAGTAATCAGGCGGGCAAGCAGTCTGGAACTGTCCGCATTGCACATATGACCAGTATCAGAAGCAATGCGCTGTTTGAGCCAGAAAGGCCGGTTGGTCTGCTGGAGCATTTCCAGATCATGGTTGCTTTCGAAAATATAGTAGTCAGCCCCACTTAAAGATGGATACAATTCAGCCGGCAGATACCCGGTATCCGTGATATAAACCAGCTTTTCAAAGCCATCATCAATCACAAAACCCATGCTTGGACCGGAGTCATGAGATGTAGCGACGGCTAGGATCGTCAGATCGCCGATGACAAAACGCGAAGGTCTGGCCACCGTATGGAGATCGAGCTGGACCGGGTTGCCCTTATAGTCTTTGGCGCTCAGCGGACAGCATGTATAGATCGGAATCTGGGTAAACATGGCCAGCTGGCGGATATGGTCGGAATGGGAGTGCGTAATCAAAAGTGCATCAAGGGTATCTGGCGTCAGATCTGCCGACTGCAAAGACTGCATCATGTACCGCTTGGTGCTTGGGCCGCAGTCGATCAGAATCGAGGTGGTGGCGGTGCGGACCAGGCAGGAGTTACCTTTGGATCCGGAGCAGAATAAATCAACCCGCATAGGCGTTTAACCCGTTTCCTGCAGCCATGGATGAGAATAAGGAACAGGCTTTTTCAAAGACGAGTTCGACTTTTCCGGTTTCACCGTTTCGATGTTTTTTCAACGAAAGATCAACCACTTCGGTGGCATTATCTTCATCCGGGTTGCTGTTGTAATACTGCTCGCGATAAATGAACATGACAATATCGGCATCCTGCTCGATTGATCCCGATTCACGCAAGTCGGACAGCTGTGGTTCGTGGTTGGTTCTCTCTTCCACTTTACGGGACAGCTGTGACAGGGCAATGACCGGGCAGTCCATTTCTTTAGCGAGAATCTTTAAGTTTCGACTGATCTCGGAGACTTCCTGCTGACGGGAATCCCCGCGTCCGCTGCCGGAGATCAGCTGCAGGTAGTCAATGACAATCAAGGACAGCGATCCTTCCTGATTGCGCAGCTTGCGGCACTTGGAAAAGATCTGGCTGACTTTGATCATACTGGTGTCATCAATAAACAGCTTGCGTTCAGAAAGACTGTTGCAGGCGATGTTCAAAGAGTTCTGATCATCCGGATCGAGTTTGCCAGTGGTCAGCTTTTTCGAGTCAATATGACCCTCAGCAGCCAGCAGTCGTTTGACTAGCGAGGTGCCTGGCATTTCCAGTGAGAAGATGGCGACGGCCCCTTCGTTGCGGCGGGCAACCTGGTTGGCAAAATTCAAAGCCAGCGCTGATTTTCCCATCGCCGGACGGGCAGCCAGAATGATCAGGTCGCCGCGATGGAAACCGTTGGTCATCCGGTCCAGATCCGAATAGCCAGTGGCAATTCCATTGACTCCCTGGTTGTTGCGGATCATTTCCAGCTCATGACGAATTTCTGTGACCAGATCCCGGGACGATTTGAAGTCGGTTCCCTTACGGCGTCTGGTGACATCCATTAACATTCGTTCGGAGTCATCAAGAATGGCATCAATTTCAGCTGTGGACGTCCCGGCTTCATCAGCGATTTTATCCGCTGCATCAATCAGCTTGCGCAGCTGGGATTTGTTCTGAATGGTTTCAATGTAAGTTGATGCAGCAACCTGGGTTACGGCTGCATCCATCAGGGAAGACAGATACTCCAGACCGCCGGTGGCTTCCAGATCCTGATTCTCAGTCAGGCGCTGGATCAGTTTTTCAAAATCTGGCAGCTGGCCATTGTCTGTGACTTCCAGCAAAGCTTCATAAATTTTCTGGTGCGCAGGAACAAAAAACTCGGAGGCACTCAGATCGGCATCCCTGCACAAGGCAAGAACTTCCGGGTATACGAGTATGGCTCCGAGCAGAGACTGCTCCATGCGCTGGGCATTTGGCAGTTCGCGAATCATTGACTATTCGCCCTTTGCGCTGACGTGCACGTTGATGGTTCCGATGATTTTTCCTTTATACAGGTCGACTTTGACTTTGGTTGTGCCTAAGGAATCAACGGGTGTATCCATGATGATTTTGCGTTTGTCCACCTGGATCTGGTGGTCAGCTAAAGCTGCAACAATCTGTTTGGAAGAAATCTGTCCAAAGGTGTTGCCGCCTTTACCAGTGTTGAGCTTGAATTCAAGCGTCAGATCTTTCAGCTTTTCAGCAGTTTCTTTGGCCAGACGCTGATTTTCCAGATCCTGCTGGCGCATTTCTTCTTTGCGGGCATCCAGATCTCTGGAAGTTTCTTTGTTAAAAGGTTCGGCAAGACCTTTCTTGATCAGAAAGTTGCGGCCGTAACCATCTGCCACTTCCTTGACTTCATCTTTTTTGCCGACATTTTTGACATCAGTCAGTAAAATTACTTTCATATTTATCCCTCCTGATCGAGGAGGCCTTTCAGCTGGTTGAGCGCCTGAATCAAAGTAAGATCATCCCGTTCAGCCGCAGCCGCAGCGAAATGGCCTCCGCCATTTAATTTCTCCATAATTTTCTGAACATTGACCGTTCCATCACTTCTTGCCGAAATGGCAGTGTGGCCATTATTCTCGTTTGTACCAATCGTAAATGCTGCCCGGCAGCCTTTAAATTTTAGCAGGGCATCCGAGATCTGGGAAAGCTCGGTGCGCGTAACCGGTTCAGGCAGGACATCAATCAGATATTTATCTTTATAAGTCTGCGCTTTCTCAATCAGCTGACTGCGCTTGCGATATTCCTCATAACTTTCCTGGAGCGCTTTTTCCGCTGTTTCAGCATTGGCACCCCATGAGCGCAGAATGCCGGCCGCCTGGAAAGTTCGCTCAGATGTGTGCTGCTTGAAACGGGCTGTATCCACCAGAATTCCAAGATACATGATTGTGGCTTCCATTTCATAGATTGGAATCGAAACATTTGAAGCCTGCAGCAGTTCTGTCATCATTTCACACGTGCTGGAAGCCTGCGATTCAATGTAAGAAGTCAGGACATTATCCGGAAACTGCTCCGACCGGCGGTGATGGTCGATAATGATCGTCCGGCCGCCGTGCTCAAGCAGACGCTTGCCCGAAGAGATCTGCGGATTGGAGTGATCAACCATAATGGCCACATCCTTCTTGGGATCCATCAGCTCAAGGGCTTCATCTTCGGTAATCAGATGATGTCTGCTGTTAAGCGATTTGCCATAGTCATCCAGCGTAGACTGAAGCTGGGCATCTCGCGGCACGTTTTTCAAAACAATATAAGGTTCTTTATGCAGTGCACGCACCCAGTTGGACATGGCCAGTGCCGCTCCCATGGCATCGAAATCTGTATTGACATGCCCCAGAATAAAGACCTTATCGGCATTGCGGACAAGATCCTGAATCGAACTGCCCACAATGCGCACCCGGACTTTCGAACGCTGACTGGCTTTTTCGGAATTGCCCCCGATAAATTCAATCGGCTGTGTTCCATCTTTAATGGCCACCTGGTCTCCCCCGCGAGACTGGGCGATTTCCATGACTTCATTGAGCGTCTTATCCAGTTCCAGAAAACTGGGGCTGTTTTCCACCAGTACGATTGATAATGTAATCGAAATATCCATCCGGGCTGAAATATCTTTGATTCGCTGCAGAATCTGGAAATTCTGGCGGCGGATCTGGTTAAAGATTGCTGTATCCATCAAAAGCAGATATCGGTCCGAACGGATCCGGCGGATAAAAATCCCGTTTTCTTTCGCCCAGGCGATCAGCGGACCACGGATACGGGTATTGATTTCGTTGAGAATTTCTTCGTTGTCATAGCTGGAATATTCATCATAGTTATCCAGGTTGAGCAGGCCAACAACAATGGAACCACGGTCAATCCGTTTCTGGAGACTTTCAACATCGGTGATGTTTTTGACAAACAGCACCTGGCTGCCCTCTTTATGCGTGACTTCAAAATATTGGCCTTGATATTCCCCCGTAATGGTATCGACATGCTCTTCAAACAGATCGCGCATGTTCTCAAAAAAAACGGTCAGTTTCTGATTGACCAGATTTGGAGCAATCTGGCGCAGATAATCAGACATCCAGGTACAGACGTATTCATCATTGTAAGTCATGATCCCGACTTCGCCAAATACGAGCGCATCCTTGGCATCTTTACCAAGGACGCGGCTGATTTCGACTTCTGTCTGAATTCCCTTCAGTTTTATCGCCCGCCAGAACGTACTGAACAGAATAAATGAGATCAGAGTGATCAAAAGTACTGTAAGGCTGGCTACCCATTCCTGGCGCAGCCCATAAAAAACCGTGCAGGCCAGGCCAAGAAGCAGCAAGAACAGATACAGATAACGCCACTTACTAAAACGTTTCATGATTTTTCCTCTTCAGACGGTACGATAAAGGGCGGATACGCTGTCCTATCGTTGTACCTCCTCGTACCAGTAAAGGTGGTCCTTGTCCTACTTCTATTCATTTCTATTTCTCTCCTGACTATTCCACTGAATAAGGCAGTCAACACCGACCATCCTTCAGCTATTCCATTCCTGGAAAACAAGATCCGCCTGTCCAAATGGTCCAGACACTCTATGACCAACTGCACGAGACTGACCAAAAAGCACTTGAAGCTGGAGTTTGCCCGCCAGACTGTCCTGCATTGCCAGTTTCTGTTCTTCGCGCTCTTTGGCAAAGCCTGCCTGCCCGACAATTGTCTAATCGCACAGAACGAATATTATGTTGCCACTTATGGCATAAAACTTGATCTGGCCTGAAGATTTGCAGCGCCTCATCCTGCTGCTCACCGATTCAGGAATCTCTATCTCTTAAAACAAAAATTCGAATTATACTTTCGGTTTGAGTCCCTGATCTGAGTCACTTGATGCAGGGACAAACAGAACCGATAAAAATGGTCAGATCCAGGATCCAACCACTCATTTTTTTACCTTTACAAAGGCTGCTGCTGTTGTCTGCTGCCTAGACAGCGATACGGATCTGTCTCAAACGGGGCCGTCAGCCATCAGGCGGACTTTGGCTTCCGTTTCCGTATTTAAATCTTCATATGGAGTTTAGTTCTGGGGCCCCGTGACAGACAAACTTTACAGCCGCCGCAAAACTTCGTCTCATTTCTTCTTTTTTATTCTTTTTTATTCTCTTTGTTGGAAAAGATTATCTTTCTTCCTGAATGATTGCCTTCAGATCATCAATGCTTTTTCCTTTATAGATTGCATCCACCAGACGCCCAGTCAGCTTGGACTTAGCAAAGGTCAGCATCACATATTCGGCAACAATCCGATCTATCGCATCTCGATCGGCATACTTTCTCAACTCAGAAAGAGAATTAATTCTGAGTCCTTCATCTTTGTTGCTTTCTTTCATACTTTTTCTCCTTTATTATCTATTACTTCTATCTATTACTTCGCAGAGTATTGGTCAAAATCTGTCGGGAAATTTCCTGTTTTCAGACGGCGGTGCCGGTTCGCCTTTCCTGTTTGCTTTTTATATAGTAGCAGCGGCAATACCATTTGATTGTAGTAAATCCAAAACAAAGAATCCATATCATACAGCAAGATACCACAAGATCATCTTGCAAAATCCTCCTGCAAGAGCGTCAGCAGGATTTCAGGCTTTGTGATTGCGCGTGGAATCAAATGAATGTCGAAGCAATGACCACCAGCCAACAGCTGCATAGATTAGATTCACGCCCGGAATAAAAGCACCCAGAATGATCAGCGTCGTATAGATCGAGGGTCCGTGCTTTTTTATTCCCCTTCGAACCAGGACAGTCGTTCCCTTTGCGATCAAAGCACAGAAACAGACCACGATTAAAATCACAAGTAAATCTTTGACTCCTGATGGACATGATATCACACCCGTCAAAGTCAGAAACCAGATTGGGAGAAGAAGTGTAAACAACCACGAAAACCATGGATGAATCCCCACCCTCAGACCCAAATTGGAGACTGTAAGCGTTTTATCCACCTTCAGTCCCACCACAATACTCATACAGGCTAACGCAAAACTTTCCAGAAATCCCATCAGTCCGGAAAGAATCAGCAGCAGGCCATTCCAGGAAAGAAATGGCGAAATCCACTGGAACAATTCTTTTTCCATGCTCATGTCATATCCAAATACTGCTGCAAGCACACTCACTTCCAGATAATTTAAAAGCGTCATCACTCCAAAACAGAAAGCCGCTGTCCAGACCAGGCCGATGCGCTGATGAATCCCCCAGCCAAAAACCCATCCTGCCGCCAGCATACTGCCGGCAATCAGCCAGGTCGTCAAAGAACCAAGCATCAAGGTCAGAATAAACATCGCCACCAGCGCACACAATGAAACCTGCGGGGTCTGCTTGATGGCACAGATCAGAATTGGAAAAGCAAACAGATACGGGAAAAGAGACTCGACCCAGAGTCCGGTCAGCGTATTGGCAAAAATCATGACGCCATAAACTGCACAAAGCATTCCCGCCTGGGCAATTGATTTTGTCTTCATTTTTTTATCTTACAACGATCCTACCGTCTCGAAAAGATCAGCGACAGCGTCTGTAAGATACTTCCATTATCTTCCTGATCCCATCCGATTATTTGGTTATCCATGCAGTTCTTCCCTTACATCCGTGTTGTGCTTCATAAGGAAAGGGAATAAAAACTTATCTATGATATTAAACAGTTAATATTTGATGCATGGGCTATTCAAGATCCAAGACAACCGTAATTCTTTTGTAACTCTTCCTTGATAAGTTGGATGCAGAAAGGAAGCTAAATTGGAAACAACCTATGGTAAAAGAAAATATAAAAATTGAAAATTTATCTAAATCCTATCCTGAAGGTGAGGATAGACGAATCGTTCTGGATGACTGTTCCTTTACGATCGAAGCGGGAAAGATGACTTCTTTAGTCGGGAAAAGCGGCAGCGGGAAAACAACGATCCTCAATCTTCTCGGCGGCCTGATGCCAGCCGATCAGGGCCATATTTATCTCGATGGAGAAGATATCACCACGTATTCAGAAAATGAGCTCGATGATTATCGGGCCGAAAAAATCGGGTTTATCTTCCAGGACTTTGAACTGATTGAAGATTTTACAGTTGAAGAAAATATCTGTCTGGTCTCGGATCTTTACCCGAAGGAAAGAAACCAGAAAAGACTGAATGAACTGCTCCAGCATCTGGAACTGACTGACCTGAAAGACCACCTGCCCAGTCAGCTGTCCGGAGGCGAAAAACAAAGGACTGCAATTGCCAGAGCCCTTTATCCCTCTCCATCTCTGGTCCTGGCCGATGAGCCGACCGGAAATCTGGACCGGATCCGTTCAAAACAGGTCTTTGATCTTCTTAGAGAAAACTGCTTTCTTTTTGACCAGACTATCCTGGTTGTCACTCACGATTTGTCTCTAGCCAAACAGGCTGACCAAATTCTGGTCCTCGAAGATGGGAAGGTAAGCCGCTATGAGTCTGACTAAAGGCTATTTTTCTTCCAATAAAAAGCTGGTCAGGAAATTTTCCAGGATGTTCTGGATTGAGACGATTTTCTGCCTGGTCGTTGTAACATTCAGTGCTCTTTCCCAGTTTTACCAGCAAAAGCAGGCAGATGAAACCTATGGAAAATGGACAGCTGCCTACTACGACATCTCCGAAAATGATCTTTCAGAATTAAAGCTCAATCCTCTGTTTGAGACAGTCGGAGCCCAGACCATTGAAGGAACACTGGTCCAGAAAAACACACAAACCATCGAAAGCAGCGGACCAGACGAAGAGGTTGAAATCGAACAACAATTCGGATCGATTGGAATTGCGGATCCTTCCTTTTTTGAAATGGCGGGGCTGAAGCTGAAAACAGGCTATCTGCCCCAAAACGAAAACGAAATTGCCATGGAAGCTGCCGTTTTAGATGGCATGGGCATCAGTTATGAAACCGGACAGCCGATCGAGCTGACAATCCGAAAAGAAAATCCGGATGACCGCAATGATTTTGAAGAGATTACAGAAACCTATGTTCTTTCAGGCGTTATTGAAAACTACTCCAGCACCTGGAGCAGCAACGGCAATCTGATCCGCTCCTTTATCAGCCAGCCAATTCCATCAAAGAGGATTCAAAACAAAAAGAACATCATCGCATTTATTGAACCGAAAAAAGGTTACGAAGACGGAATAGATACAATGTCCACTGAAGACCGTATGATTGAAACCAATGTCAATCGGCTGCTTTCACGGGATCCATTTTCGTCTGGCAATATTCCGGTGACGCTTTGTGTTCTTCTTTCTTTTCTGTTTCTGACCATCTTACAGGCGGAATCGCTTTTTGTGTGGATCTGGAAGCGAAGACAGGAGGTGCGGATGCTGCGCATTCTGGGGGTGCATAAAAAAATCCTGATTCAAGACATTTTCACAATGCTTTTCAAAGCCTGCCGGATTCCTTATCTGATTCTTATCCTGGTTCTGGCCATGTTGATTCCTTTGCGGTATCTGCCCGCTTTGATTGTGTATGTTCTCTTATTACAAATCCTTGTATTGATTGCAGCTGGTGTTTTGATCTATCAAGTTCCACTGCTGAAAAAGAGTCCCAAAAAGAAGAAACTGAAAGCCAAAATCGTTTCTAAAACAATTACAGCTAAAGAAATATCCCGTCGTTTTCTTGGCCGGTATAAATGGATTTACAGACTGCAGATTTTCTGTCTCATTCTTTTACAGATCAGCCTGCTGTATTTTGGAAATCACATTCTAGAATCCACTTATATTTTAAATGAGACTGTCGGAGATTTTCTAATCGAAGGAGCACCTGTAATGGATCCGATCAGTGCCCAGACAAATACTCCGATCCCCGCTTCTGTTCTCTCTACTCTGGAACAGTGGACTGATATTAAGTTGATAGAAAAAGCAAGAACGATCCGTAATCTGAAAACGTCCTGGGAAAATATCCAAGACTCTTTTCTCTACAATCCTGATACCCAGCAGCTTGATCCGCTTCGTTCCATAAATATTCGTGTAGATGAGAATGGCAACGCTGCTCTTTATACCTCGATCGATATAATTGGCGATCCCGTCGTAGCCGATCGAACAATAGAACAGCTAGAAAAAGAAGATGTGATTGGTCAAGTTGACTGGGAGAACTGGAAAAAAGGGGGAGAAGCAATTCTTTATCTTCCAAAAATCAAAATGGGCGGTGATAGATCAGCCTATGGCCTTCATCCCGCCCTAGATGGAAAAGTCGATAAATCAATTCAGCCAGGTGACATGATCACTCTGGAAGATAACAATGGCGTTCAGCATCAGATTCCAGTCAGTGGAATTCTGCGAAATTATGATCCAAAAGCGCTTGATTTCCAGCCATTAGTCTATGGCTTAATTATTGGTGGCACAGAAATTGACACATTAAGAATCTCACTGAACGATATCCGTAATCAGGTTCCTGTAGAAATCGCTCTATCAAAAATGGCGAGTGAAAACAACTTGGTATTTCACAATAATCTAGCCGAAAATGAGCGAGTCGAGCAGTATCACAAGGTTCAGATCATATTGAATCTGTTCACCATCCTGATTCTGTTCTCTGTTCTGATCGTGATTTTGCAGCTATCCAGAATCATGGAAAAAGAAGCAATTGATCAATATCTGGGGATTTTTAAGCGGATTGGAGTATCGGATTCATACCGCAAGCAGATTATAGCCAAAACACGTCACCGTCTGCTGATTATTCTCTTTGCTTCTGAAGTGCTTATCACTCTTGTCAATTTGTTTCTTCTTTACAGACATGCTGATAGATTTGGTGCTTTTCTCCCCTACTTGATCCTTGCCTGCCTGATCCTGCTGATATTCTTCCTGTTAGATCTTTCTTTATACAGTCGATCAGACTAACTCCAAAGCGCCTGGAACAAGCAGCAAGTCCTGCTCAGTCTGGGCGCTTTTTTCAATTCTGCTTTTCCATTCTGATTCCGTTTTATTCGATTCGGCCTTCCATACAGATCCAACAACTTTAATCGGATCTGGTTCGAATTTGTCTTCAACTCACGTAAACTCAAAAACAATGCAGAGAGTGGCCAAACTCTTATTGGAACGACCCTGCCTTGCAAACGGGAGCTGCAAACAGTGTATTTTCTGTATTTGATGAACGGGCAGCATGACGGAAAAACCGGCAAAAAAGAAGCTCCACCTCTAAACGTCAGTACAGGTGGAGCGATTCACAAATTGAATAATTATTTATCACAGGCAATGTGGCTCACCGTCCAGTCAAGGAAGTCTTCGTAGGAATGCTCACCTCTTGCAATGCGATAAGACTCAGCTGCCAGTTCATTTTCATCTAATGAAAGTTCGATTTGGTTAAGATCCAGAATAACCAGCAGAGTTAATGAACCAACTCTTTTATTGCCATCTATAAAAGGATGATTTTTTATCAAACCCCAGGATAATCTGACTGCTTTTTCAACTATTGAAGGATATGCCTCTACAAACCCAAAAGATGCTAAAGGTGCATAATAAGCACTTTCGAGCAATCCCTGATCCCTGCTGCCGTCTTCACCTCCATCATGCAGGATAGATTTTCGGTGAAGCTGAAGTATATTTTCAATGGATGGATACTTCATCTACTCTGCCATCTTCCTGAAGTCGCTGCTATATTTTTCCAGAAATTTATCTGCAGACTCATCGATCTCCCGGCTTGCAGGGAAGGTAATTTGATCGTCTCTGAAAGCAGTCAGGATATAGGCGGGTCTGTTATTTTTCATGATTGTTATCTCCCCTTTCCTGTCAGCCAGTTTCGTTGCCGCACTGAAATTTTGATTTACCTCAGTAATGGAAATCATAGCATTGGTATCAATAATCATAATCCTACCTCCTGCAACCAGGATAGCTAATATTATAGCTATAATCAATCAAAACACAATAGACCAGCTTTGCACAGGCGCTATGGATAATGTTTTGTCTGTATTTGATGAACCGCCGATGCAGAGACCGCTATCTAGAGATTCATCGCCAATAAACAAAACGATGGAAACATTTGGCATTTTGTTTAATTATACTTCTAATCCACTTTATATAAAGTTGTTGTAAATGTCAGTCAGCCTAACGAAAATTTGCAACTGCTCAGGCCAAATCAAACTCACCAAATTCTATCTAACAATCAACTCTAAGCCTGCTGATAAAGGTCATATGTTAGATAGGTCAATTTTCAAACCGCTTATCTTGAAATGCACCTTCAACAAAAAATGCTTATAGTCATCCGATAAGGCTTCAGAGAACTATAAGCATTTTTACTTTTACTATTTTTGAGTTTGTAAGAATATAAGGCCAAGCCGCACTGGAAGTGGTCACAACAAAACAAGCCGCTTCAAACGCTCCAGCTCAATCAGGATCTCAAAAATCAGAAGCTTCAATTGAAACTGAACGGAGCTGATCCTGGATCCCATGGCTCAGATTGAAGTTTAAAACGATCAGAGAGCATACATGTGGCCGCCGGAATGATGATAACGGTTGCCAACATAGCGGCTGGATCCAAATCCGATCAGGATAACAAAGATCGAGTTGAACAGATACAGGCCTAAGAAATAGCCCAGTCCATGACCATAAGCCAGGGAGAGGTTGTAATAGAACACAGCCCGAATCACCGCATTAATTAAAGTCAGGGCATAAGACAGATAAAGCAAAGTCATGATCGCATATGTTACGCCCAATCCATAAAGCAGACCGCTTAAAATGCTCAGACCCGCAAAAGTCCAGAACATATTTGTCTGCCAGCAGATTTTATATTCGATATAGATGTTGTAAACCGGGATAATTGATTTCCAGCCTGCCTCACCGGCCTTTTCGAACATCTTCCAAAGACCAATGACATACAGTACGTACCAGACAAAAGCCAGAACAGAGTAGAGCAGAGAGTTACCATATAACATCAAATACACATCCTTTCTCTGTACTTTTATTATATTGAGAATTGTATTTTATATGGTCTTAATGCCTGCTCGTTTCCTGTACAGTCCATTGAATTTATCTGGTTTTGTATCCAGCCTATGGGCTTGAAATAGAAAAGTTATGAATTATTCAGGGATCCAAGACAACTGTAATTCTTCTGTAATCCTTCCTTGATAAGTTGAATGCAGAAAGGAAGCTTAAATTGAAAACAGCCTATGGTAAAAGAAAATATAAAAATCGAAAATTTATCTAAATCCTATCCTGAAGGTGAGGACAGACGAATCGTTCTGGATGACTGTTCCTTTACGATCGAAGCTGGAAAGATGACTTCTTTAGTCGGGAAAAGCGGCAGCGGAAAAACAACGATCCTGAATCTTCTCGGCGGCCTGATGCCAGCCGATCAGGGCCATATTTATCTGGATGGAGAAGATATCACCACATATTCAGAAAATGAGCTCGATGATTATCGGGCCGAAAAGATCGGGTTTATCTTCCAGGACTTTGAACTGATTGAAGACTTTACAGTTGAAGAAAATATCTGTCTGGTTTCGGATCTTTACCAGAAAGACAGAAATCAGAAACGACTGAATGAGCTGCTCCAGCATCTGGAACTGACTGACCTGAAAGACCATCTGCCCAGTCAGCTTTCCGGAGGGGAAAAACAAAGGACTGCAATTGCCAGAGCGCTTTATCCCTCTCCATCTCTGGTTCTGGCTGATGAGCCGACCGGGAATCTGGACCGGATCCGTTCAAAACAGGTCTTTGATCTTCTTAGAGAAAACTGCTTTCTTTTTGACCAGACTATCCTGGTTGTCACCCATGATTTATCCCTGGCTAAACAGGCAGATCAAATTCTGGTCCTCGAAGACGGAAAGGTAAGCCGCTATGAGTCAGACTAAAGGCTATTTCTCTTCCAACAAAAAGCTGGTCAGGAAATTTTCCAGAATGTTCTGGATTGAGACGCTTTTCTGTCTGGTTGTTGTAACATTCAGCGCTCTTTCCCAGTTCTACCAGCAAAAGCAGGCAGATGAAACCTATGGCCGATGGACGGCTGCCTACTACGACATCTCCGAAAACGACCTTTCAGAATTAAAGCTCAATCCTCTGTTTGAGACCGTCGGAGCACAGACCATCGAAGGAACGCTGGTCCAGAAAAAAACACAAACCATCGAAAGCAGCGGATCAGGCGAAGAGGTTGAAATCGAACAGCAATTCGGATCGATTGGAATTGCGGATCCTTCCTTTTTTGAAATGGCAGGGCTGAAGCTGAAAACAGGCCGTCTGCCCCAAAACGAAAACGAAATTGCCATGGAAGCGGCCGTCTTAGATGGCATGGGCATCAGTTATGAAACCGGGCAGCCGATCGAACTGACAATCCGAAAGGAAAATCCGGATGACCGCAATGATTTTGAAGAGATTACAGAAAACTTTGTTCTTTCAGGCATTATTGAAAACTACTCCAGCATCTGGAGCAGCAACGGCAATCTGATCCGCTCTTTTATCAGCCAGCCAATTCCATCAAAGAGGATTCAAAACGAAAAGAACATCATCGCATTTATCGAACCGAAAAAAGGTTATGAAGACGGAATAGATACAATGTCCACCGAAGACCGTATGATTGAAACCAATGTCAATCGACTGCTTTCACGGGATCCGTTTTCGTCTGGCAATATTCCGGTGACGCTTTGTGTTCTTCTTTCTTTTCTGTTTCTGACCATCTTACAGGCGGAATCGCTTTTTGTGTGGATCTGGAAACGAAGACAGGAAGTCCGGATGCTGCGCATTCTGGGCGTGCATAAAAAAGCATTGATTCAAGACATTTTCACGATGCTTTTCAAAGCCTACCGGATTCCCTATCTGATTCTTATCCTGGTTCTGGCCATGTTGATTCCTTTACGATATCTGCCCGCTTTGATTGTGTATGTTCTCTTATTGCAGGTCCTTGTACTGATTGCAGCTGGTGTTTTGATCTATCAAATTCCACTGCTGAAAACGAATCCCAAAAAGAAGAAACCGAAAGTCAAAATTGTTTCTAAAACGATTACGGCTAAAGAAATTTCCCGCCGTTCTCTTAGCCGGCATAAATGGATTTATGGACTGCAGATTTTCTGTCTCCTTCTTTTACAGGTCAGCCTGCTGTATTTTGGAACCAAAATTATAGGTTCTGCAAGAATTCTAAATCAACGAAGTATCGATTACTACCTGACAGGAAGATCTGGAAGTGATCGGGTGGAAGAAAGATCTGTAAATGGTTCAACATACATTGGGTTCTCCTATCCGATTCCAGCGGAGATTCTGGATGAACTGTATCAGTGGACTGATATTGAAGTGGTCCATACGTCAAGGGCAATCAGAAATATAAAAATGTCATGGGAGAATTTTCAGGAGTCATTTCTATATAAATCTAAAGACAGACAGGATGGCCTGGTAAACATTTGGGGGATCTACGAGGACGAAAACAGTCAATTGTCCTTTTATCCTGCGATATGGATGATCAACGATCCAGAAACCATCGAGCAGTTGAAAAAAGCTGACATCGATGGAACCGTTGACTGGGAAAACTGGAAAAAAGGAAAAGAAGCCATCTTATATTTGCCCCGCTTCAGAACCATGGATTCCGAAGAGGGCGGAAATATCACCCTGACACTGGACGGAGTCCTCGATTCTTCGATTCAACCCGGAGATATCGTTACTTTAGAAAAGGAGAGTTGGCAAGATGAAATTCCAGTCAATGGAATTCTTCGTAATTTTGATCCCCATTCCTTATTTTTTCCAGGCAAACCTTACGATCTTATCGTGTATGGTAATGAAATTGATACTGCTCAGATTAACCTCAATGACATCCGCAACCAGGTTCCAGTGGAACTGGGGCTCTCAAAACTGGCAAGTCAAAACGGACTGGAATTTATGAATATGGCCTCCTTTAATGAGCAAATGCGGCAGTCTTTAAAAACCTCAATCGTTCTCAACCTGTTTTCCGCACTGATTCTGCTTTCTGTCCTTGTGGTGATTCTTCAGCTTTCAAAACTCACAGCAAAAGCAGAAACCAGCCACTATCTGGATCTCTTAAAACGGATCGGGGTACCAAAACGGTATCGAGAGAAGATTGGAACAGATGTCGGTCGTCGGCTGCTGGCGGGTACATTTATCCTTGAAATGGTCATCACCTGCTTCTGGATGTACAACATGTTACACAGTGGTTGGGATCCAAATGATTCATTTGAGGTTGGAATTTATGCAGGTGCAGTTCTCATATTTACTTTAGTTATAGCGGCTTATACATTTATAACAAAAGACTTTAAAAGCCCAAACTCGACACTGCTTTGAGGATCCAATACTGAAGGGTGCCCAATATCAAGCGCAAGTTTTTAGATAAAGCTGCTTCATGATGCTGAGTTTAAAATTCTGAGAAGATAAATATGAAAAATTGTGTCCACGTAATACTCTCGTAACACTACAAGAGTATAAAAAAGTCAGATGAAAAGAAGAACTTACGGGAAGTGGATGGACTCAATCCCATGGATTTCAAGATATCGCAAAACTGAGATTTCATCTTTGAATCATGACCAATCATCGATGAGGCGAAATGAAATTAAGTCTTTGCATTCTTGAAACAACTCGTAGGATTCGGAAAGGAAAACAAAGTTTCGCTCATAAAGAAACGATTCATCTATTACAGCCAATCAATCCGGTCTATACTCATGTCTAATCAACCAAAAATAAAGTACGAAACAGCATCTCTCGTAATTCACATCAAAAGGATTACTGAGTCGAGGGACTAGAATTAGCTTTCTCGATAATCCACCCAATGCAGGGAATGGTTATGTTCCCCACCACAAAGCTATTCCTTTTTGCATTCGTAATCAGTGGCCTCTTCTCTGCCATCTGGCTTTAAGAGAAGAGGTCACTTGTAATTTGTCTGGTCAGACCATGCCCATTATCTGATTTTCTGTATATGTAATACTTTCTTAACAATAATCAAGTATAAGAAAGATATAAGATGAATCCAGAAACCAAATAAGTGTAAATACTTGAACGGGCAAACATTTGTTCATGAAAATCACCGATGACCATCCCTATATCGACTTAATTCATCCACAATCCGTTTTATCTGCATTCAATATTTTCTGAAATCATCTAATTAAGAAAGGGTCCGTACGGGTATGACCAAACAATTCTCCGGCTCGATTCATTTATAACCACTTAATGCCCAAACAATTGGTTGGATGATTAGCGGAGATTTTTTTGAAAGCGGCATCCCATCGCTAGGTGAAACTGTAATTGGTGGCATTGGTGAATTTGCTTCTGTTACGTTATACGCATCTTATTCATCGAATCACTTTGCCTACTATAATCAATCCGGCCGTTATTACATGCCCCATAGATAGGTACAAAAAATGAAAAAGTTCCTTGAAGTAATTATTCTTGTGCTCTGCATTTCGATTCCTTGGGTGTTGAAAATTGATTCCTTGTCGTTAATAGAGTATCCAGATACAAGTTTAGCTATTCCTCTGACAAACTGTGAATACGTTTTGAAATGGATAACCTTAGAAGGAGTATTGATTTTTCTTTTAAGCAAGCTTGAAAATTCAAAAAAATAAAAGTAGTCATCTGCGCGCGATTGTGATGCTAACTGTGTGATGGTTAAAGCCCTTGGTTTAGAACGGAGAGAATTTCTATCCTAGATAACTCTTGGATAAAACGAAGCACCAGCATCCGTCACTTTCAAAAATAGTGGACGCTGGTGCTTTTCACATTCAATACAGACCTTGTGTCAGACCTGTAATCAAACCAGTTTTCTATTGAATCAACACGCAAAAAAACGGAATTTTACGAAATTTTGATTGCCATTCCCTGTTTTTCCCCGGTCAACCTTACGACCTTATCGTTTATGGCGATGAAATTGATACTGCTCAGATTAACCTCAATGACATCTGCAACCAGGTTCCAGTAGAACTTGGGCTATCAAAACTGGCAAGCCAAAACGGACTGGAATTTATGAATATGGCCTCCTTTAATGAACAAATGCGGCAGTCTTTAAAAACCTCAATCGTTCTCAACCTGTTTTCTGCCCTGATTCTGCTTTCTGTCCTTGTGGTGATTCTTCAGCTTTCAAAACTCACAGCAAAAGCAGAAACCAGCCACTACCTGGATCTTTTAAAACGGATCGGAGTCCCAAAACGATATCGTGAGAAGATTGGAACTGATGTCGGTCGTCGGCTGCTAGTAGGTACATTTATCCTTGAAATGGTCATCACCTGCTTGTGGATGTACAACATGTTACACAATGGTTGGGATCCATACAGTTCATTTGAGGTTGGGATTTGTGCAGGTGCAGTTCTCATTTTGATTTTGATCCTGGCTGTTTATGTGCTCAGAACCAGTCCTTCGAAATTGAGTAGAAAATTCCATTATGGTAGTCACTGACCTTATTCAAACTGGATAGCAATATGGTTGGGTCCCCTTGCCTGAACAATGAAGAAATTCCAGAACCGGTCATATTAATCGATCAGCATCATTCGTAACACTTCCGTAACACTTCCGTAACACTAACAAAGTATAAAAATGTAGAAGGTGAGTCCGATCATCCTTTAAATTTCTATTTTTAAGGGGTCTTTGATTGGAATCATCGTAATTCGAAAGGAGAATGAATCTAAAACAAGCACATCTCCAACAGCAAGATATATTTTTCATCTTCACAGTCGGTTTCATAATTGGAACGTTCTCATTGCCCTTGGTTTTAAACAGATGAACAGATAACCAATAATCAGTTGACCAAATGATCAAACTCACAACCGTTAATAATCGGCATTGCAGAGCAAGTCTGTTATTTTTAGCAGTCATGTCCCCACCACAAGTCTATTGAACCTGAATAATTCATGAGCTTTTTCACAAATGCGTTTTATGTGGATTTGTTCTCGAATTAAAGACAAAAATGGAGATTACTAGGTTATCCCCATCATTAGGGATGGACAAGGGGTACGGCAGAAGGCAAAAAAAGAAGGCTTTAAAGGACGAATAGTGAAGAAAAATTGGGCTTGTGCACGACAAAAAGACAGTCCGAAGGCTGTCAAAAATTTAAATTAGCTTTATATACAGTAAATTTAACATGGGCAGTTCGCTATCCACCTGACTGTCCTGGCTTTGTGAAGATAGTGCATGAACCGTTGGGCATGACGAAAAGAGCTGGCAATCTTCAGATGAAAGCTCTTGGCGTGACGGCTGAGTCTTGAAGCAACTTTCTGGTACCTGCTTCGGAAGGATCTGACAGTGATGTTCTGATCTGTTCCTTCCATCACACGAAACTGAAAGAAGCGGAAAAGATTATAGGCAAGGCATTTCAAAAGGAATTCAAACGCATTTGCCTCAAATGAGCGATGTGAAAGAGTGTTTGCCATAAAGTCGCTTTTCAGCTCCTTGGTGTAGTTTTCACTGTTGCCTCTCTGGCAGTAGAAGTTGATGATCTGCTCAGGAGTCATGGCTTCAAGATTGGTGATTACCGCAAAAATATGGGGAATCAATAGAAGCTGTGCCTGACCTTTCTTATCCTCTTCTTCGGTGAAATAGAGCTTAAAGCAGACTCTTCTGCTTTTTGAAGAATTGGACATCTGATAGCGGAGTTCTCCGTAAAAAGGCCTGGCAGAAGTATAAGTGCTGTCTTCTTTATGACTGGAACTGTCATAGACATCCTGGCACAGGCCTTCAAGTCTGCCCGTTCCTTTGGCTCTGATGGCATAACCAACCGGATTGGAACGTTCTTCAAACAGGTTCATCAGGTCGCCCGAGAAAAAAGCAGCGTCCCCGCGGAACTTGATATCCCGCATTCTTCCATCTGCAGTGTAGTCAGGCAGTCTTTTCAGGACTTCGGCCATGATCAGCTCGGCTTCATCGGCAGAGTAAGTAGAACCAGGACGCAGCCATGCCCCGACAAGAGCTCTCGTATTGTATTCGTTGATGACAAATGGATGATATCCCACCTGACTGTAGTGATGGATCCATGCAGAACCTTCCTGTTTTCCATAGGTATCGTTTTTTTTCGAATCGGCATCAAGAAGAATATCGTCCTGGCTGCCGCTTATAAATCTGCAGGCCTGATCCATGAAAGCGCGCCAGAAAGCATTATTGGTGTCCTCGCAGACACGGCTGAAGAACCGGCTGACAGAGCTTTGGGAAGAGATTCCCTGAAAGTACTGACAGAGGATTGGATCTTTGGCGAGAACATCCTGGTCCGCCTGTGAAGAGTAGCCAAGGATATACTTGAAAACCTGCTGGGTCAATAATGAGAAATTGGAGTTTCTGCTGTGGCAGGATCCTCTTTCATCTGAAAAAGGAAGATCCGCAAAAGGCTGAAGAAGTGAATTAGAAGTGATGAAATCGAGGGGGAGAATCGCACCAGTATCGGAAGAAAGATTCCCTCCGTTAAATGAAATGTTGCATTCAGGAACAAAACCGGCCATACTATTGTTCAGGGTGTGTGTCATTGTTCAAAATCCTTTCTTTGTTGTTTAGGGTGAATAATATTGTACAGGATTGATGAACGATTTACACTCACCTGTTTGGTGGAAAATAAGATGGCCGGAAACACGTTCTTTAAAGGTGTTTCCGGCCATTTGTCGGTTTTGATGAATTGTTCAGGATTAGAATAATCAAGCCGTGCCGATAAACATAAAACATTCTTTAGTTTTGCGATAGATGTATAAATGCATGAATTTAATTCTGCTTTATGCTTATTCCTTTCGGTACGTTTGTCTATTGTTAGGTTCTCTTCAAACAAGCCCACTAACCACTGATTCTCCGGAAAGTATCCCATCAACCTAAGAGATTGCCATTGATGAGCGTTTAAAGACTAACTCTTTTTCTAACGAAGTGAATACTAATCAAAAAAATTTAAGGATTGGCAGAGTAACTGTCTTTATTTAAGTACCCTGTAAAATAAACAGTCCTGCCAGCATCGTTATTAAGCCAAAAGAAAGATGCTTAAACAGAACTGATAGAAGGTGAATATGAATATGAATATGAATAAAACAACGAAATATACCCTTGTCTTTTATTGCCGGTTTTATAATTGGAATGTTTTTATTGCCTTTGATTTTGAACAGATAGACATATACCGATTAGTTAGTTGATCAAACGATCAAGGCAAATATGCATTACATGAACTATCACTGTTAATAATCGGCTTTGCAAAACAAGTCTGTCATTCTAACAGTTATATTCCCATCACAAAACTATTCCTTCCCGCATTCGTAATCAGCGGCCTCTTCCCTGCCATTTGGCTTTAAGGGAAGAGGCTGCTTTTAGTTTTTCTGATCAGAGCATACCTATTTTACAGGATTTTATAGTATGTCTGAGGGCATGGGTTTTATCTGCTCAAATCATGTCAGCCTGATCAAGTTTCAATCCACACAGTCCATATGGACCGCGACGTAATAGAACGATTCCAATCATATACTGTTTTGATTGTTTTGAATATAGAAAATGGTGATCACAATATCATTCGTTACTCAATACCTGTGAATTCATATTGGCTTGAAAAGAGAAGACTCTTTTCGTGAAGATAGTCGTTCGACAATCCGTATCCGTTTAATCACAATCCTTATACAAAGCGGATATTAAAAATACCATTCTCCAGACTATTCCAAAGGGGTGTGAACAGTAACCTGATCAAGAAACTCCGCCCGATTCCAGGTCATGGATGGGAAAGGTTAATTTAACAATGGCTTTTCCTTCTGTTGTTAAGGCTTCAAATTTTCCATGATGGGCAGTCATCGTCTCTCGAACAATATCCAGACCAATTCCAAAATGGCCATTTTCAGCAGACTTTGACTGGTATCGTCTGGGGCTTCCGGCTTCAAGAAACGATTCATTCTGAAATTGGTTGACCAGTTGTATCTGAATGTTCGTCGAAAGTCGAAGAACCCGAATTTGGATCTGACTGTTTTGGGGAGCTGCTTCAATTGAATTAGCCAATATGGTTTCCAGAGACTGTCCAATCCAGGTGGCATCACAGACAATTTGAGCATCTGTTTCAATTGAGATATCCATCGATAAATTCTTATGTTCCAGTTCCCGTTTTTTCTTCTGAATGGTCAGCTCCAGGATCTGCTTCAGACTCGCCTGCCCATAAACGGAATCAATCAGGCTGCTACGAATCAGAGAATTGCAGTTGTCAACAACTTCTTCCAGTTCCTCCTTCATGGAAGGATCTGGCAATTCATCTGCAATAAAATACAGGCTGTTCAGGGAAGATCGCACCTGGTGCAGTACATTTTCATACTGGATTTTCTTATGCTGGGCTCTTTCTTTTTCCAGGCTGATCTTTTTCTCATTCAGGTTTTTAAAAAACTGAAGATCCCGACCAATCGATAATAGATCAAGATCAGGCACTGTCTTTTCATCCTCAATCAAATACAACTGAATGTTCTTCTGTTCCTGGTCAATTTTCCTAAATGTCCGGATCAGAAAGAACATCAGCAGAAATATAAGGAGAATAGCCAGAACCAGCCCCAGCAAAACGACTGGGCTTTGAACCAGCTGCTCAAACAAGTAGCGAGTCTGGATCCAGCTTTCAATCTGGTCAAACCAGTTGGCCAGATTTGCATGGCGTTGGGCTGCCGAACTCTGAAGGCCCATAAAAATTGTTTCCCGGTTAAACATGGATAGAATCCAGAGAACAACCCCGGTCAGTATGAGGACAATCATCCCAGCAAGCAGCAAAAGAAGAGTCAGGAAGATTGTTTTGGTGGATTTCTTATTCATCGCCCAAATCCTGTTGGTTCAAAACCAGCTGGTACCCTTTGCCGCGAAGGTTAGTGATTTCTATCTGATCAGGCAGCTGTTTTCGAAGCTCCGCAAACCGAACCCGCAAAGACCCATCCGTGCAGTCCTCAGAAATCAGACTTTTTAAAACTTCCTTGGATACAACCGCAGGATAGGATTGAAACAATTTTTTAAACAGAACAGCTCCCGGGACGGAAAACTGAATGGTTTTCTGTTGATCACCGGTGAGTTTTCTTTCCTCGACATTGTAAATCCAGCCTTCTTTTTCGATGGTTTCCTGAAGCAAGCCTGCGCGTTTTACTGCAGCATTGATTTTGGCCAGCAGGATCTGAGGCCGGACTGGTTTTTCAATATATTCATCCGCATTCAGCCGGTATCCTTCCAGAATACTGGACTCCTCCAGATCTGCGCTCAACAGCAAAATCGGTGCCTCACTGAAGCCATGAATCCAGTTCAGGCAGTCAAAAACCGACTCTCCATTCATATGCACATCCAGCAAAAACAGATCGATATGATCAGTTGCCTTTTCGCACAACTGATCAATCGTCTGGCAGCTGATCACCTCATATCCATGACTGACTAACAACGATTGAATCTTTTGATTTAGATTACGATCATCTTCACACACTAAAATTCGTATTTTCATACAAAAAGTATAGATAAATCAATCAAAAAACAAAACATACCATCGATGTTTTTTTCGTTTTGGTCATGAAAAGACGATTCCGATATCTGATCAATCACCAGCCTGAATGTGTTCTGGTTTCTGGGTAATGTTACGAGGCATCTTGTATTACATAGATTTCGGGATTTCAAGCACAATCCATTTCATACCTGCCTAGGCAGGTATGAAATGGATTGTGCTTTTTTGCATCATATTAAATTTACATTTTAGAACGTTAACAGTTGGATTAAAATTATTCTAAGGTGATTATCATGTGTATTGTCGGAAAACTCCCAAGCATTGATCCAAGTTCATACTCATCCAACTTTCAAAACCGTTATGACCGGGATCTAAAAAATGCTCTAAGGATACGTTCTAAGTGTCCCTGTTGCGGAACTGTTGGCAAAATGAAGGTTCATTCCCATTACCAACGCTATCTATATACCAGTAAAAATTCAAAACCATTTCATCTGACTGTGACCGTCTTTCGTTGCGAATGTAAAACATGTGAACATCCATATCATGCATTTTTACCGCTCTGGATATGTCCTTTCTGTGTCTTTACATATAGTTTTCTGGTATGTGTTCTTGGCTATTTTTATGGCCCGGGGAAAGAGCAGTTTCAGACGACTGCCACGCACTTCCATTTACCCCGATCCACCATTCGCAGCCTGATTAATCGTTACTCGGCCGAGGACTGGAGAATTATGCAGACCAGACTTGCCCATCAAAATCAGTTGTCCAGAGGCCGGACAGCCTGCAAGCTTGCCCAGTCTTCTAAGAGGCTCATAGACTTTCTTGTTGATTTTCTTCACATCCACAGTGAATCTTTTTTTACGCGTCACTTTCCAATATCAAGCCACTGGTCGTTCATCTGTTATGGGGTATGGAATTTATGCATATGACCACACTCAAATCATTTGGACATAGTAGAAGCGGCCGATTTGATGGTATGTTGGGATTGATCTTATTGGAGGTGAAATCTTGAATCAGGAAAACAAAGAAAAGATCGCAATCTGGAAAGTTGGCGTCATTTCCCCTATCCTTCATCGGAAAAAAGAGGATGAATCCAGACATGCCTTAGCCAAAAAAATCGCTTCATCGCCATTGATGAACCCTGTCACTGGGGTATCAAAGTTTTACAGTCCACGCACCCTTCTCTGGTGGTGCCACTGCTTTGAATCTTCGGGACTGGATGGTCTTATTTCGCGCAGCAGAAAAGACCAGGGGGTGTTTCGCGCCCTTACTCCCCAGGTTCAAAGCCGAATCTGTCAGATCCTTGATCAGTTTCCAAGAATTTCCAACGTGAAGCTGAGAGAAAGGCTGAAAGACGAGGGTATTATTGATGATTCGCTTTCTCAGTCAACAATTGATCGCTTTGTCAGAACGGCCAGACCAGAAAAAAAGCTCCCTGCCATTCATCAGAATAAGGACAGGAAGGCTTTTGAGTTCCGGCATGCCAACGAGTGCTGGCAGGCAGACACCACTTTCTTGCAGAATTTAAATGGTGAAAAAGTCTGTCTGATGCTCATTGTGGACGATGCCAGCCGGATGGTTGTTGGGTACGGTATCTATACCCACGATAATGCCGCGAATTTTCTTGAAGTGCTTAAGGACGCAATCGCTCGGAATGGAAGACCGGAAAAGCTGCTTCTTGATCACGGCGGAACCTATGAAAACCACCATCTGGCCTTAGCCTGCGCACAAGCAGGAATCGTTTTGCGTTATTGTGCTGTGCGGGATGGGGCCCAGAAGGGGAAGGTAGAAAGATTGAACCGAACCCTGAAGGAAGGATGGCTCAATCAGATTGACTGGACAAGTTTCAACGACCTGGCAGAAGTAAAAAGCTCGTTCAGTCACTATCTCTACCCTGAGTATATCAATAAACCTCACTCTTCTCTAGCCAAAGAGGATGGTACCTGTCTGACACCAAGAGAAAGATTCCTTATGGATCAGGAATACATCCATAAAATTCCTCTGGAAAAACTGGATTCTATCTTTGTCTGCAGGTATGAGCGAAAAGTCAAAACAAACTCGACTGTTTCGGTTCAGAATGTCCTTTACGAAGTTCCTTCAGAATTCATGAAGCAGAAAATCGAAATTTTTATCGACCCTCTTAATGATGATCGGGCATGGATCCTGGATCCGATCTCAAACAAGCAGATTTCTGTAAAAAAGGTAGATAAGCATGAAAATGCTTATACCCATCGCAAACGCCATATTGTTTACCCGCATAAGGAGACACAGTAATGGAACCGACATTATTCTTTGGCCTGCGGCAGCTGCCCTTTCAGAAATCTTCACGCTACCGGCATCTTTACAAAACAGAAGATATTCAGCAGCTTGAAGGTCGACTGGAACATTTAAAAAAGGTTCGCGGAATTGGTCTGATTACTGGCAAACCCGGAACTGGCAAGACTGCTGCGATCCGTGAATTTACCAACAACCTTAATCCAGCTTCGTTTAAAGTGATTTACCTGCAGATGACAACTGTCACTGTTGCGGAGTTCTTTCGGATGCTTTCAAGTGAGCTTGGTCTTGAGCCGCAATATAAAAAGGTTGACCTGTTTCGGCAAATCCAAGATGAAATCCGCTATCAGTGCGAGGAAAAGAAATGTACGCCGGTGATTATCATTGATGAAGCACAATATTTATCCAATGCCATTCTGCGGGATCTGGTTATGCTTCTGAACTTTGAAATGGATTCTCGTGACTGCTGCATTCTGATTCTCTCGGGTCTTCCCGGACTGAATCGAATTTTAAAACAGAGCATCAACGAATCTCTCAGACAGCGAATCATCGTGAATTATCACGCAAATGGCCTGAGTCGAAAAGAAGCAGGACAGTATGTTGAGTGGTGTCTGAAGGAATCGGGCTGCGAAGAACCGGTATTTTCTGAAGATGCCATTGAAGCAGCCTGGCGCTTTTCGCAGGGTTCAGTAAGGGTTATGGATTCGCTTCTTTCCAAAAGCATGATTGAAGCAGCTGCACAGAAAAAGCGGCAGATCACAGCTGATATTGTAACCATTGCCCGTGAAGACTGTGAACTTGACATTTAAAATGAACTGGAGATGAAGATGATGTATTCAACATTTAATCCTTATGATCTCTTTCACTACCTGAAGAAAGAAGGATCAAGCTATGAAGAAGCTGCGCAGGCAGTACAGACACGCAACGAAGAAATTCCGGCCTATGAATATCTCATCCGAAAGTACCTTTCATCGGAGCATTGCCACGCAGTCGTTGTAAGGTCAGATGGCATTGAAGAGCCGCGCTATACAATTACAGGCTATGATCCTGATCACCGTACAGTTTTTGTACAGGCCCGAACTGGTGCGTACGGAAGCAGTAAAAATCAGGAGATGAAAAGTCTTGAAATTGAAGAGTTTATCTTTGGGCCTTATCGGATCTGGGACACGGTAGACCCTGTAGCCCAGTACGAATACTATAGTTTCGAAAAAGCGAAAGAATGGGCAAATACAGAATTGCCTTTCTGAATAGTTAAACGAGATCTGATGCAAGAAATGCATCGGATCTCATTTTTAATTATCAATAACTAATTTTATCAAAAAGCCAAGGGTCATATTTTTGAAAAAGAAAGTGACGCGATAATTCATATCGATTTATTGAAATCAAGATGTTTAGAAAGATTTCTGGAGCAAATAACTGCAATAAAAATTAACGTATTATGTCAAATCAATTCGACGCGTAACAGTAACTTTTCAAAAACGCAAAAACAAAAAGCTCCTGACCATTTATATGGTAGAAAAACCACATAAAGATCAAGAGCCTGCCATTCCAAATACACTTTGACTTTCGAACGCCACAGGGCAAATTCCTCAGTCATGGACGAAAACGATTATTCTGTATCGCTTGTCAGGACTGTTGCATAGCTATCATCAAATTTATTAAAGGCTTGGCCATTCTCTTGCCTGACAAGCTTTCCTTCTGAATCCAGCTTGAAAGATTCATTGGCAAGAATACCAGAGTCAAGAAAAACCTCTTGTGTACTCTCATCCAAGTGCCCTTCTCCTTCTCCAGAAGATACCTTTATTTCTGAATCGGAGCGGTTTACTTCATCAATCGTGCCATCATAATAAAAATATTCGAATTGTCCTTCCGGCAGTTTCGAATACAGCGTATTGAATGAAATCCAGATAAAATTAGTCCCCTCGGGATTCCATGATCCATGGAGGCTGGGCTTGAGAGATTCATTTTTTGACTGTCGAAGTCCCCCGTTCATCACAATTCCCAGTCCAACAAGCAGCACAACAATTGATGATGCAATGATGATCAAGCGTTTTTTCCCTTTCATACGATCTCCTCACCTTCTTCGCTAAGAAACTAGAATCTTAAAATAGATATTACAATTCTAAACTAACTCAGGTTCTTACGCAAATGTAGTTTTCAACACTAATAATTTTGGCGAACAAATAAGTTTGCATCATTCATGTTGCTGATTAAGTAACACCGCCTAATTCACGGTGAGTTTGTCTGTAACATTTTTGGTTATTGTCCTTGGTTCCATTCGCTATCTTTAATAATAGTAAAAGTAGTTAAAACACTATTTACGTAAGATGTCATAAAACTCCTTTGCCGGATTCATCTTCTATACTTTGCCAACGTTACGAAAGCGTTACAAATATTAAAATTGCGGATAACTTTCGTAAATATAAGACTATCCACAAAACTTTTGGGTAAGGAGCATAAATATTGATCAATCTTTCAGAAGTAATCCTTTCCTAATGCTTGTTTGATAATTTGCCTGCAGAAAGGATCACTATGGTGAAAGATGCCTATGATAAAAGAAAATATCAAGATTGAAAATTTAATCAAATCCTATCCGGAAGGGGAATCCAGAAGAATTGTACCCGTCTTAAGGGTTTGGGTACTACTTTCTTTAGAAAATGCGAAAAAAATTTTAGAAATTTATTTATTGAGCCCTTAAGTAAGGCTCTTTTTTTTTTGAAAAAACTTGCGAGTATTTTAGATGCGCTCTATAATGGTAGTACTTGTAATACCTAATTATGGGGAAAATATGGTATGGCATTTCATCTCAGAAAATCCAAACGCGCTAAAGGGATCTATCTTCAAATTTACGAGTCATATCGCGATCCAGAAACCAAGCTACCTAAATCAAAACATATAAAAACACTAGGTTATGCAGATTATTTAGAATCTCTAGGAGTTAAAGATCCAATCAATTTCTACACAACCGCTGTGCGAACGATGAATGACAAACGGAAAATTCAGACCTCCAAGAAAAAATTGATAGAAAAAAACATTCCAGAAAAACGCATTGGCTTTTTTGTGCCTGCAGCGATTTATCGCCGTCTGGATGTCAAAAATGATATTGATTACCTTCAATACGGGCGCAAATTTGAATATAACTTGTCAGATTGTCTTGAGTTATTAATCTATTCAAGACTATGTAATCCCATGTCTAAATTTAAAACCGTTAACGAAATATTTCCCACTCTGTATGGCCAGGCACAGTTTTCCTATGACCAGACTCTTTCTTGCTTAGAGTTGCTCGGACGCGAATATGAGAAAGTAGTAGAAATCTTTACGCATCATACACATGAAACATACATTCTAGATATAAATCAAACCTATTTTGACTGTACAAATTTCTATTTTGAAATAGATGCCCAGGACGACTGGCGACGTAAAGGTCCGTCTAAAGAAAATCGAACTGATCCTATTATTGGTATGGGATTATTACTTGATGCAAATTGTCTTCCAATCGGAATGAGACTTTACCCCGGCAATCAGTCTGAGAAACCGGTTATGCGTGAAGTTCTCCATGACCTTAAAAATAAACAGGGAGTGACGGGAAAAACGGTCAGAGTGGCCGACAAAGGCCTCAATTGTGCCGAAAACATCCATGATGCGATCTTGGCTCATGATGGCTATATCTTCTCCAAGTCAGTCCTCCAGCTCCCTGAAGATGAGATGGAGTGGGCTATCGAAGATGAGGGGTTTCAGGAAGTGATAGATCGTGATGGCCGGCTGGCTTACAAAATGAAGAGTAAACTTTTTCAACATAAATACGATTACCGAGATGAAAACGGAAGAAAGCATAGTCTTACCGTCACTGAAAAAAGAGTAGTCACATTCAATCCTTCTTTGGCAAGAAAAAAACGTCGAGAGATTACTAGATTAGAAGAAAAGGCCAAGAATCTGTGTGCCAGTGCGGCAAAAAAATCTGATTACGGCGATTCGGCTAAATATATGATTTTTACGACAGAGAATAAATCTGATAATGGAAATAAAGAAAAAGTTATCGCTGTATTAAATACAAATTTGATTGAAAAGCATCGTAAATGTGCTGGTTTCAATATGCTTATTACTTCTGAATACAAAATGGATGATTCGACTATTTACCAGACCTATCATGAATTATGGCATATTGAAGAATCATTCAGGACGATGAAATCATCTTTAGATGCGAGGCCAGTATACTTACAGAATTATGACAGAATCAAAGGGCATTTTTTAGTGTGTTATCTCAGCGTCCTGCTTGAGAGGCTTTTTCAATATAAGGTTTTAAAAAATAAATTTGGAAGTGAAAAAGTATATAACTTTATGCATGAACTAAAAGTACTTCCAACAGGCCCCTATACATTCATAAATATAAGTCCGAAATGTGATATCAATGATTACTTATCTAAAACATATAATTTACCACTCGATCACTATTACTTAGAGAGAACTCAAATAAATAAAATCCTGGAGAAACATTTCTGATGTTTTCTCCAGGATTTTGAGTACTACATTTAAAAACGTGACCCTAAAGTCAGGTAGATATTACAATTCTAAACTAACTCAGGTTCTTACGCAAATGTAGTTTTCAACACTAATAATTTTGGCGAACAAATAAGTTTGCATCATTCATGTTGCTGATTAAGTAACACCGCCTAATTCACGGTGAGTTTGTCTGTAACATTTTTGGTTATTGTCCTTGGTTCCATTCGCTATCTTTAATAATAGTAAAAGTAGTTAAAACACTATTTACGTAAGATGTCATAAAACTCCTTTGCCGGATTCATCTTCTATACTTTGCCAACGTTACGAAAGCGTTACAAATATTAAAATTGCGGATAACTTTCGTAAATATAAGACTATCCACAAAACTTTTGGGTAAGGAGCATAAATATTGATCAATCTTTCAGAAGTAATCCTTTCCTAATGCTTGTTTGATAATTTGCCTGCAGAAAGGATCACTATGGTGAAAGATGCCTATGATAAAAGAAAATATCAAGATTGAAAATTTAATCAAATCCTATCCGGAAGGGGAATCCAGAAGAATTGTACTTGATGATTGTTCTTTTGAAATTGAAAGAGGAAAGATGACTTCTTTGATTGGAAAAAGCGGCAGCGGAAAGACAACACTGCTGAATATTCTGGGCGGTCTTCTCAAGGCAGACAGTGGTCATCTCTATATAGATGGAGAAGACATTTCTTCTTTTTCGCCAGAAATGCTGGATGATTATCGGGCCGAGAAAATCGGCTTTGTTTTTCAGGACTTTGAACTGATTGAAGACTTCACAGCTGAAGAAAATATCTGCCTGGTTTCTGACCTTGCAGGAAAGAAAAGAAATCAGAAGCGGCTGGACGAACTGTTAAAGAGCCTTGTACTGTGTGATTTAAAAGAGGCTATTGCACTTCGGGTGGGTAAAACTGACAAAAACACCCTTTGAACGATCGCTGTCCCTTCCTTCTGTCGCCTCGCTCGCAAGACTGGCTTTTCACAGGTTCTGGGAGCGCGCAAGGGGTTTAAGCTTGCGTCCCCTTGCGCGCTCTCAGGTTCTGTGAAATGATCAGGCGTGAGTGAGGTGATAGAAGGAAGGGCCCCCTTCAATCTTCTAGAGCCGAGCGAGCGCCCCACCGGCGAGGTGACTGCCCTAGTCGAAGTCGACATCTGCGCTGTACGCCGGGCGAAGATTTCTTCCGACGTTTGAACATACCAGCTTGATCATGTCGATGAGATTGTCAGTATTCCCGAATCCATACGATCTGCGGATTATCAGCTTGATTTTGTTATTCAGGGCTTCAATTCTGGCATTCGATAAACCGTATTCCATTGTGTTCAATATGGAATAGCGGTGGCGGCGAATCTTTTTATTCAGTTCGACGAATTCAGGAATTCTGCACCGGCACGCCCATGAAAGCCATTTTTTCAGAGCTTCTTCTACCCCTTCAGCGGTATGGAAGATCATTCTGAGAGCCTCCTTCAGCTGATAGCCGCGAAACAGT
This sequence comes from Allobaculum sp. JKK-2023, assembly GCF_034745455.1. Lineage (NCBI taxonomy): Bacteria > Bacillati > Bacillota > Erysipelotrichia > Erysipelotrichales > Erysipelotrichaceae > Allobaculum > Allobaculum sp. JKK-2023. The sequence goes on along the minus strand of NZ_JAYERV010000003.1, from coordinate 2,660,096 downwards.
TTTGGATAGACTTTCTGAATCTGTTCCAGACTGGACTTCTGGTAGTCTGTCAGGTTTTCCGGATTCTTACCAAGTGGATATTTTGAGTGCTTCAGCGCCTTAGATTCCTTGGGCTGTCGCTCTTCCCCTTTTTTAGGACGGCCGGCTTTCCGTTTAGGTAAAGTCTTTTCAGCTTCATAGACCTCTCGCCAGATGCGGCGGCGCATCGTGTCCATGGCATCAAGAGCCCACGTGACAACGTGATATGGGTCAATGCAGAAAACAGCCTGAGGGGCATATTTACTGACTGTATTTTTAATCCATCTGGCACCATCGCCACTGACCATCTTGATTTTAGAAGCAGCCTCTGGACCAATTTCGATAAAGAATTTTTCAAGGACGCTGCTTCCAAAGCCGTCATGGACCCAGATGATTTCTCCCGTCACGTGGTTTACGACCGTTGTAAGGTACGTATGCCCCTTTTTATGGCTTATTTCATCAATCCCGATAGCTTCAAGGTTTTTATACTTCGCTTTAGGATCTTTCTCCTTAGCTTTTTGGACACGGGAAACGATGGATCCGACAGTTCTCCAGTTGATTCTCATCTGCTCACAGACGAGCTTTTTAGACTGATGAACAGTGAGGTAGGCCACCTGCTGCTCGAACTTTTTTGTGAACCGGGACTGATGCCAGGCCCAGGTAACCTCCTCAGTTACGACACCATGCTCAGGGCATTTTACCCGGTGAACATCGCTGACCAGGATGACTTTTTTAGTCCCCATGTCGAGAGCACGCCATTGCCGCTCCTGGGTTTTTGAATCATATCCAGGCACATGTTTATGGCAATGAGGACAGATTCCCCGGAGCCTTTTATGAAGCTTAATGTGGATATACAAAGTATCTCCATTGGCACTTTCTTCAATTTTTAAGATGGAAATCCCCTTGAGGTTTTGAGTATTTTTGATAAGCTGATTGTGGGTCATGTGTTTTTTGTATCCTTTCTGTGTTGGAAGCTAAAGGATAACACATGTCCTTTTTCATATCTACGCTTTATTTAAGGGGATTGCCATCAGTCGAAAAAGATGGCATCCCCTTTTTTTCGATTCAAACACCCACCTAAAGTACAATAGAGCCATTTAAAAGATCATTTTCCCAGCCAGATGTCTGGTGGTGAGAAGCAAAGAACAGCCATTGCCAGAGCTCTTTATCACTCTCCGTCCTTAATTCTTGCTGATGAGCCCACAGGAAACCTGGATCGGATCAGTTCCAGACAGGTCTTTGATCTTTTAAAGGAAAGCTGCTTTCTGTTCGATCAGACCATTCTGGTTGTTACTCATGACCTTACTCTGGCCAAACAGGCGGATACAATCCTGCTTTTGGAAGATGGAAAGGTAAGGCGTTATGAATCAGACTAGAGGGTACTTTTCTTCGAATAAAAAGCTGGTTCGAAAATTTTCCATCCTGTTCTGGATGGAAGTCATTTTTTGTCTGGCGGTTATGACCTTCAGTTTTGTTACTCGCACCTACCAACAAAAACTGGCTGATCAGCAGTACGGAAACTGGAGCGTTGCGTATTACGGAGTCTTGGAGAATGAGCTTTCAGAACTCAAGCACAATCCGGTGTTGGAAGCGGTAGGAACCCAGCGAATCAACGGAACGGTCATTCAGAGGAATGGTGAAACGGAAAAAGAGTTCGGGTCGATTGGAACGGCGGATTCTTCATTTTTTGAACTGGCAAACCTGCAGTTAAAGACGGGCCGGCTGCCTCAAAAAGAAAATGAGATTGCCATTGAAGCAAAGACGCTCGATGGCATGGGGATCAGCTATGAAACCGGGCAGACGATAGAACTCACAATCAGAAAAGAAGACCCAGAGAATAAAAATTCACAGGATACCCAAGAGATTACGAAGGCCTTCGTTCTGTCGGGCGTGCTGGAAAATTACACCAGTTACTGGGAAAGCCCGGGCACCTTAATTCATTTTTTCGTTCAGGAACCGGTTGGATCTGACGAAAGCCGGGTTGCTTTTATTGAGCCGAAAAGAGGTTACGAAGACGCCTTAAAAAAAGTGTCTACAGAAGATCTGCTTGTGGAAACCAATACGAACCGCATCTTCTCGTGCAACCCCTTCTCTTCCACCAACATTGTTCCGACACTCTGCGTGGTATTGGCCCTTCTGTTTGTAACTGTTCTTCAGATTGAACTGTTGCTGGTGTGGATCTGGAAAAGAAAACAGGAGCTACGGGTGCTGCGAATTCTTGGCGTTCATCAGAAGACTCTGATTTTGAATGTTCTGGCGATGTTATTTAAAGCAGGCCGTATCCCTTATCTGGTTCTAATTGTTGGCCTGGCTCTGTTGATTCCGCTCCAGTATCTGCTTGGCTTTGTTTTATACCTGCTGGGATTGACTGCCCTGGTTCTGGGAGCGGCCACAGCCATGATCAGGCAAATCCCGCTTCAAAAGGAAGGTACAAAAAAGAAAAAACGCAGAACACCAGTAACTTCTAAAGTTGTCACAGTCAAAGAAGCATCCAGACGTTTTTTCAGCCAGCAGAAATGGACCTATCGGCTGCAGATTTTCTGTCTGGTTCTTTTACAGACCGGTCTGCTTTATTTTGGAGGTCAAATCGTGCAGTCAATTCTGTTCCTGAACAACCCTGATATTGACTATAGAATTGAAGGGATGCCTAAAGCTGATCCTGTCAGCCATTTCTGTACATTAGACCCTATTCCCGATCACGTCTTGAATGATCTGGGCAACTGGACTGATGTTGAAATCAGATTGGAATCAAGAATGCGCCATGATATGAAAATGTCGTGGGACAACATTCAAAAGTCGCTTTTATACAATACTGAGGAGCATCGACTCGATCCAAGTCGCCATTTATATGTATTTACCGCGGAGGATGGTCAGACAGAGCTATATTCGTCAATTAATGTGATTGGAGATTCGAGAGCATTAGAACTGCTCAAAAAAGCTGACTTGGAAGGTGAAGTGGACTGGGAAAAATGGAAGCAAGGAAAAGAAGCGATTATTTATCTTCCTAAAATGAGAATGGTTAACAAGGATGTCGCCTATGGTTTAAGTGCGGCTGTAGATGGGACCATTGATGATTCCATCCAGCTTCAGGACCTCATTACTCTGGAAAAGGACGGCAGACAATATCAAGTCCCAGTGACTGGGATTCTGAGAAGCTGCAGTCCAGAACTGTTTCGAGAGTTCAATCCTTTATTTATCTATGGATTGATTATGAGCGGCGATGAAGTAGACAGCATTGAGCTTGATCTGAAAGATATTCGAAATAAGGTACCGGTAGAAATTCGATTATCCAAACTGGCAAGTGAAAATAAGCTGGTTTTTCGTAATTTCGCCTCCGACAATGAGCACACACAGAGGATTTACCAGACTAAAATTATATTAAATCTGTTTTCCGGGTTAATTTTATTTTCAGTTCTTCTGGTTATTTTACAGATATCGAGGATTATCGCCAAAGAAAAAGCAAACGACTATCTATATCTTTTCAGGAGGATCGGGGTATCCAGAAAAACTCGGGAAATGCTTGTTGTTCACCTCAACCGTCGGATGCTGATCAGTTCAGTCGCCATTGAGATCATGATTACTATGATCTACGGAATCTTTCAAATCAGACGTGGAGGAGGATTCTCTTATTTGACTCAAGATCTGAAATTTGCTGGATATGTCCTCTTGATTGTAATTTTACTGGCGGTATTCCTGTTTGGAGTAAGGCGGTCGAAAAAAGAAGAAATCTGACCATATAAAGTTAAAACTACAAAAGTTTGATTCTAATCAACTTCCAGCGAGTTTATCAATACGCTTCAAATTGAAAAAACAGCCTCTGACTAAATACTCGACATATACAAAGCCCTCCATCTACCATCACCACCTTATTGTGCGAAATATCAATCAGAGCAGGCGATGGATGTCTATACTGAACGTATGAATGATTACTCCAAACTTCAGGACCTGATCCTGAATGCCTATGGCACCTGTGACTTTCTGGCCGGGCTGACCAATGAAAATATGCGGCGCAAATTAGAAGACGAGCTGGTCCGCTTTGCGGGACTTTGCACCGATGATCGCCAGGAGGTTTACCGATTTGCTTCATCTTGTCTGTTAACAAAAAATCTGCCCGTTGACGAAATCCTCGACAGCTATTCCCCTGCTGTGTTTAAGGCTTCTGGCTCCAGTTTGCTGGAAGACTTTCGCTTTGCGGATGAATATTTCCAGAGTGTAGATCCCACTTTTCCACCGATTAACCAGAACCTGCTTTTCCAAATTTTTCAGACTCTTGCCCATACATATGGTTTGCAGGCGGATTGGCTAAAGCGTTGGATCCAGCCGATTGCCAAACCTGATATTGAAAAGCCTGTTCTGGGCACGCAGCCTGAAAAACTCAAAGAATCGCTGGCCAAACTGGACAGTCTGATTGGTCTTGATCAAGTCAAAACAGAAATCCGCGATCTGTCTGCCATGCTTGAAATCTCGAGACTTCGCCAGTCACGCGGACTCAAATCCATTCCAACAGCGCGTCACCTTGTCTTTATTGGCAATCCGGGCACTGGCAAAACCACCACAGCCCGGATTCTGGCCCAGATTTACAAAGACCTCGGCTTTCTGTCCAAGGGGCAGCTGGTCGAATGCGACCGTTCGGATCTGGTTGGCGAGTATATCGGATCTTCTGCCCAAAAAACCAAGGCTCTCATTCAACGTGCTAAAGGCGGCATTCTTTTTATCGATGAAGCGTACAGCCTTGCCCGCGCTTCCGAAAAAGACTTTGGTCACGAAGCCATTGAAATCCTGCTCAAGGAAATGGAAGACAATCGGGATGATCTGGTTGTGATTGCGGCCGGATATCCGGACCTGATGGAAAAATTCCTTAACTCCAATCCGGGTCTTCGTTCCCGGTTTACGACCTTTTTGCATTTTGAAAACTACAGTGGAAGCCAGCTTTTTGAAATTCTCGAGAAAATGGCCAAGGATGCAGATTATCAGCTTAACCAGCAAGCCAGAGAAAAAATGGCTCTAGAGCTGGACGAGGTCGCCGCTCATCCCCCCAAAGACTTTGCCAACGGCCGCTATGTCAGGCTGCGTCTGGAAAAAGCGATGAGCAGACAGGCAGCGCGCCTGTTTGGATCAGATAAGATTACCGATGAAGATCTGATCACACTTACTGCTTCTGATTTTGACTGACTTGAAAACAAGCTGCCCGTTTGTCTTTGCGGGCAGCTTGTTTTCGTTTCGTTGAGTGATTGATGAAAGCGGAGTGGCCAGGTTTATGAATTTGCCCGCCTTATAAAAAAGAAGCAAGTCTGTAATGACCGCGGCCGGTTTTGATCAGTGTTCCCTCATCACAGAGTTTTTTGAGAACGCGCTGTAGCTGGCGGCGACTGCAATTGAGGGCCTGCATGGCTTCATTGACCGAAGCAAATTCATGATCCGGATCACTCGTTCGCAAATAGAAAAGCACTTTTTCTTCCAGTGACTGAACCACGACATCCATTGTGGAAGAAGTGGACAGCTTTCCGGCCATCTGGCTGAGCACAAACCGCAGAAAAACCGGATCATTTTCCAGAACCTCCTGGTTTTGGGCAAATGGGATTGCCAGGCAGAGAACCTCTTCCGTCGCTTCCGTGTAGAAGGCATTGCCTTTGACTTTGCTGAACTCCATATCGCCTAAAAGCGTTCCCGATGAGGCTCTGGTCAGATAGCGCATCGCTCCATCGGGCGAAAGATGATAAATACACGCACTGCCTTCGATCAGAATCAGAAACTGACTGAGCGGCTTGAGGGGATGATTTAACAGCTCGCCTTTTTCAAAGGAAAGCAGCCGAAGAACCGGCGGTCGTTTCTGGAAATGGTCTTTCTGTAAGACAAAGACAGATTCGAGTTTTTCTGGATCGCGTATCTCTTTCATCTACAACTTTTCCTTTCTTTTGTGCCATAGGGCACAAACTATCGGGCAGGAAATCGATATATTCATTCTGGAGGGAATGGATATGGATTCTTTATTTGATACTGAGCATTTATATCGCTGCTATTTCAAGCTCTCTTTTCCGGTTGTGCTTGGAATGGTTGTCACATTGATTTACAATCTGGCCGATACGTATTTTATCGCGCAGACAGGTGATACAGACCTGATTGCAGGAGTTTCGCTTTGTGCGCCGGTCTTTACGCTTTTAATGGCTTTTGGAAATATTTTTGGCCAGGGTGGAAGCACGCTGATCTCGCGTCTTCTTGGCGAGAAGAATATGGAAGGCTGTCGACGCATCAGCTCTTTCTGTTTTTATATCGCCATTGCCACTGGCATTGTCCTGGCGCTGCTTATGGTCCTTTTTGGCTCTGCAATGCTTCAGGCCATGGGGGCTGACGCAGATACTCTGTCGCATGCTTATGGATATTATATGGTTCTGGCAGTGTGCGCCCCGGTTATCATCGTCAGTTTCATTCACCAGAATCTTGTGCGCTGCGAAGGTCTGGCCACAGAATCGATGATTGGAACGATCCTTGGAGCCATCATCAACATCATCTTAGATCCAATCCTGATTTCAGTCTTTGGTCTTGGGGCAATGGGTGCAGCGGTGGCCACGATCATTGGATATCTTTGCAGCGTGATCTACTTTTTATGGCTGATCAAAAAGAAGACTCACAGTCTGTCGATTCAGATTTCTGACTGCCATGTCAACAAACAGGAACTGCGCCAGATTCTTGGCATTGGTCTGAGTGCTGCGCTGAGCAATCTGATGCAAAGCCTGACCATTATGGTCATGAATACATTTCTGCTTCCCTATGGCAACGACAAGATTGCGGCCATGGGCATCGTATTGAAAATCAATATGATCGCCCAGCTGATGCTGGTTGGATTTGCGTTTGGCGGAGCCCCTTTATTTGGCTATCTATTTGGAGCACATCAGTCCAGAGAACTGAAAAAACTGATTCACTTCTGCCTTGGGTTCATGTGTAGTGTATCCCTGGTCCTGACTCTTTTGATCTGGATTTTTGCCAGTCCCTTGATGCAGGTATTCGTTCAGGATGCCGCTTTGAATTCTACCGGTGTTCAGATGCTGCGCTGGCAGGTTGTCACCACGGTGTTTGCGGGCATTGTTCTGCTTCTGACCGTCCTGTTTCAGGCAGCCGGAAAAGTCATGCCGGCCTTTCTGTTATCCATCAGCAGGCAAGGCGTAATTTTCATTGCTGCTGCAGTAGTCTGCGTACATCTGTTTGCCTATCAGGGTGTCCTGATGGCCCAGGCGATTGCGGATGTGCTCAGTGCAGGACTTGCTCTTGGGTTACTGATCGCCTGCAATCCCATGCGCATGGAAGCAAGCGAGACTTCACTGACCGAACTGGATTCCAGTATGGATTCTTTCACCATCTAAAGCCTGTCGTTTTAGGGATTCGATACGATTGATCGATACGTTCCTTCAATATGATCATTTGCTCAGATCCCTGATATGATCATTCGATAGGGTCGTTCAACTTTCAAGGAATCTTCATCCTGGACCAGACTCGATGCAATAAAATAGAAAACTGGGCCGAGCTTGCGAGGCCCAGTTTTCTATTGAACCAACACGCAAAAGCCCTGATCTGCGGCCATACCCCCTCGATCGAATCAACCAAAGGAATATTTTGAAATCAGGACTTTCGTAATATATTTTTAAAATAATCTTATATGGGGTACTAATTTCTATAAGGAGTGTAGAGAAGATGCCAGTTTTAGAAAATCAAGGCATACTACCCCCTTTCCCCCAAGATTGTGTTTATAAAAATGTGCTTGTTATAGTTATGTAAAAACGGTTCTTGGAACCCCAAACAGCCTTAAACATTCCCAGGAACTGACATATTCCATTTCTGAACCGCATTTTTTACAACGTCCAATTGACTGCTTGGGAAATACCTTACTAAGGAAATGGATCAGAGGATTTTCTTTCGGTGGATTTACATCGGTAATAGTGATCACTTTATCACTCTGACGTTTAGATTCTTTGATCAATTCCTTTAGTTTGGGAATCAAAGAACCTTTGCGGCCGCTGCTTAAGAAACCATAGCCGCGTTTTGTGTTGAAGTAGCGAGGAGGAATATGCATCATAAACCGACGCAGAAATTCCTGGCCCGTAAGTTCCATCGTTTTAATCTCATTGTTGTCTCGATAGTCTTTATATTTGAATTTCACGATCCCGTTTTCGTAGGATACGATCCGGCTCTCAGTAATCGCTACTCTGTTGACATAACGTCCAAGGTAATCAATGACGTGTGATGGATCGCCGGTAGATTCACGGATTTCGACGTTCCATTGCTTTTTATCAGATTCTTGAATGGCCTCATTGAGTTTACTTTTATCAAAGGTATCGTCCGATGAGAAGTGTTCTTTGAGCCGTGACATGAATTCGTTTTTGAAGTGAGCAGCGAGTTCTTTGACAGGGAACAGGAATGTCTTGCCATCTCTGGTTGTTTTCTTTGGGGTCACCCACTCTCCTGAGTCAGACAGAGCACCGGCACAGAAGACGACATGGATGTGGGGATGAAGATCAAGTTTTTGTCCCCAGGTATGAAGAGCACAGTAAAAGCCAGGCATTCCGCCAAGGTACTTTGGGTTGGCGGAAAAATCAAGAAGAGTCTGCCCGACACTGTCAAACAGGCAATTGTACATGAATTCAGGGTCATACAGACAAAGTATGTTGAGTTCAGAAGGAATGGTAAACACAATATGAAAATACTCGGCATCTAACACGTATTCCTGCTGCTTTTGAGTCCATTTAAGACGAGCAGCAGTGCCGCAGCAGGGACAGCAGGCGTTGTGACAGGAGCCGTTGTGGTATTCGGTATGACCGCAGTGAGGGCAGAAGGACATGGCAATTCCTTTCTGCTCGGTATGACATTCGCGAATATCTTTAAGGACCTTGGCGTTCTTATAGCTCAGTTGATCGAGGACCAGGTTGCCATTTTCGATCTGGTCAGATATGATCTCTCTGAAAAAGAAGGTAGTATTATTTTCTGCCATTATTTTTTCCTTTCCAGCTCTCACAGGGAGAGCCAAAGTCAGCCAGATCTTTTTCATCTAAGCGGATGTATCTGGCTGTTGAAGCGATAGAGGAATGCCCCATGGCTTCTTTTAAAGCGAAGAGACTGCAGTTATCTTTGGCCATGTGGGTGGCGAAAGAAACACGCAGACTGTGGAACCTGTGACTGGGAAGATAGAAGTCGAAAGCCTGGATGTATTTCTTAAAACTCTGAGACAGGGAATCGGAGCTGAGATGACGTCCAGGCTTTTTTCCTTGGAAGACGAATTCGTCAGGCTTAGGAGTAACAGGATGGTTGTAAAAGGCGTACTTATAGTAGTCGTTAAGAGCCTCCTGAGTCATTTTGGAGTAATGGACACTGCGGGTCTTGTTGCGCTTTGAATTGTGAATGGTAATCAAAGCGTCCTTTTTATTGAAATCACTGAAACGAAGAGAAACAACTTCAGAAACCCGCAGGCCGCAGTCATAACCGAGAAGGATAGCGGCTTTTAAAAGAGGATTTGTACAGGAGTCAATAAGGATGTTGATCTGGGAGTGAGTGAATCCGGGAGTGGGGGCGGGATTGCGGTGAAGAGCTTTAGGCATGAGCTTAGAAGGGATACTGAGTCCAAGGACAGATTCATAGAAGAATCGGATAGCGAAGACAGCGCCATCAATAGTTGAAGGAGCGTAGGAGGAGTTTTTCTTAAGCCATATGAGGTAGTCTCTGGCGGCAAAGGGAGTGAGGAGGCAGACGTCAGAGGGAGAAGCGTGATTGAGAAAGCGGACGATCCAGGCATGGTAAGCAGAGCGAGTGCCTTTTTGAAGGTTGCGAAATTCAGTCATCTGGTCAAAGAGAGCGAGAGCTTCAGAATGAGTCATGGTGAGAGTTCCTTTTCGAATAAGTCAGGTAGAGAGCAATAAGGAACTTCGTAAAAGTAATTCCATATTTAATGCTACACATAATTCCCATAATTGATTTTCTCAGTCCGACCGAATCCACTGAGACAAAACTGTGTTTCTGATTTTAGCTTCCATTCGTTCTATACTTTAACCGAAGAACTCGTTTTCCTTTGGAGGTATGGATAATGAAGAAAGCCTACGAACCCAGTGATGAAGTTAATTACTACCTTGAATTCTACAATGCCATGCAGGACAGCTTTGATGAACCAACAAATCGAAAAGCTCTTGCCTGGATCTGCGAAAAGTGTGGATACGGAACTCAGCACTATGTCCAGACCGTTACCCATACTGACCCTAAAACGATTGAGCGGGGCAGAAAAGAACTTCATGGGGAGGTTCCAACTCCAGAGCAGGGACGCCAAAGGCTCAAGGGATCAGGCCGTAAAACAGTCATAGACCATCACCCAGAGATTTTGGATGACCTTCATATGATCATTGACGACCATACCTATGGCAATCCGATGAATCCATTGTCATGGACCACTCTTTCTGAATCCAAAATTTCCGAAAAATTCATGGAAGAATATCAGATTTCTGTCTCCCCTTCTGAAGTTGGCATTCTCCTTGAAAAAGAAGGATATAGCCGTCAGAACAACAAGAAGATGCTTCAGGCAGGCAAACCGCATCCAAACCGTGATGAACAGTTTCAGACGATTAACGCGACCGTCAAAGAATTCCTTGACGCGGGGGACCCAGTCATCTCCGTAGATACAAAGAAGAAAGAGAACCTTGGCAATTTTAAAAATAACGGTACGGAATACCGGCCGGCTCATGATCCCAGACTTGTTTTGGACCATGACTTTCTGGATAAAGAACTTGGAAAGGTCAATCCTTATGGGGTCTATCTTCTCAATAACAATACAGGGTTTGTAAATCTGGGAACAGATCACGATACGAGTGATTTTGCCATAGAAAGTATCCGCAGATGGTGGAATACTGTCGGAAAACCGACCTTTCCAAATGCAAAGCGCCTATACATCAACTGTGATGGTGGAGGAAGCAACGGAAGCAGATGCCGTTTATGGAAAGAAGATCTGGCTAAACTCGCTGAAGAAACAGGACTGGAGATCTGGGTCAGCCATTTTCCTCCTGGAACAAGCAAGTGGAACAAGGTCGAACATCGGCTGTTTTGTTATATCACCCGAAACTGGGAGGGCAAACCGCTTTATGATATCGAGACAGTAGTTGAGCTTATCAGCTCAACAACGACAAAAACCGGACTGAAGGTTAAATGCGTTGTAGACGATCACGAATATCCAATTGGCAAAAAGGTATCGGATGAGGAAATGTCCAAAATCGACATCACACATTTCGGGAATGAAGCACATTGGAATTATATAATCAAGGGGCTTAAGTCTGAATAAATTGGGATTTATTTTTACGCAGTTCCTAAGATAATGATATCGTACAAGATGATAAAGAACCATATGGATAAAGCTGAATATGCTTGAAAGAAAAGAACCATCCCTAGCACCCTCCCCTATCCCCACCACCCGAGGGGCGGGGGGGATGGGGGAGGGTGGTGGGGATGGGGTACACATTTGGATGACGTGTTGGTTCAATAAAAATAAGCCATTTGTTCCCTGGTTCTCAGACAATCTCTATTGTCTGAGGTTCCGGCATGAACAGATGGCTTTTTTGCGTTCTTCCTGCGCTCTCTTTGAGCACTTTTTGAATTCTCTTCAATTTTCTTCTGAATGCTCGTCGAATTTGAACGATGCTTGTGCCTGCTGCAGGCAGGCACAAAAAAAAGGCAGGATAGATTCCCACCTTGAAGTTACATAGATTAGTCTACTACGTATGGAAGCAGAGCCATCTGTCTTGCACGCTTGATCGCAGTAGCAAGCTGTCTCTGGTATCTTGCACGAGTGCCAGTTACACGTCTAGGAATGATTTTTCCATTGGCGTTGATGAACCGTTTTAACAGTTCAACGTCTTTATAGTCGATTTCTTTGATTTTATTTTTAGTGAAATAGCAGACTTTTTTGCGACCCATGCGCTGTTTTTTAAATGCCATGTCGGATCCCCTTTCTAGAATGGTAAATCGTCTGATGAAATATCAAGTGTCTGAGAATCATCAAACAAACTCGACGTATCCTCGTCGGTATTGGAAGAAGCTGGTGCAGAATAACTTGGTGTTTCAGGCTTCGGTGTAGAAGCTGGCGTGCCAAATCCATTGTCTACGCTTTGTGCGTAAGGATTGGAGCTGGAATTGTAGCCGGACTGATAGGAGTCCTGATAGCCGCCTCCATAATTCTGGTTATTGTTATAACCGGAATTGGAGTATCCCTGATTCTGGTTATTATAGCTAGGATTGGAATAGCCCTGATTGGACTGATAGCCGTTATTATAACTATTATTGTTATAACCGTTATCGGCTCCATATTCCTGTGAAGCTCTGCGGCTTTCAAGGAATTCTACCCGGTCACACATAATGTCCGTGGTATAGACTTTCACGCCCTGCTGGTTGACATAGGAACCAGTCTGAATAGAACCATCAACTCCAATTAAAGAGCCTTTATGTAAGTAACGGGCAACGTTTTCAGCTGTTTTCCCAAATGCAACACAGAACAGGAAGTCTGCCTCCGGTTGTCCAGGCGTGCGAAAGGAACGATTTACCGCAAGAGTAAAACGGACCATGTTATTGCCATTGGTAGTCCGGCGCAATTCAGGATCTTTTGTCAGCCGGCCAGTTAACATTACTCGGTTCATTGGCTTCCTCTACTTTTCTTCTTCTTTTTTAATAACCATCGTGCGGATTACGCTGTTGTTGATCCGGCACAGACGCTGGAATTCTTCGATTCCTGCGTTGTCAGCAGTGCAGTACATAACCACGTAGTGGCCTTTTTTCATGTGATTGATCTCATAAGCGAAATCTTTTACACCCCAGTCATCCACTTTGTCGATGGAACCACCGTTTTCGATGATTGGAGCATACAGTCTTTTCTGAAGAGCATCGAACTGAGCTTCATCCAGAGATGCATTCACAATGTACATAGCTTCGTATTTTTTCATTTTATGTACACCTCCCTTTGGTCTTTTGGCTTTGTTTTCACACGCAGTGTTCTACAAAGCAGAGAGCAAGTATGACTTGCCGAATTATCCTATCAGAAAAAACGTAAATGAGCAACCGAAGTCTCAACCAAATTTTTCATTCCGATGCAACCTTTCATTTCCTGAAGCGATAAGAAGCCCCCATAAATCATTCAAAAAAACCGTCTGGAAAGCGTTTTCGAAAGCCTTTTCACTGTTTGAGCGGCCATCCTCAGCCGTTCATAGGACGTTTTTCTGACATTTTGGGCAGCTGGCTGATCTTTCTATGACGGAAAAGCGCATGAGAAACTGGAAGAAAACATTGTTTTCGCAATAAAATCCCATATCCAGCCATCAAAAAAGACGAAACGAGCACCGCTCCATGAAGGAGAAGTGCCCGTTTCGCCGGGATTTGTCTGGTTGATTTCTGAATTCAAATCTGGTTTCTCTCTCACTTCAGATGAAATCTGATCTGAAAAGATGGATCTGATTGGGCCTAATTCGATCTGATTAGATCTGAATGGAATTTTCAGCCGTGTATACATCCACTGGCCGTCCAGCTGGATCAAAGGCTTCAACGCAAAGGGCATTGAGACCCGTATGAATACCAACAGCACTGACCAGATCAATGACCCGGATGGTCGCTTCGGGATATTTAGCCCGGAATTTGGCCGCAAATTTTTTGGCGGCTTCTTCACTGTCCACATGAGCAACCGTGATATCCGCTTTGGGCGGCAGGTTAAGCTCTTCAAAATGGTCTACAACGCGGTCCTGGGCACGGGACATGGTCCTGACCTTATCAAATACATCAACCTTGCCATGGGTGCTTTCATTGACATGCAGCAGCGGTTTGATTTTTAACAGTCCGCCAAGCAAGGCCGCTGCGGGGGTCAGACGGCCGCCGCGCTTCATATGCTGGAGATCATCACAAAGCACAATCGTGTCGGCATGTTTGGCAATGACTTCCAGGGTCGCCATAATTTCTTCAATGGATTTGCCTTCTTCATACAGGGCTTTGGCGGTTTCGATGCAATGAGCCTGGATGACGGCAGTCGTGTAGCAGTCAAAGCCATAAAAGCTCAGGCCGACCTGGCTGGCAGCCGACTCCATGGCATCAAGGGTGCCCGAAAGACCGCGGCAGATTGGGACACAGAAGACGCCATCATAGCCATCTTTTTTAATCTGTTCAAATAAATCTTCAATCCGGCCAAGCGATGGCAGCGAAGTTTTCATCAGAACCTGCTGATGCAGATTCTCAATGATTTGCGCATAGGTGATATTTTCACCTTCAGAAAAAGTTTTGTCACCGATGGTCAGCTGTAAAGGTAAAGAGTAAATGCCTCTTTCCTTCCAGAATTCACTTGAAAATCCGGTTCCGCTGTCAGTTACAAATGCGAGTTTCATCATAGTCAACCCCTTCAATTTTTGGAATAAACTGGATCCCAATTGAACCTAAACCTGTATGCGAGGCGATCACCGGAAACATATCCATGGTATGAACCGGTGTGTCAGGGCTGATGGCGTTGAGCAGTTCACGAGTCTTCTGGGCCATGGCATCATCATTGCCATTGAGAATGAAGAATTCATAGTCAACACCGGGCTGCAGGGCGCTTTTGACCTGGTCTACGCCTTTAGCAACAGCTTTGTGGAAAGTACGGACTTTATCGAAGGAATCAACTTTTCCTTCTGTCGATTTAGCCACTTTCAAAACAGGTTTAATTTTAAGCAGGCCGCCCAGTTTTGCGGCAAGCGGAGTTAACCGGCCGCCGGCTGCCAGATGATCCAGGTTGTCAACGATCAGATACCCTTCGGATTTATCCACGGCTTCTGAAAGCAGACGGATGATTTCATCTGGGTCTTTGCCCTGGTCAAGCAGCTGTTTGGCTGCAATTGCCAGGTATTTCTGAATGGCCAGCGTAGTATAAATATCCAGCGTATGAACGGTGAGGCCTAAACGTTTAGCCGTCGCCTGAACAATCTCATTGGTACTGGACAGTCCGCTTGAAAGATTAATTGCGATAATGTCAGTGTAACCCTCTTTGAGTAACTCTTCAAACAGCTCTTCTTCAAGCAGTAAAGGTGGCTGGCTAGTTGTCGGCATTTTGCCATCTTCTAACATGGCATACAGCATCTCTGTATTCAGATCCACGCCATCAAGATACTGTTGGTCATCGACGAGAACCTGTAATGGAAGGAAACCGATTCCTAAGGCGTCCGCCTGCTTCTGAGTCAGGCCGCTTCCGGAATCTGTTACGACTTTTGTTTTCATCTATATCACTCCTGAACATGTCTAAGGACATGCATAATTTTCTGTTTTCATCATAGCAGACGACATGCCAAACACAGACTTTATCGGGCAGGCAATCTTTTAAAGGTGAACATCCCTGCCAAACTGCCAACTTAGGCAGATCTTGATACCGCTTCAATGGCTCTGCCAATCTTTTTCGGTCTGCAATTTCATCTCTTTTGAACAATTCATTTTGATTCCAAATGTTTTTCTCTCGAAATGAATCCTGGCGCTCTGTCTTTTTGCGCCAAAATGAGCACCGTTTTCATCGCCTCTTTCCCTTTCCAATCCAGACAGATAACTCGATATGCCCAAAGACGGAGCATTTCGGTTGCCTTAGGCAAGTCTTTCATTCTCTTTTTACCTCTCTTTTGCTCTTTACGCCGCCCAAACAGCCAGCCCGCCGCAGGAATTTTTCAAATGGCATTTCAGCCGCATTTTCTTACAGCCCTGTTGTATACTGATTCATTTCAGAAAGAGGAAGAGTTTGCCCTGCTGGAATGCTAAAATATAGTCGCTTTGCTTGTCTGCTGTCGGTTTCAGCCTGTTAAGCATTAGGCAGCCTGCTGCCCTTTCGATCGGCACCCGGTTGCGATCTTCTTGTTGGCTGCTTCTCTGGCTGCCAGTTTTCAGGACGGGTTGAAAACCAGGAAATCTTCTTTTCAGCGGACAGAAAGCTTCTGATTTTTCTTTTATCTGCTCCTGTCTGCTTCTGTCTGCCCCGTTTGTGATTCCGGCTGATTTAGCGAGTGATCCATTTTGATGGGCCAATCTGGTCGAACAGACACGAAGGCACGAAAGCAGATCCAAGACCACACAAAAAAAAGAACTGACAGCTCATCGCTCTTTTTAGGGCTATGTAGAGTGAGCAGTCAACGCAAAACAAGAAAGGGGGAACCATGAGTTTTATTGAATTCAAAGACGTCCGCAAGGATTACGCGATGGGGGAAGTCGTCATCCATGCCCTTGATGGCGTCAGTTTTGACATTGATGAAGGTGAATTTGTCATTATTGCCGGGGCTTCCGGTGCCGGAAAATCGACCATTCTGAATCTGCTTGGTGGCATGGATACATGCAGCTCGGGAACGATCAAAGTTGGCGATAAGATTGTCAGCGGCTTTAACGATAAGCAGCTCACTCTCTACCGACGCGATGATGTCGGATTTGTCTTCCAGTTTTACAACCTGATTCAGAATCTGACAGTCATGGAAAACGTTGAACTGGCCTGTCAGATTTCCAAATCACCGAAGAATATTGAACAGACTCTGGATGCGGTTGGTCTTTCTGAGCGAAAGTTCAACTTCCCATCTCAGATTTCCGGTGGCGAACAACAGCGTGTCGCCATTGCCCGTGCCATTGCCAAAAGCCCGCGGCTGCTGCTTTGCGATGAGCCGACGGGGGCGCTTGATTATAAGACCGGAAAACAGGTCTTACAGGTGCTGCAGGATATCTGTAAAACAGAAAAGACCACAGTTGTTGTCATCACCCACAACCTGGCTTTGACACCCATCGGAGACAAGATCATCAAGGTCCGCTCTGGCAAGATTGAAAGCATTGAGATCAATGAACATCCAATGAGTGCACAGGAGATTGAATACTGATGCCGCCCATTCTGTTTAAGGATCTGCTTGTTGAAATCCGCCATACCCTTGGGCGATATTTGTCTATTCTCTTCATTGTTGCTTTAGGGGTCGCCTTTTTTGCGGGGATCAAGGCCAGCGCGCCGGATATGACCAACTCGGCTGATGCCTACATGGACAAATACAACCTCCAGGATATTCAGGTCTATTCCACGATTGGAATCAACCAGAGTGACCTGGATGCCTTAAAGGATGTTCATGGTGTCGAAGACGTTCAAGGGCAATACACCAGTGATTTTCTGGCCAAAAAAGAATCCAAGGAGCTGGTTGTCAAACTGATCACCTATCAGGAGGACCAGAAAATCAACAAGCCAAGACTGGTTGAAGGCCGGATGCCGGAAAATGATGGCGAATGTCTGATTCAGGGACCATCCGCAACGGGTAAGATCATGGGATCGACTTTCCAGATCGGGGATACCATTGAACTGTATTCGGGAAACTCGACGCCCGTCGATGATTCTTTGAAAACGACGACCTTTAAAGTTGTAGGCAGTGCCTACAATCCAAACTATCTGTCTTATGAACTGGGATCCTCAGCAATTGGAAGCGGCCAGGTCAATACCTTTATTTACGTCCCGCAGGATGTCCGCGCCAATGATATTTATACCGAAGCCGATGTCATTGTTCAGGGTGCACGGGATCTGGATACATACAGTGATGCCTACTTTGATCTGACCACACCCGTTCTCGAACGAATTGAATCCATTGCCGACGATCAGGTTGCCAAAGATATTCAGAGTTTCAACGATGAACTTGATGCCAAAGAGCAGGAAGTCAATGACAAACTGCTCGACGGCCAACATGAACTTGATGAAGCCAAAAAGAAACTCGATGACGCCCGCGCTCAATACGACGATGGTCTGCGCCAGTACAACGAAGGGATTCAGACGCTGGCGGATTCGAAAACCCAGTACGAAAACGGCCTGAAAGACTATGAAGAGGGGAAGAAACAGCTCGAAGATGGCCTGAACCAGCTCGATGACGGTATTGCCCAGATTAAAGCCGGTGAAGCCCAGCTGGAAGAGCTGCAAGACCAGCGTACCCAGCTCACCGCTGCTCTGGCCGTGCTGCCGACGTTGAATACAACGTCAGATACGATTTCCAAGCTGTATGATCAGCTCAATTCCCTGAATGAGCGCATCAACAGTCTGGAAAATCTCAATCCAAACAGCCTGCTGCTCCCTTCCCTGCGCGAATCACGAAATAGCCTGATGAACCGCATCAATCAGGCAGAAATGACCACTGATGATAACCGGGATGAAATTCTTGCCCAGATCGGTGGTTCAGAAGAGGCTGGGCGCGAAAATCTGGCCAAGCTCGATGATGCAATCGAGCAAATTGAAGAGGGGGTCAAACAGCTGCCAAGTCTCGAAGAGCAGCGTGATCAGCTGCTGGCAAAACAACAACAGCTGCCCGAAGCCAAAGCCCAGCTCGAGGATGCCAAAAAGCAGATCGAAGACGGTGAAAAGAAACTGGAAGATTCCAAAGCTGAACTTGAAAATGGCAAAAAGCAGCTCGAGGATGGCCAGGCAGAATATGACAAGGGTGTCAAGGAATTTGAAAAGCAGTCCCGTGAAGCCCACGACCAACTCGCCAAAGCCCGTGAAAAAATCGATGTCATGGGGGCCAAATGGATTGTGCTCGACCGGGACTCCCACTATTCCTATCGTGACTATCAGGCCTGTGCCGAACGTATGGATGGAATTGCGGCTGTCTTCCCTGTTTTCTTCTTCCTGGTCGCTGCACTGGTGTGCATGACGACGATGACCCGTATGGTCGATGAAGAACGAAACGAAATGGGAACCCTGAAAGCGCTTGGCTATTCCCGGATGCAGATTTCAGCCAAATATATGCTTTATGCCGGCTCGGCTTCGATTCTCGGATCGATTCTGGGCTGTGCGGTGGGTATGTTTGTCTTCCCATTGATTATCTACAACTCATGGGGTGTCATGTACAACATGGAGGAAATCCACTTCAAGTTCCAGCCGATGCTCATGTTAACGGCTTCCGGCCTGGTTACCCTGATTGTACTTGCCGCCACGTGGGTTTCCATCTCGAAGGAAATGCGCGAGGTTCCGGCGCAGTTAATGCGTCCAAAAGCAGCCAAAGCCGGTAAACGCATTCTGTTAGAGCGAGTGGGGTGGTTCTGGCGCCGTCTTTCCTTCATGCAGAAAGTGACGCTGCGAAACCTTTTCCGGTATAAGAAGCGTTTCTTCATGACCGTCATTGGTATTTCCGGCTGTTCGGCATTGCTCTTAGCCGGTTTTGGTCTGAATGACTCACTGAGCGATATTATTCCACGTCAGTATGAAGCGATCAGCCATTACGATGCCATGGTCAAGGCGGAAAACTACATGAATGCCGATGAAGCCGCAGCACTGGCTGAACGCCTTAAGGATATTGAAGGCGTCAATCAGACGATTTCCTATCAGGCTCTGCCTATTACCGTCCATTATGACCGTAAAGATGTTGCGGCAACCCTCAACATCATTTCGGATCCTGAAAAATACGGAAACTTCACGACGTTCCATCCTGAGTCTGAAGATTCCCTGGATCATCTGACTGATGATGGGGCTCTGATCTCCGTTCAGACCGCTGAACGGATTGGCCTTGGTGTTGGCGATGAGCTGACCTTCAAGACCAGTGAATACGAACAGGAAGTCAAAGTAAAAGTGACTGGTATTTTCGAACAGTACACCGGCCAGGAAATCTTCATTACCCAGAAGCTGTTTGATCAGCTTGGCATCGAAGATACCCCTTCGGCGACCATTCTTCTCCAGAACGAAAGTGTAGATCCGGACTTTGAAGCGGATCTTGGCACCAGTCTGATGGCGGATGACGATGTCCGTTCGGTAACCTTCTATTCGAGCATGCAGGATAACTTCATAGAAATGATCGCTACCGTCAAACTCGTTGTCGTGGTTCTGATTATCTGTGCAGCGATGTTAGCCTTCGTTGTTCTGTATAACCTGTCCAACGTCAATATCAGTGAACGAATGCGCGAGATTGCGACCATCAAGGTCCTTGGCTTTACCGAAAAAGAAGTCAATGCCTATGTCAATAACGAAACCATTATTCTGGCTCTGATCGGCAGTCTGGTCGGTCTGGTGCTGGGCATTTACCTGCACGGTCTGATCATCTCCATGGCGGAGCTGGATACCGTTCGATTCGGACGGACCATCCTGTGGCAGTCCTATGCCTACTCCGTGGGTCTGACCATGCTCTTTACTTTGATTATTAACTTCATCATGAAATACAGTCTGCGTCATATTCAGATGGTTGAATCCCTTAAAGCTGTCGAATAGACTCTCTGCTTTTCCAGGCTTCAGCTTTACATTGCAGATTCTGTTTCAGGGCGTGTGAGATCAAAATCACACGCCTTTTTTGATGTCTGACTGTGAGACTGCAGACCACTCTTGCGGGCGTCCGGGCTTGCAGGCATCTGACTCCCCTGCGGACGGTAAATTGGCTTTGTTCTACTTCTGGAACCAGACGATAGCGGTCTCGCCAGACGGACCCCATGAAACTTTCAGTCTGAATTGCACCAGAATCGATCGACCTCGCGCCCTCCCGTAAAAATCAATGGTACAGTTAGAAAATCAATTCAAAATATGAATTGAAATGAATAAATCGGATTTGAAGATCGGCAGCCTGCCTTTCTTCCATCTGGAAAGGAGTAACAAACTGCTGCTATGAACGAAACCTTACTTCAGTATTTTCAATGGTATACACGAGCTGACGGATTTACCTATACCCGGCTGAAAAAGGCTGCCCCGCATCTGGAAACACTGGGTGTCACCATGGTCTGGATGCCGCCGGCTGCCAAAGGCCGCGAAGGCAAGAAAGATGTCGGATATGGTCTGTATGATCCTTATGATCTTGGTGAATTCAACCAGAAAGGATCCGTACGGACAAAATATGGAAATGTCCGTCAGTATCAGGCTGCCATCAAAGCTTTATCCGATCGCCACATTCAGGTCATTGCGGATATCATTCTCAATCACCGGATGGGCGGAGACGAACTGGAATCCGTCCGGGTCACGCCGATGTCAGAAAGTGACCGCAATCATCCCGTTGCCGCTCCCTTTACGACCGATCTGTATTCCCGCTACACCTATCCCGGTCGCAAGGGAATGTATTCGGACTTTATCTGGAACAGTTCCTGCTTTAAGGCTTCTGACCGGTTTCTGGACCATGAACGCTGGATTCTGCTTTTTGACGGCCATCACTGGTCCGAGCATGTTTCGAAAGAATCCGGCAACTTTGATTACATCATGGGTATGGATATCGACCACTCTGTTCCCTGGGTGAAAGACGAGCTCTATCGCTGGGGTGTCTGGTATACGAACCGGTTTGGAATTAATGGATTTCGTTTTGATGCGGTAAAATCTATCGATTCCACCTTCTTTGACGGCTGGCTGTCTCATGTCCGTCAAAACACCCAGGCTGGAGCCTTTGCGGTTGGTGAATACTGGAGCGGCAATCTAGGGGAGCTGGAAGGGTTTATCCGGGATACAAAACATTGCATGAAACTGTTTGATGTTCCTTTGCACTACCATCTTTTTGATTGCTCCCGCTCAGGGGGCAATTATGATGTGCGGACGCTGTTTCATGGCACGTTGAGTGAAAAGCATCCTGACTATGCGGTGGCGTTTGTTGATAATCATGACACCCAGCCTGGTCAGGCGCTTGAATCCTGGATTATGGATTGGTTTAAAACCGCGGCCTATGCTTTGATTCTGCTTTATCGCTGCCAGGTTCCCTGCGTATTCCTGGGAGATCTGGAAGGTGTCCGGAAAACAAAGTCTCCTAAAGTTGCCCTGCTTGAACAGATGATGTGGATCCGCTCGCATCTGCTCGATGGACCGATCGTAGATCTGTTTGATGAAGATGCCCAGAAAGCCTGCTGGATTGCCCGCTCCAGTCATCCGGTTCTGGTGTTGTTCACCATAGGCGATGGTAAGCAGAAAACAGTGCTGTTTCCTGAATATGCCGGGCTGACTTTTGAAGATATTTCCCGCAAAGATCACACCGTCCAGATTGATCAGAACGGCCATGCCGTCTTTGACTGCACCCCAGGGTGCTGTTCAATCTATATCCTGCAAAGCGATATCGCCTGGATGAAAAAGGATCTCAAGCTCAAATAGCCAATGCAAAGAGGAAAAATGGCATAGAAAAAACCACGGTGATCAGGCCGTGGTTTTGTTTGTATACGGGTTGTGATTTAGACTGTTACGATTTTCATCATATTGGTTGAACCAGCACCTACTGGGTAACCAGCGACAACGATGATGTTATCACCATGATGGAGTCCATTTTTCAGAGCAATATTGCGAGCCAGCTGAACATCGTTCTGCTGAGTGTTCTGTACATCAGTTACAACAGGCTGAACACCGAAGACTGGAAGCAGAGAACGCTGAACTTTTTCATCAAAAGTAACGGCGATGATTGGAGCTTCTGGACGGAATTTAGCCAGACGTTTTGCGGTCAGACCGGACTGAGTGAAGGCAACGATTGCCTTGATATCCATAGCCAGAGCAGTTTCAGCTGCGGAAATGGCGATGGAGTCGGACATGTTGCGGTTGGAAGATGCAATTCCATCAGCAAGTCTGGTCTTGTAATCGATCATTGGTTCGATTGCGTCAGCAATCTTAGTGAATGTGTGTACAGCTTCAGCTGGGTAGAGACCTGCTGCAGTTTCTGCAGAAGTCATAACGGCATCTGTACCATCCATGATGGCGTTGGCAACGTCACTGGCTTCGGCACGAGTAGGTCTTGGGTTACCCTGCATACTTTCAAGCATGTGAGTAGCAGTGATAACTGGTTTACCCATTTCGTTAGCGACTTTGATCATCTGTTTCTGGTAGATTGGAACGTATTCCAGAGAAACGTTAACACCTAAGTCACCACGGGCAACCATGATACCATCAGCGACTTCAAGAATGTCGCGCAGGTTGTCGAAACCTTCCTGGTTTTCGATTTTGGCGAAAATCTGAATATCGTCTTTGCCTTCGGAGATCAGGATGTCACGAACAGCAAGAACATCTTCTTTGCGACGTACAAAGCTTAATGCGATGTAGTCTACATCGTTCTGGGCACCGAAACGTAAGTCAGCTTCATCCTTTTTGGAAAGGAATGGCATGGAAAGAACGATACCTGGCAGGTTGCATCCTTTTTTGGATTTCAGGAAGTGTGGGTTTGCGACCACCCCTTTGAAATCTTTACCGTAGTTGACTTCAGTGATATCAACGCGCATTTTACCATCATCCATCAGGATAAAGTCACCAGGTTTTACGTCATTAAAGACTTCAGGAACATTGATCGCGAATTTTTCACGGGTTCCCATTACAGTCGGGTCATTGACGATTGTAACCACGTCACCTTTTTCGAACTGAACGCCGCCATTTTCGAATTCACCCAGACGGATTTCAGGACCTTTTGTATCCAGCATGATACCGATCGGTTTCTTGAGTTCTTTCGAAACATTGCGGATCTTCTCGATACGGGCACCGTGTTCAGAGTAGTCACCATGAGAGAAGTTCAGACGGCAGATATTCATGCCTTCGTTCACAAGCTTTTTGATCATTTCTTTGTCTTCACTGGCAGGGCCGATCGTGCAGACAACTTTTGTTTTCTTGTCCATATATATACCTCGATTGATTTCAAAACGATTCTATACCATGCTTATCTTAATTGCTCAAATCCGGACTTTTATCCCAGACGCTCAAACAAGTTTGTCAGAGGCTTTTTCGAGGAAGAAGGCATCACTAATGCTCGTTCAATTGGATAAGCTACGATCTGATTGTCTCTGATCGCTACGCATTGGCCACCGATCCCCTGCATCAGAAGGTCAATCGCTTTTTCGCCCATCTGGCTGGCGAGCATACGGTCGAATGGACATGGAGATCCACCACGCTGGATGTGGCCAAGCACCGTTGCCCGTCCGGAGAATCCGGTATTGAGGGTAACGCGTTTGGCAAACTGGTGAACATCCGTGATCTTTTCAGAAATGATCACAATCGCGTGTTTTTTCTTCTTGATCTGGTCGAGATCGCGAAGACGATCCAGAATATCCTGTTCATCGAATCCACTTTCACTGGTGACTACGATTTCCGCACCGCATGCGATGCCAGACCATAAAGCCAGGTCTCCGCAGCGGTTGCCCATAACTTCAACAATGGAGCAGCGGTGATGGGAGTTAGAGGTGTCACGCAGTTTATCGACCGCATCAACAACTGTTTCAAGCGCGGTCATAAAGCCGATCGTATAATCTGTGCAAGTAATGTCATTATCAATTGTACCAGGCAATCCGATACAGTTAATTCCCATATGGGTAAGTTCGAGGGCGCCGCGATAGGAGCCGTCGCCGCCAATTACAACAACCGCTTCAATGCCGCGGCGCTGCAACTGTTTAATCGCTTTTTTTCGTACTTCAATATCTTTGAACTCCGGCAGACGGGCAGATCCAAGTACAGTTCCGCCACGTGTCAGAATCTCACTCACGGACTCAGTTGTCAAAGGTTCAATGTAACCTTCTACCATTCCTTTGTATCCGTTATAAATGCCAAAAACTTCCAGTCCTGCATTGATTCCGATACGGGTAATCGCCCGTACAGCCGCATTCATTCCAGGAGAGTCGCCACCGGAAGTCAGAACACCGATTCTTTTAATCATCATTAGTCCTCCGTCTTTTCAGATCCTCAGATATGAATCGCAGGAATAAGCCTGCGATCTGCTTTGTTGCCCTAATTCTAACATACTTCCGACATCCTGATTTTCCTCTCTTTTCATTCCCTGCTAATTTTTCGCCGACAAAAAAATGCGGCCTTTTTATGCTTGAAGCAAAGGGCCGCAGTTCAGTTCTTTTTCTGTTTCGGAACAGACTAAAGGTAGATCATAAATCCAGAAAACAATCGGGCAGCTTTACCTTTTTTCGCCTGGTTTCATCTCAGATCAGCCAGAAGAATTTCGTAATCTTGTTCGGGTTTTACTTTTTCGTAAGCCTTCTCAATTTTTCCATTTTCATCGATCAGATACGTTGTCCGTACAGTTCCCATGACCTTCTTGCCGTACATCGTTTTTTCTTTGAGCACGTCATAAGTCTCGAGCACTTTACGCTCCGGATCTGCAAGCAAGGTAAATGGAAGTTCGTACTTCTTTTCGAAGTTGGCATGCGAGCGCACAGTATCCTTGGAGATGCCAATGACTTTGGCATTCTTCTCGAGAAACTGCGGATACGCATCCCGATAAGCACACGCTTGTTTTGTGCAGCCGCTCGTGTTGTCTTTGGGATAGAAATAAAGAATCACTTTCTGACCTCGAAAGTCAGACAAGGAAACGGGATTTCCATTCTGGTCTGGCAATGTAAATTCCGGAGCCAGAGTTCCTGGTTCTAACATCAGAATCCCTGCTACTCAAAATATGGTCAAATATATTCATATTGAGAGGTTGAAAGTTCTCGCGAACATTTCTTACTGCTTCATCCTGTGTGCTTTCACGGCCAAAAAAACAGCACGCTACCGGTGGTATACAGTCCACAGTCGTAAATTCCCGACTAAGCCATCGGTACATGCCTGCAATCACTTGCTTAGGCGATCACGTAGGCTTTTGCATCTCTCAGATTGAGACTGGCATTCACATCACGGTCTGCATGATAGCCGCATTCACATACGTACTCACGATCAGAAAGTTTCAGATCTTTCTTGATACGGCCGCACGCATGGCAGGTCTTGCTTGACGGGTACCATCTGTCTACGACTCTTAATTCAATGCCCATTTCTCTGCATTTTGCGGTCAGCTTCGCTCTGAACTCATAGAATTTCTGCGAAGCGACTGCTTTGGCGAGATGCCTGTTTTTCATCATTCCTGATACATTCAAATTTTCAATGGTGATATAAGACGGCTTGGTTTTTACGATCTCACTCACGCATTTGTTGATATAGTCGCTTCGAATGTTGTCCAGTTTCTGATGAATCTTCTGTACCTTCAATTTTTGCTTCTGAATATTTTGACGAGTAGCTTCTCCTTTCTGTTTGTTTTGTTTATCTTTGCGCTTCTTTAAGTCTTCGTATTTTCTCGAAAGACAGCGCTGCTCTCTTTTGAGCTTTTTCTCCAGCTTTCTGACTCTGGAGGTCTTGTTGATGTTCTTCTTTACGGTTCCGTCGCTGAGTACCGCAAATTCCTTGATACCGAGATCGATGCCTAAGCCATCACCGGCAGGAGTCGGCTTCTCTGAAACTGGGAGATCTACCACGGCCGTTACATAGTATCTTCCGGCCTTTCTGGAGACAGTTCCGCTCCGGATGACAAATCCTTCCCTGATTGTCGGGATGTAGCCTTTTTCCTTCAGCTTTACCCATCCAAGAGTCGGGATCTTGATCCGATGTCGTTCACACTGGCAGTCTTTTTCGTTGTTCTTTACAAAGTACATCTTCACATCAGATTTGTACTTCTTCTTGAATCTTGGAAATCCGCTCTGCCCATTGAAGAAGCGGGTAAACGCTGTATTGGCATCTTCCATAGCTTTCCTGACAGACTTGGAACTTACTTCCTTAATCCATGAGCACTCAGGATGTGCCGGCAGATACTCATTGTTCAGCCAGACACTGAAAGTCTTTGCGCTCTGGAATGGTTTGCCCTCTTCGTGAAGCTCTTTGTTGTGGGCCAGATAGAAGTTGTAGATATACCGGCAGGTTCCGATCGTCTTATTGATCTGCTGCTTCTGCTTTGGTGTTGGATCGATCTCTGTTTTGTATGTCTTTAACAACAGAAACATCCCCTTTCGCGAAACGATATTTCTACCGCATTTATGAGTATATTTTACGCACTTTTAGCGCATAACGCAATAGGGAATTCTCCTTTTTCAACTATTTCGGCACCTTTGAGGAATGCACACCTCTTTTCTATGAATACATTAAGCAGCATATAGCCACAATAAAACGCATAATTAGGAACAGATAGACACTCCTTCTCTTTTCCTGTAAGAGGATGAATCATCTAAGAGCATGAATCATCAAGTATAAATTATTCGTATGCATGATCCGCATGAATGATCCGTAGGAAAGGCATGAATCATCCATTGGCTGGGCCGGCCAGTCATTTTCTAAAAGACCATCCAAAAAGAAAGACAGTCGATGACTGTCTTTGTCTTTTATCGGTTCTTTTATTCGCCAAGAGAAGCGAAATTTTCAGCGCGCTCTTCTTCAATGGCCTGAAGTTCACGGAAAGCATCGGCCATGCTTTTGACATTGTTGGTTTCCAGCATTTTAATGTAGTCATTGCGCATATCCAGAGGAATGACGATTGGAGCCTGTCCAGAACTGATCAGCATGGAATTGATCAGAATACGGCCCGTCCGTCCGTTTCCGTCTGTGAATGGATGAATATTTTCAAACTGGATGTGCAGATCGGCAACATCTTCCATCGTGAAGCCATTTTCAACAAATTCATTGTAGCGGCGGATGAAATCCTGCAGGAAGTCTTCAATTTCATCTGGTCCTGGGAAAACTTTTGTCGAACCGGATACGTGAGCCGGATCTTCGCGATAGGCACCGCCAAACAGAATATTTTCGTTTACGGCATCGTTTTCCATAATTAAGAATTCTTCCGTTAATGGAACGTTGTGACTGACACGATCCAGCATGATTCCCAAGGCTTTTTTATGGTTGATTGCCTGATGAATTTCTTTGGCATTGGCATTGATCGGGCAGTGGTTGGAATCGAAAGTCAGTGCATAGGTTTCATTCTTTGTCAGAGTGCTTCCTTCCAGCGCGTTGGAGTTATAAATTGCGCGCGTCATAAAATCTTCGTAGTAGCTCTGGTTGTTTTTCAGTAAATCTCGAACATCCATATCATTTTCTCCTTAAATAACTCTAAGCATCATTATAAAGGCAAAAGTTCCCGGCTGAACAGAACAAACCAAATTTTCCGGTTTTCTATTGTTACTTTTCGGTGCTTTGTCCAGTAATTTTACCGAATTAGATTTACATTTCAATCTGTTTCTCCAACTTTTGCCATCAGCGTTCCATAATTGACTGATTTTCAGAGATTTTGCTTGCTGCAATGCTTTACAGATTCTCTTGTCTGCCAAACGGTGATCAAACCGTTTTTCTTCTGAAACTTCCTGCTCAATTCTCGAACTTTCAAAACTGAAAGGAGTAAAACGCAGCCAAATCAGGCATTGTGGAAGCATGCTCTGGCAATCGGCAGATCGAAAGAAAGCCGACAGTCAAAGGAACAGGAAAATGCGAAACAAAAGACTCTGGTCTGATCGAATTGGCTCGATCTTATAAGGACGAAATGTGAAGACAGGCAAAAAAAAAGAAGACCACCCTGGATCTTCGAATCTTACAGCTCTGTTTTTCAGGATTAATGTTCATTCAATCGGAATGGGGCATACTCTTTTTCGATCAAAGAGCAGGTTTTGGAAATGCTCAGCACAGGCGGCATTTTATTTGTGCTGGTTCTGCCATTTTGATCCCAATAATCTCAGTCATTTTGTTTTTACATTTTCTTAATTTCTGAAACAATAAAAACAAATTTTTATTGCATGCAAGAAACTTATGAATAAATCGGTTTGTTTTTTACAGCTGTAAAAACATGAGAGAAAGTAGAGGTGGTAGAACGATAGATAAAGGGAATTCTGAAAATATCAAAAGAGAGAATCTATCACGATTTATGGGATTTTTTCATACATCGGATTAGTTTTATACAGATTTTTTTAATATGATTTTAATGGATTTTGTAAAGCGATTCGCTTTGGTTTATCGCACATATCAGATATAAACCTTCTTTAGTTCTTTAGGTAAGGCTGATCCTGTCACCTAAAAGATAAAGAAACAATATAAATATTTAAAAAAGTTATTGCATCTTTACCCAAGTAAGGTCTAAGATAAAGATGTGATTAAGAAAGACGACTACAAAACCAATTCACAAACTTAGGAAAGTTTTGGAGGAAAAATTATGAATAACGCCGTATTGTTTTACACTTCACCTGGATGCGCTAGCTGCCGCAAAGCCAAAAAATGGCTCGAGGACAACCACATCAATTTCGTCGAGAAGAACATTTTCTCCAACTTATTGTCCGAAGCTGAAATCAAATATCTGCTTTCCCGTTGTGAAAACGGAACAGAAGACATCATTTCGACTCGCTCAAAAGCGTATCTCACCTTAAAAGACACCCTGGATGAGATGTCGATCGCCCAGCTCACCCGCTTTATCCAGCGTAACCCTTCTGTTTTAAAGCGTCCGATTATGCTTAGCGAACGCAACATGGTTGTTGGTTATGATGATGACGAAATCACAGCTATGGTTCCGGTATCCCGCCGCAAAGACGAACTCAACCGCATCGAAGCCTCGATTATTTCGGCTGACCTGTCTTTAAGCTCAGTTACCCGAAATCTCTAGCCCTTACAATCCACATCCCGAATCCATAAATACGAAGGTTCCTGATCCAGGAGCCTTTTTATTTGTCTATAGATTTCAAGCACTTATAGGATACAAAACCCCTCTCAACTTTCAAAGGATGATGCATAAATCCCATCTGGCTTTCCACTGAATCAAGAGCAGATCAAAGAAAATGCCATCCAGGTGGATGACTTTTTTATGACTCGCCAAATAAATCGTGCATTTCACTTTATTTACGGTAATTTTATCTTTCCGCCAGTTTATTGCCCGCCAAGTATTCAATCACATTCTGCAGGTCTTCAACAATTTTCCTGTTTCAGAACTGTTTGCGAACCTTTGCCAAGCAAAAGAACACAGACCGAACAACCGCTGATGAATCCTGTCAAAGACTGATGAATTCTTTCATAAGCAAATCAAATATAACTGTGTTTTTCTTTTTTAGGATAGAATCCCTGCTGGCCCGCCTCCAGAACACTGGTCAGCTGCCAAAAAGGAGAGATTGACCAGACCATTGGCAAAAGACTCAAAGATCATAATCCGAATGGTTTTGATCGAAGCGTTCCACCTTTCCAAAGAAACTCTTCGTTCCATCAGGAGCAACAATCATACCGCCCTGTTCTTCAATAGCATAAATCGGTTTTGGCTTTGCGCTGTAAGCCTGATTCATGCCATCTTTTTGAATCCGCGAGTGATGGTAATGGACTTCTACATCAAAATCCTCCAGCCAGCCAATGCCTTTTTGCCAGGAGAATTCCGGATAGTCTTCATCCGGCGTGATATGGTAATCTGCCAGCTGAACCATAGCACCGGCTGAATATCCGATAATGAGGCCCTGATAGTCCTTCAATACCTTTTTCAGTTTCTTTTCCCGGATCCGTTTCATCATCAGATCTGGTGCTCCGCCAGTCAGAAGCAGAATATTGGAGTTTCGGATCGCATCCTGCATCTTGATCACATCATCCGTAAAATAATTGACCCAGTGAACCTGATTTTCCTTAAGGCCATACCAGAAGAACACATCAGTATTGGATCGGTACCAGATCCCCTGTCCCTTCTTATATTGTTTGTTCCAGTCAGCAAGCGTTTTTGTATCGTCAAAGAAGCTGAACGCCAGAACGCAGACTTCATCTTCCGGTGCAATGAGTGGTTTTAAAGCTGGGCGGCACCACTTTTCATCAATCATGGATGTATTCATCAAAATATGCGTCCGGACGGGGTCCTTATTTTCTTTCAATGCACCCAGGGCCGGATCAAATCGGTCAACAGGCAAAATCCAGGGATTAGCATGGGGACAGTTTTCAAAAAACTGCCAGTTTTCTTTGGGCAGATCTTTACGATCCATGACCAGATCCACAGAATCAGGCAGTGCCTTGCCAAAGACCAGATCTGCATTGTTTGGCAGAGTAAAAATCCGATCTTCGAATAACAGAGCGGATAAAGCCGGATCAAAAGCTTCTTTCCTTTTGTTTGTCTGGCTCTGTTGTTTTCCTGCTTCCTGCTCTTTGTTTTGCCTAGAGCAGGATGATGGATCTAAATTTGTCGACTCAATCTCTTTAGAGGGTTCGTTCCATTCAAACCAGGCTCTGAGTGCTTTTGCCTGATCTTTATGATAGCGACTGATCAGTTTCATTCCGTTGGTGCAGGCATCTTCCTTACCGCCAGAGCAAACTGGCAATCCCCTGCACCCACCTCCTTTCCGCGCATCGATGGAAGCACAATCTTATGACGGCAAGAATCGAAAAATCGTTTACGCGCTGGTTTTCATTGTATTTCCCTCTTCTCCTTTTGACAAAACATTCAAACCTTCACCTGAACCTCCTTCATTCCCAAAGGTTTCAAACTGCACTTATCAGTCAGCCTGGTCATTTGTTTTCCTCTTATGGTCAGCGACATGCATTCGATTTGGTAGGCGTGTTTTCGTCAGGAAATCCACTTCAGTTGCCTCTGTCGTTACTCTTCACACCCCTGTTGACAGACGATATGCAAAACAGGTGTAAGCTACTTATGCAGTAAAGCAGCCGCCTGCGTAGAAAATTTTCTCAGGATATGATGAATAGAGCTGGAAGCGACTTCAATTTAAGGAAAATTGCTGCAAACCTCCATTTGAGTGTGAACCGTAACTCTCTGTCTGTCAGCCCTTGAAAAAAATAACAAAAAAGGTTGCATCGAATTCATAGTGATGGTATTATCAATGAGCACTTGGGGTGTTAGCTCAGCTGGGAGAGCGCATGGCTGGCAGCCATGAGGTCAGGGGTTCGATCCCCCTACGCTCCACCAATGTGTAGATTCAGCACATAGACGATTGTCTATGTGCTTTTTATTTATGCATTCCAATCTTAACGAGATGATTCAGCCTGCTTCGACTGAATACCGGCAAACAAAGAAATCAAATCCCCAAACTCAGATGTTTCGATCCACCAGAAAGCAAAAAACGCCAGACAGCCAGAAATTGCGCCTTTCCTTTGCATCTTTCTGGCTGTTCTAGCGGTAGGTTTCAAGCAGGTATGGCCAGGAAGGCATACGGTTTCGCAGCTCATCCCAGGCAGGCATTTTCATTTCCGGTTTGCGGGCCCGGATTTTTTCAAAAGCTTCATCCATGGCTTTTATCTCTGCTGCCGCATTCGCGCAATGATCTGTCACCATCAATCGGCCAAAAGGTGATCTGGCAGCTACATGGAACAGGCAGGTGTTAATTTCACTTTTCAGCCCATTATCTTCGATCTCTAAATAACTCGAATCAAGACCATATCCACAGGAACCGAGCAATTCATACCCACTGCGCACTGCATCCATAGCCAGACGAAAATCAGCACTGGATACCTTTCGCAAATCACAATTATATAAATAAGAAAGATAAGCCAATGGGAGCATGAAGACGCCATGACATTTGAGCCAGTCATCCATATTTTTTTCCCAGTTCAGTTCAAATTTCGTTCCCTGGAAAGCACGCTCTACCATATTGCGAACCAGCTTCGGTGTTCTGGATCCGGAAAGACCGATCGTCATCGATCCAGCTCCCACATGAGTTGTGCGAATCTGGCTTCTCTCCCGATGGCCCCCAAAGGCCGGAAACGCAAACAGGACTGTTTTGGGATGCTCAGTAAAGCGCAGAATCTCCTGCCGGGTAACGGTTGGCCCGAAATTATTTCCAACCAGAACGACAACCGAGCTGTTGACTTTACAAAGGTCATCAAAGATCGATTGAAGCTGACCAAACTGAACAGCCGCAAAGACCAGATCGTATTTCTCATCCCCAATCGAATCGATAATTTTTGGATGATCACAAGTGGTCTTGCGCTGCAGGACGTGATGCAAAACCAGCCCCCGGTAATCCAGGTTCTGTTTTCGCTCTCCTCTGGCCAGAATTGTCACTTCATTGCCGGCGCTGTATAAAACATGTGCCAGATAGCTGCCGATACTCCCAGCCCCATAAATCAGAATCCGCATAGACATCCTCTTTCAACTCCAATCCAGATCGCAATAGTTCTTTTTAAAATCATCGAAACTGACAATCCATCCAATACACTATCCGATTTTAATGCAAATGCCTATGGGAAATCCCTTAGATCATGGTGATTTTAAAATTTCCCTATCTTCTGCTTTTCTTCTTCCAAATTGTGCTTTTCCAGATACTCTGAAACAGGAAGATGAACACCAGAAAGCCATAATTGCCCACAAGTATAAACCAGCTCCAGAATCATTCCATTCTCCAGCCGGTCTGTATCCTTCCAAACAGCCTGGATAGGCGGTAAAGTTTCCATCAATAAATTGATGACCATTCCATGGGTAACAACCAGAACATTCTGACCAGAATTCACCCTGGCAATCGCATACAGACTGGCTATCGCCCGGCCAGCGGCATGTTCGAATGATTCTCCGCCATATTCTTTAGCCTGCTGATTCCACTTCGCCGGATCAAGCACAAAACCCTGTACGCCATCCATTTTTCCTAATGTCATCTCCCGCAGTCCTGCTTCCTCATTCGTCGGAAATTCACCCTGGACCAGTAAGCCCAGCGTCTGCCTGGCACGGCCAAGATCACTTGAATATCCATGCGCAAACTGAAGATGACGGTCCTTCAGCCAGTTTCTGACAATCAAGGCTTCTACTTTTCCCCGCTCAGTCAATGGCGAATCCAGCCACCCCTGGCTTCTTTTCTCCTGATTCATCACCGTCTGGCCATGCCGGACCACAAACAATCGTACTGACATTCTTTTCTCTCCCTTTTCAGTTTTCCTGCTGCTTTCCATTATCTGCTTCTGTCGCCGCTTTCAAAACTGTCTTCAAATCCAAAATGACCGCAAACAAGTTCAGTCCACACAAACGTCTCTATAAAAAACAGCGGCCAGGCTGTCTGAACAGTCTGGCCTATTGAGCATAGGTTGGAAGACGATGAGGCAATTCGATTGCTTCAGTAACCATTTTGGGGTGCAGAATCCGGCGTTCTGCATAGAGAGTATCTTCTGCTTTCGAACTGAGTTCAGCCACTTCAGACAGATCCCATTCTTCTGGGAAGAGGAACTTTTTCTGTTCTTCAAGAGGCATGCGGCGGAAGTTACGGTTTGGGACGAAACGGTTGCCCGCTTCGAGAACACCCCAGTGAATTCGCTTAGAGTAACGTTTTCCGGTTAAAGGGTTACTTACTGTAGGTTGAGTACTTGCATAGCGATATCCGCGGAATTCATGAACACGCATGCGGTATTGAGTAAGAGGATCGGGTTTTCTAGACATGGCTATTCTTCACTCCTTGTCAGTCTGGCAGGAGTCAAGGCCCTCCTGCCGTTTTCTGACAAAACCAGGTCCGGTTGTCAGTAAAATGGCGCCTTCAACATACAACCCAGACTGTGGTTTTTCTTTTGACTTTCTTTATACACAGTTTAATACAAGTACAAAGGGTTTTTCCACATCTTTTTCAATTTTTTTGCTTCACATAATCGTAATTCTGTGATTTTTTGTCCGCATTTATTGATCCAGAGAAAAAATTGTATGAATTCAGTATTAAAATCGCATTTATATCACATTAATTTCTTTAATACAATGTATCTAATCCAGCCAATATAAAGGACTTCATCCGATCATTAATCTTTATATCTTTATACTGATCATGAATAGATTCTGTTATCTATACATTTATCTGAAAACAATCCACCAAATCGTTCTTGATTTAGATGCAACAGAATCATTTATGTATTTATTTTGAGTACACATCAGCAATTCTTTATGAAATATTTAGATAGATACTCTGTTCACAAGAGAAGTCTTGATGCCATTTTTCTGGTATCCACTTTTTCAAAAAAGTCATTTTTATGCCAGATTTCCAACATTTTCAGCTGTGAATCTATTGGAGTACAATCCGTATTCACAAAGAAAAGGCATTATACATCTTCCAAAATCTGTTCTGCCTTCAATCAACAGAAACCGATATTCATTTCTGATATCAAGGATCCCGGATGCCGGAAGACTTACAGACTGAAAAGCTTTAAAAAACGGATTTGCTCGTGAAGACAATACCTTTCTAGATCAAATGTTAATTCCTTAATATCATGACCATGACAGGCAGCTCCTGCAAAATCTAATTCTCCCTGGCCTTGACCTTTGCAGTTGATATTGCACATAAATCACATATGAGCAAAATAAAAACCCCATATCCGTTTTAGATATGGGGGGGGTGATTTCATATGGTGGAGATGGCGAGAGTCGAACTCGCGTCTAAGCAACGCCCCACGAATCAACGTTTACAGCTTAGTCTGCCAGAATTCCATCAGACTTGGACAGACACAATTCCTGATGGTTTGACTGTAGAATTTTCGTCCGACAGATCCAGTCGGTCTGTCAGCTTATCTTCTTTGTGCTAGTGATCTGAACTAGAAGAAAGCGAACTCGTTCAGAAAAGCTGCAGAACGATTAAATGTTCAATTAAGCAGCAAAGGCAACAGCACCGTTGTAGTTGGTGCGGCCAAAGTTAAAGTTGTTAGCGTTTATTTTGAATGATTTTTAACGGAATCACCCGGCTGTAGTTGAGTCCAGACAATTACTCATCGAATGCCAAAAACATCCCCACGTAATTACTTTGGATAATTATCTTAACCGCAATTTTTATTTATGTCAACAAATTCAACTCAGGTTTTTGGGTCTTGCAGAGTTTCCCATCCCGATTGACACGACTTATTTTCTCGATACTTAAAGAAGATTTCCAGTTTAAAATCTCTGACCAAATTCTTCGTTACTGTTCACGCCCCTCAAAAAAAGGGATAAAATTTCCGGCTTTTCGTCATGCCCTGGCACAGGGTGTGAACAGTAACAATCCTTCTGATTTTTTAAACAGCCATTTAAAAAGATAAAAAGCACAACCTCTTTCTTCCAGCTTTCCATAAGCAGAGTCTCAATCGAATTGCGAAGATCGATTTTCAATTCGTTGCATATGGAAAAGAAGAAAACAGCCTGTGCTTTAAGTCTGGTGTGAACCTTTTGAATCTGAATGGTGATCGACTTAATAGCGGATCTTCATGGCTTTCTGAATTTCCCGCTGTGCATCACGGGTCTTGGCGCTTTCCCGCTTATCATGCAGGTTTTTACCACGAGCCACCGCAATTTCAAGCTTGCAAAGTCCATGAGACAGATAAATCTTCAAAGGAACCAATGTCATTCCTTTTAAGCGGACCTGCTGATCCAGTTTCAGGATTTCCCGTTTATGCAAAAGCAAACGACGGTCCCTGGTTTCATCATGGTTAAAACGGTTGCCAAATTCATAAGGAGAAATATGCATTCCTTTTAAAGTCGCCTGACCATCGCGAATGGAGATGTAAGCATCTTTCAGCTGGACTTTTCCTTTGCGGACACTTTTAATTTCAGTTCCTTTCAGCTCCAGACCGGCTTCATAACGGTCGAGCAGTTCATATTCATGTCTGGCTTTCCGGTTTTCCGCAATCACCTTGATGCCTTTTTCATTGGTATTCTGCATGACTTGCCTTTCTGCTGCTGACAGCGCTCTTCCTTACTGACAAAACAATACGGAAGCATGAATCTCTTGGTTTTCCATTATAGCAGAACTCTTCAAAGACCGGTCAATTGGCCTGAGATTTCTAATCCTGGACGTGTTTGTCGTTTTGAAAAACGTTCGGGCTGGATACAAGAAAAATCATCGAGACATGTTTTTTGAGGTCAGCTGCAACGAGAGAATCCAGAATTCATAGTAATTTTGCTTTTCCGGAAGCAAAAAATGGAGAAGCTCCCGCTTCTCCCGAATCCATTTTCTGATTTTTGATTGTCAGTCAATCGGGAAATCAGGCATCCCGTTTCTCGCAAGGGACATAGACCAGTTCAATGTCGTAGCCCAGGGCTTCCATCATCTGGA
This sequence comes from Allobaculum sp. JKK-2023, assembly GCF_034745455.1. Lineage (NCBI taxonomy): Bacteria > Bacillati > Bacillota > Erysipelotrichia > Erysipelotrichales > Erysipelotrichaceae > Allobaculum > Allobaculum sp. JKK-2023. Next base: position 2,623,418 of record NZ_JAYERV010000003.1, on the reverse strand, counting down.
TGAAGGTTCTGTTGAGCAAACCATCTTTCTTCTTGATGATACGGTTAACATACTGGGACGTTGTGCCAATCTTAGAACCGAGGCGTTCCTGGGTATATCCACCTTCGAGAATTTTAACTTTAATGTCGACTTCAATATTATTTTTGACCATAAAGCTGTTTTCTCTCCTCGTCATTAATACTACCCTGAACCCGATAAAAATCAATAAGAGATTTGTATGAAGTCAAAAACTATGCTAATTTCGCTGTTTTCGGGCATAAACTCCACGAATTTTGTGTGATATCTTCATGTTTCGTTCCCATAATTGAGAAAAGATATTCAGATACTTTCATATCTGAATATCTTTACTTGACCAAGCGATTCGTGTCGTATCATGATCGGATACAAACTAACCTGTCAATTTTTCGCGGTCAATCAGCTTGCGTCTTCTCCATAATATGCAAAGATAAATAATTTCAGCTGTTTTTCAGAAGATGTACAGGCTTTCCTTCTATTTTTCCCTAGCAGTCCGCCGTCCCGTCTGTAAAAATCTCTCTTCTTTCTCGCTTTTTTCTATCCTCAGTTTTGCAAAGTCATCCATTTTCTTCTGGCGTGCGGGCTTTCTCAGACATTCCATTCCTATCAACCTGGAAATAGAAATCCCGCCGAAAATCCAACAAAATTTCGTCAGAATTTCAGACTTTTTATAGGATCATCGACAACCGATGAACGATTTGATCGTTTCCATGATCTTATCCATGAGCAAAGGACAGTTTCCTATTCCGTTCTGAACGTATCAGAACAATCAGGTGGAATCCAGGTCAAGTTTTGCCGGAAAGATTCGAAAGTGCTCGATGGATAAAAACTTGCAAAAAGAATGAAAAGCGGCCGGGTTTGACCGACCGCAAAGTGGGGATAGAAACATCTGCCAGCAGATGTGAGTGGGAAATTGTAAACTGGAAATAGGGGTAATTCTATGGGCGTAAAGCTTGAGACTGACTACTTTTTGATGTCAGCTTCTACTTTTTTAACCTCTGCTTCGACTTTGGCTGCGTCAGCTTTTGCATCTTTTTTGACATCACCGCTGAAATCTTTGACATCGTCTTTCGCTTTGTCAAATGCTTTTGTTACGCCTTCTTTGGCTTTGTCATAAGCGTTGACCGCGCCTTCTTTGACTTTGTCGTAAGCATCGGCAACGCCATCTTTCGCTTTGTCATAGACATCTGCGACACCGTCTTTTGCTTTGTCATAGGCATCAGCTGCGCCAGCTTTGACTTTTTCGACAGCGGCTGCAGTTTTGTCTTTGACTTCAGCACCTGCTTTGGCTAAATCAGCTTTTGCATCGGCCGCATCGGCTGCAGCTTCTTTTTTGAATTCAGCTTCTTTTGCTTTTGCAGCTGCTTCATCAGCGTCCGCTTTCTTTTCTGCTTTTTCGAGATCTGCTTCGTATTTTGCCTTCAGATCTGCTTTGTCGGCTTCAGCTTTTGCTTCTACCTTCTTCTCATCACTGTGGAAATCGTCTTTCAGTTTATCCACTTCTTTTTCGACATCTGTTTTAAATTTGTCGAAACCTGCTTCAATATCCTTGAAAAAATCACTCATTCTTAAAAGCCTCCTTGATAGTTCTGATTCTACTTGGACGCCAAATATTGAAAAGCGTTCTGCCCGCTTTACTTAGCCGCCCGGGCGAGAACCGGCTCTCCCTGACTTACTTTTCCAAGGCTCTGGCGAGGTTTATATCCTTCACGATAGAGAACTTGATCAATTGGTGTAATCGCAAACAGCTTGGATTTGGCTTCAATCGGCTGGATAAAATGGACAAGCGTATCACCTTGCCTGACTTTCTGGCCGGCCGAAACAAGAATTTTAGCGTCTTTTTCAAAATCAACGGCATGTGAGCAGACTTTCAGACCAAGCTGGTTGCCCATTGGAGTCTGAAGAACAATGATGTTCTGCGATGGATCAACCCGGATGTTTTGCAGTTTTTGAAAAAGTCAGATTTGATAGGTGATTTACATCTTAATTATAAAAATCTATAAGTCAGCAGTAGCGAGTTACGGCAGACTTTTTTTGTTGTCAAATTTTCAGTCATTTAAAATGCGTACTTTTTCGTAATTCTATATGATGCAATAGGGTGATCATATGTCGTATCGGCTCAAACAATCTAAATCAAAAAATTCTGTTTCGTTTTTTATAATCTCAGACTACACAAATCCAGAGACCAAGAAACGGTCTACAGAAGTTGTCGAAAAACTGGGCAACCAGACTTACTGGTTTAAAAAACTGAACACCAATGATCCCTCGGTTGTTGTTGCTCATTTAAAAAAGCTGGCTAAAGAAAAAGACGATCAACGAAAAGCACCTGGGTCAAATCTTGTTAATGTCGTTCTCGATGAAAACAAGAAGATTCCAATGGATGCTCCAATCTACAACGTGGGATACTTGTTTCCAAATAAAATTCTTCACATGCTCTCCATAAAAGGAATTTGTGAAGAAATAGAAGCCAAATATCAATTTAAATTTCCATTGGAAAGGATTGTTTCTGATCTTGTTTGTGCTCAAGTCGTTTTCCCGGGATCTAAGCGATCTGTATTTCGCGAAGTAAAAAAATTCTTCGACCCGATAACTTATTCCCTCGATGATATTTATAGATCACTCCCAATCCTGTCTTCAGAACGATATTTCATTGAGTCAAAGCTTTATGACCAAAGTTCAAAAATATGCGAAAGGGATACCACCGTTCTCTTTTACGACTGCACAAATTTCTATTACGAGACAGAAGATGAAGATGATTTCAGAAAGTATGGCAAAAGTAAGGAAAATCGTCCGAATCCGATTGTTCAGTACGGTCTTTTTATGGATTCAAAGGGAATCCCCCTGGCAGATATCGTCTTTGATGGCAATCAGAATGAACAAGCTTCACTTAGAACTCTCGAGGATAAAATTGACGCCGATTTTAAAGACTCAAAATTTATCGTATGTGCAGATGCCGGACTGAATGGATTTGAAAATAAGATTTATAACGACCGAAAGAAAAACAGAGCCTATATCGTCACTCAGTCTATAAAAAAACTCAGGAATAATTATAAAGAGTGGGCTTTGAAGCCAGACGGCTGGAAGTTAAGCGGCTTTAAAGGCGAGTTTTCGATTAATAACTTAAAGGATACAATTAATATAGACGGAATTAAATATGAAACAAAACGGCTTACTTTCTATAAAGAGATTTGGATGGAAACTGAGAAGAAGTCTCAGTTAACCGGAAAAAAGGAGAAGCTGACGGAACGCATTGTCGTTACATACAACACAAAATATAAGAAATATAATGAATTTATACGTGAAAAGAAATTGGAACGAGCTAGGAAATTGATTAAACAGGGGAAAGTGAAGAAGAGTAATAATAACCGTGATCCACGATATTACATCTCAGAAACGAGCGTCACCCAGGAAGGAGAAGTTGCAGATCACGAAATTTATGAACTGGACCAGGCAAGAATCGATGAAGAAGCTCAATATGATGGATTTTATTGCGTGGCAACAGATCTTTTATATGATGATGTAAATAAAATACTGGCAGCTAATCACAGCCGTTGGGAGATTGAAGAAAGTTTCATGATCATGAAGTCAGAACTTGAAAGCAGACCAATCTACGTTAGCCGGGAAGAAGCTATCAAAGGACACCTGCTAATCTGCTTCATAGCTCTGTTAGTCTACAGAATTCTGGAGCAATATCTGGAAAGCATGGATAGCTGCTTTGAAATTTTTAAAACACTCCGACAAATGAATGTTCATCGCCTTAAGAACGATTATTATGTGCCATCATTTGAGAGAAACGTAATAACAGACAGACTTATAGATATTTTTAACTATAATGTAGATAGAGAAGTGATTACTCTACAAAATTTAAAAAAATTTTTGAAAAATTCGAAAGGCAAAAATGTTACGCAAGTTCGTGCACAAGTAAAAAAGGCCAAAAGTGCTTTAAATTAAGCCATTTGGCCTTTTTATCTTCTAAAAACTGCAAAACTAGAGAGTTCTGATTCTACTTGGACGCCAAATATTGAAAAGCGTTCTGCCCGCTTTACTTAGCCGCCCGGGCGAGAACCGGCTCTCCCTGACTTACTTTTCCAAGGCTCTGGCGAGGTTTATATCCTTCACGATAGAGAACTTGATCAATTGGTGTAATCGCAAACAGCTTGGATTTGGCTTCAATCGGCTGGATAAAATGGACAAGCGTATCACCTTGCCTGACTTTCTGGCCGGCCGAAACAAGAATTTTAGCGTCTTTTTCAAAATCAACGGCATGTGAGCAGACTTTCAGACCAAGCTGGTTGCCCATTGGAGTCTGAAGAACAATGATGTTCTGCGATGGATCAACCGAAACAACTGTGCCATCGACTGGAGAATCGATGTTCTGGTCATGGACTTTCAAAGTGATCAGCGTGCGCATCGCTTTGTCCTTATCCGAAGCATTTTCATCCTGGTATGGATACGCAAGCAGATCTCCGTCTGCCCAGGCAAACAGATCATGATAGTCATTGGCAGCCTGCGCATTGGCTTCTTCGGCTGCTTCATAGTCGTCTTTGGCTTTTTCAAAGACATCCTTTGTATCGTCCCACGCTTTTGTCAGGTCATTTTTTACATCATCAAAAAAATCAGCCATTACTGGTCCTCCTTAGAATGCAGCAGAATTTTGGGATGATTTCCAGCACAGATTTTATGCCATCCTTCTGGAATAATCCTTTGATTTTCACAACTCTTTCTGTACATTCTTTATTATCTTTTTTGAAATCTTTCTTTGGTTCCTGTTTTTCGTCCTGCGCGCTTTTGAAGAGCAGAAAAAAGATCCAGAAAGCTGTTTTTCTGTCATCCTGTCATCCTGGCATCCTGTCTATTGAGATCAGCATCCTATCAGTTGAGATCTGTCTGCCAGGACCGATCCCGGGATTGTGAAAAGCTTTCTGTAATTTCCATTATAAAAAGGGGAATATTTGAATCTGATCGCAATGACCAGATGAAACATTTCCCCATTATGGTTTCTGATTATGGCTTCTGATTTCAGTTTTCGGTTTCGAGTTTCAGTCTTTCAATTCCAGTTTCCCGGTTCCGATCTGGTTCCCGTTGTTTCCATCCTTCTCGAAGGTCAGGCCGCAGCCAGCTTTTCCTTCTTTTCTTCCAGTTCCATCCAGCGCATTTCCATCTCGTCGATCTTCTCCTGCGTCTGGTCGCGCTCTTTTTCAACTTGGGCAAGTTCCTGATAACTGCCTGGCTGCCCCAGGCGGTCATTGAGTTCGTCACGTTTTTTCTGCAACGTTTCCAGCTGAACGAGAATATCTTCCAGTTCCTTCTTTTCTTTAGACGATAAAGAAGGTTTGCGCGTGCGGGCGGCTTTGGCTTTTGGCTGCGTGGAATCTGCATTCTGGATTTCTTTTTCGGCTTCTCTGGCTGCCACAAGATCGCTGTATCCGCCACTATAGCGATGCCATTGGCGATCTGGCTGCAGTTCAAAGACTTCTGTTGCCGAGCGATCGATAAAGTAGCGGTCGTGCGATACAAACAGAACAATTCCTGGAAAGTTATCCAGATAGTCTTCCAGAATTTCCATGGTCATTAAATCCAGGTCATTGCCCGGTTCGTCCAACAAGAGAACATTAGGAGCTTCCATTAAGACTTTGACCAGATACAGCCGGCGCTTTTCCCCTCCAGAAAGCCGCTCTATTGGCAGATACTGTTTGTTTTTATCAAACAAGAAGCGTTCAAGCATGGCGGAAGCACTCAGTGTACCATCGAGTGTATCCACTTTCGCCGCCGTTTCTTCAATATAGTCCAGCACCCGTTTGGACTGGTCTTCAATGGGCATGATCTGGCGGAAATAGCCGATCTTGACAGTTGATCCAAGATCAAAAGCGCCTTGTGTTGGCTGGAGCAGGCCAGCTACCAGATTCAGGAAGGTCGACTTGCCAGATCCATTCGAACCGACAAACGCAATGCGGTCAGTGCGTTTACAGTGGTAGGAAAAACCGGAAAACAACCGCTCCCCCTCTGGATAAGCAAACCCGATATTCTGCCATTCCAGCGTTTTTTTGCCCAGTCGCTCTGCCGCAAAGTTCAGTTCCATATTCTGATTCTGAATCCGGGTGCGCTCTTGGCGCAGTTGTTCAAAGCGGTCCAGACGGGATTTCGATTTGGTTGAACGGGCCTGCACACCGGCACGAACCCATTCGAGTTCTTTGCGATACAGGTTTTCCCGTTTTCGAGCGCGGTTCACATCTTCCTGCATCCGCTGGTTACGGGCTTCCAGGTAATCGGAGAACGTGCCTTCATGAGAATACAAGGTTCCATGATCCAGCTCCAGAATCCGAGTGCAGGAACGGTCCAGGAAGTAGCGGTCATGGGTAACTGTAATGACAGTCTGTTTGGATCGCGACAGCCAGTTTTCGAGCCAGCTGATCATTTCAATATCCAGATGGTTGGTCGGCTCATCCAGAAGCAAAAGATCAGCACGATCGGCCAGGGCCAGAGCCAGAGCGAGACGCTTTTGCTGGCCGCCAGATAAGTAAGCAATTTTCTGATCAAAGTCATCCAGTCCCAGTCTGGTCAGAATGGCTTTGAGTTCATACTCTTCTCTGGGATCCTTTAAAGCACGATTCTGGGCCTGCATTTCCTGCCAGATGGTTTCCTGTTCAAAGACAGGACTTTGGGCAAGCATATGGGTTTTCATTCCATTGGTGCGAATCATCTTGCCCTGACAGGTTTCAATGCCGGCCAGAACCTTTAACAGCGTCGATTTGCCGCAGCCATTCATTCCCACCAGACCGATCTTTTCGCCTTCACGGGCATCTAACGACTCATGATTCAAAATCACTCCATTACCATAATCCAGATGGAGTCCAGAAGCAGAAAAAAGCATACAATCACCTCAAGCAATCATTATGCGCGAAAAACGCCTGAATTCAAAGTTATCCGGCAAACTGCCAGACGCATAGAAGCCGGGATCTTTGCAGCCAGGCGGATGAAACAGCCGGAAACTGTTTTTCATGCGCAGCATGAATTCTTATAATGAAGGAAAAACAAATGAAAGCGAGGACCTTAAGATGCTTGTTATGCAGAAAATCGAAGAAATCGCCTATAAAAGTTCTGGCTCCACCCGGACGATCGGCGAATTTCTGATCATCAATCATTCCCGCCTTCAGGACTTTTCCATGCAGCAGATTGTGGATGAAACCTTCACTTCCAAATCCACTCTTTCCCGCTTCGCCAAATCATTAGGCTTTGATGGCTGGAAAAGCATGATGGAACAGCTGCTGAAGCATGATGGAACAGCTGCTGGAAGAATCTCATTTCATTACGATTCACCATGCCGCTACGGATGCTAATTATCCATTTTCGCCTGGCGAGACCCTGAACCAGATTGTTCCAGCGATCGCCACCCTGATGACAGAGACGATTCTGGAAACCATGGATCTGCTTCAGTATGATCAGCTTGAACAAGCCGTGGATCTGATCATCCACAAGAAAAAACTGCTCATTCTGGCCCAGTCCCCAAACTTCTTTGAGGCACAACTGTTTGCCCGCAAACTGCTGGCAATCGGTCACAATGTTATTCTCCCTCATTTTGATACCGGACTTTTGGTCTCTTCGATGAACGAAGATACAGTCTGCATCATGATTTCCTATTCTGGAAACAATCCAGAACGTTTTCCTGTCAATAAGCTCGACCTGCTGTTGGAAAAGCGCATCCCAATAATCGCTCTGACTGGTCTTGGCGACAGCATTGTGCGCAACAAAGCAACCGTCGTTTTGGATATCGCCTCCCGCGAACGACTGTATTCCAAGATTGCAACCTATGCCACAGAAGAATCCATCGCCTTTTTGTTGAATGACTTGTTTTCGGGTGTTTTTGCTTGCAGCTATCAGGCTAATCTGGAGCATCGAATCCTGCAGGGCAGACGTTGGGAAAAACGGTTTACGAACTATTTTGACATGCGCGAAGATCAATGATCTTCGCGTTTTATTTTGTTTCATCCATCGGCCAAATCGCCCCCTGATTCTGGCACAGAGCGGTCTGAAATCCAGCCAGAAGCTTTCTAGAATAAAAGTGTAAAAACAAGAAAGCAAAGGAGAACCCCATGACTGCTAAGTACCAAGAACTCGCAAAAAAGATTGTGGAGTATGTAGGCACAGATGAAAACATCATCTCACTCCACCATTGCCAGACCCGTCTTCGTTTCAAACTGAAAGACACGTCCAAAGCCGATCCAAAAAAGATTTCAGATCTTCCTGACGTGGTTCAGGTCGTCGACAAAGGGGGGATGTTTCAGGTTGTCATCGGCATGCAGGTCGGTGAAGTCTATGAAGAAGTCGAAAAACTGATCACCCCAAAAACCGATTCTGGCGCATCCACACAAGGCAAAGAAAAAAAGAGCGCCTTTGATATCGCTGCTGATTTTATCTCCAGTATTTTCTCCCCGATTGTCCCTGCTCTTGCTGGGGCGGGCATGGTCAAAGCCCTGCTGGCCTTATTGATGGCCTTCCACTGGATCGATAACACATCCAATCTCTATATCATCCTCAACCTGATCGGGGATGCAACCTTCAGCTTCATGCCAGTTCTTCTGGCCTATACCACAGCGAGAAAACTGAATTCCAACCCAATTCTTGGTGCTGTTACAGCCGGAATCCTCTGTCATCCAAACTGGACCGCTCTGGTTGCAGCAGGCGAGCCTGTTACCTTAGCCGGCCTGCCGCTTTACCTGGTCCGCTATACCGGATCGGTTATTCCAATCGTTCTGGTGATGCTTGTCCAGGCGCCGCTTGAAAAGTTCCTGAACAAAATTGTTCCCCAGGCCATCCGCCTGGTTGTCGTTCCGATGATCGAACTGATCGTAATGGGTATCCTCGGATTCTCCATTCTTGGCCCGTTAGGCGACTACGTCGGCCATATCTTCACCTTCATCTTCAGCTTCCTGTCTGAAAAAGCAGGATGGCTGGAAGCCATGTTAATGGGCGGCCTTTACTCCCCATTGGTTATCTTCAGTCTTCACCATGGTCTGGCTCCACTTGGAACCATGCAGATGTCCCAGATGGGCTACGATGGAATCTTTGGTCCTGGTGTTCTTTGCGCCAATATCGGTCAGGGTATGGCTTCTCTGGTCAGCGGTCTGACTTCTAAAAACAACAGAACCCCTTCGTTAAATGAGGTTGTTTTATCCCTGATAGGATAAAACGGTTACATCCCTGTCTGCGAACAGTGTTCGGCATTAGCCGGCGGGAGAAGGGTTAAGATACAAGATCCTTATCTAAGCCCCGCTTTGAGGACCAAAACTCCCCGAAGGGAATCCAAATCCAAATTTTATGGGATACAGCCCAGTATCGCAGTACTGGCATCCCGCATCCCCCTTGCCGACGCAGGACCAGCCCTGAGGCTTTGGCACAATCCGAAGATCGTTCCGCCGCCAGCTTCGGCAGGGGGAGTAAACAAATACGAGTTCAAAACTCATATGGGATTTTTCTATGTATTCGTGCCTGGTGTTCGCACTTGTTTTTGGTTCGTATTCTTTGTGCAGAAAAACTAATTACGCAGGGTTAGGCAGATTTTGCACTGCTTAACCCTTTTAATGATGCAATAAGGCTGCAGACAGTCTGGTTATAACATTCAGATCTTTTTTCATAAAACTGCTGGACCGTTTTTCTTGGAGTCCATTTGGTGACTTCAGGATGATTTTCATACATCCAGACGAGGTTATGGGCGGCGTTGATATCTGCATTGAACTGTCCATGCAGCTTACAACGCGCATTTTCATAATGTGATTTGTCTCTTTGGATTTTACTTCCGCAGATATGGCAGTATTGGGAACTGTAAGCCTGGTTGACATACGAAGTTTTAATTGACTTCAATCCAGCTTTGTATTCCACTCTTTCCTGCAAGAGGCCATAAATCCAGCCTGACAGCCTGCGGTTTAGTTTTGACCAGGTGCTTGCCTGTCCTTTGATGTCCAGGTTTTCCATGATGATGTGCCCAATATCCGAGTCTGCTTTGAGAACTAAGGCAATCTCTTCATTTGTGATTGTCTTTAAATGATCCTGGATTCTCTGGGACTGCCTGCGAAAGTGTTTGTTCCCTCTTCGGTTGTTTTCCTCAATCCGCTTAGCTTTGCGTCTAAGGGCATAGATCTGGTCTTCCAGTTTCTTTTTCTCGTCTTCTGAGCATTTTGATTGTGGATCGTTAAGCAAAAACTGGATCTGGTCTGCTTCTTTTAAGGCATTTTTCCTGCGGTCTCGAATCCGGTTGCGCTGGATTCCCCGCTGGCTGAGAAAATCAGAAGCAGAATAGCTGAACTGCTTGAAGGTTGTATGGTCAAGCGTTTGAGCCGCCTTGCTCTTTTTCTCTTTCAGTTCTTTTTCCTTCTTGGCAAGCTTTTCTTCTTTTAAAGAAGCAGAAGCCATATCATGGGAAGTGCTGAGCAGTGACGTGATTCCCGCATCCATCCCAACCTTTGTCTCTGACTGGTTCGGGCGGTTTCTGACTTCAACCGTTCTCTGGAAAACTAAGCATTTCCTGTCCCGGTCATAGACAACAGTAAGATTGCTTCTCGTCTTGCCTGTTTTGGCTGTATAAAAGATTCCTTTCAGTTCAACCTTGAATCCTTTCTGGCTGCCTAAGCTGTGCATAGAAATAAAAGTCGTTCCATTTTTATGCTGGATGCTATATCCATTCTTATCGATCTTCATCCATGTATTTTTATTCGTATGAACTGGCCGAAGGTATTGCCTGTATCTTCTTGCTGCATGGGCAATGAGTTTGTGGAGCCGCTTAGGATCGCATTGCCGCAGATGGCCATTGATCTCTTTGTTTGAAAATTTTTTGGGGACTTCAAACATTCTTTTTTGAAGGATCTTCTTGAAGACTTTGGGAGATTTAGCCACATACATAACAACTGCCGCTTCATGGGTCGTCATCTTGTAATCTGCGTACAGCTCTTCCTGAATCCGCCTGAAGATTTCTTCATCCATAGACTTGCGGTTCGCTACTGCAGAATGCAAAGCCATTGTCCATAGCCAGGATGGAAGCATTCCATCAGGAAAAGCGACCCCAGTTACTTTTGCAACATGAGTCGTGATGTCTTTTAACACCTGCTTTTGCTTGCGCAGATCGTCCCGGATCTTTTCTGCACTTCGCCCATAAGAATCGATGGAACAGGCAATAGGAGAGAGCAGGTTATAGGTTTCCATGTAAGCAGTAAACAAATTCTCGGCGAACATCTGCTGGTCATCATTCAATTTGATTGAAACCATCTGAATCGTTTTCTTCGATTTGCTCATCTGCTCCATCTCCTCGTATTGTATGAGAGTAATCAGAACCAAGTGAGTCTCCAACAGATGGGGTTTCCTTGGGCTAACCCCCATGGGGGTTAGCCCAAGGAAATTCTCGCCTGACTCCTGGTCGAGTTGCTCTCATTTTCTTTATCTAAGATAATGGTCCTGTTTTGAACCAAGGTTATCGTCATTCTCCTTGCGGCTTCTTGCCAATGTCCGCCTAATAAAGCCTTATTCCTCAAGTTCAAGACTTCTCCGAATACTCGAATAAGTTAGTTTCAGCCTGATTTCATCAGTGTCTGCCCATTTGCGAGGCTGCGTTTGTCTTGATAGAGAGGTGCAATTCAAAACTGATTACGAGAGGTTACCGTATATGAAAAAAGCTAAGCCCGAATGTATCGCTTATGTCGGCATCGACATCGCCAAAGGAAAAGCTGATGCAGCTCTTCTTCTGGTCTATCCTGACAGATCCAGAAAGGACCAGATGCGTCGGAAAAGAATCAAGGTAGAGTTCACTAAATCTTCAGTCGAAGACTTCCGTCGGACCATCTTAAGTTACACAGACGAGCAGTGTACCCGAATCGTCTACGCTATGGAAGATACCGGTATTTACTACCGCACCTTCTATACTTACCTGTCCTCCCTGGCTGGCGAAAAGGAACAGATCCTGATCCTTAAGCCGTCTTACGTTAACAGCTGGTGCAAGCTGCACCAACGAAGCAAGTCTGATCCGCTTGATGCCCAGTCCATTGCCCAGATCATCGCTTATGAACGCGATTTCAAAACAGTGAGTCCTTCATTTGTCCACGAAAAAAGGGATTACAGTGAAGTAAAATCTGAAACTCATCGCTACCACCAGGTTAAGAAGATGGAAACTCAAGAATCCACGCGCCTGATTGGTATGGCAGATATTCACTGTCCGGAACTCACCAAAGTACTCGGGACAGGGATGACGTTTCTGAAGGTACTAGCTGTATATCCCAGCACCTATGATATCATCCACGCCGATAATCTGGAACTACTGGAACTGGTTCAGAAGGCAAGCAAGAACCATTTTGGCCAAAAGAAGGTGGACGAGCTGATTGCAGCCTGCAAGGATTCGCTCAGCCAGACTGAGCCGACTGAATCTGATCGCAGAATCATCAGAGACCTCGTAGAACACCTCATGGCCCTGCGAGCATCTCTGGTGGCTTCTAAGGCCAGACTGCATGAACTTGGTCAAAAGCTGCCTGGCTATCAGGCCCTGCTCTCCATGCCTGGATTTGGGCCAGTAACAGCCACTACCGTATTGGCTGAAGTAATGGATATTGGACGGTTTAAAAGTGCTGACGCCTTAATTGCTTATGCAGGGCTGGACCCGGTGAATAAGCGTTCTGGATCTTCTGTCCATACAGAAGGGCAAATCTCCCGAAATGGTTCCAGGTACCTGCGGCACGCTGTCGTCATCGCTGCCGAATTTGCCAGGAGGCATAACCCTGTCCTTGCCCGGCTGTTTGAGCGGCTTAAAGCAGGACAGAAGAAACGGCACTTCCTTGCACTGGTCGCCGTCGCCAATAAACTTTTGCGGTATATCTATTCCATTTTGAAAAATGAAAAAGAGTATTTCGTAATCAATTTCAAAGATCTATTAAAGCTGACGGAAGAGACCCGAATAACGTTCTCCCAAAACATTACCACTGAGATTCCAGAGCAGAATTTGAGGGCTGTTTATCACTATGAAGATGAATTTGGAGATATTCATCCGTTTGTTTATACGGTGAGGTACAGCTCCCAAACCACAATGGAATCCGTCTGAATCACGACTGTTTCCTGACAGCAAGCACGTGAAACCGCTTTCAGAAATTTTGCTTCTGTAAAGTTCTTTTTAGTGTGCCCATTTTTACCAAAAAACATAAACGTAATCCAGATATTGCCTTCTCTATCAAGGCAAATGTACCTGCATATGGCAAAACTGATTTCTTTCTGATTACTCTGCATTTACACTTGACATTTAATAGTTAGGCTTTCAACAGCCGTTTACTTTCCTCAATGATTTTTTGTTCTTGTTACTTCTGGAGCCATACAGCCGTCCTGAAAATACAGTAATGATCGCAATCAAGTCATTTGTTAATTCCTGGGCGCTGTTTCTTTCTTCGCCCTGGTTAAGAACTACGATTTCTGTATCCATCTTTTTGGCAATGTATTCAATCAACTCAAAGCCAAAACGAAGAAGCCTGTCTTTGTGGGTAATGACAATATGGCTGATCTTTCGATCCAGTAAAAGATCGATCAGTTTTAAAAGCCCCGGCTTTTTATAGTTCATCCCAGATCCAGTATCTTCAATGATTTGATATTTCCAGCCTTGCTTTTGCATATAGATTTCAGCCACATCTGCTTGTCTTCAAGGTCATCTTTTCTCATTTTGGTTGAAACCCGGCAATAGCCAACGGCCATTCGTTCAGGAAGAGCAGGAGCTTTGCCAATGTATTGATCCATTTCTTCCTGGTCAAACATGTAGTGTCCGCCAATAGAGCGATGGGCAGGCATTCCATCTTCAATCATTTTGTATAAGGTGTGCCTGGCAACCCCAAGGTATTTGCAGGCTTGTGACACCTTCATTCTCATGGATTTATAATAACGCATCTATATTCATTATGGACTGCTTTTTCCTTAAAAACCCAATATAACCAACTGTTAAAATCCGTCAAATTGGTATTTCCTCGGGAATTACCGGCCTGATGGGCACAACTGAACCTGCGATTTACGGAATTAACCTGCCTGAAAAACATCCACTGTTTGCGGGCATGATCGGCGGCGCTGCCGGCGGGTTATATGCCGGATTAACGCATACTCACCGCTTTGCCACTGGCTCTTCCGGACTTCCGGCCGTTGTGATGTATATCGGGGATGGATCCATGCAGTACTTCTACAACATCATCATTGCGCTGGCGATTGATATCGTTGTTACCGCAATTGCGGTCGTAATTCTCCAGAAAGTCTGGGTTCACCAAAGCAAAAAAGTTGCCACACCAAGTGCTGCCAGCCAAACCCCTGCACCAGTCAAAGATCCAATCCGCTCCACAAGTCGTCCAGGCGAATTTGTCAATGTCTGCACAGGTCAACGAATCGATAAAAGCGAAATTCCAGATCCAACCTTCTCGACCGGCCTGATGGGCGAAACCTTCGGCATCATCCCTGAAACCGGTCTGATCACTGCCCCATTTAAGGGACAGGTCATGATGATCGCCCCAACCCGCCATGCCATCGGTCTTGTTTCCGATGATGGCCGTGAGGTTCTGATCCACATCGGCATCGACACCGTCTATATGGAAGGCAAAGGCTTTGAAGTCCTTGTCGAAAACAATCAAACCTTCCAGACCGGCCAGCCATTGCTCCGCTTCGACATCGAGGAAATTGAAAAGGCCGGATACAGCCCAATTGTCAACGTCATCTTGACCAATACAGCTGCTTACAGTGAAGTCACTCTCGATCTGGACAACCCGGAACAGCTGATCCTGGTCTGAAAGCAGTCTGCTGACAATTTCATGCGCCCATACGCGCTCTGTCTTCATCATTCAGCCTTCAAAAAAGACAGAAAGCAACTGAATGAACACCCCTAAGAACGAATTCAAATAAGAACGAATTCGAACGTATCAATAAAACACAATCTCATGCCCCAGTCAGATTCAAAATCCCAGAATCTGACTGAAGTGGCATTTCCTCCAAGCTATAAATCTCTTTGCCAGATCAACAAAGCCAAAGCCTTCTTTGCTTTCGGCCATTTTTAGAAAGTGAGGACAGTCTATGAATTTCACCACACCAAATCCTGCAGCCAGTGTATTTTCGCCCGATTTTTTATGGGGCGGAACCACAAGCGCTCATCAGTTTGAAGGCGGCCTGGAAGGTCACCGCCGCGGTCTTTCCGTACCGGACATGATGACCGGTGGATCCAGAACTGCGCCACGTTACATCACCCGGACCGTGGATCCGGATCTGTATTATCCGAGCCACACAGCTGTCGATTTCTTCCATCGCTATAAAGAAGACATTGCTCTGTATGCCGAGATGGGCTTTAAAGTTTTCCGCATGTCCATCAACTGGGCCCGCCTGTTTCCAACCGGATTTGAAGAAAAACCGGATCCTGAAGGCATTGCTTTTTACCACAACGTTTTCCATGAACTTCAGAAATATGGAATTGAACCGCTCGTCACTCTCAGCCATTACGAAATGCCCTACAAGCTGGCATCCAAAACGCGCGGCTGGTCTACCCGTGAGCCGATTGAATCTTTCCTTCGCTACTGCAAAACTGTTTTTGAAGAATACAAAAACGAAGTCAGACTGTGGCTGACTTTCAATGAACTGAACATTCTGTTCATGGGCGTTTATGGCAACATCAACGGTGGCGGCATTGTTCCAGAAGGTGAAAAAACGGCTGTGGGAACCGCAGTTCAAGTCGATGAAAGCTGGGACAATCCGCAGCTTCGTTATAATGCCGTTCATCATCAGCTGATTGCCAGTGCGCTGGCCGTAAAACTCGCCCATGAAATCAACCCTGAAAATCAGGTTGGCTGCATGATTCTCGGTCGGGTTGCCTATCCCTATTCCTGTGATCCAAAAGATGTCCTCAAAGCGCAGAAAGTGATGCGCAAAGCCAACTACTACGTCGGCGACGTTCAGGTCCGCGGCCGATATCCAGCCTTTGCGCCGCAGATCTGGAAAGAAGATAAGGTCTATGTTGAAGTCAGTGACGAAGACAAGAAAATCCTCGAAGAAGGAACGGTTGATTTTGTCTCCTTCAGCTACTACTCCAGTACAACCGCAACCGATAATCCAGATGTGCCCATCGCCAGCGGCAACATGATGCGCGGTCCCGGAAATCCTTACCTCAAATCGAGCCAATGGGGCTGGACCATTGATCCGAATGGTCTGAAATGGTACCTCAACGAGCTCTACGATCGTTATCAGAAGCCTTTATTTATCGTGGAAAATGGTCTGGGCGCCGAAGATACGATGGAAGAAGATGGCAGCATTCATGACAGCTATCGCATCGATTATATGAAGCGTCACATTCAGGCTATGCATGAAGCTGTTGAAGATGGCGTTGAGCTGATGGGCTACACCGTCTGGGGCTGTACGGATCTTGTCAGTGCCTCTACCGGTGAGATGGACAAACGTTATGGCATGGTCTATGTCAACAAGCAAAACGATGGTTCCGGAGATCTCTCCCGCCATAAAAAAGACAGTTTCTACTGGTACAAGCAGGTCATTGAAAGCAATGGCCAGGCTGCCTTAGAGCAATAGAAATTCAGCCCGACAGAAATTTAAGACAATCGACAGTTCTGAATAAACAAAAAAGTCAAAAGCAGAAAAAATAACAACCCACACAAGGATAGAAACCCAAAGACTATCACGCGCGTTTTTCAGGCAAAAGATTGCCCGCCAACTTCTTTAAACAGTTCGAACAAATCGAACAAATCGAATTGAAAGGAAAAAAGTATGAAATCCCAGGAAACAATTACGGATCTTACGCAAATGTAGTTTTTAACACTAATGATTCTGGCGAATGAATAAGCTTGCATCATTCATATTGTTGATTCAATAACAATACCTAATTCGAGATGAGTTTGCCTATCGCATTTTGGGTTATCGGACTTAGCGGCAATTGTTATCGTTGATAATAGTGATGATAGCTAAACACACTGTTTGCGTAAGAACCACAATTACCAATACCACCGGACACAGACAGCTTTCTGAATTTGCCCCTCTCTTTGCTCACCTTAACGATGACGTTCTGTTTGGGGAAGTCTGGAACGACCCATCCCTCGACGTAAAAACCAGAGGTCTGTTAACCGTCTGCGCCTTAACCAGTCAGGGCATCACGGACAGTTCTCTGGCCCACCATATTCAGAATGCAAAAAAACAGGGGGGTGACCGCTGATGAAATGAGCGGTGCCATTACGCATACGGCGATGTATACTGGCTGGCCAAAGGCGTGGGCGGCCTTCCGTCTGGCGAAAGAAGTTTATTCCAGTTCCCTGCAGACCAAAGAAGAATACCAGGCTTCCATTGCTTACGAGATTGGTGAAGAAAACGTAAAATTTGCTCCCTACTTTGAAGGCAAGAGCTACAGTGCGCCCGCTGCTGATGGAATCAACCACATCACCTTTGAACCAGGCTGCAAAAACCACTGGCATATTCATCAGGCTGATCAGGGCGGTGGTCAGGTTCTGGTCTGCACCGGCGGCCGAGGCTGGTACCAGCAATGGGAACAACAGCCGGTTTTGATGGAAGCGGGATCGGTAATCCGCATTCCAGCCAACGCGAAACACTGGCATGGCGCAGATGACAACCACTGGTTCTCTCACCTTTCCATCAATCTGCCAGGAAAAAACGCCTCAACAACATGGCTGGAAGCTGTTGAATAAACCGGATTTCAGACTCTTCTCTAAAACCTTGGCTTCCGCCTGCAATTTGCCAGACTTTCAATCCGACAAACTTCGCCTCTATTTTTTCCATGAGATAAGATTCAAATCGATTGAAAGAAAAAAAATCCAGATTCCTGGATTGAGTCCAGAAAAAAGCGAAGCCGCTGCTGATCATGATAGGTCAGCTGTGGCTTCACTTTTTCTGCTTTTTACATTGAAACGATGGAATGAGGCTGGAATTTTGCACGAGGCAAGATCTTCCGCCTGCATCCCTTTTTCAGGTCAGAAAATCCAGAACTCCATCCATCAGATTGGTTCCGGTTTCTCTGAATCATTTATTTTCTTTGAATAATTTATTCGTAGATACGATTAGGATTACGCAATCTGCTTGAGTGATTTTTCTTCAGGCAGAACAACCCAGCTTCCTGCTTCTTTTGCCAGGTACTGGTACTGGTCGCAGACCATTACTTTTGCGCTGTCATCATCTACGTCCAGAATGTCGATGGTGTAATACTGTGAATCATCAAATTCATTTTTACTGGACATGGACTCCAGAATCGCATTAATAATTGCTTTGCATTCCTTGAAATAATTTTTAGCCATATACAGTCCTCTCTTTCTAAAACATATGATTCAAACCGGATTTCATTCTTTCAAAAAAGTTAGAAATCGGGCGAATTGTTGGAATATAACTACAATTTACAAAATCTGAAATTCTCTTACATTTAGCCAGATTCATGATAGCGAATTTGGAAAACGGCTTCAATACGATTGTTCTTATCTTTTTCTAAAGAGTGCATTCTATTGCTTACTTTCTGTTCTGTAAGCGGATTCAGTTAGCCTGAGTTAACCTGTGGTTTTCGAAGGAAAAACCCTTCAATCTGGATTGTTTATGACCCGAATCCGATCCCAAAAGAAACGTTTCAACCGTATTACTTTTCAATTCAGTTTGTCCTTTTCAGTTTAATCCAATTGGAAGGCCAAACTGAGCAGCATGCCCGCATTGATCATGAATATGGAATTCTAAAGATGTACAAAGTGATTCAAACTAAAAAAAGAGATCAAAAGTCAGATTGAAAATTCACGACCGTCTAGCGTCTGGAATAACGGGAGTTGAAAAAATGCCAGAACGGGCAAGCCAGAAAACAGCCCGATCGAAACCGCCCGTGAAATTGCATGCAGAAGAATACATGGACTTTCAAAAGAAAAATCTAAGGTTGTTTGAAATTAAATTACAACGATAAGATTATACACGAAATTTTAAAAAGAAAAAGGACACGGCGAAATCCGCATCCTTGTCCTTCGTACTTGGTGAATCAGTCAAACTTCTTAAAGCCCATGCCAAGACTCTCAAGGCGTTCTTTAACTTCCTGGAGAGACTTCTTACCGAGGTTCTTGACATGCATCATCTCTTCTTCAGATTTCTGAGTCAGTTCTTCTACAGTCTGGATGCCTGCGCGTTTGAGGCAGTTGTAAGAACGAACGGACAGTTCAAGATCTTCGATCATCATTGCACTGGACTTTGCAGTTTCTTTTGGTGCTGGCAGCTGAACAGTGAAGCTTTCTTCAAGGTCCATTCCTGCAAGCGGAACGAGTTCATCCAGTGAGTCGATCAGAATCTGAGCGGCATCTGTCAGGGCAGTCATCGGGGTAATGCTGCCGTTGGTGTGAATGTCGAAAGTGACTTTATCGTACTTTGTATCATGACCGAGCAGTGTCGGTTCTGATTTGCACTCCGCAGATTTGATTGGGGTAAATGTAGTATCCAGAGTCACGGCACCACCAGGAAGATCTCTGTACTCTTCCCGGATCTCTGAAGCGGTCTGATAACCAGTGCCTGCTGCCGCATACAGATCCATTTCAAGGGTCTGTCCTTCTTTAAGATGACAGATGACCTGGTCCGGATCCGCAACGGTAATGCTTTCCGGGCAGATCAGATCGGCTGCAGTAATCGTGCAAGGGCCATTGGATTTGGAAATGTGCAGCGGTACCACTTCGTCGGTGCCTGAATCGATGCGCAATGCTTTCGCATTCAGTTTCAGACGGGTTACGTCTTCTTCAATCTGACCCAGAACAAGAGCATCCGGGTCGGCACCTGCGACTTTCAGACCAATGATTGCCGTGCCTGGCAGGTCTGATAATAAAGTGCGGCAGATGGCATTGCCGATCGTCGTGCCAAATCCTCTTGCCAGTGGTTCAAATGTGAATGAAGCGCGGTCAGCCGTGCTGTCAGGAAGCTGATTGAATGTTGCTCTGGTAAATACTTCCATAGTGAAACCTCCTTAAAATCCAGTTCTGATTTATGGTACAGTTTTGACCGCCGCTAAGGACAGCCAGAAGCCAAAAAAGCTTTGTTTATTTGTATCTGAATGTAATACGGCCGCGAGTCAGATCGTATGGTGAAATATCCACTCTGACTCTGTCGCCCGGGAGAATACGAATATGATGCATCCGGATTTTACCTGAAACATGGGCGAGAATTTCATGTCCATTTTCCAGTTTTACTTTAAAAGCGGCATTTGGAAGTGTATCAATTACCAAACCATCAAGTTCGATCATGTCCTGTTTTGCCATGTAGTCCCCAGACCTCCTTTATCTTTTGTAAATTTAAGCACAAATTGCCATATATCAATATAACTTTATTTGTCCCGGTTTGCAATTGAAGGATCTTCTTAAACCTTTTAAGGATCAAAAACCTGTCTCAAACCGGTCTTTTCGGGCTTTACAGCGTACTCATCAAAGCTTCAAGCCCCTTTGCGGCGGTATGATCCGGCGCATCGGTCACATACACGGGGCAGTCTGCCAGAGTCTGCAGCGCCTCGGCCAGCCCTTTGATTTTCATCGTTCCACCCGAGGCGATGATTCCCCGGTCCTTAATATCCTTTCGATGCTGTTCATCCAGACTGTCAAGAAACCGTGAAACCCACTGTCCCAGTTCACGGGCCAGCGGTGCAAGAATTGCCGCCATGTCATTTTCATTGACGACCAGTTCCCGTAAAGCCTGACTGTTGAGGTCAATGCCCCGGATTTTGATGGCTTTTGGCTGCTGGGTTAATTTCACTGTCCCCAGTTTCTGGACCAGCAGGTCGATGGTGGAAGGAGACACTTCCATATTCTCCTTTCGCTCAAGCCAGCGACTGACCAGTTCAGCGGCCTTTTCTCCATTGTGAAGCCTCGAAGACCATCTTGCCTCCATACTGCCCTGATGAAATAAGGCAATGTCGCAATTTGAAAATCCGACATTTAATACACAACTTGAAACCGGCAGGAATAAGTCCAGGCCGCTGCCGACCGCTGAAATCCAGATCTCCTGATCAAAGTAAATCGCGTTGGCACCAAGGGTCATAAAGGCATCCTTGAGACGTTCGATCATGTCATCGGAAAGAACGGTTGGATAGCTCACCAGCAGGATGGTCTTCTGAAACATACGAAAGAGTTTGAACTCATAACAAAGCTCATCCAAAATGGCTTCCAGAACCGGCAGATCCACCGTCCCTTCATGAATCGGGGCGAGGACTTTGATTTTCTCATTTTTTCCTTTCAATTCCAGCGCCTTGTGCCCGATGGCCAGAATTTCGTTTTTATCATTAAAAGCGCCCAGCGCCGGTTCTTCAAACACCAGTCCCTCGTGGGGCAAAACCAGACGCAATGAATGAGCTCCAATATCAATTCCCGCTATGACCATGGCATTTTCTCCTTTTTCTTTGACGAACGACTCACACATCAGATACATATGTTGTAT
This sequence comes from Allobaculum sp. JKK-2023, assembly GCF_034745455.1. NCBI lineage: Bacteria > Bacillati > Bacillota > Erysipelotrichia > Erysipelotrichales > Erysipelotrichaceae > Allobaculum > Allobaculum sp. JKK-2023. The sequence goes on along the minus strand of NZ_JAYERV010000003.1, from coordinate 2,601,980 downwards.
ATTGGCTTTAGAACAACTAGACAACTAAAGGAGGCCCGGAATGAAAGAACTCCTTAAAGACCATCCACTTGATCTTTTTATCCTGATTCCCAGTCTGCCTGAAACCAGCTCTTTAAAAAAGCTGGATCTTGCTTCCCGCTACAGTTCCTGGTTTCACGCCCTGAATCTGCGTCTGCAGTTTTTTACTGACTGTACCCTTGACGAGCAAAAAGCGATCGCTGCTTTTTTCGATGACAGTGTTTCGTTTTCTTCCCTTTCTGAAGAAGAAGCCGCTATTCTCTATGAATGCCTGCAGGTCAAACCTGTTTTTGGCAAGGAACGCTGCTATATTTTCCCTTCTTTAATTCTTAAAGATGGTGATGAAATCCTGCACCAGACCCGCCGGATCAATGCTTCAGCCATCGAAAATATGCTCGAGTCTGCCCTGAAAGCCCAATACCGCTACCTCAAGAACCGACTTACAAACCAGATTGACATCATTTCGGCCCTTTGATACAATGCTTCAGGTATGATCTCTGTCTACCCAAAACTTTCAGGATCATATTTTGGAGTATAGCCAAGCGGTAAGGCACAGGACTTTGACTCCTGCATTCACTGGTTCGAATCCAGTTACTCCAGCCATTTTGATTGAAACGAAGCACTGACTTCGTAATAACGTCTGCTTTGGGCAGGCGTTTTTTTATTTCCTGCTTATCCCTTTTCAAGGACAGCGCGTTTACCTTGTCCTTTACTTTTCTAAACTTTCGGACATGACTCTTTTTCCATTCTATCAGGGTGAAGCCAAACATGGTCTGCCTATAGGTCGGAAAGTCCTCACCTTCAGGTTTGCAACGAAATATACGGCACCAGAGCAACAGTCAAATTTGATGTTGAATGTGAAGATCCGGTTGATCATCACCTTGCCTTCATTCGTAAAATGAATGTAGTAGAACCAGATCCTATCAATATCAGACCAACACTATTCAACTGATTCACATACAAAAAAGGAGGGGACGAGAATATGGACAACATAAAGCAAGAATACCTGGATTATCTGCGCCGCTTCACTAAAATCAGGAATCTTGGAAAGTCTACGGAATTTCTTTTTCCCCTGTTCGACAGAAATGGTGATCAGATTTCTGCTTATATCGAAAAAAACGGCGATTCTTTTGTAATCAGTGACGATGGTTCCATTCTGACCAATCTCGCCATCTCAGGTTTAAACCTAACAGGGAAAAGAAAAGAAGCGATAGAGCATCTTTGTGAAATTAATAATATCACCTTGACAGATATGGAACTGCGAGTGGAATCCAAGCGCACGCGTCTGCCACAAGACCTTCATTCATTTGGTCAGATCATGCTTCAGATTGACGATATGTACATAACATCTAAGAATCAAGTCGCTTCGCTTTTTATGGATGACGTTAAACTATTTTTTGATGAAAACGATGTACCGTATGTGCCTTCCATCGAAATCAAAGGTCGAAGTGGTCTTAATCAAGCTATTCAGTTTTGCTTTTCAAAAAATCGGGGGCATCCGGAGCGGCTTTGCGTAACCGTGAATCATGCAACCAAAGAAAAAGCGATGAATTCGGCTTTTATTTGGGAAGACATTAAAAATAACCGTGATAAAGGATCTGAGTTTATCGTGATTGTAAATGACAATAATCCTGCCTTTCGAGATTTTGATGACGTCCTCACCCAATACGATGTCAAATGCTTCAAATTCTCCGAATTAGCAAACCATATTGATTATTTCAGCTGAATATCTCTGGCTATCCCCAAAGAAAAAGCGTCAACTTGAGGATCCTTATCCTTGTTGGCGCTTTTTTTTCTGGCGTAAAACAAGATCCAGTCAACACTCTTTCTGCGATCCGCCTTTTTGCCAGCTTTCTTTTTGAGGCGATTTGAGATTCCGATACGTTTCCATCTGTGCTTGGGGGAGGTCAAGAATTTCATAAATTTTCTGGCGAATTTCCGGCAGCCAGTGTTCTTCAAATTCGGGATGTTTTTTCGTCCAGCGGTAATTCAAAGGTGATGGATGTGGAAGAACATAGCAAGGCTTGCCATAGAGGATCTGATGGGAAAAAACCAGATCTTCAAATTTCTGATTTGGAAAAAGCCGGCTTGCCGCTTCCTGACCAATGACCAGAAACAATTCGGCCTGTTTTAAATACTCCAGTTCCTGGCTTGTCCAGCGCTGCCAGCAGACTTTAGGCGGCTTGCGATCAGAGCCTTTACTGGTTTTACCAGGAAAGCAATGGCCGGCCATGGAAAAGTAGAAATTTGAAGGATTATAGAACTGTTCTTCCGTGACATAAAACCATTTCTGCCGCAGCTTTTTACCGCTCAGATCTGAAAAGGGTTTTCCCAGATCATGAACTTTCTGCCCGGGCGCCTGGCTGACCAGGACAATCTTCGCATCTGGATTTCCCCATTGAATGGGCCGGGGCTCAAAGCCAAAGTCTTTCTGACAATGGCGACAGGCTTTCATGGCTTCAATGAATTGTTCAAAGGAAGATTCAGTCGTCTGCTTTTCGGTATTCTCATCAGAATTCAAAGCCGAAGAAATTTTGGCTGGAGATAAAGGTTGGTTTTCTTTTGTCATATTTCTATTTGTCATACCTCTATTATTATCCTGATTGTTTATTACCCTGATCGTTTTCTCCTACAAATTCTTCTTCACAAAACAGCTCTTGTCCCTTCGCTCTTTGCCTGCCCAAATCAATCTGTTCTGAATTCTCTTGGTATTCGACCGATTCTCAAATTCTTTTTGTCAGAAAAGTACATCGTTTTACAATCATTAAGAGAAGCAATTCTATCTGTCTGAATCAGCAGACGACCAAATCGATTCCTATTGATCCAAGCAATTTGAACTGATCTGACTTTGAACAGGGCCGATCCTCATCCCTGTCGAAATTCAGAAAGAAAGAGTCCGGATAGAAAGAAAGAGTCCGGATAGAAAGAAAAGAGTCCGGATAGAAAGAAGGGAATGTATGCAACGAAACGAGAAAAAAATTCTGGAATATCTGTACCAGGAAAATGAACACGAGCAGTTTTACCATCAGCGCTATGATGCTCTGCAAGATCCTGAGCAGTTTGCGGATTTTTATGACCAATGGAAAGATCGGGGAGCCGAGCTGTATAAGAAAAGACTCATCTTTCCCGAAGTAGAGGGGAGCTGGTATCCGGTCGACATGCGTGATGAACAAATGGGTTCAATCCGTCTGGAAGACAACGAAACCATTACGCTGTGCAAACACAATCGCTATACACCTGTCTTCAAGCACCGTCATACGTTCTTTGAGATCTTGTACGTATTCGAAGGCAAATGCACCAATGAAATCGATGGGCAAAAAGTTGTTCTGCATACTGGTGAATTGTGCCTGATCGCTCCGTTTACTGAGCATTCGATTGGTGTGTTTGACGACTCCATCGTCATCAATATCTTGATCTCTCGAACTGCCTTTTCAAACATGTTTCACAGCCTGCTGTGTCATTCCAACATTCTGTCTGATTTCTTCTCCGGCTCCCTGTATCTGTATCAGCAAAACGCCTACCTGTATGCTTCTACCCAGGCTGACTTTTCCTTCCGGGAACTACTGCTGGATATGCTCGATCAGCAGCTTTGCGCCCGTGAGTATCGCAACCTGGTCAAAAACTCACAGCTGGTTCTGTTTTTTTCCTTGTTGCTTCAAAACTATGAAGACCAGATTCGTCTGCCGCATGCCCAGAAGCTTGAAAATCGGGCGGTTGAAATCATTAAATACATCGAGCAGAACTATCGTAGTATTACTCTCAACGAACTGGCTGACCATTTCGGCTATTCGACTGCCTATCTTTCGCGATATCTCAAGAAAGCAACGCAAAAATCCTTTACTGCAATCGTTCAAGAGATCAAATTTGATCAAGTCTGCACGCAATTAGAAACTTCGGACCGCTCGGTTGCAGAGATTGCTTCCAGTGCGGGATTCGAATCGATTGAGCACTTTACCCGCCTGTTCAAAAAGCGGATGAATCAGTCCCCTTCTCAATACCGCAAAGCCCATCGGGAATAGTGAATAATTTATATTACTCTATCTAAATCATTTTATATATTTATCTTCTATCATTTTCATCGTACTTCAAAAGGCTGTCTTTCATTTATGACAGCCTCCTTTTTTGCCCGTCAAGCCATAATCAAAAATTATCTGGCTCGATGGTTTCTGTCCCGTCCGATCGCCTTTTCTTCTTTGAACCCACTCAAAACGCCCCGGATTTTCTCTACTTTTCGTCGTGTCTATCTTTTATTTAAAGTATTTTGGCGACTATTCGTCTTTCCTTACCGGACTTTATCAAAGGAAAACATCAAAAAAAATCAAATCATCTTGTCATGATCCACACTGTTTGAAAACGCTTTTTCGAAATATTCTTTAGGTGTCAATCAACAAAGAAAGCCGGCCCAAACGAAGTTGACAAAGAAAAAAAGAAGAGAGGAAAACTTATGGATACCACCATGAAATCCCCCACAAAATCCATGCAGTGGCGCCAGCGTATTGGCTACGGCTCTGCGGATTTTGCCTGCAATTTGATCTGGCAGATGATCTCCCTGTATCTGCTTTACTACTATACCGACGTTGCCAACCTCAATGGTCTTGCTATCGCAGGCATGTTCGTTGTCTGTCGATTTATCGACGGCATTACGGACTTGCTGATTGGCTATGCGATCGACCATACTCACACCCGCTGGGGCAAATCACGACCTTATTTTTTATGGGGTGCAATTCCCTTTGCGATCTTTGCCTATTTGGCTTTCAGCGTTCCTTCCGGATGGAGTGAAGGAGGCCGCCTGGCCTGGTGCTATGTCACCTATATTGGTCTGTCCTTTATGTATACGGTCGTCAATATTCCAATGGCCAGCATTCTTCCCGCTTTAAGTGAAGATCCCGATGAAAGAACCAACCTTGCAACGACCCGTCAGTTCTTTGCCTTCCTGGGTTCGAGCATTGTCAGTGCCTTCGCCCTTAAACTGGTTTCCAGCCTGGGCGGGGCTGATATGGGCAAAGGCTTTCGAATCGTCATGCTGATTTTCGGCATCATCAGCTCCCTGATTTTCTTCTTCACGTTCTTCACTGTTCATGAAAACACCACCGAAGATGAAAAGGAAGAAAAGACATCGTTGCTGGATGCCCTGCGATCCCTTGCCCACAATGGTCCCTGGAAAATTTTCGCGCTCAATATCCTGTTTATGTGGGGCGGCTACTTCTTGCAGGCCGGTGCGCTGGTCTACTATTACACCGCTGTGCTGGGCAGTGCTGAGCTTTCCGTGACTGTCGCAACAATCATGTCGATCGTTCCCGTTGGTGCAAACCTTTGTGTCCCCTTCTTATCGAAGATGATGCAAAAGCGCACCCTGTTTGAACTGGGCAGCGGCCTGCAGCTGATTGGGCTTTTGGTCATCTGGGCCGGCGGCCTGAATCGAATTGCCATCTATATCGGTGCCGCATTAAGTGCCATTGGATATGGTCTGAAAAACTCAATTTACTTCTCGATGCAGGCTGATCCTGTTGACTACGGCATCTGGAAAACTGGTGTGGATACTTCGGGTTCCCTGTCCGCTGTTAATGGTTTCCTTGGCAAAGTGGCTCAAGCTGCCGCTGGCGGTATCTCCGGTCTGTTAATCAGCTGGGGCGGCTATATCGGCGGCTCCCAAGTTCAGACAGCCAATGCGCTGGCAGCCATTCGCCTGATGTACTTGTACATCCCGATTGTCTGCATCGTGATTTCCATGATCATCATGGCTTTTTATAATCTGGATTCCGTTTATCCAAAGATCCGCGCCGACCTTGAAAAAGGAAAGAAAACTTCTGTTGCAAACTGACTTACTCTCTGTTTTCCCCGCATCACCAACACTTGAATCCATAACGGCCTTAACCATGGCGGATTTTTGTCGGAATTTTCTTTCCATCCAGGCAAAGCCCCGCCAGAAAAGGTCTGAAATCCATCCCCCTGTTGAATCTGGATTTCAGAGTCATCAATAACCCAGAGATCTCTAAGCTGTCCCTTTCAGCGTAAAAGATCATCTCTCAAAACTGAAAAACGCGATCCCGCCTCTAAACAGATGGCAGACAGACTCTGCATACCCATACATTTTAGTGATTTCTAAAATATTGCAGTTGAAACATGCATTTTAAGTTCTATTCCCACTTATCGAACAGGAAAAGAAAGGCATAACTATGACGACTTCTTCGATTAAAAACTACAAACCGCTTCTTTATGCGGCTGGATTTGGATCCGTTCTTGGATCTGGCATCATCGTCTCTCTTGCCAGCACCATCACAGTCTGGCAAAGCGCTTTAGTTCTGAGTGACGCCCAGGTTGGAACTATCTCCGGTGCTCTGACCTTTGCGATCGCTCTTGGCTCGCTGCTGACCGGCCAGATTACCAAAATATTTGGCCTGCGCAAAGCCTTCGACTGGATGAATGTGGTTTTCCTGGCTGGTGCCGCTCTTTGCATGGCTGCCAGCAGCTACTGGATGTTACTGGCTGGCGCCATTCTTGCCGGATTTGCGAGCGGTTGTGACTTACCAGTCAGCCTGACGATGCTCTCTCATGACGCTCCAAATGAAAAAATCAGTGCGGAACTGGTTTCCGGTTCGCAGGTTTACTGGACTATCGGTATCTTACTGTCCACTCTCATTGCCTTCGTTACTTCAGGGCTTGGCGGCGCATGGTCGGCCCGCATCGCAATGGGTGTTCTTTGCCTGATTGCTCTGGTAACAATCTATTACCGGACGAAAAACAAAGCCGTTCAAAAAATCCATGCCAATGCGCCTGATGAAACCAGCACAGCTTCCAATACAAAACAAGCCTCTGTATTCCAGGTTTTATTCAAAGATCATTCCAAGCCTTACCTGGCATTTCTGATCTGCATCCTGTTCTTCTATTGCGGATGGAACTTACTGGCCAATACCTTCGGTCAGTTCCAGACCTTCATGCTTGTAAAAGCAAATGCTTCTCAGACACTGGCAACCGGATGCGGCGTGGTCCTGACTCTTGTCTGCCTGGTCATTGCCCAGCTGTTCTCCAAAATTGCTGGCGGAAAATATCGCAACATCGCTTTTGGAATTGGAATTATCGTGATGATTGCCGCACTGGTTGGTCTTGCCAACTCCGGAACTTCCATCCTCTTAATTGTTCTTTGCCTGGCTTTCCAGAACGTTGGTTCTACTTTAGCCGGTGAAGCCATGTATAAAGTCTGGACTCAGGAATCCTTCCCATCGAGTGTTCGCAGCGGCATCCAGGGATTCATCAACGGCACTTCCCGTCTGTTATGTGCAGCCTTCGCCGTCATCACGCCAACTCTGGTTCTGCCAGAAAACATCTACATGACCATGATGGGATTTGCGGGACTGATTGCAGCTGCTGGCGTTGCCGGATTCATCCAGATCCGTCTGCAGAAAAAACACAACGTAGGCACAACCACCAATAACGCGGCAGAGCTCGCTGATTTGGAACAAATTGCTGAAATCCACTAAAAGTTCCTTTTTCTCAATGGTTTCCCAGATGACAATCAAAGAGAAAGCCTGACCAATCCTCAAAGATTTACCTGACGCAAAGATTTACTTTTGATTTACTCTGACCCATCAAAAATTCCCCAAGCGTTCTGGCAGCAGTCATGACAGGGATTCATCCTGATCTTCTCCATCTCCCCTCATTGCTTTCCGTCAGCCTGCTGCCTCTGCTTTGGAAAATTGCAATTTCCTGGTTTTCTGCATGAGTATGAACCTTACGCTCTCTGACAAACAAACTATAGTCTGCAAAGACAACGAAATAAGAAACAAGAAAGTGAGAACTCTTATGGCCTTCAAATTCCAGATTCATAACGACATTCAGTTTCAGCGCAATGAACAGTTTCTTGAAAAAAGCCGTTCTTTAATCCCTGCTCCAAAACGCGAAAACTTTGCGGGTGCCGGCGTCGTGCGCCTGATTGAAGACCCCATCAAGCTCGAACGAGTGGGTGTTGAAGAAACCAATGAAAATCTGTCCTCGCTATTACTGGGCCAGGATGACACGATCATTCTGGATTTCCATGACCATCGTGTCGGAAGTTTCTTCATCCAGGCCGAATCTGTCGGATCCCCGATGGATGCTCCGCTTCATATTCGGCTTCGTTTTGCAGAAGTTGCCGCAGAACTGGCACATTCTTCCAGTGAATATGATGGCTGGCTTTCTTCCAGCTGGATCCAGGAAGAATTTCTGCATATCGATGAACTTCCAGCCCTAATCACCCTGCCGCGCCGCTATTCTTTCCGGTTTGTTGAAATCAAAGTGCTGGATACTTCTCCAAAATGGAAAGTTCGTTTCACCAATCCGGTTGTCATCACTGAAAATGCGGTCAGCACCAACGACATTCCCCCTCTGCATTTAAAAGATCCTGAACTGGAAGCCATCTGGAAAGTTTCGGTAAAAACACTTGCCGACTGCATGACCGATGTCTTTGAAGATGGACCAAAACGCGACCGCCGGTTATGGATGGGGGATTTACGACTCCAAGCGCTCAGCAACTATGCAACCTTCCATAATGAAGACCTGGTGCTTCGCTGCCTCTATCTGTTTGGAGCAATGCCTGCCAGTGATGGCCGGATCAGTGCCAATGTGTTTGTGCGCCCCAAGGAAGTGGCAGATGACACTTTCCTGTATGATTATTCCTTATTCTTCATTTCCATCCTGAGCGACTACATGAATGAATATGGCCGCAAAACCGTTCTGGAGGATCTGTATCCGGCCGCCAAGCAGCAGATGGATCTGGCATTGAGCTTTGTAAACCCAGAAGGATTTATCGAACTCGATGAAAACTATCCCGTTTTTGTAGACTGGTCCAATGAATTCAACAAAGAAGCCTGTGCCCAGGCGGTTACGATTTATGCTCTCCGCCAGTTTATTGATCTGACTCGACAGATGAATCAGGATCCAGCCTTCTATGAACAGATGCTCGCTCAGCTGCTTGATTACGCTCGTACAACTTTATACGATGCTGAAGATGGCTTATTCCAGACTCGGGATGGCGAAAAGAATATCGCTTCGCAGGTCTGGATGGTTCTTGCCAATGTCCCTGTAGATTGTGAGCAGGCCAAACGTGTCATGGAAAACACCCTGGCTTCTCTGTTTCCTGTCCGGGACATTGCGACGCCGTATATGTATTCTCACATTACTGAAGCTCTGTTTAAAACCGGCTTAACCGATGCCGCCGTTAAGTTGATGAAAGACTACTGGGGAAAAATGATTGAACTGGGTGCAGATACGTTCTGGGAAGCTTTCGATCCTGACCGTCCAGACTACTCCCCTTATGGAAATCCGATTATTTCCAGCTATTGCCACGCCTGGAGCTGTACACCTTCCTATCTGATCCAAAAATATCTGGTCAAAAAATCCATCTGACCGACAGATTCAAAAAAACTGTCCTATTCAGATCTACAAAGTGCAAAATTGTCCAAGGGGACCTGAAATCAAGGATCGGCTTCTCTGTTTGAAAGTTCGATCCGGCAAATTCATAGATTCTTTTTCAAAACAGACTGAGATACTTTTAAAGTATGAAGCAAAGTGTTGAATGAATTGGTAACAATAAAAATGAGGAAAAAAGTCCATAAGACAAGTGGATTCTTCCTCTTTCACTCTGACTGATCCGAGGTGCAGACTTTATGAGAGGGCTTTTCTTCAGCCAGCTTGAAACGCATTCGACCGCTTTTCAGATAAGAGAGGAGTATTAAAAAATGGAACGACGCTTTTTAGGGATTGATGTAGGCGGTACAGGAATCAAATACGCTCTGATGGATGATCAGGGAAAGATTCTCGACCAGTCTGAAGTTCCAACGCCCATGACATCTCTGGATGACTACATCCAGGCCCTGGTTAATATTTATCACCATTATGAAAACGAGCCAATTGAAGCCGTTGTAGGCTCTGCTCCAGGCCGCATTGATGCGAACACTGGCTATTTCTATACCGGCGGTTCTTTAACCTATGTTCATGAGGTGAATCTCAAGGAACTTCTGGAAAAAGAAATTCCAGTTCCAGTCGTCTTTGAAAACGACGCCAAAGCCGCTGCCCAGGCCGAACTCTGGCAAGGATCAATGAAAGGAGTTTCCAACGGGATCGTCATGACGATTGGTACCGCGATTGGTGGAGCTCTCATTCTTAATGGAAAATTGTATCGAGGCAGCACCCATGCCGCTGGCGAGTTTTCCATGATCCCTGTTCACTGGAAAAATCAGGATGGCTTTGAGGTATGGGCTTTTATCGCCAATACTCATGCTCTGACTGACCGTCTGGCCAGTCAAAAAGGAATCGATCCGGCTGCTTTCTCTGGACGTGATTTCTTTGCTCTCCATGCAAGTGGAGATGAGAAAGCCCAGAAAGCTCTCGAAGAGTTTTGCGCTGAAACAGCCCGCGGCATGTTTGGTCTACAGACCATTCTGGATGTCGACAAGATCGCAATCGGCGGGGGCATCTCCAGACAACCCGTTCTGGTCGACACACTCAACGAGAAAATGAGCGAACTTTTTACGAGGCTGCCTTCTTTCAATCCAGCCAGTCAGCCAGAAATCTGCAGCTGTACATTCAGTTCCGATGCCAACTTGATCGGCGCGCTCTACCATTATTTGGACCTGACCGATCAGCTCTAGAATCCCAAACAGTGCAAATACCAAAACACCAGTTCATCCATCGAACTGGTGTTTCTTTATTGTTGTTCCTTTATGATCCCTTCAAAAGTTATGCTCTCAGAAGTCTAACATTGTCGTGTTCTACTCTGGCTCTTGTGCTTGAAGAAGGTACAATCTTGCCAGATAGTCACCTTCATCTGTATTGCGGTTTTCTGAGGAAGAGTCATCACTGAGCACCATTCCTGCCCGCTCAAGTTCAAGACCGTATTCCATTTCTTCTTTATTGGAAATGGAATACAGGGCATCCGGCAGCAGGCCCTGCAGCTTCAGCCGGCGAAAACCAACATTGATTTGCTGGAGAACGCGATAATAGCCGACAAGAGCAGTTTTTCGATCCGGTGAAACCACCATCCATGCTGTCTCATTGCCTTCAAAAGGTGACTGGAGCCGGTAAAATTCGCCAAACTGGATCAATTTGCGATATTTCTTCATAAAAGCAATCTGTTCTTGAATCTCTGCCTTTTCCTGAGAGCTGAGAAGCAGCGGATCCAGTTCGTAGCCAAACGTGCCAAACATCGCCACGGCCGATCGCATCTGCAAAGAAGTCTTTCGATGAAGCTGATGGTTGGGAACAGCCGATACGTGCGAACCCATGGAGCTGATCGGATAGACCATACTGGTGCCATATTGAATTTTCAGACGTTCTACAGCATCGGTATCGTCACTGGTCCAAGCCTGTGGAGCGTAGTAAAGCATTCCCGGATCAAATCGGGCACCTCCTGAGGCGCAGGATTCAAACAGAATCTGGGGATATTTACAGGTAAGGCGCTCATAAAGCGCATAGACCCCCAGAATAAAGCGGTGATAAATGGTTCCTTGCTGCTCGGGGCTGCTGGCGCTGGAATAAACCTCAGATAACGAGCGATTCATATCCCATTTGATATAAGAAATCTTTGCTTCATCCAAAATGGCTTCCATTGCCGTGGCAATATAATCGACTACATCAGGATTAGAAAAATCCAGAACAAACTGATTGCGTCCAGCTGACAGGCGTCGTTGCGGGACATGAAGCACCCATTCGGGATGATTTCGGTACAGATCAGAATCCAGGCTGACCATTTCAGGTTCGAACCAGAGGCCAAACTGCAGTCCCATCGCTTCTACTTTCTCACTGAGGTTTTTCAGACCGCCGGGCAGTTTTGCTGGATCACAGACCCAGTCACCCAACGCACTTCGATCACTGTTTCGTCCTTTAAACCAGCCATCATCCAGCACAAACAATTCAAGGCCAAGATCTGCCGTGGCCTGAGCCATCTCCAGGACTTTCTTTTCTTCGACATTCATGTAAATGCCTTCCCAGGAATTCAAAAGCAATGGACGCGGCTTGTCGCGAAATTCACCTCTGGCAAGCCGGGACCGGAACAGAGAATGAAATGCCTGCGACATCGCATTCAGCCCTTCATCCGAGTAGACCAGCACCACTTCCGGGCTTTGAAAAGACTCGCCCGATGCAAGAGGCCACGAGAAAGTATAAGGGTGGATTCCCATAGAAATCCGGGTGGTATGGTATGGATTCACATCTACATCCGCCAGAAAGTTTCCAGAATATACCAAAGACAGACCGATGCATTCTCCTTGCTTTTCACTGGTATCTGGCCGCTTCAGGCAAAGAAATGGATTGTAGTGATGAGAAGAATGTCCGCGCAGCGAATAAATGGACTGACTACCGGTGTGCAAAGGATGGACTTCAATATTGCGTTCTCTTGCCCAGGCCCCTGGCAGAACCAGTTCCTGCCAGTCATCATCAGGCAGATCCAAAGACATAGACATCAGTTTGTTGAGCACAAGCTTTTGAGAACCTGAATTGGTGATCCGTGCATTCCGGCACAAAACTGGCCAGTCTTCATACAAAGTGTAAGACAGGACCAGTTCAGTCTGGATTTCTTTGTCATACAACCGGATTTGCAAAGTTTCAGCCTCCTGATCTTCTTCGACATAGCATGCAGGTAATGGAGCAATCGAAGGTTTTCCACGCTGAATAGAATGCCCTTCATATTGAAAGTCCACAACCCGGCTGCCGTTTTCCTGAAGCAGATCGATGGCTCCCGGGCGCATGTCTCCAGAAAGACTGGATGGATATTCCAGACGCAGGTGTTCTAGAGATAATTCAGGTTTTTCCAGTGAATAGGCGACCTGCATGGGACGATGAACAGATTCAAGAAGATAGTCCCAGTTCTCTTTATCGATTAAAGGAGCCCCAAAGTAAAGCTGAACGGGTATCCCCTCAGGAAGAATTTTCAGGATATAGCTGAACTTCTGGTTAAACAAATGGAAGGTCATTGAAGACTCTTTAAAATGAATCGGCATATTCTTTTCTCCTTCTCGGGTTTCATATGGCTTCGATTATAGACAGTCGTTTTGCAGATTCAATCCGTCCTTCAAAGGCGTTCGCATCCTTCCATATCAAGACCACAAAAATACATATCTTCATTTTTCTGTCTTTCTCAATAACTTCTCTGTCTTCTCCAAAATCAGCATTCATCTTGTTTCTTATAAAAAAGAGCACTCTCATAAATTCTAGGAGGAATCTGAATAAATTATTAACTAATTATTAATAAAATATTAGCTAAGCGGCTTTTATTAGTTCTGTCTTTCTCAAAGAAAGTTTTGAGAAGTCAGTTTCAGTCGATCTGAAAAAAAGGCCGCATTAAAAAAAGTAGGAATACTAGTTTGTTTTTTCACACTAATTATTAGCTGCCTTTTCCTCTTTTAACCAGGCATCTGTATGAATGTTTACACATACAAGAAAGGTTACAAATGATATCCGGCGCTGAGTACGTGTTTTCGTTTTGTGGAGACCGTAATCATTCAGACAACGATTGTTGACTCGCTCACAGCTTGTCCGATTGTTATAAACTGTCTTCCACTCTTTGGTTCCATGCTTCTGCATAGCCCTTTCTCTGGCACTGTTACACTTCAGGTAGACGGAGAGGCCATAGGTACCTTTTGAACATTCGTCACGATGGGAGCACTCCGGAATTCGCTTCATAACATACGGACAGCGATATTTATAGGCATTATGTGTTTTGTCAAAACCAGTACAGTACATCTCTTCGCCTGATTTGCATATTGGCTTGCCGGTAGAGGAAATGGTTACGCTGCCTTTTTCGGTTCCTTTTCCTCTTCTTTTATTGAGGTCGATAACGGGATTGATAGACCAGTTTTCGCACAGCTGAAAAGTCGCTTCATTATCACTGGCGCTGTCCAGACAGAGATGAGTAATGTTTATGTTCGGATATAAGTGCCTGACCTGGTTTATTGCTTTAATCGAAATGGTTGAATCGTGTTCTCTGGCAGATTCGATCATAAAGTGGATTGGCAGATCAATATTTTTATCGGAGTTATGAACAACGTTAAAATAGCCTGTAAAGCCAAAATAGTAATCTCCCTTATCACTGTCAAAACCAATACTGGCATCAGGATCAGAATAACGACGAAGGGTATCAAATTTTTCGGTTCCAGTGTATTCTAATAGATGATGACCTCTGTTGTTTGCGTGAACATAGACAGCGGTTCCATCACCCGAAAGAATGAGATTACCCGGATCGATCAGGCCCATTGCGATAGATGGTTCCACCGCAATTTCTTTAAAGAGAGCTTGAAGAATCCTGATAGACCTTTCTGGGTCAATCTCGCCCATTTGAGCCTGAATCGCCAGGGAGGTTGTCGCCCCGGGAGGATTCAGGTTCATTTTTTCTCCCTTTCTGGTTGGATTTGGTGTCCCGGACTGATCAATATCAGAATCTGGAGGACTGGCAGAGTTTTTTGGCTTTCGTCCCGGCTTGCCTTTTGGCTTTTTAGCTTTCTTAGGCTTATTATTCTTTCCTGCGGGAAGGATGTTCACAGAAATATCCCACAGATAAAGTCGATCCATTAAGGAATAATAGGTCCCGACTGCTGGGTTGCGTCCACTGATGCCGCAAAGTACCCGGAGTAAAAAGTCGTACTCAAGGCGGTCATGCCATAACTGAATACTGGTTTCCTGGAAGTGATACATAAGAATCAGAGAACGAATAAGCATCCGTGGATCGGCAGCAGGTCGCCCTCTGGAGGAATACAGGTGAGAAATCACATCTATAACTGGATCCAGATTAAGCAGAGTGACCTTACCTAAAGCCATGGCGTATGACAGATCGTTAAGCCTGTCAATTTGCGAAGAGTGCATGATGGCTATCCGGCCATTCAGATCCTGTAAAAAATCCTGGTGAGTACTAGAAACGGTTAACATCTCGACTGCTCCTTTCTAAAAGTCGTTTTTCTGATCGGCAGGAGCCTGCAGAAAAGTGTTAAGTTTTCAACGCTCAATCCAACACTTAATAAAAAGTTAATATTTGTTCAAATAAAAAATACCATCTTTCGCTTCTGAATGTAGGAAAAACGAAAAATGGTGAATATAAAATCCATGACACCTAAAGGTGTTTCGAATTTATGAGAGTCGTCAAAAAGTAAAAAAGCAGCAGACAGATTCATGCCAGATGTTTTCCTGGTGACAGATCCAGACACTATTTATGGACTTTCGTTGCCTTCGGAATTTGTATTTCTACTTCCAGAAGCGCACCACTTTGTATTCGAGACTGAATTTCATCCAATTCTGAAGACTCAGATGGACAGCTGTGGACAAATCACCATTTGTCAATATGGGTCAAAAGAATATCCGTTGTTGTCCAAAGAAAAGAAAATTTTAAAAGCATCTATAGGTAAGGAATATTTTATACATGATACGTTCGTTTACAGAAATCAAAAAACTGACAGATGGTCTTGGACGGCTATGCTTGTTCACAAAATTCCATACATGCTCAACATCCGTCAATATTCGCCATCCCTTTAAACTGATAGACTGTAACCGTAATCAAGACAGAAAGCGCCAGCTGCAGATGGTCTTCTGCCACGGAGGAAAAAGATGAATAAAACTGAAAGGTATGAACAGATTTCCAAGGAAATCGTCGATGCAGTTGGCGGCATGGACAACATCGCCGGTTCTGCACACTGCGCTACCCGACTTCGCATTATTCTCAAGGATAATGACAAAGCGGATATGGAAAAACTTGACAACATCGATTTATGTAAAGGAACGTTCGTAGCTGGCGACCAGCTCCAGATGATCTTTGGAGCCGGCCTGGTTAATGATGTCTATGATGTTTTCTCTAAATATACCCATACTGAAAACATGTCTCTGACCGATATTAAAGAAGCCGGATCCAAAAAACACAATCCGCTTCAGATCGCGATTAAATCGCTCTCCGATGTTTTTATCGAAATCATGCCGGGAATTCTGGCTGCTGCTTTGCTTCTTGGCCTGACTGGTGTTCTTAACAACCTTGATTTTGTCAAAAATAACGCAACGCTCTATGCGATCAACCGTCTGGTTACCATTGCATCGGCCGGTATCTTTGATGTCCTGCCGCTTGCTGTATGCTATTCCGCTGTCAAACGCTATGGCGGCAAACCAATTCTTGGTATCGTTCTGGGCGCCATCATGTTATCGGCCAATCTGACGAACGCTTATGATGCAGCCCAGGGACTTGCCACACCTGAAACACTTAGCCTGTTTGGTGTTCCAATCGAACTGGTTGGTTTCCAGGGCGGGATCATCATTGCTTTGATGATTGGCTATGTGGTTGCAAAACTGGATCAGTTCTTTGACAAAAAAATTCCAGATGCCATCAAACTGCTTGTTTCCCCGTTGCTGACTGTTCTGGTTTCTACCCTGCTTTTGTTCACACTGATTGGCCCAGTCGGAAGAACGCTGTCGAACTGGATTACCTACGGTCTGATCTGGGTTACTGAAAATTTAGGTGTATTGGGGTATATGTTATTTGCGGGTGTTCAGCAGATCATTGTGATTACTGGCCTGCATCACATTTTCGGGGCAATCGAAGCCCAGTTAATCGCTGATACAGGAACAAACTTCCTGAATCCATTAATGTCTGTTGCTTTAATGGGCCAGGGTGGTGCGGTACTTGGCTATCTGATCTTACATTGGAAAAACGTGAAAGATCGCGAAATCTGCATCCCCTCTTTCCTGTCTACCTTGTTTGGAATTTCTGAGCCGGCTATCTTTGGCGTCAACTTACGCCATAAATATCCGTTAATTGGCGGCTGCCTGGCTGGCGCCGGCGCCGGAGCCTATGTTTACTGGACGCATCTGACTGCCCTTGGCTTTGGTACAACCGCTCTGCCTGGTCTTGCTATTGCCAATCCGGCCAACAATGGCTATCTGAACTACATTCTTGCGCATCTGATCGCTTTAGTTCTGGGTATTGTTTTAACCATGGCTTTAGGCGTGTTCCACAAAGATGAAAAGCAGAAAGCAAAAGCAAAAAAAGAACAGGAAGCAGTTCCTGTCCTTGAAGTAAAAGAAAATGTACTGTATTCCCCGATCAAGGGAAAAGCAGCCCCAATTCAGGAGTGTTCGGATCCAGTTTTCAATTCAAAAGCCATGGGCGATGGCATGGTGTTTACTCCTGAAGATGGGCTGGTTGTTTCTCCGGTCAACGGAACTGTTCTGATGATTTTCCCAACCAAGCACGCCATTGGACTGCGGGCTGAAAATGGAACGGAACTTCTCATTCATATGGGACTGAATACGGTCAGCCTGGAAGGGAAGCCCTTCGAACTCTATGTTAAAGAAGGCGACACAGTCAAAGCCGGTCAGAAGCTGGCTTTAATGGATCTGGAAGCGATTGAAGCCGAATCTCTGTCCACTGAAACACCACTGATTGTTACCAGTATGCAGCCGGTTCGCATCACCAATGCCGGAGCAGTCAACTGGGGTGAATCGGTTATGGAGATTGTCCATGAAAACTGAAATTCAGGCTGCTTTGCAAAGTCGTCTGGATGAAACTTCTGCTGCCAAAGGACGGCAGAAGTTTCATCTTATGGCGGATATTGGGTGGATCTCAGATCCCAATGGACTTTGCGATCACAACGGCACGATTCATATCTGCCATCAGTACACTCCGGCAGCCGATCTTGGCCTGTCCAAATCCTGGGGCCACTATACGACCAGAGACTGGATTCACTATATCGACCAGGGAACTTTGATGGTCCCTGATCAGCCCATTGATAAAGATGGCTGCTATTCAGGCAGTGCGCTTTCATGGAAAGGAAAGCTGCATCTTTTCTATACGGGAAATATTCTCTCCTTTGGAGATTTTGACTACATATACAGCGGGCGCGGTCACTATACCAACCATCTGGAATCAACCGATGGGCTGCACTTTTCGCCCAAAGAGGTTCTGCTTCGCAACGAAGATTATCCGGCGGATATGTCCTGCCATGTCCGGGATCCTAAATTGACTGTGGTCAAGGGAAGGCCCTGGATGGTTCTGGGAGCCAGAACCAGAAAAGATGTCGGATGCGCCTTGCTTTATCAGGCGGATCCTGACAATCTCTGTCATCTTGAATACGTTCAGACCATCCATTCTCCCGAGAAATTTGGCTATATGTGGGAATGCCCCGGCCTGATTGCAAATGGAGATGATTTGTATCTGATGGCTTGTCCCCAGGGCGTACCCAGACAGGGATACAAGTACGAAAACGTCTATCAGAACGGTCTTTTCCGGCTCAGCCAGGACAAAACGAATCAATGGATCGCCAAAGATTTTCAGACACTGGACTATGGCTTTGATTTTTATGCCCCACAGAGCTTCGTCGATCATCATGGGCGTGAAATAGTGATTGGCTGGATGGGAATTCCTGATGCCCCCTATGACAATCCGGAAAAAGAACAGAACTGGGTGCATTGTCTGAGTCTGCCGCGCACGATCCGCTTTGAAAACGGTCGAGTTTTCCAATACCCTGTCGAAGAAATTCTGACTTTAAAAGATGTCGAAAAACCAATCTGCATCAGAAAAAAAGCCAGAGTTTTAAACACCCGGACATTTGCTTTAAAACTGAATCCCGAAAACAGACCATTTGTTCTGCGTCTGCGCCATGATCTTGAAGCGGCTTATGATGAAAAACTCTTTACGCTTCGTTTTTCTGATCCAGATGGCAGCGGGAAAGGCCGCACTGCCCGTCATATCGAACTGGACTCCTGTATGGAGCTGGAGATTTTCAGTGACGAAAGTTCGGTGGAGATTTTTCTCAATCATGGTCAGTACGTTCTTTCCAGCCGCGTCTATGATCAGGATCAAAAACTGTTTCTTCAGGCTGATCGGCCTTTATATGGAACTCTTGCCCAGATGCACCCGATTGAAATTGACTATTCCCCCGCACTTGGCCTTGAAAAGTCTACCTTGGCCGTTGAAGTCCCCCTTTCTACATCATCACAAGCCTGATTGTCAAATCTATACCGATTTACTTTGGCAGGCCCTCGGAATCCATTCCGGGGGCCTTTTAAGTGAAGGAAATTCGAAATCCCAGTCGCAGTTCTGGTACTGTCCTCCGGCTATTTTGATAAAGTCATGGAAAATGCGTGTTTTGCTTCTGGCAGGTGGTCAGGATGCGCCCCCGAGTGAATCTGATATTCAACGCGTTTTTCAGTTCGGTACTGACTGGGAGACATTCCTTTCTTTTTGTGAAACAGTTTTGAAAAATACAGGACATCTTCGTATCCGACCGAGCGGCTGATGTCTCCGATTGGCAAATCAGAGTAGAGCAGATAAGAGCAGGCATTGGCCAGCCGCACGGAAAGAATGTACTCCTTGACGGACATATCCATGGCTTTTTTAAAAATCCGATGAACATAGCTGCGATCCAGAGCCATATGGTCAGCGATTTCCTGAACACTGATGGGACGATCATAGTTCTGTTCAATATAATTAAGAATAATGTTGATATAGTCTGAAGCATGCAAAGCTTCTTTCGGGCGGGCAACGGGCAACTCTTCAGCCAACTGGTAGACCATTTCCCATGCACAGCAGTTATAAAGCAAATCGAAATTTTTTGAAATTTCCAGCGGCTTTAACTTTTCAAAGATCGCTGGAATTTTCGAATTTTCTGGAAGTCGACAGACTTTCTGCTTAAACAGACAGGAGCGGCGAATGTATTCTTCCGCTTTCATCCCCTGAATCCCAATCCACGAATACACCCAGGGGTCTTTTTCATCTGCCTGATAAAAAATCCGCTCGCCAGGAATCATCAAAAATAAATCTCCCGCCTGAAGAGAATACGTTTTACCGCCAGTCTGATAAATTCCCTTGCCGGAATGAATATAGTGGAGCATATATGAATTGCGGACCGCCGGTCCATAACTGTGAGAAGGCTTGCATCGTTCGTGACCTGAGGTATGAACCATCAGATCAATGGTCTTGTAAAAGTCATTGGAGAAAACAAAATTTTGCATAATGATCACCTTTTTACGCAGACAGATTGGGGGAGTTCGTCCACTTCTTCTCTTTCAAGAATAGCGTTCGAAAGCCAAAATAGACACTCCCTGATTCAACTCGAATCGAAAGAAAAACAGGCATTCTCTTCCTTGGCTTTTCTCTTTGTGTCAAAAAATACAGAATGAGAGAATCAAAGAAGCAAAGAAGGAAGCAAAGAAACGAAGATAGAAAAAGATCCGATTCTTTCTGCTGCAGACAGAAAAAATCGGATCTTTGAATGGTGTGTATCCGGATGTTCAGATTGAGTCCAGCTCAGGCAGATCCAGGTCGGTCAGATTCAGCATTGAATCTGCAGGATCTATTTCACGCCTTTCACCATGTTTTCGTTCATTCGCATCACAAAGGCGAAATAGAAAACAAGATTCAGTGCCAGCCCAAAAGCCAGCAGATATGGATCCAGAGTTTCTGGAATCACATTCTGAATCAATGCCGCTCGAATATTCTCCTTGGAGTTATAAAAGAACGTATAGGCATCCAGAATGGCTGCACCCAGACACAAGTACATCAGCATTCGGTTTGAAGACTGAATCGTGCGGACTTCCTTCGCATCAGCCTCTAAAAACTTTCGTTTCTGCACTTTGTTCATTTTGCGCAGGGTTGCAAGGTTGCCTTCAATCCGGACCTTGCGCTGGGAAGCCTGACGATTGACATACACAGCCATGCCCACAATCAAAAAATTCACCAGGGCATACCAGCCCACGCGCGAACACAGCAGCAACAGTAAGGAGCCGATGATCCCCATCAGCCACCAGTATTTTGTCAGATATGCTTTCATACCATACATTCTATCATTAATGACAACGGACTCACACTGGATGTCAGGATTCTTTCAAGACCACTCAATTTGTTACAATTACTTGATCCGAACCAGTTTGGATCCACAGATCGAACAACGGTAATCTTCCGGGTGTTTCACCACAGCCGACATTTTCTGGCGGCTGTAAATTTTGCTGCAGCCTGTGCATTGAAGCTGGTAACGGTCTTTGGCAGGATTTTCGGCCCGAAAGGATAAAATCTTCTGATCGTGTTCACTCAGCTCTTCGTAGGTTTCTTTATGGAAGGTCGTCGTGACATGATAGCCTAAAACATAGTTGGCAAGGGCAGCGTAGTGTTTAAAACGCTCAGAATGATTCATACAGGAATCAATGGTATGAATCAGCTCATGAGCAAACGTGTCACGAATGACTTCCTCGTTTTCCACTTCTAACAGAGCGGGATTAAAGTAAATATAATAATGTCTGACCAGCTGTTTACTTTCTTTATCCCAGATTTTTTCACAATAACATTTCCCCAGTGAAGTGCGCAGGGTGCGGCGGACACTGACATGGTCGGCCAGGTGAATGGGGAATCCGAGCATCTGCAGATCTTCGCAGACGTCCAGATAAATTTCCATCCAGCGTTCAGTGGGCTGCTCATAGCTGCCATCCGCACGTTCCAGGACCTGTCCTAAAGGATCAGGTTTATGACGTCTGGCCACTTCACGATTATGATCTTCGTATTTTTTCTCCACGATTTCCGCATATGACTTTTCAACCATTTCCGGAATATTCAGCTGATGCCAGACTTCACCGGTCCTGTCTTCACTTACGCCGCGAGTCATCGTCAGCGTAGCAGAACTTAAAGCTGGAGCGGAATTTGAGTTGGTCATTTCCGTATCTGTCATCTTCTTCATATTCTTGGTTTTCCGTTGTTTTCTGGATTTTGATGTTGATCGAGCCATGGTTGTCCTCCTTTCCAGACCTGTATTTTCGGGCCGTCCTCAAATGGACAGCAGGCAAGTCATTTACCTGGCTTGAAAAATATCTGATTTTCCTTGCGCCATTCTTATTTCCCTGAAAAATCTATCGCCTCCCTGAAAGAATGCAAAGCAGATCGCGATGAATACCCGCCAGTTTATCATTTTTCCATTTCTCTTTTTGGCTTTTCATTCATGAAAAGACATGATCAATTGTTATTTTGTCTGAACAAGACCGATTTACTTATACATCCATTTCTTCTTTCCGATTTTTCGCCCATCGAATTCCCTGTCTGATTCAAGCTGTTTCTATTCAAGGGTTTGAGTCCTGATTTTTGCTTCGCCCGAAATGGATCCAACAGGAAAGCAGCTGTTTTTCACGCATCCATGTACGACAAAAGCCAGAACTGGAATTCCATTCTGGTCTGCAATACTGATGACATTTTCGTGCCGTTGACCTTGCTGGAACCAGGCTGTTTCAAGAATTCTTTTTGGGTATCAATGGCGGGTATGATTCTACGAAATCTATAATTCATTTTGAATGTTTTTTCAAGCTTTATTCCAGATTTTATTCAATTTTAAGGCAACATGTAAAAAGACCGCAGATCATTGAACATCCTTCAGAACTGCAGTCTTTTTAAGAGGTTAAAGTCAGGTTCAGGTATTGTACCAAAAAGGCAAACAACAGCCTGCATCTTTTGTTTTCTATGCCGATT
The DNA here is from genome assembly GCF_034745455.1 of Allobaculum sp. JKK-2023. NCBI lineage: Bacteria > Bacillati > Bacillota > Erysipelotrichia > Erysipelotrichales > Erysipelotrichaceae > Allobaculum > Allobaculum sp. JKK-2023. The sequence continues at coordinate 2,579,515 of NZ_JAYERV010000003.1, read as the reverse complement.
TTCCAGATTTCAACCGGTTTTCTTCAGACTTGACTACTCTTGCGCTTACCGGTTTCTATCAAGTTTCGTTCAGGCAGCATTCATACCAACCCGGGAAGGAACGCTTTTTTTCATTGGCTTGAAAATCATGTAGAGATACCAGCCAAGAATGACCAAAGCAGCTGCTGTTCCAATGCCAAAGCCGCCGCCAGTAAACCAGGTGCCAAGCTGATCAATGATGAGGGCAACCGTGTAGGCGTAGAACATCTGCCAGCCAATCGCAAACCAGGTCCACTTGCGATCGTTCATCTCTTTAGCCAGCGTAGAAATGGCAGCCAGACATGGCGCATCCAGCAGGTTGAAGGCCAAAAAGGACAGAGCAGCCCATGCAGATGGGAACATCGTCATCACGGCTGTCCATAACGCTGGATCTTCACCCGTCTCATCGAGGACATTGACCAGAACACCCATTGTCGAAACAATCTGTTCTTTGGCAACAAATCCGGACAGCGAAGCTGCAGTTGCCTGCCAGTTGCCCCAGCCAAGTGGTGCAAATAAAGGAGCAATCCAGCCGCCGATCGCAGCCATTAAAGACTGGCCGACTTCATCGACCATGCCAAATCCATCAGCCGTAAAGCCATACGTTAATAAGAACCAGGTCACAACGCAGCACACAAACAGAATCGTTCCGGCTTTTTTGATGAAGTGCCAGCATCTCTGCCAGGTCTGACGCAGAACGTTATTAACTCTTGGCCAGTGGTAAGCCGGAAGTTCCATGATAAATGGAGCCGGTTCGCCCGCAAACATCTTTGTGTGCTTGAGAATCAGGGCAGAAAGAATGATCGCAAAGATGCCAAAGATATATGTCGCCCAGGCAATCCACCATGCATCCGCGCCACCCATGATGGCTCCGGCAATCAATGCAATGATTGGCAGTTTAGCTCCGCAGGGCATCGAAGTGGTGACGATCATTGTCATTTTCCGATCCCGTTCTTCTTCAATCGTGCGGGCAGCCATAATGCCAGGAACTCCGCATCCAGTTGAAACCATAAAGGAAATGAAGGACTTGCCGGAAAGACCAAAGCGGCGGAAAATCCGGTCCATGATAAAAGCGATCCGGCTCATGTAGCCGCAGTCTTCCAGAAAAGACAGGCACAAGAAGATCACAGCCATCTGTGGAACGAATCCAAGCGGAGCGCCCAGACCGCCGATAATGCCATCAACGACCAGAGAAATGACGCTGTCCGAAGCATGGAGACTTTCCAGAAACGTTGTCATGTTCGCCTGACACCATTCCGGAACAAAGACATCATTGACCCAGTCCGTGCAATAGGTGCCGATCGTTGAAATCGACAGGTAGTACACCAGTCCCATGACCAGAACGAAAATCGGCAGAGCCAGCCAGCGGTTGGTGACGATTTTATCGATCTTATCGGAAATACTCAGCGTATGCGTTCTGTTTTTCTTGTAGACCCCATCAAGAATTCCAGCAATCCAGGTGTATCTTTCATCCGTGATGATACTCTCTGCATCGTCATCCATCTCTGTTTCCAGTCCTTCACGAAGGACGTTGATTTTCTTCAGACTGGCAGGATCCAGCTTGAGCTCATCCAGTACTTTCGCATCGTTTTCAAAAACTTTAATCGCATACCAGCGGCTTTCTTCTGATTTTGGCAGCAACACTTCAATCGAACTGAGGACATCTTCAACTGGTTTTGAAAACTCACTGACATGCGGTGTTTTTTTTCCAAGCGCTGCTGCAACAGCCGCTTTGGAAACCTCGTCAATTCCCTGTCCACTGGCCGCAGAAAGTTCAATGACCGGACAGCCCAGCCGTCTGCTTAATGCTTCCACATCAATCTTGTCTTTCTGCTTGCGAACAATGTCCATCATATTCAAAGCCACCACAACCGGCAGATTGAGCTCCAGCAGCTGACTGGTCAGATATAAATTTCTTTCCAGAGTCGATGCGTCCACGATATTGAGAATGGCATTGGGCTTTTCGTGAATCAGATAGTTACGGGTAACAACCTCTTCAGGCGTATAGGGAGAAAGTGAATAAATTCCCGGCAAGTCCTGAATGACAATTTCCGGCTGTCCTTTGAGGCGGCCCTCTTTCTTTTCAACGGTTACTCCCGGCCAGTTTCCAACATACTGACTGGATCCAGTGAGCGCATTGAACAGCGTGGTTTTCCCGGAGTTCGGGTTGCCCGCCAGTGCAATCTTGATCATAATCTTCTCCTTTTTTGATTTTCTTAGATTTTCTCAACCTGAATGGCTTCACATTCCTGTTTGCGCAGCGTCAGTTCATACCCGCGCAGATTGATCTCCATTGGATCGCCAAGCGGGGCAAGTTTGCGGACCAGAAGCTGGCATCCCTTGGTCAGTCCCATATCCATGATCCGGCGCTTCAGGGCACCAGTGGCTGCAATTTTGATGACTCTGGCTTTGTCGCCAGGGTGAAGTTCATTTAAAGTCATTGCGTTTTCTCCTGTCTTTTTCTTTTTTGGTCTGTCTAGATCATGATTCGTCTGGCCAGATCTTTATTGAGGGCAATCCGTACTCCTTTGACTTCGACAATCAGACTGCCGGCAATAGACTGCTTCACGGAGATGGTTTCATTTTCTACCAGCCCCAGATTTCTAAGATGACTTCGTACCTCATCCTTTCCGGTAATGCGCGAAATCGTATAATTTGTATTTTCCTTTGCGAAACATAACGGCATAGACATAGGTCCTCCCTGTCAGTTCTGAACCTTCGCTCAGACTGGCATTATCTGAATTAGTTCACTCTAACTTAAGCGATTCAAAGTTTACTCCGACTAACTGTATTGGTCAAGCCTCATATTAGTATTTCCTAACTTTGTAAGTATTCTCTCTATATATAGAGTCATACAGAGTCTTTTATCCTGTTTATTTTCATTCAGGTTCCCGTCAGTTCCCTTTCGAATTCATCGATTCTATCCTTTGCTGGCCACAATTCTTTTGTAAAACTCCTTTTATCGGGCATATGTGATTTTTCTGATTTCTGTCTGTTTTTCATTTTTCTTTGTTTTGTTTGGCGAACCGGGTTTTCTCTCCTGTTGGACGCATGAGCACTTGTGCGCTTCTGTCTTTGCCAGATTCTCTTTCTTTCCTTTCGAACCTTTTCATCCAGTCAGAAATGCAGGCAAAGTCAGGCAACAGATTTTCATTCAACCTTGCCAAAGGCGAAAAATAGAATGGATCAGATTCTCTGGTTTCCAGAAAGCTGAAAAATCAACCCAACAAAAAAACTGGCTTGCACCAGTCGTTCATCTCTATTGTTTCTCTTTAGTTTTCTGCCCGAAAAGTCCAGTTTCTTTACCAGAAATTTTTCTTCTTTGAACCGAAGATCTGATCCATCTTTCGGCCCCAAACCATGTCCCATATGGATTTTCGCTGCTGAAAATCCAAGAGTCTATCTCATTCTTTGACTCTCAGTTTCCCCACACATAGAAAGCAGGTGCCCTATGGAAAAATTTGGAACCTTTTATCTTGACCAGGAAAAGGACATCGTCGTTGATCTGACGATGGATGGAGATGTTCTTTCCTATACCTTACGCACTCCAAACCACCACACTGGAAATCTGATTACCAACCTGGCCAGACTTTGTGATCTGCCTTTGACCTTTGATGACAAGGGACTCAAACAGATCCAGGGCACAGTCCCCGGCTATCTGGACAGCGACAATAACAAAGTCTATATTTTCCGGCTTGGCGGAACCAAATGCGCCAACATTTACCCGGATGGAACCATCGAGCGCAAGGCTGCCATTCCTGCGATTGCCAAAACGCTCATGTCTCAGACCAAAAACTATCGCCTGAATCTGGAGCAGACGATCATCAAATCCTATATTCTTGAAGATTTGAAATTTCGCACCGACCTGCATACCCACATGAATGCCAATCTTCATCCAGATACCTTGATTGCCCTCGGGATTGTCCATCAGGTTCGTTATCCGCTCTATTACATCAAAAAACTTGGGCTGAAACTTTCTGCTGCCCAGGAAGAAAGACTCGCTGCTGATCGCGCAAAAGTCAGTGCGCAGTTTGCCAACAGTCCGCTGGAAGGCAAGTATCTCGATCGTAAAATCGATGACAACACCTTCATCAACTTTGCGGATCTGATTTTAAACAATCTGGAAAACGCCCCACAAAACCTGCCAAAAATCCGGGCTTCGCTGTCCATCATGAAAGATGGTCAGGCCGTCTTCACCAATCTGGAAAAAGTCTATCTGTACCGCTATGTCTTTTCCAAAGGCATCCCCAGTGCAGAGTCCATCCAGCTGGCGCATGTCGATCAGATTCCGGATGCCGATATTGCCCGGATGGTCATGCAGATGCTTGCCGATGACCAGAATCCGAAATACGCCGACTTCAGTCTGTTCCAGGACAAGCTGCTCTGGGTAGGGCGGATGTATCAGTCCAAAGGCATCCAGCTGGCAGAAATTTCGGATACCGGTCTGGTCAAAAAAGAGGCAGCCGCCGGAATGCTGGAGCAAATCCATCAGGCCATGCCGGCCATCTATGAGGAAACCGGTGTGCGCATGCTGTTTCTGGCTGCCTTGCGCCGTATCCCATTAACCATTGTCAAAGACCAGATTCAGAGTGCGGATTATCAGGACAATCTGGAAACGCTCAAAGCCGTTGCCATGGATCCCTACGTAGCCGGTTCTGATATTCTGGGTGAAGAAATTAATGATATCCGGGATCTGAAACCAGTCATTGAACAACTTGTCAAAATTGCCAGGGACGAACCCTCCTTTGTCATCCGGATTCATGCGGGTGAAAACGATGGCATCCGGGACAACGTTCTCAACTCCGTTTTATTAGTGGAAGACTGTCTGGCCGATGGCCAGCCCATGCCGGCGGTGCGGATTGGGCATGGGCTGTATACCGCCAACCTGGCCAGCGTGCAAGGCAAGAAGCTGTTATCCAAACTGAAAGAGGACCATGTCACGCTGGAATTCCAGATCACCTCCAACGTCCGTCTCAATAACCTCTCCAGTCTCGCTCACCACCCACTCAAGGCTTATCTCAAAGCTGGTGTCCGCTGCGTTCAGGGCACCGATGGCGGCGCCATCTATGGCTCTAACTCTGTCGATGAACAGCTCTCGCTTGAGCGGTTGCTCAAACTCGACCGCAATGATTTTAAAGCCATGCGCAAAACGGAAGATTCGATCATTGAAAAAGCCACAAAAGCCTTCCATGACAAAATGGGAGCTTACGAGAAACTGAGCGAAGGTCAAAACTGCACTGAGTTTTACCAGAAACGGATTGAAAAAGCCCATACAGGCGAAGTTTCGCCTTCCTCCAAAGACCGGACCCCATCTTTACAGGCTTTTGCGGACGAAATCAAGCCTCTGCCAACTGGCAAGACACCGATCATCCTGATGGGTGGATCCTTCAATTCAGACCGCCATGTTACCCGGATGCGTCCAGATGGCAAAGAACTGATCAATGATCTGTTGATCACCCTCAATCCAAAAGAAGTCTACTTTGTCATTGGCCACAAACTGAAAGGCTATGAAGCTTTTCTGGTTGAACAGAACAAGAAGCTGGCCAAACCTTTTGAAATCTTTGCGTTTGTTCCCGGCACAATTTTAAAAGCCGATGAGGCCCGCCTGAAAGCCAGCAAGCTCCCCATCCGGGTTGCACTGGAGCCCGAAGAACTGGGCATTTACAAGAGTGTTTCCTATGAGATCTTTAAGCGCCAGCCTTCAATTTTAATCGGGCTGGATGGCAACAGCGCAGCCCTCAACATGATCCAGGATGCCAAAAATGCCAAGTACAAGAGTCTGATTCTGCTGTTCCAGAAGTGCAGCGCCTTTAAATCCAAAGCGTCTTCCCTGTATGGCTATATCAGCCTGTTTGATGAACCACAATCCGTTCTCAAAAAGGTTCAGACCTTCTTCGAAGATCAGAACAGCCAGAATTCACCATTGGCCAACCCAGCCAACTGATCAACCCTCATCCCCTCAACGAAAACAAGCGGCCTTTGGGCGTATTACTCGCTCAAAGGCCGCTTTTCTAGATTTCTATGGGCAGATCTCATTTTTATGAGCAGATTTCAATATAGATCCATATTGTCTGAACTGAAAAAGTCGATATTCAGGCCGCTTTCAGAGTCACCACAAAAGAGGTCACGTCACCGCTGCATTCCACCCGGATTTTTCCGTGATGGCTTTCCACAATGCTTTTCGCGATCGCAAGACCTAAGCCATAACGACCCGCAGCGCGGTTTCGGGAGGTGTCCGCACGATAGAAGCGCTCAAAAATCCGCTCTCTTTCTTCAGGTGGAATGGGGACACCGGTATTGGAAATCATCATAACGACTTCCTTGCCCTGGCGGCGCAAGGTTGCGATAACTTTGCCTTGTGAATGCTCAATGGCGTTATCAATCAGAATCGCAATGACCTGAACCAAAGAAGAAGGCTGCCCCATGACTTTAACATCCTCTTCAATATGTTCCACCAGTTCGAGATGCTTTTCAAACATGGCCGCTTCCATGATCAGGCACTGTTTTTCCAGCAGCCGGCTTAAATTGACCGGTTCAAGCTGAAGCTGTGCCTGTTCAGAGCGAGCCAGATCCAGCAAAGACGTAATCAGGCCATTCATCCGGATAGCTTCTTCTTCAATGTTCGTCAGCCACTTGGGATCGTCATCCTGCTGCATTGCTTCCGCGTTGGCCAGAATGACGGCAACTGGCGTTTTCAGTTCATGGCTGGCATCCGCAATAAACTGCCTCTGCTTTTTAAAGGTTGTCTCAATTGGAGCAATCATCCTTGCCACCACAGCCCGGCAAATCAGATAGAGAATGACCTCAAATCCACAGGCAAGCAGAGCCGAGCCGATCATCCGGCGAAAAAGCCGCTTCTGGATTTTGATCGTATCAATCAAGATGACAGCTTTCGTTTTGGTCAGCTGCCAGCAGGTTCCATCCAAATAAAGATTGCCAACCGAATATTCACCCGGATAAGCCGCCTGATAAATCCGGTTTGCCTGGTCAATCACGCTGTTGATATCCACATGTTCCAGATCAGAGGCATATACCTGAAGTGGTGTTCCGTTATCAAAGGTCACAATGCAGACCGGATTGGAGTAGATCAAAGACAGAGTGTCAAGATCAGGAGTCTGCTTACCCTCCTCTTTGGGCAGATAAGGTCCGACCATATCCGGTGCGGAAAACTGCTTGGCCGTCTGGCCAAGCGTATTCAAGGCTTCAATCAGAAAAACGCGTTCCGATTCGTATTCCTGGTAGTTCTGAACACCAAGTACAACCACCACCAGCAAGGAAAAGACCCCAAACAGCATCGCCATCATCCGGCGTTTTAACTCAATCATTTTTGGCGGTTACGCGATATCCAAGGCCGCGCACAGACTTAATTTCGACATTGCTTTCCAGAAGGCGCAGCTTCTTGCGCAGAAAAGAAAGGTACGCTTCAAGGTTGTTGGATTCAATTTCGTTATCCCAGCCCCAGACTTTGGAATAGATCTGATCACGGGTGAGGATCTGGTTAGGATGAGAAAAAAAGTACTCCAGTAGTGCGTATTCCTTCCCGGAAACAGGCATCGCATCCCCCGTAGCTTTCGAACCGAACATGCCGCTTTTTAAATCGAGATACGTATTGCCCAGTTCCAGCCGGTCTTTTTCAATCGGTGAATTTTTCTTGAGCTGAATATCAACTCTGGCCAGCAACTCTTCCATATGGAAAGGCTTGGTCATGTAGTCATCGGCACCATTTTTCAATCCTTTCAGCTTATCGGGAAGTTCGCCGCGGGCCGTTAACATGATGACTTTGGTTTCCGGAGCAAGAGCCCGTATATCTTCCAGAATTTCAAACCCATCTTTTTTGGGCAGCATGACGTCCAGGATCACCAGATCATAAATGCCGCTGCTCGCTTTTTCACCACCCGTTTCGCCATCGGTGGCAATCTCAACATTGTAGGCATGATTGGAAAGCATAGCGGCCGTTGCATGGGCCAGATTCACTTCGTCTTCAACAATCAATATTTTCATCGCAATTTCTCCTTTCATCGCTTGAATATGAATTTAAGTCGACGGGCAGTTTCTCTTTGATCCGTTGCTTCGTTTCTTATGGATTCTTACCAGTAAATTCTGATCGATTTCAATACCTGTCGTTTTTTCTTTCTGCCAATCGTTCATTCCTAGCAGCTTCTATTTTCCATCTGTTTGGCTGCTCTCTTCTGGATTTTTACTATTCAGCCTCATTTCTGGTTACAGCTTCTTTACTTCAACTATACCTGTACAACGAGCAAACCAATGAACTGGAAATCGACAGATCTTGCTGGCAAGAGCATTTTCGTCGCTGTTCGCGTTTTTATCCCTGCTATTGTAAAGAGCAGCTTAAAAATCCGATTAAAACGGATGAAAAAGCCCGCCAGAAAATCTTTTTTTTCAAACCTGATATTATTTTCAAATAAAATTGTCCGAATCCATCTGAACTGACGGCTGAATTTTCCAGAATCCAGATTGATTTTTGCTCTTAATCTGGATATGAATACAATTTCTTTACGGAGTCCCACAAGTTATCCCCTTTAGATAAAGCTATTTTTGACTCGAAATTTATTTATTTCCAGAATTTGATTTTTTTCGTTTTCTGTCTTGCGTTCTCTGCGGATATCGGTTATTATAGTCAAGCGTTGTGGCGATGGAGGCTTAGCTCAGTTGGGAGAGCGTCTGCCTTACAAGCAGAGGGTCAGCGGTTCGAGCCCGTTAGCCTCCACCATCTTGCCGACTTAGCTCAACTGGTAGAGCAACTGACTTGTAATCAGTAGGTTGGGGGTTCAAGTCCTCTAGTCGGCACCATCATGACTCGGTAGCTCAGTTGGTAGAGCACTTGACTTTTAATCAAGGGGTCCAGGGTTCGAATCCCTGCCGAGTCACCATTTATTTTTTGCAGGTGTAGTTCAATGGTAGAACTTCAGCCTTCCAAGCTGACTACGTGAGTTCGATTCTCATCACCTGCTCCAATCGATTACTCCTTCAGATCTTCGGATCTGAGTTTGATAACCGGCCAGATGGCTGGTATTTTTTTTGCACTTTTCTTCCCTGCAGATCCATCTGGAATGCAGGTTATTCAGTAAACAGGAAGAATCGTTGCTCTTCACTTTCCAGTTTCATTCTCATTTCAAATCCAGACCTCTCGTATCCAGGCTATTTTGCCCCAGGCTCTGGTCTGTCCAAGGTCCAGTCTTGATTCATACCTTTCTTCATTGCCTGTTCTTTGTTGCCTCTCCCAATCAAAATTGCAAGTCATCCTGCCGATAAATCAAAGCCACTCCATCCGATCTCGAAATCTCCCGATTTTCAGGCATCTTCGCTCTCTTTTTCCCTGCCAGGGCAGTAGTATTTTTTCAGGATCATTCCAGCCGCCGGGCATTCTTTCTGCATAAAAATCAGCCGGTTTTGCGTGTAAACGTTCTCATGATATTTTCTTCAGAAATCTGATGTTTCTTCTTGCATCTGGCCAAAAATGTGCAATAATAAGTCTCGTTGTTACGGCGAACAGCCAGTCATCGCAAATCCTACTTCTCTTCAAAAAAGTTTTGAAAAAAGTATTTGCGAATGACGATCTGATTTGCTATAATGATCAAGCACTTAAGCAATGGAGGCTTAGCTCAGTTGGGAGAGCGTCTGCCTTACAAGCAGAGGGTCAGCGGTTCGAGCCCGTTAGCCTCCACCATTGCCGACTTAGCTCAACTGGTAGAGCAACTGACTTGTAATCAGTAGGTTGGGGGTTCAAGTCCTCTAGTCGGCACCATTGTGACTCGGTAGCTCAGTTGGTAGACCACTTGACTTTTAATCAAGGGGTCCAGGGTTCGAATCCCTGCCGAGTCACCATTTTTTTGTTTATACCGGATCCTTCAACGGGTCCGTTTTTTATTTCCGTTTTTCTTTTCTTCCTGTCTTCTCTTCCTGTCTTCTCTTTTGATCTTCACGAATTCTTTCCGGCCTTCATATTTCCGGTTCTGTTTTTTCCGTTTGAAACCGGATTGCGTATACTGAAGACATGAAACCAAAAACTGCCTTAATTCTGACCTCATGCTGCTTCTTTGCGGCCGCTGTCGGATTTCTCTTATTTGCCTGGTCTTTAGATACCCCATGGCTCATTTTCGCGATTGTGATGCTTGCCATCGCTTTGATCCTGCGTAAAGTCTTTCCGGCATCCGCAAAACTGTCCAGAGACTTTGATGTGCTCACTGCATCCCCAAAAGACCATGAGGCTTCGAATTCTGACTCCAAAGACAAATAAGCGGCTTCCAGCGCACTTGTGACTCTTTTGTGCAACAAACACAAAGACGGCCTTTCTACACCTTTTCTTTGACCAGCGGCCTTTACCGCTGGTTTTTTGCGGGCAGCTGAAGCCTTTTTCTTTTCTCATTTTTTTCTTGCCGCCCTGGACTCTTCCTTTCTCTTCTCCCCTTTTGGATTGGATGGTTTCAAGTCAGCTGAAGTGCAAAAAGGAGGAGCCCACATCTCCTCCCTTTCATCAGTTGTATCGTTTCGAATTTTAGAATTTGAATCTGTTTTTCAGGCCGCAGATTGATCCACCAGCTTACAATCCTTTGTTGAATCGATTTTCTGCCTGTTCAATTCATCGGCCATTTTGTCAGAGCCACTCTGAATCGAAGTTGAAAAAGAATTCCGGTCCAGCAGAGACAGAGGCAATTATTGCATTCCAAGTACTGTGACAACCGCCACAACAATCAGAAGGACTGCACCAATAATGAAATCCACATACTCAGGTTTCAGCGCAGGTTCCTTTTCAATTTTCTCTCTGTTATCCATACATGTCTTCCTTCTTCTCGTGTTTACATCAACCATCTTTATTCATTTGATAATCCCTCTATAATCAGATGGATTTATCAATCATTTACGATGATTTTGACGCAAGATTGTGGGAATGTCTCTATTGTGTAGGAAACTGGGTAATAAGGCAACCTGAATCGAATCTTCCTGCCCAATTCGTCCGGTTTCCCGGCAAAAACAGCACAAGCTTACTTTTTTCCTGACCAGAAAGCTTCACCTATCCAATCTTGTCCAATCTTGCTTTCAAAAAACAAGACCGCCCAGAACACAAATGCCCCAAACAATCGATCCGTGCCCATTCGCCAGCGAACGAACAGACATAAAAAAACCATCTTTTCCATGAGCGGCAGTCATTTGAAGATGGTTTTCAATTGAGTTCTTTGTCTGGTTCGTTCTTCATCCGATTCCCTCTCGGATGGATTCATTCTTAAATGGTTGAATCTCTAAATCCAAAGGATGAGCGCATTCGTCCAGTTTTCTGTCGATTATCCGCGCTCCGTTTTGACGACTTTGACCGGCAGGTTTTCGGCATCTGGTTCCAGGCCGTCGTCTTTGAGAATCTCTTCTTCAAAGCGGACATTTCGATGGGAGATCTCTTCATTGAGCGTTTCAAAGCCCATCTGTTCGCATAAGGTCGGCTGATCCGCATACAGGGATGTACCAAGCCCTAAGCGATGGCCTTCAATTTCAACGCCCATCGCTTCTAATGTTGTCGGAAAAATATCCAGTGTTGTAAACTCACGTGTTTTGTTAAGGGTATATTCTTTGCCATTGAGAATCGCAAAGTAAGTCCGGCGTGGAAAATCCAGGCCGACACTCTGGTTGATCAGGCTGTCCATTGATAAATGGTCACCAGAAAGCACGATCACCGTATCCTTTGCGAAATCCTGCTGCTGGATCCAGCTGACGAATTCTGCAATCCGTTTGTCGGAGCAGGCAATGACATTTTCATATTGTTCGTCATACGTGTCCGGACAATCCGGGCAGAGATAGCCGTCTTTAAAGTGGGTATCGGCTGTCAGCATCGTGAAATTAAAAGGCTCATCTTCAGAGGCAAGTTCTGTAATTTTGTCTTTGGCAAAATCAACGAGCTTGGAATCTTCAAAGCCCCACCACTCATGATAGCTTTTAGGCAGCATTCCGCTCTGGTGAGCCGCATCGAGGTCAATGATTTCATAATCACCATGCTGGCGAAAATAGTTGGAACGACCGGCATAGCTGGCCTCAGAACCGCACATCAGTACATTCTTGTACCCCTGCTCTTCCAGCAGATCCCCCAGTGAAGTGACATTTGGCATAAACAGCATATTTTCGTCAAAGCTGTGGTTATATTTCGAATTGGCAACGCCAAGCGGGGTTCCGGAAGTCTGGGCAACCATGCCCGCTACCGTCCAGCTTGTCTGGTTGGTGACCAGGCCGCCATTTAAATTCGAATCCTCTGCCGCTTTAAAATTGGTGTTTTCATTGGCAATCTGTGTCAGGTCTGGAATCAGATTGTCTTCAAATCCTCCCCCATCGGCTTGATCCGTGTATGTGGTTTCCATGGACTCCATATAGATATAGATAAGATTTTTCTTTTTTTCAGGGAACTTCAGCAACTGATCAGATGTCGTTACATACTGATCTTCATACAAAGTTGAAACCGTAGATTGTTCTTCCAGGTAATCGTCAATTTTCAGGGCATCATATCCCTGACTCACCTGATAACAAAGCACAAATGCAGTGATGACAGACGTGACCAGAACGGTTGAATTCAAAGTTACAATCGTCTGGCTGGACCAGAGCGGCCGTTTCCCTTCTTTCAACCGTTTGCGATCGCCCAGGGCAACCTTCATATACGCGCCATATAAGATCGTTGCACAGGCGATCCAGAACAGATAATTCAGTGCAAAGCCCTGCAAAATCTGAATGATTGTATTACTGGCCCCTCCCATTCCAACCTGCATGGTATACAGAAACTGAGAGAACGACTCAACTTGTACAATATTGGTGATGTAGTCAATCGCATATAAGACAATGCAGACTAACAGAAATAGAATGTAGGCCGAGGTTCCAATCCAGATGGAAAGATTCTTCCTGTTCTTCTTATTCATGATGATTATTCTAGTCGTCTTTGAGAGGAAAACAAAATTACAAAGCCATCACATTTCGTGATTGTCAGCAACTGTTCGCTGTTTTCGCTTCTGTAAGCGTCGTTCATTGATGAAAAAAATCCCCATAAACACTTAGAGTGACAAAATTTCGAAGAAAGCATTCGTCCCGAAGCCTGATGGTGGACATACTTTTTCAAACGCTTCTAGTGTTGACTGAACTGCCCTCAATGGCTTGTTTCCGTCCATACAGGCTAAAAAAAGAGGCATCTGCTTTATGCAAATCTGCCTCTGAATACATGTTCGATGAAATAAGATCGGCACATCTGGGCCAGCGGGCCAAGAAAAACCATGCAGACGATGGTTCCCACTCCGATCACGCCCATCAGGCTGCTGCCGGCCAGCCAGGAAAAAAGCAGGCAAAGAACGATGCAGGCGCCATCTGTAAGCATGCGGCATAAACCATAGGAAATTTTCCCATTCATTCGTTTTTCCAAAATGACAGCAAGGGCATCATAAGGAGCTACGCCGCCATCAGGCAGCATATAAAGAGCCAGGCCGATGGCCAACAAGGCAATCGCCAGAATCATTGCAACGCTTTGCGAAACGAGATTCACAGGGAAAATCATGCCGGTCACAGAAAATACAAAATCAGCAATGTAGCCGGCGCCAAACATATTCATCAGGCTGCCCAGGCCAATCTGCGAGCGATCCAGAAAAAAGACCGGTACGAGAATGATCAGGTGGCCGAGCATCATGCAGGTTCCAAAATTGATCTGGGTTAAATTTGAAATACTGATTGCCATTGCAGTATAAGGATCCGATCCGGCCGCGGTATAGCGGAACAATCCAATTCCAATTCCGATGAAAAGCACACCCATGGCAAGCATCCCGATTTTTTGTTTATTCATCCTATCCTCTCCTTTAAAGCCACTTTCCGGCTTTCTCTCTCCAGCTCTTTTGGTGTGTAATCTGTTTCCAGATATTCTTATTGCATTTTTTCGCCTGAAGTTTTGTCAGGAGTATCTTCAGATAAAATTCTTGTTTTTTCATCCGATCTTTTTCCGCTTTGAAAACGATCAGTTACAGATTTTGCCGGAGTGCAACCGTTGTTTCAGCCTCTTCAGTCCATCATTATCGTTTTTTCTCAATCCTGATCGAGAAATATGAATCCATTCTGCATTCACTTCTGCTTGCCAAAAGCGAAACAGAAACCATTTTTCAGTCTGCCGGCCAGAACAGATCACCGGATCGTGTCGGATCTGTAAGGGCTTTCCAGAGTAACTTCTCTTTATTTTGATGGGAATCGTTCATCCCTGTCGTCTGCGGGGCAGCGTTCCAGACCAGCTTGAATTTTTATTGCGATGAAATGACCCAGACAGGATGCCCCTTATGATCAGTTGTGCTTTTTTTGGCGGTTCAAAGCTGCTATGCTGCCGATATGGAAAACAGAATTCATTTACCGGCTCTCAGGCCTGGAAACAGGAAAAGAGAGTATCTGGAATATTCAAAAATCGATCGGGCTCGTGTCGTTTATGCCTATCTGACCCGGGATGTCTCGACTCGCATTCTGGATGACAAAATTCTTTGCGTCCCACATAACTATAAAGGATACAAGTCATGGTCAATTCTCGCCTATCTGGGAATTCGCAAAGACTTCAGAAATCTGTTTCACGATTATACCGAGCAGGAGGTTCTGGATGCTTTCGTTGAGGCAGGTCCTGCTTATCAAAATATTGTGAAAGTCTTGCGCCTTGAAGAAATTGCCCCCTGGGACGAGTAATCAGTCTTCCCTGCTTTTTTCCGCGTTTTTTCTGTCCGTTCGAATCGGTCAAACAGAATTCAAAAGCAATAAAAAGGCCATCCTTCGAACATCCTGTTCAAATGATGGCCTGAATTAAGCAGTAAAACCCGTACTCAGCCAAAATTCCATCTTCTGCGCGATAGGCAGTTTCAGATTTTGACTTGACCTTACAGGCTTTGCTTAGTCGACAACGTAATCTTTGTGTTCTTTGGCAACTTTGGCGATGACTTCAACCTCTAACAAAGCGCCCTTTGGCAAGTCCTTCACCGCAAAGCAGCTGCGGGCTGGCTTGTTGATGAAGTATTTGGCGTAAACTTCGTTAAAGGCTGCAAAATCGGCGATATCGGCCAGATAGCAGGTTGTTTTGACTGCGTGCTGGAATCCGGAGCCAGAAGCCTCTAAAACGGCGCTCAGGTTTTTCATGACCTGTTCAGTCTGTTCCGTGATGGTTGTGCCTTCGATTTCCCCAGTTCTTGGGTTGAGTGGGATCTGTCCAGATGTAAAGACAAAGTCATCCACCCTTACAGCCTGGCAATAAGGACCAATCGCTGCTGGTGCATTGGCTGTGCTGATTCTTTCCATTTTGAATTTCTCTTCTTTCTATCAGGCAGGTCCGCCTGAAAAAGCAGTCAATTCTCTGACAACGCCCTTTCAGGCTGACTTGTGATTTTATTTTCTGATCTTGTTATAGGACTTTAGAGATCTTGAAGACAGAAAAGTGCCTTTCCGGCTCCAAAAACAAGCGGAATTTGTCAGGAACTTTTCATCTGACTCTTTTCTTCTCTGTCCAAATTCAATTCTTCAAATTCATTCTTTCAACTACTCAACCAGCCGCAGGCCGTTGGCACGCAGGGCATCATGAACTTCCTGGATATGCTGGAAATCACGCGTTTCGATATTGATGCGCAGAATGCAGGCGGTGATGGATGTTCCTTCGCTGGCTTTTTCATAGCTGACACTGACAACATTGGCATTCAGTGAAGCGAGCAGCTGTGAAACTTTGGCCAGCTGACCTGGACGATCCTCCAGCTGAATCGCCAGAGTATCCGACCGGCCGGATTTGAGCAGGCCGCGTTCGATCACTTTCGACAGAATCGTAACATCGATATTGCCGCCGGAAAGAAGGCAGACAACGTTTTTGCCAGCCACTGGAATCTTGTCGTACATCACAGCCGCTACGCTGACCGCGCCAGCTCCTTCGGTGATCAGTTTCTGCGTTTCGATCAGCTTTAAAATGGCTCCAGCCACTTCATCATCACTGACGGTGACGATTTCATCGACATATTTGCGGCACAGATCGAAAGTATGTTCGCCCGGTTCTTTCACCTGGATGCCATCGGCAATCGTTCTGGCTTCTTCCAGACAGATGATTTCGTCTTCCAGCAGGGATTTGGCCATACTTGGAGCCCCTTCGGCCTGAACGCCATAGATTTTGACATCCGGGCGTAAAGATTTGACCGCAAAGGCAATTCCCGAGATTAACCCCCCGCCGCCGATGGGAACAACAATGGCTTCCACCTCATCAAGCTGGTCGAGAATTTCAAGACCGATGGTTCCCTGGCCGGCAATGACTTCTTCATCATCAAACGGATGAATAAAGGTATAGCCTTTTTCATCCCGCAGCTCTAAAGCTCTCTGATAGGCATCATCATAAACCCCTGGCACCAGAACCACATTGGCTCCATAGGAGCGGGTGGCTTCCACTTTAGAAATCGGTGCGCCTTCTGGCAGACAGATGGTGGCTTCAATGCCTGCTTCCTGGGCAGCAAGAGCTACCCCCTGGGCATGGTTGCCCGCTGAGCAGGCGATAACGCCATGGCTTTTTTCCTCTTCAGAGAGCTGGGAAATTTTATAGTAAGCCCCCCGCAGTTTGAAACTGCCGGTACGCTGCAAATTTTCAGTTTTTAAGAAGACATCCACACCCTCTTTGATCTTCAAAGCCGGGATCAAGTCCGTTGTCCGGGCCGTGTCTTTGAGGATGTATCTGGCATGGTAGATTTTATCTAAACTGAGCATTCGGTAATCCTTTCTTAGCGGCCTGGGTTTCAACAAACTGACGGGCACAGCGTGCCGAGCGCCCGCCTTTGGCAAGCGCAAAGGCTTCGGCTTCATGGTCAAGTTCAGAACCGGTCAGGTCCAGACCATATTCCTGAGCGATCTGGTGAACCAGATCGAGGTATTGATTCGCGTTGGGTTTTTCAAAGAACAGGCAGAGTCCAAAACGCTGCGAAAGCGATAAGGTTTCCTGCAGGGTATCCCGGCGGTGCATATCATCACCGCTTCTGGCCGAGATGGATTCTTTGACCAGATGGCGGCGGTTGCTGGTGGCATAAATGACAGTATTGGAACTGCGGGCCGAAACGGATCCTTCCAGGACCGCTTTCAGAGCCGAGAAAGAATCATCGTTTTCCGCAAAAGACAGATCATCAATGTAAACCACAAATTTCAATGGTTCTAAAGCCAGTTTGTCTAACAGATCCGGCAGAACATCCAGCCGATCTTTGGACACTTCAATTAAGCGCAGGCCTTCCTTGGCAAAGTGATTTTCCAAAGCCTTAATGGAGGCGGATTTGCCGGTTCCAGCATCGCCATATAAAAGCAGATTGGAACTTGGAAGACCATCTAACAAAGCCTGGGTGTTGTCGATCATCGCCTCATGCTGGAAATCATAGCCATACAGCTGATCGAATGTAATTGGATCCGGATTGCGCACGGCTGCCAGCTCCAGCTCCGGCTGGTTTTTCAGACGGAACATAGTGGCCCTGGCAAACATGCCGATTCCACGGCGATCGATGTCCATCAGACAGTTCAGGTATTCTGCCTGCATGTCGATCCATTTGCCATACCAGCCGGTGCGCCCATTCAGGCCTAAATCTTCCGGAATCACGGCCGCCGCCTGACCAAGGGCATTCAGCTCGCTCATCGCGCTGTTGAGCATCCGCTCGGGAAATTCCCGGTTGGTCTGCGTGCTCAGTCTTGCCAGGCATGTATCCAGAGAAAAGATCGTCTGGCGCAGGTATTCTCCCCAGTCATCCGTGTTCTGTTCATAGAGCAGGCCGGTAAACCGGGCAGCCGCCTGTAAAAAGCGGCTGCTCTTTTCGGCATGGGCATCCAGCATTTCAACGAATGCGCAGAAAATCGGATTGTCATAGAGCGGCATGAACACCGCTAACTGGTGAAGCCTTTGATTGAGCCCGTCAATCATGAAAGAACCGCTCCCTTATCAGCACCCGAAACAAGGCGGGAGTAGCGTTTGAGGTAGCCCTTCACATCTTTCTTTTCTTTGACCGGCATTTCGGCTTTCCGTTTTGCCAGTTCTTCTTCATCCACAAGCAGTTCAATGGAGTAGTCGGGAATGTTGATCGAGATCCTGTCCCCATCTTTGACATAGGCAATCAGACCGCCTTTGACAGCTTCCGGTGTGATATGACCAATCGCTGCCCCACGCGTTGCCCCCGAGAAACGACCATCTGTAATCAGGGCAACTTCTTTATCTAAGCCCATCCCGGCAATGGCCGAGGTTGGTGAAAGCATTTCGCGCATACCCGGTCCTCCAGCAGGTCCTTCATAACGGATCACCACAACATCCCCAGGTTTCACGCGACCGCCAAAAATGCCGACAATGGCTTCTTCTTCGCTGTCAAAGACAACGGCCGGGCCGGTATGGCGAAGCATTTCGGGAGCCACAGCGGAGCGTTTTACGACACATCCCTGAGGCGCAATGTTGCCTTTTAAGACCGCCAGCCCGCCGGTTGCGGTGAATGGATTGTCGATTGGACGGATGATGGTTTCATCCAGATTGATGGCATCCGCGATATTTTCATGAAGAGTTTTGCCGGTAACCGTCATCACACTCGTATCAATCAGGCCAGCCTCTTCCAGCTCCTTAAGAACGGCATATACGCCGCCAGCCTGATCCAGATCTTCCATATAGGTTGGGCCAGCAGGAGCGAGATGGCAGACGTTTGGTGTCTTTTCAGAGATGCGGTTTACTTCATCCAGATCGATATCAATGCCGCATTCATGGGCGATTGCCGGCAGATGGAGCATGGAGTTGGTGGAACAGCCAAGCGCCATATCCGCGGTGATCGCATTTTTAAAGGCAGCTTCGGTCATAATGTCACGGGGACGGATGTCTTTTTCAATCAGATCCATGATCTGCATCCCGGCGTGTTTAGCCAGTTCAAGGCGACGGGAATAGACAGCAGGAATGGTTCCATTGCCTTTTAAAGCCATACCGAGAACTTCGGACAGACAATTGTGGGAGTTGGCGGTATACATACCCGAGCACGAACCGCAGGATGGGCAGGTATTCAGTTCGAATTCTCGCAGCTTGGCTTCATCGATCTTGCCGGCTTTATAGGCGCCAACGGCTTCAAACATGCTGGACAGCGACGTTTTATGATTATCAATCCGGCCGGCTAACATTGGACCGCCGGAAACAAAGATCGTTGGCAGATTCAGCCGGGCAGCGGCCATCAGCAGACCGGGAACATTTTTATCGCAGTTTGGAATCATCACCAGGGCGTCAAACGCATGGGCTAAAGCCATGGATTCCGTAGAATCCGCAATCAGATCGCGCGTCACCAGGGAATAGCGCATTCCGTTGTGGCCCATGGCAATCCCATCGCACACCGCAATCGCCGGGAATACGATTGGTGTTCCGCCAGCCATGGCAACGCCGGTTTTTACGGCCTGAGTAATTTTATCGAGGTTCATATGACCGGGAACAATTTCGTTGTAGGAAGAAACGATGCCGACGATTGGACGGTCGATTTCTTCTTCAGTCAGACCAAGAGCATGCAGCAGGCTTCGCTGCGGGGCTTTTTCCAGCCCTTTTTTCATCTCATCACTTTTCATCTTCGTATTTTCCTTTATGTGTATATAGGTTGTATATGTATGGGTTGTATATATGTATAGGGGTTATAGGAGAATTTAGGTTCTGTGCTGGATTCATCCATTCGCTTTTCTTTTTCGTCCATCTTCTGAAAACTTCTCCAGGATCCAGACGGCTTTTAGATGGCCAGATAGAACAAAAGCCCGCTAACGGGCTTTTGATTGGTTCAAATTGTAAGATTCAGGCAGTTTTGCATTGACTTCTTTCTATCTTCTTTCGGGCATCTTTCTACTTTTTGAAGCAGGAAGACTTCACGGAAGCAGACTGGATCAACAATGGCCTGAATGGGAATCATCGAAAGACGAAACTTAGTTGTTGACCAGTTTGTCTTCATCAGCCCAGCTGTACAGAGCGCGAACTTCTTCGCCGACTTTGGAGCTTGGATGCTCTTTGGCGCGTTTGCGCATCGCTTTGAAGTGAGCCTGGCCGCCCGCATCGGACATGTCGAGCAGGAAGTCTTTGGCGAATGTACCATCCTGGATGTCTTTGAGGATCTGTTTCATGGCTTTCTTGGTCTCGGCAGTGATGATCTTTTCACCCGTGATGTAGTCGCCATATTCAGCTGTGTTGGAAATGGAGTAACGCATGCCTTCAAATCCGGACTGATAGATCAGATCGACGATCAGCTTCATTTCGTGAATGCATTCGAAGTAAGCATTGCGCGGGTCATAACCAGCTTCCACTAAGGTTTCAAAACCAGCCTGCATCAGGGCAACCACACCGCCGCAAAGAACAGCCTGTTCACCGAAGAGGTCGGTTTCTGTTTCCGTACGGAATGTCGTTTCCAGAACACCGGCCCGGCTTGCACCGATACCGGCTGCATACGCAAGACCGAGGTCAAGCGCATCGCCAGTCGCATCCTGTTCAACCGCAATTAAGGATGGAACACCTTTACCCGCTTCGTATTCGGAACGAACCGTGTGGCCTGGTCCTTTTGGGGCAACCATGATGACGTTGACGTCAGCTGGTGGAACAATCTGGCCAAAGTGGATGTTGAAGCCGTGCGCAAATGCGAGAGTTTTGCCAGCACTCAGGTTTGGTGCGATCTCCTTACGGTAAACATCTTTCTGTTTTTCGTCTGGAATCAGGACCATAACGATATCAGCCGCTTTTGTTGCTTCAGCGACTGGAAGAACTTCAAAGCCCTGTTCTTTGGCTTTGGCAGCAGATTTACTTCCTTCGTACAGACCAATCACAACATCAGCGCCGGAGTCGCGCAGGTTTAAAGCATGAGCGTGGCCCTGTGAGCCATATCCGATGATGGCGACTTTTTTGCCTTTCAGGCGGTTAACGTCGCAATCCTGTTCATAAAAAATTCTGTTTTCCATAAAGAGTTCCTTTCTGATCGCAGTCGTATCGAACGAATCCCTCATGGCTTTGACATTTCGTTTTCAAGACTGGCTGGAAGATCCTTGTCTTGCCTGGAGCAGGGCTTCTGTCCAGATCTGGGAAGAGGGCGCATCTTTTTGCGGCCCGCTTTTGGCTTTGTCAAAGTCGTTTCTGAGTTTTTCGAATTTTTTTGGGCTGTTGTCTGCGAATTTTGACGCAGTTTCAACAAAAGATCAAGAATTTTATTTCAAGCTTTTTCATTTTCATTGAAAATTGTTTTCATTTGTTTTGTCCTCTCATTTCTTGAAAGCGGTTTACAGAGATTGCCATTTCCCCCATCCTGCTACCAGACTGACTGAACTGAGCCTGGATCAACTCCAGATCCGTTCAGCGTTTTTCTGGCTGTCTTTCGCAAAACGCGAAGTCAAATTTAAATGATCTTTCAAGTTGCCTTTCAAATGACTTTTCAGATTCCGTAAAAACCAGCAATTAATTGCCTTCCAGCTGATCAATGCGGGCTGCCCGGTTCAGTTCCATCAGGGCAAAATCATCCTGCTCCGCATCGGTTAAGTAATGGCAGCCGCGCTGCAAGGCGACAACCCCCGTGCGGCTCATTTCCAGAATGCCATAGGGAGCCACAACGGTTAAAAACGCATCAATCTTGCTGGACTCACCCGTGATTTCAACGCAAAGCGTATTGGGTGAATAATCAATAATCTTGCTTCGGAAAATATCCACCGCCGAAACGATATCCTGGCGGGTTTCCGGGGTATTTTTCAGTTTAATCAGCGCCAGTTCACGAGAGACGCGGTCGTTGACCACCATTTCCTTGACGTGTTTGACGTTGTAGAGTTTGCGCAGCTGCTTGACACATTGTGAACGAATCTTTTCATCTCCGTTTACCGAAATCGTAATGCGTGAATAGCGAGGATCTTCGGTAGCACCAACGGTTAATGAGTTGATGTTGAAATCCCGGCGCGTAAACATGCTGGTGACACGGGTCAGAACACCGGCCGAGTTGTCTACCAGACAGGCAATTTCAAATCGTTCCATCAGATTTCCTCCCGCATCGTGATGATGTCATCCATACTTCCACCAGGCGGCAGCATGGGCAGAACAAATTCATCTGGATCAATCTTGACATCAATCAGCACTGGTCCGGATTTGGCCATCGCTTTGGCGACCGTTTCCGGCAGCTCTTCCAGGGTATCCACATGGAAGCCCGGAATGCCAAAAGCATTGGCAATTTTGACAAAATCTGACTTTCTGTCAGACAGATCGGTATTGGAATAGTGCTGGTTATAGAACAGGGTCTGCCACTGACGAACCATGCCCAGCGTGCCGTTATTGAAAACAACGATCACAACCGGAACCTGGGTTTTATACAGCGTAGCCAGTTCGCCCAGGTTCATGCCAAAGCTGCCATCTCCAGTAAAGAGAATCGTGCGCTTTTTCGAACCAAAGGCGGCTCCAATCGCAGCGCCAAGGCCAAACCCCATCGTTCCAAGACCGCCAGAAGAAATAAAGGTTCTTGGCTTCTGGAATGGATAGTACTGGGCTACCCACATCTGGTGCTGGCCGACATCCGTCGCAATCGGTGTCGAAGCGTCGGTATATTTGGTGATTTCGTTAATCAGTGCCTGCGGAGTGAGTTTGCGGGGATCAAGAAGCTGATCCTGCTGGAACTGTTCTTCCAGTTTGAGCTGAGCAATGCGGGCATGCCATTGCGGATGTTCTGTCTGTTCCACTTCACTGATCAGACGGCAGACTGCATCATGAATATCCCCGGCCAGGCCTAAGTGAACAGAGATGTTCTTGTTCAGCTCAGCCGCATCGATATCGAACTGAATGATCTTGGCCTGTTTGGCATATTTTTTAACATTCCCTGTTGCCCGATCCGAAAAACGGCAGCCGATCGAAATGATCAGGTCGCATTCGTTCTGAGCCATGGAGCTTGCGTAGTGGCCATGCATGCCCTGCATGCCTAAAAACCTTGGATAATCAGTTGGAATCGCTGAAAGACCCATTAATGTACTGCCGATCGGGGCATCAATTTTCTCGGCAAGTTCCATCACCTGCTGGGAGACATCTGCGCCTAAAGAACCGCCGCCAATGTAGATAAAAGGACGGCTTGCCGCATTAATCATGCGGGCCGCTTCTTTCATCTGAAAACCATTCACGGTTTTTTCCGGGATCTTGCGCGCCCGGCCTAAAGGCTTATATTCAGTCACCGCCTGCTGCACGTCTTTTGGCACATCGACCAGGACTGGACCTGGACGGCCGGATTTGGCAATTTCAAACGCTTTATGCAGGGTGATGGCGAGATCTTCAACGGAATGAACGAAGAAGTTGTGTTTCGTTACCGGTAAGGTGACGCCGGTAATATCGACTTCCTGAAACGAATCCCGTCCAATTAAAGACGTTGAAACGTTGCCGGTGATAGCGACCAGCGGAACAGAGTCCAGATAAGCGGTCGCAATACCGGTGACCAGGTTTGTTGCTCCAGGACCTGAGGTCGCAATGACGACTCCAGTCTTTCCTGTCGCCCGGAAATATCCGTCAGCGGCATGACAGGCGTGCTGCTCGTGGCTGGTCAGCACGTGATTCAGCCGGTCCGAATATTCATAAAGGGCGTCATAGAGATCAATGACCTGTCCGCCAGGATAGCCAAAGACAGTGTCGACACCCTGTTCGAGCAGGGTCTCAACGATGATTTCAGCACCGCTTTTTTTCATAATTACCTTCCTTTTCACAAATTGTGTTACGACCGTTATAACACTTACGGTTTTTGCCTTCAACAGCCCCCTGAAAACGGTTATGTTTTTTGCATGTTTTTTCCATTTTCTTTCATTCCTTTACATCAGCTTCTAAAAACGTCCAGTGGGTAGAAAGTCGAAGAAAAAAAGAAGATGGAAAAAAGATCAGCAATCTGAATTTGAGCACAGATTGACTGATCGACCACCGATTTACGGTGTTTTTCCGGGCGTTCTTCCATTGTAATCACACAAAAACCCGAAATCAAAGAAGCATTGACATCTGGCTTGCATCTTGCAACAAAAGAGTCTGGAAATGTACCTCTTCGCATTACAATTCAAAAATCCGTTTTATTTCCCGATCCAAAGGGCACCGCCTTACTTTCTTTGCGCGACAGAAAAGGATCTGGAAGGGATCTGTATCCAGCTCCACAAATGACTGCCCTTGGATCAAATATGAACTGCTTAATCTCATGATGATGTCTCTTTTATTTGGTCTGGTCTGGCCAGTTTAAAACCGTTGACGGATCGAAGGCACCGATGCCGATTGGACCGAAAAAAAAGCAGACCACACAAGGATGCAGTCTGCAAATTGAATCTTGATTGTCTCTTCTAAAACTCGATCCGTCCAAAACAAGCGCACAGATTATTCGTTTGCCTCAGGGGAGCCAATGGGTGTTGGCGCTGGTTCGGGGGTAACGACTGGTTCTGATGGTTCAACAGGCGTTGTCGGCTCTGCTGGAACATCGGGAACTGGCGTGGGATCCGGAGTTGGTTCTGGAGTTGGTTCTGGGGTTGGCTCAACCGGGATAATTGGATCAACCGGAACATCAGGAGCCGGGGACGGATCCACTGGCTGGACTGGCGTAACAGGCTCGACCGGTATCACTGGCGTTATTGGGGCTGGATCCACCGGGGTGTAGTTGTAATCTGGTGTCGGTGTATATACCGGGGTATACGTATTTGTATTGGTGTTTGTATCCGGCTGTACAACAGGTGTCGTTGGATAAACAGCTGTCTGGCCGCCCGTTGCGGGTTCGAACTGCGGGATCTGTTCCTGCGGCTGATCGGATGGCGCTTCGCTGTTCTGGTTGTCATCCTTATTTTCTTCTTCGTTGGTATCCTTTGCCTCTTCGGTCTTCAATGGCCGTTTGGTGTCGTCACCAGAAAGAATGACATCCGTATAGTACTTGGAATCTGCAGAGATTTCCGCATTTAAAGCAGCCAGGCCCATCTGTTCAATCAGCGTTGGCTGATTGGAGTACAGGCTGACACCAAGACCTAAACGATGGCCTTCAATCTCAATCCCCATCGCTTCCATGATGGTTGGAAACATATCCAGCGTGCAGTAATCACGGGTTTTATCAAGCGTGTACTCCGGGCCGTTGAGGATCACAGAATAAGCCTGGCGCTGATACCCAGAACCAGTGGTTTTGCCAACAGAGGCATCCATGGAAAGGTGGTCACCAGTGATCACTACGGTTGTATTTTTATAAAAGTCCTGCTGCTGGATCCAGTTGACAAATCCAGTCAGCTGGCGGTCCGTACAGGAAATCACGTTTTCGTATTGGGTTTCGTGTTCGTCTTTACATTCTTCACATTTGTACCCATCTGCGAAGTGTGTATCGGCCGTCATGATGGTCAGGTTGAACGGTGCGTCCTGGCCTGCCAGCTCCGTCAGCTTGCTTTCAGCCCACCTGTACAATTTCTTATCTTCAAATCCCCACCATACGCGATAACCGGCCGGGATCGCCTGATCATGCACGGCGCGGGCGTAGTCTAAAATATCATATTCGCCATGCTGCTCATAATAGTTGCTTCGGCCAGCGAAAGCTCCATCAGAACCGCACATGAAGTAGTTGTTATAGCCGTTTTCTTTGAGAATCTGGCCCATCGTGGTCAGATGCGGCATGAACTTGTCAGACGCTGAGAAATTATGGTTGAACTGACCGTTGCCGACATTGAGCGGCACACCGGCAGACATGGCAACCAGACCTGCTACGGTCCAGCCAGAGTTATTGGTGACATTCGCACCATTTAATTCCGTTGTGCCTTTTACAGAGAAGTCAGTTGCATTGTCGGCCTTTGCCAGATTGTACAGGTTAGGAATCAGATCGTCCTGAAAGCCGCCGCCATGTTCCAGGCTGGTGTAGGAAGATTCCATCGATTCCACCACGATATGAATCAAGTTTTTCTTCTGAGCCGGGAACGTAATTTTCACGTCCGTTGGTTCAACGAACTGATCCTCATATAAAGTCGATTCACGACCGGCATTGTCGAGGTATTCGCCAATGCCCAATACTTCCCACCCCTGATAGAGCTGGGAGCTGAACAAACCACCGATGACCAATGCTGCACCAAGAACGGAGCAGTTGAAGACATAGCCGGCACGTTTGCCATTAAAGAAAGTCCGACCTTCTTTTTTTGCTTTATTGTGCTGCAGGCAGAAGTAAATGTAGTAAGCAAAAATCAGCGTTCCTACAATCAGCAGCAGCCAATAGTTATGAAAGAAGCCGCCAATGGCTTCCCCGACAGTTCCCTCAGCCCCTTCAGTACCGGCGCTCAGGGTATAAATTACCTGTGAAAAGCTGGTGAGCTGAATTGTATCCGTCAGATAATGAACGGTGTAGGCTACAATGCAGGTCAGCCAGAACAGCAGGTAGATCAAAGTTCCAATAAAAATCCACATAGTCTATTCCTTTCTAAGTCATTCCAGGGAGTCAGGACTGAATGCGATCAAAAAAAGAGCACTGGATCAGGCAGGGCCTGCCAGGCTTTATCGGAGAGGTTGGTTCTCCGCATGGCAATGTTAAGCATTCCTTGGCTAAGATACAAGGTTTTTTGGGGAATTACCATCAGAAAATAAACTGCAGCCGCAATCTTTCGATAATGAGTTGACATATGGTCGATTTCCTGCAAGGACGCTGCCCGCTTCTTAAAGGGAATTTTCCCTGTCACAGGCGCCGGACAGCAAAGCACTGGAAATAGACGGATATGAAAAAAGCGCCCACAATTGGACGCGGATTTTTTCTCAGGATCGGCTTTCGCTGACTTCCACTTTTACTTTTGAACCATCTGGCTCCACATCAAAAGTGATCTTGGAAAAAGCTTCGAGATCATTGGCCAGAATATCGCGGACAGTATCAAAAACTACGTCCTGGCTGGCTTCCGTTGGTGTGTCGTATTCAATGGATGTGACGATGTGCTTCTTTCCCTTGATATCGGTCAGTTCTTTTACAATTGGATTCATTGACTTTACCCTCTAGCAGAAGTTTACTCTAAAGAATTTTCCAAATCAATTTGGGATAGAGATCGCAGTTCCTTCTGATTCGAATCCTTCTTTCAAGCGTTTTCTTTTCTTCATGCTGCTCATACTTTACCATATTTCAGGCATATCAATTGCCCATCTGATCCATCCAGGTTCTTTTCACATACAGTTTTCGTACAATTTATAATCTCTAGATGATTTTTCAGCGACCGTTATTGATTGTTTTTCTGATCGTTTGCAAGAAAATTCTGGTACTCCTCGTACTGATCCTGCCAGTATTTTTGCTCCTCTTCACCGATTTCGCGGATGACTCGACATGGATTGCCCGCCGCAAAAACATGAGGCGGGATGTCATGGGTAACCACCGAACCGGAGCCAATCACCGATCCGGCATGAATCGTCACGCCGCCATTGACTACGCAGCTGCCGCCCATCCAGACATCTTCTTCAATGACAATCGGTTTGCAGATTTCAAGACCTGTTGCCCGTACCTTGGCATCCATGGGATGAATAGCAGTATAAAAGCAGCATCTTGGACCAATGGCGCAACGATCCTTAAAGATCACTCTTGCCTCATCGAGAATCATGCAGTCCATGTTCAAAAAGGTGTTTTCCCCCAGTTCAATATGCGGCCCTAAATCACAGTAAAAGGGCGGGACAATGGCGGCACTGTCCGGATATTGGCCAAGCATCTGCTGCAAATAGGCTCTGGCATCCTCAGAGGTCCTGCAGGCATTCACTTCCAGCAGCAATTTGCGGGCTTTCATGTAGGAATCGTCTTTTACCCGATAACAATCATATAAAAGGCCATTACGGCGGCGTTCTCGTTCAGTCATTTCTTTTTCCTTTCCAGTCCTTCACTTTCATCCAGTCCTTCATTTTCATTTTTTAAGGGCCTGATCCGCAGATGTTCACAATCATTCTGGCTGTTTCCATCCTGCCGGATCCAAAACCGGATATAAAAATAGCCGGATATAAAAATAGAAGGATGTACCTTTTCATCCTTCTATTGTAAACAATTTCAATTTTTAAAGGTTAGTCAACTGTGCAGGTCCACTGATATGGATCTTCAAGGCTGCCCCATTGAATGCCCGTCAGGGTATCGTACAGTTTCTGGGTCAGATCACCAGTCTGGAAATGATTGATGGTAGCTTTTTCACCTTTGTAGCAAAGTTCTCCGATTGGAGAAATAACAGCAGCTGTGCCGGTTCCCCAGGCTTCCTGCAAACGGCCATCTCTGGCAGCGGCCATCAGGTCATCAATAGCCAGATGTTCTTCATGAACTGGATAGCCCCAGTCACGAACCAGGTGGAGAATCGAATCACGGGTTACCCCCGGTAATACGGTGCCTTCCGTTGGTGCCGTCCAGATTTCGCCATCGATCAGGAACATAACGTTCATGCTTCCCACTTCTTCGACGTATTTTTTGTGGACGCCATCCAGCCACAGAACCTGGGTATAGCCCTGTTCTTCCGCTTTTTCCTGGGCTTTTAAAGAGCCGGCATAGTTACCGCCGCATTTGGTGAAGCCGGTTCCACCCGGAGCGGCTCTGACATAGTCATCTTCAACCCAGATTTTTACTGGCGCCATGCCCTCTGGATAGTAAGCGCCAACTGGGGAGAGGATGATCATAAATTTGTAGGAAGTCGCAGGGTGAACACCAACTGCTTTTTCGGTTGCGAACATGAATGGACGGATGTAGAGAGATTCCCCTTCATTGTCTGGCACCCAGTCTTTTTCGACTTTTACCAGTTCCTTGATCGCCTCCACGAACATGTCTACTGGTACTTTGGGCATCGAAAGACGATCGTTGGAGTTGGCAAAACGCTGCGCGTTCTTTTCTGGACGGAACAGCTGGATGGTTCCATCTTTTGTGCGGTAAGCTTTCAGACCTTCGAATGTTTCCTGTGCATAGTGGAGAACCATGCTGGCGGGGTCCATTTCAATTGGACCAAACGGGACGATGCGGGCATCATGCCAGCCGCCCTGATCTGCATCATAGTCAGCGACAAACATATAGTCGGTGTAGTATTTGCCAAAGCCAAGCGGGCCCTGTGGTTTTTCTTTTAAGTCTTTTCTTGGTTCAAACTGAAAATCCATAATCTTAAAATCCTTTCTCATCTGTAGATGAAATTTTCTTAAAAATACACCTGTCTGCCAGACCGTTCAATTTTCGACCCGGTTTCCATTCTAAATTCCAGATTTTTTGAAAGAAAAAAGACTGTTTTCTGAAAGACGAAAACAGTCTTACATTCCCTACAGTCAGTTGCTCACTCTTGATCTCGCTTTTGATCTTGCTCTCTTGGACATTTCATTCAAAAATCAATTTCAGTTTTCATCAAGCGGTTTTGGCCGTAGATTCCGCCCGCCATCCACGCAGCAACATCCTGTCCCGCCAAAAACAGATCTGGAAGACTCTTCCTGTCTGGAAATCGAATCCAGAACAGATATCGATTCTTCGTTTTCTTCATTGAGGGCATCTTTGGCTTGCACAGCCAGAGCTGGTAAAGAAGCCGGATGGGAAGAAACAGTCTTGCTCTCTGTTTCTTTGGCTGATTCGTCTTGAGCAGCCGCCAGAATCGAAGAGGTCAAAAAATTCCTGCGATGTGAATACCAGAAGAAGAACACCGACGACAGCGCCCAAGTCAATGGATAAACCCAGTTGACAAAGGCAATGTTATGGAAAGGCGCTGTGATCCACAGAAAACCGACCCGGATCAGGCACCAGCATACAAGCATCACATTCATTGGCACAGCAGGGTTGCCTGCGCCCCGGCAGACAGCCGAAATTGCATGGGAATACGCCAGCAGGAAGTAAAACAGCGCATTGGTCTGCGCCCGCAGGGCACCAAAGGCAATGACCTCTGGGTTCTGGTCAAACAGCCAGATCATGGATGGTGCAAACAGAAAGAAAAGAACCCCCACGATTTCAGCCATCGCACACGAACAGCGCACCCCAAAGTCAGCCCCTGATTTTGCCCGGACGGTGTCACCAGCGCCAAGGTTCTGGCCGACAAACGTTGAAATGGCCATGCCAAAGGACATAATCGGCAAAAAAACAAACCCTTCGACTTTCGAATACGCCCCGCACCCCGCCATGGCCAGCGAGCCAAAACTGTTGATATTGGACTGGACCACAACATTGGCCAGCGAAATAATCGAATTCTGCACGCCCGCTGGAATGCCATAGCGGACGATCTGTTTGAACTGCGGCCAGTGAATGCGCAGTCTGGTCAGGTCGACACGATGCGGGCCATCGGCTTTTTGCAAGGTGCGTAAAGCCAGGATGGCCGAAATCGCCTGGGAAATCACCGTGGCAATGGCAGCCCCGGCTACACCCCAGTGAAACACCGCAATAAAGACCAGGTCCAACACGACATTCAGCCCCGAAGAAATCATCAGAAAGTACAGCGGATGCTTCGAGTCGCCGACGGCTCTTAAAATGGCCGAAAAGATATTGTAAAGAACCAGGCCGATAATCCCGGTAAAGTAGACTTCAAAGTAAGAATTGGAAAGCGGCAGAACTTCCGGCGGGGTCTGCATCCAGACCAGAATAATCGGGGAAAGCCATCGGCCAAGCAGTGCCAGCATCACTGACAGAACCAGACCCAGCGCAATACTGGTGTGAATGGTTCGCGTCAGCTCTTTTTGCTTACCGGCGCCAAAGGCCTGCGAGATGACAACCGATGCGCCCATCGACATGCCATTAAAAAATCCGACCAGAAGCATGATCAGATTGCCGCTGCTGGCAACAGCCGAAAGAGCATGGTCGCCTAACAGGTTGCCAACAATAATCGTATCGACTGTGTTATACAGCTGCTGAAACAGCTGGCCCAGAAAAATTGGAATCGCAAAGGTAATCATCTGCCGTCCAATCGGTCCTTCTGTCATCAGCAGCGTGTTTGAATCATGAAAATGGATTTTCATCCGCTTCCCTTCTTTCCTGCAATCCGAATCATTTGTTTCAGACTTCGCATCTCGATTGTAATCCTCTTTTTGGTCATCGCAACCGAGCATGTCGCCTTTTCAGTTTCTCAAAACGCGCCTGAAATGAACATCCATGGACTTCCCTGTGTTGAAGAGCCACTCTTCTTCAGTTTGGAAAAGAGACTTTCTGTTCGAATTGAGATGAGATTCCTATGTCCGATTCAGCCAAAAAGAAGACAAAACAAATCTTTCCTGCAAAGGGAAGACCAATTTGGCCAGGGCTTTCCCTTTCGGTGAAAATCCATTGTGCTATACTTTTTCAGTCTTTCATTTTGGTTTCATTTTCAAGAAAGGAAATTTTATGAATCTGTATATTCCCGAAAACTATGATCCCGTTTTGAGCGTGCGCGAAACGCAGGAAGCCATCAAATATATCCGTGACACCTTCCAGCATGAGTTTGGCAAAAAAATGCATCTGGAACGAATTTCAGCACCCCTTTATGTCACCCGTTCTTCTGGCCTCAACGATAACCTGAACGGTGTTGAAAAACCGGTTTCCTTTACCATGGCCGCATTGCCTGGTGAAGACATTGAAGTCGTTCATTCGCTGGCCAAATGGAAACGCAACGCCTTAGGCGAATATGGTTTCAAGCCAGGTGAAGGCCTGTACACCAACATGAACGCTATCCGCAAGGATGAAGAACTCGACAACCTGCATTCTTCCTACGTTGACCAATGGGACTGGGAAAAGGTCATCAACAAAGAAGACCGTACTTTTAAAACCCTGAAAAGCGAAGTCCGGACCATTTATCAGGTCATCAAGCATATGGAACATGAAGTCTGGTATCGTTACCCGCATGCTGTAAACCACCTGCCGGATGATATTCACTTTATTACGACGTATGAACTGTATGAGCGCTATCCAGATCTGAGTCCAAAAGAAAGAGAAAATGCGATCTGTAAAGAATACGGTGCTGTGTTCCTGATGCAGATCGGGGATTTGCTGCCCGATGGCAACAAGCATGATGGCCGTGCGCCGGACTATGATGACTGGGCTTTAAATGGCGATATCCTGTTCTGGTATGAACCGTTGCAGTCTGCTTTTGAAGTCTCTTCCATGGGAATCCGCGTGGACGAAACTGCCATGCTTGCCCAGCTGAAAAAAGAAAATGCTCTTGACCGGCTCGAACTGCCTTTCCACAAGAAAATCATGAACGGCCAGCTGCCCTACACCATTGGCGGCGGTATCGGTCAGTCCCGGCTTTGCATGCTCCTGCTCCAGAAAGCCCACATTGGTGAGGTCCAGGCTTCCCTGTGGCCAGAAGACATGCGAAAAGCCTGCCAGGAAGCTGGCATTCAGCTTCTGTAATTGATCGATCCATCTAACTTGTACTGACTCGGCTTTGAATCTTCAATCGCTGCCTGTTCTGTATTTGAACCATCCATCCCACTGCAGCCTTGTCCTGTCCAGGATTCAGACTGCAGTTTTCTTTTGCCTTGCTCAAGAGAGCCATCAAAAGATCGGATTCAACATGAACCTGGTCCCAATTGTGTTCCTCCAAAATGAATCCGATCCAAGATCAACGCAATCCAAGATGAACGCAATCCAAAAAGCCACAGAAACCGGTCTTCTTCTCCAGTCATGTTCTAGAAAAGAGAGCACCCGGTTTCTGTGGCTTTTGATTTTCATGATTCAGGTAAGGGAGCCTTCCAAATTGCTGTGCAGTTTGGGTGGGATCATTGACTCGTTCATCACACCGATTCCAGTCTTCTGGCCTGCTGGATCAGATCACAGATCAGACCGATCCGCCGGAAAGGCGTCATCAGATAAAACCCATCGACCAGATCCTTCATTTCTTCCATCTTTTCAAAACAGAAGGCTTTGGAAATTTCTTCACATTCTTCTCTTGTTTTATTCTGGAAGCTTTCAGCCAGTTCATCCGGAATATCCATGCCGGTGATCTCGTTTTTTAAAAAGCAGGCATTGCGATAGCTGACAATGGGCATGATTCCGCCATAAATGGCGCCACCAAGCTCTTCTCTGGCCTGGCGCAGATTTTTCAGGGCGCGGGGTGAAAAGACCGGCTGGGTAAGAAAGCCTTCGATGCCGTTGGCTTCTTTTTCTTTGGCCAGCCGCAGCTGCACCTCAAAATTGCGGGCGTTCACATCCAAAGCCCCAAGCGTATGGAATGGTCTGCAGACCCCCTGCTGGCAGAGCGTTCTGACAAAGGCGGCCAGGGTGCGGGAATTAAACGAAAAGACCGATCGCACTTCATCCCGGCTTTCCAGCGGCAGCGGATCGCCAGTGACCAGCAGGACCTGGTGAACGTCTTCCATAGAAAGTCCCAGCAGTAAAGCTTTAATCGCATTCAAGTTTCGATCGCGGCAGGTCAGATGCGGCAGGACATCCATTCCCAGCTCTCGATGGACTTTGCAGGCCAGGATTGAAGAATCTGCGCGGGGCCGCCCAATCGGGTTATCTGCAATGGTTAACAGATCTGCTCCCGCCTGGTGAATCCGAGAGGCATCTTCTAAAAATCCGGAGACATGGTCACTTTCCGGCGGATCCAGTTCCACCAGAATGGCTTTCTGGCCGGCCATGCGCCGCCGGTCCAGCAAATCAGGCTGGCGAACAGAAACTGCCTTGTCCGGTTTATTTTCGTTTTCATCCAGAGTCAGAAGAGTTTTAAGACCCGTTTTGTTGGCAGACTCTGCCAGCTCAGGTTCCAGACTCTGGACCAGCATGGCAATGTGATCTGGACTCGTTCCACAGCATCCGCCTACAATGGATGCTCCTTCCAGAACCATGCCCGCCATCTGGCTGGCAAAGTACTCCGGCGTTCCTTCATACACAGTCCGCCGGTTGGTCACACTGGGATAGCCGGCATTGGGCATAAACGAAAGAGGCTTTGAAAAAGCGGGTAAATCCTGGAGCTGGCGGTGCATATGCGCCGGACCACACAGACAGTTATACCCCATGGCATCTACTGCTTCGATCTGGTCCAGCTCTTGAAGCAGCACTCGCCCGGAAAGGCCGCTGCGGCTGAGTCCATCGGTGCCGACCGCCAGGCTGACCATCACGAACGCATTCGGGCACTGTTCTTTGATGAAGGCAGCAATTTCGGCCATACCGTCAATATCCGGCAGGGTTTCAAACAGAAATCCATCCACGCCAGCCTGTAAAAAAGTCTCGACCAGCGGCAAATAGACAGTCAATGGATCTGCCTGCGGCAAAACCGGACCCAGATCTGCAAAAATTAAAGGTTTTTTCTTTCCTTTTTCGATCTGCTTTTCGCTCGCCGCTCGTGCACACGCGATTGCCGCCTGAATCAGGGCCTGCGCCCGGTCTTGATGGGCCAAACCAAGCTGGGGCAAGCCAAAGGTATTGGTTTTTAAGGCCATTGCCCCAGCTTGCAGATAGGCTTCATGCATCGCAATGACCTGGTCGGCCTCATCGATCGATGCCTGGTCGACCAGAGTGGACGGTCGGCCAGTGAATTGAGCATAAAGGGTTCCATACGCTCCATCAAAAATCAAAGGAAATGAAATCATCGCTGCTCCTCCTGAGGCTGATCCGTTCTGGATGCCGATTCAGAGGCAAGCGTGCCAAACACTTCGTCTGCCACCGCGATATCTTCTCTGGCATCCTTGCAATAATAATCTGCTCCCATTGCGATCGCAGCCTCGGGCGTGACCACTGCCCCGCCAACCATAATTTTGGGTGGATTGGCCAGCTGGTGAAGCTGTTCAATTGTTTTTTCCATGGCAGGCAGGGTGGTCGTCATTAAAGCCGAAAGGCCAACAAGGGGAGCCTGATATTTTACGACCGCTTCCACAACCGTTTCCGGTGCAACGTCCTTGCCCAGGTCAATCACACTATAGCCATAGTTTTCCAGCAGGGTTTTGACGATGTTCTTACCGATATCGTGAATGTCGCCCTGCACAGTGGCCAGAACGATCGTGCCTTTGGTGGTCTGCTTTTCTCCTTTGGCAGCCATCGATTCTTTCAGGACCTCAAAGACCGCCTGAGCAGCACTGGCCGCCTGCAAAAGAGAAGGCAGGTAGAGTTTTCCCTGTTCATAGTCCTTGCCTACCCAGTCAAGAGCCGGAATCAGGTGGGTTTCTGTCAGTTCCAGCTCCCCCTGGCCACTGGCCAGCAGTGCTCTGGCTTCTTTGGCAGCCTGGGCACTCAGACCTTTATAAATCGCTGCTTGCAGCGGATGATCGAAAGAGGAATTTTCTTCTGCCACAGGCTGGGGCATAGAAGCCGTCGGGATTAGCTTAAGGTCGGGGCGGTTTGCAAAGCGGGCCACATAGTCACGCAGGCCTTCATCTTCCCCGCTGATCGCTTTAAAGCAGGCCACCGCATCCATCAGGCCCGTCAGCGAAGGGTTGATAATGGCAAAATTCAGTCCGGCCTGCATGGCAGCAGTTAAAAAAGTCTGGTTCATCATCGGTCTTGCCGGCAGGCCAAAGGAAATATTGGAAACGCCCAGAATGGTTCTGGCCTTCCAGTTGTCTTTGAGCCAGGTGATGGCTTTCAGGGTTTCTCTGGCCTGGTCCTGTTGGGCTGAGATGGTCAGCGACAGACAGTCAAACCACAACAGACTGCGATCAATTCCGTACTTCGCCGCTTCATCGGCAATTCTTTTTGCGATCGCAATTCGTTTTTGTGCCGTATCAGGCAGGCCGTTTTCATCCAGGCAAAGGGCGACGAGGGGTGCATGATAACGGGCAGCCAGCGGCAAAATCGCATCCAGGCTTTCCTGTTTGCCATTGACCGAATTGATCGCCGCCTTGCCATTGACCACGCGCAGGGCAGCTTCCAGGGCTTTGGGATTGCTTGAATCCAGCAAAAGCGGCAAGTCACATACACTCTGGATTTTGCGGACAACAGCCGGAAGCAGGCTGACTTCATCTACGCCTGGCATGCCGACATTCACATCGAGCAGATCGGCTCCAGCTTCTTTCTGTTCAATCGCCAGTCGGGCGCAAAGATCCAGATCCCCTTCCAGCAGAGCCTGCTGCAGACGCTTCTTGCCTGTTGGATTGATCCGCTCGCCAACCACCCGAATTCCATCCAGATCCAGAACGCGAAGAGCAGAACAGATGCCTTCCTGTTTCGTGCGTTCTGCCCTGCAGCTTTGCTCCTGGCGTCTGGCAATGAGCTGATCAAGGGCTTGAATGGTTGCAGGCGTTGTTCCGCAGCACCCGCCCAGAATGGAGACACCTGCCTCCATAAATTTCACCGCCGTCCTGGCAAATTCATCATCGGGCAGATGGTAATGACCAGTAAACGGATCAGGCAGGCCGGCGTTTGGCTTGGCTGCCACAGGAAGAGCCGTCACTTTGCAAAGGCGTTCCAGCAAGGGCAGCAGCTGGTCTGGACCCAGGGAACAATTGATCCCAATGGCATCTGCTCCATTGGCTTCCAGAGTGAGCGCAGCCGCTTCAACAGGAGTCCCCATAAAGGTACGGCCGCTGGCCTCAAACGTCATGGTCACCAGGACAGGAAGATCACTGTTTTCTTTGGCCGCGCGCAGCGCAGCTTTGGCTTCATAAAGATCTGTCATAGTTTCAATGACAATCAGATCTGCACCAGCTGCCACACCCGCTGTGACCATCTGGGCATATTCCTGATACGCATCTTCAAAAGTTGTTTTGCCCATCGGCTCCATCAGTACGCCAAGCGGTCCCAAATCCAGGGCCACTTTTACATCTGATCCTTGGGCTGCTTTTTTCGCATTGGCAATGCCGGCTTCAATCACCTGATCATAGGTGTAGCGTTCCTGTTCATATTTGTGCGGGCTTGCCCCAAAAGTAGAAGCATAAATGACTTTGGCCCCGGCATCGATATACGCCCGATGAATTGCCACAATGGCCTCTGGCTGCTCAATGTTGTAATACTCCGGCAGCGGCACGGGCGGCAGATCGGCTTTCTGGATCATGGTGCCCATGGCGCCATCCAATAAAAGAACCCCATTGGCGGGATTGAATACATCAGCTTTCATGACAGGTTTTTCCTTTCTGGCGATAGGTGCATTGCAAGTTCATCCTGCAAACTGCGCAGCCGCGGATGCGGGCAGGCTGCGGTTTATCTGCCACCCCAATGAAAGCCGTAATACTTTTGGTTGGGGCCATCATGCAAGAATCAAGCACCTGAATGCCGCAGCGCAGCGGCAGATTGAGCAAAGCACCGATTTCTTTTTGCAAAGCAAGCGGCAGATCCCCATAGCCGCAGGAAAATCGATCCGTAAAAAATCGGTTTTCAAATTCTGGCCGGGCTTTGAGGACGGTTTCAAGTTCGTCCATTACTTTTTCGATCCAGACCGATCCGGCTGCATCCCATAACAAAGCCCGGGCCGGCTCATTGCACGCTTCATAAAGACTGGTCTGCCGGTCAAATCCATGACCAAGGCTTGCAGCCGCCACAATCACCTGCTGGCAATCACGCAGCATGGATCTGGCAAGATTTCCGGGCAGGACCAGATGGCCCGGCTCTAAAGCCATGCCATCCACCTCTTTCTGACAGGAAAACACCCGCCATGTCACTTTGGGCATGATCACTTCCTGCAAAACCGGCTCCAGAGCCATCAGCCAGTCTCGAAACAATGAGGCCTTTTCGTCCTTGATATGCGCATAGCGAAGGGCCATACGAAGATCATTTTCATTCCATTTCATGCCAACAGATTATAATGGTTGAGATTAAGATGCGAATCTAAATCTGGAA
This sequence comes from Allobaculum sp. JKK-2023, assembly GCF_034745455.1. Taxonomy (NCBI): domain Bacteria; kingdom Bacillati; phylum Bacillota; class Erysipelotrichia; order Erysipelotrichales; family Erysipelotrichaceae; genus Allobaculum; species Allobaculum sp. JKK-2023. The sequence goes on along the minus strand of NZ_JAYERV010000003.1, from coordinate 2,541,884 downwards.
GGAGATACTAAATGTCGGATAAAAATAATAAAAAACAACAAGCCGCAGCCATGAAGAAAAAACTGACCGTGATTGTGGCGGTTGTCGTGGCGATCATCGCGGTCACTCTTGGCTTTATGGCCTGCAACAACAACCCTTCAGCCAACTCTGCAGCAGATTTGCATTCTCTGGACACCAGCCAGTCTGCTCAAGCCGGCCAATCCCAGAGTTCCAGCCCGGATGCCGCCAAAGAATATCTCTTTGAGGTGATCCACAAAGATGGAACGACCACCAAAAAGACACTGACCACCACGGAAACCACGCTCGATCAAGCCCTGCTTGATGCCGGCCTGATTGCCGGTGACCAAGGCGAATATGGTTTATTCGTCACTGAAGTGGATGGTGAAACAGCTGACTACAGCAAAGATGGAGGCTGGTGGAAGTTTTTAGTCAATGGCGAAGAATCATCTGTAGGAGTCAGTTCGACAAATATTGAAAACGGAAGCACCTATTCGTTTGTCTATACGGTCAACTGATGCGCTTTCGCTTTTTGTGCTCCAGTTTTCGCTCCACTGATCCTGGCCCAGTGTCCTTGCCAAAACCAAAAAGCCGTCAGTCTTTGCGCAGCCTGTGCCTGTTTGCCCTGTTAGGAGCGATGGTCTTTGTCGCAAAAATGGCGATGGCCAGCCTGCCCAATATTGAACCAGTTTCCCTGGCTGTGATCTTGCTGGCGCAGGTTTTTGGCTGGCCGGCTTTAGCTGCCGTATATGTGTACATTGCCTGTGAATGGCTGGTCTGGGGCATTGGGATCTGGTCATTTCCCTATGCCTATGTGTGGCTTGTGCTGTTTGCCTTGACAATGGCCTTTCGCTTTATGCATTCAGCTTTATTCTGGGCGTTCATTGGCGCCGGATATGGATTTTGTTTTGGCGCGCTCTGTGCTTTATGGCTTCTTGGTCTGGAGGGGTGGAACGCTGCGTTTGTCTGGTGGCAAAATGGAGTGCTTTTTGATCTGCTGCATGGCGCAGGAAACTTTGTCATCATTTTGCTGCTCTATAAACCGCTCTACACACTGTTGACACACCTGAAAGACACCTACCATATCCAGTAAATCCGTTCCATTCATTTCATTCAGTCCATCCATTCGTTTCATCCAAACAAAAAGCACCCCATCCTGGCCGTCTGGCTCAAAGGTGGGGTGCTTTTTGTATCGGGATTTAAGACTTTATTCAGAAGCAGAATTCTGAACTGCTTTTTGGATTGGGGCCCGGAAAGGTCTGGCGGTATGTTTGAGATATCCGTTATGGCCATAGTGCTTTTCTGCGAAGTCAATCGAATCCACTAATCTTGCCAGCAGACCAATTGCCTTTTCTTTTGAAAGGATTCCTGCCTCAATTTGTGGTTCAAACTGGTCAATGCAAATCTGGCAGACAGCCTGGTTGGCTTCTGTTTTGTCTGCCGAAAGATCGCTTTTTTGTTCTTTGTCTTTTTCAGCGAAATAGATGGCTGCCAGCACATATCCTTCGCGAAGATCTTCTGATTTCACGCCTTCGTGATCAAAAGCATAGCTCCAGGCGCCAAACTCAATCGGCATGACAAAATCCTGGTTAGACGTCTGTAGCATCTTCGGTTTTTTAACAGTTCTGAACAGCCGCTGACCGGCTTTTTTGATCTGATACGAACTCATTCAATATCTCTCCTTCTTTGCCTGATCCATTTTCAGGCTTGTTGTTTCCAGTTTATCAGGCCATTCTCTCACTGCTCATTCAAAATGGAATAAAAGACCATCACGCGTTCATTTCAAAGAAAAATCCCTTTGAAATCCCTCTTCTTTCGTTCCCAGCCTCTTCTTTCGGCTCTTCTGGATTTCTAAGCCTTCTTGTTTTTTGTCCGAAAAAAGCTGTCACAATTCGTTTTGTGACAGCATCGATTCAGATTCATCATCCAGTCAGCCAGAAATCTGTTTTTGATGAGGTTTGGAAGACCAGCCAAGAACCAGAACCCGGACCAGCGGAATCCGGATCAGAATTTCTTCAAGCAATAAAGAAAGCGGATAGACCAGGACAAATCCTGCCAGATAACAGAGCCAGCCTGGCAGATGGAAGATCTGTACATTGAAATAGCAGATTGTCTGCAAAATTGGATAATGCAGAACATAAACGCCATAGCTTGTCTTGTTCATCCAAATACTGAAAGAAGTCGGCGTATTGAAATACCTTTGATAAATACCCAGAATCGCCAGCACCATCAGCCATAAATACAGATTGGTTGGCAGACTTTGCAAGATGGCATCGCTGGTAAAGTTCTGTCCATGATAAAGCCAGACATAGCCAAGACCACACACAATGGCGGCACTCATCAGCCATGGCGCATAGCGGGCTGGCAGTTGTTGAATGTTTTCATTGGAGAAAAACAAATAGCCGATCATGAACGAGACAAAGTAAATTCCAAACCGGTACATCGTCAAAACCGGCAGATTCAAAACAAAACTCGATGCATAAATGACCAGGGCCAGCGCAAGCAAAACCCAGAAATTGGCTTTGGAACAAAGAGCGCGCAGTTTATTTTCAGGATCAAGTTTCTGGTAGAGCACGATCAGCAAGGAATAAATGTAAAGCACCTGCACAAACCAGAGCGGCCCGGTTCCGGAAAGCACCGCAATTGGCCATCGCAAGGCAGGCGGAATCAGATCAGCCTGCCCGCCGGCCAGCATGCCCACATATCCCGTAATCCACTGAAAGACCATCAGCCCCAGCGTGGATGGAATCAACAGTTTGATCGTCCGGGCTTTTAAAAACTGACGGACTGTTTTCTTTTGCAGGGCATACCAGCTGTCAATACCGGCAACCACATACATCAAAACCATAAACCATGGATAAATAAATGTAGCGCAGTCATCAAAAAACGGAAGCGTCTGACTGCCGGGAATGGCTCCAAGAATGCCGACACCATTAAAGATGTAGCAGACGTGATAGAAGACAACCAGAGCCACTGTTGTCCGTTTAATATTGTTCAGATACCAGGTTTTCATCGTAATGCCTCAATTTCCAATCCACCTTTTCATCTCTCCTCAAATTCATGCATCCTCAAAGTTGTGGCTTTCCCTTTCGACCGGTCGTTCTTACTGCTATTTTCGCTGCTCATTCATTTCTGCTCCGCCTGTCTTAAAAAAGTCAGTCAGCTCTGAACAGAAAATCCAGCGCCTTTCAGTGCTCTTCTTGCTGATCTGCCCGATCTGTTTCAAAGATCGCGTTGGCAAACATTTCCAGGCTTTCTTTGGGTGGAATCGCCATACCGCGTTTTTCATCCCCCAGGATTACAAGCTGGTCGCCGGGATGAATATCAAAAAGATCTCTGGCCTGTTTGGGGATCACGATCTGTCCTTTTTCTCCGACCGTTGCGGTCCAGGCGTATTTTCCTTTTGGTTTTCGCATTTTCATTTCTCCTGTTCGTTGTCGTTATTCATTTCATTCTATACTGGCGGATTTTTGAAAATGGAAACTTTCTGCAGCCATTTTCCTTCAAAATTAACAGCTGAAAGCCAGTCTCCTTTCTGATGGGGTTGCATTTAGGTATGAAAAGTATGATTTGTATGATTTGTATGATTTATAGGAAAACTATACCACATCCGCTTTCGGATCGTCGTAATTGGATCCATCTGATTTTTGCAGAGAACCGATTTCTTCTATCCATTCCGAGTCCGATATCCACTCCATTCCGATAGGCATTCTTGGCTTTCTCTCTGCATTCGATCTGATCTCTTCATCTTCGAAAGCAATCGAGTAGAGAGTCATAAGTTAATATTATGACTCCCTCTCACAGCACCGTACGTACGGATCCGTATACGGCGCTTCGTAATTAACATGAACAGAAATTAATCCTTAGATAGTGCGTGGTGCAAGTAGTCGACTGGGTTAATTAGTCCCATACGATGCCTTGTTTTAAGTTGAAGTATATAGGGATGCAGGAGGTTGTTTACGATCTGATTATTGCCAAGTCGATACCATCCCACCCTTGTATAACACTGGGCGTAGATGTATTCCTCATCCTGGACTGCTGGATGCCAATCAATTCCAAGCTGGGCTTTCACGGCCTTCTGGTATCCTTTGAGGCTACGATTGATCTTAATCAAGTTTTTAAATATCGTTTTCCTCTTTTTCCATTGTTTCAGGATGACTACCCTTACTTTGTGGCGGAGCCATTCTCCCAGCCGTTTACAGAAAGATTCAATATGCCCAATCTTGTAATAGTTGATCCACCCCACAATTGTCAGATGGAGCGACCAGAAGACATCATTGATATTTCTGGCGGCCGCTCTTCTGCGGCACAGAATCTTTCTGATCTTTCTGTATAGGCTCACTTTGGACTCTTTATGAGCACAGGGACACCATTTCCCTTCTTTTCCTCTTGTTTTGAAGAATGAGAATCCAAGAAACTTGGCTTTATTCGGTCTGACTACTTTAGTTTTGGTCGGGCTGACTTTGAGAAACAGGTGTTTTTCAATCCAGTGGCTAACAGAATTCATGATTCTGTTGGCCGCTTTTTCTGATTTAGCGAAAAGTAAAGTATCATCAGCGTAGCGGACGAATCTGATTCCTCGCTTGGTCAACTCTTGGTCTAACTCATTTAGATAGATATTTGATAGTATTGGACTTATACAACCACCCTGCGGCTGGCCGAGTTCGGATTTGACTACAACTCCGTTTTCCATATATCCCGCTTTGAGGAATTTACGTATGGTGCTGAGTGTGATGTCTTCAGGCACACGCTTGCGCACCAGCGAGATGAGCTTGTCGTGGTTTACTGTGTCGAAGAATTTCTGGATATCCAGATCAATGACCCATTCATACCCTTCATTCAAAAACTCCGCGGCCTGCTCGACTGCCATGTGAGCACTTCTTCCGGGCCTGAAACCATAACTGAACTCGCTAAATTCTGGTTCGAAAACACTGGATAGAGCAGTCGCAAAGGCTTGCTGAATTACCCGGTCCACCACTACTGGAATGCCCAGCGGTCTTTTGTCACCGTTGGATTTGGGAATATACACCCTTTTTACCGGTTGCGGTTTGTATTTCCTGCTCAGGATAGTTTCCCGAATTTCATCAAGGTGATCATGAAAATAGTCTTCAAGATCATCAACCTTCATGCCATCAACTCCGGGGACTCCTTTATTGGACTTCACCTTCTTGATGGCTTCTTCAATTCTCTCATCCTGTAAAGCGTATTTGCTGAGGTTGGATGTGTAGTCCCATTCCTCAAGGATCGCTCTGGTTACAGGATCACTACTAAAAGACATTTCTGCTTGATTCCTTCCTATCCTCTACAGCTATTCCGACCTTCCGTCCGATACAGATCCATTCGACTGGCTTACGACTCCACTCTTGTGGTGTTCTTTCTTCGAAGCTGGAGCAGCTTATACTCTAGAGGAATCATGATAATTACGTTCGGCCCTTCGGGATTTCTCCCTACTATGGCCTCTGCTGACTTCCCGCAGTTAACCTTTTTCGAACGTGAGGGACCGATTGCTGATTTTAAAGCGCTCGGATTTGCTCCGTCTGCGGGATCTCCCGGGGTAAGACACTTAGCTTTCACTTCATGGCCTCCTGATTTACCGCTGCGGCTACGTACATCATTAGGGTTAAGGTACATAGGCGCCCTCTCCCGCCTTGACGGCCTTGTTATCAGGTTTTTGTTCATAGGCTCGAAGTTTTGATACACCCTGCCTTCGCGATCCCTTCTTGCGTCAGGACCCTTGGGCTTTTCTACACTTGGCGATGTAAACCCGTGGCTGGACTTTCACCAGCAAGTTAAGTGCCATGCCCGGCACACCAAAAAAAGAGCCGGATGAGCGGCTCTTTGGCGATCAAAACAATATCTTTGGCGATCAAAACAATATAGGGGATAGATTCATATCGTTTTTAAGAAAGTTTTTTGAAAAGGTCAGAGAGAAAACCTTTTTGGACCAGGCAGTTCTGGTCAGGATATTCAATACTGAGTTGTACAGAGAAGATCAGTTTTGTTTCTTACATGACACCCAGGACAGTTGGCAGCCATAACGAGATGGCAGGAATGTAAGTCACCAGAACCAGGACTACGAAGATCGCAGCGAAGTAAACAAGCAGCAGCTTGAATACCGATTCAATCGTTACATTACCAACTTTAACGCCGACAAACAGGGTCGTACCAACTGGCGGCGTGATGGTACCAATACATAAGTTGAAGATCATCATGATACCGAAGTGGATCACGCTCATGCCTAATGCTTCGCACACCGGTAAGAAGATTGGTGTGAAGATTAAGCAGGCTGGCGTCATATCCAGGAATGTACCAACAATTAACAGAATGATGTTGATCAGAAGCAGGATGATGTACTTGTTATCGGTTAAGGACAGCATTGCGGACGATACCATCTGTGGAATACCCGTGAACGCCATAACCCAGGACATGATGGACGATACACCGATTAAGAAGATGATGATACCTGTCATTTCAGCACTTTCCTTGAAGATTCCATACAGATCTTTGAACTGAATGGACTTGTAGAAGAATAAGGAAAGAACTAACGAGTACACAACGGCTACAACCGAACCTTCAGTCGCAGTGAAAGCACCACCAATAATTCCACCAATAACAATGATGATCAGCAGTAAGCAAGGCAGTGAATCCAGGAATACTTTCATTGCTTCTTTTCCCGTGTAGCGGACTTCAGAACGATAGTTGTTTTTCTTGGCAATGAAGTAAACAACGATCATGCAGGCAAGCCCCCATAAGAAGCCAGGAATATAACCAGCCATGAACAGTGCAGATACAGAAGCGCCACCAGAAACCAGAGCGTAAGTAATCATTACGTTTGATGGTGGAATCAAAAGACCTGTAGGCGCTGTGGCAATGTTAGTTGCAGCCGAGAAAGCAGGATCATATCCATCTTCGAGTTCGACCGGACCAATGATGGAGCCCATAGCGGAAGCCGCAGCCGTACCGGAACCAGAGATCGAACCGAATAACATGTTAGCCAGAACGTTAGTCTGAGCCAGCGCGCCAGGCAGACGACCAGTCACAAGTTTTGCCAGGTTGATTAAGCGGATGGCAATGCCGCCTTTGTTCATGATGTTGCCAGCCAGAACGAAGAATGGAATAGCCAGCAGCGAGAATACGGAAATACCCGAGAAAATACGTTGTGAAGCGGTAAGGACAGCAACGTCAAATGGCATAACCGGAAGAATGGCAGCCACAGAAGCAATTCCCAGTGCCACCGCAATTGGGGCGCCAAGAATCAGAAGAACGATCAGAACGCCAAGGATAATCAGGCCGGAAAGGATTGCGATACTCATGCGATGTCTCCTTTTTCTTCGATACCATCTTTCAGTTCGAGATCTTTGCCATGCGCCATATCAATAATGTTCAGGATGGCATAGATCGCAATGAACAGACCGGAAAGAGGCAGAACGGTATAGACGTAACCCATAGGAATTCCCAGGGATGCGGTTTTCTGATGCATAGACAGCATCATGATGGAGTAGCCGCCCCAGACCATCGCCAGGGATGCAAATCCAAAAATCATGACTTCCAGAACGATGTCCAGAATCTGTTTGGCTTTCCCTTTGATTTTGTCGGCGATGAATCCCATACGCATGTGATCGCGTTTACCGAATACATACGCACTGGCCAGCAGAGCCATCCAGGTAAAAGAGTAAGTCAGCAGCTCTTCCGATACAGTGGAAGGACGGCCAAAGAAGTAGCGGGTACAGATCTGATAGGTTCCCACAACCACCATTAACGCAAACAGGAAGATACATAAGCTCATGAGGCATGTATTCATCACTTTGCGGATTTTCTTTACAGCTTCCATGAATGATTATTCCTTTCCTTCGTATTTTGCATTGACAGCCTGAATGTGGTCATACAGTTCCTGAATCGAAGGGTTTGCTTCGAGCATGTCTTCCTGTACGTTGCTTACGGCGTCTTTAAATTTCTGAACATCAACGTCGATGAATTCAACACCCTGTTCGTTGATGGCGATGTTTTTCGCTTCTTCAACGGCTTTATCCCATTCAGCCAGTTCGACTTCAGTCGAAGCCAGCGCAGCTTCCATGAAGACATTGAGGTCTTCTTCAGACATGTCGTTGAGCAGTTTTGCATTTCCGATCAGCATGTCAGGAACCATCTGGTGTTTGTTATAGGAATAATATTTGGCAACTTCACCATGTTTGTTGTTGGTTAAAGCCAGCTCGTTGTTTTCAGCCCCGTGAATAACACCCTGCTGAATTGCTGTATAGACTTCACCAAAAGACATTGGCGAAGCAGCGGCACCAAAGGAGTTGACCATGTTTACGGATGCAGGAGACTGCTGAACACGGATCTTCTGTCCCTTCAAATCTTCGGGGGTTTCGATTCGTTTTGTGGAATAGAAGTTACGGGTTCCAGCGTTATACCAGGTCAGGACACGGAAACCGGAATCGTCTGTGCTGTGGTAAACCTGCTGCATGTAGTCGTTATCGTTCATGACTTCGTGATACGCCTCTTCGGAAGTGAACAGATACGGCATGGAGAATACTTCATACACATCGGCAAACGTTTCCAGGTTGGCGGTACCTGCGACAACAAAGTCGATCGCACCGGTCTGGGTCAGCTCGATGGCTTTCTGTGCAGAGCCTAACAGCTCATTGGGGAAAATCTCTACTTCATAACGGTCGCCCAGTTTGTCTTCAATAATCTCTTTGAATTTGAGCAGACCTAAATGCTCAGGATGCGTTTCGGACTGCGCGTGAGCAATGCGGATGATTCGTTTTCCATTGGAAGCACTGCAGCCTGTCATGACAAGAGCCAGTGCGAGGACGAAAAATCCTGAAAAAATCTTCATCAATCTCTTTCTCATTTGAGGAACTCCTTTCTTGATGATCACAAATCTCTGTAACCCTATGTGTAAACACTTACAGAAACAGAATACTGATTTTGGCTTTCAGATGCAAGGGGTTCCTGAACTTTTTGGAAGTAAATGATTTGCCAAATATGGCTTCCTTCGTTCCAGAAGCGCCCCTGTCCAGCCAAATCGCCATTGTTCATTCCATGATGAATGCGTTTTCAGGGTCGAAAAGGCCTGAAACTTCTCTTTCCCATTCAAAATTTCTTTTCCTTCAGTCATCTGTCTGGACAGAAAGCCATTCATCTCTTTGTTATCAAATTCACAATGAGTGTAGGACTCTATTTATACCGTATTCTGCCAGAAGAATCAAAAACCTTATTCAGATTATCAGACTATCCTGATTTGTTTATAGGCACATCAATTGACACGTATAAAATTGCTCTCGTCAATTTATGGAAACAAAATGCCGGAATATGCTTCATTTTATGGAAGCTATTACACATTTTCCTTCAAAATCAACGACTCCTACCTCTTAAGCGGATCAATCCCTGACTGTAAGCAGCCTCTGAGTTTGCACAGTTTGATCTTTTAACGACTCTATGGGAATTCATGGAAGAGAATGTCTTTTCACCGCAACCGTTTACTTTTTCCGTTTATGAACTGACTTTAATTCTGGATTTGATTTGGTCAGCTAAAGTTGTTCTTTAACATTGATTTCCTTTTATATGACAAAACATTTTTACCGGACTTCTATTTTGCCTTGGTCCAGCTCTTTTTTATCCTCGACTTGGTGTTTCTTTAAAAGCCCACTCAGGGAGCTGAATCCGGCCCACTTCCTTAGAAAGGCCGCAGGGAAAATAAGGTTTCAGGTATCAATCTGCCCACACCGAAAAGATTGCACGCAAAAAAAGATCCAACCGATTGATAAGGCTAGATCTTCGCATATTTTAGATAATACTTTTGTTTTTTCTCGTCTTCATTGGCAAAGAGCACTTCAATTTTTCATCTTTTTGCTTTCGTGCGTTTATATTTATCCCTGGCTCCATGATCAAAATGCAGTCCAGCCACCTTTTTCACACAAGTCTAAACCTTCAGAAAATTTGAAGGACCAGATTTACCAACTGAAAAACCTTTGAATTCACGTAAATTTAAACGATAACTCCCACATTTTCAGAACTAAAAAAGCGAATATATACCCCGAGAAGATACATACTAGCAGAATATAGATAACTTTAAGTGCAGTATATTGAATTCGTTGTGAGTAAGCTAAATTAATTAATATACGGGATTTTACCTAAGTCATATTATGACTAAGGTAAAATAGCTAACAATTAAATAACTTATTTGTAGATTGGTTGGAAATATATTCTTTAGTTAAAGCATATTTTATGTTTTATCTATAGTCCCAAAACTCACTATCCCATTTTTATTAGTACTGCATTTCAGGGCGTTATCGTTTAAAGGCCGTCTCTGATAATTCACAGAAACTATCCGCTTACGACACTCATAAAAGTCATGCCATCAGGCGTATACAGAACGTAGGATCCAGGAAAATCCGTTTTAAGACTCTCTGGATACTTATTATATTGCGCCTGAATAAAATCCGGATAGTCCTCAATGGGCTTTTCGGGAGACGCAATGTAGAAATCCATTGGGGCGTAAAGGCCCGCAAATGGCTCCATCATGATCTTGGTTCCCTGGTTTCCTTCATCAATGATGGTATCCACAGGCAAAACCAGATTGCTCGAAATCACATGGACTTTCCAGGTATAGTCATCTACTTTGACCGGATCTGAAAACTGTCCAGTGAACTCGCTGTATTCAGCGCCAATCCCAGGGCGAACCGAAAGTCTTACATTGGATTCCTGGTAAGTTCCATCTGCATTAATAGTCAGAAACGCGCTTGGTCCCCCCGCAAATCCCCAGATGTTTTTGACAAATTTCTGTCCGGCAAAACGTTCATATAAGGATGGATCTGTTTCTTCATATCCGTTATCCAGCGCTTTCCCGGCAACCTGATCATACAGCCATCCTGAATGGATCAAAGAATCTTGCTCACTGCGGTTTGTCGTATAGTTATGAGCACCAGACACTGCATTGGGATTGTAGGCAGAATAAAGATTGATATCGCCGCCCGAATAGAAGACTGGCCGACCATCATTGTCCATCAGCCATCCTGATGAAATCAGAGAATCAGCTTCATCGAGATCTTTCGTATAGTAATGATCGCCTCCCTGCGCATTCGGATTGTAAAGTCTGTAGACTGAATCTCCGGTTGATGGAGCGATCCAGCCCACGCCTTCAAACACCCAGCCTTTTTGAATGAGTGCTGCTTTTTCGTCAGGATTTGAAGTGTAAAAATGCTCACCTGAGTATCCGTTATAAAGCCGATAAATATCCTGTCCGGAAATTCCCGGCTGATCATTTGCCAGAACTGGAGTGGAACCCAGAAGAGCTGCACAGCATAGTCCTGCTGCCAGCGTATCCATAGTCATTAAGCGTTTCATTTTGGCTTACCTCTTTCCTATTTCGAGAGAAATTCTAAGACTGAACTTACAAGATGAAGAACCCCAAAGCGGCTTATAAATGAATAAACATCACATTCCCAAAGCTCAGATTCAGGAACTCCTGAAATACAGTCTGATCTCCCGAACACTTTGACCGTATAGTTCAGATCTTCCAATCAGTGCTTTACCTATAGTGTATCCAGTTGTTTTACTTTTGGATTTCCTGCTTCTACGGTCATAAAATATAAAAGTTTAATTCAAAAAAAAACTGATTGTTGGATAAATTATACAGTCCAGATCTCGTTCAATCCTATTCTTATGCCCTGGACTTTCAAGACATTTACCACCATGCATTGCAGAGATCTGTCCCATAGTGGATTTTCATCCTCAAAGGCCATGGTAGGCAACCGCAAAAAGTCCCCGGCTTTTGAATTGAAGCCGGGGACAAATGGACAGGATAAATTTTAAACGGCTGGATTCAGACAGTGAATCAGTCTTAAATGAATCGTCTTACTTCAAAACCCCCATTACCGTTGGCAGCCACAGGGACAGCTGCGGGATGTAGGTCACCAGCATCAGGACAATGAAGATCGCTCCAAAGTACAGAAGCAGCTGCTTGAAGACCGACTCGATTGTAACCCCGCCGACTCTGACGCCAACAAACAAGGTCGTTCCAACTGGCGGCGTAATGGTGCCAATGCACAGGTTGAAGATGATCATGATTCCGAAGTGGATCATATCCATACCGAGTTCCGTGCAGATCGGCAGGAAAATCGGAGTGAAGATCAGGACAGCTGGGGTCATATCCATGAAGGTTCCGACGATTAACAGAATGATGTTGATCATCAACAGGATGATGACTTTACTGTGGGTCATGCCAAGGATGGCCGAGGAAACCATCTGAGGAATGCCGGTGAAGGCCATAACCCAGGACATAATGGAAGAAACACCGATCAGGAAGATGATGATGCCAGTCATTTCCGCACTTTCTTTCAAAACTTTTGGTACGTCGGACCATTTCATGGAATGGTAGCCATAGATCGAAAGCAGCAAGGAATACACAACGGCGACAACAGAACCTTCAGTGGCGGTAAAGGCACCAAAGATGATGCCGCCGATGACGATAATGATCAATAACAGGCAAGGAATCGCCTGAACAAACATTTTGCCTTTTTCTTTGGCGGTGTATTTCACCGTCGAACGGTAGCCGTTCTTTTTGGCCAGAAAGTAAATGACAACCATGCAGGCCAGACCCCAGAGAATACCCGGAATGTAGCCAGCCATGAACAGGGCGGATACCGAAGCGCCGCCAGCAACCAGCGAATAAGTAATCATAACGTTTGATGGTGGAATCAGAAGACCAGTCGGCGCGGTGGCAATGTTAGCAGCGGCGGAGAAGTCTTTTGAGTAGCCCTCTTCTTCTTCAACTGGACCAATGATAGAACCCATTGCGGAAGCGGCGGCGGTTCCGGAGCCGGAAATTGCACCGAATAACATATTGGCAATCGCGTTGGTCTGGGCCAGAGCACCAGGCATGCGGCCAGTCATAATTTTTGCCAGGTTGATTAAGCGGATGGCGATGCCGCCTTTATTCATGATGTTGCCAGCCAGGATGAAAAATGGAATGGCAAGTAAGGAGAACACGGAGATTCCGGAAAATATCCGCTGGGAGGCAGTAACGACCGCTACATCTGCGGGCATAATCGGCAAGATAGCTGCGACAGAGGCGATGCCTAAGGCAATGGCAATCGGCACCCCCATAATGAGCATGATGGCCAGAAGGACCAGAATGATCAGTCCAGAAAGTGTTGCGATACTCATGCGATATCTCCTTTCTCTTCATATCCGTTTTCGAATTTCAGTTTTTCGCCTTTGGCAAGGTCGTAGATATTCAAAATGCAATAGACGCAGATGGCAACACCGCATACAGGCAGGATGGAATAGATGTAGCCCATTGAAACGCCTAGCGAGGCAGTTTTTTGCTGCATGGACAGCTGCATGATGCTCCAGCCGCCCCAGACCATGGTCAAAAAGGCGAAGATAAAGATCAGCACTTCAATGACAATGTCCAGAATCTGTTTGGGCCTGCCGGTCAGTTTGTCCGCAATAAATGCCATACGCATATGATCGCGTTTGCCAAATACGTAAGTTCCCGCAAGCAACGACAGCCAGGTAAAGCTGTAAGTCAGTAATTCTTCAGAGAAGGTCGATGGAGCGTTGAAAACATAACGCGTAACAATCTGGTAGGTGCCCAGAATCACCATGAAGCCGAAAATGAAGACGCAGGCTCCCATGATGATCTTGTCCATCCATTTGCGGATGATTTTATCGGTTTTCATTTGGTTTCTCCTTCCTCGATTAAAGCTGTATCTGAACTCGTGTTCGAATTCTTGTCTTCATATTCCTGATTAACTTTCTGAATATGCTCATACATCTCCTCAATACCCGGGTTCTTTTTGATCATGTCCTGTTGAACCCCCTGGACTTTTTCACGGAATGGCTCAATGTCGACATCGACAAATTCAACACCCTGAACGTCTTTGGCATAGATGTAGGCCTCTTCAACAGCTTTATCCCATTCAGACATTTCCAGTTCCGTTGCATCCTGGGCAGCTTCCATAAAAACGTCATATTCTTCATCACTCAGAGAATCGAGGAATTTTGTATTGCCGAGCAATACATCCGGCACCATCTGGTGCTGGGTATAGGTGTAATACTTCGCAACTTCACCGTGTTTATTGTTGGTTAAGGCCAGTTCATTGTTTTCGGCCCCCTGAATGACTCCCTGCTGGATGGCAGTGTACACTTCACCAAAACTCATCGGGCTGGCAGCTGCTCCAAAGGCATTCACCATGGCTACCGATGCCGGAGATTGCTGAACACGAATCTTCTGGCCTTTCAGGTCCTCTGGCGTTCCAATTTTCTTGGTGGAATAGAAGTTTCGGACACCCGCATCAAACCAGGTCAGAACACGGAAGCCCGATTCATCGGTCGAATTGTAGAGCTGGGACATGTAGTCCACATCGTTCATGACAGCGTGATAGGCATCCCGGCTGGTAAACAGATAGGGCATCGAGAAGATTTCATAATCGCCTTCAAATGTTTCTACGTTTGCGGTTCCAGCCACGACAAAGTCAATCGCACCTGTCTGACACAATTCAATTGCCTTCTGCGCCGAGCCAAGCAGCTCATTTGGGAAGATCTGGATTTCGTATTTGTCGCCGAGCTTGCTTTCAACGACTTCTTTGAACTTCAGCAGGCCCTGATGTTCTGGATGTTCTTCAGATTGGGCATGGGAAATTCGGACAATTCGTTTTCCGCCCGTATAGGAACATCCGCTAAATGTAAGAGCCATGCCCAGGCAGACCGCACCGGCTGCCAGTTGCTTCATTCGCTTCATTTCAGTTTCTCCTTTTTCTGAGTTCAATTACTTATTGTGTAACCCTTTACAGACATTAAGATACTGTAAGGGCTTTACTTTGAAAATTTTATTGCCCACAAAAAAAGCCTTTTTTACATAATTTCCATATTGATTTCGATTAGTTTTCGAAAATAATCTTTATGTAAGCTTTATTTAATGAATGATATTTCACAAATTATCATCTGATTCCTCCCCTCTTTTTACCATTTCCCTGTTACACTTTCCGAAAGCCGTTTCATATTCTGATACGTTTGTGCAAAATGATCCCGTTTTTTTCTTCTCTGGTCTTCACATTCAAAAATGAAAAGCAAGCCTCCAACCGATCGTTCAAGAACGCTTGAAAGGCTTGCTGGATTGCAATTGGAAAGAAGATACAGGTCACACGCCTGGAATTTATCGGACCGTCAATCTCTTTTCTGAAGAGAAATCCAATGCAGACAATGGTAAATCCAAGAGTGTCCGCCAACAAATATCCCGTAACCCTTTTCATTGAAGTTTCACTGGAAAATACCGGATTTTCAGGGGATTTAATGTGGAATATCTTTCAGGCCAAAGACTATATCTTTTCTCTTTTGTGCACTTGCATTTTCGATTATGCATAATTTCATTTTATCTATCGAACTTTTCCCTCTGCTGTTTTTCTGTGCTGGTCATTGTTGTTCGCTTTCATTCCCAGCATTTTGTTTCTTTCCCGTTTCAAAAATCAGGTTGACCAGTTGAGTCCAGAAGATTTGCCCGATATAATAATTTCAAATGTGGAAAAGGTTACAGATATTTACTTTCGTTTTTTCATATAAAAAAAACAATCGCTCAAAGAGTCTGCCACACTTCTTTCCGAGCAAAACAATTCGATATGAATTCTCATTCATCTGTAATTCTTTGAACTCTATTTTCATTTTCCTGCATTTGTTTTTCATTCCCTGTCTGTCCTCCAGAAGAAACTCTTGCTTTTTCTTCCGGATCATCCATACCAAACAAAGGAGATTTTTCTATGAATATGTACGATATCGCCAAGGAGACTGGCTTTTCGATTGCTACAATTTCCCGCGCGATCAATAACTCCGGGTACGTCTCTGAAAAGACCCGCGAGAAAATCATGAAGGTCATCGATGAAAAGGGCTATTCCGTCAACCCTTTTGCCAAAGGCATGGCGACTTCAACCATGTCTTTAGCCGGCGTATTGAGCACAGATTCCCGTGACTTATATCAGGCGGAATGCATTTACTACCTGCAAAACGCGCTGCGCAAACAGGGCTATACAACCCTGCTTGCCTGCACCGGCTCTGAACTGAAAAACAAACAGGAAGCCATGCGGCTTTTACTTTCGCGGAATGTAGATGTTATCTTCCTGATCGGATCCGGTTTTGTCGAAAAGAGCGGCCGGGACAATATGTATATCAAAGAGGCTGCCAGCAAGATTCCGGTCATTTTAATGAATGGTCTGCTGGAAAACTCAAAAGTTCATTCCATTCGCTGTAATGATGTCAAAGGCATGAAAGAGCTGGCAACGGTTGTTCTCAATGGTGGATCTAAAAAACCAATTCTTCTGACCCGCAAGCTGACTTTTTCTGCCCGAGAAAAAGTTAAAGGCTTTGAAGAAGCCTGCCAGAAAGCTGGAATCACCACTGAAGGCCGGATTTTGCAGCTTGATCCATCTCGGAAACTGAGCGAGCATGTTGGAGAAGTCCTGGATGGCCAGGATTTTGATGCCATTCTCTGTGTGGATGATGAAATTGCTGTTTTTGCGATGAAGTACTGTCTCAATCATGGATTCTCCATTCCAGATCAGGTACAGATCACAGGCTATAACAACTCCCTGCTCTCCGATATGCCGCCCTGCGAAATCACCTCGTACGACAACCTGCTTAATTACCTGTGTGATACTTCCGTTTCCTGCATGGTTCAGGTTCTTGATGGCAAAGATTATCCCCGCGACTCTGTGTTCTCCGGTACTCTCGTAACAAAAATGTCTACAAACCAGACAGAAGAATAAGGTGCCTGAAAAACAGGAAGACTGAAGATATCAGTGAATCCTGGAAAATATGAAGGGTACCCAACTGTTACCTTATCTTGGCGAATCAAGATATCAATATTCCTATATAACTATTTTATAATTCAACTTATTGTGGACTTTTTATGGTATCATTCAAACAGGTGATGACATTATGATCGGCCCTGAAGATTTAAGAAGAGAACGCTATACCACTGGACAAATTGGGAAACTTGTAGGGAAAAACTACCATACAATTGCCCTTCATAAAAACAAGGGCATGATTAATATGGTGCAGGATCCAGTTTCCGGGTTCTGGTATGCCGATAAAAAAGACCTGATTGATTATCTGAAAAAACTCGGGTTATGGAACAATTCCGAGAAAAAGAATGCTATCTATGCCAGGGTTTCTTCCCATGATCAAAAGAAACATGGTGATCTGGACAGACAGATCGGCAGGCTCTGCCAGAAAGCTTCTGGCGCAATGATCTTTTCTGATGTTGGCAACGGCCTGAATACAGAACGCAAAGGACTAAATAAACTCATAGATGAGGTCATTCATAATAAGATTGATGTCCTCTATATTACTCATAAAGACAGACTCACCAGATTTGGATACGGCTATCTTGAAAAGTTTTTTAATGCCCATGGAGCAATGTCATTTAGCTTAGTTTTTGATAGTTAGTATTGTCCACCATCCGTGCACAGATGGTGGATTTTATATTTTCTGGTTTAACGAAAATTAGCTTTGACAACAACTCTATAATTGTCTAATTTAATCCTTATCACGTTGAAAACATAACTTTATAAGGAGGAAAATATGGCAACTAAAGTTACTTCGCCGTCCGTGATTTATCAAAAATTCATGAAATCCCTTGAGGAATTTGCCTACAAACAGGAGAAGATTCTTGCTTCTCAAACAGGAGCTTTCTCACGAAGTCATTATCGATCATCAAAAATAAACTTGTTCCATTTCCTGAATACATCCATTATCGGGAATGGATCAACACTCTCCGATTTATCCATGAACTATTTCGGCATGGGCAGTGTAAGACCATCTGCTTCGGCACTTGTTCAGACAAAAGCCAAGACTCCAGTCAGCGTATTTTCAACACTGCACAAAGCCACATTGGCACTTTATTCCATGGATAAAAAATATAAAGAACACAGGGTAATCGCTTTTGACGGAACCAATGAACCTGTTGCGCCAAATGAAGATGAACCTGACTACATCATTTATACCAAGAACAAGGAAAACATTATCCGGGCCGGTATTCACGTTAACGCAGCCTATGACGTACTTAATGACAAATTTTTAGCCATCGTCACTCAAGACCAGAGGTCCAAAGACGAACGGGGCGCTGCTATGAAAATGGTCAAGGAGATTCATGAAGCTTATCCTGGCGAGACATTTCTCTTTGTCATGGACAGAGGGTATTTCTCTTACCCATTATGTAAGCTTATTGAATCCTTAGGGCACAAATACCTCATACGTATGAAAGAACGAGAGTATAGCTGCCTGACTTATACAGAGCTTGACCATACAGAAGACCAGCAGATCAGCCGCATTCTTACCCACCACCAAAGAAAAGGGGAAAAAGAAAACCCCCAGATGAAATACCTGGTCAAAAAATCAATGAGACAGATTGATCCAGAATCTGAATTTATTGATTTTGACTGCAGGGTGGTAGCTATCGAGATTGGCGACAACGTCTGGGAAGGACTGATTACCAATCTGGATGAAGCAGAATTTCCTCCGGAGGCTCTTGGATTTATTTACCACCTAAGGTGGCGAATCGAGCAGAGTTTCTCCTGGCTTAAATATGGAATAGGAATGAAACGTATCCACTCGATAAAAGCAGAATACATCATTCAGGAGATTTATTCATCCCTTATCTTCTACAATCTGGTTTCCGAGATCAAAAAGTGTGTTCTTGAATCATCTCAATCAGATAATAAAGAAGAGAATCAGACAACTTATGAATACCAAATCAATACAACTAAGGCGATACGGGCTATCAGGAACACGTTTACTCCGAAATGGACGAAAAAACGAACAATCTGTCAAATTACAAAAGCGGAGTTTCAAGCTCTGACCGAGGAGCTGCTAAGAGAAAAACTACCTGTTCGACCAGAGAGGAGCTTCAAACGAAATCTCCATCCCAATCGTTTGATATGGTTCACTTACCGATAAGTGCATTATATGCGCATCTTATTGATACAAACCACCCATACAATTCTTAAAAACGGCTCTTATCGAAGGGTTGTTTTTAGTGCACCTATTTTGATGAATACAGCCAAATCAATCAGTATATTTTGTGCTTGGTTGGTGCATATGGATATAATCAGCAGCAAATTCTATTCCTATCATCCACTTTGTCTTTGATTTTTATACAAAGTTTGAGGTCATATTTTTCTAGCTAAATGACATTGGCCCATGGAGTCAAAATCATAGTGACCGAGGGTAAGCCGGATAAGAACTATCAGGAGGAGCTGGTAGACGATATGATGTCGCTCCTTGCCTTCTTTTCCGGGCAAATGTATGGAATGAGAAGTTCTCAAAGAAAAAAGATTGCCCAACAGGCCAAAGAAGCAATTGAAGAACCTCTCAAACAGGAAGAAACAAGAGTTTGGGAGGCCTGTAAAAGAAAGGAGCTGCATATATGGCGACAAAAATGAAGATTCGAGAAAAAGTCCCTTATCAAAGAGCAGCTCTTTTTGATGAAGAATCGTTTACACTCACTTCCTCCGGCCGTTTTGGTAAAGAAGGATGTCTGGATAAAAAATCACTGCTCAAACCAAAGGAAGAAGCTGTGGCGCAGCTGGCGGAACTTAGAGCCTATATTGAAACAATGGCAGAACATTTTTCGCAGATGGTTCATTCGGCATGGGTGATGATCTGCCATGGAATGGAAGATGGCGAGATTAAAGCTTCTCTTGTCGAAAAGTATTCTGTTAAATCGAGAGTAGCGAATGCGGCAATCAACCAGGCCCGCACCAAAATGAATTCTCTGAGCGCTCTCAAAGCGACACAGGTGGAGGAACTTGAAGCCAAAATCAACGCCTATAATGATCTGCTTGAAGAGCAGAAAAAAGAACATAAAGAATGGCATGAGAGCGTAAACTGGCATAAGCCGCAAAAAGGTGACTGCCAGAAAAACAGATACTGGAAGCGAAAACTCAACAACATGAAAAACCGCCTCCATGGAATGAAGCAGAAACTGGCTAACTGGAAAGAAAAAATTGAAAACAGTTCTTTTTCATGCTGCTTTGGATCTAGAAAACTCTTTAAGGCTCAATACCATTTAATAGAAGCAGGATTTGCAAACCACGAGGAATGGAAAGCGGCCTGGAGAAAAGCCAGAAAGAAAAGCTATTATCTGTTTGGCAGTTCGGATGAGACTCAGGGAAACCAGTTGTGTCAATTAACACCAGAATCTAAACTTGGCTCTGACTGGTTCAGTCTGCTTCTTAGAAGCGGGTTTAAAGATGACAAAACTGAGCATCACATCGCAGTGCGGATTCCATATCTGAAAAAAGAACTGAAAGACAATCTCGAAAACCGCTCTGTTTCCTATCGTTTTGTTCTGAAAGATAAAGGACTGTATATCCAGCCGATGGTTACAATCCAGAAAAAAGAAACCTATGAACCACAGGGAATGCTTGGAATCGATATTAATGATGGATTCTTCTCGGTTACTGAAAGTGACGGCCAGGGAAAATTTGTTTCTTCCCAGGATATCACCTATTCAAATTCAGGCTCCAAAGCGGTAAATGCCACCGTTATGGCTCAGAAGCTGTCTGAAATTTTTACCAGAGCAGAGAAGCTCCATTATGGGGTTGCCATCGAGACAATCAATCTTACGAAGAAGAAAACAAAGATTCAAAAGAGATGGGAAAGAAAATATAACCGAATGATTTCAAATTTCCCATACTTAAGATATATGGACAACTGTGAAGCATTATCACTTAAAAGCGGTGTTCCCCTTTATTACGTCTCCCCTTACTGGTCATCCGTTCTTGGGGATGAGAAGTACTCTGAAAAGCTGGGGATCAGCCGTCATCAGGCGGCAGCCTATGTGATTGCCCGGCGGGCTCAGAATTACAGCGAATTCTATATTCCTCCCAAAAAAGGAAAGTCCAAAGCAAAGAAAACTGAAACAAAGAAGTCTGAAACAAAGGCATCAAAACCATGTGCGTAACTGGCATTCAGCAATGATGTAAGTCCATTCTGCTTTGAAAATTCAGCCTCTTAGTCCACTTGATTGAAGTGGCCTCACTTGTTTTATTGCGGCATGGGCGAAAGCCCAAGGTGTCTTGCAATGTATTTTTGAAATGCATTTAATCTGCAGTCCGCTATATATGAAGCGAGTCCAACTCTGTACAAACGCAAGTTTGTTGGGCACGGAAAAGTTTATCCTTCATCCCGGTTAATGGCCAGCGGATCATTAGCCTTGCTCTGAAGGTGAAAGAGCTTTTTTCAACCCAGCAGAGGAACCAGCCGTAGGGATTCTAGGGCAGCTTCATTTTATCCGTATAGCTGGATTAGCTAAAAATAGGCTACGGTAAAGCCAGAAAAACCGCAAGACCAAAGCAGAAAAACTGCAAGGCAAAAACAAAGAAAGATAAATACCGAAATCTGAAAAAAACTGCATCTTCGCGATGCAGTTTTTTTGTAGCTTTTTGTTTCCTGGCAATCTGACTTTCAGCTTGCACAACTGAAAGTCCTTTGGCCGGAGCCGGTCAGGCAGCCTGCAGGCAATCCTGTCACAATCAAATCATCGAAAAGGAGTGATCAGCATGAATAAAACAATTCTTTCAAAGATTACCGGGATTGCAATTGCCTGTTTTTCAACGCTCATGCTTGGCGGATGTATGGTTTCCGGCGGTGAGTATTATGCCCAGATTGATTCCTCCAAAGCGGAAGAAAATGTTCGGGAAGCTGGGGGCATCGTTGATTTTTCCGGTGCCGGCGGATGTAACTATCGGATCAATCTGCCAGCCTGTGATGAAAATGGAGACTGCCAGGACCTGACTTTTGGTCTGGACGAACTGCCGACAGATGGCACCTACGTTAAACTTGAAGTCCAGCCCATTCGCGGCGTAGTCAACGCCATTTTTACCGAAGAAAAAGACGTTCCCTCTTCGGCGATCAGCGCCCTGCAGCATGAACAAAGCGTCGAATCCAGCGATTCAAAGTGACTGAAACTACGAAAAATCAGTTGCAAGCCCGGCATTGAATTCAAAACAGTCTGTCCGCCATTGACTATTTATCTGCACCTGCCAACGCTTTTTATCTTCGACTGGAATGAATTCCAGTCGTTTTTTGTTCAGACCAATCTAAATTTCTGATACAGAGCAGATTCTTGCGATTTTGGCATTGAAATGTATACACAAAAGAACGTTTTGTGATTATTGGCATACTTTGTTTTTGATAAGAAAAAAATCGAGCCTACTCATTTTTCGGATAGCGATCAAAATTCATCAATTGAGAATACATTTTCGGTATTAACGGTTTTGCCAATCTAACATTATTTTTTACTTCTTTAGTTTTTATTATTGACAATTATAAAGCATCCATTTATTTTTTAAATAAAGAAAGGGACGGTATTATAAATGAAGAATGTAAAACAAGCATTTTTTTGTATTTTGTTAGCCAGTTCTGCTTTAACAACACCAATCCATGCTAACGAGATGGTAAACACTTCATCAATCAGTGAAGATGAAAATGATTTTTATAAATATTTTCATATATCCAAGGATGAAGTGGACAAATTAACAGAAGATGCGTTCCAATACGCAGACCAAGCCCCGTTGGTAAGTGATAAAGATCAATCAGCTTCACGGACAACAGTTGGAACTTGGAGCCTTCGAGATGGCGTGATCTGCGTATCGGATGCTAAGTTGGGACCAGTAAATTATGGCCACGCCGGAATTGTAGCTGCGGCTCCCTATTATAATCAAAGACGACTCTCATAAATTCGAAACACCTTTAGGTGTCATGGATTTTATATTCACCATTTTTCGTTTTTCCTACATTCAGAAGCGAAAGATGGTATTTTTTATTTGAACAAATATTAACTTTTTATTAAGTGTTGGATTGAGCGTTGAAAACTTAACACTTTTCTGCAGGCTCCTGCCGATCAGAAAAACGACTTTTAGAAAGGAGCAGTCGAGATGTTAACCGTTTCTAGTACTCACCAGGATTTTTTACAGGATCTGAATGGCCGGATAGCCATCATGCACTCTTCGCAAATTGACAGGCTTAACGATCTGTCATACGCCATGGCTTTAGGTAAGGTCACTCTGCTTAATCTGGATCCAGTTATAGATGTGATTTCTCACCTGTATTCCTCCAGAGGGCGACCTGCTGCCGATCCACGGATGCTTATTCGTTCTCTGATTCTTATGTATCACTTCCAGGAAACCAGTATTCAGTTATGGCATGACCGCCTTGAGTACGACTTTTTACTCCGGGTACTTTGCGGCATCAGTGGACGCAACCCAGCAGTCGGGACCTATTATTCCTTAATGGATCGACTTTATCTGTGGGATATTTCTGTGAACATCCTTCCCGCAGGAAAGAATAATAAGCCTAAGAAAGCTAAAAAGCCAAAAGGCAAGCCGGGACGAAAGCCAAAAAACTCTGCCAGTCCTCCAGATTCTGATATTGATCAGTCCGGGACACCAAATCCAACCAGAAAGGGAGAAAAAATGAACCTGAATCCTCCCGGGGCGACAACCTCCCTGGCGATTCAGGCTCAAATGGGCGAGATTGACCCAGAAAGGTCTATCAGGATTCTTCAAGCTCTCTTTAAAGAAATTGCGGTGGAACCATCTATCGCAATGGGCCTGATCGATCCGGGTAATCTCATTCTTTCGGGTGATGGAACCGCTGTCTATGTTCACGCAAACAACAGAGGTCATCATCTATTAGAATACACTGGAACCGAAAAATTTGATACCCTTCGTCGTTATTCTGATCCTGATGCCAGTATTGGTTTTGACAGTGATAAGGGAGATTACTATTTTGGCTTTACAGGCTATTTTAACGTTGTTCATAACTCCGATAAAAATATTGATCTGCCAATCCACTTTATGATCGAATCTGCCAGAGAACACGATTCAACCATTTCGATTAAAGCAATAAACCAGGTCAGGCACTTATATCCGAACATAAACATTACTCATCTCTGTCTGGACAGCGCCAGTGATAATGAAGCGACTTTTCAGCTGTGCGAAAACTGGTCTATCAATCCCGTTATCGACCTCAATAAAAGAAGAGGAAAAGGAACCGAAAAAGGCAGCGTAACCATTTCCTCTACCGGCAAGCCAATATGCAAATCAGGCGAAGAGATGTACTGTACTGGTTTTGACAAAACACATAATGCCTATAAATATCGCTGTCCGTATGTTATGAAGCGAATTCCGGAGTGCTCCCATCGTGACGAATGTTCAAAAGGTACCTATGGCCTCTCCGTCTACCTGAAGTGTAACAGTGCCAGAGAAAGGGCTATGCAGAAGCATGGAACCAAAGAGTGGAAGACAGTTTATAACAATCGGACAAGCTGTGAGCGAGTCAACAATCGTTGTCTGAATGATTACGGTCTCCACAAAACGAAAACACGTACTCAGCGCCGGATATCATTTGTAACCTTTCTTGTATGTGTAAACATTCATACAGATGCCTGGTTAAAAGAGGAAAAGGCAGCTAATAATTAGTGTGAAAAAACAAACTAGTATTCCTACTTTTTTTAATGCGGCCTTTTTTTCAGATCGACTGAAACTGACTTCTCAAAACTTTCTTTGAGAAAGACAGAACTAATAAAAGCCGCTTAGCTAATATTTTATTAATAATTAGTTAATAATTTATTCAGATTCCTCCTAGAATTTATGAGAGTGCTCTCAAACTATAGAAGCTTTAAATCCGTCTGCAGGTGTTCAAGCAGTGGGCGGATATTGGCCGAGTCGAGAAGATATGCAGGGAAGAAGAATTTACCAATGTGGAGTGATCACTACAAGTATAGAGCAAGACCAGCAAGCCGCGATTATGGCATCTCAATGGATTGGGAAGCCGTACGATTGGAGGAGTACCCTTACCACGACTGATACGTTTTATTGCTCACAGCTGGTTTATCAGGCTTATCGTTTAGGGGCTGGATATACACTACCTCACAGTACTCCGGGTGTGATTTTTCCAGCAGATTTGCTTCATGGTGGCGCAACAGAGCTGATTTATCGCTATGAGCCATAAAAAAAACGGTTCTAGAAGAAAAAAGGTCCTCCAGAACTACCTCTGCAAGATAATGATTCTATCTCTAATTCTTTTTCAATTTGGCTGCGTCAAAGAACAGCCTTTAGCAGCCGCTGATTACCTTCTCATAACGGATGAAGAGCTGGCTACTCTGAATGGGCCTTCCTCATGGGAAACAGTTGAAAAGAAAGAACGTTATTCAAAGGACAAAAACTTATTTTATTTTACCAATATGTTTTTTGAAGATGATGAATTTTATTATGGAAAGACTTGTATTGATAAAAGCGGAAAAGTATATCTGGAAAAAATAAGCAAAGATCCTGTGCAAGTAACGCGCAAGGAATTTGACTATGGCGACACAGACTGTATGGCGTTTAATGGAACTGAGCTTCTGACTACAGCAAACCGATTTCGAGAGCTGGTGATCTGCCGATACGATAAAAATCTGGATTTGATAGAAGAGCACTCTCTTAAATGGATACAGGAACAAAATGTGGAAGGTTTTAGGTGCTGGCAAATTCTTCCGTTTAATGAAGGCTGGATTTTTCTGATCTCTATCCATCCTTCCGGGACAGATAGTTTTTATAATGAAAACCATCTTTTATTCCTGGATTCCGAGTTCCAGGTTCAGTCTGATTATGATCTTGGATTCTATGATGGAGCCTACTCTTCTTTTGTACTCCTGGAAGACCTAGTTTATCTTAATCGATATGCCCAGAAGGACCCGAATTCCTTTGAGACGATGTATCCCAATATAATTGACGTATTCAGTCTGGAAAGCCATGCGATCGTGAATTCCTATACTCTTCCCTATACGACCAATGGAAGTTTTGTTCAAAACGCTCCTGATGGTGTATTGGTTCTGGAACGGACATCAGCCCAGACAGATCGTCACATCCCCATCGTCCTTCTCTGGCCTGAAACAGGAGAAGTTGTTCCAGTCGTTATCGATTATGAGTATCCATATGCAAGTGGACCAAATCCATTCATCTCAGTCGACCAAGACAGAATCTACTTTACCTATCGGGCAGTTATCTATAGCTATTGTCTGACGGACCGAACATTGGGGACTGTAAATCTTGAAGAACTCGGTTTTTCTGATTATCTTTTATTTTTGAAATGTTCGACCAGCTGATCTGGGTGCGAACGCAGTTCTTTATTTGCCTGCAAAAAAGAGACTCTGCAGTCGGAGTTTCAAACCCCCTTTTGAATTATAGTTCGCCTATGTGCCCGCAAAGTCATCTTCAACGAAGAAATTTGAGAGTATTTAGCTCGACATCCCGTGAATAAAGAGCTTTTTAACGAGCCTAACAGGCAGTCTGGATTTCCAGGAAGTGGCTGTAGCGACTCGCTGTTTTTTAACGGCAGGTTAAAACAGCCCTTTTTTTATTCATGGGGTTCAGCACGCAGAACCCCACCCATGGATGAGTTAAGAATGCGGAGGGCCTTTCGGCCCCTTTTATTTTTGGGTTTGGGTATGATATCTCGCAGACAAGGCCACGAAAAAGTACGATAGCACAATATTGCTTGCAGAAGATTACTTCTTTCTTGCATAAAATTGTTTTTTTATAAGTCACTGCTGGTCCTGATAGTACCCATGGTTAGAAGTTCGTATTGAACAATCTGTACATTTTGTTTTGGCCGTCGGCTTGCCGGCGAGTTCACATGGTCGGCCACTTTCTTCCCCTTGTCTTCTTATTTTATTTCAAAGGAGATGACGATAATGGCCATTCGAATTAAAAAGTCCGTCTGCGTTGGACTTGATGTTCATAGAAATAACGTCTGGGCCTGCGTCTGTGCCAAAGATCCAAACAAGAAGAAAGACACCCTGGTTTTCAAAACTAAAAAATTCTTGTCCAATCATACCGATCTCACAGAAATGTGTAACTGGATTAAAGAAACGACGGAAAAGATCCTTGGCAAGCAGGTAACAGAATCTATTGATGTCTATATGGAATCAACCGGAAAATACTCAACACCTGTTTATGATGTGTGCGAACAGAACAAAACGAAACCTCATATTGTAAATCCAAAACATGTCAGAACAATTGCCGGTCAGAAAACAGACCAGAAAGACTGTGCCTGGATTGCAGAGCTTGGAATCAACGGCCTGCTGCGCGAATCCTATATCCCAGAAAAGGCAATACGGGCATCCCGGCGCTTATCAAGAAGCCGTACAAATATTCTTCACGCTAAGCAGGATGATGTCCGCAGAATTCAAAACGTCCTGACCGAGGCAAATATCCGTATGGATCTGATTTTCACCAGTATTGATGGAGAGTCTGCCCGAAAGGTTATTGAATACCTTATGGAGACAGACGAACCGAAACTTGGAGAAATAAAACGGCGAATCAGAAAATCCTGCCGGATTATGAAGTACGAAAGTGTCGAAGAAAGCAAGAAAAAAGAGGAAGAACTTCTAAAAGCGTTTAGCGGCGCAAAGTTCTCCCCCGAACAAAAATTTGAGCTTCGGAAGGCGTATGAAAGAATCGACTCATACAACGCCCAGATCCGAGACTACGAAACTATGATGAACGAAACACTGCTTCCTTTCAAGAGTTATCTTGATCTTCTTGAGTCGGTTCCAGGAATTTCAAGACTTTCTGCCATGCAGATCCTCTCCGAGATTGGTCCAGATATCGAACCCTTTCAGATTCAGAATTAGAAGAGCTTCATCAGCTGGTGCGGCCTGTGCTCCCAAAGCAATCAGAGCAACAACAAGCATAAATCAGTAAAGATTGGAAAAGGCGGGAAATACCTTAAGCCTGTATTAGTGCAATGTGCTTTGAATGCGATTAAGCATCCTTACTACTCTGGTAAGTATGAGGCAATCAGCAGACGCCGCTGCAAGAAGATCGCTTTAATCGCTATTGCCAGAAAGATGATGGTAGCTGTATACCACATGTTCATGACAGGGGAATATTTCAATCCGACTGAACTTCTCGAAGAGGATGATCAGGTTGTTTCCGAATCTGTTGACAGCGAACAGAGTACCGTTTCCTCTGAGCAGCTGAAGAAAGAAGAAGCAATCGAACAGACAGCCCAGAAGCTTGTCGCTATGACAATGGAAAAAGATCCTGAAGTGGCAGAGAAAGTCCAGTTCTTACTGGAACAGTTAGGAATTAGGGCTACGTTTCAAAATGGTCCCTTACAACGTCCGTCAATAGAGTAACGCAGACTTTAACGACGGTAATAAAAAAATCGACCTTTGAAAAGAGGTCTTTTTGTCGTGTCAATTCGTACTAAAGACTCTCACATTTTGTCCTAAAAGATAAAAACGGAAAATCGATAGAAGAAATCCTCAATGAAAACGAGCACTTGATTCTGGTTCCGGAAAACCTGAAATATAAAGATTTATCAGGAGCAGAAAACGTTCAGGTTTTTTCCTATCCCAGTCAGCCTGTCTGGAGCTATCGCCCGGATACCCGGACGAGTTTTATATCGTTTGAAAACTGCATTCTTGATATTGTCCCTGCGCAACAGATTCCATTCAATGGAAGCCTGACCACTTGTTTTATTCCAGTCGATTCGCCTGCCCTAACGAGTATCAAAAACTATGAGCAAAGCCACGGAATCGATGCCTCCTGGATGCTGACAACACCATTTATAACGCGCAAACTCGGTTTTTATCGTCAACTCTTTTTTGATATGTTTTTGCAGGCTCTACTGCCGATTATTTTACTTTTGGTCACTGCTTCCACATTGGTATTTTTTTGGCTCCAAGTATCGAAAAAGAAAATCAGCGTATTTTCCATCCAGGGAAAAACAAGGTGGGCATGTTACAGGCATTTACTCTTTATCCTTTTGGTCTGTTTAATGGCAACAGTCCTGACGATCCCCCTCTGGAGACCGCAGATGGCAGGCGTAGAGGGAATTACTCATATTCGCAGTGATGAAGCGATTATTGGACTTGTTCGAATCTTTCCACCGTTTGTATTCAGTCTTCAGTTACTGGTCAGTATGGTCTGGATCTCATGGTTCGAAAAAAAGAAGATCCTGCCAACCATAAAAGGAATGTAACTGCGATGGATAGACCTATTCTTATCTTCGCAGACAATGAGTTTCATCTGCAAATCTTGAACCTGGATAGAAAGAGGAAATCGGTTAATGGACATTATTCGTATCAACAAATTAAATAAATCATATGGAAAATCGCAGGTCCTGTCTGATGTGACTTTGTCAATTCAGCAGGGAGAGTTTGTAGCGATTCAAGGTAAATCCGGTTCAGGAAAATCAACACTTCTGAATATTATCGGTCTGCTTGAACAGCCGGATAATGGAGAATTCATGCTTTTTGATCAGCCTGCCCCAAAACCATTTTCTGCAAAGGCACGGGAGATTTTGCGCAACCAAATCGGCTTTCTATTTCAGAATTACGCTTTATTGGATGACAAAAGTGTTAAATACAATTTGAAAATCGTCTTAGAAAATTCTCGAACAAAAGACTCTGAACGACGGATTCATGAAGCGCTCAAACTGGTTGCTCTGCAAGGATTTGAAAAGAAGAAGGTTGCTGAGTGTTCCGGTGGAGAACAACAGCGAGTTGCGATGGCAAGATTATTACTCACCCCTTGCTCCCTGATTCTTGCTGATGAACCTACTGCTAATCTGGATCCTGAAAATCGCGATTTGATTGCCAAATTACTTCTGAAGCTCAAAGATTTGGGAAAAACCATTATCATGGTTACTCATGATCAGCAAATGGCAGTCACTGCCGATCGAATTTTACTGCTTGAAAATAACACAATCAGGTAAAGACATCCTCAATTTGTAAATGGGATTCTTTTGTGACTTTAAGGGGCTTTTTGAGCCGATCCGTTGACTCAGCTTCTTAGTTTTTTTGAAAACACATCCGTTTCGTTTATCTTTTTAATCTGAACCCGACAAAAAAGAGCAGTTTTCCTGTGCGATGGGAAAACTGCTCTTTCTATTTTGATTTGTCAGCGGTATTCTGACGATCTGATTCACTGATTCATCAAGGGTTGTGAAAAGGGGCCTGGTTTTGGTGATTAACTGCACATTGCAGCGCTCTTTCACTTTTGGGGAATTGGTAAATCCAAGTCAAAAAGCAAGTCAGTCTGCGACAATCCAACTTACTTTTCGAGGCAGGCTTCCATAGCAGCCATTGCACCCTTCTGGTCGATTGTATCCAGGGCTTCAACAACTGCCTCTTCAAGACCTTCGATTTCGGTTAAATCACGGTCCCAGAAGTCTTTGTTGGTCAGGACTTTGTGAACGAGTTCTTTGTTGGACAGCCCGGCGTTGGCCGCATAGAATTCCAGAACTTCTGGGTCGTCTTTGATCATGTATTCTTCTTTGGTTACAGGATTGATGGCTTTGAGACCATCGGCAGTCAGTTCATGACCTCTGTAAAATGCAATGTAGCTGGCCAGAGAAGTGGTCAGGGCTTTTGGCAGTTTACCGAATTTTTCAACGTAACCAACTAAGGAAGGCATCACTCTGGCTTTCCATTTTGCGGTGGAGTTCAGAGAAATCGCGAGCAGGGCGTGGTCGATGAACGGGTTTTTGAAACGTTCAGTCACAGCAGCTGCGAATTCTTTGCAGTCTTCAGCTGGCAAGGACAAAGTTGGGATGATTTCGTTGTAGATCGCTTCATTCATGTAAGCAGAGATGGTTGGATCATACATGCAGTCACGGACGATGCTCTGGCCAGCCAGGAATGCACCTAAAACCATGGACGTGTGGGCACCGTTCAGGATGCGGACTTTTCTTTCTTTGTATGGTTTGTGATTATCAGTAACCAGGATTGGCAGACCGGCTTCTTTGATTGGCAGTTCATCATAGATGGACTGTGGGCCTTCAATTACCCATACACCGAAGATTTCACCTGTATCCATGACATTGTCTTCGTAGCCGTTTTCTTCTGTCAGTTTAGCGGCTTCAGCTCTTGGATACCCAGTAACGATCCGGTCAACGAGTGTAGAGCAGAAGACGTTTTCTTCATCGATCCATTTCTGGAATTCTTCTGGCAGGTTCCAGTCTTTAGCATGCAGCTGAACATCTTTTTTCAGCTCTTTGCCATTGTCATCAATCAGCTCGCAGGCAAGAATAATGAACCCTGGCAGGCCATTCTGCCATCTCTTGTACAGATACTGAGTCAGTTTTGCAGGATAGGAGGAAGCAGGTGCATCTTCAAACTTGCAGGAAGGATCATAGTGGATTCCAGCTTCAGTGGTGTTGCAGGAAATAAAACGCAGATCTGGATTCGAAGCGGTTTCGAGAACGGCATCCCAGTCTTCATACGCATTCAGGCAGCGGGAAACAGAGGACATGATTTCTTTTTCTCTGACTTCTTTGCCATCCTGGAAACCCTGCAGATACAGAGTGTACAGACCGTCCTGTTCATTGATTTTGTCGTTGAGACGGAAAGAGCCATTGCCGATTGGCTGTACCAGAACAACTTTACCGTTAAAGCCGGCTTTCTTGTTCATTTCGTTGAAGAAGTAGTCAACGAAAGCACGCATGAAGTTCCCTTCACCGAACTGCAGCACTTTTTCCGGTGCGCTTTCGAGAAGATAACCATCGTATCCCTGTTCTTTCAGGGTTTCATAAGAGAGTTTTTTCATATACTGATCCTTTACGATCCTTTCTTTGGTTTATTCCTTTTTGGGGATATTGCTTTTGGGGGGATATTGCTTTGGTTTCTTAAAGGGTTACACCCTGTTTGAAAATAGCCATATCGTGGAAGCCGGCTCTTTCGCTGGCTACCTGTTTGCCACTGGCCACCGCAATGACTTCATCAAAGAGGTCTTGGCTCAGCTCAGCCAGAGTCTTGTTTTCAAGCAATGCTCCACAATTGAAGTCAATCCAGTTGTGTTTGCCCTGGGCAAGACGGGAGTTGGACGAAATCTTCATCGTTGGAACCGGAGAAGCAAATGGTGTACCGCGCCCAGTGGTAAATAAAACAATCTGAGCTCCGCTGGCAGCAAGCGCAGTGGAAGCAACCAGATCATTTCCTGGTGCGCTTAACAGATTCAGGCCGTGTTTTTTCACCTGTTCGCCATACTTCAGAACGCCTTCAACCGGAGCAGATCCAGCTTTCTGGGTGCAGCCTAAGGATTTGTCTTCCAGTGTGGAAATCCCGCCTTTTTTGTTTCCGGGGGATGGGTTTTCATACACGGTCTGGTTATGGGATTTGAAGTATTCTTTAAAGCCATTGATCAGATCAACGGTTTCATTGAAGATTTCTTCATTTTGTGCACGGTTCATCAGCAGTGTTTCGGCGCCAAACATTTCAGGGACCTCAGTCAGAATCGTGGTTCCACCCTGAGCAATCAGCAAGTCAGAAAAGCCGCCGACAGTCGGGTTTGCGGTAATGCCGGAAAGACCATCAGATCCCCCGCATTTCATGCCGATAATCAGATTGGACGTTCCAACCGGTTCACGATGATCGTCCTTCATTTTTTCGGCCAGTTTTTCAACACGTTTGATTCCTTCTGCAATTTCGTCTTCCACATCCTGGCAGACAAGGAATTCAACCCGTTCCGGATCGTAATCCTTGAGATAGTTTTTCAGTACATCAATATTGGAGTTTTCACATCCCAGCCCCAGAACCAGCACCCCGCCGGCATTTGGATGTTCAATCAGGTCAGCCAGAATCTGTCTGGTATTTTCCTGGTCGCCGCCCATCTGGGAGCATCCATATGGATGCGGGAAAGCAGCAACTGCTTCGATATTTTCAGAAACAACATGGCTTGCGCCTTTTTCGATCGCCTGGGCGATGTTGTTGACACAGCCAACCGTTGGAATAATCCAGATTTCATTGCGAACACCCACCTTGCCATTGGCACGACGGTAGCCCATGAATGTTTTCTCTTCCTGTTTCTCGATCTGCGTCACCTCGGGGGTATAGGTATACTCGAGAAGATCACCCAGGCGCGTTTTCATATTATGAATGTGCACCCACTCACCAGCCTGGACTGGGGCAGTCAGCCTTCCGATCGGCTGGCCATACTTAATTACAGTTTCTCCTTCGCTCATTGGCACCAGGGCAAATTTATGTCCCTGGGCAATATCTTCCTGCAGTTCAATTGTGCGATCTGCCAGTTCGATTTTTTCGCCTTTCGCCAATGGCGTCAGTGCGACAGCAACCTTGTCGGAAGGATGAATCTGAATCCATTTCTTTTCCATACGTTTCAATCCTTTCGTTCAATCCTTTAAGCCTTGAACTCGTTGTTTTACCCGTCTCATGGGTAAAGGCTTACACATTTTATACAGTTTTTTCCATACCTATGTCAATGGGAATCCTTAAGAAATTTTGCAGAACTTTTCAAGTCATTCTCTCATGCGTCTTTTTCCTAAACCCCTTACATTCCCGGGTGTCAATTCAGATGACTTATAAAATAAACTTTATTCATCATCGATTTCCGATATTTTCGACGCAATGTATGATTTGAATTTTTTTGGCCTTTTTCTCTGTTTTCTCTTGCACCAAAGGATGGATTTCTGTAAACTCTGTTGTGTAAAGGTTTCCACATCTGGAAAAAGCCTGAAGGGCTTACAGTTCACCTTGGAGCGGATTCTCTGAACTGTTTTCCTGATCATTTTCAACTATGATAGGTTTAGATACTTACCTGCTTTTTACAGATATTGAAATCGTTAAGGAGAATACATATATGAAAAAATTCATGGATAAGGATTTCCTGCTGAAAACTGACGAAGCAAAACACCTGTACCACGACTTTGCTGCTCAGGTTCCTGTACTGGATTACCATTGCCACATCAACCCTCAGGAAATCTATGAAGATCGCAAATTCAACAACATCACTGAAGTCTGGCTGGGCGGCGACCACTACAAATGGCGTCAGATGCGTTCCAACGGCATCGATGAAAAATACATCACCGGTGATTCTTCCGACTGGGAAAAATTCTACAACTACGCAAAAACTCTCGACAAAGCCATTGGCAACCCCCTCTACCACTGGTCTCATCTCGAATTGCAGCGTTTCTTCGACTATGATGGCGTCTTAAGTGAAAAAACAGCGAAAGAAGTCTGGGATCTCGCCAACGCAAAACTGCAGCAGGATGACATGTCTGTGCGCAACCTCATCAAAAAATCCAATGTAACCCTGCTTTGCACCACGGACGATCCAATTGATGATCTGAAATGGCACAAACTGCTCAAAGAAGACGAAACCTTTGACGTTCAGGTTCTGCCTGCATGGCGTCCAGACAAAGCAACAAATATCAACAAGCCAGATTTCAACGAATACATCAACAAGCTTGCAAACGTTGCTGGTATCGAAATCAACACTTTCGAAGATCTGAAAAAAGCGCTGGTGAACCGCCTCGACTTCTTCCAGGAAAACGGATGCTCCGTATCTGACCACGGCTTAGATTACGTTGTAAACGTACCTGCAGCAGACGAAGAAATCGAAGCCATCTTCGCAAAGAAGAGAAATGGTGAAGAACTCACTGCTCGTGAAGTCGATGCCTACAAGACAGCTCTGCTCAAGTTCCTTGCTGGCGAATATAAAAACAGAAACTGGGTCATGCAGCTTCACTACGGATGCCTGCGTGACAACAACACGAAGATGTACGAAAAAATGGGACCAGATACTGGTTTCGACTGCATCTCCAACTACGCTCCAGCTTCTCAGCTGTCCGGCTTTTTGAATGCGGTAAACTCCAACTCCGGCCTGCCAAAAACAATCATCTACTCCCTGAACCCAGCTGACGACGAACTGATCGGTACTGTAATCGGCTGCTTCCAGAACTCTGATGCTGTTGGCAAAATCCAGCAGGGTTCTGCATGGTGGTTCAACGATAACAAAACCGGCATGATCAAACAGATGACTTCCCTGGCTAACCTGGGTCTGCTTGGCAACTTTGTCGGCATGTTAACAGACAGCCGTTCTTTCCTGTCCTACCCAAGACATGAATATTTCCGTCGCATCATGTGCAATCTGATCGGCCAGTGGGTAGAAGATGGTGAATTCCCAGCTGATGATGATCTGCTCGAACCAATCGTAAAAGGTATCAGCTACAACAACGCTGTTGACTACTTCGGATTCGATCTGGAAAAGAAATAAGTCTTTCTTCAAAAACAAGACTTCAGACGTCACTCATATTTTGAATGGACATAGAGCCGTGTGCTCTTTTCTGCCTTATTCATCGTGGCATTCAGGAACGTCCAGCCTGAAAAGCTGCGGTGAATAAAGCCATAGACTGAAACGATCGCGGCATCTGATCCTCCTTCTATACATTGTGCCACACCCGCCCTCTCTTTTCGGGCTTCCTTGGGAAGCCCGAAATCAAGCGGGATCTGGAGGAAATATCCAGAATGAACAGTGATTTCTGATCTCTGGATAACAAATCAAACCAAAATCAAAAGGCAGAACAACCATTTGAGTCAGTTGTTCTGCCTTCTGATTCTTTCGGCTGTCTGTATTGATTACAGGCAGCCATTTTTGTTTCAATCGATCCCCGTTCAGAAGATCCCTTTGTTGTATTTGATCTGTCCATACAACAGGACAAGAATACCAGCGATAAAAGCCGGCAGAATGATCGGCTCAGCAGGCAGATTCGTCGTCAATTTCAGAATATAGGCGACAATCAAGGCCAGACCGATGATTAAGGAGCCAATTCCCATGACTTTTCCATAGTGCGGAATATCTTCTTCTTTGACATTCCGGCGATTGTAGCTGTGAATCGTACTGATATTTCCGGTACAGTTCACAATTCCCATGATGCTGATCAGAATGCCCAGAACGAGCAAGGCAATATCTTCCATCGTTATTCATCCTCCTGAAAATAAAACAGATCTTCGAATTTACTGTCCAATGCAATACAGAGAATCAACGCCAGTTTGGCCGTTGGATTAAACTGGCCTGTTTCAATCGAACTGATGGTGTTACGCGAAACGCCGACCAGTTCGGCCAGCTGGGCCTGCGAAAGGTGGGCTTTTGCTCTGGCCTCTTTCAGATGGTTTTTCAGCTTCAGCTCTTCATTCATCGAATTCCCCCAAACAATCGATACACAAAACCACCAAGCGCCAACAAGGCCACGGCGCCACAGGTAATGGCAGTAACCAGATCGGTTTTGTGGCGTAAGCGGAGAAAGCGGACAGTCCATTGCGCAGCAATCATTGAAAAATAAATGAAAACCGGGGCATAGAAAACGACTCCCCATGCAAATCCACCCAGGACCATAACAACCGCCAGTGCAATTGCACCGGCAACACTGGCCCAATAGCCGCTCTGAACTCTGATTTCGAGTTCCGACAGGTCCTGTCGACGATACTCATTACGGCTGGCCTGTAAGATTTGATCTTTATTCATACTCAGTATTTCACTCTCCTTGCCAAGTTTTCTTGTCATAATTATAGAAGATGACAAGTTTACTTGTCAATCTGGCGTTCTGCTTATTCCTTTCAAAAAATTCAGATCTTCAATATCCTTACAACTCTTATCCTTACAACTCTTATCCTTACAACTCTTATCCTTACAACTCTTGTAATCCTTCTATATCCTTTCCATATTTTTAACTTCTGTATTTATAGCTTTCTTCGTTGGCGGACCATTTCGGCTGCGGCCATAAAAAAAGTCTTCGCACGAACACGGTCCATGCAAAGACAAAAAGATTGCGCAAAGGCGCAAATCTGAAATGGTATCCGCAAAAAGAGAACATTCTTCCTTTTTGCTGGTTAGATTTCAGACGATTTAAAAGTGCAGGTGCAGGATAGATCCGCCAACAGGCGCACTCCTCCAATCCGACACCGGAGAACGGCGGAATATTTATGGTGTCTGGATTCTTGGCTCTGACGTTCTGTTTATTGTTCAAAACAGAAAAAAACAAGGACGGAAAAGACCGTCTTGAGTTGGATAATCGTGTTGGTAAGACGAGCCGCCAGAATCTGCCTGGTGGCGCTGCCTCGCTTTCTACTGAATTTTTTTCAATCCATCTGATGAAGAATTCACCGTTCCGACACAACAGCCTTCTTGACAGGTGATTGGTGGGGTAAACTCAATGAAGCGTCGATAAAGACAGACCTGAATTATTTTTATTAACACATCTGTCGCAGATTTCCTGCACCTGAAGAAAGTATACAACGTTCGTGCCACTGTATTGCATCGATGGACATCATCCGGCTGATTCTCGGCATTTTTTACCGTATTCTGTTGAAGAATAGGCAGTTTTGGCCTTAAAAAACTCTACTTCCATTTCTCTGGTCTTCTATGGCAGAAATAGAAAACATCTCTTTTCAGATATATCTCGAACAGATTTCTTCCTTGCACAGAGCGAATGATTGTCTGCACTTTCAGACAATCCGGACGCTTTCGATTTCTTTTTGCGAAGAAACCTCTTTCACGATTCTGTCAGACTTTCTGATCATTTTTCACTTTTATCAATAAAATTAACTGTTCTGGTCATATCTTATTTGAATATCCACTCAGCGGGCAGGATGCTTTCCAATCGACTTCGTTGTCAAAATTCCCCTGTGTTTGAATTCCTGATGGAATCTGTTCGAATCGGCCAAATATTTTCTGCCTTTTCAGCTTCGATTTTACTTTTAGTTTTGAAATTTCGATAATGGATGGTAAGAGTTTTCAAAAAAGCGTGTAAACTCATTGAATTTAGATTTAGAAAGGAAAAATCCCACAGAATCATGAAGAAAATCAAATGGCATCGAACAGGCGCTCTGCTCTGTGCCCTGCTTCTTTTTGCCAGTCCGCTTTCTTTGCTTGCCAAAGACACCGTTTATGTCCAGACCTCCGGCTCTTATCAGGCCAGTGAAGGCTCTGCCGGTTTCTTTCGCTACCTTGCCTATGAAGCAGCCGGTCTTTCAGCTGAACAACAGGCCGACGCCCGACTGGCCTATCGGATCGTTACCGGTCAGCCTTCCAAAGGATTACGCAACAACAGTGGTAAAGGCCTCACCAATCCAGCTGATGGAAGTGATGCTACCAGCATCAAAAATATGAAAAAGGCTGTCGATGAACTGCCTCGGGTGAATCAGTATCGTCAGATTGAAAACCAGACCCAGCAGACTGCTCTGGCTGATTTCAATGTCTCTCCTTCCTTAATGGCTGTGGCCCAGGTCCAGCTCAACTATGCAAACCGCAATAACTACCATGCCAAAAGCTACCAGGTCGCTGAAAACCTCGCCTGGGATCTGGACAATCCCTACAGCAGCTGGTATGACGAAGAAAAAGCCCGCTATATGACTGGCCGGCGGGATGGGACCCAGCAATATCGCAATATTGTGACGCCCACCAATACCGTTACCGGTCTGGCCTATGGAACAACGAATGCGAATGGCCATAAATTCGGTTATTCACAGACCTTCTGTTCCCAGCGCAATCTGTATGCGGCGGGCGCAATGAATATTGGTCAGTTTCAGAACCTGTTTGACACCTACTACAAAAAGGTGCGTGGTCAGTCTTATCAGCCAACGGGATCCAATAAGAAGCCATCCAACCTGAGCAGTTCAGCCCTCAACAGCGGCAAATATGTACAGATGCTCCGGCTGTACAACCCAAACTCCGGTGAGCATTTCTATACAGCAGATCCATCCGAACGTGATGGCCTGGTCGCATTAGGCTGGAATGATGAAGGAATTGGCTGGATTGCCCCAAAAGAATCAGGCACTCCGGTCTACCGGATCTATAATCCCAACGCCGGCGATCATCACTACACCACCAACGTAGATGAAAAGAACGCGCTTGTCAGTCTTGGCTGGCGGGATGAAGGCATCGGCTGGTATTCCGCAGAAAAAGAAGGCTTTGCGGTTTTCCGTCAGTACAATCCAAACGCAAAAGCCGGCAGCCATAACTACACGCCAGATGTCGATGAAGCCATTGCCCTGGTGACTGTCTACCACTGGCAGGAAGAAGATGTGGCGTGGCTTGCCAGCGGCTATTAATCGTTGCTCACTGACCCCATGGCAAGCCATGGGGTATTCGCCCTAGCTTGATAACCACCAAGTCAATCATAAGCAGAAAAATCGTCTGGCTTTCTCACTTCGTTTTCGAATGATGAAAGCAGACGATTTTCTTTGTTTTCTGATATTTCTGTTTCCTTATATTTTATAGAGATGTGCTGTAGAGCTGGATATCTCGTAAATCCTGATATTGCGCATCAGTCTTTGACGAATTCTTCGATCTGACTCAGATCCAGCGAAGGATACTGTTTGAGGAAGTGATACAACTCTTTCGCCATAATCTTTGCACCTTCCGGCTGACTGGATTCAATGTTTAATGGCAGAAGGTTTTCATGCAGGGACATTCTTAACAAGGCCCAGCCGCTGCCATGATCAGTATCAAAACGGATCCGGCAGCCTTCATAGTTGGGCTCAACAACGGTAATGTATTCACTTTCCTTTGCAAAATTCTGCAAGTCTTCGATGACCTGTTTACCATATTCTTTAAAGGACTTTTCGTTGATTTTCAGACGCAGTTCCTTTTCTGATTTTGGATGGGCCAGATCTTTAAGCAAATCACTGATCGACTGGCTGGCTGCTTCGACGACAATTCGGGAAGCCAGATAGGCACCATCATCCAGA
The DNA here is from genome assembly GCF_034745455.1 of Allobaculum sp. JKK-2023. Classification (NCBI taxonomy): domain Bacteria; kingdom Bacillati; phylum Bacillota; class Erysipelotrichia; order Erysipelotrichales; family Erysipelotrichaceae; genus Allobaculum; species Allobaculum sp. JKK-2023. The sequence goes on along the minus strand of NZ_JAYERV010000003.1, from coordinate 2,502,346 downwards.
TAATAGTTGTCTTTAAAAGCAGCGTGTCCACTTGTCTCAATAGCAAGTTGGGCATCTACGCCTTCGTCATTGAGTCGTTTGGCTTCATTGATCACGTTCTTATAACCGCGTTTGAAACGATGCTGGTGAATCCCTTTCTTTTCAAGGAATTCGCCCAGTTCATCCGAAGTGACTGAATCGGTTACAACAGTCATTCCAGGATGATGCTTAGCGGCAAGAACAGAAGCTAAAGCAATAATATCGTTGCGGCCGATTGGATTGCCATTGCTGTCAACTGCACTGGAGCGATCAACATCCGTATCAAAGATAATGCCAAGATCTGCATGGTTTTCTTTGACTGCTTGGATCAAAGAAGCCATTGCTTGGGCATTTTCCGGGTTTGGAATATGGTTCGGGAAATTTCCGTCTGGTTCCAGAAACTGCGATCCTTCTGTATTGGCCCCTAAAGGTTTCAATACCTGTTCAACAAAGAAACCACCCGCACCATTGCCGGCATCGACGACCACATGCAGATCTTCCAACGGGTTTTCAGGATTCACATCCGCCTGCGAGGCTTCCAGTTTTTCCGTAATGATATTGCGTAAGTGTTCGGAGTAGACACTCATCAAATCCGACTTGGTAATGGATCCGCCTTTTCCATGATTAAATTTCTTTTTCTTTGCGATATCAATCAATTCTTTGATCTCATCGCTGTCCAGACCGCCGCCTTTATAGAAAAACTTCATGCCATTCCGGTTTGCCGGCATGTGGCTGGCAGTTAACATGATGGCTCCATCTGCATCAAAGTCTTCAAACAAAGTCGACATAAACATGGCCGGGGTGCTGGAAAGACCCGTATCAAACACATCAACTCCATCGTAAACCAGGGCGTCCATCACTGCTCTGGCCAGTTTTGGTCCAGATAAGCGAGAGTCCCGGCCGACCGCGATGGTCATATCTTTTTTGCCTGTTTTTTTGCGCAGCCAGGCGGTGAAGGCGCGGGCAAGATCTCTGACTTCATTTTCAGTGAGAGTTACAGGTTCATCTGGGTTAAGATCCAGAGCGACCCCTCGAATATCGCTTCCATTTTGGAGTTCATCTAAATTCATACTGTTCCTTCTTTCTGACTCGCGAAACTGCATTCGTTGCTTTTTCATTATATCAAGAGGGTTTGACAGCAAGAGGACTGGGGACCGGAAGAGCTGAAGGACCAGTCAGTTTCAGGCCTAAAATAATTGGGATTTATCCTGTTCGACTACTTCCCAGTATCCATTCTTTGAAGCTCCATGGCGGATCAGTCGGCCTTCTCTTTTCAGTTTCGCCAGCATTCGTTCTACCTGCCGCTGAGTCAGGTTAAGAAGAGCAGCCAGTTTTCTGGCGCTAAGTGTCTGCTTTTGTCTGAGCAGCTGCAGAAGCTTTTCTTCCTTGGGTTCGCCATTTGTACCGACATTTGTGCCGACATTTGTACCGACATCCTGTCTTTCGTTTTGGGTCTTTGCAATCTGTCTGAGAGTTTCGCAAATCATCCGCAGCATAAATTCAAATAAAAAAGGTCGACTCTCCTGCATTGTCTGCCATTTGAAGAACTCGATAGTATTCTTCCTGATGTTCGTGGACCATCGTCTCAATCGGAAGCCACGCAAATACCGGCTGCCACTTTTGAAGAAGTAAAGACTGCCACAGTCTTCCAGTTCTGCCGTTTCCATCCGCAAACGGATGAATGAATTCAAATTCGTAATGGAAGACACAGCTCTTAATCAAAGGATGATATTTAGATTTTTTCAGCCATGAGAAGAGCTGGCGGACCAGATCGGGTACATAATTGGCTGGTGTTCCCGCATGAATCAGTCGGTCCCCATTATAGACTCCGACATTTCCAGAACGAAATCGTCCAGCCTCTTTACCCAGCCTATTCATCATGATTGTGTGCGCTCGTAACAGATCCTTTACACTATATGGATCAAACAAGGATGCCTTGTCATACACCTCCTACGCATTCTTGACTTCAGCGATATCTTTGGGAGGGCCAAGAATCCCTTTCCCATCTACTACATCTGTGACTTGGTCAAGTGTCAGTGTATTCTGTTCAATGGCAAGTGAAGAATGAATCGAGCGAAGCCGGTTCTCTTTTCTCAGTCCCGGATTTGGATGAAGCATCTCAAAAGCAGTAATCAATTCGACATATTGGGCAATTTCACCCAACAAACCAGTTATCTCTTCAGTTACCGTAAAAGGTGGAATATATTCATCGGCCATCTTCATTTTCCCCTTCGCATCTCCATCCATCTAATCGTTGCATCGTTCAGTTGCATTTGATCGAGTTTCAGTCACCCAGCCTGCAATTCTCTTTTACCATATCACGGCTCCGAGTTCAGATGTTTTCAGTTGTTTTTGTCTGGGCAAGCGAATTCTGGTCCTAATGTCTAAGAGCACTTGCCTGGCAAACTGGATTTCTTTGGACTTCCCGCTACAGAATCCTCCTTTCTCTGATGAACAAAGCTAGCTCTTTCCATCAGATGCAAAAAACGCAGATCTCATTGAAGAGCTCTGCGTTCAATACAATCCAAATTCAATTTCTATTCAACAAGTTAAGGTTATTTTATCTTTTTGAACTCACATGTTTTGACTGATATTTTAGAGTGCATACCAGCCAATGCCCTCATACCGCCAGCCAAGTCTGTGAAGCGCATTAACTTCCCGGGCGCTGGTGGTATAATAATGAGCACCCACAGTGGCATTCGGGTTATAAAGACGATAAACTGGTTTTCCCTGCGCAGTCGCAGTATTTTCCCAGCCTAAGCTGGGAGAAGCAAATGCAGTCCCTTCATCGCGCCAGCCAATACGGGCTAAATAATCGCGTTCGTCAGTATCCATCGTGTAGTGATGATCGCCTGTATTCGGATTATAAAGACGGTAGACATACCACCCTTCATCCGGAGCGTTCCAACCTACACCTTCATAAGTCCATCCATTGTAGATCAGAGAATTCTTTTCATTTGAAAAGACAGTGTAGAAATGTTCACCTGTATTTGGATTGTAAAGGCGATACAGCGGATAACTTCCAGCAGCCTGCACCTGACTTGGCAGATAGGCGGCTGCCATCAGCATCAACGATACACATCCCGCTGCGATTCGTTTTGCGTGTTTCATCGTGGTCATCACAATCTCCCTTTCGTTTTCAATTTCTTCACTCCCTGGACTCGACGTTTCATCCCTGCAAATCTGCCAGGACAGAAAAAGCGAGCTTTTTGATACGCCAGACTATCCTTCTTGAGATTTCAATGATTTAAACTCAGGTCACGAGAGTAATTTTGTCTTTATTGTAATGGATAAATCTGAATCATCAACATTTTTTACACAGCAAAATCAAAATGTAAGTTATCTCCCCATCAAAACGCTGTTTTTTCCCACACTATCCCGATGAACACCCTATTTCATCACATTAAGACTTGAATTCATCTCAACATGACTGTTCTTGCTCCCAGATCAGTGACCTTCAATCAGCACCCTTCCATAGCCAGGTGCAGCTTTATCTGCCTTTCCGGTTTTCGTAAAACAAAGAATCGCTGAAAAATTTGGTGTGATTCAGGCTTACCGAAACAAATATCCATAGAAAAACCGGGAACCTTGGAATGAGATAGCTCCTGATAGTTATAATTTAACTGTGAATATAAGCTATACGTAGCTAAAAAGTTCTCTCAACCAAACAAACCTTTAAAAAGAAAAGATCTGGCTTTTCAGATAATTAGTCGTCCAAAACCAGATCTTCATACGGTCAGGTCTCTGATGCCTTAGATAAGCCTGTGCGCTGTAGAAGGGAAAATCACCTGATCACGATAGCTGTCATTTTAAATTAAGCTTGGGACTATCTAACTAGCACGGATGATTGCTGAAAGGGCATGAGAGTGGCTTTATCGGAATTGCCAGGCATTAATTTCAGAATATTGCGGGTCTTCTTCCAGCAATTCTCCTTGGAAGACCATGCAATCCTCTTTACATTGTTCATCTTGCGAATGGTTGTAGTGAAAGGTAAGCAGTGGAAACTCTTGGTTGAACTGGATTTGCTCGGTTGTATGAGGCTCAATGTAAGTCCAGCCTGGTTTTGCAGTTTCAGTGAAGCTGCTTCCCAGTCCACCTAAAGATCCGCCTTTTTCATTTGTCCCTTCAATAAACAGATAGATCTTACCGTCTTCTTCAACTCCGACGCTTAATACATTAGACGAATCTGGAAATACAGTTGTTGCGCTGAAAGAAGAATCTTTAAAAGATACGCGAAGCCGAGACAAAGGCTCCATTTCAGAAAACTGCCAATTGTAAAAAACGGTGGACTGATCGTATTCACTGGCCTGGAAAGAGGGCTGGTAATCTTCAATCACGGAAGCTGAGTACTTTGGAGCATTTGAGCAGCCCACAAGAAAAAACAATCCAATCAATCCCAGCTGCTTTTTGTATTTAGGCCGGTTATCCCACATTATTAACACAGCTTCCTGAATACAACGTATTTCCGTCCCGTGTAATATAGGCTGTAACGGTAGAGCCAATCGAGCAGAATCCATTACCCATCAGATTATATCCCCAGTTAGAAGGTGCACTAAAACTCCACGAAGAAGAGTAAGTAGTGGAAGTAACGCTCTGCTGTGGATAATCAATTCCTGATGAACCTAAGACGACCGTAGCATAACTGAACCTGAATCCAGAGTTAAAATTGGAGACGGATCCCGAAGTACTCAGAAGTTTCCCATGATTAAATTGACTAGAGTCAGTATAAACATCATACACAATAGTGGAGTTAATTCTTGCCGCATTACTGACAATGTACGTGCTCGTACCATGACTATTAGCGATGCGTTGAACAGATCTTGAATACCGGTCCTTAGAAATAAAGTAAATTGTCTTCTCAGATCTGACTTTTTTGCTGATACTACTTTCTTGTGAATGAATAGAGCTGTTGTCTACTAGTTCTGTATTTTTCTGAAAAACCAGCACTTCAGCCCCCAATAATTCTGCTTGTGTTTTAAGGCTGTCTTCAGGAGTCACTAAGTTTTTTTCATCTTCTTTGAATTCGGTTTTAAGCGCTGTAACTTCATTTGTAATCAAGTCTTCCGGATGGGGTACCGGTGCGACACCTGAAGCTACAAGTGAGGAAGTTAAAGCAAAGGCATACAATAATTTCACGTTTTTCTCCTTGTATAAACGGCAATAGTTTTTATGTTCCTCTATGCCAGCAGCCGCTCAGTTATAGATTGTGATATGACATGAGGGTCATCGTCAGATATTTGCTATACCTCATAGTTGTTATCGGATATTGAGCGATGTTTATTCCGAATAGTTTGTTTCACAATTTTCAAATGTTTTCATAAGAAATCTGCCTGATAGACACGATAGACATAAGAGTTATTTCTATCCTAATTAATCATTAACGGGAGATTGAATATTTTCATAATCATTTGAAAGCCAAGTCTTAGAACAAGCATCGCACAAAATCCGGATCTTACGCAATTGTAGTTTTTAACACCGATAATCCTGGCGAATAAATAAGCTGGAATCGTTCGCGTTGTTGATTAAGCAACATTACCTAATCCGAAACGAGTTTATATATTGTATTGTGAGTTACTGTTCTAAGCAGTAATCACTATCGTCGATAATAGTCATAGTAACTATACACTCTATTTGCGTATGAGACCAAGATCCCACTTTCTATTGTTTATGAGATACTTTAATGAAGACCATAATTCTAGAGGCTTACCTTTTGCCTCAAGTGTCATTGAAATCGGTGGTTCCATAATTCAAATTCATCTCCTCCCTTATCTATTAAGAAGACTAAACAACATACGTTACGAAAGTATTACAGAATATCGGCTTTCAAAAGAAATCAAAATGTAAGTTATCTCTCCATCAAAATGCTGTCTTTTCCCACATTATCCCGATAAGCACTCCGTTTCATCATATTAAGACTTGAATTCATCTCAACCTGACTATTCTTGTTCCTAGATCAGTGTCCTTCGATCAGTACCCTTCCATAGCCAGGTGCAGCTTTATCTGCCTTTCCGGTTTTCGTAAAACACAAGTAGATACGTAAATCACAAGTAGATATAGGCAGCGTTTTGTTACCTATATATCAACCAGCTGTTATATCAACCAGCTGTGTCTATGCTCTTACTCGGCTAAAAGGTATTACTCATATACTTACCATAACATTTCCCTAACGTGAAATATTCATGTTTCATCCGCTGGAGAATATCACCTATAGCAACAAAAAGAATCTGAAATGATATATAATTAAATCGATTTAATATGTGATAACTGTTTATTTTAAGTCATCAATTCAAAACGTTTCATTGACTTTTTCTAGATGTCGAAATTATTACTATTAGCGGAAAACTAGTGGTAAATATCAGCAGGTAACAAAACTTTTGAAAAGTTTAGGATAAACTGCTTGAACACCATCAGACTGATTTAAAGCTTCTATGGTTTGATCGTTCAGGTTTGACAACTTTATTTACCAAATATAGGCCGGTTCTTCGTTGATGACAATAGCATTCATTAGTTGCTCAGCCGTCACGGTTTTTAAACCTCCATATACACTGTCCTGCTCATAGTAGGGATCGATATAGTAGTAGTAAGCAATATTGTCTGTTTCCGCAAACAAAGCATACCCAGTAATCAAGACCATGTGATTGGCGGATTTATGTTGAGGATATAATGCCTGAACATCTACTGCTGCAAAAATTGGATCATTGGTACCGATATCCTGTCGCACCCGCTGTTCAAATTGGGTATATAAATCAGGATTTGTATCGTAACGCGAAATTCTTTGAATATGGTATCCTGGTTCATTAGGTCCTACATTTTCATTTTGAAATAAGTATTTATTAGCTATCCTGGTCAAATCCGCGTATTCAGTCCCAGTGGTAGGGCTAGTATTCATTTCACCCGCAAGTTCAGTTTGCGTTTTTTCAATCCCTTTATATCGAAGGACCATTTGCATACAAGCTGGAACACAATAATAGTTATTTTCCTGGACAATAGATTCAAGTGGAAGGCGAATCTTATCAACTAGAATTCGGGCTCCCTGATCTTCTGGATTCACTATTCTGGTGCTTTCTTCCGATCGTGTCTGCTCCAGATCATTTGATTCAAAAGGTCCTTCCACCTTATCAGCTGAATTTATTTTCTCTTGGCTAATTTGATTCCCACCATTTTCTGCTCCAATTTTGATTCCAGCTGCTCCTGTGTTTTTACTATCGTAAGCACTATTTTCTAACTTAGTGGTTTCAGACTCACTATCCTTTAATGTGCTGTCAGAAGAAGAATCAGTCACCAATTCTATTCCTTTAGAATCGCTTGAATTGATACTTCTGTCGTTTAGAAGTGAAGATTCTTCGAATAAAGTTTTTTTAGATTCTGAAGTTTGATCGGTCGCGTTAGAGCACCCTAAAAGAGGAAATCCGTTCACAAAAAGGAAAGTTATAAGTATTGCTTTAAATAGTTTCATAAGTCAACCCTTTCGTCTAAAGACAGATAGCACGAGATTAAAAAAGATGATTAGTTTTTCAAAACCAGATCAGTATTTCCATTCTGATATATTTCGCCCTTATTTATCTCGGAATCCTTCTTTTTATACTCGACCCAGACCATTGAATTATCCGCAAGGAATATCGGTCCGCCATCGTTTTGATACAATACACCCTTGCCGATACCATATAAGTAATATTGTGGGCGAACTCGATCAGATAATGTATTTGATCCTAGCCATGAAATATAATCCTCGTTCACTTGAACAGATTCAATCCAATCTGATTGAATCAAATATTCAATCTGGCAGTTTTCTAAGTCTACTCGCCCAAGATATATTTCATTCCCCTTGTTTACCGTGATAAACATTTCATTCCCATTGCTATATAGACCTGAAATATAATTATCTCCATTATTAGTTTCGTATAGAACAGTTTTATTTCGGGTGGACAAATCGAGCTCGATCAGTTGGGTTACTAAGTTTTGATTGTCAATTTTGAGATAATACCATAATCCATTACATTCGATTGGAAATCCACAGTTATCATTTTCAACAACGGTGAAATTTTCATCTTGAAATGAATAGAATTGGTTCGTATAAAATCCGGATCTTACGCAAATGTAGTTTTTAACACTAGTGATCAGTAGAAGCCTCTCATTCTGACTGTTTCTCATTCATGATCATTGTTTAAATGACCGTTTTGTCTTCCCAACGTGATTTTTCAATCCAGTCTGCTAACAAAGTTCTGGCATTTAATCCACCACACGTTATACTAGATTGGGCATAAAACTTATGGAACAGGTGTTCAATGTTGGCTCTGCCAAACATGGTGCGTTTGACAAGCTTATAGCGGCAGTTGCCGCCTTCAACGAACCCGCTGCTATGCTCATAGGATATTGCGTTCTTGACCGGCGCAATATCTTTTTTTATGCCGTTTATAAAGCCTTGGATTCTACTCTCCTCATATTTGGTACAGAACCAGTCAAGTTTATCTGGATTGTCTCCCATCAATGTCTCATGGAAATCCTTCCAGAGCTGATCGCAGAATCTCACTGCAGGATACTTATCCAGAATCTGTTCGTACACTTTCGCAACTTCAGTCTCCTTCATCTTGTCCCGATCGCTGGTTACCATGTATTTCACGATGTCGTAGCGTTTGACCTGAACCGCTTCAGTGCCCCTGTCATAGTCAAAAGGCTTTATGAGTTCGTCTTTGATATGAGTATTCTTCATCTGATGAATATAATGCAAGACCGTACCATAACAGGCCTTGCATCCTTTAGATTGCAGGTATGAATAGATGACAGCGGGTTTATGGCCATCAATAACCATTTTATAAATTATATTGATATAGTTATCCATGTCTGTCTTATACTTTGGTCGCTTTCTAACCTCTTTTATTCCTTCAACTTCCTCTTCCGTCATCTTCAGGTATTTTTTTAAAGTAGGATAGGAGATGTCATATTTCTCCTGAAAATCCTTGAACTTAGGCTTCACGGTCTCAGCCCATTCTTTTCGCAAAGAACAGATCATTGCGTACTTATCAGAACAGACTTTTGCCTGTCTTTCATACTGTTCTGCGTAAAAATCGTCACTTTTGGCTTTGTCTTTGATGATCTGGCAGTTTGTTTCGGCAACGGGTGTATTGTCATATTCCACTTTTTCTGCAACAGCAGGCGCGGCTTTCTCTGTCTCAGGTTTTACTGAAGTAATCTCTCCATCCTTTACATAGAGTGTAGATGGAATTTCACACTTCAAAATATCCTTAATACGGCCTACAAGATTCTGGAATAAGTGGAAACGGTCTGCTATCTGAGTACAGTCTGGCAAGATCTCAGAAATCGCTGAAGCAAAAGCGGAAGCACGATCACGGGTTACAATCTTAACCTTCTGGTGTTTTTTCAGCCACTCCTTAAGTGCCTGGCCATCTCTTCCATCAAGCAGCGCAATAACCTGGTGCGTTTTCAGATCGTAAATAGCTGTGTGGTAGGTTCGCCCTTTTCTGGAACTGACGTCATCGACACCAATGGCCTTGATATCAGGGTTATCTACGATTGTAATGTTTTTGTAGATTCTGGTGATGGTGTTACGAGGCATCTTGTATTACATAGATTTCGGGATTTCAAGCACAATCCATTTCATACCTGCCTAGGCAGGTATGAAATGGATTGTGCTTTTTTGCATCATATTAAATTTACATTTTAGAACGTTAACAGTTGGATTAAAATTATTCTAAGGTGATTATCATGTGTATTGTCGGAAAACTCCCAAGCATTGATCCAAGTTCATACTCATCCAACTTTCAAAACCGTTATGACCGGGATCTAAAAAATGCTCTAAGGATACGTTCTAAGTGTCCCTGTTGCGGAACTGTTGGCAAAATGAAGGTTCATTCCCATTACCAACGCTATCTATATACCAGTAAAAATTCAAAACCATTTCATCTGACTGTGACCGTCTTTCGTTGCGAATGTAAAACATGTGAACATCCATATCATGCATTTTTACCGCTCTGGATATGTCCTTTCTGTGTCTTTACATATAGTTTTCTGGTATGTGTTCTTGGCTATTTTTATGGCCCGGGGAAAGAGCAGTTTCAGACGACTGCCACGCACTTCCATTTACCCCGATCCACCATTCGCAGCCTGATTAATCGTTACTCGGCCGAGGACTGGAGAATTATGCAGACCAGACTTGCCCATCAAAATCAGTTGTCCAGAGGCCGGACAGCCTGCAAGCTTGCCCAGTCTTCTAAGAGGCTCATAGACTTTCTTGTTGATTTTCTTCACATCCACAGTGAATCTTTTTTTACGCGTCACTTTCCAATATCAAGCCACTGGTCGTTCATCTGTTATGGGGTATGGAATTTATGCATATGACCACACTCAAATCATTTGGACATAGTAGAAGCGGCCGATTTGATGGTATGTTGGGATTGATCTTATTGGAGGTGAAATCTTGAATCAGGAAAACAAAGAAAAGATCGCAATCTGGAAAGTTGGCGTCATTTCCCCTATCCTTCATCGGAAAAAAGAGGATGAATCCAGACATGCCTTAGCCAAAAAAATCGCTTCATCGCCATTGATGAACCCTGTCACTGGGGTATCAAAGTTTTACAGTCCACGCACCCTTCTCTGGTGGTGCCACTGCTTTGAATCTTCGGGACTGGATGGTCTTATTTCGCGCAGCAGAAAAGACCAGGGGGTGTTTCGCGCCCTTACTCCCCAGGTTCAAAGCCGAATCTGTCAGATCCTTGATCAGTTTCCAAGAATTTCCAACGTGAAGCTGAGAGAAAGGCTGAAAGACGAGGGTATTATTGATGATTCGCTTTCTCAGTCAACAATTGATCGCTTTGTCAGAACGGCCAGACCAGAAAAAAAGCTCCCTGCCATTCATCAGAATAAGGACAGGAAGGCTTTTGAGTTCCGGCATGCCAACGAGTGCTGGCAGGCAGACACCACTTTCTTGCAGAATTTAAATGGTGAAAAAGTCTGTCTGATGCTCATTGTGGACGATGCCAGCCGGATGGTTGTTGGGTACGGTATCTATACCCACGATAATGCCGCGAATTTTCTTGAAGTGCTTAAGGACGCAATCGCTCGGAATGGAAGACCGGAAAAGCTGCTTCTTGATCACGGCGGAACCTATGAAAACCACCATCTGGCCTTAGCCTGCGCACAAGCAGGAATCGTTTTGCGTTATTGTGCTGTGCGGGATGGGGCCCAGAAGGGGAAGGTAGAAAGATTGAACCGAACCCTGAAGGAAGGATGGCTCAATCAGATTGACTGGACAAGTTTCAACGACCTGGCAGAAGTAAAAAGCTCGTTCAGTCACTATCTCTACCCTGAGTATATCAATAAACCTCACTCTTCTCTAGCCAAAGAGGATGGTACCTGTCTGACACCAAGAGAAAGATTCCTTATGGATCAGGAATACATCCATAAAATTCCTCTGGAAAAACTGGATTCTATCTTTGTCTGCAGGTATGAGCGAAAAGTCAAAACAAACTCGACTGTTTCGGTTCAGAATGTCCTTTACGAAGTTCCTTCAGAATTCATGAAGCAGAAAATCGAAATTTTTATCGACCCTCTTAATGATGATCGGGCATGGATCCTGGATCCGATCTCAAACAAGCAGATTTCTGTAAAAAAGGTAGATAAGCATGAAAATGCTTATACCCATCGCAAACGCCATATTGTTTACCCGCATAAGGAGACACAGTAATGGAACCGACATTATTCTTTGGCCTGCGGCAGCTGCCCTTTCAGAAATCTTCACGCTACCGGCATCTTTACAAAACAGAAGATATTCAGCAGCTTGAAGGTCGACTGGAACATTTAAAAAAGGTTCGCGGAATTGGTCTGATTACTGGCAAACCCGGAACTGGCAAGACTGCTGCGATCCGTGAATTTACCAACAACCTTAATCCAGCTTCGTTTAAAGTGATTTACCTGCAGATGACAACTGTCACTGTTGCGGAGTTCTTTCGGATGCTTTCAAGTGAGCTTGGTCTTGAGCCGCAATATAAAAAGGTTGACCTGTTTCGGCAAATCCAAGATGAAATCCGCTATCAGTGCGAGGAAAAGAAATGTACGCCGGTGATTATCATTGATGAAGCACAATATTTATCCAATGCCATTCTGCGGGATCTGGTTATGCTTCTGAACTTTGAAATGGATTCTCGTGACTGCTGCATTCTGATTCTCTCGGGTCTTCCCGGACTGAATCGAATTTTAAAACAGAGCATCAACGAATCTCTCAGACAGCGAATCATCGTGAATTATCACGCAAATGGCCTGAGTCGAAAAGAAGCAGGACAGTATGTTGAGTGGTGTCTGAAGGAATCGGGCTGCGAAGAACCGGTATTTTCTGAAGATGCCATTGAAGCAGCCTGGCGCTTTTCGCAGGGTTCAGTAAGGGTTATGGATTCGCTTCTTTCCAAAAGCATGATTGAAGCAGCTGCACAGAAAAAGCGGCAGATCACAGCTGATATTGTAACCATTGCCCGTGAAGACTGTGAACTTGACATTTAAAATGAACTGGAGATGAAGATGATGTATTCAACATTTAATCCTTATGATCTCTTTCACTACCTGAAGAAAGAAGGATCAAGCTATGAAGAAGCTGCGCAGGCAGTACAGACACGCAACGAAGAAATTCCGGCCTATGAATATCTCATCCGAAAGTACCTTTCATCGGAGCATTGCCACGCAGTCGTTGTAAGGTCAGATGGCATTGAAGAGCCGCGCTATACAATTACAGGCTATGATCCTGATCACCGTACAGTTTTTGTACAGGCCCGAACTGGTGCGTACGGAAGCAGTAAAAATCAGGAGATGAAAAGTCTTGAAATTGAAGAGTTTATCTTTGGGCCTTATCGGATCTGGGACACGGTAGACCCTGTAGCCCAGTACGAATACTATAGTTTCGAAAAAGCGAAAGAATGGGCAAATACAGAATTGCCTTTCTGAATAGTTAAACGAGATCTGATGCAAGAAATGCATCGGATCTCATTTTTAATTATCAATAACTAATTTTATCAAAAAGCCAAGGGTCATATTTTTGAAAAAGAAAGTGACGCGATAATTCATATCGATTTATTGAAATCAAGATGTTTAGAAAGATTTCTGGAGCAAATAACTGCAATAAAAATTAACGTATTATGTCAAATCAATTCGACGCGTAACAAAGGTATCATGGCAGACATCAATGCCCATGGACTGGCACACGTGTGCTGCCACATTTGCCGAGCAGAAGAGTGAAATAGACAGCAGAAAAACAGTAAGTTCGTCACTTTTCCGCTGATTAAAGCGGTATCCCTTGACAGGAAGCACAAAAGTAACTTTCTTACCATGCTTATTGAAGTAGACAAGGCGTTCCTGGCGAATATGAACATAAGCAGTCTGGCCTCCAACAGGCATGGTCTGACAGATGCGTTCCTGATATCCATTTGTGGAAATACATTTTTCACCGTTTGGTCCACTGATTTTCCCGGTTTCTGGAGCATGAATACGAAAAAAGTGGAGGCAGCCATACTTGTCCCGATAATCCTGTCGGTCAGCATCTTTAATCAAATCTTCACCAAAGAGAGAGGACTCAATATCGTGAACAGGCTTATTCTCTTCGTGAATACGGATAAAACTCAGTTTGTTCATTGTCACCACAGTCCTTTCAGAAACCCCTTAAAGAGCATGAAATTCTATGATAATGAAATAAACAATAATGAGCAATAAGGTTATTGATTATAGATGCTTAACAAACCTAATAAAGATAATTAATTTATTTAAATGATCAAAAAAGGGACTGTCATTGCGGACAATCCCTACTGATCACCAGTGTTAAAAACTACATTTGCGTAAGAACCTAAAATCCATTCTCTGGGTTATAAAAATTAAACATTATTCCATTTGATGAAATGACCGCTTGTGTATAATGCAAAGCTGGAATATTGGCAATTGAGTAGATTTCTTTAGCACTATCGTTTTTTAAATCATATAAATAATATCGAGAAGTATTATTAGATTGATCACTTTCTTCATAGATGACTAAATCTTTATCAGCGGAAATTATTCCAATGGAGGCTTGTTCTGATTGGCTATTCATATCAGCAATTTTCTTAAACTCTCCATCACAATGTCATTTAGCTTAGTTTTTGATAGTTAGTATTGTCCACCATCCGTGCACAGATGGTGGATTTTATATTTTCTGGTTTAACGAAAATTAGCTTTGACAACAACTCTATAATTGTCTAATTTAATCCTTATCACGTTGAAAACATAACTTTATAAGGAGGAAAATATGGCAACTAAAGTTACTTCGCCGTCCGTGATTTATCAAAGATTCATGAAATTCCTTGAGGAATTTGCCCACAAACAGGAGAAGATTCTTGCTTCTCAAACAGGAGCTTTCTCACGAAGTCATTATCGATCATCAAAAATAAACTTGTTCCATTTCCTGAATACATCCATTATCGGGAATGGATCAACACTCTCCGATTTATCCATGAACTATTTCGGCATGGGCAGTGTAAGACCATCTGCTTCGGCACTTGTTCAGACAAAAGCCAAGACTCCAGTCAGCGTATTTTCAGCACTGCACAAAGCCACATTGGCACTTTGTTACATGGATAAAAAATATAAAGGGCTAAGGGTAATAGCCTTTGATGGAACCAATGAACCTGTTGCGCCAAATGAAGATGAACCTGACTACATCATTTATGCCAAGAACAAGGAAACCATCATCCGGGCCGGTATTCACATTAACGCTGCCTATGACGTACTTAATGACAAATATCTAGCCATCGTCACTCAAGACCAGAGGTCCAAAGACGAGCGGGCCGCTGCTATGAAAATGGTCAAGGAGATTCACGAAGCTTATCCTGGCGAGACATTTCTCTTTGTCATGGACAGAGGGTATTTTTCTTATCCATTGTGTAAGCTTATTGAATCCTTAGGGCACAAATACCTCATACGTATGAAAGAACGAGAGTATAGCTGCCTGACTTATACACAGCTTGACCATACAGAAGACCAGCAGATCAGCCGCATTCTTACCCACCACCAAAGAAAAGAGGAAAAAGAAAACCCCCAGATGAAATACCTGGTCAAAAAATCAATGAGACAGATTGATCAAGAATCTGAATTTATTGATTTTGACTGCAGGGTGGTAGCTATCGAGATTGGCGACAACGTCTGGGAAGGACTGATTACCAATCTGGATGAAGCAGAATTTCCTCCGGAGGCTCTTGGATTTATTTACCACCTAAGGTGGCGAATCGAGCAGAGTTTCTCCTGGCTTAAATATGGAATAGGAATGAAACGTATCCACTCGATAAAAGCAGAATACATCATTCAGGAGATTTATTCATCCCTTATCTTCTACAATCTGGTTTCCGAGATCAAAAAGTGTGTTCTTGAATCATCTCAATCGGATAATAAAGAAGAGAAGCAGACAACTTATGAATACCAAATCAATACAACTAAGGCGATACGGGCTATCAGGAACACGTTTACTCCGAAATGGACGAAAAAACGAACAATCTGTCAAATTACAAAAGCGGAGTTTCAAGCTCTGACCGAGGAGCTGCTAAGAGAAAAACTGCCCGTTCGGCCGGAAAGGAGCTTCAAGCGAAATCTCCATCCCAATCGTTTGATATGGTTCACCTATCGATAAGTGCATTATATGCGCATCTTATTGATACAAACCACCCATACAGTTCTTAAAAACGGCTCTTATCGAAGGGTTGTTTTTAGTGCACCTATTTTGATGAATACAGCCAAATCAATCAGTATATTTTGTGCTTGGTTGGTGCATATGGATATAATCAGCAGCAAATTCTATTCCTATCATCCACTTTGTCTTTGATTTTTATACAAAGTTTGAGGTCATATTTTTCTAGCTAAATGACATTGCTCTCCATCATTTAAATCATAAGATGCCAAAAATAAGGCTGTTCGATCACTGGATGCATCTCCTTCGCCATATAGGACGTTATCCTCGCTTAAATAGGTAAGAATAAATTTAGTGTCATTAGGATACTCATACCTCTTTGAATCAACAAACAACCCACTAATAGGCACTTGATCATAGTCCAAAGTTGAAGGAGGAACAACTATTGCTTCACTCAGTGTCTTTATTTCGCTACTTGACGTTTCCATATTGGTACTCTGACTGATATTAGTACTCTGACTACTCTGACTATTGTTCGAAGGTAAACTATCAGAAATCAAAGATAAATCTTCCTGACATCCGCATAAAGTAAGCGTCAGTATAATTCCTAAGTTAAGAGAACATAATCTTATATTAAATTTATTAGTCTTCCATTGTTGTTTCTGTTCCACCATAAGGTCTATCCTCTTCTATCCAACAATAATCATCTACTTGATGCTTTTCACAGAACTTTGGACTGATTGCTGTTCCGATGAGTAACGAAAGGCTTAGAACTAAAATCAATGTCTTAAAATACTTCATCAAGATTTTTCTCCTTCTTTTTTGTGATTTAATACTAGTATGTTCTTCGCACGATTTATAGCCCCAAAAATTCGAGAACATAAGGGGGAAAGATGTGGGGATGCTGTTAATAATTTAGGCTTCATCGAAAAAATGCTCAGAAAGAAGCATAGCTTTTCGTTAGACAATGTTTCAAAAGATTTAAAAATTTCAAAAGGCAATTTAAGTGAGATGGGAAATGGCAGACGGTTTTCCAAGGAGACTCTATTTTGTCAGTTTTATCCACCCGAAGTGCAATAACCTCTTATAAATTATCTATATTCTTTAATGTCGATTAAGCAAATGTAATTGACAGCTTTGGAGTAAAGATCACATGGATCCTCATCTTACTGTTTTTGCAGGTATATTTTGCTAATCATATTCAAGGAGGACGATTCGATGCATACCAAAAATTCATCCGGAAAAAGATCCCGTTTCTGGCTTTTTCTACTGTTTTTTCTCCTACTCAATTTGTTCGGATTTCTGTCTCACTCTGGTTCAGAAGGTTTATGGGTTGTTGTAATCATGGCTCTTCTCTTTGTTTTGATTGTAGTTCTCTGGGTGTGGCTGAAGAAGCAATTACCAGAAAGCAAAAGACTGTACTGGTTCCTTTTACTTTGTGTTGTTTTGCTGATTGTTGGCTATAGTTTTCCCTCTTTCCATCAACCTGAAGGCATGATGGCCGGAACACTGTCCTTCAACTATTCCCAGATCGGATGGATTCTGGTGGGGGTTTCCTGGATCCTATTTGTTGGGTTCTGCCTGCTTCCATTGAACAAGAAACAATGAATTGATAAGCCTGTCCCGGCATTTCCCGGCAAGACAGCCATCTCAATTCCAGTCTGATTGATGACAGGAACAGAATCATCCAGACACTGAAACGAAACGCACCTGGCTTCGGCAATTGGAAAAGATATTGCAACCCTGTTCTCCTACGTTCTGGAAAAGCCTGCTAAACGGCATACAAAAAGGCTCTAAACCAATTGTGAGATGGAAAATCCACCCAATGGTTTAGAGCCGGTGATTTAAAAACCACTTACAAATTTAGAACGCCTATGTTCATCCTGCAGACAAAACAAATGAAACTATTTGTCTTCAGGATCTAAGGTCCGAGAGTCGATTTCCTTTTCGACTTTCTCATGGTACTTTTCTTCTACATTTTCAGCATGCTTGATCAGGCCAAACTTTTTAGAAATTTCCATCACAAGAACAGGAACAAAAATCAAAAGCACGCCAATCAGATACAGCTGCCATGGTAGATACATCACACCAAAGGCAGTCATAATGCCTGGAATAAACTGAACAATGACCATCATGGCAGTCGAAGCTGCTACAGCCATATTCAGATGCTTATTGGTAAATGGACCAATCTTAAACAGGCTCTTTTCAGAACGCATGTTATACGCCTGGACAACCTGAGAACAAGCAAGAACCATGAAGCACAGGCTGCGGCCTCCCATTTCCGAACCGGTCCAGGTTTCACCAATTCTGAAGGCAATAATGGCCAGCAGACCAAACATCATTCCCTGTAAAATAATCCGGGTGCCAAAGCCATTCGCAAAAATCCCCTGATTTTTTGGCGTTGGCGCCTGATTCATAACAGCATCATCAACTGGCTCCATGCCAAGCGCAATGGCAGGCAGCGAATCAGTGACCATATTAATCCATAATAACTGCATCGAAAGCAGCGCGGACTGTTTCCACAGCAGCATCACAAAGAATACAACAAGGACTTCACCAATATTGGTTCCCAGCAGATAGCCAACAACGTTTTTAATGTTGGCATAAATACCACGGCCTTCTCGCACAGCCGCAATGATTGTCGCGAAGTTATCATCACTCAGTGTCATATCCGAAGCGCCTTTGGCAACATCCGTTCCGGTAACCCCCATCGCAACACCGATATCTGCTGCTTTTAAGGCTGGAGCGTCATTGACACCGTCGCCGGTCATGGCAACAGTCTGGCCAAGTTTCTGCCAGGCTTTAACAATCCGGATTTTATTTTCTGGAGAAACACGGGCATAAACCGAAATCTGTGGAGCTTCTTTTTCCAGTTCCCGGTCTGTCATAGCATCGACATCTGCCCCAGTGACAGCTTTATCACCCGGACGCAAGATTCCGAGTTTTTTTGCGATTGCGGAGGCTGTAACAACATGGTCTCCCGTAATCATCACAGTACGGATCCCTGCTTTCTTGGCTTCGGCAACTGCCTGAGCTGCTTCTTCTCTAGGTGGGTCAATCATACCGACCATGCCTAAGAAGGTCAGGTCTTTTTCAATGTCATCACTGGTGATATTTTCAGGCATGGAATCAAATTCACGCTTGGCAATTGCAATCACACGCAGTGCATTTTCAGACATCTGCTGGTTAATCTTCTTGGCTTCTTCCGTATTGCCATGTGTAATGCGTGGCAGCATCTGGTCGAAAGCCCCTTTGGTGATGGCTACATACTTATCTCCAACCTTATTAATACTTGTCATCATTTTACGATCGGAGTCAAAAGGCAGATCAGCTATCCGCGGATATTCTTTATTCAGTTCATCTTTTGGCATGCCGTTGTTCTGGGCAGCCATAACAATTGAGGTTTCCGTTGGATCCCCGATATGGATCCATTTTTTGCCATCCCAGGTAACCGATCCATCCGAATCGAGTGTTCCATATTTCAGTAATTCTTTAACACCATCCGAGTTGGATGTTGTAATGTCTTCAATCGCATTGGAACCATCCACATAGGCTTCCGTTAACGTCATGCGATTCTGGGTCAGGGTTCCAGTCTTATCTGAGCAGATGACTGAAGCCGAGCCTAATGTTTCAACAGCTGGCAGTTTACGGATAATGGCATTTTTCTTAACCATCCTCTGCACACCAATCGAAAGAACGATCGTTACAATCGCTGGCAGACCTTCAGGAATTGCTGAAACAGCCAGCGAAACAGCTGTCATGAACAGCTCCAACGGATTCTGACCATCCATCAAGCCAATCACAAAGATAATGGCACAGCAGACAATCGCCAGAATTCCCAGATATTTTCCAAGCTGGTTGAGCTTTTTCTGAAGAGGGGTCATCGTCTCCTGCTCACTGTCGAGCAGGTTGGCAATTTTACCCATTTCCGTATCCATGCCGGTTGCCGTAACAATTGCCATACCGGTGCCATACGAAATCGTACAGCCAGAGTAAATCATATCCTTACGGTCTCCCAGCGGTGCTTTTTCTTCGATGACAGCCGTAGCTTCTTTTTCTGCTGGTACACTTTCCCCCGTCAGAGCCGACTCATCCGATTTCATAGATGATGAACGGACTAACCGAGCGTCAGCCGGCACAAAATCTCCAGCATCTAATCGAATCAGATCTCCAGGAACCAGATCTTTCGATTCGACCAACGTTTCTTTTCCATCGCGAATTACCCGGGCTTTTGGAGCCGACAAGGACTGTAAAGCTTCCAGTGCTTTTTCGGCTTTATCCTCCTGGGCTACCCCCATTGCCGCATTCACAACAACAATCAGAACAATTAAAAACGGTTCAAACAACCCCTTGATGCCTTCGTGATTCATGATGGAAACCACCAGCGAAATTGCGGCAGCCGCTAGCAGAATCAGAATCATCGGATCTTTAAATTGATCTAAGAACTTCGAGAACTTGGATTGTTTTTTCTTGGCCTTCAGCTGATTGGGACCATACTTGGATAGTCGACTTTCAGCTTCCTGCCCACTTAGACCATTGGATGAGCTGGTTTTCAGCTCTTCAGCAGTCTGCTGGACAGAGAGATTATGAAATTGCATCAAATTCCACCTTTCAGATGCCCAAATTATATCAGGCCTCCATTTTCTCCCTTTCCATCAAGCCCGACCCTCTTAAACAGCTTCTGTCCTTTGACCAGCAAAAAGCCTGCGCCTTGGACAGATTGAATTTCTTGTCCAATTCGTTCTGATCCTTTCCTATAGATTCAGCAGGGGTCGATCTAAAAAAGTTGTACGAATTCATGAATACAGTTTAGTTGGTAGAAAAGTCCTGAAAATTCAGGATGAATTAGGATCACACCCACTCTGTCAGCGAAAATCAGACTCCAACTTTGTTGGAAGCAACACCAGTTTGGGTGTGAACTTTTGGGTCTTGCTGTTTTAAATTTTTATGATATTCAGGCATTTTATGCCGCCAAATTTGCACTTGCTGACGATAGGCTTCATTGAGCAGCTCTATTTCATTTTCTGATTCATAATAGGCAATCATCAGTTGATAGAGAACCATTAACATGCACCAGTTCATTTGTCTGCTGCAGATCTGCGCCATTTTCAATTTCGCCTTTTCAACACCTTTAGAATCCTTTTTCAGGATGCACTTTAAAATCTCAAAAAGTGCACAGTCATCGGCAGTCGGCTTTTCTTTTGATAAATCTTCAATCACTTTCAGGCATTCTTCATATTGTCCCAGTCTGTAATGGCAATATGGAATCAATGAGAGATTTCCTATAAAACCATTTTCAATTGGAAAAGGATGATCTTTGACAAATTGAACAGCTTGCCCGAATTCTTCCTCCAGTGTTAAGGCAAGAATCATAAGCGTCGTTGTATTTGAATAGGTCTGATTGTCATGAAACCATCGTTTCTGACAACGCTGCATATTCCGAATGCACTCCCTGGCCGCCTCAAATTCCTGCATACTGATGAGATAAGACGCACTATTGTTATCACACAGAAGCATCCGTATATGGTTGTTATGGTTGACAAAAATGGAACGCGCTTCCTGTACTGTTTTATACGCCTGAAAAAACGAAACAGTAGTCCCCAGGACATGAGCCAGATGGAATTTGATGATGCCTTCCAGTTCCGGCCATTGTTTGCGGTCTAATATATTCAAAGCTTTCTCATAGCGATCCAGTGCAGCTGGATATTTCTTTTTTTTCACTGCTTCAAAGCCTTTGAGAAAATTGATTAAAGCTTGTTCGTCTGGCAAGAAGAAAGGCAGATAGTCATCAATTTCTTCTAAGTATCTCTTCATTCGAACATCGGGGACCTGCGCATAACGGTGAACAGATAAAAAGATATCGATTAGAAGTAAATGCAGACATCCCAAAGACTTCTGTAAGATAGGCCGATTATGCGCCAGCCTTCTTTTGATCTTCTCTTCATCCGCAAAATCTCGATCGATCCAAGCCAATACAAAATCATTTAATAAAGACTGGGCCATGTTTGCAGGGGATTCGTCCAAAGAAAAATCAATTCCATATCGTTCCAGAAATCTGGTAAAAGCTTCTCGCTTTAAAATTCTTCTTCCATTTTCAGCCTCGCTCAAAAAACCTTTTGAAATTCCAATATCATGTGACACATTTTCCAAAGAATAGCCGCAGCTCTTTCGTAGCTGCTTTTCAAAAAAACCAAGATTACTATATACATTCATTTTATTTTTACCGTTAAGTTCACGAATTTTAGGGGGCTTTGCTTATTCTCAAACCCACTTTAGACTTAAATTGTAAAGACCGGAGGAGTGGAAAAAATGAAAAAAACAACAGTGACCCATATTTTCGCTATCGTTTTATCAATTGGTCTGACAATAGTTCCATTATTTTGCCCTGTGCATCAGACTGAAGACTATTGCTGGATCAAAGAAATCATGCCTCACGGAGGAAATGGTGAAGTATCAGAATAACTACTTATCCTCCATCTTGCTAATTAACTATACGTAAATAAAACCACTAAGAGAAGTGTATTTTTAAAAGAATACAAAAATGGTGAAGGGTGAAAGAAATCGAAATTTCAGAAAAGACAAAAGAGAATCATGCAATAACATTGGAATCTACTAAAAAGAAACATGGTCATTTAAGGCTCTTACGTAAATAGTGTGTTTAGCTATCATCACTATTATCGGCGATGACAATTGCGATTAAGCTTAACAACCCAAAATGGGATAGGAAAACTCATCTTGAATTAGGCGCTGTTATTTAATCAACAATATGAATGATGCAAGCTTATTCATTTGCCACGATTATTAGTGTTAAAAACCACATTTGCGTAAGATCCTCATTTAAACAGGAGAAAAATATGAAGTTCTGTCGACTGCTTTTTTACAGGAACCGCCCGAACATTCATGGACACATAAATGATTCGGGCACTCTATCTACTACTTATCAATAAGGAACAGCATCGAAATAAAGCCCAAGAGTCATCTGCTAAATTTGCTATATAAAGAATATTATCAATTGATTTTGGAAATTAATATTTAGCGGTTCCTTAAGACTTTATCTATATGAGGAGAAAAATATGAAAAATCGTTATAAAATGTTCTGTGCTCTTTCCGTAGCAGCAACTATTCTTTCAAGTCCAGTTTCCCTCTATGCTGAAGAAACTGAAACAGATGAGCAACAAGAAGTCAGAATGAATTCCATCAGCCCAGAAGGTGAAAAAGAATTCTGGTCTGAAGAGAACATCGCCAAACTCAACAGAAAGATTGAGTCAATGAAGCCTCTGGCTAATGAAACCGCAACCACCCGTGCTGGAGATAAGATTTTAAACGTTCCCAAATACACCCAGGAAAATGGATATTACTGCATTCCTGCATGTGCGCAGATTGTCATCCAGTATGTTCGCGGCATTAAATATTCTCAGTCTGACCTGGCCGCCAGCATGGGTACAAACCCTTCTTACGGCACTTATGTAGATAGGGCTGCTCCGGTAATTGCCCAGCTTACCGGCGCTAGTTATGAGCTTGGCAATAACTCGCAGTCATATTTCTACCCAAACATGGTTGCTGATATCAACGCTAATTATCCAGTAATCTATAGTGTTAACTCATCCGTTTTGAACGGTGGACCAAACGTTGGTCATGGCGTTGTTGGAATTGGTTACGGAAATGGCCAGACGACTTGGTTTTGGGATGTAAACCCCAGCATGGCCGTTGATATTTGGTACTGTTCGGCCGGTGAAATGTCATCCGCACTTAACGCAAATGGCGGCTATTATATCTTCTAATGACTCTCCTGAGAAGAATCCGTCATTATATTGAAAAAGGATTAATTTATCTTTTTGCACTGGGTTTTCTGCTCGTTGGCTGTCAGAATCCATCTGCATCACCGCCAGAAACGACCGAAACTTCATCTTCCAAAGACCAGCAGATTTCTGGATTGGAGAATACCAATGAGTCAAACAGCTCAGAAACATCTGATCAACCTGCAAGCCACATATCCGGTAAGGTCAACGAAACCAGTGAAGTCAGTCAGAAAGAGATTCATCCGCTTGATGGCCTTACACTAACAGAAGGTCAACTTTTACAGAATGACCATCTTACGAATAAAACACTCTATCTTCAGACTCTGGATCCATCGGTCAGCTATCTGTATCCAACCGTCAGTCAGTATCGATATGATCTGGACAACCAGAAACTGGAACTAATTCATACCCGTGATCCGCAATCCAATCAAAGAGTCTGGGACTTCTTTGAAAAGGATGGTCATCTTTATGAGTCTCTTGTGACCGCAACAGATGATGGATATTGTGCTTACATTACAGTAGATGGCAACAAAATCTGGGAAGGAACAATAATCGACGCCTCGATCACCCCGTTTTTTGGGACAAACGATGGAATCGTGACCTTCTTTGCCTGGACACTTGAAGGAGACAGTTCTGTAGAAACACTTTATCAGATTGACTCCAACCTGGAAGTTGTTCCGATCTGGTCTTCAAAAACGAGCGAAAGCAATGAGCATATGATTACCAACTCTAAACTCCATGATGATTATTCCATTCCGGCTTTTACTACCCAGGGTAATAACGGAATCAATGTTTATTATTATCGCGATGGGAAACTGACTTCTGTTCCCTACGATTCTGTTGCTTCTGTTGTCATTCCAATTCAGGATGGAATCATTCTTGGACGAAGAAACCAGGCCGATATCAAGAATTTTGTTTATGACTTTCTTGATTTCAGGGATGGATCCATCTCACCTTTAAAAAACGAGAATGGTGATTTAGGCCAAAAAAATCTTGGAGCAGCTTTTGATGATCGTCTGTTCTATGTCGATTTTGATGCGAATACTAATATTGCGACTGTGGAGAATGGAGAACTGGAAATTCAGAAAATCTCAAATCTTCCTTCCGGGATTTCAAATTACTACAGAATCGATGACCAGAATGTCCTGATTTATATTGATGCCTATACATCTGATGAAAATCAGATTGTCCATTATCCACACTATTATATAGTCCACCTGTAAAGATCTATAAAGCCGTCCTCGCTCTGTCATATCCCCACCATGACTGTAAAGGCCGGCTTCTCAAAAGCCGTATCTCCTTGAAGAAGATGTCACTTGCCTTTCCCCCTTGTCTTTCAAAATTCCTGTACTGAAAAGGCAATGGCACTTCTTCGATTTTGATGTTCATGGCTTTACAATGATCGGTAAAACTCTTTACAGGACTCCTGAACAGAATGGCAATTCCTTTAGGAGCTGGCCAATATCCGTTAGTTGTATACTCTCTGGCAATTATGAGTTCAGCCAAAGTCCTCCTCCCTTTATGAAAGTTCTGCGTGAACCAAGCGTTTCAGCCAGAGAATTCGGCCAGATATATAGATCAGGATCCATATTTCAGGTTTTGAACAGGTTCGCATTTGTGTGCGCTGTTCAAAACCTTTTCGCTTTTCTACTTAAGTCAAAATCAGGCTTCACTTTTGAAAATTCACTTATAATATTCCTGTAAATATTTAAAATAATCCATGTCTTTCCATTTAAATCACAACAAACAACTATATGGATTGTTTTTAGATAGTATAGTTCACTTTGCCGTTTGACTTCGGAAATTAAATTTTCATTAATATTCTTATTATTGGTTGAAAAAGAAACATATACCATTTAAGATGATAACACATCAATACCAAGCAAAAAACAAAATACGAGGAGATTTACTCATGAAAAGAAAACAATGTTCACATATTCTCGGTGCAGTCTGCACGCTGATGCTGGCGACGACTCCAGTTGTGGCAGCTTCTGCGCCGGCTTCCGTGGCTCAAATCCATCCAGCCGTTCGGTACGAAACCGATCCTGAAAGTTCAGCTACTATCTGTAACTTTGTCGATCCAGCCGGATATATTGTGGCCACTCAGACTGTTCCCGCCGGAAGTGAAATTGCATCGGATGATGATTTTGATCTTCCTGCAGGTTATCTGCTCGCAACGCCTGGCCAGTCTTACAACAGTACTTCTTCCATGGTCGATATACCTGTTATTACGGACGATACAGTATTGAATACCATCTATGGCGCCCAGAAAAAAGATTCCACTTCCGCTCTGACTGTTAACTTGTGGCTTCCAGATGGCACTCTGATCAATTCACAGACCTTTAAGTACTATCGAGCTGCTGGTGGTGGTACTCCTGTCTATACACTGGATACCAATTATGCAGTCAATGTTCCAGCCGGTTATATTCTGACTTCCGATGTTCCTTCGAGCGTTCAGATTCCTGCCAATACTCGCGGTGTGCTGGATCTGTATGTTCAGTATGATGGAACAGAAGCCGATGGTTCTCCCGCTGCTTTACAGAAAGCGATGAGTGGAGTGACCTATAAAGGTGAAGAAGTCTCTGCCAGCATTGCCAATGCTCTTGGCAACTCAGCCTTGGCTGGTCCGGCTGAGCTCAATCTGGCCGTTCTGAGTACTTCTCAGACTTCCCAGAACGCCAGTCAGCCATCCACCAGCACCACTTCGACTACAACTGTCAAAAAATCACCAGATACTGCTGTCTTTGTGGATGGTTCCTTATACAGTGCTCTGCTCGCAATCAGCGGTACTGCCCTGGCTGGAACTGGTTTTACGGTTTTGCGCAAGAAAAAGTATTGATTGCGATTATTTTCAGGCCACTGAAAAATCCGGCGGATTTTTAGAACTTGACTGTCATCTGACAGGACACGTCACAGGTTCTCAAACTGAAATAGCAATTCTTATGATTCGCTCGAATCTTCCTTTATTAAACGTAAATAACAGGAGTCTGGCATCAGATAGAATGGAGTATGAGAATTGCGTATATGTTCGAAAACAACTTGTTTGCTGCTTAGGTATCCCGGAGGTTAAGTATGAAACACAAAACAAATATTCTTTCTACATTTGCGGCGGTTTGCTGCACATCACTTCTGTTTTCAGCCCCAGTTCTGGCAGACGATCAGCCTATCATGGCTGGTCAGGACATTTATCGCCTTTATAATGGACACACCGGCGAACACTTCTACACTTCAAACTCTGATGAAAAAGCCGACCTTGTCCAAAAAGGATGGATTTTTGAAGGTGTTGGATGGGTGGCGCCGACAGAAGGCGCGCCTGTTTACAGAGTCTACAATCCTAATGCGGATGGCGGCGACCATTATTACACCAAAGATCTGAATGAAGCCAACTCTCTGGTTGCTGCCGGGTGGCAGATGGACAATGGTGCCCAACCTGTTTTCTATTCTGGCGGCGATATCAGTCTTTACTCGGCTTACAATCCAAACGCAAAATCAGGTTCCCACAACTATACAACAAGCCGCACCGAACAGGATTCCTTGATTGGCTCGGGATGGCTGTATGACCAGGTAGCCTGGAATGTGCTTGGCGATGGATATGAAGAAACAGATCCATCTTTATATCAACGCTTTGCTGGGCAGGAATTCACCTTGAAGAATTGGGGTGGCGCTGGCGGACCAAGTGTATCGATGACGATCAATGCCGATGGAACCTATCGGGAAACCAATACGAGACTTTCTATCCGGCCAGGCATCGCTTCTGAATATAGCGAATTTACGGGAAAGCTTTCAGATCCAGTCAAAGTTGATGACTATACCTGGAAAGTTCACGTCGTTTCAAGCGACTTAATCCAGCCGGTCAATACAGTCCTCCATGAGGGAAATCTTTCCAAGATCATGCTGGAACCATTCGCTGGCCTGTACGCCCCAATGGATTTCTACATTGCCTCTCCTGATAAACCGATTGAAGACTATCCTGCCTTCGTTCAGGACAGATACAGCATTCTTCCAGAGAATCTCAAAGACAGCTTCCCAGGATCCTATACCTTGTATACGCCTGATGGAATGACCTTTATGAGCATCAAGAACCAATAGCATCCTGTTCGGTCTCTGCTCCAGATGACTATCTTTCTGATTGTCCATTTCGTTGAACAGACTGCTTTTATTTCCCCATTTCTTAGGCAGAAATGGGGCTTTTCTTATTTCTTTTTGACCGTGATCTGAGTTTCTATATCAAAGGCTGCTTCAAGTTCAGTCCAGTACAAAACATTCAGATAAAATTCGTCGATCTTACTGACAAGAAGAAAAAGCGTAAATCCCTTGTAAGCAAAATAAGTGGCTCTTCACTCAAAGTGCATCGATCTTCATAATCGTCTGAATGCCAGAATGCAAAAGTACCATTTTGATTTTCAAGGCAATGGCAGCCTTTCAAAGAGTATTTACAACCGCTGAATTTGCTCAGGATAAAAATGATTTTGGACAGTTCATTTCAATGAACATGGTGAACTATCGTTCATAATATAAAGAGTAAACCTCAATCAGAAGCGCCCGAACCACGGAGTCCTCTGACAGAGTTGTTTCATAAAGCCTCTTAGAATGAGGAGATTGAATCAGGACATTGAAAATAAAGGAGAAATTGAACTTGGATTACCGCAGATTTAACAACACGATCGTTGCCCGTCTGGACACGGGCGAAGACATTCTGGAACAGATCAAAATCATTGCCCAAAAAGAAGCCATCAAGCTGGCCAGCGTACAGGCTTTGGGCGCTGTCGATGACTTTACCGTCGGCGTGTTCGACACGAAGACAAAGCAATACCATGCCAACCACTTTGAAGGAGCTTATGAAATTGTTTCGCTGACTGGCACAATCAACACCATGCATGGCGAGTTTTACTCTCATCTGCATATGAGTGCCGGCAATGATCAGGGCCAGGTTTTTGGCGGCCACCTCAACAAAGCCAATATCAGCGCCACTTGCGAGATGATCATTACAATCATCGAAGGCGTTGTCGATCGCGAATTCAGTGAAGAAATCGGACTGAACCTGTTCTGCTTTTCCTGAAAGAAAACACACACCCAGAATCAATAAGCCCAAAAGAGATTGTTCAGACTAATCGATCCTGTCGCAAAAAGGCCGGAATTCTTCAACCCGAAGAATTCCGGCCTTTCTCTTTGCCTTGAGTGGACTGATACTTCTGAACGTCTGAACTTCGAAACAGATAAGCTGTTTTTCACTACCTTCCATCCTGTAGCTTCAGGAATCGATCTAAGAAACTGTACACATTTATGGATACTCTCCAAAATGACATACTTTCCAGAGTCAGACCAGCGATAGGTGATTCTATAGGTTCCACTTCTATATCCAATTGAATCAGTTAACCAGTGACTCAGTTAATCAGTGGATTTCTAAAGAGCTGCTGAATTCGAATTACTCTTGAATTCCGGCTGCAGCCAGGGCTTTTTTATAGTCTGGCTCATGGCTGACTTCATCGACATATTCAACATAAACGATTTGGCCATTTTCATCCGTGACAAAAACAGATCTTGCCAGCAAGCCGTTTTCTTTCATGTAGGTGCCGGTCTTCTTTGCAAAGTCATGATCTTTGTAATCAGAATACGTTTTAATTACAGTATTCTGCTCTGTTTTCGACCAGCGGTCCAATGCGAATGGAAGATCTTCGGAGACGGAAAGAACTTCTACATCCTCATGGCCTTTCATTTTATTCATAAATTTGGCCAGTTCAAGGGAGCATACGCCCGTATCCGCACTCGGTACAGCCAGGATGATCTTCTTTCCTTTTGTTTCCATCGGATGGACAGGATTGAGAGCCACGTCAATGACTTCAAAATCCGGCATCATCATGCCAGGTTCCAATGGTGTTCCTTCCAGAGTAACAGGATTGCCTAAAAATGTTGTCATACTAATTCTCCTCAATTCAGTTCAAGCTGCCGTTTTTACCTGACTGTCCGGCTGTCAGGATGGAGCGAGTAAAAATGATGCCAGACGAACGAAAATCAGGCAGAACAAACGGCACGATCAGCGCACCGGCAGCTTTTCTTCTTGTTTGATTGTAGTGGACTGTTTTCCAGTTCCATATTGAGATGACCATATGGATATCGGCCATTTCACCAAAAAATCAGGGACCTGATCGACCCAGATTCTGTATCACCAGATCCAGGCTGTCATGATCCCTGATGGTTTAATCTACTTCAGTACTTCGTTTTTAATTGCTTTGCTGGGCAGGGCGGGATGGGATTGTTCCCTGCTTTGCTTCAAGATTGACCGCTTCCTGGATTCGTTCCATTAAGGCTGGGCAACCTTATGGGGGTTCAGGATATTCTTCGGGTCAAAGACTTTCTTGATGCCGACCATCAGTTCCATCGAATCTTCGGGAAGAGATTCATACAGGTATGGTTTTTTGGCAAAGCCAATTCCATGTTCACCAGATACCTGTCCGTGAAGGTCTCTGGCTTTGGCATACACCGCTTCCATGGCTTCATGAAGACGTTTTTCCCATTCCTCATCAGACAGATCGTCTTTGAGCATATAGGCATGAAGGTTGCCGTCTCCCGCATGGCCAAAGCTCTTGATCCGCAGATCAACAACCTCCTGCAGACCATGCAGGTATTCAACCATTTCATTGACCCGGTTTCTTGGAACGACCATGTCGACTTCATCCATGTAAGTTGTCGATCCCTTGATGGCTTCCAAGAAAGCGCCTCTGGCTTTCCAGATGGATTCTTCACGCTCTTCGGTATCAGAAACCAGAATATCCACAGCGCCATTGTCCAGGCAGAGTTTTGCGACGGTATCGTAAGCCGCTTCAATTTCTTCGGTAGAGTTACCATCAAATTTCAGAAGCAGATAGGCATCGGACTGCTTATCCGGGAATGGTTTGCCAAGATATTCTTCCGCATCTTCGATGACTTCCCGCTGCATGAATTCAATGGCCGTTGGAATCGATTTGGATTTGATAATCAGTGGAACGGTACTGATCGCATCCTTCAGTGTCGGGAATGGGATCAGCAAGGAGATTGCTTTTTTCGGTTTTGGAAGCAGCTTTAAGGTGGCTTTTGTGATAATCGCCAGTGTTCCTTCCGAACCGATGATCAGATCTTTCAGGTCATAACCCGAAGAGTTCTTTACGACTTTACCGCCGAAGTTGACGATATCCCCATTGGGCAGACAGACTTCCAGGCCGCGGACAAAATCACGGGTAACTCCATATTTTACCGCGCGCATCCCACCGGCATTGGTTGAAATATTGCCGCCGATTGTCGCAGATTTTTCCCCTGGATCAGGAGGATAGAAGAAATCGTGTTCTTCAACGAAAGCGGCCAGATCCATCAGCAGAACACCAGGCTCTACAGTAATCGTCAGGTTTTCTTCATCCAGCTCGAGGATCTGGTTCATCAATGTGGTATCCAGCATGATGCCATGTTCCATCGCAACGGCTGCCCCAACCAGGCCGGTTCCAGCGCCCCGCGGGGTAACGGGAATGCAGTTGAAGGAAGCATATTTCATAATCTTTGAAACTTCTTCGGCTGTTTTAGCACGAACGACGACATCCGGCATGGAGTAAGTTCCGCCAAGTTCATCATGACCATAGTCATCAGACAGGTTTTCCGCATACAGAACACGGGTATCGTCACGGATAATATTGCGAATTGCCAGAATATCATTGGCATCGACTCGTTTGTAATCAGACATGGGCTTTCCTCTGTTCTTTCACTTTGGTGATCAATTCAGGAATAACATCATACAGATCACCAACCAGGCCATAATGGGCCACTTTGAAAATCGGGGCTGAGGCATCGGCATTGATAGCCACAATCGTATCGGCATGATCCATACCGGCTGTAAACTGGACAGCTCCGGAGACACCGCAGGTAATGATCAGTTTTGGACGAACGGTCCGTCCTGACAGACCGATCTGGGTTGTTGCAGGAAGAACCCCAGCTTCGACAAGGGGTCTTGTGCAGGCAATCTGCCCACCGAGCAGATCAGCGAGTTCCTGAAGCATTTCAAGGTCTTCTGGTTTTTTCACGCCCCGTCCTGCGACAACCAGAACATCGGCGTTTTCAATCATTTTTTCTTTTGGCTTCTTGACAATATCCAGAACTTCAACATGAGAAGCAAGTTTTTCCGGATTGATGAGTTCATCAATGATCGTTCCTGTTTCTTCTGGCTGATACTCTGGAGCATTCATAATTTTGTAACGAACGGTGGCCATCTGTGGACGGTTATTTGGCGTTTTGATATGGGCCATAATGTTTCCGCCAAAGGCTGGACGGATCTGAGACAGGTCGGTGTTTTCTTCCATTTCCAGGATTGTGCAGTCAGCGGTCAGGCCGGTTTTCATGCGGGCCGCGACACCCGGTGCAAGCTGTCTGCCAACGGTGGTGGCGCCAGTCAGAATCGAGGAAGGATGAATCTTTTCAATAAAGTCAGCGAATGCTGCCGTGTATGGCTCAATTTCAAATCGGGCAAGTTCTGGGTAGTCATAGACATGAACTTCATCTACACCATAGTGAAGCAGTTTATGAGCCTGTTCTTCAATATTGTGACCTAAGAACAGTGCATAGACAGGCTGATGAATGACTTCGGCCATTTCTTTCGCCTTGCCAATCAGCTCATAAGTAACCGGATGGATATTGCCATCTACATGGTCGACGTAAACCGCAATTCCCTTCCATTTGGATTTATCTACACTTGGTTTTGGAGCATCTTCTTCAAATGTGACTGCTCCTTTGGGGCCTTTGCGAACGCACAGTTTGCACATTTTGCAGGCTGCGTTAATCTGCAGGCCTTTATCGGTCAACTCCATTGCCCCGAATGGGCAGATATCAACTAAAATCTGGGGATCTTCAATATATTCGGGATGAATTACAAGTTTTGCCATGATCTCTCTCCTCTAGATAAATTTCAGATCTGTCAGCTTGTCACACAGACGGTCGGCAAGGACAGGCCCCGATCCGTTCCAAATTTCCTGGTGAGTGGAAGAATCAGGCGGGAAAATACGCTGGACCTGGGTTGGGGAACCATTCAGTCCATAATGAGAAGCATCTTTATCATTCATGTCTTTCAGACTGAGAATTGTAATTTCTCTGTCTTTAGAAGCCATCTTGCGTACGTATGACGGCAGACGCGGCATAAAAATATCTTTATCCACAGCTAAAAGGCAAGGCATCGATACTTTTGCGATTTCAATTTCGTCTGGAAGATCCATGGCGATCGTAATCGAATCCTCATCGATATCACGGATTTCTCTGACATTGGCAACAGATGGAATCTGCAGCCATTCCGAGATTTCCGGGCCAACCTAGGCGGTGTCACCATCAATGGTCTGTTTTCCACAGAGAATCAGATCATACTCGCCGCTGGCCTGAATGCCCTGGCTGATCGCATAGCTGGTTGCCAGCACATCCGCACCGCCAAATGCGCGATCGGAAATCAGGGTTCCATTATCTGCGCCCATCGCAAAGGCTTCCCGGATGACTGCCTGAGCCTGAGGAGGTCCCATCGAGATGACATCCACGGTTCCACCCATTTTTTCGCGGATTCTAAAGGCCGTTTCAAGAGCATACAGATCATAAGGATTCATTTTGCAGGCAGCCCCATCGCGTTTAATGACGCCAGTTACGGGATCGACTTCAACTTTATTCGATTCTGGCACCTGCTTGATGCAGACTAAAATTTTCATATGTTCTCCTTCTTGTCGAGCAGAGCGACTTTTCATAAGGAATCTCTGGAAAGCAGCGGAATACCGCTTCCAGTTTACGGATAAATTGGTACGACCATTTCTTTAATCGAATTGGTCCCACCAATATGTTTTCTATCCCTACCATAAAACTCCATCATCAAGAATGCAAGTGCGATTCCCCATTTTTTGAAAGCCTATTCAGAAATTCGAAAACGCATTCACAGTATGCATAAGAGGTACAAAGCCATGCCATAAGAACATCTAGAGTGGACAAGAGTGTATGAAATGGACAAGACCGGACAAGACCATATGGAGCGAACCGTAAATGCATAAGCCGGAATGCTTTTTCATGGGTACGGCGTGAAACAGACAGTGAAACAGACAGCCACCTGCCACCTGCAGCCGATTGGCTATTGGCTATTGGCACATGAAAATCAAAAAAGCCGTTTTCTTCTATCGATGTCTATCGATGAGGAAAACGGCTTTGATGTGAGGAAATGTCTTGAAAGCAGCAACTCCGAGGTTAGCCAGGATGGCTTCAATCCGGGCAGATCAGGTTTTAAAACGGACAACCTGGTTTTCTGCCTGAATGGGCATAGCTGCTGGCTTATTTTGCGTCCGCTTTTTCGAGAGCTTCAGCAAAGCTTTCCGGGTCATTGAGGATGGAATCATTTTCCAGTAAGGAATGATCTTCAATCACTTCTGGCAGCAATGGATCAATCTCTTCTGGTTCCTTCATGGCCTGGCTGGCAAATTTTTCGAAGTTGGTATCGTGGTGCGTTTCCACCTGACGAGCCAGACGGCGGTCACGCAGTCTCTTAGCCATCTTACGGACTTCATCATTCTGGGCCCGGTGACCTTTGCATCCGGTACCAGCAGGAATCAGTTTACCGATAATGACGTTTTCTTTCAGACCAACGAGGTGGTCGACTTTACCCTTGATGGTGGCATCCGTCAGAACCTTTGTGGTTTCCTGGAAAGAGGCAGCCGACAGGAAGGAGTCGGTTTCAACAGAGGACTTCGAAATACCTAACAGAATTGGCTGGAAGGTCGCTGGAACTTTACCTTGCAGCAGTGCATCACGGTTAATCTGCGTAATGTTATTTAAGGACAACTGAACACCAGTATTCAGATCCGTATCGCCTGGATCTGTGACGATGACTTTCTTCATCATCTGACGGATCATGACTTCCAGATGTTTATCAGAAATTTCGATACCCTGAGACTGGTAAACTTTCTTAACCTCTTTGAGGATATAGTTCTGTACCTGGTTGACACCGGCAACTGCAAGCAGTTCTTTTGGATCCAGTGGACCTTCAGTCAGCGGCTGACCCGCTTCAATTTCCTGTCCAACCTGTACCCATGGACGCAGGGTCTGGTTGGCATTGATCTTATGGGAAACAGATTCGGTTTCGTTTTTGATTTCAACTTCCTGGCGCAGTGTACCATCAATTCGTTTGATGGAGACGATTTCACCAGAAATCTGGGCGATAACGGCAACACCTTTTGGATGGCGGGCTTCAAACAGCTCTTCTACACGAGGAAGACCCTGGGTGATATCTCCACCATCACCACCGGCTACACCACCGGTATGGAATGTACGCATGGTCAGCTGAGTACCTGGTTCACCAATAGACTGGGCAGCCATTGTACCAACGGCTTCACCGACTTCAACGACTTTACCGGTTGCCATGTTTTTACCGTAGCACTTCACGCAGATACCATTGGTGGATTTGCAGGTGAAAGGCGAACGGATGTACATGCCTGTAACGCCGGCATCAACGATCTTTTTGGCGATGTCTTCCGTCATGTACGTATCGGATTCGACGATCAGTTCGCCAGTTTCCGGATTGACAACATCCTGTTTGGAGTAACGACCAACCAGACGATCATACAGAGGTTCAATGACCGTGTTTGTCTTACGGTCAACGAGATCCTCTACCCAGAAGCCTCTATCGGTTCCGCAGTCGTCTTCTTTGATGATGACATCCTGCGCAACGTCAACCAGACGACGAGTCAGGTAACCAGATTCGGCAGTCTTCAGGGCGGTATCGGTCAGACCTTTACGTACACCATGAGTGGAAATAAAGAACTCAGATACGTTCAGACCTTCACGGAAGCAAGAGTAGATTGGTACCTCGATGATGGATGGAACATATTCACCGGCACGGGATTTACCTTTGGCAGGGCGGGCCATCAGACCACGCATTCCAGCCAGCTGGGTAAAGTTAGACGTATTACCACGGGCACCGGAGGTCGCCATCATGTTGATTGGGTTTTTACGCGGCAGGTTGCTCATCAGCTCTTCAACAATGTCGTCTTTGACATCAGCCCACAGTTTATTGAGGTGACGCTCCCATTCTTCCATGGTGAGCAGACCTTTTTGCTGGAGGTGTTTGAGCTGGTCAGCTTTTTCACGGCCTTCATCGATATGTTTTTCCTTATTTGGAGCAACTTCGATATCGGACAGGGCAACAGTGATACCGGCCACGGTCGAGTATTTGAATCCAAGGGATTTAATTTCATCAAGAATTTCGGCAACGTCATCGACTTTGTAGCGTTTGAATACTTCGGCGATAACTTTACCTAAGTCTTTTTTCTTTACAGCTTCAACCGTTGGCAGGTCCGCGATGAATTTTTTAACATCGGTTCCTGGCTTGATGAAGTATTTTTCTGGCGTCTTTTCAAAGTTTTCTTTGGAAACTTCGTTCAGATATGGGAAGTCAGATGGGAACATACCGTTGAAGATGATCTTACCGACAGTTGTAGCAAGATAATCATTGGCATGTTCTGGACCAAAGCTTTCTTTGTTCAGACCGGATACTGGCAAGGCAATCCGGCTGTGCAGGTGAACCTGTCCAGTCTTGTAAGCCAGCATAACTTCATCGATATCGGAGTAAACTGTACCTTCGGCGTTGGCATAGCGTTCCCAGGCTGCTGCTTCTTTTTCGACACCGGCCTGACGATAGCGTTCCGCTTCATCGAGCAGTTCCTGTTTGGTTTCTTCCATTGTCAGATAGAAGTTGCCCATAACCATGTCCTGGCCAGGGGTAACGATAGGTTTACCATCTTTTGGACCCAGGATGTTATGGGAACCAAGCATCATAACCAGTGCTTCCGCCCGGGCTTCTTCAGACAGAGGCACGTGAATGGCCATCTGGTCACCATCGAAGTCGGCGTTGAATGCGGTACATACCAGCGGGTGCAGACGCATGGCTCTTCCTTCAACCAATTTTGGCAAGAAGGCCTGAATGCCTAAGCGGTGCAGCGTAGGCGCACGGTTGAGCAGAACTGGATAGCCTTCGATTACTTTTTCTACGACTGGCCAGATTCTTTCGTCACGGGCTTCGATCATTTTTTCAGCCTGTTTGGCGTTGCCGACGATTTCAGAGTTCACCATTTCGTTGATAACGAATGGCTTGAACAGGTTGATCGCCATTTCACGTGGAATACCGCACTGGTACATCTTCAGATCTGGTCCTACGGCGATAACCGAACGACCGGAGAAGTCTACACGTTTACCTAACAGGTTCTGACGGAAACGTCCCTGTTTACCT
Organism: Allobaculum sp. JKK-2023; assembly: GCF_034745455.1. Lineage (NCBI taxonomy): Bacteria > Bacillati > Bacillota > Erysipelotrichia > Erysipelotrichales > Erysipelotrichaceae > Allobaculum > Allobaculum sp. JKK-2023. The sequence goes on along the minus strand of NZ_JAYERV010000003.1, from coordinate 2,465,625 downwards.
TTTAAGGAGTGGGACAGTGATTTTAAGGCACGTCCGCCGGCACCCGTGATTGGTTTGGAGCGACGGCCGTTATCGATCAGAGCATCGACAGCTTCCTGAAGCATACGTTTTTCGTTCTGAACGATGATGTTTGGAGTGCCTAAATCCAGCAGTTTTTTCAGACGGTTGTTACGGGTGATGACACGACGATATAAGTCGTTCAGATCACTGGTCGCAAAACGTCCGCCATCGAGCTGCAGCATTGGGCGCAGATCAGGTGGAATGACTGGAATGTTCTGGAGAATCATCCATTCTGGTTTGTTATCGGAATGACGGAAAGCGTTGATGGTGTCCAGACGTTTGATTAATTTCTTACGTTTTTCACCGGTTGCTTTTTCAAGCTGTTCCGTAACTTTGGTATATTCGGCTTCCAGGTCAACATTCTGAAGCAGCTCGAGAACCGCTTCGGCACCTGTTTTGGCTTTAAAGCCAGTTGGGCCATAAATCGCCTGGTTTTCACGGTATTCCTTTTCAGACAGAATCTGTTTGTAGTTCAGACCGCTGTCCATTGGATCCGTGACTACATAGCTGACGAAATAGACAACTTCTTCCAGCTGTTTTGGTGTCAGATCCAGCAGCAGCGCCATCCGGCTTGGAATTCCGCGCAGATACCAGATATGGGCGACTGGAGCGGCCAGGTGAATATGACCCATCCGCTCACGGCGCACGCTGGACTTGGTGATTTCAACACCGCAGCGTTCGCACTTGACGCCATTAAAATGCTTTACTTTCTTATATTTTCCACAGGCACATTCATAATCCTTGGTTGGACCGAAAATGCGTTCGCAGAACAAGCCATCCTTTTCTGCTTTCTGGGATCGGTAGTTAATCGTCTCAGGCTTGAGAACTTCTCCATACGACCATTTTTCAATGGCTTCTGGAGAGGCAAGTTTGACCTGAATCGAGGAGAAATTGTTTACTGACATTCGATCTGTACATCCTCCACTTCTTTACGTTCTTCTTCAAACTCGTCGTCTTCAGTCTGTTCGTCTTCTGTGTCATCACCTTCGAAAGTTGTTCCCGATAAGGCTTCAGCAACAACCGATGGATCCAGATCATTTTCAAGAGGTGGTTCACCGGCTTCTTCTTCGCCTTCCGGAATTTCTCTGGCTTCAACTGTAATGATGGAATCGTCGTCATGTTCAACGGCATTGTCATTCTTGTTGGAAGAGTTCAGAGAAACAACGTTGTTGTTGTCATCGAGCAGTGTGACATCAATGGCCAGACCCTGAAGTTCGTTGATCAGTACGCGGAAGGATTCTGGAACGCCTGGTTCTGGAATGTCTTTACCTTTCGTGATCGCTTCGTAGGTTTCAATACGGCCCTGAATATCGTCAGACTTGATGGTCAGGATTTCCTGCAGAGTATGGCTGGCACCATAAGCTTCCAGTGCCCAGACTTCCATTTCTCCAAAACGCTGGCCGCCATTCTGTGCTTTACCACCTAATGGCTGCTGCGTAATGGTGGAATAAGGTCCAGTTGCACGGGCGTGCAGTTTATCGTCAACCATGTGCGCGAGTTTGATCATATACATGACACCAACGGAAATCCGTTCATCGAATGGCAGACCAGTCTGGCCATCGTAAAGAACCTGTTTCCCATCGAATGTCATCTGTGCTTCTTTCATGACATCAGCCAGATCTTCGTTGGACAGACCATCGAATACAGGTGTCGCGAATTTCTGGTTCAGTTTTTTGGCTGCATAGCCGAGGTGGATTTCCAGGATCTGTCCAATGTTCATACGGGAAGGTACACCGAATGGGTTCAGGATGATATCGATTGGGGTACCATCGGACATGAATGGCATATCTTCGATTGGCATGATCTTGGAGATTACACCTTTGTTACCATGACGGCCGGACATCTTGTCCCCTTCAGAAATCTTACGTTTCTGAGCAATGTAGACTTTGACACGGGTATTGACTCCAGGGGGCAGGTCGGATCCATCCCCGCGTTTGAAGACTTTGGTGCTGTGAACAATACCAGCGCCGCCATGTGGAACTTTCAACGAATTGTCGCGCACTTCTCTGGATTTTTCACCAAAGATCGCGAGCAGCAGTTTTTCTTCCGGAGAAACTTCGGACTGGCCTTTTGGCGTAACTTTACCAACCAGAATATCTCCTTCGTGAACTTCAGAACCTTTGAGGATGACGCCATTCTCATCGAGTTTCTTCAGCGTGTTTTCGGATACGTTTGGAATATCACGGGTGATTTCTTCCGGTCCAAGCTTCGTATCCCGGCAGTCGATGTCGTATTCCTCAAGGTGGATTGAGGTGTAGACATCATCACTGACCATCCGTTCAGACATGATGATGGCATCTTCATAGTTGTAGCCGTACCAGGTCATATAAGCGATGGTTACGTTCTGACCTAAAGCCAGTTCGCCATTTTCCATGGATGGTCCATCGGCCAGGATATCGCCGGCTTCAACTTCTTCGCCAACTTTAACGATTGGTTTCTGGTTGATGCAGGTCGATGCGTTGGAACGGGAGAACTTACGGAGCATGTAGGTGTGTTCCTTGCCGGCTTTGTCGGTGTTGACAATGCGCAGGGAGTCTACATAGGTAATGGTTCCGTCTTCTTTTGCGACGATACCAACACCGGAGTCTTTGGCAATCTTGTATTCAATACCAGTGCCGACATACGGGGAATGCGGCTGGAGCAAAGGTACGGCCTGACGCTGCATGTTGGCACCCATCAGGGCACGGGAGGCGTCATCGTTTTCCAGGAATGGAACACAGGCAGTTGCAACCGAAACGATCTGTTTCGGGCTGACGTCGGCCAGTTCGACTTCGGATTTGTCAGCGATGATTGTATCGCCATTTTTACGGGCAACGACACGATCGTGGATCAGACGGCCATCACGAACTTCGTTGGCCTGGGCGATCACGTAATCGGCTTCTTCATCCGCAGACAGGTATACCGCCTTTTCGGATACAGTGCCATCTTTATTTACGATTCGATATGGAGTCTGGATGAATCCATATTCGTTGATTTTTGCATAAGTTGTCAGGTTGGAAATCAGACCAATGTTTGGACCTTCAGGGGTCTCGATTGGGCAGATTCGGCCATAGTGAGAGGAGTGAACGTCTCGAACTTCAAATCCGGCACGGTCACGCGTCAGACCACCTGGGCCTAAAGCGGAAATACGGCGCTTGTTGGTCAGTTCAGCCAGTGGGTTTTGCTGGTCCATGAACTGGGACAGCTGAGAAGAAGAGAAGAACTCTTTAATCGCTGCAGTTAATGGACGAACGTTGGTGAGTTTTTTCGGGTTGATGTTTTCAACTTCCTGGATGGACATTCTTTCCTTCACCACACGTTCCATTCGGCTTAAACCGATACGGAACTGGTTCTGGATCAGTTCACCAACCGAACGGATCCGACGGTTGCCCAGCATATCGATATCATCGGTCTCGCCAATTCCTTCCATAACATTCAGATCATAGGCAAAGAATGCATAAATATCTGGAATTGTCACGGTATGCATATTGGCAAACGGATCATTTCCGGTAATATGAACCAGCTGGCCATTTTTATCTTCGACATCGATTTCCTGAACGGCTGCACCGATTAACCATGCCGTAACATCTTCGTTCTGCATGCGGCCTTTGAGATCAAAGACAGCGGCGTCATCCAGTTTTTCCGGTGTTACACCAATGGTGTAGCGGCCGGCAATCGGTTCGAGATCGGAGTTCACCAGATCACGGCCATCTTTATCTGTCAGACGGCCTAAGGTGAGCAGACGCTGACCATAGTTGAGGACGGCGTCAACATTTTCGTCTGTTAATGTGACAGGTTTTGCCACCAGACCCGCATAAATCTTGACAGGTTTGTCAAATTTTACGATCTGTTCTACATCCTGAGGAGTAAGAACCTGACCCTGTTCAAGCAGAACCCCATCCAGCGTGATATCTTCAGCCAGGACACGGCCAATCAGACCTGTTTTATAAGAGGCAGGAATGGTTACGATATCCGCTTCGAGGAATTCTGGTTTGAAAGGATATGGATTCATGTAAAGACCTTTTGCGAGTTCGCCGCGCAAAGCGTTGCGTTCATCACGGGTTACATGAGTTCCTTTTGGCATGAATACTTCGCCATCTACGCCAATAATGTCGTGGGCAAGAGTTGTATTCATGGTACGGGCTACAGCATTGAGCTTTTTGCCCAGTTTATAACGGCCGGCTTTGGTCAGATCATAACGGCGCGGGTCAAAGAATTTGGCCTGCATGAGGGTGATGGATCCATCCAGAGTCGGGATTTCGTCAGAGCGCTGGTTTTCATAGAAAGAAAGCAGGGCTTCTTCTGTTGTTTTGACTTTATCAGCGAGCAGTGTGTTTTCGATTTCTTCAGATTTTCCAAAGAAGCCGTTGAATAACATGAGATACTGATTCATGTATTCGCGGTTGCCCTCATCGACAGCCACGTCTTTTGCTTCCTTGCCAATGGCTTTCAGGAACGTATCCAAAGGCTTGGTGTCAAAAGCGTCTTCTCCTTTTTCCAAAGAGAAGCTCATTCCTAAGGCTTTAAAGAAAATCGAGGACAGGATCTTACGGCGACGGTCAATGGAAACATTGATGGCGCGGCCATTCGTGTTCTTTTTCTGTTCGGTCATGAACTCAAGCCATGTACCACGGCTAGGAATCAGTTCACAACTGTAATTCTGACGGCCAGTCTTGTTATCATAAGATTCCGCGAAATACGCGCCAGGAGAACGAACAATCTGAGAAACGATGACACGCTCAGCACCATTGATGATGAATGTACCAGTTTCCGTCATCTGGGGAAATTCACCAAGATAGACTCTGTCTGCTTTGGTGATGACTTCTCCATTTTCGTTGACCACTTCAAGTTCCATGTCAACTTCAAGAGAAGCAGCGTAGTTGCACTCTTTCTCCATGGCTTCCTGCGGAGTACATTTTGGTTTAGCAAAATGGAATCCTTTATAGTTCAGTTTGATATTCTTGTTGAAACTTTCAATCGGGAAGATTTCATTGAAAACTTCTTCAATTCCCTGCTTGGTAAACCAGTCGTAGGAATTCGTCTGAATTTCGACCAGATTTGGAAGCTCCAGCTTTCCGGAGACTTTTGAATAGTCCCGTCTAAATGCTTTTTTTCCTTCCGGAACGATTTGGTATGGTTTATTGCCTTCCATGCGCACGATCCTTTCTTCAGTATTGAACAACAGCCAGTTTTCGGCTATTATGCAATTTACTAGTGTATGATGGTCCTTACCCTTTTGCAAATGAGATTCCCTGCAACCCCTTTAATTTATGGGTATTTTATACATTTTTTGGACCTTTTCAGATTTTGAGTTAAAATACAAGTCTTGACTTACATCCTGAAAAGACGTATACAGCTCTTTTCCGGTCTTCACACGCATCCTTTCTGTCTGCGGGCTTTGCATCTCGATATCATTTTCAACTTTTAAACCCTTGTTGTGCCTTTCATCTGCCTGAAAGATCACTTTTCAGGGCGAATCTGTTCAATTTCTTCGGCGGGGGATCCGAAGAGGAAAGAACAGAGTACAACCTTTCGATGTCTTTGTCACTTTTTCAACTTCAACGCCCAGCCTGATCAACCGATTCTTCCATTCAGTTTGTGCCTCTTCGTTCAAAAAGCCATCTGATTTGCCCTGCAGCTCATACTCTTTTTTTGTGGAAATTGCAACCACAATTGCCTTTTGAAAATTATCCCCTGTTTTCTGGCTTTCCTGTCTGAAACAAGACTGTTCTAAGCTCTGCTTATAAAAGATGGACAAACGAACATTGTTTTTTGTAAAAAAGAGAGACAGAATGAGGAGGAAGGATGTATTTGCGGGATACATTTAGAGAGGTCCTGCTTCAGTGGACGATTCAAGGGGGTTGTTTGCTTTAAGCAAACAGCCCCTTTTGAGCGTCAAGAAGAATAGATACCAGACTATACTATGCAAGATCGATGCAGATTCCTTTAAATATTTTCGTAGAATCGATTATCGGATTCGTGTGACAACATGGAACCTCCCCTCTTTTCCAAAATCTGAACCTGAAAAAGCCTGTCTGCAGCTGCCGACAGGCTTTTGATTCTCTGTTTTCAATTTGAAAGATTTGCCAGACCAGTACCGGTATGGTTTCCACCAGAAATATCTTTTGCCAGTTTCTGATTCAGCGGAGCAGTGCTCAAAGCTGTAAGAAGGAGAGTGGTTATCCGGCAATCCGACGGCTTCGTCTTCGGGCTGCCACTTCCGGATCGTCTTCTTCTTCCGGGATGCGCACATGTCGGGCAACAGGGGGCGGAGTTCCTGTTGAATCCGAAGAATTCTGTTGTTCGCCTGCCCAGGGTGCATCCGGTTCTTCTTTTCTGGCATGGGAATGTTCCCATTCTTCTTTTCGCTCACTCAGATCCCGTTTGGTAATGCGATGCGTTCCCTGCCACATCGCCGGCACAAGCAGCAAAATAATCGGCAGCAGTTCCAGACGACCCGCCAGCATGGCAAAAGACAAAGCCAGTTTTGCCACATTTGAGAATCCGGCAAAGGTAGACATTGGACCCACATCGCCAAGACCCGGACCAATATTGTTGATGGTGGCGGCGACTGCAGAAAAGTTTGTCACCAGATTCTTGCCGTCAATCGTGACAACCAGAAGGACACTCACAAACACGATCAGATAAATAGCCAGAAAAACATTGATGGCCCGAACGGTTTCATGCGCAATCGGTTTTCCGTCCATATGGACTTTTTCTACGAGTCCTGGATGAAGCAGATTGCGAAATTCTTTTTTGATGCCTTTGACCATAACGTTAAAACGGCTGACCTTGATTCCACCCCCGGTTGAACCGGCGCAGGCGCCGATAAACATAATGATGATCAGTAAAGTCCTTGCTAACGGCGTCCATAAATTGAAATCAACCGTCGCATAGCCCGTGGTCGTAATCAAAGACGAGACAGTGAAGAAAACATGGTGAATCGCCTGCCACAAATCTGGAAAACGATCCCGGACAGATAAGACAATGACAAAGGTCACCACCAGGATGATGCCAATATAAGTCAGGACTTCTTCCATGTGGAACGCCTGTTTCCATTTGCGGCGCAGCATCAGGAAATAGAAGGAGAAGTTGATTCCAAACAGCATCATAAAGATCGCAATGATTCCCTGCTGGAGCATGGTATAGTCATCAAACCCGTTAGGCCGGACCGCAAATCCGCCCGTGCCGGCAGTGCCCATGGTCAGACAAAGCGTATCAAACAGCGGCATCCCGGCCAAAAGCAGAAAAACAATCTGAATCAGTGTCAGGCCGATATACATCATATACAAGGTCTTGGCGGTATCTTTGACTTTTGGAACCAGTTTGGACACATCCGGTCCTGGGGATTCGGCAATCATCAGGTTCATGAACTTGGCAGAGGTACTTGGCAGCAGAGCCAGCAAAAACACCAGAACCCCCATCCCCCCGATCCAATGCGTAAAAGAACGCCAGAATAAGGATCCATGGCTGATCGTGGAAAGATCCGGAATGATGGTACTGCCAGTTGTCGTAAACCCGGAGACCGTTTCGAAAAAGGCATCGATCGGATTGGAAATCTCACCAGCCAGAATGAAGGGCAGACTGCCAAGAATCGACATCAGAATCCATGCCAGTCCCGTCGCGGCCATCCCTTCACGCGCTCGAAAGCGGCCCATCGATTTTCGGCCCCAGGTCAGCAGCAAGCCAAGTCCCAGGCAAAGCAGGGCAACCAGAAAGTAAATCAGCGCCACATTATATTCCTGATAGCAGATCGCACAGATCATCGGAAGCAGCAAGAAGGCCGCTTCGGCTTTGCACACCTGACCGAGCACATACAGAACGGCTCTTAGATTCATGGTTTCACCTTTCTTCCTTTAGCCGAGCTGGTGGACTGATTCTGACGGGGATAAGGCGTGGTGTTGAGAATGTCCGAAATATCGGTAAATCCACAGTTATTGGTGATGACAACCACCGAATCACCAGCCTGCATCTGATCAGAACCGTGCGGCAGAATCGATTCGTCTCCCCGGGTAATCAAAGCAATCAGCACCCCCGGCTTGAGATCCATCTGATAGAGCGGCTTGCCAATGACCGGCGCATTTTCACAGACGGTAAATTCGAGGGCTTCAACCTGGTCATTGGCCAGTTTATGCATGGTTTCCACGTTGCTTCCGGTGCCGTTGGCAATTGCACGGACATGACGCACGATAAATTCAGCAGTCAGTTTTTTCGGGTTGATCAGAGTATCCAGATCCAGATCCTGAATCACTTCATCAAACATCCGGTTGGCCTTCGTAACGGTCTTCAGGCCCGCTTTGCGGTGGGCAAACATGGACAGAAAGACATTTTCTTCATCAAAGCCCGTCAGCGAAACCAGGGCGTCCATTTCCATCAGCCCTTCTTCCAGCAGCAGGTCCGCATCCGCGCCATCGCCATGGATGATGATGCAGCCTGGATGGAGCAGCGCGAATTGTTCGCAGGTGGCCAGATCATGATCAATGATCGTCACTTCCATCCCTTCTTTAAGCAGATCTTCGACAAGGTAGTGAGCAATCTTGCCGGCTCCGATAATCATGACGCGCTGGGTTGGCGCCGTCGGCAGTCCGGCTTTGCGGAAGAATTTGATGACATTGATTCGGCTGCCAGCCAAATACAGCTTATCTTTGCCTTTGAGTACAAAGTCGCCATCCGGGATATAAGCGAGCTGATTGCGCTCATCGACACAAAGCAGGACGTTATCAGCCACATGGGATCGTACGTTTTTTACCGCCAGGCCATCCAGAACGGAATTGGGCAGAATTTTAAATTTATAAATTTCCCCGATGCCATGTGAAAATGTATCGACATCAATGGCACCTGGCAAAGCCAGAACACGTTCGATTTCCTGAGCGGCCAGCAGTTCTGGATTGATGATCATATCCAGTCCTAACTGTTCTTTTAAATAGTCCATGTCCGCGGAATACTCTGGCGAACGCACGCGGGCAATCGTCCGATGGCAGCCGGCTTTTTTCGCCAGCAGGCAGGACAGCAGGTTGACTTCATCATTGGTCGTCACCGCAATGAACAAATCTGCCTCATCCAGTCCCGTTTCATTGATGGTATCTGGAGCGACAATATTGCCGGTCATCCCCATGACATCAAAGCTCGAGGTCGCCGCCCGGACGCGTTCCGATCGCGTATCGACAACGGTCAGATCATGTCCTTCCAGGGAAAGTTCTCCGGCCAGGAAGGTTCCTACCTTTCCCAATCCTGCAATTACAATCTGCATGATTTCACCCTTTCTTAAAGTTTGAGATGCATCCTCTGATGGCAGGCCCAGCTTTCTTTGGTCAGCGGTTCACTCTGATTGGCAGATGACAGGATCAAAGACTGAGTCTGACGTTGAATTTCTGTGTTTTTGTTTATGCAATCCAGTAAAAGTCCAGCCGCTTTTTTGGGGGCCTGACTGTTCTTTTCAAGCCGGCCTGCAAAGGCCCAGTCTATTCATTTTAGCGGATCAACACAAAAGAGAGTCTCTCTTTTTGAATTGTTCCGTTTTTAAGCCAAAAACTGGAATTTGCTCTAACAAAACGTCCCTACCAAAGCGTTCAGAACGCCTTTGCAAACCAACACCAGCACGCTTTTGATGGACTTTATCCGTTCCATTGAGCGGTTTTGGGCGTATTCTTACGCTCTGTCCCTGGCTTGCGCGAAAATCTTCTCTCTTTCCACTTTCCAATCCAATCCTTCTTACTGGTCAGATTCAAAGGAATGCATGATTGTCAGCGCCGTATCCAGCATTTTTTCCGAAAGCTCTTCTTCCTTCAGCAGGCTGGCCGCTAACATGGCACACTTGAAATAGTCGGGATTGGCCTGGAGCTTTACGGGATCAATATGCTCAAGCAGACTGGCCAGTTCTTCCCGCCTGGCAAAATAGGCCGCCTCACGTCCCACTTCTTCCATCAGATCTTTCAGAAGCATTTCCTGATTGTTTGCGGTCGCAATGGCCATGGCTGCAATGGGCAGACCTGCCTTTTCGATCTCATTTTGAAGGCGCGATACCTCCGCGATTTCATACCCTGAAAAATACAGAAACGGCACCGTCTGCGAAAGTTTTCTGGGATCATATTCAATCGGCTTGCCACCTGTCAGTTCTTTAAGCGAGCGATCAAGGTCTTCATCGCACAGGCAGTGAACTTCTTCCTTTCTGGTGATGGCTTCAAATCGTTTCATGGCCTCTGGATCAGCCTGTAAAGAACCTGGATAAAACAGAATCATCATTGTCCTCCTCATACTCATATACTGTTTATTTAGGTTATTTTCCTATATAAATAATGTAAGTTTATCTCTTCTGACGGTTTGTCTGTCTGGATCTGATGTTCAACAAAAAGACAATCCAAGACTTTCCTGTTCACTTTTCAAAGACAGACAGGAAAAAAGACCAGCCATTTCACCGGCTAAGTCTTCCTCTACTATAATAAAGTTAAAGTGATCCTGCCTGACGACAAACCAGATTCTCTGATCAGAAAATCCATGAAGAACAACTCAAAAAGACAGGATCGGAAAGGAAATTTCATGAATACAAAAACCAGATTACTTTGCGGCGTTCTTTCCCTCTCTTCGCTCGGACTTCTTGGCGGCTGCCAGAATACCAGTTCGAAAGCCGCCGCTGTGGATACATTTTTTACCGCCTACAACCGGCTTTGCGAAGCCAGTTCTTTAGAGGCCGAAGGAACAATTGAATTCAGCGGCCTGGAAACCGGTTTTTCAGCCGCCTACACCTCAAAACCGCAGGCAGTCGCCATCAAAGCCACTTCATCCGGTCTTCCCCTCGCCTCCTTTTACATACGGGATGGCAAGACGTATCTCGATTATTTAGGCACCCGCTCTTCCTCTGTGGCTGCCAATCTTGGCCTTACAGATGACAATGGGTTCCATCTGCCCAATCCTTTTCTGGAATTAAGCCGGGATGAGCGTGAGGCTTTATTTGATTCGGCCAAGGTGGAGGGAGATGTGTACACATTCACGTTCAGCCCGTCCAAAATCAATACCTTGCTCGATTCCTATGGCGCCCTGTCCATTGAGCAGGGCATGCTCGAAGCCGAAATTGTCGATGGTCAGATGCGTTCGGTCGATCTCGATTTGCATGGTGTTTATGATATTCAAAGTGCCAGCGCCGATTTTGATCTGGAAGCTGAAATCAAGATTCTGGCCATGGACGAAAATGTCGTCGTTGCTTTCCCCGATGATTTAAGTACATGGGGACAGGAACAGTCAAACGACCAATAATTCACAAAACAGACAGGAATCAGGAAGGATAAACTATGCAGACAATCAAAGAACTGCTCAAGATCGGTCCCGGACCATCAAGCTCCCATACCTTTGGCCCGATGCGGGCGGCCCAGGACATGCTTCAAAGTGCGCCAAAGGCGGATGCATTTGAAATTGTTCTCTATGGCTCACTGGCTTTAACGGGCAAGGGCCATTTAACCGATGCCATTTTGAAAAAGACCCTCAAAGGCAAAAAAGTCAGCATTGAGTTTGACTGGAAAACCCCGCAGGAACATCCCAACACAATGACCATCAAAGCCATCAACTCCGATGGCACATCCCTGATGCGAACCTATGTTTCGATTGGCGGCGGCAAGATTATGATCGATGGCCAGATGCCAGAAAGTGCCAAAGACATCTATCCACATACAACGCTCGATGACATTCAGGCTTACTGCAAGAAAAACTACCTGCGCCTGGATGAATACGTCACCCAGGTTGAGGGCAAGGAGATTGATGCCTATATTCTCAAGATTTACAAAGCCATGATCAACTCCGTTAAAAAAGGCCTGTCCAAAACCGGTCGGCTGCCTGGTAAGCTCAAACTTGACCGGGTGGCCTATGCCCTGTTTGAATCCGCCCAGTCCTGTGACAACGAAGCCGATAAAGATGCCCTGCTTTTACAGAGCTATGCCTATGCAGCCAGTGAACAGAATGCGTCAGGCGGAACGGTTGTGACCGCCCCGACGATGGGATCGTGCGGTGTGCTTCCCTCGCTTGTTTATCACTACGCAATGGATAAAGAAATGCCCCGCAAAACCATTCTGAACGGCTTAAAAGTGGCCGCCCTGATCGGAAACCTGATCCAGGAAAATGCGACCATCTCAGGCGCCAAAGCGGGCTGTCAGGCTGAAGTCGGTGCTGCCTGTGCCATGGCTGCGGCGTTTTGCGCCAGCTGCGATCGAATGAGCAATGAGCAGATTGAATGTGCCGCTGAAATCGGTCTGGAACATCATCTGGGGCTGACCTGTGATCCCGTTATGGGCTATGTCATGATCCCGTGTATTGAACGCAATGCGGTCGCCTCCACGCGGGCTGTCGATGCAGCCAGACTGGCTAAGTATCTGCGCAATGTGAAGAAAAACCGGGTTTCCTTTGATATGGTTGTGCGCACGATGAATCTGACCGGCAAGAAACTGCCCATGGAACTCAAAGAGACTTCTCTGGATGGCCTGGCGGTCGTTGTCATGGAAGATGGCAAATATGGCCAGCCTGGTCCAATGATGCACCAAGGCGCAGATAACGAAGACGACGAAGGCGATGACAACTAAGATTCGTCAAAATCCAACCTTTGCATGCAGACACTCAGAATCAACACCTTCCAAGGGTCTTTCTGGACTGGCTTTGTTTCAGTCAGAAAGACCTTTTTTGATTTTGTCTTTCCATGATGTTCTTTTTGACAGTTCAATCTTCTAACCTTCAGGGATGAAAAGATTCAGGGATGGAAAACATCAGATGGATCAGATGGATGCAAGCCATCGTTTTTCAAAGTCAGGCAAAGCATAAATGTAAATTGTTACATTCCGTTAATATGAAATGTTATTCATTCCGGTCTTTATTCCATCTTTTCACATATTCATGTTTCACATTAAAGTTCTGTAGAGTTCGAAAAAGACTTCTCTATCCGCATACTCTGTCCCTTATACTGAAACTGGAAAAAGGAGGGGCATATGTATTCATTTCTGAACCCTGAAAGCAGACCGGAACCTGTCAGTGCCCAGGAACTGACTGAACTGGAAGAACGTTTTGATCTTCATCTTCCTGAGGTTCTAAAAGACTATTACATGAAGTACAACTGCCAGACCATCAAGCCCGTCTGTCTTCGTGCCGGACAGGAAACCTTTGAAGTCTATGGCATGCTGCCCCTGTTCAGCGGCCCGATGTCAGTGGACCACATTCTGGAAATCTGCCAGACCTCCAACCTGTTTGGCAAAGGCTGCTTTCCCTTTGCGATCTCAGCAGAAGGGGATGATTTTGTCTATGACACCTTTACCAAGAACATCTACTTTGTTCGTCTGGACGACCTTCATCACCGGCAGAAAATCTGTACCGGCATCGATCATTTTTTCTATCTGCTCAACCAGACTGCGCAAAATAGCTGAATTCTCAATCCTCAATCTTCAATGCTGGAAACAGAACTATTCTTTATTCTTCAGCTATCCTTCAGTCTCCCTTTAGAAAAGAAACGAAAAGAACTGCCCGCGGGCAGTTCTTTTCGTTTCTTTTCTCTTGGAATCCAAAGCCCAAACCTGCAGGATTAAACAGCGCTCTGGGGTTCTGCCTGCTCTTCTTCGATTGGAGCAGGAACAGGAGTCCTGGCCAGATATTGCTCTTTGGCATGAATTTCACCCGCCTGCGTCAGCGCATATTTCGTCAGGGAGGGGCCGGCCAACTCATAAATCATGACACCAAGCAAAACAATGTTCCGGATCAGCTGGCCTTCCGCTCCCATGCGCTGGCCAACTGTTGCCGCCATCCCTAAAGCGACGCCAGCCTGCGGGAACAATGTAATTCCAAGCCACTTCTGGACTGCCTTGGAAGAATGAGCCAGCGCAGAAGAGAAACGGGCGCCAAAGTACTTCCCCGCACAACGCGAAATAATATAAATCAGGCCGACGATCAGTACGGGAAGATTGGCGAAGGTGGCCAGGTTGAGTTCGGCACCGGATAAAACAAAGAATAAGGTCATCAATGGGGCCGACCAGCGATCCGCCCGATCCATCAGATCCGCCGACTTCTTGCAGCAGTTGCAGAAGACCGTACCCAGCATCATGTTGACCAACAGTGCCGACAGCGAAAATTCAATCGAACCCACATGGAATTCGATGGTGGCAATCGTAACGCCGAAAATAATAAAAGCAGTAATCAGCGAGATCCGGTTGCGGTTGGAATGGAAAATCCGGGCAGTATGAGTGAGCAGCCAGCCAAGAGCACCCCCGGCAGCCAGCGAGCAGACAATTTCGAGCAGCGGACCCGTCAGCAAAGTCAGAAGATCAGCCGAAGCGCCATCCCCAAGATTCATCGCAATGCCATAGCTTGCCGCAAACAGGACCAGCCCCACCGCATCATCTAAAGCCACAACCGGAAGCAGCGTTGAAGTCACTTCCCCTTTGGCCTTATACTGACGGACAACCATCAGCGTAGCCGCTGGCGCAGTCGCCGAGGCAATAGCCCCCAGAATGAGTACATCCCTCAGAGTAAGCGTTTCAGGGATGATCAGATGAACACCGAACAGAACCAGATCGACGACCAGGGTCGTACAGACCGCCTGAATGATCCCGATAATGACGGCCGCATGACCGGTCTTGCGCAGATGGGACAGACGGAATTCACTGCCAATCGCAAAAGCGATAAAGCCTAAAGCGACATCATTAAAAGGGCTGAGAATTTCAACATCCTCAAACGTGTGAAATCCAAGACCTGGAATATTCAAGGCCCCAAGCAGGCAAGGGCCAAGAAGCAGACCGGCGATCAGATAAGAGGTGACATCCGGCAGCTTGAACTTGTTGCCAATCCGTGTGACCAGAAGGCCAAGCAGAATCGCAAAGGCAACACTGAGAGCATAATTCATGATTTTTCCTTCCTTCACTGCCGGAACAGAAGAGCAGCACTCTCTTCGTCTGGCAGGTTCATTGTTTCCAGTTGAAACATTTTGCGTATTCCAGTTTGCGACGGATCGCCAAAAGTTCAAGATCTTCCATGAATTCCTGGATAAATTCGAGGGCTTTTTGGAAAATAATGGAGCGCTTTCAGCTTTTTATGGGAATCTGGCTTTCAATTCTCTGCTTTTTATGGACTCAGTCCTTGACTCTTTTCCACAGACCATCCTGCCAAAACCGGGCAGGAAAATCCTTTCGAAACGTCTTTTCTGCTCTTTTGGGCAAGAAAAAAGAGGTTCTGGACGCTTCCCTGATTGGGAGGTTTTAGAACCTCTGTTTTTTACTTTTCAAAAGGATCAGAAATCAGTCTGTTTTTTTCGCTTATTGGGCATCCTCAAAACTTAACAGAGTAAATCCTTCTTTGCCAAGAATGTCTTCCGCTTTCTCTTTGGCAATGGGTCCTTTGGTTTTAATCAGGATTTCAGCCGCACTGTCATTGAGTTCATAGACATTGATCGAGTTGATCGAAATGCCCTGGTTTGCAAACAATGAACTGACTTTTCCTAAAATGCCAAGACCTTCCGGAACGCGGATAACCAGACGGCTGCCTTTCTTGTTCCAGGCCAGCATATCCAAAAACGCGCGGAAAATATCGTTCTGCGTCAGAATGCCAACAACTTTGTTGTCGTCATCCACAACCGGCAGACAGCCGATGTCGTGCGCGAGCAGTTTATCGGCAGCCTGTTCCATCAGAGCATTCTGATTGATCGCAATTGGATGTTTAACCATTACGGTACGGACTTCTGTTTTGGATAACAGATAGTTGAGTTCGTAAATACTCAGGCTCGTGGCTGTATTATCCGCCGCAATCATGCCTTCAGTGATCAGCCCCACCAGCTGATCTCTGGAATCTACAACCGGGATACGGTGGATCTTGTTGAATTTCATCAGATCGATGACCGCTGAAATCTTTTCATCCGGACCGACCGTGATCGGATTTCTGGTCATAAAATCGTTTACACGAAACATAGGATCTCCTTTGTGCGTTTTGCACTCTCAGGCGCTGGCGCCTTTTTACTTGGCGGATCCGCCCAGGTAGGCGTTCTGGACATCTTCCGATTTGGCCAGTTCAGCGGCTGGCCCTTCCAGAACGACTTTTCCGGTTTCCAGAACGTACGCATAGTCCGCAACAGAAAGGGCCATGCGGGCATTCTGCTCAACCAGCAGAATGGTCGTTCCGGTTTTCTGGATATCAGAAATGATCGAGAAGATTTCCTTGACCAGAATCGGGGCCAGACCCATAGAGGGCTCATCTAGCAAAAGCAGACTTGGGCGCGCCATCAGTGCCCGGCCCATTGCAAGCATCTGCTGCTCACCGCCGGACAGCGTTGAAGCATCCTGGTTTTTTCGTTTTTCAAGAATTGGAAACCGTTCATAGATCTTCTTGAGATCGTCAGGAAGGTTTTTCTTATCTTTTCTTAAGTAAGCCCCCATCATCAGGTTCTCATAAACAGAAAGGCCTGGGAAAACATGCCGGCCTTCCGGAACCTGGACCAGCCCGCTCGATACGATCGAACGCGGAGAGGATTTATAAATGGAGTTGTCCTGGAACAGGATTTCTCCGCCTGTTTTCTTAACAATACCGCTGATCGCATGCATCAGGGAAGTCTTTCCGGCCCCGTTTGCTCCGATCAGGGTCACAATCTGACCCGGTTCAACTTTGATGGATACCCCTTTGAGGGCCTCGATAACGCCGTAATGGACGTGCAGATCTTTAACTTCCAGCAGGCTCATCTTAAATCTCCTCTCCAAGGTAGGCTTTGATGACAAATTCGTTGTTCTTGATCTCTTCAGGAGATCCATGGGCAATCAGCTGACCATAATTGAGAACGAAGATGTTTTCGCAAAGGCTCATGACCAGCGACATATCATGTTCAATCAGAACGATTGTCAGCTTGTATTTATCCCGCAGATGGTAAATCAGCTTCGTCAGATCATCGGTTTCCTGCGGGTTCATGCCGGCAGCCGGTTCATCCAGAAACAGAATCACCGGTTCAGTGGCCAGCGCCCGGGCAATTTCCAGACGACGCTGTTCACCATAGGGCAGGTTGGTCGCCAGTTCATTGCGCTTGCGGTACAGACCGACTTCCTGTAAATATTCACAGGCTTTTTCTTCAATCCAGCGTTCGGCATTGTAAAACTTGGATGTTCTTAACAGGGCCGAAGGAAGACCATAGCCAGCATTTTTGTGCATGGCCAGCTTGACGTTTTCCAGAACCGTCATGCTTTTGAAAAGACGGATGTTCTGGAAGGTCCGGGCCAGGCCCAGTTCGGTGATCTTGTAAGGCTTCATGCCGCCGATCTGTTTTTTCTTGTTATCGATGTTGAGCTCAATGAGGCCTTCACTTGGCTCATAGACGCCCGTTAACAGGTTAAAGAACGTGGTTTTGCCAGCCCCGTTTGGACCGATCAGACCAACCAGCTGTCCTTTTTCAATTTTCATGTTGATGCCGGAAACAGCTGCCAGACCACCGAAGTTTTTTGACAGATTGGTGACTTCAAGAATTGGTTCCATCAGGCTGCCTCCTTTTTCGCGGCGCGCTTTTTCATCCAGCGCTCAATCGAAAGTTCCCAGGAACCCAGGATACCCTGAGGACGGAAAATCATCATGAGAACCAGAGCCGCACCATAAATAATCATGCGCAGGTCTGTGAACTGCTGCAAATACATATTGAGAATACCGATGACAATGGCAGCCAGAACAGAGGCAGACATCGAACCCATACCGCCAAAGACAACCATAACCAGAATGTCAATCGATTTATTGAAGGTAAACTGGTTTGGATTCAGAACATAGAAATAGTTGGCAAACAGGCTGCCGGCCAGTGACGCTAAAATTGCGCCGACCACAAAGGCAATGACTTTATATTTGGTTGTATTGACACCCATGGCTTCAGCGGCGATTTCATCGTCGTTGATTGCCCTGGCCGCCCGGCCCGGAGCCGAACGCACAAAGTTCGTGCAGACGATCACCGAAACCACAACGGCCGCAAACAGAATCGGCCAGGTCGTCAGTTTTGGAATTCCGGTCAGACCGGCTGCCCCATTGGTAATTTTCATATTCTGGATGCAGATACGGATAATTTCCGAAAAGCCCAGCGTAACAATGGCCAGATAGTCCCCGCGAAGCCGCAGCGTTGGAATGGAAACGATCAGCGCGGCAATACTGGAAATGGCAAAACCAACCAGAATACCAATGACCATACCGCCATAGTTGGGCATCATGCGCGTCACAATCCCCGCACAATACGCACCGATGGCCATAAATCCGGCATGTCCTAAAGAAAACTGCCCGCAGATTCCGACAATCAGGTTCAGGGAAACCGCAAGAATCATATTGATACAGATCGTAAACAGGGTGGATTCATAGTAAGAGTTGATGACCCCCATACTGATCAGAACCTGGATCAGGGAAAAGACAAACAGAATCAGGACGGTCCAGACCATATTGGTTCTGGAATATAACTGTCTGGCCATGGACTACACCTTCTCTCTTTCGTTTTTGCCAAACAGACCGGTTGGCTTGATGATCAGCACCAGGATCAGGATGGCATATACAATGGCGTCACGATACAGCGAGGAGCCATAGGCAACGACCATGGTTTCGGCAATACCGATAAACAAACCGCCGACAAGGGCACCCGGAATCGATCCGATTCCGCCAAATACAGCGGCCACAAACGCTTTCAGGCCTGGAACCATACCCATTAATGGACTGGCGGCGTTGTAATACAGACCTACTAACATACCGGCTGCCCCAGCCAGGGCCGAACCGATTAAGAAGGTCATGGAAATGGTGTTGTCCACCGAAATTCCCATCAGCTTTGCGGCATTTTCATCCGCGGATACGGCGCGCATTGCGCGGCCGATTTTTGTTTTCTGAATAATAAAGGTCAGCAGAACCATCAAAACAATTGTGACGGTAAAGATAACCATCTGAATGTACGTGATTTTAATCGGGCCAAAAACCCAGCTGGTATCTGGCAGAAGCTTCGGGAAAGTCTTAACCGAAGTTCCCATGAAAAACTGGGTGGTGTACTCGATGACGTAGCTGACACCAATGGCGGTAATCAGCGCGGTAATGCGAGGGGCTTTGCGAAGCGGTCTGTAGGCGACGCGCTCAATAAGCACACCGAGAATGCCGCACACAATCATGCAGACCAGCAGTGCGGGAAGAAAACTCATGCCCATATAGGTCGTAACAAAAAAGGCGGTATAGGCGCCAATCATATAGATGTCACCATGGGCGAAGTTGATCAGTTTGATAATTCCATACACCATCGTGTAGCCAAGAGCGACCAGGGCGTAGATACTGCCCAAAGAAAGCCCGTTGACGATCTGTTGAAGAAACTGGCTCATATTGGATTGGACTCCTTCCTAAAAAAATGCAGGGGAAGGTTTCCCCTGCAGCGGATTTCATTATTCAGCTTTTACTTCTTTGACGTTGGACTGAACGCCGTCAACCAGTTCGACAACCAGAACAGATTTGACTGGAGTGTGGTTGGATTCGTCAAAGCTGAAGGATCCTGTAATACCAGAGAAGTCAGCTTTTTTGATCGCTTCGTTGAGGGCTGCACCTGTTTCGCCAGAAGCTTCAAGGCTGGAGAGCAGCAGGTTGGTTGCATCATAGGAAAGGGCAGCAAACATGCTTGGATCTTCGCCATATTCAGCTTTGTAGTCTTCGATGAATGTTTTCAGTTCATCAGATGGATCGATAGCGGTATAAGCCGTTGTGTAGTAGATGTTATTGGCTGCATCTGTGCCCACCTGGTCAATGAAGTCCTGAGAGTCAAAGCCATCAGCGCCGATGATTGGTTTGTCAATGCCATCTGCCTGAGCTGCTTTCACGATCTGGGCAGCTTCGTTGTAGTAACCGCCGATATAGATACCGTCGAAATCTTTGTCTTTCAGTTTTGTGATGAAGCTTGCGAAATCTTTGTCGCCAGACTGGTACTGCGTTTCATCAACCACTTCACCGCCTAAAGACTTGAATTCCTCGGAGAAAGCTTTTGCCAGTCCGTTTCCATAGTCGGAAACTTCGTTGATGACTGCAACTTTGCGTAAACCAAGATCGTTGTAGGCATAGTCAGCCATTCCTTTGCCCTGGTAGCTGTCTTCGAAGCAAATCCGCCAGGCATATTCATATGGAGTACCGTCCTGTTTCATCATGGCATCTACCTGGGTAGCAGATGGAGAAAGAACAGGAGTCGCTTTGGAAGTTGCAAATTCATACGTTGCGATGGAGCTTGCGGAAGTAGCAGGTCCTACAACACCGACAACACCATCCTGTTCAATCAGTTTCTGGATTGCGTTGATGGATTCAGCAGGTTCGCCTTTGTCATCGATTTCAACGCCTTCCACTGTGAAAGGTTTGTCCTCTCTTGCATTAAACTGATTGATCGCAATTTTGGCACCGTTAAGTTCCTTTGTACCGTAGTCAGCAACGCCGCCGGACAGTTCAAAGTTCAGGCCGATCTTAACAGTATCACCAAGAGCTCCCCCAGCTGTGCTTGCCGTACTTGCAGTTGAACTGGCCGTACTTGCAGCTGTGGAGTCATCAGTGGAGCCAGCAGCAGAGCTGGCAGTTGAGGAAGCAGATCCTCCTTGTGAGCAGCCAGCCGCCATAGCAGAAACTAATGCCATCGCAGCAGCTGATTTCCAGATGTGTTTGTTCATTCGTATCCTCTTTCTATAAAAGATAGACCAAAGTTTAAACACAATCCTTCAGAAGCACAATCACGATTCACAAACTCAATGAAAATTCGTATTATTTTCTGAAAAAAGACGATTTTTTCTTACAGAAAACCAGCAGAATCCAGAGAAATGAACAATTTAACAAAGAATGTTCATTCCTGCTTTTCAAAAATCGCTCGTCACTTTTTCCAAAATTTTCCGCCTTTTCCATCAAATCCCGCCAGAATCCGGGCTGAAGTTGGATTTCCAATCCAATTGCGCAGTCTGTTCGTTCTTTTCAAGGGATAGTGCTTCGAAAAGCGAGAAATTTACAGGGGATTTTTTATGGAATGGGAAGATTTTCGAGAATGTGGAAGGTCTTACGAAACAAGAATTCCTGTCTCTTTCTCGACTGGATCACAAAAGCAAAGCCATTCCAAAAACAGGATATTCAAGACAGAAAGGATTACAGAATCAGACACAGGCCCAATAAAACGAAAAAAAAGCCCTGTCGCATGACAGAGCGGATCAAAACGAAGGCAGACAGAATTCAGCTGGTTTCCAGCTTTCCTGCTGACATTTTTACCTTTTCAATGACTTAGATCAACAGCCGGACAATCGCCAGCGCACCGCTTTCCATCCAGCCAATCAGGGTAGAACGCATAATGGATAACGGACTGCTCAGAATGCCCGAGAAAATAACAACCATAAATAACAGGTTCACCCAGGCAGGCGGGTTATTCAGACGGAAATACTCACGGTCTGGTAAAAAAGCCCAGAACACTTTGGCCCCATCCAGCGGCGGGACCGGAATCAGGTTAAAAATTCCAAAACCAGCCGACAGGATGGCAGTCGTGGAAAGCGTCGAGATCAAAAACGACCCTACAGCTGTGCTGACAAAGCCACCGGTAAAATACACCAGGATTTCAAAAATCAGGATGCACACAAACGACAGAATAAAGTTTGCCATCGGGCCGGCAAAAGCTGTCCAGACACTTCCCGCTTTTGGATCTTTATAGTGCCAGGGATCAATGGGCACTGGTTTGGCCCAGCCAAATCCAAACAACAGCAGACAGAGCAGACCTGCCCAGTCAATATGCGCCAATGGGTTTAACGAAACCCGCCCGCGATTTCTGGCGGTCTGGTCGCCCAGCCAGCTGGCCGCCAGGGCATGCGCCATTTCATGAACTGACATAGCCAGAATGACCGCAATAATCTGGATAATGATCATCCGGATATTCATCGATCGAAACATAGATAACATCGAACTGACAATCTCCTTTCTGGCCAGAGGCCATTCGATTGTTTTCCCTCAAAACAATTCCAAACAACAGAATCATCCAGACGGGATACATTGAGTTTTGCAGATTTTTCTAGAAAAGCCAACGAACAATGTATCATACTCACCAGATATCGCAACCATCGACTGACTGCTGCAATGAGTAACTGCTGCAATACCGGCACTCCATTTCTCTTTCGAATCGCTTTTCTGCTCACCTGGCTTTCTGCTTTTCAAAACCATCTGCTCTTTACAATCTGTCTTTACTTCCAGAATGCTTCTTGCCTCTTCTCTCATTTTCTTCTTGCCAAAGAAAAAGTCTGTTCTTTCTGCAAACAGAAAGAGACAGACTGAATTTTAAACGTTAAAGCGGAAATGCATGACGTCGCCATCCTGAACGACGTAATCTTTCCCTTCCACCCGCAGTTTGCCGGCTTCTTTGACGGCCTGTTCGGTTTCGAGTTTGTCGATATCATCAAACGCATAGACTTCCGCCCGGATAAAACCGCGTTTGAAGTCAGAGTGAATGACACCGGCGCAATCCGGCGCTTTCATGCCGCGTTTAAATGTCCAGGCGCGGCATTCATCCGTTCCCGCTGTCAGGAAAGTGCACAGGTTCAATGCGCTGTAAGCAGCCTGAATAAGCGTATCCAGACCCGATTCAGGCAATCCCAGATCTTCCAGGAAGGCTTCTTTTTCTTCTGGTTCAAGACCAGAGAGTTCTTCTTCCAGACGGGCGCAGATTGGAACAATGTTGGCCTGTTCGGCATCCGCAACTGTTTTTAATGCCTGATAGTATTCATTGGCCTGGGGATCAGCAAAACCTTCGTCATCCATGTTGGCCACGTAGATGACCGGTTTCATCGTCAGCAGTGAATAATTGCGTACAATCTGTTTTTCATCCTCTGTGAACTCTAACGAACGGGCCGGGTTTCCGGCTTCAAGGTGCGGTTTGAGGCGGGAGAGCACAGCCATTTCTTCCTTGGCGGATTTGTCACCGCTGGAGGCTTTGCGCTCCACTTTGGCAATCCGGTTTTCGATGGACTGTAAGTCAGCCAAGATCAGCTCAAGATTGATGGTTTCGGCATCCCGTTTTGGATCAATGGAGTTTTCAACGTGCGTGATGTTCGGATCCGCAAAGCAGCGGACAACATGACAGATCGCATCGGTATTGCGGATGTTGCCTAAAAACTGGTTGCCCAGTCCTTCCCCACGGGAAGCCCCTTTGACCAGACCGGCAATATCGGTAAATTCAAAAGTGGTATAAATCGTTTTCTTCGGCTGAAACAAAGCCGACAGACGCTTTACACGGGCGTCTGGGACTTCAACAACGCCAACGTTTGGCGAAATCGTCGCAAACGGATAGTTGGCGGCTTCAGCCTGGGAGTTGGTAATGGCATTAAACAGAGTCGACTTGCCAACATTTGGCAGTCCGACAATTCCAGCTGTTAATGACATGAAAATCTTCCTTTCTACATTCAGATCCTCTTGATCTGTCCTCAGCAGCTTCTGCCCTTTTCAGGCGTCAGGCATAACCAGGATTCAAAATCGGACAGTTTGCACAGCCACTGAGTTTTCGTTCTTCAATAAATCATCTGGATTCGTTCGAAACGGACTTTCGGTTCGAAACTTCCTTATTCTTCCAAACTCGGATCCGCTTTGCGGACGATTCGTTTGAGCTTGCTTTCAAATTTGGAACGGGGCATCAGAACGCTGCTCTGGCATCCAAGACACTTGATCCGGATATCCGCACCCATCCGAATGATTTTCCATTCTTTGGACAGATGGCAGGGGTGTTCTTTTTTCATCTCTACGATATCCCCAAGATCATAATTCCATTCAGTCATTTATTTATTTTCCTCGTGTTTTTTCCAGGCTTCGATGGTATTTTCCAGAAGCATGCACACGGTCATCGGCCCTACACCCTTGGGAACCGGCGTGATAACCGAGGCGATTGGTTCGACATCGGAAAAGAGCACATCGCCTTTGAGCTTGCCATCGACGCGGTTGATCCCCACGTCAATCACAACAGCGCCGGGTTTGACAAAATCTTTTGTGACATATTCTGGCTTGCCAATGGCCGCAATCAGAATATCCGCTTCTTTACAGATATCGGCTGCATGGGCAGTGCGCGAGTGAATCGTCGTCACTGTGGCGTTTTTCTTCTGGAGCAGCAGACCGACCGGTTTGCCAACCAGATTGCTGCGGCCCATGACCACCGCCCGTTTGCCAGACAGATCATCCAGACCGGCTTCTTTTAAGATCGCCATGACCCCTTTTGGAGTGCAGGGAACAAATCCTTCTCGATCGAGCACCAGCGCGCCGGCATTAGCCGGATGGAGTCCATCGACGTCTTTATCCGGTGAAATTGCCAGTAAAGCGGCTTTTTCATCGAGTCCCTTGGGCAGCGGCAGCTGAACCAGAATGCCATCAACCTTGGGATTTTCGTTTTCAGCCTGAATGACTTTTTCCAGTTCGGCCTGGTCAATATCGGCCGGCAGATGAATGGTCCGGTTTTCAATTCCGATTTTATGGCAGGCATTGGCCTTGGAACGAACATAGGACTGACTGGCCGGATTGTCGCCAACCAGAATCACAGAAAGGCAAGGCAGTCTGTCACCCTGTTCAATTAAGCGGTCGATCTTTTCTTTCATCTGGCCCTGCAATTTGACGGCCAGTTCACTTCCATATAAAATCATAGGCTTCCTCTTCTTTTTTTTCTCATACCGTAAGACCAGTTTTCTTCTGGATGGGCATTCGATCAGAATTTGAGTTCTTTACTGTCCAGAACAATGGTGATCGGGCCATCGTTGAGCAGGTCGATTTTCATATCGGCCTGAAAGATGCCGGTTTCGGTGTGAATCTGCTCTTTGAGAAGAGCATTGAACTTATCATACATCAGACTTGCTATTTGCGCAGGCGCCGCTTCGCCAAATCCCGGCCGGTTGCCCTTTACGCAGCTCGCATACAGGGTAAACTGCGAAATGGAAAGAATGCTTCCGCCCACCTGCTGCACATTCAGATTCATTTTGTCCTGCTCATCCGTAAAAATGCGCAGGTTGAGAATTTTATGAATCATCTTTTCAAGAGTCCGGTCGGTATCGTCAGGCGCAAAGCCGACAAACAGGCACAGGCCATTTTCAATGGCGCCAGTCACCTGGCCATTCACCGTGCAGCTTGCATGGCTGACACGCTGTAAGACAACTCTCATTCAGGATCCCTTTCTAACAGGCAGATGGCCATTGCCGCCATTCCTTCCTGACGGCCAATAAAGCCAAGTTTTTCGCCGCGCGTGGCTTTGACGGAAATCTGGTCAAGACCAGTATGCAGGGCTGTGGCGAGATTTTCACGGATCGCCGGAATATAAGGAGCGATTTTGGGCTTTTCAGCCAGAATGGTCGCATCCACATTGCCGATCGAATAGCCTTGTTCTTTCATCAGCTGATAGATGTGTTCCAGCAGAATCATGGAGCTGATTCCTTTATAGGCTGGATCCGTATCCGGAAAATGACTGCCCAGATCCCCAAGGGCAAGGGCACCTAAAATGCTTTCGCCAATGGCATGGGTGAGAACATCGGCATCCGAATGACCGACCAGTCCTTTGGAAGAGTCGATCTCTACACCACCAAGAACAAGCCGGCGTCCTTCTTCAAGAGGATGAATATCGATGGATTGTCCAATTCGAAACATACAGAGGCTTCCTTTCTATGAAAAAAGACCAGAGAAAACTCCCTGGTCGATATGGTTTCTCTAAAAATTCAAGATAAATGCAGACAGGGAACCGCCTTTATTCTAGCCAATTCCCGATTGGAATGAAAATTCTGGGGCCTGTAATCGCAATGGACTGAAACGGCCTTTTTCCTTCTGCTTTGGTCTGACCGATCTGACTGGCCTGATTGACCGATCTGAAAGATCTTTGGCTTTAGCGTTCTACCTGGATGTAGGTGTAATCCGTGCAGCCTGGAACCTCAACACTAGCCACAACCGTCTGAGAAACGCCATCGGTAATGTAGTTGCCATGAACAGCCTGACCATCGCCAATATAAACAGCAATATGGTCAAGTCCATCACCACCCTGGTTGTAGTAAACCAGATTTCCAGCCTGTGGATTGTCCGTCGCATACCCATACATCGCTTCATATTCACGCGGCCACAGGGTGGCAGCATCCTGCACACCGGCATTGGCTAAAGCGGCCTGAACCACTTCAGTGCACTGCCAGCCGTCGGTCACGCCAACCAGTTTCAATGCTTCATCGGCAATACGGGCATTGAGATCCGCATACTGATCACTTGGAGCTTCAACGATTGGAGAATCCGCTGGATCTTCTACTGGATCCACTGGCGTTGGGTCAACTGGTGGTTCAACCGGTTGTTCTGGAGCAGGAACATCATCGGGGACAACGGGATCAGGGACAACAGGATCAGCTGGAGCAGGTTCTGTTGGCTCTACCGGAGCTGGTTCTGGTGTTTCAGCCGTTGGATCTTCTGCGGTTTCATAGGTTGGAGCTTCATCCAAAACTGGAATTTCAGCCACTGGATCTGGAGAAATTTCGGCAGTTGGGCCATCGCTGGCATCCGTTACCACTTCTTCAGGCGCAATCTGTTCAGCCACTTCCACTGGAGCTTCTTCCTGAACGACTGGGGCTTCTTCCTCAACCACTGGTAAAGCAGGTTCTGGCTGCTGGACTTCTGGCTGTACGACCTCTTCCTGAATGGCCGGCTGAGCTTCCATTTCAACGGGCGCCTGTTCAACCGCTTCCGTCACCGATGGCTGTTCCACAACTTCGGTTACCGGAGCCTCTGGCTGTTGGGCCATATAAATCTGAACTTCCGCCTCTGCTGGAACTGCCGGCTGGGCTTCTGAAGCCGCAGGCTCTTCGGGAGTAATCACTTCTTCAGAAGCCGCCATTTCTTCAGGAGCAGCTTCTGGTTCGGTCTGTAAATCCGATTCAACAACATTCAGTTCTTCTGACTGTTCTGGAATCGAATTGGTATCGGCAAGGGATAAAGCTTCCGGTACAGAAGTTTCGGCCTGTTCTTCGATGTAGTATGAATCACTGACTTCCTTAGCCAGCTTTTCGTCCTGGTTTTCCTGAGCAAGAGCGACTGGAGAGTTCAGGGCGGAGAACATTGTATGTACGGAATAGCCGGCGGCAAGAGCAGAAGCGACAGTCAGAGCGGCAGCTAATTTATTTCCATCTTTTTCTAAGAATTTCATGTGACACCTCGTTTTCTGAACAAATTCAGAACAATCCCTAAAGATTACACCAAACAAGCTTGTGTTTTTTAGAAGCGGATCAATGGAAGGAGCGCGGCTTGAAAGGGATTACCATAACCGGCACGCTTTACATTTAGAATTTGTCACTTAATAAGTTACACCGAGAAAAGGGGGTCTGACAACCGCCCAGAGTTAAAAACATGAGTCTCACACATTTACTTTGTCGCACTTTTTATGCACTATTGCATGGATCATTCAATTTTTACGCATATTTTAACTTTTAGGACAAAAATAGAACTCGTAAGGGAATATTGATTGCATTTCTGTCGTGAAAGTTTATAAAACTTGCTCAAAAATTGTTCGATTTACCGCTCTTTTGAAATTAAGTAAAGATAAGGAAGATCGTCATCTATATAAATTTTGAATAAACAAACAAAACGCAGGATGATTTCTCATCCGTTTTGTGTCAAAACAATCAGAATCATTTGGAAAAACAATGGGGAAACACAGAGTATGGGATCAAAATTCTGCCTAATTTATGGGGATTTCCTCTTCTGGAAACAAGCACACAGCTCTTTTGTCCGTTTATTTTCACATACTGTGTGTCCAACTTCAGACCAGTCAGATTGGTGGGAAAATTTTTCTATTCTGGCTAAACTATGTTTTTTTCAATCTGAAAAAAAACTGAAGCAAAGTCGAGCGATTTTCTTAAAATTTCTGGCGGTGTCCAATTCTGGCCGTCTCAAAAATCTGAAGAAATTCGAGCGATTGTTTTTCATCGTTTCCGCTCTTCCCTCCTCTTTATCGCCTCTTCCCTCCTCTGTCACACTTTTCACTTGCAGCCGCGCAAATCCGGCCCATCCAGACTCATCCCCCGGGCCTTCCCTTCAAAGAGTCCGGTAAAGAAGAATGAATGGCGGTATGCAAAAGAAAAGCGAATGCCGCCCCTTCTTACATGGGTGCAGGCATTCGCAGTGATTTTGATTCGTATCCAATTGGGTGGGGCATCAAAAGCAGAAGCTACATCTTTTCAAAACGCAGCGAGCGTCTTTTGCCTTTTTGCTTGATCGCCCGAATGACCTGGCTGGCTTCGCCATCGACATCATCTCCCGTATAGCCGCAGTCCACGACCGTCTTTTTCAGATATTCTTTCAGTCCCGTCTGCGGAAGAAGAAAATTGACCATCAGGTCTGCTTCCGGATCGCACAGTTCCCTGCTTTCCACATCCTTATCCAGCAGAACTGTATATCCGGCAATCACGAAACGATCCGTTACGCCCAATTCCTGGGGGATGGAGTTCTGATAGACGCCGTTTGCAAAAGCGCGGACTTTTGAGTACATCCAGTCTTCGTGATAGGTGGACGTTATACGAACAATCATTTTGATAAATTCATCTTTCGTTAAATTAATCATCGTCATTCCCTCCAGTTCCATGTCATGAACATTGATCCAAACGCCAGCGGCTTTTTGATTGTATACTCTGCTTTTACAAAATTAACAGTCCGCATAAGCAGATAATTATCAAGGTACAAAGATAAAAACCGGAAATGTGTTAAGACAGCATGTTCATCAATTCACTTTCAGAAGTGCGCAGCAAAACGATCCCTTCTGGATTTTGAATGAATTATTCAGATTTGAATAGTATTATGGTTGTTTTTAAATCCAAATCGGGCATTTCTGGAACTTTCTATCTGGAATGAACCATTTTGCTTCGTTAAGGTAATTTTACATCGTTCGCCCCTGGTTTAAAGATTCTATCCAGTATTTTTTGCATTTCAGTCTAAACTTTCCATAAAGTCCGTCAAAAATTGGTTCTGATCAGCATCTCTATTCCTTTTCTGTTCTTTTTCAATTTTCTTATTTGTGCGCTTTGTGCATTTAAGCAGTATATTCTCTTATTTTTGTTTATTGATTAAAGACATTGTCTGCCCACTCTTCCCTGGGCCGGCCGTGACCATCAAATCTCATCGCCAGTCTGTCTGTGCGAAAAGAAACCGTCCTTTCTTATCGTTTGGAGCGAATGAAACGAAAATCAAAAGGCATAGAAAAAGGCCGCCTGCGAAAGACGACCTTTGATTGATTGCCAGCTTATTTTGTTTTTTCAATGATTTCGATGAAGGAATCTGGTTTTAAGGAAGCGCCGCCGATTAAAGCGCCATCGATGTCAGGCTGAGCCATATATTCAACGATGTTTCCAGGTTTAACCGATCCACCATACTGGATGCGTACTTTTTCAGCTGCATCTTCGCCAGCGATATCTTTTACAACGTCACGAACGAGTTTGCAGCAGTTTTCAGCGATTTCTACGGATGCAGATTTACCGGTACCAATTGCCCAGATTGGTTCGTAAGCAAGAACGATATTTGCGTATTCTTCTGGAGCGATGTCAGCTAAAGAGCCTTTGAGTTCTTCAGTGATTACATCTTTTGTTTTGCCGTTGTCATATTCTTCTTCGGTTTCGCCGATGCAAAGAATTGGAGTGATGCCGGCAGCCAGCAGTTTTTTCGCTTTTTTGTTTACCGTTTCGTTGGTGTCACCAAACATCTGGCGTCTTTCGGAGTGACCGATGATGCAATATTTCACGCCGAGTTCTTCGAGCATAGGAACGGAAACTTCGCCTGTGAAAGCGCCGCTGTCTTCGAAGTGTACGTTTTCAGCAGCAACGATCAGGTTTTTCGCTTCGTCTAAAGCAGTTTTCAGATCTGTAAAAGGAACGCCGACACCGTATAAGCCTTTGTCGCTGACCGCTTTTGCGTCAACTTCTTCAAAGAATGCCTTTGTTTCAGCATTGTTTTTGTTCATTTTCCAGTTTCCGACAATAATCTGGTCTCTCATGGTTATATCCTCTTCTCTATGAATGATGATGCCTGTTTTCAGTTTGCCTGCACCAGTTTGCTGATTGCCCAGACAAAGCTGCATGGCTGTGATCTGAAAACAGGAAGAATCAACCTGCCAGAATCAGGATTCATCCTTTCTGGCAAATCGAGCAGTGAATGATACAGAAAATTGAGTCTGCCTTCCAGTAAGCAAAAAGAAGGCAGACTGAAGAGCAATAATGATCAGCCTTGAACTCTTTTAAGCGGATAAGAGTTCAGACTGTAGGGGTATTCGCCAGTCAGAATTCAGGCAGCAATTTTTACTGTTCAGAAATGATCGCGATACCTGGCAGAGTTTTGCCTTCCATGTATTCAAGGGAAGCACCGCCGCCAGTGGAGATATGGCTGAATTTGTCTTCGAATCCAAGCTGGATTGCAGCTGCAGCAGAATCGCCGCCGCCGATTACAGTGGTTGCATCAGGCAGTTCGGAGATTGCTTCGCAGATTTCCAGAGTACCTTTGGCAAAGTTAGGCATTTCGAATACACCCATTGGGCCGTTCCAGACAACAGTCTTAGCACCCTGCAGAGTATCTTTGAACAGTTCGATGGATTTTGGTCCAATATCGAGGCCCATCCAGCCATCAGGAATGTTGCCTTCAACAACCATTGTGTTGGCATCGTTGGCGAATTTGTCAGCTGCAACTGTGTCAACTGGCAGAACCAGTTTGTCTTTGCCTTTTTCCATAATGGTTTTAGCCAGGTCAATTTTGTCTTCTTCGAGCAGGGAGCTTCCTACGTTATAGCCGCGTGCTTTATCGAATGTGTAAGCCATACCGCCGCCAACGATCACTTTGTCAGCTTTGTCGAGCATGTTTTCGATTACGCCGATCTTATCGGATACTTTCGCACCGCCAAGGATTGCAACGAATGGATGAACAGGGTCATCAACAGCTTTGCCCAGCATGTTTACTTCTTTTTCAACCAGGAAACCAAGAGCGTTGTCTGGTAAGTTGCTTGGGATACCAACCGTGGAAGCATGAGCGCGGTGTACAGAACCGAATGCGTCTTCTACGAACATGTCGGCCAGACCTGCCCAGTATTTGCCAAGTTCTGGATCATTTTTGGATTCGCCTTTTTCGTAGCGAGTGTTCTGCATTAACAGAATTTCGCCTGGTTTCAGGGCGTCAACCATTGCTTCCAGTTCAGCGCCGCGAGTTTCAGGGCAGAATTTTACAGTGACTTCAGGGAGCAGTTCCTGGAGACGTGGAGCAACGATGCCCAGATCGTTTTTGGCTTTATCTTCTTCAGTCTTCACTTTTCCAAGGTGGGACATCAGGATGACTTTGGCGCCATTGTCTGTCAGATATTTCAGAGTTGGGACAGCAGCTTTCACACGATTGTCGTTTGTAATTTCGCTGCCTTTGTGGGGTACGTTCAGATCCGCACGAACAATGACTTTTTTGCCATTCACGTCCAGATCTTTGACAGTTTTCTTAGCCATAGATGCTATTTCCTCCTAAATGTGCATTTGCACTCTACATACTCAAAAGTATATCACCCCCTAAACTGTTTGTGGCAAAGTCTCAAAACCCACCTCCCGCTCTTTTTTGCATTTGTCCTGTTTTTCACAATATCCGCTCTTTTTTGGATTGAATCCTTCTCATTCCGCCTTTATGTCAAAGTCTTCACAGACAACCTTTGACTTTTCTGAACATTCATGAAAAATGATCGCTATTTTCATTGATGCGCTTTCAAATCCGATTGGTCAGGCTCTTTTGTGGTCTGTCCTGAAATGGCTCCTGACCTTTCCCACATTCGCCGGTCAGATTCAGGCTGAATTTGGGAATTGTTTCTGGAGCGACTGGAGAAAGAGAAAAGCGAAATTGTTTTCTGATTTCGTCCATCCTTGTGCCGCTCCATTCAAACTGACCACAAAAAAACCCGGAAACGGGATCCGGATTTTGAGAAAATATGGACATTTCTGATTTTCAATGGGTACAGATTTCAAGAGCTTGATTCAGGCTGATGCTCAGATCAGCATATTGCCACCAACATAAATGTGGAAACCATTGGTAGTGATATTGGCATTGGATGGATCATCGTTGCTGAACTCACTCAAATAGCAGTCGCCGGTTAAAATCAGTCTGGATGTGCCATCGAGATGAACGATGACATTCTGGCTCGAGCGATCCTGGTTGATATGACCATTGAAGGAACTGCTGCTGGTCAGGTTGAGTTCAAAGCTGGACGCTTCATCCACCAGCACAGGTCCTGACAAAGCCTGGCTGGTGCAGTTGATGGTCATCTTGCCGTTGGTAACCTGCGCACACTGCGGGACCTGGTAGATCGTATTGCTGGTCAGATCAATCTGGGCGGAAGCCCCATTGACCACAAAGCTGAAAGCAGAAGGCGCTGCCGCTGAAGCCGGGTTGATCATCCATTCGTTGCCAGTCAGACTTAAATGGCCTGGCTCTTGTTTCTGGGTGTCCTCCTGGTTGTCAAAAATGAAAACGCCCTGATGCCCCGTGTCACTCTGAATGGCACCAACGGTAAATTTAGACTCAGACATCGTAATGCTTCCGCCTGGTTCAATCTGGCCAAAACTGGAGAGTACGGTGTTGGCATTGAGATTGGTTGCCGCAAACGCCCCAGAAGCCCGCACGATTGGCGAAAGACTGCCATTGGTCTGACAGTTGACCATATCCGCCTGAATGGAAGCCGTGGATCTTGGAGCGAATAAAGGCGAAGAATCAGTGGTTGAAATTCCATTGCCCCCTGAAACCCGCATCTGGCCCTGGAAGGCTGCAAAATAGGCCGAAGAATTGATACCTTTGACCGTTACATCGCAGTTATTGACTGAAGCCGTCGCATTCATGCCATTGACCGCCACGCCATCGGCCCCATCACCATTGGCTGTAACGATCGAGCTGAGCATATTCACCGAAGCACTGTCAGCAGCCAGAACAGCCGCGTTGATGCCGTACTTGCTGGCCAGAGCGCCATCGCTGACCGAGCCGGTTTTATTGAATACCGCATGATCGGTTGTGATCTGAGCGGCATCTTTGGCCAGCAGGCACGAAAAATCGGGCTGGCTGGAAGAATAGTTTCCATCGAGCGTCTGAATATCGCTGATCGTCTGAACGCCCTGGGCTTTGGTAATCAGATTGGTCGAAGGCCATAAAGGCGGCAGTTCCGGAATTGGGGGAATGTAGTGGCTTTCATCCGCAATGGACTGCGAAGTTTCCAGACTGATATCCTGGTTGTTTTCAATCGGAGCCTGTGAGACTTCCGTACTCGGTGCTTCTTGTAAAGAAGCTTCCGTCGTATTCTGGGCGGACTCACTTGCGCTTACGTCTGCAACCGGATTCGTATTGTTTGAAAAACTTGGCATGTGCATCTGGGGAAGACTGCCAATGGCATTGATTCCAACGGCTACCGCGGCAACGGCACCCAGAACAGGCGAGATTACAACGGCAGCCAGATCGAGATGCCTGGCCATCACCTGGGCAAAGGTCAGCTGATTTCGTTTCGAAACAATCATCCATGCCAGACAAAGCAATGCAACAGCCCCACACAACCCCATGGCGATATACCACCACAAGGAAATCTCACTGGTCTGCCCGGGATGAAGACGGAGAAAAGCATTTTGCTCTTCACTGCCCGCCAGAATAGCCAGACACAGAAAATAAATCATCAGCAGACCGACGCACACAGTCAGATAATTTTTTGCGCTTCGTTTCATAAAAATCCTCTTATCTCTTACCAGCCAGCGCTCTTCCTCGCCAGTCAGAAAAACTGGCTGAGGCCTTTGTGAATCTTGTTGGCTGACTGAATTCACAGATCGCCCCAATTATACCAAGTCCCGGCCCTTCTATGCATTAAGCCTGAAAACTGGCCTTTTTAGATCGTCGTTTTGCCTGCCATCTTACAGATCTGATGGATACAAGGGGAATCTGCATACCCAGACCTTTTTCTCCTTCTTTTCAGAATCTTGTCTGAATCTGTCAGGATCCGGTCTTGATTTAATCAAGGTTTGGCCATGTCTGCTTCGTAAAAAAGTCCACGAAAAAACGGCCTGAGCGAACAGACCGTTTGATGGATCTTCAAAATCTCATCGGTTGAAAAAACAGAAAACTGGGCGCTTTCCGGTTAACTGGCTGCATGTTGGTTACTTGTGATAGTGACGGCCTTTTTCAATCATGAACGAGCGATAGATCTGCTCGAGAACCAGCACCCGGCACATGATGTGTGTAAAGGTCAGATCCGAAAGCTTCCAGCGATAATCAGCCCGGTTGACCAGGGCCTGACTGGGACCTAAAGAACCCGCGATCACAAAGACTAATGGTCTTGAAGATGCACTCCAGCCGGCACGCAGATCCGCAAACTTTTCCGAAGTCACCATCTTGCCATGCAGATCGAGTAAAATAACAAAGTCATCCGGACGGATTTTATCCAGGACTCTGCCCCCTTCGACTTCTTTGATGCGCAAGGCTTCTTTTTCGCGTTCAGAATGCAGGTCCGGTTCATCCTTGAATTCAACGACTTCCAGTCTGTCAAAAGCTGAAAGTCTTTTTTTGTATTCGTCTTCCAGCTTGCGCAGCGAAGCGTCTTTGTTTTTCCCGATGCAGAACAGCTTAATCAAATACCGCCTCAGCTGGATATTTAGCGGTAAGAGTTCTGACTTCTTCTCTGACCTGATGAGCACTCAGATCATCGCCAGCTTTCAGAACCTGAACAATCCAGCGTGCAATCTGTTCAAATTCAGCTTCTTTCAGCCCGCGACTTGTCATCGCAGCTGAACCCAGGCGGATGCCGGAAGTAATGAATGGCTTCTGGGTATCAAATGGAATGGTGTTTTTATTCACGGTGATGCCCGCTTCGTCTAACAGACGTTCAGCTTCTTTTCCCGTCATGTTCAGCGAAGAGAGTGTATCGAGCAGCAGCAGGTGGTTGTCGCTTCCGCCGCTGACCATACGGATGCCTTCTTCATCAAAGACTTTGGCCATAGCCTGGACGTTTTTCAGAATCTGGCTTGCATATTCTTTGAATTCAGGCTGCATGGCTTCATAAAGCGCGATTCCTTTTGCGGCAATGACATGTTCAAGGGGTCCGCCCTGCA
This sequence comes from Allobaculum sp. JKK-2023, assembly GCF_034745455.1. Classification (NCBI taxonomy): domain Bacteria; kingdom Bacillati; phylum Bacillota; class Erysipelotrichia; order Erysipelotrichales; family Erysipelotrichaceae; genus Allobaculum; species Allobaculum sp. JKK-2023. The sequence goes on along the minus strand of NZ_JAYERV010000003.1, from coordinate 2,430,529 downwards.
TGCCAGGAAACGTTCTGGAATCCAGTTTCTTCGCGTATTCTTCCTTGCAAAGAACCAGACCGCCGCGGGGGCCGCGCAGTGTTTTGTGAGTTGTGGTCGTGACAAAATCTGCATAAGGAACCGGCGATGGATGGAGTCCAGCCGCAACCAGACCTGCGATATGAGCCATATCGACCATCAGCAAGGCGCCGGATTTTTTGGCAATCTGGCCCAGTCGTTCAAAATCAATAATGCGTGGATAAGCTGAAGCGCCGGCAACGATCAATTTTGGATGGTGTTCCATGGCCAGTTCTTCCAGTTTGTCATAGTCAATCCGTTCTGTTTCTGGATCGACATTATAGGGAATGAAGTTATAGGTCCGGCCGGAGAAGTTCAGTGGATGACCATGCGTCAAATGGCCGCCGCTGGTTAAATCCATCCCCAGAACCGTATCACCTGGTTCAAGGACGGTGTTGTATACAGACATATTGGCCTGGCTTCCCGAGTGAGCCTGGACATTTGCGTGTTCAGCATGGAACAGTTCTTTGGCACGCTGTCTGGTCAGCTCTTCGGCCTGATCGACATAAATACAGCCGCCATAGTAGCGTTTGCCTGGATAGCCTTCGGCATATTTATTGGTTAAAACAGATCCCTGCGCTTCGCGGATTTCCGGCGAAACATAGTTTTCAGAGGCAATCAGTTCGATATTGTCTTTCTGACGTTTCTCCTCTCTGGAGATAATTTCAAACATTTCAAGATCTCGCATGTAGAGTTACTCCTTTTCTGTCATGGCTTTAACATTAACAGATTTGGCAGGCGCTTAGAAAAGGCCAGAGAAGTCTTTGAAGGATCCCGACACTTTTTCATCCGTTTTCATTCTGTTTTTGAAACTTTTACTGTATTGCAAAGGCTCGCCTTCCTGACAAAACGGGAAACGGAAGCTGGAAATGAAAGCCGGCATAGGAAGCTCGAAAAGAAGAGCTCGAAAAGGAAGCTGGAGAAGAAGAGTTCGAAAAGAGAAAAGACGCCATCATTTTCAGAAGGAGCCTGCGCCTGCCTGGCAGACAAGCTGATTCTGATGGATCTGGCGTCTTTGTTGTTGATTGAATTGGAATTTTCTCAGGTTTGCCTGGTCATCTTCTTTTCGAACTAACGAAGTTTGCGGAAAAGATGAATCACTAAAGAAACTGCTGCGGCAACCGCTGCAATGACTGCACTGATTTTGACGAAGCGAATAATTTTTTCGTCTGCATCATCATTGGGGATGTCGTTTACAGTTACTTCAAAAGGAATCTGCTGCTCGTTGACCATTTTCTTGGCAAACAGTTTAAATGCATCTTCCAGATCCATGCCTAATTCGTCGCAGATCTCTTCCATCTGATCGCGAAGTTTTTCATTCATTTCAAAGCTAACGTTTGTCTGAGCCATCGTACGATCCTCCATTCATTCGAGATTATACCATGTCCAATTTCTCTCGTTTCCAGTCAGCTTCCGCTTCGTGTCTGGGGATGGAATTGTCCGGCGCATTTCATCCCTTCTGATCGGTTTCAGACAAAAAACAGATCTGCAAATCCAGAAAAAAAGAAGCAGCCAGGCCGCCTCTTTCGCTTCATTCATTGGTTGAATCAAATATTAACCGTTTAATATCATGCATTGATTGAATCACGTATTGACAGAAAACAGATGACTATTGCACACCATACCAGGCGATGTCTTCGGCAATCCAGCCATGACTGATCAGGGTTGCTGCTTCGGCTTCGTCTTTGGTGTAGTTGTGGGTGCCGGTCACGGCATTCGGATTAAACTGACGCAGCAGCGGCACACGCTGCTGGGGATCGGAATACCAGCCAATTCCCTCATCCATCCAGCCATAACCAATCAGGGCCATGCGCTCTTCTGGATCCATGGTGTAGTGATGATCGCCAGAGTTTGGATTGTAGACACGATACACCGGCTCGCCGCCCTCTCTTGGAGCAAACCACCCGATCCCTTCGTATTGCCAGCCAATTGAGGCCAGGACGTTTTTTTCATTGGTATCCTGAGTGAACAGATGTTCGCCAGAGTTTGGGTTGTACAGACGATGCATTGGATAGGTTTCGCCATTTTCCTGATCAATAAAGCCAGCATCCGTAAAGGAATGCAGTTTGGTTTCATAATCTCCGATGCTGTAGGTGGTGCCTGCAATCGGCCCATAGCTGAACGTCTGGGAGAAAATCGTATTGGAAGATGGATAGATCGTACAGTTTGTTCCAACCGCAAAGCCAGTGGTCACAAAGGTTGGACGAATCAGATTCAGAAAGTGGCCGTTGTTATAGTCACGAATCGATTCAGCTGTATACCAGAGATCAAATGGGTTTCCATAATCAGTCACCCCCATGCCAACTCCAATCTGGCCGCCCACTGCCAGGTTTTCAGAAACCGGATACAGTTCAGAATGGACCAGAGCATTTCGGGACGCATCGGCCTGAACCATGGCAATGGCCATTAAAACCGGATCAACACTTAACTGACTGGCTCCATGACGGGCGCGCAGTTCGTTGGCGGTGCGTAAGTAGAAAATAGCATCCTTCATATGCTGAAGCGTTGCACAATCGTTGGGATCATATAGATTGACGATTCCATCATTCACGCCACGGGCAACGATGGCGGCCGCCATATCATCTCCAGAGGAAAGGAAGAATCCAATGACCCCATTTCCGGTGAGGTTGTCACGATAAGGAGCGGTCAGGGCAGCAATTTCTTCGGGTGTCGGATAGGCATAAACGCTTTCCTGCGTGTAGGAATACTGGTCGCCCTCTTCGATCGTATAGGCTTCAACGTATGGAGTACTGGTTTTTTCATTGGATGCCAGAACTGGCAGTGAGCCGGCGGCCAGCGCCGCGCTCAGAAGAGCTGCAGCAGCTTTTGACGATTTTAGTCTCATATCTCTCTCCTGTTCTTATTTCCAGGCACCAGACAATTCTGGAGGTGGAAAAAATAACGCGTCCTGAGCGGAAGATTTCAGGGACTGCGTTGGTTGGATGTCCGAAAGGACATTGCTTAGGGGTATGCAAATACCAGTACTACCAGGACTTCGATAGCAACTGCATTCAAAAGCAGGGGAATAGGATGCAGATTTTTATCCTGTCGGTTTCTCGCCGTTTCAGATTTCAGACAATCAAAGCAATCAAAGATTTAAAACAGAACCGAAAAAAGAAGACAGGTATCTCTATGCCTGCAAATAGACGCAGGCGAAAACGATTCAATGGTTTTCTAAAGATGACTTTTCCGATCTGACCAACAAAGTCAGAAACTGGCGAATTGCTGAAGTTTTCCGGACTGGGATCGGGCAGATGGAATGGAAGAAATCAGAATTGTTCTGCCCTTTGAGCCAGATCCTTTGTCCAGGCACAAAGCAAACAGAGCACTCATTTCAGTTGAAACAACACAATTTCAGCACATATCAGAGCAAATTCAAACCATATTAAAATATTACTCTCATCCAAGAAAGATTGTACCGTCATCGGATAAGTTCGAAAATTTATCTGTTTCTATTTTTGTCGTTCACGACGCTCAATGCAAGGCAAATTATGCATTTCAGTATAAAAAAGCAGTCCATTGGGTGCATTGAATCTCATTTTTCCTTTACTTGTCGTTCACGAGAACTTATGAGTTTGTTTAGAATGTTTTCAAGAAAAAGTATGATATAGCGCTTTCTGAAACATTTTCATCACAGTTCGAAATAAGATCTACGGGCTTAACTATCGCACTTTTTTCGATTTCACGGTATTCTTTTCCTCTAATTCCACAAATTCCCTTCTTATTCACATATTTAGATTTACCATTTTGATGGATAAAGTCCTGCCCGATCCGCTCTTTCCCTTTTTCTTTGCACAGGGGAACGTCGCAAAGCCAGGTTTTCTGCCCTTTCTTTGCTGGTCTTTTTCCACCAGATCCAGTTTCCTTTCGCGTTCTGTTCCCAATGTCATTTAGCTTAGTTTTTGATAGTTAGTATTGTCCACCATCCGTGCACAGATGGTGGATTTTATATTTTCTGGTTTAACGAAAATTAGCTTTGACAACAACTCTATAATTGTCTAATTTAATCCTTATCACGTTGAAAACATAACTTTATAAGGAGGAAAATATGGCAACTAAAGTTACTTCGCCGTCCGTGATTTATCAAAGATTCATGAAATTCCTTGAGGAATTTGCCCACAAACAGGAGAAGATTCTTGCTTCTCAAACAGGAGCTTTCTCACGAAGTCATTATCGATCATCAAAAATAAACTTGTTCCATTTCCTGAATACATCCATTATCGGGAATGGATCAACACTCTCCGATTTATCCATGAACTATTTCGGCATGGGCAGTGTAAGACCATCTGCTTCGGCACTTGTTCAGACAAAAGCCAAGACTCCAGTCAGCGTATTTTCAGCACTGCACAAAGCCACATTGGCACTTTGTTACATGGATAAAAAATATAAAGGGCTAAGGGTAATAGCCTTTGATGGAACCAATGAACCTGTTGCGCCAAATGAAGATGAACCTGACTACATCATTTATGCCAAGAACAAGGAAACCATCATCCGGGCCGGTATTCACATTAACGCTGCCTATGACGTACTTAATGACAAATATCTAGCCATCGTCACTCAAGACCAGAGGTCCAAAGACGAACGGGCCGCTGCTATGAAAATGGTCAAGGAGATTCACGAAGCTTATCCTGGCGAGACATTTCTCTTTGTCATGGACAGAGGGTATTTTTCTTATCCATTGTGTAAGCTTATTGAATCCTTAGGGCACAAATACCTCATACGTATGAAAGAACGAGAGTATAGCTGCCTGACTTATACACAGCTTGACCATACAGAAGACCAGCAGATCAGCCGCATTCTTACCCACCACCAAAGAAAAGAGGAAAAAGAAAACCCCCAGATGAAATACCTGGTCAAAAAATCAATGAGACAGATTGATCAAGAATCTGAATTTATTGATTTTGACTGCAGGGTGGTAGCTATCGAGATTGGCGACAACGTCTGGGAAGGACTGATTACCAATCTGGATGAAGCAGAATTTCCTCCGGAGGCTCTTGGATTTATTTACCACCTAAGGTGGCGAATCGAGCAGAGTTTCTCCTGGCTTAAATATGGAATAGGAATGAAACGTATCCACTCGATAAAAGCAGAATACATCATTCAGGAGATTTATTCATCCCTTATCTTCTACAATCTGGTTTCCGAGATCAAAAAGTGTGTTCTTGAATCATCTCAATCGGATAATAAAGAAGAGAAGCAGACAACTTATGAATACCAAATCAATACAACTAAGGCGATACGGGCTATCAGGAACACGTTTACTCCGAAATGGACGAAAAAACGAACAATCTGTCAAATTACAAAAGCGGAGTTTCAAGCTCTGACCGAGGAGCTGCTAAGAGAAAAACTGCCCGTTCGGCCGGAAAGGAGCTTCAAGCGAAATCTCCATCCCAATCGTTTGATATGGTTCACCTATCGATAAGTGCATTATATGCGCATCTTATTGATACAAACCACCCATACAATTCTTAAAAACGGCTCTTATCGAAGGGTTGTTTTTAGTGCACCTATTTTGATGAATACAGCCAAATCAATCAGTATATTTTGTGCTTGGTTGGTGCATATGGATATAATCAGCAGCAAATTCTATTCCTATCATCCACTTTGTCTTTGATTTTTATACAAAGTTTGAGGTCATATTTTTCTAGCTAAATGACATTGGTTCTGTTCCTTTAAAAAATTCTCCGCTTTCTTCATTTTCTGCACGCCTGACCTGCGAAATCCGTCCGCTTTATCCATTCAGCACTCTGGCTTGGTCCGCTTTCCCATTCCCTTTTTCCGTTTTCTGGTCCGCGCCAGATCTATCCATTTTCATTTCTTCTTCCTCGACTTTTCAGAACTTATTTGCCTTCTATTCTTTTTTATACAGGTCTTCCTATACAGGTCTTATCTGAGCGGCAAGATCAAAAAAAGTCAGATCTGCAGCAGAACTGACTTTTTTATGGATTGAGAAGTACTTTTTTCCTTGTTTTGGACTGTTTCTTCTTTTTAAGGGGATAAAACCTATTTATTCTCCGCTTTTGCTTTCGCCAGTGCTTTGGGATAAATAACCCGGAAGACCAGAACATCCAGCAGCAAGGCGATTAATGCCGCTGCAGCCGAGATCAACAACACCGTATCAATGCCATCGATCAGTCCACGCTGACCAGGCGTTGCCTGAACCAGAGTGTTGTAAGCGATAGAGTACAAGGCAGAAGCCAGAACACCGGATAAGGAAATCATGAAACCAATCATGGACGTGCCAATTCCCATGTCCTGCATCTTTAACAATGACAGAGCCGCTGGAACAGTGGATACAGTCCGGAAAGAATCTGCAGCACCGGTAAACGCAACCATGGTAATGACAAACCAGAGCGGCATGTTCGGGCCAATGAAAACTAACAGTGAGCAGGAAACAATCAGCACAACAGCTGCAGCTGCCAGTGCCTTCCAGAAGTTATTGGTAGAGCGGGCAACCCAGGCACCGGCCAGTCCAGGAACGATGATTGAGACGATCGTTTTTGGAATCTGAACAGTTCCGGAAATTGCGGCCGACTGTCCCATCAGTTTCTGCAAAGCCTGTGGGATGTAAGTATTGATGGCAGTCATATACATGACCAGAAGTCCTGATACCACAATCAGGATGACATAGGCTTTATTGTGGAATAATTTTAATGGAATCAATGGATTCGGAGTCTTTTTTTCCCACCAGATCAAAACGATCAGACCGATCACCAGACCGGCCAGACAAAGCAGAACCATCGGCGAAGTCCAGCCCTTGGTCGGACCAAAATTTAAGCCAAAGACCAGTGATAATAGAGTGACCGCCAGAATCACCACACCAAGAAGATCAATTTTCTTAGATCGATTCAGTACATCTTCCGGTCCGAATTTCAGCATCAGGAAAATCCCAACTGCTAAAAAGATGGCTGGAAAGCAGCTCGCCAGACCAACCATGGAATGATCCAGAAGCCATCCGGCAACCCAGGAACCGAGAAAGCCGCCAGCTGCCAGAGCCCCGGACAGATAGCCCGTATACGTTGGCAGTTTTTCAGGTGCAAAGAGTTTACGGAGAACAATAAATGGAACCGATGCAAATGCACCTTGCGCCCCGGATAATAAGACACGAAGCAGGATATACAAAAACAGATTTCCTGTAAACGCCAGCAGAATTGCACAGATGCAAACCATAGCACCAAAGTAAAGGACTACTTTCTTCGTACCAATCAAATCCATCAATGATCCTCCGACTGGAGTCATAATACATAAAGCCGCACTGCCAAGTGCAGTAACCAGCGAAAAAGAAGCCGCACCATTCATCGAATCGAGAACTGCGCCTTGAATATTCGCCAGAGAAAGACCAAAAGCTGACATTGAAAGGGCCAGCAGCAGGCAGCCAATAAAGGTCAGGTTGCGCTGTTGATCGCTCAACGCCGGAATTTGCCCAACATTTGCCATAATTGAATTCCTCCTTTATGGGATTGTGTTAATTCAATCTTAACAAAGCAGAAAATTCATGCTTATCATATGACTTAAAGCATTTGGGATGAATCATCCAAACTCTGGCAATTCTGCTGGGATGGCTCCCTATCCTGCTCAACCTGGCTTAAAAGCAGAATGCCTCAAAGAGAAATAAGCACAAACACCAAGAAAGCAAGTAAGTAAAGAAAGAAAGAAAGAAAGAAAAGCACCAAGAAAGTAAAGAAAATGAGGAATATTCATGGACGACAATCATGCCCGCTACACTGCTCTTTTATTGAAAACAAACCGCAGACAGAAAGGATGGTCACAGGAATCGGTCTGTAAAGGGATCTGCGCCGTTTCGTACTACTCCAAAATTGAATCGGGAAATGTCATCCCGGCAATTTCAATTCTACAAGACCTGGCTAAAGCACTGGAAATGGAACTTCCAGAATTTCAAACCGAAGAAATCAATGATCATGAATTTCTCAAGCCGTCTGAAAATAGACGAACAAAGCAGAAAGCAGAAAAAACCGACACTAGACAAGAAACAGCCTCCCCAACAACCAGCTCGTTCAGTCCGCGGGAAATGGCTGTCCTGTGGCAGCGGTTGCGCAGCGGCCATATTGACGAGGTCCAAAAGCAGTTCTCAGAAAAGCTGGTTCCTGGCTTTTTCCATGGCTCCTCTCGAACTCTTCCAGATTCCAATCTGTTTGATTCCAGTCATCCCTGTTCTTTAGATGTCCTTTTATTCATGGGGCTGTTTCAGCTGTTCGATCTGTTTTCAGTCTTTGATCCGGAGGAGTTGAATCCGTGTCTGAATAATGAGCAAAAAGCCATCTGTTCCCTGATTGCCAAAGATTTTGACCGGGCAACGTTTTATTGCCAGGAAGGCTGGGTCCAGCTGATTGCTGCTTTTGGGCTTTATCAGAGCAGACAATCCGATTATCAAGTTCTCATACGACTGGAAAAAGCTTACACCCAGGCTGCCAAAGAAGGATATCCATATCTGATGGCTACAATCAGTCACATCATGGGAATTGTCTGTGCCAACATGCAAGATCATCCCGCGGCAAAGGAATATTTTCATCGTGCATTTCGGTTATTTATTGAACTGGATGACGAGGACTCACTCGACCAGCTGCGCTACAATCTGGGCTGTCTGGCACTGGAAGAAGGAAACAGTGAACAGGCTCTTGCTCTGCTTGAGCAGGTAAAACATCCTTCCGTCATGGACCTGCATAAGCAGATGATCTGTCTGGAGTGGCTCAATCGTAAAGAAGAAGCCTTGCAGAAAATAGATCTGTATAAGCAGGCAGATTATGTTGGATGGAATCCAAAATTGATTGATCAGATCTTTGAGCTGTCTAAAATCCGTTTGAGTCAGGAAGACTGGGTTCATCAGCCAGCTTATGGAAAACTGCTTCTGGATGTCTATCAGGAACTGGCCCAGACAGATACACATAAAGGTTTTGCCCAATTTCACCTGCCATGGGTCATTCAGTATCTCAAAGCAAACCGTCAATATGCAAAGGCAGCAGCAATTCTGGAAAATTTTCCTGGAAAGCCATTGTTTATCCTGCCTGAGGCAAGCTAAACAGATCATTTTTTCCCAATAAGAACAGATAGCCTTCTTTTTGCTTCCGTTTTACGATTGTTTCATGAAAAACGTAAGCAAATTAAATCACTTCAAGCAGACTTCACAACAGACTCGTGAGGTCTGGAACCGAAACTTTACCTTATTGATGAGTTCAACCATTCTTGGCAGCATCGGCGCCATTGCGGGCATTTACGCTCTTTCCTTTGTCGTCTACGAACAGACACAGTCCGTCTTTGCTTCAGCGCTCTCGCTGGCCATCCGGTTGATCCCTTCTCTGTTTTTGCCATTGATCGCCGGGCCGCTGTTTGACCGACTGCCGCGTAAACCGGTTCTGGTTGCCGGCGACTTCTGTAATGGCCTGTTATACCTGGTCATGGGTTTCTGGATGCAGTTTCAGCCTTTTTCCTACCTTGGCTACCTGTTTTATTCCCTGCTGCTGGCTTGTTCTTCCAGCGTTGATGAACTGGCCTACGACTCGATCCTTCCGATGGTCATTACGCCAGGAAAAGAACAGAAAAGTTATGCGGCCGCCGGGATGGTCTATCCTCTGCTCAATTTGATTATGATGCCCATTGCAGCTCTGTTAATGGAGTGGATCGGAGTGCCGATGATTCTGATCAGTCAGGGATGCCTTTCTTTAGCTGCGGCATGGGTGGAAAGCCATATGCGTTTAAGCCACGATCTCAAGCAAAACATCAAAGAGATCACTTTCAAATCCTGGCTGCTGGATCTGAAAAAGGTTCTTGCCTATCTCAAAAATGAACCGGGTCTGCTCGCATTTTTTATTTATGCGGCTTTCAGCAATGGCGTGGCTAACGCCTGCTCCCCGATTCTGATCGCCTTTTTCTCGTCTACGCCCGGTCTTGGTGCCTTATCCTTCTCTTTTTTCTCGGTTGCTGAAAGCATGGGCCGGCTGCTTGGCGGGGCCAGTCAGTACCTGAAAGAAATCAAGCCATCACGCCGCTACGGATTTAGTTTGATGGTCATGATCGTCTACAACCTCATGGATGGCATTTTGCTTCTTTTGCCTTACCCATTCATGCTGGCCAATCGCTTTTGCGTTGGCACGCTGGGATCAATCTCTTTTTCCTTGCGTACTCCGGCTATCCAGAGCTATATTCCCGAATCCATGCGGGCCAGAATCAACAGTTTCCAGACGCTTCTGCTGTATGGGACCTCCTCTCTTTTGATTCTGGTCTTCGGCTGGATCGGTGATTTTCTCAGTGCGCCGAGCGTCATGATGATCGGTGCAGGACTGGGTATGACCGTTTTGTTTTTTACCTGGATTGTCCACCGTCAAAGCTGCGAAAAGATCTTCCTGCACTTTGGAAATCTTCAAAAGAAGTAAACTACATTATTAACGTTTTTAATCTGATTTATGCCTACCCTAAGCCACACAAATTTTACTCTTTTGGCTTTTGACTGATCAAAACAAAAAATCCCCCAGAGGAAGCAGGGCAACCTTTTTCCTTCGAGGGATTTTTTTTGCAAATTTGTCATTTTTCTTCAAAATGCGTAAATCTGATCCAGGCAGGCTATCCGATTCCAGCCGATCAGCTCGCAAAACGTCTTTAAACCTGGTGCTTCAGCCAGCGATTAAGAGCCCGCCAGCCCATCCACACAATCCAGACATAAGCACAGGTCTTTGGAATCATTAACAGGCCAACAGCCGGAATTTTCTGGGCAAGCAGAACCACTGGAATATAAAAGCCAAAACTTAAAACAATGGCAAGCCACAGCCAGTGAAACGATGATTCTGGATTTTTTCCATCGCTCTTATAAAAGAGAACAATCATCACAATTCCCAGGATCGCAAACGGAATGTTGCGATAAATGCCCCAGGAAAGCGGCTCCACTGCTGAGAACCAGTCGTTTTGCGGAAACAGGCAAAGTCCAATCCGGACAACTGCCAGAATCCAAACCGCCCAAGTTAATCCTTGCCGCGCCTTAGTATGCGTATGGATCCGCCATACATAGTAAAGCATTACATAAAACAAAGTCATCGTAATCGAAGTAACCAGCTTGCCAAAACCTAAGGCTGCCGTATAACTTTCCATTCCTGTCGTGCAAAGCGCAAGGACACGGGGAACCAGATGAAAGGAATCTCCCGCTCCAAGAACAACGGCCATTGCTCCAAACAATGTGTATTCTTTATTTCCTTTAGCTTTTCTGATCATCAAAATTCCAATGGTGATGACAAAAATCAGATAGCAGACATCAAATAGTGATTCAAAGATCGCTCGCATTCTTTCCAACCTCCTCGATCAAATCATTTATTTCAAAGTGAACATTGTTCACGTTGAACAGTATAGCGTATAAGCATCGATGTCCCAAGCAATTGCATCGAAAGTTTTGTTCTTTTCGACAGCCGACAAAAAGCAGAAAAAAGCCGGACTCATTTCTGACATCCGGCAGTATATTCAATAAAACGAAGGATAACTGACTCATCGATTGTCTTTAGAACGAATGACGAAAGAATCAGGGTAAGCAATGTTTGAGCATAATCTTCACTGCTCCAGTTTTCATTCTGGTGCTGCTTTTGAAAGGCAGGATCCTGGTCGATCACCTGCTTCAGGGGATTTAAAAGCCAGTGCAAAGACTGTGACATCTTCTGCTCACTGACTGTAGCCTCCTCATCACCCAGATTCTGGCTGGAAGCCAGCTGCGTAAGCATCTGGCCATGTAAAGACAGAAAGCCTGAGTATTGCCGATCGGCTTTATTCAAGCAGGCAAACAGCCATTCCACGCACTCACGAATGCCTGTGAAAGACCGATGCTGCCCATAGTCCTCAAAAATCTCCATCCAGACACTTTCCACTGTTGCATTCATCAATTCGGTCTTCGAGGGAAAATAATGGTAAATCGATCCGACTGCCACATGCAGCCGAGCCGCTATCTGTCGAAGATTTAAAGACTGATTGGAAGCAATCATCTCACGGCAGACTTTCAGAATTTCTTCCTGAGAGGTGACCTGTCTGTTCATCTGGATCCCCGCTTTCTGCAATCCGGTCAGCATTCAATATTCAGATCCCGGATAGTTCGAATCATTGTACTCGCATTTTTCCACAGAACCTAACAAAATTCAAACTGATTTGTCTAACTATCAGGTCTTTATCCTTCTCTTTTTGTCGTATAAAACCAGTCGCGCCAATGCTGAAAAGTAAGTATCGGTTTTAACCGACAAATGACTGACGATCTGCCTTTCCTGAATATACATATAACGGCCTAGCTACAAAGGGCGAAGCAGTTTTGTTCGTGAAGACAGACTGTTTTTTTTGCGTTGTTAGATGGATTTGTGATGGTTGCAGGTGAATTTGATCGGCTGAGGGCCGCATCAGATTCGTCAAAAATGCACTGGTCTGCAATTGGAACCAACGAAATCGCCCCTTTATGTTTTGAATACCATATTATATGAACAAGATTAGATGGACAAGGTTCGATGGGCAAGGTTCGAGATTATAAGAATAAGGACGAACCAATAATGGGGACAGAACTGAGTCTGGAGCCACGGTATTCAATGGATAGTAGAACTGTCTGTTTATCCATCTGTCTGACCATACCATTGATCGCCATACAATCGGTACTGGTCACGCCATAGATACTGGTAAGGGCATCGATCACAGAAGCGTTGAACATCACAATACCATATATACAGCATATACAGCAGATTTCCGCGATGTCGACCGACGGCATCGCCCAGGATTTAGGGAAAAGCAGCAAGAAACGGAGGGATAACCATGCGCAATGTAACATCAGAGCTGAGAAATTATCTGGAAACGCAGGCTACAGAAACGGAGAAGCAGATGATTCTGACGATTTTACGTCACCCTAAGCAGGCAACGGAGATGAATGTCCGAGAGCTGAGTGCTTCGGGGTACTGTTCGAGTGCGACGCTGATCCGGATCTGTCAGAAGCTGGGATTTAAAGGCTATGGAGAATTCCGGCTGGCGCTGTGTGAGGAGATCGGGTATCAGAATTCAAGGCATTTTTCCAACTACGATGAAAAACAGGACAGTGTCACGATGGTTGGCGAGGTTTTAAAAGAATCGATCACCGCGCTGCGGCAGATCTGGAAGCTGATGGATTACAGGACTCTGGAGGCGGTCGTCCGTCGTCTGGAGCAGACCCCGCTGGTTCATCTGTATGGAATTGGTGCGTCGTATCTGGTGGTGGAAGACTTTATGCAAAAGCTGACCCGGATCCAGAAACCGGTGCTGCTGTTTCATGATCTGCATCTCCAGCTGGTCGACGCAGGCAATGTACGACCTGGGGATCTTTGTCTTATTGCCTCCTATACAGGTCAGACCGAAGAGATGATTAAGGTAGCCCGGATGGTTCATGAGGCCGGTGGCGTGCTGGTGGTGATTACGCAATATTCACCCAATGAACTATCCAGACTGGCGGATTATGTCTTCTATGTGCCGCGCATTGAAGAAGAAATCCGAGTCGGTGCCGGATCAAGCCGTATTAGCATGCTTGCCATGATCGATATCATTTACCGTCGGTTTCTTGCCAGCAACTATGAGGAAGACTATGAGCGTATTCTCAAAAGCAGCCAGACGCTGGAAAAAGCCAAGGTTGAAATGCCGGATGCGGAGTTGGATTTGGATAAAGTTCTGACCAATGATATGGAATAGATGCTGCAGGGAAGCTTAGGGTTGTTGTTTCCTGAAATGAGTCGCTTCGGAAAACAACTTGAATGGGAAGAGCGGATTCCATTCGGGAAGAGAGTTCCCTGGATAAATGGACAGTGGATAACAGATGATTAATGGCGGTAGACAATAGGTATAGATTATGAATGTTCTGGATCTGGCTTTCGGGCTGGATCTTTTTTCATGCCTTGCTAAGGAGAAGCCGCCGAGGTTTGGGACAGCCTCCGGCGGGCTGACAGTCTGTGACTGTTGAATGGTTTCTGGCTGCGGTCTTTGATCCGCAATTGACCGATTCAAGAATCATTTTACAGGCAGGATTACCATTTTGTGCGAATTCCATTTCATTTCAACCATATTGAATCTGCGGATATTCATTCATGAATATAGCCAAACAGGACATTTTAACGACCGTTCTGGACATGAAATGGCTTTCAGATTCATGAAGCGGATCCACAATCCAACACAGTCCCAAACTCTGGTGATCGTTTTTTTTGTACAGTATGCTGTGGTCACAGGGAAGGAAAAAGAAAAACATGATCGATTTAACAATACTAAACACTGAAGGACGAAATCCGAACAGTGAGAATTTCTCATCAATGAGTATTGAAGAAGCAGTGACATTGATGAATGAAGAAGATCTGAACGCTGTCAAAGCAGTCGCCAACGCAAAAGACATGATCGTCAAGGTGATTGAGCAGAGTTCCTCTACACTGCAAAAAAATGGCCGCATCATTTACTGCGGCGCGGGCACCAGCGGAAGACTGGGGGTCTTGGATGCAGTCGAATGCCCGCCAACGTTTGGCGTGGATTATAACACGGTTGTCGGTCTGATTGCCGGAGGGGACAGCGCCTTTGTCAAAGCTAAAGAAGGTGCTGAAGATTCCAGAGAACTGGGTGAGCAGGATCTTAAGGGCATTGATTTAACCAAAGACGATATGGTCATTGGTCTTGCGGCAAGCGGAAGAACACCCTATGTGATTGGCGCTCTGGAGTATGCTAAAAGTCTTGGCTGCGCAACCGCTGCAGTCGTCTGTTCGACTGACAGTGCCATTTCCAAACTCTGTGAACACACAATCACACTGTTGCCCGGGGCAGAAATTCTGACTGGATCTACCCGCTTAAAAGCCGGAACAGCAACCAAGATGGTTCTCAATATGATTTCAACAATTTCGATGAAGTCAGTAGGCAAGATTTACAAGAACTACATGGTTGACGTCAAGATGACCAACGAGAAGCTTCGTGCCAGAGGTGTAAACATTATCCGTACTCTAACCGGATGCGATGAAGACAAAGCCAGGGATACTTTAGAGAAAGCAGAAAACGAAGTCAAAACGGCAGTCGTGATGGTTTCCAAAGACGTCGATGCCTTTGAAGCCCGCAAGCTTTTAAATGAAGCCAACGGTTTTATTGATCCAATTCTCTAAACCTGGTTTACGGACCGGATTTCCAGATTGAATTTCTGGAATCAATTTTGGATCGGATGCCTGGTTCTGGTTTTGATCAGAAATCAGGAGTCGCACATCGAAGCTGAACCGAAAAATAAGGACAAAAATTATTTGAGGACAGAAATCCGGCTGAGCGGATCTGATTGATCGATTTCATCAATCGGATCGTCAATCGGTTCTGATTCAGGTCAGAACCTGATTCATTCCGAAATACCCAATTTCGGACTACATCGTTCTCTGACCTGCAAATACAACTATCAAAACGCAACAATTTAAGACCCAATCCATGGGATTGTGAAAGGAGACGCTATGAACAACAGAGAACTGGCAGTGTTCATTCTGGAAAAAGTCGGTGGAAAACAGAATGTTCAGGATGCCGCAAACTGCATGACAAGACTGCGCATGCATGTCAATAACCCAGCTCTTGTCGGGATTGAAGAGATCAAAGAAGCACCGGAAGTTTTAAGTGTCATTACCAATGACAACTACTTCCAGATCGTTTTAGGACCTGGCAAGGCTCAGAAAGTCACGGACGAATTCAAGGATCTGACTGGTCTGACCGGTACAGATACCGAAATTCCAGCCGATGAAAAAATGAATCTGGATGGCGACTGGAAATCCAACAAAGCAGGGGTAAAAGCCCAGCAGAAAAAGAATCCGTTTAAAGATTTTGCCAACATGATCGCAAGCATCTTTGTTCCAATGCTGCCAGCAATTATTGCAGCGGGTCTGTTCAACGGTTTCGGATCGTTGATTGGTCAGCTGATTTCGTCCGGAACAATTGCAGGTGATTTCTGGACAATGTCCCAGCTGGTATTCAACCTGATTGGTGGCTCCTTCTTGGGCTATCTGGTCATCTACACAGGTATTAATGCTGCAA
Organism: Allobaculum sp. JKK-2023; assembly: GCF_034745455.1. Taxonomy (NCBI): domain Bacteria; kingdom Bacillati; phylum Bacillota; class Erysipelotrichia; order Erysipelotrichales; family Erysipelotrichaceae; genus Allobaculum; species Allobaculum sp. JKK-2023. Next base: position 2,414,455 of record NZ_JAYERV010000003.1, on the reverse strand, counting down.
AAGTGTTCGGTGCAACCCCTGCCATGGGTGGTATGATCGGCGGCATCTCGATTGGTGCCAACATTGTTACGATCTCCACGATGCTCGGACTGTATAATGAAGAAATTCCTCTAAACTCCATTCTGACCACCGGTAAAGGCGGCGTTGTGGGTGTCATCTTAGGTGTCTGGGTTCTGTCCATCGTAGAAAAATGGATCCGCAAACGTATGCCAGATCTGCTGGACCTGATCCTGACTCCGTTCCTATCCTTATTAATCACTGGACTTCTGATGATTTTTGCGATCATGCCGGTTGCCGGATTTGTTTCCGACTGGCTCGTTGATGGCTTGTCTCTGCTTCTGAACTCGAGCAACCCAGTGATCAGCGTGATCTCCGGTTATGTTCTGGCAGCACTGTTCTTACCGATGGTTCTGCTCGGTTTGCATCAAGGTTTGATCCCTATTTATACCATTCAGCTTGAAACCATGGGCGGTATTTCACTGTTCCCAGTTCTGGCGATGGCTGGTGCCGGTCAGGTTGGCGCTGCAATTGCGATCTGGATCAAGGCTAAGAAAGTTGGCAACCGCAAAATGGAAAAAATCATTGCCGGTGCTCTGCCTGCAGGCTTCCTGGGCGTTGGCGAACCACTGATTTACGGTGTAACTCTTCCCTTAGGTAAACCGTTTATCACTGCTGGCCTCGGTGCCGGTTTTGGTGGGGCGTATGTCATGCTGACACACGTCATGGCCAACGCATTTGGACCATCCGGTCTAGTTGCCATTCCTCTGATGCAGGGAACAAGTGGCATGCTGAACTTCTTTATCGGTCTGGTGATCTCCTATGTTGCTGGCTTCATCATCACCTACTTTGGTATCAAATCCTCCGCTGTTGCGGATGCAAAATAATTTAGGAACTTCTTTATATCCGGGTTCCTTCCAAGAGATTCCCTCCTGCATCCAGGAGGGTTCTCTGGTTTTTACTTCGGCTCATATTCCCGAAGCGCAGAGTGATCCATCCAAACTCAAAGATCTGGTTGACCAGCTCCATGCAAGAAAAGCGAAGGTCATGTGTGATGTGGACGACCAGACAGCCAGCCAATATGGGTTTGACTCTCTGGATGAGTTTGCCAGGGCTATGGATCTGGATATTCTGCGTCTGGATTTTGGATTTACTCTGGAGGAAATTGACCAGATTGCCTTCAGGATTCCTGTCGCATTAAATGCTTCAACGATTGAAACGGAAACAAAGAAATGGCTTCTGGCCCGCCATCCCAGTCTTCTATTTGTGCACAACTTCTATCCACGTCCGGAAACCGGACTAGATCTGGAAACATTCTGTACGATGAACGAAGGTGTTCCAGCAGCCAATCTTTCTGTGTTTATCCCCGGTGACGAGGTGTTGCGCGGTCCACTGTTTCAGGGGCTTCCAACTTTGGAATCCCATCGTCATGGGGCACCGTATGTGGCATGGACTCAATTTAAACGCCTTGGCATCGACCAGATTCTGGTTGGAGATCCCGGCTTAAGTGAACGCGAGCTGAACTTTATCCAGCAGGCAATGCAGGGGTGCTATCTCATCCCTGTACTTCTGGAGGACTTTGCGGATTCATCCATTCTGGATAAGCCCTTTACGATCCGGGCTGATTCGCCTAAGACGCTGCGCCGTCTGGCGGAAAGCCGTCTGATGCATGATCCAGCAAAATTGATTGCCCCATCCAATACAGTCAGACGTGTTCGTGGAAGTCTATGTCAGGACAATGAAAGTTATGGCCGCTATGCGGGTGAAATCATGATTACCACATCCGACTATCCAGCCGATGATAAGGTCAATGTCATTGGTCGTGTGCATCCACGGTATGCTGAGCTGCTGGACTTTATCCCCAATGGTGCAAAGATCCAGCTGGTTCAGGCAGATCAGTACGGTCTGAACAAATTGTATAAGTAAGACCAATGCGGCCAATTCGATTTTGAAAAGACTGAAAGCCCTGCAGGCAAGGAGAATCTCCTCTTCCTGCAGGGCATTTTGGTATTCTATTCATTTGTGTTCGGCTTGAGTCTATAATCGTTTGCAATTCAGATTAGTGGTATGATCATTAGCTAAGACTAACTAAGCGATAATTAAAAACCCGAAGAATATTGAATTTCTTCTTTATTCTTCGGGTTTCGCTTTTGTCTGGCGACTTCCTATTTTTGCTTTTACACTATCGTCGGCGTTCAATGGCTTAACTTCCGTGTGCGAGATGGGAACGGGTGTGACCCATTGGCTATCGTCACCATACTTTGCATTGAATCAGCGCATCCTTGGATGAGTATTCAACGACAGATTCGATTTCAGTATTCTTGCGAATACCGCGGGTTGATTTCATTTCACATGAATCTTTCAAAAACAAACACCAGCTTCGGCATAACCTTGGTTACAGTTATGATCTGATCATTTCTGATCGTTTACTTCTTATTACCGCCTGCCTGTGATTTTGAATGATTCTGGAATCATTGTCTTTAACTTGCGTCTTTGACTCTGCTTCCATATCCTTCATTCTTCATCACTCCAACAGGCGCTCTCGTTTATCTTAGATTAAGCTTTCGACCGATTAGTACTGGCCAACTTCATGGATCACTCCACTTCCATACCCAGCCTATTTCCTTGTAGTCTTCAAGGGGTCTTATCTACCGCAGATCTTATCTTGGGGCTGGCTTCGCACTTAGATGCTTTCAGCGCTTATCCATTCCCTGCTTGGCTGCCCGGCTGTGCCACTGGCGTGACAACCGATGCACCATTGGCAGGTCCATCCCGGTCCTCTCGTACTGAGGACAGCTCCCCTCAGATCTCCTGCGCCCACAACAGATAGGGACCGAACTGTCTCACGACGTTCTGAACCCAGCTCGCGTACCGCTTTAATGGGCGGACAGCCCAACCCTTGGAACCGAATCCAGCTCCAGGATGCGATGAGCCGACATCGAGGTGCCAAACCCCGCCGTCGATGTGAACTCTTGGGCGGGATCAGCCTGTTATCCCCAGGGTAGCTTTTATCCGTTGAGCGACGGCCCTTCCATTCGGTACCGCCGGATCACTAATCCCGACTTTCGTCCCTGCTCCACTTGTTGGTGTCGCAGTCAGGCGCGCTTTTGCATTTACACTCTCTGTCTGGTTTCCATCCAGACTGAACGCACCTTTGGGCGCCTCCGTTACTCTTTAGGAGGCGACCGCCCCAGTCAAACTGCCCGCCTGGCACTGTCTGTAAGATTCTCTCTTCACGTTAGGGCTTCAAATCATCAGGGGCGGTATCCCAACGGCGGCTCCAAAGAAACTGGCGTTCCTTCTTCATAGCCTCCCGCCTATCCTGTACATGATCATCCAAAACCCAATACCAGGCTGCAGTAAAGCTCCATGGGGTCTTTCCGTCTAGTTGCGGGTAACCTGCATTTTCACAGGTACTAAGATTTCACCGAGTCTGCTGCCGAGACAGCGCCCAAATCGTTTCACCTTTCGTGCGGGTCAGAACTTACCTGACAAGGAATTTCGCTACCTTAGGACCGTTATAGTTACGGCCGCCGTTCACTGGGGCTTCGGACCACTGCTTCTCCCTGCGGATAACAGATCCCCTTAACCTTCCAGCACCGGGCAGGTGTCACCCCATATACTTCGCCTTGCGGCTTTGCATAGAGCTGTGTTTTAGTTAAACAGTCGCTTGGGCCTTTTCACTGCGGCTCTCTCGAGCGCCCCTTCTTGCGAACGTACGGGGCAATTTTGCCGAGTTCCTTGGCAACAGTTCTCTCGCTCACCTTCGCTTGCTCAGCGCGCCCACCTGTGTCGGTTTTGGTACGGGCCGCAATAAAGTTTAAGCTAGAAGCTTTTCTTGAAAGCCGCTCCATGTGCTTGGCTACTTTCTTTCGATTTCGCTTACCCTTCACGCTCTGTACACATTGATCCGGATTTGCCTGGATCCGTACTGCCGCGCTTGGCCCTCAATCCATTAAGAGGGTCACACTTCCCGTCTTTGTCACTCCATCGCCTTTATTGCGGGTGCAGGAATCTTCGCCTGCTTTCCATCTGCTTCGCCTGTCGGCTTATCATTAGGTCCCGACTGACCCAGGGCGGACGAACCTTCCCCTGGAATCCTTGGGCTTTCGGTGTGCAGGATTCTCACCTGCATCTCGCTACTCACACCGGCATTCTCACTTCCATGTCCTCCACAGACTCTCACGATTCTGCTTCCATGAACATGCAACGCTCCCCTACCATAAAAATCTTTCAATCCTTATCCGCGGCTTCGGCAGATGACTTAGCCCCGGTACATTTTCGGCGCAGGGCCACTCGACTAGTGAGCTGTTACGCACTCTTTAAAGGGTGGCTGCTTCTGAGCCAACCTCCTAGTTGTCCGTGCGTCCCCACATCCTTTTCCACTGAGTCATCATTTTGGGGCCTTAGCCGGCGGTCTGGGCTGTTTCCCTCTTGAGCATGGACCTTATCACCCACACTCTGACTGCCAACTTTTCTCCTTGCGGCATTCGAAGTTTGATTCCATTCAGTACCCCGGGATGGGGCCATCATGAATTCAGTGCTCTACCTCCGCAGGCTTGCATTAACGCTAGCCCTAAAGCTATTTCGGGGAGAACCAGCTATCTCCGGGTTCGATTGGAATTTCTCCGCCAGCCACAGGTCATCCGCCAGCTTTTCAACGATGGTCGGTTCGGTCCTCCACAAAGTTTCACCTCTGCTTCAACCTGCCCATGGCTAGATCACCCGGTTTCGGGTCTGCTCCTGGCTACTTCATTCGCCCTGTTAAGACTCGCTTTCGCTTCGGCTTCGCATTTTCCTGCTTAACCTTGCATCCAAAAGCAGCTCGCCGGTTCATTCTACAAAAGGCACGCCATCACCCTTTGACGGGCTCTGACTTCTTGCAGGCATACGGTTTCAGGTTCTCTTTCACTCCGCTTGCGCGGTTCTTTTCACCTTTCCCTCACGGTACTTCTTCACTGTCGCTCACTCTTACTTATTCAGCCTTGGCGGATGGTCCCGCCTGCTTCCGACAGGATTTCACGTGTCCCGTCGTACTCAGGATCTCGCTGACTACTTCGCTTGCTTTCCAGTACAGGGATTTCACCTTCTGTGTCCGTGCTTTCCATCACGTTCCTGTTCACTCGCGTTTTGTCTGGTGCGCTCCTACAACCCCATATCGCTATGGTTTGGGCTAATTCCCTTTCGCTCGCCGCTACTCGGGAAATCACTGTTGTTTTCTTTTCCTCCGGCTACTTAGATGTTTCAGTTCACCGGGTTGCTCTCCATATCAAAAATATGGATGACTGGATATGACTCCAGCCGGGTTCCCCCATTCGGATACCTGCGGATCGTCGCTTTCCTGACAGCTCCCCGCAGCTTTTCGCAGTCTGATGCGTCCTTCATCATTCAAGAGTGGCAAGGCATCCTCCGTACGCTCTTCCTTGCTTGATCTAGTTTCAAATATGCTTGTTTTTAACTATGCTTTTTCGAGATTTTTCTAATAAGAACTGTTAACTGTTTTCTGACTTGGTAAATCTTGTGACTTCAAAGATTGAATTTTTTCTCTCTTTTCAGTCGGTTACTTTCGTAACGTTGCTACTTACAACTTACGTCAGACCTTCTGTTATGTCTTATACTGATGTTCGTTTTTCAAAGATCCATGTTGTGATCAAATGAAGATTTCTCTATCACTCAATCTGGAAGATCGCTCTTCCAAAACTCTGTTACAGACTCCAACTTAGTTACTTAATGCTTCCTTGTACTTTCTCCTTAGAAAGGAGGTGATCCATCCCCACGTTCCCGTAGGGATACCTTGTTACGACTTAACCCCAGTCATCGGCCCCGCCTTCGACGACTCACTCCCTTAAGGGTTATGCCATCGGCTTCGGGCGTTGCCGGCTTCCATGGTTTGACGGGCGGTGTGTACAAGGCCCGGGAACGTATTCACCGCGGCATGCTGATCCGCGATTACTAGCGATTCCAACTTCATGAAGTCGGGTTGCAGACTTCAATCCGAACTGGGACGCCTTTTCTCGGGTTCGCTCCACTTCACAGCTTCGCTTCCGTCTGTAGGCGCCATTGTAGTACGTGTGTAGCCCAGGCCATAAGGGGCATGATGATTTGACGTCATCCCCGCCTTCCTCCGGTTTGTCACCGGCAGTCTGATCTGAGTCCTCATCTTACTGGTAGTAACAGATCACGAGGGTTGCGCTCGTTGCCAGACTTAACTGAACATCTCACGACACGAGCTGACGACAACCATGCACCACCTGTGTGGATGTTAACCTCCAACTTATCTCTAAGTCTTCGCATCCCATGTCAAGGCCTGGTAAGGTTCTTCGCGTTGCTTCGAATTAAACCACATACTCCACCGCTTGTGCGGGCCCCCGTCAATTCCTTTGAGTTTCACACTTGCGTGCATACTCCCCAGGCGGAGGAGTCATTGCGTTAGCTTCGGCACCGGGGCACTACCCCCGACACCTGCTCCTCATCGTTTAGGGCGTGGACTACTAGGGTATCTAATCCTATTTGCTCCCCACGCTTTCGTGCCTGAGCGTCAGTAACAGTCCAGGCGGCCGCCTTCGCCACTGGTGTTCTTCCATATATCTACGCATTTTACCGCTACACATGGAGTTCCACCGCCCTCTCCTGTCCTCGAGCGTGACAGTTTCCAAAGCCTGTACAGGTTGAGCCCGTACCTTTCACTTCAGACTTGCCACGCCGCCTGCGCACCCTTTACGCCCAATCATTCCGGATAACGCTTGCCACCTACGTATTACCGCGGCTGCTGGCACGTAGTTAGCCGTGACTTTCTGGCAGGTTACTATCAAAAGAAAAGCATTTCCTCTTTCCTTCTTTTCTGACCTGCAACAGAGCTTTACGATCCGAAGACCTTCCTCACTCACGCGGCATTGCTCGTTCAGGCTTGCGCCCATTGACGAAAATTCCCTACTGCTGCCTCCCGCAGGAGTCTGGGCCGTGTCTCAGTCCCAGTGTGGCCGATCGCCCTCTCAGGCCGGCTATGCATCATCGCCTTGGTAAGCTTTTACCTTGCCAACAAGCTAATGCACCGCAGATCCATTCATCTCCCAGGCTTAAAAGCCTGTTTCAAAAACAGAAGATGCCTTCTGTTTTCCTATGGGGTTTTAGACTTCGTTTCCAAAGCGTATCCCCCGGATATGGGCAGGTTATCTACGTGTTACTCACCCGTTCGCCACTGAACACCGAAGTGTTCCGTTCGACTTGCATGTATTAGGCATGCCGCCAGCGTTCATCCTGAGCCAGGATCAAACTCTCCATTTGATATTGACTCAACGCTATTGCGTTTAAATTTCGTGAATTGATTATTTGAAGTATTAAGTGTTGTTCAAGAATCGACGTGTTAATTTCGAATATTGAATTGTCTGTAATCAGAGTTTTCAAAGAGCCATCTGTTTGTGAGTGAATCAATTTCCCTCACAAGGCTTGTTTATCTTATCATCAGCAGATTCAGAAGTCAATGCCTTTTGTGAAATATTTTTAAGGATTTCACAATCGACGTTTTATTCGATATCTAAAGATGATTTAGACGCTTCGGAAATTATTTCCGTAAGTGCTTGAGTATCATACCTCTATCCCAATCATAATGCAAGTACTTTATGCTTTTTTATAAATTCTTTTTTTCACACTCTAATTCTGATAATGGCAGCTAATATATTAGCCTGTTTTGACGATATAGCGGTTTTTACGCTAATATATTAGCTATGATTGATCTCAATATGTATCGAACTCTTCCTCAGATCCAGAATGATCTGAAAGAGAGAGTTGTAGCAAGACGCAAAGAAAAACGTATTTCCCAACAGAAACTGGCCGAACTGTCCGGTGTAAGCCTTGGCTCGATTAAGCGATTTGAACAGTCCAATGAAATCTCGCTGACTTCCTTATTAAAAATCGCGGGAGCACTTGATGATGCAGAGAGTTTTGATGGCCTGTTTTGCAAGAAAGAATACCAGTCCATTGAGGAGGTGATCCAGCTTGCCCAAAACAACAATTCCAAACCCCATTAGTCTCGATGTCTATGCGAATGATCAGAAAGTTGGAACACTGGCCGAACTTCCGGATCATCGCATTGCTTTTGAGTATAGTTCCGAATGGCTGCAGGCGGGGTTTTCCATCAGTCCTTTTTCCCTTCCTCTTAAGCCAGGTGTTTTCATTCCAAAATCCTATGATCCCTTTGATGGTCTGTTTGGGGCATTTGCGGACAGTCTTCCGGATGGCTGGGGTTCTTTATTGACGGATCGTCTACTGCGTTCTTATAGTATCGATCCCAATTCATTGACCACGCTCCAACGTCTGGCTCTGGTCGGAAGCAATGGCAAAGGCCTTTTAGAGTATCGTCCTTCTGTTGCGCTTCAGGAAAGTTTTTCTGTTCTGCCTTTTGACGACCTTGCCCAGGAGTGTGCCCGGATTCTGGCAGATAAACCTTCTGATCGCCTAGACACATTATTTGAAATGGGTGGATCATCGGGAGGAGCCAGACCAAAAGTCAATACAACAATCGATGGACAGGAATGGATCGTAAAATTTCCCGCCAGTTTTGATCCGGCTTCGATCGGTGAAGAAGAGTATCAGTATTTTTGCTGCGCCAGGGAATGTGAAATTGAAGTTCCAGAGTTTCGATTATTTCCTTCTGAAAGAACCACTGGCTATTTTGGCTGCCAACGTTTTGATCGAACCGATCAAGGCAAGATTCATATGATTTCAGCCGGCGCCCTGCTGGAAACCAGCTATCGTATTCCTAATCTTGACTACGAAATTCTTTTGAAGCTGACGTGGTTGGTGACTAAGAACATGGAAGAAGTCAAGCGAATGTTCCGGCTGGCCTGCTTCAACGTCTTCAGTCACAACCGGGATGATCATGCGAAAAACTTCTCCTTTCTCTACCAGAACGGTCAATGGAAACTTTCCCCAGCATACGACTTGACCTGGAGTCGTTCCTTTGGTGGTGAACATGCAACAACCATTCATGGCAATGGAAAGAACCCTGGCCCCTCTGAATTGGAACAGGCAGCCCTTTCTATCGGTCTTTCGGCTAGAGAGGCCAGAAGCATCATCAAATCCATCCAGAAAACTGTAAACCAGAATCTAAAGGATATTCTGGAAGATCACACCACCCATTAAATTCTTTCTTCCAGCAATCCCTGTTCGCTCAGCATGGTCTTTTTGTCCAATTTAGAAAGAGATCATGCCTTTTTCTTTTCCAAATTTTCTGTTTGCGATCATGGGACTTGAAACGATCCAATAAAGGCATATTCTCAAACACGTAACTAGTTACCTATAAAAGGAGAAAAAATGAACGAGAACGAACTGATCCAGAAGTTTTCAGGATCCACGCCAGATCAATGCAAAGCAATCTTCAATCTGCTCTTTATTCTGACCAACCGCCTCCAGACCGTCTTTGATCAACAGATCCCAGAACTGACACTGCGTCAATTCATGCTGCTGTCCACCATCCGCCCACTTCAAAAGCCATTAAGCCTGGGAGAATGCGGAAACCTGCTTGGCTGTTCCAGGCAGAACATTAAAAAGCTGGCCTTATCTTTAGAACAAAAGGGATTTGTAACCATCCAGAACAACCCTGATCGTCCCCGCTCTTTGATGATTCTTCCTACTGAAAAAGCCGATCAGTTTTTCGAAGGAGAATTTGCGCCTTATCGCGAACAACTCAATGAACTCTTTGCCACGTTGAAAAAGGAAGAAATTCAAGCCCTGTTTTCGCTGCTGATCAACCTTCTCAATGGCGTAAACATCTTCGAACAGAAAACGAAAGGAAAAAACAAATGAAACTTGCGATTCTTTATCATTCCCAGACTGGATTTACCAGACAATACGTTGACTGGATTGCCGAAAAGACCCATGCAGACTGTTACTCTCTTACCGAAGCAATCAAAGCCGACTTGTCTGCTTGCGATGTCTTGCTCTTGGGCAGCTGGATGCATGCCGGAAGTATCTATAAATTGAACAAACTGGCAGCCATCGCACAAAAGTATCCTCAGAAACCTGTCCTGTTGTTTTGCACTGGTGCCAGTCCAATCGCTTCTCCTGATTCTCAAAAAGCACTGGAGGCTGGAAGTCAATTGCTGAAAATTGATCCTGCCCTGACCTTTTATTGTCCAGGCGGATTGAACTACGATCAGATGTCCCCCGGCAATCGACTGCTGATGAAAGCATTTGCCAGTATGATCAAAGCCAAAAAGAATAAAACTGAAGATGAAAAGCTGATGAGTGAGATGATTGTCTCTTCTTACGATATCAGTGATCCAAAAGCCATCGAACCAATCCTTGTTGCCGTATCCGCAATCGAAACAAAAACCACTCCATCAGATCTCAATGATTGAAAGCGCCCGCCCAGTCTGGCTTGAAAAATTATGTCCCTAATCCGCACAGAAAAATAAAGGCCAACATCATCTAAGCAAAAAACCCGAAGAATATTGGATTTCTCCTTTATTCTTCGGGTTGCGCTTTTGTCTGGCGACTTCCTATTTTTGCTTTTACACTATCGTCGGCGTTCAATGGCTTAACGGCCGTGTTCGAGATGGGAACGGGTGTGACCCATTGGCTATCGTCACCATACCATTTCATTGAATCAGCGCATCTTTGGATGATTATTCAATGACAGATTCGGTTTCAGTATTCTTGCGAGTACCGAGGGTTGATTTCATTTCACATGAATCTTTCAAAAACAAACACCAGCTTCGACATAACCTTGATTACAGTTATGATCTGATCATTTCTGATCGTTTACTTCTTATTACCGCCTGTCTGTGATTTTGAATGATTCTGGAATCATTGTCTTTAACTTGCCTCTTTGACTCTGCTTCCATATCCTTCATCAATTCTTCATCACTCCAACAGGCGCTCTCGTTATCTTAGATTAAGCTTTCGACCGATTAGTACTGGCCAACTTCATTACTCACGTAACTTCCATACCCAGCCTATTTCCTTGTAGTCTTCAAGGGGTCTTATCTACCGCAGATCTTATCTTGGGGCTGGCTTCGCACTTAGATGCTTTCAGCGCTTATCCATTCCCTGCTTGGCTGCCCGGCTGTGCCACTGGCGTGACAACCGATGCACCATTGGCAGGTCCATCCCGGTCCTCTCGTACTGAGGACAGCTCCCCTCAGATCTCCTGCGCCCACAACAGATAGGGACCGAACTGTCTCACGACGTTCTGAACCCAGCTCGCGTACCGCTTTAATGGGCGGACAGCCCAACCCTTGGAACCGAATCCAGCTCCAGGATGCGATGAGCCGACATCGAGGTGCCAAACCCCGCCGTCGATGTGAACTCTTGGGCGGGATCAGCCTGTTATCCCCAGGGTAGCTTTTATCCGTTGAGCGACGGCCCTTCCATTCGGCACCGCCGGATCACTAATCCCGACTTTCGTCCCTGCTCCACTTGTTGGTGTCGCAGTCAGGCGCGCTTTTGCATTTACACTCTCTGTCTGGTTTCCATCCAGACTGAACGCACCTTTGGGCGCCTCCGTTACTCTTTAGGAGGCGACCGCCCCAGTCAAACTGCCCGCCTGGCACTGTCTGTAAGATTCTCTCTTCACGTTAGGGCTTCAAATCATCAGGGGCGGTATCCCAACGGCGGCTCCAAAGAAACTGGCGTTCCTTCTTCATAGCCTCCCGCCTATCCTGTACATGATCATCCAAAACCCAATACCAGGCTGCAGTAAAGCTCCATGGGGTCTTTCCGTCTAGTTGCGGGTAACCTGCATTTTCACAGGTACTAAGATTTCACCGAGTCTGCTGCCGAGACAGCGCCCAAATCGTTTCACCTTTCGTGCGGGTCAGAACTTACCTGACAAGGAATTTCGCTACCTTAGGACCGTTATAGTTACGGCCGCCGTTCACTGGGGCTTCGGACCACTGCTTCTCCCTGCGGATAACAGATCCCCTTAACCTTCCAGCACCGGGCAGGTGTCACCCCATATACTTCGCCTTGCGGCTTTGCATAGAGCTGTGTTTTAGTTAAACAGTCGCTTGGGCCTTTTCACTGCGGCTCTCTCGAGCGCCCCTTCTTGCGAACGTACGGGGCAATTTTGCCGAGTTCCTTGGCAACAGTTCTCTCGCTCACCTTCGCTTGCTCAGCGCGCCCACCTGTGTCGGTTTTGGTACGGGCCGCAATAAAGTTTAAGCTAGAAGCTTTTCTTGAAAGCCGCTCCATGTGCTTGGCTACTTTCTTTCGATTTCGCTTACCCTTCACGCTCTGTACACATTGATCCGGATTTGCCTGGATCCGTACTGCCGCGCTTGGCCCTCAATCCATTAAGAGGGTCACACTTCCCGTCTTTGTCACTCCATCGCCTTTATTGCGGGTGCAGGAATCTTCGCCTGCTTTCCATCTGCTTCGCCTGTCGGCTTATCATTAGGTCCCGACTGACCCAGGGCGGACGAACCTTCCCCTGGAATCCTTGGGCTTTCGGTGTGCAGGATTCTCACCTGCATCTCGCTACTCACACCGGCATTCTCACTTCCATGCCCTCCACAGACTCTCACGATTCTGCTTCCATGAACATGCAACGCTCCCCTACCATAAAAATCTTTCAATCCTTATCCGCGGCTTCGGCAGATGACTTAGCCCCGGTACATTTTCGGCGCAGGGCCACTCGACTAGTGAGCTGTTACGCACTCTTTAAAGGGTGGCTGCTTCTGAGCCAACCTCCTAGTTGTCCGTGCGTCCCCACATCCTTTTCCACTGAGTCATCATTTTGGGGCCTTAGCCGGCGGTCTGGGCTGTTTCCCTCTTGAGCATGGACCTTATCACCCACACTCTGACTGCCAACTTTTCTCCTTGCGGCATTCGAAGTTTGATTCCATTCAGTACCCCGGGATGGGGCCATCATGAATTCAGTGCTCTACCTCCGCAGGCTTACATTAACGCTAGCCCTAAAGCTATTTCGGGGAGAACCAGCTATCTCCGGGTTCGATTGGAATTTCTCCGCCAGCCACAGGTCATCCGCCAGCTTTTCAACGATGGTCGGTTCGGTCCTCCACAAAGTTTCACCTCTGCTTCAACCTGCCCATGGCTAGATCACCCGGTTTCGGGTCTGCTCCTGGCTACTTCATTCGCCCTGTTAAGACTCGCTTTCGCTTCGGCTTCGCATTTTCCTGCTTAACCTTGCATCCAAAAGCAGCTCGCCGGTTCATTCTACAAAAGGCACGCCATCACCCTTTGACGGGCTCTGACTTCTTGCAGGCATACGGTTTCAGGTTCTCTTTCACTCCGCTTGCGCGGTTCTTTTCACCTTTCCCTCACGGTACTTCTTCACTGTCGCTCACTCTTACTTATTCAGCCTTGGCGGATGGTCCCGCCTGCTTCCGACAGGATTTCACGTGTCCCGTCGTACTCAGGATCTCGCTGACTACTTCGCTTGCTTTCCAGTACAGGGATTTCACCTTCTGTGTCCGTGCTTTCCATCACGTTCCTGTTCACTCGCGTTTTGTCTGGTGCGCTCCTACAACCCCATATCGCTATGGTTTGGGCTAATTCCCTTTCGCTCGCCGCTACTCGGGAAATCACTGTTGTTTTCTTTTCCTCCGGCTACTTAGATGTTTCAGTTCACCGGGTTGCTCTCCATATCAAAAATATGGATGACTGGATATGACTCCAGCCGGGTTCCCCCATTCGGATACCTGCGGATCGTCGCTTTCCTGACAGCTCCCCGCAGCTTTTCGCAGTCTGATGCGTCCTTCATCATTCAAGAGTGGCAAGGCATCCTCCGTACGCTCTTCCTTGCTTGATCTAGTTTCAAATATGCTTGTTTTTAACTATGCTTTTTCGAGATTTTTCTAATAAGAACTGTTAACTGTTTTCTGACTTGGTAAATCTTGTGACTTCAAAGATTGAATTTTTTCTCTCTTTTCAGTCGGTTACTTTCGTAACGTTGCTACTTACAACTTACGTCAGACCTTCTGTTATGTCTTATACTGATGTTCGTTTTTCAAAGATCCATGTTTTAGACTGTTTCTTCTGTACTTCTCTTTTGAACTTTGTTCTTCGAGAAGAAGATGAATTTCAGCCTGGAAGATCGCTCTTCCAAAACTCTGTTACAGACTCCAACTTAGTTACTTAATGCTTCCTTGTACTTTCTCCTTAGAAAGGAGGTGATCCATCCCCACGTTCCCGTAGGGATACCTTGTTACGACTTAACCCCAGTCATCGGCCCCGCCTTCGACGACTCACTCCTTTTCAGGTTATGCCATCGGCTTCGGGCGTTGCCGGCTTCCATGGTTTGACGGGCGGTGTGTACAAGGCCCGGGAACGTATTCACCGCGGCATGCTGATCCGCGATTACTAGCGATTCCAACTTCATGAAGTCGGGTTGCAGACTTCAATCCGAACTGGGCCGCCTTTTCTCGGGTTCGCTCCACTTCACAGCTTCGCTTCCGTCTGTAGGCGCCATTGTAGTACGTGTGTAGCCCAGGCCATAAGGGGCATGATGATTTGACGTCATCCCCGCCTTCCTCCGGTTTGTCACCGGCAGTCTGATCTGAGTCCTCATCTTACTGGTAGTAACAGATCACGAGGGTTGCGCTCGTTGCCAGACTTAACTGAACATCTCACGACACGAGCTGACGACAACCATGCACCACCTGTGTGGATGTTAACCTCCAACTTATCTCTAAGTCTTCGCATCCCATGTCAAGGCCTGGTAAGGTTCTTCGCGTTGCTTCGAATTAAACCACATACTCCACCGCTTGTGCGGGCCCCCGTCAATTCCTTTGAGTTTCACACTTGCGTGCATACTCCCCAGGCGAAGGAGTCATTGCGTTAGCTTCGGCACCGGGGCATTACCCCCGACACCTGCTCCTCATCGTTTAGGGCGTGGACTACTAGGGTATCTAATCCTATTTGCTCCCCACGCTTTCGTGCCTGAGCGTCAGTAACAGTCCAGGCGGCCGCCTTCGCCACTGGTGTTCTTCCATATATCTACGCATTTTACCGCTACACATGGAGTTCCACCGCCCTCTCCTGTCCTCGAGCGTGGCAGTTTCCAAAGCCTGTACAGGTTGAGCCCGTACCTTTCACTTCAGACTTGCCACGCCGCCTGCGCACCCTTTACGCCCAATCATTCCGGATAACGCTTGCCACCTACGTATTACCGCGGCTGCTGGCACGTAGTTAGCCGTGACTTTCTGGCAGGTTACTATCAAAAGAAAAGCATTTCCTCTTTCCTTCTTTTCTGACCTGCAACAGAGCTTTACGATCCGAAGACCTTCCTCACTCACGCGGCATTGCTCGTTCAGGCTTGCGCCCATTGACGAAAATTCCCTACTGCTGCCTCCCGCAGGAGTCTGGGCCGTGTCTCAGTCCCAGTGTGGCCGATCGCCCTCTCAGGCCGGCTATGCATCATCGTCTTGGTAGGCTTTTACCCTGCCAACTAACTAATGCACCGCAGATCCATTCATCTCCCAGGCTTTAGGGCCTGTTTCAAAAACAGAAGATGCCGTCTGTTTTCCTATGGGGTTTTAGACTTCGTTTCCAAAGCGTATCCCCCGGATATGGGCAGGTTATCTACGTGTTACTCACCCGTTCGCCACTGAACACAAAAGTGTTCCGTTCGACTTGCATGTATTAGGCATGCCGCCAGCGTTCATCCTGAGCCAGGATCAAACTCTCCATTTGATATTGACTCAACGCTATTGCGTTTATATTTCGTGAATTGATTATTGAAGTATTAAGTGTTGTTTCAAGAATCGACGTGTTAATTTCGAATATTGAATTGTCTGTAATCAGAGTTTTCAAAGAGCCATCCGTTTGTGAGTGAGTCAATTTCCCTCACAAGGCTTGTTTATCTTATCATCAGCCAGATCATTCGTCAACATCTTTTGTGAAATATTTTTAAGAATTTCACAATCAATGATTTCTTCGATATCTAAAGATGATTCGCGCCAGGTCAGCGGCTTTGTTGCCGCGTTTTCTTAACGCTCAATTACTATAACACCGGGCAGTATCCCGAGTCAAGCATTTTTGTGAAATAATTTTACGTTTTCACATGCTGGGTTTAGATCTTCTCTGGCTCTTCCCCTCTGTTTCTTACCAGAATAGAATAGCCATCCGAATTTCCAAAGCCAGCGTCATCAACGCTACACTTCAAATCTGGGGATGTCAAGGAATTTATCTTTCGCTTCTCAAATCATTAATCAGCTTTTCATTTCTGATCGAGCAGTCTTTGAAAAAGTTCATTCCTTTCTCCTTATTTGCTGCTTTGGCAAAGGCGGATCACAAAAAAGCAGCCACTTGGTTGAGATGTTTTCTGGATATTGCCAAATTTACAGAGTTGAATACAATCGAAACTGTTATAAGGTAAAGTCCCTTCAGGCAAAAAACGTATCCTGGCAACGGTGAAATTCTCATAAAGCCGTTATTCTTAACGACTAAAAAGCAGGCCGCCTGCTTTTCCAGACTGCCTGCTTCAAAGCATAAAACAAGCTCTGTCTTCTGCTTATCTTCTACATTTACCGTCCCTATCCGATCAGGCGCTCTGTATGTCCTTTCCTTAGTATTTGTTCGGTGCGCTTCGACTACTGACTTCTCCAGCAGGCGGTCTTCACCGCCAACTTGGCTGATTCCGCCTGCAAGCCGCCATTTTCGATTGCTTTGTTGAACCAAAGATTTATTCAATAGGGCGACGATAGAAGCTTCCGTAAAAATTATCAATGCGATTCGAATAAATAATCGCCTTTGGATCTGCTTTGCGAACTGCTCGAACCACTTCATTTTCTTCATAGGTCGAGATAATGGAGCGGCATAAATAATAAATCTGATGTTTATAGGCACCATAAGCTTTTACTACACTCATCCCATGATGAAAATCTCTCTGGAAAGCCTCAGTCACGGTATCTGGGTCCTGAGTTGTCACTTCGATCATCACCTGAGCGTAACGATTATAGAAATTATCAATCGTCTTGGTTGAAATCAGCTGAAACAGGATCGAATATCCGGCGTATTCCCAGCCAAACATGGCGCCGAAAATAATGATCAGACACATATTAAAAATGAAGACGTAGTTCCAGATGCTCTTGTGCAGAATGTCGGAAACATACAGGGCGATAAAGTCCGTTCCACCCGTGGAGCCGTCAGTCCGTAAAGCGATAACCGTGACCATCCCATAAAGGAATCCGCCAAAGATAATATTGAGCAGAATATCATCCACAATCGGCTGAAAATTGAAAATAGTCAGAAAAAAAGAGGTGCAGGAAAACTGTACGCAAGACAGAAACGTAAAACGTTTAGAGATCCGCTTTGCGCAAAACAGGGCACAGGGAATATTCAGGGCCAGAATCAATACAGAAGTTGGAATATCCATCCCCATGGCCAGCGAAATCTTATTGATCAATAAAGCCAGGCCAGTGAATCCGCTGGATAAAAGATTGCAGGGATTCATGAAGGTTTGAAGCACAAAAGTCTGCAGCAAGGAGCTGAATACAATCAGCACAAGAGAATAAGTCAGTCGCAGTTTTCTGGAGTGAATGGAATTTGGGTCGAGTAATTTTCTGAACATTTTGATCACCACGGACAGTATAGGGAACGTTTACTTTTTTCCGCCTTCATTTCTTTCCGCGCATTAGGAAAGGATGGTGTCTGCCTGGCAGGGAATAAAACTCCATACTATATACAGAAAGAGAAGGTCTGGCGCGATGAATGAAAGACAAACAAAAATTGTTGCGTTTCTTGACAAGGAAAAAGACTGGGTGAAAGGAAAGGATCTGGCTTTGATCATGCATGTTTCCACTCGGACAATCCGAAGTGATATCGAAACCATCAACAGCCAGATCAAAGACGGCTGGATCGAGTCTTCCTATCAGCAGGGATATCGCCTGCATTTAGAGGCGAGTTCAAATTCTCTGATCAATAAAGAAGAAATTCCTCAGAATCCCAAGGAACGGTGTAACTATATTCTCAAAAAGCTGCTTTCGGTCAAAGAATGTTCCATGACCGATCTGAGCGATCAGGTCTGCGCAAGCATTTATACGGTGGAACAGGATCTCAAAGCGATCCGGGGAATGCTCAGAGAAGATTCCGAACTGGATCTGGTTTACCGAAAAGGTCAGGTTTCCCTTAATGGGGATGAATATGACAAAAGACGGCTGTTTAAGCGGCTGCTCATGGAGGAAGTGGAAGAAAACTTCTTCAATCTCGACTGCATTGCCCGCCTGTATCCGGAATTTGATCTGTATCGGTGTAAAGAAATCCTCTCCAGCTGTATGGAAAGTCATGGGTATTCAATCCGCGAGATGGAAATCCCAATGATTTTGATGCATATTGGGGTCGCCTTAAAACGAATGATGCAGTTCAACTTGATTGAAGATCGCCCCTGTGAACCCAGACTGGAACAGACAGTTGAATATAAAGTTGCTCAGGATCTGTACGAGCGAATCAGTCATCTCTACCCCATTAAAGTCAACAACGATGAAATCGAACAGGTTGCCCTGCTCTTACTGGGTAAGCGGGCGATGGAATATACCGATAACATTATCGAAATCAACGGCTGGGTTTACGACCTCAATGACATCACAATTCAGATGCTCAATTCCATCTATCATCATTTTGGGGTAAACATGACGGAAGATGAAGACCTGATCCGGGGACTGTCTTTGCACCTTCGCTCCCTGAGCGATCGCCTCAATCATGACACTTCCATCAAAAACTTCTACCTTGAAGAAATTCGCTGGCGTTTCCCACTCATTTTCGATATGGCGGTTTGTGCCGGGGATAAGCTGCGAGCCATTACCGGTCTGAAGATTTCCCAGGATGAGCTTGGATTTCTGGCTTTACATTTTGGGGCCAGTTACAACCGGGCTACAGCAGCCAAACGCTATCGCGCTTTGCTTTTCTTTCCCAATGACCAGGCCTTAAGCAACCTGGTCGTTTCCAAAATCCGTACCCAGTTTGAAGATCGGATGAACATTATCGGAGTAGAGAAGACCTTTGAAGAACAGAAAGTGAAAAAACTGAATCCAGATCTGATTCTGACCACGATTCCTTTGGGACATTCAATGGACATTCCAACCATTGAGCTTTCCATTTTCTATACTCCAGAAAATGAAGCTGCCATTTTCAGCTGTCTTAACCGGCTGGATAAGGAAAAAGGACATGCGGAATTTCTGTCCAAAATCAAGAACCTGATCCGGCCTGAGTATTTTTACGAAAACTTCAAAGCTGAAAGTGTTGAAGGTGTACTCAAATCCATGGCTGATCCGCTGATTAATGCTGGCATTGCACCGGAAAACTATGCCCAGAGTGTTCTTGAACGTGAACAGTTTGCCCCGACTTCCTTTGTGATGGGCTTCGCACTGCCCCATGCTCTGGATTGTGATGTGGCCGAATCGATTATTTCCATCGCTTTTCTGGACCATCCGATTCATTGGGGCGCCTTTGATGTTGAGTTCGTCATTCTGCTGGCCATCCGGCCGAGTGACCATGAACTGCTTCGCGTTTTCTTTGACTGGTGGATCAGTATCGTATCCAACCAGATTCGCTTCAACCGTCTCAAACGCCAGAAAAATTACAAAGCCTTTATGAGTATTCTGCTTGAAGAATAATACTGCCATTCTGAATTTTGTCTGTTGATCCGAGACCGCCACAGGCAATCAATAAGATGAATCGGACTCAATGAACAAAGAGAAACGAAAATAAAAAAAGGAGGAAATGCTGATGTTTTCAAATCTTAAGCTGCAAATGTTCACTCTGCTGGATCAGACAAGATGTCCTGTCAATCAGTCCAAACGGATGATCGCCTATCTGATTGACTGGTTTCTGGGTGCGTTATGTATGATGCTTCCCCTCTGCCTTGGCTGGATGTTTCTGACTCATGACCAGGAAAATATGGTACACGTCAATGTCTTCAAACTGGCTGACGCTTCCAGCCTCACAACCGCCCTGATTTTAGGTGGACTTGGACTTCTTCTGGCTTTCTTCTATTACGTCTGGGTTCCCTATAAGATCTACCCCGGCCAGACTGTTGGAAAGAAAACAATGGGCATCCAGATCGAAAAGACAGACGGATCCAGCCTGCGCTTCAAAGACCTTCTTTTACGCCAGGGTCTTGGCCTGCTCGTTCTGGAAGGCGTACTGTTCAATCCAAGCCGTCTTTGGCAGGATATGATTTCTCTTGCCAGTGGTCTGAATTTTTCCGGCTATCTGCTCTATCTTTCCATTGCAATCACTCTGGTTTCCGGTCTGATCGCTTTCAGTGCGCCAAGCAGACGGATGCTCCATGACTATCTGGCTGGAACAGCCGAAAAAGAAGTTGCTCTGAAAGGACGCGATCAATCTATCTGAACCTTTTCATTCCTTCGATTTGAGATCCTCTTGACTGCGGCCAGTCTTTTTTGAATATTCAAAAAAGACTGGCCGTTTTTCGACTTCTCATTTTCAGCTGTTTGTCAACGGGGAATTTCTTCCTTGCGTTAGGAAATCCAATCACAAATATAGGAAAAGATGTGATTTATGGGAATCAATCGAATCTCATAAATAATGATTCTGATTACGGTATGAATTGAAGATTTAAAATTTTTTTCAAAAAGCGAGGAAATCAGAGAAAGCGCTTCCTCGCGATGGGAAAATCGTATACCATATTTTCCCCATATTTCAAATAGAATAGAGACAGTTAGAACAAAGGAGGAAACACATGAAAAAAGTTTATTTGTTCTGTTCCGCAGGAATGTCAACCAGCATGTTAGCAGCCGACATGCAGAAAGTCGCTGACAAACATAACCTGCCAATTACCGTTAAAGCTTTCCCTCATGGAAAACTCGGTGAAATTATCGATAACGATCGCCCCGACGCGATCCTGTTAGGCCCCCAGGTCAAATATCTCTTAAAAGAAACGGAAGAACGATACGGCAAGTCGGGCATTCCAATCATGGTCATTGACTCTGGTGATTACGGCATGATGAACGGCGAAAAAGTGCTGAAAACCGCCATTGCCAAAATGAAAAAAGCCAAAGCTGCTGCTTAATCGCATTGGCCGTGAGCGAAGCGTCCTGTTCTTTCGACTTTTCGCTCCAGATCTATAACTCCCCTGTCCGGCTTTTTGGCGCAAGGCATACTTTCTCTCCATCAGCCACTTTGCCTTCTGGTTTCATAAAGCCGATCCTCTGTACAGAATGAGTCATGGATCTGAATGACTCTGGCGCAAGTCATCCACCATCACTCATCTGACAGATACGTTTCAAATTCAAATTTCAATCATAGAGAGTGAGACAAATTATTATGATGGACAAACTAGAAAAATGGTTAATGCCTCTGGCAAGTGCCATCGGGCGCAACAAGTTTCTGATTGCGATCCGTGACGGTTTCCTGGTTTCTACACCATTGTTAATCGCCGGATCCATCTTCCTGCTTCTGGCAAACTTCCCAATTACTGCATGGGTGAATTTTGTCGAAAACTGGTATATCGGAGATCTCTCCTTTGCCAATCTGTTATCGAAATGTTCTGATGCAACCTTCTCGTTAATGGCTATCTTCGCCGTTGTCGGCATTGGATATTCCATGGCTCGCGAAGAAGGAACGACGCCAATCTTTGGTGCTGCCGTTGCTTTAATGTCCTGGTTCATCCTGATGCCTTTCTCCTTCAATGCGAAGATTTCTTCTTTGATGGATGCAACAGGCGAACTGGTGAATATTCCTGAAGGCGCAAACGCAGTCGTTGGCGGCTTACAGTTTGGCTGGCTCGGATCGAAAGGTCTGTTTGTCGGCATTATCGTCGCAATCACGTCTGTATTGCTTTATGCATGGGTAGAGCGCAAAGGCTGGGTTATCAAGATGCCAGCTGGTGTTCCGCCAACGGTTGTTGCTTCTTTCTCTGCTTTGATCCCAGCAACAATCGTCATGACCGTCTTCTTCTTAATCAACCTGATCTTTGTTGCCTGCAAAACAACGGCCTTTGAATTCATCTTCACGTTCTTGCAGACACCATTGCTTGGTCTTGGCGATACTCTGGGTGCAATGATCGTCGCCTACATCTTCCTGCACCTGTTCTGGTTCTTCGGTATTAACGGTGGTTCCGTTGTCGGTGCCGTCTTCAATCCGATCCTGCAGACCCTTGCTTTGGAAAACCTTGATTTATATCGTGCTGTTGGCCCTGCCGGCTACACGGTTGCCAATGGCGCTCATATTATTTCGCAGCAGTTCCAGGATTTATTCGCAACCTTCGGTGGATGTGGATCGACTTTATCCTTGCTCATTGCGATGCTGTTGTTCTGTAAGTCAAAACGTGTTCTGGAACTGGGCAAACTGTCTCTGGTTGCCGGTATCTTCAACATCAACGAGCCAATCGTGTTTGGTCTGCCAATCGTGCTGAACCCAATCATTGCCATTCCATTCATTCTGGTTCCAACCCTGAACATTATCCTGACTTATGTTGCAATGTCGATGGGTATGTTCCCGCCATGTAATGGCATTAACATCCCATGGACCATGCCAGTCATCATTTCCGGATTCCTGGCAACCAACTGGGTCGGCGCCCTGTTCCAGGCTTTCCTGTTGATTCTTGGCGTATTCATTTACCTGCCATTCATCAAGATCCTGGATCGCCAGTATTTAGACGAAGAAAAAGCGGCTGCCGATTCCGGTGAAGAAGAAATCGATCTGGATGATCTGGATTTAGATGACCTTTGATCGATTCAACACTGCTGTACGCTGTTCAATCTGCTAAACCCTCCTGAATCCTTCGATTCACCTTGACAGCCCCAGTGCCATAAGGGCTCTGGGGCTGTCCCTGTTTTTTCTCGACTCGAATAAGAGAGTATAAAGAGGTAACGAAATGAAAAAAGTCATGATGGTCTATGACCAGATCCAGGCTGGACAAGGAACCAAAGACGATAAAATGGTTCCTTTAAAAGCCACCAAAGAAGTAGTCGGCCCTGCTGTAATGATGGAGCGCTATTTAAAAGCCAACGATGAAAAAGTGGTTGCCTGCGTGTATTGCGGCAATGGAACGTTTCTGGCCAATCCCCAGGAAATCGTCCGCAAAATCACTGCGCTGACTCTGAAGCTGAAACCAGATCTCGTCTTCTGTGGTCCAGCGTTCAACTACAAGGACTACGCCCTGATGGCTGCTGAAGTGTGCGAAAGTATCAACAAGAATACCGATGTTCCTGCCGTCGCCTGTATGTCCAAAGAAAACGAAGAAACGATCGCGAAATACAAAGACCTGATTCCCATTGTCAGAGGCCCGAAAAAAGGTGAAGTGGGTCTGAATGATGCTCTTGAGCACATGTGCCAGTTAGGCGCAGCTCTGGCCGATCACAAAGACACCGCAACAATGAGAAAAGAATTCTGCTATTAAATTCAGCCAGAATTTATCCGGTCAGTGAATCTGGACTGAAACATGTGCCTGCAGCGCACCTTTCTCCAGACTCTGAACGGGATGAAAAATATAAAATCGAACCCATCAAAAACATAAATCCAAGAGAGCTTCTGCTCTCTTTTTTCTAAGGAGGAAATGAGAATGTACGGAATCATCGCAACGTGGCGCATGGCCCTGGAAGGAATCAGTGAAGCCGAAACCATGCTTGAACATGACGCATCCGCAGCCGATGCTCTGGAAACAGCCATTCGGGCGGTTGAAGATTTTGAATACTATAAATCTGTTGGGTATGGCGGCCTGCCCAATGAAGACGAAGAAGTCGAACTGGATGCTGCCTTTATGGATGGCGATACCCTTTCGATCGGAGCCGTCGGTGCCATCAAAGACTTTGCCAATCCAGTCTCCGTTGCAAGACGACTGTCCAAAGAACCAGTCAACAACTTCCTGGTAGGCGCCGGAGCCGAAAAGTATGCCCATAAACATGGCTTTGAAAGAAAGAACATGTTAACGGATCGTGCCCGCACCCATTATCACAACCGGCTGGTTGATGAAAACCATAAAGCAAATCAGGAACGGGAGTTAAAACCCTATGCTGGTCATGACACGGTCGGCATGGTTGCTTTGGACCAGCAAGGTTCAATGGCTGCTGCCACCAGTACATCGGGTCTGTTCATGAAAAAGGCCGGCCGGCTTGGCGACAGCCCAGTGATCGGCAGTGGTTTATATGTTGACAGTGAAGTAGGTGGAGCAAGTGCAACGGGTCTTGGTGAAGACCTGATGAAAGGCTGCATCTCCTATGAAATTGTCCGCCGCATGAAAGAGGGCATGTCCCCGCAGGAAGCCTGCGAAAGTGCTGTGGCCGAACTTGATGAAAAACTGAAAAAGAAACGCTCAAAAGCGGGCGATCTGTCTTTAATTGCCATGAACAATAAGGGCGAATGGGGCTGTGCGACCAACATCAAAGGCTTCTCTTTTGCGGTAGCCACCAAAGATCTCAAGCCAACCGTTTATCTGGTTCAGTTTGACGAAAATGGAAAACAGTATTTCGAAGAAGCTTCCAAAGAGTGGATGGACAACTACATGAAAACCAGAACTGCTCCTCTGGTCTGGAAATAGCCCTGAATCCTTGAACGAACAAACGAGAGGAAATGGACATGAACGAAAATGAAAAGCGGCTTCTTGAAGCCATTGATGCCCAGAAGCAGGAAATGATCGACGGCATCTGCCAGATTGTTTCCATTGACTCCAAACAATCCGAACCTGTCGAAAAGGCTCCGTATGGAACTGGTGTTCGAAAAGCACTGGATGAAACCTTAAAACTGGCCGAAAGCTTTGGTTTTGAAACTGAAGTAGTCGCTGATCAGGTCGGTATCGTAAAATATGGTCAGGGGGATGACTATATCGGCATTTTAGGCCACCTCGACGTCGTACCTGAAGGAACCGGCTGGACTTCCGATCCCTACAAGCCCGAAATCCGAGACGGAAAGTTGTATGGCCGCGGGGTTCTCGATAACAAAGGCCCGATTCTTTCCTGCCTGTATGCACTGAAAGCCATGAAAGATCTGAATCTGGAAACAGAACATCCTATCTGGATTTTGTTTGGCACCAACGAAGAAACCGGCATGAATGATATCCCGACCTATCTGGAACATAAAAAGCCGCCAATCGCTGGCTGGACACCGGACTGCAAATTTCCAGTGGTCTATGCTGAACGAGGCCGTTCAGTGTATGAAATTGATTTTGCAGACCCTGCCGACCTTTTTATCTGGACCAATGCTTACCTGCTCAATAACATGAGTGCTGAACGGGCATTGAAACTGGATGTTGTCGATCCGGAATTTGGACGTCTGGACATCCGCAACACGAAAATTGCACCGGGTCAGGTCAGCTTCTCAGTTTCCTATCCGCCCTGCATTGAAAATTCGGAAATTGAACAGCGGATTGCAGCGACATTGAAACCTGAAGACAAGCTGCAGTGTGTCAGCGACTGGAAACCTGTTTTCTTCAAAAAAGACGGAACGCTCTGTCAGGTTTTACAGTCAGCTTATGAAGAAATCAGCCATCTCGATGGCACCCCGGTCACCACAACCGGCGGCACCTATGCCAAGCGAATGCCCAACATCGTTCCCTTCGGGCCAAGTTTTCCTGGCCAGAAAGGAATTGCCCATCTGCCAGATGAGTGGATGAATGTGGATGACCTGATGAGCAACGCCAGAATCTATGCCCTCAGCACGTTAAGACTAGGAAATGCAAACGTATGACAAATCAAAATCAACTTACCCAATCCACCCACCCCATCCAGTCATCTCAATCTCTCCAGACTCTTCAATCCAGTTTTCCTGTCGTAGAAGTGTGCACGGGCAGCTATGAAGACTGTCTGGCTGCCGCCAATGGCGGTGCAGATCGGGTTGAACTGAACAGTGCTCTGGCTTTAGGCGGTCTTTCCCCAACCGAAGCGACCTTAAAAGCCGTTAAACGCGATACCGACCTGCAGGTCATCTGCATGGTCCGTCCAAGAGCCGCGGGTTTTCACTACAACGATCTTGAAAAGAAGATCATGTTTGAAGAAGCCAGAAGTTTTCTTGCAAATGGTGCGGATGGCATTGCCTTTGGTTTTCTTGAAGAAGATGGCCAGATTGATCAGGAGGCCACCCGCAAAATGATCGATCTGATTCACCACTATGGCAAAGAAGCGGTCTTCCATCGCGCCATTGATGTCACACCGGATTATGAAAAAGCCTTTGAAATTCTTTGTGAACTGGGGGCAGATCGGGTTTTAACCAGCGGGCAGATGCCCAAAGCCATGGATGGCATGCCCCGGATTGCAGCGATGCAGCAAAAATTCGGCGATCAGATTCAGATTCTTGCTGGCAGCGGCATGAATGCCTCTAACGCGAAAGAAATGATTGAAAAAACGGGGATCCACCAGATTCATTCTTCCTGCAAAAGCTATGCCTGTGATCCAACTACAACCGGTAATGCGGTTAGTTATGCCTATCTGGAAGGCGCCCACCATGACGATTACGATACAGTCAGCGAAAATCTTGTCCGCAATCTGGTTGGCAGCCTGCGTCCTGACCATTCTTCTCTGAAAAGCTGATGCTGCCCTGGCTCAGCGACGATTCAGAATAGAAGACCGAAAAGTCCCCAAATTCCGGTAAAATTGTTGTTGACAGCGTTTTCATAAAGAGCTATATTGTTCTTGCAAAAAACATTCGGGATTGTTACTCCACTCGGAGGCATCACCAATCACAGTAAGAAAGACCTCTTACTGCTGGTACAGGTATGTCTCCGAGTTTTTTTTGGTCCCGTCGTTTTGAAAGGAGATCTACAGAGATGTTTGGTTTTAAAAAGAAAGTCCCCCAGAAATCCTCAAAATTTGAAGTTCTTGCGCCGGCTGATGGGCGGCTGATCGATCTTGGGGAAGTCGCGGATCAAGTGTTTTCAAGCCGGATGATGGGCGAAGGGTTTGCGATCGTTCCTGAAAACGGAAAAATTTATGCTCCAGTCAGTGGCAGTGCTGTATCGGTCTTTCCGACCGGGCATGCGTTTGGTCTTCATACTCCAAGCGGTGTGGAGGTTCTAGTTCACGTTGGACTGGATACCGTAAGCCTCAATGGTGAAGGCTTCCATGTCAAGGTCAGTCAGGGAGATGAAGTGAAAGCCGGCGATCTGCTGGTGGAATTTGATCCACAGGTGCTCCAAAAACATCAGCTGGATTCCACCACAATGGTCATCTTCACCGACGGCTTTCCAAGCAAGATCCAGGTGAACCCCAAAATGGTGAACAAAGGGGACCGGCTGATCGGTTAAGATTGAAGCAGAAACCTCACATACTTCGCACCACCAGAAATCAGGCGCCAAGAGGACAACCAGAGATACAGAGAGGAGGACGCGCAGATGAAGATTATCAAGAAAATCAATAATAACGTCGCGATCGCTCTGGACAACAACAACCGCGAAATTGTGGTCTTTGGAAAAGGACTCGGATTTCAGACTCCGCCATACGAGCTGACCGATTATTCCAAAATTGAACAGACTTTTTACAACGTTGACCGCCGTCTGTATGACCTGTTTTCCGATCTGGATGAGAAAGTCTTGCTGCTGACCTCCAAGATGGTCGAAAAGATCAAGATGTCCACAACTGAAAAATGGTCGCCAAACCTGACCGTGATCCTGGCCGATCATATCCAATTTGCGATTGAACGTGAAAGAAGCGGCATGGAAGTTGATCTTCCCTATCTTCATGAAATTGAAGAAAGCGAACCCCGGATCACTTCCTACGCACTCTGGATTGTCAAAAACATCAATCACCACTTCCAGGTCCGTCTTCCCAAAGGCGAAATCAGCTGCATTGCCATGCATCTGATCAATGCCAGAGCAGGATCTCCAAAAACTGGTCAGGAAACGCTTGAAGAAAAACGCAGCCGGATTCTCAAAAATATTGTAGGCATCATCGAAAACTATTTCGATCTGCACATCAGCCGCACCGACAGTTCCTATTTTCGTTTTCGCCAGCACATCAACTACTTTGTGCAGCGCAAACAGGCCAATGAAGAACTCGCCGATCAGAACTACGAGCTGTTTGAACTGATGAAAAGGCAGTATCTCGACGCTTACGGCTGCCTGATTTTAATCAATGACTACCTCTACAAAGAATATGGATCGAACTGCTCTGAAGATGAGCTGCTCTATCTGATGATCCATCTCCAGCGCCTGGTTCAAAAAGCAGATCCTCAGTCTTCACCAGCCAGACATCCTGAAAATTCTATCGAAAGCCAGAATTAAAGTTCTAAAAAGTAGTCGAATACCACATGAGAAATACAAGAGAACCACAAAAAGCAGGAGAAAAACATGGAAAAGAATCAACAGATTGCTTCCGACATTCTTGAAAAAGTCGGAGGAAAAAACAACATTACCTTTGCCACTCACTGCATGACCAGACTGCGTCTGAACTTAAAAGACGAAAGTCTTGCCCATGATGAAGTTGTCAAAAAAATCAAAGGTGTCATCGGTGTTGCCCACTCCGGTGGTCAGTACCAGATCATCATTGGACAGAACGTTCCTAAAGTTTACGCAGCTTTATGCGAAATGACCGGTCTGGCCCAACAGGCTGCCGTCGATGAGAACCTGGATGGTCCCAAAGAAAAACTCACGCTGAAAAAAGCGGGAAGCAACATTCTCAACTATCTGTCCGGTTCCATGGTTGCCCTGATTCCGGTCATGATTGGTGCAGCTATGTTCAAAACCGCATTGGTTTTGCTCGGACCAGATATGCTTAACGTTGTCAGTGAAGGCAGTGACGCTTACGTGCTGCTTAACATGGTTTACAATGCATTCTACTATTTCCTGCCGGCCTTTCTCGGCTACTCGGCTGCCAAAAAACTCAATGCTTCTGTCACCATGGGCATCATGATGGGTACCCTGCTGCTCGTTCCTGATTTTGTCAATCTGGTCGGAGTCCAGGAAACCATCAATATTTATGGTGTCTTCCCGGCACCTGTGGCCAGCTATGCCCAATCCGTTGTACCGGTATTGCTTGGCGTATGGCTGATGACGTATCCGGAAAAATTCTTTAAAAAAGTCATTCCGGATGCTTTAAGTACAATTTTTGTTCCTACGCTGACTTTAGTTGTTATGGTTCCGGTCCTGTTCTGTGTGTGCGCTCCAATTGGAAGCTATCTTGGCAATATCATCGGAAGCGCTCTGCTGAGCTTTGGCAATGTTGGCGGATTCCTTGCGGTTGCGGTTGTCGCTGCACTCTGGGAGTTTTTGGTCATGACCGGGATGCATTCTGTTCTGATCATGTTTGCGATTACCGCCATGCTTGAGATCGGTTCGGATTCCTTTGTTTTAGTTGCTGGGGGCATCGCCACATGGGCAGCCTTTGGCATTGCCTTAGGCGCTTTCTTCAAGCAGAAAAACAAAGAAAGCAAAGCAGAATCTCTTTCTTACTTTATTTCCGGCTTTCTTGGCGGTGTAACGGAGCCTGCCCTGTTTGGTCTTGGCTTTCGCTATAAGAAACCATTTATCGCCCTGGCCATTGGCGGATTTTGCGGTGGATTATATGCCGGCCTGACGCATGTAACGACTTATGTGATGGGGGCGACCAACTTTTTGGGCACGCTGGGATTTGTAGCCGGTGGCAGTGCCAATATCATGAACGGTCTGATTGCTTCCTGCCTTTCGATGATCATTGCAGCGGTTGCCACCTATGTTTTAGGCGGATTTGAAGAAGAAACCAAAACGTCTGCCGCTTCAGAAGAACTGCCAGAATTCTCCGAAATCATTCAGATCTAATGACAGAAACAAAGATCTGATCCTGACAGTTCAGGGACAGTCATCAGGCGGCTGCATGCTGCTGGCCGACTGTCCCTTTTCCTTTTTCTGCGTTCGGGTGATTTCTGGCTGCTTCTTTAAAATCAATCCTGCAGCCCGCAACTTTCCCTCCCAGAAAAAGAACCGTCCGTAAATCCGAAAAGATCTCCACAGCAGTCCAAAAACAGATAGACTGAAAAAAGACAGATAAAGATAGTGGAAAAGATATTGAATCGATACAGAAAGGAAATTATGACAATGTCAAAGAAACAAATCTTAGTGCGCGCCGACGATCTTGGCTATTCCAGAGGCGTCAATTATGGAATTGCGGATGCCTTAAAAGGCGGCATCATCAAATCGGTTGGCGTCATGGTCAATATGCCCGAAACGAAGGCCGGACTGGAACTGGTCAAAGACGACCATCCCTGCCTTGGTTTACACACCAACATCTGTGTTGGCAAACCGCTGACAGATCCCGCTTTAATCCCCAGCCTTGTCCAGGAAAATGGCGAATTCAAGCCTTCGAAAGCGTATCGGACAGCTAAAGAGGACTTTGTCGATCTGGATGAAGTCATGCTTGAAATCGAAGCGCAATACCAGCGCTTTGTTGAACTGACTGGCCAGAAACCTGTTTATTTTGAAGGCCACGCCGTAGCCAGTGACAATTTCTTCAAAGGTCTTGAAGCCGTAGCCAGAAAACATGGCTGCGACTATCTCGGGATGAGTTTTTCTGGTCCTGTTTCTTTTCGAAATTCAAAGATGGATATGATTATGGATTCCATGGCTGCTGACTATGATCCCAAAGCCAGCCTGCACCGTATCGCAAACGAAGATCATGAAGAAAACATCCCCACGCTGGTCTGCCATCCGGGATATCTGGATGCTTATCTTCTCAAAACCTCTTCCCTGCTCAATCCCCGTACCCTGGAAGTCGATATGGCCCTGGACCAGGAGCTGAAAGAGGAGCTGGAAAGCCGGGGCATTGAATTTATCACCTATGCGGATGTTGCCTGATCGATCCTCACGACCTGACAACTGATTCCACCAATACCGCTCTCTTTAATCCGATATATCTATGCATATCCATGCAACTGAAAAAGCCTGAAGTTCTCTCACGTCAAGAGAATTTCAGGCTTTTTGTATCGCAGGTCTGATCGATCAGTCAATCGGTTGTCTGATCGAGATTCCAGCTTGCTGCCAGATCTGGCTTAGAACAGTGTCAGCTGGTTTTCATCATCCAGCCCTTCCAGAGCGCCAAGCATATCAAGGCGGTCGATCAGGGTTTTGGATAAGGAAGTCCGGTTGAGCAAGTCTTCCTTAGACAAAAATGGCTTTTCATTGCGGGCTTTGATAATAGTTTTGGCTACGTTTTCGCCTAAGGAATCCACAGCGGTAAACGGTGGAATAATCGCTTTGTCATCATCCGGATCCATGATGAATTCCTTGGCATCACTGCGGGTGATGGAAAGATTGGAGAACTTATATCCCCGCATATACATCTCATTACAAAGTTCAAGCGTGTCGTAAAGATCCTGTTCTTTCTTTTCAACTCTCTGCGTCTTATCGGCTTTGGCCATCGCAATTTCATGCATGCGCTTCTGGATAGCGCCAAGCCCGCTGGTCATAATCGCCAGATCATACGCATCACAGCGGATCGAGAAGAACTGGCAATAGTAAGCTCTTGGCCGGTGGACTTTAAACCAGGCGATACGGATAGCCATCATCACATAGGCAACCGCATGGGCTTTCGGGAACATGTACTTGATTTTGCGGCAGGAATCCATGAACCATTCCGGTACATTGTGCGCAGCCATCAACTCTTCCCATTCTGGCTTCAGGCCTTTGCCTTTCCGGACACTTTCCATGATCGTAAAGCTTTCCTTACTCGGCACCCCATAGCGAAGCAGATCGACCATGATGTCATCTCGACATCCGATAACCTGACGCAGGTTGCAGGTTCCAGCATCAATCAGATCTTTGGCATTGTTCAGCCAGACGTCGGTTCCATGGGAAAGACCAGAAATCGAAACCAGCTCGGCAAAGGTTGTCGGCTTGGTCAGTTCCAGAATTCCCCGGACAAAGGGCGTACCAAACTCTGGAATCCCAGCTGCTCCAGTGGTTTCTTTATAGAGCGTTGTATCCAGGCCCAAGGATTCACAGGACGAGAAGATTTTCATTGTCGCTTCGTCGTTCATCGGAATCGTTGTCACATCAATGCCGGTAATGCGTTCGAGCATTTTCATGGCCGTCGGGTCAACGTGGCCCAGGATATCGAATTTCAGGATGTTGTCGTGAATCTGGTGGAAGTCGAAGTGAGTGGTTTTCCACTCCGCATACGGGTTGTTGGCCGGGTATTGGACCGGAGTAAAGTCATGGACATCCATATCCAGCGGCACAACAACGATGCCGCCTGGATGCTGGCCCGTTGTTCGTTTCACCCCGGCACATTCATTGGCCAGGTCAGTCCGTTTGTATTCAGAAAACGGCTGGTATTCCAGGCCCATTTCTTCTTCATACCCTTTGACATACCCATAAGCCGTCTTTTCCTGGACAGTGCCTACTGTGCCGGCACGGAAGACATGGTCGTCCCCAAAGATCGTCTTGGTGAATGCATGCGCGTTTGGCTGGTAGTCACCGGAGAAGTTCAAGTCAATATCCGGAACCTTATCACCATGGAACCCTAAGAAGGTTTCGAATGGGATATCCTGCCCATCGCCTTTCATCGGTGTGCCGCATTCCGGACAGTTTTTATCCGGCAAATCAAAACCGGAATGCACACTGCCATCGGTAATCCATTCCAAGTGGTGGCAGTTTGGACACAGATAATGAGGCGCAAGCGGATTGACTTCGGTAATTCCCGACATGGTCGCAACAAAGGACGATCCAACCGATCCTCGCGAACCAACCAGATAACCATCTTCATTGGACTTTTTAACAAGCAGATGAGAGATGTAGTAAACCACATAGTAACCAGCACCAATGATCGCATCGAGTTCACGTTTCAGGCGGGCTTCAACCGGTTCAGGCAGCGGATCCCCATATTTTTTGCGGGCGGTTTCATAACAGATATCTGAAAGTTTCTGGTCAGATCCTTCAATATCAGGCGGATACAGTTTGTCCTTGATTGGCAAGAGGACTTCCGTCTGCTCAAACAGCTTATTGGGATTTTCAAGCACAATTTCGCGCTTTGTTGCTTCATCCAGCCAGTCAAATGCCGCTAACATCTCACCAGTCGTCAGCAGATGCTGATCGGGCGAAGAGCATTCTTTACGTTGCTGGAAGTTTCGAAAATAGAGTGGATGGCGGGAATTGCCACTGGTTTTGGCGTTGATATAGACATCGCGCACTCGCTTTTGACGGGGTTCTACATAATGGCAGTCCCCCGAGGCGATGACCGGAACACCGGCTTTGGCGCCGGCATCCAGAATAAAGCGCAGAATCTGCTGGAGCTCCCCAACCGAATGGACGGTCTGCATATCGAGCAGATGTTTGTAGACCGCTAATGGCTGGATTTCCAGATAGTCATAGAACTTGGCTGCTTCGACCAGTTCCTTTTCGGAACGGGTATGAGCCAGGTCGAAGATTTCTCCATTCTGGCAGGACGAGCCAAACAACAGGTTGCCTTTGGCATGATACTCTTCGAGCACATGGCGCGGGATGATCGGCGCGCCAGTTACGTTGGTTGCATTCGGGTTGTATTTGAGATAGGTCGTATGGGACAGGGTAACCAGTTCAAAGAGTTCTTTGAGTCCCTGTTTGTTTTTGGCAAAAACTGTAATGTGCTTGCCATGGTTTTTACGCAGGGCCGTGGAGTTATCCAGCTTGCTGACGGATTCCAGAGTCGCATCAGGTCCCCATTCGCGCAGCATGTACAGGAAAACCTGGGAAAGGACTTCGGCATCATAGTCGGCACGGTGCGCGCCTTCGCCATCATAATCCACTTCATAATGGCGGCACACATTTCCCAGACGATAGCTGCGCAGATCCATCATGGAATAGCTGGCTGGCAGTGTATCAATGACCGGGTTGGTAAATTCCGGACGCCCCAGTTTTCTGGCCGCCGCGTTGAGCATGCCCACGTCGAAAGTCGCGTTATGGGCAACCAGGATTGCATCGCCGATGAAGTCTTTGATGACATCAAACATCTCTTCAATCGGTTTTGCGTCATCGACATCGGACTGCTGAATATGCGTCAGTTCAGAAATCGAAACCGGAATTTTCCGTTTCGGGTTGATAAAAAACTGCCTGCGGTCAATGATTTCACTTTCCTTCATCTTGACGGCACCAAATTCAATGATGTCATCCAGGCGATTGGAAAGACCCGTGGTTTCCAGGTCGAAGATGACATATTCGGCATCTTCGAGCCGCTGATCCCGCAGGTTGTGAACAATCTTGTATTCCGAAGAAACCATCGTCATTTCACAGCCATACAACATTTTAAACTGGCGATTTGGATCTTTTTTCTGGAGAGCTTCAATTTTGTGCTGGGCCATTGGGAAGGCCTGCACGACGTTATGGTCGCAAAGACCAATGCCCTTCATGCCCCAGTCCCAGGCCTGCTGAATGAAAGACTCAATGCCGCACACGCCATCCATTTCGGAGAAGGTGGAATGAACGTGCCATTCAATTCGTTTTTCAATTTCATCATCTTTGCGTTTGGGCTTGCGGGCTGGTTCCACTTTGCTGAACTGCAGGACAATATTGCGCTTATAGGTGTCGTAGCTGACATTGCCACTGACGTGCAGGTAATCCCCGACCCGGATTTCTTCCATCTGCTCAGCCGTGAAGTTGCGGCGCTCAAAGGTCTTGCACAGAATGGCTTCATCGTCATCACTGATGTAAAGCTCCATCAGTTTGCGGCCCGAACGGATTTCCTTGATTTCCACCGCGAATACCCGGCCAGTGATGGTAACAAACTGCATCCCGTCAACGAGATCGCGAATGGCGACTTCTTCCGCTTTCTTGCTTCCATAAGATCCCGACCGGCCATTGCGGTAGTTATTTTCGGCGGGGTGCAAGGGGGCAGGTCTTGAGGCCTGCGGAACATAGCCTTCTGGTACGGGAGCCACAGGCCCTGGAATTTCTCCGGGATCTTCATACTGGCACATGACCTGCAAGGGCAGACCATGCTCTGCCAGGCGCTGTTCCAGACGGCTGCGATTTTCCAGCATCGCCTGATGGTTATCCGGGCGCGTCGTGGTATAGAGCAGGCTTTGGGCTCCGTTGAAAGTAGGATGGAGGCCCTTGAAGGCCTCCAGCTGGACATCCAGTGCGCAGATCCGGTTCAGGTAGGGCTCAACAAGCTCTAATGGACACTCGGCACTGGTGGAGTTTAAATTCAGATGAATATCGGTATGGAGCGCCATGCGCAGCTCGTGAACAATCCGTTCATACTCTTCCAGCCGCAAAGGGGCTGGAAGATCCCATTTCATATCCAGTTTCTGGCTTTTCGAATGGTAAATTGGTGTTTCTTTCAGCGTCGCATCACGCAGCAGTTCAAGAAGGTCGGCACTTAAGCAATCCGCAAGCAGGTCACTGATCGGCCGCGCCATTAAATCGCCAGCTTTCTAAGGGCTTCGCGCGCAGCTTTCTGTTCGGCTTTCTTTTTGGTTGAGCTTTCGCCTACCCCCATGCAGATGTCATCAAGGAAAACACCCATTTTGAAAGTCGGGGAATTGCTTGGGCCGCTTTCATCGAGCAGGCGATACTGGATGGTGCGTTTGTTATCGGTCTGCACGTATTCCTGCAGCTGGGTTTTATAGTCGGTTACATCTTCTGGTTTTTCAGCCGTGATCAATGGTTTCATGTACTCATCGAGGATTTTGGCGGCAGCCTCATAGCCAAGATCCAGATAGATCGCGCCGATGCACGCTTCAAAATGGTCAGCCAGAATAGATGGGCGCATACGTCCCCCGCTTTTTTCTTCCCCGACTCCAAGTCGCAGGAATTTATACCAGCCAAGCTGCTCGTTCAGTTTGGCCAGCGTGGATTCGCAGACTGTCTGGGCCCGGATAGTGGTCATTTTCCCTTCATGAAGTTTGGGCATTAATTTATAGAGAGCAGTGGCAGACCAGATCTGCAGCACAGCATCTCCGACAAATTCCAGACGTTCGTTGTTATCGATCCCGGAATGGTGTTCATTGGCATAGGAAGAATGGGTACACGCCTCGTAATACAGCTGAATATTGTCAGGCGTAAATCCTTTGCTTCGCAGCCAGTCCGTCAAAGTTTTCATTGTTTTTCCTCCTTGTTGACATCTGCCTTGCAGGCAAACTGGGGTTGCAGGGCTTCAAATACGCATTCCGGCACCATAAATTCGATGCTCTGGTTGTATTTGAGCAGTTCCCGGACATTGCTGGATGAAATCAGAGAATGTTCCGGTTTTCCAAGCAGAAACAGAGTCTCCATTCCCTGCTTCATTTCGGCATTGAGCCAGGCGTTGTTGGCTTCTGGAAGATAGTCGCTCTCATTGCGCATCGAGCGAATCAATACCGTGCCGCCAAGTTCTCTGGCTCTGGCAATGGTCAGACCATCACAGAGAGCCACCTCGACATTGTCGAGATCTTCTGTCATGTCCTGAAGCCAGGCAAGTTTCTGTTCGGTCGTAAACAGTCCATGTTTGGCCGAATTGGGACTGACCATGACAATCACGCGATCAAACAGTTTACTTGCGCGTTCAATGATATCTTCATGGCCTTTGGTTGGCGGGTCAAATGATCCCGCAAATACTCCTGTACTCATTGTAAAGACCTTCCTTTCAAAAATTCGATCTGTTGCGTCTGTGCTTTCTGATTTTTTAGAATCCTGCCAGGCGATGCAATTGGGCAGCAAAAAGATCCGATCTTTTATCGTGCCCGCCGAAAGTGTGGCAAGGCTGCCAGGATACTGTAATCCCTTCAAAAAGCAATTGCTTGTGATTCTTGCCTTTTTTCCAGGCAGCCGGTGTTTTTTCGGATATTGAAAACACCTGTCCAAATTTGTTTTTGGGCACTGCGCTTTTTTCGATGGCTTCCAATTTTTTCTTTCGGTTCGTTCTTTTTTCCGTTTTTTTCTTTTGTGCTGTTCTCTTGTTGAAGCAGCCTGTATGGCAGATATCCAAAATCCACAAACAGCACTGAACCTCTTTCGCCAGTCAGGTGTTCCTCATAAAGCAAAGAAACAAGGCTGAAAAAAAGCCGAATCCTCAGACTCAGCTTTCCTTCTCTATTTTATGACATTGGGCACGGCGATTCTATTCAATCCCGGCCAAGAATTCAATTTGCACCCTGTTCTCGATTTGATTTGGTGATTTGATCCAGGCTGCCAGCTTGAGTGAATGCACTGAATTGAATCCGTTTCATCAGGCGCAAGTGAATTTGCCCGGTTAGATCCGTTTAACTGAATTGGCGAAACCGGATCCACCTATGCTCTCCTTCTGCGCGGCTTACGCGTTGTTTTTTTCTGCCTTCTGCCATTTTGAAGGTTGTGGTATTCATCCATGGCCGCTTTGCTTTTGTGCTCGATATCCTGCAGCATTTCAATGCGAGGGCGGATCGCCACAATTCTGGCCTGGGCAATTCCAAGGGCGATGCAGACCGCCATCAGGGAAGAACCGCCGGCTGAAATCAGAAGCAGCGGCACCCCTGTCATGGGAAGCAAGGTGCTGACGCCCCCCACGTTGATAATAAAGTGGAGCATGAAATAGGCAGCCGTGCAGGTAAAGAGCACTTTATCGGCGCCTTCTTTTACATGTAAAGCCCAATACAGCAGTCTCCACACCAGCAGACCATATAAGGCAACAATGACACCAAGGCCGATGATTCCGGTTTCTTCAATGACAATCGCCAGAATATAGTCAGATTCTGCCTGGGTTAAAAAGCCGTATTTACGAACCGAACTGCCAAATCCCTGTCCAAACAGACCGCCATCCGCAATTCCATACAAAGCATTGGCTGGCTGATAGCCCTCATCATGAATGCTCAGATACGGATTTTTCATGTTGGCGATTCGAACGGCAATATGGCGAAGGAGTGGAACATCACTGAACCATTCGGTAAACCAGTCCGTGACATAGACGCCCACCACAAACAGGATCACCATCACCAGAAAGAACAACAGCAGCCAGTGCTGCCAGCCTTTCAGATTTTTATAGCTTGGAACCATGATGCCGACAAACCCGATTCCCAATGTAATAATCAGGGATCCGAAGTCTTTTTGCAGACCGCCGACAAAGACGACCGAAAAGAGCAGCAGCACAAGCGGAATCGTGAAAACATGCCAGAACGTCTGCTTCTCTTTTGGCAGCTCCTTCATGTTGTGGATGGACAGGGCCAGCATCAGGATCAATAAAGGCTTACCAAATTCGGAAGGCTGAACAGTTGCCAATCCCAGGGAAATCCATGCTTTAGAACCGTTCACATCGATTCCGGCAATCGCAGTGTAGACCAGAACGACAAAGTATGCCCCCACCAGGATCCACTGCAAAATGCGGTTTACCCGTCGATAATTGAAAACCCAGGAAAGAAAACAATAGACGAACCACCCGAGAACGCAGAACATTCCCTGTCGAATAATGCCAATGTACATATCCCTCACATGCCCGACGGTTGTCCCCAGGTTGGTTGAAATGACCATCGCCGATCCAAAAATCATCAGACAGACCATGGCCAGAGTGATGGATTTGTCAGTTCCAGATTTTGGAATCACGACTCGCCTGAGCCGTTCGCCCAAAGAGAGCTTTTCTGCTTTTTTCTGTTTTTTTGCCGAAGCTTGCAAGAAATCATCCCCCCTGAATTCTTCTTATTCTATCACATCCATCTCAGAGCTTTGTGCCGCCTTTCGTCAGCGTTTGAAACCGACTGGCAAAACCATTAGAATAGGCATGATACAGGCCCTTCCTTTCTGAATCCGCAATCCAGTGGTCTGGATCTTCATTCAGAAAACCTGGCCTGTTCTTCAAAGGTATCTCTGAAGCGGATGATGATGCAATCTTTTTCTTTCTGATCCGGCTGTTTTCTATCAAGAAACGTCTGCCTGAAAACAAACGCGCAGCCAACTGATTTTGATCTGCCAAACGCCAGCAGATCCAATGCCACCAGGACAGACCCTGCGCATTTTGCTGGGCCTGAACATTTCGCATCCAATTTTTGCAAAGATCCCTTTGAGTTTTAAACAACCAGTAAACAGGAGTTGATCACGATGGAACTTTCCAATGAAAATATTATTTTTGATACCGATCCACGCATTCGTCAGTCCAGTGCGAATGTTCCCCTGCCTTTAAATGCAGAAGACAAAGAACTGCTGCAGGCACTGTATCAGTATGTCAAAGACAGCCAGGATGATGAGCTGTGCGAAAAACGCAACCTTTCGCCAGCCGTAGGCATTGCCTCCATCCAGGTTGGAATCCCGAAAAAGCTTTTAGCCGTTGTCGTTCCCATGGAAGATGGTACAACGAAAGAATACGCTCTGGCCAATCCAAAAATTATTTCCAAGAGTGTGCGCAAAGCGTATCTGCCAGGGGGCGAAGGGTGTCTGAGTGTACCTGACCTTCATGAAGGACCGGTTGTCCGCTCCAATCACATCAAAGTGCGCGCCTATGATCTGTTAACGGATCAGAACGTTGTCATTGAAGAAACCGGCTACCCGGCTATTGTCCTCCAGCATGAAATTGACCATCTTTCTGGGATTCTCTTTTATGACCGGATCGTTGACCAGGTAACGGATGACATGATCGCGGTTGAATAAGACAGAAATCAAACGATCTCAGGAATGTAAGACTGGAATTGCGGCTCAATTGAGCCGCTTTTTTCTTTGAACCGGTCGAACATGGTAGAATAAATGCAATATGAAGACACCTTGTTCTGTCTCAATTGCGATGGATCCCCCTCTATTTTGAAAGCAGCCGGCTTCAATCATATTTCAGGCCGGTTTTATTACGAATCCATGAATCTCTGTTCCCTTTGTTCTGTCTGTTCTTTTGCGTCTGATGACCTGTGGAACAGGTTTTCTACTCTTCCAGTCTGGATCGGGGAGATTCCATCTTATTCGGCTAAGAAAGGATGAAAGCTGTATTGTCTACAATGAATACCAATCAGAATACCAACCCATCAACTCATAAAGAAAAGAATTCCAATTTTCACAAAACAGTCCGTGTGCCCCGGCGGATTTCTTCAAACAACGCGGCCAACAAGACCAAAGTACTCGATGGCGACACCCAGATTTATGCCCTGGGCGGTTTAGGCGAAGTTGGCAAGAACATGTACTGCTACGAACATGGCAATGAAATTGCCATTGTCGACTGCGGCGTGCTCTTTCCTGATGATGAACTGCTTGGCGTCGATTACGTCATTCCAGATTACCACCACCTGATTCGCTGCAACAACAAGCGCAAGATTCTGGTCATCACGCATGGTCATGAAGACCATATCGGGGGCATCCCGTTTCTGTTAAAGCAGGTGAACATTGATGCTATTTATGCTCCCCGCTTTGCGAAAGCTTTAATCGAAAAAAAACTGGCTGAACATAAAGACGCCCCCAAAGTCCCCATTATTGAAATCAATGAAGATTCGGCTGTTAAAACCAAATACTTCAACATTGGCTTTTTCAACACGATCCACTCCATTCCAGATTCTTTAGGGGTCATGATCAACACACCAAACGGTTCGATCGTTCATACCGGTGACTTTAAATTCGACCTGACGCCAGTTGGTCAGAACGCGGATTACCAGAAAATGGCCTACATCGGCGCCCTGAAACCCGATCTGCTCATGTCAGATTCCACCAACTCCGGTGTGGAAGGCTTCTCCATTTCGGAAAAAGATGTGGCCCGAGAAATTTTGCAGATCATGAAAAACTCCAAAGACCGCATCATCATCGCGACCTTTGCTTCCAATGTGTACCGGGTTGCGCAGATTATCGATGCGGCCATCAAAACCGGCCGCAAAGTCGCTGTCTTTGGACGGTCCATGGAAAATGTCGTGGAAATCGGCCGCAAAATGGGCGTCATCAAGATCAGAAACTCCGATCTGCTTTCGCCTGAAGAACTGCGATCAACCCCGGATGATAAAGTCTGCATTTTATGCACCGGCAGCCAGGGCGAGCCATTAGCAGCCTTGAGCCGGATTGTCAACGGTACCCATCGGTTTATTCACCTCAAACCCACCGATACCGTAGTCTTCTCCTCTAACCCGATTCCAGGCAACGATGCCTCGGTTAACAAGATTGTCGATAAGCTGTTCCGCTCCGGCGCAACGGTTTTAAACAAATCGATCCTCAACAATCTGCACACGACCGGTCATGCTTCCAAGCAGGAGCAGAAACTGATGATGCAGCTGATCAAGCCGAAATACTTTATGCCCATCCATGGCGAGCACAAGATGCTCATGCAGCATCGCCAGAGCGCCATGGAACTGGGAATTCCAAAAGAAAATATCTTCGTCTGCGCCAACGGCGACGTCCTGCTGTTACGAAACCATGAAGTGATTCAGTCTGACTGGCGCTATCAGGGTGATGATATTTATGTGGATGGCAACGATATTTCCGGCCTGTCTACTGCTGTTCTCAAAGACCGTCGAATCCTGGCTGACAATGGCATGGTTGCAGTCATTGTGCCGATTGATTCTTCGACCAACTCCCTGCTCAGCCGGCCGGTCATCGTCAGCCGCGGCTTTGTCTTCTTAAAAGACTCACAGGCTTTGATCAAAGAAGCGGAATTCATCATTGCCAATGCCCTTCAGAATAAGATGAAGGAAAGAACGACCTTTGCGGATATCAAAAACTGCATTCGTTCCTCCCTCGAACCTTATCTCTATAAAAAGACGCACCGCAACCCGATCGTCATTCCGGTTATCCTGAACTCCCGCAAAGCGATGGAAGAAATCGCCGCCCAGCATCGGCTGCGCACCCAGAACCGCCGGCAGAACCATCGCCCAAATGGCCGAAACTACAACAGCCATCGTGATCATCATGATCACAACAACAATGGCAGCAGTGCAAACCATTCCGACGGCCCAACCAACACCCCGACGCAAGAATAGCCTCATCAGCCCGCAGTCCATGCGGGCCTTTTTCATCGGTTCCAGAGACTGGATGGATGACAAGTTCTGGCAGTCAGGAAAGAAACAGCCCCCCTGTTGAAGTCAAAGTCTGCCCCCCTATGCGGATCTGAATCTCTCTGGAAGAAGAAATCCGCCAAGCACGTCCGCTTTCATTCCAGCAAGTTTTCTTGCGCCAGTTTGGAATTGTACGCAGATGTTCTATAATTGAGAAATTGAAAAGCTCTGGCCTGAAGTCAGAGTCAAGACTTGAAATCAAACCACAGGAAAGGAGTGAGAGGAATGGGTCGTCTTCCCCGCTGGCAGAAAATACTGATGATTTTTCTTGGTACAGTGACTGTGCTGATGCTCTGTTTTGATGTCACCCTGTATCGAGCCTTTTTCTATAATCCTCAACACATTACCACCCGCTACGAGACCATTTCGAGCCCGCTCATTCCTGAATCGATGGACCAGGTCTCCATGGTTTTTCTGAGTGATATTGAATATGATGAACAGACTGATCCCGAAGGAAAAATGGACGCTCTTTTCAAGCAGGTCCAGAAACTCAATCCGGATGTTCTGCTGTTTGGCGGCGATTTGTTTTCCGCCAATGCCGAACTGACAGATGAGGTCCGCGAGAAGATGGTCAACTGGATTTCCTCCGTCAGCGCTCCGCTTGGAAAATTCGGAGTCTTTGGCGAACAGGATCTGGCTGGCGAAAACCATCGACTGATTGTTGAAGACGTTTATCGCAAAGCACAGGTTGAGCTGCTCAACAATCGCTCTGTTTTGTTGGCAAACCAGTCCGCCAGCGGGATCCGGTTAGGTGGATTTGATGTCAATGCCGATGCGCTCTTTCTCAAAGACAGTTTTCTCAATGAACAATTCTGCCTGCTCTTATCACACTATCCAGACAATCTATTAGCGGCTGACCAGAATTCCCTCAATGCCAATTACGCTCTTTGCGGCAACTCGCATGGCACCCAGATCGACTGGCCGGTTCTTGGCGGCTACAAGATCTTTAATGGCAGCCGGGAGATCAACCGTAACCATCAACAGCAGTTAAACTTCCCATATCTGATTTCTAATGGAATTGGCTGCATTGATGTCCAGGCCAGACTCAATTCTCCGGTAGAGATTGTCTACCTGACTTTGTGCCATACAAATTCTTAGCTTTTTTGTCCAATAAGGAACTTCGTAAAAGTAATTCCATATTTAATGCTACACATAATTCCCATAATTGATTTTCTCAGTCCGACCGAATCCACTGAGACAAAACTGTGTTTCTGATTTTAGCTTCCATTCGTTCTATACTTTAACCGAAGAACTCGTTTTCCTTTGGAGGTATGGATAATGAAGAAAGCCTACGAACCCAGTGATGAAGTTAATTACTACCTTGAATTCTACAATGCCATGCAGGACAGCTTTGATGAACCAACAAATCGAAAAGCTCTTGCCTGGATCTGCGAAAAGTGTGGATACGGAACTCAGCACTATGTCCAGACCGTTACCCATACTGACCCTAAAACGATTGAGCGGGGCAGAAAAGAACTTCATGGGGAGGTTCCAACTCCAGAGCAGGGACGCCAAAGGCTCAAGGGATCAGGCCGTAAAACAGTCATAGACCATCACCCAGAGATTTTGGATGACCTTCATATGATCATTGACGACCATACCTATGGCAATCCGATGAATCCATTGTCATGGACCACTCTTTCTGAATCCAAAATTTCCGAAAAATTCATGGAAGAATATCAGATTTCTGTCTCCCCTTCTGAAGTTGGCATTCTCCTTGAAAAAGAAGGATATAGCCGTCAGAACAACAAGAAGATGCTTCAGGCAGGCAAACCGCATCCAAACCGTGATGAACAGTTTCAGACGATTAACGCGACCGTCAAAGAATTCCTTGACGCGGGGGACCCAGTCATCTCCGTAGATACAAAGAAGAAAGAGAACCTTGGCAATTTTAAAAATAACGGTACGGAATACCGGCCGGCTCATGATCCCAGACTTGTTTTGGACCATGACTTTCTGGATAAAGAACTTGGAAAGGTCAATCCTTATGGGGTCTATCTTCTCAATAACAATACAGGGTTTGTAAATCTGGGAACAGATCACGATACGAGTGATTTTGCCATAGAAAGTATCCGCAGATGGTGGAATACTGTCGGAAAACCGACCTTTCCAAATGCAAAGCGCCTATACATCAACTGTGATGGTGGAGGAAGCAACGGAAGCAGATGCCGTTTATGGAAAGAAGATCTGGCTAAACTCGCTGAAGAAACA
The DNA here is from genome assembly GCF_034745455.1 of Allobaculum sp. JKK-2023. NCBI lineage: Bacteria > Bacillati > Bacillota > Erysipelotrichia > Erysipelotrichales > Erysipelotrichaceae > Allobaculum > Allobaculum sp. JKK-2023. The sequence continues at coordinate 2,370,496 of NZ_JAYERV010000003.1, read as the reverse complement.
GGACTGGAGATCTGGGTCAGCCATTTTCCTCCTGGAACAAGCAAGTGGAACAAGGTCGAACATCGGCTGTTTTGTTATATCACCCGAAACTGGGAGGGCAAACCGCTTTATGATATCGAGACAGTAGTTGAGCTTATCAGCTCAACAACGACAAAAACCGGACTGAAGGTTAAATGCGTTGTAGACGATCACGAATATCCAATTGGCAAAAAGGTATCGGATGAGGAAATGTCCAAAATCGACATCACACATTTCGGGAATGAAGCACATTGGAATTATATAATCAAGGGGCTTAAGTCTGAATAAATTGGGATTTATTTTTACGCAGTTCCTAAGATCCCGCTTTTCTGATGCCATCCGGCATTTTCATCTGTGAAAAACAAATATCGCGTCTGTTCGTTGTGGACAGACGCGTTTTTCATTTCTGGATCTGGGACTTTCTTCCTTTGAGAGGAATTCCTGAAGAGCTGCTCAAAAAGAAACCACCATTCTTTTAGTTTTTGACTGTCGTCCGATGGAAAACAAACTGCAGGGATTTGCCAAAAGACCCTGAGTTTTTATAATAAATCTGTCACGACAGGGGTGCTGCCTGAGGGCAGCTGAGAAAAATACCCTTTGAACCTGATCTAGTTCGAACTAGCGTAGGAAGTCGAAAGACGAACTGCGCCTCTTTCCATGGAGGTATTTTTTTATGACAACTCAGAACGTCAAAACAAAATTGACGACCAAGGACGTAGCCTATGTGGCCATGTATCTGGCTTTGTTTTATGTCCTTGACTTTTTAAGCAACAGTCTGCCGCTCTTTCGGATGCCAAATGGCGGAACGTTAGGGCTTGGTACGATCGCTCTGCTTTTGGCAAGTTATCAGCTAGGCTGGAAGCTTGGCTTGATGACATCTCTTTTATCCATTCTGCTTCAGTTCATGACCGGACAGATGTATCTGTTGGGATTCACACAGTTTTTGTTAGACTATTTCTTTGCGTTTGGCGCCTATGGTCTGGCCTGCCTGTTCCCCAACTATAAATATTTCTATTCCGGTGTTCTGATCACCAACTTGGTTCGATTTATCTCATCGACCATCAGCGGGGTTGTTTTTTATGGTGTTGATCTGTGGGGATCCATTGTCTACCAGGCAACGTATCTGATTCCAACCACCATTGTTGGCCTGATTCTGGTTCCGCTTCTGATCAAGGCGATGGGACCACGTTTTTTCAAAAACGTTTCCCATAAGTAATTAAAGTAAGTAAGTAATGAAAGAACAGAAAGAGAATAAGATTAGGGAAACTCATTCAATTGTCGTGCACGGAAGGCGAAAGCCTTCCTTTTCTTTATGCCTCGTTCTTTATGCCTCACTTCTTTATGCGCCACTCTTATATTGATCTGAGTGGTCGCCTGATTCCAATGCTACAATGAAGTTGCCAAAAATCATTTCACTGCATCACCTTATTCAAAAAAGGGGGGGGGGGAAAATATGAACAGAACGATTAAACTCTGGTGGCTGGCCTCTGGAATTATGGCAGTCCTGTTTGGATTTACCTGTCTGCTCGACTACCTTCACCATTTTTCCAGCCATGCCGTCACCACATCTGCACCGTATTGGGCCTTTGTGGTTGTACGGGCGATTGAATTTTTGATTCCAGCTGCTCTTTTTGCGCTCATTGCTCTGTATCTGATGTACCGCCATCATCATAAAAAAGAGGGAAAGAAAATCCATGTATCGCATTAAGATCAGCGCTCTGGCGCAGGCCCGTTATCCCGAACTGGAAGACCGGTATGAAAACCCATTACCTGATCCCTGTTCTCTCCATATTGGCCAGGAATGGATCAGTGATGAATGCACTATGCCCCCGGGCTTTTGTCCAAGCGCATGGCAAAGCCTTTATCCTTACATCTTTGCGCTGGCCAGTGGCGCTGACAATCTATTTGACGGCTGGATGAAAAAGCCGGGAACAGCGATGGTCAGCTGCTCGGATGGATTTCGGCCGATGAGCTTCTATCTGGAAAAAATTGAATCTGATCCAGATTACAGCGAACAAAATTCCAGCGCAGAAAGTTGCGAATAAAAAGCCAGGCCAGACAGGCAACAGCACCCAAAACAGGCAGCCTGTTGCAGACCTGCGCCCTCTTCTTTCTCTTTTTAGAACTCTTCTTTTCAGACCTGGAAACAGGTCTTTTCTTTTTCTGTTCTTATTGACTGGTACGCCATCCTTTTTAGCAGCAGCCAATAAATTTCGATCAATTCTGCTCTAACAGGAAGACAACCATTTGATTTTGAAAGGCCAACCCCTCAAGATGAAAGAAATAAAGTAAACTTGTTTACCCATCGTTTACTGGAGGTTTCTATGGCATCGTTAAAAGATATAGCCGACCGTGTCGGCATTTCTAAAGCCGCGGTCAGCCGGATCCTGAATGGCAAAGGCAGCTTTTCCCGCGACACGATTTATAAAGTTGAAAAAGCTGCCCGAGAGCTCAACTATACTCTTCCCTCAATGGCTGCCGAAGAGAACAACAATAGTGCCAACACGATTGGACTCATTGTCCCGCTCTCTCACATTCCCTATTTCGGTGTTTTGTCTTCACGCATTGAAGCGGCCGCCTATGATTATGGATATGGGCTTTTGCTTTGTTCTTCGGCCTATGAACATCTCAACAGCGAAGAATTTGCGGCCTGGCTTCGCCGCCATCGAGTAAGTGGTCTGATTGTCGGTGTGATGCTGAACCACCCGGCTGAGCTGACCGATCTTGGCCTTCCGGTAGTTTCTGCCGGACTGGAAATTGCCCCGGAAATCCCGAGTGTCAGTGCAGATAACCTGTCCATGGGCCGAATTGCTGCCCGTCACCTGCTCAGCCGCGGGTGCAAAAATCTGCTTTATATTTCCAATTCCAATTCTGGTCTGAAAAACGATCATCGGTATCGGGGCTTTTATCAGGAGCTGGAAAAAAACCAACTCGTCGCCTGGCCGACGATTCTTGCGGATGATCATAACGATTCCCGGGCCATTAAAGAGATGATCACGGAAACGTTGATGGATCATCCCGAAGCGGATGGTATTTTTGCTGAATCCCAGACGCTGGCGCTCGAATGCGTTCGAACACTCCAGGACCTTGGCTATCGAATTCCTGAAGAAATCAAAGTTATTGGCTGTGGAAGCCCTTATTTTGGGTCGTATGCCGTTCCCCGCCTGACGATTCTTGAGGAAAACACCGACCTGATTGCCAAAAAAACGGTTTCCCTGCTCGCTGACCTGATCGAAGGCGGTCATCCAACCAATGACCATTTGACCGTTCCAGTTTCTTTGCAGATCAACCAGACGACCTGACAAGCCTTGTTACTCGCAACGGACACGTTCCTTTCTGCTTTCTCTTTCTGATTCTCCTGTTGATGAAATTCAGGGTCTTCCTTACTGGAAGGCCCTTTTAAGTTAACGGTTTATTCATTCCATAAACTTCGTTAAATAAACGGTTGACTTAGATAGGTAAACAGTTTATTCTGAACATGTAAACAGGAAAGAGAGAACAGAATATGTCAGAGAAAAATTACGACACACTTTCAGATCAGATTCTCGAGCTGGTTGGTGGAAAACAGAACGTCACCCACCTGCTCCATTGCGCCACCCGCCTGCGCTTTAATATTGCCGATTATGATCAGGTCGATATTGAAGGACTCAAAAAGCTCAATGGTACGCTGGGCGTTCAGAAAGTCGGGGAACAGCTGCAAGTCATCATCGGACCAGATGTCAGCAAGGTCTATGACATTCTCCAGACCAGGCTTGAAACAGAATTCGCTGCTCAGGCAAATACTTCTGCTCCTGCCAAAAAGAAGAAAATCACACTCAAATCGATTGGCAGCAGCATTCTTGATGCTTTATCTGGATGCCTGGGTCCAGTGATTCCAGCCATTGTTGCCTGCGCCTTCTTCAAAATGATTCCGGCTATCTTGGGGCCGGGGATGCTCAACTGGATTACAGAAGAAAGCAGCCTGTATATTCTTTGTACCTTTGTCGGAGATGCGGGCTTCTATTTCTTCCCCGTTCTAATCGGTCTGACAGCTGCCAAAAAATTTGGAGTTACCCCCGTTCTTGGCGTTTTGCTTGGCTGTATCATGATGCATCCAACCTTGGTTTCCATGGCGACCGAAGGAGTAAATGACTTTACTGTTTTTGGAATCCCCTGCCTTCTCCAGAACTATGGATCTACCGTTATCCCGATCATTCTGAATGTGTGGGTCATGAGCTACATTGAAAAATTCTTCAACAAGAAAATTCCAAGTTCTTTACGCAACGTCTTTGCACCTGCCTTAACCATTGCGGTCATGCTGCCCATTTCCCTGTGCATTCTCGGTCCGCTCGGTTCGTATCTGGGCACTTATGTGGTTGGCTTCCTGCTCGGTCTTGGGAACTATGCTGGCTTTATCGCTACAGCTCTGATTGCCGGTCTGTACCCGCTGCTGGTAATGACCGGTATGCATATGATGATCATCGCTGCTTTATTCCAGGTTTTTGCCACAGTTGGCTACGATGGTGTTGCCGCTCCGGCTTTAACGATTTCCGCATTCGCAGTAATGGGAACGGCCATCGGTGCCGCTCTGGCCTTAAAAAACAAAGCAGAAAAAGCAGAAGCCGCAGAATTTGCGATCACTGCCGTGCTGGCTGGAACATCCGAACCAACCCTTTACGGAATCTGCGCCCGTTATAAATCCCCTTTCTTAGGGCTGCTTGGCGGCGGCTTTATCGGCGGCCTGTATTCTGGACTGACCGGAGTCATTTCCGCCACCCTGGTTCCATCCACCAACCTGACCAGCCTCTTATGCTTTACTGGTGCAAGCAGCGCTAACCTGATTAACGGAGTCATTGCCAGCGTGCTTGCTTTAGTCAGTTCCGCAGTCATTACCTTCATTGTTTTAAGAAGAGACCAGAAAAAAACCGCTCTTGCCTGATGGATTCCGATCCGCCCGTTTTCCGACTGGAACAGTGCAAAAACGGTCTGTCCAATCGGTTCATTAAAAATTAAAGTTAAAAGCTAAAATAAAAGTGGAAAGAAAACCAGCAGAGATTCTGGTTTTCTTTCCATACTTTCAAAAGAAAGGAACGCGGCCGAAAACCGCCCTATACCGCCCTATATATGATCACAAAAACAATCCCAATTTCAAAAGAAGCCGTTCTGGATCTCTATATTCAAGACCCAGCCGTCTCCTTTCAGACCTATACAAAACGCCCGGCTCTGATTATCTGTCCAGGCGGCGCTTATCTGATTCATGCAACAAAGGAAGGAGAACCTGTCGCGCTGAATTTTCTGGCGCGTGGTTTCCATACTTTTGTACTCAAATATACAGTAGCTACAGACCGTCTTCACCCGGAAAAAGGAGTCAATGTCAAACTTCGCTACCCGGCGCCGTCCATCGAATTGATGGAAGCTATCCACCTGATTTGTGAGCATGCCGATGAATGGTTTATCGATTCTGATGCCATCTTCCTGGCTGGATTTTCAGCAGGAGCGCATGTAGCGGGAACAGTCGGCTATCGCTGGAATGATCCAGAACTGGTCAGTCAGCTTTCCTTCACTCCCCAGGGTAATGAGCTCAAGCCTGCCGGTCTGGTTCTTGGATATCCCATGGTGGCGGACAATCCCGGAAATTTTAGCTGTTCGGCTGCTTCAAGCAACATTGAACTGGTCAACCAGGTTCTTTATGGAACCCAGAATCCCTCACTTGAGCAGATTGAATCCGTCAAACTTAAAAACTACGTTCAGCCGCAAAGTGCTGTTCCAACTTTTATCTGGCATTCAGTGGACGATTCCGTAGTCAGTCCTAATTTAAGTCTGGAACTGGCTCAGACACTGATGCATAACCAAATCAATTGCGAATATCATCTGTTTTCTCATGGTGGTCACGGCCTAGGGCTGGCAAACGAAGATCCAGCCTTACGGGTATGGCCATATCTGGCAGAAATCTGGATGAAATCCTTGGAGAAGAACAATGAATACGATTCCTGATGAGACCGTTTATGAATATCGAGCATCCAAAGATAAATTGAATGCTCCAATTATAGCCAGAGCTCTGGAAGGACATTTTGAAAAAGACTGCGTTCTCACTGAATACGGGCAGATTGAATTCATGATTTATCGTCCTGAATCCGCCGACGAAAATGTACTTCTGCCAGCCGTCTTCAGTTTCCATGGAGGCGGGTTTGTTCTTGGCTATTACGAAACCGATGGCCCGTATTGCCAGAAACTGGCCAATCTGAGCGGATGCGCCCTGATCAATGTGGACTATCCGCTTGCACCTGAGCATAAATTTCCCAAACCTCCTCTGGCCTGCTATGAGGCCATCCAGAAAATCCTTGAAAAGTCCGATCTCTATCATCTGGATTCTGACTCGGTCATTGTCATGGGCCACAGTGCAGGCGGATGTATTGCAGCCGATATCTGTCTGCTCAATAAAAAGGAAAAGAAACTTGCTCTGCAAGGCCAGATTCTTGACTATGCTCCATTGAAGCAATCCGTTTCTGAAAACGATCGTAAAGCCCTCGAACCTTCGAAAGCCATTGCACCAAGCCGCATGCTTCAATACATCAGCTGGTACTTCAATGATCTGAAAGACTTGGAGGACCCGCTGGCTTCGCCGCTGCTGGCCGATCTGAGTGATCTTCCCGATGCTCTGGTTATCGGCGCCGAGTATGATTCCCTGTGTCAGGAAGAAAAAGAGTTTGTAAAAAAAGCCAGCAGCCAGGGCACAAATGCAGAGTTTGTCTTCTACCCTGGGGTCTGCCACGGCTTTACACATGAACATTTAAAAGAATACAGCCCCAAACAAGCAGAAGATGCCTGGAAACGGATGGCTGATTTTATCAAAATTCATACCCATCCTGACTCCAAAAACTGATTCTGTTTTTTCTCGCTGTCCCAGCTAAAGATCACCACTTTGCTGGATTGACACATTGAACGAATTGAATCGATACTGACCTTATTCTGGTCCTTGACATCTCAGCCCGCTTTCGCGCTTATTTCTCCTGGCAGTTCTGGATACGCCCTTATCCAAAACTGCCCTTTTTCTTTTGGATCTTCCTTCAGAATCGAATTCTTCTTTTCCAGTCAATGAAGTTTTCACAACCAGCAAAATCGTTCCTGCCAGAAGGATGAAAAACGCAGAAAGCAAAAAAAAGAAAAAACAGCCACCCTTTCGAGTGGCTGGACTATACAGATTTCATAAGCCATGTTCTGTTCTTACTTGCGTAAGTGCAGCAATTTATCTATGCTTTCGCATCCATCTTCCGCTTCAGTTCGCATCCGACGGTTCCCCTACCAAATTTGGGTTTCTCGCTTGCGGGGTTTACCCGTTCCACCTTTTCCGTTTCCAGAAAAGCTTCGTCTCTGTGGCACTTTTAAAGGTCTTGGCCATGGGATAAATCCTTTAGGCTTCGACTCAGCCGTCTACCCTTGCGGGCATCCCAGCCTTATTGATTGGACTGGCACAAACACTACAGTCATCGCAGACTGTGCGAGCATGGACTTTCCTCTAACGTCTGGTAACGCCAGCAGCTGCATCCATCTGTATAGGTTGAAACAAAATTTTAGCGGCCAAATACTGCTTTTTCAAGTTTAGCGACTCTTTCTTCCAGCGTTGGTTCTTTGCTTTCTGCTTTGAACTGTGGAGTCACTGCCGTTGAACGTTCAACGACCTCAGCATCGATTATTTCCTGTGGTGCCGAAGTATCATCGAGGCTCGTTTTTGCCAGTGCGGCCTGTGCCTTGGCTTCTTCAAGCTGCTTTTGAGCCGACTCCAGCTGTTCTTGCAGCTGTTTCTGGCTGGCTTTGAGCCCAGCGTTTTCTTCACTGAGTTCCTTGATCTTCTGATCACAGCTGACCAGGGCACTGGAAAGTTTCTGGGTCTGTTCTTCGTATTCCTGGTAATCTTCAATAATCTGATCCAGGTAGGCATCTACTTCACCGGCAGAATAACCGCGCGAATCAACCGAAAACTCTTTATCATAAATGTCCTGTGCTGACAAAATTACTGGCATAAAATTTCCTCCATGCTTGATGATTATAGCATTTTGCATAAGCAAGACAAGTCCCGGACGACTGTTTTTGTGATAATTTTACATTTTATCACAATTGTATTCAGTCCAAGAAAATGTATCCGCTTGCGCATCTCGGGCATTTTAAGGCTGGCCCGATCGTTTCTGGCAGATATCTTACAATAATCTTCACCAATTTAAAGACTCTCTGAGCATCTGGATTAAAATCACTTTAGATAAAGTCTAATTCACGACAATTTCCCACGATTGAAAGCCATTGCCACACACTGCTTTCATTGAAAGAGCTCATTATTTTCTATATAATCTGCCTGTGACTAACAATGTTCAATACCCGAACAAGCTCAACCGCCCACGGGTTGTCACCCGGATGTCGGATAACCACGCCGACCGCGGTTCGAGCCTGGAAGACGATCTCAACGCTTCCAACTTGTATTACAAAGAAAAAAAGACTGCCCTGATCTACAAAAAGCCGACCCCCATTCAGGTTGTCAGCGTAGATTATCCAAGACGTGGACGGGCCAAAATCACCGAAGCCTATTATCGCACCCCCTCCACAACAGACTATAATGGTCTGTACAGGGGAAAATATATTGACTTCGAAGCCAAACAGACCCAGAACCGGACCAGTTTCCCAAAGTACCTGATCCAGCCCCACCAGATCGAACATCTGCAGATGGTTCATGAGCAGGGAGGAATTGGTTTTTTTATTGTACGGTTCACAAAACTGCGCAAGACATTTCTGGTGGACGCCATGGAAATGATCGAAGCCCACAACGATTCTTTGCGGCAATCCATCCCCTATGAATGGTTTGAAGAACATGGGGATTTACTGGAGGTGGGGCTGTATCCTCGAATCCACTACCTTAAAGCAGTCGACAGACGATATCTGAAAGGAGATGTTCATGAAAACGAATAAAAACGCAGACGACAAGTCTGCTTCCAATCCGTCTGGCCAAAACCGCGGTTCAGGCCGAAAGCCAAGACGGAAACTCGATATCTGGAACAAGATGGCGGTTGCCGTTCTGACTCTGTTTTTAGTCGGATGTGTTTCTGTCTTCTTTGTACTGGTCAATATCATCAACGATCCGGATGGAATGCGCTTTTCCAAAGACGGATTGTCTACGATGTCCAACTCCCGGATTTTCGACAACCAGGGCAACATGATCTATGAGTTTGGTGCCGAAATCCGTGACGATATTACTTATGAACAGGTTCCGCAAAACCTCATTGATGCCTTCCTGGCTGTCGAAGACTCCCGTTACTTTACCCATAACGGGTTCGACCTGCCCCGATTCATGGCAGCTGGTCTTGCCAACCTGAGATCCGGCAACTTTTCCCAGGGTGGTTCGACACTGACCATGCAGATGATCGATAACGCCTTCACCAAAAACCAGGAAAGCAAGATGCTGGCGGAAAAAGGCTCCATCTCCAAACTGGAGCAGGTCAAACTCAAGATCCAGGAAATTTACCTGTCTTTGATTGCTGAGCAGACCATCGATAAAGAGGACATTATTGAATATTACCTCAACCGGATCTGGTTTGGATCCGGCGGAAATACCCGCGGGGTGCAGAAAGCTGCCAAGTACTACTTCGACAAAGACGTTTCTCAGCTGAACCTTGGAGAAGCTGCCTTCCTGGCAGGTTCCATCAACGCTCCCTACACCAACAACCCGCTCAACAACATTCACGCCAGCACCGATGAATCGGCTGGCCAGATTGACCACCTTGCCGCGGGCCAGGAACGCCGCAACGCGACCCTTGAGCTGATGCTCAAACATGGCTACATTACGCAGGAAGAATATGACCTGGAACGCAATGCTGACTTAGCCTTTGCGCTCGACTGGAAAGAAACAATCACCATCGATCCAAACCAGGCCTACATTGACCAGGTTATTGTCGAAGCCCAGCAGTTGTCCGGTCAGGACCCTGCTATTATCCCGATGGATATTTACACAGCCCTCAACACCGGTGCTCAGGCTGAGCTCGATAAAATCATGAATGGCGAAATCATTCCATTCCCGAATGAAATGATGGACGTCGGAACCGCAATTGTGGATAACGCCACCGGTGAAATCATTGCGGTTGGCCCTGGCCGTCATTACCATTCTGACTCTTCCGTCAAACAGGACAACTCGATCAATACCAAGCAGCCTGGTTCTTCCATGAAACCGCTGCTCGCCTATTGCTCTACCTTTGATATTCTTGGCTGGGCTACCACGCACACCGTTGTCGACCAGCCAAAAGACTACTGGCATGCCGGAAGCAACCTGCGAAATGCGGATGGTAAATATGATGGTCCGATGTCTCTGGCCAAAGCCCTTGGTGTTTCCAAAAACACCCCGGCTGCCCAGGCGATGATCGACCTGGTAGACACAACTGGAACCGCCTACTGGATCCAGTTCTGTAAAGATCTTGGCTTTGATGACGAAGTTGCAGAACGCTTTGCGCCTCAGTACGCCATTGGTGGTGCCGACATGTACGCTTCGCCGGTTCAGATGGCCAGCGCCTACTCGATGTTTGCCAATCAGGGAACCCGCGTCAATGCCCACCGCATCCGCCGCATTATCCGTCGTTCAGACAATGCGGAAATCAACGGCAACTCTACAACATACGAACTGATTTCAACGCAGGCAGCCTATATGATGTCTACCCTGCTCAAGGATGTTGTCTATGGCGGCTACCAGAACTACAACGAAGTTCTCGCCAGCCCGAACTATACCGCTTATGGTAAATCCGGTACATCTGACTGGGGCAGCGAAGGCGCCCAATATGGAATTCCATCCGGCGTTATGAAAGACGAATGGTCGCTTGGATACACCAGTACCTATTCGATTGCAACATGGTCCGGGTACCTGCCAGTCTACTTTATGCAAGGTTACTACATGACCTGGACCGAACTTGAAGCCGCAACGGCCTTCCATATTAACCGCTACATGCTGGACTACCTGGCAACTGGCGGTGACTACCACCCCATCGAACGTCCAGATGGAATCAGCGATTATAATGGCGGTCTGATTAAGAGTGAATTTGCTTCCCGCGGGGATACCAACAGTACACCTGTTGTGAACCAGGACTACACAGACTCCGAAGAAAAAGATGCCGAGCGAAGTGCCTGCGAAGGCTCTGGCGGAAGCTTTGACAACGGAGCCTGCCATTGCCCGGATGGCTATGAGCTGAATGGTTCAGCCTGTCTGCCAGCCGTTGACTCTTCCGAAAAACCTTCTGAAAAACCATCAGAAAGTGAACAGCCGAGTCAGCCAGGAAATAACAACGGCAATGGCAATGGCAATGGTAATGGTAATGGTAATGGCAATGGTAATAACAACCAGCAACCAGTCTTGCCTGATCCAGAACAGCCAGGCGGGGATGTGAATCAGCCAGGCGGTGAGGTAAATCCACCAGCTGAAGAGCCAGACCAGCCAATCATCAACAACCCAGGCCAGGGCGGGGATGTGAATGAACCAGCGCTGCCTGATGTTCCTGTTGAAGGTGAAGATGCTGCAGAAAGTGCCGAGGAAAGCTCTGGGATTGAAAATGCGATCGTGGCAACAGCCAGATCCCTTACTTCCTACTCCCAGAACTCCATCTTCCACACTCGTTCGAATGTGAGTGTCAGCTTCTATCCAGCCAGCTCACCTGCCGAACAAAGACGGCGTGCTTTCTATCAGAATCAGGCCTTTACAGCCTGATCCTGAAGGATTTTCAAGCTCAATGGATAAAAACCAGTCAAAGGATGATCTTAGCGATTTTCGCGGATCATCCTTTTTCTTTTTGCGTACTTCTTCAGAAAGCCGCTTTGATCAGTTTTTTGCATGATTTCTTTTCTCCGGCTTCTTTCAGTCTGACAATTTTCAATCTGGTCTTTCGCTGGAATTTGAGAAAAAAAGTCTGCACCGAATAGACGATACAGACACATAAAATGATATTGAGTCAATGAGAAAGAATGAACCTTAGATAATCGAAAAAGTAGAAGCACAACTTTGGATTTTAAACTAGTTTAGCTATACACATCAATGACTGTTACAGATGAGTATAGCCGCGCATTCTACTTCGTTCCTTATCAAGGTTTAGATGAGTTGGAATTTCTATATCTAAAATTTTATAAAATTGTTTTACGTGCTTGTTAGGAACTTCGATCACAACTTTTTTATTAGGTCCTAGGCAGCACATCAACGATTGGGTTTTCCCAAATAATCGTGATGTAGATACGCCGGTATTTTCCATTTGTTTTCGAACGAGCAACAGAATGATTGTATCGATAATATCGTGCAGGATTTTCCCTCTGACTGTTGTATCGCTCCATTTTGAAAGAGGAAGCAGTTCCAAATATTCTTTACTGGTTTTGAAAACTGTCTCTATCTCAGTGCGGCAGAAATACCGATAAAGCAAATCTTCAGGAGAAGTATCGATGTTGGATAGAAGAACAAAATATCCGAATTTGACAGTCATCCAGTCCTTGTCTTTATCCTTCATCTTTTGAAACTCATCTTTGTGGTCTTCAAGATAATCAATAAAGTGGTAAAGCGCATTGTTCTGATCTACATAAACGTAGGCGTATTCGTCATATTTTCCGTATAGTTTGATTTTCTTCTTTCTTCCGAAATAGGTGTGATCCTTACGAACAAACTGGTATTTCCCTTTATTTATCTGGTCTTTGAACTGCCAGTAGAGTTCTTTGAACGGGTACCCCCGTCTGGCTGGCATCCGGCTGATGACGGATTTTGAACTTCCAATATGGAAAGCGGCTATCAGCGGCTCACATACATAGCCAGCATCAAGAACCAGCGATTCAATTTCAATATCCAAAGTCGAAGCGACATCATTGACAATGTTCATCACCGTGCTTAAATCCAGCACATTGCCAGGAATGATGTCATACCAAACTGGCAGGCCAGTCGCATCGTCTAAAACCAAGACCAGGCGGATTTGAATTTCAGATGACGAAAGTCCATGGCAGCATAGTGCATTAAAAGGGTTGTTGGTAATCTGGTTTGGAAGAGGAGTAGAGTCTACGTAGCATCCCTGGCCAAATTTTGGATTTTGTTTCTTCATCAGCTTTATAAACTCTTTGAAGAATGCCACCCGGGTTTTATCGCTTCCCAGCAAAGAGAAAAAAGCTGTATCGGAGTGTAGGGATTGAATTGGCAAGTCTTCAAATAAATAAGATGCATAAGATTTTTCAAGAAAATCATCACAGCCAATTTTTGATCCATCTCTGAGAACTCCATGAAGAATATGAGCAAGAACCCTTTCCAGTTCTTCTTTTTTTGGAAAAACCGTTTTGAAAACCTCCAGCAGGCCACGTTTTTCTAAAAATTGTAGAAGTAGATATGAGTCACCAAAAACCGTATGAATTTGCGGCTCTGGGAAAACCAGCTTACATTGGTTCTCTTTTTCTTCTTCTGAAACAGGAGAAAAAGTATCCGTAGTCACGTTATAGTGAACTAAACCACGTGTTGGAGAAAGAAAAACCCCGGATTTCTTATCCTCAGCAAGTGAAATCACCTTGCCAAGACGTTCTAAAACCTGTTGAGCAGAATGGTTTTTCCTCTCTGGCGCATAAATAGACTTAACAATGGCCGCGGACCCAGAGACTATGTTATTTTCAGCATCACGAACGATTTTCTGAACCTTGATATAAGCCATAAGTAGAAGCACACTCCTCTATGCTTCAAAGTAGAAGCACATTTAGTATAGTTCTACCGAGGAAGATATGAAATTTAATTGATGCTTAAAGGGTTTGTTGGAAAAATAGACAGTGTGCTTCTACTTTCCTGATTATCTAAGGATGAATCATCAAAATTGCAAAGCAATTGGTCATGCACTTACAAAGTGCAGCCTTGTTGACTATTCATGTTTGTCGTCAGCTTAGAGTTCACCGTTTTCCAGCTGATGCAAAACGGAAAGCAGGCTTTTTTCCAGAGATCGGCACTTGATTGCATATTGTTCTTCTGGCTGCTTCATATCCGGAATGCAGATGACATCAATTCCAGCCCGGCTACCCGCTTCAATGCCGCTTTCGCTGTCTTCCAGGATGACTGCTTCTTCTTTACGTACACCAGCTTTGTTCAGCGCCTTTAAGAAGATGTCCGGATTGGGCTTGCCGCGTTCGACTTCACTGCCGCAGACGGAATCATCAATCAGATCCGTAATGCCTGCTTCTTCAAAAATCGTATCCACACGATTTCGTTCCGAACTGGTTGCTACAATGGTCCGATAGCCATTGTCCTTAAGATAGTGGAGCAGTTCGATCAGCCCTTCTTTGACCGGTACGCCTTCACTCGCAAAGACGCGGGCCATTCGAAGATGGTTTTCCTTCATAATGCGGGGAATTGGAAAATCATCGCCAAAGGCGTCATAGAAAACCTGGTGGATCCCCGGGACTGGCTTACCCAGGCAGAGCAGGTAGGTTGGCTCGTCGAGGATTTTTCCCTCTTTGGCACAAAGCTCCTGATAGCCTTCAAACGTTACTCGTTCGGAGTCGATCATCAGGCCATCCATATCAAATATCACAGCACGTTTCATCTTTGTTTTCTCTCCTCTTTTCTTCATTATACGAAGAAGCGAAAGAGCCAGAAATCCATATTTTTGCCGTTACGTTCTTGATGTACCATTTCTTTATACCATTTCTTCAAAATTCCTTATTTTCTGCAGGCGCTGCTTTTTTCTGCTCAATTTTCCGCCCGTTTCATGACATTGCTCAGACTGATCAAGATTGGTCAGATTCTGTATGTTTTGAGTTTGTTCTCAATGTCAATCTTATATTTTCCATCGATAAGCGCATAATTTACCTGATGCTTCCTGGCCTGTTCCAGATAGCGGACGTTATCTTCCAGAACACTTTCCATCGTACAACCTTCATCATCCAGACGATTTTCAATGGCGCAGGCATACTTCTTGATGTCACTGAAATGAGTATGAATATACTTTTCGCTCATGATCAGACAGAGATATCGGATCTGGTCGAGATATTTCTGTTCAAAATCATCCGCCCAGTCAAAGGGGATGTAACAACCTTCCACAATCAGATTCTGCTTATTTTCAATGGCCGTTTTTACCATCTCCCGGACAATCGGCCACAGATACTCAGTCAGTTTGTCATCCTCTTCCAAAGTCAGAGTGGTCTGTTTGCTGCGAATCAGCCCCATTTTCAGATGGTCGATCGATAAATACGGATATTTATACTTTTCCAGCAGTTTCTGGGCAAGAACTGTCTTGCCGGTATGGGATGCCCCTGTGATTAAAAGAATCATCTTTTTCCTCCGTTCTAAACCATTTCTTGTCTATTTGCGCCTGATAGAATCCGAGATCCAGATAGCGCCCGGGACTCAACAACAATAAAGAAAAAGCAGGAAACCACAATGACTTCCTGCTTGAAATCCGATTGAAACGAAAGTCTTTCTTTCAGCGCACCTCTTACTCAACAAAGACTGTCGTCTCTTTAATTTTATGCCGGGCTGGCATTTTGGGTTCAATGTCTGGAACGCCAACCGCAATGACTGCAACAATCTGTTGACTGGCGGGTACTTTCAAAATAGAACGAATGACTTCTTCATTGCGAATGCCTATGATCAGAGTTCCAAGATTCTGCCGGTAAGCTTCCAGGCAGAGGTTTTCAACCGCAAGTCCCAGATCAAAGTAGGACCACCCTTCCCCGACTTCATTGGCATAGACGCCTGGTTCGGTTCCGATGCCTGAAAGTTTTTCTTCAAAAGCGGCCACAATCAGACAGGGCGCCTTTTCGACTTTTGCCTGATTCACTGGCGGCAGCGCATTCTGTTTGAGTTCCGCCAGGATGTGATCCTGGGTCACGACATACCAGCGCGGACACTGAGAGTTTTTCCAGCTTGGGGCATAGGAAGCTGCCTTGATCAATCGTTTGAGAACTTCATGATCAACCGGCGTTTCTTTGTATTTGCGGATGCTGCGCCGTCCTTCCAGAACTTTCTCAAATTTCATATCTTACTCACTTTCCCTGACCTTGCGAAATGATGCTGCATTCTGTTCAGCTGCTTCACTTCTTCAAATCAGCCAGAATCAAAAGCGTTCCGCCTGGATCTGGATGATCAGATTCTGGTCAGTTTTCCCTATTATTCCATGACTTTGAACAATTGGCTTATCGAAGGATCGTATAAACCATGAAGCAGGCGTACAAAGCGATCATGAATACACCTTTTGAACGCGTCATCTTTGGAGAACTCCAGGCCAGCACAAACATCAGTATGGCAACCGCAATCAGGATCCCCGTATCAATCAGGTTGAAGAAATTGGCTGTCAGCGGGCTGATGGCGGAGGAAAGACCAAGAATGAACAGAATGTTCAGAATATTGGATCCAATCGCATTTCCAATCGAAAGGCCGCTTTCGCCTTTGCGTGCTGCCGTAATGGAAGTAACAAGCTCTGGCAGTGAAGTTCCAATCGATACGACCGTCAGACCAATGAGGTTTTCGCTCATCCCAAGCTGAGCGGCAATCGTTTTGGCACTGTCCACCGTTACATCGCCGCCAATCATAATGGCCGCTCCGCCCAGAATCAGAAAAGCAGCCAGCTTCCATGGCTCTTTCTGGTCCTCTTCCTCTTCTTTTTCAGCCGGATTTTTCATCGCATCCTGAATCAGAACGTATAAGTAAGCCATCAGCAAAACCAGAAAACCGATCCCCATCCAGCGGTTGATTTCACCAGTCATGATGCAGCAAAAAAGCAGGACCGTACAGAAAATATTGAACGTCAGATCGCGTTTGATAACAGAACGCTGGATCAAAAACGGTGTAATCAAAGCCGAAGCGCCAACAACCACTAAGGTATTGAAAATGTTTGAGCCAATGACATTGGAAATGGCAAGGGCATTGCTTCCTGTAACGGAAGCCGTAATGGAAACCGCCGCTTCAGGCAGAGAAGTTCCTAAAGCAACGATCGTCAATCCGATAATGACAGACGGTACATGAAACCGCCGGGCGATGCCGGCAGCGCCATCCACGAAGAAATCAGCGCCTTTGACCAGCAAAACAAAGCCGGCAAGCAACCAGATATAAGCCATAAAATATTAAATTAATCCTTTCTGAAAACGAAATTCTGCCCGCTTTTCACCAAAAAGAAAAGGCAGAATTTCAAAAATATACCTGCTTGAACCAATACGATTCCAGCAGGTGTCCAAACCAGAAACTTTGAAGTTCCAAACTTTCTGAAATTCAAGAATTCTGAAATTAAAGAATATGGTAGTGGGACAATACGATTCGCAGACCAATCAGAACCAGTACGACACCACCGGCCAGTTTGGCTTTGTTTTCATATTTCGCACCCGCAATGGATCCAAGCTTGACACCAAACGCAGAAAAAAGACCGGTTTCGATGCAGATGATCAGACAGGCAAGCATCGTATTGGCAAAGGTAGAAAGACCACTGAACATGGCTACCGGTACAACCGAGAAGGTTACACCCACCGCCAGCGCATCAATCGAAGTAGCAATGGCAAGCATAAACATTTCCCCGGCTTTCATGGAATCATTGGCTTTTTCTTCCGGTTTGAAGGATTCACGAATCATATTGCCGCCAATAAAAGCTAACAGTGCAAAGGCGATCCAGCTTGAAAAGCCTTCAACACTTCCCGCAACCAGATTTCCAAGAATATAACCGATCGCCGGCATCATCCCCTGAAAAATACCAAACCACAATCCCGCGCAAAGCATATTTTTCCAGTTTACGCGATGCAAGGCCAGACCTTTACAGATCGACACCGCAAATGCGTCCATCGACAGGCTGGCACCCAGAACTAAAATGGTCCAAAAAGACATTCAATCCCTCCCAAAATTCAAATCCCTGTCTTCGACAAATCACTAAAGAATCCCGGCCAGAAGTCAGTGTTCTCTGCTCATTCCAGCGGTTTGCTTCTTCAATTTTTTTGAATACAGACAGACATATGGCTATTATTCTACCGCTCCTGGCAGGTTTCCATGTAAATTTTCCGTTAAATTCCCAGCTTTTTAAGCGCCTGAACGATTCCATCTTCGCGGTTGGTCCCTGTGACATAACGAGCCCGTTTTTGCACAAAAGGTTTGGCATTGCCCATCGCAAAAGAATGCGTAACTTCACCAAACATGGAGACATCATTTTCCCCATCCCCGAACACCAGGACTTCCTCTTTGCCCCAGCCTTCTTTTTCCATCAGCTTACGAATTCCCATCCCTTTGGAATAGCCAAAAGGCAAAACCTCAAGCTGTCTTGGGGTTGTACGATAAATCGCAAATGAATCCGAGAATTTGTCCTGAAGTCTTTCAAACAGTTCAGCCAACGGCTTTTCTTCCTGCATGATCTGTAATTTATTGATCGGACAGCTGATTTCATCTGCACTCTGAAGGTAGTGCAGATTGCCATAGCCATCCCGGAAGTCTGTCAGCCAGTTCCATGGCCCTGCCGTCCAGGGGAAATCATCCGGCAGATTCTGCTCTTGGCGGATCTGCTTTTTCTTTTCATAGATTTCCGGCGTAAAGAAGTCAAACAGACCGTCATCAAACATGGCCTGGCTTTCCGCATTCTGCGTCGTCAGATACGAGAAAATACCGTGGATCTCTTCAGGACTCATGGTTTTGAATTTTGTCCGCTGCTGGTTTGCCAAATCATACAGAGCCACGCCATCAATTTCGAGCAGGTAGCCGCCGTACTTTTCCATCTCCAGCTGCCCTGCATATCCCAAAAGTCTTGTATAGCTGCGTCCGCTGGCCAGAACCAGCCGGACACCTTGTTTTTCCAGTCCAATCAGATAGTCCCTGGTTACCGGGGAAATCTTGTCCCGTTCATTTAACAGGGTTCCATCCATGTCCATCACAATTGCCTTAACCGGCTTCGATAAAGTTGTCATCTAATGCGGCAGAGAAACCCCATAGCTTGCTGTGGGGAGGAATTGCCGCCCTCACCTCCTGTTCGATATTTATACTGTTGCCTTTTGTTTATCCACAAGCCATCCATTCGATGACTCAAGTCTTTTTAATTTCTTCCATGAAACAGATGCAGATACCGTAGTTCCATCAAGTATCCTGATATCGAATCTTCCTGATGTTCTTTTTGCAAAGATAAAACACTCTGTGTTCTGGTATCCGATCTTATCGAAAAGCTGAAATCCCATAATGACCTTCGCTGACTGATTCAGTTTTCTGACGCCGCCTTTAGAAGGATTGAATTTATGAATCTGTCGGTTATGACATCGCACTTTCCTGCTAAAAAAGACGGTTTGAGCGGGTCTTGCATCTGGATGGCCTGCGATGCATCTTGCATCAACGTAGTGTTCTTTGGGAAGACCATGCCCAAGACGTTCTGCTTGGGTCAGATATCCGAATGTTTCTTCTACAGGAATGGGAGCAAATTCTGTCTGCGCTCTTTCCAGCAGAGTCTTTCGCATGGCCCCCATAAAAGCCGCATCTGCAAGTGAAGCCGGCTTAAGAATCTTATCTGGAAGTTTGATATTCCCTTTATGGTATTCCTGATGGCAGTGTTTACAGAGCCCGTCACCCCTTTCGGGGTCAGTATAACGATACGCACAGGATTTCGCATGAGTTTCAACCAGCTTTCCCAATCCGCCATTTTCCGTTTCTCTTTGCATTCTTTGCAAGGTAAGATTGTAAGCGCAATTGAACCAGATGAAACTGGTCTCTTTCCCATTCTGTCTGGATCCGCATCCAAATATAGATTCTGGTTATCCTCTTCTTCTGACCTCACGTTCTCCCGGCATTACAGATGCCTCCTTTCGGTAAATAAACCAGCCCGAAGGCTGTAAGGTGTCCTTCGCCAATGTTGTAAATGCTTTTTACGCTCAAACTCACCGCCTGTTACCCCGAACAGACTTTTAAAGCAGAGCCACAGAGCTTAAGACTAGAACGATATCTTAAAGGTGTGATGACATAAACAACGGAGTTCGTATCGTCCGAAGACAATATTCACCAAGGCTACTCACAGACAACAGCCGAAGCTGTCCTGTCAAACAACAGGGGTGTATTTCAACCCCCATGGCTTGCCATGGGGTCAGTGAGTTTTTCTTTTTGAACGAATGACGACTCTCATAAATTCGAAACACCTTTAGGTGTCATGGATTTTATATTCACCATTTTTCGTTTTTCCTACATTCAGAAGCGAAAAATGGTATTTTTTATTTGAATAAATATTAACTTTTTATTAAGCATTGGATTGAGCGTTGAAAACTTAACACCTTTCTGCGGCCTCATGCCGATCAGAAAAATGACTTTTAGAAAGGAGCAGTCGAGATGTTAACCGTTTCTAGTACTCACCAGGATTTTTTACAGGATCTGAATGGCCGGATAGCCATCATGCACTCTTCGCAAATTGACAGGCTTAACGATCTGTCATACGCCATGGCTTTAGGTAAGGTCGCTCTGCTTAATCTGGATCCAGTTATAGATGTGATTTCTCACCTGTATTCCTCCAGAGGGCGACCTGCTGCCGATCCACGGATGCTTATTCGTTCTCTGGTTCTTATGTATCACTTCCAGGAAACCAGTATTCAGTTATGGCATGACCGCCTTGAGTACGACTTTTTACTCCGGGTACTTTGCGGCATCAGTGGACGCAACCCAGCAGTCGGGACCTATTATTCCTTAATGGATCGACTTTATCTGTGGGATATTTCTGTGAACATCCTTCCCGCAGGAAAGAATAATAAGCCTAAGAAAGCTAAAAAGCCAAAAGGCAGGCCGGGACGAAAGCCAAAAAACTCTGTCAGTCCTCCAGATTCTGATATTGATCAGTCCGGGACACCAAATCCAACCAGAAAGGGAGAAAAAATGAACCTGAATCCTCCCGGGGCGACAACCTCCCTGGCGATTCAGGCTCAAATGGGTGAGATTGACCCAGAAAGGTCTATCAGGATTCTTCAAGCTCTATTTAAAGAAATTGCGGTGGAACCATCTATCGCAATGGGCCTGATCGATCCGGGTAATCTCATTCTTTCGGGTGATGGAACCGCTGTCTATGTTCACGCAAACAACAGAGGTCATCATCTATTAGAATACACTGGAACCGAAAAATTTGATACCCTTCGTCGTTATTCTGATCCTGATGCCAGTATTGGTTTTGACAGTGATAAGGGAGATTACTATTTTGGCTTTACAGGCTATTTTAACGTTGTTCATAACTCCGATAAAAATATTGATCTGCCAATCCACTTTATGATCGAATCTGCCAGAGAACACGATTCAACCATTTCGATTAAAGCAATAAACCAGGTCAGGCACTTATATCCGAACATAAACATTACTCATCTCTGTCTGGACAGCGCCAGTGATAATGAAGCGACTTTTCAGCTGTGCGAAAACTGGTCTATCAATCCCGTTATCGACCTCAATAAAAGAAGAGGAAAAGGAACCGAAAAAGGCAGCGTAACCATTTCCTCTACCGGCAAGCCAATATGCAAATCAGGCGAAGAGATGTACTGTACTGGTTTTGACAAAACACATAATGCCTATAAATATCGCTGTCCGTATGTTATGAAGCGAATTCCGGAGTGCTCCCATCGTGACGAATGTTCAAAAGGTACCTATGGCCTCTCCGTCTACCTGAAGTGTAACAGTGCCAGAGAAAGGGCTATGCAGAAGCATGGAACCAAAGAGTGGAAGACAGTTTATAACAATCGGACAAGCTGTGAGCGAGTCAACAATCGTTGTCTGAATGATTACGGTCTCCATAAAACGAAAACACGTACTCAGCGCCGGATATCATTTGTAACCTTTCTTGTATGTGTAAACATTCATACAGATGCCTGGTTAAAAGAGGAAAAGGCAGCTAATAATTAGTGTAAAAAAACAAACTAGTATTCCTACTTTTTTTAGTGCGGCCTTTTTTTCAGATCGACTGAAACTGGCTTCTCAAAACTTTCTTTGAGAAAGGCAAAACTAATAAAAGCCGCTTAGCTAATATTTTATTAATAATTAGTTAATAATTTATTCAGATTTCTCCTAGAATTTATGAGAGTGCTCCGAATATTCAGATTCTTATCATCAAAACGCTGTCGCAAAAACGTTCTTTTCAAGTCCTGATCGAATTTATGGCTTGATGAATTTTATGCTTTGCGAGGAGGTTTTGCTTTGGTCTTTGTTCTTTACAGTCAAAATTGATTTCACATGGCTTTGGACACCCTTTCTGACTCCATATACGCGAAAGATACTGTTCTGTTTTTGCAGGAGAAAACTTTTTTCGAAAAATTTTGATTTGTATGAAATTCAGCCATTTCTCAAAACAGAGGAGAAGGATCAAAGTCAGATCCAATGATTGATGGGATGAGCAAAGTGGGATTCAGAAAGAAAAGAAACAGGGAACGGAAGCTTTGATCTATGTTCTGGACATTGATGGCAATCCATTGATGCCGACCAAACGATGCAAAAAGGTTTGCAGACTCTTAAAAGCAAAGAAAGCTAAAGTCGTAAAGAGAACTCCTTTTACCATTCAGCTTTTATATGAACCTGATACTCATGTGGTTCAGCAGATCACATTAGGCGTCGACGCAGGATCTAAACATATTGGATTGTCCCCATGTACAGACGCAAAAGAACTCTATGCAGAAGATGCAAAGTTGAGAACCGATGTGTCTAAAAAACTGACCGCAAGAAGAGAGGCGAGAAGAACAAGAAGAAACCGCAAAACAAGATATCGAAAGCCAAGGTTTAACCACCGGGTGCATTCAAAACACAAAGGATGGCTGGCGCCTTCTGTGGAACAAAAGATTACATGCCATTTAAATGTCATCCGGAAAGTGACAAAGATCCTACCTGTTTCAAAGATCGTGATAGAGGCAGCCTCTTTTGATACACAGAAACTGAAAGCACAGCTTGCAGGGCAAAAACTTCCTGAAGGCAAAGATTACCAGAATGGTGAAATGAAAGACTGGCTCAACGTCAAAGACTATGTACTGTACCGGGATCGATAAACTTGCCAGTGCTGCAAAGGAGAATCCAAAGATAAGGAACTGCAGGTCCATCATATTCACCAAAGAAAAGATGGCGGCAGCAACCGTCCGGAAAATCTGGTTACGCTCTGCAAACACTGCCATCAGGAATACCATAAAGGAAATATCAAACTTCCAGATAAGATTCTTAAGCCGGCTTCATTTGCAGATGCGGCTTTTATGGGGGTCATGCGAAAGACGCTGCTGGAAAGAGCCCAGACAGAATTCAGTCCCATTCCTGTAGAAGAAACATTCGGATATCTGACCAAAGCAGAACGTCTTGGGCATGGTCTTCCCAAAGAGCACTACGTTGATGCCAGATGCATTGCAGGCCATCCAGAAGCAAGACCTGCTCAAACCGTCTTTTTTAGCAGGAAAGTGCGATGTCATAACCGACAGATTCATAAATTCAATCCTTCTAAAGGCGGCATCAGAAAACTGAATCAGTCCGCAAAGGTCATTATGGGCTTTCAGCTGTTCGATAAGATCAGATACCAGAAAACAGAGTGTTTTATCTTTGGAAAACGAACATCAGGCAGATTCGATATCAGGATGCTTGATGGAACCAAGGTATCTGCTTCTGTTCCCTGGAAGAAATTAAAAAGACTTGAGTCATCAAATGGATGGCTTATTGATAAGCAAAAAGCTGCATTGTAAATATCGAACAGCAGATGCTTGGCGGCAATTCCTCCCCACAGCAAGCTATGGGGTTTCCTTGCCGCATTAGATAACCTGCCCTGCACAAATCCGGATGAGATCAAGAATCCTGTCTTGCGCGAAAGAGCTACATATTTTAAAAAAGATCCAGAAGGCCGTAAAATTCTCGAAGAAGCTTACAAAGAGCAGCTTGAGCAACAAGCCAAAGACCAGAAAAACTAGATTTTGGCGCCCATAAAGGACTCTAAAAACCAGTGATCTGATGCGTTCGGACAAAGAACACAGACAACCAGACTTTGTGAGCTGTTATCAGCCAGAAAACAATACTTTTCAACTTCCCGGTTGCATTCGATACCGTCCCTGTGCTATTGTAATTGAGCAGTCAGCAGACGCCTGAATAGCTCAGTCGGTAGAGCATCCGGCTGTTAACCGGCAGGTCACAAGTTCGAGTCTTGTTTCAGGCGCCATTTGAAATCGACCCATCCACGAAAGTGGATGTTTTTTTTGTTTCTGCTGTCTATCCACCGCAGCCCATTTTTCGCTAATCCTGCTATACGGATAAAATGAAGCCGTCCTAGAGTCCCATAAGATTTTTCCAATACGCTTTTTCGTCCCTCAAGAAGACTGGCCTGCCTTTATTCTGTCGCTTATTGTCTGCGATTTTTTCTCACGGAGAGCAGTCTTTGCGACAACCATCCGATTGTTGTGCCCTGGGTAAGCCTGATCCTTGAAGATTTATCGGATAGATCAGCAAATCCGTCAGATTCTTTGAAATTCTAGATAAATCTGACAGTAGGCTGGATAAACAGGCGGCAAGTATAACTATAATCAATATATAAATCAATCTATATAGAACTCTCCAAAAAACCGAAACTTTTTTGTTGACTATACCCAGATAAAAATGATATCCTTATCAAGCAATCAAGAGACGCCTGAATAGCTCAGTCGGTAGAGCATCCGGCTGTTAACCGGCAGGTCACAAGTTCGAGTCTTGTTTCAGGCGCCATTTTGTTTGTTTATATTTCTATTTTTAAGTTGCCTGAATAGCTCAGTCGGTAGAGCATCCGGCTGTTAACCGGCAGGTCACAAGTTCGAGTCTTGTTTCAGGCGCCACTTGAAAATTCATCGTCGATCCATTGGATCGGCGATTTTTTTATTTTCTGATCCCACGCTTTCTGTTTGCCCCTCAACACGTTTTTTCATTTCTGCCTCATTCACTCCTGCTTCATTCATCCCTGCTTCAATTCTCCCGCTTCATCTTTTTGTGCCTCGAGCCATAGGCCCAATCTACCGGCCGATATAATTGAGGCATGATAAAAATCCTGATTTTCTATATTCTTTTGGGATATCTTTGTGGAAGCATTCTGTTTTTCCATCTTTATGGGCGGTTTTTTGCCCATCGTGATATGGCCGCCCAGGCTGCAGACCACAATCCCGGCGTATTTGACGCCTTTCGCTATGGAGGTTTTCAAGCTGGCCTTTTTGTATTGATCGGCGATCTGGCCAAGGGCTTTCTTCCAGTCGGGATCTATCTGCTGCAGGCGCCAGATCCATTGAACTATGGACTCGGTCTGGTCATGGCCGCTCCGATTCTGGGCCATGACTTCTCGATTTTTTCGCATTTTCGCGGCGGCAAGGGAATCACGACAACTTTCGGCGTTCTGGCTGCTTTATGGGCGGGCGGTCTCGGATTCTGGCCTTTGGGCACGTTTGCGATTCTGTTTCTTCTGTTTAAAGGGATTATCCAGGTTTCTCCAGACTATTATCTGACAATTCTTGTTTACTTGCTGTGTCCCGCCATCAGCTTTCTGGAACCGGTAAACCTGTTTGTGCGCTATGGACTGCTGCTCATTTCTGGCGTGGTTCTGGTGCGTATGGCTTTATCCAAAGAAATCAAAAACAGACTGGAGGTAAAACTTGTATGGAAGCACTGATTCTTTCCTGTTCAACCGGCGGCGGTCATAATGTGGCTGGCCAGGCGATTACAGATGAACTCAATCTGCGCGGCTGGAAAACGCACTTCTTTGATCCGTATACCCTGCTTTCCCAGAAAACCGCGGATCGCGTTGGGGACAGTTATGTCAGCCTGGTCCGCTTTTCCCCTGCTTTGTTTGGCGATGTCTATAAACTTGGCGAACTGTACCTGAAAGCAGAAAAAGCTTTTGGTCTGCCTGATCCTGTTTTAGCCGTCCAGGCACACACCGCAAAAGCCCTGTATGCATGGCTGCAGGCCAATCCCGTCGACATTGTCATCTGTACCCAGCCCTATCCCGGCCTCATGCTTACCTGGCTGGCCAGGCATGGCTATCCTGTGCCGCCTTCCATTATGGTTCCAACTGACTACACCTGCATTCCTTTCGAGTGTGATGTGAACACGACCTGGATGACCCTGCCTTATCCAGCCCTGGCAGATGAGTTCCATGCCGAAGGAGTCGCTTGTTCGTGGCTGATTCCAACCGGTATTCCCATCAACCCAGTTTTTTCCAGACCGCTTTCGCGCCAGCAGGCTGCCCAAAACCTGGGACTGGATGCTTCAAAACGCTATATTCTCATTGGCGGCGGCAGTATGGGAACCAATGGCATCTATTCCATTTTAAAAGAACTGGTTCCTTTGCTGGAAAGCCAGGAGGATCTGGAAGCACTGGTGCTTTGCGCAAGCAATCAGGGACTGGAAGAACAGATCACCCGTGCCAGGCAGCCTCATGTCCATCCGCTGGGTTTTACTCATCAGATGGTTGACTATTTGCATCTTTGTTCTGTTTACATCACCAAGCCAGGCGGCCTTTCGATCACCGAAGCCAGTGCCTGCAGCACCCCTTTATTGCTGGCCAATCCAATTCCGGGCTGCGAAAGTGCCAACGCCGAGTTTTTCGAACACCACAATCTGGCCCTGTATGCCAGAAGCTCGGCTGATATTCGTCCAATGACAGAAAAGCTTCTGGCCAGACCACTGGAAGGCTCTTCAAAGCCCTCCTGGTTTGCAGACAATACCAAACGCCTGGCCGACTGGGTTGAATGCGCGGTCATGCTCAACGAAAAAATCCCGGCATCGCCTGCTCAGAGTTCAGCTGCTTCTTTCAAAAACGATTAAGTCAGATTCCAGTCTTCATTCAAGTTTACAAATCAAAACAGCATCAGACAAAAAGATTCTTCTTTGCATGAGAAGAACCTTTTTTGTCTGGTGCTATTTTGCCGAAAGCACAGAGATTTGAAAAAAGGTAAAAACTGGAAATCAGGCAGCTTCAGCTCTGGCGCTCTTCTTTGGAGATTGCCTCTTCTGGCTGAAGTTTTCGCCAGACAAGTCGTTTTTCGCCTCAAAAGGCCTGGATCTGTCTATTCGCCAACCAGCAGGTACGCGTTAATGATCTGCCCGGTATAAGCCGTATGGTAGTCACCGGTTGGATAGTAGCGCTTTTTGATGTCGGCTGGAATGGCTGCTGCATCCTGGTCCTGCTGGTAAATCACTTTGCATTCCAGCGTGATTGGAAACTGGGCAATAGCTGGTGCCAAAACTTTTTCACCCGGGACGACCGTCAGATCCATTTCCTTGAACTTGTCGTAATCACGGCCGGATTTTGTTCCACAAAAGCCAATAATCCGGCGTACATCCGCATCTTTGAGCGGAACGTTAATGGTAAACTCTGGATTTTTGTCCAGAAGAACTTTCGTATAGCGGCTCTGGCGGACAAATACCGTAAAGACCGGCAATCCCCAATCTGTTCCTAATGTTCCCCAGCCGATGACCATGGTATCCATCTTGTCATCGGCACGAGTAGATAACAGGATCCCCTTTGGCAGCTGTTCAAGAATCTGTCCGGCATATTCATAAATATTGATTGGAATTCGTCGCATGTAAGTACCTCTTTCTTATTTTCAGAATAACACGAACAAGCGTTTTCATGACAAAACCATCGTTTTCAATTTTAATTTGCATTTTGGTCCTTCCCTTTTTGATTTTCTCTGGCACAATATCCCTTCTTCCAATCTTTTTCGGACTGTTATCGACCCGGCCCGACCCAAAAGAAGTCATAAAAAAAGGCAGTCAGAAGTTCTTTATCTCTGACTGCCTGATGGGCAAAACACAAGTGAAATTGAATCAAAGAAGACCGAAGCAAAGACTCAGAATGTTTTCCGTCTCACTTCTATCAAAAGAAGGCTTATGCTTCTTTATTTTCCGCAATGACATCCTGCATCGTCTTGGCGATGTTTTCAGGAGTAAAGCCATAGTATTCAAACAGCAGGCTGCCCGGTGCGGAAGTACCAAAGTTCTTCATGCCAACCATCTGGCCATCGATTCCGATGTACTTGCCCCAGCCGAAGTCTTTAGAGGCTTCAACAGAAACACGGTTGCGGACGGATCTGGGCAGAATCTTTTCGCGGTATTCCCGAGGCTGCATTTCGAAGAGTTCCATACTCGGCATGGAAACAACGCGGCAGTCTACCCCTTCTTTTTCAAGAAGTTCAGCTGCTTTGATTGTTGGTGCAACTTCAGAACCGGAAGCAATGAAGATCGCTTCTGGAACTTCGCCTTTGGATTCTTTAACCACATAGGCGCCTTTTAAGGCTTCCTTGGATGTCGTTGGAACCTGTTCAACATTCTGGCGAGTCAGAATCAGGGCCGTTGGGCCATCGACACGGGTGGCAGCTAATGTCCAGCCGGCAGCCGTTTCTGTTGCATCAGCAGGACGGAAGACAACCATGTTTGGAATAGAGCGATAGCTTGCCAGATGTTCAATTGGCTGGTGGGTTGGGCCGTCTTCACCAACACCAATGGAGTCATGCGTGTAGACATAAGTCACTGGCAGATCCATTAAGCAAGCCAGTCTTGCCATTGGTTTTGCATAGTCAGAGAAGACAAAGAAAGTTGCGGCATACGGTCTTAAGCCAGCTAAAGCCAGACCATTGGCAATGCCAGCCATAGCAAGCTCTCTTACACCGAAGTGGAAGTTGCGGCCGCTGCGGTTTTCAGGGGAGAAATCCCCTTCCCCTGCCATAATGGTCTTATTGGATGGACCTAAGTCAGCAGAACCGCCGACAAGGTTTGGCATTACATCTTTGAGTTTGTTGAGGATTTTTCCAGAAGAAGCACGTGTTGCTTCTGGTTTGTCCGTTACATCAAACAGGTTGGCCTCTTCCAGAGCTTTTTGATCTGGCATTTGGTTAAACATGGCGCGGTATTCAGCTTCCAGTTCTGGATATTCAGCCTTGTAGGTGTCATACATTTTCTGCCATTCTTCTTCAGCCTTTTCGCCCCGTCTGGAGAGTTCTTTGAAGTGAGCATACACTTCTTCCGGAACATAGAAGTGTTCCTCTTCCGGGTAGCCAAGGTTGCGTTTGAGCGCTTTGACATTGTCTTCGCCAAGGGGTTCACCATGGCTGGAGGCACTGCCTTCTTTTGGAGAACCGTAACCAATTTTGGTTTTTACAGTAATGAAAGAAGGATGCTCTGTATCAGCTTTGGCTTCTTCAATGGCTTTATGAATGGCTTCGAGATCGTTGCCATCTTCAATAATCCATGTGGAATACCCTAGAGCTTCCATGCGTTTATTCACATCTTCACTAAAGACTGGTGCAGTGTCGCCTTCAATGGTGATGTTGTTTGAATCGTAAAGAATAATCATTTTGCCCAGTTTCAGCGTACCTGCCAAAGACAGAGCTTCCTGGGAAATTCCTTCCATCAGATCGCCATCCCCGACTTCAACAAAGGTATAGTGATCAACGATCGGATAATTTGGGCGGTTGAATTTATCAGCTAAAAATTCTTCAGCTGCGGCCATACCAACCGCTGCGCAAAGGCCGGAACCAAGAGGTCCAGTGGAGCATTCAACAGCAGTGGTGTGTCCATATTCAGGATGTCCAGGGGTCAGGGAATTCAGCTGCCGGAAGTTTTTCAGATCTTCCAGAGTGATTCCATAGTCAAACAGATGAAGCAAAGCATAGAGACCAGCAGAGCCATGTCCACCGGATAAAATAAAACGGTCGCGATTTTCCCATTTCGGATTTTTTGGGTTGTGATTCATCGCATTCGCGTAAAGTTCATACATCATTGGAGCCGTTCCTAAAGGGGCTCCAGGGTGGCCGGAGTTTGCTTTCTGAATCTGGTCAGCTGCAAGCGTCCGGATTGCATTCACGGATAATTCGTCTATTTTTGTCATGTTGTTGTCCTTAACCATCAGGCCTACCTATACGGCCGCTTATAGAATACCTTAAAAGTATAAAAAGTCTAGATATTCACAAGAAACGATTCTGGAATCCCGACAGGGATTGCTCCTATTCTGCCAGTCTGCCAGGGATTGTGTACAGCCCAAGTCCCAGCTTCTTTTCTGGATTCATCCCTTTGAACATTCTTCTAAAGCTTTTTATCTTCTTGTATTCAAACTCTTTCAAACTCTTTTCCTCCTGTGCATTTTGGCTAAAAGGCCGAAAATACGGGAGTTTCTTCCTTTCAGATTGTACCGCCATCTTACAGTTTCATCCACTATGGACGACCAGCCAGATAAAAGCTGAGGCTCTCACTTTCGATGAATTGTGGAAAAGTCTAGACTAACTATGTGCCTTATATCGGATCGATTTCATCCGATGCGATTCTATTTACAAAGAAATTACGGATCCGTGCAAAACAAAGCCATCTGTCGAATTCCGGAGTATTTTTTTGAATCCGCTTTGTTTTGTGCAGAAAGGAGCCATTATGAAAAAGAAACTTTACCTGGTCCGCCATGGCCAGACACTTTTCAACGAAAAAAATTTGATTCAGGGCTGGTGCGATTCCCCTTTGACTCCGCTTGGCCATAAACAGGCCAGAGCGGTTCGCAAATGGCTGGACGAACACCACATTGAGCCAGATTCCTATTATTGTTCGACGCTTGGCCGGACCGAACAGACGATTCAGGAGATTACAGATCAACCATATACGCGGGTTCCTGGCCTGAAAGAATTTCACTACGGCACTCTTGAAGGCGAACCAATCAGCAAAGGCAATCCAGGCGGCAAAGATCCGGCCCATATGTATGTTCCCTTTGGCGGCGAAGCCCGTGAAGAGGTCGAAAAGCGAATGGTCGATACACTGACCGATATTATGGAAAAAGATCCGGGCCATACGATTCTTGCCTGCGCGCATGGTGCCTGCTCATTTCGTTTTGCCAATGCCATCGACCCAAAGAAAGCAAAGAAACTTCGCAAGTTTGATAACTGCATTATTTACGACTTCGACTATGAAGATGGCAAATTCACTCTCAACGACATCATCAATGAGCATGTCAAAGACCTCAAACCAGATACGCCATCGCAGCTGTCCGTCATGATTGACCAGTAACAGCCTCTTCTCTGAATGGCTATCAAATATTAACTGTTTAATATCATAAAATCTGTTCAATTCTCTCCATTTTCAGGATTCAATTTTGAATCCAGCTGTTCCTGTTTTCAGGCCCAGGATTTCAGACTGCTTCTGGCAGTCTTTTTCTTTGGCCACAGCAAAAAAAAACAAAAGAAACAGTCGCGATCCGTAAAGCCAATGATCTCGAACTATAAAATTAATGGCATAAAAAAAGAGGCAGTCTTGTTGTCCGTGAAGATCACCTCATCTTTTATCAACTATTCAATCAAAAATTATCAGTGCTGAGCTATTTGAGTTCAGACAGTTGGTCCAGAACTAGTCTTCGTTCAGAACAGCCTCAGCCTTTTCGTCTTCATTCCAGAAATACTCAAGAAGTTCAGCAAAACGGTTATCACGCTTTTTGGAAGAGAGAGCTTTTTCTTCATCGACTACAACCTGAACTCCTTCGAGGTCATTTAACTGAATCTCGTTCACTGCAGATGCCATATACGTTTTCCTCCTGTAAATATTTTCAGAAATTTTTCAGATGATGAAAAATTTGAGCTTGGCTCAATGTTATCAGTTTCAGAAACTTCTTTCAACGGCATTTTGTTAAGATTTTCCAAATAATTGATTACTCTTTATTGGTTCAAAGCTAAAATGAAACCATTTGCGTTGTTTTGTATCGTTTCTCAAACATTTAAGCCTGCCACTTCATCATACTGATTTGAAAGAAAAAGAAAACTTTCATGCCTGCTGAAAACTTTCATTCGACAATTTCAGATAATTTGGGTATTTATACAATTCTGTTTTTGATCATTTCTTAATTTTTCATCCCTTTCTTCGAACAAATGATCGTTTGCATCTGTTCTTTTTCATGGCTGCCTGAATCCATTTGGTCTGTTTGTTTAAGACAAGAAATTATTTCAAGTGACTGATATTTTATCTCAAAGATACCAAATGAATAAGATTTGAATTTCATATCCAAAAGACGAAAAAAAGCAGGCTACCTGCCTGCCAGTTCGAATGCCTGAGCGAAAATATGTTCTGCATTGGCCGTTGCATAATCATTGGCGGAAATCACGCCGATTGGATGGCCAAGTTTCTGTTCAATTTCACCTTTATAGTAGCTGATCTGCGGTCCAAGAAGCACCGCATCAGCCTGCGCAACTGCTGGATAATAGTCCGTCAGTCCATACGCTTTTAAGTCAACCACTTCATTATGATCGTTTGCGAATTCTTCCAGCCGTTTAATGATCCAGTTGGTTGAAAGGCCGCCAGTACAGATCAGTGCAATTTTCACTTGTCTACCCTTCTTTCCAGCTCTTCTATTCGTTTTTCTAATTTTTTCTGTTCTTTAATCTGTGTAACCAGTTCCGTGACCAGATCCATCGTCTGCATGGCATCCATCAGATGGTCCTGTGAATGCACCAGCAAAACGTTGACATCGTGATGTTCACCATTCATTTCCGCAAACAACAAGTCTGTCTGGGCACGCCGTCCTTTTTCAATGGCGGTCCGAGCTTTGGCAAGCAAAGCTTCACCGCCGCCAAAATCCCCTTTACGGGCTGCATTGAGCGCGTCAAACGCGTAAGATTTGCCATCGCCGGCATCGGCAATGATGCCAAATGATACCATATCGAGTTCGTCTTTTGTCATACCCTTACCTCAGCAGCTCAGTCAAGATCTTTGGGGTCATTCCAGAAAAAGCGATAGTATTCTGGATTCTGTTTTCCCCAGCACTCTTCGTTATGAGAGCCATCTTCGACAATGGAGACTTTGCCAAGTCCTCCCTGCCGCTCCAGAGCCCATTTGTATTCCACCAGAAGCATTTCTGCTTCCACACGCATGGGAGCCGACAATTCTTTGGATCCAAATGACCAATAAATCCGTGTATCCGGATCCAGTCCGCCATGTTCCAGTTCTCTGGAAATTTCTTCTTCACAAAGAAACAGGGACGGCGACAGACAAGCCGCCTTGGAAAATACAGAGTTATGCCGGGTAACCGCAAAGAAGGCCATCAAGCCTCCCATGGAGCTGCCTGCTATGGCAGTTGCTTCTCTTTGCGGCCAGGTTCGCAGTTTATGGTCAATCATCGGCTTCAGCACCTGGACAATCCACTCCATTAACACCGCTCCGGCGCCAACTGTGGCTCCAAAGAACGTTTCTGCCAATGGATAGGGAGTGTATTCGTGAAGCCGGTTCTGGTCTTTCGGGTCACATTCCAGCCCAACCACTATGCAGGGATCCATACAGGAATCGAGAAACTCCTTAAGTCCCCACGAACGGCCAAATGTCGCCTGCTGATCAAAAAACAGGTTCTGACCGTCAAACATATACAGCACCGGATAGCGCCGATTGGAATAAAAATAATCATCCGGAAGGTAGACATCCACCCATCCCAGGCGATTGAGCGGATCCATTCTTACTGGAAAACGATCTATCATGAAATCCCTTCCTTTCGCCTCTTTTTCTATTGTATCCATTTCCGGCCTTTTGGTCTTCATAAACTCATTTTGAGTCCTCTTTTTGAGCTCATATTTCCATTTAATTCGCCTTTGGCGATTTGTCGAAAATAATGATCAAGTTTTCGAAGAAATTTTAAACAGACACAAATAGCGCCACATTGTCTTCTCCAATGTTTTGGCTTGATCCACTTGCAGATTTGCGCCAAATCTTTTGAATCCATCAAACCTCCTGAACGACCGGGTCTGAGCATTCAGGAAAAGGGGGCCAGCGCTTTTGGATGACAAACGAAAAGCTGCCCATCGGATGCGGCAAGGCATTTTGATAGGCAGCTTTATCTGTAAAGTGGCGTCCACAAGAGGACTCGAACCTCCGACCCCGTGCTTAGGAGGCACGTGCTCTATCCAGACTGAGCTATGTGGACCTGTTCACGCCATAAACGAATCAATCTTCAGAATTGATGAATTCTGAAATCAAGCTTCTTATTTATTTTAGCCGTTTTGAGAGAAAACAGGCAAAAAAAAAATGGCGCACCCGAGAGGACTCGAACCTCCAACCACCAGAATCGGAATCTGTTACTCTATCCATTGAGCTACGGGCACAGCGTACAATTATTTTATTGCACACCCCTTTTAAAATCAAGTCCCACCAAAAACCGACCCGTTTTGAGCGATATTTCATCCGGATCCGATCATTCTTGCAGGCACTTCTCCTCTGGCAAACCCGGATGTTTTGCAGTTTTTGAAAAAGTCAGATTTGATAGGTGATTTACATCTTAATTATAAAAATCTATAAGTCAGCAGTAGCGAGTTACGGCAGACTTTTTTTGTTGTCAAATTTTCAGTCATTTAAAATGCGTACTTTTTCGTAATTCTATATGATGCAATAGGGTGATCATATGTCGTATCGGCTCAAACAATCTAAATCAAAAAATTCTGTTTCGTTTTTTATAATCTCAGACTACACAAATCCAGAGACCAAGAAACGGTCTACAGAAGTTGTCGAAAAACTGGGCAACCAGACTTACTGGTTTAAAAAACTGAACACCAATGATCCCTCGGTTGTTGTTGCTCATTTAAAAAAGCTGGCTAAAGAAAAAGACGATCAACGAAAAGCACCTGGGTCAAATCTTGTTAATGTCGTTCTCGATGAAAACAAGAAGATTCCAATGGATGCTCCAATCTACAACGTGGGATACTTGTTTCCAAATAAAATTCTTCACATGCTCTCCATAAAAGGAATTTGTGAAGAAATAGAAGCCAAATATCAATTTAAATTTCCATTGGAAAGGATTGTTTCTGATCTTGTTTGTGCTCAAGTCGTTTTCCCGGGATCTAAGCGATCTGTATTTCGCGAAGTAAAAAAATTCTTCGACCCGATAACTTATTCCCTCGATGATATTTATAGATCACTCCCAATCCTGTCTTCAGAACGATATTTCATTGAGTCAAAGCTTTATGACCAAAGTTCAAAAATATGCGAAAGGGATACCACCGTTCTCTTTTACGACTGCACAAATTTCTATTACGAGACAGAAGATGAAGATGATTTCAGAAAGTATGGCAAAAGTAAGGAAAATCGTCCGAATCCGATTGTTCAGTACGGTCTTTTTATGGATTCAAAGGGAATCCCCCTGGCAGATATCGTCTTTGATGGCAATCAGAATGAACAAGCTTCACTTAGAACTCTCGAGGATAAAATTGACGCCGATTTTAAAGACTCAAAATTTATCGTATGTGCAGATGCCGGACTGAATGGATTTGAAAATAAGATTTATAACGACCGAAAGAAAAACAGAGCCTATATCGTCACTCAGTCTATAAAAAAACTCAGGAATAATTATAAAGAGTGGGCTTTGAAGCCAGACGGCTGGAAGTTAAGCGGCTTTAAAGGCGAGTTTTCGATTAATAACTTAAAGGATACAATTAATATAGACGGAATTAAATATGAAACAAAACGGCTTACTTTCTATAAAGAGATTTGGATGGAAACTGAGAAGAAGTCTCAGTTAACCGGAAAAAAGGAGAAGCTGACGGAACGCATTGTCGTTACATACAACACAAAATATAAGAAATATAATGAATTTATACGTGAAAAGAAATTGGAACGAGCTAGGAAATTGATTAAACAGGGGAAAGTGAAGAAGAGTAATAATAACCGTGATCCACGATATTACATCTCAGAAACGAGCGTCACCCAGGAAGGAGAAGTTGCAGATCACGAAATTTATGAACTGGACCAGGCAAGAATCGATGAAGAAGCTCAATATGATGGATTTTATTGCGTGGCAACAGATCTTTTATATGATGATGTAAATAAAATACTGGCAGCTAATCACAGCCGTTGGGAGATTGAAGAAAGTTTCATGATCATGAAGTCAGAACTTGAAAGCAGACCAATCTACGTTAGCCGGGAAGAAGCTATCAAAGGACACCTGCTAATCTGCTTCATAGCTCTGTTAGTCTACAGAATTCTGGAGCAATATCTGGAAAGCATGGATAGCTGCTTTGAAATTTTTAAAACACTCCGACAAATGAATGTTCATCGCCTTAAGAACGATTATTATGTGCCATCATTTGAGAGAAACGTAATAACAGACAGACTTATAGATATTTTTAACTATAATGTAGATAGAGAAGTGATTACTCTACAAAATTTAAAAAAATTTTTGAAAAATTCGAAAGGCAAAAATGTTACGCAAGTTCGTGCACAAGTAAAAAAGGCCAAAAGTGCTTTAAATTAAGCCATTTGGCCTTTTTATCTTCTAAAAACTGCAAAACTAGAGAGCGTACAATTATTTTATTGCACACCCCTTTTAAAATCAAGTCCCACCAAAAACCGACCCGTTTTGAGCGATATTTCATCCGGATCCGATCATTCTTGCAGGCACTTCTCCTCTGGCAAACCGCTTTCAGGTCTGTCGAATTTTGAATTTGCATGGCTCTTCTGGAATTTTCCCGCACTTTTTCGCTTCTGTTCGTTCATTCTGTTTCTATTTTTCCTTACAATGGTCATGCAAAACTTCCATTTCATGGAAGCTGGATTCTGCTTTGTTCTGAAAAGCTCCTGGATTCAGGACTCCATTGACATCTGGCAGGATTCAGATCCAGTGCCAATCTAAAATGAGCACAATAAGTAAGGAATAAATAAAAAAGTAAATCAGTAAAGGAGAAATCTTTTTATGAAAACCGCAGTCATTGATGTTGGCGGAGGGATGCGCGGCATGTATGCAGCAGGCGTTCTGGACGCCTGTATGTTTGATGACGTGAAATTCGATATTGCGATTGGAATTTCCGCTGGTTCAGCCAACGTCTGCAGCTATATTGCCCATCAGCTCGGCCGGAACTATATGTTTTATCGAGAATATTCCGGAAGACCAGAATACATGTCATTCCACAATTACTTTGAAACGGGTTCGTTTATCAACATGGACTACATCTACAGTACTCTTTCCAACAAGGATGGCGAAAACCCGCTGGATTTCGATGCCTTCAATGCCTCTGATATCCAGATGGTTGTTGTAGCGACCAATGCGATTACCGGCAAGCCTGCCTACTTTGACCGCCACTGGCTTCAGGAAAACCGGTACGACATTTTCAAGGCCAGCTGCTCGATTCCCGTTGTCAACCATCCCTATATGATTGCCGGCGTGCCATTTTTTGATGGTGCCCTCTCAGATCCAATCCCACTGGATAAAGCCTTCGAACTTGGTGCCGATAAAGCCGTTATCATTCTGACCAAGCCAAGCGATATCGACCGCAAGCCCTATAAAGACCAGGCTGTTGCTGCCTTCATGCATTGTTACCCCAAAGCCGCTGAGGGTCTTCGCTCAAGAGCCGACCGTTATAACGAAGTCGTCGCAAAAGCCAAAGAGCTGGAGAAAGAAGGCAAGGTTCTGATTGTCGCTCCCGATGATACATGCGGCGTCGATACACTTGACCGGAATCCAAACAACCTGCATCGCCTGTACCTCAAAGGATTCCAGGACGGACAGAAGATTAAAGACTTCCTTGTCCCCGCCAGCCAGGCGCAAGAAGTATAAGCGGAAGAAGGATCAAATGGCTGTGACGTCTGTTTCCAGGCTTCTCATCGCCGCAAAGCGCTCCCTGCACCAGAACTTTTCAGCCATCCCTTTCTTTTTCCAACTGTCCAGCACATCTCTACGCCTCTGTATGAGGCAGACCAATCCCGGTCAACAGACCAGCAGAAAAGCCGGATCTTGTTCAAATCGAATGAGATCCGGCTTCTTTGCGTTCATCGGGTTTGCTCGGGTTCCAGCCTTCTGATCCTCCAGTTTTCTGGTTTACTGGTCTTCTTTAAGAAAGAGCGTGGGGACCATACGCTCGTTATATTGCGTCGAAACAATTCCAGCATCGGACAGGCGGGAATACACGCCCGCAAACCGGCCATTGAAAACATACAGACCAGTCAGATTGGAATACGGTTTCAGACCATCCGGTCCGAGCAGATCGATGTTCATCGACTGATAATGGGGAATATATTCTTCCACGATATAGCCATGCTCGGCCAGACCATCGACCAGCTTTGGCCAGTGTTTTTCGGCAAGATCGACACCTGCATAGACACCTTTAGCTCCATAGCCTTCTTTGGGCTTGATGATCCAGTGCTTTCGGTCTTGTTTGACCCGTCTGGCAGTTTCCGGTGTCAGATCAAACGCTTCGGGCAAATGTGCCTCAATCCACTTCACTTCTTGCTCGGTGAAGTATTTCTGTAAAGCCGGCTCAAAGAGCGCTTCACTGATCGTTTTGGAATGTGGAATCTGGGTTTTAAACGCCCCGGCCAGCACAATCTTCCCCTCTTTTACAGCCTGTAAAAACGGCTTGATTTCATCGAGATGGTCCAGCACGTCCTGCGTGACGGCTCTTCGATACAGGGCGTCATAGTAAACACCTGTTTTGGGACTGTAGAGCGATACTCCATCATATTGCAGATCGCGGATATCGACGACTTGCGCTATATATCCTCGATCCTGAAGGAGTTGTTCGATCGCATACAGTTCTGGAAGATACGCATTTTCCAGAAAGTCTGAAATGGCAATCACCGGCTTCTTTTTTTTCGTCGCCTGTTCCAGATCCAGAAGCAAAGCATCCACTAACGGATTCATCAGCGGCATATAACTTACCTCTGGTTTCAGGGCCTTCCAGACGTTATTCTGGGCCAGAAACTTAAACATCAAATCATTCTCGTACATGGCGGAAGTTCCGTCTGTATTGAACTCACAGACCTTGAAATCGCCGGTTTCTTCATCATAGAAAACATCAATGCGTAGAACCGGGATGGCTGCCTGATAGCCAGGTTCCAGGGCGATGAGCTCCTCCAGTTCTGGCGAGAAGTGAAACAGAGCGCGTATCTCTGGATCATTCTGGTAAGCAGCGATGGTCTTTTCAAAGATCGAATAAAAAGTCTGACAGAGCTTTTCGAAATTCTCTTTATCCTGCTGGGTAAAGAACTTGGGAAGATGAAGCGTGCGGGTATAAATCGGCACGGCACTGCTCTGATTGGGAACTTCATATTCTAATGGAGAGTTCTGAATGGTCCGGCTGACCTCCAATGCACTTTTATGGCTTTCCTGCAGATGGTCTTCTATATAGTCAAGCCATTGCTTTTCAATGGATTTCACAGCGTGAAAATGGATGCTTTCACTTCATCCGTGTGCTTTTTGCCTAAAACAGTTTCCATAATCGCCCAGGCAAAATCAATCGCGGCTGCAGCAGAGCGTCCGGTGATCAGTTTGCCATCGACTACGGCAGGCTGATCTTTATACGTTCCACCGAATTCATCGTTCATTGATGTAAAGCAAGTGTAGTCTTTCCCTTCAAGCAGACCCATATGACCAAGGATGGTTGGAGCAGCGCAGATGGCCGCTACATATTTTTCAGGGTCATTGTAGAACTCAGTAATGACTTCTTTGACTTTTTCGTTGGCTTCAAGTTTTGGAGCATGAGCACCGCCTGGAATGATCAGGACATCTACA
Organism: Allobaculum sp. JKK-2023; assembly: GCF_034745455.1. Classification (NCBI taxonomy): domain Bacteria; kingdom Bacillati; phylum Bacillota; class Erysipelotrichia; order Erysipelotrichales; family Erysipelotrichaceae; genus Allobaculum; species Allobaculum sp. JKK-2023. The sequence continues at coordinate 2,331,086 of NZ_JAYERV010000003.1, read as the reverse complement.
TCTGAGAAATCATAATCTTTCAGAGGAGTTGCTGGCGAATAGGTAACGCCAAAACGACCCGTTACTGAATCCGTATTGGCAGCACTGACCAGATCAACCGGCATTCCAGCCCGGCGTAACAGGGCGATTGGACCCATGGCTTCGAGTTCTTCGAAACCGTTGTCCATGACAATTGCGGCTTTTTTCATCATCAATACCTCGCTTTCGTACGTATCGTACTTTCTCTATTTTAACGCAACACTCCTGATGCGGCTTTTACAAACCTTATCTTCAGAATCTTCAGACTTTTATTTCCAAAGACTCGTCCTTGCTCGAATTCTTTCCGTACTGCCTTTTGCTTTTTTATCTTTCATCAATTCCATCCGAATTCATTCAACTCTTTGTACTCATCCTTCTTGTTTTTATGTGATTTCTTCTGAATTTAATAAGATTTTTCTTCTTCTTTGTTTGGTTGATTTGGTTAGAATAAGCCTGTTAAAAAATCTGCTTTTTATGATCTGGACAGGCTGCCTGCAAACTTCGGGTCTGCACAAAGAAAAACTGCCCGTTTTCACTGATAATAAAGACAGAATAAAATCAAGAAATCTTTTAAAGGAGGACTTTTATGAATCGTTTAAATCCATCACGCAACGAAATGTTATCCATGGCGCTGATGTACCTGTTATTTGGCCTTGTCCTGTGCTTCTTTTCCGGCTCCATTCTGACAACCATCGTTCGTGTTCTGGGCATCCTTCTGGTTGTCTACGGCGGCTATAATCTGTATCAGTATTTCGTGATCACAAAATCGACGAATCTCTCACCGATGGTTATCGGAATCCCAGGAATCATCATTGGTCTGATTCTGGCCGTCTGGCCCCATATGCTGATTAACTTTTTCCCAATTGTTGCCGGCGTCCTGTTAACCTTTAACTCCATCACCCAGATTCAGAAATCGCTTGTGCTCAAACGGGCCGGGATTTCCTCCTGGATGCTGAGTATGGTCGCAGCTTTGATCATGTTGTTTATCGGAATCATTCTGATGATCCGTCCGTCAAGTGTCATCAATATGATCATGAGTTTTACCGGAATTGCCCTGATTGCAGAAGCAGTGATTCTGACTGTCCAGGCGTTTATCAAAGCCTGATCAGATTCTGACATTCCTTTTTGGTGACTCTTTTGATGTTCCTGAGTCCATCTCATCTATCCTCTTCTTGTTTGCTGACTCTTTGACCTGGCTGTAGCCAGGTCTTTTTGCATCCTTGGAATTCAACCTTTTCCAGGACAGTCGTTTAAGTTGCTGCTCGATAACTCCACAAGGTAGCTTCCTTTTTCTTTTTTACAAACGACAATCCATTTTTCTTTTTTTTGTGAAAGTATGGGTTTCCTTTTTATTTTATCCGAAATCAGATATTATCGTTTTCGCTGATATCGGATAATCCGATTTCGGATTGTATTGCGATATCGGCTCACTCAGGAGGTTTTTATGCAGCTTAAACTCTCGGAGCACTACAATTATAAAAAACTGCTCCGCTTTACCTTACCAACTATTCTCGGTCTGGTTGTAACATCGATTTACGGAGTCGTCGATGGCTTCTTTCTTTCCAATTTTGCCGGAAAGCTGTCATTTGCGGCCGTAAACTTTATCATGCCCTATACCTTAATTCTGACCAGCCTTGGTTATATGATGGGTTCCGGTTCTTCAGCTCTTATCGCCAAAACAATCGGTCAGAAGCGTCCCGATCAAGCCCGGAAGCTTTTGACGGGACTGTTCGTCGTTTCCCTTATTCTGGGCATTGGAACCAGTCTGGCCGGACGTGCCCTGCTCAATCCAGTTCTGGATCTGATGGGCTGTACGCCCGCGCTTCGCCAGGATGCGTACACCTATGCGCTTATCCTGTTGGCTTTTCTGCCCTGTTCGATGATTCAGATGTACTTTCAGACCATTTTTGTCACCGCTGCACGACCTTTGCATAACTTTGTTATTACTCTTTGCGCAGGCGTGCTGAATATCTTTCTGGACTGGCTGATGGTCGGAACTCTTGGCTGGGGCGCTGCCGGAGCGGCTTGTGCGACAGGTCTTGGACAAAGTCTGGCCGCACTCCTCAGTCTGGTCTTTTTTGTAAAACCAATGGCTGGAAAAGGCGAAAACGCTCTTTATTTCTGTCGTTTTACCATCACTGCCCGTGAAGTGGGATCTGCGATGGTCAATGGCATGTCAGAGTTGTTTACCAATGCCGCAACTTCGATTATTTCCATTTTGTACAACTTTCAGCTGTTACGATTTGCGGGGGAAAATGGAGTAGCGGCCTATGGAACGCTGATGTATGTCTCCATGATCTTCATGGCCGTTTCCATCGGCTACAGTATTGGCGTTTCCCCGCTCGTTTCCTATCAGTATGGTGCTGCCAGCCATCAGGAGCTTTCCAGCCTGCTCAAAAAATCACTGGTCATTCTTCTGATTGGTGCAGTCTCAATGTTTGGTCTGGCGGAATTGCTGGCAGAGCCACTGGCCAGCTTATTTGCGGGATATGATCCAGAATTGATGGATCTGACCATTCAGGCCTTCCGTTGTTGCTCGCCCGTTTTCCTGTTTTCTGGATTTGCGATTTTTGGCTCCAGCTTCTTTACTGCTCTGAACAACGGCCCCGTTTCAGCAGCCATTTCGCTGATTCGAACCCTTGTTTTCCAGATTGGCTTTATTCTGATCTTTCCACTTTTCTGGGGACTGAATGGAGTCTGGTTTTCCATGGTCGCAGCGGAAGCGATGGCCGTTGTGATCACGGCTTTCCTTGTGTATTGTTTCCGCCATCAGTATGGATACTTCAAAACCGGCTGGAATTTTATCCAGAAATTCGCTTTCTGAAAAGCGCTGCCCGCTCTGGAATGATATTAAACAGTTAATATTTGATATGATCAAGAAAACAGGAGGATGACTGTGATGCAGCCGAATTTGCATGCTCTTAATCTTCAAAAAGCCCATCAGGACTTTCTATCTCTCGAATGTCAGGCCTGGGATGTGTATAAAATCTGTCTGAAGTCCATGAACCTTACGGAAAACGAACTCTGGATACTTCTGGAAATTGAAGAGAATCAGACACCTCTTCGGCAGGCTGACATTGCCCGCAATCTTTACCTGCCTGTTCAGACTGTGAACTCCGCCCTCACGAAGCTGACCAGCAAAGGCCTGATTGAGCTGGTCAGTCTGCCCAACAACCGTAAAAGCAAGGGCGTCTGTCTGACCCAAAAAGGAAAAGCTGAATTTCTTCCCTATCTGGCAAAAATCCATGCCGCTGAACAATCTGCGCTGGCAACCTTGAGCGATCAGGAAATTGAAACCATGCTCCAAAGCATTCGCCGCTATGTGACAGCTCTGGAAAAGAATCTGAAAGAACAGTTCCCCGCAGCCTCTTAAAAGAGTGGCTTTCCTCTCTTCTTTTTCTTAGCCCCCTGTCCTTGTTTCTGTTTTTATGATGAATTCAGTCCACCTCAAAGTGGATTCAAGCTTGTCGAAAGGCAGGCTTTTTTAGTGGGCTGGACAGGGCATACAGTAAAAAAAAACCGGAAGGCCATTGAATACTGGCATTCCGGTTCAATCCAAGTGTTTGATTGTCTGTTTTTCGTTTGATGGGATTTCGATTCAGGATTGATCGGCAAGAGGAGTTATTCCTGGGCAAACATTGGTGTCGAAAGATAACGGTCCCCCGTATCTGGCAACAATGCAACGATCAGTTTTCCTTTGTTTTCTGGTTTGGCCGCTAACTGTTTGGCGGCGGCTAAAGCTGCACCAGAGGAAATTCCAGCCAGAATTCCTTCGCTTTGCGCCAGTTCACGGCCCGCCTCATAGGCTTCCTGGTCTGTAATCTTGATGATTTCATCGTACACATGAGTATCCAGCGTATCGGGGATAAAGCCCGCACCAATGCCCTGGATTCCGTGTTTTCCTGGTTGTTCGCCAGAAAGAACAGCAGAAGTTTCAGGTTCTACCGCAACAACTTTTACGTCTGGATTCTTGGCTTTGAGATACTCACCAACACCAGAAATCGTTCCGCCGGTTCCAACACCGGATACAAAGATATCGACTTTACCATCGGTATCTTCCCAGATTTCAGGGCCTGTGGTTGCAAGATGAGCAGCCGGATTGGCCTGGTTCACGAACTGGCCGGCAATACATGCATCGCCCACTTCTTTGGCAATTTCTTCGGATTTCGCAATCGCCCCTTTCATGCCCTGAGCGCCTGGAGTGAGAACCAGCTTGGCGCCATAGGCCTTAAGCAGATTGCGGCGTTCCACGGACATGGTATCTGGCATGACGATGACGACCGGATACCCTTTCAAAGCACCAATAGCAGCCAGGCCAATACCGGTATTGCCTGAAGTCGCTTCGATAATGGTGGTGCCAGGTTTGAGGCGGCCATCCGCTTCGGCGGTTTTAATCATGTTAGCGGCCACACGGTCTTTTACAGAGCCTGCGGGGTTGAATCCTTCGACTTTGACGGCAATGTGTCCGGGCAGATCATATTTCTTTTCAATGTTCTGGACTTCGACCAGCGGGGTTTTTCCTACCAGATCGAGCATACTGGAATGAATAGGCATTTCGTTTCTCCTTTGGGTTCACTTTCCTGTCTTCTGACGGTTTAACAGTTTATGGATCAATAAAAGGACCTAAAACGTATAGATCCACAGCTTTCAAATTGACTGGTCTGCTCTTGAAACAAACGATTGAAAGCCTGAGTTTTCAAGTCTATCCGCTTTGAAATCAAAGGCGGGAGCAGGAAGAACAACACAAAATTTTAAGATGCATAATTTGTCCTCGCTTATGGGACTGAAGATAGCCATCTTTTAGCTGATTGAAAAGTCTCAGGCTCAAACGTTACAGAAAATTGTTTCATTTTATTCTGAAACGAATCATTTTTGTCTGGATCGTATACACGCATCCCTCTATTTTTCTGTTGCATTTTCCGTCTTATCCAGAAAACGTTTCATCACAGACTTTCAAATAGCTCTGCTCAATCCACTATCCCCTGACTACTATCTTTTTGGATTGCTGTCCTAAACTCATTGCTCTAAAATCACTGCTCTAAAATCACTGTCCTCAGATTATTGTCCTCAAATCACTGCTTTCTGAATCGTCATCTACACAAAAACGGCGGCTGTCCCCCATAATGACAGCCGCCGTTTTGCGCCTATGCGATTTGTGATTTTAACCAGGCAAAGATAAATCCATCCAGATTTCCATCCAGTACAGACTGGGCCTGACTGGTTTCGTATCCGGTTCTCGCATCTTTAACCATGGTATATGGATGCAGAACGTAGCTTCGAATCTGGCTGCCCCATTCATTGGCTTTGGTTTCGCCTTTAAGGGCGGCAATCTTCTTTTGCTGCTCCTCGATTTCACGCTGTAACAGTCTGGACTTCAGAATGTTAAGCGCTTCTTCGCGGTTCTGGATCTGGCTGCGGCCAGACTGACAGGTAGCAACAATTCCGGTTGGCTTGTGGACCATACGGATGGCCGAGTCTGTCTTGTTGATATGCTGGCCGCCAGCCCCGGAAGCCCGCTTGGTTTCGACAATCAGATCTTCCGGTTTGATTTCAATTTCAATGTCGTCATTGAACTGCGGCATGACCTCAACGGAGGCAAAGGAGGTATGGCGTCTGGCACCGGCATCAAAGGGAGAAATCCGCACGAGACGGTGAACGCCTTTTTCGCCTTTCAGATAGCCATAGGCCTTCTCGCCTTCAACGAGAATCGTAGCCGACTTAATGCCCGCTTCTTCGCCTTCCTGGAAGTCCAGAACGGTGACTTTAAAGCCCTTGTTCTGGGCATAGCGGGTATACATGCGATAGAGCATGCTGGTCCAGTCGCAGGATTCGGTTCCGCCTGCTCCTGGATGAAACTCGAGAATGGCATTGGAGTTGTCATACTCGCCGGACAGAAGAACTTTCACTTCAAAGTCATCCATTTTTGCGGTCGCTTCTTCAGCTTCCATGGACGCCATTTCCAGTAATTCTTCATCCGGATCGCTTTTCAGAACTTCAGCCGTTTCGGCTAAACCATCAAAGATTTCACGCAGCTCTTTATAGCCGCTGACGATTTCCTTGAGGGAGTTCTGTTTGCGGATGGTATTCTGGGCTTTCTTCTGGTCGCTCCAGAATCCATCTTCCAGCATCTGTTTGTCATAAGCCTGAATCTGTTTTTCTTTTTCAGGCAGGTCAAAGTGACTCACCCAGAGCGTCCAACTTCTCCAGGTGAGTAGACAGAATCTGTTTAAGCTCGAACAGTTCCATTTTTATTCATCCTCGCTTCATGAGCACTTCTGGCTTCTTCCACTTTATTCTGTGGCTTTTCCTGACGGATGCGTACTTTTAACAGGTAAGAAGCAATTTCACGGTCAATCCGGCGGTTCATGTCCTCAAACATGTCGAAACCTTCCTGAACGTACTGCTGCAGCGGGTTATTCTGAGCATAGGAACGCAGATAGATACCATTTCTCAGTTTGTCCATGCGGTCGATATGCTCAACCCAGTTGCGGTCGATGTTGCGTAAAACAACGGTTTTTTCGAATGGCAAGAACTGTGCTTTGGCCAGTTCGATTTCGTGTTCGTAAGCACCCCAGACCTTGTTAAAGATATACTCTTTAAGCTGGTCGTAGGATTTGCCTTCGAGTTCTTCAACGTGAATGGCACGATCACCACTTACCCCAAGAACTTCCAGCGATTTGACAAGACCCGGCAGATCAACTTCCGCTTTACGGCCTTCGGAAAGGTTGGCCTGAATAGCCTGTTCGATGACTTTTTCAAAAATCAGGCGGACCATGTCATGCACATCTTCACTTTCGAGAACTTTGTTGCGCTGATCATAGATGATTTCACGCTGGCGGCGCAGAACATCATCGTAGTCCAGCAGGTTTTTACGCGTATCGAAGTTGAAGCCTTCAACTTTCTTCTGGGCCATGGTGATGGAACGGGTAACCTGTTTGGATTCAATCTGCTCATCACCAAGGGAAGCAAACAGGGATTTCAGCTTGTCCGTACCAAAACGAACCATCAAAGAATCTTCCAGAGAGACATAGAATTTCGAGAATCCTGGGTCACCCTGACGTCCGGAACGACCACGCAGCTGGTTGTCGATGCGGCGGGATTCATGACGTTCAGAACCAAGAACAGCCAGACCGCCTAAGGCGCGGCTTTCCTTGGTCAGCTTAATATCGGTACCACGGCCAGCCATGTTTGTCGCAATCGTAACGGCTTTTGGCCGGCCGGCTTTGGCAACGATTTCGGCTTCTCGTGCATGGTTTTTGGCGTTCAGCACTTCGTGGGGAATGCCTTCGTTAAGCAGCATCTGGTGAATCAGTTCAGAAACTTCTACCGCAATGGTACCAACCAGAACTGGCTGGCCTTTTTCGTAGAGTTCTTTGACTTTGCGAACCAGGGCTTTGTATTTGTCATCTTTTTTTCCGTAGATTTCGTCTGGTAAATCCTGACGGGCAATTGGACGGTTGGTTGGAATGACTACAACACGCATGTTGTAAGTGTTGAGGAATTCTTCCTCTTCAGTTTTCGCAGTACCCGTCATACCGGCCAGTTTTTCATACAGGCGGAAGAAGTTCTGGTAAGTGATTGTAGCCAGCGTGGATGTTTCTTCTTTGATTGGGACACATTCTTTGGCTTCGATGGCCTGATGCAGACCATCAGAGTACGCACGGCCAGGCATTGTACGACCGGTGAACTGGTCAACAATGACGATTTCTTTCTGGTCCGAAACCACATATTCAACGTCCTTCATCATGATGAAGTTGGCTTTTAATGCCTGGTTGAGGTGGTGAACCAGCTGCGTATTTTCCAGATCATACAGGTTTTTCAGGTTGAAGAAGCGTTCTGCTTTTTCAACACCGGAATCTGTCAGCATGACCTGTCTGGTCTTTTCATCGATATCGTAGTCACCGGAAACAATCTTCTGTTCCTTGGACAGTTTATCGTATTCGTATTCTGGTTTTACCAGAGTTTTGACAAAGCGGTCCGCTGCAATATACAGGTTTGCGGTGTCTTTTTTACCACCGGAAATAATCAACGGGGTACGGGATTCATCGATCAGGACAGAGTCGACCTCATCGATAATGGCCATGTACAAACCGCGTAAAACGCGATCATTTACATCCGTTACCATGTTGTCACGCAGATAGTCAAATCCGAGTTCGGAGTTGGTGGTGTACGTTACATCACAGGCATAAACCGCACGTTTTTCAGCCGCAGACAGTTCGCGTTTGTTTACGCCAACCGTCAAGCCTAAGAAACGGTAGATTTCACCCATCCACGCAGCATCTCGACCAGCCAGGTATTCGTTGACGGTGATCACGTGTACGCCTTTTCCCATCAGGGCGTTCAGATATACGGCCATCGTCGCGGTCAGGGTTTTTCCCTCACCGGTCTTCATTTCCGCAATATCACCACGGTGCATTGCCGCAGAACCTTCGATCTGAACTTTATATGGTTTTTCACCGATGACCCGGCTGGCTGCTTCTCTTGCCGTCGCAAAGGCTTCTGGCAAGAGGTCATCCAGGGTTTCGCCTTTTTTAAGGCGTTCCCGGTATTCTTCAGTTTTGTTTCTTAATTGTTCGTCAGTTAAAGCTTTCATCTCATCTTCATGAGCAAGAACCTGATCTGCTGTTTTTTCCAGCCGTTTCAGTTCTCTTGCTTCTTCCGAGAACAGTCCTCCAAAAAGAGCCATTTATTTCTCCTCTCAAGTCAAACTTTAGCAAATTACATTTTAGCATAGGGGATTCAAACACCCCAAAGCAAGCGGTCTCTTCTTCTTCACACTCTGCTCTTGTACCCGTATTTTACACACTTTAACCATTTCTGGACGCTTTTCCACTTTTTTCAGTCCGCTTGCCATTGATTGAAAAAAATAGATATTCAGGCAAAAAAATAATATGAACAAGATGTTTTACCTTAGTAAACTTGTCCATAATATAATAATTTTCACGTAGAGTAAACAAAATCAGGGAAAAACAGCGGCTCTTCCCTGATTTTCAGTTACTTCACTTTTCAAAACGCTGATTCTGTGCTGGATCACATTGTCCAAGGGCTGCCAGAAAAATTTCTCTTTGGCTGTATGCCAACAGAATCAGGGCAGAGTCAGCCAGAAGCCAGACCAAAATCGGCCTGGAAACCGGGCAGGCGTCCGATCAGAATCGATCGGGAAACAGCCCCAGGCCTGCGACCAGAGCCGGCCAGAAAGCCAGCCCAAATCAGACAGGGATATGAACGAAAGCGTCAGCGCTGATTCCCTGCTCCAGAATCTTCGCCGCCCACTTTTTGGCCCCTTCCAGCGAATGATCCCGATAGTTGCCACATTCTTTACGCGCCGTTCCCGGCACTTCTTGCCACGAAGTCTCCAGCGTCTGCTCCAGCGCCTTTTTCAGGGCTCTGGCCGCATCGAGACTCGACAGTTCTCCCCAGACCAGCAGATGGAATCCCGTCCGGCATCCATACGGCGAGCAATCGATATAGCCTTCAATCTGCGGGCGCAGATATTTGGCCAGCAGATGCTCAAGTGTGTGCAGACTGGCTGTATCAATAAACTCTTCATTAGGCTGGCTCAGACGGACATCAAAATTGGAAATTGTGTCCCCTTTGGGTCCGCTTGTCGTATCAATCAGACGGACATAGGGTGCAATGACTGCATCATGATCCAGAGTAAAGCTTTCAATTTCAACCTGTGGTTTTGTTTCCTGTACTTCCATAGTGTCCTTGTTGTCCTCCTTATGGTTCATATTCTGATTTTTTCAAAATGATCTGAGATTGAATCTGATTCAATCCGATTCTATCTGATCCGATCGTTTCTGATTCCCCAATAGCAATCCACGTTCTCAAGCAGCAATCCCGGCCGTTCTCGTTACACTGCTCTGGAAGCCGCTGGAGATGCAGCGTCAGCAGGCTTGACAGCCTCAGCAATAGCCGCTGTTGTTTCCGCCAGGTACTTATCCTTATATTTCATGACGGGTTTTGGCGGATTATCTGCCAGCACGTATTGTTCAACCCATGTTGCTACGCCATCTTTCCAGTTAGAATCCGTAATATAGCTGGCTTTTTCCTTTACGGCCGGCAGGGCATTTGACATGGCAACACCAACTGTTCCTTCGATCATTTCCAAGTCATTGTTATCATTGCCAAAAGCCGCGATCTCATCCAGTTTGATGCCATATTTCTTCGCCACCATGCGCACGCCTTCAAGCTTGCTTAAATGTGGATTGACGAATTCCAGCAAAAACGGTCCCGAGCGGAATACGCGAGCTGACTTGAGTTCATCTTTCCTGCCGCTTTTCAGCCACTTGGAAAGCGTCCAGGGCATGCCGACCGCCATGAATTTATAGGTCCGCTTTTTCAGCTCCTCTATGGGGACGGTCACAAATTCCAGCTCATTGCGCCCGGCCATTGCACTGGTCAGGAAGTTCTTTTTGGTCGAAAGCATCTTCAGTCCTTCGTATTGAGAAAAGGAAAAAGGATATCCTTTGCATACTTCTAAAATTGGAGGAATATCTTCGGCATTCAACGCATAGGCTGCCTGGACTTCATCCGTTGCGGGATCCCAGTACATTGCGCCATTAAAACCCAGAACGAAATCTACATCCTTGTCAATGCCCCAGGTTTTGAGCTTCTTTTGCAGGGCAATGGCCGATCTGCCCGAGCAGACGCCAAACAGAACCCCTTTCTTGCGCATCTCGCGGATGGCCTTCTTATTTCGTTCCGATATTTTCTTTGGATGCTTCAACAATGTCCCATCCAGATCGCAGACAACCATTTTGATTGAACTACCCATTTCTCCATCTCCTTTTCCTCTATTTATTTATTTATTTATTGTTTCCGTGTACCTGTATCTCTATACCCCTGACTTCTCTATGTGCCTGACCTCTCTAAAGGCCAGAATTCAACATCTGTTTTTACCAGCCTGAATTCTATGCACCAGTTTTTCTGTCTGCCTTGCCTGTATTCAGTTATTTTGTCTTTTCCATATATAATGACAAGCCACAACAGTCAAAATCATTTCTCAGCCAGGTTCTGGATAATTTCTTGCGCTTTTTCATAAAACGGCATGAAGGCCGAAGGAACAGCCGCTTCCGTTTCGCACTGGATCATTGGCATGAAGGATGCATCATACTCGGTAATGACAAGCGTGCCCTTCATATTCCAGATCCGGTGCGTAAAAATGTGACTGTATTCACCAAGGGGGAAGGTATCCAGAACCGTTTCAGGCAGATGATCATCAAATTCATACAAACCGGCCAGAAGGCCTTTTGCAGGACGCTTGTGGACCCGGATCATCCACTGGCCTTCGTGTCTGGCCATCCAGATGATGACCTGTTTGTCTTCGCTTTTCTTTTCGACCACTTTGCGGGCGATCGGAAGCTTTTCAGGGTGATCGTGCAAAGCCCCTTTACAAGTGGATTTTAACGGGCAGATGTCACAGCGAGCCGTTTTGGGCTGACACACCCTCGCTCCAAGTTCCATCAAAGCCTGCGTAAAATCCGGCATCTGTTCAGACGCGGGCAGAATCTCCAACAAAAGAGCTTCGAGTTTTTTCTTTTCTTTAGGCTGATTGAAGTCATTTTCCAGCCAGTAATACCGGGAGCATACCCGGATGACATTGCCATCAATGGCCGTGACCCGCTGTCCATAGGCAATCGAAGCAATCGCTCCGGCTGTATAGTCACCAATTCCCGGCAGTTTCTTGAGTTCTGCCTTCGTTGCGGGCAGATGACCATCATATTGTTCCACACACACCTGGGCTGCTTTTTTCAGATTGCGGGCGCGGGAATAATAGCCAAGCCCCTGCCAGAGCTTGAGCAGTTCATCCTCATCGGCGCCAGCCAGATCCGTCAGGGTCGGATAGCGCCCAATAAAGCGCTCATAGTGATCCAGCATCGCTTCAATGCGCGTCTGCTGGGACATAATCTCACTGATCCAGATCTGGTAGGGATCGCGGTTTTTGCGAAACGGCAGGTCGCGTTTTTCTTTGTTATACCATGTTAAAAGTGAATTCTGATCCATAGCCGATAGTATAGCGGACTTACCGCCCTGAAAAAAGCTCATCCCTTTTCAATTCTGATCGAATACAGATGAGAACTCATTGCACTGCTTCAAGCACCAAAATGGTGTATAGCCCCTTATTCGAAACCATCGTAGAGTGAAATCAGAAGGATTTGTCGTTCTGACCAGGCTGATTCAGCATTCAGTTTCTGACCTGAACAATTCATCAAAACCGAAAGCGGCCGGAAAACACCTTTATCAACGTGTTTCCGGCCGCTTTGCTTCTCTGGGAATGCCAGAATCTTCTGTTCAAAAAATACAAGGATCTCAAACTTTATAGCGTTCAAAAATTACAATAGTTTCAGGAAAAAAGTGAATGCTTTTGTCTGGATTGACTGTCCTGTACGAGAACAACGTTTAATCATCTTCATGTCCTTCCAATATGGTTCTCGTTTGATTGACATTTTTTTGCTCAAACTCTATTCAGAGATCTGATCAGTTGCTCTATATGCCCGAAACCATCACACACCTCAAAACTCCAGAAGCTCATACTTCTCTTTGAGGGTATTCAGCTGATGGTCTTTGAGCAGCCCCACTCTTTGAAGTCTGCCGACAATAATTCCGGGGGCAATATCCAGCTGATGGGCAAAGTTAAGAATGCTTTTTTGTGAATAGTCTTCTCTGTCCAGGAACTTTTCAAAATCGACTTCAGAAATCAATGTGTTTTCAGCCCACTGGTCAGCCTTTCTTTCATCGCTTTCTGACGTTCCCTCTGGCTGATGAAGATGCCCAAGAATAATATGGGCCAGTTCATGAAATAAGCTGAACCAGAACTGATCCACATCGCATTCTCTGGTCGTAAGACCTACAATGACTTTATTTCCATCCATAAAAGAAGCCCCCTGCAAAAATGACCCTTGCAAATGAGGTAAAAACACAAGGGCTGCTCCACACTCCAGAAGGAATTCTTTCAGTTGAGGCATAAATTCTTCTGGCTTTTGCGTCGTCATTTTTCTGATCTGAGGAAGAACCGTCGTTATTTTCTTTTCCGCAAATGGTGGTACCTGAAGATCACAAGCCATTTTTTTAGCCTCCTGACTCCACGCCATTAGGGCCAGGTCACTCTTCTCTGTAGTTTTCAATCTTCTGCAGGCGATTTTTGTGATCTGTTCATTTCCTAAAAGAGAAAGCTTAACCACTCCAAAGTACTTTCTTAAGTGAACAACTTTTTCTTTCGTGGTTCTGGCCGGTGCAATCCATCCATGCTGAACCATCTCGTTATAAGGAAACTTTCTTGCAATTACTTCATCCTCATCCATATCATTTTCAGCTTCCACTTTGATGATTTTTTCTCGATAAATCGCTTCAAGATTTAACCAGAACTGAGCTGGTACACCAAGAACCATTTCTAATTTAACTGCCGTTTCTGGTGTAAGCTGGACATCTCCATGGATCAGCTGACTTGTATGCTTTTCGGATAAACCCATTCTTGCCGCAAACTCTTTCTGGCTCATTCCTCTGGTCTCTAACTGCTCTTTAATCGTGGCTCCCGGCGGAATGGCAACGTATGTTCGACTTCGTCTTGTCATCTTAGGCTCCCCCTGACTATCCATGGTAATCAACTACTTCCAGTATATTTGCGACTTGAATCCTTTTTTCTTTCACTTCAAATACCAGTCGGTATTGACAAACCAGATCCACCGCATATTGTCCTCTCCTATTCTGCGAAAGTGGATGACATCTTCCGATTTTAGAAGTCACCATCATCTCCACACTCGCGGCAGACTGAATTTCGTAAATGCGATGGTGGATTTTATCTGCCATTTCATTCCCATAAGTTTTGCTGGCCAGACTCCAGTCTGTGCAAATCTTTTGAATTTTTCGATTCTTGTAGATGATTTCCATGCTGTTCTCCTAACCGAAATTTACCTGTTAGGTAAATTTATCTTAACTGCTAGTTTCTTTTTCGTCAAATACGAAATTTACCTTTCAGGTAAATTTATAGGTTGCGGCAGATGTCTAAAAGCAATCATCAATACGTCTTACCCGGCTTATCTGCAAGCCTTGGGATAATCGATGATTCCTTGCCATAGATCTCTGCCTTGTCTGCCAATTTGTCCTTTTTCTCTGGACCAATGGGCGCCCACGTGGTGGCAGGAACAAACCATCCGAAGCCAATTCAACGGCTGTGGTTCTCCCGCCCTTTCATCTCTATATACGTAAAACAGATACAATGAATGTGTTTTTTCGAAATTTTCGTTTCTTCAGACGAAATGTTTGCATCAAAAGAACTGCCCGTCAGGCTAACTTTCTCCTCCACCACCACAGCCCTTTTTTCGAACCAAGAACAGAGCAGCCCAAACAGGACTCGCCTGCGATTGCTCCTGTTTGATAACTGATCAACTGCTTTCTTTCATCCAATTTCTTTCTTCCCTCATTTCTCTGGCCTGCCTTACCCAATCTAATCTTATTTATCCTTTACTTATCCTGTATCTTCCGAAAAAAGCCCCGGACCCTGACTGGAAATCCAGTCTGGATTCGGGGCAAATATTGTTTACAGATTCAGAAATGAAACGCAAAGACAAAATGGGGATCCATTCAGTCTGTTCTGCAGGCGACAGGCCAAAAATTTAGGCCAGTTCAAAAACCAGAGCCTGCCATGGATGAAGACACACAGTCTTTTCCAAAGATGGTAATTCATCTTCACCGGTTGCAACTACGATCTGTTTGGCATTTTCTGGTACGTTGAAATAATGCTTCTGATCAGAGAAGTTCATCACAAACACAACTTCATGACCATCGTCATGGTAAAGTCTTTCAACAACGATTGGATATTCCACTTTCGCCAGCTGGATACCAGATTCCATCAGGATCTGACGCATGACATCTTTGAGCTTGGCAGAAGTAATCATGGCGGCTAAATACCATGCTGTACCTTTTCCATATTGATTGCGATAGAGAACAGGTTCGGTATCCCCTTTTTCGAAAACCATATCGGTCACGGCTGTAGTTGGATTGATTTCTTCCACAAATGCCCGGGGATCCAGGCCTTCCCGTTCAATTTCCTTCTGGGTTGGACGACAGCCAATGGACGTTTCCAGACCAAAGACATCAGTCATCTTATAAGGACGGGCTTCCATGTACAGTTCGATACGTTCGTTGGCCTGGAAGCTTTTGAAGGTAGCCAGTAAGTGGCCGCCCTGTTCGACGTAAGCACGCAATTTATTTTGGATGGCATCGGTTGTAGAGATGAAAGCCGAAGCAATCAGCAGATCGTATTGGGACAGGTCTTCAACTGTTTCATATTCCGGATCGATCAGTGTGTAAGGAATATTCATTTCGTACAGCACGTCAGCCATCCAGCGCATCATATCGTTGTATGCATTGTAGGTGCGGCTCTGTTCCATCCAGTCATACTGGCTGATCATGTACTGGGATTCTTTGTTCATGAGTAAAGCGACTTTGGCTTTCTTATAGGTTCCAGCAATCACAGGCTGGAGTTTCTTAAAGTCTTTGGAAATTCGTGTGGCTTCATCCAGAATGCGGGTCCACTTACGATCATGGCCTACCAGTCCATCGAGCATGGCTTCTTTGGAGTGGTGGATTGCCGCAAATGGCCAGTACGCAACCATACGAGAACCATTGGCGATGTGGGCAATGGCGTTGAGTTCGAGCTGGCCTGGAAGAGGAGTCGAACCATTTCCAGCCATAGCCTGGGTTTCCAGAATCAGGTATGGTTTTTTCTTGTAGGCATACATCTGATGACCATCGAAGGAAATTTCCTTTCCTGTCAAATCTTCACGAGACGGATGATAGATATCTCCGCCCATGACATCAAAAAGTTTCTGCGCCGAGAACTGGTTGATTTCCGGGTGGATGCCATAGGAATGGTTGGTCCAGCCAAAGTCAAAGTTCTGGGTGACAAACTGATCTGGGCGGCGATATTGATCCACGGCTTCAATCTGCATGGCCCAGAAATCTTCAACCATTTTGCGGCGGAATTTTTCGAATTCATTGAGCAGCTGCGCATTGATCGACCCATTCAGAGCTGGAAAATCGTCCCATGAAGCGATGGCATTACTCCAGTAGTGCAGACCAAAATCACGATTGAACGCATCCAGATCATCCCCATAGCGTTCTTTCAAAGATTCAACGAACGCTTCCTGCAGTTCAGGATTGAACACATTCTGATGGTGCGTTTCGTTATCGATCTGGAAACCGATGACATGATCGTAGTCTTTGACGATCTTCATCATCTCTTCGTCCACTTTACGGACAGCTTCCTGATAAGGTTTGCTGCCTAAATAGAAAGACTGACGATGGCCATATAAAGCAGGGCGGCCATCCGCACCAACTCCCATGATTTCCGGGTGTTTTTTATACAGCCATGCTGGGATAGCATAGGATGGGGTGCCGATAATCACATGCAGACCATTTTTCTTGCTCAGTTCGAGCATATCGACAAGATCTGAGAAATCAAACTTTCCTTCTTCTGGTTCCCACGTGCTCCAGGTACTTTCCGCAATCCGGATGGTATTCAGTCCAGCTTTTTTCATCAGATCAAAATCTCTCTGCATGGCTTCCAGACGCTTCTGGCGATCACGAATGGGCAGATATTCGTAGTAGTAAGCAGATCCGTACAGGATCTCATCTTCATAAATAAAATGAGACATGATGGTCCCTCCAATTCTAAGTCCACTAAAAAAGAGGCACACGCCTCTTTTTGGCGGCGGGAAAAAATGCCTTAAAGCAGTCCCAGCCGCTTATAAAACATGTTTTTTATGCTTAAATCTTCATTCCGTTTCCTGAGTTGGGCACTGATTCAGTCTTAGAGGCATCTTTGGAGTTCTTTTATTGTACTGTTTTGATCACCGTAATCAGTCATCCACTGCCCCACTATCCAGCCTATGAAGTGCTGGTTCTTTCTCTATTCTTTTTCATCCCGTACCGGCGTGATGGTAAAGGAGAAATGGCGATCCACATTGGATGGCAGACAATACTCTGGCAAAACTGGCAATCCCCACGAGTCATCCCCGCCAACTCCCATGTTAAAGCCACGGATGGAAGCGAAGGTGTAATAAGAATCTGGCAATTCTTCCTGGTGGAGGGCAGCACTGATCATAAATGGATCGTAGGGCAGAATGCTGGCCTGGAATGGGGCATCGGTCATGGTAAAGCGCAGACCCTTTTCTTCATTATCGAGCAGTTCGATCCAGCGAACATCCGTCCGGTTGCCGCATTCCTGGGGCAGCAGGTATGGCGTCATATTCTGGGCGACCGTAGAAGAGTGGACGGCCAGTTTTGCCCCATCCTTACGGTCGATGTAGTTTTCATCTGGTCCCTTGCCATAGTAATTGAAATGGGTCAGATCATTGTAGAATCGGAAATCCATTCCAAACATCGGCATTTCCGGCAAACCCTCCTGACCTTTCCAGTCGGCATCGATTTTGACGATACCAGGATAAGAAATGGTGTAGGTCACTTTCACCTGAACTGGCTCATTGGTTTTAGAAAGGCCTGGTACGTTATAGACATAGTCCACGGTCCCCGTTTTCTTATCCTCGGACAGATAAGCATTCATGGAGTCTACTTTTTCAAACATTGTGCCGGATGCCCAGATGGAGGTCTGATAGTCATGCTGGTAACCCGCTTCGTTGTCCGTTGGAGCACGGAAGAAGGCTGGTTTGCCGCTGGAAGCCAGATATTCATGACCATCCACCCGAAGTGATGTCATGCCAAGTCCCTGTTCAAATTTCATTTCAAAGCCATCGCCATAAAAGCCGGTATCCTTGTCGCCCAAAACCATTTTGATTTCGCCATTGGCGATTGCCGGATTCTTGTAGGCGCCCAGAACGTTCTGACCAAAGGCGATTTCATGGCCTTTTGGTGCATATTTGCGATCTTCCTTGAGTAAAAGCGAAACCGTCTGTACCAGCTCATCATCATATTTTTCACCATTGCGGTATTTATCGAGGTTCCAGTCAAAATCAATCTGACAGGTTTCGCCTGGCTTGACATCAGCACTCAGGATGCCCTGTTCAAGAATCTCGCCTTCCTTGCTCAGGGTGTACTGGAGATCATACGTATTCGTATTGGTAAACAGGGCCTTATTGAAAATCTTGACGCCATTTTCGTTTGGATACAGTTTGACATCCTGATACTGGTATTTCATCTCCTGCACTTTTGGAGAGAGTTTGCGGTCCGCAAACAGAACACCGTTGCCCGAGAAGTTGTAGTCCGCATGGCGATCACGGAAATCACCGCCATAGCCTAAAGCTTTCTTGCCGCACTGGTCGATGTGTTCAATTGCCTGGTCGGCATAATCCCAAAGGAATCCACCTTGATACTGGTCATATTTTTCTTCCAGTTCGATGTACTTGCAAAGGCCGCCTAAGGAGTTGCCCATACCATGGGAGTACTCCAGGTTGATATAGGGTTTGGCCGGATTTGATTTCAGGTAGTCTTCCACAACGGCAGCTGGCGGGTACATGCGGGTTTCAATCTGGGTTTCGACTTCCCACTGCTTGTCTTCATTCCAGTAGCAGCCTTCATACTGCACCAGACGGCCATCGTTGCGGTCCATCAGATATTTGGTCATCGCATTCAGGTTGGTTCCGGTCCAGGATTCGTTACCTGGTGACCAGATCAGAATGGATGGATGGTTTTTATCGCGTTCAGCCATGCTGGTGACACGATCGATCAGGGTTCCCGTCCATTTTGGATTGTCACCTGGAACCATTTTGTCGTAAGGAATCTTCTTGATGATTTCCCACATGCCATGGGCTTCAAGGTTGCCTTCGTCAATGACATACAGACCATACTCATCGCAAAGTTCATACCATCTGGTCTGGTTTGGATAATGGCTGGTGCGCACTGCGTTGAGGTTGTGCGATTTCATGAATTTGATATCCCATACCATGGTTTCTTCATCAAGAACATGGCCGCTGTCGTGTTTGAATTCGTGGCGGTTAATGCCGCGAAAAACAATCCGCTTGCCATTGAGCATCATGACGCCATCCACCATCCGGAAGTCACGCAGACCGAGTTTATAAGGAACCACTTCAACCAGTTCGCCGTTTTCGTTGTAGAGTGAAAGAACAACCTGGTACAGATAAGGGTCTTCTGCGCTCCACAGATGGATATTGTCCATGTTCACGCAAAACTGGTCCTGATTCTGGGCCCGCTGGCACGCGTTGGCGGCAACGACTTCCTGGCCATCTGCATCCAGAATCTGCAGGCGGATTTCATGGGCTTTGGCCTCGTTGAGCTTGAGGGTAAAGTCCACTCTGGCTTTGGTCAATTCATCCGAAAGCTCGGTACGAATTTCCAGGTCATTGATATGTAAGGCCGGGATACCGAACAGTTCAACATCACGGAAGATTCCGTTGAAGCGGAACATATCCTGGTCATGAATCCAGCTTGCGGTCGATGCTTTCCAGACTTCAACCGCCAGGACGTTTTCACCGTCTTCATTGATCAGGTCAGTGACATCAAATCTTGAAGGGGTAAAGCTGTCTTCGTCATAGCCCACAAATACGCCATTGAGCCAGACATAATAAGCAGTTTCCACCCCATTGAAAACCAGCTCTTTGCGCATGCCTTTTAAAGCCGGGTCCACTTCAAAGGTTTTGATGTAGGAGAAAGCTGGATTATAAGTTGGCAGTTCAGGGGGCAGAATGGCATCTACACCATCCCACTGGTACTGTTTGTTGGCATAGTTAATCTGGTCGTAACCATAGAACTGAACATGGCCAGGAACAGGAACCGTTTCCCAGTCGCTGGCATCATAGTCTTTGGCATAAAAGTCAGCTGGACGGCTGTCCTTATCCTTGGAAAATCTGAATTTCCAGTCGCCGTTCAAAGACTGGCGCCAGATCATTTCTGCTGGCTGTAAAGCACTTTCTGCATCCGGATAGTACCGGTGGTCACTGCGGGCATCGAGACGGTTGACCGTATAGACTTCGGGATCCCTGAGCCACTCCAGATTTGCGTGATCAGCTTTCATAATGTTTCCTCTGCTTTCTAAGTTTTCTCTCGTCAGGAGCATGTTTAGACAACTAAATTTTACCAGAATTTTAGTTCGAGTTTTAGTAAATTCTCGATTAATTTACACCCGCCCCAAGAAAATACAAGCGATTTTCAGCAACTCGATAATTTCCCATAATCTGCCCCTCAGCCAATTTTTCAGATCGCTTTTCGTCTATTGAAAGAATAGGTATATCCGCTTTATTTTTAAAGGATTTTAAACATAGTCTGAAGGCGGTGATCTTCGAAACCATTTTCTGTGTTTACCTTTTTCTTTTCTGAAACTTTCCTTGGGAAGGCCAGATTCGCTTTTGAAATACTGTTCTCCATCCATTGGAATTCAAGATACAGGGTTCGAATAAAAAAATAATTTTTACTCATGTTTACTTCGCTTCTCTTTTCCTGGTTTTTCAATGTTGGCTGCCTGTAAAGCCAGATCGAAACTGCAGGGGCCGATTTTAAACAAATCAAAAAAAGATCGAACAGCAAAGCGCCATTCGATCTTTGAAGAGTCCATAAAGCTGAGTTTAACCTTTGACGGCACCACCCATACCGTTCGTATAGAATCCCTGCATCTTGATAAACATGATGGAAATTGGGATCGAAACCAGAACGGCGGCAGCCGCGAAACGGACAAACCAGGTATCGATATATTCACGCTCTAACATGTTCCACATCGTTAAAGCAACAGTGTACTGATCCTGATTGGCGCCGCAGATAACCTTTGCGAAAACGAAGTCTATCCATGGAGCCATGAATGCCTGTAATGCGGTATAGACCAGAATCGGTTTTGATAATGGGATAGTGATCTTTGTGAACACCTGCCATCTGGTGGCACCATCCACATACGCAGCTTCATCCAATGCCTTTGGAATGGTATCGAAGAAACCTTTGGAGATTGTAAAGCCCATACCCGTTGAGGCGGAGTACACCAGAACCAGTGCGACTTTAATCAGATCTCCCTGCGTCAGACCTAATGCCTTCAAAATGAAGTAGGTTGCCAGCATGGCCATGAATCCAGGAAACAGCCCCAGAATCATGAACAGGTTCATATAACGGGTTCTCCATTTGAAGCGCAGACGGGAGAAGCAAAAAGAGACCGACAGCGTAAAGAACACCGAGATAATGCAGCTGAACACCGCAACGATAAAGGTGTTCATGAATGCACGTGGGAAGTTCAGGTTGTTTGTATCCCGGAACAGCGCCACATAGTTGTCAATGGTATAGCTCGAAGGAAACAGGGATGCGACATAGGCACCACGTCCTGCACGGAACGACTGCAGGGCGATCCACACCAGCGGCATGACCCAGATCACGGCGAGAACCGTCAGCAGAATGTAAACCAGGATGTTGACAATTTTTCGTTTAAGAGCATACGATTCCGGGTTAATCACTTTATTTGCCATTACATGAAGCCCTCCTCGTTCTTATAGGATCCACTGGTGCGGTAGGTCACCAGAGAAACAATTGCCAGGACAATAAAGGTGAAGATACCGATTACCGCACCCGTGTTGTACAAGTTGCGGTCGATGGTCAGTTTGTACAGCCAGGTTACCAGCAAGTCGGTATCACCGGCAGTATGACCAACCTGAGTCGGGTCACCTCTCGATAACAGATAAATAACGTTGAAGTTATTTACGTTACCGGTGAACTGTGTAATCAGATAAGGAGTGGTTACGAATAGCATGTACGGCAGCGTAATTTTGAAGAAGGTCGTAACCGCGTTGGCTCCATCAATCTTAGCCGCTTCATACAGATCGCCAGGAATGCTTTCCAGAATACCGGTTACCTGCAGGATGGTGTATGGAATACCCAGCCAGCAGTTGATGACGATAACCGTCACCCGGGCCCAGGCTGCATTCGTCCAGAATGGCAGCGGCGAACTGATCCAGCCCCAGTTCAATAACAGCGTATTGATAGCACCCTGTTCATTGAGCATCTGACGCATGATCAGCAGCGATACGAACTGAGGAACGGCAATCGATAAGATAAAGCAGAAACGCCAGAATGTTTTTCCCTTGGTATCTTTGCGGTTGATGATCAAAGCCAGAATCATACCGAGGATATAGTTCGAGAACGTTGCACAGACTGCCCAGGTCAGTGTCCAGGCCAGTACCGCCCAGAACTGAGAACCGATCTCACTGCCAAAGTTCAGAACCTCCCCAAAGTTTCTGAAGCCAACCCAGTCAAACAGAACCAGGTGGTTACCGATAACGGAGTAGTTGGTGAACGCCATGCTGATCATGAAGACCAGTGGTAAAACCGTAAAGATGATAATTCCGATCACGGGCAGAGTCAGCAGCGTGTAGTGCATCTTCTTGTCGAAAAGATCGGCAATATCTTCTTTGAAAGTCGGAAGTTTCTTTCCGCCTTCATACATTATCTGGGCTTTGTAGGCCGATTTAACGGTGCCGCACCAGATAATCCAGAAACCAACGATAATGAAAATCGTTGCGATCCCATATAACAAAATCAGCAGTGAATCATCACCGGCTGTATATTCATAAATACCTTTGGCTTCATTCCAGACTTCACCTTGTGCCACATCACCCAGTCCTGGGAGCATAGCCAGACAGTGACCGCCGAAAAGAACCATGAAAGCAATAAATGCGATTTCAACCAGAAGGAACAGGAGGCCTTTAATCCATTGATGATACGCCATGTTTCCAAAGCCCATGATGAAGAACGAGATTTTCGTCTTCATGTTTCCATGGCGGGCAGCATCCATCACGGTATAAGGAGAAATAAACTCCGTGTTCTTTTTGAACATTCTGGCAAAGAAGCCGCGTTTGTGTTCTTTAGCCATTCGATTTACCTTTCCAATCTTGATTCCTGATCATAAAGAATGCAGCCGCCAGCCGATCATCAGGTCATCAGATCGATAAGCCGGCGGCGCATCATATTTTCAGAATTGCAAACCGTTTCAGCCTTTTGAGTCTTCACATATCTTTTCAAATCAACTCTTCAAAACCGTTTTTTCAGAGTCTGACCAGACCTTCGCCACAAAGACCGGCAGGCAGACGGTTCAAGGTTTTTTAAATCCTGTAAGGATTTAAAAAACACGTATACGTGTTTTCGCGTATTCAGATTCGTCTGTATTGAAACAGACTGCTTCAAGACTTTTTAAAAGAGAAGAATTATTCCGCTTTCGCTGCATCGTTCATCTGTTTGTTCCAGTCAGTCAGTTTGCTTGCAGCATTGTCTTTTGTAACTTCGCCAGAAACTACAGATTTACCGAAGTTTTCACCATATGTGAAGATGTTGGCCATAGCGGAGAAGGATGGCTGTGGTACAGCGTTGCTGACGGTATCGTTTTGAGCAGTAACCAGGGCGGAAGAAGCAATATCAGGTTCTTCTAAGAGTTCAAGGTTGCAAGGAACGATAGAACGCTGTTCCCAATGGGCTTTCTGAGCATCTTTACCACCGAGGTACAGAGCTAATGCGTTTGCAACTTCTGGGTCGGAAGTATTTGGGTTAACACCAATGGCTTTAGAAGTCAGATACGCACGAAGTGGAGTTGCTGTGCCATCCAGATCATAGGATGGAGCACCGGCAATACCCAGTTTGTCTCCTAAGTCGCCTGCAACTGCATCGTAATCCCAAGTACCGGAGAAGAAGTCACCAGCAGAACCATCACGGACTTTACTTAAACCAATACCAGTACCAACGCCATCGTTGACGAAGTTAGGATTGTTGACCAGGTCGATCAGGTAGTTCAGGGCTTTCAGGCCGTTTTCGTTGTCGAAGTCTACACCAGCCGACAGATCCGTTCCGTTTTCGCCAAACATTGTGCATCCTGCACCATAGAAGAAGGATGCGGAATACCAGAAGTTATCAATTGGGAAGGTTACCGTGCCTTTTTCCAGCATAGTGTTCAGGTTTTTAACGTCTTCTTCAGAGAAAGTTTCGTTATTGTAGTACATGAACCAAGTGTTGGAAGTAAATGGAACACCATAAACGCCGTCATTATACGTAACAGTATTTACCAGGGAAGGATCTGTACTTTCGTTGATCACATCGAGGTTTGCACCACCGAAACGGGAAATGGCATTCTTTTCAATCAGACGGCCGATCTGGTCAGAAGCATACAGGTATACGTCAGGACCGGCAGCAGGGTCTTTTGCGAGTTCGTCACCAGCAGATCCCTCCGGAATGACTTTGTATTCAAATGTAATGTTCCAGTTTGGATGTAAAGCGGCGAAAGCTTCGCACTGTTCCTGCAGCCATCCTTTGTTCGGATCTGCTTCAGAAGTCTGGTCTTCACTTGGACCGGAAACGGTCATGGTGACTGTTTTTGCTTCTTCGGAGCCAGCGGCCTGGGAACCAGCAGCTGCACTCGAACCAGCTGTGCTTCCGCTAGAAGAATTACCACTGCCGCCGCAGCCTGCCATAGACAGAGCCATCAGACCAGCCATCAAGCCGGCGCTAAGTTTTTTCATTTCCATTTTGATTTTCCTCCTTATGTCAAAATTACAGAAATGAGTCTGAATCCCGCACTGCGCAAGATTCAGTTTTTTCTGAAGACGTTCATTCTTTTCGGTGCTTCAGAGCCGTGTTTACGAAACAGAAGCACAACATTTCGATCTAATTTGCCAAAGACAGCAGAGAGTCTGGAACAACTCTTTCTGATAGCGGTCTGTCCCGTGGCCATGTTGTGCAATAGTTCTCATGCCTTTCAAGAATGAAAACGGATTCAGAATTCAGATAGTTAATTTATATCGCAATTTCGCAGAAAGCGCCTAATTTTTTTGTGCAAATTCCAGAAAAATCCCCATTTCCTTCCGTTCAATTCCATATTTGACCGTTTTTTGATCATTCGAACGCATTTTTCGAAGCTCATGCAACGTTTATGCAAATATAAGATCTTATTTCGCGCATCGTTTACCTATCCAATTGCCTGTTTTGCCCGTTTTCGGAATTGCCCAACACTCAGCACTCCATTGTCAGCCAATGGAATGCGTGCTCAATGCGTCTGATCGTCTACTCACAGTCCGCCTCTTTTTTCTGATCGCTGCCAAACCCAGAACGCAGATGACTGCCGAGCTGCTTGACAGGTATGCAACCTCCTGCCAAGAGCAACAGCCGGGTTTTGATATTTTGTCGACATTTCATCGAACTTGAAGCCGCCCGCCAAACGGATGCTTCTCATTGAGCACAACTTTTCTGTGAACCGTGGCCTATTGTAATCCACTCCATGTGAAATTTCTAACAAAATTTCATTGAAATGGTTTTCCTGCCATCCTGAACGAACACGTTTTTAGTACTTATCGTCCACAAATGGTAGGACCAATCAAAATCAAAGAACAAAACAGTTATCTTTATGCACACATCGGATAATTTCACAAAAAAGTATGGAAAAGACACATTTTTTGGGTATGAAACCGTCTTTATTCCTTTAGTCCCTTTAGCCCCTTTTGCCTCTTCTGTCTCTTTGCGCCCTGCAAATCAAAAAAGGCTTTCCATCTCGAATCTGATATTTTTTTGCTGAACAGGAACGAGTCGAGTGAGTCGAGTCTAGCCAAATCGATAATGAATCAAAAAGCAGACCTGAAAAAGTCCAGTTTTGATCTGCCAAAAAGCAGATCAAAACTGGACTGAACTGGATATCGAATAAGATTTTAAAAAACAGATTTCTTCGCTTCAGATCGCCCTTCTTTTTAGAAGAGGGTTTCTTCTATCCGGCCTCAACCGTACGCAGTTCGGTTAAGGTTTCAAAAGAAAGTTTGCTTTTCTGAGGATAGCGCTGGCGGAAGGCCTGGACAAGTTCAGCAGATCCGTTGATGATGACACATTCGGTTCGATCTGCATCGTGCACTACGAGCAGATAGGGTTTGTATTTCGGGTTGCGAAAGTTTTTGCGGATGACCCGCCGTCCGCGCAGTTTGGAACGGGAATATTCATCGACAACGGACTGCATATCCGTAAAGACTTCCAGAAACTGCAGATTCAGACGATAGGCTTTGCGGCGTTTGTTTTTATTGACAATACGGTCAATATGAAATTCATCGTTGCAGATGATGTACTCATAGTCGATTCGCAGCGAATGATTGTAATAGTAAGCCAGCGTAAAACAGGTAATCGAAAAAACCAGTGTGTAGTAAAGTGTCGGAGACAGGATAAAGAACAGAATCCCCATTAAAATCAGCAGATTGCGAAGCATCAGCTGGGAAAACTTGGGGATCGCCGGAACGCTGTATTCAGCATAGACTTCCATAAAATGACCTTTCTTTTTGCCAGGATCCGCTGAATCTGGATTGTCTGAAACAGAACAATCCAGATCAGACCGCACATTTTTAGGCGCCTGGTCTGATTGTGTGTGTTATTGTAACAAATAATCGAATCAAATTTCGGTCAATTTTTCGATTTGGTCAGTCTGAAAGCTCAACTCCAGTCTGAACTGTTGTCTTTGCAAGAGCGTTTACTTTCTGTTTTTTGCCTTTTCTAAGCAGAACACTTGAAAAGTCCAGCTTTTTTCAGATGGCCGCCAGTTCAATGAAAGGATTTTTCCATGCGTAAATTTTCTGCCCTTCTTTTCGGGGCTGTTCTCTTCCTTGCCGGCTGTACCACACCAAATGGACAGGTTTCAAGCCCTTCCTCCACCAATTCCGTTTTCTCGGAAGAAAAAACACCTTCAAGTTCTGTTCAGGCAAAGATCAGCACCTCATCTTCGTCTGCTTCCTCTTCGGACACCGTGAACACCTCGAAAGAAAATCAGGCCAGTGTTCTCGAGCAGTTGGGCGCTCTTTCCGACCAGTCTTCTGCCAAAGAAGTCAATGCCGCTTTTAATGCTCTGATCAGCCATACTGCTGCTGCCTATGACTATTGCTTCCAGATCGATCAGCTGCGCTCAAGCCAGGTTCCTGAAACAAATACGCAACGTCAGTTCATTTTGAAAACCAAAACCGCGGATAAGATTCTCTCCTGCTACTTAGAGGGAACCACCCTCTACGAAGTCACCCGCAATGCCCCCAGTGGAATCTCGGATGCCTACGTCGCTTTTGTCAAAATGGATGCCCAGTCTACAACTGCTCTTTCTGCCAGCTTTGATAGCGGACAGTACACAACTCCAAATCCGACCCTGACGCTCAAAAGTATTCTTCCCGGTAAAGAAGAAGAAACTTCGAACTTAAGTGACGAACAGATTCGTCAGAATCTGATTGCCAACGAAACACAGTTGTTCTCTTCGATGTTTGGCAACGCCCTGCCCATTGCTCCCTACAAAAATCCGGATTTCTATACCTTCGAGATCAAACCGGATGGAGATGGGTATCTGTTTACCGTTCAGGCCAAAAATCTGAACACCTATAACCAGGTACTCGACCGGCAAAAGGATCGCAAAGACCTGTTTGAAACGGGCAATTACATGGCAGACACGTATCAGACCACCAGGGCCGAACTGACTTTCCATCTCAATGCCCAAGGTGCAATTGAAAAAGCGCTCCTGGATCTGGAAGACACATTTGTCTATGATGGCCAGACATATACTGCCTCCACTTCCCGTTCAGATACCCTTAAAAAAGTCGATGGGCCTGCGGCGATAGACTTCCTCAATTCTCTGTTTGAAAAGATTCAAAACGAAACCCTAACGGCCGGTTCTTCCTTCACGCTCGATCTGCCGCTGGAAGACTAAGATCGTTTAAGGGACAGAAACTGGTCTATTCAGAATATGATTTCATGAAAGGATTGAATTCTCGGCATCAGCAGACAATTTTATTTTATCCAAAGTCTGTTTGATGGTTTCTATGGTCAGCAGACTGGTTCAATGCAGTTTCTTTTCTGTATCAGAAACAGTTGGTCAAAAGGCCTCAATTCAGACCTGGATCCTGGGTTCAATTCGATTTCAATCCCCCAAGAAAAAGGCGGCTTTGGCGGCCGCCTTTTTCTTGGGGGATTGATGAGAGTATACATCGCCTGCCGCTTCGATTGAGCAAGTTTTTCAGACCTTGTGAATGGTCTGCAGTTTTTAAAGAGTTAGAGGCTGTTCATAACCAGCAGACAATTCTGATCTTCCTGTTTTCCTTATATTTTGTTCAGGATTTCTATATTTTATGCAGGATTTCTGATCAGACCTCCCTGCCTGCAGCCTGGTCCGGTCTGAATTTCTGGTTTGATTTTTGGATCTGAGTTTTCGGTCTGGTCTGTCCTGTTTCCTGGATGAATCCAGACAGGCCGATCAACTTAATGAACTCTGCTGACCAGACGGTTGGTATTTTTGAGCTTACGGCGGATCGAATCCAGCCGGCTTTCGAACAGCGCAAAATCATTGAGCCGCCACTTCCAATTTTCATCCCCAGGCGTGCCCGGCCGGTTAATGCGGGTCGTCTCATCGAAGTTGAGCAGATCCTGCATCGGCAGAATTGCAATCCGGCAGTCCGTCTTCAGGCAATAGTCCACCATACGGTCAGAAATGCTGCGGCCTTTCAGTTTTAAGTGACGGAAGATCTTATTGATCTGTTTGCGTTCGTGCTTTGGCAAAGAGGCATACCAGCCCTCGATGGGATCATTGTCATGGGTGCCTGGATAAACGATGCAGGCTTCTGGCAGCCGATACCCCGCTTTTTCTTCTGCAGGACCAAAAGCATATTGCGAAACCCGCATGCCAAGCATGCCGTATTTATCTTTAAGTAAAGTCACCTGCAAACGCAGGACACCAAGGTCTTCAACGATAAAGGACAGCGAAGGATCAGCTTTAAATACGGCATCAAACAATGCTTCCCCGGGTCCCTCTTCGAAGTGGCCGGCTTTTGGCACTGGATTATCGGCCGGTATTGCCCAATATCGGTCAAAGCCGATAAAGTGATCCAGGCGCACGGTATCGGTTAAGCAAGCCGACCAGCCCAGTCGTTTGATCCAGTAGTCATAATTCATCTTCTTCAAAGCATCCCAGTTGTAAATCGGGTTTCCCCAGAACTGACCATCGCCCAGATCATCTGGAGCACATCCAGAATACTGCAGCGGCTTCCCCTGTTCATCCAGTTCAAAAGCCTCGGGATATTGCCACACATCAGCCGAATCGCCCGAGACATAAATGGGAATATCCCCAATGACATGAATGCCATGCGCGTGGGCAAAATCAATGATCTTGCGCCATTGCCAAAACGCCTGCCACTGCAGGAATTTCTGATACTCGACTTCCTGTTCCAGGCTTTCATCGGGGGTTGTTTTCTGGCGCTCTTCCATGGGCCACTCCATCCAGGGCTTCATACCGTTTTTCTTTTTCAGCGCCATAAATAAGGCATAACGATCTAACCAATATGCCTGTTTTAAAAATGATTTCCAGTCTTTTTTCAGCTTTTCGTTTTCACTTCTTCGAAACGCTTCAAAGGCCTGTCTGAAATATGGCTCCTTAAATGCGCGCACTTTTGCATATTCCACTTCATCCGGATTGGAATCGAGGGTGGTGATCGTTTCCAGCAAGCCGTCTTTTTGAAGTTCTTCGATCGAGATATAAATCGGATCAATCGCAAACGACGAATACGTTCTATAAGGGCCTTCGCCAGTTTCAATCGGCCCCAGTGGTAGAATCTGCCAGATGCTCAGTCCTGCCTGGGAGCAATCTTTGATAAGGCGATATGTATTGGAAGAAAAATCACCGATTCCATAAGGGGAGGGAATCGAAAAAACCGGCATCAGAATTCCGGCCTGGCGGGGTTGTAAATCCTTAGTTACCATTTCCTGTCACAAGGGACTCAATCCAGAGGTTTTATAAAATCGGTATGATTTCTGCCCGCTTTCGGATTCAGTCCTGCTGCCGTTCTTAAGTCTTAGATATCTTTTGCCTTTCTGTCTTATTCTCATTTTTTGATGGGAATTCTGGGAAGTGCATGGATCGTTCAGACTTCTGGCAGCTTCTCCTTTCTGGTTTATTGTTCTGGCTTCTATTTTAGTCAAAAATTTTTCAGCGTGATCAATCCCCTTTCTTTTCACCTGATCAGTCACGATTTCTCAGAAACGTTCCCATTCTTTGTAGACTATTGGTAGGAATTGTTATGATTACTTTTATATTGATTTTGAACCCGTCTTGTTGAAAAGACTGAACCATCCGATTGAGGAGGATTTCTGATGCCGAAGACTGCCAGAATTCTGGTTCTTGCTGACGAACCAGTCAAAGCGTATTACGAATACTATAATGAAAAAACATTTGAAGGCATCGATCTGATCATCTCCTGCGGAGATCTGCCGGCTAAATATCTGACCTTCATTGCGGATGTCTTTCGCGGTGAAGTCCTCTATATTCCTGGCAATCATGATTCTTCCTATATTCACAAGCCGCCTCATGGCTGCGTGAATATCGATGGCCGCATTTATGTGTGGCGCGGCCTGCGGATTTTAGGTCTGGGCGGATCGTACTGGTATAAGCCGGGTCCCTATCAATACCAGGAAGCGGAAATGAACCGCCGGTATCTTTCCCTGTGGTATTCCTTTATCCGCCATCGCGGAATTGATATTCTCGTAACGCACGCTCCTGCTGCCGGGCACAATGACGGCCCGGATCTGCCTCATAAAGGATTTGAAACCTTTACTGCTATTCTCGATAAACATCGCCCAAAATACTATTTCCATGGTCATGTCCACATGAACTATGGCGATTATCCCCGAATTTCCACCTATAAAGAAACAACCGTCGTCAATGCCTTTGAACGCTATATTGTGGATGTTGAACTGCCCGATGAAGACGAGCGCAAATCCAGAAAAAAGCGCCGTAGAAAATAATGTGTTTCTTTCGTTAACGTAAAAAATTAGCGGAAGAATCCTTTTTCAGATGCTTGTGCTCTGAAAAGAGAGATTCATCCGCTTTTTTACCGCCAGTTTCAGTCTGAAAAGACTCTGCTGCAGGGAAGCCCGCAAAAAAAGCACTCCGCGTGGGAATGCTTTTTGTTCAATACATTTGATATTGGCACTCATGACATGCATCGCATGCGGATTGCAGTTCCATTTTTCTGGTACTGAGGCAGCTTACTGATCAAAATCAGTTAAGCATTGAGGTGGACCATCATGAAGTTGCAGTTGCCAGTGATGCGGAAAGGTTTACTGCTGGCTGGAGCAAAGATAACCGTTCCTTTTTCGGCATGAATCGTTTCTTCGTGATCATCGACAACAGCCGTTCCCGACATGAAGACCAGAACTTTGAAGCTTCTGGAATCAGTACTCATTTCCATGGAGCCATCCACCAGATAGAAGTCCGCTTCATACAGGCTGTTGGATTCGCCGGCTGAGAAACTTGCACTGCCATCAATGACACCATCGCCCTGATGATAGCCATGGTCATGATCGTGATCATGATCAGGATCATCGCAGTGTTCAATTTCTTCTTCGTGATCAAAGACATGCATATGAAGTTCGGCAGGCAGATCGACTGTAGGGGTGACTTCCAGGATGCGGACTCTGTCATCGACCACATAGGTCGTTCCCGCATCCACTTCAGCAGTCATCTGGGGAACAACTTCGTAATCTTCCATCCCTTTTGTAAACGACCCGTCCGTCAGAGAAGCTAAGAATTGGGCTGATTCAGTCTTTTCACCCTCACCGAGATAGACAACTGCCCCTGGTTTGGCTTCAGTGATTACCCACAGACTTGGCTTGGTTTTGTTGAGACTGTAAAACAGTTTGCCTTCTTCTCCACCCAGGCCGCGGATTTCCAGCGGCAGCTTTCCGTACTGATCGCAATCCGTACCTAAGGCATGATACCCATAGTCCATGAGCCACTGGCTAAAGGAGATACCGGCTTTGTCTCCGCTGACAACAACGCTTCCGTATTCAGGATTGGCTGAGAAGAGATACGTAGAAGCAGCTGCAAGAGGTTCATCCGTGCTGATCAGTTTCGAGATGGCTTTTTTATCGGGTTCATCAACCACAGAGGCTGGTGCTAATTTTAAAATTGACATATATACCCTCCATTATTCGCATTTTCATATTTCCGGTCCAGTTTTCTTTAGTATAGTGCGTGGCTTTTTTGAAATTGATCAGGATGCCTGAAGCTTAAAATCTCCAAAGATGAGTCCGCCTTTTTGAAGATGACTGGTTGTTTTCAGATTCTGTGAATATGAGTAGACTGGAAGAAAAGATCTGCAAAGAAAGAAGGTCAGCACATGATTGTTGGATTGATTCAGCCGCTGGTTGGCGAACAGAAAGAAGAAAACTTAAACCAGATTCTGGTTCAGATTGAATCCGCTGTTGTTGAAGGGCAGGCCAATCTGGTCATTCTGCCTGAACTTTGGAATACGCCGTTTATCAATGAGAAGATTCTGGAGCATCAGGATGAATGGTCGTTTATGATGGATGCCCTTTGCCAGCGCGCAAAAGAGCTTGGCGTCTGGATTGTGGCCGGCTCCCTTCCCTGCAAAAAGAATGGGCATCTTTACAATGCATGCGCCATTATTGACGCCAATGGAAAGATCGCCGCTACCCCTTCCAAGACGCACTTACTGGAAGTGCATACTTCAAAGCATACGTATCGGGAAAGGGATGTCTTTACCCCAGGAGATTCCCTTTGCAAAATCAAGACGCCCTGGGGATATCTTGGTGTTCTGATCTGTTATGACAACCGCTTTTGTGAAAACTATCGGCTGATTGCGAAAGACTGTTTTTTGATTGCGGCTGTCTGCGGATTTAATGAACAAGTAGGAAAGAAACACTGGAAACCACTCTTTCAGACGAGAGCCATGGAAAACCAGGTTTTTATCTGTGCCGTCAATCCCGCACAAGCCGACTATGGAAGCTATACCAGCTATGGACATTCCATGGTTGTTTCTCCAGATGGCCAGGTCATGGCCGAACTTGGAAGTGAACCAGGCAATCTGATTGTTAACATTGACCCCCAGCAAGTTGAGAAGATCCGCTTTCGCTCCCCATTATGGAAAATCCGTCGTCTGGATTTAACGATAGAAACGGTTGAAACAGACTAAACTGGAACAGGCAAGAAGCAGCAAAGCACGCGTCTGCTCCAAGTTTCATTGACGGTTGCTGCCTCCATCTTTTCTTTGATGAATATGATGGACCTGCAGTTTGTTGTCTTTGGATTTTCCTTTGCAGCACTGGCAAGTGTATCCATCCCTGGACAGTACATAGTCTCTGACGTTGAGCCAGTCTTTCATTTCGCCATTCTGGTAATCTTTGCCTTCAGGAAGTTTTTGCCCTGCAAGCTGTGCTTTCAGTTTCTGTGTATCAAAAGAGGCTGTCTCAATCACGATCTTTGAAACCGGCAGGATCTTTGTCACTTTCCGGATAACATTTAAATGGCATGTAATCTTTTGCTCCACAGAAGGCGCCAGCCATCCTTTGTGTTTTGAATGCACCCGGTGGTTAAACCTTGGCTTTCGATATCTTGTCTTGCGGTTTCTTCTTGTTCTTCTCGCCTCTCTTCTTGCGGTCAGTTTGTTAGATACATCGGTTCTCAACTTTGCATCTTCTGCATAGAGTTCTTTTGCGTCTGTACATGCGGACAATCCAATATGTTTAGATCCTGCGTCGACGCCTAATGTGATCTGTTGAACCACATGAGTATCAGGTTCATATAAAAGCTGGATGGTAAAAGGAGTTCTCTTTACTACTTTAGCTTTCTTTGCTTTTAAGAGTCTGCGGATCTTTCCGCATCGTCTGGTCGGCATCAATGGGTTGCCATCAATGTCCAGAACATAGGTCAAAGCTTCCGGCATTACAGATGCCTCCTTTCGGTAAATAAACCAGCCTGAAGGATGTAAGGTGTCCTTCGCCAATGTTGTAAATGCTTTTTACGCTCAAGCTCACCGCCTGTTACCCCGAACAGGCTTTTAAAGCAGAGCCACAGAGCTTAAGACTAGAACGATATCTTAAAGGTGTGATGACATAAACAACGGAGTTCGTATCGTCCGAAGACAATATTCACCAAGGCTACTCACAGACAACAGCCGAAGCTGTCCTGTCAAGCAACAGGGGTGTATTTCACCCCCCATGGCTTGCCATGGGGTCAGTGAGAATCAAGTATGACAACCGGACAATATTCATAAGGTATTGCCATTCTAACGATTAAGATATTGCCATTCTAACGATTAAGATTAACAATAATCAATATACTTAACCACACTTTGTGAATATGTGTGGAACCCAAAGAAAAGAGAGGATTTCTAAATGGCTTTCAAAACACTTGCAGCGATGAGTTTAGCCGCCTCATTGCTGAGTGGGGTCGTGCCTGTTCTCAATCCAGGCACTCCAGCAAACTCTTCTGCGGTTTACCGCTTGTATAACGCGCATACTGGCGAACATTTTTACACAACTGACCGCAGCGAATGCACACATCTGATCAGCGTCGGCTGGCTGTATGAGGGAACGGGATGGCAGGCGTACAACACTGGCGATCCTGTTTACCGTCTGTACAATCCAAATGCCAATGGCGGCGATCACTACTATACGGTCAATAAAGACGAAGCAGACAATCTCGTAAAACTGGGATGGAAATGGGACAATGGCGGAAGTCCAGTCTTCTACTCCAGCGGGGACCTGAATCTGTATGTTGCTTACAATCCAAACGCAAAATCCGGAACCCATAACTACACAACAAGCCAGACTGAACAAAACCATCTGGCTAGTGTTGGCTGGAAAAATGAAGGTGTCGCCTGGAAAGTTGCTGACCTCGGTATCGAAGAAGGAAATCCAGGAAACCGCACAGTTAAGGTCGATGAAAACGTAACCGGTGCCGGCGGCGCTGAACAGAATAATCCAGGATCCTACAGAACTCTGTATTCTAACAAAATGTTCGATTACACAGATTTGGACAACGAAACGCCAGTCATTGCGTTTTCTGGAGACATTGCGATCAATGGTCAGGGAAAATCTGACTACGAAACACAGTTTGTGATTGCTGGCAATGGCAGCGGCTCCGGGCAGATTGGAATCGAACTGCACTATCAGGCTGGAAATGATGCCCTGTTCAAGCAGGGGGAAATCAACGTCACTGTCATCAACTTCCCCGCAAATGCGGGAACAAGCGGTGAACAATTCTACTCTGTCAATACCATTGCCCCTAAAATCGTCGACAACCAGTTTGTTCATCTGACTGTTCATTACTATGCAAAAGGATATATGGCTGCCTTTGTTAACGACCAGCTTGTTGGTCTGTACAAAACTCAGCTGACGACTCCAAATGCCTACATTCTTCATAACTTCTGCAATGCGGGCGTTGAGTTCAGAAACCTGAAAGTTGAAAAGAACGGCGTTGATGTTACCAACCAGGGTGTTCCAGGCTTCTCTGCAACCAGCGGAACGGCCAGTCTTGTTAACGGTGCTTACTAGGCCATACAAGAATCTCTGAATTCACCATACAAGAATCATTGAATTCGCCTTCAGCTTTAAATTCTATCTATTGTCTGTCTTCCCGGTCTGTGATCTTTTTGATCGCAGACCGGGTTTTCTTTTTGCCTGCCCATCTACTCTTTTATCTGGCTTCTATGATTCTTCTGTGATTCTTTCGTTTTTGCGAAAATATTTTTTGACGCAAGGAATTGTCCTGCTCAATCGTGTTGTAAGTGAAGGAGGTTTTATTATGAAGCAAATTTCGCGAATCAGCTCTGCCATTTTATTTTCAGCCGTAATCCTGAGTGGCTGTACGAAAAATCCAAACACCACCAGTGAACCATTTGAAACCGAAGAGTCCACTCCCCAATCAGAAAGCCAGCAAGAGGAACCCTCTGGCCAAGCGGCCAAGGGCGATGAGAATCTTCACCCGATTCCTGTCGCTGATTCATCTTCTCCAACTGACTCCAGTTCCACTCTCTCGAATCCATCCATCCAAAATGCATCTCGAAGTGATCAGGAGCTGCATTCCTATCCTGTGGCTTCAGTCTTAGACAATGCACAAAGCCTTGTTGGATCCCGTTTTATCGTGATCGGCAACCTGCCCCAGAATGCTCCCATGGACGATCAGGGGCACCCGATGCTTTTTCTGTTAGGCGATACAGAAAACATCCGGCTGCGATTGAATGGAGAGGTTGGAATTGGTTCGTGCAAAGCGGCCCTGACCGGAACACTTCTTGAAAGTGAAGACGATGGTTACATCTTCCAGGTCGAAAGTTACAAGCAGCTGTAAACTGTAACTTTATCCAGAAGAAAAATCGATCCAATTGGCGTGCAGCCAGGTTGCTTTAAAAATATCGCAGCTGGATCAGTATTGCGGCAAAAAATGACAAGAGAAATCGAACAGAAAGGAAACGCCGTATGGCATACAAAGAAAATATTGAAGATGTTGTGCGGCAATTTGCGGATGGCATGTACCGGCTGGCGATGCATCACTGCGATCCAGTCCAGGCGCAGGACATAGTCCAGGAAGCCTTCATGCGCCTGATGAACACCCACCGCACCTTTCAGAACTCTGAACATTTAAAAGCCTGGCTTTATCGGGTCGTGCTGAACTTATGCACGGATTATCACCGGCACTGGTGGCAGAAAATGCGCTCGGAATACCCCACCGTCGAGCCCGCTTTCCAAGATCCATCACTCCTTGATTCCGCCCAGATGGATCTGTTGGCCAAAATCCGAAAACTTCCGGCCCGCGAAGCCTCAGCTATTTACCTGCACTATTATGAAAACCTGCCCGCAAGAGAGATTGCTAAAATCCTGAAGTGCCGTGAAGGGACAGTCTACAGCCTGCTCTCCCGTGGGCGGACCCACCTGAAAACCATTCTGGAGGCAGAGACATGAATGAAGACAAAGCCCAACATGAAGGCCAGAAAACTACCACCCCACAACAGAACAAGACCAGTGACCAATCTGGAAAGGAAGTCTGTATGCATTCTGAAGATTCATCCCAACAGAAGTACCGCCAACAACTTGATCAAATCTATCTAAGCGATGACCAGAAACAAAGACTGATCCACTCCTTAACTCAGGCTTCCCTTCGCCCCCAACGATCCCTATTTCTTTTCTTAGCTCCAGCAGCACTGGTCCTGGTTCTGACCATGGGCTTTGTCTTTCTGCCTCTGTCTGTAGCCCGCACGCTTCCCCGGCTTCCTTTGGATTCTCTGGGGCAGACGGCCCTCAATGCCAGCGGCGCGGCCAATTTAGGGGTTGTCGGCTTCTACACGCTGACCACCAACCCGCACGCTGACCAGGAATGGCCGACCCATTTACCTGTTTTTCGTTATACCCAAGCCCTCCCAGATCGTCAGATTGATCAAAGCGACACCAAAACTATCCAGGACCAACTGAATTCCTTACTTGAAAAACTCCAGATCTGTGCTTCCCTGATTGAGGCTGATCCTGAACCCTATTTGTTAAATTCCTCCATCTTTGCTCAGACTCAATATGGGCGTCTGGATTTAATTAATGCTGATTATGGGCAGTTGTTTGTGAATGGTTCGATTCCTTTTGCAGCCACCACTTCCCAACAAGCCCTGCTCGCCATGGAAAATATTATCAAAACTTACCCTGCCCTGTTTCCTTTTTCAGATCCCGTTATCGAATTGCAGCCTGTCCGTCAGACTGAAAGCGACCACCAATTCCGCTTTCGGATCTATCAGCGCCAATCCGATGAAATTGACAATCTCATTGCTTCCCAGATCGAAGCCATTATTGTCTATGCAGATACACAGGGCATTCAATCCATTCTCTATCCTTTAGATACCGTATCATCTGCCTATGAATATCCGCTGCTGACCTTGCAGGAAGTCCTGGATGACTTCGAAGTCCCTGACGGTTACGAATCTCCTTCTTCTGATCACATCTGGCTGATCTGGAAAGCTGATCTCTCTGGGCAATGGCTGATTCCCTGCTATCGAATTTACTTACAGACAAATCTGGGGATGTATGAAGCCTTCGATGTTTCAGCCGTTCGCCCAGAATATGGGCAATAAAGCCATTCTTCTTTGACCTGGAAACATGGAAGAGCTGGATTGCCTTGTGCTCCATTTTCTGAACTAAAGGATAGTTAACGATAATGCGCTGATCCAGGCAGCATACAAAAGGCCTCGAAAGATGAACTTCCATCTCTCGAGGCCTTTCCATTTTTGGCTTCTTATTATTTCTTCTGTTTGCTGATACTGGTAGTGCTTCTTACTACTGATTATTTTTCCGATGGTAAAAGCATTTGACGATCTTCTTCAGCGGCTTTTCCTTCTTGATTTTCAATTCCTGTCAGACTCTTGAAAAAAACATCTGGCTCTATGGTATTTCAGATTTTCTTCTTTTGACCAGCATCTGGATATCGCGATGCAAACTGTCTGCCATAGGCATTGTACCGATAGTTTGTCCACGCCAGCCCACAACAGCAAACGGCCAGACTGATGACAATGATCAGGAATCCACTTGTCTGGCTGATTTTTGCCAGCAGCATTGCAGCCATCGCTCCAACCATCACCATACAGGCAATGCAAATCAGGGTCAGATTGATCAAAAACCGATTTTTACGCATACAACTTTCTCCCTTCAAAATATTCAGGCCTCATTGCAATGTCATTTAGCTAGAAAAATATGACCTCAAACTTTGTATAAAAATCAAAGACAAAGTGGATGATAGGAATAGAATTTGCTGCTGATTATATCCATATGCACCAACCAAGCACAAAATATACTGATTGATTTGGCTGTATTCATCAAAATAGGTACACTAAAAACAACCCTTCGATAAGAGCCGTTTTTAAGAATTGTATGGGTGGTTTGTATCAATAAGATGCGCATATAATGCACTTATCGGTAAGTGAACCATATCAAACGATTGGGATGGAGATTTCGCTTGAAGCTCCTTTCCGGCCGAACGGGCAGTTTTTCTCTTAGCAGCTCCTCAGTCAGAGCTTGAAACTCCGCTTTTGTAATTTGACAGATTGTTCGTTTTTTCGTCCATTTCGGAGTAAACGTATTCCTGATAGCCCGTATCGCCTTAGTTGTATTGATTTGGTATTCATAAGTTGTCTGCTTCTCTTCTTTATTATCCGATTGAGATGATTCAAGAACACACTTTTTGATCTCGGAAACCAGATTGTAGAAGATAAGGGATGAATAAATCTCCTGAATGATGTATTCTGCTTTTATCGAGTGGATACGTTTCATTCCTATTCCATATTTAAGCCAGGAGAAACTCTGCTCGATTCGCCACCTTAGGTGGTAAATAAATCCAAGAGCCTCCG
The DNA here is from genome assembly GCF_034745455.1 of Allobaculum sp. JKK-2023. Classification (NCBI taxonomy): domain Bacteria; kingdom Bacillati; phylum Bacillota; class Erysipelotrichia; order Erysipelotrichales; family Erysipelotrichaceae; genus Allobaculum; species Allobaculum sp. JKK-2023. The sequence continues at coordinate 2,291,964 of NZ_JAYERV010000003.1, read as the reverse complement.
GAGGAAATTCTGCTTCATCCAGATTGGTAATCAGTCCTTCCCAGACGTTGTCGCCAATCTCGATAGCTACCACCCTGCAGTCAAAATCAATAAATTCAGATTCTTGATCAATCTGTCTCATTGATTTTTTGACCAGGTATTTCATCTGGGGGTTTTCTTTTTCCTCTTTTCTTTGGTGGTGGGTAAGAATGCGGCTGATCTGCTGGTCTTCTGTATGGTCAAGCTGTGTATAAGTCAGGCAGCTATACTCTCGTTCTTTCATACGTATGAGGTATTTGTGCCCTAAGGATTCAATAAGCTTACACAATGGATAAGAAAAATACCCTCTGTCCATGACAAAGAGAAATGTCTCGCCAGGATAAGCTTCATGAATCTCCTTGACCATTTTCATAGCAGCGCCCCGTTCGTCTTTGGACCTCTGGTCTTGAGTGACGATGGCTAAAAATTTGTCATTAAGTACGTCATAGGCTGCGTTAACATGAATACCGGCCCGGATAATGTTTTCCTTGTTCTTGGTATAAATGATGTAGTCAGGTTCATCTTCATTTGGCGCAACAGGTTCATTGGTTCCGTCAAAAGCGATTACCCTGTGTTCTTTATATTTTTTATCCATGGAATAAAGTGCCAATGTGGCTTTGTGCAGTGTTGAAAATACGCTGACTGGAGTCTTGGCTTTTGTCTGAACAAGTGCCGAAGCAGATGGTCTTACACTGCCCATGCCGAAATAGTTCATGGATAAATCGGAGAGTGTTGATCCATTCCCGATAATGGATGTATTCAGGAAATGGAACAAGTTTATTTTTGATGATCGATAATGACTTCGTGAGAAAGCTCCTGTTTGAGAAGCAAGAATCTTCTCCTGTTTGTGGGCAAATTCCTCAAGGAATTTCATGAATCTTTGATAAATCACGGACGGCGAAGTAACTTTAGTTGCCATATTTTCCTCCTTATAAAGTTATGTTTTCAACGTGATAAGGATTAAATTAGACAATTATAGAGTTGTTGTCAAAGCTAATTTTCGTTAAACCAGAAAATATAAAATCCACCATCTGTGCACGGATGGTGGACAATACTAACTATCAAAAACTAAGCTAAATGACATTGGGCCTCATTGATAAAAAAAAGCAAAAATCCTTGTTGATTCAATTGCCAAGAAGGCAGCAAAACGATCCGACACTATCAGAATCAATCTTCCAATCGAAAAAACAAATTCATTCCTTGGTTATTCTTATTTTATACTTTAACATTTTCTTGGGCAACGTTGTGTTTATTCCAAATAACTAAATCCAGCAGGCTTCTGTTACAAACAAATTGATGTTCGAAGTGGTAGAAATGTTAAAATCCAGGATGTGATTCTTCAAATGATTATGGTCTGCAAACCTTTATCCCGGACAGATTAGATTGCTTGAGGAAATGCAGATAATGGCTGGGAGTTCAGAAAGATGAAATGCCTTTTCTACTGATTGATGAAGCTAAATGATTTGGAAAGTAGAAATGTATCCTAAAAACATGGAATGGAACAGTATAAAACAAACCGATTTAGGTTGATATTTATAGGAGGCCAAGTATGACTGTATACCATATGAGCCAGACACTTGTGTTGGGCGAAAACATGAAAAATGATTTTGAGAAAAAAGCTGAATATACGCTTCCATTTGTACATGCTCTTGAAATCGGTATGGATTTCTTTTGTGATGTGGCAGCCAATGGTCAGGCGAAGAAATTACTACCCGATCAATTGATACATCTTGATCGTTCTGAGTATATAAAATGGTGTGTTGAAGGTGTTTTCGAGTTTGTTCGTAAAGAAGAATTTCCAAACTGCCCAAGCCGAATAAACTGCAAATACTTTTTTGACGACCTTGAAAATTTTAAAATTCTCTATGAGGCAGGCTGGAAACAAGAACCTGAAGAAAAACGCGCAAAACTCCATTTATACGAAATTGAATTAGATGAGGAGCCTTTGCAAAAATTTGATATGTGCATTTACGACAAAGCGTATGACGCTATGGCTCAAAAACAGGATATTGCTGCTGTTCTATCCTGTGCTCGAAGGTATTTTTCTAAAGCACAAAGTGAAACGCCGATTTGGGAGATTATGAGTGATCGGCCAGCCAAAGCCGTAAAGGATATATCAAGTTTTTTGAAAGGATTAGAAGAGTAAGCAAAGACTCTATGAGCTGAAACTATATTTTATGATTATTTGATCGATAGGTATCCGGATAAGAAGAGAAGAAAAAGGGATGAAAAGCATCCATTCTAAACAAACTGTGCGATGATAAAAAATAAGAATTTCTGCCCATAGCTCATTAGGCACAAATCAGCTCATGGCGAAAATTCAGAATGGAGGCTGTTATGAAATATCAAATTATTGGCGGTGATTTTCCCGCTGTCATCTGCGATCTGGACACAAACGAATCCATGGTCACCGAAAAAGGTTCCATGATCTGGATGTCACCAAATATGGAAATGCAGACCCAGGGAACCTCTTTAGGCAAAGCTTTCGGACGGATCTTCAGTGGCGAAAGTATTTTCCAGAATGTCTATACCGCCCGCCAACAACCTGGAATAATTACGTTTGGTTCTTCCTTTCCTGGCAGCATCAAAACTGTGATTCTGCAAGAAGGTGAATCCATCATCGCTCAGAAAGGCGCTTTTCTGGCTGGATCAAGTTCCATTCAGTTATCCACTTTCTTTCAACAGAAAATGATGGCTGGTTTCTTTTCCGGTGAAGGATTTATTATGCAGGAGATTATCGGCCCTGGTATCGTTTTTCTGGAATTAGATGGTGCCGAATGGACGTATGATCTCAAAGCGGGTGAACAGCTGATCGTTGATACCGGTAATGTGGCGATGATTGAATCCACCTGTTCCATTGATGTGCAATCTGTAAAAGGCATGAAAAACAAACTGTTTGGTGGTGAAGGCTTCTTCAATACTGTGGTAACCGGACCAGGGCAGGTCGTCTTACAGACGATGCCGCTTTCTACATTAGCAGGCGCCGTTGCCCAATGTATTCCATCCTCTAAAAACTGATTATTGGACAGCGCATTCCAGCCTGATAAACTCAATCAAAAAATCCAATCTTGCATCAATACCCTTTCTGTAACAATACCTTTTCGCAACAAGCAAAATCCCTGAAAGCAGTGGAAGCGGTTCTTCTTGCATTCTGCTTTCAGGGATCATTTTTTCATTTTATCCTGAACAATTCATCAAAACCGACAAATGGCCGGAAACACCTTTAAAGAACGTGTTTCCGGCCATTTTGCTTTTCACCAATCAGGTGAGTGTAAATCGTTCATCATTCCTGTACAATGTTATTCGCACAAACAACCAAGAAAGGATTTTGAACAATGACACACACCCTGAACAACAGTATGGCCGGTTTTATTCCTGAATGCAACATTTCATTTAATGGAGGGGATCTTTCTTCCGACACCGGTGCAATTCTCCCTCTCGATTTCATCAATTCTAATTCACTTCTTCAGCCTTATGCAGACCTTCCTTTTTCGGACGAAAGGCAATCCTGCCATCAGAAAAATTCCAACTTCTCTTTGATGAGCCAGCAGGTTTTCAAGTATCTCCTTGGTTATTCATCTCAGGCTGATCAGGAGGTTCTTGCCAAAGATCCAATTCTTTGTCAGTACTTTCAGGGGATTTCTTCCCAAAGCTCTGTCAGCCGTTTTTTCAGCCGTGTCTGTGAAGATACGAATAATGCTTTCTGGCCGATTTTTATGGATCAGGCCTGTCAGTTTATCAGTTCTAACCAGGACGATATTCTTCTCGATGCCGATTCGACAAAAACCGATACCTATGGAAAGCAGGAAGGGGCTGCATGGATCCATCACTATAGTCAGACTGGATATCATCCATTTGTCATTAACGAATACAACTCGAAAACCCTTGTTGGGGCATGGCTGCGTCCTGGATCCACTTATTCTGCCGACGAAGCTGAATCGATCATGGCCGAAGTCCTCAAACGACTGCCTGACTGTACTGGAGCTGGCAAAATACGGATTATCATGTTCCGTGGAGACGCTGCTTTTTACTCGGGCAGCCTGATGGATCTGTTTGAAGGCCGTTTCAATCCAGTTCGTTATGCCATCAGAGCCAAAGGAACAGACAGACTTGAAAGCTTATGTCAGGATGCCTACTACGACAGTTCCGATCACGAAGAAGACAGCACTTATACTTCAGCTAAGCCTTTTTATGGAGAAATCCGCTATCAGATGTCCAACTCTTCAAAAAGCAGAAGGGTCTGTTTTAAGCTCTATTTCACCGAAGAAGAGGATGAGAAAGGGCAGGCTCAGCTTCTGCTGGTCCCTCATGTTTTTGCGGTAATCACCAATATCGAAGACATGACCGTAAAACAGGTCATCGACTTCTATTGTCAGAGAGGCAACAGCGAAAACTACACCAAGGAGTTGAAAAGTGACTTCATGGCAAATACGCTTTCGCATCGCTCATTTGAAGCCAATGCCTTTGAATTTCTTATGAAATGCCTTGCCTATAACCTTTTTCACTTTTTCCAGTTCCGGGTGATGGAAGGTGCTGATCAGAATATGACATGTGGATCATTCCGGAAAAAGTATCAGAAAGTTGCTTCAAGGCTGAGCTTTCATGCGCGAAGTTTTCACTTGAAGATTGCCAGTTCATTTCGTCATGCCGACAGATTCACCCGATATCTGCAAAAGTCCAGGACAATCGGATGGATAGCCGCTCATTTGTGTTGAATCCTTTTTAAATAAAGTAAAATTTTATATTCGGCAGTCTTCGGACTGTCTTTTTGTCGTGGACAAAAGGTTGTTATATGCGATTTCGACCAGTTTTTGCCCGTCATTTTTGAAAAAATCAAGTACCCCCCTCCACCGGAAACAATGTGGATAACCGAATCGAGAAAGATTTGTTTGCGTTTTGAAGACAAAACACGAAAAATGGTTTTGTGAAAAAAGCCATGAATTATTTGGGTTTATTTCTCTCTGTAATTCAATCAGGCCTGATCGATGTCGAAGTCTTCAAAAAGTCTGGGGAAGCGCTCAATCAGATCATGCGCCATACCATCATGATCGTTATCTTTTTCAGTAATGGCATCTGCGGAGGCTTTGGTATCGGGCAGACCATTGATCATGCATACCCCAAGACCAGCCGCTTTCAACATTTCGTTATCGTTGCTGGCATCTCCATAAGCCACAATCCGAGAACGGTCAATTCCAGTTCTGCGGCTGATTTCCATCAAAGCCACACCCTTGTTCATATTGATATCCTGAACTTCCAACAAAGTAGGCTGAGTTCTGAAAGCCGCTAACGTCGAATCAATGTGTGCTTTCGCAAAAGCTTCAATTTCTTCGCATTGTTCTGGAGTCTGGGTACGGAACATAATTTTTCCGGTTGGCTCTGTCCAATATTCATCATCCGATTTGACCACAATGGATTTCTTATGCGCATGTTCTTCTGATGTACGAATCAGATCATCATAAAACCGGCACACCAGAAGATGCTCTCTGTAAATGACTGGATTGACTTGATCATAAGGCTGCATCATTTCGATAATCGTCTTGATTCTGTCTGGCTGCAGTTGATCAAATACACTTACCTCACCAGTGCTGGTATCAAGAACTTCTCCGCCATTCATTCCGACAATAAAATCCGGTTCAAATCCCATTTCATACTGAGCAATCGTATTTGGCAATTCATCACAAGGTCTGCCGGAGGCAATTCCAAACAGAACACCTTTTTTATGGAGATGCTGGAGCACTCTTCGAACAAACGGAGTCATCGTTCGTGTTGCATCTTCAACCAGAGTTCCATCAATATCCGCTAGAACTAATTCAGGAATTTCTATACCGCTCGTATTCGCCATCTTTTCTTTACCTCATTTGCTGTTTCTGAAAACAATTTAACGGGATTTGAAGACTGATTCAAGAAATTGTACGTAGCTGCACGGCCAGTTACCAAAAAATCAAAACAAATTGTCAATTTGGAAACGAACAGGTTGGGTGATGCCAGTTTCGGCGTGGTCAGTCCTTCTTAGTCTGATCAGAAACGAAAGTCTGAATTGCCTCTGCCGTTTGTTGAATCTGCTGGGTGTCGGAAAGTGTGGGCTCTCCATCCCCTTCCTGATGGCCGTAGCTTCCAAACTGCGAATGATTACCGCCTTCCAGAATGATTTCTGTGGTATCCGCCGGCAGATTCAAACGATCTTTCTCATACGTTTCCCGGTTCAGGACTCCATCTTTTGAGCCATAGATGGATAAAACACGAAGACCGGTATTGGCAAGATCTTTTGTCGAATATGCCGCCAGCAAGATCACCCCCTTAAACTCATCTGCATGACAAGCCGCATAATTTGCGGCCATGGCGCCGCCAAGCGAATGGCCGCCGATATACCAGTTCTTGATTTGCGGATACTTTGCTTCTAGACTCTCCGCCGCATTCGGATCCAGAACGGCAAGATTGGCGAGCATTCGAACCAGAGCGCATTGAATTCCCCTCTCGGCACAGGCTTTCATCAATGGCGCATAGGCCGAGAATTCCACCTTTCCACCTGGATAAAAAATAAATCCTGCCGCTGGACTTTCAGGGATAAACCAAGTCACATTTCCATCCTGCTCAACTTTGATTTGCCCATTCTGACTGGCCATCGCTTCTTGGGCAGCCTCATCAGCATGATAGTAGTCCGAAACATAAGCGTAGCCGCCGATTCCAATGATCAGAGCAACCGCAATCAGGACGGAAAGAAGAATCCGGGTTCGTTTTTTCATATCAGAATTCCTTCGCAATGATCAATCTCGTGTTGAATGATCTGAGCCGTCCATCCTGAAAAGTTTTTAATCCGGGTCTGGAATTTTTCGTTCTGCCATTTCACTTTGATCTTTCCAAATCGTTTCGTTTTTCGCGTACCAGTCAAAGAAAGGCAGCCTTCCTCTGCCTCATAAGGATCGGACATCTTCACAATGACCGGATTGTACATCACTGTATATTTGCCATCGTCATCGAAGATGATGATCCGTTTGTTTTCACCAATCATGTTGGCCGCCATGCCAACACACTGTTCTTTATTCGCAGTGAGTGTATCCCGCAAATCCTGGCCAATTCCAAGATCCTCTTTTGTTGCTGGTTCTGCTTTCTGAGCTAGAAATGCCTCATCTTTACAAATATCGCGAATCATATGGATCTCCTCCTGTCTGTTGATTCTGTTCGTTCATACAGATCGTATCAAATCAGATCTAGTCTGAAAGAAATTCTACATTTCCAGTATATTCAGTTAAAGCAAAAAAATCCCTGAAGAATATCGGATTTCTCCTTTATTCTTCAGGGATCTGCTTTTGTCTGGCGACTTCCTATTTTTGCTTTTACACTATCGTCGGCGTTCAATGGCTTAACGGCCGTGTTCGAGATGGGAACGGGTGTGACCCATTGGCTATCGTCACCATACCGGTTTGTCTTGCGACTTAACCATTCTATCTCATGGATCTTTCAAAAACAAACACCAGCTTCGACATAACCTTGGTTACAGTTATGATTGGATCATTTCTGATCGTTTACTTCTTATTACCGCCTGTCTGTGATTTTGAATGATTCTGGAATCATTGTCTTTAACTTGCGTCTTTGACTCTGGTTCCATATCCTTCATCAATTCTTCATCACTCCAACAGGCACTCTCGTTATCTTAGATTAAGCTTTCGACCGATTAGTACTGGCCAACTTCATGGATCACTCCACTTCCATACCCAGCCTATTTCCTTGTAGTCTTCAAGGGGTCTTATCTACCGCAGATCTTATCTTGGGGCTGGCTTCGCACTTAGATGCTTTCAGCGCTTATCCATTCCCTGCTTGGCTGCCCGGCTGTGCCACTGGCGTGACAACCGATGCACCATTGGCAGGTCCATCCCGGTCCTCTCGTACTGAGGACAGCTCCCCTCAGATCTCCTGCGCCCACAACAGATAGGGACCGAACTGTCTCACGACGTTCTGAACCCAGCTCGCGTACCGCTTTAATGGGCGGACAGCCCAACCCTTGGAACCGAATCCAGCTCCAGGATGCGATGAGCCGACATCGAGGTGCCAAACCCCGCCGTCGATGTGAACTCTTGGGCGGGATCAGCCTGTTATCCCCAGGGTAGCTTTTATCCGTTGAGCGACGGCCCTTCCATTCGGCACCGCCGGATCACTAATCCCGACTTTCGTCCCTGCTCCACTTGTTGGTGTCGCAGTCAGGCGCGCTTTTGCATTTACACTCTCTGTCTGGTTTCCATCCAGACTGAACGCACCTTTGGGCGCCTCCGTTACTCTTTAGGAGGCGACCGCCCCAGTCAAACTGCCCGCCTGGCACTGTCTGTAAGATTCTCTCTTCACGTTAGGGCTTCAAATCATCAGGGGCGGTATCCCAACGGCGGCTCCAAAGAAACTGGCGTTCCTTCTTCATAGCCTCCCGCCTATCCTGTACATGATCATCCAAAACCCAATACCAGGCTGCAGTAAAGCTCCATGGGGTCTTTCCGTCTAGTTGCGGGTAACCTGCATTTTCACAGGTACTAAGATTTCACCGAGTCTGCTGCCGAGACAGCGCCCAAATCGTTTCACCTTTCGTGCGGGTCAGAACTTACCTGACAAGGAATTTCGCTACCTTAGGACCGTTATAGTTACGGCCGCCGTTCACTGGGGCTTCGGACCACTGCTTCTCCTTGCGGATAACAGATCCCCTTAACCTTCCAGCACCGGGCAGGTGTCACCCCATATACTTCGCCTTGCGGCTTTGCATAGAGCTGTGTTTTAGTTAAACAGTCGCTTGGGCCTTTTCACTGCGGCTCTCTCGAGCGCCCCTTCTTGCGAACGTACGGGGCAATTTTGCCGAGTTCCTTGGCAACAGTTCTCTCGCTCACCTTCGCTTGCTCAGCGCGCCCACCTGTGTCGGTTTTGGTACGGGCCGCAATAAAGTTTAAGCTAGAAGCTTTTCTTGAAAGCCGCTCCATGTGCTTGGCTACTTTCTTTCGATTTCACTTACCCCTAACGCTCTGTACGTCTTGATCCGGATTTGCCTGGATCCGTACTGCCGCGCTTGGCCCTCAATCCATTAAGAGGGTCACACTTCCCGTCTTTGTCACTCCATCGCCTTTATTGCGGGTGCAGGAATCTTCGCCTGCTTTCCATCTGCTTCGCCTGTCGGCTTATCATTAGGTCCCGACTGACCCAGGGCGGACGAACCTTCCCCTGGAATCCTTGGGCTTTCGGTGTGCAGGATTCTCACCTGCATCTCGCTACTCACACCGGCATTCTCACTTCCATGCCCTCCACAGACTCTCACGATTCTGCTTCCATGAACATGCAACGCTCCCCTACCATAAAAATCTTTCAATCCTTATCCGCGGCTTCGGCAGATGACTTAGCCCCGGTACATTTTCGGCGCAGGGCCACTCGACTAGTGAGCTGTTACGCACTCTTTAAAGGGTGGCTGCTTCTGAGCCAACCTCCTAGTTGTCCGTGCGTCCCCACATCCTTTTCCACTGAGTCATCATTTTGGGGCCTTAGCCGGCGGTCTGGGCTGTTTCCCTCTTGAGCATGGACCTTATCACCCACACTCTGACTGCCAACTTTTCTCCTTGCGGCATTCGAAGTTTGATTCCATTCAGTACCCCGGGATGGGGCCATCATGAATTCAGTGCTCTACCTCCGCAGGCTTACATTAACGCTAGCCCTAAAGCTATTTCGGGGAGAACCAGCTATCTCCGGGTTCGATTGGAATTTCTCCGCCAGCCACAGGTCATCCGCCAGCTTTTCAACGATGGTCGGTTCGGTCCTCCACAAAGTTTCACCTCTGCTTCAACCTGCCCATGGCTAGATCACCCGGTTTCGGGTCTGCTCCTGGCTACTTCATTCGCCCTGTTAAGACTCGCTTTCGCTTCGGCTTCGCATTTTCCTGCTTAACCTTGCATCCAAAAGCAGCTCGCCGGTTCATTCTACAAAAGGCACGCCATCACCCTTTGACGGGCTCTGACTTCTTGCAGGCATACGGTTTCAGGTTCTCTTTCACTCCGCTTGCGCGGTTCTTTTCACCTTTCCCTCACGGTACTTCTTCACTGTCGCTCACTCTTACTTATTCAGCCTTGGCGGATGGTCCCGCCTGCTTCCGACAGGATTTCACGTGTCCCGTCGTACTCAGGATCTCGCTGACTACTTGGCTTGCTTTCCAGTACAGGGATTTCACCTTCTGTGTCCGTGCTTTCCATCACGTTCCTGTTCACTCGCGTTTCGTCTGTTGCGCTCCTACAACCCCATATCGCTATGGTTTGGGCTAATTCCCTTTCGCTCGCCGCTACTCGGGAAATCACTGTTGTTTTCTTTTCCTCCGGCTACTTAGATGTTTCAGTTCACCGGGTTGCTCTCCATATCAAAGACATGGATGACTGGATATGACTCCAGCCGGGTTCCCCCATTCGGATACCTGCGGATCGTCGCTTTCCTGACAGCTCCCCGCAGCTTTTCGCAGTCTGATGCGTCCTTCATCATTCAAGAGTGGCAAGGCATCCTCCGTACGCCCTTCCTTGCTTGATCTAGTTTCAAATATGCTTGTTTTTAACTATGCTTTTTCGAGATTTTTCTAATAAGAACTGTTAACTGTTTTCTGACTTGGTAAATCTTGTGACTTCAAAGATTGAATTTCTTCTCTCTTTTCAGTCGGTTACTTTCGTAACGTTGCTACTTACAACTTACGTCAGACCTTCTGTTATGTCTTATACTGATGTTCGTTTTTCAAAGATCCATGGTTTAGACTGTTTCTTCTGTACTTCTCTTTTGAACTTTGTTCTTCGAGAAGAAGATGAATTTCAGCCTGGAAGATCGCTCTTCCAAAACTCTGTTACAGACTCCAACTTAGTTACTTAATGCTTCCTTGTACTTTCTCCTTAGAAAGGAGGTGATCCATCCCCACGTTCCCGTAGGGATACCTTGTTACGACTTAACCCCAGTCATCGGCCCCGCCTTCGACGACTCACTCCTTTTCAGGTTATGCCATCGGCTTCGGGCGTTGCCGGCTTCCATGGTTTGACGGGCGGTGTGTACAAGGCCCGGGAACGTATTCACCGCGGCATGCTGATCCGCGATTACTAGCGATTCCAACTTCATGAAGTCGGGTTGCAGACTTCAATCCGAACTGGGACGCCTTTTCTCGGGTTCGCTCCACTTCACAGCTTCGCTTCCGTCTGTAGGCGCCATTGTAGTACGTGTGTAGCCCAGGCCATAAGGGGCATGATGATTTGACGTCATCCCCGCCTTCCTCCGGTTTGTCACCGGCAGTCTGATCTGAGTCCTCATCTTACTGGTAGTAACAGATCACGAGGGTTGCGCTCGTTGCCAGACTTAACTGAACATCTCACGACACGAGCTGACGACAACCATGCACCACCTGTGTGGATGATATCCTCCAACTTATCTCTAAGGAACTGCGTAAAAATAAATCCCAATTTATTCAGACTTAAGCCCCTTGATTATATAATTCCAATGTGCTTCATTCCCGAAATGTGTGATGTCGATTTTGGACATTTCCTCATCCGATACCTTTTTGCCAATTGGATATTCGTGATCGTCTACAACGCATTTAACCTTCAGTCCGGTTTTTGTCGTTGTTGAGCTGATAAGCTCAACTACTGTCTCGATATCATAAAGCGGTTTGCCCTCCCAGTTTCGGGTGATATAACAAAACAGCCGATGTTCGACCTTGTTCCACTTGCTTGTTCCAGGAGGAAAATGGCTGACCCAGATCTCCAGTCCTGTTTCTTCAGCGAGTTTAGCCAGATCTTCTTTCCATAAACGGCATCTGCTTCCGTTGCTTCCTCCACCATCACAGTTGATGTATAGGCGCTTTGCATTTGGAAAGGTCGGTTTTCCGACAGTATTCCACCATCTGCGGATACTTTCTATGGCAAAATCACTCGTATCGTGATCTGTTCCCAGATTTACAAACCCTGTATTGTTATTGAGAAGATAGACCCCATAAGGATTGACCTTTCCAAGTTCTTTATCCAGAAAGTCATGGTCCAAAACAAGTCTGGGATCATGAGCCGGCCGGTATTCCGTACCGTTATTTTTAAAATTGCCAAGGTTCTCTTTCTTCTTTGTATCTACGGAGATGACTGGGTCCCCCGCGTCAAGGAATTCTTTGACGGTCGCGTTAATCGTCTGAAACTGTTCATCACGGTTTGGATGCGGTTTGCCTGCCTGAAGCATCTTCTTGTTGTTCTGACGGCTATATCCTTCTTTTTCAAGGAGAATGCCAACTTCAGAAGGGGAGACAGAAATCTGATATTCTTCCATGAATTTTTCGGAAATTTTGGATTCAGAAAGAGTGGTCCATGACAATGGATTCATCGGATTGCCATAGGTATGGTCGTCAATGATCATATGAAGGTCATCCAAAATCTCTGGGTGATGGTCTATGACTGTTTTACGGCCTGATCCCTTGAGCCTTTGGCGTCCCTGCTCTGGAGTTGGAACCTCCCCATGAAGTTCTTTTCTGCCCCGCTCAATCGTTTTAGGGTCAGTATGGGTAACGGTCTGGACATAGTGCTGAGTTCCGTATCCACACTTTTCGCAGATCCAGGCAAGAGCTTTTCGATTTGTTGGTTCATCAAAGCTGTCCTGCATGGCATTGTAGAATTCAAGGTAGTAATTAACTTCATCACTGGGTTCGTAGGCTTTCTTCATTATCCATACCTCCAAAGGAAAACGAGTTCTTCGGTTAAAGTATAGAACGAATGGAAGCTAAAATCAGAAACACAGTTTTGTCTCAGTGGATTCGGTCGGACTGAGAAAATCAATTATGGGAATTATGTGTAGCATTAAATATGGAATTACTTTTACGAAGTTCCTAAGTCTTCGCATCCCATGTCAAGGCCTGGTAAGGTTCTTCGCGTTGCTTCGAATTAAACCACATACTCCACCGCTTGTGCGGGCCCCCGTCAATTCCTTTGAGTTTCACACTTGCGTGCATACTCCCCAGGCGGAGGAGTCATTGCGTTAGCTTCGGCACCGGGGCATTACCCCCGACACCTGCTCCTCATCGTTTAGGGCGTGGACTACTAGGGTATCTAATCCTATTTGCTCCCCACGCTTTCGTGCCTGAGCGTCAGTAACAGTCCAGGCGGCCGCCTTCGCCACTGGTGTTCTTCCATATATCTACGCATTTTACCGCTACACATGGAGTTCCACCGCCCTCTCCTGTCCTCGAGCGTGGCAGTTTCCAAAGCCTGTACAGGTTGAGCCCGTACCTTTCACTTCAGACTTGCCACGCCGCCTGCGCACCCTTTACGCCCAATCATTCCGGATAACGCTTGCCACCTACGTATTACCGCGGCTGCTGGCACGTAGTTAGCCGTGACTTTCTGGCAGGTTACTATCAAAAGAAAAGCATTTCCTCTTTCCTTCTTTTCTGACCTGCAACAGAGCTTTACGATCCGAAGACCTTCCTCACTCACGCGGCATTGCTCGTTCAGGCTTGCGCCCATTGACGAAAATTCCCTACTGCTGCCTCCCGCAGGAGTCTGGGCCGTGTCTCAGTCCCAGTGTGGCCGATCGCCCTCTCAGGCCGGCTATGCATCATCGTCTTGGTAGGCTTTTACCCTGCCAACTAACTAATGCACCGCAGATCCATTCATCTCCCAGGCTTTAAGGCCTGTTTCAAAAACAGAAGATGCCTTCTGTTTTCCTATGGGGTTTTAGACTTCGTTTCCAAAGCGTATCCCCCGGATATGGGCAGGTTATCTACGTGTTACTCACCCGTTCGCCACTGAACACAAAAGTGTTCCGTTCGACTTGCATGTATTAGGCATGCCGCCAGCGTTCATCCTGAGCCAGGATCAAACTCTCCATTTGATATTGACTCAACGCTATTGCGTTTATATTTCGTGAATTGATTATTGAAGTATTAAGTGTTGTTTCAAGAATCGACGTGTTAATTTCGAATATTGAATTGTCTGTAATCAGAGTTTTCAAAGAGCTATCCATTTGTGAGCGAATCGATTTCCCTCACAAGGCTTGTTTATCTTATCATCTGCCATATCAGAAGTCAACATCTTTTGTGAAATATTTTTAAGAATTTCACAATCAATGATTTCTTCGATATCTAAAGATGATTCGCGTCAGGCCATCGGCTTTGTTGCCGTGTTTTCTTAACGCTCAATTACTATAACACCGGGTGGTATCCCGGGTCAAGCACTTTTGTGAAAATATTTTATTCATTCACAAATAAGAGGTTTGCTGTTTCTGGTGTTTCAAAAGCAGCTCACTCTTTATACCGCCATTCCTGTATGAGCGCAAGCTAAAACCTCTTCAGGTCATGAAAAGGGATACAATTCACTCATTTTACGTCCCAGTGGTTTCTGAAACCATCCCGTGCAGCCAGATCCATGCCGCCCTTATCGCATAGAATCAGCCGGAAAAGCAGACTATTTGAAGAGGCGAAAGATGATTCAAACATACAAATAGGATATAGATAGAATCTACGGCTGATGATCTATATAAAAGGCTGTCCAATCAAGGGCAGCCTTTTATAAGGGGAGAAAGGATTTTGGCAAAATCACCAGGTTCTTAACAGTTCAACGTTTCCGGAAATCGTATATTCCGTTCCTTTGGGAATGTAAATAGTCTGATCTGGTTCCAGAGAAAGTTCCTGTCCTTCCGTAGAGACAACTTTTCCGCTTCCATGACAGATATTCAACGTCTGGAATTCTTCAGTGACCTGGTAAGTTGCTGATTCATCACTCAGCACGATTTTTTCCACCCGGAAATACGGTGTTTCCAGTTTGGTGAAGTTTTCAATCTTACCGGCGCCATTGGTGCAGGTATAGTCGATGACATCCAGCGATTTTTCAATATGCATCTCTCTGTCACGGCCCCAGTCATACATACGATAGGTGGAGTCGGAAGATTCCTGGATTTCAAACAGCTTCAGGCCGCCCATAATGGCATGGACCGTTCCGTGGGGGATGAAAACCATGTCTCCTTTTTTGACTGGAATGTATTCAATAACGTCTTCCAGCTTTCCTTCTTTAAGAATTTCGGTCATCTTTTGGCGGTCGAGGCCTTTTTTGATGCCCGCAATCAGTTTGCCATCCGGTTTGGCATCCAGGATGTACCAGCATTCGGTTTTGCCCATATCATTTTCATGGATGCGGGCGTATTCATCTCCAGGATGAACCTGTACGGAAAGAGCCTCATCCGCTTTGATGATCTTGATCAGAATTTTCAGAGGTTCTCCTAAGTATTTCAGCAGATTTTCTTTTTCTGGCAGGACAAGTGACTGTCCGCTTCGATGTGTTGAAAGCGTCCACAGCTCATATCCCCATGGTCTTGGCGAATAGAACGGTTCTGTTTTAAACATTCTTCCCATAGTCTGTATATCTCCTTATGTCTGTAGTTTAGACCTTTATTTTCTTTTTGTATATACATTTCGTCAAAATTGTATGTATTTTTATTTTTGCTTTAACTATCCATATTTTTTAATCTTATCTCGATTTATTATGTATCTTAAAAAGGGATAACTCTGTCTGGTTATCATGGTTTGTGCCAGATACTGTCCAGATAATCCTTTTCTTTCTGTACCGTTGCAATTCCTTCTCGACAGTACAAAACAGCTCAGGATATCTGAATCCGCTTTTTTTCAAAAGAATGACATGACCTCGATTTAGACAATCGATGCCCGTTTCGCATTCAGGATACCATTGCAAAAAGAGATGGCAATTTATAGGGATTGAAAACCGTAAAGCTGAAACAAGCATCCAGAGCACGAAGTCCTTTTCTTTCAGAAATGGTCAAATTCGATCGATGCCCCAAAGATGTTGCCAATTTTTGTCCATGCTCTGCCGTTAGTCCCTATAATGAAAGCAATGAAAATAATTATTTCGCCCGCAAAGAAAATGAAGCTTTGTGAAGATCACGATTTTCCATTATCAACACCCGTCTTTATGGAAGAGCACGATACCCTTTTCCGGGTTCTGGCCAGCAAGAGTTATGAAGAATTATTCAGACTTTATAATTGTTCATTACGGACTTTCAATCCGGTTTACGAAGAACTGCAGCGCCAGAAGGCAGGAATTTTTCCGCCGGTTTCACCTGCATTACTCAGTTATGACGGAATTGCCTTTCGCTATATGGCTCCTGATGTGTTTGATGATACGCAATGGGAGTATATCTGCAGGCATTTGCGTATTCTTTCCGCTCTTTACGGGGTTTTAAAACCTCTCGATGGCGTTGTTCCTTACCGTTTGGAGATGCAGCAAAAGCTCCCGTTTTCACTCTATGATTTTTGGGGAAGCAAGCTGAAAGATGAACTGGAAGACGAAGTGATCGTCAATCTGGCTTCTAAAGAATATTCCCGCTGTATCGGCGCTTTTCAGAACATGATTACACCGCGTTTTTTTGAAATTGAAAATGGAAAGCGCAAAGAAAAAGGCGTCTATGCCAAAATGGCCCGCGGCGCCATGGTGCGCTGGATGGCAGAACATCAGATTGAAGACTGGCATGACCTGAAGGATTTTCAGGAACTCGGTTACCACTTCGATCCTGAGAGTTCTGATTCCAGCACGCTGGTCTTCATTCGAAAGGAGGGCAACCATGCCTGAGGATCCACTGGTATGGAGTACCGACGACTGGGACGAGATGCTTTACACCTGTTCGAGAACACAGGAGTACATGCTCACATCCCTGCTCAATCTTAAATATTCAGTCGAACGCGATCATCATCATACGATGCTGCGTTCCATCTCCGGCCGGCTTAAAACCCGTGAAAGCATTGAAAAGAAGCTGGTCCGTTATCGCTTTGAAGTCTCACCCGCTTCAGCCTGTCAGAATCTGCACGATATTATTGGTCTGCGAATCATCTGCTCGTATATCGACGATATCTATTCTGTCGTTGAGGTCCTGAATTCAATCGACCATTACCGTATTCTTGAAGTCAAAGACTATATCAAGCACCCCAAAAAATCTGGTTACCGTTCTTTGCACGTGATCGGTCTTTGTACGGCCGTTCAGAATCGGCCTGTACTTTGTGAAATCCAGCTTCGGACAACTGCCATGGATTCCTGGGCTGCCCTTGAACACCAGCTCCGCTATAAAAAAAATCTGCCAGATTCCGAATACGTCAATCGTGAGCTGCTTGAATGCGCAACCATGCTCAATCAGACCGACGTCAAAATGCAGAGAATTCACCGCTTCCTTGATATTCAAAATCACGAAGATACCGGTTCAGGCAAGCCGGATTGCTGAATCAATCCACCTTCTAAAATCAAGAAAAGCTTCTGATTTTTGCAGATTGCAAGCTTCTGATTCCTCAGAATGCTCATTATGGGGCAAAATAAATCTGACTTGAGGAATTTGAACAGATTCAGATTCCGTTAATCCAATTGATATGATCATCGCCTTGCGATGAAGGAAAGGAATATGTATATGCGACAAATCGGTATAGCCGTATATGGCGGCTCAAGCAATGACGTAGCCAGCAGCTACTTACAGGCTGCAAGACAGCTTGGTTCAGGACTGGCCAGACGCGGCTGGAGACTCGTCAATGGTGCCGGGGACACCGGAATTATGGGGGCAACCTGTCGTGGGGCGCTGGAGCTTGGCGGCGACACGGTTGGAATTGCGCCTTTCTTTTTCAGACAGCCGGGTGTTCTTTACGACAATGGCAATGACACCATCTATACCCGGACAATGCGTGAGCGCAAAGCATTCATGGAATCCTTATCCAATGCCTTTATCGCCGCACCTGGCGGTGTAGGAACCCTGGAAGAATTTTATGAAATCCTGGTTCTCAAACAGCTCGGTCAGCTCGATGCTCCAATCGTATTGTTAAATTTAAATGGGTATTATGATCTGTTACTGAAAACCATGAATAAAATGGTCGATGAAGGCTTTGTTTCTGAAGCTACAATGAGTCTTTTCAAAGTCTGCTCTACCGTTGAAGAAACTTTCGACTATCTCGACAAAGAACTTGCTCCTCTGACGAAGTAATGACTTCGTCTTTTTTCTTGGCTTTTGTTTTCTGACGCTTCAGTCTTCCCGGATCGACTCATTTCTTGACTCGCGGCATGCCTGCTTTGGGTCTGCTCCTATTTCACTCTTGCCCAAAACACAGAAAAGCCGCCTGCAATTGAATGCAGGCGGCTTGTTAAGCAAAATCTAATGCTGAGAAATGACTACTTTCTGGCTTCTGGCGGCAGAGTTGGCAGTTTGTCCGGATCTTCTTTGGTCACCGTTGAAACAATCCCCTGGGCCAGACCAACGGCACCCTGAATTTCGGATGGAATGATGATCTTGGTTGCCCGGCCATCGGCAGCTTTTTCAAAGGCTTCAATGGCTTTCAGACGCAGAACTTCATCGGTAACACCAGCCTGGGCGAGCATCTGCAAGCCTTCGGCAGTAGCCTGTTGAACAGCTTTAATCGCTTCGGCTTTACCAAGGGCTTCTTCAACCATCTTTTCACGATTACCTTTAGCTTCCAGGATCGCCGCTTCCTGACGGCCCTGGGCAACAAGGATTGTGGATTCCTTTTCACCTTCAGCACGCAGGATTTTTTCACGACGTTCGCGTTCTGCTTTCATCTGTTTTTCCATCGCATCCTGGATAGTCTGCGGCGGCATGATGTTCTTCAGTTCGACACGATTGATTTTAATGCCCCATGGATCGGTAGCAACATCCAGAGTCGCGCGCATCTTGGTATTGATGTCATCGCGGCTGGTTAAGGTACGGTCGAGATCCATTTCACCAATGATGTTTCTCAATGTTGTGGCGGTCAGGTTTTCGATCGCATTCATTGGGTTTTCAACACCATAGGTATACAGCTTTGGATCCGTAATCTGATAGTAGATTACAGTATCGATATGCATCGTAACGTTATCTTTGGTAATTACAGCCTGTGGCGGGAAATCAGCCACCTGCTCTTTTAAATCGACTTTATTTGTGATCCGGTCGATAAACGGAACTTTAAAGTGCAGACCTACATCCGCAGTGGTCAGATACGCACCCAGGCGCTGAATTACATAGGCATAAGCCTGAGGAACGATATAAACCACACTGTTAATGAGTGCAAGCAGGATGAAGACAAGAATCACTACAAGGACGATTCCACCAATCGCACCACTTAAAATACGCATAATTTCCTCCTTCTGACCGGACTTTCGTGATAAGCCAGTTC
The DNA here is from genome assembly GCF_034745455.1 of Allobaculum sp. JKK-2023. Lineage (NCBI taxonomy): Bacteria > Bacillati > Bacillota > Erysipelotrichia > Erysipelotrichales > Erysipelotrichaceae > Allobaculum > Allobaculum sp. JKK-2023. Next base: position 2,272,781 of record NZ_JAYERV010000003.1, on the reverse strand, counting down.
CTTCCGGTCAGCTGCTGCCCGAGACAGCATTCATTCGATGAAATGTAAAATGCAGTTTAAAAATTCAATTCGTTCAATGCTTTCTCTGGTCCATGAAACCAGATGTTTTTGACTAGGCTTTGTCCATCGGCTCGACATCAAGGGTCACTCCATGCATGCCAATGACTTTGACGGCTGTGCCCGTTGGCAGATTCTGTGTAGAGCTTGCTTTCCAGTCTTGACCATCAACCAGGATCCGTCCATCCTGGTGTTCTTGAATCGGGCTGGTCACCTTACCGGTTTTCCCGAGGATGAGACTGGCACCAGAACGGTCATGCCGATACCGGAAGTATGCCTGCAGCCGATCTTTGAAGAAGCAGAAGAGGACAACCGATACCAGAATGAATGCCGCAATCTGAATCCAGAGACCAAGATGTAAAAAGGCCAGCAGTGCGGCAACCAGGGCACCAGCAACAAACCAGATGGAAACCAGCGAAACTGTAACCAATTCAATCACAAGCATGACTGCGGCCAGAACCAGCCAGAAGATTCCCATTGTTCCAAAGCTCATATCCTCCACTCCTTTCTACTATTTGTTAATTTCTTAACAAATTAAGTGATTCCTATTGTATATGATTTTTGGGCAGGCAACAAGATATGCCCAAGTGCATCCCCAAAAGCATCCCATTTTCATCACAAAAATGTTGTTCTCGGTTACCTTCTCCAAATAGATTTTAATTTTCATCTATTCGATTTAACTTTTTCATCCTGTTTTGGATTTTTCGAACTTAATTTCATCATTTTTGATCCGTCTAAAAAGCCAGAAACAGACACAGCATAAATTATTCTTCTTCTCTTCGTCGATTCTTATCAAATTCTTTGGAAAGTTTAAGAGATTCTTCAGCGGCCAGAATTTCTTTTGGTTCTTTGTGATTCAGTCCCTCTTCCTGGCTTTTCAAGCCAAAGTACAAAAAGCCAGAAGTACAAAAACTTAAACGCAAAGGCCAGACTGCAAAAACAAGAAGTCAGAAACAGAAGCCAGATTCAGACCAATAAAAAAACCTCCGCTTTGGGAGGTGGTTCAAGGGCAGGCTTAAATGCAAGGCTAGGCCATCAGGTTTGGTGTACTGTCATCCATCAAGGCAAAGGCTGCATCCAGTTTATGGTGAAGATCGTCAAGAATTTCATCCACTGTAAATTCAGCCAGGTCTGTAAGAAAGACGCCATCCGGAGTTGTTGTGACCAGCTCATCCTGTTCCAGATCTTGAACAGTCTGACGGATAATTTGCCGGGAATAGGGAATCTGCTGATCAATGGCCATCCAGGTCAGGGATCCATTGGCTTGTCTGAGCAGATCAAGCAAACAGAGCTGCAGATAGTCGACCTGATTTTCCCGGGCGTACACGCGATAAAACCATTCGGATTCCTTGCAGAAGCCAATCTGTCTCTTTTTCATGTCCACATTGTACAAGATCTGTTCCAAAAAACAAAATTCTGCTCCAAAAGCATGAACTCCCTTAGTGGGGTGGACTTCCTGTTCCCCTTTTCTTCCCTGTTCTCCTTTTGTACGTCTGTCTGCCCACAAAAAAAACTGGCTCAAACCAGAGAATCGTTCAAGCCAGATTCTGTTTCAGAAATAGTCTCCATGGATTTGGATTCATAAACCTCAATTCATGACGTCCTGAATCCATCTTCTAGTCCTGCGTTTTAAAGGATTGCGCAATTGGGTCACTGCCTTTTTTGAGAAGACCTTTCATCAGAAAATGGTCGTACAGATAGAAGAAAACCAGCGCAAAGAGAATACCAAGCAATGTATATCCCATTCTCATGAAAACTGCACTCTTCAGGCCAAACAGACCGGCTGCCATCATCAGCGCACCAAAGCAGTTGAGCATGGTCTTATGTTTATAATCAGTGCAAAGTCCCAGGCAAACGCCGCCAATCGGGCCAAAGAACGGATAGAACTTGGCCGGAACAATCTGATAGAGCAGATAGAATGCCAGCGAACCAACAACTGCACCGACCAGACGATCTTTAAATTTTTCATGCACATTGGTTTCGACATTGTAATCCGAAAGCAGTGAGCCACACGCAAAACCAATCCACATGAATCGTTCGACATGCGTAATCGAGAAAATACTCAACAGCAGGCCGACCCCTAAAGCCAGCCGCAGCTGCCACTGGAATTTCCGGCTGCTTAAACGTGCCTCTTTCCAGATCTCCTTCAGATGAACATCCGCAAACTGTTTTCGATGGTTGCGCCATAAAACAATACCGCAGATCACAAATCCTAAAGCCGCCAGTTCTGCCCGCTGCAGCAGCTGCTGCCCATACACTGGATTCTGAGCCAGAAAAACAAATGAGAACGTATACAACCCGCCATTGCCCATCTGCGGCTGCTGGGTTGTCAGAATCATAATGACCAACAAACTGCCGATATACAAAATCAGCTTCATCAGAAAGCCAGCATTATAGGCCGCTACCGGACAAATTACCAGCAGTGCAAACACAACAGCCATGCTGAGCAGGGAATCATAAATGTTATAGCCGTATCCGACAAAACGCACCGCAAGCAGTACACAGAAAATGGAAACAGCCATTGAACTGTTGTACGCTCCAAACCAGGCATTCATTAAAGAAATGAATAAAATCGCAAACAAGACAATCAGAACGGAACGAACGACAACCGCAAGCCGCATCTGTCTGATTTCTTTGGGATCATCGGTCTTCTGGATTCGGGCGCGGATGGCATTTGGATCCAGCTGAATCAGATCATAAAAATTCATTGTCTCACCTTACTTTATTCCATGATTTGATCTTCCTTTATTTGAGTCGTTCAGGATTCAGGCATCCGTTTTTTGTCAATTTTTCACAAGAATTCCTCCATGAATACAGGCTGCGTTGAATCGATAAGATCTCAGGCAAGCAAAGAATAACATCCGAATAAGACAATAAAACTACAATGTGACTGAAAAAACACAGGATCGAATTCCATTGTCAACCCATTTTTCTTCCCAGGTTTTGACTTTTTGGGTCTTGCTTTTTCGAATCTGCCGGAATCTGGGGCGATCTGGCAGAAGTCGATTTCCCCCTCTTCCCCCCTCTCTTCTTTTCTTCCCTTCTCCGCTCTTACTTCAGCTGACTGACATTTTTAGAACATAACAGCTCAAAGTCAGGCAGATGAGCGAAGACTGATTGAGACAGGGAGGGTGAAAAGACGCAACAACCCGGGACCTCCCGGGCTGTTGATTGCAACAATTCTATTTCTGAAGTATTGTTTTTCGCTTTGTTTTTGATGTTTCAGGTTCTGTCTGGACTTTTCAAAGACAGGGTTCCAATTTTCTTTCAGTTTTAAATCGAAGACAGACTAAGCCAGTTTTTCTAACAGGGCATCCGTCATTTCGCAGGTGCCTACCTGTCGCATGCCCTCGCTCATCATGTCAGCAGTGCGCAGGCCATCGTTCAGAACAGCTTCCACACCTTTTTCAATGTCAGCTGCTTCTTCTTCCATGCCAAAGGAATAACGAAGCATCATCGCCGCGGACAGAATGCAGGCCAATGGATTCACAAGGTTTTTGCCGGCAATGTCAGGAGCGGAGCCATGAATCGGTTCGTACAGGCCTCTTGTTCCCTCGCCAAGGGAAGAAGAAGGAATCATGCCAATTGAACCGGTGATTTCACTGGCTTCATCGGACAGAATATCTCCAAACATATTTTCCGTGACAATGGTATCAAACTGCGCTGGGTTCTTGCAGATCTGCATTGCACAGTTATCTACAAACATCACGTCAAATTCAACCTCTGGATATTCTTTGCTCAGATCATATAGAACTTCTCTCCATAATCTCGAAGTATCCAGAACGTTGGCTTTGTCGACCAGCGTCAGTTTTTTGCGGCGCTTCATGGCCGTTTCAAAACCAACCCGGCCAATGCGGCGAATTTCGTTTTCATCATAAGGCATTAAGTCCAAGGCTTTTTTGACGCCATTTTCGGTTGTGGTGGTATGTTCGCCAAAATAGACCCCGCCAGTCAGTTCACGCACAATGACAAAATCAATCCCCCTGTCTGTGATTTCTTTTTTCAATGGGGAGGCATCGGCTAACTGCGGCCAGATTTTGGCTGGACGCAGATTGGAGAAAAGTCCCATCCCCTTACGCAAAGCCAGTAAGCCTTTTTCCGGCCGTTGCGGCCCAGGCAGGCCCTCCCATTTGGGTCCGCCTACTGCTCCAAGAAGCACCGCATCACAACTCAGCGCTTTCTTTAGTTCATGATCTGGAAGCGGGCTTCCATATTGATCAATTGCATCACCACCCATCGCAATGGGTTCATACTCCCATTCATGATCGTATTTTTTGGCGATCGCGTCGAGGACCCGAAGCGTCTGCTCAACAATTTCCCGTGATGAGCAATCTCCGCGGATCACACCAATTTTCTTTTTCATACACACTCGATTCCTTTCGGGATTATTTCTTTTGATCTTTGAATCCTACTTCTAAAGATAAGAGCTGTCCATTATTCAAAGACAAGTTTCATTGAAAGAAACCGACAGCCCAGGCCCGGACTACCGGATTTATCTTTTCTTATAGAAGGATCAACTCTCTTGTTATCGAATCTGCTCAATAGTCAGCATCTGAGCCAGAATGAAATTCAGTTCTTGATTCTGCCTGTTTCCTTGCAGCAGCTTTCTTAAATTTCTCTATCTCTTTCCTTATATATTAGTCCACAGCTAATCCAGAATCCCATAGCGCAGGGCAGCCTTTCTAGGCAGTGAACGATGATCGATCCCTCATAAGAATGATGATCAATGCCCCATGTGAATAAGGCTCTAACGAAAGCAGTATCCAGATTTCTGCCCCATTTGCCAGTGAAAAGCCAGATTATGCCTGATGGGACTGATTTTTACGCAGGTAATGCATCCAGCCGCCGCAGTCGATGATTTCCTGAATAAAGGGTGGAAACGGTTCAGCTTTCCAGCTTTTGCCCAGGGTTTCATCGGTGATCGTTCCGGTCGAAAAATCAACTTTCACCACATCGCCAGGCTGGATTTCATCTGCCGCTGCTTCACATTCCAGAATTGGCAGACCGATGTTAATCGCGTTGCGATAGAAGATCCGCGCAAAGGATTTGGCAATGACACAGTCAATGCCAGCAGTCTTAATCGCCAGCGGGGCATGTTCACGACTTGAGCCGCATCCAAAGTTCCAGCCCGCGCAGATCAGATCCCCAGGTTCTACGCTCTGGGTAAAGGTTGCATCAATATCTTCCATGCAGTGCTCGGCCAGCGCTTTTGCATCTGGTGTATTCAGATAACGGGCAGGAATGATAACATCGGTATCCACGTTATCGCCATAGACAAAACTTTTTCCGCAAGCTTCATTCATGATCATTTCCTCCTTCAAACTCTCTTGGGTCGCTGATCCGGCCGGTCGTAGCAGAATAAGCTGCTGTATAAGGACTTGCCAGATAGACTTCAGAAGTCACATCCCCCATCCGGCCGACAAAGTTGCGATTGGTGGTCGAAACACATCGTTCACCGGGTGCAAGAATGCCCATATATCCGCCAAGACATGGGCCGCACGTTGGGGTGGAAACAACGGCACCAGCTTCAATAAAAGCCATTAAATACCCATTGGCAATGCATTGTTTATAAATATCCATGGTTGCTGGAATGATGATGCAGCGTACGCCATCTTTGACATGACTGCCATGCAGAATTTCGTAAGCAGCAGTCATATCTTCCAGGCGCCCATTGGTACAGGACCCAATAACAACCTGGTCAATTTCAATTTCATTCGAATCTTTTGCGGTATGCACATTTTCTGGTAAGTGCGGCCAGGAAACAACTGGCTCCAGTTCATCCAGAGCGATTCTCACGGTTTTTTCGTATTCAGCCTCTGGATCGGCTTCAAAAATACGGGGCTCACTGGCGCCATGTTCCGTCAGGAAAGCCAGTGTTTTTTCATCCACTGGGAAGATGCCGTTTTTGGCGCCTGCTTCAATGGCCATGTTGCAGATGCATAAACGATCATCCATAGAAAGGGAGTGGGCACCTTCACCGGTAAATTCAAGTGACTGATACAATGCTCCATCCACGCCAATCTGCCCAATCAAAGCCAGAATGACATCTTTGCCTGTTACATAAGGAGAAAGTTTTCCAGTCAGTTCTACTTTGATTGCGGATGGCACTTTAAACCAGGCTTTGCCGGTGGCCATGCCGGCTGCCATATCCGTAGATCCAACACCCGTTGAGAAGGCTCCAAGCGCCCCATAGGTGCAGGTGTGAGAATCCGCCCCAATCAGGCAGTCCCCGGCAGTCACTCTTCCCTGCTCTGGCAGCAAAGCATGTTCGATCCCCATCTTGCCAACATCATAGAAATGGGGAATTTCATGTTTGTGACAGAAAGTGCGGCAGGCAGCAGACTGCTTAGCTGCTTTGATGTCTTTGTTTGGAACAAAGTGATCCAGAACGATGTTGATCTTTTCGGGATCATAAACGGAATCAAAGCCGGCTTTTTCAAATTCAGCAATGGCCACTGGAGTTGTAATGTCATTTCCCAGTACGCCATCGAGATCAGCCAGAATCAACTGGCCTGGTTTGACAGATTCTAAATGCGCATGGTCCGCCAGAATCTTCTGCGTCATTGTCATTGCCATCAGTTGGTCCCTCCTTGTTCAAAGTGATTGTTAATTGCGGAAACCAGGGCAAGAATACCCGAGAAGATAATATCGGGATCCATGCCAGCGCCCCAGGTGCGGCTGCCATCCGGCCAGAGCAGGCCAACATAGCTGGCTGCACTTGCATCTGAAGATTTACCAAGAGACTGGTCGGTATAGGTTTCCAGAGAATATTCGATGCCCAGTCCTTGCTTGATTGCGTTATTAACTGCATTCAGACGACCATTTCCCGCTGCATACCATTCATATTCTGCGCCGCCGGTTTTTGCGGTCACGACCGCCTTCAGGCTGCGGCCCTGAATGAAGTGGGCTTCGATAACATCCAGGACGGGTTTTCTTTTATTGAGATAGGTTTCTTCAAAGACTTTGAGGATCTGTTCAGGTTTGAGTTCAGCGTGGGCATGATCAGAAACTTCCTTGACGGTATAGCCAAAGTGCTCGCGCATTTTGGCCGGCAGGTCAAATCCATATTTGGTTTCGAGAATATATCCGATGCCGCCTTTTCCGGACTGAGAATTTACCCGGATGACATCAGCGTCGTAGGTCCGGCTTACATCATGCGGATCGATTGGCAGATAGGGAACGGTCCAGCGGCCAAGCGGATCCGCTTCTTTGCATTTCATGCCTTTGGCAATCGCATCCTGATGACTGCCGGAGAACGCCGCAAAGACCAGAGCCCCTGCATAGGGCTGACGTTCATGAACATGCATGCGGGTCAGACGTTCATAGGTTTCAACGATTTCAGGCATATTGGAAAAATCCAGCTGGGGATCAACACCCAGAACATATAAGTTCATCGCCAGGGTGACTGCATCCACATTGCCAGTACGCTCGCCATTGCCAAATAAGCAGCATTCCACACGCTGCGCTCCAGCCAGTAAAGCCAGTTCCGTATCGGCAACCCCAGTTCCCCGGTCGTTATGCGGATGGGTGCTTAAAATAATAGCCTCCCGGTTATGAAGCCTGTCAGAGCAGTATTCGATCTGGTTGGCATAAACATGCGGCAGTGACATTTCAACGGTTACCGGCAGGTTGATAATCATCGGACGCTCAACAGTTGGCTGCATGACATCAATGACCGCATTGCAGACATCCAAAGCAAAGTCTGGTTCTGTTCCGGTAAAGGATTCTGGAGAATACTCAAACAGGAAATTGCCATCGTATTCTTCAGACAGCTGTTTGACGAGTTTTGCACCTTCCAGCGCAATCTCTTTGATTTCTTCTTTGGACTTCTTGAAGACCTGCTCGCGCTGGGCTTTGGAAGTGGAGTTGTAGAAGTGAACCACCGCTCTTGGGGCACCTTTTACCGCTTCAAAAGTCTTGCGGATAATGTGTTCCCGGCACTGCGTGAGCACCTGGATGGTGACATCCTCCGGAATCAGATCCTGTTCGATCAGTGTCCGTAAAAATTCATATTCCGTTTCCGAGGCAGCCGGAAAGCCGACTTCGATTTCTTTAAATCCAATTCGAACCAGCATCTGGAAAAATTCAAGTTTTTCTTCCAGCGACATTGGAACAATCAATGCCTGGTTGCCATCGCGAAGGTCAACCGAGCACCAGTTTGGGGCTTTTTCTGGGTGATCTTTTTTCACCCAGCGATATTCAGCGTGTTCAACCGGAAAGTATCCGGGGGAATATTTGGATGCATTCATCATGATGGTCTCCTCCTTGCATAAAAAAACCGTCTCTCGCATCACAGACGCAAAGAGACGGAGAATCATCCGCGGTACCACTCTAATTGCCGCAACACTGCGGCCGCTCAACGATCTATCAATCGTTTCATCTATAACGGGATGTCCCGGAAAGAATTACTTCTGTTCACTCTTTCAGCTCGAAGGGGAGGATTTCGAAATCTTCGGCTGCAGTCTCGCATCACCCGGCTGCTTTCTGAAAACCTTCCAGATCCGATTTGTCCTTGTCATCGCTTTTTTCAACGTGGTTCCATTTTAGAGAAGGTGTCGCAAACCTGTCAACGAATGATGTGTTCCTTTGTAAAAATTTGAAAGAAAAATCCATGTTTTTGTAACCGATTCTTACATTTCTCATTGTGAGCAAACCATTGTTCATCTGTGATCAACAGTTTTTCTGCTTTTCTGGGTATGCATATCTGCCAAAGACAATCTTCAGGAAGTCCGATTGAGCTTTGCATAATTGGACAGTCATTTTTGGACTTTCACCGTCCAAAGAAAACAGGTAGTATGGAACAGACCAAAAGACAGAAAGAATCTGAAAAACCGTCAAAAAAGAAATCCAAAAAGCTGTCAAAAGAGAATTCAGAAAAAGAGGTTATGCGATGTATCTGCAAGAGGAAGTTGTTGTCCGTCAGGAAATCAAGAAAAGTAAATTTATCTGCGTTCTGGCCCGAATAAAAAGTGTGGAAGAACTCAAAGCGCTGATCGCCCGCCTGAAAAAGGACTATCCTCAGGCCTCCCATTATTGTTCGGCCCTGAAAGCCGGCAGTCTTACCCATTCAAGCGATGATGGCGAACCCTCCGGAACAGCCGGCCGACCGATGCTGGATGTCTTACTGGGAAGTGCGGGGGATGAGATTGGCGCGGTCGTGATCCGCTATTTTGGCGGGACCTTGCTTGGCAAAGGCGGTCTGGTGCGGGCGTATTCATCAAGCGTTGCTTTAGCCTTAGAACAGGCTAAATGGATCACGCCGCGAACGCTGGGGTTTTATCAGCTGGAAGCGGACTACAGCATTTCCGGTAAAGTGGAAAGCTATCTGCGAAGCCTCAATGTCGAAGATCTGAATGTAAGCTATGGCAACAGTGCCCTCTATACATTCTTTGCTTCCAAGGATCCGACACCAGCCCTGCAGCAGCGCTTCTCAGGTCAGGTGGAAGCCATCCTGCTTAAGGAATGCCAGAAAGAAGCGTAAAACCTGACCAGTAAACCAGGGCTTCTTTACCCTGCCAGACCAAATCCACTTTGTTCTGCTGGACCAGATCCTGTCTACAAAACACCCCATCCTGCCAAAGGGCATGGCAATCATGGGCAATTCTGTGGATGAAGCTGAATAAAACAGAAAACCGGACCCGTCAGCTCGGTCCGGTTTTCTGTTGCTCTGATTCTTCTTTACTCTAGTTCTTCCTTAGATTGGCAGGTATTTCCATCGGAATTGAAATTCAGCAAGGCACTCAGATCTGGTTTCCATACTTGCTCTGGCTCTTTTTCCTCTTCGTAAAACAACACCATATACAGTGGCAAATACAGAATGCGGCCAATTTCCTGAACATTTCCTTTGCAGAAAACAATGGTCTGGCCAAACTGCCATTCAGGATTGTTGAGAGCCTTATCTAAAGAGGCGTGTTTTGTATAGTACTTTCCAGATTTGATTTCTAAAAGATCGATCCGGCTTTGGTTCTGGACCAGAAAGTCCAGTTCATAATTTCTCTTTGAGACGAAATAAAACAGATTGAAGTTACGGCTTTTCAAAGCCTGGGCAAAGACGTTTTCCAGAACACCGCCAAGATTGATTTCGATGTTGCCTTTCAAGATTTCCATAGATGTGCCACCACCCATCATCCGGCAAAGAAGCCCAGTATCACAAAGATACAGCTTAAACAGATTTCGTTCCTCATTGAGCAAAAGGGGATAAGTGGGTTGGCAGACGTTGTAGCAAGGCAGTGCAATCCCAGCTGCCTCCAGCCATAAAAAGCTGTCTTCGAACTGATAAGTCCGCATTTTCTTATCGATTTTTGCTACCTTAAACCGCTTGTTTTTGGCATTGAGCTGGCCAGGAATCGAATCGAAGATATCCAGAATTTTTACTCGTTCTCTGCGGACTGCATATTTTTGAATATCCATACGATATAAATCGAGGATACTGTCATGGATGACAGATACCTTGGCCAGATCGAAGGTGTCGCAATAAACCTGTACAGCTTCCGGCATCCCGCCGATGACCATATACAGAGAAAACAAATCCAGCATCTGTTTGTGGATCAACTCGTCCACAGGCCGTCTGTTTTTATAACAGCTTTTGAGATGATCAATAGTGCCTTGAGGAATATTCAAGGCCCATAAAAATTCCAGAAAGGTCATCGGATACATAGGAATAATTCTTTCAAATCCAACTGGATAGGACTTGACTTCCTGGATGCTGACTCCAAGAAGGGATCCGGTTTCAATGATATCGAGTTTTCCATCTTCAACCAGAAATTTTACAGCCGTTCTGGCTTCTGGGCATTCCTGGATCTCATCAAGTATGAGCAATGTATCGTGTTCGACAATACTCTGGCGCATCAGAGCGGTCAGACGAGAATAAATGGTGGCGGGATCAGGCAAGCGGAAAATTTCTTTGGCTTCGGGATGGCGGATGAAATTGAGTTCGATGACTTGCCGGTAATTGTTTTTGCCAAACTCTCGGGCCACGGTAGATTTGCCGGTCTGCCTGGCTCCGATCAGACAGACCGCCTTTTTCAAGCCGTCTTTCTTCCAGGTTTCGAGCTTACTGTAAACAATTCGTTTCAGCATATTTTCCCTCCAATTTCTGTTTCATATTGAAAAACTGCAAAATCCAACGTTTTTCAATATTAAAAACTGCAAAATTCAACGTTTTTCATATTGTAGCAGGTGCTGTTCGGATCGACGAGATGAAAACGTAAAAAGTCCAGCGCAGATTAGCAGATTAAAAGAGTAAAGGCCTTTAGGCAAACAGGGCGATGCAAGAGCTCTACCGATCCTGGTAGATGAAAAAATGAGGACGCAGAACTGTTCTTTGAACAAACCTCTGATATTGATGATGTGGTGAAGTGAACCAAGCAGGCATTCAACAAATAGGCAGAAGAATAATGATTTTCAACAGGGGATGTACCTTGGGCCCGTAGAGACGAGGAATATCTTATCGAGGCAAAAATGACAGCGAGGAAACAGGGAATGACCAAAGATCCGTTTAAGGAATCCATGAAAGAGGCAGAACCAGATAAGCAAGACAGGGAGTGGGCGTGGCGTACGGCCATCGGGCTGCAGGCTGTGGATGGCCTGAGAACTTCGGAATATCTGGCCCAGACAGCCATTCGCAATATTGAGGGCGAGATTTCCTTTGAACAGGCCAACGCGCTTGTGCAAAGCTATTATGAGAAAAATTCTTGTCGAAACGCCGATGATCGCACTGAAGAAGCCGATAAAGTGTCGGTCAGAATCGCTGCCCTGCTTTCAGAGAAGACATTCAGCTTTACGCCAAATGAGTATCTTTCCATCCATAGAAAATTGTTTACCGGCATTTATTCTCACGCCGGGCGTATTCGAGACTACAACATTACAAAGAAGGAATGGGTGCTGAACGGGGCTTCGGTGCTCTACGGAAGCGGTACAGAGTTACAGGCCACACTTGACTACGATTTTTCAGAGGAAAAGAAATTTTCTTATAAACATCGTTCGATGGCTAAAATCATCCACCATCTTGCATTGTTCGTATCCAGACTCTGGCAGATCCATGTATTTTGCGAGGGGAACACACGAACGACAGCGGTATTTTTCATCAAGTACTTACACGCGTTGGGCTTTGATGTGACAAACGATATTTTTGCCGAGAATGCATGGTATTTTCGAAATTCTCTGGTCAGGGCAAACTACAACGATCTGAAAAACGGCATTTATGAAACAACAGAGTACCTCGAGTTATTCCTACGCAATCTCCTGTTAAACGAAAGCAATCCTCTTCATAATCGGTTCTTGCATATCAGCGGCGCCTTTAAAGAATAGTAAAAGCGAACATCGGATAAAAAAAGTGAACATTGACCCAAAAAAGTGGACATTGAAAAAGAAAAAGCGAATATTCACCCAGAAAAGTGAACATTGAAGATGCTTTTAGCCCCAAAACCGCTTCTCATATTCATGCATTACAAAAGAAACTGGGATCAAAGCCAGCCTTTGGATGATCGCAGGTTCAGCAGATCCTTGGTCTGAAACCGACAAGATGCTCTCAACTGCTGGGTGAAATGGCAAAACATGGAGTCATTGAGCCAGTATCTGGATTTGGGAAAGGCAAATACCGATTCCGACATCAGGATCACTAAGAGCGTGAGAGCATAGGATCTCAGACTAATTCTATTAGCGCTAAATCTTGAAAAAGCAGAAAGTCTGGTCATTGGCCAATAGACAGCGTAGAACACAGAATATCTAGTACAGTATTTTTGAAGTTTCAATGAATAGCTGAAATGAGCAATTCTCGTAAATAGAAACCCCTGTACTAATGTTGCGTTTCATTGACTTTTATATTAACAAGATCTTTCATCGTTAGAGATTTGCACTTTATATAAAGGTCTAATGGCAATTAACTTCTTTGAGAATAATTATAAAAGTCATTGGGACAGATCACTAAGATACTAAAGATATAGCTGAATTGGAGCTGGCATTGGCTTCAATTCATAGAAATATGCCGCTCAATTGCATTAGGGTGTGAACAGTAACGGATTTACTCGTGCATCTACAAACAATTTCAGGCAAATGTTGACAACAGTTGATCGAAAACAGTAAACTATATTTAACCTGACTTTAGGGTCACGTTTTTAAATGTAGTACTCAAAATCCTGGAGAAAACATCAGAAATGTTTCTCCAGGATTTTATTTATTTGAGTTCTCTCTAAGTAATAGTGATCGAGTGGTAAATTATATGTTTTAGATAAGTAATCATTGATATCACATTTCGGACTTATATTTATGAATGTATAGGGGCCTGTTGGAAGTACTTTTAGTTCATGCATAAAGTTATATACTTTTTCACTTCCAAATTTATTTTTTAAAACTTTATATTGAAAAAGCCTCTCAAGCAGGACGCTGAGATAACACACTAAAAAATGCCCTTTGATTCTGTCATAATTCTGTAAGTATACTGGCCTCGCATCTAAAGATGATTTCATCGTCCTGAATGATTCTTCAATATGCCATAATTCATGATAGGTCTGGTAAATAGTCGAATCATCCATTTTGTATTCAGAAGTAATAAGCATATTGAAACCAGCACATTTACGATGCTTTTCAATCAAATTTGTATTTAATACAGCGATAACTTTTTCTTTATTTCCATTATCAGATTTATTCTCTGTCGTAAAAATCATATATTTAGCCGAATCGCCGTAATCAGATTTTTTTGCCGCACTGGCACACAGATTCTTGGCCTTTTCTTCTAATCTAGTAATCTCTCGACGTTTTTTTCTTGCCAAAGAAGGATTGAATGTGACTACTCTTTTTTCAGTGACGGTAAGACTATGCTTTCTTCCGTTTTCATCTCGGTAATCGTATTTATGTTGAAAAAGTTTACTCTTCATTTTGTAAGCCAGCCGGCCATCACGATCTATCACTTCCTGAAACCCCTCATCTTCGATAGCCCACTCCATCTCATCTTCAGGGAGCTGGAGGACTGACTTGGAGAAGATATAGCCATCATGAGCCAAGATCGCATCATGGATGTTTTCGGCACAATTGAGGCCTTTGTCGGCCACTCTGACCGTTTTTCCCGTCACTCCCTGTTTATTTTTAAGGTCATGGAGAACTTCACGCATAACCGGTTTCTCAGACTGATTGCCGGGGTAAAGTCTCATTCCGATTGGAAGACAATTTGCATCAAGTAATAATCCCATACCAATAATAGGATCAGTTCGATTTTCTTTAGACGGACCTTTACGTCGCCAGTCGTCCTGGGCATCTATTTCAAAATAGAAATTTGTACAGTCAAAATAGGTTTGATTTACATCTAGAATGTATGTTTCATGTGTATGATGCGTAAAGATTTCTACTACTTTCTCATATTCGCGTCCGAGCAACTCTAAGCAAGAAAGAGTCTGGTCATAGGAAAACTGTGTCTGGCCATACAGAGTGGGAAATATTTCGTTAACGGTTTTAAATTTAGACATGGGATTACATAGTCTTGAATAGATTAATAACTCAAGACAATCTGACAAGTTATATTCAAATTTGCGCCCGTATTGAAGGTAGTCAATATCATTTTTGACATCCAGACGGCGATAAATCGCTGCAGGCACAAAAAAGCCAATGCGTTTTTCTGGAATGTTTTTTTCTATCAATTTTTTCTTGGAGGTCTGAATTTTCCGTTTGTCATTCATCGTTCGCACAGCGGTTGTGTAGAAATTGATTGGATCTTTAACTCCTAGAGATTCTAAATAATCTGCATAACCTAGTGTTTTTATATGTTTTGATTTAGGTAGCTTGGTTTCTGGATCGCGATATGACTCGTAAATTTGAAGATAGATCCCTTTAGCGCGTTTGGATTTTCTGAGATGAAATGCCATACCATATTTCCTCCATAATTAGGTATTACAAGTACTACCATTATAGAGCACATCTAAAATACTCGCAAGTTTTTTCAAAAAAAAAAGAGCCTTACTTAAGGGCTCAATAAATAAATTTCTAAAATTTTTTTCGCATTTTCTAAAGAAAGTAGTACCCAAACCCTTAAGACGGGAATACCGATTCCGACATCAGGATCACTAAGAGCGTGAGAGCATAGGATCTCAGACTAATTCTATTAGCGCTAAATCTTGAAAAAGCAGAAAGTCTGGTCATTGGCCAATAGACAGCGTAGAACACAGAATATCTAGTACAGTATTTTTGAAGTTTCAATGAATAGCTGAAATGAGCAATTCTCGTAAATAGAAACCCCTGTACTAATGTTGCGTTTCATTGACTTTTATATTAACAAGATCTTTCATCGTTAGAGATTTGCACTTTATATAAAGGTCTAATGGCAATTAACTTCTTTGAGAATAATTATAAAAGTCATTGGGACAGATCACTAAGATACTAAAGATATAGCTGAATTGGAGCTGGCATTGGCTTCAATTCATAGAAATATGCCGCTCAATTGCATTAGGGTGTGAACAGTAACGGATTTACCCGTGCATCTACAAACAATTTCAGGCAAATGTTGACAACAGTTGATCGAAAACAGTAAACTATATTTAACGACGGAGGGCAAGGCCCTCAAACTGGCGGATCTCATTATTTTGGGTCCGCCTTTTATTATTCTTTTGTTTGAATAATAAGATCGACTACTGCCTTTACCATTTCAAACTTCTTCTTATTATAATTAGTGATTTTAATCCCGAAAGTGTTGTCTTCTAGCGATCCTATAAAGGCAAGATAGTCTAAATTCTCTGAATCTGTTTTCATCAATGATGAATCCTTAATACTCTTTAGCATTTTTATAGTTGCCAAAATCTGTGATTCTTGGACTTTTTTAGGGATTTGATCTAATAGAAGAGGGAAAATCGGCAAGTAATGGTTTACTGTATTTCTCATCTTACGCACAGTTTCAATCTTGCCTAAAAATTTAAATATATCTTTATTACTAACTTCAACATCGTCATTGATATCCAAAGTCTGTCTATAGATTTTCTTCATTGTCTTAGAATCTTGTAACTCAAAAAGCCTTTGTAAGTCCCCAAAATTTAATGCTGAAGTTACCAGCCAAAAAGGAGCTGTTTTTTGAGATAAAATTGCATTATTGATAGGGCCATTGGTTTTATAATCTCTCTGATCTTTGCAAGTTCCAATTATTTTGATTTTTGCCAATAGATCGGCTTTACTTATAATTCTATTTGGATTATCAGAAATAAATTTCCCTTCTTTTGAAAGAGTAACATTAATATTAGGAGCTATTACAGACTCGGAATAGTCTTTATCGCCTTCTTTTATCACATCCTGAATGTCATCGATATAGGTTATTCCATAATTACTACAGTATTTTCCAGGTTGAGAATACTTGTCTGAAAGAATGAGTGTAATCGTATTTCTAAAACGCTTTTCAAACCTTCTTATAAGAATAAATAGATTTTGACAAATCCAGTCATCAATTTCGACAAGAGATTTTATAGATGAGAAATAAACATCTTCTTTGTAAATATGTTTACCTGTCGCAGTTTTTCCTTGGTAAATCAATTCTTTATATGGATTTATTAATTCTATATAATTCCTCTCCAAGAATAGTTTCTTATTATCATCTTCAACAATGATTTTTTTATGTATTTCGAGATATTTAATTTGATCTTCAACATCTCGGTATTTTTTATAATTATTTGACCTCATCATCAAAATTTCCTTTTATTACCAATCTATTCCTCAAGCTTCATTTAGCGCTTCGGATTTCTTTATCCTATACTGACCAATGAAACGATCTCTTTTCGTCAAAAGCCCGCTGAATTTTTTATCCTGCCTGGCCTGGACTAAAAATTCAGTTCCTCTTTGAGAAGTTCCAGACGGGCTTCTCTTGTGGCAGAAAGGCTTTTTGCGGGATTTTCTGCCCAGGAAGCCAGTACATCAGCATCTTTGAGAGCTTCATCCATCATTTCGCCCGTCCGCTCTTTATTGGAGTGTTCAGCAATCGCATGGGTGATCGTTTCAGTTTCCGTCCGGGTAAACAGGCCGCTTTCATCCAGCATTTTTTTCGCTGCACTGGCTCCGCGCAATGCATGCTCATAGGCCATATTCCGCGTGAACTTGAAGTAGTCATGAAGCACAGCACACACCTTGGCCAGCTCAACATCGAGCCCGCGGCTGCGGGCAATCAAGGTGATATAGGCATCCACCATCGAGGTGTGGGCCACGGCATAGGTATAGAGATTTTTGTTATAAATGTTTCCGAATTCCTTCATGACCAGATCATGGATTTTCTCATAGCGTTCAAAATTGCTCATTGATGTTTCCTCCATCTTTACTCGTCCAGACTCTGCTCTTCCTGTTGAATTGTGGCCAATAAATATCTCCGATGCGGGCAATGCCCCTATGCGAATTTCCATCTGAGATCAATGGATTTCCATCAATCTGGACAGGCAACAAACCTGTTTTTTCTGGATCACTCTGATCTTATCTAAGCAGCCAGCAATTGCCCAGACGTATTTCTCATTTTTGCCAGAAAGAAGGATAAGCTGGACAAAAACCGATCCCCCTTCCCTGGTCTATGAAGGAAAAACTGCAAAATAATTTAGACTTATAATTGGAAAATATATTTGACATATACACAAGCAGGTCAGCGTTTCAGTCTTCTTACTTTTTGAGGTAAGGAGATGGCCTGATGGAAATTTCATGATAACCTTTAGTTATGACAACCTTTGACGATGATTTTACCTATTCGGAAACAGAAGTACTGATGGTTTATCGGACAATCGTCGATGAGCAGGAACCTTACGATGGCCGTCCCTACCTGAAAATGGATTATGTTGGAAATTTTCGCGGCTATGATATTTATTTAGGTTCTTTAGACCAGCGAGACGAAATTGTTCTTCAGCAGGGCGATCTGGGCTGGATTGCCCACGGATGGCTGGAAGAACAGATTCGCTATGTCTATAACCTTCACGTTCTGGAAACCGAACTCTGGTAACCTTCCACGCAAGCTGACTGATTCAGTCGGCTTTTTCTTTGTCTTCTCACCTGCGGTCCTTCCAGCCCATTAATAAACAGAAGGACGGAGGAGTGGATGGAAGAAAGGACAGAAAAGTGACATCCAGAAGAGCAGGTCGAACCATCGGAAAGAAAAATCGGTCTCTTTTCCATATTGTACCGATCAAATTCAATATACTGCCATAAACAATGCAATTCCTGCCATATTTTCACCTGAAGATAGCGTTTTTCAGATCCATCTACTCTCTTTCGAGGATAAGAATTGCCAGATCTTCTGGCACTCAGGCAAAATAACTGCTGCAGGAAGGTAACGTCTCAAAAGTGTTCGTTCCTCTTTTCTGATCGGTCTTTTAAAGAGGATTTCCTTCCAGATTCTGGCGTTTTTTGGTTTGCAGCCATTTCGTTAAGAATATTTTTTCTGTTCTTTTTTCGATTAACATTCAAATCGGTTACCCTGAATTCCGTCTTGTATTCATGAACGTTTGTCCATGATTTGCAGCCACACATTTTGTACACATAAAGCAGGGAGTTAAAAAAGCAGTCAAAATTATGGCTTTTTAACGATTTTGTTGACCCTTTCATCTTCTTTTAAGTGTCTTACCCTTGGAAAAGAGCACAATTTATGCTTTTAGTGAATCTCACACAATCTTACTGTATTCGTACGAACCAATCGTGCTAACTTATAGTCACGACGCGGCAGATGAAAAATTAAAAAGAAGGCCGCTTATTAAGGAGGACTGACCATGTGGATGATTGCAATGCTGCTTTTGATTGGATGTGTGTTCTTACTTCCGTTCCTGAGCTTTATGTTTCCTGTTTTAATTCTTGCGGTGCCCCTGCTCTTCATGTTCCAGAGACCCACTGTAAAAGTCTATACCAGAACATTTTCTGCAAATGATCTGAATAGTGCCGGCTCTTCTGGATCCAGCAAGTCCCAGTACCAGGAAAAGAAATCTTTACCGAATGTAATTGACGTGGATTACACTGAGCACGACGCTTAGTCTGATACTGCTTCAGGACACTGAATCCATCTGTGACCAGCTTTGCTCTGGTCGATCTGACTCCGGCAGACTGCATGGTTTTGTATGCAGCCTTTCGGGATATAGAATTTTGATTTTTATTCACGATATTGAGAATTCAGCGAAAGATCCGAGAATGGATTTTTCGCTTTTTTCTTTGCCTGGGCCAGACTGTAAAAAGGACGCTGCTTCTTGGTGACCTTCCGGCCCTGGAAAGCAGCGTCCTGATTGATTCATCGTTCTGGCGGATCGCCAGCCGTTTTCTTCCGCTTGTCTGTGGTTTTTTCCTCTTTTACGACTCGGTCACTTCATCGGAGATATTTTCGACGGTTCCGATAAAAATTGGTGTTCCAGTTTCAATCTCACTGAGGATATACAGGAACGGCTGATCACAGGTGATGGTATATTCTTCTTCCGTCAGCGCAGCCCCGGCAATTCCAACATCCGTGGCAGCAGCGGCTTTGGTTCCCGTGCGGCTGACTTCGATTTTGGCTTTCTGTTTGATCTCACTGACATGAAGTCCAGTTTCCTGGCTCAGATTGGAAAAATCAGCATCATCGCCAAACGGCAGACTCAGCCCCATTTTCTGTAATGGTTTGATGAGTCCTTGCTCACTGCTCAGGGTAAATTCCGGAAAGCTTGCATGAACAATACTGTAAGTCGGATTTTTAAGATCCTGCAGCAATTTGACGCCCTCAACCTTGTGCAGGACTTCATCGAGACTCTGGTCCCCTTCTGGGATCAGAACCGTCAAGCCATAGTGGTAGCCCTTATACAGTTTCGTAAATCCATGCAGGCCCTGCGAAGAGATGTATTGCGTTTCATCGCTTTTCATCATCTGCACCGAAGCTTCACTGCCATTCTGGTTGTGGAATATTTCTTCAACAATCTGATCGTCTTCATATTCATTTTGCCAGGCAGAATCAAAGCTCAAAGCATTGAGTAAAATCATCATCGTGGTTGGTGAAAGATCAACCGGCATCTGATCGATCAGGCCGTCTGTATGTTCACGAACCCAGTCGTTGATCTGCTGTTTGGTCGAGTCATCAAAATCAGTTTCAAAGGATTCAGCCTGATAGTCCGCAGCTAACAGGTTTTTGTACGAATCCAGAATCGAATCGGATTCAGAAGCCCGAATCCACACAGAATCGGCCAGACGAAGGGTATGTGCCTCATCGGCACTCGTGGCCTTTAGGGCACTGCTGGCCAGACCATTGATCTGCTCAATGCTCAATCCAAATACATCTTCCATCTGCTTACGGGTCTCTCCGCCGGTGCCATTGGCCATCATGCCCAGAGCCATCCAGGCGGAGAATGGCGACAGGATGGAATTGTCGTTTTCGTCCCGTGTATTGTTAAATAAATCCCACGAGAAAGCGAACAGATGATCGAGTTCCGTAATGGCATTCACGTTAGAAGCGGGCGTTGTAACCACCTGTGACGACTGCGTGCTGGACGCTTCACTTTCGGCTGGAGCCTGGCTTTGCAAAGAGCGGGTGCTGGCGCTTTGCGAAGGGTTGGCTGCCTGACTGGAACAGCCGGCTGCCATTGCTGCGCAAAGCAGAGCAGCCATTGATTTTTTCGTGGTATGCATCATGCGTATCTTTCCTTTCTAAAGATCAAATCTTAGGATCAAAGATTTCCTTGATTTCTTATTTTTCGGTCTGGATTGATCTGAAATCCTGGAATAGATCGTCCGGAGTGCAGCTCTCCTTACTGGTCTGGCTGGTTATTCTCCATGGACTGAACTGTTCCCATAAATACCGGGGTGGCGGTCTCAAGATCCATCAGAATATAGAGGAACGGTCGGTCACAGACCACATCCACTTCATCTTCTGTCACCAGAGCAGCCGTTTCATTCATGACCACTTCCGTTGCGGCGGCCGCTTTGGTTCCCGTACGACTCACTTCAATTCTGGCTTTCTGGATCACTTCACTGATCGCAATGTTTCCGCCTTCGATCATGCCGGAAAAATCAGCACCGTCTTCAAAAGGCAGTTCCATTCCCATGGCTTTCAGTGTGTCATTGAGCACCATTTCGCTGGAAAATTCATATTCCGGAAAGGAGGCATGAATGGTCGCTGGCTGGGGCGTGCGCAGGGCATTGAGAAGTTTAGTTCCATCCACACTGGCCAGCACTTCATCGAGGGAATGATTCTCATCTTCCGGAATCATGATCGCAAGACCATAGCGATGGCCTTCGTAGGGTTTGATAAAACCCTTAAGTCCTTCAGCCATCACCAGATCTTCTTCTTCACTCGTCAACATTTCGACCTGGGTTTCGGTTCCATCGACATTGTGGAAAGGCGCACGGACAATCTGGTTGTCTTCATAGGCCTTGGCCCAGGCAGAATCAAAAGCCAAAGCATTGACCAGAACCAGAGCCGTTGCTGAAGACAGTTCAGCGGGGATCTGATCAATCAGGCCATGTGTCTTCTCACTAATCCATTGATCGATCTCTTTTTGTGGATCATTCGCAGCATCAAATTGAAAAGACTGTGCGTCGTAATCCTGGTCAAGCAGGGTGCCATAGGAGTCGACAAACGAGTCGGCTTTGTTCTGATTGAGCCAGATCGAATTGGCAATTTCCAGAGTCCGGGTCTGGTCAGCGCTGGCGGAGTCGAGGGCAGCCCGGCTGAGCGCATTGATCTGATCAACGGAAAGGTTCAGGGCCTTTTCCATCTGGTCTTTCGTTTCTCCTTTGGCTCCGTTGGCCGTCATGCCAAGCGCAAATAAAGCCGAAAGCGGACTGACAAGCTGGCCTTCTTTTTCCTGGCGGACCTGGCTGAACAGATCCCAGGAAAAAGAATACAGGCGGTTTAATTCTTCATCGCCAGCCCTCACTACGCTGACTTGGGAGTTTTGAGTGGAAGTCTGGGATGAGGCAGTGGAGGATTGACGATCCGAGCCGCCGGCGCACCCGCACAACATCGCCCCGCAAAGCACGGTACAGATCGGTTTCTTCAGATTTTTCATTACGGTTCAGCCTCCTTCTTGCTGGTGAACTCTGTTTGTTTCTGGTCGATGCAGAGTCTGCTGGTGATTCAGTTCTGGAATGTTCATCGTCTGGCTGGATGAAAGTTCCAGCCTGGTTTGGCTTCTGTTTTTTCCAGAACCGCTCAAGAACACAAACACGAGTAAAGAAACACTCAGATATCAAAATTGTACCAATCCAAATCAGAGTTCCCCGTAAAGAAACAAGAAACGTTTTCTTAACATTCAGTCTGGATTTCTGAAGGGATTTTTCTGGATGCCGATCCTGTCTCTTTCAGCACCGGTTCTATCTTTAAAGCTCTGTTTTCTGGCTTTATTTTTCAGCTCTGTGATGCAGCTATGGCTTGTTCCATTCTCTTTTCGGGTATCTTCCCCGTTTTCCCCATGAAAAAAGCTGCCCCGAAGAGCAGCTTTCGATAAGAATTCAATTTTAATTCAGAAACTGAGCCTTCTGGAAATCTTCCCAGATCTTGTTCAGGTTGACTTCATGTTCATAGAGCGTATTGATCTGCGCTAACAGTTCTTCTGTCATGTTCTGTGTGCCCTCTTTCATCAATGGCTCCCGTGTCAATTCGTAATCCTGAATCGTCCATTTGAAAATATCAGCTGGATCCAGATCAAAATGTTCGCTGGCTTTGGTCACGTCATCACCATTTTCCTGAACCCATCTAACTACTTCGAGCTGGTCATCGGTTAAAGGCTTGCTGAAATCGTACTTCATAGAAATTCCTCCTCAAGGCTGGATATCCCAGACAGAATCGTATGAATTTATTGTACGAAGTTCGCACTGCAACACCCACAACAACGAACGGTTAATTCGTTCCCATTGTCTATTGGGATTAAAACCAATTCTCGTGTCTGACCATTGACTTAATGCACAAATACAATACCAAGTCCGGCAATGATCGAGCAGATCACAATGAAGGCTGCTCCATAAGGCAGAGCCATCTTGAGCAGTTTGGAGTCTTCTTTCAGACCGCCGACTGCCGAAAGACCAATCGCAATGGACTGTGGCGAAAGCATTTTACCAACGCCGATGCCTAAGGCATTCAGACCAACAACCCAGTATTCATTCATATTTAAAGCTGCCGCGGCATCGGCCTGAACCTTGCCAAACAGAACACCCGAAGACGTTCCACTTCCCGTTACAAAAGCACCAAGAGCGCCAAGCCATGGGGCAATAATCGGATACATGCCGCCCATTGCTGCAATCGCAAACTTGGCAATATCAGAAATCATGCCAGAGTAGATCATGATCTTGGCCGCCATCAAAACGGAAACCATGACGATGATCGATCCTGTCATCTGCTTAAGAGTCGCCTTGAAAACAGAAGTGAACTGTTTAAAGCTGGCTTTCTGGATGAGGGCACCCAGAATAGCTGACAGGAAAATCCATACGCCTGGCGTATTGATCCAGGCAAAGGTCGTTGCGCTGTTTTCATTGACAAAATAAACCGTTGTTGAAAACTGCGATAAGAAACTGTTGACGGGTGGAACCAGTTTGGAGGAACCAAGCAGGAAGACAAAGATAAACAGGAATGGTGCACAGGCAACCAGCGCATCTTTGAGCGTGATCTTGGCTGCCGCTTTTTCTTCCTCTTTTTCCTCTTTGGCACTCATCAGATATTCAGGATCCGGTTTCACTCGTTTTCCTAAAAGAACTGTAATGGCCAAAGAGAAAACCGAACCGATAACAACAACCAGTTCAGCCCCTACAAAAGCAGACACAACAAGCATGGGAAGCACGAAGCCAAGACCAGCTCCCAGGCAGACACCGGTCATGCCTTTTAAAGCTTTCACTCCCTTACCAGTCAGCACGACCAGAAGAAAAGGAATTGCGATAAAGAAAACAGCCACCTGAATGACCTGCATGGTCGAAAGCGCTGTTGTTCCCGGCATATTCAATAAGGAAGCAACGGTAACCGTTGGAATACCAATTGATCCCCAGGGCGTCGGAAATCCGTTGGACAAAAGACAGATCAGGCAGGAAAACAAGGGATCAAATCCCATGGCCATCATCATACCGGCTGGAATTGCAATCGCCGTGCCAAATCCGGCCATTCCCTCCATAAACCCGCCAAAGCACCAGGCCACCAGTAAGACAAGGACCCGTTTATCTGGCGATACGCTCGTCAGCATGGTTTTGATGACGTCCATGCCGCCAGTCGAGCAGACCAGATTATACGTAAAGACAGCAGCAATAATGACCACGACAATCGGCCATAATGCCATGGTTGCACCTTCAATGGCAGCCATGCCGACCACACTGGCCGGCGTTTTCCAGTACAGCAGAGCTTCAATTGCTGCAAGGATGGCAGCTCCAATGGCCGCCTGCCATGCCGGTCTTTTGAACACCATCATAATAATGATCAGCAAAATGATCGGACACAGCGCGAGAATCAAGCTAACAAAGTTCATACATACTCTCCATTTGCCTTTATTATAGGGCGCGCTTTGAATTTTTTAAGTAATTTCTGAAACACAATTCACATAATTTCTGCGAACTCTTTCTTTTTAATTTTTCCTGACATTGTCGTTCAGTTCCCACTTTTTAAAGACCTGATTTATCTTTGACTGGTCAACGAAAGACCTGTCCCGTCAAATTTTTTGACCGCAATTTACCTTCCCCTTTCTGCTTTTCTATCCTAAGGCCTTTCATTTCTTTTATTATCTCCCGTGCTGACAGTATTTGTCTTACAGATTAATGACAGCTTTTTCTCTTTATATGACCGTTTTTTCTCTTTACTGGAATCATTTCCCGTCTTCATTTTCTGCTGCACTCTGGCCTGCACCAAATCCAGTCTTCAAAAAGTCTTTGACAGAAATCAGAAAGAATCCGAGTCTTCTTTTTTTGATGGTGGAAGGAAATATCTGCCAAATCTTTGTAAGTTTGCAAAAGAGGTGGAGCGAAGTGGATCTTAGCCGCACTCTGGAAGCAAAGGATCCCGTGGTACAGAGTGGGTGTTTTTGAAAGCGCAATTGGAGCGCAAGAAGAGAGGAAATTCGTGGCAGAAAGTGGATGGACTGGCCCAGTCCTGGAAAAGCAATGAATCTGGTGGTGGAAAGTGGCTCCTTTTTCCTTTGCAGACACGATGCAGGACTCTAAAAAGCAGTCTGGCCGCCATTCAGTCCGAAAAATTCTGCCTTTCGTGTCACAAAGTGGTGTCTATTTTGGTGGTAGATTGTGGCTCGTCACTCTCATGACCAGCTTCCGCCCCTGTGGCTCACCACTTTTTGCCCCGGCCAGACTTCATTTCTTCGCTATTCTTCATAGTTCTTCACCATCCGTTTCTTATTTCTTACAGATTCGCCATGTATGTCTGAAAATTGAACATTTTCAGTCTTTAAACCTCTGGCACAACGCCCCACCCAAACCCTTTTTGGTGCTCATTTGGGGCCAATTTGGATAACATTCGCCAAAAAAGAGCACAAAGGGTGGTTTTTGCCGCCCCTTTCCCCCACTTTCCTTGCATTCTCGAAATGACCAACTTATTTCGGTTTTACTTAAAGTGTTTTTTCGGTGTTTATTTTTTGACATTCATTCTGACAGTTCTAAACCTTTTCGGAATTTGAATTGAGGAAAGGGGGTTTCAGGGGTATAATGCACCTACAAAGTAGGTAAATGTGTCACAAAGTGGGGAGGTGATGACACATGTTCATGGGCGAATACACGCACAATATCGACCGTAAGGGGCGGCTGATTATGCCTGCGAAATTCCGCGAAGAACTCGGTGAACGTGTGTACATTACCCGGGGTATGGATGGCTGCCTCACCGTTTATCCACTCGAAGAGTGGACCAGCCTCTACAAAAAATACTCTTCCCTGCCAATGACAAACCCGGATGCCCGTATGTTTATGCGCTTTTTTATGGCCAAAGCGACTGAGGTAGAACCGGACGGCCAGGGACGAATCCTCATTCCGGGATCACTGGTCAAGGAAGCCGCTCTTGAAAAAGAGTGTTACATCATCGGTGTGGCCAATCGGGTTGAAATCTGGTCCAAAGAAAGATGGCTTGCTCTGCAAGAAGAAATGCTTCCTTCCTACGAGAAGGTTGCGGAAAACCTGACCACCCTTCTCGACTAAGTCATGGAGGCTAAAACTATGGAACATATCAGCGTATTACTGGATGAAGCAATTGACATGCTAAAGATCAAGCCGGATGGCATTTATGTCGACTGCACATTAGGACGCGGCGGCCACTCGAGTGAAATTCTCAAGCGCATCCCTCATGGCCACCTGTATGCATTCGATCTCGATCAGAGCGCGATTGACGAGAGCCGAAAAAGACTGGAAGCAATTGGCAGCAACTTCACACTGATTCATGCTCCATTTGAAGAATTCAATGCAAAACTCGATGAGCTGGGCGTCGGCCAGGTCGATGGCATCCTGATGGATCTGGGCGTTTCTTCTCCCCAGTTTGATGATCCAAAGCGAGGCTTTTCGTATCGCTATGATGCAAGGCTGGATATGCGCATGGATCAAAGTCAGGATCTGGATGCGCAGAAGATTGTCAACACCTATCCGAAAGAAGAACTGCTGCGCGTTCTGCGTGAATATGGCGAGGAACCCAATGCCGGCCGCATTGCTTCGGCCATTGTCAAAGCCCGCGAAGAAAAGCCCATTGAGACCACATTCGAACTGGTGGATCTCATCAAATCTGCCCTGCCAGCTGCTGTTCTGCGCAAAAAAGGTCATCCAGCCAAACAGACCTTCCAGGCTTTGCGCATGGAGGTCAATAAAGAGCTTCCACAGCTGACTGCCACCCTTGAACAGGGACTCGACCGGCTCAAACCAGGCGGCCGCATGGCCGTCATTACCTTCCATTCGCTGGAAGATCGAATTGTCAAGCAGGCATTTGCCAATCGGGCCTTACCGAAAAAAGTCAATCGCCGGATGCCGGTGGCAGTGAATGAAACTTTGAATTACCGGCTGGTCAACCGCAAGCCAGTCACGGCTTCGCCAGCAGAACTGGAGGCAAACTCCAGAGCGCACAGCGCAAAATTAAGGGGAGTTGAACGGACCGATGAAGAAGACGAAAAGAAGTGAATCCAGAAAAAACAGCCACCTGACAAAAACCGGTAAGATCCTGACCAGTGTGTTTGTGCTGTGTGCCCTGTTTTTTTGTGCGACCAGGCTGATTCTGAATTCCTACGCCAATGATTTATCCGTAAGCAACAAAGAACTGACCGACGAAATTTCTCAGCGCTCTACAGCGATTGAACAGCTCAAAAGCGATATCGCCCAGCTTGAAGAAAAAAGCCGGGTTCTCGGTATGCTTGAAGGCCAGGTCAGCGAAGATGCCAACCGGGTCTACTACTACGGCGAAAACCAATAGAAACTTCAAGAGCAGAAATGTCCTTCCTTACAGAATGGTCCTTATTCTGCTCTTTTTTCTTGTTCCTTTTTCTAGTAAAGTAATTAAGATTGTTTTTTTAACAAACATACATTAAAGTTTTCTGTTTTTAATTGCAGACTAACTTTTCGCTGGAATACTTGAATACATCAATGGATCCTTCTGGGAAGAGTTCCCGGAACCGGATCAGAAAGGAGGAATTTATGCCAAGAAAAAAAACATCCCGATCTGCCCGCCCAAGCCAATCTTCCCCCAGGGCTTTAAAGGCAAGTCGTCGTTCGAAAAAGAAGCCAGATGATAAGGCCGCCAACCGACATATTCTGGTCATCGGCTTTTCGTTTGTTCTGTGTATGGCTTTAGCCGTCAGCACGATTCTCTACACCATGGTCAGCCAGAAGCATCTGTGGTCTGGCAATTCTGCCCTCAATTCCCTGATTCGTGACTCGGTGCAATATCGCACGATTGCCGGCGTCCGTGGAGAAATTCTTGACCGCTCCAATCAGCCAATCGCCCGCCAGACGATCGCCTACACCATCACAGCCAACTTTGATACTCGTACCGAAGAAGAAAAGAAGGAAGATGAACAGCTGCGCGCTTATCAGCGCCAGAATGTTCTCGAACAGGCCAAAGAAGACGGCCGGACTTCCCAGGTTGAAGCCGCACTGAAAGTTGCTGATGAACAGAATGTCGATGATTACATCGAAAATCCCGCTCAGGCGGCAGCTGCCATCAAAACCGTTTTAGGCGACATGGTCGATGAAGACGAACTTCTCCAGCTGCTTGAAGATGGCCAGGCCAACGGAAAAGCCCAGATTGAGCTGGGGACTGGAACCAAACGCATCAGCAAAGATGAAAAAGAAAAACTCGAAGCGATGAATATTCCAGGTCTTTCCTTTGTGGAAACCGTCAAACGTGAATATCCAATCACTCCATTCTCATCCAATATGATCGGCTTTGCGGCCTACTCTGATGAGTCTGGACGGATCACGGGCAAATCGGGTCTGGAAAAAGCCATGGAATCCTATCTGGGTGGTGAAGACGGGCTGGAACAGTACCGGGCAACAAAACTCAACCAGGAACTGCCGGGAAGCAAACAGGTACTTCAGGAAGCCTCCAATGGCGAAAATGTCAAACTGACCATCGACTCTTCTTTGCAGCAGACTATCGAAGACAACCTCAGGCAGACCATGGAACAATCCAAAGCCACTGCCGCCTGGTGTCTGGTCATGGATCCGGAAACCGGCAAAATTCTTGGCTGGGGATCCTATCCAACCTTTGACCAGAACACCCACCTGGTGATTCCGTCTTATACCGACAAGATCTCCGAAAGCTCCCTCGAGCCTGGTTCGGTCATCAAACCGATCTACTATGCTATGGCCATTGATGCCGGGGTGTACCCGTATAACGAATACTATCGAGCCGGAGAATTCCACTATGTCGTCGACGAATATACTGGCAAGATCACCCGTGTCAGCGCCGACACCCCGACTGAATACCCTGTGATCATGGATGCCCTTGGCACTGACTATGGAACCCTGACGTATGCGGATGGCCTGGCGCATTCCTCTAACATTGCGCTTTGTGAACTGCTGTCCAACTATCTGACCAAAGATACCGTCCAACGATACCTGGACGCCTTTGAATTGTTTGAGGCAACAGATATTCCGTTTCTCAATGAAGTCACTGGGGTAAGCAACAACAATACCGCAACGGACTATCTGTCTTCCGGATTCGGTCAGGCTTCTTCCATGACCATTCTGGAACTGTGCAAAGCCTATACCGCAATCTTCAATGACGGCATCATGATGAAACCCTACGTCGTGGACTCCATCATTGACCCATTAACCAATGAGACCATTCAGAAATTCAATCCAGAACCCGTCGGAACTCCAATTAAAGCCGACACTGCGCATCAGACCATCGATCTGATGCGGCACGTCATGGACGATGGCATGACCGGTGAGCGGTTCCGGATTGATGGTGTCGATATGGCTCTGAAAACCGGTACCGGTGAAATTTATAATGAAGCGACCGGAACGTATGACAAAACCAACTACACCTCAACAGTTCTGGCTGCTGCGCCAGCCGATGATCCGAAAGTTCTGGTTTGTTATGGCATGCAGGGACCGGACTATCTGTCTTATTCCGCTGACCCCTTTAAAAACATCATGTCAGCTGCCCTGAAAGCCCAGAACGTGAACACCGGAACGGATCAGAGTGTCACAGAACCCCATCAGGAATGGACAACTGCTCAGATGCCTTCTTTGGTTTCTCATTCGCTCGACTATGCGACCCAGAGTCTGTCCGATAAGTCCGTCAATACGGTTGTGATCGGCAATGGCGATACCATTGTCAGCCAGTTTCCGGATCCGGGCACAACGATCAACTCCAATGACAATGTTCTGCTGCTGACCAATGGTCCAGAGCGGAAAATGCCCGACATGATCGGCTGGACGCGCAAGGACATCACAGCCTTCTGGCAGTTAACCGGCATTGCGATCAGTGCGGATGGCTATGGCCGGGTCAACTGGCAAAGTATTGAAGCCCAGACCCCGCTGCAGGATGATACGGTCATTGAAGTGAAGCTGGAGTGACCTTGCTTCCTTGTGCTGTCTTTGTTGACGAACTCTCTGCTGTCCCTGTCGACCAGATTGATCAACAAACCGGTCTGTTTCTTTCAGGCAGACAAAAAATGGTGCTCTTGCCAATGACTGGCAGGGCACCATTTTTTGCAGGTTTACGATGTTCAAAAAGCCAAAGAGGAATCCTGTGTTTGCAAGTCTATCCAAAACACCAAGAGAAAACTTCTGAAAATCTGCCCTGGCCATATTCGTGCAGACTCAGCTTTCCGGCTATTGGCCGGGGTTGTTTTTCTTATGAGCGTAATAAGCGGTTGTTGCTGCCAGTTCGTCGAGACTTTGATCGAGCAGATCGCCTTTTTCAATCGTACTGGACTGTTTGAGGCGGACTAACTCATTGACAACTACGTCAAAACTGCTGACGACATCTTCGGAATCATCCACATAGTTCTGCAAAATCTGGATTCTGGCTTTCGTTGGGGCGCTGGCTCCAAACAGTTCAACAGCCTGACAGGCATTTTTATAGTTGGTTTCCAGCACATCAACGGCACTTTTCATGACGTCTTTATAGCGGCTGGAAGAGATGACAGATCCTTCAAAATACTCGTCAATCAATGTAGAGACGGCAATGCTGCGGCTTTGCACGCCTTCCAGGTTATTTTCCAGCCGGTTGAGCAGGGCCTGGTATTCCGGAGCTGTTTTCTTCTTTGGCAAAGAAGGCAGTCTGGTTTCTTTTTCTGTCTGCTCTTCCTTTTTGATCTCTGGATACAGAAAAGGTGACTTTGAAGCACGCTGTCTGGAGCGATCAGGAAAAGTCAGAATCATTTTGATCAGGCCATACAGGCTGAACACAATGCCGGCCACCCCGCACATCGTCGCAAACGCATTTTCGGCTGCAACCAGAAAAAGAAAGGAAAAACAGCCGGTGATCACAAAGGCGCACAGATATAAAGCCGCCTTGATCCGGCCCATCTGGTAAGGGTATTGAAAGTTAAACGGATTCTGTTTTCGTCGAGACATAGAGATTGTTTCCCTCTCTTTCGATCAATGATGACATTTCATCTTTTCTTACAGCTTCCAGTACATTTTTGAAGGTAAGACAGATGAAAAAACAGATTTGCTATAATCTTAGCAGATTAGCGACGGACTTCATAACTGCCCTGGATCTCCTTATCGATTCCTTTGTCTTTTCCAGGCTGAAAAACAGCCGTATAAGAAGGAGAAATCGTCCGCCGCAAGCAGAAAGGACAATCAAAAGTCCGCTTTTGAAAAAGAATATGTATGAAAACAAACAGACAATTCCAGATCCCCAAACCACCGCAAAAGAAAACAGCTTCTCAACATGAGCAAACAAAGCAGAACGCTTTTCAGACGACAGAGACAAATCCACGTTTGGCTTCTTCCAGAAAATACCAGACTTACTTCCGGCCGGCGCCCGTTTTACTGGCGGCCGCCCTGGCTTGCGTGCTCTCTATGGGCAGCAGTATCTATTCGATTGCCAGACAAGACAGCTATGTTGGCTATTCTGAAACGGTAGCAGTCGCTGAAAGCGATCAGGCCCTTGAATATGAACTTCTTCCGCTTTCCATGGTTGATGACAACTTGCTGGCAACTGTCTCTATTACCAAACCGACAGAACTGGGCAAAGAATACAGTACCTGGATTGAGCTGGAAGTTGAAAGCCAGATTGACTCGGACATCCAGAGTGAATACGTTTCGGCTATTGGTTTTGACTGCCCGCAGATCTGGATCACCACTGTTTTTCCTGATTTTGAAGTTCTGGATGATATCAGTGAAGTCAGCATCTCCCTGGACCGGGATGACGATGCGTGGAACAGGCTGGATGATTACGCCTTCCTGCTCAACAATCCAGAATCTGCTGACCATGAAACGCTTCTGAAAGCCTATCGTCACGAATATCCGGAAAAATACAATACGCTGACTTTACTGACCGATGGTGTTCCTGAACAAAGCGGCGTTATCTCCTTTCAGGTCACTCCGCAGCCCGGTGTGGACTACATCGATGGCAAGGTCAATGTTGTCTATAAAAAAGACGGCCAGGTGGTCTATGGCGGGATCTATGATTACAATGCGATCAGTTCTTCTGCCAAGACTTTTGTCTATGCGCCATCCATAGCCCTGCCTGCCTACGACAGCGTCGAACTGATCGATCTTCACTATTAGGCCATTAGGCATTAGGCATTAGAATTCGTCCTCCCTGCTTTCAGAAACTATCGGGCTGAAAATCAAGACCGCATTCTTCTATTCGGTAAACGCAGGAAGCTGCCGGAAACAGCCAGAAATGGAAAACAAAATGGATTTTCCCGCCATGCTGCTGATGCAGAGTCAGGAAAATCCATTTTGTTTTTCAGATTGTTAATGGAGGCCATCCAGCCTGGGCAGTTTGTGCGTTTGAACGTTGCCCTTCACCGCTTGAGACCGGCTCGAGTCTAACCTTCAATGGCTTCAATGGCTTCAATCACAGCTTTTCTGAAGCCGTCTTTTTCCAGCGTCACAACGCCTTTGATCGTGGTTCCACCAGGTGAGCAGATTTCATTTTTGAAGACAGAAGGCTCCTTGCCTTCTTCAATCAACATGGCACCCGCACCATAAACAGCTCTGGCTGCCAGTCTTGCCGCAACCGGACGGCTTAATCCATATTTCACGCCCGCATCCGCCAAAGCTTCCGCATAGAGACCCAGAAATGCAGGCGAGCAGCCGGCAATCGTTCCTGCAATGGAGAAATCTTTAGAAGCAATCGACTCAATTAAAGCCAGTGGACTGAACAGAGTTTTAAAAAGTTCACGATCTTTTTCATCCATTGAATTGTTCTGCTCTTCAATCACAATCCCCGCTGCGGCTGCCATGGCCGTATTGGGCATGATCGAGACATGATGGATATCTGGCAGTTTTTCATCCAGTTTTTCAAAGTTAATTCCTGCGGCCACACAGACAACCAGTTTCCCTGCCAGATCAAAGACAGTCTGGTCAAGCACACCATCTACCTGATAGGGTTTGCAGGCCAGAATCACCACATCGCTCTTCTGGCAGAGTTCCTGCGGGGTTT
The DNA here is from genome assembly GCF_034745455.1 of Allobaculum sp. JKK-2023. NCBI lineage: Bacteria > Bacillati > Bacillota > Erysipelotrichia > Erysipelotrichales > Erysipelotrichaceae > Allobaculum > Allobaculum sp. JKK-2023. Next base: position 2,239,750 of record NZ_JAYERV010000003.1, on the reverse strand, counting down.
TGCATGGGGTGGAATCCAAAGACGCACAGTTTGCTTCCAGCTTCGGCCATGTCGGCGCATAAGCGAAGCAGCAAAGCTTCTGATTGAGCAGTCCGGTCTTTTTCCAGCCCTGGACAATGGCCATCGCCATCTTTCCAAATCCAATAAATCCTACATTGATCATCGTTCTCATTCGCTTTCTACAAAACCATTCTTCCGGCTTTGATTCTGAAAATTCTATTGACGGGAGCTTGAATCAAGATCTGGTTCCATCTGTGCTCACTACGCCGTAAATACATTTGTTTTTATCTTACAATCGATCGAAAAAGATCCGAACTGAACGACCTGGCTTCAATCAACTTTTCGATAAACGTTTGATTTTTTCAAAAATCAGGCTTCAAAAACGAGAGGCCAGCTGACATCTCTAAAATTCAGAAGATCGGCCAGAAGCTTCTGCCATCTTGCTGCAATAGGAATGGTGAGCGCAGATCAACGTGACTTTCTCATCTTGTTCCTTGCCAGGTAGAAACCAGCCGATCCGGTGCTTCCCTTTCGCCTCCATCGCGCTTTAGTGTCTGGTTTTCGGGTTGTGTTCATTGAAAAAGTTCAGGAAATCTTCGTAGACCATCTGACGGTTGACTTCATTGAGAATTTCATGACGCATATCTTTATAAAGCTTGCCATGGACATTCTGGTAGCCGCGCTCTTTAAGGAATTCCTGCATCTTGACAAATTCATCCGGACTGCCGATGACCGGATCCTGCTCACCTCCCGCAAACAGAATTGGTAATCCAGAATTGTGGACATGCCAGCCATCTTTACTGTAGGTATCCTGGACCAGAATCATCAGGTTGCGATATCCATTGAGAGTAAATGGTTTTCCGCAGAGCGGGTCCGCATCAAATGCTTTGATGTTTTCTTCATTGGCGGATAACCAGCGATTCTTTCCGGTTCCTTTGACTTTCTTGTCAAAAGAGCCATCAACCAGTTTCGCGACATGTTTGGAGACGTATTTTTCCCCTTTATAGTGGGTAAGAACATCAATCAGTTTCTGCCCGGCTGCTGCAGCCGGATTTTCATAGACCGGTCCCGATAAAATCAGTCCGCTCAGTTCATTATCATGATCTTTGAGATACTTGCGGGCCACCAGCGTTCCCATGGAATGTCCTATCATAAAAAAGGGGACATGCGGATATTCAAGACGCAAAGGACTGTTGATGGCATCAAGATCCTCAACAATGGCATTTCCGGTCTGGTCATAAAAATGGCCAAGATCTTCATCTTCGCGCACTGATTTTCCATGACCACGATGATCACCCGCTACACAGGCGTAACCCCGACTCGCCAGAAATTCCATAAACGGAAGATATCTTTCCTTATGCTCCTGCATCCCGTGGACAATCTGGACAATGCCTTTCACTTCTCCATTTGGGATCACATCCACCACATCGAGTACGAGCTGATCTGCGGGCGATTTGACTTTTCGATAGCGTTCCATCGTTTTGACTCCTCCTTTATCCTGTTTCTGTAACTTGACGTTTTGTTTCGATTGCGTATTGGTTCGAAATCGAATCGAGTTCTGTTCTCTATATTGTATCGAATTTCCAGATCCTGTTCATACCAAGCCGGCCACATCGCTCGATCTGAGGCATAGAGAGAAGAAAAAATCTTTTACAAAACTGAATTTGCGAAAATCAGGTTAATCTTTGTAAAAATCCCCTTTGAAAAGGACACAAACCAAAGCAGATGACGGGAGTCAGAACAACCCAGTCTGTATAATAAAAACAAATTTGGTCCTTCCAATTTTCGCATTACAAACAAGACAAAAAGACCCGGCGGTTAAGCCGGATCAAGTTTTTCAGGATTGCAGACTATTCAGGGGGAATTCTGAAAGGTCGTTTGTCATGCCCGCAGCTTGATTGGAATCAACAGTCAGCACGCTGACCATTTTGTAGAAGCGTTCTCTGGGCTGTTCTCTGTGCTCACTCTTGTTTAAACGCAGTTCCACGGCGATCTGGTGGAGTTCATTCCAGCGTTTCTGTTTTTCACAGCGAACGTCTTCCTCTTCCTGGTAGAGAGAATTCAGATCTACATTCGATTTCCGTTTCACTTTGCTGGTGGAAGGCAGACGATATTCAATCTGACAGATGTAATGAAGGCGGGACTCGTCGCTAAGGCTATCCGAGGTCAGGATTTCAAAAATCAGTCCGTCATCAACCGCATTGTGGTTCACGCAGGCACTGGCAAGCGAAGAAAGTCTGTTTTCCAGATGGATCTGTAAATTACGGGTATTCATCTCTTCACCTCCAGAGCTCATGGGTTTTCAGGCTCGTTTCTGAGTCAAACAAGTACTATAGATTTTTTCAGCTTACAAAAAATGTAAGCGGTTTTGTAGTATCTATTTCCTTTTTCTCACATTTTTAACAGAAAGTCTACCATTTTCAATATTCTTTCAACTTATTTTCAATGGTACTTCCAATCCACTTGCGTTCTTATTCCAATTACGCATTCAACAGGCTGTTTATGCCCGTTCATGGTACGATCAGAACAGATCCATCAAAGGATTTTTCATCGGATAGAAATGAGGAAATAGGATATGAGAATCATCTCAGGTGATGCCCGCGGAAAGATCATAGATGCCCCAAAAGGTTTAGATACCCGCCCGGTCACGGACAAAATTCGTCAGGCTTTATTCAATGTATGGCAGTTTCAAATTCCCGGCAGTTCATTTCTGGACCTGTTTTCCGGCTCAGGATCCATGGGCTTAGAGGCGATCAGCCGGCATGCTAAGCATGTGGTCATGGTTGAAAAAGGAAAAGAAGCGGCCAAAGTCATCCGTTCCAACCTCAAGGCCTGCCATTTTGAAGGCCGGGATGCCAATGTCATGGAGCAGGATGTTTTTGATGCGATCAGACAGTTAAAAAGAAACAAGGAAACCTTCGATCTGATTTATCTGGATCCGCCCTATACCGTCGATGAAATCTTTCATCCAGTCATGGAAGCTTTAGGCGATGCCACCCTGCTCAAACCCGATGGCGAAGTTGTGATCCGCACCCGCAAAGAAAAGAAAATGAACGACCGCTATGGCGACTTAGTCAAATATCGCGAAAAGACCTGGGGAATTTCTACTGCCCACTTCTATCGCAAAGCCGAGGATCAGGCAAAAGAAACTCCTCAGGGAAATCCTGAAGACGCTTCTGGTGAAAATACTGCAGAAAAAACCTCTGCATAATCTTCCCCTTCCGATCTGCCGCAAACAATCATCATTCTGTCTGCTGCCAATTCGGCCAAATCAAGCTGATCAAAAAGACATTGAATCACTCAATTTTCCGTTGAATCTGGTGTATGCCAGATTTTTTTATTTCTGACTGATCAAGACTATAAACGCCCTCATTTTCCAACTCTGTTTTTCCTCAACCGGCCTCATTTTTTGAGGCCGTCCAAGCAAAGTGATTCTGTTCAAAAAAGCGCTTTCAGCTATGATAGAGATAGAGATCAAAAAAAATCGAAAACTCCCGAAAATACCACTGTTTTATAGTGTTTCTTCATCCGTAGACTGTCTTCAATTTCCTTTCTGTATCCGGCTTATTCCTGGCAGGCAGGCTGAAACAATCAACCTTAAAATTGCGCGAAGTTAAAACTTCAAAAGATGGCGGTTCTCTGGATGCAGTTTCCTTTTCAGTCTGTATGGATGGCAACATTCGCCGTGATTCCCTCCCTCATCCATCCTGCAGACATCAGGAAATTGCTGGAGTTTTCCCTTTTATGAAAAGAGAGGACAAAAAGAATGCGAATCAAAAGATTTTTGAGTGGAACACTCAGTGCGCTTTTGGCTTTATCAATGGTTGGCTGCTCCAGTTCTGGTTCAGGCACAGCCTCCAGTGAAACCTCTTCCCAGGCTTCTTCTGCAGTCTCCAGCGAAACCACAGAAGAGGCCAAAACTGCTCAGTCCAGCGTGCGTGACACTCAATATGGTCAGGTACAGGGCGTTGATCAGGATGGTGTTGAAGTATACTATGGAATCCCCTATGGAAAAGAACCTGTTGGTGATTTAAGATGGAAAGCTCCGCAAGATCCCGACAAATGGGAGGACGTGAAAGATGTCTCCACTCAGGAAGAAATTGCGATGCAGACGACCACAAAAGATGGCGAAACCATCGTGACCGGGACAACCGATTCGTTGAACCTTGATGTGTATACAACCGAAAAAGCAGAAAAGCTGCCGGTTCTTGTTTATGTTCATGGCGGTAACAACCAGACTGGAAGTTCCTTTGAAATTCCTGGCAATGACATGGTCAAAACCGATGACTGCGTCTATGTATCCGTTAACTATCGTTTAGGTCTGCTGGGCTTCAACAGCCTGCCAGCATTAATCGATGATGACAATCCAACGGGAAACTTTGCGATGCTTGATCTGGCCAAGTCTTTACAGTGGGTCAAAGACAATATCGAAAATTTTGGCGGTGACCCTGAAAACGTAACGGTATCCGGCTTCTCGGCTGGCGGCCGCGATGTCATGGCCATGCTGATTTCTCCAACCTTTAAAGATCTGTTCAGCAAAGCCATCGCTTTCTCTGGCGGTATGACGATTTCCACCCAGGAGCAGGCCAGCCAGAAAATTGCCGATACCATGGCTCCGCTTGTTGTTGAAGATAAAAAGGCCAAAACCGAAGAAGAAGCCGCGGCCTGGCTGCTGGAAGATACCGACGAAGTCAGAGACTATCTGTATGGCCTGGATGCCGATCGTGTCATCAATCTGTTCCCGAATGCCGGTATCCGCATGGCAAAATTCCCGCATCTGTATGTCGATGATATAGTCCTGCCAATGGATGGCTTTGATGGCGAATTCGTCAATGATGTTCCATTGATGATGGTGACCGGATCCGAAGAATTCTCGATGTTTGGCTGCTTCGATCCATTACTGGACGAGACGAAAGATAAAGAAAAATCCGTTGAATTCGTCAATGTCTACGGCGGCGATTTCTACCGGATTTTCAATACTCAGCTGTCGGCTCAGAAAATGGATGGCAAATATACCTCCAATATTTATCTGGCTCAGATCAACTACGGTGATCGCAATTCTGCTTATCCAATCGAAGGTTACGGCTCTTTCCACGGTATTTTTGTTCCGGCGATTTCTCCAAGCCAGAACAACTATTCCAGCGTTTATGACTTCAGTCAGGCTGGATATACCGATATGGCCAAAGACTTCAACCAGTATCTGGCAAGCTTCCTGAAAGATGGAAAACCAGTATCCGCTGATGCCGGTGTAGACTGGACTCCATTTACAGCATCCAGTCCCGAAACGCTCGTTCTGGATGCAAAAGAGGATAAAGCGGTTGTCAAGATGGAAGATGTCAGCACAACAAATGCAGAGATCATTGAAAGAATGGATGCTGATCCATTAGATGCCCAGGACAAGCAGACGATTATTCAGAACATCCTCAATGGCAGATGGTTCTCTGCTGATCTGGATGAATACTACTCCAATGAAAGTCTCTGGTAAAAACCAGTCGATTTTCTTTGAAGCCTCCTCAAATTTCACAACAAAGGCGCCCCATGCAGGCGCCTTTGTTTCTGTTTTAGCCGGGATTTAACCGGGAGATTGAACAAAGTAAGAATACGAACCAGTCAAAAAGTTGAGTGGTCCAGATGAAGTCTCTTAGAACAGAATCGATTCAACAGCTTTGCAAAACGAATTGATTCGTTTACTTGGCCGTGACGTGGATTCAATATAAATACTGATCTGTGGATCCGATGCGCTGGAAATTCCTTTTGGGCCGATAAATACGGTTGGTTTGAGCTGGTCTCCTCCAAGCACAGATTTCTGACCGAACTCATAGTTCAGAAAGATAATCAAATCCAAAAGCATCCGCTCGGTCGAAGCGACAATCAACACATCTTCGGGCTGAAAATGCATTGGGCTTTGATCAACGGGCAGAAGGAGTCGAGTGTTTGGATTGAGGTACAGGAAATAAGGAAGATAAACCTGGAACAGAAAACCGGCTTCCGGTTCAGCAAGAATATTCACCTGGGCAGCCATGCTTAGTCGCTCGTGAAGCTGCTGATTCCGGGGTCTGCACCTCATCAGGCCTTCAATTTCTTCCATCTCTTTGACAACGGTCCGCTTGAATCTCTCAAAGGAATCCATGTTCATCTTCTTCAAATACCGCTGGAAAGATGCTTTTGAGCAGAAACACTGCTCAAAGAACTTTCGCTCTCCAAACTGTACGATTTTCTTTTTCTGTCTGAATACTTCTCTGGCAATGGCTGCCTGGTAGGAATCTACATCATGCTCCATACAATCGAGGCAGATTCGTGGCAGAAGAATCATGCAAAGTACCTGCGCCAGTAAGCTGCCTTGATCTGGTCCAGATAAAACAGTACCCAATAATATCCATCAAAAATCTCATACTGTGAGCCAATCGGCAGATAGAGATCACAATCCAGACAGGGGCGTCTGGACATCAGGATGGTTGATTCATAGGATCTCAGCAAAATTCCCAATGGCGTTCCGAAGGAAAACAACCGACCTGTCATTGTCATGATAATTACCAGATCCTGCTCCCCATCCGGATGGTAAAATTCCAGATCTGCTTTGTCTTTGATCACATAACATCGTTTATCCATCTGGAATAAATCAGTCTGGAAATTGAGGGCCAGCGAAACCATTTCCAGCGACCCGGCCAGATAAATGGTCCTTGCTTCGTTGATTTTGCGAACGACTTTTTCAATCCTCTTTTGCAGCTCCAGCTTTTCCTCTTCACGATGGGCGTACTTCAGAAATTGATTTTGCTGACTGAGCACATCATAGGTCATCATCCGCTGGGTAAGCTGCTCCTCCGTATACGATTGAACAGTATTGAATCTTTTCATATCGGTATAACTTTCATAACCAATCTCTTTGATGAATTTTTTCAGGCGCGCCGGTGACACTCCGCACAATTCAGCCATTTGAGAAAGACTCAGTCTGTCCAGCTGCTTAAAATGATCAAGAATCCCACGGGCGATCTGAGCATCCGTACTATTGGGTGCACCAGAATTCAATTGGTTAAACAGAACAGCGGACAAGCGATTCATTCTTTCTCACTACCTTTCCATTGCTCTTTATTATTGTTTATCTTCAGCTTTGCATTTACTTTTCTTAGCGTTATTTCCTTATTCGGGACCAAAATACGGCCTGCCTGTTCATTTCCAGCAGAAGCCGTAGAAAAAACTGGTTAATTTACTTTGGAATATTTCTAAAAACAGTATAGTAATTCGCCATTGAAAGAAACAAGACCCTGGTCTTCAAATCGTAGACTGGCCTTGTCTGTTCTGGCTTTTTACGATTTTCCCGTCTGGAAGTCAGTGTCTCAGACTTCATCGTAAAGCGTATACTCGAGGTACTTGCGGGAAAGAATAGTCAGAATGATGCCAAGTGAATTCATCGAAATACCGCCTTCTATTCCGGCCAGTTCAGAGGTTTCATAAAAGAGAGAATAGCGGCTGGCTTCAGTCAGCTTATTATTGGAAAGCACTGTTACAGAACAGATTGGGACTTTGCGTACGCCAAGCAGATTAATCGTCTGCATAATTCCAGGCGTATTGCCGGAATATCCGGCAATGATCACCAGATCCTTGCTGGTGAGCGAACGGGCAATGATTTCAAAATTGGATTCGCCATTCACTTTGAAATTCGGGCGTCCATACATGAACAGTTCACTGGACAGCTGCTTGAGATAGTTGCTTTGCACAAATCCTGTCGCATACAAAATCAGATTCTGGGCCTGACTCATCGCCTGGACCAGCGGCAGAAAATTGACCTGTTCAGCCAGTTCGAAGGTCCGTTCCACTTCATGACGGAAACTGGCGACCAGATTGTCCGGAATCACTTCCCGCATCTGGACTGCATTTTGCATCTCATATTTAAGCTGACTGTAACCGCGATAGCCAAGTTTCTGAGCCAGGCGTAAAACAGACGAACGGCTGGACTGGAGCATGCGGGCAATATCTGTAATCGACAGACTGCAAAGTTCATCGAGATGGTCCATCAGATAAGAAATCATCTCTTTTTCGGTCTCATTGAGCGCGTCATAATGCAATTTCACTTGTTCCTGAAGTGCCATGGTTTTCTCTCCTTCTTGCCTGATGAGCGGATTTCTGATCGAAGACCATGGCGGGATAGCCGCTGCAAAAGCACGCAGAACAGCTGTCTTCCGCCTCTCTTCCATTCATTTAATGATCATCCGGATGGTTTTTATTTTAACCAGATTTGGCCTGCTTCCAACTGACCCTGTCATTTTTTTGAAAAACTTGCCGCAAATCCAGCACTCAAAAAAATAAGACGGCCAGTCCACAAAGGATCAGCCGCCTTTCCATAAAGAGAAAAGAGAAGCAAAAGAGATACGAAAGAAATTCAGGAAATCAAGATCTGAAACAAGATCTGAAAGCTGCAGTGGGGAGCCACACAGAAAAGAATCTGCTTTCAGACCCTCAGATCAAGACAAGCTGTCTTCTCCCGGTTTATAAAGCTGCCAGCCTCTGGCAGAGCCGGAAACATCAGTTTTCTTTATCCAGACAGTAAATCAAGGCTTCGTAAGGACGCAGCCGGTGCACGCCTTCCAGCGTGTGCGGGGAATTTTCCAGATTGGATAAAACGAGCCGGGCCTTGGCTGGATTTACTCTGCTTTCCTTCGAATCCAGTTCAAAGGGGATTTCTTCTGGAGCAAAGGAGCAGAGGATGACAAGATCCTGATTGCTGGTCGAGCGACGGTACGCATACACCTGGGGATGGTCTGCCGCCAGAAGAGTATAGGTTCCATCCACCATAGCGGGTAATTGTTTGCGCAGAGCAATGAGTTTCTGATAGTGGTAGAAAACGGACTGCGGATTGGCCAGAGCTGTTTCAACATTAGCCGAAGTCTCTTTGGAAAAATTAAGCCAGGGTTTGTGGTTCGAAAAACCATAATACGGTTTTTGGTCATTCCACGGAATGGGGGCTCTGGCATTGTCACGGGAGCCGTTGTAGACCACCTGGCGGATAAATTCAGGATTCTCCCCTGCTTCTTTCATATTTTCAATGAAATAGCGAGTTTCAATGTCCTGATACTCGTCCAGCGAATCATAGACGGTATTTTTCAGCCCGAGTTCTTCGCCCATATAGATATACGGGGTTCCCTTCATGCCATGCAGCAGGGTGCCTAACATTTTGGCAGATTCAACTGGATAGTTTTCATCCCCAAAGCGGGAAACAGCCCGCGGCTGATCATGATTATTCCAGTACAGCGAGTTCCAACCCTGCTCAAGATCGTGTTCCCACTTGCTTAAGTTTTCTTTCAGGTCCGCCAGATTGACTCTCTCCAGCGAGAATTTTCCATACTTGCCATAGTCAAGATGCATGTGTTCAAACTGGAAGACCATGTCAAGTTCCTTGCGTTCTGGATTTGTAAACAACAAAGCCTGGGCACTGTTGGTATTTGGGGTCTCTCCTACGGTGATTGTTTCGTAATGGTCGAGAACCTGTTCGTGGAGTTCGTGTAAAAATTCGTGCACGCGCGGCCCATTCGAGCAGCCCGCATAATACGACTTCGTGTAGACATACTCGCCATTGTTATCCGGAAAGGACTGGTCTTTAGAAATCAGCGAGATGACATCAAAACGGAAGCCGTCAACACCCAGATCGAGCCAGAAGCGCAGCTGATCATAAATATCCTGGCGGACCGTTTCGCTTTCCCAGTTCAAATCCGCCTGCTCAATCGCAAAGCAATGCAGATAATACTGATTCCGCTCTGGCACATATTCCCATGCCGGACCGCCAAAGGTCGATCCCCAGTTATTGGGTGCAGAGCCATCAGGTTTTGGATCTTTCCAGATATAGTAATCCGAATAGGGATTGTCCTTGGATTTTTTCGATTCCTGAAACCAGCGGTGTTCTGTACTGGTATGGTTGATAACCATATCCATCACAATCCGGATGCCGCGCTCATGCGCTTTTTCAAGCAATTCCCTGAAGTCTTCCATTGTTCCATACATAGGATTGATCTTCTGGTAATCGGCAATATCATAGCCATTATCAACCAGTGGGGATTCATAAATGGGATTCAGCCATAAAACATCCACTCCCAGTGTTTTCAGATAATCCAGACGCTGGATAATCCCGCGCAGATCCCCGATGCCATCATCATTGGAATCCTGAAAGCTCTGTGGATAAATCTGGTAGACAACGGACTGTTTCCACCAGGGTGCTGCCGTTGCACACATGGCTATTCATCCTCCTCGTCATCTTCACTGCCGCTCAGTTGCTCATTGACATAGATCATCTGTTCTCTGGCATTGTTGATTTCATTGACAATATCCGCTGCCTCTAAAGGTCCGGCAGCAGCACGCAGGGTTAAGGACAGAATCAATGGCAGGTTCATGCCAGCAATCAGATGCACATTGGGATTGGCCAGGACATGCGGCAGGCACGCCTGATTGACCGATCCGCCCATCATATCGGTAAAAATCAAAGTCTGATCCTCACTGCTGATGCCTTCAAGAGCCTGAGCGAGTTCTGCTTCCACTGGAACATTCTGTAAATAGGCACTGACTGCCTGCACTTCCACATGTTCGGGCAGGATGTAATCCAGAGTATCTTTCATGCCATCGGCAAGGCGGTGATGGCTGGCGAGTACAATTTTTGTCATAAGCTTTCTCACTTTCTTTTTTCGATGATTTCCATTTTTCAATCTTTGATTTTGTTTTCGATTTTGTTTCCAGTCCTCTTTCTCATGTTCTTCGCCGTGTTCTCAGTCCATCCGTTTTAGAGTCTGGTTTTCGCAAAGAAAAGGCAGGCTGGCTTCGATCGATGTCAGAATCGAAATCCAGCCTGCATAGCGAAGATTAAAACGGGTTTTTGGGGGTATAGAGTTGGTTTGATTCTTTCTGTCTGCAATCTTAGACAGTCAGAATTCCAAAGAAGGAGCAAACCAGAGCCAGGACAATGATCATCAAAATCACCTGGATGACAGTGACTTTCCGGCTGGCCAGCAACTTATAGACGCCGAAAGTTAATAAAGCTGGCAATAAAGCTGGCATGATCTGGTCCAGAACGCCTGTCTGCAAGTTCAAAGCGACATCACCGGTCGCAAATTCCAGGCCGACCGTCATTTTGATGACCGATGGAATCAGGGCACCGACCACGGTCAGGCCCATCATGGAAGCAGCCTCCGTAAACACGGACAGCTTATCGCCAAGAGCCGTGATGAGTTTCAGACCGGAGTCATAGCCCATATCAAACAGTTTGAAGCGGACAAACAGGAAGAATACGTTGAGCAAAAACCAGCTGATGGCGCCGATGGGATTGCCTTCCAGAGCCATGTAGGCAGCAATCGATCCCATGATGGTCGGATACAGAACCCAGATCAGGGTGTCACCGATACCTGCCAGCGGACCCATCATGCCGGTTTTGAAGTTCTGAACAGCATCCAGGGCCTTCAGGCCATCTTTTTCTTCCATGGCCAAAGCGGCACCCAGCAGAATGTTGCCCATCCAGGTTGTGGTATTGAAGTATTTGAACTGGTTATCCAAAGAAGCCCGATAGTCTTCGTCGTTGGGATACAGTTTGCGCAGCGCCTTTTTTAAACCAAAGACGACTGCCGGTCCCTGCTGACTTTCATAGTTGAAGATGTTGCAGGCCATGAACATATAGCGAAAAGCGGCAGTGCGGATATCTTTGCGGGTCAGTTTTCCCTGCATAGTTTCCTTATTCATCCCAATCGTCTCCTTCCTCTGTGACCTCTGCCTGGTCGGCAGCCAGGGCAGGTTTGTTATTCTGGGTGGTGAAATAGTAGTAAGCCAGGGCGAAGCCAACAATGGAAACGCCAAGCATTGGAATGTTGAGATAAGCCGAGAAGACAAAGCCAAGCATCAACATGGATAAGAACTTTTTGGTTGGCATGACTTGCAGCAGCAAGGCAATGCCGACAACAGGAAGCATATTTCCGGCAATGGACAGGCCATTGGTAAACCATTCAGGAACGGATTCCAGAATGAAGTTGACGATCTGCTCGCCAAACAGGATGCAAAGAGCTGTTGGAATGGCGGTAGACAGAATGAAGACCACTGGGCCTAACCAGAGAATGCGTTCCATCTTTTTAAAGTTGAGCGCATCGCAGGCTTTTTTGGCTGCGTTGGCCACATACGTATTAATCAGTTTGGCCAGCACATCGAGCTGAATACCTAACATGCCAACCGGAACACCAACGGCAAGAGCTACGGCTTTAGCCGATTCAAGATCAGATGTCGTCCGACACGCAACATAGATCCCAACTAAGGCGGCCAGGCCCCAGTTGGGAACCGAACTTCCGCCGATATTGGCAACGCCCAGGTTCATCAGCTGGAACGTTCCACCAATCATCAGCGCTGTCGTCATGTCGCCCATAATCAGGCCAGCGGGAACAGAAATCATGACCGGAAACCAGGTCATCAAAACAAGGCCTTGCTGATCGATGACCATCCAGCTTGCCAGCAGGATAATCAGCAGCGATTGAATAAATTCCATAATTTCCTCCTTCAAAGTGACTGGTCCGATGTCCGGTCAGTCTACTTTTGGTTTTGTTTTTTGGCTTTTGAGTCGTCCAGGATTGCGCTTTGCTTCAGTCCATTCGTTTTTTTAATTCGTTTTTCACTTCATTTTTTAATTCGATTCTCTTTTTCTAATCTTCATTTTGGGTAATCTATTCACCGGCTATCTATCTCAGGTGCATGAACATCCACAAGAAGGCGGCTTTCTGTCTTATAGACAGGCAGATCAGTGAATATAGGTTTCAAAGCTTTCTTCTGCTTCGCCAGGAACAAAGTGGAAGGTAACAGGGACGCCCATCGACTGCAGCGTCTTGAAATCCTGAATTTCCTGTTCATTGACGGAAACCATTTTCTTGACGGTGCGCTTACCTTCGCCATCGAACATAATGCCGATGTTGACTTTTGGAATCTCGACACCGTTTTCTTTGAGACGGATCAGAGTCGATGGTTCCCGGACAACCATGAAGACGTTATGGTTGTCGTATTTTCCGGCATTAAAATTTTTGATCGCTGTGTCTGTGTCAATGATGGACATTCCGGTTCCCGCTGGTTTGGACATCCGCATGGCCTGTTTCTGAATTTCGTCTTTGGAGACTTCATCGTCAACTACCATCAGGCGTTTGGCTTTAGTGGCTCCAGTCCACTGGGTAACGACGATTCCGTGGATCAGTCGCTGATCAATGCGTGCAAGTACTAAACTCATTTCTTTTTCCTCCTGTTTGAGAAGTCCTCTCTGACTTCATCTGTCTTTTGACGGTGTCAGAATACAATCTAAGAAAACCGGTTTCAATCTCTGGGAAAGCATCTGGGATTTTGCAGGATTTTCTGTGTTTTTCCCATTTCGGCCGGAATTTTCCCAGGCTGTTTTTCTCTTTATTTATCGCGCTTTTTCTTTCTTCTCTTATAGGCTTCAATAAAAACCGGTTCCCATTTTCCCGTCCCTTTCCCAGTTTCTGGGAACCCCCTTTCACAATTGCCGGCATAGAGGATGAAGCTTTGGCCATTTTCTCTTCGCGCTTTTCTGTTTTCTTTTCCTGGTCTTGCCTCTTTCTTCTCACTTATCCTCGGGTCTTATCTTTCATTCTTCTTTTGAGCCCGGCCCAAAAAGCGATGGATTCAAAACACTGCTGGATCAAAGTGCTGCCTCTGATGCAACCATGGATCCAAAAAAATACTTCCAAAAGGCAAACCGACATCTTTTTATTCGTTTTCCGTATAGATCGAAATGATTAATAGGTATTAGATATTAATAAGCAGACTTTCTATACTAAAACCATCAAAAGAAAGAAAAAGCAAAGATCCCGTTTTCTGGTTGTCAAAACCAGATCCGGCTCAATCTCTGCTCTTCGTTTGAAAGGAACCTTCAATATGAATACGTCTCTGAGTAAACCTGAAATTATCTGTTACATGATGACTTCCGTCGATGGAAGAATCGATTGCGCCATGACCGCAAAACTTCCCGGTGTTGAAGAATATTATCTCCTGCTTGATGCTTTTCAGTTTGATGCTACGGTATCCGGCCGCCAGACAGCCCAGCTTGAAATGGCCCAGCCAGGGCAATTTCAAGCTGGGCTGTCTGGCGGCAGGACAGGAAATGATTTCCAACAAAGTCCACGGCCCCAAGCCCTTTGATGTGGTAATGGCCTCTCATGGGGGACTGCTCTGGAAACAGGCCAAAGAGTATGCCCATCCGCTGATCATGGTTTGCAGCAAGCAGGTCCCGATTGAATATCTGAAGTACCTTGATACTCTGGACATTTCCTATATTGTCACAGGGGACAGAGAAATCGATCTGCCCAGGGCTGCTAAACTTTTGCATGATGAATTTGGCATCAACCGTTTAGGTATTGTTGGCGGCGCCACGATCAATACTGCCTTTCTCGATGCCGGCCTGCTCGATGAAATTGATATCCTGATCGGTGCCGGGATTGACGGCCGGGCCCAGTTTATGCCGGTGTTCAACCACCAGGACAATGAAGCGCCTTTAACCAGACTGAAACTTCTTGATGTAAATCATCGGCCAAGAAGCAATGCTGTTCTCCTTCGCTATCAGGTTTGCGAGCAATAAACCATCGCTTGCAGCATTCAAACACGACTTTGAACCTTTTCAGAAAAAGCTCAGCATCAAAAGCTGAACTATAAAACTTGCTATAAAACGATTCAGGAAAACACAACAAGAAAGGATCTTTATGGAAACTCATTCTCTGAAAACTGAACGCTTTTCCAATAAAGCTTTGATGGCGTTTATCGTTCCCCTTTTCTGCGAACAGTTTCTGGTGATGCTGGTGGGCATTGCCGATACACTGATTGTCAGTTACGCCGGTGAAGCGGCTGTTTCCGGTGTAAGCCTGGTCAACCAGTTCAACAATATTTTCATCTATCTGTACGCTGCTTTAGCCAGCGGCGGGGCCGTTGTCATCAGCCAGTATATTGGCCGGCGCGATCGGGCCAATGGCAGTAAAAGCTCCAGTCAGCTCCTCTTATTCTCGACTGTCTTCTCCCTGGTCATGGCTGTTCTCGTTCTGGCTTTTGCCCGTCCGATCTTATCGTTACTCTTTGGTCAGGTCGAAGCGGATGTGATGGAAGCCTGCATGACCTATTTGCGGATTTCAGCTTACTCCTATCCGTTTATCGCCATTTACAACTCGGGGGCAGCGATTTTCAGATCCCTTGGCAAAACCAAGGTGACGATGGTGATCTCGCTGTTCTCGAACTTGATTAACGTAGTCGGCAACCTGTTGGGTGTCTTTGTTTTTCATGCCGGGGTCGCGGGTGTTGCATGGCCAAGCTTGATTGCCAGAGCCTTCAGTGCTCTGGTGATTACCATTCTGGCCTTCTCCCCAAAAAACGATGTGTCCTATCAGAAAGAATGGCTGAGCAAATTTTCCTGGTCGATGCTTCAGCGGATTTTACATATTGCCATTCCCAATGGACTGGAAGATGGCATCTTCCAGCTGGTCAAAGTTGGCTTATCCAGCATTGTTGCTATGTTTGGAACGCTTCAGATTGCTGCCAATGGTGTTGCCCAAAGTATCTGGTCGATGGCTGCCCTGGCTGGAGTGACCATGTCTCCTGTCTTCATCACCGTCATTGGTCAGTGTATGGGAGAAGGTGATATTGAAAATGCCAAATTCTTTTTCAAAAAGCTGCTCAAGATCACGCTGATTTTCTCTTCCGTCTGGAATCTGCTCATTCTGGCTGGCTGTCCGGCTTTTTTGGGTGTGTACTCCCTGTCTGCCCAAACCAAAGCCCTGGTGTTCTGGCTGGTTGTCATTCACAACGTCTTCAATGCCCTGTTCTTCCCCTTCTCGGGGGCTCTTGCCGCTGGTTTGCGCGCGGCGGGCGATGTGCGCTTTACGATGATTGTTTCGATCTGCTCCACAGTATTCATCCGCCTGGTCTTCTCCTGGCTCTTAGGCGTGATGTTTCGTCTTGGCGTCATCGGTGTGGCTTTGGCCATGGCAATGGACTGGGGCGTTCGAGCCGTTATCTTCTATGGTCGTTTTCGCTCCGGTAAATGGAGTCAGTTTAAAGTTATTTAAAAGACTGAATCCGGCACTCTATTCTTTATAAAAATCAACTTTTCTGATCCAGAAATCCGTTTCCAGCGGGGAACTCCCATCGATGAGTTCCTCGCCTTTTGTATAGAAAGCACTTTCATTTTTATTGAATCGTATAACTTGTTTCTGGCTCTTATTCATGTCACGATAATGGTGAACGAACTGTAAAGCGACTGCAAGCTTTGGATAAACCTCATCCTCTAAAACAGATGAATTTAATTTATGTACAGGACGATATTATGACTTATTTATCGTGAAAGCGATTTATATTCTTTTCTGAATATCTACTTTTCTCATTTTTATGTCTTCGAATCATTTCTGCACATTTAAAATTGCCTGTTTTTTTCGATCGTTCACTTTAGTGATCGCTTTCAATTCCAGATAACTGTACTTCGAGGCCGATTTTTTACTGGAATCTTGCTCATTCGATTTCTTTCGTATATCTTGATTGAGGAGTTCTGATCACAGATCTCAGATTCTTAATTCAGGATTACATGATCTAAGATTTCTTAGACAGGTCTTCTAACAATTGAGGTATCAAAATGCGTAAATATATCAGCAGCGACGAATTGTATAGTACCCTTCAACAGATCATCTCGAAAAACAACCCAGAACTGATCGACATCTATCGCAGCGTCCTCCATTATCGGATGGCCTCTTCTTCGATCGAGCAGAATGAGTACGCTCAGATCGAGTCGATGCTTCAGATGCCGCAGAAAACCGTTCTTGCTCTGGCCAATATGGTTCTGATTCCAATTCTGTGCACCGTGTTTGTTTTTACGATGTACCAGCGGATTCCAGAACTTATATCGATCCCATCCATCCTTGCGATGTTTGGCCTGACTTTACTGGAAGCGTGGCGCTTTTCCAGACTGGCTGCCTTACTTTCTAAGTGCCGCCCGTATGTACTGATCGATGAACTCTTTGCACGTAAAATTCTGATTGTCCGCCCGTGCCCAACCAAGACGTATAAGACAGCAAAGTAGCTGTCTTTTTTATTGTCAGATGCTGTCCATTCTTTTTCTGTCTTGTATCCTGCCTGTTTTTCAGGTCGTGTAAGACACTCCTGTTTCCTTTTTCTCTTTGCTTTAACGAATAAATACGACCGTTTTTGCATTTCTGTCTCTTTTTTGTCCTTAATATTCGTATTTCACAGATACACATAAAGATTAGATAAGCTATAATTGTTCACATATTGTCGATTTTTATTGACTTTTCTATCAACTTGCTGAAAAACGTCTGTAAATTGACCGCTTCTAATCATTTCATATTGTTTATTTCTCTCTTTTCGGCGATTATGAGATGGTCAAAGTGGGTTTTATTCCTTATTCGTGGTAAAGATCCACAAAACGACTGGAAACAGGCTTTGGACGTTTACATGCAGGCAACGATCAGCCGCCCAGAAAAGAGCGCCCGATTCATTTCTGTCAAAATAAGCAGGATTCATCGTGGTCAGTGGAAATCATTCAGGCAAACGATCGGGATTGCGGTTATGCGTTTGCGATATCTGAATTTGTTGAGGACACTCAACATTTTCTTTATTCGATTCATACCCGCCTTTTTATTCCTTAAGCGCACCTTAATGAACTCTTCTATATACTGAAGGCAATAAGCGAATATTCACATATCCATATTTTGAACTTCACTTGTTCTTCTCTTTTCCCAGCTCGAAAACTGACCAGTATTCTGTGAGCCTCTTTTTATCCTTCATGAGGATTTTCTTAGAAAGGCGGTGATAGAATGAACAGTCAACCTTCTTTACCTGCTCAAAACTCGCCTTCTGTCATTGCGGTGTATCTGACTTCTGATCCATCGAACAGACAAGCCATTGATACTGCTTTTCAGGAGGCTGCGCTGTCCAATGGGGAATTTTTTGCCTTTTATGTCAATACACCTGACATGCATCTTTCCCGTGAAAGCCAGAAAGCTGCTCTTCAGAACAATGTCAATTATGCAGCCTCTTTAGGCGCTCATATTACGGTTCTTGATGGGGCAGACCCTGCCTACCTGATCGGTGAATTCTGCCGGAGCAATTCCATAAATTTATTGGTAATCAATCAATCGCCGACTCCAAAAGTTCTGGGCCGTTTTCATCCAACCTTTGCCCAGAAAATTTCAGAAGTTCTTCAAGAGACAAGACTGATGATTGTCCCCGGAACGATGACCGTACATGCTTCGCATCTCCAGCCTGAAAAACACGATCTGAAATCCAACCTGCTGAACTTGGCGCGCATCGTTTTGATCATCGCTTTGACCACAATTGCGTGCTTTATCCTCGATGGGGCCAACGTCGACGAATTTATCCTGGCGCAGATTTTTATTCTTGGGGTTCTGGCCTGCTCCATTACCACCGGAAGCATCTTCTGGTCACTGATTTCCGCATTCTGTTCTGACCTGTTGTTTGTCTTCCTGTTTGCCCAGCCACGATTGTCTATCCTGTATAACCAGCGACGTCTGTCGATGGCCATCGCCATGGCCTTTGTTGTTTCCCTGATCGGATCCTATATTGGAATCAAACTTCAGGCTGAAACACGAAGCGCCAAAAGGTCAACCTGGGCAACTCAGATGCTGCTCAATACGACCCATAAACTTCATCTGGCCAAAACACCAAAAGAAGTCATTGATGTTACCTGCCGTAAGCTTGCGGAAATTTCAGAACGGGACATTGTTTACTACCCCTATGAAGAGGAAATCTTCCGGGATCCTGTCTACTTCGATGTGAATCTGAATGTCCCCAGTGACCACACGCAAGCTGAAAAAGAACTGGTCATTGCCAAAGAAGCGCTGAAGTATCGTGAACCAACTGGGTGTATGACCCGTTATCACACGATGGCCTCCTATCTCTATTTTCCCTGGGAAACCTCTTCGGAAACCTTCGGGGTCATCGGCATCCGCTTTGACCAGCAGGCCATTGATCCCCTCGAGCAGATGGTGCTGCGCAATATCGTTGCGGATGGGGCCCAGACTCTGGAGACAATGACACAGGAAGCCGCATTGCAGGAAGCCAATCTCCAGCGTGAAAGCGGCCTGCTTCGCTCTAACTTGTTAAAGGCTTTAGCTCATGATATCCGCACGCCATTAACCGCCATTATCGGCAACATTGCCAACTACAAGCTCTCGCACGACACCATGGATCAGCCGGAAAAAGAAAAGCTCTGGGATGAAATCCAGTACGATTCCCTGAACATGTATTACATGATCGAAAATCTGCTGACAGCTGCCCGCATGGATTCAAGTTCCATGCCGGTTAAACTGCAGCCAGAATTGCTGAGTGATGTGGTTGAAAGCGGAATGGACTACCCAAACAAAGCCAACGTCACCCATCCAATTACGATCGAAGAAGGTGATGACCTTCTGGTGGCCAACATGGATGCCAGTCTGATTGCCCAGGTTGTCTCCAATCTGGTGACCAACTCCATTCACCACACCCCCGAAGGCACTCCAATCAAGGTACGGACCTACGCCCAGGACAATATGGCTGTGGTTGAAGTGTCTGATGAGGGGGATGGGATTAAAGACTCCATGAAAGAAAGAATTTTTGATATCTTCTACACGGGAGAGGCTCCAAGGTTTGACTCTACCCACTATTTAGGTCTTGGCTTATTCCTTTGTAAAGCGATTATTGATGCTCATCACGGAACCATTGAAGTTCACGATAACGAGCCTCATGGATGTGTTTTCTCCTTCCGGATTCCTTTACTTTCGATCGCATAGCGTCAGCCTTGCACGTCTGGCGCTTTTTTTGCCAAATCCGCTTTCCGTGCACCAAACTTGCATAGTTGCATTTGTTTCCATATATAAATCTTTTGTATAATTGAGAAAAGAAAAAGGTGATCTTTATGAATACTACAACAGTACTTGTTGTCGAAGACGATAACTCCATTCGCAATTTAATCGGTACCACCCTGAAAGCTCATAATTATAAATATCTGATGGCTCCTGATGGTAAAACGGCAATTCTGGAAGCTTCCACCCACAATCCAGATGTAATTTTCCTGGATCTGGGCCTGCCCGATATGGATGGAGTCGATATTATTAAGAAAGTCCGCAGCTGGTCCAACGTTCCAGTGATTGTTATTTCTGCCCGTACAGATGACGAAGATAAAATTCGCGCTCTGGATGCCGGTGCAGATGACTATCTGACAAAACCATTCTCCATTGTTGAGCTGCTGGCTCGTCTGCGGGTTGTCGAAAGACATCTGTCTTCTCAGCCTCAGGCAGCCGTTTCCAAGTCTGTTTTCGTCAACGGCCCATTGCGCATTGATTATGCCGCTGGATGCGTCACTCTTAATGGTGAGGAACTCCACCTGACGCCTATTGAATTCAAGCTCTTAACACTGCTCAGCAAAAACGTCGGTCGTGTGCTGACCCACAACTACATCACGCAGCAGATCTGGGGATCCAACATGGATAACGACATTGCTTCCCTGCGTGTATTTATGGCTACCCTGCGTAAAAAACTGGAAAAGAAAGGCAACGTTCAGTTCATCCAGACCCACATTGGTGTCGGTTATAGAATGTTGAAAGTGGAATAGCCGCTCCCCAATTTAAGAAAAAAAACAAAAAGACTGGAATTTCAGAACATGCCCTAAGAAAGCATCTCTGATATCCAGTCTTTTTCTATATCCCCTTTCGCAATGGTCAACGTTCTATTTTAGAAAAGTGGTCCATGGACCACTTTTCTAAAATAGCTCTTTGATAATTTCGCCAATATCACCATTAACGCAGATCGAGCGATCCTGAATCTCTTTAGGAGCAAAAGCCTCGCCCATGTTCAGGCAGGCATACACTGCATCTGGATTGGAATTGGTAAACGACCAGAAAGGATACTTGATGATTCCTGGCGTATTGGGTCCAACGCCCAGTTCGAGATAAAGAACTTTCTGATCCGCATGACTTTGCCGAAAGTCATGATAGCGTCTGGCTGCCTGATGCCATCCCTTGTCTTCCACAAACGTATTGTCAATGCGCAGATTCATGCTCATCGGTTCATGGCAATGCGGGCAATAGGGAATCAGGTCTGAAGGAATTTCCATTTTAGGCATTATGCCTTCAGGTAAAAGCAGATCTCCATTTTTTTCGATCACAAAACCCTGTGCTTTAACCATTTTTTGGATAATTTCTTCGTTATTATAAGTCTCTTCATGGCAGGGTTTGCTGCACTGGAACAGGCCATAGTCCCCCTGGGTATAGAACAGACGCTTTTTATCAAAACCTGCTTTCTGGAAGCAATGATCCACATTGGTTGTCAGAACAAAATAATCTTTGTCTTTCACCAGTTCAGACAGCTCATCATAAACCGGTTTTGGAGCATTCATATACCGGTTGATGTAATTATTACGGCTCCAGAACGCCCAGAATTCTTCCGGCGTTGAATAGGAGTAGAATCCGCCTTCATACATGTTGTCAAAACCATACTTCTTTTCGAAATCTGAAAAGTATTTCTCAAACCTTGGGCCGCTGTACGTA
This sequence comes from Allobaculum sp. JKK-2023, assembly GCF_034745455.1. Lineage (NCBI taxonomy): Bacteria > Bacillati > Bacillota > Erysipelotrichia > Erysipelotrichales > Erysipelotrichaceae > Allobaculum > Allobaculum sp. JKK-2023. Next base: position 2,218,196 of record NZ_JAYERV010000003.1, on the reverse strand, counting down.
AATCCTGCAGCCGTTGAAAGACCAGCACCAGCCCCAATCACAATTGCATCAGCCTGTTCAATTGCTTCTTTGAGCTGTTCAATGGCTGTTTTGTCCTGATCCAAGGATGGATTGGTAGATTTGTTCATCCAGTTCTTTAAAAACATTGAAAACCACCTCGATTCTTGATCCTGTTTCTTTCAGATATTGTTTAACGGTATCCACCGCAATCTTTGCGGCCAGATCATTTGGAAAATGGAAGACACCGGTTGAGATGCAGCAAAACGCGATTGATTTTAAATGATGCGCATCGGCCACTTCCAGGCAGGACCGGTAGCAGGAAGCGAGCAGTTCACGATCTCTTTTCGTCACATGGTGATAAACAATCGGCCCGACAGTATGAAGGACGTATTGACAGGGCAGATTGTAGGCTTTGGTCATTTTCGCCTGTCCGGTTGGTTCAGGACCATTCTGTTCTGCCATCAATTTTGCGCAGTCTTGACGAAGCTGCATGCCCGCAAACGTATGAATGGCATTATCAATACAATGATGTCGTGGTACAAAACAACCGAGCATCTGATCATTGGCCGCATTGACAATCGCACCAACCTTCAGACGAGTAATGTCCCCTTTCCATAGATAAATCTGCGGTTCAACCGGCTTAAGATCTTCCAGCCCCACTACTCCTTTATGCTTCAGTTCTTCCTGTAAAAATTCATCCTGCAAAGTCAGAACTTCCGGATCAACCGGACGCGGCGGCCTTACATTCATCAATCCCCGCAGCAGATGCTTTTTGTCTTCATAGCCTCCCGGAATCGTTAAGCCCTGATATCGTTCATCTTCTTCTATCAACGCTGCAATCAGGCAGCTCATTCTTTCTTCTTGTGTCATGGCTTTCTTTTCTTCCTCTGTCTGAATTTTCTTGCCACTTTCTCCTATTTTCTTTATCAAAATGCATATTCCCATTCTTGCACGTAGCAGAATAGATGGAGAGAGTCAGTTGTAATGATAATCATTACAATAAAACTATAGATACCTCTTGTTGTTATGTCAAACATTACATCGAGAATTTTGACCTGTACTGACGACATTTCCTGCTCTTCAGACCACACCAGATGCAGCCACAGCCCCGCGTTTTCCAGAAAAAAATCAAATTCCAGATTGAAACCAAAATTCAGACCTGATCGCAAAAAGCCCTTTTGAAAAAGCCTTGCAGGCTTTCCAAAAGGGCTGGTGAGCATTAAAAACTGTTCCCCGGTTTTCGTTTTTCCAGGAATATGTTGAAACCTGGCTAAAATCAGCGTTTACTTCTGTTCCTCTACATCTGGAACCATTGCCACATACTTTTCAGGCAGTTCCAAAGCGGAATGGTAGTAACGCTTGTTTTGATTGAGTGCCGCAATCTGGTCCATTTCTTCTTTGGTCAGCTCAAAATCCCAGATATTAAAGTTATCTTTGATGTGGACCGGATTCTCAGATCCACGAATGACCACGTTCTCCGCTTCCGGTCAAACCCTCTTCTTTTCATATCGAGGATACGGCAGTGAAAAAGGACTTTGCGAATGACTACGGACGAACGACTTCATTGAGCGTAAAGCGGCCGTCTTCATAGTCATAGACAAAAATCGTGCAGTTGCCAAATCCTTTTTTGAGTTCTTCCATCGGATCCTGCCAGTGTCTTAAGAAGTTAAAACAGGAGCCACTATGCGAAACCGCCAGGACATTTTCATAGCCATCCCGCTCCATAATCTTTGTCAGTGTGCGAACCATCCGGTCTTTGGTTTCGTTACTCGACTCTCCGCCATACTGCAGATAAAACGTCTCACAGTCTTTTGGCGTAAGATGATGGTTGAGTCGTTCGCTTTCTCCTTCCAGCTCACCATAAAACTGTTCTTTCAATCCTTTGAAGCGCTCATAAGGAAGATCAGTTACCAGTTCCAGGGTATCGGAGCAGCGCTCCGCCGTTGAACAGCAGGCATGATCAAACTGAATCTCCCCTTCGTTAAATGAGGTTGTTTTATCCCTGATAGGATAAAACGGTTACATCCCTGTCTGCGAACAGTGTTCGGCATTAGCCGGCGGGGGAAGGGTTAAGATACAAGATCCTTATCTAAGCCCCGCTTTGAGGACCAAAATTCCCCGAAGGGAATCCAAATCCAAATTTTATGGGATACAGCCCAGTATCGCAGTACTGGCATCCCGCATCCCCCTTACCGACGCAGGACCAGCCCTGAGACTTTGGCACAATCCGAAGATCGTTCCGCCGCCAGCTTCGGCAGGGGGAGTAAACAAATATGAGTCCAAAACTCATATGGGATTTTTCTATGGGTTCGTGCTTGATGTTCGCACTTGTTTTTGGTTCGTATTTTTTGTGCAGAAAAACTAATTACGCAGGGTTAGGCAGATTTTGCACTGCTTAACCCTTTTAATGATGCAATAAGGCTGCAGACAGTCTGGTTATAACATTCAGATCTTTTTTCATAAAACTGCTGGACTGTTTTTCTTGGAGTCCATTTGGTGACTTCAGGATGATTTTCATACATCCAGACGAGGTTATGGGCGGCGTTGATATCTGCATTGAACTGTCCATGCAGCTTACAACGCGCATTTTCATAATGAGATTTGTCTCTTTGGATTTTGCTTCCGCAGATATGGCAGTATTGGGAACTGTAAGCCTGGTTGACATACGAAGTTTTAATTGACTTCAATCCAGCTTTGTATTCCACTCTTTCCTGCAAGAGGCCATAAATCCAGCCTGACAGCCTGCGGTTTAGTTTTGACCAGGTGCTTGCCTGTCCCCGGATGTCCAGGTTTTCCATGATGATGTGCCCAATATCCGAGTCTGCTTTGAGAACTAAGGCAATCTCTTCATTTGTGATTGTCTTTAAATGATCCTGGATTCTCTGGGACTGCCTGCGAAAGCGTTTGTTTCCTCTTCGGTTGTTTTCCTCAATCCGCTTGGCTTTGCGTCTAAGGGCATAGATCTGGTCTTCCAGTTTCTTTTTCTCGTCTTCTGAGTGTTTTGATTGTGGATCGTTAAGCAAAAACTGGATCTGGTCTGCTTCTTTTAAGGCATTTTTCCTGCGGTCTCGAATCCGGTTGCGCTGGATTCCCCGCTCGCTGAGAAAATCAGAAGCAGAATAGCTGAACTGCTTGAAGGTTGTATGGTCAAGCGTTTGAGCCGCCTTGCTCTTTTTTCTTTCAGTTCTTTTTCCTTCTTGGCAAGCTTTTCTTCTTTTAAAGAAGCAGAAGCCATATCATGGGAAGTGCTGAGCAGTGACGTGATTCCGGCATCCATCCCAACCTTTGTCTCGGACTGGTTCGGGCGGTTTCTGACTTCAACCATTCTCTGGAAAACTAAGCATTTCCTGTCCCGGTCATAGACAACAGTAAGATTGCTTCTCGTCTTGCCTGTTTTGGCTGTATAAAAGATTCCTTTCAGTTCAACCTTGAATTCTTTCTGGCTGCCTAAGCTGTGCATAGAAATAAAAGTCGTTCCATTTTTATGCTGGATGCCATATCCATTCTTATCGATCTTCATCCATGTATTTTTATTCGTATGAACTGGGTGAAGGTATTGCCTGTATCTTCTTGCTGCGTGGGCAATGAGTTTGTGGAGCCGCTTAGGATCGCATTGCCGCAGATGGCCATTGATCTCTTTGTTTGAAAATTTTTTGGGCACTTCAAATATTCTTTTTTGAAGGATCTTCTTGAAGACTTTGGGGGATTTAGCCACGTACATGACAACTGCCGCTTCATGGGCCGTCATCTTGTAATCTGCATACAGCTCTTCCTGAATCCGCCTGAAGATTTCTTCATCCATAGACTTGCGGTTCGCTACTGCAGAATGCAAAGCCATTGTCCATAGCCAGGATGGAAGCGTCCCATCAGGAAAAGCGACCCCAGTTACTTTTGCAACATGAGTCGTGATGTCTTTTAACACCTGCTTTTGCTTGCGCAGATCGTCCCGGATCTTTTCTGCACTTCGTCCATAAGAATTGATGGAACAGGCAATAGGAGAGAGCAGGTTATAGGTTTCCATGTAAGCAGTAAACAAATTCTCGGCGAACATCTGCTGGTCATCATTCAATTTGATTGAAACCATCTGAATCGTTTTCTTCGATTTGCTCATCTGCTTCATCACCTTTCAACAGCCGTTTACTTTCCTCAATGATTTTTTTGTTCTTATTACTTCTGGAGCCATACAGCCGTCCTGAAAATACAGTGATGATCGCAATCAAGTCATCTGTTAATTCCTGGGCGCTGTTTCTTTCTTCGCCCTGGTTAAGAACTACGATTTCTGTATCCATCTTTTTGGCAATATATTCAATCAACTCAAAGCCAAAACGAAGAAGCCTGTCTTTGTGGGTAATGACAATATGGCTGATCTTTCGATCCAGTAAAAGATCGATCATTTTTAAAAGCCCCGGCTTTTTGTAGTTCATCCCAGATCCAATATCTTCAATGATTTGATATTTCCAGCCTTGCTTTTGCATATAGATTTCAACCACATCTGCTTGTCTTTCAAGGTCATCTTTTCTCTTTTTGGTTGAAACCCGGCAATAGCCAACAGCCATTCGTTCAGGAAGAGCAGGAGCTTTGCCAATGTATTGATCCATTTCTTCCTGGTCAAACATGTAGTGTCCGCCAATAGAGCGATGGGCAGGCATTCCATCTTCAATCATTTTGTATAAGGTGTGCCTGGCAACCCCAAGGTATTTGCAGGCTTGTGACGTCTTCATTCTCATGAATTTATAATAACACATCTCTATTCATTAGAAACTGTTTTTTCCTTAAAAACCTAATATAATCAACTGTTAAAATCCGTTCATCGAGAATCTTTTTCGCTGCTTTGGCCTGCTCGATTCCCTTGGATGTCAAAGGAGAATCGCACCATCCCTGGATTTTGTTCTGAGCATTGAAAAGCGTCTGTCCATGACGCATGAGATATAAATGTTTCATTCCATTTCCTTTCTTCTTTTCGGCTTTCTCTATCGTGCTTTCCCTCTGGTGCCTTCTCTGTGAGGCTTCCTGTTTCTTTACGACTGATTTGGTCTTCTCTTCTCCTTTTAAATCCGGCTTATTGATTCAGAATGTATTCTTCACCGGGAGCAAGAACTTTCAGGCGGTCTGGATTGACAATTCTGGCCCGGAGTTTTTCAGGATCCCCATTAAATGGGGACATCTCAGGTGCATCCACACATCCCCAGTGAATCGCAATCAGATCTGAATCGGGATACGCATTGGCAAGCTCAACAGCTCCATCCAATGTGATATGGGAAGCGTTGTCCGCAAAATCAAACAGAATGACATCCGGGACCGGCCTTTCCAGCTGTTCACAAAGAAGCTGGGAGTCTCCTGGCATCCAGATTTTTCCATCTGGCGTATTCAGATAGTAGCCGCAATAGTCTTCCGGTTTCCAATAGCGATACTGCCATTTTTTGACGTTGTTCTGCCAGTTGTGTAAAGCTGGAGTCAGCTGCACATTGACCTGACCAACCGGAAATTCATCCCAGATGGTTTTCATGCTGACAGGATAACCTTCTTCGTCCATAACTTCTGCCACATAATTGGGGGCATAGAAGCGATCAGTTTTGTCTTTAAGATCCGTGCAGGTTGGACGGGAATAATGATCATTATCAATATGGGTGATCAGTACCGCATCGATATGGCCGCTTTTTAATGGATCAAGCGGCATTTCATTCATCAAAAGCGGCATATCAAAACCTTTGAGCAGCGGGTCAATCAGAATCACGGTTCCCTGAGAGTTGATCATGGCTCCGCCGTTGCCTAACCAGTAAATTGAGGTTTTGTCCTGCTTATCAAAAGCAGTCGGTTGAATCTGGATTGTGTCTTCGACCATTGCCTGGCCTTTTGCGCTTCTTTTCATGGTGTCTCCCTTTCTTGTGGTATTGGAAACTGCTCTGGCTGGAAAGGATGGACAGCTATTGGTTCTGAATTGAATTTCCTGTGTCAATTCTGGTCTCAATTCTGGCTGACTCGAACAAAACATTTCTCTATCCATTCCTTCAATCCTTCAAAAGACAGCTTCCGAAAACATCTGACTGGATATTCTTGAATATCTTTTCAGTGGCTCCATTATCCAATAAAGATCCAACTCAAACCAGAGACAAAAAAATGAGGCCTGTCCAGATGTGGACGTTTGGCCTCATTTGTCAATTTCGGTTTTCAAAGCGAAGTCTGTTCCTGCTGTTCCTGATTTTCAATCGCCTGATCGGTTTGAGCAAAGAGATCAGCCAAGGTATTTTTCGCCAGATCCTCTTCCATCGCTTTCTGAGCACTGATCAGATGCGCATCCAGTACTTCATGAATCGAACGCCCGACTGGACAGTCTGGATTTGGATTTTCATGGAAATGAAACAGCTGGTTGTTTTCGATCGGGTCAATTGCGCGATAAACATCCAGTAAAGTTGTCGTTTCAGGGTTGCAGATCAGGCAGGCTCCGCCTGATCCTCTGGCGACGCTCACAATCCGGGCGACTTTCAGCTGGGCGAGAATATTGCGAATGATGACGGGATTGACATTGACGCTGGATGCGAGAAAATCGCTGGTCAGACGATATTTGCCTTCAAAAGCATGAAGACAGGCACAGATATGAACGGCGATAGTAAAACGGCTGGAAATCTGCATAAAGCCTCCTTTTTCTAGTCTCAAAGATGGAGTCTGGGTGGATTGAATGTTCTGAATGGAACGTTCTCAGTGCCTTGATTATTAACCAGACGAGTACTGATTTCAATAAGGCCGCTGACATGATCAGCCTGAATCAGCAAGTGATTTGGCAGCCAGCCTCTCAAAAAGCATTCAGAGATCACAATTTTTGAAAAGCTGCTCTTTCGCTTTTTCCCTTTTCTTTATCGCTTTCTAAGGCAACAGAATTCTGATTTCAGTCTGAAAGGTTCCGGTTCTCTCTTAAAAAGAGAGACTTAAAGATCATACGAAGAGCATCTGGACATCTTTTTGCTGCTTTTTTGGCTGCGTGCGTTTCCTGTTTTCAATCGTTGCCTGAAAGAGCGGTATAAAAAAAAGAGCCCGAAGGCTCCCAACAGTGAACTCTGTCCTGGCAGAATTCACTGTTAATCGCACAATAAGGACGGTTTAAAACGTGAGTGATGAATCTATCAGAAGGTATCAGAGTTGAAAAAAGATGAATACATGATCGCACAAAATTTATTATGAATTATTATGGTATTCCGTCCTTACAAAATTCCCGTACCCAATCTCCACGTCCCCCAACGCAAATCTCAGGTACACTTGGAGTATAAAAAATAATCTTTGGGAAGTAAATAAGCAACTGGGTATTCTAGACCGGAACCCCTCTTTTTTATCATTTTTTGCCCAAAAAATGTATAATCTTGTTTGAAGATTCAAATCCAATCGACTTTAGATGCTATTGAAAAGTCATTCAGATGGAATTTTACGCTCTTTTTCCACTTCACATTTTTCGACTGAAAATCTCCTATCGACTTGATTTCTTTCAATTTCCTGACATCAGAAAACCATTCTGAACATTTTTCTCCCTCCTCTGGCCCGCATTGAATACCTCACAGTTTGCAATCCTTATTTTTACGGAAATATTGCGTTTTTTCATAAAAAAATCCCGGCAGCCTGGACGAACTGCCGGAATTCCAAAATCCGATCTGGAACGGATTTTGATAGGGATGAGGATGAAACGAAATTTTCAGTGTCAGAAAGTCTGGACCGTCTGGGTTACACGAGCATTGTATTCTGGCTCGATTGGATGATCCGGCACCCGTTCGTAAACCTGCAAAGAAGGATTGCGGAAGGTTTCACGGGTAATGGTAATTTCACGCTGTCCAGTAAATTCGATATGGACAGCCTTTGTATAGCATGCTGTGTCTTTCGGGGTAAGGATGTGCTCACTTGTTACTTCAATAGAACGTACAATTTCTCCGGTATTTGACAATGCGATCGCATCTCCATTCGCGTATTCAGGAATTTTCTCAATGAGGCGCACCCGCATCTGCGGATACCCATCGGGTGTTTCAATTGCTTTTTGGGGTCGGTAACAGGAATCAATCAGAATCCCTTTATCTTTTGAAAGAACGAGCACGGTTTCGACTGGCTTGCTTACAGAATTTTTTGGAATTGGAATCAGAATTTTCTCCGCCTTCTTGCCAATCAGACTTTCGAGCAGCAGCATTTCCTCTCCACTTAAAACCATAATGAATCTCCCTTTCCATGAATTTAAACATGCAGTAATCAAGTCGTGCAGTCGGTTCTCTCCACCGAACGAGTCCCTGGATTTTTAGTTCTCAAAGGGGCAGTCTGGCGTGATCATGCACTGTCTGCCAATATATTGTAAGCGTTTTCTGCATAATTAACTTCTGCCCGTCCTGTTTTGCTGTTAATCCGTCCTGTTTGGTACAATTCGCTGACCATTATTAAAATTTCGCAGCGGGCGAAGATTTTTTTAACCAAAAATATACTGTTTCAGCTGAAAAAGGTTTCTCACATCGTTTCTGATTGATTTCCGCTCTGCCTTTCCTCTCGTATGAACAACGGAAAGTGAGAAGCAATCCGCCTCTTGGAATGCCATCGTGTCCACTCCAGTGCGCCCCTTATCTGTCTTGGTCTCATTTTCGAGTCCTCTTCAACTTTCTTCAGGGCCAAGCAAAACAGTCGGTTTTGGCTTTCATTGGATGGGCTTGCTCGATTGGGAAGAAATTTGACAATGTTAGACTGATGATGAATGAGGTGAGACTATGCCCGCATCCGCTATGGACCAGTACAATCAGGCCCGCAAACGAGGTCTGGCTTGTTTAAACGAAAAAAAAGCGAAGGGAGCCGATCCCTATCTGCCTGTACTTGACCACTATCTCAAATCCATGAAAGTGGTGAAAAAGAAGGATCTTGGTGTCCGCGAAATTCTGACTGACCAGATTCTCGGCACCTGTCATGAAGGCCGTACCGAATCCTTTGCGGCAAACTTTATGCCGCTGCTTGATAACACGACTGAATTTGCATCGAAGTGGATTACACTTTGTCAGCATGCGACCAACGAAGGACTGCGCGATCCGATTCTTGTCTATGAACTGTTCGGCCGCTACTTTGTCGAAGAAGGCAATAAACGCGTTTCAGTCACGAAATTTTTAAACAACCCACTGATCAGTGCCCACGTCATCAACTTAATTGTCAATCCTGATGATATGGAAAAAGGTGAACTCTACAAGAGTTTTCTCGCTTTCTATGACTTCACTGGCATTGACTCCATTTTGATGACCAAATCCCGCAACTATAAAAAGCTGCTGCGCATTCTCCATCCTGATTCAGAGCAGCCTTTTACAGAAACAGAACGCAAAAACATTCTGTCTTTCTTCTACAGCTTTTCTACCGTCCTGAATAAACTGATCACCCGCCCGATTCAGGCCAGTGATGGGGATGCATTTCTAATTTATCTGGATGTTTATGGCTGGCGGCCTTCCCAGGCCATTCCAGATTCAACGATTGAAAAGGAACTGACGCCGATTCTGCCCCAGATTGAATCCTACCCGGACGTGGTAGAAGCTGCTTTACTGACGGAAACCGAACTGAGTGAGCGCAAGTCCGTGCTTTCCCTGCTGAAGGAGCCAATCAAAGCTGCCTTGATCCAGGAAGGCGATCCTCAGTCTTCCTCATGGGCACTGACCCACTATAAAGCCTTTAAGACGATGGCTGTGAATATGGATGGCCGGGTAGATGTGAAAATTTATCCGAATAACAATACGCCAGAAGCCCTCGACAACGCCTTCAAGGAAGCCATTGCCTGGGGAGCACAGGTCATTTTTACTTCCCATCCGCTCATGCTGCAGGCAACCAACCGCTATGCCGCGAAGTACCCGAAAATTAAATTCCTCAACTGCTCCCTGAACCCGGAAGCAACCACCGTGCGCTCTTACTACACTCGCGGCTATGAGATCCAGTTTTTGCAGGGGATTGCAGCAGCCGCAATGAGTACGTCCGGTAAAATCGGCTACATTGCCGACTACCCGATTTATGGTGCCATTGCCGATATCAATGCGTTTGCGATCGGTGTTGCGATGGTTCGGCCGGCGGCAAGAGTGTATCTGGACTGGTCGACAACTGAAACGCCGACCAACACGGAATTCCCGCTCGATATCGATATGATCTATATCTCTGGCCAGGACTTTGATACCCGGATTGGGAAGGGAAAACGATTTGGCCTGTTTGATGTACGCACTGGAAAATTCTCAAATCTGTCGCTTGTCCAGCAGAAATGGTCCGTTTTCTATACGCGGATCATGTCTTCAATTTTGAATCGAACCTATAAAGCGGATGAGCAAACCGCAAATGGCGGCTCGATCAACTACTGGCTGGGCCTGTCCAATGGCCTGATTGATGTCTCCTTCTCGGATGAACTGCCGTATGAGACCCATCGTCTGATTGATCTGTTAAAAAATGACATTACCGAAAAACGTTTCTTTATCTTTGGCGGCATCCATGCCAAAGAACGTGGAGCGAAAGAAAATGCCTCCATTACCATGAATGATCTGGCCCGGATGGACTTCCTGGTTGGCAATATTATTGGCAAACTGCCGGATGAGACATCCGATAAACTGATTCCATCGGCAGAAAAACTGGTGGCTGTCCACGGTCTGGATGAACTGGAACCCGGTGAACAGACACCAAAAGAAAAATATACCGACTCGGTTCAGGCTGACTCCTCCTTGAAAATTCCAGCCGATGATCCTGACTCTTCCAATTCCGGGCTGGTCAAAGTCATTTCGTCTTCGGTTCAGGCCGGTGATGCCGAAAAACTCGAAAAGAGTGTCCAGGCAGCCAGCCTGAGTCCGCGTGCAAAGCATGAGTAAGAAAACAGCCAGAATTCTGCTTCTGGCCGATGAAGTCAAACCTGCTTACTACCAATACTGGAAACAGGACACTTTTGATGGAATCGATCTGGTTATTTCCTGTGGAGATCTGCCAGCGCGCTATCTGGAATTTATCGCCACGATGTTTGAAGGCGATGTCCTCTATATCGCCGGTAACCATGACACGGAATACCTCGATAATCCACCGCTTGGCTGTTTTTGTCTGGATGATGCCATTTATCGCTGGAATGGCCTGCTCTTTTTAGGGCTTGGCGGATCTATGCGCTATAAAGATGGCCCCTTTCAGTACACCCAGCGCGAAATGAATAAGCGTGTGTTCAAGCTCTGGTTCAAACTGAAAAAGACCCACGGCTTTGATATTCTGGTGGCTCATGCCCCTGCCTATGGTCACCATGATGGCAAAGATCTTTGCCATACCGGATTTGAGGCTTTTAACAAACTCATCCATGATTACCATCCCAAATACTTTTTCCATGGCCATGTGCATCTGGCTTATGGAAATTATCCCCGGATTTATACGATCGAGCAGACCACTGTCATCAATGGCTATGAAAGCTATCTGCTGACCATTGACCTGCCAGAAAAGGGGCAGGATCTGCCCGATCGAATGCTTTAAAAAGAAGCAATCTATCTGCCATCAAAACAAGCTGAAAAACTCGCTTCAGAATCGATCAAGAACCCAAAACGCCCTGTATCTGCTTTTAGTCCCACTCAAAAAAGGAGAACCATCCGAAATCAATGGTTCTCCTTTTTTTCGCATTTTTACTTACCTCTGAATGGCCAGTATCTGTTTTTCAGATCTTTCCCTGTCAGTCTTCCAATTCAGAAGTTCCAGGATCAAAATCCGGCAGGATCGATTCAGCCTGCTGATCGAGCTGCTGATCCGAAGTGAAGTCAAAAGAATCAGGCTGCTTAACCGAGGTCGCTTTGACCGGCGGCTTTTCGTCTGCTTTCGGGCTATCAGAGTCACCCTGGACATCCGGCTTTACAGCTGAAGAAAACGAAACCGGTGCAGTTGGTGTCGTTGGAGCATCCGGGGCAGCTGTAGCAGATGAAGCGTCTGTTTTTTCAGTCGCCAAGTCTGTCTTTCCGGTCGTCTCAGAAGCCAAGTCTCCGGTAATATCCGCTTCCATTTTTGGACTTTGCGCTGGCGCAGCTCCTTTTTTATCCTGGGCAAAGTCAGGCTGTGCATCAATCAGAGCCATCTGAGATTTGAATACCGCATCTGAACCATCCTGGGCGGAGCTTGGGTTGCTGGAAGGTTCTGTTTTTGCGTCAGCTTTTGCGTCTGTTTTTCCATTGGCCGCCTGCGCCTGTTGTTCTTTGCGGCGGGCTGCCTTTTCTTCCCGGGCGTTGGCACGCTTGATCCGGTCCGCACGCAGTTTGGCCACAAAGCTTCTGGTCTTTTCGTTGGTGACCAGATCATCGACTTTTTCGTTATGAATCAGATACCAGATCAAGAGAGCGATGATGACTTCTTCAACAACCGCAATGACATAAATCCAGATATAGTTAGCCGTACGATCATAGATAAAGCCAACTGTCATGATGGCCAACGCTGTTGTCAATGTGGAAACAAAGTTAAGCAGGGCATAGACCGTCGCATAGTATTTGCGATGCATCCGGTTTGAAACAAGCAATGGCAGCGACAATTCATTGAGCGCAAACACACTGCCAAAGAAGAAAGCCAGAATGACCAGGCCGCCTGCTGAAGAGGTCAGAATCGAAATCAGGATTCCAGCAGTAGCCACCAGGGCAATGACATCCAGGATTCCGGAAGAAAGCACCGGCTTGAGCTTATCGGATAAAAATCCGCCCAGCAGTTTAAATACAAAGTTGCCAATCATGCACCAGCTTAAAGCCACTGCACCTGCCAGCGTGTTCTGGCCCATAGAAGTGGCCAGAGTGGAGAAATGCATCGGCAGGCCAATTAAAGCTGCCGAGAAAACCGCAATGAGCGCAAAGCTGACCAGAATTGCTTTTGGGGTTTTCTGACGTTCATGCGAAACTTCTTCCTGTCCATAGGGAACGTGACCCACTGCAGCCGGATGAAGTGAGCATCGCCAGTAAAGGGCAGGACCCATTAAAATCAGGATGAGAACGGCCTGAATCACTAATCCCATGCGCCATCCTAAAGCACTGACAGCAGCGGACATCATGGGCGAAAAAATGGCGGCACTGAAGGCCGAAGCCGCCAGAACGATTGAAGTCGTCCAGGATTTTTTCTTTTCAAACCAGTTGTTGATCATGGTTGTAGCCGGCACCATGCCGATCATTGCCGCTCCAATGCCCATTGGAATGGAGAAGAAATACATGAAATATTGGTTGAAGCAAAAAGAAATACACAGAACTGAACCTGCTGCAAGGATCGTACCGATCCATAAAAGGGTTTCAAGTTTTACCTTACGAAGCAGATACGGTACAAAGACCGTTGTCAGCGCCATACAGATCAGCATAATCGTCGTACAGGCTGAAGCCTGCCCAATTGAGATTGACAGGCCCTCGGCGACAGGCTGATAGAAGACTCCAGCGCAATAGAAGCAAAGTCCCATGCTCGCTGCCACCATCAGGCAGGCGGAGCAGGCAACTTTGATATAGTGGAGTTTATCTGTTTTTTCCATATCAAAAGACTCCTTTGTCAGTTTTCATTATAAGAGAAAACAGAACGATTCTGGCAATAAGGACCATAAAACCCCTTGCTGGCGGGGACAAATCACCACCTGAAAGCGAATTCCAATCAATTTTCAAGCCAGATGCACCACTTTTATGTCATCCCGCCGACACCGCCCAACCATAGGGTCCCCTTAAAACCAAGATGAGAAAACAATCCTGCCTGAAATTGAGACTTGGCATCTGATTTGGAAACCGTTTGCCAAACCAGCTGCTTAGAATATTTCGCCTTGGACACCAAAAAAGCTGAATCCAATCCCGGAAAGGAAAAGGCAGATTCAGCTTTACACGTTTTTACGCATTCTTATCTATTTTCTAAACAAACAACTGGGCCAGATAGGCAGCGGCCGCAGCAGTTGCTGCCACCACCAGAAGACTTCCTCCAAAATACGCACTGACAATCGCTGCAAGCACTCCAATGGCACTGACAACCAGCGGCAGGTCATTGGAAAAGACTGCTGGAAAGGTCATTGCGGCCAATACGGCATAAGGGACATAGTAAAGAAAAGACTGAAAGAACCGAGAACGGATCGGTTTTGAGAAAAAGGCCATTGGAATCATACGGATGATATAAGTCACCAAGGCCATGACGACAATGCCTGTCCAGGTATGCAGAGCACTCATTGTTCATCCTCCGATCTTGGAAACAGCCACGCCATCAAGGCACTGACCACAACCGTAATGATAATAATGGAATACCCGCCTGAAAAAAGCTGCAAAGCCGGCGCCCACGCAAAAAGGCAGGAAAGTCCGCATGCCAGTAAAACGCAATAGAAGACCGGTCTGGATTTTTTGGCAGCGGGGATGAAAATCGCAATAAACATCCCATACATTGCCAGTCCCAGGCAATTGACCAGATCTGTGGGCAAAGTTGCACTGGCCAGTCCGCCAGCCCATGTTCCCAATGTCCAGCCAGCAACTGGACCGACAATCAAGCCCATCATCCAGGCAAAGCGCAGTCTTCCCTTTTCGGATATAGCGACCGCATAAATCTCGTCCGTAATCCCATACGCCATCAACATTCGTTTCCATAATGGTGTATGCAGCGCTGTCTTCTGCGCCAGCGAGATCGACATCAGAAAGTAGCGGGCATTGATGATCAGCTGCGTCAAAATCAGTTCAACAAGTGAAGCGCCAGCGCAAATCAGCGTCGTGCCCGCAAATTGTCCGGCACTGGTCAGGGTAATCAACGAAGTCACTGTCGCCTGGGTAATCGTCATTCCCTCAATGATTGCAGCCATGCCATATGCAGCCGAAACCGCAAAATACCCCAGCGCAATGGGAATAGAGGCTTTCATCCCTGCCAGAAACAGGGACCTTTGATCCGTTTTATATTCATGTTCCGTCATACGGCCAATTATAACGCCCTCCAGAAAAGGCAGGCCCGGGACTCCTTTGCTTTAGTTCTTTTTAATGCGCATTGTGCCAATTTCCAAGACCCACAAAAAAACCGGATTGCTCCGGTCTGTTGTCCAAACGAACCCTCCTGCTTTCCAAGACAATCCCTGAATCAAGCAGAACAAAAGTAAAGCTTCAAAACAGAAAACAAAATCGAAAGCAGCTGGCCTAATTCAGAACCACACTGGTCATCAAAACCTCGTCGAGAAGTGTCTGTGCATCCTGACAGCCCTGCTTAACCGCTTTTTCAAGCCATAATGTAGACATCAAATTATCTTTATGCACCCATTTTCCGAGATAGAAGCACTTACCAAGAATGAGCTGAGCATCAGTGCAGCCATTGCAGCCAGCCTGAATCAGATAATCCATTCCTTTTTCAAGGTCAAATTCAACATTTTCCAATCCTGCTACGTTTCCAAGATACAGCTGGCCTAAAACATTCATCGCCTGAGCATTATCGTTGGTCGCAGACAATGTTAAAAACGAAATTCCTTCTTCAATGCGGCCTTCATTGAGATCGAGAACACCGGCAATATATTGGGCAGAGGAGCTATTGGAGTCCAGTGCCTCTTCCAGCCAGTCGGCAGCCGCCTGCTTTCCACTCTCATTCTGGTAAGCTTCATACAGATCCATACAGGTCTGTCCATCGCCAAGTTTTGCCTGGGCATCGAGCTTGTTTCGAAGTGTAAGACTCATCTGTAAGCCCTCCTTTTTCTTACTCACATACTAACGCATAAAAATTTCGTTAAGAGGATCAATGCCTGTCTTTTCTGGGTATATTTCTTTAAAATCCGATATTTACATTGACGTAGAACAATAAAAAGGATACTCTAAACAATCTATTTCAGTTGGTTTTTCATATAATAGCCACAATATTTAATTACTTCTTAATATAGTCTGTCTCTCTCTTTATCTCAGGTCTTTTGTGTGGTCAAGTCCATTCTTTGAAGTCGATTAAATTGAATCCATGCCAAATATCGGTAAACTGAAACCGTAGGAATTGGAGGAGTTTTCCATGAAAATTACTGAACCAGCTTTAGCTGAACTGAAAAAACTTCTGTCGGATAACGGTGCTGATGGTCTGGAAGTTGTGTTACAGCAGACTTGCTGCGGTGTAAGCCCAGCATTCCAGATGGTCCGTTTCGACGAAAACGATAAACCAGAAAATGTAGACGGCGTCATGATTTTAGCTGACGATCCACAGGCCAGAGAAGCCGTTAAAGAGGTCATCATTGATTTACAGGATGGTGAACTGGTTGTCTTTAACCCTGTCTGCGGATGCGGCGGACATGATCATGGAGATGATCACGAATGCTGCGGTGGACATGGACAGGATCATGATGAAGATCATGGCTGCTGTGGCGGACACGGCGGCTGCAATCATTAAGCCAGCCTGTCGTGTGTAACCAGGCATTTCATCGCCTGAAGTTCCCATCTTTGGACATTCACACAGATAAAAGAATTCGTAATCCAAATCCAGAATCTAATGAACTGAACCAGACTCTATCTGTGTTCTATTTCTGGACTCTGAACCTGGATTGAATCCGTCCATAAAACATCAAAGAGGATCCTTTCTGCCGCAGGCAGCTAAAAGGATCCTCTTTTTCTCTTTTGCCTGACCTTTAGTAATCGTTGAATCCAGATCTCTCTGGAAACATGCACTGGAGTCTGAGTGGATCTTGCATCAGAGAAATCATCATTCGAATGAGTCAGATTGTCATAATTCGATCGATTCGAATGAGAAACCTTCCTTTGAGATCACAGACAACTCTCTGTATGTGATCCTTCCTGTCGTAAAGGGCCTGGAAGTTCTCACGCCTGTGCAGAAACAAATTCTGTAAGTTTTACAGAACCATGATTCCGGTTCTCTTTCCCGGGCAGAAATTATGGCGGCTACCAGCCTGAACAAATACCAGATTTCAAAAGCGCTTACTCAGCTGATCCATAATGGTCAGATTCAGGTGGAGGGATCAACGCGAAACAGAAAATATGCCTATAAAGAATAAGAAACTCTGGCGCCCTGCCGAACTATTCTCCATTCATCCTTCTTTTTTCAGTCGTCTTTTTACAAAGAAACAGCGCTGTCCATTGCCTTTACGCAAATGGGCAGCGCTGTTTTGTTTTTAACTGTGTATGGCGAAAAATTTTCGCGGATAACTCGTAGATCAGAAGTATGCTTCAAATCTTTGTTTTCTGGCATTTGCCAGGAACCAAGCTCATCATCAACAATCCGAAGCCATAAAAGACTGAAAAGAAAGATCCGTTGTTCGAGAACGCATTCACCTTCCTAAATCATCCTAAGCAGCCAAATAACTAATCTGTTCGTTATGATGTGTACCATTCAACACTTCATTTACGAACGCTTTTGCATAATCTTTGTAGCTGATGAAGCTCTGGCCATCTTTATTCACCATGAAATGGTCGTCAAATTCGAGAATTTTTCCTGTTTCTTCTCCATCAGCCTGGAAATCAGCCGCTGGAGAAATATACACCCATTGATTCAAAATGGAAAGTTCTCATTTTAAGAGACCTGCGTCAGGGCACCTTGCGCTTTGGCCAGCTGCAGCGCTCGATTGGTTCGGTTTCCGCTACTAAATATCTACAACTATCTAATATTTCTGCTCGATAGTTACAGATATCTTCCCCCATCCAGCTTGAACCTGCTAAGGATCTGCATAAAAGTAACTCTCCCAATAATCTAGCCTAAGTCAGATATATAGCGACTATATTCAAACTATAAAAATCAAACAACGATATAAATATAATTTGGTTATAGGTCAGCACGCTATTTCTGCAAAAACATAAAACAGGGATTTATGCAAATTCTTAAACAGGTCTGCTCTGGATGGATTCCTGCTTCTTCTCCTTTCGGAGTTTTTCCGCCCGCTGGCTTACACAGCGTTTGTATGGCAGTCCACAGGCATTCTCTTTCCCCCATAGCGAAGGGTACTTGCAGGATGTTCTTTTTGGTGAACTTTTATTCCTGCACCAGGTCATGCTGATTGATGTAGCAGTATGCCAGATTCATGCTGGCATTCAAGTCTCTGTCAATCACATGGCCGCAGACCGGACAGATATAAATCCGGTCCTTTAACTGAAGATCTTTCTTAACGTTTCCACAGTGCGAACAGGTTTTTGAGCTTGGAAAGAACGGATCAGCAAAGACAACTTCGATCCCTTTCATCTTCGCCTTATATTCAATCTGTCTTCGAAACTCTGACCACATCTGCTCACTGATTGCTTTGGCAAGCGTATGATTTTTCATCATATTCCGGACCTTCAAATCTTCCATAACAATTGCCTTAGGCAGAGTATTGACGATGTCCCTTGTTACCTGATGGACATAATTGGTTCTCAGGTCTTTGAGTTTCTTATGGACACCGGCCACCACTTTTCTCTGCTTCTGGTAGTTCCGGCATTCATGCAGCCCTCTTCTATAGACCGGTTTTCGATAAGTCTTTCCGTCTTTTCCAATGGCTTCCTCATAGTGGTCGATGTTGGCCCGTTCTTTTCTGGACAGGCGTCTTTGCTCTCTTAACAGTCTTCGCTCAAGCTTGCGCACTCGTCCGGTTTTGTTGATGTTTGGATACCAGGTTCCGTCTGAAAGATAAGCAAGCACTTTAATTCCCAGGTCAATGCCCAGGACTGTAGAAGTCAGTTCTGCTTTTTCTTCGGGAACCTCGATGCCGACACTGATATACCAGTGTTTTCCATCATAGGAGACTCTTGGGTTGCTATAGTGAGCCTGTCCCTTTGGAAGGTCTGGAAGAGGTGAGGCTGTTCTGACAAAGCCGATCTTCTCACCGCGAAATCCGTTTTCTGTCTTAATCAGGGTCTCGTAGTTGACATAAAATGACGGTTTTGTGCAGTTGCGGCTGTGAAACTTTGGAAGCCCGCCGGTACCTTCCAAAAAGCGGGTGAGTCCTTTTCCGGCATCTTTAACAGACTGCTTGACGACATTAGCCCCGACTTCCTTCAGCCATGAGTATTCCTTTGTCTTTTTGAGCTGCGTCAACTCCTTTCGGACATCTTCTTCCTTAATGGACCATAAGCCGGTCTCTTCGTGATGTTCCTTCATTCTTTGCACAAAGTAGTTGTGGGCAAAGCGGGCTGTTCCTGCCGATTTAAAGAACAGTTTTTCCTGCTCAGGTGTTGGCAGCAGGCGGATCTTCCTCGCCATAATCATCTGGATCAGCCTCCTTTTGGCTTACTTCAGCGATGAGCTTCTTTGTTTTCTTTGATTGTTTGCCATACAGGCGGTTTGCAAAGTCGGTAACAATCTGGATCAGGTCCTCTGTCAGTTCCTGTTCTTCTGTTCTTTCCGTATGGTCGATGATTTCGATTTCTACATCGTTCAGTTCACAGAAATAAGCGAACATGTCATACCCAAACCGCATCAGACGGTCCTTATACAGCACAACAACCTTATCAACCTCGTTACTGGAGATCATCTTCATCAGCTTCTGGAGGCCCTTCTTTTTGTAGTTGATTCCGGAACCAATATCACTGATGACATCAAAACTGTAGCCTTTGGCAAGCATGTATGTTTTGACATTCGAGATCTGAGTTTCCAGATCATTCTTCTGGCCGTTCGTACTGACCCGGCAGTAACCGACGACTATTCTGGTTGGACGATTTTGATGTTTGTATTGATAAAGCTGATCTTCGGAATAATAGCGGGTCCCTTTTGGGGAAGTGACAGCCGGCTTGAGAATTCCGTTCTTATCCAGAATTCTGAGCTGCTGTACAGACACGCCCAGTTCTTTGGCAAATTCACCGATTTTCATCAGGGCCATAAGCATCATCTCCGCTATTATGATATCGATTTCATAGCCGAAAGTCTATATATTTTTATATTAAATAAAAGAATTTATAATATTACTTATAACTGTTAAATGCCCAGAAAGTTCTGACCTCTTCCCTTCGCGCCATGGAAGAAGATGGCCTTGTTCACCGCAAGGTCTATGCCGAAGTTCCGCCCCGCGTCGAATATTCGTTGACTGAACTCGGCCTTTCTTTAACACCGATCCTGGATGCCATGGAAAACTGGGGGACTGACTATAAAGCCCGGCACAACCTCTGATGGAAAAGTTGGTTTTTTCCACAGACAGAATCCATCATCAGCAACTTTGAGCAAATGTCTAACCACACAAAAAGCCTGGGATTTCCTTTCTTTTTCAAGAAACAGAAATCTCAGGCTCTATTTTTCAGAATTTAACGAACTGGAAGCTTGAATCCAGTTTTGGAATCTGCTTACAGCAATCAACGGTCCGCTCTATTTCAGTTTGAGAACCGTGCGATAAACATCGTCTTCTTTGACAAAACCTGTTTGTTCCATCAGATCCTGGGTCATCCCATAGGCTCTGACGACTGGCAGTTTGCGGCGGCGGGATTCTTCGAGCAGGCGCTGAATGATTTCCTGTTCGTAGCCGCGTCCTTTCAGCTCCTCTTCAATCCAGAAGTTGCATAAGAAGCCGATGCGGCCATCTGGCTGTTCAACCGTTGGCGGCGTAAATACCCAGGCAATTCCACCTGTGGCAACAATTTTATTTTTCCACCAGGCTACAATCTGGTACAGAGCACCATTGCGTAACTGGGCAGAGAAATAGCGGTTGAGTTCAAAATCCAGGCTGTCGTCTTCAACACCCAGTTCTTTTTTCTTCAGGGCGATCAGCTGCTCTACATCCCGGCGGGTTGCATGACGGTAAACGATCTTTGGCACTTCCTCAAAGGCGATTTCGTTGGCTTCACACCATTCACGGGCAAACTGAACATACTGATCGTCTTCATATTCGTACCACATGTTTTCAAGGTTGTAGTTTTTCAGTACAGTTTTGAAACGGCGGTATAATCCTTTCCCGCTGTTGAGCGCTGCTTCCAGTGCTTCTTTGGCCTGGCCTTCTGGCAGATCCCAGGTGAACTGGCGCATCATGCGCACTTCACCGGCATCTCTGGAATTTGGCATCAGAATCAGGGAATCATAGTATTTATCAATTTCATCATCAATATCATTGAGTTCCCGGGGTGGTAAGGTATCATCACGCATAATGATTTCCCCGCTGCGTGTATTGAGGTAGTATTCGATCCGGCTGGTTCCGCCTTGAATCGCATCAATAATTTCATCTAAATCAATTGTCATCGCGTATTTTCTCCTGTTGTCTACCTATTATATCAGTCTTCCAACCATCAAAAACAACCTCTTGTGGCCAACCGATAAAAGTTCGGCTGCTTTTTTCAAACGGAAAACCCATCAACCTGTTCTTTCATCCTGCTGCTTTTTCAAAAGTCTCAGTTCTTCCTTACGGCGCAGCGTCAGCAGATCATTTGCAAATTGCGCGTTTTCAAGCCGCCACACCCCAAATCCAGCCGCTTCCAGATCGGTGCTGTCCTGAAGCTGAAGGACACGGCCATACCAGACAATGGTCTGGTCAAGAATCAGGCAGTTTTCCACGATCCGCTCATGGACATGGATATGAATGCCCCGGCTTTGCAGGCGAAAACTCTGATCATTTTCGATGGTTTCGACAAACAGATCCACCCGGATCTTTCTGTTTCTTGAATCTAAGCGGGCAAGCAGAGCAAACAGGCGGTTTTCTTCTTCTGGCAGAATCTGGCGCGTGGCAAAAGCCACCCTTGCCTGAACGTTCTGAAGATCCTGACCAAGAGAAGCCAGGGCTTTTTGGCCGGCATATTCTTTCGGTTTCCACACCTCTGGAAAGGATCGGGTCTGTTTTAAAGGCAAAGTCCATTCATATCCCTGTTTTTCATATTCCCGTTTGCGGGCTGCGTACATGTTATTGAGCATTGGGATCTGTTCATCGAGATAGTCATAGACCAGCACCTGTTTTTTCGAAGCCGTCTGGCGGTGAATGCGTCCAATGGCCTGCGAAATCGAAACCTGAGAACGGATCGGCAGGGCCAGCATCAAGGTATCAAGCGGGGGAAAGTCAAAGCCTTCACCAATACTCGAATAGGTTCCAACGAGCACCACATGATCTTTGCCCGCCAGCTCATGCAGTTTTTCCTGGTTGGCGGCTTTTTCTTTTGGATCCCCGGCATAGACCAGCAGATTCAGCCTCGAATCAATGCTTTCCAAAGTCCTGGCAAGCATGCGGGCATGTTCGACAAAACGAGTCAGCACGAGCACTGTTCTTCCCTGGTCCACTGCGCAAAGAACATCTTCCAGAATTCTGGCATTCCGTTCCGGGTCGAGTGAGGCTTGCTGGGTAATCCGGGTAAAATCGCCGCCAAGATCTTCTCCATATCCGCTAAAGGGCGTTGGGCGAACGGTAACGGCTCTTGAAAATGTCTGTCTGGCCATCTGATCGCGGGCGGTAAACTGGGAAACCACCGGACCCAGCTGCCAATAGACTTTCGCAAACAGACCGTCATTGCGTTTTGGGGTAGCCGAAAAGCCATAAACGTAGCGCGCTTTCGTCGCTTCCAGAATCGTCTGCGCCACGGGACTGGCCGCATGATGGCATTCATCAAAAAGGATCAGGCCATACCGTTCAAGCAGGCTGTCCAGATCTTCCCGTTTGGTCAGGGAAGGAATCATCGCCACATCCACCCGCCCCGTCAGCGCTTTGGTCGAAGACTGCAAAACGCCGATTTTTCCAGGGTATTTCGTCGAAGAGATCTTAAACTGTTCGAATTCTTCATCTTCAAACGCCAGGAATTCATTGAGGGTGCGCACCCAGCCAGAAAGAATTTCCCGGGAATTGACCAAGACCAGCGCACTGGTTTTCTTTTCGGCAATCAATGCCGCTCCCATGACCGTTTTCCCCGCTCCGGTGGCCGCTTCCAAAATGCCGCAGCGGCCCTGGGCTAACACATCGACCAGACCAGTCTGTTCTTCGCGCAGCTCGCCGCCAAAGTTCATGGGCAGGGCTGGCCCAGCAATCGTTTCGTCAGAAAGCTCAAAATCAATCTGGGCCTGCTCAAGCTGTTCAACCAGTACCTGCAAACTTCCCCGCGGCAGCACAATCCGATCACCTTGGAAGTGCACACTGGAAAGAACGTGCGGTCCACTGACAAAGCGGGTGTTCTTTCCTGCATATTCGGGATTCCAGCAGCTGCCAAGCATCAGCAACGCCATGCGCAGGCCATCTTTAAGATTTGAAGTCTCAATTTCAATCCCGCTTGTTAAATGGATCTGCATTTTTCCTTCAATGTCCTGTCTTTCAAAAAGAAAGGCATCAAGAGCATAGGGATCAAACAGGGTTTCGGCATATTCAAAGCCTTTCTCAGATTGGCTGGTCTCATCCATTGTTTGAGGCAGGCGCAGTTCCAGTCTGCTTTTCAGATTTTCTTTGCGGGAGCCTTTGATCAGCTGATCGATCCGAGCCAGGCTGATTTTGGAAGTCTGTTTTAAAACCGTCCAGACATCAGGCTTTTTCGGGTTCCAGTTTTCGTCCAGCCAGAGAGTCCGGCCCTGTTTCATGCTTGCCATGTGCAAAGGCAGTTCCATCGACCAGCCAGGATCCCCAGGTTTGTTTGGCAGTTTATTGGGGATCACACAGTCAAATACCCGCAGCTCATCCAAAGCTTCCTGTTCGATCGCTCTTAAAATCAGGATCTGGCCAAGTTCAATGACTTTGGCCGCTTCAATGGGCTGTTCCAGAAAGAACCAGAGCGTAACGGCTTTTCCATCCGCATTCACGACCTTCAGTCCATCCATCCTCAGACTGACAGCGGTTTTTTGCAGTTTGTCGGCAAGTCCTTTCTGGCGCTCTAAAGAAAGATCTTCCAGTCTGGCAAAATCAAAAACCATCAGGGAGGTCGTTCCATTGGCCAAAAATGGGCAGATGCGCAGCTGATTGTAAGGAATATCTGGCCGCCCAGAAAAATAGGCAGCGAGCACCTGGCGGTTGAAGATCTGGTTTTCCTTGTATTTACAGTTCTTGCAAGGAGAAACACCTGGCTTCCAGACAAAAGAAGGACTGGTTTTCGGACAGATTGAAGTTCCATCCCGTGTACACGGAACATACATGGCGCCTGACTTGGCGATGCAGTAAAAATGATCCGGCCGCCCTTTGAAATAAGAAGCAAAAAGGTCAAGATCGGGCCTGGTTGAGGCAGAAACAGCCGGTATTGGGGAAATTTCTTTTTCTGTCAAAGGATCTTTCCCGAAAGAAGGAGAGATGGCTGAGTTCCCTTGCAAAGCGCCATTCATTTTCTCGGCAACAGAGGACTGACCCTTCGGTAAACCCCCGCTTACTGCCGATTGAAAAGGTTGCAATGGCTCAAAGGATGGCGCTGGATCGTTCAAAGTCGAAGATTCCAATGAAGGAGGCACCGGCCAGGAACGATTATCTGCGCATAAAGAAGAATGATTCTCTGACCACGAAGAGGGATGATTCTCCGGCCCGGAAGAAGAATGATTCTCCGGGTGGGAAGAAGAATGGGTTTGTGGAGGATAGGCAGCAGAGGAAAAGACCCGGTTCATCGCTTCAAGCACCCATTCGGGTTTCTTAACCGGGATCTGATGGGCTTCCAGCAGATTATAAAGATGCTGAATTTCCTGCAGATAGTCTTTTTCCTGATTGATATCCATGACACTTCCTCTTTCCTTTCTCTGCTTTTCAATGGTTGAACGCGATGGCAAAACGCGCTCAATTTCTTCCTTTATTCCTGTCGTTCCTGTCATCAAACCGAATGGTTCGGTTTTTCTTTCTTTCTATTGTATCGTTTCCAGATGATTTCGAACATTTGTTTTTCTTTTCCTCAAGGTTTACGGCGCTTAATCTCGTCGCCTGGACCAAGATGGCCGATCAGTAAAGAGGAGTCAGGATCATGGTTGGCAACATTGCGGGCAATGGCCTTCTCATCGTAATTGGCATAGCAGTACCGGCACAGATGGCTGCACGTATTGTAAGCTCCGATATCGGCCATCTCGACACACCCGCAATCCCTGGCTTTCCACTTTTTAAAGACTTTTCCCGTCATGGCATAGGCTTTCTTCATGGAAAAACAGCCGCCTTCCAAAATGCCATACTCTGCGAGAATGCCTTTTTCGCAGCACGTAAAAACCTGCAGATGATGGCGGGCCGCACTCTGGGCAAAGCCTTTGCCAATGGCTTCGAACTCTTCTGGAGTGGGCTGGTGAAACGCCAGTTCACGAGCGTTTTTACGGACATTTTTATAGTCGTCCAAAAAAGAGACAGAGATGGATTCAACGCAGCCTTCTACCAGCGTACACAGTTTTTCAAAGGCCCGCAGATGGTATTCCACCGGGTATCGATCGGATAAAATAATCGGGTCATAGCGCACACTCAGACTTTCCTTGCCCAGAATTCTGTTCATCTTCCAAAGCCCTTCAATGATCTTCTTTTTGTCGATCACATTCGGTTCAAAATCCTGGTGATAGGGCGTAATGGTGACATCCATCAAAATCGGTTTCTCGATTTCATGAAGATGATCGATCAGCGGCAGCGGATTTTTCGTGCAGAACATGAAGGCATCAATATCCTCAACAAAAATCCGGGAAACCATCTGGCTGGCAAAAGGATTGCGCACGTCAAAGTACCCAGCCTTAAGGCGGTTTAAAAACCATGTGGAAAAGAAGGCCGGAATATCGGTCCGGCTGCTTGCATTGACAATCATTTTTTCTCCTTTCCATCCATTTTTCTCTCCTTTTGAAGGAAGAGTTTTTCAGACGATTTCCGGATTCATTTCTGCATCTGACCGGCCCAAAAACACCAGCGATAATTGACTTTTGTTTTCGATACAGAATTGTCGAGTGGCACCGGTTCGTCTTTGTCTATCGTACAGGATGTGTCAAGCTGCCAGTTCAGGCAAACTTCTGGCTGCCATTCTGTAGGAACAGCCTTTTCAAGTCCCGCTTGTCGTATAATGGTGAGTAACGCATTCCTGTACAGTATCGAAAAATCAGTTCAGAACATTCAAGCGGACAGGAAGCGAAACCAAATAGACGTAACAAAATAGGAAGGAATTCTGAAATGACGAAAAAAGCTCTGTTTTTTGATCTGGACGGCTCTTTAGTGGGAATGAGGCTGGAAGAGTTCGTTCAGGGCTATCTCAATACCCTCTCTGCTTCAATGGCCCCTTATGGTTTTGAACCCAAAACACTGATTCAGACGATTTATCGGGGCATGGCGGCCATGAATCGCCATGATCCGGCTTTGACCAATGAAGAAGCCTTTCTCGAGATTATGAAAGAACAGTACGGCCCTGAAATTGTCGAGAAGATGCCCTACTTTGAAGACTACTATCAAACGGACTTCAACCTGAACCAGCAGCATTGTCCAAAAATTCCGCTGGCCCATGAAGTCATTGAAAAAGCCAGAGAAAAAGGACTGATGACAATTCTTGCCACCAATCCGGTCTTCCCGAGAATTGCGATCGACAGGCGGCTGGCCTGGGGCGGATTAAAGCCGGAAGCGTTCGAGTGGATCACCAGTTATGAAAACTCCCACTTCTGCAAGCCCGATCCCCGTTACTTTATGGAAATTGCCGACCGGTTCGGTTTGAAACCAGAAGAAATCCTGATGGTTGGAAACGACCTCAATGAAGACTATGGCGCCGTTGCCGCTGGCATGGATTTGTTTGTGCTGACCGAGTATCTGATCGAAAACAAAACCAGCTCTTCCCTTTTAGAGACCTTTCCGCATGGCTCCATGGCTGATCTGCTTGCGTATGTCGATCAGCTTGAGGAATGAACTCGGAAGCCTTACTCGCTCGCATCCGCCAGAACGAATCCTTAGACGCCAACCAGCAGTGCAAGCTGATTTTGCTGCTGTCGTGGCCGGCGATTCTTGCCCAGATTTCAGTGACCATTATGCAGCTGATCGATGCCAGCATGGTTGGCCAGCTTGGCACCAATGCCTCGGCCGCCATCGGTCTGGTGGCTTCGACCACCTGGCTGATCAATGGCCTTTGCCAGGGGATTGTCTATGGCTTCTCCGTTCAGGCTGCCCAGGCTATCGGGGCCAGAAAACTGGATAAAGCCAGTTCCCTGTGCCGACAAGGGATGCTTGCGGTTTTATTTCTGGGCATTCCCATCGCCCTGCTTGGCGCTTTGATCAGCCGCCAGGTGCCCCTATGGCTTGGCGGCCAGCCCGAAGTCGTGCACGATGCCGGACTCTATCTGCTGGTGTTCTGCCTGGGCCTTCCCTTTTCATTGCTCAATGACTGGGCGGTGAAGATGCTGCAAAGTGCGGGTGATACCAAAATTCCGGGCCTGGTCCAGATTGTCATGTGTTTTCTCGATGTCCTGTTCAATGCCCTTTTTATTTATGGCCTGCAGCTTGGTGTGCTTGGCGCGGCTTTAGGAACGGCGCTTTCAATTTTTTGGGCTGCTGTGTTTCTGACGGGCTGGGTATATCTGAAAAATCCGTATCTCAAAGAAAAATCTTCCTTTCGCTTTACCCGCGGATCGATTGAAAACGCAATGCGCATTGGCGTCCCCATCAGTATTGAGCAATTGATCTCCGGGGCCAATTATGTCGTTTTCACCCGGATTGTCAGCACTCTGGGTACAGTTTCGATTGCAGCCAACAGTTTTGCGATCACCGCGGAAAGTCTTTGTTACATGCCTGGCTATGGCTGTGCCGCAGCGGCCACGGCGATTGTCGGGCAGGCAGTTGGAGCCGACCGCGTGGATCTGGCCAGACAGATTTCCTGGCGCATTACCCGCATTGCGATGATCATGATGGGCTGCTCGGGCATCTTGATGTTTGTGCTCTCCCAGAACCTGATGGCCATGCTCACTCCCGTTGTAGAAGTCCAGAGGCTGGGAGCCAGACTCCTGCGACTTGAAGCCTTTGCGGAACCCATGTATGGCGCTTCGATTGCGATTGCGGGCATTCTGCGCGCCAAAGGCGATACGATCTGGCCAGCCTGCCTGAACTTTGTGTCCATATGGTGTGTACGGATTCCCGCGGCCTGGTTTTTAAGCACCCGGATGGGACTGATTGGTCCATGGATTGCGATGAATGTCGAATTGAATGTTCGCGGCCTGCTCTTTTTATGGCGGCTTAAACACGCCTGGAAAAAAGGACCTGCTCTGGTCTGATTTCATTCGATTTCTTCTTTGCCACAAAGCAAAACGATCCGTCCTCTGTCTTTACAGAATCCGGATCGTTTTTTCTGTTGATCGGTCCATGAAAGAGAAAGTCTGCCATTGCAGGATCAATCTTCTGTCTAAAGATCCGATCAAACTGGATTGCAGATCGGCCTGAATTTTCTGCATCATAGATTGGTCAGCACCATAATTGATATGAATGATCCAGTTTTCTGGACTTGACTGATATTGAAAGTGCAGTTTGAAGCTGCTTCTTTTCAGGCCTGGGAATGGAGTTTGTGGTACAGAGTTTTTGAATACAGCCAAAGCCCGATCATCAGGCCAATCATCAAAAAGGGAAGGACGGCCAGAGTCGCCCAGGCAGGATGGATCAAAAAGGCGCCAAGCAGAGTCCCCAGACTGATCAGGCACATTCCATACCCGCCCGCACGGTTAACTTTTGCCCAGACTTCCTTTGAGTTGAGCGTATAGCTGTTGCGAAATCCAAAAGTCGTATTCTGTCTTGCTTTTGGAAGCAGGTTGCCCAGAACCAGTCCGCCAAGACCGATGGCTCCGGTTAAAAACCGTTCAATCTGAAATTCTGGCCGGAAAACAAAGAATACACATCCCCCGATGGTGATGCATTCAATCACCGGGATCATCCACATCATCATGGATTCAATGACCGGACTTCCAGGCCGCCCTTTGGCATCCTGAAAGGTAATGAACAGAATCAGCAGATCAAATCCCGCAAAAAACCAGGGAAATCCAAAAAAGAATGCAGCTTTGGACATCCAGTCATCCGGCGTTCCCTGAAAGTTAAAATGGATGGGAATCTGGTCAGGAAAAGAAGACCAGGCCATAAGCCCAATTCCCATCGGAAACAGGCAGGAAATGACCGAAATCAGAATGTTTCTGCGATTCTTTAAAGAAGTGCCATGCCAAAGCCGGATCATTTTAATTTTCCTTCCTGTGGCCGGCAGGTCTGCGCTGGCCTGGATTCATTTTCACCGTGTGCTTCTTTAGCTGTATTAGAGAGAGTACATCCACATCACTGCCTCTTCCAGGACTGATGTATTCAGCTCGTAAATAATGAAGCGCCCTTCCCGACGGCTGCGCACCAGGTCGGCAGCCTTCAGTGCATTGAGATGCTGAGAAATCGCCCCATTGCTCACCGAAAAATGACTGCTGATTTCCCCTGCATTTAAAGAGGATGTTCGAAGCAAATCCAGGATCTGTCTGTTGATGGGATCCGCGCAGGTTTTCAGAACTGTCTGTAAAGCCATTCTTTTCACTCCTTTTTCCGTTTTAACGCTCTATTTTTTAATATTTTATAAAATGATAAATCCTGATTCTATTTTAGCATTTACTCAAACAAACCGGTGACCATCACCCAGACAGATTCTTCAACCTGTCTGACCGTCCAGTACAAACCGTCCCCCCGGTTTCTTATCTCCGCCAGAAAATCGGACGATTCCTTACCGCAAGAAACCATAAGAAAAAGCCGGATGGGTTTTCATCCAGCTTTTTTTCGCCACCTGGCAGTACAGATCGATCTGAGCAGGGCAGATTTTCCTTTATTTTTGGTTTATTCTTGATTATTCAGTTCTCCCAATCCGGCTAACGCTTCTGGGCAGCATCCGCGAGGTCTCCAAAAATTGGAGTTCCCAGGCCAAAGCCGCCGCCAACCGTCAGAATCTGGCCGGTTGTATACGCCGCATCATCACTGGCAAAGTAAGCAACGGCCGCTGCAATTTCTTCAGGCGTGCCCATTCGTTTGATCGGCAGATTTTTTTCAAACATATTCTTGAAGTGATCGGACAGATTGTCTTTGACAGCATCCGTTGCAGTCATGCCAGGCAGGACGGCGTTGCAGCGGATGTTCTTGCGGCCGACCTGTACGGCAATTTCTTTGGTCAGGTAGTTGATGGCTGCTTTTGAAGTACCATAGGCGATCTGCGAGATGTCCGGGATCAGGCCGCCGACCGAAGAGATATTAATAATGCTTCCGCCGCCATTTTTCTCCATCACTGGAATGACCTCCTGGCAGCCGCGGAACACACTTTCCAGATTGACGTTGATGATATCTTTGAAGACACCATACGGAGTATCGGTAATGGTCAGATCTTTGCGGGGATCGCTTGTTCCAAAATTATTGACGAGAATATCAAGCCGGTTCTGTTCCGTAACGATGGTCTGCACCATGTTGTGGAAACAATCCTCATCGTACGCATCAAAATAAACAGTATGAACATCGTATCCTTTGGCATTCATCGCCTTTGCAATCTGGCTGGCTGCATCCAGCCGTCTGGCCGCCATATAGACCGTAGCTCCTTCTTTGGCCAGTCGCTCAGAAATAGCCAGTCCAATGCCGCGGGTGGAGGCAGTAATCAGAGCGACTTTTCCTTTTAAAGACATGTTAGAATCCTTCTTTCTGTTCTGAATATATCTGATTCAGATTCATCTCTATTATGCAGGGAAAGACGGAAAAGCCGGCAGAGAATGCCTTTTTGCAGGCTGTGTGGCTGATTGATATCTTGCAGATTCTGCTTTTTAATCAAAGCCAGATCTGTTTTCTTGATCTGGCCAGATTGTTTCTTCCGGCATCATAAAAGGCCAGGAATCTATTCCTGGCCCGATGAAATGAACAAAAAAATGAGGAAAACTGCTCGATGAATCAAACGAGCCAAGTCTTGTCTATCTCTGGATTTCCTGTTGTAAAGAAGACCAGCTTTCCAGACCATAACCAGCTTTTGCGGATTTGATCGCATCAACAATCGCCTGGGATACAGCATTAACCGCCATCACACTGACTAAAGTCAAATCAGCGGGCACTTTGTTGGTTGTCATCGCAAACAGCGTATCCCCGTCATTGGGAGTATGAACCGGCCGGATCGTGCGGGCCAGGCCATTCTGGGCCATGCCAGCCAGTTTGGTCAGCTGGGCCTGATCGAGATCTGCATTGGTCAGCACACAGCCAATCGTGGTATTCATCCGCTCTAACTGCTGGCCAGCCATCTGCAAAATCAGATCTTCCGTGTTATAAGCTGTTTGGGTTTCTTTGTCATAAATGCCTGCGAGCCTGGTCTGGCTGTCTGGTTCAAACACATCGCCGCACGCGTTGACCGCCACAATGGCCCCGACTTTTAACGGCCCAATCTGAAAGGCCGCTGAACCAATGCCAGATTTCATGGCCCGATCAAAGCCAAGCATCTTGCCTACGCTTGCTCCCGTGCCTGCGCCATAGCAGCCGCTGGTCCAGTGTCCCTGTTCACTGTTGCAGGCCGCTTCATACCCCATGGCTTTATCCGGGAAAACATTCGGATCTGCGCAGCCCAGATCAAATAAGGAAGCCTGGCAGACAATCGGCACACAGAATCCTTTCATTCCAAAGCCGGCGCCTTTTTCTTTGAGATACTGCATGACCCCGCTCGAGCTTTCCAGCCCAAAGGCGCTGCCGCCCGATAAGACGACCGCATTGATCTTCTGGACCATATTTTTCGGATCGAGCAGATCAGTTTCTCTGGTCGCTGGTCCGCCGCCGCGAACATCGACCGCCCCGGTTGCCCCCTCCAGACAAAGAATGCAGGTTACACCCGTACCGCCAGTTTCATCCTGGGCCTGACCAATCTGAAACCCTTCAATTTCATTGATTTTAATTGACTTCATGCGCTCTTTTCCCCTGTTTGCCCAAAGCCCAGTTCCTTCAGCACCCGACCCAGGGCTCCAGCGGGTTCCCTCCTTTTTGTTTTCGTATTTTTGTTTTCGTATTTTTGTTTTCGTATTTCTGTCTTCCCTCTTCAAGAATATGGCTTTTCAAGTGGCCTGATCAGGACTTTATCAGACGCATGAGCCGATATCCCTGTTGGGCAGATCGGATTTCTCCTCAATTTTCTTTCCTTATATTTAATAAGACGACTCTCATAAATTCGAAACACCTTTAGGTGCCATGGATTTTATATTCACCATTTTTCGTTTTTCCTACATTCAGAAGCGAAAGATGGTATTTTTTATTTGAATAAATATTAACTTTTTATTAAGCATTGGATTGAGCGTTGAAAACTTAACACCTTTCTGCGGCCTCATGCCGATCAGAAAAATGACTTTTAGAAAGGAGCAGTCGAGATGTTAACCGTTTCTAGTACTCACCAGGATTTTTTACAGGATCTGAATGGCCGGATAGCCATCATGCACTCTTCGCAGATTGACAGGCTTAACGATCTGTCATACGCCATGGCTTTAGGTAAGGTCACTCTGCTTAATCTGGATCCAGTTATAGATGTGATTTCTCACCTGTATTCCTCCAGAGGGCGACCTGCTGCCGATCCACGGATGCTTATTCGTTCTCTGGTTCTTATGTATCACTTCCAGGAAACCAGTATTCAGTTATGGCATGACCGCCTTGAGTACGACTTTTTACTCCGGGTACTTTGCGGCATCAGTGGACGCAACCCAGCAGTCGGGACCTATTATTCCTTAATGGATCGACTTTATCTGTGGGATATTTCTGTGAACATCCTTCCCGCAGGAAAGAATAATAAGCCTAAGAAAGCTAAAAAGCCAAAAGGCAGGCCGGGACGAAAGCCAAAAAAGGTTCTTACGCAAATGTAGTTTTTAACACTGGTGATCAGTAGGGATTGTCCGCAATGACAGTCCCTTTTTTGATCATTTAAATAAATTAATTATCTTTATTAGGTTTGTTAAGCATCTATAATCAATAACCTTATTGCTCATTATTGCTTATTTCATTATCATAGAATTTCATGCTCTTTAAGGGGTTTCTGAAAGGACTGTGGTGACAATGAACAAACTGAGTTTTATCCGTATTCACGAAGAGAATAAGCCTGTTCACGATATTGAGTCCTCTCTCTTTGGTGAAGATTTGATTAAAGACGCTGACCGACAGGATTATCGGGACAAGTATGGCTGCCTCCACTTTTTTCGTATTCATGCTCCAGAAACCGGGAAAATCAGTGGACCAAACGGTGAAAAATGTATTTCCACAAATGGATATCAGGAACGCATCTGTCAGATCATGCCTGTTGGAGGCCAGACTGCTTATGTTCATATTCGCCAGGAACGCCTTGTCTACTTCAATAAGCATGGTAAGAAAGTTACTTTTGTGCTTCCTGTCAAGGGATACCGCTTTAATCAGCGGAAAAGTGACGAACTTACTGTTTTTCTGCTGTCTATTTCACTCTTCTGCTCGGCAAATGTGGCAGCACACGTGTGCCAGTCCATGGGCATTGATGTCTGCCATGATACCATCACCAGAATCTACAAAAACATTACAATCGTAGATAACCCTGATATCAAGGCCATTGGTGTCGATGACGTCAGTTCCAGAAAAGGGCGAACCTACCACACAGCTATTTACGATCTGAAAACGCACCAGGTTATTGCGCTGCTTGATGGAAGAGATGGCCAGGCACTTAAGGAGTGGCTGAAAAAACACCAGAAGGTTAAGATTGTAACCCGTGATCGTGCTTCCGCTTTTGCTTCAGCGATTTCTGAGATCTTGCCAGACTGTACTCAGATAGCAGACCGTTTCCACTTATTCCAGAATCTTGTAGGCCGTATTAAGGATATTTTGAAGTGTGAAATTCCATCTACACTCTATGTAAAGGATGGAGAGATTACTTCAGTAAAACCTGAGACAGAGAAAGCCGCGCCTGCTGTTCCAGAAAAAGTGGAATATGACAATACACCCGTTGCCGAAACAAACTGCCAGATCATCAAAGACAAAGCCAAAAGTGACGATTTTTACGCAGAACAGTATGAAAGACAGGCAAAAGTCTGTTCTGATAAGTACGCAATGATCTGTTCTTTGCGAAAAGAATGGGCTGAGACCGTGAAGCCTAAGTTCAAGGATTTTCAGGAGAAATATGACATCTCCTATCCGACTTTAAAAAAATACCTGAAGATGACGGAAGAGGAAGTTGAAGGAATAAAAGAGGTTAGAAAGCGACCAAAGTATAAGACAGACATGGATAACTATACCAATATAATTTATAAAATGGTTATTGATGGCCATAAACCCGCTGTCATCTATTCATACCTGCAATCTAAAGGATGCAAGGCCTGTTATGGTACGGTCTTGCATTATATTCATCAGATGAAGAATACTCATCTCAAAGACGAACTCATAAAGCCTTTTGACTATGACAGGGGCACTGAAGCGGTTCAGGTCAAACGCTACGACATCGTGAAATACATGGTAACCAGCGATCGGGACAAGATGAAGGAGACTGAAGTTGCGAAAGTGTACGAACAGATTCTGGATAAGTATCCTGCAGTGAGATTCTGCGATCAGCTCTGGAAGGATTTCCATGAGACATTGATGGGAGACAATCCAGATAAACTTGACTGGTTCTGTACCAAATATGAGGAGAGTAGAATCCAAGGCTTTATAAACGGCATAAAAAAAGATATTGCGCCGGTCAAGAACGCAATATCCTATGAGCATAGCAGCGGGTTCGTTGAAGGCGGCAACTGCCGCTATAAGCTTGTCAAACGTACCATGTTTGGCAGAGCCAACATTGAACACCTGTTCCATAAGTTTTATGCCCAATCTAGTATAACGTGTGGTGGATTAAATGCCAGAACTTTGTTAGCAGACTGGATTGAAAAATCACGTTGGGAAGACAAAACGGTCATTTAAACAATGATCATGAATGAGAAATAGTCAGAATGAGAGGCTTCTACTGATCACTAGTGTTAAAAACTACATTTGCGTAAGATCCCCAAAAAACTCTGCCAGTCCTCCAGATTCTGATATTGATCAGTCCGGGACACCAAATCCAACCAGAAAGGGAGAAAAAATGAACCTGAATCCTCCCGGGGCGACAACCTCCCTGGCGATTCAGGCTCAAATGGGCGAGATTGACCCAGAAAGGTCTATCAGGATTCTTCAAGCTCTATTTAAAGAAATTGCGGTGGAACCATCTATCGCAATGGGCCTGATCGATCCGGGTAATCTCATTCTTTCGGGTGATGGAACCGCTGTCTATGTTCACGCAAACAACAGAGGTCATCATCTATTAGAATACACTGGAACCGAAAAATTTGATACCCTTCGTCGTTATTCTGATCCTGATGCCAGTATTGGTTTTGACAGTGATAAGGGAGATTACTATTTTGGCTTTACAGGCTATTTTAACGTTGTTCATAACTCCGATAAAAATATTGATCTGCCAATCCACTTTATGATCGAATCTGCCAGAGAACACGATTCAACCATTTCGATTAAAGCAATAAACCAGGTCAGGCACTTATATCCGAACATAAACATTACTCATCTCTGTCTGGACAGCGCCAGTGATAATGAAGCGACTTTTCAGCTGTGCGAAAACTGGTCTATCAATCCCGTTATCGACCTCAATAAAAGAAGAGGAAAAGGAACCGAAAAAGGCAGCGTAACCATTTCCTCTACCGGCAAACCAATATGCAAATCAGGCGAAGAGATGTACTGTACCGGTTTTGACAAAACGCATAATGCCTATAAATATCGCTGCCCGTATGTTATGAAGCGAATTCCGGAGTGCTCCCATCGTGACGAATGTTCAAAAGGTACCTATGGCCTCTCCGTCTATTTGAAGTGTAACAGTGCCAGAGAAAGGGCTATGCAGAAGCATGGAACCAAAGAGTGGAAGACAGTTTATAACAATCGGACAAGCTGTGAGCGAGTCAACAATCGTTGTCTGAATGATTACGGTCTCCATAAAACGAAAACACGTACTCAGCGCCGGATATCATTTGTAACCTTTCTTGTATGTGTAAACATTCATACAGATGCCTGGTTAAAAGAGGAAAAGGCAGCTAATAATTAGTGTAAAAAAACAAACTAGTATTCCTACTTTTTTTAGTGCGGCCTTTTTTTCAGATCGACTGAAACTGGCTTCTCAAAACTTTCTTTGAGAAAGGCAGAACTAATAAAAGCCGCTTAGCTAATATTTTCTTAATAATTAGTTAATAATTTATTCAGATTCCTCCTAGAATTTATGAGAGTGCTCAATAAGCTAAAGAAACAGGGATGAAAAGTGTATCCGAATGAGTTGTTTTTGACAGATGGACAGTGTCTTTGATTATTATACGTCTTTTCTGGAAGAACGAATCAGAATTTGTGGCTCCCCTGCTAAGACAGTAGCCTTGGCTGGAACGTTCTGCCGGACAACCGCCCCGGCGCCAATCTTTGCTCCATCGCCGATGGTAATCTCGCCAACCAGAACGGCACCGGCGCCAATCAGGCAATGATCCCCGATGATGGGAGCCTTGCCATGAATTTCACCGATGGTGACATTCTGGTAAATCCAGCACTCTTCTCCAATCCGGGCATAGCGGGAGATAAAAATGCCGTGCAATCCATGCGGAAGCCGCGGCCGGCTTTTAAACCAGGCGCCTTTGCCGATATAGCCGCCATGCT
The DNA here is from genome assembly GCF_034745455.1 of Allobaculum sp. JKK-2023. Lineage (NCBI taxonomy): Bacteria > Bacillati > Bacillota > Erysipelotrichia > Erysipelotrichales > Erysipelotrichaceae > Allobaculum > Allobaculum sp. JKK-2023. The sequence goes on along the minus strand of NZ_JAYERV010000003.1, from coordinate 2,181,832 downwards.
TGTTGGCCGACCGGTTTAAGAAGACAGTCATCAGATCTATCTTCCATCCTGTCTGGCAGTTCTGGCGTTTAAAGAAGACCTTCCAGTAGGTTTCCATCAAATCCCCTTTGGACCAGGTCAGAATATCTGTTCGAAATGACATGTAAAATTTCCCCTTATTCCTGTAATTTTCCTTTGCGGATACAGACCTCATCCAGTGTATCAAACGATCTGAATCCCTTGCGTACAAACTGAAAACAATACTGAAATTTAACAGATATCCGCATGACTGAATATTGAGAAGATTGGAATATTGGCAGATCATCTGTTGTTGATCATAAAAAGGTCCTTATTTTTGTGAAAAAAAAAGCGGCTCTCATTGTATAGAAAGCCGTCTTTGTTTTTTCTGGGGTGTTGATCTGAGACTTTGTGCAATATGGTCTGTCTCGAGCTAAGTTTGTTTTTTCTTTTTCATCCTTAATCCTGCTTTTCTTCCGCTTCTTTTTTCTTGACCGGAATCCAGAGCTGGCAGCGATAATCTGACGTGTGGCAGTCTGCCAGCGGATAATATTCGATCGAAAAATCCTGATCCAGCTGGTAGTCTGGATTTTGCGGCAACCATTCTTTGAACACCTGTCTGGTGACGCTTTGCAAAGCATCAGGCAGCGGGCCAATGCTGGTAAACTGGGCCCACGTACAGGCTGGAATGTGACGGACTTCATAGCCAACAGGAATCTGGCCGCCATGGTATCGGCCGCCAATCAGGTACTCCAGTTTTTCTGGGGAATCAATGCAGAGTCCAAATTCACCAATGCGGTTTTCCCAGACGGCTTTAGCCTCTGGATTTACAGAGTCTTTTTGATCCATAAGCTGGCCGACTTTTCCATTAAAGTTATTCCAGAATTCCGGAATGATCTGAAAAGAGTTTGCGCCTGCAGGGATCGACAGACATTTTCCAATCAGCTCAAAAGCTGGCAGTTTTTGAATTGTATATTCCATTGCTTCTCCTCCGCGAACACTGATCTGAATCAACAAAGGCAAAAAAGGTTTTAATGTTTTATCTGGCTGTCCTGCCTGACTTGGCAGAAAGCCATGAAAACGTCGAAACGCCCGGCTAAAGCTATCAGCAGAGTCATAGCCATACTGAAGGGCAACATCGATGACTTTCTGGTCTGGCCTTTGTAATTTCTTTCCCGCCAGATACAGCCGGCGGTTTCGAATGTAGTCTGCAAACGAATAGCCAGTAACAATCTGAAAACCCTGCGCCAGGTATCTTTGCGAATAGCCGCAGTGCCTGGCAATCTGTTCAGTTGTGATATTTTCTTCCAGATGCGCTTCCATATACGCAATTGCGCTTTGCAGCGATTCAATCCAGTTCATTTTTTCCTCCAAATGATCATTTGTTGGTCCTATTGTACAAAATGACCGCTCCCCTCTCCCGACTTTTTGGCGAACAGGAGGTCGGATTGAATGCAGGATAATCCGCGGTGATGATCACGAGGAATGCAGATCTTTCTGAACCATAAAGCTGGCCAGGCCTCAGCGTTTTTTCTGTCCTTCCTTCTGTTTTTTGCTTTCCTTTTCTTCTTTCATTCTTTTGCATTTTCTACATCAGATAATTTTTACCCGGATTGATATCATCTCATTACCAGATTATGTGAATTTCATCCGGTTTTATGCCCGTCTTTTTCCATTGTCCACCTTGCATCAAGTGAAAAATCCCATGAAAAATCATATATTTTGAAAAGAAATTTCAGCTTGTCTGAAACTTTTTGAAATACTATGGGAAAATCTTGTTTTTAGCGTGTTACAATTCCTCACGTAAATTTTCGCAAGCAGCGTGATAAAGAGCTTGGTCTGAAATTGTTCAGGAACTGTCACCTGATGTGAGGATTGAAAACCAACAAAACAGGAGAGGATTGAAAAATGTCACGTTATGTCTTGAAACGAATTTTGCTGGCAATCATTACGGTCTGGGTTGTCGCAACGCTGACGTTCTTTTTGATGAACATGATCCCTGGCGGACCATTCCTTTCAGAAAAAGCGATCAGTCCACAGGCTACCGCTGCCCTTGAAGCCAAATATGGCCTGGATAAACCTTTATGGCAGCAGTACCTGACCTATATGCAGGGGCTGCTGCAGGGAGATTTTGGAATGTCTTTAAAGCAGCGCGGCCGTTCGGTACTGGATATCATCACCAGCAAGTTTCCGGTTTCCGCTCGAGTCGGCGGAATTGCGGTGTGTGTTGCGCTGGTTGTCGGCGTTACTCTGGGTTGCGTTGCTGCCCTTCATCAGGGAAAATTCTGGGATCGTTTTATTTCCGTCTTTGCCACTCTGGGCATTGCGGTTCCCAGCTTTGTTATCTGTACCTTATTGCTTTACATCTTTGGTGCGAAGCTCAAATGGCTGCCCACCCTTGGCCTGAATTCCTGGCAATCGTATATCATGCCTGTCTTTGCGATCGCCTTCTATCCGACAGCCTACATCATGCGGCTGATGCGTTCGAGCATGCTGGATGCTTTAGGCCAGGACTATATGCGAACCGCAAAAGCCAAAGGTCTTTCAGGCAATAAACAGTTGTTCAAACACGCACTGCGAAATGCCATTCTGCCGGTAATCACTTACGTTGGTCCGATGCTTGCCTATACCATTGTCGGAAGCTTCGTTGTTGAAAAGATTTTCGTTATTCCAGGTCTTGGCGGATCGTTCATCACTGCCATTACCGGACGTGATTACACCCTGATCATGGGAACGACGATCTTCTTAGCCACTCTGGTTATTTTGATGACTCTGGTAGTCGATCTGCTCTACAAAGTCATCGACCCACGGATCAAACTCGATTAGAAAGCAGGAGGTTTAAGCGATGCCAAAAAATCCACTCAGTCTTCAGCTGGATCCCGCAGACTTTCTGCCGGCGACCGATGAAGAAAAACAATCCCAAGTCATCATGCGCGAATCCGTCAGCTTCTGGAAAGACGGATTGCGGCGTTTATTAAAAAACAAAGTGGCCATGACTTCTCTGGTGGTCATTGTCATTATCATGATTTTCGCCTTCGTAGTTCCACATTTCTATCCTTACAGCTACGAAACGCAGATTAAAGGCGCCACCAACCTGGCCCCGATGCAGTACTCAGCCGACGAGCAGGCAATCATTGATGCTGGCGGCCATGTCTTCCCGCATATTTTTGGAACCGACACCATGGGCCGTGACTATGCGATCCGGGTTATGGTCGGCACCCAGATCTCTTTGCTGGTTGGTCTGATTGCAACGGGCATTATCCTGTTGATCGGCCCATTATATGGCGCCGTGGCAGCCTTTGCGGGCGGCTGGGTCGATCTGATGATGATGCGCATTGTCGACATCATCTATACCATTCCCGATGTTCTGTTAATTATCCTGCTGTCCTTTGCCCTGAAAGCCCCACTTGAATCCCTGGCTTCAATGCCTGGCTTTGGCTGGATCCAGACAGTCGGAACGAGTATGATCTCCATCTTTATTGTCTTTGCCCTGCTTTACTGGGTAGGAATGGCCCGAATGATTCGTTCCCAGGTTCTGACGATCAAACAGTCCGATTATGTTACAGCTGCCAAAGCATTAGGGGTCAAAAGTTCCACCATTATCCGCAAACACCTGATGACCAACTGCATCGGTACATTGATTGTCTGCGCCACCTTGCAGATTCCATCCGCTATCTTTACTGAAAGTTTCTTAAGCTTTTTAGGCATGGGTGTTGCTGTTCCGCTTCCTTCCCTGGGCTCTTTGGCCAGTGCTGGTCTGAACGGAATTTATACCTATCCATATCTGCTGTTTATTCCAGCTGCTGTCATTTCTCTTTCCATTCTGAGCTTCAATCTGCTTGGCGATGGTCTGCGCGATGCCTTTGACCCGAAGATGAAAAAGTAACAGGTGATGTCCATGTCAGATGAATATTTAGTTAAGATTGAAAATGAAAGACTTTCCTTCTTTACCCCCGCCGGAGAGGTGAAAGCTTTAAACGATGTCAATATCTCGCTGCGTCCTGGCGAAGTTCTTGGAATTGTTGGTGAGTCCGGTTCCGGAAAATCCGTTACGGCCTATTCCCTGATGGGCCTGACGGCTGATCCAGGCAAACTGCTCGGGGGGAAAATTCAGTTTAACGGTCACCAGATTGAAACGATGAGCGAAAAAGAATTCCGTAAAATTCGGGGGAACGAAGTCTCCATTATCTTCCAGGATCCAATGACCTCCCTCAACCCGGTATACACCATCGGCAACCAGATTACGGAAGTCATTACGCTTCATACCGGTAAAACCAAACAGGAAGCCAAAGCAAGAGCGCGCGAGCTGCTCGAACTGGTCGGCATCAACGAACCTGATAAACGTCTGAAGCAATATCCCCATGAATTATCTGGGGGAATGAGACAGCGGATCATGATTGCCATTGCCCTGGCCTGTGAACCCAAGCTGCTCATTGCCGATGAACCAACGACCGCACTTGACGTCACCATTCAGGCTCAGATTCTCGAGCTGATGATGGAGCTAAAAGATAAACTGGGCATGGCGATCATCATGATCACCCATGATCTAGGCGTAGTTGCTTCGATGTGTGACCACATTGCGGTCATGTATGCCGGACGCATTGTTGAATACGGAACCACAGACCAGGTGTTCTATGAACCAAGTCATATGTATACCAAGGGCCTGATCCGTTCCATTCCAAGACTGGATGTGGATGAGCACCAGCGTCTGATCCCGATTGAAGGAACGCCGGTAGATATGCTCAATCCGCCAAAAGGCTGCCCATTTGCTCCGCGCTGCGAGAAAGCCATGAAAATCTGCCTGCGTGAGCCGGCTCCAATTACTGAATTTGATGATGGCACGCACTATACGTATTGTTGGCTGCACCAGAAAGCGGCCATGGAAAAACAGATTGCTCCTTCGAATATTGAAGGAAGCCGCATTGCCATGGACCAAGGAGGAGAAGCATGAGCGAGAAAAATGAAGACTTTATCGTTGTCGAACACCTCAAACAATACTTCCCGGCCGGTGGTCATGGTAAGAATAAAAAATTTGTCCAGGCTGTCGACGACGTCTCTTTCACGATAAAAAAAGGCGAAACCTTAGGACTGGTTGGTGAATCCGGATGCGGAAAAACCACCACTGGGCGCTCCTTGCTTCGTCTGTATGAACCAACTGGCGGCCGATTTGTTTTTGATGGCGATGTCATTTTCGATGTTGAAAAGAAACAGTATGCGAGCATGCTGCCCTATCGCAAGCGCATGCAGATCGTCTTCCAGGACCCCTATGCTTCGCTCGATCCGCGTATGACCGTCGGTGATATCGTGGGCGAAGCCATTGATACCCACCATTTAGCCAAAGATTCCAAAGAGCGCTATGACATGATCATTGAGCTCTTACGTAAAGTTGGGCTGAACTCCGAACATGCCAACCGCTACCCGCATGAATTTTCCGGCGGCCAGCGCCAGCGTGTCGGAATTGCCCGCGCTCTGGCCGTCAATCCAGACTTTATCGTCTGCGATGAGCCAATCAGTGCGCTGGATGTTTCCATTCAGGCACAGGTCATCAACATGTTTGAAGACCTGCAGCGCGATCTGGGCCTGACCTATCTGTTCATTGCCCATGACTTGTCCGTCGTCAAACACATCTCCGACCGGATTGGCGTAATGTACCTGGGTCGGATGGTCGAACTGGCACCAGCCAATGAACTGACCAACACCCCGCTTCATCCGTACACCCAATCTTTGATTTCCGCAATTCCATTGGCGGACCCAAAACTCGCCCGGGCCTCGCAGCGAATTGTGCTGGAAGGTGATGTTCCTTCCCCAGTCAATCCGCCAAGTGGATGCCGGTTTCGAACCCGGTGTCCGCGCGCAACGGAGCATTGTGCCAAAGAGGCTCCTGAATTTAAAGAAGTGCTGCCAGGTCATTTTGTCGCCTGCCACCACGTCAATATGGAAGATCTCAAGAAGAAATAGAGATTTTATTTTCAACGCTTTATTTTCACTCTGGTAGACACGAAACGGATTCTTCACCGTTTCGGTTTATATACCGTCTTTTGCTTGATCGTTTTAAGATTTCGAAGTTGTTCCAGATCTTGTATGTTGGTAAATGCGTCGTTTACTTCGAACAACTGCGCTCAGAAATCAACGCTCTGGCCTGCGTTTCGTGTTTTTGATGAATCTTGATCTGGATCAACAACGACGGAAAAAAGAAAAGGAGATACAGAAATGAAGACTCGTTCCCTTTCGTTGCTCATGGCAGCTGTCATGGCAGCGAGCGTTGCTGGATGCTCTTCCAGCAGCACACCAACCAGCACCGCTGATTCCACATCCGGAAGCACAGCCAGTGCAACCAATACGTCCAGCGATAAGAAAATCTTATCCGTACAGATTGGTCCAAACCCAGAGACTCTGGATCCAGCCCTGAACTCCGCAGTAGATGGCGGCAATATGATCCTGACTAACTTCGAATGTCTGCTGACCAATGACAAAGATGGCAAAATTGCTCCGGGCGCAGCTGAAAGCTGGGAAGTTTCCGAAGATGGAAAAACCTATACATTCAAACTGCGGGATGGCCTGAAATGGTCCGATGGCACACCTTTAACCGCTGAAGACTTTGTTTACAGCTGGCAGCGTGTGTGCGATCCAAATGTAGCGGCTCCATATGCTGAAACTGTGCTGTCCATGGTTGAAGGCTATGATGAAGCGATTGCTGGCGACATTGAAAAACTGAATGTTGAAGCAACTGATGACCAGACTTTCGTTGTTCATCTGAAAGATGCCTGCCCATACTTTGAATCCCTGGCAGCCTTTGCAACGCTTTCCCCAGTCCAGAAAGCAACCATCGAAGCCAATGGTGATGCATGGGCAACTGATGCTTCCACTTACGTTTCCAATGGTCCGTTCTACATCACAGAATGGGTACCTTCTTCCTACATCCTGATGGAAAAGAACCCGAACTACTGGGATGCTGAAAACGTGAAACTCGATGGAATCAAGTTCAACCTGATCGAAGATTCCAACGCAGCTTACAATGCCTATAACGCTGGCGAAGTGGCCATGATTAAAGACGTTCCAACAGAAGAAATCCCATCTCTGAAAGATCGCGATGATTTCTTTGTGGATCCAATCATCGGTACTTACTATGTTTCGATGAACACTGAAAAAGAACCGTTCACAAACAAAGACGTTCGTAAAGCCCTCTCCCTGGCGATTGACCGTGATTATTTGGCCAACACGCTGATGCAGGGTACCTATTCTCCAGCTGGCAACTTTATGGGTCCAGGATGGTCTGACATCAACGGTACAGACTTTGTCACCAACTCGAACGGCGGCGAAGAATTCATCTCGACAACCGACTATGAAGGCAACCTTGAAGAGGCGAAAAAACTGTTAGCCGATGCTGGTTATCCAAATGGCGAAGGTCTGCCAAAGATCACCTATACAACAAACGATGCCGGTTACCATAAAGCTGTTGCTGAATATCTGCAGCAGGCCTGGAAAGAGCTGGGCATTGACATGGATGTTGATATTGTTGAATGGGCATCCTTTACCCCGATGCGTCGTAACGGTGACTATGAAGTTGCCCGTAACGGCTGGGTAGGTGACTACACTGACCCATCGAACATGCTCGACCTGCTCTACTCCACCAACGGTAACAACGATGGTAAGTTCAGCAACGAAGAATATGACAAACAGATGGAAATCTCCAGAACCACTCTGGATGAACAGGAAAGATCCAACGCGCTGCACAAAGCAGAAGAAATCCTGATGGAAGAAGCAGGATGCATCCCTCTGGCTTACTACAATGACTTCTGGTTAGAAGATCAGACAAAAGTTAAAGGAATCTGGCATTCTCCATACGGCTACTGGCATTTCGAAGATGCTGAACTCGTTGAATAATTCTCTTTTCAACTGACTCAATCCAATCCACAAAGCTGGTCCTGACTGCAAGGGCCAGCTTTTTTTGCGCTGTTCTCTGTCCTGCTTTCTTGATTCGACAATCCTGCAAAGGACTCTCGCCCTGCCGCCATATTCAGGCGCGTTCATCTTTCCGGTTTTCTAAGCGCTTGCCAAATGACGGGTGTTTTTTTGGACGGTCCTGCTTTTATAATGAAGCCGAAATCTTTTATTCATCGTGATTTTCGACCTTTTTGGCCGACACTTTCCGATGTTCGATTTATCGCTTTGCCCATTTTCTGTTTTACTTTGTTCTCCTTGCATCTGCCAGAAAGAAGGAATCTTCCCTATGAAATTTGACTTACACATGCATTCGGCCGCCAGCAGCGATGGCCAGTTTACTCCAGAAGAATTAGTGGATCTGGTTGACGACCATGATCTGAAACTCATTGCTCTCTCTGATCACGACACTGTTCAAAATGTTTCTGCCACAAAAGAAATCGCGGCAAAGCGCAAAATTCAGGTCATCAATGCCATTGAAGTTTCAACCACCTACAAAGGTGAACACAACGTTCATCTGTTAGGCTATGGCATCAATCTGGAGGATCCCTGGATCAAAGGCCTGCTGGCCAAAGCCAAAGAAAACGCCCGGGTTTCCTTTGGGCTTCGCGTCAAAAAAATCAATGAAAAATATGGCTTCAGCTTTGATGAAGACACCATCCGCAAACAGGCAAAAGACATGAATCCCTGGTTTACGCTGTTTGACCAGATTCTTGCCGATCCCAGAACCAAAGACATCCCTGATTTCCAGGATTATCTGCCAGGCGGCCCGCGCAGCCAGCCTGCCCCCGTCAACTTCTACTGGGATAATATGCAGGCTGGCAGCGATCTGTACTGCCCTGTCCAGTATCCAGATCTTTTTGAAGCCATCGACCACATTCATAAAGCCGGCGGGATTGCGGTCATCGCCCACCCTTTCCGCACCTTTGAGCACCAGGATGCATGGCTTGAAAAACTTGCTGCCTATGGCCTGGACGGTCTGGAAGCCTACTCCAATTATCATTTCCCAGAGCAGATCGACTATTATCGAAACTTTGCAGCAAATCATGGTCTTCTGATCACCTGCGGTTCGGATTTCCATGGCAAGACCAAGCCGAATATTACGCTGGGTGAGTACCATCTCGACCGGGATGGCCAGCCATATCTGGACGCCTTTCTGGAAGCTTTGCAGCATACATGGCAAGGCCAGCACGAGTCCTTACCTGACCGCATCGCCTGATCCATCACGTTGTCGGCCCATGCTTTGCAGGATTTCGGATCTGATTCTATCCAGATCTAAGTCCATCCATCCTGCTTTCTGGCCTATTTAAAGATTCGGGCCTTTTTAAGGTTCTGGCTTCTTTAAGCAGAGTCCTTTGGTTTCAAATTCTTCCCAGCAAAAACGGCTCTGCCCGCTTTTTTGAAGCGTTCAGAGCCGTTTTCTTTTCGGAATGAGTCTGAGTGGATACTGATCCATAATCATGAAGCAATCCGACAAATGACCAGCTTACAGAACCGTCAGGCCAAGATGAGCCGCAAAACTGACAATCAACAGGATGCTGACGACACTGAAGGCCATCGTAATCGTGCTGACCATCCCGACCAGATCCCCTTGATAGCCGCAGCTGATTGAATACGGAACAGCCGCAGCGGCCACCGGAGCAAATAAGCACAGAATCGTGATGGTTTTCAGCAGTGGATCCACATCTGGAAGAATGAAAACACAGATTCCAAGACAGGCAACCACTATCCAGCGAGTCAGGCAGACCTGAATGATTTCTTTGATTTCCTGTTTTGGCAGGCGGAATTCAATCAACAGACCGATCATGAACATCGTCAAAAAGGCATTGGCATTGCCGATGGTTCCTGCATACTCGAGGACTACATCAGGCAGCCTGAGATGACACGCAGCCAGCACAAACAGAAAGACATACGTCATAAACGGGATGGAGTGGACCAGAGTCTTAAAAACGCTTTTCAGGGTCAGGGGTTCTTGGGGGCTGGAAGCCGCTTTGGCCAGCGCATACGAAACACCAAGTCCCATCACAGAGTTGGCAGAGTCAAACATGCAAAGATATCCGACACCGGTCCCGGGAAAGAACAGTTCGACAAACGGCAGCAAAAAGGCGCCCAGGTTGAACGTACTGACTGTTAACATAAATGCGGAAGTCCGGGGTTCTCTTTTACGCCCGGCCAGTAAAAATCCGGCTGCCAGCGTCACAATGCTGGCAATGATTCCAAATGTAAATAACAGGGGAAATTCAGGGCCGATCACAATCGCTCCTGAATTTCGAATCAAGGCGCCAGGCAGAGTTACAGAGATGATCAGCGTCCCCAGAAGTTTGGCATCTTCCTTTCGAAAAAGTTTCAGTTCACGAAGCAGATAGCCAAGGGCGATAATGACCAGATATCCGCAAATTTTGATCAATACAGAAGACATAATGGTTTCATTTCCTAATTTTCTCTCAATTTTCTGATTTCAAAATCCCTGGCTGTTCAGCCAGAATCTGGCTGCCAGTCAGGCAATGCTTTCCATTGTAAAAGCTCAGCTGGCCAATGTCCAAATTTTTTTCAGAACTTCCTGCCTGCCTGTCGTTTCGGATCAATGCCTGCCCAAATTATGGCTTTCATTCCTCTGTCAAAGCTGATTTCAAGGCAGGATGACTGCGGTAGGGATTGATTCCGTCTTTGGATGTGGCAAACAGCTTTTCCATTCCGATCGAACGCATCCGGGTAATCAGTTCAACAATTTCTTCAGGGGGAACTGGCATGTCTGCCAGAATCCATGAAAGAGTCATACTGACTGAAGCACTGGCATGATACGTGGTCGCAAAAGTCAGGGCATCAGGCATAGGCTCACTTCCATAAGCTTTCTGATGCCACTTCAGGTCAAAATCTTCTGCATGACGGTACATATGGTTTTTCAGACAGTTGGGTCCTTCCATGGCCAGCGCCTGCTTTAAAAAGGCCCTGTGTTCTTTCATGCGGTAGAAATCCGCCAGCAGGGCTTCATAAAAGCTGACCTCGGCCGAATTGAGATCAAATTCAGGAATAATCCGAGTGTCATAAATGTAGCAGATCAAATCCTCCTTATCGAGAAAGTGATTGTAAAATGTCTGGCGGCTGACACCAGTCTGGGTAAGAATTTCTTTGATGCTGACCTGCCGCAGATCTTTCTTTTGGCAAAGATCCAGCAGGCCATCTGCCAGAATCTTTTTCATATCGACTGCCATCGACCGCGTCCCCCTTTTGGCGAAGATCTTCCTTTTCATTATTTAAGAAGATGAAGGCATTTCCTTTTCTGAATATAATGTCACCAATTGTGTAATTCTTTTGATTCTTTTTTTGAAACAGCATCTCTCTTTTTTATCTCTTTTTTTGAGACTGTCAAAAACCGGCCGTTTTCATGTTTATCCTATCAAAATTTGCTTTCAGAAAAGAGTTATTTTTTCTTCCTTTTCAACTGATTTTCGCCGCCTTGGACGGGACGATTCTGCCTGTATTGAAAAAAACAACATGTTCAGGAAATGATTGTATCTGATTGAGATGTAATGTTTTTCTCTCTTTTTGGGCAAAAGAAATGCATCCAGATTGCTTCTTTCGTATCCTGAATTTGCAGACAAGTGGAAATTACAGATCGATTTCCGGCTGCAAAGATTCTGATGCAGCAAAGTCTGCGCGAACGCTTGTTCACCAGGTGACAGCAAACACCCGTATCTGCCTCTTTTTCGAACATATTCCCTGAAACATTATTATTGCTGTCATCTTAGCCGTCTCTTTGGCCCCAGAATAAAGAGACGGTTTTTTCTTTTTCCTTTTGCTTTTCTTCCTTTTCTCTTTTCCTTTACAAAAAAGAGCCTTGCTATTTCTGGCAAGGCTCTTGAATAATGGTTTTCTGACCAGACCAGCAAGTCTGCCCAGAGAATCCTTGTTCAATCGTTTTTTATTGAGCAGTGATTGCAGGACATGTTCCACATGCTGTTTCAATTTTGTAAGTGATATCGATTCCTGTCCTGTTTACAAGTGATGTCTATTGGTGGATTGTCTTTTCTTTGGATGGTTCTAGATCTAATTCATACAACAGGCAAGGATACCCCATCCAAATTGCTATACAGTTTGGATGGATCATTGACTACATTTCGCCGACTTCCATTTTGGCTGCCGTTTCAACGTTTTTAGCAATTCCCTGGCAGCACGCCTGGAAACGGAAAAGCTCATCTTCAGTCAGCGGATATTCAATGACCTTTTCCACGCCATTTTTGCCGATAATCGACGGAACCCCCGCAAAGAGGCCAAACACGCCATATTCGCCGTCCAGTGGAGCGGAAACCGGAAGCAGAACTTTTTCATCTTCCAGAACGGCCCGGACCAGTCTTGCTGCCGTCGCGGCAATGCCATACTCCGTGCAGTGCTTGCCGGTAAACGTCACCCAGCCGCCACCGATCGCTTCTTTTTCCAGTTCGTGCCAATCCAGTTCTGTATCGCCTAAAACGGCCTGTAAGGGCGCTCCACGGAAGGAGAAAATCGAAGCCGGTGCAAACTGCATATTGCCATGCTCTCCCATCATGCAGGCATCAATCGACTGGAGGCTGAGTCCGGTTTTCAAAGAGATAGCTGAAATCAGGCGGGAAGAATCGAGGGCCGTTCCCGTACCAAAAACACGCCCTTTAGGCAGACCGGTTTTTAAAGCCAGATGACGGGTAATAACATCGCAGGGGTTGGAGATATTGATGATGATGCCATCAAAGCCGCTTGTTTTAATTTTATCGGCATAGCTGTCGACTGCTTCCACGTTGAAGCGCATCTCCAGCGTGCGGTCATTGCAGGTGACTAACGTTTCGATATTCCCGACACAGTTGACGATGACGTCCACGTCTTTTAGCTGATCATAATCGCCGCCATAAATCCGGACCGGATCCGGCAGCCAAAGCATGGCATCCCGCAGATCCTGAACTTCCGAAGTGACTTTCTGTGCCTTCTGATCGATCAGCATGATCTCATCGACAATTCCCTGGGTTGCCAGGCTGTTTGCGACATGAGCGCCAACATGGCCAATCCCGATGATGGCGGCTTTTCTGTTTTTTGACATTCTCTTCATTCCTTTCCGGATCCAGACTGGATCCTGAACTTTCCTGAACTCAATATTCTCAAAACCAGGCTGTCCTCATTGCGCTGCGGCTGGCCGATTCAGCTGTTGAGGCAAGCTGCCGGTATGACTTGCAAGAGTGACCAGACAAGGCCAGCTTTCATGCAAAGAAGAATATTGCTGCTCTCGGTATATCACCTTCCAAAGCCAATGGAACCCATTCAAGCAATAGGTTGGGCAATCCAGTTTCGTTTTGTCTGGTTTCCCCCGCTTTCATTTTCTTTCATTCCAGATATTGACATTCTTGGTTTTCGCTGGCTTTTCTTCTTATGAAAAAACATCGTTTTCAGATTTAAATTAAAGACATATCTCCGATTTTTTCGCCGTTTTCCTGTCATTTTTTCTCTTCATTACTGGAAAACGGCAAAAAAGATCGAAGAAATCTAACACTTTCCAAAATTTAAATATCATGTATGCGCTTTCGACCATAATTTTGCCGTTTTCATGAAAAGTAGCTTTCAGTTTCTTTGTAAATTTTTCAACCAACCTATAATGAGTTCGATTTCCGGAGGAGACTATGAAGAAATTACTTTCCATTCTAACTTCAGGCGCCCTGGCTCTTTCGCTGGCAGCATGCAGTTCGTCTTCTGCATCGACCAGCTCAACGAAAGGATCCAGCTCGGCTGCCTCTTCCACTGCCGATGCTCCATCCACTGCGGATGGTGCATCCACGACAAGCAGCGGAAAACGCGTCACCCTCGCTAAAGAAAACGACGTTATTTCTATGGATACGTCGTACGCAACGGATGGTATGTCCTTTGAGATGATTGCCGCAACCGTTGAGGGATATTGGCATTGGCCAGATATTCGTTAGCAAAGTTGTACTGGAGATACCACAGATATCCTTCCAGATAGGAAGTGTAGCTGTCGGAATCTTTGTATTTATCGACCAGAGTAGAGTTCAGTTTTGTAAAGTCAGTGTTGCCGCTTTCGAAATCAAGCGCGGAAGTGGAAGCCTCCGGAACGATCTTGACATCGATGCCGTCAACTTTAACATTGTCTGCATCCCAGTATTGTGTGTTCTTATCTAGAGTCAGGGATGCACCTTCAGTCCAGTCAACCAGTTTGTAAGGACCGTTGGCCAACAGGTTGTCAGCTGTCTGGGCATAGTTTTCGCCCTGTTCTTTGAAGAATTCTTCATTGATTGGATAGAAAACAGGGAAGGACATTAAAGAAACGAAGTACGGATATTTCTTCGACAGTTTTACCCCGAATAATTCATGGCTTTTTTCACAAAACCATTTTTCGTTTTTTGTCTTCAAAATGCAAACAAATCTTTCTCGATTCGGTTATCCACATTGTTTCCGGTGGAGGGGGGTACTTGATTTTTTCAAAAATGACGGGCAAAAACTGGTCGAAATCGCATATAACAACCTTTTGTCCACGACAAAAAGACAGTCCGAAGGCTGCCGAATTTAAAATTTTACTTTATTTAAAATGGATTCAACACAAATGAGCGGCTATCCATCCGATTGTCCTGGACTTTTGCAGATATCGGGTGAATCTGTCGGCATGACGAAATGAACTGGCAATCTTCAAGTGAAAACTTCGCGCATGAAAGCTCAGCCTTGAAGCAACTTTCTGATACTTTTTCCGGAATGATCCACATGTCATATTCTGATCAGCACCTTCCATCACCCGGAACTGGAAAAAGTGAAAAAGGTTATAGGCAAGGCATTTTAGAAGAAATTCAAAGGCATTGGCTTCAAATGAGCGATGCGAAAGCGTATTTGCCATGAAGTCACTTTTCAACTCCTTGGTGTAGTTTTCGCTGTTGCCTCTCTGACAATAGAAGTCGATAACCTATTTTACACTCATGTTTTCGATATTGGTGATTACCGCAAAAACATGAGGGACCAGCAGAAGCTGAGCCTGCCCTTTCTCATCCTCTTCTTCGATGAAATAGAGCTTAAAACAGACCATTCTGCTTTTTGAAGAGTTGGACATCTGATAGCGGATTTCTCCATAAAAAGGCTTAGCTGAAGTATAAGTGCTGTCTTCTTCGTGATCGGAACTGTCGTAGCAGGCATCCTGACATAAGCTTTCAAGTCTGTCTGTTCCTTTGGCTCTGATGGCATAACGAACTGGATTGAAACGGCCTTCAAACAGGTCCATCAGGTCGCCCGAGTAAAAAGCAGCGTCTCCACGGAACATGATAATCCGTATTCTGCCAGCTGCAGTCCAGTCAGGCAGTCGCTTGAGGACTTCAGCCATGATCGGTTCAGCTTCGTCGGCAGAATAAGTGGATCCAGGACGCAGCCATGCCCCCACAAGGGTTTTCGAGTTGTATTCGTTAATGACAAATGGATGATATCCAGTCTGACTATAGTGATGGATCCATGCAGCCCCTTCCTGCTTTCCATAGGTATCGGTTTTTGTCGAATCGGCATCGAGAAGAATATCGTCCTGGTTAGCACTGATAAACTGACAGGTCTGATTCATAAAAATCTGCCAGAAAGCATTATTCGTATCTTCACAGACACGGCTGAAAAAACGGCTGACAGAGCTTTGGGAAGAAATCCCCTGAAAGTACTGACAGAGAATTGGGTCTTTGGCAAGAACCTCCTGATCAGCCTGAGATGAGTAACCAAGGAGATACTTGAAAACCTGCTGGCTCATCAAAGAGAAGTTGGAATTTTTCTGATGGCAGGATTGCCTTTCGTCCGAAAAGGAAGGTCTGCATAAGGCTGAAGAAGTAGATTAGAATTGATGAAATCGAGAGGGAGAATTGCACCGGTATCGGAAGAAAGATCCCCTCCATTAAAAGAAATGTTGCATTCAGGAATAAAACCGGCCATACTGTTGTTCAGGGTGTGTGTCATTGTTCAAAATCCTTTCTTTTTGGTGTGTGTGCAATGTCATTTAGCTAGAAAAATATGACCTCAAACTTTGTATAAAAATCAAAGACAAAGTGGATGATAGGAATAGAATTTGCTGCTGATTATATCCATATGCACCAACCAAGCACAAAATATACTGATTGATTTGGCTGTATTCATCAAAATAGGTGCACTAAAAACAACCCTTCGATAAGAGCCGTTTTTAAGAATTGTATGGGTGGTTTGTACCAATAAGATGCGCATATAATGCACTTATCGATAGGTGAACCATATCAAACGATTGGGATGGAGATTTCGCTTGAAGCTCCTTTCCGGCCGAACGGGCAGTTTTTCTCTTAGCAGCTCCTCGGTCAGAGCTTGAAACTCCGCTTTTGTAATTTGACAGATTGTTCGTTTTTTCGTCCATTTCGGAGTAAACGTGTTCCTGATAGCCCGTATCGCCTTAGTTGTATTGATTTGGTATTCATAAGTTGTCTGCTTCTCTTCTTTATTATCCGATTGAGATGATTCAAGAACACACTTTTTGATCTCGGAAACCAGATTGTAGAAGATAAGGGATGAATAAATCTCCTGAATGATGTATTCTGCTTTTATCGAGTGGATACGTTTCATTCCTATTCCATATTTAAGCCAGGAGAAACTCTGCTCGATTCGCCACCTTAGGGGGTAAATAAATCCAAGAGCCTCCGGAGGAAATTCTGCTTCATCCAGATTGGTAATCAGTCCTTCCCAGACGTTTTCGCCAATCTCGATAGCTACCACCCTGCAGTCAAAATCAATAAATTCAGATTCTTGATCAATCTGTCTCATTGATTTTTTGACCAGGTATTTCATCTGGGGGTTTTCTTTTTCCTCTTTTCTTTGGTGGTGGGTAAGAATGCGGCTGATCTGCTGGTCTTCTGTATGGTCAAGCTGTGTATAAGTCAGGCAGCTATACTCTCGTTCTTTCATACGTATGAGGTATTTGTGCCCTAAGGATTCAATAAGCTTACACAATGGATAAGAAAAATACCCTCTGTCCATGACAAAGAGAAATGTCTCGCCAGGATAAGCTTCGTGAATCTCCTTGACCATTTTCATAGCAGCGGCCCGTTCGTCTTTGGACCTCTGGTCTTGAGTGACGATGGCTAAAAATTTGTCATTAAGTACGTCATAGGCTGCGTTAACGTGAATACCGGCCCGGATAATGTTTTCCTTGTTCTTGGTATAAATGATGTAGTCAGGTTCATCTTCATTTGGCGCAACAGGTTCATTGGTTCCGTCAAAAGCGATTACCCTGTGTTCTTTATATTTTTTATCCATGGAATAAAGTGCCAATGTGGTTTTGTGCAGTGCTGAAAATACGCTGACTGGAGTTTTGGTTTTTGTCTGAACAAGTGCTGAAGCAGATGGTCTTACACTGCCCATGCCGAAATAGTTCATGGACAAATCGGAGAGTGTTGCCCCATTCCCGATAATGGATGTATTCAGGAAATGGAACAAGTTTATTTTTGATGATCGATAATGACTGCGTGAGAAAGCTCCTGTTTCAGAAGCAAGAATCTTCTCCTGTTTGTAGGCAAATTCCTCAAGGGATTTCATGAATTTTTGATAAATCACCGACGGCGAAGTAACTTTAGTTGTCATATTTTCCTCCTTATAAAGTTATGTTTTCAACGTGATAAGGATTAAATTAGATAATTATGGAGCTATTGTCAAAGCTAATTTTCGTTAAACCAGAAAATATAAAATCCACCATCTGTGCACGGATGGTGGACAATACTAACTATCAAAAACTAAGCTAAATGACATTGGGTGTGTGTGACTAATATTGTATAGGAATGATGAACAATTTACACTCACCTGTTTGGTGAAAAGCAAAATGGCCGGAAACGCGTTCTTTAAAGGTGTTTCCGGCCATTTGTCGGTTTTGATGAATTGTTCAGGTTTACTTCAAATGTTTTGTCATCTACAGCTTTGATACTGAGCTTACCGTCAGTTTTTTCGTCGTAGACGATCTCATCTGCACCTTCAACACAGGCACCATCCTGTGTGTACAGATACGCATATTCAGCAGCAGGATTGTGGACGGTTTCTTCCCAGGCAAAGACGAAATCGTCAGCAGTTACAGGTGTGCCGTTGTCCCAGTTGGCATCGCGCAGATGGAAGGTGTAAGTCAGCTCATCATCGGAAACATCGTAGCTTTCGGCAATGGCTGGAATTGGCGCATTATCTTTATCCATGGATTCAAGACCGTAGCCTATTTTTAGCTAATCCAGCTATACGGATAAAATGAAGCTGCCCTAGAATCCCTACGGCTGGTTCCTCTGCTGGGTTGAAAAAAGCTCTTTCACCTTCAGAGCAAGGCTAATGATCCGCTGGCCATTAACCGGGATGAAGGATAAACTTTTCCGTGCCCAACAAACTTGCGTTTGTACAGAGTTGGACTCGCTTCATATATAGCGGACTGCAGATTAAATGCATTTCAAAAATACATTGCAAGACACCTTGGGCTTTCGCCCATGTCGCAATAAAAACAAGTGAGGCCTCTTCAATCAAGTGGACTAAGAGGCCGAATTTTCAAAGCAGATTGGACTTACATCATTGCTGAATGCCAGTTACGCACATGGTTTTGACGCCTTTGTTTCAGACTTCTTTGCCTCAGTTTTCTTGGCTTTGGACTTTCCTTTTTTGGGAGGAATATAGAATTCGCTGTAATTCTGAGCCCGCCGGGCAATCACATAGGCTGCCGCCTGATGACGGCTGATCCCCAGCTTTTCAGAGTACTTCTCATCCCCAAGAACAGATGACCAGTAGGGAGAGACGTAATAAAGTGGAACACCGCTTTTAAGCGATAATGCTTCACAGTTGTCCATATATCTTAAGTATGGGAAATTGGAAATCATTCGGTTATATTTTCTTTCCCATCTCTTTTGAATCTTTGTTTTCTTCTTCGTAAGATTGATTGTCTCGATGGCAACCCCATAATGGAGCTTCTCTGCTCGGGTAAAAATTTCAGACAGCTTCTGGGCCATCACGGTGGCATTTACCGCTTTGGAACCTGAATTTGAATAAGTGATATCCTGGGAAGAAACAAATTTTCCCTGGCTGTCACTTTCAGTAACCGAGAAGAATCCATCATTAATATCGATTCCAAGCATTCCCTGTGGTTCATAGGTTTCTTTTTTCTGGATTGTAACCATCGGCTGAATATACAGTCCTTTATCTTTCAGAACAAAACGATAGGAAACAGAGCGGTTTTCGAGATTGTCTTTCAGTTCTTTTTTCAGATATGGAATCCGCACTGCGATGTGACGCCCAGTTTTGTCATCTTTAAACCCGCTTCTAAGAAGCAGACTGAACCAGTCAGAGCCAAGTTTAGATTCTGGTGTTAATTGACACAACTGGTTTCCCTGAGTCTCATCCGAACTGCCAAACAGATAATAGCTTTTCTTTCTGGCTTTTCTCCAGGCCGCTTTCCATTCCTCGTGGTTTGCAAATCCTGCTTCTATTAAATGGTATTGAGCCTTAAAGAGTTTTCTAGATCCAAAGCAGCATGAAAAAGAACTGTTTTCAATTTTTTCTTTCCAGTTCGCCAGTTTCTGCTTCATTCCATGGAGGCGGTTTTTCATGTTGTTGAGTTTTCGCTTCCAGTATCTGTTTTTCTGGCAGTCACCTTTTTGCGGCTTATGCCAGTTTACGCTCTGGTGCCATTCTTTATGCTCCTTTTTCTGATCTTCAAGCAGCTCCTCGTAGGCGCTGATTTTGGATTCAAGCTCCTCCATCTGTGTCACTTTGAGCGCACTCAGGGAATTCATTCTGGTGCGGGCCTGGTTGATTGCCGCATTCGCTACTCTCGATTTAACAGAATACTTTTCGACAAGAGAAGCTTTAATCTCGCCATCTTCCATTCCATGGCAGATCATCACCCATGCCGAATGAACCATCTGCGAAAAATGTTCTGCCATTGTTTCAATATAGGCTCTAAGTTCCGCCAGCTGCGCCACAGCTTCTTCCTTTGGTTTGAGCAGTGATTTTTTATCCAGACATCCTTCTTTACCAAAACGGCCGGAGGAAGTGAGTGTAAACGATTCTTCATCAAAAAGAGCTGCTCTTTGATAAGGGACTTTTTCTCGAATCTTCATTTTTGTCGCCATATATGCAGCTCCTTTCTTTTACAGGCCTCCCAAACTCTTGTTTCTTCCTGTTTGAGAGGTTCTTCAATTGCTTCTTTGGCCTGTTGGGCAATCTTTTTTCTTTGAGAACTTCTCATTCCATACATTTGCCCGGAAAAGAAGGCAAGGAGCGACATCATATCGTCTACCAGCTCCTCCTGATAGTTCTTATCCGGCTTACCCTCGGTCACTATGATTTTGACTCCATGGGCATTAAAAAACTTTTCAAGATAGCCGTATCCAAATCTGGTGAGTCTGTCTTTATGAGTAATATAGAGGACATCAATCTTATTATGAATGACCTCATCTATGAGTTTATTTAGTCCTTTGCGTTCTGTATTCAGGCCGTTGCCAACATCAGAAAAGATCATTGCGCCAGAAGCTTTCTGGCAGAGCCTGCCGATCTGTCTGTCCAGATCACCATGTTTCTTTTGATCATGGGAAGAAACCCTGGCATAGATAGCATTCTTTTTCTCGGAATTGTTCCATAACCCGAGTTTTTTCAGATAATCAATCAGGTCTTTTTTATCGGCATACCAGAACCCGGAAACGGGATCCTGCACCATATTAATCATGCCCTTGTTTTTATGAAGGGCAATTGTATGGTAGTTTTTCCCTACAAGTTTTCCAATTTGTCCAGTGGTATACCGTTCTCTTCTTAAGTCTTCAGGACCGATCATAACGTCATCTCCTGTTTGAATGATACCATAAAAAATCCACAATTAGTTGAATTATAAAATAGTTATATAAGAATATTAATATCTTGATTCGCCAAGATAAGGTAACAGTTGTGTACCCTGAACAACCCGAAAGTAAAAGGCATCGAAAGCCATTCCTTCGGTGTTCCTTATATTTATAAGAACCTCGAAAAAGCTGACTGATTGACAGAATCAGTTGACTGATTCTCTGTACGGACAACAAACGGACCTCCTGGTGAGACCCGTTTTTTCAAAGAAAAGCTGTCCTGGCTTGGTTTCTCTTCTGGCTTCTCTTTGCTGATGTTGCCCGCCCATCCATCCAGAAACGAAAGAAAATGGTTCATTTCTTTCTTTGCAGCCTGCCGATTGCGCTTTTAGGCCTTCTTCTTTGAAGCTTTCTGTCTGCAGCCATCGGCTGGCTTTCCTGCTTTCGGGCATCTTTTGTGATTCAGCTCTTATCTGCACCATGTTGTGTTCATGTATTGAAAATAGATGTTTTTCGCTGACATTCACAAAAGTCAGGCTTTCTTCTTCGCTTCTTTCAAAGTCCGGTTTATGAAAGTCTGGAGAATTTTGATTTGAAAGGAATATATATGTTATGGACAAATCAACCATCCGCTATATCGTGCGCCGTCTGTTGATTTCCATCGTGACTCTGCTTGTCATCGTCTTTGTTCTGTTTATGATGCTCAAGCTCATGCCTGGTACCCCATTTAACGATGAAAAACTCACAGAAGCGCAGAAAGCACAGATCTACGCCGCGTATGGGCTGGATAAACCGGTCTTCACGCAGTTTCTTACCTACGTCGCCAACATGCTCAAAGGTGACTTTGGAATCTCCTATGCGATCAAACGCAATATGCCGGTTTCCGCTCTGGTTACGCCGCGCATCGGGATCTCCTTTGGCCTTGGGATCGGTGTCTGCATCATCGGAACCATCCTGGGCCTGGTTTTAGGCATTGTCGCTGCACTGAACCGTCTTATGATGGTTGTTTTGCTGAAACTTTTGCGTATTCCATATCCTCTTGATCCTCTTGCTTCTTCTTTTCAGCTTTCTGTTCATTGTCGCTGAATACCGCCTCTACAAACGCTGTTCTTCTCTTGATGAGTTCTCCAGTCCATTCACCAAGTTTTTTATCATACATGTCCTCTGGAACAGGACAGAAAAGATCATGGATCAATCGTCCTAAAGGCGTATCGCTTCGATTGTCTCCATTGATATAAAGAATATGAGAACCATCACCTAACAGCTTTCCTGTCTTTTTAAATGACCACTGGGCTTCATAGACAGGTTCCCCTTCACCAAAAAAATCATGATCCATGATGACTACGTGATAAATCTCCGGCAAATCATGGACTTTATTTCCGAGATCTTTGAACTCCATATCAAATTTGGCACATTGGTATCTGTCATCCAATGGATTGGGATATTCTTTTGCTCTCCGAAGATAAACAAACGCACGTTTGACTGGTTTAACGAACTCTAGAATATCAAAAATGGCATATGGAGGCCTATATATGTCTAGGGCAGAGCGATGAAAGTCATCCAGT
This sequence comes from Allobaculum sp. JKK-2023, assembly GCF_034745455.1. NCBI lineage: Bacteria > Bacillati > Bacillota > Erysipelotrichia > Erysipelotrichales > Erysipelotrichaceae > Allobaculum > Allobaculum sp. JKK-2023. The sequence goes on along the minus strand of NZ_JAYERV010000003.1, from coordinate 2,159,526 downwards.
ATCATCAATTTCGACTTGTCCAGAAGTGTGCATAAAACCGGCTCAATAAGATTCTTTTCACTGCAAAAGAGATTTCTCATAACAAGATCAATCAGCAGTGGATTGTAAAAGTCTGACTGTTCTTTTTCTTGATTGTGATTGCTTGGTTTTGTAACATCTGTCTCATCGAGACAAGACTTGTCAGTGTGATCCATAAATACTCATTCCTCCTTTATCTTTCATTATTTTCCATGACCACTTTTTATTTGCGGTTAAACACTGCCTGTTTTTTTTGAATCATCAGTTCTCATCTGCTTTCACCTTCTTCCGGTAATCACCTTCATATTCGCGAAAAGGAAGACTGTGTTTCAGAATCTGCAAATTTTTTTGCTTTTTTCTTCTTGGCCCAGCATATCCCCAGAAATCCATCCCCACTTTTGAAAACGAACGCAAAAAACGCCCCTTTTCATAGGAAAAGAGGCAAGATTTGAATCTGTTCAAATTTCTTGAGTGGACTGCAGCTATCGATCAAAGATCAGTCTGCTTTCCGGATTGGGAAGTAGACTTCAGTGATCCAGGTGGCTGGATCCGGGTTTTCAAAACCAGTGCTTGTGTACAACTCATAAGGCGCACCAGTCAGCTCATAGCCATTTTCGAAAACCCAGCGGGCAATACCATTGTAGGTTTCGTTTAAAGTTGAATAACCGCCATGGTGAGTGGCATGAGCGCAAAGACCGCCATCGATCAGGGCAGTTGCTTTTGGCTGGTCTGCTTCATCGAGCGTGACAAAGACTTCGATGTCTGAGTTCTGGGAATCGAATTCTTCATCAAAATATCTGGCTCCGCGCAGACCTGGTTTTACGTTGGCTTTCATGAGGGCATCATACAATTCGGAATACGCCTGGCCGAAATTCCCTACGCCCATCTGCTTGCGTAAAGAGAAAATCGGAGTGGGTTTGGTTTCAATACAGTCAATGCGAATGTTCTTTGTTTCTGGCATGGTTTCTATCTTCCTTTCAGCTCTCTCCATCATGATGCGCAGATCCTGCAGGTTTGTCTGCAGCTCATGAATTCTGGAGATCAGTAGGTATTCCTGTTTTTTGAACAGGTCCCGGCTGTTTTCAGGGCAGTGCAGATCAAGACTGGCAATTTCATTTAAAGAAAAACCAAATCGTTTACAACGGGCAATCTGGAGCATGGTATCCATCTGCTCAATTTCATAGTAGCGAAAGCCATTGTCTTCATCCACATAGGCAGGATGGAGCAGACCAATCTGATCGTAGTAATGCAAAGTGCGGATGCTGACCTGACACATCCGGGCAAATTTTCCAACTGGAATCATCGAGTACTCCTTTGTGCTTAAGCACTCTAACCATACAGCCTGACGTTCCGTCAGAGTCAAGGATGATTTTTTCAGTTTTTGCCTTTTGGTTTTTCTTTTTGAAAATGCCCGGATCAAACGCTCAAATCTTCCTGGTCCGGTTGAAACCATCTCTTCCAAGCGGCCATAATAAACCATAAGAAACCAGCAGACAGACATGAAAGTCTGAAATTTCTTGATGGAGGTTTGCGCAATGGAAGCCACTCGTTATCGCATCGGTGAGGTCAGCAAGATCACTGGCCTGTCCAAAGACACCATTCACTTTTACGTCAAAAGCGGGCTGTTAGAACCGGATTTTGTCGACGAAATCAATGGCTATCGCTATTATTCACGCTGGAATCTGTGGCAGCTGGATGTCATTACCATGTGCCGCAAGTTATCGATCCCCCTGAGTCAGGTCAAGGAAATTCTTGCTTCCCATGACAATACAAAAGTTACCGCCCTGCTTGCCGCCTACCGGGATCAGGCCCTGGCCTTAAGCCGCTATTATCAGCAGGTAGCTGATGATATTCGCTGGTATGAACAGGTCAACGAACGCATTCAAAAAAGACCCGCGGACTTGGCAGTTCATCTGGAAACCCTCAAAGAGGAAGTCGTCATTGCGGGGCTTCGGCAGGAAAAACAGGCCTATGAGCATTATCATGCGTCGATGATGGAAGCAGCTAAAGATGCGCTGCAACATGCCGAAACCATCCGCCGCAGATATGGATATGTTCTCGATCTGGAAGCCATGAAACAAAATCATCTTCTCAAACTTCAGGAGTACATCCAGATCCCACACTGTGACTACACCAGAGTCAATCCGGAAAACCTGCTGGTAATCCCCGCGGGTCAGTATGCAATCTTTTCCGTTCATATCCAGGATGAACACGCCGACTTTTCGCCGTTATTCAACTGGCTCAAAGATCATCATCGCAAAGTCGATCAGGTCTTTGCGGATGAAATCGGCCTTCAGCTTTTCGGCTATGTTGAATATGGCTATGATGTCACGATTAAGGCGCATCTGGTCAATGAAACTTCCACCGACTGACCACACCGATCATCTTCCTGACCAATCATCTTACGGGCAGCTGACCGTTCAAAAGCTTCCGCCAGAAAGCAGAAATCCAAAGCCTAATGATTCCCAGGCGCTCCATCACAAACAATAAATGGCCGGAAACCCCTTTATCAAAAGAGCTTCCGGCCATTTATTCTTCACCAGACAGGTGAAAATAAATCGATCAGCATCCTGTGCAATGTAAATTACTCAACCAAAAAGAAAGAATTTCGAATACAAAACTCATTTGCGAAAAACATCATGAATTATCTGGGTTTACATAAAACATTTCAAAAATCGAACACCAAGAGACCTGTTCCCCATACATTCGTTTCAGAAAAACTTCATAAGTGATTCCCTGTTCATCAAGTCAAACAATATGCAATATCAATAAAATGAACACCAATATTTTGCGTTAATTATGCACAAAATTGAGCTTTTCTGCTATAATTCATTTGGCGGTTGGACTTCCAAACGCTGGGAGGATAATGACATCATGTCACATTCAACGAAAGTTGAGGATGCTGACAACACCTAAGCAGAAAGGAGCAACCCACTTCCATGTTTATGGAAATGATGATCATCTTGATCGTTGTTTTAATTGTGATCAAGAAAGTTCTGGATTAACTCCCAACTCTGTTCTGGCTTATGTCTTGATCTAAAACAAGCACAAGCCACCAAGGCGTTGTCATTATCCTCAAGCAGTAAAAAAGGGCCGTGTTACCAGCACGGCCCTTTCTTTTGGCTTCTTTAGTGAAGCTCCCAAGGTGTTGTCATTACAGTCATAGTATACATCATTTCTCCGAAAAGCAAAACAATCCACAGCCTTTCTTTGCTCAATCCGATCTGTTTTAAGTTACCATTCACATCTTGATGCAATTCGGTGCATTTTTCCTGAATTGAAATTAATGCTTACTTTCAGTCAACTATGGTTAATTTGCCTTATAACTGGCTTAATCCAATTCCATACACAACCTGTTAAAAGTGATATGAACGGATTTTAACAGTAACAAGAAACTGCCTCGCCAGTTCAACCACCGCTGACGGATTTAGAAAAAATTCGACAATTAGTGGCAAAGAGAACTTCCACCAAGTAAATCAGATTGAAAATCATATTCAGAAAAGTGCTCAGGACCGCTCGCCATCAAGCGGATAAAGAAAAAGGGACTGTTTGCCCGCAGCTCTTACAAACAGAAATGCGTCACAATCCCTTTATAAACAGGATGAATCATTATTTTTAATAGCCGAAGATCTCGCCATCATGAGCGGTATATGGATAACTGGAGAAATTATAAGCATAGCCAGTTCCATTTACAGGTTCATAGTGAACCATGCGGTTGGTGGTATCGGTAATGCAGGTCTGGAAAACGATGCCGTTGTTGGCGCGAGCTCTGGCAATTTCATCCGTGGAAACATTGTCGTCAGAAACCCAGGTGTCGGTCATTGTATAAACCTGACCATCTACTTCTACATATTGCGGTAAAGAAGCGATCTTGTCGCCATTGGCCATACCAGAATGAGCAATGAACCATCCGTCTGCCCAGATGCCAATCGATCCATCTTCAGGAGCGGATCCGGCGCCCCAGGCTGGAATATAAGTGATGTGCCATACATTATCCTGTGCCGCTGTCATCTGGTCTGCGACTGGCTGTTCAACAGGAACCGCGGTTGGAGCCGGCGCGTAGTCAGGTTCAACTTCTTCAAACTCTTCAAAAGAAGTCTGGGCCATAGAAGTCTCTTCATGAACAGAGGCAGCCGCTTCTACGGGAGCATTCTGCTGGGCTGGAGTGGAAGGTTCAACGGATGTTGATTCAACGACTGACTCTTCTTTTGGATCCGCATCGGATGCGATTGCGGAGTTTGCTGGCTGCTCTGGTGTTTTCTCTTCAGCTTTAAGAGTTTTCTTGTCTGAGGCAGCCACAGCGACTTTATTTTCGCTGGTGTAAGCATGGCCTGCAACAACTGGTTTGTTCGAATTCATCATTGCAAATCCGATCACAGCAGCAACTGAACAGCCGGCGACTAAAGCTGCAAGTCTGAATTTCTTTGTTCCTTTATTCGATTTTAATGTGTTGGTTTCAGTTGTGTTTTTCATATTATTCCCCCGAACAGGCATTCTGTTTTTCTTTGTTTTCTCTTGATTGGCGGCGATGAAATAAAGGCCTTCTTTATTTCTGAAAGGTATTTCTTTATTTCTTCTTAATTCTGTCTTTATTCTATCCTTATACTGTATGTTTGTCCATAAAGTTTACAGTATTTTTGAACATTTTTTGAAAACTATATTTTTTAAAACTATATCAATCCACATTAGATTTTTTATAATCTTATAAAGGATACAAATTAATTTTTATCTAAATTAACTAGCGATTGGACACGCTAACAGATATCGAATAAGTATATTTATAATCTTATTTTAGATATGAAGGCGATTTAAGCACAGAGAACCGTCGTATTTCCCAGTTTTTTTCTTCGCACGTGTATAAATAGAGCATTAACCTTAGATAATCGAAAAAGTAGAAGCACAACTTTGGATTTTAAACTAGTTTAGCTATACACATCAATGACTGTTACAGATGAGTATAGCCGCGCATTCTACTTCGTTCCTTATCAAGGTTTAGATGAGTTGGAATTTCTATATCTAAAATTTTATAAAATTGTTTTACGTGCTTGTTAGGAACTTCGATCACAACTTTTTTATTAGGTCCTAGGCAGCACATCAACGATTGGGTTTTCCCAAATAATCGTGATGTAGATACGCCGGTATTTTCCATTTGTTTTCGAACGAGCAACAGAATGATTGTATCGATAATATCGTGCAGGATTTTCCCTCTGACTGTTGTATCGCTCCATTTTGAAAGAGGAAGCAGTTCCAAATATTCTTTACTGGTTTTGAAAACTGTCTCTATCTCAGTGCGGCAGAAATACCGATAAAGCAAATCTTCAGGAGAAGTATCGATGTTGGATAGAAGAACAAAATATCCGAATTTGACAGTCATCCAGTCCTTGTCTTTATCCTTCATCTTTTGAAACTCATCTTTGTGGTCTTCAAGATAATCAATAAAGTGGTAAAGCGCATTGTTCTGATCTACATAAACGTAGGCGTATTCGTCATATTTTCCGTATAGTTTGATTTTCTTCTTTCTTCCGAAATAGGTGTGATCCTTACGAACAAACTGGTATTTCCCTTTATTTATCTGGTCTTTGAACTGCCAGTAGAGTTCTTTGAACGGGTACCCCCGTCTGGCTGGCATCCGGCTGATGACGGATTTTGAACTTCCAATATGGAAAGCGGCTATCAGCGGCTCACATACATAGCCAGCATCAAGAACCAGCGATTCAATTTCAATATCCAAAGTCGAAGCGACATCATTGACAATGTTCATCACCGTGCTTAAATCCAGCACATTGCCAGGAATGATGTCATACCAAACTGGCAGGCCAGTCGCATCGTCTAAAACCAAGACCAGGCGGATTTGAATTTCAGATGACGAAAGTCCATGGCAGCATAGTGCATTAAAAGGGTTGTTGGTAATCTGGTTTGGAAGAGGAGTAGAGTCTACGTAGCATCCCTGGCCAAATTTTGGATTTTGTTTCTTCATCAGCTTTATAAACTCTTTGAAGAATGCCACCCGGGTTTTATCGCTTCCCAGCAAAGAGAAAAAAGCTGTATCGGAGTGTAGGGATTGAATTGGCAAGTCTTCAAATAAATAAGATGCATAAGATTTTTCAAGAAAATCATCACAGCCAATTTTTGATCCATCTCTGAGAACTCCATGAAGAATATGAGCAAGAACCCTTTCCAGTTCTTCTTTTTTTGGAAAAACCGTTTTGAAAACCTCCAGCAGGCCACGTTTTTCTAAAAATTGTAGAAGTAGATATGAGTCACCAAAAACCGTATGAATTTGCGGCTCTGGGAAAACCAGCTTACATTGGTTCTCTTTTTCTTCTTCTGAAACAGGAGAAAAAGTATCCGTAGTCACGTTATAGTGAACTAAACCACGTGTTGGAGAAAGAAAAACCCCGGATTTCTTATCCTCAGCAAGTGAAATCACCTTGCCAAGACGTTCTAAAACCTGTTGAGCAGAATGGTTTTTCCTCTCTGGCGCATAAATAGACTTAACAATGGCCGCGGACCCAGAGACTATGTTATTTTCAGCATCACGAACGATTTTCTGAACCTTGATATAAGCCATAAGTAGAAGCACACTCCTCTATGCTTCAAAGTAGAAGCACATTTAGTATAGTTCTACCGAGGAAGATATGAAATTTAATTGATGCTTAAAGGGTTTGTTGGAAAAATAGACAGTGTGCTTCTACTTTCCTGATTATCTAAGGATTAATTTCATCAAGAAAATTAAGCACGATCTTTAACGATTTTATTCTTTCCTTTTTTCGCTCTTAATCCTCTCTCGTTATAGCTTTCATACATTGCCCAATCTGCGGGTTTTTATCGTTAAAGAAGTTGGCCTCAAGCCTCCACTTTTATAAGTCTTTATAAATCTTTACATGTAATCGTATCCAAAAAATAGCCAGTGGATTTTCAGCGCCTGTCTGGATCCGGCTTTCACCGAGCCTGAACTTGCCTGGCGTCCAACCCACTTTTCTGTCTGGTGGTCTTCCTTTCTTCACCGTTCAAATCTCCCGTCGATCTTTTTGGTCTTTCTCTGTTGTGTCCCTGTTTCTCCCTCGATCTTTGGCTGTGGGCTTTTGCGAAAACCACGCTCACGAAAAAGCCGGAGAGTCATTCACCAATCAGCGAATGATTCTCCGGCTTTGCAGGCCTCAAAATTCTGCCTGAACCTTCAACATTGTCCTTATCGATCTGTTTCTCTGGCCATTTCAACCATTTCCCCCTTTTCTTCGTGGAAACAGGATCAAAAAACCAATGTCTAAATGAGACGAAATGCATTGTTAGATAAGAGTCTATGTTTTTTGATTCATTTCAATGGAATTTGAAAACTGAATCTTGATTGTCCACTAAAAAATACCGAAGATAAGGAAAGTAAAATGATATGGCCGGTGGATTGCCGATGGCCGTCCCCTTAGAAAGAATACGTATGAAACAGACTTCCAATGACTCTTCTTCCAGACCTGCGATTGTCTGGGTGTGTATTGTCTTTGTTGCCCTTTCGGTCTGTCTGGCTGGTTTTTCAATTTATTCAGCTCTGACCAGTAAAGAGAAGACAGTCGCCCAGCACGATAGCCAGTCTTCCACGACTTCAGATGTCAGTCAGATTTCTTCGATCTACCAAGATCCGAAAGCCATCACCAAGCTTTTGACCACCCAGATTGAGTCCTATATTCACGATCGTGACTATGCAATGTCCGATCTTGCGATCTATGTGGAATCGGGTGATGAAAGCGTCACCTACAAATTAAATGTGGATAAAACCATGACTGCTGCCAGTACCTACAAGCTGGCGTTAGCCATGTTGTATTACGATCAGATTGCCCAGGGGGAGAAAACAGAACAGTCTACCCTGACCTTTGGAGCGGAGTCGGTGCGTGACGAAGGCTCAAACCCCATTCTTGGCTCCTATGGGATTGGATCCGCCGTTCCCATCGAGGATGCGGTCGCCTTTACGCTAACGTATTCCGATAACACGGCTGCTGCGATTCTCTATGACAATCTGGGCGGCTGGGAAGAATTCTGCGATCTGCGCTCGCGCTATTCCAAATACCCGGGCATTGCTGAAAATCCTCTCGATAACGTCTGCACAGCAGCCCAGCTGATGGATGAAGTCCGGCTGTTGATGAACAACCAGACCAAATACAAACCGATCATTTCAGCCCTGGATGGAGCTGCTGCAGATTCCTATCTCAATGACCTGGTGGAAGAAGATACGATGATCCAGAAATATGGCCAGGTTGGCGGAGCAACCAACAGTGTCGGCTTTTCAAAAGTCGGAAATCCATACCGCATCGTTGTCTTATCCAATTCCAATGACAATACGGTTGATCCGGGCGTAATTAACAAGATCGCCTACAACGTTCTCAATCAGACAGCGGATGCCAAAGAAAAATTCTGGGAAAAACTCGAACTTCAGCCAGCCGGACCTGCCGAAGAGATTGAAATCACGGAACCGTATTATCCGGCAAGCCCAGATACAGAACCCGATACGACTACGCCTTACTATCCTTCAGCACCAGTTTCACCTTCCATCGATGATGGAAGCAATGACTATATTGCTCCGCCTGTTTCGACTGAACCTACAAATCCCGTGTTGCCAGATGCGCCTTCTTTAACTCCGGACGATTCAGGAACCGGTGCCGATCCCGGCATTGATCCAGGAATGCCAACGCCAGATCCTGGCGCCGCAGATCCATCCCCTGCTCCGGTTCCGACAGAACCAGCCCCAATCGACCCGCCTGAACTGGAAGAAAGCGCTCTTTGCTGACAAGAAAGTGAAAAGCACAATCAAAGAGAAACGGCCACGATGATGATGGCCGTTTTTTCGTACTGATGGGCCTATCAATTTCAGAAGAAAGTCATTTTGCCCTGTAGTTTTGCACAGGGGCTGCTTTAAACTCCTGTGTCTGAATAACTGATAGACTGATCAGACAGGCAAAGAAGATGAAGAAAATGATGCCGATGATAATAACGAAAATGAAATTGCCTGGAAAAGTGAAATCTTTTACCAGGCGACTAAGCTTTTTCATCAGGCAGGCTCTTCATTTCCCTGCCTGATCAAAGTCTCGCTTTTTTGCATTTTTCTTCCAAGAGGTACCGGCCTCTTCGCGTTTGCGTGTCAACATCAACGTGCAGAAACTCATTGGCAGCCAGATAGAGTTAACGCAATAAAGGCAAACTTCCAGTCAGTTTGTTAATCTTTTTCTTTGGACCGCACAGGGCGACTCCAAAGTATCGTAAAGATTCTTCAAAAGAGTTGCCCATTTTCTCGATAAATTCGTCATAGGTCTTGCATCCCTGGGCTAAATCCGAAAAATCCACCACCGTCAAGTCCTGAAAATCCGGTTCGTACAGTTTGGTACGAATCTGCCTGATCTGCTCGAGTGATCCTTCCAGAATTGGAATTGGGACTTTTACAATCCCTAAATGTTGATTTCCACTCTGGTCCATGACCTCAACTCCGATCATCTGCGGCTCTGTTTTACCAAGCGTCATCCCCAGGATAGCCGCTGTATTGGCAATAAGCCCCCTCGATAGATTTTTATCAATGACCATTACGCATTTTTCATCTTGTTGAATCATCTTTTGTTTCCTCTTTTCTTGTAAACCGTCCGTCAATGTCATTTAGCTAGAAAAATATGACCTCAAACTTTGTATAAAAATCAAAGACAAAGTGGATGATAGGAATAGAATTTGCTGCTGATTATATCCATATGCACCAACCAAGCACAAAATATACTGATTGATTTGGCTGTATTCATCAAAATAGGTGCACTAAAAACAACCCTTCGATAAGAGCCGTTTTTAAGAATTGTATGGGTGGTTTGTATCAATAAGATGCGCATATAATGCACTTATCGATAGGTGAACCATATCAAACGATTGGGATGGAGATTTCGCTTGAAGCTTCTTTCCGGCCGAACGGGCAGTTTTTCTCTTAGCAGCTCCTCGGTCAGAGCCTGAAACTCCGCTTTTGTAATTTGACGAATCGTTCGATTCTTCGTCCACTTCGGGGTGAACGTGTTCCTGATAGCCCGTATCGCCTTAGTTGTATTGATTTGGTATTCATAAGTTGTCTGATTCTCTTCTTTATTATCTGATTGAGATGATTCAAGAACACACTTTTTGATCTCGGAAACCAGATTGTAGAAGATAAGGGATGAATAAATCTCCTGAATGATGTATTCTGCTTTTATCGAGTGGATACGTTTCATTCCTATTCCATATTTAAGCCAGGAGAAACTCTGCTCGATTCGCCACCTTAGGTGGTAAATAAATCCAAGAGCCTCCGGAGGAAATTCTGCTTCATCCAGATTGGTAATCAGTCCTTCCCAGACGTTGTCGCCAATCTCGATAGCTACCACCCTGCAGTCAAAATCAATAAATTCAGATTCTGGATCAATCTGTCTCATTGATTTTTTGACCAGGTATTTCATCTGGGGGTTTTCTTTTTCCCCTTTTCTTTGGTGGTGGGTAAGAATGCGGCTGATCTGCTGGTCTTCTGTATGGTCAAGCTCTGTATAAGTCAGGCAGCTATACTCTCGTTCTTTCATACGTATGAGGTATTTGTGCCCTAAGGATTCAATAAGCTTACATAATGGGTAAGAGAAATACCCTCTGTCCATGACAAAGAGAAATGTCTCGCCAGGATAAGCTTCGTGAATCTCCTTGACCATTTTCATAGCAGCGGCCCGTTCGTCTTTGGACCTCTGGTCTTGAGTGACGATGGCTAAAAATTTGTCATTAAGTACGTCATAGGCTGCGTTAACGTGAATACCGGCCCGGATAATGTTTTCCTTGTTCTTGGTATAAATGATGTAGTCAGGTTCATCTTCATTTGGCGCAACAGGTTCATTGGTTCCGTCAAAAGCGATTACCCTGTGTTCTTTATATTTTTTATCCATGGAATAAAGTGCCAAGGTGGCTTTGTGCAGTGCTGAAAATACGCTGACTGGAATCTTGGCTTTTGTCTGAACAAGTGCCGAAGCAGATGGTCTTACACTGCCCATGCCGAAATAGTTCATGGATAAATCGGAGAGTGTTGATCCATTCCCGATAATGGATGTATTCAGGAAATGGAACAAGTTTATTTTTGATGATCGATAATGACTTCGTGAGAAAGCTCCTGTTTGAGAAGCAAGAATCTTCTCCTGTTTGTGGGCAAATTCCTCAAGGAATTTCATGAATCTTTGATAAATCTTATGTGGTGAAGTAACTCTAATTGCCATTTTATTCCTCCTTAAACGGTTGCATTTTTGATTGAGTAAGGATTAAATTAGACAATTATAGAGTTGTTGTCAAAGCTAATTTTCGTTAAACCAGAAAATATAAAATCCACCATCTGTGCACGGATGGTGGACAATACTAACTATCAAAAACTAAGCTAAATGACATTGAACCGTCCGTTCTCTGACAAAATCAGACCCGCCAGGATCAAAAATGTCCCGACAAGCATGAGAACAGTGATTTGTTCATGAAGGATAATCGCCGAAGTTGCCACTGTAATGACAGGAACCATATAAATATAAATACTCGTCTTCACAGCTCCCAATACTTTCACCGCATAGTTCCACGCCACAAAACACAAAGCAGAAGCACCCAATCCCAGGTAAAGAAGATTGCCCAAATCAACCGGATTGGAAAAACTGGCGATCCATGTCAGATCCAGCCTGAAATCCAGCAGGAACAAGGCCGGCAGCATGAATAAAATTCCATAAAAGAATACCCGGCGCGTGGTAAGAATGGTCGAAAATCCGAAACCACTGATTTTCTTTGTCCACACCGAATAGAAAGCCCAGACCACAGTTGCCAGCAACGCCAACAAGTCGCCAAAAGGATTTAACTTCAGACTGGACCCATTGAAACTGATCAGGGCGATCCCGGCCATGGCAACCACAAAGCCAAGATAAAAGCAAACTGGCGGCTTGTTTTCTTTCAGAAACAGGGTCGAGAAAACAGCGGTAAAAAATGGAGCGACCGAAATAATTACGCCGACATTAGAAGCCAGAGTGCAGGTCAGGGCAATATTTTCCAGCAGATAGTACAGACAGATTCCGCAAAGTCCTGCCCCCGCAAAGATCAGTTCCTGTTTTCTGCTTGTTCCTTTCAGCCACTCAGGACAAATCAGCCAGAGAGCTGACAGTCCGATGGCAAACCGGAAAAACAGAATCTCAACCGGCTGTAAGTCTGTCAGCAGAATTTTCGTCGAAATAAAGGTCGTTCCCCAGATGATGATCGTAAACAGAGCGCACAGACGCCCTATAGTCTGGCTATTTTTCATGGATTTTCTCCTTTGGATCCTGGAAGATCTTTCGATAAACGCCCGGCGCCAGTCCAATCAGGCGATTGAAACAGTTTGTAAAATGGCTCTGATCATAAAATCCGGTGCGCAGAGCGGTTTCCACCAGCGAATCGCCATGTTCCAGCATCTGGCGGGCCTTTCCGATCCGAATGTTCTGCAAATAGCTGTAGGGCGTGACGCCTTTGGCGCCCGCAAAGGCTCGAAGCAAAGTCGATTTGCTGACAGCTGTATATCGACAAAGCTGATCGAGGTTAATGGGTTTGGCATAATGCGCTTCCATAAATGCGCAGGCCCTTTCCACCTCTTCATGATCTTCTGGAACAGCGAAGACAAATGGCTGACTATAGTGCTCGACAAGCAAAGCGATCAACTGCCGCAAAATTTCCTCTTTTTTCGATTCATGGGAACCTTTCATCATCAGTTCGTGAAGCCTGTACAGATAGTCAGCTGCCTCTTCATCACAGATCACGTTTCCCCAAAAGCCCGGCAGCACCCGCTGGCCGATCGCTTTCTCGACTAAATCGAGCATGACACTTTGCGAAATGTTCATTCCTCTGTAATCCAGCGTTCCTCCATCCTGTTGACTACAGGCGTGAATATCTCCTGGATTCAGCAGGAGAATATCCCCCTTTTTGAGGGTGTACTGGCAGTTTTTACAGCACAAAATCCGTTCCCCTTCTTCCACCAATCCGATCACATAGTATTCATGAAAATGCTTGGGAAATGGCTGGGTGATGTTCGCAAAGGAATAAGCCTCAAGATGCAGCCGGTCATCGTAGACTGCCGTTCGTATTTCTTTTTTCATGCGATTTCCTCATTTTCTGTCCTATTTTAAGAATTGAAAAACTGAACTGGCTTGGAAAATATCTTCATTTTCATCCCCGACTTAAAAATGGCACAGGGTCAGACTTTCCCTGTGCCATGATCAAAATGCATTCTTTCGGTTCCAGATTTAAAACCACTGCCATAAGCGCAGCTGCAGTCATTCCCTTGGACAGACTCTGCTCAGATCTGATCAGAAAAAGACCGCAAGATGGCGGACGATTATTCTGGTCTCCAGACGCGTCCATCCAGGCCAAAAACCGCTTTTTCGGAGAGTTTGCCTGGGTCCAGATTGCCCTGCACCTGGTCAAACATCCAGATTTTGGCATCAATCTGGTCCAGATAATGTAAAATCATGGCTTCCCGAAATCTGGGGGTGATTGGACTTCCATACTCCGGTTTGCCATGGTGGGATTCAATCATGTGGAATAAGGCCAGGCGCTCGTTTTCGCTGGGTACCGGAAGATTTTTGGCTTTCATCTCTTTCAGAATTTCTTCCAGCATCAGAAGACCAATAACCAGATGCGAAAGCAAAACACCAGAAACCGAATAATCAATGACCATCCCTGTTGGATCACGAGAAAATTCCTGGAGCTTGCCCAGATCATGGAGCAGAATGCCGCTGATCAACAGATCCTGATTCACTTCAGGATAGACTCGGCAAAGTGAATATCCAAGCCGGGCCATACGCAGCGTATGGAAAACCCATCCGCCCAGCACATCATGATGCATTGATTTTGCGGCTGGCAAATCGATCAGAACCGATTGATATCGCTCCAGTACATAGAGTACCAGCGACCGCAGCCCAGAACTTTGAATCAGTCTGCCGCATTGATACAGAGCATTCAGATTTTCCCGACGATCAGGCAGCGCCGGAATGAGCTGTGTCAGATCGCCTGCTTCAGAAAGTGTTACGCCCTGCATACTGATCACTTTCGCCTGGGGACCATAGCGGGCATCCTCTTCATATCGAAAAGCGACTTTTGCAAATCCGCTGGGTATAAACAATTCTTTTTGGCTGAGGTTATTTTCATTGATCGAAAAGAAGACGGCTGGAAGCCGGTCAAAGGCATCTGCCAGTTCCAGTCTGGCCATTGGATTGCCGTTGCGATCGCTGGACAGGGAAAACTGAGCGATCCTCCAGACTCCCTCATAACTCTGGTTGAATACCAGTTTCTGGATGGGTGTAAATGGCATAGCGATGCTCCTTTCTTGTTTTTATGACCGTCGCTTTTGAAAAAAGCTTAGTTCAAGTCGAATCCCGTACTCGAATACAAATTGGTCAGGTTTGCCAGGATACAATCAAGGAAGTCCTGTAGAAAAAGCGCTATTCATCTTCTACTTTTTAGACAGTTCTTGAAAAGGTTGGTCAGCGCCTGGCGAAATCCAGAAGATTGCCCTTTCTCATCCGGCCACAGTAAAGCGGCTACGCATTTTGCATGGTTTTTGCTGAGTGCAGATGCACCACCAAAATATATCTACATTCAAGAGTCTATCTATTCATTCCATTTGATTAGATAGATCCTATCTATTCATTCCATTTGGTTAGATAGATCCTATCTATTCATTCTATTTGACTCAACGTATAATATAAGGCTATTTAAAAGCTTTCTTGAAAATGTAAAGCCTCAGATTAATGGAAGACTTAATCTGAGGCTTATTCTCGTTCTTTTGATTGAAATTTGGCTGTCCTTTTTTCAAGGGAGCCTGACTATTGTGGATCTTTCATCAACAGCACCATAACCGCTTTCTGGGCATGGAGTCTGTTTTCCGCTTCTTCGAAGATTTCATCGGCATGGTCTTCAAAGACTTTTTCGGTGATTTCCTGGCCCCGGTAAGCAGGGAGGCAATGCTGGACCATCACTGGATTTTTGGCATGGGCAAGCAGTTCATCATTGACCTGGTAGCCCTGAAAGAGTTTGAGGCGTGCTTCTTTTTCGGCTTCCATGCCCATGCTCGCCCAGGTATCGGTAAAGACAACATCCGCATCTTTGACAGCTTCTTCGGGACTTTCCGTCCAGGTAAAGTGGTCTGGATAGGCCGCCGCAAATTCAAGAACAGCTGGATCTGGTTTGTGGTCCGCCGGCGTCGCAACGGCGACATCCATCCCCATCTTCAGACCGCCAACGATCAGAGAGTTGGCCATGTTGTTGCCATCGCCAATGTAGACCATTTTCAACCCTTCCAGTTTGCCGAATTTTTCGCGGATGGTCATTAAGTCCGCCAGCACCTGACAAGGATGGCAATAATCAGTCAGACCATTGATGATTGGAATGGATCCATATTCAGCCAGGTCTTCGACTTCTTTCTGTTCATAGGTCCGGATCATGATGCCATCCAGATACCGGGAAAGAACGCGAGCCGTATCCTGCACAGGTTCCCCACGGCCAATCTGCAAGTCAGCCGAAGACAGGAATAAAGGCTGTCCGCCTAACTGATGGACGCCGGTTTCAAAGGAAACACGGGTTCTCGTTGAAGATTTCTGGAAAATCAGGCCTACGGATTTTCCCTTTAAATAGGGGTGTTCAATCCCATGTTTCTTTTCATATTTCAACTGATCCGCAAGATCGAGGATCCGGGTGATTTCTTCCGGGGACAAATCCTGCAGTTTCAATAAATGATTCATGCAAAAACCTCCTTCATGGCTGCGACGGCCTGGTCCATCTGCTCATAGGAAAGAGTCAGCGGCGGCAGCAGCCGGATCGTGCCTTTGCCAGCTTTGAGTGCGAGCACGCCTTTTTCTCTTAATTTGGCCAAGTCATCCAGAACTGCATCTGGACCGACTTCAATGCCGATCATCAGACCCATGCCGCGTACGTCTTTGACGTGATCAGAATCCAATGCTTTAATGGCCTCCATCAGATACTGGCCTTTTTGAGCTACATCGTCTAAAAATTCAGGCTGGCCGATGGTATCCAGAACAACATTGGCCGCACTGGCTGCTAAGGGGTTGCCGCCAAATGTTGTGCCGTGATCGCCGGCTTTTAAAACATCCTGCGTCTTTTCACCGGCCAAAACAGCACCGATGGGAACACCTCCGCCAAGACCTTTGGCACAGGAAACGAGATCCGGATGCAGGCCATAATTCTGGTAACAGAAGAATGCCCCCGTCCGGCCGACACCCGTCTGGACTTCATCAATCATGAGCAATACATCATTCGCTTCGCAAAGTTCTGCGGCTTTTGAAACGAACGCTGGATCCAAAGGACGTACGCCGCTTTCTCCCTGCACAAGTTCCATCATGATGCCGGCATATTTGCCCGAGCAAAGTTTTTCACTGAGGTCTTCCAGATCGCCCACTTCCACGTAGTCAAAGCCATTGGTAAACGGGAAGAAGTTGGCATGGAAGTGGTCCTGGCCCGTGGCTTCCAGAGTGGCAATCGTCCGGCCATGGAACGAATTGCGTAAAGTCAGAATATTCAACCGTTCTGGATCCTGGTATTTGTCCCAGCTGTATTTGCGGGCAATTTTGATCATGCCTTCATTGGCTTCAGCACCCGAGTTGGCATAGAACACGCGTCTGGTGCCGGCCAGTTGATTTAATTTTGCGGCCGCATGGATCATGGGTTCGGTATAAAACAGGTTGCTGGCCTGCATCATTTTTCCCGCCTGATCGGATACGGCTTTGACAAGGGGTTCATAGTTATGGCCCAGGGCATTGACACCAATCCCTGAGGTCAGATCCAGATAGGGTTTTCCTTCCAGATCATATAAAATGCAGCCATCGCCGTGATCTAAAGCCAGATCAAACCGGCCGTAGGTCTGCATCAGATTGTCCTGTTCAATTGCTTTTAAGGTTTCAAAATCCATCAGATTTCCTCCTGGCTGAACATTGTTCCAATGCCAGCGTTGGTCAGTAATTCAATCAGAATTGAATGCGGCACCCGGCCATCAATAATACTTGCTCTGGAAACGCCCTGCCGGACCGCTTCCACGCAGCAGGCAACTTTGGGAATCATGCCTCCCGAAATGACACCCGTCGCTTCCAGGGCGGGAATCTGGGAAACTTTAATATTGGCAATGACACTGTCTGGATCCGCCGGATCGGCCAGCAGGCCGCTGATATCGGTTAACAGAATCAGCTTTTTGGCATGCAGCGCTCCAGCCAGCTTGCTTGCGGCAAGATCGGCATTGATGTTGTAGGAGTGCCCATCATAAAGTCCGGCGGCAACCGAAGAAATGACCGGGATATAGCCTTTTTCAATGACATCCGAAACGAGCTGGCAATTCACCTGGACGATATCGCCAACATAGCCATACTTTGCATCACTGCCCTCTTCGACATGCGGGATGGCCTGGAAGAGATTTCCATCCATGCCGCCAAGACCAATTCCTTTGCCTTCCAGGTGGCTGACCAGTTCTTTGTTCACCTTGCCGCAAAGGACCATCTGCACGATTTCCATCGCTTCTTCATCCGTTACGCGCAAGCCATTGACAAAGTGGGATTCGACGCCCGTCCGTTTGAGCATCCGGTTGATATCCGGTCCGCCCCCATGCACGAGCACGACATGGATGCCCACCAGATGGAGCATCAGGACGTCTTCAATGACGGCTTTTTTCAACTCTTCATCAATCATGGCGTTGCCGCCATATTTCACGACGACCACTTCGCCGTTATATTCTTTTAAATACGGCAGGCTTTCCGCTAACAGCGCTGCTCTTTGCTCTGGCGGGATCATGTCCGATAGTCTCCGTTGATCTTGACATAGTCATAAGTCAGATCGCAGCCCCAGCAGGTCGCCTGTTTTTCGCCTTCATGCAGATCGGCAATGATTTCAATGGCATCGGGTTCAAGGATCCGGGCTGCCTTGTCTTCATCAAATTCAATGCCTTTACCAGCCTTGCAGACGAGGACTTCACCGTTTTTCGAAGCAAAATAAATGTCTACCCGTGCCGGATCAAATTCAGCTTTGGAATATCCCATCGCACAAAGCACCCGGCCCCAGTTTGCATCGGCGCCAAACACAGCGGCTTTTAACAAGGAAGAAGAAGCCACGCTCATCGCCAGCGTTTCCGCCTGATCTTCTGTTGCGGCATTTTTAACCTCAACTGTAATCAGCCGGCTTGCCCCTTCGCCATCACTGGCAATCGCGATGGCCAGATGTTCCATGACCACTTTCAGGGCCGTTTTAAACGTTTCATAGTCTGTCCCTTCCCCAGTGATTTCGGTATTGCCGGCCAGGCCGTTGGCTAAAACGATGCACATATCATTGGTCGATGTATCGCCATCGACGCTGATGCGGTTAAAGGTCTTTTTGACATTGGCTTTCAGCATCTGGCTTAAGCATTCACTGCTGATGGCCGCATCGGTCGTGATGAAGCAAAGCATGGTTCCCATATTGGGGTGAATCATGCCCGACCCTTTCGCAATGCCGCCAAGACGGACAATTTTACCATCCAGTTCAAATTCCACTGCGTATTCTTTGACTTTCGTATCGGTAGTCATAATCGCATGGGCACTTTCCAGCGGATCCTGGCCCAAAACAATGGCGTCGGTGCCCGCCACGATTTTTTCAATCGGTAATTCCTGGCCGATGACGCCAGTCGAAGCAACGAGGACATCTTCAACATCCAGGTTGAGTTTTTTTGCGGCTGCTTCAGCCTGAAGCAGCGCATTTTTGGCATCATTGATAGCACAGGCGTTGGCATTGCCTGAATTGACAGTAATTGCCTGGGCTTTGCCATTGGCCAGATGTTTCATATTCAGATACAGGGGGGCGGCTTTGACCTGGTTGGAGGTGTAAACCGCGGCGGCTGTACAGGGGACACTGGAAACAATGAGCGCGAGCTCTTTTTTCTCGGGGTTACTGCGCAGGCCGCAGTGTACGGCGCCGGTAGAAAATCCCTGAGCTGCTGTAATCGAAGAAGTAACAGGTTTCATCCAGATTTCCTTTCTATTTCGTCTATTTCATCCATTTCGAATTTTCTTGATCGATCGCTCAGATTTTGAGGATCTGAAAAAGGATTCAGAGGTGTGAGTTTGTTCTTTTTTCTCTTCAAAGGACCAGGCCTTCAAATTCTGGCAGGCCAAGCATGAGGTTCATATTCTGAACAGCGGCCCCGCTTGCTCCTTTGCCCAGGTTGTCGAAACGGGCATTGAGCACATAGCCATTTTCATTGCCGTTAATAAACAGTTCCATCTGATCACTGCCCGCCAGCGTGTTGGAAAAAAGGGCGGGCTGGCCGGGATGAACCTGAATATTGGTGTTGGCATACCACTTGGAAAAAAACTGGTACAGACTTTCAGGGGTGAGTTTCTTTCCTTCTTCAGTTAAATCCGCTGGATCAAGGAAGACCGAAACAAGCATGCCCTGTGCAAAGTCATCGACAACCGGAACAAATAACGGGGTCTGTTCCAGATGGCAGACCGTTTTCATTTCGGGCAGGTGCTTATGGCTGAGCGTCAGGCCATAGGCTTTTGGACTGGCCATGGCTTCAGTTTTATTTCCTTCATAATCTTCAATCATCTTGCGGCCGCCCCCTGTATATCCGGTTAAGGAGAAGGCTGTCAGTTTCGTATCGGGTTTGAGCAATCCACCCAAAACGAGCGGGTACACCAGAGAAATAAACCCACTGGCATGGCAGCCTGGATTGGCAACGAGTCTGGCCTTCTGAACCGCTTTTTTGTGCTGTGCATCGAGTTCGGGAAAGCCATACGTCCAGTCTGGATGGGTCCGATGGGCCGTGCTGGCATCGATAATTTTGGTATCCATGCCCAACATCAGTTCAACGGCCTCTTTTGCGGCCGCATCTGGCAGGCAAAGGAAGACCAGATCGGCTTCTTCCATCAGTGCCCTGCGGGCCTGCGGATCTTTTCGCAAGGCAGGATCAATTTCTAAAAGCTGCAAGTCCGGGCGGTTTTTCAGCCGTTCATGGATCTGTAATCCGGTGGTTCCCGCCTGGCCATCAATATAGATTTTCTTCATGTTTTTATTTCCTTTGGCTCTGGCTTCTCCCCTTGGAAGAACAGAAAGCCAAACACAGGCCAGCCAAGCCTGTGTTTATGATCTTTTTTTCTTCATGTAAAGTAAAATCAAACATTCCCATTCGTTTCTGGAATGGATCTTTGGCCGGATCGAAAGCAGACCGGATGGGTTTGAATCGTGATCAGGATTTATGCGCTTTGGCAAACGCTTTGGCTTTGGCTGCCTGATCAAGAACCGACTGTGGGGATGGGCCGCCATAGACTTTGCGCTGGTTGACGCAGTTGAGTAAATCAATGGCGGGATAGAAGTCATCCTCAAAGAGCGGACATAAGGCCTGCAGCTCTTCGAGCGTTAACTCTTCCAGTGCTTTTCCCTGTTCGAGGCAGCTGGCCACCAGCTGACCGGTCAGTTTGTAGGCATCACGGAAAGGCATGCCTTTTTTTGCCAGATAATCGGCACAGTCTGTGGCATTGATAAAGCCTTTCAGGCCGGCCTGTTTCATGTTGGTCTTGTTGACCTTCATGGTCTTTAACATTGGAACCAGAACTTTCAGGCACTGTTCCACGGTGTCACACGCATCAAAGATCGCTTCTTTGTCTTCCTGCATATCCTTGTTATAGGCCAGCGGCAGACCTTTCATCACCGTCAGCAAGCCCATCAGATCGCCATAGACCCGACCTGTTTTGCCCCGGATCAGTTCGCACATATCCGGATTTTTCTTTTGCGGCATGATGGAGCTTCCGGTTGAGAAGGCGTCATCAAGGTCAATGAATTTGAATTCCCAGGAACTCCACAAAATCATCTCTTCACACATACGGGACATATGCATCATCAGGATGGAGAGATCAGAAAGAAATTCAATGCAGAAATCCCGATCTGAAACGGCATCGATGGAGTTGGACATTGGTCTGGAAAAGCCAAGGCGTTTTGCAGTGAAGTCTCGATCCAGATCGAAGGTAGTTCCGGCCAGAGCGCCGGCGCCCAATGGACATTCGTCCATGACATCGAGGGTGTTTTCCAGCCGCTTGATATCACGGCTGAACATATTGGCATAGGCCATCATCGTATGGCCAAAGGTCACAGGCTGTGCTCTTTGTAAATGGGTGTAGCCTGGAACAATGGTGTCGGCATTGGCGGCAGCGATATCAGCCAGGGTATCCATCAGCCGGCACAGTCTGTTTTTGATTTCATTGATGCGTTCAACCACAAACAGGCGTGTATCAAGCGCCACCTGGTCGTTGCGGCTGCGGCCGGTATGGAGCTTTTTGCCGGCATCGCCGATCTTGGCCGTCAGCAGCTGCTCCACACAGGTGTGAATATCTTCATATTCATCCGTAAACTGAATGCGGCCGGCATTCATGTCGGATAAAAGTTCAAGCAGGCCATGATGAATGGCTGCTTTTTCATCTTTAGTCAGAATGCCCTGGTTTTCGAGCATGCACGAATGCACCAGAGATCCCAGAATATCCTGCGAGTACAGTCTGTTATCAAAGGAAATGGAACTGTTAAAGTCGTTTGCGGCAGGATCTGTTCCTTTCGAGATCCGCCCGGCCCAGAGCGTACTCATTATTCAACGCTGGAGAAATGTTCTCCAGTCTGTTCAGCCAGGGCCTGGTCATTGATTGCCCGAACGGCAACCGGCAGACCAAACAGGTTGATGAATCCGGCAGAATCGGCCTGATCGTAGCAGTCATCTTCATCAAATGTCGCCATGCCGGCGTTGTACAGCGAGAATGGAGAAGTGACCGATACCGGGATCATGTTTCCTTTATATAACTTCAAAGTGACATCCCCGGTAACCGTTTCCTGCGTAGAGTCTACAAATGCGGACAACGCTTTTCTCAGCGGTGTGTACCACAGACCGTCGTAAACCAGTTCACCGAATTTCTGGCCGACGATTTCTTTGAAGTGTTTCGTGTTTTTATCGAGCGTGATTTCTTCGAGTTTCTTGTGGGCGGCATACAGGATGGTTCCACCTGGTGTTTCATAGACACCTCTGGACTTCATGCCGACCAGTCTGTTTTCAACGATATCCAGAATACCGATGCCATTGGCTCCACCGACTTCGTTGAGTTTGAGAATGATTTCTTTGGCGGTCATTGGCTGATCATCCAGCGCTGTTGGAACGCCTTTGTCAAAGTGCAGTTTGATTGTGGTTGGCTTGTCGGGAGCCATTTCCGGAGACACGCCCAGTTCCAGAAAGCCCGGTGTATTGATTGGGGCTTCGTTGGCCGGATCTTCCAGGTCCAGGCCTTCATGAGACAGATGCCAGAGGTTTTTGTCTTTGGAGTAGTTGGTTTCTTTGGAAATCTTTAAAGGAATGTTGTGGGCTTTCGCATATTCGATTTCTTTTTCTCTGGAGTTCAGCTCCCAGAACCGCCATGGAGCGATGATGTCCATTTCAGGAGCAAAAGCTTTGATCGCCAGTTCGAACCGAACCTGGTCGTTTCCTTTTCCTGTGCAGCCGTGGCAGATGGCTTGCGCGCCTTCGGCTTTGGCAATTTCAACAATCCGTTTGGCGATGATGGGTCTTGCAAAAGAAGTTCCCAGCAGATAGTCTTCGTAACTTGCCCCTGCTTTTAAGGATGGAATGATATAGTCATCGACAAATGTGTCGGTTAAATCTTCGATATACAGCTTGCTTGCTCCAGTGGCCAGGGCTTTTTCTTCCAGGCCATCCAGCTCGCCGGCCTGGCCGACGTTTCCAGAAACAGCGATCACTTCACAGTTTCCATAGTGTTCTTTCAGCCATGGAATCAGGCAGGATGTATCCAGTCCGCCAGAATAGGCGAGGACGATTTTCTTATAGTTTTTATTTTCGTTATGTAAGTTGCTCATAATGGGTATTCTCCTTAGTTGTGTCTGTTTTCCTGAGTTGTCTTCACATGATTTCCATGTGGGTTTTCTTTGCGACCGCCTTTGATAGCTCTTTTTTACGCAGCCTGCGATCGATCTTTTCTGAACATCTTTTTGTTGGACAGGTTCAGATTCAATTGGGTTTTCGGTTTGCGCTTTGGACATTCAGGAACAGGACCTGGATGTCCTCAGTCAGCCTTGAAAGGTTCAAGGGTTCGTCGGCCTTCCTGCATAAGGAATCTCCCCTTTCAAAAAAAAAGCCCTTCCCCAAGGAAAGGACGATAAATATCGCGGTACCACCAATCTTCCCCCTGATCAATGCAGAGGACACTTTCCTATAACGCCAGGTCGCGGGAACCACTCGATTTCTGTCGCGGCTCCACTCACGGACACGTTCGCTGTCTTCCGGCCGCCATGTTTCACCACGCCATGGCTCTCTTTGGACTTTCCGACAGGTACTCCTTCCGGTCATCGATTTGATGATTCGTATTCTAACGGCCTGTGCTCAAATCGCAACGTTTTTGAAATGTAAACTTTGATTTTTTCAGAAAAATGGTGAAAAACGTCTGAAATACTGACGATTCATCAAGAAACCAATCCAGTTCATCGTCTGATTATGGGAAAAAGCAATATTCAGGATGACCTCCGGCCAGAAATGGAAAACAAAAAGCAGACTGGAATCTGTCTGGTTTGAACAGATTCCAGCCTGCGGCTTTTCTTCCTTTCATCCAGAAAAGTGTGCTGATATCAGCAGGGCGAAGCCTGCACACAGGAATTCATTTTCGAGAAGAATGTCTCCATCTGATTGTCCACTTTGTTTGATTTTCGATGAGCATGGGGTCATTTTCAGGTTTATTCTTTTTCCCGCCTGTTTTCTTCGAGCTGATATCGTTCGGGCAAAGCGATAAAGGTACAAAGAAACAGGAACCCCGCACTGACCAGCGACGTATAGTGGCCAAGATAGGGACAAAGCATAGCTCCGCCAATAATCCCCGCAAAATAAGCCAGCACGATAATCAGATACACCATCGCCCGAAACGCATCCGCCCGGTCATGCACCGTTAAAAAGCGCGTGAGATGGGTGATGGAATTCTGAAAACTGCCGGTGATGACAATCGTAGCCACCGGGGTGCGCCGGATTTTGCGAAAGGTGATCGTCTGCAGACCGGTTGCCAGGCCGAAAATCGGATTGGCCAGCGCATTCCAGCTGTCGGGTAAAAAGGAAGCCGAAGTAATCAATACGATTTCAATCAAAAATGGAATCTGACGCCATCTCGGATAATCCGGTTTGTCTTTATAATGCTCGGCAATAACGATGCCAATCGCAAACATCATCGGTGGAAACAGATACTTGGTAACGTTCGCAAAGTTGCCCTGGGCCAGATCAAGGCCCAGATACAGGATATTTCCGCTCTGGGAACTCGCAAAGACATGGCCTCTGGTCACATAGGTACAGGCGTTCAGAATGCCGACACCAATGGAAAGAAGCACCCCAAGGCGCACGGATTCAATGTGTTCTTCGCGATCATTTTCCACGATTTCCTGAAGCACCGGGCGTTGTTGGTGCTGCTCTTCAACCAGGGAAGCCTTGGCGCCAGCGGGCTGCTTGAAATGAAGGACACCTGCCGTTCTGGCAGAGGCGATAGAGGAAGAATTCTGCTTTTGAACAGAAGCAGATTCAGGTTGTTTTGAATTGGATGGTTGTTTACTCATGACTTTATTATCGTCACCAAAACAGCCCAATTCGCTGCAGATACCCATCTATCCCGCCTCCTTCTGAATTGACTGCTTCTCTTCTTTCTGGCTCTTTTGATCCTCTGATTCAGAAATCCTCTTTCTCTTCCCTCTCGTCTGGAAAGCACAAAAGATTTGTCCTGTTTTCGGCTCATTTGATTTCTTCCTGAATTTGGATTGGCTGCGGATATTTTCAGGATTTCAGAAACTGTTTATACTTGTGCCATGAACAGAAACGATGAACTGAAACAGCTCCAGACCTGGCGGCGCAATCTCCATCAGATTCCCGAACTCGAACTGGATCTGCCTTTAACCAAACAGTATTTACTCCAGCAGCTGGATGGGCTGGACTGCATCATTACCCATCCGATTGACTCGGCCATCGCGGCTTTTTTCGATAACGGAAAGGAAAAAACGATCGCTTTTCGCAGCGATATGGATGCCCTGCCGGTCAAAGAGAATACCGGCCTGCCTTTTGAAAGCCAGTTTGAAGGCCGCATGCATGCATGCGGCCATGATGGCCATATGAGCAATCTGCTCTTGCTGGCGCATCGCATTCAGAAGATTTATAAAGATCTGCCCTGCAACATTCTGCTGATTTTCCAGCCCGGTGAAGAAACGCCAGGCGGAGCCCAGCCCATTCTGGATACCGGCCTGTTTGAAATGTACAATGTCGCGGCTGTCTTTGGCCTGCATTTATGGCCGCTTCTTCCCGCTGGCCAGATTGCAACGATTTCCGGTCCAATGATGGCCAGTGCCACTGAAATTGATGTGGACATTGAAGGCAAGGCGGTTCACGCTGCCCGCCACGAAGAAGGCATTGATGCGCTCGAAATTGGCATGCGTTTTTTCCGCTATGCGATGACCCTGGAAAAGAGTCTTCCAGAAGGGGTTAACCGCCTGCTTCAGTTTGGCAAAATGAGTGCCGGCCGGGTTCGCAATGTGGTTGCTGACCATTGCCTGCTGCAAGGGACACTGCGCGGGTTTGATTTTGAAACCATCCATTTTCTCAAAAGCGGCCTGGAAGAAATTGCCCAGGAACTCGAACACCAGAGTGGGGCCAAAATCACCATTCACTGGTCCGATGCCTACCCGCCGGTCCACAACGATGAAGCGCTGGTTGAACGCATCACCAGCACGATTGACGGCTTCACGTTGTTAGAAAAACCCGTCATGATTGCGGAAGACTTTGCTTCCTACCAGCAGAAAGTGCCAGGTGTCTTCTTCTTTTTAGGCACAGGCACCGCAATTGAACTGCATGATTCCCGCTTTACCTTTGATGAATCCATCCTGTTAGAAAGCGCGGATTTATTCGAAAAGCTTGCTTACCTTGAATTCTAGACAAACAAAAGGACCGCTCCCTGCGGTCCTTTTGTTTGTCTGATTTTGTTTTATTGAAAGACTTTGATGGAATTAAAGACCTTTCTGGCCTTTAAGAAAGCGATCAGAGGCGATTACTTGCCTTCTGTACGATAGCCATCTGGATTGTTAGACTGCCAGTTCCAGGAAGTGCGGCACATGTCATCCAGATCGTATTCAGCCTGCCAGCCAAGTTCATCTTTAGCCAGGTCACTGTTGGCATAGCACATCGCAATATCGCCTTCGCGTCTTGGTTTGATGACATAAGGAATTGGATGGCCGCACGCTTTTTCAAACGCGTGGATCACATCCAGAACGGAGCTGCCTTTGCCGGTACCGAGGTTGTAAACTTTGACACCGCCATTGTGTTTAATCTGACCTAAAGCCGCCACGTGGCCTTTTGCCAGGTCAACGACGTGGATGTAGTCACGAACGCCGGTTCCATCTGGGGTTGGATAGTCATTGCCAAAGACACCCACTTCTTTCAGTTTGCCAACGGCTACCTGGGCAACATAGGGCAGCAGGTTGTTTGGGATCCCTTTTGGATCTTCTCCAATCCGGCCGGATTCGTGGGCGCCAATTGGATTGAAATAACGAAGCAGCAAAACATTCCAGTCAGGATCGGCTGTATGAACGTCCGTCAGAATCTGTTCGATCATCCATTTGGACCAGCCATAGGGGTTGGTGCAAGTGCCTTTTGGACATTTTTCAGTAATTGGGATCTCGACTGGATCGCCATACACGGTAGCCGAAGAAGAGAAAATGATATTTTTGACGTTATGGTTTTTCATGACGTCGATCAGGTTGAGGGTGCCGCCAATGTTGTTTTCATAGTATTCGACCGGCTTGCGCACACTTTCGCCAACGGCTTTTAAGCCGGCAAAGTGAATGACCGCATCCACCTGTTCCTGATCGAAGACCCGATTCAGGGCTTCTTTGTCGAGCAGATCGACTTTATAGAATTTCACTTTCTTGCCCGTGATTTCTTCAACGCGCTCTAATGCTTTTTCGTCTGCGTTGTATAAGTTATCCACAACAATAACTTCATGACCGGCATTGAGCAGTTCAACGTCAGTGTGGGAGCCGATATAGCCGGCGCCGCCAGTAACCAGAATTTTCATACGATGTCTACCTTTTCTACCTTTCGTGGATTCAGCTTTTCAGTCCGTCTGTTCAAGCTGTTTTTTGGTTTTAATCAAACCGGATCATACCCGCCTTTGACCAGGCAAAAGCTGGTTTTGGGCGGATTGATGGGGTGGATGTTGCCTGGGAGTGTTCTCCAGGCTGTTTGGAGTCTGCGGTTTTTGTGGTTTTCAGCCTTTTGTAAACTGAACTCGATTAAAGAGCAGCGATAAAGCGGTGGAATGCCTTGCGGCCTTCTTGATCTGTCTTATAGACACCGGCATCTTCCAGAACGTGGCTGAAGACTAAGCCAATTTCATCATGGATGATCTGATCGATATTGGAGGCATCCAGATCTGGATGCTTTGCGAGAATCTCGTCAGCCCAGTCGGCGTGTTTTTCAAGGGTTGGATTGGCACGCAGATCTTCATGGTTGAGGATGGCTGCTTTCAGATCAGACATTTCCTGCTTCAGACGAGCCGGCAGAACAGCAAGACCCATGACTTCAATCAGACCAATGTTTTCTTTCTTGATATGGTGCCACTGTTCATGGGGATGGAAGACACCAAGTGGATGCTCTTTACTTGTGATGTTGCAGCGTAAAACCAGGTCGATTTCATAATCGCTGCCACGGCGGCGCACGATTGGGGTAATGGTGTTGTGTGGTTCGCCATCGTTGGCAATGATCGTTGCGGCTTCATCCGTATATCCACGCCATGTATCGAGAATATGGTCAGCTGCTTCAATGATGCGGCTGCGATCTTCCCCGCGCAGACGAATGACAGACATTGGCCAGTTGACAATCCCTGCTTTCAGGTCCTCGAAACCTGGAATGGTGATTTCTTCTTCGATTTTTGCTTTGGCCATGGGGAAATCATGATTTCCGCCCTGGAAATGGTCATGGGAGAGAATCGATCCGCCAACGATTGGCAGATCAGCATTACTGCCTAAGAAATAGTGTGGGAACAAATCGACAAAGTCGAACAGTTTCACAAAGGCATCGTGGTTGATCGCCATTGGAGTGTGCTTGCCGTTGAAGACGATGCAGTGTTCATTGAAGTATACATATGGCGAATACTGGAAGCCCCAGTCGGAACGGTTAATGGTAATCGGGATAATGCGGTGGTTGGTGCGTCCTGGATGATTGACACGGCCGGCATAGCCTTCGTTTTCCATGCAGAGCTGGCATTTTGGGTAGCTGGACTGTGGAGCATTTTTGGCAGCCGCGATGGCTTTGGGATCCTTTTCCGGCTTGGACAGATTGATGGAAAGTTCCAGTTCGCCATATGGAGAAGCAGCACTCCAGCGTTCATCTTTGGCAATGCGGTCACGGCGGATATAGTTGGAATCCTGAGAGAGCTTATAGAACCAGTCCGTTGCAGCTTTTGGATTTTCCGCAAAGAGATTGTCAAAAACTGCCTGAATCTGAGCGGGGCGGGCAAGCAGAGCATTCATCAGTTTGGCATCAAACAAGTCGCGGTAGGTGATGGAGTCTTCGATGATCCCGCGCTTTGCAGCGAGGTCGAGCAGATCCTTCAAGACTTCCGGTAAGTCGATGGGGTTGCCATCTGGTGTCCAGGCGTTTTCATCGATCGAATCCTGGTGCATCAGGTCCAGAAGCAGGTTGGTGGCGTAAATACGTTCACTTTCAGGAAGCAGGCCTGTCTGCACTCCGTATTCCACCAGTTTTAAAATTGATACGTCAGCCATAATCTTTCTTCTTTCTACCAGGCGGGCTGGTGTGCCGCCCAGAATGTTTTACTAAATATCTATCTATAATTTACTAAAATTTTACCTGAATGCAACCCTCTGGAAGAAGATTTTAAAAATTTTTTTGAGGCGCCGTTTTCTTTCTCAACCAGATAGCTGCCAGTTTTCTGCGTTCAGGCCATCAACTCGTCCGCCGCTCCTCTCTTTATTGTAGGTCACAAAAGAGATGAAAGCGTTTTACTTTCAAAATTCCCACAAAAAGCCTGTCGAAAGGATCCGATTTAGATGATCTCTTATGGCCTTCAATCTTTACTTCCAGTTTTACTTCACCTAAGGTATCCGAAAAAGATGATTTCAGTCTCGAAAAGCTCCGAATGAAACGTTTCAACTCTTTTTTCTTGTATCTGTATGGCAGATGACGTATTCTTTTCTCAGATGAAGCAAGAGCGCTTACACCATTCAATAATCCGATAGATAAAGCTGATTTTTGAGGGTGAATTCTGCCGCTTTCAGGCGGCTGCAAGGAGATTTATGTCAGAACTTAACTTACATCACATTAAAAAAGTATATCCGAACGGTTTCGAAGCCGTTCAGGACTTTAACCTCGACATCAAAGACGGCGAATTCGTTATTTTCGTCGGTCCATCCGGCTGTGGTAAGTCCACTACCCTGCGTATGGTTGCCGGCCTGGAAGATATTTCCGATGGTGACCTGTACATTGATGGCAAACGTGTAAACGATCTGGATCCAAAAGACCGTGATATTGCCATGGTTTTCCAGAGCTACGCTCTGTATCCTCATATGACAGTTCGCGAAAACATGGAATTCCCATTAAAGATTGCGAAACTGCCAAAAGAAGAAATTGACTCCCGCGTTGCCGAAGCTGCCAAGACTTTAGGTCTGGAAAGCCTGCTTGACCGTAAACCAAAAGCGCTGTCCGGTGGTCAGAGACAGCGTGTTGCCATGGGCCGTGCGATTGTCCGTCATCCAAAAGTACTGCTGATGGACGAACCATTATCCAACCTGGATGCAAAACTGCGTGGTCAGATGCGTGTCGAAATTTCCAAACTGCATGAAAAACTGGGTTCCACAATTATCTATGTAACCCATGACCAGACTGAAGCGATGACTCTGGGCGACCGGATCGTTGTTATGAGTGATGGTGAAGTTCAGCAGATCGATACCCCATCCAACCTGTACCAGTACCCAGTGAACAGATTCGTTGCCGGATTCATCGGCTCTCCACAGATGAACTTCATGGACGTCGTGATTAAAGAAGCTGGCGACAAAGTTTACCTGACAATCGGCGATGACGATATTTTGATCTCTGATGAAAAAGCCGCTAAGCTGAAAGCCAAAGGCTACAAAAATGGTCAGTCCGTTGTTTTAGGTATCCGTCCTGAAGACTTATCCGACCACCCAGAGATGCTGGCAAAATTCCCAGAATCCACTGCTAAAGGTAAAGTTGAAGTTTACGAAATGCTCGGTTCCACTTCCAACCTGTATGTAGACTGCAACGGCACTCAAGTCACTGCGGCAGTTGACCCATCTACAAAAGCACGCGTTGGTGATGTAGTGACTCTTGCTTTCAATAACAACAACATCCAGATCTTCGATAAAGATTCCAACAAGAACATCCTCGTTGATCTCGATCCAAACACAGGCACAATCCTGAAATAGTCAGAATCATCGAATACCCGGAATTTTTTGAATTCCTCCAGGTCAGGACCCGTAAGGGTCCTGATTTTTTTGTTCTCTGGTCCATTTTCTGGTCGAAAACAGCCTGATCCGACAAAGACGCGCCTTGATTTTTGATATTGCTTTCATGCAAAATAAGTCTGTTAACCATTTAGAAACAAAAGCATCCGCGCCGGATTCTTTTGTTCAGAAAGGAAATCTAAATTCATGAAAGTTTGTGTTATTACTGGCGGCACCCGCGGCATTGGATTTGCGACTGTCCAGGCCTTCTTAAAAGAAGGCTACAAAGTCGTTCTGTACGGATCCCGTGAAGAAACGGTCACCAAAGCGCTCAACGAACTCAACAACGATCCAAACGCAGAAGGACGCTGGACCCATTTAATTGATGAAGAAGCCATCAATAAAGACTTCGCTGAAATCAAGGAAAAATATGGATCCATTGACGTTCTGATCAACAACGCCGGCATTTCCGATGCCACTCCCTTTTTGGAGTATTCTGAATCCCTGTTCACCAAAGTCATGAACCTGAATGTCATCGCTCCATATGTCTGCTCCCGTGCTGCAGCACCCATCATGAAAGAACAAGGCCATGGCGTCATTCTGTTTACCTCTTCTATGGTTTCCAAAGAAGGGCAGCCATCCGGGGTCGCTTATCCAACCAGCAAATTTGCGATCAACGGCCTGACCATTTCCCTGGCCCGCGAACTGGGTAAATTCGGCATCCGCGTCAACGCGGTCGCTCCAGGCATTACCTTCACCGACATGGTCAAAGCCCTGCCAGAACAGATGATCAACCCAATGATTCAGGCCATTCCTTTAAAACGCATCGGCGAACCTGAAGATATTGCCAAAGCATTTGTCTTCCTGGCCTCCGATCAGGCAAGCTATATTACGGGTGCTGTACTTCCGGTAGATGGCGCAATGATGGCCTAATTCACTCATCATTTAGTCTTTATTTTAAACAGATTTATCATTTTACCTTACAGATCCAAAGCTTCAGAAGTGTCTCTGGCAGCATTCAGCCACTACATTATGAAAGTTTGGATCTTTTTATATTGGTGCTGAAAAGCTTTATGAAGACCTAAAAAGTCTATTTAGAAGGTCTTCTTTCTCAAAGCATCGACAAATCAAAGACAAACCAAAAGAAACGCAGATTGTAAACAAAAAGGCAACGCCTCCTGCCAACACCAAGAAGCCAAAAAAGGAAGGGATCCGACGATACCTTCCTGATTATTCAATTCAATTGCGTTTGGCTGGATCTGAATTGGCCTGATTATAAACGGCCGCTGGCTATGGCGTGATGATGCGAGTAGAGTTACTGATCCAGATCGGCTTCTTTGATCCATTTCTCAATTTTGTCAGCCCTGACGCAGACAATTCGAGAAATATTTTGGACAGGCATATCCATCTTGGCACAATGAAGCGCAATATCCTTTCTTTCTTCGGCTCTTCCTTCTGCTTTTACTTCACTTATGAATAGTTTCATAATTTTAGGCGTTCCTGATTTATTATCCTAACACTGAAATTTTTAGTCAGGATTTCCAGTAATCTCACTTAGGATCCTGAATGTTAACCTGATATTTCTCATCTGAGTCAAGCCATCAACATCTTTGATAAAATGGCTAGACTATGCATTCCTGGTTATTATTGCAGAACGTGGCTTTCCTTATCCAGACCGGCTTCTTTGATCCATTTCTCAATTTCGTCAACACTGACCCGGACAATTCGAGAAATATTTTGGACAGGCATATCCATCTTGGCACAATGAAGCGCAATGTCCTTTCTTTCTTCTGCTTTTCCTTCCGCTTTTACTTCGCTCATAAATAGTTTCATCGTCTTAGGTGCTCCTTCTCTGTTATTATTATAAGAAATTTTAAAGCCGGGATCTCCAGTAATCTCACTTAATAAAGCCCAAGTATCCTCTGGATGATCTAATTCTTGAATGCTAACCTGATAGTTCTCATTTTTTCTCGTCTGAATCAAGTAGTCAACAACAAATCTGAAATCACCTTTGAGGTTCTCAACGATTTCATCAGGCAGATAAGCAATCTCAAAGAGATTGAGTTTGCAATCATTAACATATGGCTCCATTTCCGGCGAAATCTTTAACGCTTCTTTTAAAGTACGTGGACCTCTCCAAGGCTGATCCACACCAAAATAAAGAACTAAAGTAATGACCGGATAAAATGGTTTGTCTTTGTTTTCATTGCGAAGCTGATCGTTGTATTCATTTCCTTCGTATCCAAAAACTCGTAATGGCATCCATTCATCAAATTTGGTCTGGTTTTCAAAACCAACGCTGAGAATTTGAATATCACCTTCATACCATCCCTTTACAACATCTCGTTCTTTTTCGCACAACATTCCTTTCTCTTCCGACCAATAGTCTTGACGTGGAAGCTTATCGATCAGATCCTCTGGTCGAATCCGCTGCTTTCCCTTCCACATTAAGCCATTAACGATATCCGCAAAGACATCCTTGTTATTGAACCAACACGTCATCCAAATGTGTACCCCATCCCCACCACCCTCCCCCATCCCCCCCGCCCCTCGGGTGGTGGGGATAGGGGAGGGTGCTAGGGATGGTTCTTTTCTTTCAAGCATATTCAGCTTTATCCATATGGTTCTTTATCATCTTGTACGATATCATTATCTTAGGAACTGCGTAAAAATAAATCCCAATTTATTCAGACTTAAGCCCCTTGATTATATAATTCCAATGTGCTTCATTCCCGAAATGTGTGATGTCGATTTTGGACATTTCCTCATCCGATACCTTTTTGCCAATTGGATATTCGTGATCGTCTACAACGCATTTAACCTTCAGTCCGGTTTTTGTCGTTGTTGAGCTGATAAGCTCAACTACTGTCTCGATATCATAAAGCGGTTTGCCCTCCCAGTTTCGGGTGATATAACAAAACAGCCGATGTTCGACCTTGTTCCACTTGCTTGTTCCAGGAGGAAAATGGCTGACCCAGATCTCCAGTCCTGTTTCTTCAGCGAGTTTAGCCA
Organism: Allobaculum sp. JKK-2023; assembly: GCF_034745455.1. Lineage (NCBI taxonomy): Bacteria > Bacillati > Bacillota > Erysipelotrichia > Erysipelotrichales > Erysipelotrichaceae > Allobaculum > Allobaculum sp. JKK-2023. Next base: position 2,125,959 of record NZ_JAYERV010000003.1, on the reverse strand, counting down.
GATCTTCTTTCCATAAACGGCATCTGCTTCCGTTGCTTCCTCCACCATCACAGTTGATGTATAGGCGCTTTGCATTTGGAAAGGTCGGTTTTCCGACAGTATTCCACCATCTGCGGATACTTTCTATGGCAAAATCACTCGTATCGTGATCTGTTCCCAGATTTACAAACCCTGTATTGTTATTGAGAAGATAGACCCCATAAGGATTGACCTTTCCAAGTTCTTTATCCAGAAAGTCATGGTCCAAAACAAGTCTGGGATCATGAGCCGGCCGGTATTCCGTACCGTTATTTTTAAAATTGCCAAGGTTCTCTTTCTTCTTTGTATCTACGGAGATGACTGGGTCCCCCGCGTCAAGGAATTCTTTGACGGTCGCGTTAATCGTCTGAAACTGTTCATCACGGTTTGGATGCGGTTTGCCTGCCTGAAGCATCTTCTTGTTGTTCTGACGGCTATATCCTTCTTTTTCAAGGAGAATGCCAACTTCAGAAGGGGAGACAGAAATCTGATATTCTTCCATGAATTTTTCGGAAATTTTGGATTCAGAAAGAGTGGTCCATGACAATGGATTCATCGGATTGCCATAGGTATGGTCGTCAATGATCATATGAAGGTCATCCAAAATCTCTGGGTGATGGTCTATGACTGTTTTACGGCCTGATCCCTTGAGCCTTTGGCGTCCCTGCTCTGGAGTTGGAACCTCCCCATGAAGTTCTTTTCTGCCCCGCTCAATCGTTTTAGGGTCAGTATGGGTAACGGTCTGGACATAGTGCTGAGTTCCGTATCCACACTTTTCGCAGATCCAGGCAAGAGCTTTTCGATTTGTTGGTTCATCAAAGCTGTCCTGCATGGCATTGTAGAATTCAAGGTAGTAATTAACTTCATCACTGGGTTCGTAGGCTTTCTTCATTATCCATACCTCCAAAGGAAAACGAGTTCTTCGGTTAAAGTATAGAACGAATGGAAGCTAAAATCAGAAACACAGTTTTGTCTCAGTGGATTCGGTCGGACTGAGAAAATCAATTATGGGAATTATGTGTAGCATTAAATATGGAATTACTTTTACGAAGTTCCTTATTGCTCTCTACCTGACTTATTCGAAAAGGAACTCTCACCATGACTCATTCTGAAGCTCTCGCTCTCTTTGACCAGATGACTGAATTTCGCAACCTTCAAAAAGGCACTCGCTCTGCTTACCATGCCTGGATCGTCCGCTTTCTCAATCACGCTTCTCCCTCTGACGTCTGCCTCCTCACTCCCTTTGCCGCCAGAGACTACCTCATATGGCTTAAGAAAAACTCCTCCTACGCTCCTTCAACTATTGATGGCGCTGTCTTCGCTATCCGATTCTTCTATGAATCTGTCCTTGGACTCAGTATCCCTTCTAAGCTCATGCCTAAAGCTCTTCACCGCAATCCCGCCCCCACTCCCGGATTCACTCACTCCCAGATCAACATCCTTATTGACTCCTGTACAAATCCTCTTTTAAAAGCCGCTATCCTTCTCGGTTATGACTGCGGCCTGCGGGTTTCTGAAGTTGTTTCTCTTCGTTTCAGTGATTTCAATAAAAAGGACGCTTTGATTACCATTCACAATTCAAAGCGCAACAAGACCCGCAGTGTCCATTACTCCAAAATGACTCAGGAGGCTCTTAACGACTACTATAAGTACGCCTTTTACAACCATCCTGTTACTCCTAAGCCTGACGAATTCGTCTTCCAAGGAAAAAAGCCTGGACGTCATCTCAGCTCCGATTCCCTGTCTCAGAGTTTTAAGAAATACATCCAGGCTTTCGACTTCTATCTTCCCAGTCACAGGTTCCACAGTCTGCGTGTTTCTTTCGCCACCCACATGGCCAAAGATAACTGCAGTCTCTTCGCTTTAAAAGAAGCCATGGGGCATTCCTCTATCGCTTCAACAGCCAGATACATCCGCTTAGATGAAAAAGATCTGGCTGACTTTGGCTCTCCCTGTGAGAGCTGGAAAGGAAAAAATAATGGCAGAAAATAATACTACCTTCTTTTTCAGAGAGATCATATCTGACCAGATCGAAAATGGCAACCTGGTCCTCGATCAACTGAGCTATAAGAACGCCAAGGTCCTTAAAGATATTCGCGAATGTCATACCGAGCAGAAAGGAATTGCCATGTCCTTCTGCCCTCACTGCGGTCATACCGAATACCACAACGGCTCCTGTCACAACGCCTGCTGTCCCTGCTGCGGCACTGCTGCTCGTCTTAAATGGACTCAAAAGCAGCAGGAATACGTGTTAGATGCCGAGTATTTTCATATTGTGTTTACCATTCCTTCTGAACTCAACATACTTTGTCTGTATGACCCTGAATTCATGTACAATTGCCTGTTTGACAGTGTCGGGCAGACTCTTCTTGATTTTTCCGCCAACCCAAAGTACCTTGGCGGAATGCCTGGCTTTTACTGTGCTCTTCATACCTGGGGACAAAAACTTGATCTTCATCCCCACATCCATGTCGTCTTCTGTGCCGGTGCTCTGTCTGACTCAGGAGAGTGGGTGACCCCAAAGAAAACAACCAGAGATGGCAAGACATTCCTGTTCCCTGTCAAAGAACTCGCTGCTCACTTCAAAAACGAATTCATGTCACGGCTCAAAGAACACTTCTCATCGGACGATACCTTTGATAAAAGTAAACTCAATGAGGCCATTCAAGAATCTGATAAAAAGCAATGGAACGTCGAAATCCGTGAATCTACCGGCGATCCATCACACGTCATTGATTACCTTGGACGTTATGTCAACAGAGTAGCGATTACTGAGAGCCGGATCGTATCCTACGAAAACGGGATCGTGAAATTCAAATATAAAGACTATCGAGACAACAATGAGATTAAAACGATGGAACTTACGGGCCAGGAATTTCTGCGTCGGTTTATGATGCATATTCCTCCTCGCTACTTCAACACAAAACGCGGCTATGGTTTCTTAAGCAGCGGCCGCAAAGGTTCTTTGATTCCCAAACTAAAGGAATTGATCAAAGAATCTAAACGTCAGAGTGATAAAGTGATCACTATTACCGATGTAAATCCACCGAAAGAAAATCCTCTGATCCATTTCCTTAGTAAGGTATTTCCCAAGCAGTCAATTGGACGTTGTAAAAAATGCGGTTCAGAAATGGAATATGTCAGTTCCTGGGAATGTTTAAGGCTGTTTGGGGTTCCAAGAACCGTTTTTACATAACTATAACAAGCACATTTTTATAAACACAATCTTGGGGGAAAGGGGGTAGTATGCCTTGATTTTCTAAAACTGGCATCTTCTCTACACTCCTTATAGAAATTAGTACCCCATATAAGATTATTTTAAAAATATATTACGAAAGTCCTGATTTCAAAATATTCCTTTGGTTGATTCGATCGAGGGGGTATGGCCGCAGATCAGGGCTTTTGCGTGTTGGTTCAATAGAAAACTGGGCCTCGCAAGCTCGGCCCAGTTTTCTATTTTATTTTCGAATCTTTTTTCCAAAATATCTTTTTGCCCCATAATTCAATTTCCTTCCTTAATTTGCTGCATATAAATGAAAATGGTCTGATCTCCAATTGATGTACTTATTTTCGTTCTTGCAGTCTGTCCAATAGATCCAGCATCTACACCTGATGTGATCTTTTGAATCATATGTATGTCAGGTGTGTATAAAAGCTGTACCGAAAATGGAGTCCTCTTTGTGATTTTGGCTTTCTTTGTTTTTAACAGTCTGCCAATCTTTGGGTACCGTTTTGTCGGCCTCAATGAATTGCCATAAATGTCTAGCCCATCAGTCAATGCTTCTGGCATCGCTGATCCCTCCTTTCAGTAAATAAATCTGCCCGAAGGCTGTAAGGTATGCTGTGCGCTCCTATTCCCTCAAACAGACGGCTAAAAGAGAATCATAGAACTTAAGACTAGAACGACATCTTAAGGTGTGATGACGTAAACAACATAGCAGTATTGTCCGAAGACAGTATTCCTCCAGGCTGCTCGCAGACGATAGCTGAAACTGTCCTGCCATGCGATAAGGATATGTTTCGCTCCCCATGACTTGCCATGGAGTCTGTAAATTTTCGTGAGCCGATGAATTTTTCTTCTTCCAAACCTTACGTCTCCATATACGGGGTTTTGAGGAGGGTGTTTCATCAGGTGAGAACTTTTTTGTATTTTTCTCTGAACGCTTCTTCTATGAAACACCTTTTATGCTTTTGATAAAGATGTTTTACCAGATTCAAAAAGCAAAAAAAAATATCAGTCGAATTATTTTCGGATATGAAAAAAAAGACCGAACGGCGAGATCATTCGGTCTTTCAAACAGGTTTATATTTCGGGAGTCAGGACTTGAGGTTCAGATTCAAGAATCTGGAGCATTTGCTGGATACTCAGACTTTGAAGGTGTCTTTCAATGCCCTGATCGAAATGGATTCGGGAAATTCAAAGGAATTGGTTTAGGTTGATTTTCGGATTGGGTTTCATTCTGGATCGGAGGCTGACTTGCTGGATCAGCTGCCGATTGTCTATTGGTTATTCTCGCATGGTAATTCTGATTGTGATTCTTTCGAAACGACGATTTTATATCCGTCGATTATTTCGATTTCTTTTTGAGGGTCATTTTCGAAGCGGCTTTAGCCAGTTTCTTTGGAGCAGAATTGGCTTCAGTCACTTTATGATCCCAGGCTTTTTCCTGAGCAGCAGCCTCTTTTACAGGCACTTCTTCTTTTGGGCAAGCGGCCTTCGCTGGAGTATCCGCTTCTAATTCAGTGGCAGACTGTAAAGGTTTATCTACGTTTTCGAAGCCTTTGAGATCTTTCAGTTTCCAGATATCGTTGTTGTACTGGGCAATTGTGCGGTCGGAAGAGAAGTAACCAGCCATCGCAATGTTGGTCAGAGCCATTTTTGCCCAGTTTGCCTGGTCTGCGTAGGCAGCATAGGCTTTCTTGCGCTCATCCATGTAGGAATCCAGGTCAAGCAGAGCCATGAACCAGTCTTTCGTTGTGATGTCGTGGTGCAGACGGTTGAGGCACTCTGGATCGCCATATGTCATCATTTCTTCGCCGACCAGGTAGTCAACGATCTTGTTGAGTTTTGGATCGGCTTCGAGGATGGACTGTGGGTGGTAATCCGCATGTTCATAGTGGCTGATGACGGTATCGGAATCTGTACCGAAAATGAAGATGTTGTCATCCCCAACGAGCTGGTGGATTTCAACGTTTGCTCCATCGTCTGTACCTAAAGTCACAGCACCGTTGAGCATGAACTTCATGTTGGATGTTCCGGATGCTTCTTTGGAAGCCAGAGAGATCTGTTCGGAGATATCAGCAGCTGGAATCAGTTTTTCAGCGCAGGTTACGTCGTAGTTTTCAACCATGATCACCTGCATGTACTGGGAAGCAACTGGATCGTTATCTACGATCTGAGCAAAGACAAGGATTGCATGAATGATATCTTTCGCCAGGATATAAGCAGGAGCCGCTTTGGCACCGAAAATAATGGTGACTTTCTGTTCTGGTTTATATCCATTTTTGATTTCCTGGTACAGATTGATAGCGCAAAGCAGGTTCATCTGCTGGCGTTTGTACTCATGCAGACGTTTAACCTGAATATCAAAGATGGAATTGACATCCAGATCTACGTTCTGGCGGTTCTTTAAGAAAACAGCCAGTTCCTGTTTTTTCACGTTCTTGATAGCCATCAGTTCTTTTAAAGCTTCTGGATCTTTGGTGAATGGGAGCAGTTTGCTTAATTCATCCGCATTGCTCAAAAAGCCGTCTCCGATTTTTGAGATGATCCAGTCTGTCAGCTGCGGGTTGCAGGCCTGCAGCCAGCGGCGGAAGGTAACACCGTTGGTTTTGTTGTTGAACTTTTCTGGGTAGAGTTCATAGAAGTCATGAAGCTCGGTGTTTTTGAGGATATCAGTATGGATCTTTGCTACACCATTTGTGGATTTGGAGTAGTGGATATCCATGCTTGCCATATGGACAAGGTTGTTGTCGTCGATAATGAATGTTTTTGGATTTTCAGAACGTTTCTTCGCCTGCAGATCCAGATACTTGATGATTGGCAGCAGATCTGGATTGACTTCCTGTAAGAAGCTCATTGGCCATTTTTCCAGGGCTTCGGCAAGAATTGTGTGGTTGGTATACGCGCAAGTCTTTTCCACCTGAGCAATGGCTTCATCCATTGTTAAACCGTTCTGGATTAACAGACGGATCAGTTCAGGGATAACCATGGATGGGTGGGTATCGTTGATCTGAATGACAACGTGGTCACTGAGGTTTTTCAGATCCCAGCCATTTGCTTTTACATCTTCCAGAATCATCTGGGCGCCAGCGGATACGAGGAAGTACTGCTGGTAAACACGTAACAGACGACCTTTATCATCGCTGTCATCTGGATACAGGAACAGAGTCAGGTTTTCAGCAATGTCCGTTTTATCGAAGGAGATGCCTTCTTTGACAATTGCTTCATTGACAGAATCCAGATCGAACAGAAGCAGTTTGTTTTTCTTTTTGGTGTAGCCGACTACATCGATGGAATACAGGTGGGCAGGCAGAGTGAAGTCTTTGAATGTGACTGGATAGTATTTGCCAGTGTCCGTCAGCCAGCTGTTATCTGTAATCCATGGGTCTGGCAGTTCGTGCTGTTTGTAATCTGTGAACTGCTGATGGAACAGGCCTAAATGGTAGTTCAATCCTACGCCATCTCCTGGCAGTTCCAAAGTTGCGATCGAATCCAAAAAGCAAGCCGCCAGACGGCCCAGGCCACCATTTCCTAAGGATGGTTCTGGTTCGTATTCTTCGACTTCAGCCAGTGAGATGCCATTTTCTTCGAGAACGGTTCTGACATCCTTATACAGGCCTAAATTGATCAGGTTGTTGGAAAGCAGTTTACCAATCAGGAATTCAGCAGAAATGTAATAGAGTTTACGATCACCCTGGATCGTCGGAACGTCTTTGAGCAAGTCTTTCGTGAGGTCGAGCAGAATATAATAAATTTCACGGGTGCTGCAGTCTTTTAATGGCTTTCCATAATAATGGGAAGCGATGTCCTGCAGAGTTTTGTTCATGTCCATAAGAGATCCTCCTGTATAGAACCTTACCGAAGCCCTTCGCCAAAATCTAATCATGTGAACGCAATATTTAATCTCCAGGGCACTTCAGAGGCTAAAATTTGCATTTTTCAGATTCACACTCATATCATCTATTTGATATGATAAAAAATAACGTGATCACGAGGAGCACACCATATGGCCTTTTATTCGTTATGGATTTTAGGGATTCTGATACTCGCACTGAGTATTGTCTTCCTCTATAAACAAGCGGTTTCACTTAAACAAAGCTTCGACTATCAGCGAAACTTCATGAAACTGCATCCCGGTACTGTGAAAGCCACCTTTGATCAGGGTTGGCTGTTTCTTGATATCGTCCTGGCATTTTTCGTTCTGTCGTTTGGCAGCCAGTCGTTAACGATGGCTGGAGAAAACGGATTCTCGCCAGAGACCCTCTGTTTTATCGGGATCGCTGTTTTTTTGGGGGCTAAAGCAGTTCAGCGCTGGAATGACGGCCGGCTTCTGTTTTATAAACAGGGGCTGGTTTACCATACTGACGACATCCCCTATTCTACTATCCGCTCGCTGGAAAAGTATGGCGGCAGTCAGTATGAAATCTCTGCTAAGAAAGGGAAATTCATGATTTCCCGTCGTGAGAAAGAAGAGATTGAGCGCTGTCTTCAAAAGTGGAAGCAGGCTAAGCGAAGCCGATAAACCAACCGATCAATCAACGGACCTGGCGGTCCGTTTTTTGCTTGTTAGAATATTCACGAGCTTAGTCCTGATCCAGCTTTCTGGTTGTTAAGGGCATATAGGCCTCGAACGGGGTGGTTCAATACCACCTTTGTTATATACCTCAACATTTTGAAATGCAACGGTTTGTGCATCTGTTCCGTTTAATTACGCTTTGTTGCACGTTGTTGCACGATCTGGAATCGTTCGTATTCGCTTACATATTCCCAATTTAAGCGTTTTACGTTTACTTGACACTGTGTGAGAAGGGTGTAATCGATTTCATCCGCTTTTCAATACAAAAGGCCAGCCTCCCCATGCAGGAAGCTGACCTGTAATTGATTACTAAATCGAATACTTTGTTTCGTAATGCTGGAGCATTTTTGCATAATCCGGCTGCATCTCGGTGGTGTACTGACGAAGATACCGGTGGATCGAGAAATCCTTTTCCGCTTCTTTGACAATATCCAGAGCAATCGCAGCGCAATGATCAACAATCCGCTGATAGCAGGAAATAATATCCGCCTGTACAAATCCAAGTTCCATGGAGCAGGTACCGGCTTTTAAACGGGCCATATGGCGTTTTTTAATCTGGCTGGCAGACAGCGAAACAAGCTGGGAAAGCGCGAAGACTCGCTTGATTTCCGTTGTATCGTTGTTCATGAAGGAATTGACAGTTACTGTGACTGCTTCTTCTGCTGCCGCTGCAATGACGTTGAGCTCATCCAGGGCTTCCAGCGAGAATTTCTCTTTCTTTTCCTTCATGGCTTTTGTCTGATCAGCAATCGTTAAGGAATAGTCACCGATCGCCTCAAAGTCGGCAATGGCCTGTAAAGACTTCGAGATATTCTGCGATTCACGATACGTAACACCAGCAGCTGTTAATTTCACCAGGTATTTTCCCAGTTTCTCTTCATATTTATTCAGCGACTGTTCCAGATCGCAGATCTTTCGGTAGCCTTCATTGGAAAAATCATTGATCAGATTGACTGAACGGATCACTGCCTTCCTGGCTTTTCTACCCATGCCATCCATAACATCCATGGCAGCCGAGTAAGCAAGGTCCGGGTTGGCCAGCAGACGGGATTCGAGTTTGTCGAAATCGTCGAGGTCTTCTTCCTCTTCCGGCTTGGATGGTACAAGCACGAAGGTAAGTTTCTTGATGGCTTTGGTAAATGGAAGCATCAAAGTCATCGTAACCGCACGGAAAATCGTGTTTACGGCCGCAATGCTGAATGGATCCATAATCATCCGGTTAAACGAGAAGACATGAGTCATTTCCAGCGGATAGAACAATGCGCAGCCAAGAACGGCTGAAATAATTGATGCCAGTAAATAAACAAGTGCCGTTCGCACACCATCTTTATTGGCCCCAATTGCAGCAAGCATAACCGGGAACGAAGCACCGATTCCAATCCCCATAATTAATGGAAAAGAGGATTCGAAAGTCAGAGCGCCAGTTACTGACAAAGACTGAACAACGCCCACTGCCGCTGAGGAAGACTGTAAAACGCCTGCGGCCAGAATACCAAAGAGCAGTGAAATCAATGGATTGCTTAAGGTTTGCATCATGGAGATGAACTGTGGATTTTCCTTAAGCGGAGCAACCGAACCGGACATCATGCTCATGCCCGTCATTAAAACCGCAAAACCCAGCAGGATATTGCCAAACGCTTTAATCGAATCGCGCTTGCCAAACATATGCATGCACATGCCAATGACGGCCATGACAGCTGTTATCGTTGACGATGAAAAGTAGGAAGCCCAGCCTGCACCATCCAAAAAGGACATGCAGACGATCCATCCCGTAATACTTGTACCGATATTGGCGCCAAGAATGACACCAATCGCCTGGGTGACTTTCATCATACCGGAGTTGACGAAGCCGACAACCATAACCGTTGTCGCTGAGGAAGACTGAATAACACAGGTTACAGCAGCTCCCAGCAAAAAGCCTTTCCAGGGTGAATTGGTCAGCCGGTACAGGATCATTTCCATCTTGTTACCCGCTACTTTCTTCAGACCATCTGACATCGATCCCATTCCAAAAATGAAAAGCGCTACCCCTGTCAGAAGGCTGAGGACCATAGAAACAGTTGAATTCATTTTCCTCTCCTGACTCTTTCAGAGTCTAAAAACTGATTACTCCTATTTTTTCATCTTCTTTACAATTGAACAAGACTGTTTCCTGTGACTTTTCAAAGAATCTGAGGCCATTTACACGGGCTTTATCGGAATTTTACATAATTTACTCTTCTGTAAACGATTGATTTTCATACTGTAAAGTTTGAATTTAACCGATTTTACGCCCTGCTTTTCCCTGATATTTGTCTTTCGTACCGATTGCAGCAAGTATCCAATTTTTGCCTTTTGGCAATTCAAAATCCGAAATCTTCTTCATTTTCGAACAAATCCCGTAATTTCGCTGTATATGGTTTGATTGCAATTCAGGCTTTTTCGGTGTTTCCAGCTTGTTTCAGCTTTCCGATCCATCTTGCAGGTCCATATCAATCTTTTCCAGCCTATCCATCCCCCAACAGCCAGCGAGCCGATGTTCGAATTCAATCCTTTCAAAATCGCTCAGACCGGCTTTATTAAGCGCTCTACGCCAATCATTTCTTCTTTTCTGTGACTTTGCCAATTCGATCCCATTTCTCACATAACCGGAAAACTCCAAAATGTAGAGGACCATTTTCTTCGATTTTTGGAAGAGTTTTAAACACTTCCTAAAAAGCCACGTATATCAAGATGAACATTCACCTTAACTCCATTGCCTGCCCCTTCTAAAGACCGCTTGGATCAAATGCTTTTTTCACCCAGCAAAAAAATGACCACAAGTGAGTCCGCATTTCTCCATTCTGGATGATCTTTGGATCATACAGTCCAAGGAGTATGCAGCAGGAAAAACTGGCAAAAGAAGTTGTGAGCGTTCCGATCACTTATAATTGTAAGGATAAGAAGGAATGGACGAACAAAAGCATCCGACATCCATTGCAGGCAAACTGCAAAGCACTGAAGAAAAAGCCAGCTACGACGCGGCCTGTAAACGGCTGTTGTCAGAGAAGGTAATTCTTGCTCGTATTATGAAATCTTACTTGAAAGAGTACCAGGACTATTCTGTGGATGAGATTGCCAATCGATATATCGAAGGCACGCCTGAGGTAGCAGTGATTCCGGTCAATCCAGACCAGACAAATCCTGTCATCACAGGCATGGATACAGCGGATAAATCCGTCAATGAGGGGAGGTAACTTACGATATTCTGTATCGGGCACTGGTCCCTCATACAAACGAGCGGATTGGCCTGATCATCAACATTGAGGCGCAGAAAAACTACTATCCAGGCTATCCAATCGTAAAGCGAGGAATTTATTATGGTGCAAGATTACTGTCTGCACAAAATGAGCGCGATTTCACTGATTCCCAGTATGGAAAAATCAAGAAAGTCTACTCCATCTGGATCTGTACCAATCCGCCAGTAAAGAAAAGAAACACCGTCACCGCGTATGAGATTCAACCACGTCCAATCGTCGGTCACACCATTGAGCCTGTCCGTCACTACGACTTAATGTCTGTAATCATCGTCTGTCTTGGCGGGCCTGGACCAGAAAACTACAATGGTACGCAGAGAATGCTGGATATTCTGCTCTCTGATCTCAAAAGCGCGGCTGAAAAAGCAGAAACGCTTCAAAATGACTATGGAATTCAGATGACACAATCGATGAAAAAGGAGGCAGCCCAAATGTGTAATTTAAGCGAAGCAATCGAAGAAAGAGGGATCCAGAAAGAATCATTACGTTCGATTCATGCCCTCATGAAAAACGCCCATCTCTCCAGCAAGGAGGCCATGGACCTGCTGGAAATTCCTGAAAGTGATCGATCCAGATATCTGGCGCTGCTCAAGCAGCCACAGTAAAATGTGTAATTTAAGCGAAACAATCGAAGAAAGAGGAATCCATAAGGGGATTCAGGAAGAATCGTTACGTTCGATTCATGCGGTCATGAAAAATGCCCATCTCTCCAGCAAGGAGGCCATCGACCTGCTGGAAATTCCTGAAAGTGACTGGTTAAAATATCTGGAATTACTCCAGCAGTCTCAGTAATCCCCCTGGCAATCCACCAGACATCACTCCCTCATAGAGTTTAATAAACCATTCAAGAAGGCGAACGTCGTAAAATTGGCGTTCACCTTCTATTTTTTGATGGTCCTATGCTCCAGATGTTGTATGTGGTCCTACCGCCATCCGGCCGCATTTCCCACATAACCGTAAAGCACTAACAGGTGTGGAGGATCAGATTGCGCAATTGTGAAAAACCGAAAAAGACAGGATATTTCTGCAATGAGCAGATATCCTGTCTTGGTAAGAGGTATAGGAAGGATAAATTACAGATCAGGAAATTGGCAAAGTCCTGATCTGTTTTGGACAGATTCTAAAATCTAAAAAACTCTGAATTAGTCCGCTGCAGTCATTACTTCTTCGACAAGTTCTTTGTCTTCAGTGCCTTTTTCAGGCTTTTTTACAACAGGTCCACGGCCATACAGGTCGGTTACCCAGCGTAAAGTCCCCTCAATATTGTCATCGAGCTGCCCCTGTTTTAAGCGCCAAGTCCAGTTGCCGCCCAGACGTCCTGGCGTGTTCATTCGGGAAGAAGAATCCAGATTGAGCAGATCCTGAGCCTGAACGAGAGTCGTATCGGCAGGAGAAGCGATCACAGTGCGCATCATTTCCCAGTTGTATTCATCTGGGTTGTAGGCATCCATGTAATCGCAGGCGTATTTCTTATCTTCCGGCGAAATATTCTCGAACCAGCCGCGGATTGTGTCATTGTCGTGAGTTCCGGCATAAGCAACACTGTTCTTTGGATAATTATATGGAAGATACTCTGCCCCAGATCCATCACGGGAGTCAAATGCAAATTCAAGAACTTTCATGCCCGGATAGCCTGTGTCAGCAAGCAGTTTCTTAACAGATGGAGTCAGATAGCCAAGGTCTTCGGCAATAATGGTCTTTTTCCCCAGTTTCTTTTCAACCGCATTGAACAGATCCATGCCTGGTCCTTCAAGCCATTCACCCTTTTTCGCAGTTGTAGCACCAGCCGGGATGGCATAGAAGGAATCAAATCCACGGAAATGGTCGATTCGCAGGATATCGTAAACTTCTGTCGTATGCGCAATCCGACGGATCCACCAGTCATAGCCGGTTTTCTTGTGGTATTTCCAGTCGTAAATCGGATTGCCCCATAACTGACCGTCAGCAGAGAAGCCATCAGGCGGGCAGCCAGCCACTAAAGATGGTTTGCCATCTTCATCGAAGATGAACAGTTCCGGGTTACTCCAGGCATCCACGGAGTCCTGGGCAACGTAGATTGGTAAGTCACCGATGATCTGAACACCGTTTTCAGAAGCGTATTTACGAACCGCTCTCCACTGTTTGTAAAAGAGATACTGGAGGACTTTGTAATAGTCCATGCGATCCTTGAACTCCTCTTTCCAGGCTTCCGCTTTTGTGGCGTCGTATTTCCGGTATTTTGGATCCCATTCGAGCCATGGCTTGCCTTCGTGCTTGTCTTTTAAAGACATGAACAGAGCGTAGTCATCGATCCAGTCTTTTTCATCTTCGAGAAACTGCGCATAGTCTTCTGGCGGGTTAGCCAGGAAACGTTCAACCGCTTTGTCGAGAACTTTATAACGCTGGTTGTACATGAGGCCAAAGTCAACGCAGTCCTCTTCTTCATACCATTGCAGGTCTTTGAATTCTTCCGGTTTGAGCAGTCCGTCTTTTTCAAGCAGATCCAGATCGATCAGATATGGGTTACCCGCAAAAGTGGAGTAGGACTGATACGGAGAGTCACCGTAGCTGGTTGGTCCTAAAGGCAGAACCTGCCATAACTGCTGGTGAGAGCGTTTGAGGAAATCAATAAAATTGAAAGCTTCCTGACCAAGAGTACCGATCCCGTACTTGGAAGGGAGGCTGGTGATGTGCAAAAGCACGCCATTTTTTCTCATATACGTATCCTTTCTTTCTAATCGACAGAAAGCTTTCCCTTTTTGAGAATCGTTCCTGACTGCAGGCTTTGTAATGACTCAGGATGGGGTTCGATCCAGAAGGGGGCTTCTGTCTGCTGATGAGATAAATCTAAATAGTTATAATCGTTTTTCGCATATTATCGGGTGAATCAGAATAGCCAGCGTCAAGAATCCATAAATCGATAATAGCACTCTCGCCTTCGTTTGATTTCTTTTTAACAGTCTGGTTAAAAGGAAAACGTTTCGAAGGGATGATTTCGCCTTAAGAAAGAGCCGGATCAAACGGATGCACGGGCTTTGGACAGGATTCTTTCCAGCGAACCTGCCATGAAGCTTCGCGCATCGGAAGATCAAGCAGACTCCAGTCATGACTTTCCAGCTTCAAAACCAGCTCGCAGATCTGTTTTGCATCGTCTTCCAGATCCCGTCTGATCCCAGAAAGCCGCGGAATCGCAAATTCAGCGTTCTCGGTCAGATCCAGAGCAAAAATGGCCAAATCTTCCGGGACCCGTTTGCCAAGATCTGCCGCTGCCCGCAAAGCCCCCAGAGCCTGGTCCTCATCGCCCACCAGCACGGCATCCACATCCGGAACCTGCTGCATGAGCTGGAGCAGACCCTGATAGCCGCCGCGAAGGGTGGATGGCTGCAGGGTCGAGCGATCATTGGCCACGAAGACCAGATCGCGGGAATAAAATGCGTACTGGACGCCTAAAAAAGACTCCTGCAGTTCTGGATAGGTATAGCGATCATTCAAAATGACGCCAATGGATTTGCGGCCGGTTTCAAACAGCCACTCTGTGGACTGCTGGGCCACTTCAGTCTGGGGGAGACCGAAACTGATCAGTCTTTCCAGGCCGAGTCCGCTCTGGTCTACACCAACACAAAGGGCCGGAACTGCGCTCCGACCCAGAGTACGAAGCTTGCTGCGTCTTGCCCCAAAAAAGATCAGAGCACCCGGTGTCTGACAGCGCATCTGTTCATGGGCTGCTTCAGCTTCGTTTTCATCATGGTGAACTTGAACAAGCGTAACCCTTTTTCCCTGCTGTTTCAGTCTGTTTTCCACAAGACAGGCCAGTCGGGAATAAATCGGGCATCCGTCAGCCTGTACAATCATCAAAATTCCTTCCGGGCGCTTTTGTCTCAAAGCGCTGGCGAAATCATTTTTCTGATAATTGAGTTGTCGTGCCGCTTCTAAAACTTCTTTTCTGGCCGTTTCATTGACACCCGATGCATCGCTCATCACCCGCGAGACAGTCCCTAAGGACCAGCCCGAAGCTTTGGCGATGTCTTTCATGGTGACCTTGGCCAAAATCTTTATCCTTTAACGGCGCCGGCAGCAACACCTTTAATAATGTGTTTCTGACCCAGAATGTAGACGATGATGATTGGGATGATGGTCATCATGATCGAAGCCATCATTGGACCCATGGCAACACGTCCATAGCTTCCACGGAAGTACTGAATCAGCATTGGGATGGTCTTGTACTTGGTGATATCAAGAACCAGTGTTGGTAATAAGTAGTCGTTCCATACCCACATCGCCTGCAGGATGGTAACGGAAACCATAGTTGGTTTCAGGATTGGGCAGACAATCTTGAAGAAGATCTGCAGCGGTGTGCAGCCATCAACCAGGGCAGCTTCTTCGATTTCCACTGGAATGGATTTTACGAAGCCTGCAAACATGAAGACGGCAAGACCGGCACCAAATCCGAGGTAAATAATCCAGATGTTGTACGGTGTGTTCAGTTTGAGCAGGTCCGCTGTCTGAGACAGGGTAAACATAACCATCTGGAACGGTACAACCATGGAGAATACAAATAAATAGTACAAAAAGTTATTAAATTTCGATTTGACACGGATGATGTACCATGCGCACATGCTGCAGCAAAGAATAATCGCAGCAACAGACGTTACGGTAATCAGTGTGGAGTAACCCAGAGAAGATAAGAATCCCTGAGAATTTAATGCTTCAGTATAGTTCGCCAGGCCGGCAAACTGACCGGGGCCAGGCATGGAGAATACACTGCTGGTTGTAATTGCACTTTCGACCTTTAAGGAGTTGACCAGAATCATGAAAACTGGGTAAATCCACAGGACAGTCAGAATGCACATGAGAATGAATAACAGGACTTCTTTGACTTTGGAGCCTTCTTTTTTCATTATGCCTGAACCTCCTTACTTCTGGTGCTTCTTAACTGCCAGAATCCAATCAGGATAACAACAATCGAGAAGATAACCGATTTAGCCTGTCCAATGCCTTTCCAGGCTGCACCGGCACGAGCGTAGAACGTGTTGTAGATATTTAATGCAAGCATATCTGTCGCATGACCTGGATCACCGTTAGTCAGAGCTAAGTTCTGGTCGAACAGTTTCAGTGAGTTGGTCAGCGTCAGGAATACGCAGATCGTGATAGATGGCATCATCATTGGAATCTTAATCTTCCAAAGAATCTGCCAGTCGTTGGCACCATCGATTTTTGCGGCTTCAATCAGATCATCGGGTACGTTCTGTAAACCAGCGATGTAAATAATCATCATGTAACCAATCTGCTGCCAGCACATCAGGATGATGATGCCCCAGTAGCCGGCTGTAGCATTCAGCTTTAACAGCGGCTGTCCGCAGATTGACAGGATCCCGTTGATCAGAATCTGCCAGATGTAGCCCAGAACAATACCACCAATGAGGTTAGGCATGAAGAAGATCGTTCTGAAGAAGTTGGTTCCCTTTAATTTCTGTGTCAGAGCCATTGCCAGCGCAAATGCAAGAACGTTGATTGCGATGATATTGACAATTGTAACGGCCAGCGTGAACCAGGCTGCCTGTAAGAATAATGGATCCGTCAGGGCGCTTACGTAGTTACCAAAACCGATAAACCGCGCGTTGCCTACAGTGGTAAACCGACAAAACGAAAGATACAGACCTTCTAAAAAAGGAATGATAAATCCAATCGTAAATGCTGCCAGAGTAGGAAGGACGAAGATCCAGCCATAGCGTTTCAGAGCCTTTTCCATAATTTTTTCCTTATCTTCCTAAATCAGTATTTTTTCTTTTTTGGCCAACTGTTTCCTTACGGTGTTTCGACTTGATTTAAATTCAATCAGATTCAGGACTGATCAGATTGAAATCCAGTCAAATTAAGTTGTTCTTTCAAACAATAAGCGCAGGCGGAAGTGACCTCCTGCCTGCGCGTTAGTTCGATATACAAACCGAAGGAATTGATTGATGAATACCTGTCTGAATCCGTATTGGTTTTGCGGCTTCATGAAAATCATGAACCCTGCGCACCAGATCAGGTTGTTCTGTTTCCAGAACGAATATGGACATCTTTCAACTTATTCTGAAAGATGTCGTGAAGCTTTAGAGAAGAATTCCGGCTTGCAACGAAGAGAGTCAGCCAGATCATCTCCCTCCATTGTGCAAGCCTGCTTTTGCAGGAAACAGACTTGCACAAGGATGAACTGAAGCCGATCCATCCATGGAAGATTCGATGTGTACAGCCGGATTCAAAAGCTGCCCGCCCGTCGATTCATCCAGATGGATTGTTGAAAAGCTGCTGATCAGATTGTCTTGATCAGATTATCTATTCAGTGAACTGTGAATTGTATTTGAGAATCAGAGGTTTGAATGGTCCAGATTACTGAGCAAGTTCTTTTTCTGTCTTCCAGTTGTCAACGAATGCTGCTTTCACTTTATCCCAGTTTTCATCCGTTGGATCCGCTGCATAAGCAGTCAGAGCAGAACCTAAACCGTTCTTCCATTCTTCAGAAGGCATTGTTGTGAAGTTCCAGGATACTGGTGTCTTGCCATCCTGAGTCAGCTTGATATCTTCCTGAACGAATACGTTTGGAGATGGTTTTGCATCTTTGAATGGGATAGTCAGACCGAGGTCATCCGCCATGAAGGCTGTACCTTCTTCAGAAGTAACTAACCAATCCATGAATTCGAGAGTCGCTGCGATATCATCTGCGCTTGCTTCTTTGTTCACTACCCAGTAGTTTTCAGTACCAGTAGTCAGACCCTGATTTGCTTCGTCGCCGGCACCCATGTAGATTGGGATCATTGTGATCTGTTCATCTGTCATGCCGTTGTCGATCAGGTTTGTGTATTCCCAGGAACCGTTCTGGAAGAATACAGCCTGACCAGAAGTGAATTCACGTTCACTGTCATCAGCAGTCTTGGAAGCCAGATCAGCACCCGGAGTTGTGGAATCTGTGATGTACAGATCAAAGATCTGACGGTAGTTTGGCAGATAAGTTCCTGCGAGTTCTTCTTTATCCGCTACGCCATCATCCTGGTATTCGAAATACAGAGGCATGTTGGCCAGGTGAGTTTTGAAGCGCCAGTCAGAAGAGCCGTCCATACCAGCGGAAGTGAAGGCAGCAAATCCGAGTTCATCTTTGCGGGACTGAATGTCGTCGGCAACTTTCTTCAGGTCTTCGAAAGACTTAATGTCATCTACTGTGTAGCCAGCTTTGCTGAGCAGTTCAGTGTTGACGATGATACCGTAGGATTCGATTGCATAAGCGATTGCAGCGACATCATTATCCGCTTTGTCGCCAATATATAATGCATAGTCATCACTGGTCAGCTGATCGAAGACTGGAGTGCCATACAGGTTGTATGCATAATCTTCCCAGTTTTTCAGACCTACAGGTCCGTTAACCTGGAACAGAGTTGGAGCACCGCTCTTGCCCATTTCAGACATCAGAGTGGTTTCGTAGTTGCCGCTTGCAGCAGTTACAACTTTTACGTCGATACCCTTTTCTTCAGAGTATTTTTTCGCCATTTCCTGCCATGCTGCGTCAGCTTCAGGTTTGAAGTTGAGATAGTAAACAGATCCTTTAGAAGCATCCCCAGCTGCTGTGGATTCACCACCAGCTGTAGATCCCGTTGTTTCAGAGCTGGAGCTGGAGCTGGAGCATCCGGCCAGAGCCATTGCGCCGATCACTGCCGCAGAAGCAAATTTCTGCCAATTTTTCATATATCCTCCTAATCGTTTGCACGCCGGGTTTCACTGTCGCACCGGCTTGTTTCGCAAACTTGTTCTGTTTTGATTATAGCAACATTATGCGAAAGTGCTACCACTTAGAAAACGTTTTCCGCATTTTTTTGAAACCGCCTTCTTCCCCCTTACACGGCCAATCTCATTCGGTTTATGAATCCAACCCACAGATTTTCTATGATTCCGTTTTCATTTTTTCAATATTCGAGTGTTTTTACCTGTATCTTGTCAAAATAATATCGAAACAATTTGGTGCAAGTCGTTTGCACGAAAAGTTATCATATAACTCACCGAATCGGAATCAAATTCAATATTCGCTTAGGCATAAAGAAAAGCCCGCAGATGGCGGGCTTTTTGTTGCATAAATTGCGGCATAATAAAAATTGAAATTGCACATCACATGGCATTTGTTGCATTACGAAAACTCCGTTTGCGCTGACGGATTTTTTCGCTATAATAATTCCTATTTTCCAATCTTGAAACGTTTTTTTCTTCACTGACTCCGGATTGATTTTTGTATACTTTTTACTGCTTTTTTCGCATTCAAGAGCATCGATTTGATCGTGCTCAATTTAAATGCTCAACTTTTCCCACCATCATCATAGACGTTGACCAAAAAAAATCCGGCCTTGTATGACCGGATTTTTGAAAACGTTTCATGAAAATTGTTTTTTTACGCCGACATTGGCTTTTCTGCAACCAGATTCTTCGCTTTTAAAAGCATCATGGCTGCCTGCTGGGCTGTAAAAAGATCCGAAGTCACTCCGCCAGCCAGAGCGGCCAGCTGACCATCTGTTAAGACCGCCGCAATCGACTTGGCAATCTGCGCCAGTTCCGGATATTCCTTCAGGGCATCTTTCGTGATGACAATCCCTGCCGTCATATCCTCGCGCACTCCCAGATCGTCTTCCAGAATCACGAGTTCCGCCTTATTGACATAGCCATCGACTGAATGAGCCGGAATGACATCAATCTTCTGATCAAGCAATTCTTCAACCAGACCATCTTCCGGCAGGTTGCTTGTCGAGGCAAAGTCAAAGCCATACTCGCTTTGCAGATACGGGTAGCCTGTCGAGTCTTCAAAGAAAATCGTCGGCGCTCCAATGGTCAGCTGATCATCGATTTTCAAAAGCTCCGACAGTGTATGGATGTTTTCTTTGAGCATCAGCCGCCGGGAGATGGCCAGTGTGTAATGATCTTTCACTTGCGGCAGGTTATACCAGGAAAGCCCCAGTTTCTTGTATTCACTCTGCAAAAGCCCCAGATCTCCGGCATGATAGGAGTCTTTCTTCTGCAAAACATTTCGCCAGGCCGCTTCGGTAAACTCAATGCCTACCTGTAGACAGTCACTTTCCAGCGCTGGCTGCAAACTTGCAATTCCACTTCCCGTCTGGCGGATCTGGCACTCAATTCCCTTACGAGCTGCCAGTTCTCTGACCATATAGCCAATAATCTGGATATGCGCTTCATCGCTGACGCCCACCCGCACAACGTGTTCATCCGCACATCCGGCAAATAAAGACAGGCTGAGAACAAAACTCATCAGCAGTCCTGCATATTTTCGCACTCTTCGCATTGTCCACTCCTTTCCTGGAATCCGTCAAAACCATCCAATCCCCTTTTGCTCATTGCTTTTTGCCGCTTTTCATAAATCTGCATCCAGCAAGCCTTGATGGGGCTGGGTCGTCTGGGATTCTCTTTCTATTTTTTCTTTTCGTTTTTCAAGATCTGATGTCTGTTTTCAGTTGAAAGTGCGGGGTTCTTTACCTGTAGAGCCGGATAGAGTTGCATAGAACATCATAGGTCTCCATAGATCTGAATAACCACCGATCCATCTGAATGTCCGTCCAAATATCCGTCCAAAATTTGTCTGCTATTCCTGCACAGAAACCTATTCTGTATCTTCTCTGCCTGCCAGATCGATCGGCCAGAGCAAAGAGGCCCGCTTTTTGTCAGCTTTATTGTAACGAACAAACGACCTGAAAAAGAAAAGAAAACCAGTCCGATCCTGATGAAAAGAGCAGACTGGTTGTTCTTCTGGTTCTTGTAAGCAAATGCATCTCTGTAAGTTTTTCAGCCGCTCAGCCTGCCTGCGCATTGGTTTCCAGCTTCTGCGTTTTCAAGTTAACGACCAGAATGCCGGCACTCATAAAGATCGCACCCAGCGCAATTCGAAGACTTAGCGCCTCATGCAAGAACAGTGCCGAGAACAGAACTCCAAACAGACCGATCGTGCAGCCAAAGACCGCCACACTGGAAACCGGCCATCTGGAAAGCAAAACACCCCATAAGGTATAGGCACCAGCGGAAACAAAGGCAAGCATCAATAAGAGCAGCGCCCCCGCTCCATTCCAGTGAATCACGGGATGGCCAATCAGAAAACTGGCTCCAATCATGGCAAGCCCACCAATGGCAAACTGCCAGCCCGAAAGCAAAACCGGACTCGACTGGCGCGAGAAGATCTGAATGAAAATCGCCGAGATCGCCGCGCAGACCTGCGAAAGTACCAGGACGCCTTCGCCATTGAGACTGAAGGTAAATCCACCGGCCGTATAGTTCATGATTAAAATTCCGGTAAAGCCAGTCAGGCAGCCGATGAATTTGAGCGGTGTCATTTTCTCGAGCCTGAAAAGCCAGCAGGAAAAAACCAGCTCCAGCAAAGCAGCCAGTCCACTTAAAACCGACATCATCATGCCGGTTGAATGCGCCCCGCCAAGATAATAGAAAACATATTGACCAAATGTCTGGAAGCAGGCCAGAACCAGAATCGGCCTGATCTCTTTTTTGCACGGGTGGACAAAGTGTTTTTCTTGGAGACTGCTCCAGGCAATGACCATCACACCGGCCAGAAAAAAGCGCAGTCCCGCAAACAGGATAATCGAACTGGTCGATTCAATCTGCATAATCGAATAACCTGTTTTAATCAACGGCGGCGCCAGTCCCCACAGTGCGCAGCAAAACAATGCGCCAGACCATAAAGAGAAGCGGTCGTTTCCACCGCTTTTTTGCATCATTGAATTTTTCCTCATGTTCACAAGCATAGCGCAAAACCCCCAAAAGAGAATTTTCTGATCCTGCCCAAACGCTTTTTCCTGGAGAGATTTCGATGATTTCCGGCCAGTTTCG
Source organism: Allobaculum sp. JKK-2023 (assembly GCF_034745455.1). Taxonomy (NCBI): domain Bacteria; kingdom Bacillati; phylum Bacillota; class Erysipelotrichia; order Erysipelotrichales; family Erysipelotrichaceae; genus Allobaculum; species Allobaculum sp. JKK-2023. Next base: position 2,104,022 of record NZ_JAYERV010000003.1, on the reverse strand, counting down.
AATTTCTTCTTGTTTCCCGATTTCAAAGCCGTCAGTGCCCTCAGTTTAAATTCCCGCCCGTAAGCAAAAAATCAGATGCTATAATGAAGCTAACTGCGGTTTCAGACCGCAAGGAAAGGTAAGTATTTGTCTTATGGTTCTGTTTTCTCAGATCGTCCTGGTCATCCTCACCCTGCTGGTGCCGTTTGTGATGACCGTTTCCTATACCTATATCAAAGACAACGGCTGGCGCCCGGTTGTCTTCGGGATTCTGGAAATGATTTCGACACTTGTTTTAGTTCGCCTGATCCTGCCGCTGATTTTCATTCAGTCGGACTGGTTTGTTTCATTGATCAACAATGAAGCCCTGTTCAACATGGTCTACTCGATAGTTTTTGCGCTGCTTTTAACTTTGCTCAACTGGGTGGCTTTTCGCTTCCATTTACAGAACAACTTCCTGTCTTCAAAAGCCGTCGTTTTTGGATTTGAACAGGGATTTGCCTATGAAGCTTTATTTGTCGGATTTATCGGGCTGAGTTCCTTGCTTTCAAGCGCATCGGCTGATATTGACCCCGCTCAGATTGGCGGCTTATGGTATGCCCTGGGCGAGGCGATGTGTATTCTGGTTCTGTTTGCGGGCATGGGTGTCCAGTTTGGCCAGGCTATGGAAAAGAAAAAATACATCCAGCTTGGCGCCTGTGCCCTGGAAGTTTTCCTTTTGTTATATATCGGCTCTTGCTGGTATACCCTCTGGAAACTGCCAAGATGGATTTTGATGGCTTGCATGACTGTTGCAGCAATCCTGACAGCCTGGTGGCTGAAAGGCAAAGTCGACTGGTCGATGTTGTATAAGTCCGAAGCCAATGAGCCCCAGGAAGATCCTGAATATCTCAAAGAGCTGGAAGAATACGAAAAAGAACGCCAGGCCAGACGGGCTGCCAAGGCAAAAGCGGAAGCCAGCGCCAGTTCCCAGACTTCTTCATCTTCCTCTACCCCTACAGGCACGGCTTCCAGCCACTCTGCAGGTTCTGATTCCACCGCAAATCCTGCTGACTGACAATCTCAAACCGTACGACCATAACGGATTTTAACAGTTAAACAATATCGCGGAATCCCACTTAAACCTGAACAATTCACCAAAACCGAAAAATGGCCGGAAACACCTTTAAAGAACGTGTTTTCGGCCGTTTTGCTTTTCACCGAACAGGTGAGCGTAAATTATTCATCATTCCTGTGCAATGTTAACCACACAACCAAAAAAGAGTCCTAATCAAAGGACTCTCCCTATCTAGGACGACGTACTTCACATACGCCTAGTTGTTAACCACTATCTAGATATTGACCTGTCGAGTTATCTCCGGTATCCAGAATATAGATGGAATTAATCCTGATTTCAAGGATTTTAAAAATCTTAGCCAGCGAACCCAGAAAGATCCTGAATATCTCAAAGAGCGGGAAGAATACGAAAAGAAAAAAAGCATTCGAATTCATGATCCTCAGGCCTGGAAATCGGGTTCTACCAAGATTTCCAGGCCTTTTTGCGATCCTGCCAACTTCTGGATTGGCTGGATCACCATTTCTGATCCACTGCCAGAGATGAAAGAGAAAGCAGCACAGGACGAAAAGCAACCTTTAATTTCCTTGAACAAACAAAAGAAACGCTCTGTTCCATCTGGTAAACAGAGCGTTTCTACATAAACAGAGCATCGCTTCATATTCTTCGTTTATTGATAGAGGCGGCAGTAGCGACATCAGATCAAGGATGAATCATCTAAAATCCGTCTATCGTTCACGAACATTCGAAGCAAACCTGTCAGCTGACTTGGATCAGTCTTTTTTCACTTCATCAACAACAAAGTCAACGGCCTTTTCCGGCTGACGCGTCAGGTTAATATATTGCGCCCCTTTGGTTTTCACCACTTTGATTCCATACTTATCCGCATCCGCCTTGATTTCATCGTAGCGGGTCTGCACCTGCGGACTTAAGACGACAAGCTGGAAGTTTTGCAGAATGCCAGTATGACCACCAAACGCTTCCGCCTGGGCTGTTACAGGCAGACCTTTTTCCTGCGCCCCTTTGTTGACCGCATTGGCAAACATCGCAGACGTTCCGGCTCCTACACACAAAACAAGAACATTGAGCGGCTTCATACTCGAATCCTCACTATTGGACAAAGCAGTCTGCTCGATTGTTTGAGCTTTTGCCATTTCCGCTTCACTTCCAGCTTTTGCTTCAGATGTCTGATTGCTGGAAACCGGAGCGACTTCGATTGTCTTTGGTGCAACCTGAGCAGCTTTTTCCGCTTTTTCTTCTTCAAGTTCTGCTTCGCGGTTTTTGGCTTCTTCTTCAACGAGGGAAGTATCATACGCTTTGACAAATGGCAGGTACACCACCGCATCCACAACGATCAGCAGCAGGGCCAGAGCCAGCGCAAGCCAGCCCATGCCCGTGCCTAAAAACATCGCAATTGGTGCCGGTGTCGCCCATGGCAATACATAGATAAAGGAATTCATCTGGAGCACATCGACAAAGAATTTGAAGATCCATGCATTGAGGATGGGCGTGAGCAGAAAGGGAACGAAGAAATACGGGTTGAGCACGATTGGTGCTGCAAAGAGTACAGGTTCGTTGACATTAAAGATACAAGGCAAAAAGGATGCCTGGCCGACAGCTTTGAGCTGTTTGGATTTACAAAACCACATCAACAGGAATGGAACAACAAGTGTACAACCCGTACCGCCAAAGCAGACGATAAAGTTCTGGAATCCAGCGGTCAGGGCAATGGAAGCATGTTCTCCGCCCTGAACCAACATCAAGTTTGCTTCAACGTTGGCATAGATGGCTGCCGCAATGGCCGGTTCGACAATGGATGGTCCATGAATACCAAGGAACCAGAAGAACGCCATCGCGCCGCCAATCAGCCCCAGTCCAAGATAGGAATCGGCTGCCTGGAAGAACGGAGAGAACAACAGGATGACACTTTCCGCAAACCGGGCCCCAAAAATCTTGGTTGTCGCAAGATCAAGCAATACGCATCCAAGCACCGAAAACGAGAAGGGGAAAACATTTCGGAAGACATTCGAGATGACACCTGGCACTTCTGGCGGCATCTTGATCGTAATATTCTTGATCATGCAGAACTTATATAGATTGCAGGACAAAAAGGCAGAAATAAAGGAGCAAAGCAGACCTTTAGTTCCAAGATAGGTGATATCAATTCCGCCATCAATTTCTGTAACGGCCAGTGTCAGAAATCCGCAGATGCTTGCCAGCATGACCGAAATGACATTAATACTTTGATTGGCGGGCAGTTTACGATTCAAACTTTCAGCTAAAGAGCGGGCTGTGGTTGCGGCCACCAGAATGGCCACCACACCCATGGTCAGGTTGTAGACGCGCCATAACCAGCTGGATAATTCAGCGGGCAGTACAAAGCCGAAGACTTCCGGCAGCGCCGCACACAGAATGAAAATACTGGAAAACAGAATTGCCGGCATGGCGGTTAAGAAACCGTCACGAATTGCCTGAAGGTAGATATTGCCGGCCAGTTTATTAAAGAAAGGTCTTCCCTTTTCAATAAAAGCAATAATCGCGTTCATGCTCTTTATCCTCTTTTGTACAGTTCAATCATGTCAGTAATCAGATCGCGCAGCAGAATGGTTGTCATCAGATGGTCCTGGCCATGGATGAAAATGAAGCCCATATCCATGTCTTCCCCACCTGCCTCAGCGGCCAGAATCTGGGTCTGGCTTTTATGAGCCAGGTTGATGTTTTCGTCTGCTTCAGCCAGTTTGGATTCAACGTTAGCGAAGTTTCCGTTTCTGACTTCCTTGAGCAGATCGAGCAGTGTGCTTCTCGCATCGCCAGAGTACGCTACGATTTCAAATCCAGTCATTGTTAATTCATCTTTCGTCATGTCCTTGTTCTCCTTCACAGTTTTCATTTCAGCTTTGTTTAAAGCTTTATTTTTAAGTCTGACTTTCAGTTTTCCGTCAGTTTTTCGTTATTGATTATTGCTTATAGCTCTCTTTTCACTTCGATCCGGTGGAATCTGACTTCTTGTCTTTTCTGGATACCAGTCTCTTCTTGTCTTTCCAGAAAGTCAGCTCCTTCTTTGTTAGATCGCAAAACGTTTATCCTGGGTCAGCGTCTAGACAATTGTTTTAGTCTCAGAGAGCTGTTTGTACCAGTAGGCCGAGGCTTTGGGATAGCGCTTCTGGGTTTCAAAGTCGACGAAGAATAAGCCGTAGCGCTTGTTGTAACCATTCGACCAGCTAAAGACATCCATTAAGGACCAGAGGAAATATCCTTTGACATTCACGCCATCTTCAATGGCATCCGCCAGGGCCGAAAGGTATTTACGGATGTAGTCAATTCTTGGCTCATCCATGATGACGCCATCCTTGAATTCATCTTTATAGCCCATACCGTTTTCGGTAATATAAATAGCCTTGTAATTTGGATAATCCTCTTTGATCCGCATCATCAGGTCATACAGGCCCTGTGGATAAATGAGCCAGTCCCAGTCCGTTCTTTCCAGACCTTCTTTGTAAATCCGCTCGCCAATGCCTTTGACCTTATAACTGCCTGTCCCCTTATCGCCGGTTCCATTGTGGTGAATGGCGTTTTCACCGTTGTAAACCTTGACGAAGTGGCTCTGGTAGTGATTGATACCCAGATAGTCATTGCGATCTTTTGCCTTGCGCATTTCCACGAAATCTTCTTCTGGGAATTCATAGTGAGCATTGTTGGCCTGACAGATTTCATCAAGCGCCTGCAAGGTTTGGCTTGAATATTCACCTTTATACGTTGCATCCAACAAGAAGCGCACGGACAGGGCGTCATCGAGGAACGCCGCATGAATATCTTCTGGCGCATCACTGGCCGGATATTTGGTTTCCAGCGAATGCACCACACCGATCTGACCCGGATAGCCATTGTCCTTAAACAGATTCACCACTCTGGCGTGGGCATACATCATGTTGTGCAGGCAGGCAATCACCTTGGTCAGGTCGTATTTGATACCAGGTGGGAAGATTCCTAACAGATACTGGTTGGTTGCAATCGGGTAAATCTCGTTGAATGTGGTCCAGTATTCCACTTCCTTGAATTCGTCGAAGCAAAACTTCGCATAGTCGACAAAGGCATCAATTGTATCCCGGTTCAGGAAGTCCCCCTGATCAAACAGCGCTTTAGGCGTGTCGAAGTGGTGCAGAGTCACAAAGACTTTAATTCCCCGTTTTTTCGCTTCCGCTAAAACGTTGTGGTAGAACTCCACACCTTTCGGATTGACTTCGCCTTTTCCTTTCGGGAAAATCCGGCTCCATGCGATCGACAGCCGGATCCCGTTCACGCCAAACATCTGGCACAGTTCAAGATCTTTTGGGTACTGGTGATAAAAATCACTGGCTGGATCCGCCAGAAAGCGTCCCTGTTTTTCCAGGTATTCATCCCAGGCCACTTCCCCTTTTCCGTCTTCGTGGGTTGCGCCTTCTGCCTGATACGCAGCCGTTGCCCCGCCAAACAGAAAATCTTCAGGTAATTTTTTCATTCTTCTCTCCTTAGCAGCAGTCATCGGGGGCGATGGCCGCTGTGTATGAACGCCTTCGTTTGTTCTTGTTCGAATTTGTTCTTCTTTGTTGTTACACCCACAATATACAGGACACCTACGCATGAGTCAACACTTTCAAACAACATTTTCAAACATATAAACCGCTTACTCACCGACTAAAGAAGAAAAAATGTTTGTTTTTGTTTGTTTAAGCTTGACCTGTATAAAATTTCCGTATTAAATAAAAATGCAGATGCAAGGAGGATTCATGTATGTTGAAACGCGAACGTCTTATGCGGATCCAGGAAATGATTGCCGAAAAAGGAATTGTCACCGCATCCGAGATCATCAACGCTCTGGGGGTATCCGACATGACGGTCCGACGCGATCTGGATGAACTGGAAAAAAACGGAAAACTGATCCGGATTCACGGCGGTGCCCAATCGCTTGACTATAACATTGATTACGAACTGAGCCACCTGCAAAAAGCGACAGTAAAAGTCGAAGAAAAACTGGCCATCGCCAAAGCAGCGGTGGATCGGGTTGGTGAGCATGAAACCATCTTTCTTGGACCGGGAACAACGATTGAAATGATGGCCCAGTTATTAAAGGAAAGAAACGTCCGCGTCATCACCCCTTCTCTGGCGGCTTTTGAGGCGCTCAAAGAAAAACAAGATGACCAGATTCTTCTGGTTGGCGGATCCTATCGCTCCAATACCAAGGCTTTCTGCGGACCGCTTGCCAACCAGGTCGTCGCAAGCATGAAGTTCAATAAAGCGTTCATTTCCTGCAATGGCATCGCCGATAACTCCATCACGACCTCATCCATGGAAGAAGGCGAACTCCAGAAGATTGCCTGCAACAACGCAAAAACCGTCTACCTGCTGGCAGACGATCACAAATTTAACCGTGAAGATTTTTATGTTTACTACTCGCTTCACAATATCGATGAAGTCATTACAGATGATCAAGTCTCAGAGGACACCCTCGATCATTACCGCCAGTTCACCAGTATCACCGTAGCCCCAAGCCGCGATCAAGCAGACGAAATCCGGGAGGGAAACAAAGCGGATCAGCCAGAACTGACAGAACAAGCAAGCCGCGCAAAGTAAACAAGAGTCATCCCTCCAGGCCAGGCATTGCGCCGGCAGCCTGGAACAGACCAGACAAATCCAGAAAGATAAGCATAAAAAAGGAGAAAACGAAATGCAAGGAGTAATTTTTGATTTTAACGGAACACTGTTCTTCGATAACGACAAACATGTAAAGGCCTGGAGCCGAATTGCAAGAGAACTTCGCGGTACGCCCATCACGGAAGAAGAGCTGCATACTCACATGAACGGAAAACCTAACATTGAAATTGTCCGCTACCTGACCAATGGAAAAGCCACACCCGAAGAAGCAGACCGCTTATCCAAGCTCAAGGAAAAATACTATCGCGAAGCCTGTGTGGAAGACCTGCCCAGTTTCCATCTGGTCGAAGGAGCTGAGAAACTCTTCGATGACTTGAAAGCCGAAGGCGTTCCGTTTACGATTGCTTCTGCATCCATCAAAGACAATATTGATTTCTTTGTCGAAAGCTTCCACCTGGATCAATGGATCAAACCTGAGAATATCGTTTATGATGACGGAAGTTATAAAGATAAAGTGGCTATGTTCCAGAAAGCATCCAGAATCCTGAATGTTCCACTGGCAAAAATGACTGTCATTGAAGATTCACTGGCCGGCATCAACAGTTCCATCAAAGCCGGTGTACAGGATATCCGCCTGATGGATTCCGGCAATATTTATGATGAAGTCAAAGACCTTTCACAGATCCGACAAGTTGTCATGAACATGAATGAAATTGATCGTTGATCCTTCCCTCTCTGGCTGACTAACTGGCCGATCCAGTCTTATTCCTAGTCTGTTCAGCGCATCTCTCCAGCAAAACCATTCACTGCGCTAGCCACCCATTGGACAAAATGGATCTTCTGAGGATCGGGCACCTATAAACCCAGAGATTTATAGGGATTAATCATTTATGTTTAAGCCAATTTCAAGCTAATTCACGCAATAAAAATGCTCTGAATTCCACGGTAATCTTCCATACCGGAATTCAGAGCATTTTCATTTTTTTACGCAAAAGCATGGAGTTGCTGATTCTCATGCCAATCTACTCTTGCAGGATGGAAAAAAGCATCCTGATTCTTCGCTTGAAGGAAGAAAAGTTCGTTCTAGCGTTTAATTCCCGTCAGTTTTAACAGAAGAGACATGATTTTGTTTTCATCGAGAACAACCATTTTATCTTCCTGGATCTTTTCCGCAATACTGCTGACTTCTTCATCCGGATTGTAATAAGAAACGGGAATGTCTTCCAGACCCTCTTCCTGTAAGATCGCTTCCATTTCCGGGCGCAGATCTTCATTTCCGACCACCGCAATCCCGTAAGGGGAAACAACTACATTGGCTGCCCGCTGGCCATCGCCAAATTCAACATCATCAAGCACCGTGTACTGTTTTGGCAAATCATTTAAGGAAGTGGCATTGGCCACGATTGGCTGGCTGGAATCCACCTCACCAACTGGAGCACCGGCTGTCGATTTGCCCATCAGGCCGCTCGAAGCAGGCTGGGAAGCCGCAGGAGCGTCATTGGGATGAGTCAGACGGCGTTTTTCGAGCGCCAGTTTCTGGACCTGGCGGGAGATTTTGGTGTTATACACGGCAATTGCGATCATCACCACGCAAATGCCTAAGACAATCCATGTGCTGTAGGCGGTTTTGATGACAAACAGGAAAAGCAGATAGACAACGATGCAGGCAACCAGAGCCCACATAGTCATCTTGTATTTTTTCATCAGATCCTTAATCTGGTTATCCAGACTGGCAACAACTTCTGGATCCACGGCTTCGGCCTCTTCATCGCCAGTACTTGGAACAGAATCGATGATTTCGCCCTCTAATGGAGTCTCTTTTCCATAGCCGGCCAGTTCTTTGATCCCATCCTCCTGATTGTTCTGGGCTCTATCTTCTGAATCTACAGGAGTAATCACTTCTTCTTCAACAACTTCGACGGTTTCGACAACATCGCTGCCAGATTCGTTTGGTTTAACAGGTTTCTCGTTTGGAACCTGATTTTTGTTTTCATCCATTTTTTCACCTCATATCCCGGTTATTATAGCGGATCGCCGCCAAGATTGGCATCTTCTGTCCGATTGATTGCTTCACTGAAAAACAGCCGAACGGAAATTGTCGCGTTCGGCTGTTGAGATCGAATCGAATCCAACAGAATTTGGAAATCTGATTTTACTTTTGAAGATCACGTAATTTTTCAAAGAGCTCGCGCTGTTCGTCGGTCAGTGGTTTTGGAACAGTGATGCGAATCTTCGCATATTCGTCACCAGTACCTTTAGAGGAAGCGATTCCTTTGCCTTTCAGACGCAGTCTCTGGCCAGACTGAATACCAGCTGGAACTTTCATTTCTACTGTGCCATCGAGGGTTGGAACGTCGATTGTTCCCCCAAGAGCTGCCGTAACGCAATCCACACTGACTTCAACGATGATATCCAGGTTATCCCGGGTAAAGGTCTGGTCAGGCTTGATATTGACTTCAAGATAGAGGTCGCCTGCCGGGCCGCCAAATACGCCCGGTTCTCCTTTGCCAGGAATCCGGATCTTCTGGCCTTCCCGGATACCGGCTGGAATCTTAACTTCCAGCGTCAGCGGTTTGCTGACACGGGTGCCGTTCGGACCTGGTTCGGTTACATTAAACGTGAGCGTTTCCGTGCCGCCTTTGGCCGCTTCCATAAAGTCGATCGTAATGCTTCCATGACGATCTTCACCCTTTGCCGGGTATTCATGGGACTGGCTGCTCTGTCGGCCAAAGAGGTCTTCAAAGCTGAAGCCGCCCTGGCCGCCGCCAAAGCCTCCAAATCCGCCAAAGCTGCTTCCTCCTCCACCGAAGAGATCGGAGAAGTCAAAGCCTGCACCATCACCAGAATAGGAGAAGCCGCCATTTCCAAAGCCGCCAAATCCTCTCTGGGCGTTATACATATCTTCATTGAAGTTTGGATCAAGGGAAATCTCACCGTATTTATCATAAAGTGCCCGCCGCTCCGGGTTGGAAAGCGTTTCGTGGGCCAGGTTGATTTCTTTAAATTTATCTTCTGCGCCTGCGTCTTTATTCACGTCAGGGTGATACTTCATCGCCAGTTTCCGGTATGCCTTTTTAATGGCTTTGTCATCGGCATCTGGAGTCAGCCCGAGAATCGAGTAAAGTCTTGTATTATCTGCCATATTCAGTCCTTTCCAAAAAGCCAGCTGGCTTTTCAATCGGACAGCGTCTGATTTACATGTGTGTCCTTTTATATTTTTGATTATTTCTGCCAAAACCGTGGCTGAAATGACCACCTTTAAAGCGATTTTTGTCCCTGCACAGCCTGGTGGACTTTTGATACGTCCAGACAGGTCTGTAACTTTTTTGAAGCGTGGATTCAGAGTTATCCAGACCAGGTTCAAAGCTGCTTTAGAGAGAGGTTAGAGAAATAAAGGGCCAGGATCGTGTTTGGGGTTACCTTCAGTTTAGACTCTTCAGGACAAAAAGCCATTTTCAGCACTCAGCTGATTTTAGTTCCAAAACCATTGAAAGCAACAGCCAGGACGCTGATTTCAATGGATTCAGATCCCCTTCGTCTGTCCTTTCATCTGGTCTTTTGTCCCTTCAATAAATGAGTAGAATTTGTCCTTGGAGGGATAAAATGTACTCACTCCTGCCTGCGAACAGTGTTCGGCATTAGCCGGCGGTCGAAGGGTTAAATTGAATGGTGATCCAAAGCCTTGTCTTTTGGACTCCACTCTGAATCTTCAATCTTATCTAAGTCCCGCTTTACGCACCGCACTTTCCGGGGAAAGTACAGCTTGTAATTTTAAGGGGCATACCCCAATCTCGCAGAATTGGTCCCCCTCAAAGCCCGTCCGGCGCGGTACAGGCCTGAGTTTTAAGAAACCCGAAGATTTCACAAAACAGCTCCGGCCGGGCTTGATGAAAGCTCGGACAGTCATTATGGCTGTCTATTCATTTGTTTACTTGGTTAGTTAGGGAGTTATGGTGTTACTTGACTGGTTACTTGTTTTACTTCTTGTTTTGTTTCTTGTTTTGTTTCTTGTTTTGTTGCCTGCTGATTCTTTAACTGCTCGATTCTCTCTTCATAAAGCTTCTTAATGCTCTCTCGGGGAGTCCATTTGGTGATTTCCGGATGATTCTCATAAATCCATACAAGATTGGACGCCGCATTGATATCGGCGTTCATTTCTTTGTGCACAGGACAAAACGCCTTTTCATGAGCTGATTTGTCGCGGGTAACTTTTGCTCCGCAGATGTGGCAGTACTGGGAACTGTAGGCCTGATTGACATACGAGACTCCGATCTCCTTCAGGCCGGCTTTGTATTCGATTCTCTCCTGCAGGACGCCATACATCCATTCCGAAAGCAGGCGGTTCATTCGCTTATACTTGCTGGCCGCCCCTCGGATATCCAGATCTTCCATTACAATATGGCCGACATTCTGGTCTGTCTTCAGGACCAAAGCAATTTCTTCGTTGATCAGGCATTCCAGATGGGCCTGGATCTTTCTGGACTGGCGGGCAAAGGACTTTCTACCGCGGATATTGTTCTTTCTGATCCTTTCTGCCTTGCGCAAAAGCGAGTATGTCCGTTCTTCGCAGGCTTTCTTTTCCTGAGGGGAAAGATCCGGTTTTTTAGATGCAAACTTCTCCTGGTCAGCCTGCTTTAAAAGATTTTTTCTTCGATCCCGCATCCGGTTTCTCTGAACTCCTCGCGCACTCAGAAAATCAGAAGCAGGATAAAAGCATTCTTTGTAAGTTCTTTGGTCTAAAGTTTCAGCCGCCTTGCTCTTGTTTTTGCGCAACACCTGTTTTTTATCTTCAGTTTTCTTCTTTTTAAGTTCAGCAGACAAAATATTATTGGAAGTGCTGAGCAAAGAAGTAATTCCAGCATCTACGCCAACGTTCTTCTCTGACTTGGAAGGATGGTTTCTTACTTCGACAAGTCTCTGAAAAACCAGACGTTTTTTTTCACGGTCATAGAGCACAGTAAGGTTGCCTCTGGTCTTTTCTTTTTTGGATGTATAGAAAATCCCCCGGAGTTTGACTTCAAATGGCTCCTGGTTTCCTAACCCCATCAGCTGAATGATTGTTGTATTCTCTTCATGACGGATTGTATAACCGTTTTTGTCAATTTTCATCCAGCTGCCTTTGTTGGTATGAACTGGTTTATGGTACTGTCGATACCTTCTTGCCGCATGAGTGAGAAGCCGGTGGATTCTGACAGGATCGCATTTTTTCAGGCGGCCAGCGATATCTTTATTGGAAATCTCCAGAGGTTCAAACCGATGATTTCGAATGATTGGTTTAAACAGCGAAGGCGTCTTGACCACATAAAATACAACTGAGGCTTCCTGGGCATTCATCTTGTACTTCGTATAGAGTTCATCCTTGATACGGCGGATGATCTCTTCCTCCATGGATTTACGGTTTGTGATGATAGACTGCATAGCACATGTCCAGAGCCATGAAGGAAGCATTCCCTTTGGAAAAGAAATACCCGTCAATTTAGCTACGTGATTGGTCGTATCTTTAAGAAGCTGTCGTTTTTCAGCGCGGATTTGGTCCCGGCACTTTTTCCAGGACTTTCCCATCAACTCAATGGAACAGCCAAAAGGAGCAAGAAGGTTATAGGTTTCTCTCCAGGCGAGAAATAAGTTATCTGCCTGTCTGCTCTGGTTTTTGTCCAGTCTGACGGACACCATCTGAATTGTTTTTTTCGATCGACTCATCTTCCTTGTCCTCCTTGAGCAGTTTCCTGGTTTCTTCAATTATTTTCTTATTCGGATCTTGTGCGATGTTTGTTCTAAGACTTTGCTTTCAAGTGATTATGAAAATTTTCAATCTTCCATTAATGACTCGTTGATATAGAAATCACTCCTATGTCTATTGGGCAGATTACTTATGAAATTTTTCAAAATTGTGAAACAAACTATTCGGAACAAACATTGCTCAAGATCCCTTATTCTTGTTGCTGCATGAACCATATAAGCGGCCAGAAAAAACAGTAATGATGGCAATCAGGTCATCTGTGAGTTCCTGCGCACTGTTTCGTTCTTCTCCCTGATTGATGATTACAATTTCTGTCTCCATCTTTTTGGCAAGATATTCAACCAGTTCAAAGCCGAAACGCAGCAGGCGGTCTTTGTGGGTAATGACAATGTGACTGACTTTTCTGTTTATAAGCAGATCTATCAGTTTAAGCAGACCTGGCTTTTTGTAATTCATTCCAGATCCAATATCCTCAATAATCTGGTATTGCCAGCCCTGCTTCTGCATATAGATCTCAACAACATCTGCCTGCCTTTCCAGGTCCGCCATTCTTTTCTTTGTAGAAACACGGCAATAACCAATGGCGGTTCTTTGCGACTTTTCTGGAGTCTTCCCAAGATAGACATCCAGCTCTTCAGAATCAAACATATAATGGCCGCCAATAGAAAGATGATAAGGCAGGTTATCAGTTTTGATCATTCTGTACAAAGTATGTCTGCTAACTCCAAAATACTGGCAGACCTACGCGCTTTCTATTTCTATATTTATTGTACATCAGACGCAAAAAATGCGCAATAAAAAGACCGAAAACGCATTTATTTTATTTATCCAGATGGGCCTGACAAATGTCCCTTTCATGGTCAGGTTGACTAAAAACGTTCGCAATTAATGATCATAACAAACCCTAAAATGTTGATTTCAGGCGTAAACGTTCATATATAACAGACAAAAAATTGCTTTTAGCGCTTTTGTCGGTCGCATCTTATCCATTATTGAATCTCAAAAGCATCTTTCAGAGGGCTTTCATCCCCATGGCAAGCCGTGGCGTATTCGCCTAGCTTGATAACAAAGGACATGTTGGTGACGATGGACATGCAAAGAATAGTGGACAGGTGAAAAATGGAGGATGAGCCGATAACGGAATTTCAATCATTTAGCCCTTATTATTTTAAAATTGCCTTATTTATCCAACTGTTAAATCCCGTTTTTTGTCCGATCTTTTGTCCGGGCCTTGTCTGGTTCTTTGTCCTTTCAGCTGGTTTCTTCCATTTTCAGCCGCCATTTGCAAGAGAACACTTCTTCCTGCCACTGCCCATTTGGCCCTTATAAAAAGCCCATCGGTTCTGAATCCAGTTCCAATGGGCTGTTTTTGGGTTTATTTTCCGGAGAAGAATTTTTTGAAGCGTTCAAATGGGCTGTCGGCTTTGGCTTCAGCGGAACTGCGCAGCTGTTCATACAGTTCGCGGTCTTTTTCGCTGATTCGTTTTGGAATTTCAACTTTAATATCCACAAACTCATCCCCGGCACTCTTGCCGTATGGAACCCCTTTGCCTTTGAGACGGAACTGCTGGCCTGGCTGGGTTCCAGCTGGAATTTCGAGTTCAACATCCCCATGGACGGTTGGAACGTTCAGCGTTGTGCCTAAGGTTGCATCCAGTGCGGAGATTGGAACCTGAACCCGGATATCCTGGCCAGTCCGTTTGAAGACTGGATGCTCGCCGACGTTGATTTCAATGTAGAGATCACCGTTTGGACCCCCGTTCAGGCCGCGTTCGCCTTTGCCCACCAGACGGATCTGCTGGCCACTCTGAATGCCCTGCGGAATTTTGACATCGAGTTTTTTGGTGACATGCTCGTAGCCTTCGCCATGGCATTCGTGGCATTTTTCTTTGATCGTCTGACCGGTGCCGCGACATTCCGGGCACACTTCAGTCTGCTGGAAACGGCCAAATGGCGTATTGACCACTTCCGTGACGCGGCCAGTCCCGCGGCATCGCGAGCAGGTGTGCACATCCCCTGGATGTTCAGCACCCGTACCATGGCAATGCTCACAAGGCTCATCTACATCAACGGTGACGGTGCGAGTCGTTCCATCTACAGCCTCCATGAAGTCAATGTTCATGCGTTTGTAAACATCCTGCCCCTGGATTGGCTGGTTTCTGAAAGCCTGGCTCTGAGCGCCGCCAAAGCCGCCGCCGGTAAACATGTTGAAAATTTCCGAAAATGGATCATAACCGGACTGCTGCTGGTAGAAAGAACTGAAGTCAAATCCTCCCTGTCCATCAACCGTGCCAAAGCGGTCATATTGCGCTCTTTTTTCTTCGTTGCCTAAAATTTCATAGGCTCCGTTAATATCTTTAAACTTTTCTTCTGCACCTGGTTCTTTGTTGATATCAGGATGGTATTTGCGGGCTAATTTGTGGTAAGCCTTTTTGATTTCCTCTGCAGAAGCCGTTTTGTCAACACCAAGAATTTTGTATAAGTCTTTTTGCTGCTGCGGCATCGTATTCCCCCTTCTTACGCAGAAAGCTACAGAAGCAAGAGCCCCTGTAGCTTAATTTTGGTTCGTACCGTTATTTTAGTACAGATTGGTTCAATCTGTATGAAGTGCAGAGCATAAAGTCCGCAAATCCGCGTATTCTATGCCCGAAATTCGCTTTCATCCTGAAAAGACAGGTGCATTTTGTCCGTATTCACTTATGATTCAGTCCATACAGACTGCATTCAGGAAAGCGGCAGGGCATGTTGGTTGCACTAAAACGAGGAACCTGGAAAAGAGTTTACTTCTTTTCTGTGAATTCGGCATCAACAACATCATCGTTGTTGTTGTTGTCATTCTTTGGCTGTTCGTTATTTGGCTGGTTTGCCTGCTGATACATCGCCTGGCTTGCTGCCTGTGCTGCTTTTTCGAGAACGGACATGATGGATTCAACTTTATCCATGTCGTTTTCATCCAGGGCTTTTTGCAGTTCATCGCGTTTTGCCTTGAGTTCTTCTGCTTCTTTTTCTGGAATCTTGTCTTTGTCATCTTCGAGCATTGCATCAACCTGAGCGACAAACGCATCCGCTTTGTTGCGGGTTTCAACTTCAGCTTTCTTCTTATCGTCGGCAGCTTTGTTGGATTCAGCTTCTTTAACCATGCGGTCGATTTCATCTTCAGACAGACCATTGGAGTTCTGGATGACGATGTTCTGTTCTTTACCAGAAGCTTTATCTTTAGCCGTTACATTCACGATACCGTTGGCATCGATATCAAATGTAACTTCGATCTGCGGCATACCACGACGAGCAGGAGCAATACCAGTTAACTGGAAGTTGCCCAGTTCTTTGTTGTCGGCAGCCATTGGACGTTCACCCTGTAAAACTTTGATGTCTACAGCTGGCTGGTTATCGGCAGCAGTAGAGAAGATCTGGGATTTCTTTGTAGGAATCGTTGTGTTGCGTGGGATCAGTGGTGTCATGACGCCGCCCATTGTTTCGATACCTAATGTTAATGGAGTAACATCGAGCAGCAGAACGTCTTTAACATCACCAGCAAGTACACCACCCTGAATAGCAGCACCGATGGCTACAGCTTCATCTGGGTTAACAGATTTGTTTGGTTCTTTGCCAGTTGCTTTCTTGACAGCTTCCTGAACAGCTGGGATACGAGTCGATCCACCAACGAGCAGAACTTCATCGATATCATTCACAGTCAGATCTGCATCTTTTAATGCATTTTCAATAGGAACGATCGTCTTTTC
This sequence comes from Allobaculum sp. JKK-2023, assembly GCF_034745455.1. Taxonomy (NCBI): domain Bacteria; kingdom Bacillati; phylum Bacillota; class Erysipelotrichia; order Erysipelotrichales; family Erysipelotrichaceae; genus Allobaculum; species Allobaculum sp. JKK-2023. The sequence continues at coordinate 2,087,875 of NZ_JAYERV010000003.1, read as the reverse complement.
AACGAGGTATTTGGTCATTTCGTTGAATTTAGCACGAGTCAGAGTTGTTTCAATGTGTAATGGTCCAGCAGGGCCGGCAGAGATAAATGGCAGAGAAATCTGGGCCTGCATTGTAGCGGACAGATCTTTCTTGGCTTTTTCTGCGGCTTCTTTAATTCGCTGCATCGCCATCTTGTCGGCTTTCAGATCGATGCCGTTGTCTTTCTTGAACTGGTCAACGATCCAGTCAGCGATTACGTTATCGAAGTCATCACCACCAAGGTGAGTATCACCGTTTGTCGATAAGACTTCGAATGTACCATCACTCAGATCCAGGATGGAAACATCGAATGTACCACCACCGAGGTCATAAACGAGGACTTTAATTTCTTTATCCGTTTTATCAATACCATAAGCCAGAGCTGCGGCTGTTGGTTCATTGATAATACGAGCTACATTTAAGCCAGCAATTGTACCGGCATCTTTTGTTGCCTGACGCTGAGCATCGTTGAAGTAAGCTGGAACCGTGATAACTGCTTCTTTAACCGGTTCGCCCAGGTATTCTTCCGCATAAGTCTTGATGTACTGAAGGATCATTGCGGAAATTTCCTGTGGAGTATAGTCTTTTCCATCAACGGTTACTTTTTCGTTTGTACCCATTTTACGTTTAATGGATGCAATGACATTTGGGTTTGTGATGGCCTGACGTTTAGCGGCATCACCGATGATTCTTTCATCATTTTTAAAGGCAACAACAGATGGAGTTGTACGGTTGCCTTCAGGGTTAGGAATTACTTTTGGTTCCCCGCCTTCCATAACGGCAACACAGCTGTTGGTAGTACCAAGGTCAATACCAATAATCTTGCTCATAGTTAGCTCTCTCCTCCTTTATTCGCTCACTTTTACAAGAGCTGGCCGCAGCATGCGGTCTTTGAGCTTATAGCCCTTCTGCATGACATCGGTTACGATGCCAGGCTCAACGCCTTCTTTTTTCTCTGTTGCCAGAGCCTGCATAAAGTTGGCGTCAAAAGGCTGGTTTAAAGCATCTATTTCCTGAACACCCTCGTTCGCTAACGCGTTGACGAGCTGTGTCTGGATCATTTCAAATCCCCGGACATAGTTTTGAACTTCTGGATTGTCCGGTTTGGCGGCAAGCGCCCGGTTTAAGTTATCCAGAATTGGCAGCAGTTCTAACGCTGCGCTCTGGAAACGATATTTTTTAGCCTGTTCAGCTTCACGCTGCAGTCGTTTGCGGGTATTATCCGTATCCGCATAAGCACGCAGCAGATCAGTTTTACTCTGTGTCAGCTGCGCCTGCAGTGAATCAATTTCCTGGTTCAGGGCATCAATCGGATCAACAACGTCTTTTTCTTCCACAATTTCAGCTTCAACAGGTTCAGCGGCCTGGTCAGCCGCCTTTTCTTCTGCTGCTTTTGGATCAGGTTTCTTCTTTGTCTGATTTTTGCTCATCCTGTACTCCTTCTAGCCGTGGCCCAAACATCTTTTCGATCTGTTCGGACATGTAATCCATCAGGGCAATCACTTGGGCATAGGGCATACGGCTTGGCCCGACGACCATCAGCTGGCCCTGCTCTCCCGGACCGGTGTCAAATTTCGCGCTGATCACCGAGCAGTCCCCGATCTGAATCAGTTCGTTGCGCTGGTCGATTCGCGTGCAGATATTGCCCGGCATTCCTGTCCATTCATGGAACAGAGATTCATTTTCGAGAACTTTCATCAGGGTCTGAAGCTTGGCCGCATCCGCAAATTCCGGCTGGGCAAGCATGTTGGCCCGGCCATACACTTTGGATTCATGGGTGGCAAAGCCAAGCGACGCGGAAATAAACGCCTCAAAAAGAACTTCATGACGGGAGACATTGGCCGCCAGGGTTGGTCGGATCTCTTCCAGTTTTTCAACCAGCTGATCAATCGGAACGCCATGGAGCTGGTCATTCAACAAGTCCGTGCATTCTTTCAGATCCTCAATCGAAAGATCAGAAGAGAAATTAAACATCCTGTGTTCGGTCTGACCGGTACTGGTCACGACCACTGCCACTGCCTGAGTCTGGTTGACAGGGATTAAAGAGAGTCTGATCAGAGTCTGCCGGCTCTTATCCGGTTCAATCACCATACTGGTCAGATGCGTCATTTCCGCTAAAATGGAACAGCTCGTGGCAATAACATCTTCCAGGGAACAGTGACGTCTGGAAAACACCTGCCGAAGCCCCTGCTGGATGGAATCATCGAGTGAAAGTTCCATCAGGTTTTCTACGTAATAACGATATCCCTTCAAAGAAGGAACCCGTCCACTTGACGTATGGGTTTTCTCCAGCAGACCGACTTTTTCCAGAACAGCCAGCTCATTTCGGATTGTAGCTGATGAGATGGAGATTCCCAGAAAAGGAATCAGGGATTTGGAGCCAATTGGCTGGGCAGTACGGGTAAACTCTTCGACTACAGCCTTCAGAATTGCCTGCTGCCGGTATGTCAGGTCCATGTTCCCACCTCGTTTTGGCACTCTATCTGTTCAACTGCTAATCATGATAGCACCGCTTCTGGCAGATGCAAGTCTTAAGTGCTACCTGAATCTATTTTGACAGGGGATATATGGATTTCATATTTATTTGCTTACATCTATCGTTGTATTGGTATACTGAATTCATGACTGTTCATCATCTGAATCGGCTTGTTTTCTCTGATCAGATCATCCGCGGATGCTTCACGTTGCGCACGCCGGATGCTCCTGAAAGTGGGAATCTCGCTTTGCATGTCTGTCAGAATCCTCTGGATGTCATGGAAAACAGACGGATGCTTCAAAAAGAAACTCTGCCTTTAGAGCAATGGTGCCTTCCCTGGCAGAAGCATACCGCCAACATCACCCGGGTAACGAAAAAAGACGCCGGCAAAGGCGCCTTTGATGCTGAAAGCTCTATTCTGGAAACCGATGGCCTGTATACGACCGATCCTGGCCTTTTAATTGGCGTGTTCACAGCCGACTGTCTGGGAATCCTGCTGGAAGACCCAACCATTCCAATGATTGCCGCCGTTCATTCCGGCTGGAAGGGCACCGCCCAGGCCATTTTGCTTCGCCTTCTGGACGCTCTCAAACAGGACGGACTGTTCCATCCAGAAACCTTGCAGGTTTATTTCTCCCCTTCTTTACTGGTGCATTCTCTGGAAGTTGGTCCTGAAGTCATCGACCAAGTCTGTGAAATGGCGCAGGCGAATCATCTGTCCTTAGAGGGCTGTATTCACCCAGGCCAGGGAGATCGCAGTTTTCTGGACAATCAACTGGTCAATGTGCGCATCCTCGAAAGCCAGGGCATTCCACCACAGAACATTCACCTGTCTAATCTCAATACCAAAACCAGCCCTTATGGCTTCTCGTATCGCCGGGATGGACACAAAACCGGAGAACATTTCTCCTGTCTCTGGATTGAAGAAGAAAAGCCTTCCTTATTTCTGACCAGCGACTCCCTGCTCAAGCATCCTGACTCCCATTGGTCGTGTGGATTCAGCGCGGATTCGTGCCAGAACAACGACCACAACAACTGATCAGATCCATGCAAAACCCTAAGCCGAACATCTCTATAAAAAACTCCCGGACTCTTTCAAAGAATCCGGGAGTTTTTCTGTTATGGTTCATTCAATACTATTCGGCTCAATGGATAAAACCATGACTCATCCTTTGAAACCTGAACCTGATCAGATCTCAGTTTTCTATTTAATCTATACTGTTAAAATCCGTTTCCTTGTATATAGCATTTATCAATACTATGCTAGATTTTGTAGAGGAGACGGTAGCATATGGCACAGATTAGCATTCAAATTGATGACAGCACCAAAAGAGACGCAGAACGAATTTGTTCAAAGATCGGTCTGTCCTTATCAACCGCAATCAATATTTATTTAAAAAAGATCATCAATGAAAATGGAATTCCATTTGAACTAACCGCAGACCCATTTTATTCCAAGAAAAATATGGACCGGCTACGTGCATCTATTCACCAGATGGAAACAACAAGCAGAACTGTACATCAGGTTGATTTTGATGATTAAATCCTGGACCGACCTCGCCTGGAAAGATTTTCTTTATTAGAAATCCCATCCAGGCTGCCAGGCAGCCAAGATGGAGCGTTGACTCCTATGGTCTGGGTTTTCATTTGCGTGATGATGTTTTAGCTGAAGGCGGAAGCTGAAATCCAAACTTGCGGACAATGTTTTTCTGCATCTCAGTCAGAGAACTGAGCACCACTTTCTGCTTAGGATCTTCGGCATAGCGAAAAGAGGTCGAGGAAAGAATATGCAGAATCTCTCTGGGTGTTTCATACCCTTTCGCAAAGTATTTTTTCCACACTTGATAGATGCTGCAATACAACTGTCTGGCCACCAGCACACATAACAGATTGCCAGCTTCCGGATAATTGCGCCATTCCCAGATGCCTTTAGGGGAATAGCTGGTCAGATCAGCTGCCGTAATCTGATCCATCGCCGGGTCGCGATAAAACTGACGATACAAACGGTCCTGAATCGAAAGTGAGGCCTCATGCAGATCCCAATATTCTTTCCAGATCCGTAAAAGTGTCAGGGGATCCTGATCCACATCGTTGACTAACAGGACCCGAAAGCCTGCTGTTTTTTCTAAACGTTCGATCTTTGCGGTATTGACCTGCCATGACCAAGGCTTAGCGAGAGCGGTTTTCGTCTGCGCATTTTCCCGTTTGCTTGAGCGAGAATCTGAATGCGTAGAGAAAGAGTTCTTCGAAGCTGATCCATCCGAACCAGTTGAATTCGACTTTTCCTGATCCAAAGATTCAAGAGCCAGTGTTGCAGGGTCATAAGAAAAATCGAGCAGGGTATATTTCTGCATCTGACGGGCCAGCTCATTCCAGGAGATCGGACCTTCTGCCATCCATTGCTCTACTTCCCGCTTTTGTCTGGAGAGTTCCCGACGCAGATGATTGACCTGCTTTCTTTGGGCTGCTGGATCCAGATAAACAATCAACCGCAAGGAATCAGTATTCATCTCGTTCAGATTGTTCGAGTCTTTCAAGCCTTTCAACAGCTCTGGTTCCCCAGAGGTTTTGAAAAAGTCCGTACTCACCGGATATTCACGGATGAGCAGGCCGCCTGTCCTGATCTGGCCAGTCACTTCTGGATTGAAAAAATCCGAAAAATCAAACTTGTCTTCCAGTCTTTGCCAATACAGACTGACTGGCGCAGCCAGCTTCTGATTTAAAGCAAGCCAGGGGACCAGATGACTGGGATCGTGATAGCCGCGTGGTGAAAGCAGAATAAAGTGATTTAAATCGGCCTGCTTACAATCTTCGAAAAGCGTTGGCAGTTCCTGAAAATATGCTTTTGTTTTCTGCTCGTGGCGGGGATATCGCTTAAAAAAGAAAGGAAGCTGATTACTGGAGTTGTAGGCCATGGCCGCAAGCCATCTTTCCTGCTGAATCTGTCTGATTTCTTTGGGCAGTCTTCTTCCTTTTAAAACCACATCAATGGGCGAAGCCGAAAGATCCATTTCTCCCTGCTCCTGACTGCCGCTTTCCACGACATAAATCGTGTTGTTTTCATCCTGATCTGAGGCTTTCGCACTCAGCTGCTGCTTTTTCGAATAGGCAAGCAAATCCTCTTGTCTGATTTCTTCAAGCAACGCAAAAAGATCACGAATCTGTTGATGGCTGAACTGAAATCTTTCAACCAGCCAATCCGCCAATGTCTGATCTTCGTACTCGCAGCAAATCAGATAGAGCGCCACCTGTAACAGATTGGGGTTCGTTTCATATGTATTTCTGTCTTCCAGAAGTTTTGTTAAAGATTCATCCAGTCCCAGGCGATCAATCATCTGCTCAAGCAGCCAGACCTCGCCCGAATAGACCGGATCTTTCTTTGTTTCTCTGTCTGTCTGCTTGCGCAGAGTTTCCAGCTGGCTTAAAAGAGCGAACCACTTCTGGTCGTCTTTTCCAGGATCAAATTCTTGTTTTTCTTCCTGGGGATCGTTGTTGCCAGAAATTATATTTGTCTCCGATCCAGTCCTCTCTTCAGGCAATAAAGATGTAGAATCCGCCATAATCTGCCTCCTTTGTTTCATCGTTGTCTTTCTTGATTGTACCTGAATCTGACAAGGTAGAAGCACAAGTCGATATACTTCCATCTCATTTTGAAAGAAATGATCCTGATTTGTTTATCTGCCAACAAAAAAAGTGCCCAATGGGCACCGGATGCGCTTTCGATTGTGAAGGAGGGAGAGGATAGAACACGTATAAACAGAGTCCTGTTCGGATTGTTTCGTATTCTCATTGAATCTTTGATCCTGCAAACCTTCATCTGGGCAAAAAAAATTAGAGCCGGGCTTTTGCCGAGCTCTAAATAAAACGATTAATCATTTTTCTTGGTAAGACCATCTTGGACTCAATAGGGTTTATTGTTAATTTTGTGATCAAAATCAGGAAAGTCATCGTTCAAAATAGTGATTCTTGTTCGTGATTTCTGTTGGAACCTTATAAACCTATATTTTTTATCTCCATTTGTATCTCTGTTTGCGTGATATCGCTATTTCTTGCGCAGATGATAGTCCTGGCTGGCTGCACTCAGGCGGGTACGCTGCGCTTTTTCAAACATGCTTTCCAGAGTGCCTGCCCGCAGATCTAACATCCGGCCAATGCGGCGGGTCAGATCGTAGTTCATACCCGCATGGAGCCAGTCAAGAATAAATCCGGAGACTTCCATTCGATATAACTGAACGATAATCGCAAAGTCTTCATCTGAGATGACATAATGGGGCATATACGTTTCTTTCAGGCAGTCTTCCACAATCCGGGTGACAATGCGGCTGATGCGCATGAATAAAATATCACGGTTTTTGGAGTAATAAATATTGCGGCAGATGTCATGTTTATCTTCTAAGGACTCTACTGTTGCGAGTAAGACAGCCTGGATGCCCTCATTGGCATGATGGCTGACTTCTTCGTTGAGCTGGTCTTCAAAAATAGATTCGATCAGATCTGGCAAGTCCTGAAAGTGGTAATAAAATGAGTTCCGGTTAATCTGGCACCGGTCAACAATTTCTTTAACGGTAATTTTATCTACTGGTTTTTCGTTCGCCAGGGCGATAAATGATTCCTGGATAATTTTTCGTGTCTGTTTCATGATGATTTCCCTTTTTATTCAATTTATCAGAGGAAATCAACAGGTTCAACGACCTCAAGCCCAGAGAAGAAAGATTCATTCTAGTTTGAATGCTTTAATCAGTAAAACGGCATTCCAGAAACTGGAATGCCGTTTTGAGAATGATAAATAGACTTTTTTGAGAGTTTATCAGATCTAGAAGCTTGTGAAGGAAAGCATCAGGTCAGATACACCGTTGACTAACAGGTTCGAACCAATCAGCAGAGTGATCAGCGTACCGGAATCGTTCAGGTTGAAGATCATGATCAGGCCAATGATGATGTTGCAGGCAGCCAGAATCAGAATGGTCCACCAGCTGCGAACGCCAAGATCTTTCAGGAAGAATGCCTGATAGATTTTGAATGCGCCAATAACCATAAAGCCAATGGAAACAACAACGCCTAAGGCAATGGATGCCTCGAAGAGATTGCAGGAAATCAGAATTCCAAGGATAACCAGGATAATGCCGGTAATCAATGTGAAGGAACTCTTGAAGTTAGTGGCCATCAGATACGATCCGATCAGTACGATTCCATAGAAGATTGCCATAAAACCGATCATATAGATCATGGTTCCCGCAAACATCTGCGGATACATTAACAACATGAAACCTGCGAAGATATATGCAATACTCAGGATGATGAACAGAACTCTGAACCAGCCCCATGAAGACTTACTCATAATAATTCTCCTTTCCCCTTTAACGGGTTCTTTATGTCTAAATTATAGTTGAAGTTTGGGCTTGTCCTTCTGGCATGCTCATCTATTTTATCGTCAGGACTTGTTTTCCACTTGTTTTTCTCGGTCCTTTCTCTATCTATTTTTAGCATTTCATGGTCTGGACAAAATTTTCATCCAATTTGGACTTATATGTGAATATCCCTTATTTTATGCGGTTATTGAATCAGAATCGGGCAAATTTATGTTCAGTTTTTCTTTCGCCCTTCATCATATAAATTTTATTTTTGGATACTCCTGTTTTGTTTCTGTCATATTTCTTCAATTTGCTTTCATCCGTTTTCCTGCAAAAATAACAACTGTTTCAGGCGGTTCTTGTTATGGAATTTATCACATAATTTGATTCTGGGGGCCTCTTTCCCTTTTCAAAGCTTTCCAGGCCTTACCAGAAAACTAAATTTGAATAAAGGTTTCAGGAAAGGACAGAGGGATGTAAATGTCAACTGACCAATCCTCTCAACCAACCCGGCTGTCCGGTTGCCTGACTTTCCGACCATCTTTCTGCCCCCCCTGCTCCCCACTCGCCAAACCCACTCGATCCTGCACTGTCCCAGGACGTTCTGCACTCCAAAAAGAAACATTCGAAGCTTTGCGAACTGAAAGAGTGATTTCTACTCAATTCGTTCCCTTGTATCTATATGCATATTGAATATCTATATGCATATTGAATATCTATATGCATATAGAGGTGCCAGATATTCGGTGCATATACGTATTCCGACAGGCTGGCAGGACCATCTCTATGGTTTGCTCTTTGTGCCCAGCGCTGGTCTCTTTCCAAAAAAAACGGCTTGAAAAGCTGACGGCTGATCTTGCGTATTTGCCCTCCAGGTCTGGTATTGCCTGCCCTCCAAATCCCTGTATTCTAAGACTTGGTTTTTGCTTTCTATGCCGTATGAGAATCCTTGCAGCCAAACCACCTTTGGCAAACCACCTTTGAAAGAAAAAAGAAGAGCAGAAACTCGTACGAATCGGATAGTTTGAGGGGGATTTTTGCAAGAATTCAATTCAAATTTGAATATTCTCTCTTTTTTCTTTTCTTTCGTCCTGAATCAGCGATTATAAAATGACCATTATCATCACTTTACCAACTAACTTCCTATAGAAAAGAGCACAAAATCAGCTGTTTGAGATTTAATTTTCATTCCAGCTTGACGAGCTGCACTTTTCCATTTTTGCCAGCTGGACGCTTCATTCACGAATAAATCTGTCTGTTTTGTCTCTTTTTCGATAATTTTCTTATCTTAGAGTTTATTTTACTTTTCGGATATAATGAAGTTGACCAAGAACGGTGACTGGTATTCGCAAAATTACCTCAACTTTTTGATCAGACACTCGTTCTGATCTACAGTCCCCAAGGGCGTCTGCCTGTATCTTTTCCTATCAGAGATTCTGTTCATCCCTTTTTTCTGATGGCAGATGTCTTTCTTCCTCTTTTTGATCCTCTCGTCCTTTTCGTCTGATTGTTTCATATCGTATTTTGCTTTCCTTCGTATGACTGCTTTCTGATTTTGCCTTTTATCTGCTTTCCTGATCGGCCATAGTGTCTGCTTTCTTTGTTCGATCCTGTTTTCAGATATAAGATCCATCATCCATAGCCATTCATAATCGGCTGTTTCAATCTATGGATAAAACCGCAAGGCCTCCCGACCTGAGCCTGATCCCCGCTCTTTGCCTGGGCAAAACGGCATCCGCCGCAAAGTGTCTGTTTTAGGTGAATTTAACCAACAAAAAAGGCCGGAGCAATTCCGGTCTCTTGGGCGTATCTTTGATCTCTTCTGTCTTTATCTGTTTAAAAACATACCCTTTTCCGATATGAAATGAATTACTTCTGGTTATCCAGAATTTCCTGCCCGAACAGACTGGATACGGTATCCAGATCTGTCATCCGGGTTTCGCCCCAGCGGGCGAAGGCATTCATGATCGGAATCAGTCCCTGGGCACTTTTTGACAGGGAGTAATCCACACGTGGCGGGATTTCATTATAGGAGATCCGAACAATCAGCCCCTCCTGCTCCAGGTCTTTGAGAGTATTGGATAACATGACATTGGTAATCCCCAGTGCCTGCTTGAGTTCGTTGTAGCGAAGCGTACCATTTACGCATAATACATAGATCACAGGAATCTTCCACTTTCCCTCGAGGGCTTTGCATGCATGTTTCATGGGACAGGAATCATCCTGATAAACGATGAGCTTTTTCATAAATCAAGTTTACTCCTTATGAGAAGCATTTTACCACATAGATCAGAAAAAAGTTCTAAGTAAGTTTTTTATAAGTATTTACTTTTTTCTAACCGACACCTATAATATCATCCATAACACTAGAAAGAGAGGATTACCATGGAACAAGTATTAAAAACTTCCCCGTTCATTCGTGTAACGGGAACATTATTGCTGCCACAGACAATCCTCCGGCTGAAAAACCTTCGACAGGAACAGGCCGAAAATCTCTTCGAAGAGAATTTTGCGGCCTTCAGCGGTGAGGATTCGCATGCACAGGCAGGTGCATCAGATCTCAACGCCTATGGGTTAATGTGCGTCGCAACGAATATGCACAGCGACGGCAACAACGCGACCGTCGTGACGGCTCGGTCTTTAGAAAGAATCCGAATCGTCTCCATCTCAGAAGATGGTAAATCCTGCACCTGGCAGCTTGCTCCAGAAGAACAGGATTTATCTGAACAGTCCGAACAGGATATGCTCGACTACATCAAACGCCTCGTTGATGATATGGCCAAGTCCATTCAGGGCGGCCGTCATATTGCCAGACGGGCGAAAGAATATACCTCGATCAACCAGATGATCTCCTTCTTATGCCAGTACATGTCGATCTCCAACCAGGAGCAGTACGAACTGCTGGCGATGTCCAGCCAGCGTCAGCGGGTTACTCGCTTTATCGATTACCTGCTGCGGCAGAAAGAATCCATTTCCCTCAACCTGGAAGTCAACGAAAAACTTTCTAAAGAGGCCAGTGAATTCTATCGTCGCCAGGCACTGCAGCGTCAGCTCGAAGCTTTGCAAAGCGAGCTCAATGAAGAGGGCGGCAATCCGGATGAGCCCAAAAAAAGCTATGCCAGCCGGATTCAGGCTGCCGGCATGAATAAAGAGAACTCCAAAGCTCTTTTAGAAGAAGCAAAACGTCTGGAAAGCATGAATGGACAGTCTCAGGAAGCAGAAGTTCTGCGCAACTATCTTGAATTTGCGCTGAGCCTGCCCTGGAAAAAAGAAGAACCATTCACGCCGGACCTCAAAGAAGCCAGAGCGCTTCTTGATGCCCGCCACTCTGGCATGGACAAGGTCAAAGACCGTATTCTCCAGCATCTTGCGGTCATGAAACTGCGCAAGTCCATGAAAGGAAGTGCCATCCTGCTGGTCGGCCCTCCTGGAACCGGTAAAACTTCGCTGGGTAAATCCATTGCCGCAGCTCTCCATCGTCCATATACCCGCCTTTCTTTAGGGGGTATCCGTGATGAATCCGAAATCCGCGGCCATCGCCGCACGTATGTCGGCTCGATGAGCGGCCGTATCTTAAAAGCCATGAAGCAGGCTGGTGCCACCAACCCGGTTATGGTTCTCGATGAAATCGATAAGATGATGGCTGGCGGATTCTCTGGCGATCCATCGGCCGCCATGCTTGAAGTTCTTGACCCGGAACAAAACGACACCTTCACAGACCACTATCTGGATCTTCCCTATGATCTGTCTGATGTCATGTTCATCGCAACCGCCAACTCCCTGGATACCATTCCAGGACCACTGCTGGATCGAATGGAAATCATTCAGCTGTCCAGCTACACTCCATCTGAAAAATTCGAAATTGCCAAAGATCACCTCTTACCAGAAGTCTTAAGTGAACACGGAATGAATCCGCATGATCTGACGATCGAAGATGAAGCAATCGAAACCCTGATCAACTCCTACACCATGGAAGCCGGCTGCCGCGGACTGAAAAAGCAGCTCGCCAAAGTCGCCCGTGCCAAAGCTGTAGATCTGATCGAAACTGGAAATCCAGTTGTGGTGAAATGTGAAGATCTGGCCGCAATTCTTGGTCCGATCACCGTCCACCATGAAAAAGTCAAAGACTCGAACCCATGTGGTGTGGTAACCGGTCTTGCCTGGACTGCCGTAGGCGGCGAAGTGCTCTTCATTGAAGCAGCATCCATGCCTGGATCTGGTCAGATGATTCTGACTGGTCAGCTTGGGGATGTCATGAAAGAATCTGCGCGTATCTCCTACTCTGTCCTCAAATCCCGTCTGCCATTAGACACAATGGAATTTGGCAAGCAGGATATCCACATCCACTTTCCAGCGGGCGCAACACCAAAAGATGGTCCAAGTGCTGGAATTACCATCCTGACTGCGCTGGCCTCACTGGCCTTACGCAAACCCGTTGACTCTCACATTGCCATGACCGGTGAACTTTCCCTTTGTGGCGACGTTCTGCCAATTGGTGGTCTGAAAGAAAAACTCTTTGGCGCTATGCGCGCAGGCATTACCAAAGTGCTCATCCCATGGGACAACCAGCGCGACCTGGACGAAGTCTCTGAAGAAGTCAAAGAGGCTTTACAAATCGTTCCAGTAAAAACCGTGGAAGACGTGTTAAAAGAAACGCTCGGCGTTCATCTGTCTACCTTTGAAATTCCACGTCTGGCAGCCGATGGGGCAGCTGTCATTCTCTAAACCAGGCTTTTGCAAGGTCTGAAGATAAAATCTGCGAGTACGAAAATCTGAGAAGGTTAAAGTTCAAGAACGTGAAGATTTGAACCCTTCTGCAACCGGAAGCAAATCAAATCTGCACTCTGTACTCGGTATTTTGAAGATTTCGAACTTCTGAAATCCTGACTTTTGATATCTACAGTCTCGACATGCCCTTGTTTTCAGCCGTCCTTCGGGGCGGCTTTTTTCGTGCACTCAAACCATTCCTGATTCTCCTGCGCAAAAAAAGCCAGCCCGAAAGCTGACTTGAGATTGAAAAATTGAATTGTTAGATCCGACAGATTCCCTTTAGGTCAAAGATCGAATGGTTAACAACAGCCAATCTTCTTTGCCTATTGTCTGCCATCCACCAGGTACGTTTTCCGACTATAAATGGAATCTCAGATTCTCATAACTTGCACGGTTATTTGCTCATTTGAGCTCTCAATTCCTCTACTTCTTCAAGAGGAATGGCTGTGACTTCAGCAATCTCCTGTACAGGATAGTTTTTGGCTAACATGCGACAGGTAATATCCCTGGCGTTTTCTTCTTTCACTTCATCAAGAATTCTACACATGCTCGCAACCTCTTTCGTATCTTCCTAAAACCATCATACACAATCGGCAAGTACATTGTAATTCAGGTCATATGGCCGGAATGCGGTTCTTGAGCGATGTTTGTTCCGGGTATTTTGTTTCATTACTTTGAAAATTTTCATAACAATCAACTTGATGAACGATTGATTGATTTCTATATCAATCACCATTATCATAAGATTGAAAATTTTTCATGGTCGTTTGAAAGCAGTACCTTGGAACAAACATCGTTCAAGATTCCAAACCTCCAAAAAGAACTATTCTCATCGATACCAGCTGTCGCAAGAGATCGCCAAAACTGGAGGCTTTCTGGCCACTTTCCTATTCTTTTTAAGATTCGATGAACCCTAACGAATTTTATCTGACTTTTGCTTATTTAAATCGAATGTGGCATAATATTAATGCAACAAAGAACGTGTAGCGGCACGAATTAAGCCGGGCTCCGGCTGGGGAGGTTAATTACCAGCACCTCTAGATATTCCGGAAGGATATCGCGCCCCCGCCAGGGAGATATGGTGAGTCCGCGCCGGGGACTTAATATTTCGGCGACTTCTTAGATACTCGGAAGGGTATCGCGGCTGACGGCCAGCATAAAACCGCTTTTAAAAACAAGCACCGGATAACGAAAGTTATCCGGTGCTTGTTTTTAGTAGATATTTTGAGGATAAAGGAAAGAGCATGTCTAAAAAGCAGGATAAGAAAAGAATTACCCAAAGCATCCATAACGCTGCACTGTTATATAAACACAATTTGGTTGGGAAGCGTTTTTTATATGTATTTAACAATCGATATATTGAAGTGATCTATAAAGCTGAAAATTTCCGTCATTTAACAGGTGTCGAAACAAACTTATCTGCAAAGGATTTCTACAGGAAAGCAGTGCAAGGAAAATTGAGCGAATCGCAGTTTTGGTTCAGCGCCAATCATCCTTACCAATTATGTAAACGCAAAATAAAACATATTGGAGATATTTCAACTTTAGCTGGCTCTGCCAAGCTGATATTAGAAGAAATTGTAACAGATACTCAAAGCTTCCGTTTTGGAGCAACGAACTTGAACTTTACTCTATGTTTAAATAAGAAAACGGACAACCTAGGAAACTCAAATGGAGATTGCTTTACCGTTCACTCATTGAGAGATGAAAATTGTCTTTCAAAGTGTAAAAGCTCTTACGTTGTACAGTACATTATTTCTCGTGCCAACGATCAGAAAAAGTATACAGATATTTTGTTTAGAGATGCTCAGGCGAATATTTTCAACCTTCCTGATGATGTATTGAACTTACTTGATGAATCTCTTCTCTCCAATATCCTGATAAATAGTCAAAGAAACAAAATCTACTTGGATGAAAATTTGATTTCATAATATTAAACCAATTATTGAAACTTATAACACATAAATGCGCTCGTTAAAGATAGTTTAGAATTTGATGACTAATTAAGCTATAAAATCATGCTTAAAAAACGATTATTAAACCACTCAAAATAGCAAAAACTCAAGTTGATGACTGAATTCAAACCACTTGATTCTTTGCTGAAGATACCGCGAGCCAGTATAATATCAGTCCTTGATCATGTTCTGACAGGAATGGCGTCTAAGTACTCAGGCTTTTTTGCAGTTGTACTCTACATAGTCTTTGGAGAGCATTTTAAACCTAAGGAACAGTCACTTAATAACTTGATTATTTATTAGGGTAGATGACGTAATTTCATTGCCCTAATTCATCACATTCAGACATGTTAATTGACTCGATCTGCTCGTCAGTCAATTTGACTTGAACAGGATATTTCGCTGAATCAAAATCGCAATGGACAGTTAATCCCTTTTTGGTCTTTGTCGAGCCAATCAAATCGATAATTGTCTCGATATCAATCAGAGGCTTGCCCTGCCAATTCTTCGAAATGAAACAGAAAAGACGGTGTTCAATCTTGTTCCACTTCGATGTTCCTGGTGGGAAATGGGACATATGAATTTCAAGACCGGTGATATCTGCTGCTTGTTAAAGGGCGTATTTCCAGAGTTTCCCTCTGACTCTATTGCTTCTTCCACCGTCCGCAGTGATAAAGATTCTTTTTGCATTAGGAAAAGTTGGCTTTCCAAATGTAAACCACTAGCGGCAGATACTCTCTGCGGCAAAGTCAGAAGTATCATGGTCTGTACCTAAATTAATATATCCTGTGTTATTGTTTTGAACATACACTCCGTATGTGACAACTTTACCGAGTTCTGGTAAAGGAAAATCGTGATCCAGACAATTACGAGGATCCTTAGATTTACGGTATTCCACACCTGGATTTTTGAAGTTTCCAACGTTCTCTTTCTTCTTTGTATCGACGGAGATTGCCTATGAAAGCTTTTCAAAATTGTGAAACAAAATCCTCAGAACAAACATCGCCCAAGATCCCGGAATGCTTGTTCACAACTTTTTGGATGATGTGATTAGAAGCATGGCTGCTTCTGAATAGGAATCAATAAAAATCCGATTTTATCGGAGTAATTTTGCCTGCTCTGATAAAATCGGCTTTATTTATAGTTTTTACGAAGCTTAACCTGAAAAGTTTCAGATAATGCCAAAATCTGGATTTTGACCTGAAATCACTTTTAGGCGGCTAGGCCCCCAAAAAGATTCAAGCCGCTTGATTCACCTCAGATCCATTGCGTCCAGATTCTTCTGGCTATGCTTCTTCCGGATTGAGTTTGGCATCTTCAACAATCAAAGAATCGCCGGAATCCATATCTTTTCCACGCAATGCCTGAACGCCCTGAACGGCTACAACCAGGCCCAAAGCCAGAAGCAATACCGCAAAGAGCAGCTGCAGCGACATACCGGTGCTTAAACCTGTTGTGAATAACTGTGAACTCAGCGAATAAATCGTCATCGATAAGGCGGTAAAGGTAACAGCCATCATGAAAAACATCGGAATATAAAGCATTTTCGATTTTCTCTTGGTCTTTTTCAGGAACACTGCACACGCAACCAGAGCCAATACCGATAATAACTGGTTGGCACTTCCAAACAATGGCCAGATTTCGGCATATCCAATGCGGGCCAGCAGGAAAGCCAGAAATAAAGTTAACGCCGTGGAGAAGTAGGTATTGGTCAGAAGCTTTACAACGGGTGACTTTTCTTTTTCCTCTTCTGTTTCAAACAGTTCCTGGAAAGACAGACGGCCAATCCGGGCTACGGAGTCCAGAGAAGTCAGCGCGAATGCCGATACAGCCAGGTTGATCAGCGTAAAAGTCAGATTCCATGGCAGACCAATCGACACTAAGAAGTTCGCGATAGCCCCTGCAAAAATCTGCGGCTGAGTCACCAATCCAGCACTGGCGGCTTCGCCATCCGCAAAGGAAGCAACACAGATTAAAGCAATGACCGCAAGCATGGATTCCATAATCATGGCACCATAGCTGACAGGAAGCATATCTTTTTCATTTTTGATCTGTTTAGAAGCTGTTCCGGAAGACACCAGGCTATGGAAACCGGAAACCGCACCACACGCGATCGTTACAAACAGAATCGGGAAGAGCATCTGTCCATTGACACTGAATCCCGCAAACGCCGATAAGTTAACTGCCGGGTTGGAAACAAAAACACCGACAATCGCAGCCACGATCATGAAGATCAGCAGATATGAGTTCAGATAGTCACGGGGCTGAAGCAGAGCCCAGACAGGAACAACACAGGCAATAAAGACATAGGCAAACACAATCAGATGCCATGTGGTCTGCGTTAAATACATTGGAAACTTCATGCCAATCGCTACGGCTGCCACTAACATAGCAATCGCAATCGCCGTGTTGACCCATTTGTTCAGCTTGCAATAGCGAAGAATCATGCCTAACGCGACCGCTTCAAGAATGAACAACATTGAAGTTGTTGCGACCGCACCATTGGCTTCAATCGTTGCTCCATCGGCCCCGTAGCCATTAAATGTTCCAGCTACGACATCCGCAAATGCTGCAACAACTAAAATACAGAACAGCCAGCAAAACAACAGAAACAATTTCTTCCCGGTCTTGCCGATATACGTCTCAATAATTGTCCCAATGCCTTTACCTTTCGATTTGACCGAGGCATACATCGAGGCAAAATCCTGAACAGCACCAAAGAAGACCCCGCCAATCAGAATCCATAACAACA
Organism: Allobaculum sp. JKK-2023; assembly: GCF_034745455.1. Lineage (NCBI taxonomy): Bacteria > Bacillati > Bacillota > Erysipelotrichia > Erysipelotrichales > Erysipelotrichaceae > Allobaculum > Allobaculum sp. JKK-2023. The sequence continues at coordinate 2,070,552 of NZ_JAYERV010000003.1, read as the reverse complement.
CTGGAACCCAGCCAAACATCGCTGCCTGAATCGGGCCGTTAATTGGTCCCGCCCCGGCAATCGATGCAAACTGGTGGCCGAATACAACATTGGTATCAGCAGGTACATAATCCACTCCATCTTCCTGGGTATAAGCCGGAGTTGGAGCTTTTGGATCTATTCCCCATGTCTTTGCCAGCCAACGGCCATAAACCAGATAGCCGCCGCCCAGTACGACAATGGCGATGATCATCATCAAAATTCCATTCATTCAAATTTCCCTTTAAACTTTCGAATCTACGTTCGAAAAAGTTCTTCAGTCCTTTCAATGGTCATAAGACTATCACATACTTTGCCATATTCACGAAATTCATACTGGTTTTTCAATTGTTTCAAAACGAGTTATGAAAATCATCGTTTTTACTTACAGAAAATGAAATTAATTGTTTTCAGACCATAATTTCATCCCTCGTGGCTGATTCACCAGAAAAAAGCTCCCTGATCTCTGCAAGGGCAGAAACAAGGGAGCAAAATTGCACGTCATAGCACACCATATTGGAAAGATGAAAAATATGGTTCTTACGCAAATGTAGTTTTTAACACTGGTGATCAGTAGGGATTGTCCGCAATGACAGTCCCTTTTTTGATCATTTAAATAAATTAATTATCTTTATTAGGTTTGTTAAGCATCTATAATCAATAACCTTATTGCTCATTATTGCTTATTTCATTATCATAGAATTTCATGCTCTTTAAGGGGTTTCTGAAAGGACTGTGGTGACAATGAACAAACTGAGTTTTATCCGTATTCACGAAGAGAATAAGCCTGTTCACGATATTGAGTCCTCTCTCTTTGGTGAAGATTTGATTAAAGACGCTGACCGACAGGATTATCGGGACAAGTATGGCTGCCTCCACTTTTTTCGTATTCATGCTCCAGAAACCGGGAAAATCAGTGGACCAAACGGTGAAAAATGTATTTCCACAAATGGATATCAGGAACGCATCTGTCAGATCATGCCTGTTGGAGGCCAGACTGCTTATGTTCATATTCGCCAGGAACGCCTTGTCTACTTCAATAAGCATGGTAAGAAAGTTACTTTTGTGCTTCCTGTCAAGGGATACCGCTTTAATCAGCGGAAAAGTGACGAACTTACTGTTTTTCTGCTGTCTATTTCACTCTTCTGCTCGGCAAATGTGGCAGCACACGTGTGCCAGTCCATGGGCATTGATGTCTGCCATGATACCATCACCAGAATCTACAAAAACATTACAATCGTAGATAACCCTGATATCAAGGCCATTGGTGTCGATGACGTCAGTTCCAGAAAAGGGCGAACCTACCACACAGCTATTTACGATCTGAAAACGCACCAGGTTATTGCGCTGCTTGATGGAAGAGATGGCCAGGCACTTAAGGAGTGGCTGAAAAAACACCAGAAGGTTAAGATTGTAACCCGTGATCGTGCTTCCGCTTTTGCTTCAGCGATTTCTGAGATCTTGCCAGACTGTACTCAGATAGCAGACCGTTTCCACTTATTCCAGAATCTTGTAGGCCGTATTAAGGATATTTTGAAGTGTGAAATTCCATCTACACTCTATGTAAAGGATGGAGAGATTACTTCAGTAAAACCTGAGACAGAGAAAGCCGCGCCTGCTGTTGCAGAAAAAGTGGAATATGACAATACACCCGTTGCCGAAACAAACTGCCAGATCATCAAAGACAAAGCCAAAAGTGACGATTTTTACGCAGAACAGTATGAAAGACAGGCAAAAGTCTGTTCTGATAAGTACGCAATGATCTGTTCTTTGCGAAAAGAATGGGCTGAGACCGTGAAGCCTAAGTTCAAGGATTTTCAGGAGAAATATGACATCTCCTATCCGACTTTAAAAAAATACCTGAAGATGACGGAAGAGGAAGTTGAAGGAATAAAAGAGGTTAGAAAGCGACCAAAGTATAAGACAGACATGGATAACTATACCAATATAATTTATAAAATGGTTATTGATGGCCATAAACCCGCTGTCATCTATTCATACCTGCAATCTAAAGGATGCAAGGCCTGTTATGGTACGGTCTTGCATTATATTCATCAGATGAAGAATACTCATCTCAAAGACGAACTCATAAAGCCTTTTGACTATGACAGGGGCACTGAAGCGGTTCAGGTCAAACGCTACGACATCGTGAAATACATGGTAACCAGCGATCGGGACAAGATGAAGGAGACTGAAGTTGCGAAAGTGTACGAACAGATTCTGGATAAGTATCCTGCAGTGAGATTCTGCGATCAGCTCTGGAAGGATTTCCATGAGACATTGATGGGAGACAATCCAGATAAACTTGACTGGTTCTGTACCAAATATGAGGAGAGTAGAATCCAAGGCTTTATAAACGGCATAAAAAAAGATATTGCGCCGGTCAAGAACGCAATATCCTATGAGCATAGCAGCGGGTTCGTTGAAGGCGGCAACTGCCGCTATAAGCTTGTCAAACGTACCATGTTTGGCAGAGCCAACATTGAACACCTGTTCCATAAGTTTTATGCCCAATCTAGTATAACGTGTGGTGGATTAAATGCCAGAACTTTGTTAGCAGACTGGATTGAAAAATCACGTTGGGAAGACAAAACGGTCATTTAAACAATGATCATGAATGAGAAATAGTCAGAATGAGAGGCTTCTACTGATCACTAGTGTTAAAAACTACATTTGCGTAAGATCCAAAAATATCGAGTATCAAATGTAAGCTTTTAATATTCTGACGGCCTTGAAGTCGGATTGATATTCAGGCACCATGAAAAGGCGAAGATAAGCACCAGATTTCGGACTTTCCTTTCGGGAAAGCCTAAAACCAGGCTGCTCTTCGCCGCTTTTTCATTTCTTAGACCGTTATCAGCTTGCAGGCTTTCTGGACTTCTGGGTTCCAGGGCAGAACACTTTCAATCGCTTCATCAGGAATGGTGTTCTGGTAGGTCCGGGCTGCCTGAAGTTTCTCCAGAACGTAGACCAGATATTTGTAAATATTCAGTCCGTTCCTTCTGGCGGTCTTGGTGATCGTAAACATCAGGGCCAGAGCTTCGGCTCCGTCGGGGGAATAGGCAAATTCCCAGTTGTGGCGGCCGCGGGCTACGGTTACGAAGTTGGCTTCGGCTCTGTTGTTTGTGATCGGTACGGTTGGATTGTCCAGGAAAATTGTCAGTCCATCCTTATATTTCAGAAGGTATTTCAAGGCTTTTCTGAGCTTTTCGCTGCTTAGGGACTCAATATCGAGAGTATCGATCCAGTCGTAGAGTTCCTGGACAATCGGTGCCACCTTCTCCTGACGCGCTGCTCTGCGCGCCTGAGTAGAAAGCTTCTTTTCCTGGATTTCATCCTCTGCGTCGAATATCCGGTCGATGAAACACAGTCCTTTCTCAGCCAGTTCATTGGCAATGTCATTGTGGGAGCTCGCAATAGCAGCCTTGATTAGGTATCTTCTGCCATGAGCCCAACAAAATGACAGAATGGCTTGCTCTACCTTGTTATAGCCTGCATAACCATCTACAACCAGAGTACCGAGGAACCCTCTCAGAAATTCCGCGCAGTACTTACCACCGCGACCGGGACAATATTGGAAAAGGACGATCTGGAAGGCTTCCTCCGGCCCGGTTCCATACTGCCACAGAAACGATTTGGACTTCCTGCGGGCTGCTGATTCATTAATGACCTGCAGGGTAGTCTCATCAGCCTGGATCACTTTGGCTTTCAGGAGTTCTTCTTTGAGCCTCTTAAAGATCGGCCTGAAATAAATCTGGCAGATTTTAATAATCCAGTTGCAGATTGATGAAGTACATGGAAAATAGGACCCAAGTTCTTTAAAGATGGTGCCGATCCGGTTGCACGGGACCATATGCTCTGCCTTAAGCATAATCACCATGGCAGCCAGAGTAACTGAAACCCAGCTGCCATCAAGAAGCTGTCTGTAAGGTTCGGCCTTTACAATTTTTGGTTTGAGCTTCTCCAGTGGCTCGGAAGCAGACTCTGAACTAGAACCGCCTTCGGGATCTTCAGTAACCTCTGTATCTGTACTGCCTGTTTCTTCACTGAGTTCTGCATCTGCTTCAGATGCCGTGAGGGGACAACCGATTTTCTCTTCCGCCTCTTTAGCTGAAGATATTTCATCTTCAGCTGTCAGGACTTCAGCCAGAATCTGTTCTGGAGTCTCATCTTCAGCCGAAAAAGCCACTGCTTCCAACAGATGCTCCAGAACTTTGAACTTTGGTGGTTCGATTACGAACTCCCAGCACTGGTGAACGAATCCAATCCGGTTTGCGTTGTCAGAATCATTCGTTACACAGTATCTGACACTTCCATCCACGAGATGTTCAACCCTGGTTACCTCAAGACCAAATTTTTCAATAAGCTCTTCCATTGTTAATTTTGGCTTTTGAGTGTTGGCTGCCTCAGAAGTTCTGCAGGTGTTTTTCCGAGAATAGTTTCGACTGTCTGAATTATTGTCTTTATCGTCGTCTTTGCTTTTACTGGTATCCTTGTTTTTATTTTTGCGGGTCCGCTTCTCGGAACTTTTTCCATATATGGCATTGACCAGGAGTTTTAACTGCTCAGCAGTAGCACTGTAATTCTGATCAGCTGCTGCAGCCAGCTCTTCCGCCATTTCTTTGGCTTCACTGTCTTTCTGATGGGCTTCTCTTTCCTCTTCAAGCTCTCTGGCCAGTGCTGCTGACTGGGCAGTCAGTACCTCAACCTGACTTGAAAGATCAGACACCAGAGACTCAAGCTCCTCGATCCGTTTTTTCTGAATGTCCACAGTCGACAGGGCGCAGTTCAACTGAATGGTTACTGTATCCAGTCTGCCGCTGAGCTCAGTCTTGTCATCGGAGAGATTCCGAATGATGACATCCTTCTTATTATTGTCTTTTTTCACCATAACCAGTTCCTTGAAGAAGGGATTCTGGCTAATATTACTTGTCCTGATTTCCGCCATAATTATCTATAAGCATTATATCAGAAATCACATTAAAATAGTTTAGATAAAGTAAAGATTTTATTTTTTCCAGGCGGTTATACACCAGAAACGTACACTTTTTGCGGACGGCAGAACCCACTCATACTGCCTCTTTTCAAGTATGCCGACCATTGAAAAGAGGCATCAGGCAGCTGTGGCGGCAGGACTTGCAGCGGACTTGATACTCGTTTTCTGGTAGATCGACAATCCTTCGGTCAGCCACTTCAGCTGCTGGGGACTGATTTCCTGAAGTTCAGATGTATTGCGCGGCCATTTGAATCTTCCATTATCCAGCCTCTTGTACAGAAGCAGGTAGCCATCGCCCTGCCAAAGAACCCCTTTGATCCTGTCTGCTCTGCGGCCGCAGAACAGAAACAGGCAGCTTTGTTTGGGATCCAGCTGATAGTAATACTCAATCATAGAAGTCAGACCATCGATTCCCAGGCGAAGATCTGTATAGCCGGCGGCGAGAAAAACCCGCTCAGGCTTTCGGATAAGACTGCTCATTCATAAACCTCCCAATTACTGAATTCACCAGTTCCGGATCTGCCCCGTTATAAATCCGGATTCTGATATTCTCAAGGTCCAGCTCCAGGGCTGGCTGGTCCGAAGAGAAGATATTGGCAGGGATTTCGAGAAACTCAATTCCTTTCTGTTCTCCAGCGGCATCATCTGCTTCCCGATCTGTTTCACTCTCAAGCTTTCTGCACCAGTATCCAAAAGCGGAATAGGCGAGTCTGTTCTGTAAACAGTATTCCTTTCTGGAAATGTTCTGGCTCTTATAGGCTTCGAAATGAGATCTCCAGTCGATGGCATCCGACTTCGCTGAAGAAGCAAGTTTTGAATTGTGCATCTAAAAACCTCCCGTCGATACAACCAGATCATATCCGGTTCCGGCGGGAGGTTCTAGAACGTCCAAATATTAAAAGCTAACTATCAAATGCCGAATACCGAATGTCCAAGATCCAAGGTCATAAGTAGGGAAACTAAAATCCGACCGGTCTGGTCTCCAGGCTGGATTCCGATTCGCTTCCAGAACCAATTTAAATTCACGACCAGATCGAAATCCGACGTTTACTTCAATCCATGATTCAATCCCTGATTTTACTTTTCAGGAACAGACCAAAACCATCGATATTTCTACTCAACTTTTGAAAACTGGTCTTTGGATGCGCCGCAGATTGGGCATGTCCAGTCATCCGGCAGATCGGCAAAAGAGGTTCCTAGTTTGATGCCATGATCTGGATCGCCAACAGCTGGGTCATAAATATAGCCGCATGGTCCACATTCATATTGGCTCATGTCAGCTGGTTTTGAATCTGGTGCTGGTACGACTGAATCCTTGTTAGTTTCTGGCTGGTTGGCTTCTTTTTCGATTTCATTGAGATCCAGGCCCAGTAAAGCGGCAGCAACACTCTTTGCCTTAGCCAGATCGTCAGCTTCTGGATTGAAATAAGAACGGATGCTTGCATCAACCACAGCAAAGCCTGCTTCTTTGAGTTTTTCCTGAATGACTTTTACGGATTCACCCGTCCAGCCATAGCAGCCAAAGGCAGCGCCTTTTTTATTTTTGAACTTCAGCTGGCGCAAGAATTCAAGCCAGCCGGCCACGCTGGATAAAACGGAATTACTTACGGTTGGCGAGCCGACCGCAATGGCTTTAGACTTGAATACCTCAGTCATGATTTCGTTTTTATCCGCTTTGGCGATATTGAAAACTTTCACAACAGTATCTGGACTCAACTCATGGATCGCATCCGCAATGGCATGCGCCAGTTTTTCGGTACCGTTCCACATCGTGTCGTATGCGATGGTAATCTGATCTTCCTGATAGGCATCAGCCCAACGCGCATATTTTTCAACAATCTGAAGCGGGTTTTCTCTCCAGACAGCTCCATGCGATGGGGCAATCATTTCAATGGGCAGGTTCATCTTGCCAATTTCAACCAGTTTGCGTTTAAGGATAGGTGCGAATGGATTGAGGATATTCGCAAAATACTTCATCGCTTCCTTATTGAGCAGGCAGCGATTAGCCTTATCATTGAACAGCTCTTCTACCGCAAAATGCTGGCCAAACGCGTCATTGGAAAACAGGATATTGTCCCCGGTTAAGAAGGTCGCCATGGAATCTGGCCAGTGCAGCATTTTCATTTCCACAAACTGTAATTTCTTGCCATTGCCGATGTCGAGCTCATCCCCGGTCTTAACTGTATGGAAGTTCCATCCCTGTTTGCCATACTGGCCTTCCACAAACTTCTTTGCGGTTTCAGTGCAGTAGATCGGGGTATCCGGGATTTCTTTCATTAATGCCGGCAGTGAACTTGAATGGTCAGGTTCACTATGGTTGAGGACGATATAGTCAATATCCTTAAGATCAATTTCCTTTTTCAGGTTTTCAATGAATTCTTCTTTATGTGGCGACCAGACCGTATCAATCAGGACATTTTTTCCTTCCTTGATCAGATAGGCATTCTGGCTGCTGCCGTTCATGATCGAGTAGTCATCGCCATGAAACTTCTGAAGTTCCCAATCGATATAGCCGACCCAATCGACATTTCCTTTTACATGTTTTGCCATGGTTTTCTCCCTGTATCAGCCCTGCCAGCGGTTATCCGCCAGAGCTGTGCTGTGTATTGATTCATGTTTTGTACTTCTTTTTTAACCAGAACAGTTTTCTAAGCATTCTTGTCTGTTGATGGAACAATCAGATCCGTAACATCCTCCACTGCTTCAAGAACCCCCAGATACTTGCCATTTTCATCTCGGACCGCCATATAGCGGACGAGTGCTTTGCGGCCCTGCTTATTGGCCATGATGCTGATGATATTCTTTTCCCCGCTTCGAAGCTGTTCAATGACATGACGGACAACCGGCAGAACTTTTGGCGGATGGCAGTCAAAAACTTCGTGGCCTAAAGAGGAAGTTGGTCTTGGAAACAGGAACGAATCTTCGGAAAAATAGCGGCTGATATTCTGATCGTCGATGAAGGTCAGCTCCAAAGGTAAAGTGTTGAGCATCGCATTCAGCTGAGCCAAGGTTAACTGACCACCGCCCAGTTCAATCTTTGTTTCTTCGTTAGCATCCTTCAAATCGGCAATCGATGGTTTTACAGATGGTTTTGGACCTGCTTCATTCCAGACTGGAATTTCTTCTAACCATGCAAATCCAAAACGAGGCATATCATAGTAGGCTGTACGCCATTCCTCTTCGGTAAAATAACGTTCTGCCATTGGATACAGAATCTTTTCTTCTTTGAAGATCATCTCCCGCATCCGATCAACCATCCTCTGAATCTCTGCCCGAATCTGAACCATTTTGGCTGACTCCATACCATCGGTTTTCAGCCGTAAGAGCAGCTTCTTATTGGCATCGCGCAATTCATCGTCCAGATTCCACATCACAACCGCCGGTCCGCCAACGCCATAATATTTCAGCAATGGTAAAATCAGTTCATCCTTTTTCGCATAATGGGCACTCAGTTTCATCAGATCGGCCAGACTGGCTTCCAGATCAGAAGCGGGTGCCTGCTGATCAAGCAGAGTCTGGATATGATTCACGCGCATCTCCAATTCTCTGTTTTCTAAAGTCATAATGTTGAGGGGATGTCCAACCACCTGGGCTGCCAGAGCCGAGGGCATCGAATCATAATCATGACCATGGCTCCCACACCCACCACTCTGGACGGTTTTCATCCGGATTGGGCCTTTGTTTGCGACCATTTCTTTAATTGAGACTGGTTTTGGCTGATCATGGAACAAAGCTGAATGTAAGTCACAAAGCTTTTCAATTTCGCTGGTCGAGGTTCCGGAATGAATCAGAATCTGTTCTGCTTTGACGATGTCTTCAGCAGCAGCCTGACCAAACGCTTCACGGAAATCTTTCTGGACACTTTCAAGCGGCTCCCCTTTGCCTAAGCGCTCGAGATATTCTTTCAGGCGCAGAGCATTTTCACTATCAAGATTTACAGGATTCATATATATTCCTCCTATCGTTTCTATCATTTTTCTGTGATTCAAACTGTTGTTTTGGAGCTTGAACAGAGATTTCTTTCCAGGGCTGATCTCTCTACCCTGTTTTAGTGTACAATACTCGTTTCCAAGCCCTGCTATCAGATGACCACAATCAATTTTCATCAAAATATCCTGTATATAAAGCGCTCTACTATACCTCTTTGTTATGAGGTCATTTTCATTCATAACAGATTTCTGATTATTCTCTCTTTTGTTTCTTTCTTTTTTCTCTTCTGTGGTTTGATCCAAACCCTGCAAATTATGATAAAAGCTCCCGTATTCTACATAAACGCTATGCATATTGACCTGCCTCAAAAAAAAAGCAGAGAGCCTGTTTTGACACTCTGCTATGAAGCTGCTTCATCCAAGAAACTTCTACCCATTCGATTTTCGGAACGCATCTATTGGTCTTACCATTTTTTCGATAATAAAAATCACTTTGGATTTAGACCAAAAGGTTCAATGTTATTTAGCTCAATGATATTGGGAAATTACTCATAGATTTCTCGTCTATGGCCAATTGACAGCGCCAGAATCACCAATTCTGAGTCTTCGATTTTGCAAATAAGTCGATAATCTCCTACACAGTATCTCCATAATCCGCTTAAGTTTGCTTTTAAAGCTTTCCCCTTACTTCTTGGATCTTCGATATGAGAGAGATTTTTCACAATCCATCCTTTAATCAATTTTTGTGTATAGCGATCAAGCTTTTTCAGATCTTTCTCAAAACGCTCTGTTGCTTCAACTCGATAATGACTCATAAATCCAAATCAGCCCATACTTCTTCGATTGGGCGGGATTTTTTGCCGGATCCAACAAATTCGTTGTAGGCATCTTGTGCTATTTTCAAATCGTACTCATCTTCAATTTTTTCAAACAAAGCCTGTTTGAATGCCTCAGACAAAGAAATCGAATGGAGATTTGCATAACTCTGGGCCAACTTTTTTTCCTGCGGTGTCATTCTTATTGAAAAACTCATATCAATCACCTCTGTATGTACATTGTACTACAGGAAGACTGTAGTAACAATTCGGATATGCGGCAATCACATCGATCCTGAAAGCTATGACAATGGAACCATCCGGTGTATATGTCAACTGAATAGTTGCACAAATTTCGGTTAAAAAGTTGGCAGTTGCTGCTGGAAACAACTGCGTTGTAAAAATTAAATTCTGACAGGTCTGCTTCGTACAGATCGTGCATCTTTCCCGTTCAGAGGTTCTCGCCTGTTTCTTCTTGTTATACGGCAGCTGACTGTTGCATTTTTCCCAAAAAAATAAGCTGCGCCATATTCAATGACGCAGCTTCAGTCAGCCAGGAAGATGGAATGAAGTGTGGAAATGGGACTTCCAGACTGACAGGATGATATTCGAATCTCTGAAGCTTAAGCTCCCGCTTCTGCCATTTCTTTTTCCTGTTTAACCAGAGTCTTATCGTAGTTCGTTAAGAATGGCAGGTAAATCAGGAAGGCGACAACAACGTTAATTGCAGCCAGGACAGCACCCATAATGTTAGCAGTACCTAAGAAACCACCGAGCAGAGCTGGTGTTGGCCAAGGTACGTTGGCAACGATTGGTGGGAACATGCCGGAGTGAATTGCAAAGTAAGCAATTACGGAGCAAATCGATGGAGCTAAGATAAATGGAATAATCAGGTTAGGGTTATAGATAATTGGTACACCAAATACCAGTGGTTCGTTGATGTTGAACAGAGCTGGACCAATTGCAGCTTTACCTAAAACAGACAGCTGTTCAGATTTAGCAGCAAAGCACATCCAGATACACATACCTAATGTAGCACCGGAACCACCCATTACAACGTACATATTCTGGAATTCACCAGCGAATGTAGCATAGGAACCAGTAGCGTTACCCTGCATGATATTCATGTTTGTTTCCAGGTTAGCCAGTGTGAATGTCTGATAGAAAGCGGACATGATGTTGGCACCATGGATACCTACAGACCACAGAGCGTGGATGAACAGGTTGATCAGCAGTACACCATACCAGGTGTCAGCGATGTTAGCGATAAATCCGAATGGTACGGAAATGATGGAGAACAGGTCATAACCAGTCAAGATCAGCAGACCATTCAGAACGATAACTGCAAAGCAAATCACAAAGCAAGGAACCAGAGCAGTAAAGGAGCGGGATACACCAGCTGGAACTACGTCTGGCAGCTTAATAACGATATTCTTCTGAACGAGCCATTTGTAAATGACAACAGCCAGAGTCGCCATCAGGATACCAGTAAAGATACCAGAGGATCCTAAACGGTTAGCGAATCCGCCATAAGCGATACCATTGATCATGTTTTCGCCTTCCTGATAAACGAATACACCTTCAGTAAAGGATAACTGTACTAAAGTCATCAGGAATGCCATCATGGATAATAACGCACCGTTCATTGGGTTGAGGTTTAAATCATATTCTTTGGCTTTGATATCAGTCAGTTCATAACCCATTACGATGTTGAAGTACAGAGCTAAGGAACTCATCGTAAATGTGTTACCAAGCATATACAGGTTTGTGAAGCGATCAAATGTAGCAGCCCAGATTCCTTCTAAAAATGGGAAGGCCTGAGGCAGAATGTTCAGAATTAACAGTGCAGATCCGACAATTGTAAATGGGATCGTCGCCATACCAGCAGCCATGATGGCACGGACGAACTGTTTCTGGGAAAGTTTTCCCATGGGCCCCATGAGATACTTTTCCATGAAATCAAATACTTTTTGCATATAATCTCCCCGCCTCATCCAATGATGAGACATTTTCTTTTCGTCTGAAATCAGATCCTCTCTCTCCTTAGAATCTGATCAGAAACTATGAAAGGTAAAACAGCAGTCAGAAATATGCTGACGGGAGCAAATCCTGGGATTTCTGTAAATCCAAAAGATTGCTTAAAGGTTAAATCAAATTGCTTTCCATATTTAATCGTGAAATTCAGTCATGAAGAATACGCGATAAAACATGATTTTTCAGCTAACATCAGATACCTAAACAAACAAAAGCTGTTGGTATGGTATGATAATATGGTGATTTTTTGACATTTTTATTTCTGAAGCGAAGAAGAAGCCGTCTTCTGGCTTCCTCGATCTCATTTCCTGCTCTCTTGTTCAGGAAATCAGACTAGAAGCGAAGACGATACTTCGATTCAAAGAATTCAATGCGGCGATAGGTTTTATCCAGATTGCGGTCAATCAGATAGAACCGGTACAGACAGAAGCTTGCCAGGGCAAATCCAATAACCAGTGCGCTTAAAGCAACAATTTTTGCCTGACTTCCATCGTTTAAGAATGGAAAGATCTGGCTGGTTGGCTGCATGGCCATCATGAAGATGCAGACCAGGTTAAATACCCACTGCACGCAGAAGAACAACTTCGTAGCGCCATATTTCACGACTTTCTGCCCATACATCTTGCCCATCTCCCAACATGGAAAAATAGAAAGAATCAATAAGGCAGCCCCAGCGATTCCGGTAAGGTTTGGCCAGCAAAGGTAGGCCACAAAGAAATTTGCAAAAAAGAAGACGGCCAGTGAGTAGCGGATCAACATGAAACGGTTGAAATACAATGTCTTCAAGCTCGTCTCGCGCCGCGTTTTCATCAATTGGTCATCCATTTTTCTTCCCTGTTTTGCCATATAATCTTCCTCTCTGGTTCTCCCGCTCTGTCTTTTCCCAATGCTTCCTCAACTTTTCTTCAAGCTGGTTCTTTACAACGATTTTTCCAATGATTTTTTCAAATCGATTTATAGAGCCGGCTTTTCAGAAAGCTGAAGTTCAAAGGAAATTTCCATCGCCTTCAAATCATGTCTTTGGCCACGGTTTGTTTGGACCAAAGACTCAATATTCTGACACTGAACTTCAGTGTCTTCGTTCAAATTCAAGCTGACTTTCAATCTCAGTCCTGCAAAACTGCACGAACCGTCAGATTAAGCCTGTAAGGCAGCCACTGCATCTTTTAATGCAGCAACGTCGCCTTCGAGCGCGTAGATCTTCTTGTAATTCTCGAGCAGTTCTTCGGCTGTTTCTTTTAAAGTCATTGTGGTCATCAGATGGTCCTGAGCATGAACCATGATGATCTGAATCTCGATTTCGGTGCCATTTGCAAAAGCGTGCAGCAGGTCTGTCTGTGCTTTGTGTGCTTCAACCATCTGTTCGTCAGCTTCTGCTAATTTCTGGCTGGCCAATTCGAAATCGCCAGCGCGCATTGCATCAAGTGCTTCATGAACAGCAGCTCTGGACATACCAGCAAAGCTGATGATGGTAAATGCGACCATTTGAGATTCGGTTACATCCATTTTCGCCATAATTTCTCTCTCAGTCTTTCTTTCTCCCATCAAGGGGCAAGTCTGGAAATTCAATTGGTTTCTGAGTTCTGATTCAGTCCTCCGTTTGGAAGATCACGATTGCTCCAGTAAAGAGTTGAACACCTTACTGAGCGTTCGATAGTCTTTGCGCTCCAGCAGAAGCTGCTGAAGATCAGGCTGCTCAATCAGATCAATGATCGCATCCACCATGGTGCGCGTTTCATCGCCTCCCTCATAGGAAGGAGACATCAGAAAAACAAATCGAATGTCCTGGTTCTGTTCATCCCAATACAGGCCTTCAGGAACGAGGGCCAGCGCAAAGGAGGAACGTTCCGCCAAAGGAACGGCGGGGTGGCCAACCACAATACGATCCGAAAAGGCAACGCTGCCCATCTTTTCGCGTAATGTCAGCTGGTCTTTAAACTTCTTCGCGAAATATTCATTCTCCTTGCGGCCGATGGCACTGACTAATAAATCAATGACATCTTCGCGCGAAGGTCTTTGCATAAGAACGAAGAAATTGCTCTGGGGAAGCTGGCTTTCAAGCAGGGGATTCGTCACTTCTTCATTTCGAACCGCTCTTACCCGTAAGCGTGGACTCTGCCTGGCTTCTTTCTTATCGATGAAGGTCTGAATTCTGGCCACATCATCGTCAGATAAGAAGACAGAAACATGAAGAAAAGGCACACCAAAGATCACCGGACCCATATTGACACTTGAAATGATCAGATCGATTCCCTCAAGAACCTGATCATTCATGTCATAGTAGCCAGCTTCACTGGCAATATGGATGGAATCCGGAAATTTCTTAAGCAGCCGGTTTTTGAGCAGCTGTGAGCTGCCAAATCCCGTTGCACAGATCACCAAAACCTGTAGTTTTCGGCTTTCCTGCTGACGGTCAATTGCAGCCAGAAAATGAATGACAAGATAGGCCCATTCATCATCACTGACTGTAAACGGCCGCAGGCAGGGCAGCTTACCCAATGTCGTTTTGACAACTTCAAGAACCTCTGGATACTTTTCCTGGATTTCAACAGTCAATGGATTTTGCTGCTGAATGCCGGAAGAAAGCCGCATCAGCATGGGGATCAGATGTTCAAGAACACTGTTTTCCAGGATCTCATCCTGGTCCACCGGCTGATTGGATACTTTGGCCAGCTGGGCTAAAGCTTTTTTAACCTGAGGTTTGATTCTTTCTTTGCTTTGATCGTGCTCGCTTCCCTGGGGGTTGGATTTCACGGTCAGATGCAAAGTCAGATAGCGGATTTCCGTCTGGGGAAATTCCAGATGGACCAGATCGGAAACCCGCGAAATGACATGGGTGGAAACATCCATCAGATCCGGATCAAAATCAGTATCTAAGGATTCAAAATGCTGGATCTGCTGGCCGCTTTGCAGTCGTTTGATCGACAAAGCGATATGCAGCAGCAGGTTTTGAATCATCATGTCTGAAAGCCGGATGTGATGGCTTTGCAATTCTTCTAACAGAATCATCAGGATCGTTTCCGATGGAATATCATCAAAAAATCCCGAATGATCCATATATTCACGTAAAGAAACGAATTTCTTATTTCGGAAGAAATAATCAAGAATCATTTTGCGCTTGTTGGCTTCTTCCCCTGAAATGGTCAGTTTCTTCTTTACTGTCACCAGCTTCAGACCGTAAACATCAAGCAGGTCACGTAAGGAATTCAACTCTTTTTTCAGAGTACTTTCGGAAATATAGAGGCTTTCCGCAAGCTCAAGTGCTTCAATCGTTTCGTTGTTCAGCAGCAGACGGGAAATAATGACATCCCGGCGTCCTGATGAAGAATCGATGACGTCCGGTTCCCTCTGCAGCTCCTCAAGTCTCGATTTGAATAAATACGATTCAAACTGTTTAGGCTGCTCGAGAATTAGTCGGTATCCGTTTCCCTGTCTGGCCTCAATTCTGCCGCCTAATTCATTGACCAGACTCTTCAGACGGCCGATATAAGTTCGAACCGTCCGTTCTGATAGATTCAGCCGCTCAGCTAATTCTTTGCTTGTCTGATACTTTTTTGGGCTCCGATAAAGAATCAGCAGCAATTCCTTCTCTAGTGGCTTCAATTGGCAGGGACTAGATTTCTTTCGTTACGAGATCGGCCAGTTTGTTGATTCCCATTGGTACAGGAATGTATGCCTGTGGTGGAATAGGGATAACGTGGCTACCTACTTCGTTACCGAGTTTGGTGAAGTTGTTCAGATACATTTTTGTCTGTGGGCTGACCAGGAACAGATCGTATTCTTTGTTCTGGATTTTCTTTTCGCCTTCGAGAACGCCAAGAGCTTCAACTAAGATATCCTGGCCTCTTTTCTGAAGTTCTTCAGTCGTTTTCTTAGCGATCATGGAACTGGACATTCCACCTACGCAAATAATTAATGCTTGTTTTGACATGTATGTGATTCCTCTCTTTCACTTCGTGAAATCCTCAACTCTGACGAGTATGAGATTAACAGACGACTGGTACGGTCCAGGCCAGTCCTCCTCAAGCCATATCCATCATAGAAACCGTTTACGTTCTTCTCCAGTTGTAAATTTGCCGTAACGCTGCGGCAATGATGTGAAAACTAAGGGTTAAAATTGGAAATCTTCGCATACATCAGGCAGTTTTAATTACCCTTTTTATGCCGGATCAAGATTTCTTTACGGCAATTCTTATGACTTCATGCGTGTTGTTACTCCTCGTTGAGGTTTACAAAAATATCATAAACGCCTGAAACCAAGGATTCAATACGGCAAATTCATATTTCTAAATTTTTCCCACAATTTTCCCGTTTTATTTTCAGGCAAGCAACTTTACATTACCAAATTCATACATTAGCCAAACCAGATTGTATCTCACAAAAATACACGGAGTATTCCGTCTTTTTTGCATGTCTCTATCTTTTTTCTCGCTTCTTTTTCGATTTCTTTTCTGCGCATTTTAAAAGCCTCTTTCTTTTTGAAAATTTACCGCTTTGCTTCCTGAGCTTTCCTATCTGACTCTTCAGAACATAATTATGTCCTGTGTCTGAGCCATCTTTTAATTTTGCTGCGGCAATTTTCTGCCCCTGATCCTCACCGCCCTCATTCTTACTTATTCATTTTTACCATTTCTGTCCATGCGACAAAGGAATCCGGCAAATCTCCTTTCTTCTGTCGCAGCCTTTCCATTGCGGCCCAAATCATTGCGACACAAACCATTCCCCTCTAAATCAAACGAAGCGATGGCAAAAGTCAAAGAACAAAAAACAAACAACCAGGAACGACAGCAAACAGCAGGTACAAAACAAAGCCTGAATGCACACAGAAAACAAAAAACAGAGGACGACAACAAGCAACAGGTACCAAACAAAGCCTGAATGTCCAAAGCAAACGAAACAAAAAGAACAAAAGCAGTAGAGAACAGCAACGAACAGCACGTACCACCACAAGCAAAAAGTAAGAGAAAAAACAGACAGGAGATAAAAGGCAAAGTACAACAGCAATAACAACCAGCAATAAGGCAAAGTACAACAAACAGACAAGTGCAAAAACGAATATAAAAAAACAAAAAAAATAAACAGGTGGCAAAAGGGGCAAGAGTCAGAGAAAGTCCATCCGGGCAGACTGACCATTGAAATCCAGAAACGTTTTACAATTTATCGGAATTCCGGCAAAAAATGGACTAGCCGAATCCACAAATTCGTTTTTTAATGGAAGTAAGATTTCCGCAAACCGTCCTATCGCAAAAGCGTCCTCTTCTACTCGGCCAATCTGACCAAGACAGATCTGATCTCTCCATCTTTTTTGAAATTTCAGATCTGATCCTTTGTTCAAGCGCTTAGTGGATTTTATCGATAGATATTCTATCCATTCCATTCAAAGGAGAAATTGTGATGCAAAAAGTCCTCGTCATCTGCTGCGGCGCCATGTCCAGCTCCATGATCGCCCGTAAAGTCACGCGCTGCTTTGCCAAACTTGGCCTCAATATTCAGGTTGAAGCCTGCGACTTAGCCAACAGCGAACGATTTATGGAAGGAAAAGACTACGACCTCTATCTAATCAGCCCGCAGATCAAAATGGCCAGGGATCATCTTTTCAACTGTGCCCAAAAACTCCACCTTCAGATTGCCGAAATCCCGGCTCCGCTGTATGTTCCAGTGGGCAAAGGAATGAATGAACTGGTTGAATATATCAAAAAACTGCTCAACCCAGAACTTCCAGAAACCACGACCGAAATGGTTTGATCATCTGGATTTACCCGCAAAGGCCCGCTTTCCTTCAGGAAAGCAAAATAGAATAAAATCGAATTGATTAAATAAGGAAACTGATTGATTTGAAATCACGCAATCCAAATGGAAGAAACGCCAATTGAAATCCTGCTAATTTAATTCGAACCCGAATCCAATTACCTGAGTTCAATGACCTGAGTTCAATGACCGATGTTCAATGACCTGAGTTCGACGAACCAAAATCTGGTCTTTTATCTTCAGCCTTTCTGATTTTGATTCCCTCACCCAAAGGCTGTTCTAAAAAACATAGATCTGCTTTCAGACCCACCCAGATTCAAATCCAGCAGTTCCCAAACTGCCTTCCAACACCTTTTCGAATCTGCGTTCTTTCATGCAGAGCACAAATTCTTGCGAAAAGACAAGCCGAAATCGAAACCATCAGCCAGACCTCAAGGCAAATCCAGCCACATTTCCCCCTTCACTCCAAGTTGGAATTGTGCCTGAAGCCAAACCTTGTCAATCTGGCCATTAGACTGAGAGAGAGACACACTATGAAAGAAAGAAAACTGAAACCTTTCCCAAAAGACTTTTTCTGGGGCGCTTCCACTTCTGCCTACCAGGTTGAAGGCGCTAACCTCGAAGATGGCAAAGGCCCATCCTGCCAGGATGTCAAACAAGTTCCAGAAGGAACCTCTGATCTCACCGTCTGCGCCGACTTTTATCATCACTACAAAGAAGACATTGCCCTGATGGCCCAAATGGGATTTAAATCCTATCGTTTCTCCATTGCCTGGACCCGTATTCTTCCAAACGGCACTGGCGAAATCAACCAGAAAGGCATCGATTTCTATAACGACGTCATCAATGAATGCCTCAAATACGGCATTGAACCAATCGTCACCATGTTCCACTTCGACATGCCCGCCGCTCTTGACCAAAGAGGATCCTGGTCTAACCCAGACTCTGTGAAATGGTTTGTCGAATTCGCGACTGTCCTGTTTGAAAACTTTGGTGACCGTGTAAAATACTGGCTCACCATCAACGAACAGAACATGCTTACCCTCGTTGGCCCAGTCATCGGAACCTTGTTAATCCCAGAAGGCACAACCAACCTGCTCAAAGAGATTTACCAGCAAAACCACAACATGCTCGTTGCCCAGGCCAAAGCCATGGTCATCTGCCATGAAATGCTGCCAGAAGCCAAAATCGGACCCGCTCCAAACATCTCCCTGGTCTACCCAGCGACATGCAAACCAGAAGACGTCATTGCAGCCCAGAACTTCAACGCCATCCGCAACTGGCTCTACCTGGATGCAGTCGTTTATGGTGTCTATAACTCCATCGTCTGGAACTGGCTCGAACAAAATGACGCCACTCCAACCTTCGCACCTGGCGACGAAGACGCTCTGAAAAATGCACACCCAGACTTCATCGGCTTTAACTACTACAACACCGCAACTGTTGCAGCAGATGATGGCTCCGTTCCTGAAGAAGCCTTCGGTGGTGACCAGCAAAGCGGCGGCGGAACTTCCGGCATGTTCAAATCCGTTCCAAACCCCAACCTTGGCAAAACCGAATTTGGCTGGGAAATCGACCCTGTCGGCTTCCGTGCTACGATCCGTGAAATGGATTCCCGCTACCACCTGCCATTACTTGTTACCGAAAATGGCCTTGGTGCATACGACACCCTCGAAGGTGACAAAGTCCACGACCCATACCGCATCGAATACCTGCGTCAGCATATCGCCCAGATCCAGGAAGCCATCACCGATGGTGCCCAGATGCTTGGCTACAACCCATGGAGTGCAATTGATTTAATCTCCACTCACGAAGGCATGAGAAAACGTTACGGCTTCATCTTCGTAGACCGCGACGAATTTGATCTCAAAACCATGAAACGCTACCTGAAAGACTCCGGCTACTGGTATAAGAAAGTCATCGAAACCAACGGCGCCGATCTTTCCGACTAATGGATTGACCGATTAATTTACTGGCCATTGCCCGATGAGCTCATTGACCATTTGACCAATCGATTCATTAGCCGATTGATTCATTGACCGAGACTCATTCGCCCATTAACTCATCAATCGACTGACTGAAAAAATGACTTGTAGGCTGGTCTATGACAAACTGCCAGTCAAAGTCAATTTTTCAAGCTGCATCTCTGATCCGTGAATCCATCAGGCCCTCTTTGATCAAACCAGATTCACTCGGATCGTCCTTAGCATTACCCCACCTCTCAGACACTTAAGCCAGAAGGAGCCGAAAACGGCTTCTTCATTTTTATTACCAAGCACAAATTTAACTGACGTTTTTAAGGTGAAATTAGCGACTTTTTAAAATCGTTCAAAAAGTCAAGGTATTCGGCTTCCAAAAGTCAAAATCAATGCGTATACTTAGGATTAATTGTATAACAATTACCCAATAATTAGGCTACTGTTGGGTTATTGGCTTTTTATATTAATTAAACCTCTCGTCATTGGAGATTTGCGCTTTATATAAAGATCTAATGGTAGTTTGCTCTTTTGAGAAAAACTAAAAATGTCATTGAGACGAAACGTTATTGGTTCTCTTTGTATAAAGCAGAAATGATGACTACCTGTAAAAGGGGTTATTTCTTTTCTGTTCCTTAGCGTTATTGACGATAGTTGCTTATTATGATTAAATTCAATCTTGATTCGACACATAACTACTGAGTCTGCATTTATTAGTATAGATATCGTCAGCCACTTATGGACGGCTAAGCACATACTGAATCGGGAGTTTATAGGAGTAAATCATGAGAAAGATTAAAGCAAGTAAAGAAGCTCAAGCAGTACCCAGCGAACAACCGAGCTTAAAAAAGAAGCAAAAGAGGCATATTCCGAGAAAACGTTCAGACGCCTCAATCATTTTAGACTATATTTTAAATGCGTCTAACGGTGAACCCGGATTGCCTTCTACATTGTCTGCCACTACATTCTCACTAAGACCGCGTAAAGCTAAACTAGTGATTAAATAGAAAACTCAATTCTAAAACAGAAAACTGGGCAGTTATCTGCAATTCGCATCCTTCTTATTTCTAATCGACTAAAAAAGACTATAGTGGTTTTATACCCTATAGTCTTTTTTATCCCAAAGCACCAATTGGTTTTGCCTCGTTACTAAACCCTCTCTAATATAGCAATACTTCCTCGTTTTACTTTATTGAAAGTTATCGAAGCAATCCGCTTTATATGATTATCGAAAAAAAGGTAATTGAGGAAAGGTGTCGATCAAAAACGAAAATACTATAGTTTTTTCTGATCACCCATCTTAACATTCTTTAAGTAAAGAAAGAATAACAAAAAAAACTCTTAGCGAATCAAACAGATTGCATAAGAACCAATTTGAATCAATGCTCTTTTCATTGTATCTTTGCTTAGTGGATCTATCCCTCATCTTGATTTGTAAAGACTGAAATGACTTGCCATCGTTTACCCTGCTGATAACGCTTGGCTTTGCAAAATAGCTTAGATTAAGTCAATAACAATTCAATTATCTATAGTTCCCGGAATCTTTCTACCCAGGAAATCCGGACAAAGAATAGAAACCCTAAATTTCGCTTTACTTACGGAGATTCAAAAGTATCTGCTACCCTAAAAAGGTTCAAATAGAGTTACTTTCTGGATAGAATTAATTCTAACCAGAAAGTAACTCTACTTAAGACCGATCGGATAATTAAACGCCATGAATATCCTTTAATTAAAGTAATATATAGGTAGATCACTTATTAAAAATTATGCCCTGGTTAGAAAAAACGCGGGAACTGCAGATTATTCGTTATAGTTTTAGAAACCAAACAAATCACTAAGACTTATTCCAACTAAATGAGTGAATTGCTCAATATGGAATGAGATTACATCTGAAAACTTGAGCAGATCAAGAACTTGCAACAGATGAGCTTCTTCCTCTTTTACTACAGAAATCCCACAGGTTAGTATCGGGCGCTCAGAACCTTCTCCATTCTTGTCTATCACAACATTCCATCCCTTATTCAAACCAAAAGTTATAAAATCACTCCACATCGAATTTGGCCGTTCGACTACAGTTGCCTTATTAGCACTATAGAGTAAAGACGACTCTGATTCAAAAGACTCCTTAAGTAAGTCCTGGAATTTTCTGTCTGTAGGAGAATGCATTTTAGAGTTGGTAGCTTCAGTGGGGCAATAAGTAACAGAAGGATAAACAATATCTACCTTCCCATCATTGCCGAGCCTCTGTTCAGCAATTCGGAAATGAATCCGAATTTCAGGATCATCAACATTGTTTGCATCTAAAACTCTTTCGAAAGCCTGATTATAAAGTCGAGCTAACCCCGTTAAATACTCACAAAAATCATCTCTTACTATATCGTTATTTTCATCAATAAATGTTCTCACCATAATCCAATCTTTTTCTGTGGTTTCAGCTCCAAGATTAATAGGGGTAAGTAAATCAAATAGACCATTTCGGATTGCTCGCACCTGTTGCCTTGAAAAATGTCTGCTCTTTGTCTCTAGCTTCTTGATTAAAGTAAGCAACATACTATAGGCCACTTCATTTACAAGTATATCTACTTGTTGCTGCAAATTGGATAATATAGCGATATAATTTCTCATTATCCCAAACAATTCTGAATTTAAATAAACCCCTGTCACAAAATTGTTTTTGGCATTCGAGAAAGACAAAAAGTCTTGATCATAAATATTAATAGATCGATGGTCCATTTCATCATATCTCTGAGATCCTTTGGAGCCAGAAGGAACCATTTTATCTGTAATAAAATGACCGCCAGTATCCGTCCGTCTTGTTAAAATATCCACACTATTCTCAAACAGATTAAACGTATAAAGGGCGTATGAATGCTTAATATCAATTAATGGGCCGCCACTCATTCCCGATGAGGCTGTTGGGGAGTTCATTAAATCTTCCGGCCAACCAATTCCACACATTAGAGTGGTGATTGAACGTTGGTCCGTTGCCATATTATTGATCAATTTATTATGAATGTGTCCACATAGGTAGAAGTTAGCCCCATATCCAGTGCTAGAAAACAGAGCATTGAATAAATAGTCTTCATCCGGCCCCATTAATGAATTCGTAGGGTGATGAGCCAACACAAACGTTAAATCGGGATCATGCTCTTCGTCTGTATATATTTTATGGTATTTATTGATCAGCTCATCAACCTGAAAATCACCAATAAGAAGATTTCTTTTATCATTATCATTAAAGCAACTCCAACTGGTATCCATCAAAATGAAGCAAAACTTCAATTGTTTTGAGCTTGAGAGATTACCTGTTTGAGAAAAGAAATACGGGCTGCTAATTTCATAAACCCCGTATGTGTTAGCTGGGTCATAAGTAATTCTGCCTTGATTGAACTTTCTACTCACTTCATCCACTAGTTCAAGATAGCCTGTGCCTCCCTTTGACTTATAATCTTCAAGAATTTTTAACCAAAAATTATTCTTAAAACCCAAAGAAAAATTCTTAGAACGTGTTTTGGTTTTAGCATTCACCGTTAATGTATGGGCATATACCCTTTGAGCTTCCATCAGATCTGTTAAGTAACTTGATCGACATTTATCATGGTTGCCGGGAACAAAAAATATATATGGATTATAGTCTTTCAGATTGGTGTGTAATTGTTCAAAGAATTCTTTAGCTACCTCATAAGCAGTCTTAGTCGATGTAGGACTCTTGCTATCCTTTTTAGGTCCTTTATGGAAAATATCACCTGTGACGGCAATGACTAATGTACTCTGATTCATCGCTGCACTTTTTGGTGGCATCATTCTATTAATCTGCTTTTTTACATCAGCTAACAAATCTCCAAGAATTCTAGAATAACCTTGACCTTCAGTAATGTGGAGATCAGACAGATGGATAATTACTAATTCTTTCACTTTTTCTCCTATTCTAGGAATCAACATAATTCCAAAAGGTTCAGATGAACATTTCAATAATCGGTAATCCAATTGTTAGAAATCTACGTAATGCATCATTGTAGTATCCGCTTACCAAGCATACCATTTTCGTATAAGTTTTCTATATATTATTTCGATTGCTAAATATCCATACTGTTTTTTATAGAAAGTGACCTGAACAATTCATCACAATCGACAAATGGCTGGAAACACCTTTAAAGAACGTGTTTGCGGTCATTTTACTTTTCACCAAAAAGGTGAGTGTAAATTATTCATCATTCCTGTACTACCTGAGCTTTTCAGAAAATTGTAACCGAACCCTGACACTTCATTTGCAGTAAAATGAAAGAACTCTCTATCAGCTTTATATAAAGTGATATTAAAGCCAAGTATCCACTTTTATCTGCAAGAACCGCATTCAAAGTTCGGTTATAATTGTAACCGCAACATTTAGCTAATAGTGTTCTTCCATCTTCAAAATTTATAGATATAAATGTTCTATATAGATTTTATATTAAATGTATAAGAGTGATCTAAACAAACCAATCTATAATTTTAAGATTCTCGGTTACAAATCATTGAAAAGTTCAGGAATCTTCTCTAATCAGTCCTCGACCCCAATCCCACCACTTTTTTCAGAGAATCTGCTTCAATGTCATTTAGCTTAGTTTTTGTCCACCATCCGTGTACAGATGGTGGATTTTATGTTTTCTGGTTTAACGAAAATTAACTTTGACAATAACTTCATAATTATCTAATTTAATCCTTATCACGTTGAAAACATAACTTTATAAGGAGGAAAATATGGCAACTAAAGTTACTTCGCCGTCCGCGATTTATCAAAAATTCATGAAATCCCTTGAGGAATTTGCCTACAAACAGGAGAAGATTCTTGCTTCTGAAACAGGAGCTTTCTCACGCAGTCATTATCGATCATCAAAAATAAACTTATTCCATTTCCTGAATACATCCATTATCGGGAATGGGGCAACACTCTCTGATTTGTCCATGAACTATTTCGGCATGGGCAGTGTAAGACCATCTGCTTCAGCACTTGTTCAGACAAAAACCAAAACTCCAGTCAGCGTATTTTCAGCACTGCACAAAACCACATTGGCACTTTATTCCATGGATAAAAAATATAAAGAACACAGGGTAATCGCTTTTGACGGAACCAATGAACCTGTTGCGCCAAATGAAGATGAACCTGACTACATCATTTATACCAAGAACAAGGAAAACATTATCCGGGCCGGTATTCACGTTAACGCAGCCTATGACGTACTTAATGACAAATTTTTAGCCATCGTCACTCAAGACCAGAGGTCCAAAGACGAACGGGGCGCTGCTATGAAAATGGTCAAGGAGATTCATGAAGCTTATCCTGGCGAGACATTTCTCTTTGTCATGGACAGAGGGTATTTCTCTTACCCATTATGTAAGCTTATTGAATCCTTAGGGCACAAATACCTCATACGTATGAAAGAACGAGAGTATAGCTGCCTGACTTATACAGAGCTTGACCATACAGAAGACCAGCAGATCAGCCGCATTCTTACCCACCACCAAAGAAAAAGAGAAAAAGAAAACCCCCAGATGAAATACCTGGTCAAAAAATCAATGAGACAGATTGATCCAGAATCTGAATTTATTGATTTTGACTGCAGGGTGGTAGCTATCGAGATTGGCGACAACGTCTGGGAAGGACTGATTACCAATCTGGATGAAGCAGAATTTCCTCCGGAGGCTCTTGGATTTATTTACCACCTAAGGTGGCGAATCGAGCAGAGTTTCTCCTGGCTTAAATATGGAATAGGAATGAAACGTATCCACTCGATAAAAGCAGAATACATCATTCAGGAGATTTATTCATCCCTTATCTTCTACAATCTGGTTTCCGAGATCAAAAAGTGTGTTCTTGAATCATCTCAATCAGATAATAAAGAAGAGAATCAGACAACTTATGAATACCAAATCAATACAACTAAGGCGATACGGGCTATCAGGAACACGTTCACCCCGAAGTGGACGAAGAATCGAACGATTCGTCAAATTACAAAAGCGGAGTTTCAGGCTCTGACTGAGGAGCTGCTCAGAGAAAAACTACCTGTTCGACCAGAGAGGAGCTTCAAACGAAATCTCCATCCCAATCGTTTGATATGGTTCACTTACCGATAAGTGCGTTATACGCGCATTTAATGAATGTTATGTGCTTGTTAATTTCTTAAAAGCAGCTCTTATCAAAGAGTTGTTTTTAGTGCACCTATTTGGACGAATACATCCAGATTAATCAATATATTTTGTGCTTATTTGGTGCATATGAATGGATGAGGACCGGATTCAGTCTCGATCATTCACTTTGTCTTCAATTTTGAGACAAAGTTTAAAGTCATATTTTTCTAGCTAAATGACATTGGAATCTGCTTTTTATTCATATTACAATTGTTGATTTATCCGAAGATAAAGATTGATCAAAGGAAAAAACAAGTTCCGTTGCGATCGGTGAAATCCGGATGGATGGTCGCTCATATTTTCTCAAAAGAGATCCGGAAAAGATTCTGGCCCCTCCATATCCTTGTCTTCTGGCCAGACCAGCAGCCGTAAATAACTTCATTAACACCTCATTACAAGGATAGGAATGTCCGCCCGCAAAAAATGTTTCTGGCAAAATCCGCATGGATCCCGGATTTTTGAACGACAAATTATCATCTCGAACATCAATCTGCACCGAACCAACCGGACTTTGGTAATCCGCATGCACCAGCGTGTTCACCAAAGCTTCCCGCAAAGCAAGAAGAATTGAATCCGGGTAAAAACCATCTGACTGCCCTTCTTCTGGGGTATGCAGTTTTTTTGTGGGAAACACTCCGGCTTTTTTGACTTCTGGCTCACCTTCTTTTGAAAGGGCAGTTTCAGCAACTACACTCTCGATTCTCTGGATAACTTTTTCAAAGAACGAAAGCAGATTGATCTCCTCTTGCAGATAGTCGTTATCAGAAATCCGAAACTTACACTGCGGATAAGAAGCATCTTCATATTCGCAATAATCCAGATGGAAATATGGAAACAGCTCACGGATCACATTGGTCCGCCCAAGAAAAAGCACCGTTCCTAAAAACAGTTCAAATTCACCCGTCTGCCGATTTCTTTTCCCGGCCCCCACATACGACAGAAACTCCTCATCCGGATACGTCGTAAACGTCTGAACAGGAAACTGGTTTTTCATCAGCGCTCTGAACCTGTTCAAAGAAACCGAATCGAGATCTTCCACACCAACTCCCCTGGCAACCTGAAAGTCAGACACTCCCCGCCCAGACGGACTGCTATCCAAAACTCCATCCGTGCACCCCCAGAAAAGCGAACGCCATGCCTGCTGACTCAGATCCAAGGTAATCAGCTGGTGTTCACCCAGACGATCTGCCTCACTTCCTGACTGATTGTGCAAACCGTCCTCTTCCTGATTTTCAAACCTGCTTTCCACCGAATTTTCTAACGGATGATCATTCCCTTTCTTTTTTAACGTCCGGATCAACGATAAGGATTGTTTTTCATTCTTCATAATTTCTTCACTTCTCCTTTAGACAAAATAAAAACACGATCTGTGAAATATATCATCAGTATCTCACTTACCGTATTTTTTAGAATAGTCTGTTTTTTCCTACGAAGAATTGGCAGCTTAAAGGTCTGATTTTCAGGGATATTTGCATATTTTCAGGAGATCTGCCCCTCTAATGTTCCAGTACTGGATACTTCAAATGCCTCCAATACCTCTTCTACCTTTTCAAAACCTCCATCAGCTTTTGTACCAAACCGCCCTTTGGGCGGTTTGGTACAAAAGCCCGGATCCAGACAGCCAAAGCAAAGTCAACGACCTCAACTGTATGTCTGAACGATCCGGGCAATTAAGAACCAAAGCTCAAAATCTATTCATTTTCCCCTTATTCCAGGGTGATCAATAAAGCCATCTTAAACTGTGTATTTGCCTTAACCGCATGCTTTCCGTTTTTGGCAAACAACATTTCTTCGCCCGCATGAATGACATGATCAACACCTTCATACGTAATTGTAGCTTCACCCTCTAACGCGAAAACCATCGCATTGCCGGGAGCCGCATGTTCTGAAAGACCTGTTCCAGCGTCAAACGACATCACCACAAACTTCATGGTTGGAGTCTGGAAGATATCCCGGTTAATAATCGCATCCGTCTGGTATGGAACCAGACTGGCAAGTGTAAAGATTTCTCCTGGTTTAATGTTTGTGCTCATAACTTCTGTCCTTTCTGGTGCAATCTCTAAATAGACTGCTCCTTTTTCAGTTCTTGTTCCCACTGGAACATCTTTTGGCGTCCAGCAAGCCTTTCCGGCCTGGACGTTAACTTCTCCGATTGCAGAAGAATAAATCGTCAATTCTCCCTCTAAAACCCAGAGAAGCTTTGGTTGTCTGTATGTTTCCGCACTGATATCCGTTCCGGCTGCCATCGCAAAAACAATCACAGCATCTTTCACATTCGAAAGCAGCTCTCTGGAAACCGTGCACCCCTCAATTGGCTGATTCTCCTTAACAATAGAGAAGACATTACCCGGTGTAATCATATGGATGTACTCCTTAGCATTGAAATGAACGAACAGAAACGGAAGTGGATCAATTCTTCCTCCAGATCCATTCAAATCCGTCTAAAAAAGCAGACTGTACATCATCTATCCAGCCTGCTTACTTTCAATGTAGCATTGAACATTGTTCATAGCCCGTACAATGCGTGATAAAAGGAATTCTGATTCATCCAAGAATGAATCACGATCTTAAGCGACTGAGTCATGACCAGAAAACCGTGACCATAAGATCATAGCTATAAAATATGGAACGATCAGTATCTCTTAAGATCCAAATCTCGTAGGATTCTTACTTTCGAAGCCAACTAAGCAATCCCTTCTTAACCTTTTCAGGGACCTTTTTCATGGGCTCCCCTGCAAGCAATGCTGCAGGATTATCAATACAGAGAATCCTGGCTGCCTTTTCCCCGTTTCGTATTGCAATCTCTTCATATACATCCGATAAAACTGGAATTCTAGGACCGCTGGTTCGATGAGTGTCCGTTGCGACAAGATCTGCCAACCCTGCATCCACAACCTTCCAGGCATTATTTCGAACCGTCTTATTGCCACGAGCTAAAAGACTTGTTCGATTCACCTGAATAATACAGCCCTGCTTTCTCCAATTCCGGATCACATCCAGATCAATGTTCTTATGGAAATAGCGCTCCACATGGGCAATCACAGGCGTAATCCCCCGAACCTTCATCTCATATAACGGCTCATCTGCATATTCAATCTCAGACAAATCCCGACGGACATCATATTCGCAAAGCTGCCGATTTGTCCCTTCATAAGGTCGAATCATCCCTTTAGCAATCGCATCCATGCTTACTCGATTCATAAACAGCTCGGCACCCATTCGAATCTCAATCCCAAATTCTCTGGCCACTTCTTGCAGCTGCATCTGCCGTTTTTCAATTACAGCCAAATCCGTTCGACCCGGAATTAAATGCGGTGTACTGGCAATCATCCTGACTCCATCTTCTGCCGCTATCTCCAATGCTTTTTCACACTCCGCAATCGAAGGAATTCCATCATCAATATCCCAGGCAATATGGGAGTGAACGTCTACAAATTTCTTCATAGCTATACAGTAGCGATAAACAATGTCAAAAATCAAACCAGTTCATAGATTCAACCGATTCTCCATCAGATTTTGGATACTCTTCCACTCATATCAATCTCCAGAAAATAACACACTCAACTCCGCTTTCCCTATACTGGCTGACCGCTTCTTCTCACGCCTACCTACCTGCTCGACCTTCCCTACTTGCATGCCTGTCGGCCTGCCTACATGCTGGCTCTACTTCCACACCTGTTTTTCAAATGCACAAACATAAAATCCAAATCTATACTTATCCACCCTACCAAAATCTGTTTTCAATCCATGTTATTATGTATCTCTTATTATTTTTAGAAATATCAACTATTTTTAATCACAAGCGTTATCCATCAAGCACCCATATCCACATTCTTTTTTATGTGATATACATATATATTACAGGCTATAGATTCTAGCAAAATGCAAAAACTGCTATCACTTTTGTCAAAAACCCAATCACTCAATTCCCAAAATTCTGCGTTTACTTCCACTTTATCAGGGTGTTTGCTATCATGACTAAGGCAAAATCGCTCTATAACACCCTTGGAGTAAATTTTATGAAAGGAGCCTCTAAATGCCGAAATCATCCCTGAAACGTCAAAACAGACACCGTAATGCTGGTGTTTCCACAACTGCCACCTCTTATCAACCTTTTACCCCCATACCTGCCGAAGAAGACGATAAAGATTTTGAAATTGACTTGACCAAATTATGGGAGCTTGTTAAGAAAAATATCTGGCTGTTAATCAGTGTTACTTTAATCTGTGGAATCTGCACGGGCGTATTTACCTGGCTGGTCATCCCGGAAAAATTTGCTTCAAGTGGCACGCTTTTTTTAACTCCAAAAGTAACTGAAGGCTTAGTTGATTACAACTCAATCAACTCCAACCAGAAACTCGTCAATAACGTTGTCAACCTCTTAACCCAGGACAACATCATGAACAGAGTTGCACAAGACACCGGTTTGGAAACTGCTGAAGATGTTCGCGAAAATCTTTCCATTACCAATATTCCAAACACCGAAATCGTCACCGTCACTGCAACTACCAAGGATCCAAGGCTTTCGCAGGAAATTGCAACAGACACCATTAATATCTTTGTCAATGAAATGTCGGCTTCCCTGAACGTACAGAACATCAAGATTACGGATGAACCAAAACTGGAAACTGATCCAGTCAGTCCCTCTATTCCAAAATACTCCTTAATCGGCGCTTTAGTCGGCTTTATGGGCGTCATGGTTTATCTGGTCATTCGCTTGCTCACCGACAAACACCTGAAAACTAGCCGCGAAGTTGAAGCGTTCTTAGGCCTTCCGGTCTACATTGAACTGCCTGAAACCCAGGTGAAGAAGAGAAAATAGAAAACCGAAAAACGTGAATAGAAACAAAATCAGAAGTTAAAACGGGACCGGAAATAGGAATAGAAATAAAAAAAACAGCAGCAACCCTAAACCACACGAAGAGCTAAGAAGAATAGAAAAGACACAGAGAAGAGTATATGATTTATGGCTAAAACAAAGAAAAAGAATAAAAACTACCAGTTCAACCTAGAAGACCAATACCGCCAGTTGCGAGCCAATATTGAATTCTCTCAGATTGACTCCGATCTGAAAGTTCTCAACATTACATCCACCCAGCCAGACGAAGGAAAATCTTCAGTCTCCAAAGAACTTGCAAAAATCTATGCAGCGAAATACCAAAAAGTTCTTCTGATTGACTGCGACCTTCATAAACGTTCTTTACATAAAATGTTAAACGTCTCCAATGCCCAGGGTCTTACCAACCTGCTTACCCATTACGACACATCAGTGATCATCAACAGCTATGAAGAAATTCAAACAATTGATCTTCCTGATGACAACCAACTGGATTTTCTTTCCGCAGGAACCAAAATTCCTAATCCAACAGAGGCCATTAACTCGAAACGCTATGCCCATCTGATCGAAGAAGCAAGAAAACAATACAACATCGTCATCATCGACTGCCCACCGATCATGGCCACCTCAGATGCCATCCCGATTTCAAACCTGGCAGACGGAACTTTATTCGTCTATTCCGCCAAGGAAACCAACAAATACGAGGCCAGAGACGCAACCCAGATCCTTCGCCGCAATGGTGCCAATCTAATCGGTGTGATCATGACAAAAGTACCAAGCTACCAGACCAGACATTATTATTACGACTACAGCGAAAAGTCTTAACTTGACCTAAATCCGGCTTGAGTTTTGGTATCACCCAAATGTAGTTTTTTTGCGTGAATCATCAGTAGTGCTGCGCCTCAATAATAGTTACACTCGAAAGAGTAAATCACTATAACGCTTATATAAAGTATTATATCTAATTAATAGCAAGATCATAAACATAAAAGGCGATGAGATGTAACACTCGCTATTCGTGGTTTTCAATAAATTATTCAGGAAGAAAAGTATGATGAGTGATAAAGAACAAAGAGCTAACGGTAAAAATCGGATTGACAATTATAATAATGGACTCAAATCGGTTATCTGGACTCAATGTCATTTAGCTTAGTTTTTGTCCGCCATCCGTGTACAGATGGTGGATTTTATGTTTTCTGGTTTAACGAAAATTAACTTTGACAACAACTCCATAATTATCTAATTTAATCCTTATCAAGTTGAAAACATAACTTTATAAGGAGGAAAATATGGCAACTAAAGTTACTTCGCCGTCCGTGATTTATCAAAAATTCATGAAATCCCTTGAGGAATTTGCCTACAAACAGGAGAAGATTCTTGCTTCTGAAACAGGAGCTTTCTCACGCAGTCATTATCGATCATCAAAAATAAACTTGTTCCATTTCCTGAATACATCCATTATCGGGAATGGGGCAACACTCTCCGATTTGTCCATGAACTATTTCGGCATGGGCAGTGTAAGACCATCTGCTTCAGCACTTGTTCAGACAAAAACCAAAACTCCAGTCAGCGTATTTTCAACACTGCACAAAGCCACATTGGCACTTTATTACTTTGAAAACAACCCCTCGGCTAACAAGGCAATTCTTTGTCTGCCAGCCCTGGTTGTAGATTGGATATTGATATTTTGTTGAAATACCAACATAAAATGCTACTTGAGGACGTAGTACCCCCTTTCCCCCGTTAGTCTGTACTAATGAATTATGGGATGCCTAAGACTATCTCACCAGTCATTTCTGAATAGACATTTCCTTCTTCATCGACAGTACATCCAAAAAGGTCGGTAACCACTTTTACGACAGTCTTCATGTCCAGCCCCAGATACTTCAATATTTCAACACACTTTTTGAGCTTCTTTGTTTCTTTTTTGATAGTTACTCCACTTGGGGCATAACTGCTGTCACAGTCTGAAGGATGCCATTCTTCTTTCTTCACAAACATATGGAAAATGGCGACGAGTATCTTTCTGGCGATGGCGATAATGGCTACTTTCTTGTTGACGCCGCGCCCAGCCAGTTCCTGAAATTTACAGGCGTAGTAAGGTTTCTTCTTGTCTTTAACCGCTGCCCAGGCACACTGTACGAGAAGCGGCTTAATATACTTACCGCCTTTGGTGATATGTCGATTGTGAACCTTACCTGCTGACTCATCACTTCCAGGGGCCAGTCCATCCCATTTACACAGCTGGGCCGCATTTTTAAACTGGCACATTTCAATGCCAAGCTCTGCAAGAATAGACATACTGCTGACTGAATCGATTCCCGGAATGGTTTCCAGAAGACGGCGATATTCCTTATAGTTACAAAGCATCTTGTCCATCAGACCCTCCAGACGTTTGATCTCCGAATCCAGATACTGAATATGGTTTCTGATGATCTGCAGCCGGTCTGTCTGATATGGTGTAAATGGGATTCCATCACAAGCCTTGAGAATATCTTCACGCTTGGCTTTACAGCGAGGATGAACACAGCTCAGAATATCTTTATCTGTGTAAGGCTTGCCTGATATAATCAAGTTGATAATTCTGGTTGCAGACTTGCCTCTGATATCTGAGAACACCATATCCAGCTTGTAATTGTTCGTTGTAAGACAATTGATCAGCCGGTTGTGCTCGGATGTTCGCATCTGAACATACTTTCTTCTTTGTCTGGAAGTGTCTCTAAGTTCTCGAAAATCGGCTGATGGGATATAACTTGAGCGTGTCATTCCATGTCGATAAAGATCACAGATACGGTCAGCGTCCTTATTATCATCTTTCTCGTCTTTTATAAGAGACAGCCATTTAGGGTTGCATACGCGAACTTCCTTCATGGCCGGTTGAAGGATATTGAAAACAGGGATCCAGTACTTACCTGTTGACTCCATGCAGACATGATGGCAGTCATGTTCAAGCAGCCAGTCCTTGCATTCGATCAAGTCTTCTTTAAAAGTCGAGAATCTTTTTTTATGTGTAATCACCTTTCCTTGAGAATCAGTGGTCTTGATCACGGCAACGATAAATGACTTATGTACATCCATTCCGCATGCAGTCTGAAGAATGAGCTTCTCTTCATGAGGTTGATGGCTGGCTGGTTCACACGCTTTTACCGCCTGAGCAAGAGCACAGCTTTCGTCAGAAATCTTATCTTTGTTCATTCATAGGTTCTCCTTTCCACAAAGTGTAAGAAAAAGAACCTGAAGCAGGAATGGTGCGTACTGATCAGCTTATCAGAGATATTCTGACGGAGAAAATTACTTTGCAGCCTCGATAGACTTCTGGCATGTACTCTGGCATTCCTGCTTAGCAGTTTCTATGACTGCCTTGAACCCGGCAGGGAAATCCACAATAAAAAGTCACGCAATTACCAGGTTCTTTCCTTACACTATTTATTTTAAGGAGAAAGATTTTTAACACTCAATATCTATTCACTGTTTTCATCCCGGCATGTGGCTGCCAAGCCATGAAGTTTCCATGGATAAAAAATATAAAGAACACAGGGTAATCGCTTTTGACGGAACCAATGAACCTGTTGCGCCAAATGAAGATGAACCTGACTACATCATTTATACCAAGAACAAGGAAAACATTATCCGGGCCGGTATTCACGTTAACGCAGCCTATGACGTACTTAATGACAAATTTTTAGCCATCGTCACTCAAGACCAGAGGTCCAAAGACGAACGGGGCGCTGCTATGAAAATGGTCAAGGAGATTCATGAAGCTTATCCTGGCGAGACATTTCTCTTTGTCATGGACAGAGGGTATTTCTCTTACCCATTATGTAAGCTTATTGAATCCTTAGGGCACAAATACCTCATACGTATGAAAGAACGAGAGTATAGCTGCCTGACTTATACAGAGCTTGACCATACAGAAGACCAGCAGATCAGCCGCATTCTTACCCACCACCAAAGAAAAAGAGAAAAAGAAAACCCCCAGATGAAATACCTGGTCAAAAAATCAATGAGACAGATTGATCCAGAATCTGAATTTATTGATTTTGACTGCAGGGTGGTAGCTATCGAGATTGGCGACAACGTCTGGGAAGGACTGATTACCAATCTGGATGAAGCAGAATTTCCTCCGGAGGCTCTTGGATTTATTTACCACCTAAGGTGGCGAATCGAGCAGAGTTTCTCCTGGCTTAAATATGGAATAGGAATGAAACGTATCCACTCGATAAAAGCAGAATACATCATTCAGGAGATTTATTCATCCCTTATCTTCTACAATCTGGTTTCCGAGATCAAAAAGTGTGTTCTTGAATCATCTCAATCAGATAACAAAGAAGAGAATCAGACAACTTATGAATACCAAATCAATACAACTAAGGCGATACGGGCTATCAGGTGTTACGAGGCATCTTGTATTACATAGATTTCGGGATTTCAAGCACAATCCATTTCATACCTGCCTAGGCAGGTATGAAATGGATTGTGCTTTTTTGCATCATATTAAATTTACATTTTAGAACGTTAACAGTTGGATTAAAATTATTCTAAGGTGATTATCATGTGTATTGTCGGAAAACTCCCAAGCATTGATCCAAGTTCATACTCATCCAACTTTCAAAACCGTTATGACCGGGATCTAAAAAATGCTCTAAGGATACGTTCTAAGTGTCCCTGTTGCGGAACTGTTGGCAAAATGAAGGTTCATTCCCATTACCAACGCTATCTATATACCAGTAAAAATTCAAAACCATTTCATCTGACTGTGACCGTCTTTCGTTGCGAATGTAAAACATGTGAACATCCATATCATGCATTTTTACCGCTCTGGATATGTCCTTTCTGTGTCTTTACATATAGTTTTCTGGTATGTGTTCTTGGCTATTTTTATGGCCCGGGGAAAGAGCAGTTTCAGACGACTGCCACGCACTTCCATTTACCCCGATCCACCATTCGCAGCCTGATTAATCGTTACTCGGCCGAGGACTGGAGAATTATGCAGACCAGACTTGCCCATCAAAATCAGTTGTCCAGAGGCCGGACAGCCTGCAAGCTTGCCCAGTCTTCTAAGAGGCTCATAGACTTTCTTGTTGATTTTCTTCACATCCACAGTGAATCTTTTTTTACGCGTCACTTTCCAATATCAAGCCACTGGTCGTTCATCTGTTATGGGGTATGGAATTTATGCATATGACCACACTCAAATCATTTGGACATAGTAGAAGCGGCCGATTTGATGGTATGTTGGGATTGATCTTATTGGAGGTGAAATCTTGAATCAGGAAAACAAAGAAAAGATCGCAATCTGGAAAGTTGGCGTCATTTCCCCTATCCTTCATCGGAAAAAAGAGGATGAATCCAGACATGCCTTAGCCAAAAAAATCGCTTCATCGCCATTGATGAACCCTGTCACTGGGGTATCAAAGTTTTACAGTCCACGCACCCTTCTCTGGTGGTGCCACTGCTTTGAATCTTCGGGACTGGATGGTCTTATTTCGCGCAGCAGAAAAGACCAGGGGGTGTTTCGCGCCCTTACTCCCCAGGTTCAAAGCCGAATCTGTCAGATCCTTGATCAGTTTCCAAGAATTTCCAACGTGAAGCTGAGAGAAAGGCTGAAAGACGAGGGTATTATTGATGATTCGCTTTCTCAGTCAACAATTGATCGCTTTGTCAGAACGGCCAGACCAGAAAAAAAGCTCCCTGCCATTCATCAGAATAAGGACAGGAAGGCTTTTGAGTTCCGGCATGCCAACGAGTGCTGGCAGGCAGACACCACTTTCTTGCAGAATTTAAATGGTGAAAAAGTCTGTCTGATGCTCATTGTGGACGATGCCAGCCGGATGGTTGTTGGGTACGGTATCTATACCCACGATAATGCCGCGAATTTTCTTGAAGTGCTTAAGGACGCAATCGCTCGGAATGGAAGACCGGAAAAGCTGCTTCTTGATCACGGCGGAACCTATGAAAACCACCATCTGGCCTTAGCCTGCGCACAAGCAGGAATCGTTTTGCGTTATTGTGCTGTGCGGGATGGGGCCCAGAAGGGGAAGGTAGAAAGATTGAACCGAACCCTGAAGGAAGGATGGCTCAATCAGATTGACTGGACAAGTTTCAACGACCTGGCAGAAGTAAAAAGCTCGTTCAGTCACTATCTCTACCCTGAGTATATCAATAAACCTCACTCTTCTCTAGCCAAAGAGGATGGTACCTGTCTGACACCAAGAGAAAGATTCCTTATGGATCAGGAATACATCCATAAAATTCCTCTGGAAAAACTGGATTCTATCTTTGTCTGCAGGTATGAGCGAAAAGTCAAAACAAACTCGACTGTTTCGGTTCAGAATGTCCTTTACGAAGTTCCTTCAGAATTCATGAAGCAGAAAATCGAAATTTTTATCGACCCTCTTAATGATGATCGGGCATGGATCCTGGATCCGATCTCAAACAAGCAGATTTCTGTAAAAAAGGTAGATAAGCATGAAAATGCTTATACCCATCGCAAACGCCATATTGTTTACCCGCATAAGGAGACACAGTAATGGAACCGACATTATTCTTTGGCCTGCGGCAGCTGCCCTTTCAGAAATCTTCACGCTACCGGCATCTTTACAAAACAGAAGATATTCAGCAGCTTGAAGGTCGACTGGAACATTTAAAAAAGGTTCGCGGAATTGGTCTGATTACTGGCAAACCCGGAACTGGCAAGACTGCTGCGATCCGTGAATTTACCAACAACCTTAATCCAGCTTCGTTTAAAGTGATTTACCTGCAGATGACAACTGTCACTGTTGCGGAGTTCTTTCGGATGCTTTCAAGTGAGCTTGGTCTTGAGCCGCAATATAAAAAGGTTGACCTGTTTCGGCAAATCCAAGATGAAATCCGCTATCAGTGCGAGGAAAAGAAATGTACGCCGGTGATTATCATTGATGAAGCACAATATTTATCCAATGCCATTCTGCGGGATCTGGTTATGCTTCTGAACTTTGAAATGGATTCTCGTGACTGCTGCATTCTGATTCTCTCGGGTCTTCCCGGACTGAATCGAATTTTAAAACAGAGCATCAACGAATCTCTCAGACAGCGAATCATCGTGAATTATCACGCAAATGGCCTGAGTCGAAAAGAAGCAGGACAGTATGTTGAGTGGTGTCTGAAGGAATCGGGCTGCGAAGAACCGGTATTTTCTGAAGATGCCATTGAAGCAGCCTGGCGCTTTTCGCAGGGTTCAGTAAGGGTTATGGATTCGCTTCTTTCCAAAAGCATGATTGAAGCAGCTGCACAGAAAAAGCGGCAGATCACAGCTGATATTGTAACCATTGCCCGTGAAGACTGTGAACTTGACATTTAAAATGAACTGGAGATGAAGATGATGTATTCAACATTTAATCCTTATGATCTCTTTCACTACCTGAAGAAAGAAGGATCAAGCTATGAAGAAGCTGCGCAGGCAGTACAGACACGCAACGAAGAAATTCCGGCCTATGAATATCTCATCCGAAAGTACCTTTCATCGGAGCATTGCCACGCAGTCGTTGTAAGGTCAGATGGCATTGAAGAGCCGCGCTATACAATTACAGGCTATGATCCTGATCACCGTACAGTTTTTGTACAGGCCCGAACTGGTGCGTACGGAAGCAGTAAAAATCAGGAGATGAAAAGTCTTGAAATTGAAGAGTTTATCTTTGGGCCTTATCGGATCTGGGACACGGTAGACCCTGTAGCCCAGTACGAATACTATAGTTTCGAAAAAGCGAAAGAATGGGCAAATACAGAATTGCCTTTCTGAATAGTTAAACGAGATCTGATGCAAGAAATGCATCGGATCTCATTTTTAATTATCAATAACTAATTTTATCAAAAAGCCAAGGGTCATATTTTTGAAAAAGAAAGTGACGCGATAATTCATATCGATTTATTGAAATCAAGATGTTTAGAAAGATTTCTGGAGCAAATAACTGCAATAAAAATTAACGTATTATGTCAAATCAATTCGACGCGTAACAATCAGGAACACGTTCACCCCGAAGTGGACGAAGAATCGAACGATTCGTCAAATTACAAAAGCGGAGTTTCAGGTTCTGACTGAGGAGCTGCTCAGAGAAAAACTACCTGTTCGACCAGAGAGGAGCTTCAAACGAAATCTCCATCCCAATCGTTTGATATGGTTCACTTACCGATAAGTGCGTTATACGCGCATTTAATGAATGTTATGTGCTCGCTAATTTCTTAAAAGCAGCTCTTATCAAAGAGTTGTTTTTAGTGCACCTATTTGGACGAATACATCCAGATTAATCAATATATTTTGTGCTTGTGTGGTGCATATGAATGGATGAGGACCGGATTCAGTCTCGATCATTCACTTTGTCTTCAATTTTGAGACAAAGTTTAAAGTCATATTTTTCTAGCTAAATGACATTGAAGTCAGAAGTCTCTGATGAAAAGACTCCTGACTTTTGAGATAGGGATAATTCAAGCATGAGTTCAGGTTTTATTTTGAAGTCTTCTATTCTTTTTAACTATGCTTTCATACCAGTTTCTACCCCTTTGCCCACATTCATCACGAATTTTAAACTTTAATTTTCTTGTTTGGTTGTTTAGCTGATGCAAATGAGCTAAAGAACGTTTACGAACTGACTCTAGTATATTTTGAGTTTCTTTAAGATTTTCTATGGATACACCTGTCTGATTGCCGTACTTATAGGAGAAATCAATTAGCTCAGTGATCTTCTGGTAGCTTTCGCAGACTGGTACGAATTGTTTAGTGTAAAAAATATCTGCCGCAGAAAAGGAACGATAATGAAGGCTTATATAATAATTAAATTTAGCTCGATTCAGATTCTTATCAATATACCATTGAATATTTTTATCAAGATTGGATGTGATTTCCATGATTTTCCTAGATGAGTCCATCCAGGCAGTATCTATCTCGAGGTTTGCAGCTTTTAAAGTAGTCTTAATCTTTTCTCTATTTTGTTCTATTATCTTGATTAAATTATATTCTTCCCTTGAAAGGGAATATTTATTATCTTCTACAGATTGGCATTCCTCAATTCGGTTTACTTGGCTAGATAGGGTAGTAGAGTTGGGAATGTGTTGAGAAGAGCCGTTATTGGCAAAAGAACAAGCAATCAAAATTATAGTAATCATGATTGCTGCAATGACAGCCATGAAGATAACTAAAGACATGATCACTTACCATCCATAAACAGGTGAAGTATTCCTTCGCTAATATTGAAATTATTATTCGTTGCCATAGCCCATTTTAACTCTATCAACTGTTTTAGTAGTTCCATTTGGTACAGATCCGTTTTCCCTTGCTCTATATTATGGAACAGAGCAGAAATATATCCATTAAGTTCTTCTTGTGTCTTCTCAATAAGATTCAAATTAGCAAAAAATTTACGTTCTTGAGAATATAACCTAGACTCAAACATTTTAAATTCAGTATCTAATACTTCCTTAGCCAATTCATAATTCCGGTTGAGTTTTGTGAGTATAATTCTTTCAACAGATTTGATTTGCTCGATCTGGACACTTGTTTCACTTACTATCTTAGCTAATTCAATTGAAGTAGAATTTTCTATTTTTTTTAACTCGACTAAACATCTCCTCTTAGAATCTTCGTCGACACATTGGATATACTGCTTTAGAATTTTTCCTTTTATTTCAAACTGAGCCCTCTCATTTTTTATTTTCTTATAACTCAGAGCAGCATCTATAATATTACCTATTAATATACCAAAAATACTCTTAGGATTAAAAGTTGTTTGAGCATCAGATGTAGAAAAGCATTCTATAAACCTACCTATATTTTCGATAACCGTTGCATTTACAGCTGTAGATACATCATATGGAGCAAAATCATAATTCATATATACCTCCCAATGGCATGTAACAAATTGCATGCGTCTGATAAAAGTACAATTTAAGCTAATCTAATTGAAGTAACGCAATCTTTCCAGACTTTCGCTGGTGAAGAGTATCTAATGTCAAGCGTAAATTTTTTTACTTAGATTCTCACTCCCTCACATACTGGTTTAGCTTTCTTCCATCGGTCGCCGCAAAGGACAAAGCGCATCGGCCAACAGAAACAGGCAATG
Source organism: Allobaculum sp. JKK-2023 (assembly GCF_034745455.1). Lineage (NCBI taxonomy): Bacteria > Bacillati > Bacillota > Erysipelotrichia > Erysipelotrichales > Erysipelotrichaceae > Allobaculum > Allobaculum sp. JKK-2023. The sequence continues at coordinate 2,029,940 of NZ_JAYERV010000003.1, read as the reverse complement.
GTTTAAGCGGAGCTTACGAAGCTGGCCTTGCCTAGACTAGAAGGCAGTACAATGCTGGACTGCAAGTGAGTGATAGAGGAACCACCTATAATCTTCCGGAGAGAGTGAATCGCGATCCCACTGCATAAATTGACCATCGAAGGGATACGCAGTTTTCACTTTCACCGATACCCGTTTTCTCGGTATTGGACGCGAATAAACTCCAGTCTAGATGTACTCATAGAATTCGTTAGGCGAATGCTTGGCGAGCTTTCACTGATATCGCTGGTTGTTATAGTAGTCAATCTGGCTATCGAGAGTCAGTAGATTTCTTCATAGTTTTTGCACTCCTTACTCAAAGAAATTCGGGTCAAATACGGCACCCACAGCAAAAAGGCTTGCTGCTCAGGACCCATATTGCTTTTTAAGACATCAAAAGCAGCAGAATTACTCATAGCCCTTATTATGCAGAATTAGGGAACATAGTCATAGTCGATCATTACCCTTGATGCTTCACTTAAGATGGAGTCTGAAGCGAATTGGTGAGGATTCAATTTTGTGAATTATACCAAGAAGGTATAAGAGAGAAACTATTTTCTACTTGATCCTTAAACAGATCTCATAACTTTACCAATTTATTCACATAGGGTATTTTCTGCATGAAGTAAGTAACACAGAGAGAAGCGAAAAGAACAGCAACAAAAAATACCAACGACATTGCCAATGTGTTAGGCTGCACAAGAACTCTAACAATTCGAATAATAAATGGATGCACTATGTAGACGCCCATTGTTAAGGAAACAATTTTCCTAATCCAGCCTGTTGTTCTCACTGATATATGGACACTTTTCCCCAAAGAAAAAATCGATATTAACCAAATAATAGTAAAAACACTGTCATAAAAGTATTCAGCGTGTAAGTTGTGTATCAACAATCGTGCGGCAATATTCTGAAATACTACAATCCATGTTGTTATAAAGATAAAATAAATCTTAGCTTTCTTTAAACTTATATCTTTAATTTTTCCCTGGTTAGCTCCCAAAACACCACCCAAGATAAAATATTGACACCATGTCCATATTCGAAAAGTTTGAATAATGTGACTCTGAACAGGTGTTCCCAAATAGTAAGAAGCAATTTGAAACACGAATCCAATCCCTGCTAGGCATGACCAAATGAAAGGTAGCTGGTTTGTATATTTCCTGAACAATGGAAGTAATGCATAAACAATGATGAGCGCCCCCAAAAACCAGAATTGCCAAAGCAGACCTCTTTGAATAAATCCATTTAGGAACGTTTTTGGCAACTGTAGCAAAGCACCTGTTAAGGTTATTTCACCTTGTAAACTTTTATATATTACATAAGGAATAGACACTAAAGCAGACCAATATAAAGTGATTTTTAGTATACTTATAATTTTATGTACAGAGTATTTTAAATTTGCAGTAGGACGGTTTAAAGTTATATATCCATTGGCCATAAAAAAGGCTGGAACAGCAAAACCACATAAGTAGTAAAGCGACGAATTGATAATAGACAACTCCATCTGCAAAGTATGTAAGCCCACAACTGCAATGCAAGCAACAATCTTTATTAAATCAAGATTATAATGTCTGTCTGTCTGTCTGTCTGTCTGTCTGTCTGTCTGTCTGTCTGTCTGTCTGTCTGTCTGTCTGTCTGTCTGTCTGTCTGTCAATTGTCATCAAATCTCCTTTTCGATGTCAAGTACTATGCACTACTTTTCATACGCAGGTGTACCTGTACAACCTTGAATCTTCAATATACTGATTCGAAGTATTTCACAAAGCGCTGGAAAACTCTTTTTCAGATATTGATAAAGCTTCAGCAATCACTTGATCCATATCATAATATTTATAATTCCCTAAACGACCACCAAAGATAGTATTCGTTTCTTTTTCTGCTAGCTTTTGATATTTAGAGAATAAAAGGCTGTTTTTTTGATCATTAATTGGATAATATGGTTCATCATCAGGTTTCCATTCAGAACTATACTCACGGCTAATAACGGTTTTAGGAAGGTCATTTCCATCCTTATCTTTTCCAAACTCAAACCACTTATGCTCGATAATTCTAGTCCAGGGAGTTTCTCTATCCGTATAGTTCACTGCCGCATTTCCTTGGAAATTTGGTGTATCTAATACTTCAGTTTCAAACCTCACGGATCTATATTCTAGATACCCTAATTCATAGTTAAAATAAGCGTCGATAGAACCTGTATATACAATCTTATTGGCTAATTTATCGAATTCTTCCTTGTTCTCTAGATAATCTACATTCGTCTTCACTTCTATACCTTCGAGCATATTTTCTATTAAATGGGTGTATCCACCAATAGGGATTCCTTGGTATAACGCATTGAAGTAATTGTTATCAAAAGTCAATCTAACTGGAAGTCTTTTAATAATAAATGCGGGCAGATCTTTACAGTCACGCCCCCATTGCTTTTCTGTGTAACCTTTTATGAGTCTTTCATATACATCACGACCCACAAGAGAAATAGCTTGTTCCTCCAGGTTTTGTGGCTCATGAGAAATTTCCTTTCGCTGCTCTTCAATCGTTGTTAGAGCTTCTTCTGGAGTAATAACTCCCCACATTTTATTGAAGGTATACATATTAAAAGGTAAGGAATATAATTCGCCTTTATAATTTGCAATAGGTGAATTAGTAAATCTATTAAACTCTGCAAATTGATTTACAAAATTCCAAATCTTCCTACTATTGGTATGAAAAATATGAGCTCCATATTTATGCACATTAATCCCTTCAATTTCTTCTGTATAAATATTGCCTCCAACATTTGGTCTCTTCTCAACTACAAGAACAGACTTTCCATGAGCCTTAGCCTCATGAGCAAAAACGGCACCAAATAGTCCCGAACCAGCAACCAAATAGTCGTACATTCTTTTATATATCCTTTCACCGACTTGGAAAGTATCTAGAATCTTCCTAGCCCATTCGTATTGCCTGGATCCAGGGCTGTATGGAATAGCCAATAAAAATTCTAACGATGACAGTCTTTCACAAAAATTCTCTATCTAAGTTTACATCAATCAAAAACAAAATTGATTGTGATTTTAGAGTAAGCAGTCAAATTTAAACGGTAAGTATGCTTTATCGCAGTTTTTTCTTAGAAAATGCTCTTCCGATTACTCCATTCCAAATTTCCATTACCAGTTCTTCCTCGCGTATTAACAGATATAAACCATAAGTCGTAAAAAAGAGGAGCGCAGAGATTACTAAAGTCAAAAAAGGACCAAGCCCTAGTAACTTAACCCATAGAGAAGCTAACATTCCCAAAAAAAGAGCTATAGCAATTCTTCCATAGTGAATCTGCGAAAAAGTCTTTCCAACATCTTCCTTAAGTGTGACAAATTGAACCATTAAAACAATAAATTCGGCCACTAATGTTCCAATAGCTGCCCCTGTCGAAGCAAATTGTGGAATTAACAATAGATTGATTATTACGTCAGTAATAGCTCCAGCTATTTCTGACCACAATACAACCCTTTCTCTCCCAAGCGGAACCAACATTTGAATTCCTAAAATATTAGTAATTCCTATGAACAATAGTGTTGGCATAATGGTCTGCATTGGCACAATGGATTCCTTATAAGCACTTCCAGAAAGAAAGAAAATTCCTTCCTTTGCAAAGAAAATAAAGAAAATCATTAAGGGCGAAGCAAGAAGAAATACAAAAGAAAGAGCTTTCTTGGTTATTCTTTTAAACTCATTAAAATTCCCATTTTCAACATAATAGGATGCTCTCGGTAAGAGAACTACCCCTAACGAAGTCACTACTGATACTAAAATACTTTTTATTTTTATGGCTGCATTATAATATCCAACATCAGCATCAGTCTTCATGAATCCGAGCATAACAGTATCTAGGTTAGTATAGATAGTAGCTGCACAACTCATCGCAAAAAAAACCGCAATAGGTTTTAAATGATGCCTAAAATCATATTTTTCTAATCGTCTAAGATCAATATACTTATATACATTGATAAAATTGAATATATTAGATGCAGAACTTGCAAAAATAGAAATTGCGCCGTAGATGACATAGTCAGATTTTTTATGGATCAGCAAAAACATCGCGATTAGAGCAATGAACTTAAAAATGACAGACCGAACTGTAATATAGGTATACTGTTCAAGAGCTTTGTATAACCATTCCATTCCAATAGAGCTAAGGATAATAGTAGAACTCAGAATAATATAAAGAGTCTTTTCCTGCTGTAAACGAGGAATGAAAGCTATCGCAAGAAAGAGTAAAGCGTACGAAATTGCACTCATCACAAGATTAATAGCCAACAATTCTTGAGCGGTTTTTGTCAACTCTTTTCTATCATCACGAACTTTTGCACATGCCCTAATACCATAAGTCGGTATTCCAAGTTGAGCAAATAATGAAAAATACGAAACAAATGAAGTTGCAAATGACACTATTCCAGTACCTTCTGGAAGAAGGATGCGAGATACGTAGGGAAATGTAATGAGAGGAAAGATAAATGACGACATTGTCAATATCATATTCATGACTACATTTATTTTTAAAGATTTCGGTTTCATAGGTTTTATTTCACCACAACCTCTTGGATCATTTCAATTTAAGATTCCTAAGATCCCCAAGGGATATAAACAGCTCTTACGCAAATGTGGTTATTAACACTAATAATCCACATCATTCATGTCGTTGATTAAGTAGCATTGCTCAATTAGAGACGAATTTTATCTATTGTATTTTGGAGTATTTTTCTTAGCTACGATTTCCATTGTCAATAACAGTTACGGTAGCTAAAGAACAGTCCCTAAACGAATTGATCATTCAATCGATAGAATTGCTTTCTCCGCTTATTGGCGCTTTGTTCTCTAAATTGAAAATCTAACTTTTAATAAATTAAATAAAATTTAATTAGAGTTATATTTTCCGTTTGAGATTAATGCTTGCTTTGTAGTCCAATAGTAGACCGATGAAAAATGATCAGTTAATTAACGGACTGTTCCTTAACGACAGTCTCAATGTCAATCAGCCGCTTCCCCTGCCAGAACTTGATAATATAGCAGAACAGCTTATGCTCAACCTATTCCACTTACTTGTTCCTGGAGGAAAATAACTCACTACAATTTCAAGTCCCGCTTCTTCCGCCAGTCTAGCAAGATCGTATTTCCAAAGATGGCACCAGCTCCCATTGCTTCCTCCTCCATCGCGCGTAATATAAACGATAACTCCCACATTTTCAGAACTAAAAAAGCGAATATATACCCCGAGAAGATACATACTAGCAGAATATAGATAACTTTAAGTGCAGTATATTGAAGTCGTTGTGAGTAAGCTAAATTAATTAATATGCGGGATTTTACCTTAGTCATAATATGACTAAGGTAAAATAGCTAACAATTAAATAACTTATTTGTAGATTAGTTGAAAATATATTCTTTAGTTAAAGCATATTTTATGTTTTATCTATAGTCCCGAAACTCACTATCCCATTTTTATTAGTACTGCATTTCAGGGCGTTATCGTATAAAGCAGTTTTACGTCAGGAAAGGTTGCATGCCCAACTGCCCACCACCATCTGCGGATACTTCCAACCGAAAAATCACTGGTATCATGATCGATACCAAGATTTACGAAACCAGTATTATCGTTCAGGAGATCCACCCCGTATGGTTTTACTTTCCCAAGCTTTGGAATCAGAAAATCATGATCCAGAACTTTTCTTAGGCCTTTTTTGGGACGATATTCCGTTCCAGCATTTTTGAAGCCTCCAAGGCACTCTTTTTTCTTCGTATCGACGGAAATAACGGGTTCCCCTTTGGAGAGAAACTCTTTCACCGTCTTGTTGATCTGTGCAAACTATCTGTCACGATCTGGACTCAGGCTGCCAACCTGAAGCATCTTCTGATTCGCCTGACGGCTGTAGCCAGTATTGTCAAGAAGAGCTGCAACAGTAACAGCAGAAATATCTATGTGGAACTCTTCACGTAGCTTCACCTCGATTTTTTCACAGGACATTGTTGTCTAGTGCAGTTCCCACTGTGGATCGCTGTAGGTATCATCGTCAAGAATCTGATAGAGAATACTTAAAATTTCCGGATGACGTTCTTCAACAGACTTTCGTTCAACACCTAGCTGTGTCTGACGATCAGCCGGCAGCCGAGGCTGGCCTGATTGCCCGTTATAGTCACGAACCACCTTTTCAAGGGTTCGAGGATCTACACCGGTGCGATTTTGAACAAACTTCTGGCTTCCATATCCACTTTGTGCTGCCACGAATCCTAGAAGCATTCTTCTAGGCGGCTCATCCAGACGAGGCTTGAACACCTCATATACATCCAGAAATTTCTCCAAATCCAACAGATGTTTTTTTGGGGTCGAATGTATTCATACAGGTCCCCTTCAGTATCATGAATTCTGGGAATAGTCATAGAACATTTACATAGGGTAACTAATTGTACTGTTTGGCAGAAAAGACCAATTCACATTTTGGAAAATTGCAGGTTTGGGATTTGGCTCTTACGCAAACAGTGTGTTTAGCTATCATCACTATTATCAACGATAGCGATTGCCGCTAAGCCTGATAACCCAAAATGCGATAAGTAAACTCATCTTGAATGAGGTATTGTTATTGAATCAACAATATGAATGATGCAAGCTTATTCATTCGCCAGGATTATTAGCGCTAAAAACTACATTTGCGTAAGATCCTGGGATTTTAATTTTTTGTGATTCCTAAATGACAATTTACTCTTTCGAGAATAATTACAAAAGGCATTGAAACAGATCACTAGTGTTTCATCTTGTTGACTTTTTTTAACAATCTTCAGATCACGATTATCTTAATGTTGCTTTAGATAAAGATGGTTTAACTGATTTCTAAAGTTAATAATTGTTCAAAATGTGATTGAGAAAAAGTACTAGTGATCTGTCCCAATGACTTTTATATTTATTATCGAAAAAGCGCATCAACATTAGATCTTTATATAAAGTGCAAAGCCCTAATGCTGCAAAGTATCATTAATATAAAAGTCAATGAAACGCAACACTAGTTAGAAGGAGAGCGAAGACTCAAGTACCAATATGTTCAAGTGTTATAAACAACCTAACAAATATAGATAGGCATATTCGTTTGTACCAGAAAAAGGTCCTATCTAAACATTCTGGACTTGGCATTGAGTACCCTTCAATAAAAATCCATATTTCGGAATGAAATAGAGTGATCATTTTGCTATAAATGCACATATTAAAGGATCTCTATGTAAGGTCTAAATATTTATCTAAATAATTCTCATTTATATTATTAAACCTATTGTCAAATGCTTGTTTATTGTATTTTCCAAGTAAATATTCCCATACGCCACTTAAGACAGTTATAAATCTTAACATCCTATGGTTCCTTGCATTAACCAACGCTGCAAAAGAGTCAATTATTGCCATAACAATAGCTTTATAGTGCTGTTTATTGGACATATAATATTTACTACATACAAGGTTATTTCGGTACATCATCTTATAGAGTTTAATTCTATTTACATTTTCCGCAGTAGTTACCGAAAGCGAGTTTCCTCCGACCCTTTTATGAACAACTTCACTTTTTCCAACAAAATAAGCTTTTCCGTAGTAATGAGTCATTCTTAATGTATATTCTGTATCATCACCCCAAATAAAGAAAAATGGATGAGGAGCACCAACTTTTTTTACGGCATGAGCATTAAAAAGTAACGAAACGAGAGTAGCACTTTCGATTTCTATTAAACCATTCTTAAGATATTTATACCATTCTGAATACCCATTAAGAGAAGGCCTCGTATCAATCTTTGGAACATTCATCGGCTCTTTATTCATCCCATATACTGTGCTGGCTAAAAAGCTCACTTCAGTCTTAATCTTATCTTTCGCTTTTAATAATTCTTCTAATGCGTTAGAAGAAGGGATAGTATCATCATCCATTTCCCAAATCCAATCGCATCCTTCTAAAGCGACTTTTGTTCCGTAATAAAATCCGCCCGCCCCACCAGTATTCTTTTTCAAAGAAATAACTTTTATTTGTGGTTTTCTAAATTTAGATGCTAATAATTCCTTAGTCCCATCATTTGATGAATTGTCAATTATGATTATTTTATTTACTCTATAAGTTTGATTTAATAAAGCGTTTATGCACTCTTCAAGTAGTTTTTTACGATTATAAGTAACCACTACAGCATTCACTATTTCCATATTCTAGTCTCTCTTAAAAATATCTCTCGTATAAATTTTGTCAACAACATCTTCTAAACATCTATCATACCGATTAACTACGATAACATCGCAGTCCTCTTTAAATCTATCCAGATCTCGTTCTACCTTATATTTGCAAAATTCATCTGTACTTAGTGTTGGTTCATACACTACAACCTCCACTCCTTCACCACGTAGAATTTTCATAACATCCTGAATCGCACTTGCACGAAAATTATCAGAATTAGCTTTCATTGTCAGTCGATAAATACCGACTTTCTGTGGTTTCCTGGCCAAAATCATCTTTGCAACATGCTCTTTTCTTGTTTTATTACTATTAACTATTGCAGTAATAATATCCTCAGGTATATTTTGATAATTTGCCTTAAGCTGTTTTGTATCTTTTGGTAAGCAATAACCGCCATATCCAAAAGATGGATTATTATAATAATTACCAATACGAGGATCAAGACCAATGCCCTTGATAATTTCTTCAGTGCTTAATCCTTTTACCTCACAATAAGTATCAAGTTCATTGAAATAACTTATCCTCAATGCTAAATAGGTATTCGCAAATAACTTGATTGCTTCTGCTTCTGTGCTGTTTGTAAAAAGGATATCTACATCTTTCTTAATTGCCCCCTTTTTTAATAGGTCTGCAAATATCCTGGCTCTATCACTCTTTTCACCTACTACTATGCGAGAAGGGTAAAGATTATCGTAAAGCGCTTTACCTTCTCTAAGAAATTCTGGAGAAAAGATTATCCTATCTGTACTGTAACGAGAGGATATTTCCTTAGTGTATCCAACTGGAACAGTCGATTTAATTACTATTGTTGCTTTGCTTATCTTTAAAACTTTTTTTATAACATCCTCAACAGCAGAAGTGTCAAAGCGATTTGTTGTATCATCATAGTTCGTTGGTGTAGTCACAATAACAAATTCAGCAGAAGAGTAGGCCGATTCCCAATCTAGAGTAGCTTTCAGATTTACCTTTTGTAGATATTCTTTAATTTCGCTATCTTCAATGGGAGAGTCTTTTCTATTAATTCTATCAACCCTTTCTGGAACAATATCTACTGCTGTGACATCGTTATCTTGAGCCAAAAGCAATGCAATTGAAAGCCCAACATATCCTGTTCCCGCTACCGCTATTTTCATCATATCTTCTCAGCTTTCATTAATAACTCCCGATATAAAAAAACAAAAGAGTTAACTTGTTTTTCAATAGAGTATTTTTGAATTTTTTCAAGTATATTATTGTAATATAGTTTAATATTATTTCTATTCGATAAATAAACTATACTATTCACTAAATCTTCAACAGATTCACTTTGAAATAAAATCCCTCCTTGAATTGAATCAACAATCTCCTTAATGCCCCCCTTATTGGATCCAATAACAGGTAATCCAAACTTATTTCCTTCAATAACTACTCTTCCAAACGGCTCATTCCATTGAGATGGTACAATTAAAACATCAGCAGATTTATATTCACCTACTAATTGTTCGTTACCTAACTGCCCCCTAAATTTTATCCTTGAATCCCGTTTTAAATATTCCTTGACTAGAGGCTCTAACTTCCCCGCCCCACAAATTGTTAAGTCGATGGAATCATTATGGATTTGAGAAAATGCTCTTAGTAAAATATCTAATCCTTTATGTTTTGATAACATCCCAGCATATAGATAATGTACGTTGGGTTCATCGTTCAACATTCTTGTATCAATAATGTTCCTGATTTCATCTATATCTACTTCAACAGCATTTGGAATAACTTCAAATTTTGCATTTGAGAAAAAAGAAGCTTCTTTCGCATAGTTCACCATATACTTAGACGGTGCAGTGAGTATATCAACGTATTTAGACTTTTCTTTAATATATTCTGACATTATCCTAGAAATGTGAATCTGATTCGGCAATGGATTAAATATTTCATAATCCCTCAACGTATGGACTATTGGTATACCTTTTTCTTTTGTCACTTTCCAAAGCTCAGAACTTAATCCATAAAGGTTATTGGTATGGACGATATCAGGTTTAAAAGAATCTACAATTTTAAGATATTCTACTATCATCGAATGATTCTTTAATTCCAACAACTTATTTCTTACCTTTTCAAATAAATTAACATCATTGAAATGTGGTAATTTATATTGGTCGCTCCTACATCTATATACATCAACACCGTTTATCGTTTCTTTATTCGAAATGCCAGTAGCTGCACAGAAAACACTTACTTCGTTGTCTTTTGCCAAATTCTCAGCTAATAACTTGATGCTATTCTCTGCACCGCCAACAACATTTGGGAAGTAATATATATTAACAATTAAAATCTTCATATTATTTTTATCCTCTATTTAAAATATTATTTTTCTTGCTACGAAGAAAAAGACCGCAAATGAAACAAAATACAGGGAAAAACGATCTGGCTGAAAATAGATTCGTCGTTATTCCTCCAATTAAGAAAATAAGCAAAAGAGAATTTGATAGCATAGTTTTATTAAATGATATTCTAATTAGATAAATCAGTATTAAAATATAACTAACCATTCCAAATGCAGCCATTCCAAACAGGTATGTATTATCCAATATGTTGAACCATAATTCAGGATGTCCAAAATAATGGTATAAATCAAATCCTATAGCCATATTTCTAATAGAGAATAATTTGCCACTTTTCCACATATACAATCTCTCTGCTATTGACTGAAATTTTTCTGGACTATTGAAAATAATTAAGGCTCCAGCAAAAGCAATAATTCCAACCAATGCAAATATATTTTTTATTCTCATTTTAACAATGAGAAAATATACTAATAATATCAACAATATGACCATGGATGTTTTATTTGTAGTAAATATAGTATTAATAAAACAAATGATGAATACTGCTATTATCTTTCTCAAAGAAGTATTTTTACAATTCAAAATACAAAAAGAAATTAAAACGTAAAACCCATATTTCGCCGAATCACCTACGACTCCAAAAGCTCTAACATGATGGGCCGCAGTTTTAATAACTAAAGATGAACGCTCATCCGCCCCATAAAATACATGCCCAGTATAGAATTTTGATGTAAACTGCCATCCTTCTATATATTCAATAAAGCCTATTACGGTTGATAACACCAAAAATATGCTACATATAAATAAGATAATAGAATAATATTCATTTATTTCTTCTTCATGAATATTCATGTTTCGCATAATAACAAGCGATAATATCGGAATTAGAAAGTCTCTACACGCTATCATAAAGCTATATAATTCAAAAGAGCTTATCATTCCCACTATATAGATAGAAGTGACGAAACAAAGCATAATAAAATCTACTTTTTTTATTTTGATCTTATATCTTACACAGAGAGATGAAACAAACAATAATAGAATAATTTCGGGCATGTACTTTAACACCATAAAAAAACTAGTATTGTATAATAACTTTATAAAAATACCGTAGAAAAACACTATAATAAGATATAGAGAATACAGAATACTTGATATTTTTTTCATCCACTTATCCTTTCAGACTTGCCTTAAAGGCTAGCTCTTACGCAAATAGTGTGTTTGGCTACTATCACTATTATCGACGATGACAATTACAGCTAAGCTCAGCAACCCAAAATGGGATAGGAAAACTCATCTCGAATTAGGCGCTGTTATTTAATCAACAACACGAATGATGCAAGATTGTTCATCCTCTAGGAATATCAATGTTAAAAACCACATTTGCGTAAGATCCTAAAGGCTATCCAATGCCAACTACAATTTTTTACTTTGAAAACAGCGCCTATCCATTCACTGTTTTCATTCCGGCATGTGGCTGCTAAGGTATGAAGTTTAGATAGGACCATTCTTTCGTGCAAGCGAATAAGCCTACCTACATTTGTTGGGTTGTTTATCGGATATGAACCTATTAATACCTGGATTCTCAACTCCTTACAGGATGATTTATTTTTCCATCGATTGTTCCCGAACGACAAGGCGCATCGGCTGACAGAACAGGCAAGGTTTTAAGCGAAGTGCCCCCTTACTTGGGTGGACTAGACGACACGGAGTTATGAGAGTATGATAGATCCCGCACTATCTTCTGAAAAGAGTGAGTCGCGATCCAACTGCATAAGTTGGCCCCCAAAGGTTTAGCAGTTATTGCGTTCATATATCTCCGGCTCTCCTCGTCTTTTGGATAGTGGAGAAAGGATAAACACCCGTCTAGTGTTTCGTTTCATTGACTTTTTATATCAATGGAGTCTCTCGTCATTGGAACTTTGGGCTTTATATAAAGATCTAATAGTAGTTTGCTCTTTTGAGAATTATTAAAAAATGTCATTAAGGCGAAACACTAGTGTTGCGTTTTATTGACTTTTATATTAATGAGACTTTGCACCATTAGAGCCTTGCACTTTATATAAAGATCTAATGGCAATTCTGTCTTTCGAGAATAAATATAAAAGTCATTGGGACAGATCACTAGATGTACTCATAGAATGATGGGCCTGACAAAAGCCCTTTTCATGGGTAGTTTGACTAAAATTATCCTTAATTTATAAACAAAAGATAACCTTAAATATCAGATTTAGGTGTAACTAGTCTCATTTGTGAGCAGAAATTTACCTATTATACTTTTGTCGGCCGCATCATAGAATTCATTTGGCTAAAGCTTCGTAAGTTCGCCCTGATATCGCCAGTTGTTATAGTAGTCGATCTGACTGCCGAGCAGCTGCCAGACTTCCATGCCGAGTCTTCATTACTAAAAGTAAAGCTTAATCAAATTCTTCATGGACCCAAAAAAAGCTTTCATGAGGGGTTCTCCCAGCAGTTTCCCTGGCGGGACATCGACTGCGCAGCTTACTGCTTTTCAGGAACCCTTGAAAGCAGTAGCCGTGTAATGGCAGGTCTGGTCAGAATGGACAACAGTATCCCTGCTGATATCATCGCCAGAATTCTTTATCAGCTTGTGGACAGTGCCTGCCCCGCATGAAATAGATCTGGAGGTTGTCGCTGTCGCTGACGGAAAAAAATCTGCTTGGTATAAGCATCAAGTATTGTTGACAGATAAGGATCAGGTGGATATTAATCCACAATAAATTGGCCATTGGTTCTCTTTATATAACGTAGAAATGGTGGCTGCCTGTAGGAGGTTATTTCTTTCGCTCACCTTCAAGACAGGAAGAAAGAATCAGTTCGATCTTTGACTTCTCTGGGCGCTCTGGGCACTTCAGCCGAGATCCATAGTAGTAGCTTAAACGGCTTACACTAATAAATATTGCAGAGTTCAGTTATGTTGAAGAAAAGCTCATTGTCGGCAGAGGCTTACTGGATGAGTGCAAATTTTTCCTGTAGACTCTCCCTCAGACATCTCGCTGTTCTTGTGAATTGTCCAGATATAGCCTTTTTAAATGTTAAAAGCTCTTTTCCAGACGGCAAGTCATTTCTTGATAACCTGAAGTTCATCAGTCTGCACCTGCCTGACAGAGTGTCAAGAAACTTGTTCATGATAAGATAAGCGGTGTTAGCAATCCGTTTGTCCCCTATCCTCTAAGGAGCACTGCCAAAGTTGACGAAAATCTCCCTGTATTTTGCTCCCTCCTGATACTGTTTTCAAAATCCCTCTTTGAATCTGAGCTTTGTAGCAATTTATAATACATATCGTAAAAATATATAAACATTGCTTTATACAAAAAATTAATACTTGTGCCTAACAAACAGGCTTATTTAATCTATTATGACTATAATAGATTAAATAAGTTTTCCAACGATAAAAATAACCCTTGCACTTTAGATAAGGATCAGGTAGATATTAATTCCCCAATAAATAGGCTATTGGATCTCTTTATATATCGCAATATATCGTAGAAATGATAGCTATCTGTAAGGGGGTTAGTTCTTTTCTGTTCCTAAGGTAAATACGTTCTCGCACTTTTAAATGTTGCAAAACTCAGACTTTGAAGTCATCTGTGAATTTCAATGTGAATGGGGAAACAGATCTTGTATATGGATTCTGCCACAAATCCTGAATCTGAGCTTCGGTAAAATGATATTTTCTTCATTCATAGGCCTCCTCGGACTTATTAAGATTGTAATTCCAGACTCGGTATTTCACCTAGTGAGTGGTGAGGCAGCCAAAGACTAAATTTGTATATCCTATATGGTCCACAGACAAATTTAGACGTGTTCTGGAGAGTGGAACCATCTCAATTACCTGTCGGATTCAGGGGTTGATCTAAAAGCGGTGTGCAAATTCACGGCTACAGTTTAGACACTTTTCTTTACAATATTCCAAATAGGGGAGATGATCAGCAAGTAAATAAAATACATGTTTATTAAAGTGATGTATTTCTTTTGTTGGAGGGCAATTCCATGCTTCTCCAACACTTCGACACTATTAGTTATATATGCATTTTTTAAATCAATCAGCTCCTTTATATCTACTTTTCTTGGTTTTATACCATAATGCGCAGTTTGACCTTTATCTCCTAAAAAGTATGCATAATTGATAGTTGATAAATATAAATATCTTTTTGAAATATTGGCTATTTTCTTTTCAATAAGTTCATTTTGTAAGTTTAAGGAAATCATATGCTCTATAAATAATTCATATTCAATCAATCTATTTTTAGGAGAAAACCAAAATTCTTCGACATCTTTATTATCATCATAAAGATATGAGGCACTATTTTTAAATGAAATTTCATCAGCTAATGACCAAAGTTTTCGTTTATAACTGAACATTGGGCCTAAGCAAGATAATTCAGCCAGCAACAGATCGTGTGGATGAATATAACAATTTTCTTCTTTGAATAATGCATCAATATTCTTAATATTTTGAAGTAAGGATGTATTTATCACCACCCCAGATGGATGATATGAGTTGTACGGAATATGTAAAAATGCTTTTTTTATAGTTCTATACTTCGAAATTCCTACCACATTTTTGCAAACTCCACCAGCCATATCCGTATGATTCTTGAGGAAACTAATAAAACGAGGTAATTCCCCAATGTTAATATTGTCTCTATCATTAATATTTAGGGCAAATAATCCATCCGCAAATACGAGTACCGTTTTCCAACAATCCATTACTGAATTTGTATCGTGCTTCTTTACTTGTTTACGAAAATAAAGCAATCTGCCATCTCTTATGTTTTTTAACAATTCATATGTTTCATCATTTGTACTACAGTCTTGAATAATTATATCAAAATCTTCAGATTGACATTTTGTTATACTTAGTACTTTTTCATAAACATCCTTTGGTCTATTAAATGTGGATATACAAATACTTAGTATTCTTTTTTCCATTTTTATTCCTCGTGGCATAAATTTTTATAACAAGCAATATAGCTCCTAATTAGGACTGGCCACTGAAATTTATTTATAATAGTGTCAGCCATCCGATTATTTTCTGCGTAATCATAATCTCCAGACACTATTTTACTCATTTGATCAACTAATGAATCTAGATCTGATAAATCAAAAAATAGACCATAGCCACTACTAACTTCAATATTTGTTTTAATATTACTCAAAATAAGTGGTAAATGATTTTCCATACATTCTAATTGTGTAGAGCCAAATCCTTCATAACATGTAGGAAATATATAAGCCTTCGCTTTGCGATACAATAGATTGCAGTCATTATTATTTATAAAGCCAGAAAAAATTATATCGTTTTTAAATTGAGATTCATTTGCAATCCTTAAAAAACTATCTGACCCATACCCCATCTTTCCAGCCAAAACAAGTTTATAATCTGACGCTAAAAGATTGTTTTCTTTTAATTTAATAAAAGCATCAATTATAATACCTATATTCTTTCTATATTCTATGGTCCCTACATATAAAAAGAAGTCATTTAAATCGTTTAACGATTTATTTATAAACGAATTTAGCTTTAAATTAGTATTAATATTTTGATATATACCAGGATATATCACCTTTACTTTATAAATATATTTCGGATAGTATTTTTTTATTTCATTATAAACGCTATAGGAAACCGTTAATATTGTATCTGCTTTTGAAAAGGTATTTAACATCATTAACTTTGAAAATAATACAGCTGATTTAGGCATAGTTTCGGGATGAATATTGAATGCCAAATCATGTACTGTTACAATCGTTTTACTGTTCCGTATTTTTCTAAAAGGCATATGGAAACTTGTATAATGTATTACATCAAAATCCTTTAAATGATTTATATAGTTGTTTGAATTGATATATTTCAAGTAATTAAAATACTTTTTAAAGCCTCTGCTCTTGGTGACATACTTATCCAGTTCAACAGCTACGCTATTTTCTTTAAGGTTTTTATACAAGTGCATTGTATACTGTCCAATACCTGTACCTTGATCTGCCTGCATACAACTATCTATATAAATCTTCATACTGAAATACTACCCCCTCCTCTAAAACCCGCTTACTCGCCAAAAAATCTATCTTCAAGCATCAAACATAAGCAATGGTATATCGGTAAATGATGTTCTTGAATCATATAAGTTCTGGTCTGAGGTGAATGAATAGTAGAATCCGCAATTTCACTTAGTTTACTGTATTTTGCTCCAGTTAATCCGATAACTTTCATCCCTTTTGCCTTAGCAACTATTGCTGCATAAAGAACGTTTTTTGAATTACCAGAAGTTGAGATACCAAAGAATACATCTCCTTCTCTACCATATCCATTTACTTGCTGCGCAAAACAGAGTAATGGCTCACAGTCATTCATATAGGCAGTTGTAAGCGCAAAATGTCCATCTAGAGCAATAGCTGGTAAACTTCCCTGGAGGTATTCTCCAAGAATATTCCCAAACTCTTTATTTACACTCCTCATTTTTTCCACTTCTGTTTTTCCGAGTTTTCTAGGATTTTCAAATCCCTTCATAAGTTCACCAACAATATGTTCGGCATCTGCTGCTGATCCGCCATTCCCAGCAATAAGAAGTTTTCCACCATTTTCATAGGAATTTTCAAGAATCTTATAAGATTTTAATATATTATCTCTTTGGCTTCCTAGCTCAGGATATCTTTTTATTAATTCATCTAGGCGTCTTAATGGATTCATAAACTTTTACCTCAAATACTGGTCAACGAATTCTTTCAAATTCGCCACACAGATATCCTGTCCATAAAATTCACGTTTAGTGTTTAGTAGCACACTCTTAGATCCTGCTGCCTTACCAGCCTTAATATCATTCTCACTATCTCCAACCATATAAGAGCTGCTTAAGTCAATATTTAAATCCTTAGCCGCTTTCAAAAGCATTCCAGGTTTTGGTTTACGACACTCGCATTCAATTTTTAGTTCCTTCACTTCTCCATCATATCCAAAATGTGGATGATGAGGACAAAAGTAGATTGCATCTACATATGCCCCTTGCATTCCAAGAAGTGTTTCCATTTTATTGTGTATATTTTCCAATTCAGAAAATGTAATCTCCCCCCTGGCAATAACAGGCTGGTTAGTGACAATAACAGCGAGATAGCCACTCCTATTTATCTCTTTCACTGCTTCCGCAACACCCTCGATCAATTCAAACTCTTCAACTTTTCTCAAGAATCCAACATATTTATTTATCGTTCCATCCCGATCTAAGAAAACAGCCTTTTGCTTATTATTGAGATTCTTCGCCTGAACTATTCCTTTTTCAAAATCTTCTTCAACTTGATGAAATCGTTCACGAGTACCCATATCCTTTACATATTCTGGAGAGTCATAGCAATACATTGTTCCACTACTACAGAGTGGCTTTAAAATTTGACGATCAAGATCGACCATCTTCCCATTTTTTATCTCCTCTAATCTAATGCCACTCAGCTTAAGAGCTTTAGGCGAAATTACGTGAAGGCCTGCATTTACTCTGTTTTTATAGAACACCGGTCTTCTATCCTCTTTTGTTAGCCACTTTTCAACTTTTCCAGCATTTTGAGCAATAATTATTCCACTATCATATGGATGAGAATTTGGATGAGTGAAAAGAGTCACTAAACCACCGTGTTGTCTATGAAAGGCGACCATTCTGTTAAAATCTACATCAAATACTGCATCTGCATTTAGAAGTAAAAAATCTTCTTTCAAATCGAGAAAGAATAGTGCGCCAGCATTACCCAAAGGCTTTTCCTCGACAAAATATTCGATATTTACTCCCCACTTCTCTCCATTTCCAAAATATTCCTGTATTTTCTGTCGCATGTATCCAACAGTAAGGATGATGTCTGTGAAACCTTGGTCACGCAAAGAAATTATTTCTCTTTCTAAAACTGGAGTTCCCTGAATTGGTATCAGCGGTTTTGGAATATCTGGAAATAATTTGGCAATTCGTGAGCCCTTTCCTCCTGCCATTAAGACTACTTTCATTCTGTTACTGACCTCTTAACTTTTTTCTACAACCCTATCCCACTTTAAACCTTTATTCTTTTGTAAAATTCCTGCTGGAGAAAATAGGGTTCTTACATAAATATTATTTTTGGTGCTAATAATTTCTTGTAAACAAATTAACTTATTTCGGACCTACTATTGCTTAACCAACTTTCGTCATTCAAATTAATTTTCCATTACGATTTGGGGAGTTACCATTAAAGGGGCTTTATAGCATCAGTAATGGTTTTTTAGTGTTAATAGAACACATTTGATGAGCACCAGGACTATTTTGTGTTTTTATCGGACAGCCTCATACTGCACTTCAAAATCTTCCGGACTATAATGAATAACACTTGTACCACTATCTTCAAATTTGAACGGTATATACATCAAATCTTGCATGGCTTCTTTAACTTTTTCTTGCTTCTCTGGTCGAACATAAAATATTAGAAATCCACCACCACCAGCTCCTAGTAATTTTCCTCCGAGTGCCCCAGCAGCCATCCCTTTTTCATACAATTCGTCAATACTTCCTGTGCTGATGGAAGTGCCTGTTCCCTTCTTCAATTTCCAGGTGATATCTAGCAAATAGCCAAAATCATCAAGATCTCTGTCCTTATTTGTGAGCACTTCTTCTGCCTCATCCACCAGCTCCTTCATTTTCTTAAGTTTTACTCTTTTTTCCTCTGTAGAAGAGACTGTATTTATCTTCTGAACATCGGAAGAGAACCGTGTAAAACCAGTAAAAAACATCATTAAGTTATCATTGAGCTGTCTCTTTCTGTCTGGTGAAATAATAATAGGAAGCACTTCGTAACCGTCTGTATTAAAATTGATGCGGTTAAATCCACCGAAAGACGCAGCGATCTGATCCTGCCATCCACCGGCTTCATTGCACAAAATTCGTTCGAGATAGATGGCCTCATCTGCCAACTTTTTCTTGGAAGCATACTTTCCTTTCAACGCGTAAAACGCATTGAGCATGCCTACTGCAAAAGAAGAAGAAGTACCTAGGCCCGAGCGGGCAGGAAGATCCGCTTCATATGTAAGTCTAATCTCATGCATATCAAGCATCTTCATTGCTTCTCTTATTGCAGGATGCTGTATATCCTCTACATTCGTTACTCTCTCAATTTTTGAATAGGAAAGTTCGATAGAGTAATCGAAAAATCTTGGAAGGTGTCTAACGTTTACATAACAATATTTATCAAAAGTAGTAGAAAGAACTGCACCTCCATACTCTTTGAAATAGTCTTCCATATCTGTTCCACCACCAAAAAAAGACATGCGAAATGGGGTCTTAGTAATTATCATATTGGCTTTTCCTCCACTTTCATTAACAATTTAGAAAACTGTTTTTTTGCGATGTCCCAAGTAAAATGCGATACAATAAACTCACGTGCATTTATCGACATTTTTCTTTCTAAATTATGATTATGTAAAATATCAACTACTTTGTTCGCAAACTCATTATCCGAATCAGCAATAAACCACTCTTTACCATTCATTGCGTCTATGTTTTCCGAACCAACCGATGTAGTAACCAGTGGAAGTCCCATAGCCATAGCTTCAAGATTTTTGGTTTTTATTCCGCTACCAAAAAGCATTGGACAGACAAATACCTTACTCATTTTTAGATATTTTCTAACATCATCTACTTTTCCTGTAAAGACTATATTTTCAGAAGCGTAAGATTTTAAACCATTAGCTCCCCCTCCTATAACAAGAAATATCGCAGAAGGGATCCGCTCAGTAATGATTGGAAAAATATCTGTAATAAAATGTCTTACAGCACTTTCATTATGAGCCACACTCATTGCTCCTAAAAAGCAAATTATATTATTTTTATTAATATTTTCTTGCGGATAAAAATAGTCAATATCAACTCCAATAGGTATAGAAACGGCTTTATCTTCTTTTAATTCATAATTAAAAGCATCCGCTTCATTCTTAGCAACAAATATTGTATTATCGCAAACCTTTCCAATCTCTAATTCATAAGACGTCAGCAGTTTAATTTCTCTTTTTAATACCGCTAATTTTAATGGTTTGAATAAAGCGACTTTTTGTAAAAAACTGGGCAGTGTACTGAGAAAGGCTCCATACGGGTTAATGCTATCTTCATCCATTTCTAATTGCCTTCTATATCTAAGTGATATTCTGTCATCTAAATCTGCAATTTTATACATTTCAGAGTCACGGATATATTCTGTGCATCTAACCATATCAGCAATCATAGCAATTGGATGTTCTTCCTGAATAATTAAATCAATCTGTTTTTTTGCATTTTTGCTTAAATATAGCGATACTTGTATAGGGAATTTCGAACTCAATATAGATTTTTCTAAAATATTACAGAGCTTTTCTACTTTGGAAGGCTTCTCTAAAATCACTAGCCTATCTATAAATTCAGGCTTTTCATTCGGATTATCACCATTTTCCGTAAAAGCCGCTACAACCAATCTATAACCCAATTCTTCAGATATAATTCTACAATAATGATAAAGAGACGTTTTCCTTCCTGACACCATTGGAAAAGGTAATCTTGGCATCACAAATACAACTGCCTTATCCTTTTCTTTTCCCATAAATCATATTCTCCTCATTCTCTCTACCTTCAAAACGCCTTGTCTACTTTATATAAAATGCAATAGACAAAAGCCTCTACATTTCAGTGGTGAACTTTTATATTAATCGATCTAGATTTAATATGATATAAACAAGATTCAATTCATATCTCAATATAGTTACTATTAAAAATGCGGATATATTTTACTCCTGGCTATGTTAGACTGAACATAATTAAGGTTCTGTTTCAATGGCATTTGTAATTATTCCCAAAGCATCGGATTACAATTAGCACTTTATATAAAGTGTGAATATCTAATGATGAAAGGATCAATTAATATAAATAAAAGTCAATGAAACACCAGAAGTTGCTGTACATTAAGTTCAATTGTCTTCTTGGCATCCCCTTTGGCGTATTTCAGTACTCTTCTTAACGTTTATAAACTGTAATCGCCAGCACATAACCGAATTTTTGACGTAAAAATCCCTGGAGGGAGGATAGCCAATTTTTTGATTCCTTCTTTACTGGATTGAACTCAATTTCTGAATCTATAGTTGTTCAAAAATTCTATCCTCTGCAAGC
Organism: Allobaculum sp. JKK-2023; assembly: GCF_034745455.1. Lineage (NCBI taxonomy): Bacteria > Bacillati > Bacillota > Erysipelotrichia > Erysipelotrichales > Erysipelotrichaceae > Allobaculum > Allobaculum sp. JKK-2023. The sequence goes on along the minus strand of NZ_JAYERV010000003.1, from coordinate 2,008,208 downwards.
TGCGTTGGAAGACTGCCCTCTTCGCCTCATCTTTTTGGAATTTTTTCCCAAACAAACAAAATATCCGCTTCTTCAGCGGATATTGACCAACAATCACAAAAGGACATCTTTCATCCTGTTCATTCTTGGACGGCGAATGCCAGGAACCAAACTTTTCAGAGTAGAATGTCCGATCCGCTTCTTTTCCATTTGGGCATAACAGTGCTTTCGTGTTCACTGATGACGAAGTTTCCAGCCAGTCATGTAGGTACTAATCAGTGCACTCCGTGATGACGCCATCATTGATATTATCAATGATGGCATAAGCCCGATTAAACGAGCATATCTAAAGTATCGCCCTGCTCCCGTCATTTTTCAGATTTCTTCTTTGGCAAACTCGGAATCACTGAGAATATTTAACTAGTACAGGATATTGGAAGTCTCAGTGAATAATTTGAATTTGGCTAGAACTCCGTATAGCCTAAAAACAGACTATTGTCTGCTTAAAGAACAACTTTGGTATTCACTACTAAAAAGAAAGTCTGTACTAGAAATCTATAGAGTCGACGATTCTGGTGAGTTCCTCCTGCTTTTTTACGGATGGAAGATGCTAGTTTAGCCAATTTGTTCAGAGTAGTTAGAGTCAGAAACTTTCCACCTCGAATTCTTTTGATGGATTTGCTCTCAAACTATCCGTTTGGATCAGAAATAAAATCCGCAGAGTGTTTAACTCCCTCGTACTCCTGAAAATCAAAGAAATAAGACCACGAATAATACAAATCTTTATTTTTATCTCTTATTGACCTGTTATTTCTCGTATAGGTTATTAGAAGTATCAGTAAATAATTGAAATTTTACCAGAACTCTACATAGCATAAGAACAGACTGTCACCTACTAGAGAACGGCTTTGGTACTCAATACTAAAAGAAAAGTATGTACTGATTTTGCTTATCTAGCGTCTTTTTTTAAAAGTACATTTTTTACAGTTCTTGCCAATAAAATAAGGTCCAGCCATAAGGATTGGTTATAGGCGTAGTATTCGTCCAGTTCTAAACGTTTCTCAAAAGACACGCTGCTTCTTCCGTGGGTCTGCCACATGCCGGTTAAACCCGGTTTAGACTGGATAATATCCTTATAATATTCACCCATGTCTTCTCTTTCCTGAGGGAGATAGGGCCTTGGTCCGATCAGGGACATTTCTCCTCTGAAGACATTGATAAACTGTGGAAATTCGTCGAGAGAGGTCTCTCTGAGAAAATGACCGGCTTTTGTTACGCGTGGATCATTGGCCAGTTTTTTGTTAGCCTGATACTCTTGGCGGATTGCTTCATCTTTTTCCATCAGTTCATTGAGTTTTTGTTCAGCATTTTCAACCATGGAGCGATATTTATAGATCGTAAATGTCTTTCCACCTTTTCCAATGCGTTCCTGAGAATAAAAAACAGGGCCGTTGTCATTTTCCTTACGATTCAGGTATTTAACGTAAGCTGTCAATGGGCAGAGGGTTAATAAACCGACCACAGCTCCACAAAGGTCTATCGTTCTTTTCAATACTCTTTCGAACAAGCTCATTGATTTTTTTGAGGTAGAAATGAGAAGCATTCCATCAAAATCATCAACGCGAGTATCAACTGTCACCAGACCTTCGATATGGGGAACATACTTGATCGTATCCACAAGATCAATCACACGGTTTTTAATCTGCTTTAACTCTTTCTGGTTCATCTCTGGCATGGCAATAATAACGGTGTCTACATGTTGGGCGTGGATAATATCCTCCAGGTCATCCATTGAATAGACCGGGCAATCCAGATTGTTGATCTGTTCTTGGATCTGTTCCTGGATTTCCTTTGACTCCATCTGTTTTTGCAGATCCAGGTTCATGACATATCCAACGACATTCAATAAGGAACAGTTGTTATTTCTGTAGATCTCATTCAATTTGAATGCCGGTTCGCCAGATCCAATGACCAGTGTGGTGTGCCGGATCTGCTTGGATAAACACACATAGAGAAAACGGGTCAGCAGTAAATTCAATACAAAGTGGATCAGTCCAAAGCCCAGTAAAAGAACAACCTGGTCCCACTGGAAATGGCCGAATTCCAGTTCTGTCCAGATCAGCAGCAAGGTACAAAGAAAGTAGCCGATATAGCTGATCATCAGCGGTTTGAATTCGTTCCAAATGACCACTGGCTGCTCTTTGTTTTTGCCGTATCTTCCCATCAGGGTCTGGATAATGAAATACAGGACTACCAGTTTCACCTCTAGTAAAAGAGGGAAAGGAAAAAGATTGACCAGAATGACTGTCATAATAAATTCGAAGATAAATTTATAGATGCCAAAATTCTTCATGCTGCCTCCTGTTTTTCATTTTCTATGATCCAAATCTCTATGAATGAAATAAATCGCCTCTGCAAAATCCATAGATCGAATCCTATCCAGGAAGAAATCAATAAGAGATCAGTTCTTCAATCTGAATAAATGCCTTCGATCTGCATAGCGGATCAAAAAGCTACACCTCTTATTCATTTCCTATCGGTTTCTGCCGCAAATTCTACTGTTCACTCTACGAATTGAAGATATAAGCAGTAATCTTGAAGCTTTAGGTACTGGAATCCAATCAGGCTTTGTTGGTGATCTTCTCATCTGGAACCTGTTCTGACTCTTTGAAGCCTTCTAATCCTTTCCAGTTCCATGTCTTACCATAATGTCACCCATAGTGAACCATTTTACATAAACATATGAAAAGTGCCTCAAGAAGTGAAATGCAGTAAAAGCAGAATGTCGATCAAAAACTGTCGGGATTTTCAGAATTTCTATAAAGATTTCTTTATCTGTTGGCAGTATGACAATCGGCAAACAGTTCTGTCACCCTTTTCACACTAGACTCACACAATTCATATGCTACGCAGAATAATAATACATTTCCTTAGGCGATGCTACTTTTACTTGCAACGAACTCTGTTTTTGACAGATATCGATGCTTTTTAGTCAGAATGCTAATCTATTGGCGGCATAACAGGCTGTCGACAGGGTGATAATTGGTCGACAGGGTAACAATCTAATGGAAGAGGACAGTCTCTGCTTCTTCTATAGCATGATCAGGTGATCACCTATTTGTAGTTGATAAAAGAGTGTGTTAGGTCGCTCATCTACTCTAGCTAAAAGGTAATTATACTGTTTTCAATTGATCTTCTCTCTGTGCGATTCAAGAAAATAGACAAAAGCAGGTATCTGATGCTTTACTGGGATGAATAGTACAGGAATGAAAATGGCCAGAGAACTTCAATCGAATTTATGGGTTTAATTGATCTCAATTTGACGTCGTTTGATAAAATAACATTCATTTTCTTGAATGGCACATATTCTTCTTGTATATTTACGATGTCGAAAAAGATTTTTTACTTTTCGGCGTCAGAAGGAATATAATTCCTTCAAAAATCACACGGTACAAATGTATTTAGAAAGGACGATGGTAAAAATGAAGATGAAGAAACTCGCATGCGCTCTTGCTGCTGCGGCCATGATGTTTACATCGGCTCCAGTTTTTGCAGCCGATAACAGCCCTGTTCCTGGTGACGTTACAATCACTTATCCAACAGAGGCAGAAGTTCCAGGTGCGTCTTCTGACTACACTGTTGACGGTGTGAAAGTTGAAATCGTTAAATCAGAATTGAGTGAAGATGCTGCTAAAGATGTTGATACACCTGAAAAGGTTATCGATCTGATCCAGAACGCTGGCTTTACTGTACCAAGCGGTTCCACAGTTGTTGTAACTGGTGGTGAATACTCCGCTGAAATCGATGACAGCAAAGTTGATGTAAATGGTCATATCGAAATGGTCATCAACATGGCTGGTACCGAATTTGCAATCGGTCAGTCTGTATTCGTTTTACACCAGATGAAGAATGGTGAGTGGGAAGTTATCCAGACTGTTGTCAACAGCAACGGTGATGTTGTTGCAACTCTGAATGGTCTGTCCCCAGTTGTTATTGCTAAGGTTATGACAGATGGAACTGTAAAACCAACTGAACCTTCTACAACTCCAGATACACCTTCTACTGATAACAAAAAACCAACAAACACTGCTACTAACACCAGCACAAACAAAACTACTTCCACTAAAACTGCAGAAAAAACTTCTCCTTCTACAGCTTGCTAGTTCTGTTTGAAAAGGTAAGTAGAAACAATTTATTGAAAATCACTTCGTAATACAATCTCTTAATAACTGTACTTGTGTGAATGTCTAGACATAAAAGACCGGAGGGCTGCAGAGACCTGTGCTCTTCGGTTTTTTAGTTCAGATTTTCGTATCCTGTTGCTTTGCCCTATTCAGGTGATATGAAGGTAAAAGTAATATGTGACTGTTTGATCTGGATCGTGGTCTGCGTCGCGATCTGATCTGAGTCTTGATTTGATCTGAGTCTTGATTTGATCTGAGTCTTGATTTGATCTGAGTCTTGATTTGATCTGAGTCTTGATTTGATCTGAGTCTTGATTTGATCTGAGTCTTGATTTGGTCTGAGTCTTGATTCGATCTGGATCGCAGTTTGACCTGAGTTGTGATTCGATCTGGATCGTGGTTTGATCCACTGGGTTACGGAAAGCTGTATCTATTTTGCATCCAGTTTCAGGAAATGATTTTCAGTGTTTGTTGGATTCGGTACGGTTCAGGTAGAATTTGTGGGAAAGGATGAATGGTATGAGAAAGAAGCGAAAGAAAAAGAATCGGTTTCTGGTTTTTCTTCTGTCATTTCTGACAGTGGTCTTTGTCCTCCTGGCCGGGGTGGCGACAACCGCCTGGTATCTTCAGGACCAGGGAAAGAAAAAGCTGACTCAGGTAACCGAAACGGCTGGCGATGTTAAACGTGAAGGGCAATATATTCGCTACAAGGGCAAAGAATATAAATATAAGGATACAATGATCAACATTCTGGTTTCAGGTATCGATAAGAATGGATCCATTGATGAAACGGTCCAGGGCATTCAGGGGCTTGCAGATTCGATTGTCCTTGTCAGCATTGATACCGAAAACAATCAGTTGTATCTGACGGCGATTCCGCGCGATACCATGACGGAAATCCGGCAGACGGATACGAATGGCGATTTTGTCCAGACAACGCAGGATAAGCTGTCTTTGCAGTATGGATACGGGGCTGATGCCAAGGAAAGTAATGAGTTGATGGTTAAGGCAGTTTCAAATATTCTGGGCAGTCTACCGATCAGTCGATACTGTTCTTTGTCCATGGATGCTGTGCCCATCATCAACGATACGTTGGGTGGAGTAGATGTGGTCCCTACTGAGGATGTGATCGCAAATGGAATTGTCTGGTTTTATGGCGGGCAGCCGTATCATTTGATGGGCCAGGATGCTTTGAAATATGTTCAAAAACGAGATACGTATGAGCAGGGCAGCGCAATGAACAGACTGGATCGTCAGAAGCAGTATTTATTAGCTCTTTACAATCAAGCCATCAGTCAAATCAAAAGCGATCTGACTTTGCCAATCAGTCTGTACAATGCGGTTTCTCCGTATGTATCCACCAATCTTTCATTGGATGAGATCACCTACTTGGCTACAGAACTTGTAAATATCAATTTCAATCCAGAAAACTTGACGGAGATTCCTGGTGAAGCTGTCTTTGATGAAACGTATAAGGATGGTCGTACGGTCTTTAATGTCGATTACAATGGTCTTCAGGACTGGATCGTTCAGACGTTCTATACAGAAGTTCCAGCGGACAGTTCTGAGCAGGCAAGTTCCGAAGCGAATCATTGAAAATCGGTAGTTTCTGCCTGAGAAGGAAGCAATAGAAATTCGAGAAGTTCTGATTGCCGTGAATGAAGTAGCTGCATAATTCTCTTTGCTGTCTCTTATCCAGGTAAATTTCATGGCTTTGCAGCCACATGTCGGAATGAAAACAATGGATGGATAGGAACTGCTTTCAAGTAAATTTGTCTCTATTCAGCTATCCATGGGTTCTGCTGCCCATCCTTCGTTTCGTGGCTGTTGCCATAAGGAGGCAATATATGGCTCATATACTGCCTATATAATATGGTAGATATTCATAATTTTGGAAAGCTTTTCTTTTCTTCAAGAGCACATTTTCAGGCAGGTTAAAGCGTAGAAAAGAAGCAAAAATCAGAAATGAGTTTCAAGGAAGAAATAAACTGAAGCCAATCAAAATAGCTGAAATAAATGAACATAACTCGAAAAATAGAATCAAATCGAAACAAGGAGAATTCGAATCATGAAAACTAAATCCCTATTTCATCCTTTCAAGGGTCTGATGATCGCCCTGATGGCTGCTGTTGTCCTGTTGAGTGGCTGTTCAAGCGAACCGACAAAGGAGCAAGAGGTCAGCAAAGTTCAGGAGGCTTATCATGAGGTTCAGGAAAGTGTTGTTAAAAAACCTGAAGCGTCCACGGATCCGATTGATCGGGAGATTGATTTTGCAAAGTTAAAAGAAATCAATCCTGAAGTGATCGGCTGGATCTATGTTCCCAATACAGAGATCAACTATCCGATCCTGCAAAGCGAAGATAACGAAAAGTATCTGAATACCAATCTGAATGGAGAGCCAGAAGTCACTGGATCGATTTATATTGAAAATTTCAATGCGGCTGATTTCAGTGATCCAGTCACTTTGGTTTATGGTCATACGACCTTTGACAGCACCGGTGAATATGAATTAGAGACAATGTTCTCTGAACTCCATAATTTTGAAGATCCGGCTTATTTCGAAGCCAATCCGTATATCTACATTTACACGCCTGAAAAAACGATGAAATACCAGATCTTCAGCGCAGTTGTCTTTGATAACCGCTACATCCCAGGCAATTACCAGTTCTTGGATCCAGTGGATTTCCAGAACTATCTGGATGAGCTGCGCAATACTCCCGGTGCCAATGTGAATCGGGATTTAGAAGTCACCCAGGATACCGGAATTCTCACTCTTTCCACTTGTATGGCACCTTCAGGCCAGCCTGGTTCTGATCAGCGTTTATTGATCAATGCAACGGAAGTGCAGGAAGTCGCTCGTTAGTTTCACGGCTAGCTTAGGATGATCCTTACGGTTTTCCTGACTGTTATCCCTAATACTCATATTCAGCCTGTCCTGAAGCCCTGCCGGGCTTCAGGACAGGCTTTTTCTTTCTGACTTTCCACTTTCTCCATCCTGCGCAGATGATTCATTTGAAATCCCGATTACTATCTTTGCGCAAGTTTCAATCGACTTAAACTACTGAAGACAACAATGTAACGAATCCCACCAAAACATTGCCTGTTTATTGACGAAATTCACATAATCATGATTTTTAAATGTGAAGAAGTGGTAGACTTCCCTTACAGCGAAAACTGAAAGGAGATTTTGAAATGAAAAAACATAAACATTTTCTGCTGTCACTGTTTGCAGCAGCTTCTACAGTCTTGGCCCTTTTAGCGCCTGGTTCCGTTCTAGCTCAGGAAAGCACTCCAGATGCAGTTCCTGAAGATGCTTTTGTTGAACTGAATCGGCCGGATCATGCCAGGGAAATGTATCGAGTTTATAACCCAAATAGTGGCGAGCATTTCTATACCGCCAACATCTTTGAGCGAAATGACCTGATTAACCTGGGATGGCGATCCGAAGGAATCGGATGGATTGCTCCAAGTCAAGGCGCAGATGTTTATCGGCTGTACAATCCCTGGACAGGGGATCATCATTACACGACCAATACTGTAGAAAGAGACAGTTTAACGACAGCCGGATGGCGATATGAAGGCGTCGGATGGAAATCCGGAGGAAATATTCCGGCTTATCGGGTATACAATCCAAATTCTCGTTATGCCGGATCGCATCACTACACGACTTCCAAAGGGGAAGCAGATAGTTTAATTCGTCAGGGATGGCGTAATGAACAGGTTGGATGGATGGTTCTTGATTATGGTGAACCTTTCCCGTGGAACGATGGAAACTCTGGTTCCTCATCAACGACTACCAATCCAGGTCAGAACTCCTCACAGACCCAGCTGCCTTCGCAGCCAACCACTCCGACAAATCCAGCAACGCCAACTACTCCAACAAGACCCTCTGGCTCCTCTTCCTCTAATTCCACCAAATTCTCTACAGAGGGATTACATGAAGTCCCAGAAAATCAGGCAACATATATAGCTAACACTAGTAAAAGTTCAGGTGTTTTCCATCGTAAAGGTTGCGAGCATGTTGATAAGATGAAAGAGGAGAATAAATTCTACACAGATTCTGATGCAATGGAAATCATGGGGAATGGTTTCCGTCCATGTAAAAACTGCCTGAAAAGTTTGCAGTAGAATTGGCAGCCTGATCGTCAGTTCCGTTTTGCCTTCACAGATTCAGGAATGAACGTGATCGTCTGTTTGGCACTACGAATATCGTGTGGCTTTCTGTGGTATGTGTCAGAAATATAAACCAGAAAGAAATTCAAAAACAGCCGCAATCACTTGTCTTCAAGTGATTGCGGCTGTTTTCTGGACCAGAATTACACAGCTGAATAACAAGTTTATCTTGGACAGACAGATTACGCAATCTGATATTTATGCACGCTCTTCTAAAAGGAAGTCAATAATGTTTTGATGGATGATGCCGCGATCGGTCATTGGAATTTTATCCAAGGTAAGAAGAATTTTGGGATAGTTGTCCTGGATTTTCATGAAAGGTCGCAGTTCTCTTTCGCGGGTATTTTCATCAAGAACAGAAGCGCAGACTTGATAGTAGTAAACTCTGTCTCCTTTTGTAGCCATAAAATCAACTTCCTCTTGGCCAGTTCTTCCAGTATGGATGGTATATCCGCGTTTCTTCAGTTCCAGAAAAACGACATTTTCAAGAACTCTTCCCAGATCACGAAATTGATTTCCACTCAGGAAATAGCGCAGACCAAGATCACCAAAATAATATTTTTCCTGTCGTTCGAGGATTCGTTTCCCTTTCAGGTCATATCTTGAAACTGCAAAAACCAGAAAACCATCTTCAAGGGCTCCAAGATAATTATCAATAGTCATTGGAGTCGTCTTTCTTCCGGCGCTGGTCAGGTAATCGGCAATGCGCTTGGCAGAGCTTGGATTCGATATATTGTCTGCCAGATATCGGCTCACCGTTTCCAGAAGAACCACATCAGAAAAGCGTCTTCTTTCCACGATGTCTTTTAGAAGAACGGTATTAAAAATCCCGCGCAGGTATTCTGTACGCCTTTCCTCATCAAGATCGATTGCAGCCGGAAGACCTCCGGTCTTCATAAATTGCATAAAGCGTTCTTCCTTATTCCCTGGATTCATCTGGAGAAATTCCGCAAAGGTAAATGGATAAACCGGGATTTCCACATATCTTCCGGAAAGGCGGGTTGACAGTTCTCCTGAAAACATTCTGGAATTCGATCCCGTGATGTAGATGTCGGTATTTTCTTTGAGCTGTAAGGAGTTTAGCGCTTTTTCAAAGGACTCGATTTCCTGAATCTCGTCAATAAAGATGTAGTTCATCTGGTCTGCAACCAGATGGGAACAAATATAGTCGTAAAGCTTATGATAATCATGGAGATCTTCAAAACGCAGATCTTCCATGTTCACAGAAATAATCTGTTCTTCTTTAACGCCCTGTTCCATCAGCCTTTTCTGGTAGAGTCGGAGTAATGTTGATTTCCCGCTTCGTCTGACTCCGGTCAGGGTTTTGATTAAGTCTTTGTCCTTGAATCCTGAAATTTTATCCAGATATTCAGTGCGTTCAATGAGCTTTTCCATAATTTTTCTGCACCTCCATTCATCCTTTTCGTTTTGAAACGATCTCTATATAGACATTAAGAGTGCGACGCATCTTCCAACAAATTATAGTTAACTATGATTTGTTGGATTAAGTTTACTTTATTATAGTTCACTATATGATATTTGAATTTCATAATTTTATTATAGTTGACTATAATTTTTCCCTTCTTGTATTCATATTCCTGGTTCGATGAGGCATGCTTGTTTTCGAGCTGGCAGAGTCATGGATTCATAACGCTGACTTCCCTGTTCTATGTGTGGTCTCCATCAATTTCATGGTGGTTTTCAGCCATCTACAGCTGAAGTTCATATAGGCATTGTTTGTGAAAGCATTATAGTGATACACTCGATTTACACATATTTTTCATAACAGAGAGGGGATTGAAATGAATAGATTCAAGCGATTTACAACTTCACTGATCGCATCTGCTTCTACATTGATGGCTTTTGCGGCTCCTGCTGCTATTCTCGGGCAGGAAGCAACTTCCATTACATTAGAAGATACTGGTTCGGTCGAAATGTATCGTGTCTACAATCCAAACAGCGGCGAACATTTCTATACAGGCAACAGTGCTGAACGGGATTCCCTAGTTAGCAAGGGATGGAAAAACGAAGGGACTGGATGGATTTCTCCGACTGAAGGCGATGACGTCTATCGTTTATACAGTCCTGCGACTGGAGATCATCATTACACCACCAATGCCGGAGAGCGGGATGCTCTGACCAGTGCGGGATGGAAGTATGAGGGCGTCAGCTGGAAATCTGGTGGAGATATTCCTGCATATCGTGTTTTCAACCCGAATGCAAGTGGAGCTGGTTCCCATCACTACACCACTTCACAGACTGAAGCGCGGTCTTTAGTTTCAGCTGGATGGAAAGATGAACAGATTGGCTGGATGGTTAAGGGATATGGTGAACCCGTTTCCTGGAACAACGGAAATTCTGGATCTAATTCTTCAAATCCATCTACACCAGACAATCCAGGCACTCCATCAACTCCAAATACACCAGGAAACATGAATGCCTATGGTCTGCGTGAAGTATCCGCAGATCAGGCTAACTATGTGGTCAATACGCATACCGGAAAATTTCACCATCCCAATTGCGGGCATGCTCATAAGATGCAGTCGCGAAATCGTTTCTATACCAACTCCACCTCGGCTGCCATCCAGAATGCGGGCTTCTGTCCTTGCCAAGTCTGCAAGCCATAGCGAATATTCCTGATCAGGAAATTCGCCTCAACAGAATCTATCAATAAAGAGCGGACAGAATCCGGTATGATCGGATTCTGTCCGCAGTTTCATTTTCATTCTATAATCCGAACTGGAAGCGACTGGTGTAAATCGGATATCAATTGTCATTTGTACCATTTTTAACGAAGGATAACTCTGATTTCAAATGGACAATAGACATTTACAATCGGTCAAAGCAGACTGTAATCAAAGGCAAAATGAATCCATCCTTTTGCCAAGAACAAACTTGAAATCCTTTTGTGAAAAACTTGGTTGGATTCAGTAAGCCGGGAGGAAAAAGAATGAGTTCTAACGAAAATCACGAAAGCAACAATAATGACCACTCTGATATGGATACTTTGAAGGCAGTAATGGGATTTGATGTTTCCACGATAGATGAACATTCCATGCGGGGAAAGACGACCACAAAGCTGAACCTGGATCCTGAAACAAAGATGCAATTAAGTAACCTGTTCAGCCATGCGCTGCCAATGTACGCTAATCGTGTTTATGCGGATGCGTATCGAGTGAGCTTTCCCGAAGGGTTGCCGCATACCCTTATGAGTCTAAAGCAGGGCGGCTTTGGGTCTCACATTAAAGGGGAAGATGGTCGATTTGTAGGAACAGCCAGTTTCTATCCTCTCGGTAGTCTGGCAACGATCAGTCAGATTTATGAGATTGCCTCCATTGTAACCTCGCAATATTATCTTGCTGAAATCAGCAAGGAATTAAAGATGGTCAACCAGAAACTGGATTCTGTTCTTGAATTCCTGTATGGGGATAAACGTGCAGAGCTTTTGGCAGAAATGGATTTTGTCCAATATGCATATCAGAACTATTCTTCGATCAGTTCCTATCCTGTCCAGATTCAGGCTACATTAACCAATCTTCAGGAAGCCAGAAAGGTAGCCTTGAAAGATATTGAGTTCTATCTGGAGGATCTCGATAAAGCTACGCTTGCCCGTTTTGGCAGTGAAGGCGATCTGGATAAAAACTACAAGAAAGTTGAAAAGATCAGTGACTGTATTGAACTGGCTAAGCAGGTTTATCTGATGAGTGTGCTGCTTGAGATTTTCTATGCGCAGAACTTCAACAAGAACTACCTGAGCTATGTTGAAAAGGATCTGCTTGGAATGGTCAATCGCTGTGATCGACGGATGATCAGCAGTCTGAGTACTCTTGTTGGTCAGATCAAGGCGTTTAACACGGGCCCTATTTCCCTGCCGCTCATTGGATCGGTCAATAAAAACAAATACCTGAATCCATTGAATTACAAGATCCAAGCTTTAAGTGATAACCAGGACAGTGAGCTGAAACAGACTTTAAAGCAGATTCTAAAACATGCTACGGAACCTGTACAGATGTGTATTGAAAGTAATGGCGAAGTCTATCTGATCGACTAAGAGTCCATGATTGATTGACAGGCGGCTGATCTAATCATCAGCTGTAGATTCTATATCTATCTTGTCAGTGTTTTATATCTCGCTTTGGTATGATAACACATCTTCATCCCGATTTTCTTACCATATTATATGGTGTGATTATACTGGGTGATCAAAGAACAAAACATAACAGACTCCAACTAGGTAAAGGAAAATAGGAATGGGATTATTCAACAAGAAGGAACTCGCTAGAATTGCGGAGCTCGAAAAAGAAAATGCTGCTTTACAGGAAACACTTGCCAAAACACATGGTCTTTCCATTGCGCAAGAGGAGAAGTATCTGGAGACTCTTCAAAAGCAAAAGCAAAGGGAAATGAGTGTACTGGCAAACCTCATTGATGAAGTAGATGCTCTTGAAAGCAAGAAAAATTTGATCCAGAAAAGCTTAGATAGCTTAAATTTAGAGGTTGATTATGCAGAAATCGGCCTGTATAAGCCGCCTTACTCTGCCATGACCAGTGACAAATATAAAGCGCAGCTGGATAAAAATCGCCAATTGCAAAAGACAATGATCAAAAATGGAACTGCGGTCACTGGAAATATGGATTGGACTGTCAATGGGGATAAAAAAGCGGGACAGAAGATGGTGAATGATGCCATTAAAATGGTGTTGCGCGCTTTTAATAATGAATGCACCGTAATTGTAAACAAAGTGAAGTATGGCAATTATGCAAATGCGAAAAATTAGATTCTTAAAAATGCAGATCAGATTGAGAAACTTAATAAGACGCATTCTATACAGATTTCAGAACCCTATATTGGCTTAAAATTGGATGAGCTCAGTCTTCAATACCACTATCTGCAAGAGAAACAGCGGGAAAAAGAAATCTTGAAGGAGCAACGGGCAGCCGAACGTGAACTGGCCAAGCAGCAAAAAGAGGTTGAAGCCAAAAGGAAAACTCTTCAAAAAGAACAGACACACTATCAACAGGCCAAAGAAAAATTTGCGGCTCTTCTTTTGAATGCAACCGAAGAGGAAAAAGTAGAGATCAGAAATGAGATTGAAAAAATTGATCGTACACTTGAAGATATCGATGCTAATCTTAAAGACGTAGATTATCGAGAAGCAAATCAAAAGGCTGGGTATGTCTACGTCATCAGTAATATTGGGTCTTTTGGAGAGGATATATATAAAATTGGCATGACCAGACGTCTGGAACCTCTTGATCGCATTGATGAACTTGGAAGTGCGTCAGTACCATTCCAATTTGATGTTCATGCCATGATTTTCTCTGATGACGCTCCGGCTCTGGAAGCCAAACTTCATCAACGTTTTGATCATCAAAAGGTGAATATGGTGAATGGACGAAAAGAATTTTTCAAAGTTCCACTGGCTGAAATTATGAAAGCTGTAAAAGAATATCATGCCCAGGCTGTAGAGTTTACTGAAAATCCAGAAGCAGCTCAATACAGAGAATCTCAGATTCTAAGACAAAATTTGCATGAATGAATTAGGAATTCTAATTTCCTGACAAATTTTGATAAGTAAGGCCCATAAGGATAATCTGAACATCAGATCTAATTTTTTTTGAGTATTATCGAGTGCCATCAAATCTTATCAAATATGCTCGAAACATATACTGAAAAAGCGGCGACCAGTCCCGTCAAGGGGCTGTCTGCCGCTTTTGAATGTTGAGAAAGATTTTTCTGAAAATCTCGGTCTACTTGAATATCGTCTTTAGATATTCGATTTCACATTGAATGCAATGAAACAGAGTCAATCTGAAACTTGGGATTTTGCAAATTTGCTGGATGAATTGATCTTTTCTATTCAAGATCGTTTTTTCAACAAAACAGGGCCGCCAACCTTGCAGCTACCGCCCGATTGAGCAGCTGCAAGGTTGGCGGCCAGACTCCTGAGAGATTTTCGGTTTTCCTCTTCCATAGTAGCTCAACAATAACGCAATGTGTTGAAAATTGTCACAAAAAAACATTTTTCTGTCCAAGCGGGCGCTCACTTTCCCTGTTCTGTGACTTCTCTTCCTACTTTTCACTTCTCGCTGACTGCTTTATCTGCTTTTCGCCTGCTTGCTGACTGTCCTTCGATGGTTCTTTGACTGCTCACTGACTATCCTTCGACTGCTCTCTAACTATTCTTCATCCGCTCTCTCTTACTCAAAGAAAAATCCCATGGTCTGGCAGAATACCTGGATCATGGGATTTATTTTATTTCAGTTTCGGTTTTGACCAGATTCCCGTCTTTGTATGAGACGAAAGTCTGTTATGCAAATATCGCATTGAAACTGGCTGGATCTGGATTTGTTGATGCGGATGGGACGAATGGTTAGTCTTCGTCGTCTTCCGAATCTTCCTCTACAACCGTTACCGGCTGGGCTTCAAATCCAGGAATACGTCCGGCTGTTTCGAGCCAGCCGCGGATTTTTTCCAGTTCGCTCGGGAAGACTTTGAAGTCTTTGAGCTTCCAGGTCCAGTTGTCCCCCTGAGGGTTGGTTGGATCGTTGATCTGGCCTGCTTCTTTTAAGCCGATGACATCCTGCATTGGGATCATGGCGATCTTTGCGTTGGAGTCGATGGCGTAGTGGCAGACAAGATCGTGGAAGGGGCGGTGCAGATAGTTTCTTTTCTTGAAGAAACGACGCAGCGCGATTTTGCGGTTATTGCTGAAACCTGCATAGTCCTGTTCGAGCGTTGGCGTGTCGTAGAAGGTGGTGTACACCACGGAGTTTTCCACGGCTGGACGTTTGAGCAGTTTGGTTTCCATCCGGTACTGTAAAACGTCCATGATTGGAATATCAAATTCTTCTTCGAGCGCTTTTAAGGAAGGGCGTAATTCTCCCTGGTCTTCGGCTGTAAGAAGTACTCCTGGCAGGTCATTTTTTACTTTTTCAAGCAAGGGTCTGCCTGGGCCTGGGGCCCACTGGCCATATTGCGGGTTGCGGTTTTCTGGCACTTTCCACAAGAAGTCAAAGCCTTTGAAGTGAATAATGCGGATGCCATCAAAGTTTCTTGCTGTCCAGCGGAAACGGTCTCTGAAGGATTTGTAGTCATCATCGCGGATCACGTCAAAGTTGTACATTGGTTTTTCCCAGACCTGTCCTTTTTCGTGGTATGGATCAGGTGGGCAGCCCGCTAACTGCACCGCTCGGCCGTCACGCTGAACCATATATTCGCGTTTACGGCTCCATACGTCTGCGCTGTCGAGGTTTACGAAGAAAGGTACGTCCTGCATCAGGATGAGGCCTTTTTTGCGTGCATAGGCGCTTACTTCGTCGAGCTGTCTGTAGAAAATAAACTGAAGGAACTGAATGTAGAAAATCTGTTCAACATAGTCGCGCAGATTGACTCCCTGTAATTCTGGCCAGGTTTTAAATTCTTCTGGCCATTGGGTCCAGCCTTTTCCTTCATTGAGCTGTCTGAACAGTTCATAAGCTGTCCAGTTGTTTAACCACCAGGCTTCGCGTTTAAACTGTTCGAATTCTGGTTTCCATTTTTTATAGTTTTTACGGAATGCTTTAAAGGCCCTCTGAAAATAGGGTTCCTTAAATTTGCGGACCGTGTCGTAGTCGACGACGTTTTTGAATTTATTACAGTTGACAACCGAACTCTGGGTCAGAAGCTCCATTTCAGCTAAGCGGTCGATGTTGATATAAATCGGATCGCCCGCATAGGCAGATGCCATGCTGTAAGGAGAATTGTCTTCCTGTACAGCCTGAATTGGCAGCATGGACCAGATTTTGATTCCGGCTTTGGTCAGTTCGTCGATCATCATTAAAGTTTTCTGTCCTAAATCTCCGATGCCCTGGTTACCTGGTACAGAGAATAAAGGCAGTAAGATCCCGGCTTGTCTTTCCATTTCCAATCACCTATTCTATTTCTTCTTATTTTTTTCCTGTTTTTTTCGAATTACCGACATTTTACCATGTTTTCGGGTCATTTTAGCATGTTTTTCGTACAATTCCAAAGCCTTTTTAAAACTTTAGCGCATGGAGTTTGACAAAAAAATCATATGGGACTCCCCCAGCCGGCGCAATTTGGGCACTTTTTAAATCTGCAGCATTCTGCCCTGGGTGTATTTGCGGGGTGTTTTTGCCTTACTTCAAGCATAATTTAATCTTTTCCCTAAAAATAGACTGATATAGATATGATTTTTTTGCCTTTCCTTTACATCTTTGCTTTCGCCATTTTATAAAGGTAAAGAAATCGTGAAGGTCTCATTCAAAGAAGACAGGTTATTCAAAAACAGGATCAGTGAATATGCTTCAGCTGTATCGATTTCGGTTTTATTGTAACATTTTCAATTCATCCCGTAACCTATAATTTGATATTTTAATCCCTCGATCCGCAAAAAGAATTCTTCAAACTGTGTTACTATTGAATCTGATACACCCTGAAGCTGGTTCAGGAATTCATTTTCCGGCATTTCTTTTTGCGAAAACACAAGTTTCAATCAGTTTTCAATCAGTATATTGCTTTTATCAGATATCAATCCAAACCTGAACGGTGTTATTTCCAATCATTGCTTCTGCTGTTTTGGGAAGTTTGCGTGTGGTACAATTTTTCCTTTCTCTGTCCTTTCTCTATCCTATCTCTTCTCTCTTCTCTCTTCTCCGTCCTGTCTCTTCCCTTCTGTCTCTTTCATTCGGTTGTGATCTTATTGAGATAGATCAACGTTTCAAAAGGGGAAAACCTCGAAAAGGTAAAAAGAAAATGGCCTTCTCAAAAGCCTTTATTGAAGATGATAAACTGAATTCATGAAGTCGTAATTCTGTCAAAAGAAAAGCGAGAAATTGAAAAGGATGGAAAGAAAATATAATCCAAGCGACTGCGACTGGTATGCGGGAGGATTTATGGAGAAAGTTTACGATGGCGTCGATCGATGGAAAAAGAGTGGATCGGTTGCTGACCGGGCAAAAGTCCGAAACGATATGATGGCTCTGCGGACTTCGCTGAAGATTCTGGCTATGGATGGCGATATTTCGACTGAGCAGTGCGATGAAATGCTGGATTATTTTTTGAGGATTACGTTGTGAACCGCCAGACGACTTTGGATTTATCGAATTCAGCATTGGATTGGTGTAACTACGCAGGATCCGAGCGAAATTACAGCGTTGTCCTTGATGGCGTGGTTTATATGGTTAAAATGCCAGATCAGGTGCGTGAGTTCAACAATAGTTTGTCGTATATGAATAATCAGTTTTCAGAATATGTAGGCTGTCATATTTTTGAGAGCGTCGGTATCCCGGTTCAGAAGACTTACTTAGGAAAACACAATCGCAATGGAAAAGAAGTCATCGTTGTGGCCTGTCGGGACTTTCAAAATGATGGCATCCGTTTATACCCAATGAAATATATCCATATGACATATAGCCATTCCAGAGACATTTTCAGTTCCAGAAGGGGCAATCGAAACAACACGATTCGTAAAGTCTATGATTTGATTCATGGATTGAACGATCCAGAGTTGGAGATTGAAACGATCAGACGCTTCTGGACAGTCTTTGCGATTGATTACCTGATTGCCAACCAGGACAGGCATCTCGAAGACTGGGGGATGGCGAAAACTGTTGATGGAACAAGAATCCCCGCTCCAGTTTATGATTGCGGATCTTGTTTGCTTCCGTTTTCCAGTGATGAAGCATTGGCTGAAGACATGACAATGCCCGATTCGTTCAATGAAGACAGCCTGACTGTTCTGACTCCTTTTTCAGATGAAACGACAGGTCGGCGATTATCGTTCAGAGATATCTTTGAGTCAATGCCTGCTGATTTAGAAGCAGCTTTGGCAGATGTTTTTCCAAAAATCAATCTGGTGGATATTTATCGTATCATTCAAGAAACGCCCTTTATGTCAGAGATTCGAAAAAAGGCGATGATGGAATCTATCCGGATCCGTTATAGCCAGGTTTTATTAAGAAGTTATATCCGGGTTGTTCATAAAGATCTCTCTGTCCACGAGCAGAACAGAATCATCAGCCGCACAAAAAGCTCAACAAATGCTGCTTTGCGAAAACTTGGATATACGCCACTGACTCCAGAACAAAAGTAGAAAGTGCGTTCTGTAGAAAGAATGCTCTGTAGAAAAAGTGTTCTTTCGAAAAATAAGCCACACGTCATCGCAACCTATCATCAAGAATACAAAAAGCGGGCGGAAGCAAACTCAATTGCTTTCGCCCGATATTCTATTCTTCTCTTTGATCTTCTCTGCGGTCGGAAAGTCTGGACTTTGCAGGTCGGCTTTTCTGTTAAAATCTGTTTTCCTTCCTTGCTTATCTTTGCTTAGGCCACTGTATCCAGAATGGCTTTCATGCGGGCTGCCAGGCCTTTGACTTTATCCAGAGGCATGGAGCAGATGGCAACGCGGATGCCTTTGTTGACTTTGACGGTATAGATCTGCTCATTCATCAGGGCTTCGTGGTATTTGTCACGGGTATCATTGTCCATCGCCAGTGTCACAAAGAAGCCTTCTTTATATGGGTAGGTCTTCAGGCCGGCTTCATTGGCTTCTTTGAGGAACAGGTCGGATCTTGCTTTTAACAGGTCGACGTATTTCTGTTTTTCAGCCAGGTATTCCGGTTTCTTTTCTTCCATGACAGTCGCAAACATTTCCATGGCGCCGTTATTGATGTTCGACCAGGTCGCCCGGGCAGATTTTTCGAAGACCACTTTGAGTTCTTCGACGCCTTCCAGGGTTTTGGCAAGCAGGATGGCCGCTCCACAGCGCAGGCCATAGCTGGTCATGGATTTGGAAATAGAGAAAGCCACGATCACCGCAACTTTATCGGAGATTTCGTCAAAGCAGGTGAAGTATTTTTTCGCGTAGGCACCGCGATAGGAGAAGTCGATGTAGGCAATATCGTTAATCAGAACGACATCATGGGTTTTGGAGCATTCATTTAAGAAAGCAATAACTTCTTTCCATTCATCTTCACTCATCGAATAGCCAGTTGGATTATGGCAGGGATCATTGATGATTAAAACCAGACGTTCCTGTTTGGCCATGACTTCTTTGCATGTGGCTTTAAAGGAACTCATATTGAAATGATCGCCATCAAATAAGGAGTAACGGGCCACTTCAAAGTTATTCATCTGGGCCATCAGAGCATAGGAACCCCAGGCAATTTCTGGGATGATCAAAGTCTGGCCTGGTTCCAGACAGTTTTCGATGGACATGCCAACTGCGCCCGTTCCACCTGGAGTAGCGATGACTTCTTTATACAAATCGGAATTGCCATCCAATACCCAGTCGATGGCATCTTTCTGGAAGTCGGGGTTTCCGGTAAAGCTGACGGCATATTTGGCCAGGTGGGCGTCGTCGATGTTTTTTAAGGTAGAGAAGACGGTATTCAGAGTTGCAAGTTTTCCTTCTTCGGTATAAAGCGATCCAATGACCGCGTCGACGACTTGATCGTCGCCGTATTTTGCTTTCGCCTCTTTAGCGAGTTCGACTACCGCAAAAACGGTATCGACAATTGGGGTGCGGTTTGCGCTGTCTTTGACAAAACTCATAATTCTTCATCCTTTCTGATTGAAAAACTGCCAAGCCATCGGCGGATAGTGCACACAGGGCCTAAGGCCTGCATGCAGGCTTCAAGATTTTGTCCCTTCAGATCTCCTTCCGCCTGGACATAGAAGAAATATTCAAACGGGTGACCTTTTCTTGGGCGGGACTGGAGGGAGTCCATATTCAGGCCAAAAGCGGAAATCACGTTGATCGCCTTGGCCAGGGATCCAACGGTGCTGTTGACGGAGATCAACAGACCGCAATGATCACCAGGTTCGGTGTTTTCATGAGCGCTGATCACCAGAAAACGGGTGGTATTGGAGGAATCGGACTCGATATTTTCCGCCAGAACTTTCAGGCCATAGAGCTGAGCGTTTTCTTTGGCGCCAATGGCAGCTTTGGTTTTATCTCCGGTCTGAGCAACATATTGCGCTGCCATGGCTGTATTGGGATACGGGACGGTCTGCACATGCAAAGCATCCAGAAAATCTTTGGATTGCCACAAAGCCTGATCTTTGGAGTAGACCCATTGAATATCAGACAGTTCGGCTTCTTCCAGACCAAGCAGACATTGCTTGATGCGAACATCCGCGACCTGGTCAATAAACACCGGATAATTCATCAGACCATCCAGAACTTCACCAACCAGTCCGGAATTGGAATTTTCCAAAGGCAGGACACCATATTGGGCTTCATGGCGGGTTACAGCTTTAAAGACTTTGCCAAAACTGGAGCAGGACTTCAGGTTTGCATATGGAAAAAGTCTGCCTGCGGCTGAATGGGCAAACGCGCCTTCCACCCCACAATAGGCAACGGTGTTGAGCGATAGCAGTTCTCGTTCCTGCTTTTTGGCCAGATCCATCAGCTGCTGCAGCCAGGTAGCAAAATCTTCTTTGAACTCCGGATTTTGAATCCGGTCTTTTCCTTTTTCCAGCACGATCTTTTCGCGGCTTTCATCGAAGACCGGCAGACCATGTGCATCTTTATAGCGGGCGACATCCAGAACCAGATTCAGCCTGGCTTCAAACAGCGCGGCTAACTGATCATCGATGGCGTCAATTTCCTTTCGAATCTCGTTGAGTTCTTTCACAATCATCACCTTTTCATTGTGGGTATTTTACCATCGCAAAAAGTTTGGCCCAAAGTCTGCCTGCTTTACTTCCCTTCAGGTTGGAAAACCTGTTCCATTTTTCATTGATTTTCATCCGTTTTCAAAGCTGATCGTCCTTTTTCCCTTCAGGTTGCCTGGTTTGCAGGATTTCAATTTCATGCCGCTTTCCAAAAAGGATAAAATAACTCCATGTCTATCGATGGATTTCAATATAGGTTCGCAACATAGGTTTGCAGTACGGAGTTTCAACATAGGTGTTCAGGATGCTCTTTTCTGAAAAGCAGGCCCATATTCACAAAACCCGGTGATATCCTTCCCGAATTTTGATCTCTATCGTCCGCGGACGATAGACCGATCTGCCTGATTATCTGCCTGATCTGCCTGAAAATGGGGAACAAAAAGAAGAAAAGAAAAGCGAAGAAAAAGAGGTGAGGCCATGCAAATAGAAACCTTGGATACCGAATATATCGAACAGGTAACTGATGCCTTCCTAAAAACTATCTCCGCTTTTTCGAATGGCGAAGGTGGAATGATCACCTTTGGGATTACTGATGACCAAAAAGCAGTTGGTCTTTCCAATCCCGAAAGGGCTACCCTGCAAATCGAAAATACGATCAATGATTCCATTCAGCCGCTTCCTCAATATCGAATTCACATTGATACTGAAAATAAAACCGTTTCTCTTCAGATCAGCGATGGTCCTTTTAAGCCTTATTACTGGAGAAACAAAGCCTATATTCGCCATAACTCTTCCAGCGTAGAGATGGATATGATATTAAACAGTTAATATTTGATGTAACTTATTGATGATAATTGTCTTATGTTGTATCAACAGCTGGCAGAAAAAATGTCCTGGCTTTGCATCGGTTGAAGCTAGGTGCTGCAGCAGATACAGCCCTGTTCAAAGAGCTGATCCTGAAACCAGGATTCAGCATTTAGCTTGCCGGAACAAAAGGTGGTCCTCATTAAGGCGAAAAAAAATCCGTTAAATTTTTATAAAGACATAAATATTGTCAGAACGCCTGTTAAACTCAGCTCAATGAAAGTTCAGTCCTCAATCTGATGCTTTCACTTCTGTTGAGAAAAGAGGTGATCCGCCATGCCGAAGTCTATGATTTTCAGAAGCGTTCAGTCCAAAGGCTTTGAAGAACTCAGACCCATTTACGATCAGTGCAGTATGGTTTTCCAGGCGATTCTTAAAGACGAAACTCTCCGAAAAAAAATGGGAAAAGTCCCTTTGGAAGAGGTGGGCGAAGATGGCAAAAAGAAGAAACGCCTGATGGGGGATCTGTTTCATGATTTTGGCTGTATTCTTGGAAATCCACTGTCTGGAAAGGTCTGCAACAGCGCCTGGTACATGAGAATTATCATTTTCAATTTGGTCAGCCTGCTGCGCTCACGGGCGGACCAGGTCAAAATCTATGAGCTTCTTCAAAAATATCAGTTCAAAATCTGTCCGTCCCTTCGAAAAGAACTGGCAGAAAACGAATTGTATCCCAGCAACACCAACCTGAAAAACCTCTGTCAGGCGAAAGAAATGCCCCATCTGCCGGAAAGTGCAGTGTTCCGTCTGGATTACGCTTATTCCGATAAGCAGATGTGTGTATTTGATTGCGAGAAACTCGAGTTCAGCGTCCAGATTCGGACCAGTAAGGAAGCGCAGAAGACCGGCCTTCCGGAATGGAAAACATTCAATCTGATTCTTCCTTCCTTCATCCGGGAGCAGGCTGCCGGTAAAATTACGAAGCCGCTTTTCTATACAGATAAAGCCGGAAAGCTGATTTGTCAGATTCCCTACGAGGTCAAACCGGAAAAGCATCCGGAATTCAAAAATGTTCTGGGTGTTGATCTTGGAAAGGTGAAGCCGTACTCGGCTGTGGTTCTTTACAGGGATAAAACGTATTCAAATGAAATGACTCCCTCGAAAGAGCTGATGAATCTCTATGAAAAGCTTGCCCGAATCAACGAGAATATTGACCGGAATTACCAGAAATACAAACGGGCTAAAGCCTATCAGAAAAAAGACGAAGAGGATACCAGGCGTCAGCAGGCCAGGTGGTTCAACTATCAAAGCGCCCGGGAAAAGAGAACACGACTCAAAGAAGAAGCAGAGTGGCTGATGGCAGAAGAAATCGTCGAAATCGCCAGAAGAAACCAGTGTAAAGAAATCCATATGGAGAATCTGACCTGGGTAAATAACAGAGGAGGAAAATGGGACTTCAGCTTGATTCGAGACCGGGTGATGCAGGTCGCAGAGCTTCATGGAATTGAGGTTGTTTTCATCAATCCATGCAATACCAGCTGCCGCCATCCTCTTACGCATGAACTGGGAAAAGAATCCGGCCGGAGCATTGTATTCAAAGACGGGACTCGTGTTGACCGGGATCAGCTGGCAGCTTTGAACATTGCTCTGACAAAAAAAGAGAAAAAGGAAGGAGAAAAGATCAAAACAAAAATTCAGAAAGCCGAACTGAAACCCGTTTCAAGCACAAGACTGGTCAGAAAGGAGAAGAGACGGGAATCCAGCCGGAACCGGAAGAAAAAACAGTATGATTTCAAAAACAAAAAGAGAATGCATCAAATCGCAGCATTCTGCCGTAAGCCAGAGGGTAAAGCCTTCCAGGATTTATCCGCACTTACGGTTCAACGGAAAGCATGTTTTTTGGAAGGATACGATGGCTCCAATTTATTGCCGAAAGGCTTTTTAAAGTACAATAAGTTACAATTTGTACCATCGTATACTAAGAAAGTACATGTTTTTCGAGCGATGCAGCTAGAAACTTTGGTGCTCCAAAAGAAAAACATGGATTTCGATGCTCTTCCCGCTTCTGATCAACAGCTCACCTTCCAGACTTTAGAGAATGAGCTCATCTCAAAATTGCAGCTGGAAAAACCAGGAACAGACACCTTTAAGTCACTGGGACTTTTAAAGCCTGGTTGTGGATATACGGTTGCTGCCCAGCTTCTTTCAGACCGTAATGAATTTCCGGGCGTTGAACTTGTTCGATACGGGATGAACGAAAACGAGATTCAAAATCGGCTGACAGTTGAAAACTGCTCCGTACTGACCATGTATAAAGAAGCAGAAAAATTTTTCAATCTGTATTTTCGCTCCGAACTGATCAATGGCTCAGCTCGTGAAGAGTATTATCGAATTCCAAAAAACGCATTCAGAGAGGCTGTCCTGAATGCGTTGATCCATCGGGACTGGAAAAGAAGAAATTCCAGGATTCTGATTCGAATGTATAACGATTCCATCAAAATCAGTTCTCCCGGCGGTCTTCCTGAAGGAATCACGCCTGAAGAATATCTTCAGGACGATCTTTCTGTTCCAAGAAATCCCGATCTGGCTTATGTTTTCCTGCGGCTTGGGTATACCGAAAGACTCGGTTCTGGAATCAGAAGGATTTTATCTTCTTATCAGGACCAGACTGGAAGGCCAGAATTCGCGTTTTCGAAAAATGTCATTACGGTCAGGCTTCCATCCCTCAGCTATCAGGCAAATCTTTCTAAAGATCAGAACACTCTGCTTGCTGCAATTAAGGAGAATCAGCCGATTTCCCGTAAAGAGATTGAAAAGCAGACAGGATTTGGGCGCTCTAAAACCGCAAAATTGCTTAAAGAGCTGACAGATTTGAACCTGATTGAAAAAGTCGGCAATGGACCTTCGATCCGATATACACTCAACTTGCATCCTGCGCTCATCCATTAATCGATTCAGGTCTATCGTCCGCGGACGATAGACCGATCTGCTTGATTATCTGCCTGATCTGCTTGCTCTGCCAGACAGAAAGGATGCTTGGATTGACCAAACGAAAATCAGTTTCTGATCCATAAGCCAGAAACTGAAACCGAACAGAAATTGCTTAGATTAGAAAGGAAAACAGCCTGTTTCCGATTTTCCGGACTCTCTATATCCGTCTTACGCCGTCTTGGTTGTACCGAGCTCTGTCTCGCTGCATACAGCCACTCGGCAGTTCCATGGAAAAACAGGGAAAATGAAGTGGAAAAAACGAAGTCAAAACAATCAGGCTGCCAGAATATTCATGAAACTGAATGTCCAGATTCCCGGATCGTCGTATCCGATTGTGATTGAAAAAGGATGTCTAAGTCATTTAACCGACTGGATTGATCCGAAAAGAAAGACCATGCTGGTGTATGACACCGGTATTCCTGCAAAATGGGTTGAGCTGGTGGAAAGTCAGCTGTCCAATTGTTTTGTGTTCTGTTTTGAGCAGGGCGAAGGCTCAAAAACAATGCAGACATTAGAGCAGTGCCTGATTGCGATGTCCGATGCTGGACTCAACCGCAAAAGCCAGGTAATTGCTCTTGGCGGTGGGGTTGTTGGCGATCTTGCCGGGTTTGCGGCTGCCTGCTACATGCGCGGCATTGATTTTTACAATCTGCCAACCACTGTGCTGTCGCAGGTGGACTCTTCGGTAGGCGGCAAGACGGCTGTTGATCTTGGATCCGTTAAAAACATCGTTGGCGCTTTCTGGCAGCCCAAAGCGGTGCTCATTGATCCGAATGTGCTGCAAACGCTTGATCCCCGTCAGATTGCGGCCGGTCTTGCAGAAGCGCTTAAGATGGGACTGCTCTTTGAAGAAGACTTAGTTGAAGCCTTTGAAAAAGAAGATCTTGACCTGACGTACATTATTGCCCGAAGTATTGATCTCAAGCGGATGGTTGTCGAACAGGATGAAAAAGAAGCTGGTCTGCGCAAGGCATTGAACTTTGGCCATACGATCGGCCATGCCATTGAAGGCAGCTTTGAGGATCATGACTATCTGCATGGCGAATGCGTTGGGACCGGTATGCTTTACTTCATTGAAGATGAAACGCTCAAAAATCGAGTGATTGCCATTGAGGACCGGCTGAATCTGCCTCGAATTGAAGAGTTCGACCTGGCAAGAGTCAGAGAATTATTGCGTCATGATAAAAAAGGAAACGACCAGGGCATTGATTGTGTGTTTGTGACCAAACCAGGCCAGTTTGAATTCCGGACGCTTCAGCCTGAAGAAATAGACCGACTGGTAGAAAAGGAGATTTTCGTATGAAAAATACGATTGGCCAGAACATTTCGCTGACTCTGTTTGGCGAAAGCCATGGCGAAAAAATCGGGGTTGTTGTGGATGGTCTTCCTGCCGGCTTTGAAATCGATCTGGACAAACTGGAATGGGAGATGGAAAAGCGCAAAGCCAAAGGACAGCTTTCTACGAAACGTCATGAAGCGGATGCGGTGCAGATTGTTTCCGGCTTTTTCGAAGGCAAAACCACCGGAACTCCGCTTTGTATTCTGATCGACAATACCAATACGCGCTCGCAGGACTATGCCCAGCTGAAATACCGTCTGCGCCCAGGCCATGCGGATTTTGCGGCGTTTGAAAAATATCATGGGGCGCAGGATTATCGCGGCGGCGGCCACTTCTCGGGCCGGCTGACTGCTCCCATTGTGGCGGCTGGAGCTATCTGTCGACAGATTCTGGAAGCCCATGGCGTCAACCTTGCTACCCACATTCAATCCCTGCATGGCATTGAAGATATCGCTTTTGATTTTGCGGACGCTTCCCATTTAGAAGTGCAGATGAATACTCTCAATGCAGCGCAGTTTCCGGTTCTTGATGAAGAAAGCTGTCAGAAGATGCAGACGCTCATTGAACGGACCGCCAAAGATCTTGACAGTGTGGGCGGGGTTTTGCAGACAGTGGTTACGGGGATGCCGGCCGGTATTGGCGAGCCCTTCTTCGATTCAATCGAAAGCAATCTGGCTCACCTGATGTTTTCCATCCCGGCCGTCAAAGGAGTCAGCTTTGGCGCCGGCTTTGAGTTTGCAAATCTCTATGGCTCGCAGGCCAATGATCCATTTGTGCTCGATGAAAACGGCCAGATCATGACTTCAACCAACCATAACGGCGGGATCAACGGCGGGATTACCAATGGAATGCCGATTGTCTTCCAGACTGTCATCAAGCCAACGCCATCTATTTATAAACCTCAGGCCAGCGTGAACTACCAGACCAAAGAAGAAGTCGAACTCGCGATTAAAGGCCGCCACGATCCGGCGATTATCCATCGGGCCAGAGCGGTTGTCGATTCCTTATGTGCCTTTGGCCTGCTGGATCTATGGATGGAACATGCGGCGATTCAGGCTTTTGAAGAAAAATAAGAAGCAAAATATGTAAAAAAGCCAGAACGGGGACAGTTCAAAATGAATGGACAACGCAAAAAATCGATAGGTAAAAGCAAGTCAGAAAATATAATAAATTGGGCGAATCCACCTAGGGTTAAGCCCTAATAAAGTGGATCCCACATAGAATTGAACCCAGGCTGAAGTTGAGGCGACCGTTCAAGTTGAAACCGCCGCCCAAGCTCCAATTCAATCGAAACCACAATACAGAGAAAACAGATAAGGAGAATACCGATGAATGTATTGATTACGCCAGGCAAAGTATCTGGCCAGTTACTCATTCCCGCCTCCAAGTCATTGTCGCACAGAGCTCTGATCTGTGCGGGACTGGCAGAAGGTACCTCTTCGGTTTACAACCTTGGCCACTCACAGGATATTGAAGCGACGCGAAACTGTCTGCAGGCTTTAGGAGCAAAATTTAAAGACGATCCCCAAAAGGGGTGTGTTCATGTTTCGGGATGCACACCACAGGATCTGGTTGAGTCCGTTACGCTCAATGCCAATGAATCAGGCAGTACGCTGCGTTTTTTCATTCCGATTGCGGCAGCCGGCAAAGAAGAGGTTTCCTTTTTAGGCAAACCGAGCCTGCTTACCCGTCCATTGGGGATTTATGCCAATATTTTCCTCGAACAGGGGCTTCCCTTTGAGCAGGGGCCAGAAGGCCTGCACTTTCATGGACCACTGCAGCCTGGGCTGTATACCCTCAATGGCGATGTTTCCAGTCAGTTTATTTCGGGCCTGCTTTTAGCGGGTCCATTGATGGAAGGAATGGAGATTGCGGTGCTGCCGCCCTATCAGTCCAGATCTTATGTTGACTTAACCGTTTCCATGCTTGAAACGTTTGGATGCAAAATCGAACAGCCAACGGATCATGCCTATCGCATTGATCCGGGGCAGCGTTTGCGGGCCAAAAGCGTACAGGTCGAATCCGACTGGAGCCAGGCAGCATTTTTCTTAACGCTGGGGATGCTCAATGCGCCCTTAACCCTGAAGGGTCTGAAAAAGGATTCTTTGCAGGGGGATGCCATCATCTCCAGCATGATCGAACAGGCTGGTGGAAAACTGGAGTGGAAAGAAGCACCAAAGTCAGAGAATGAATCAGAAGACGCAGGTGCCGATGTCGATACCAATGTCAGTGCCGATCCGAACTCTGCTTCTTGTGCGCCTGGTCCTGATCCTGATTCAGTTTCCGGCTCTGGAGTGGCTGATCTTTACGTCAGTCCGGATACACTTCGTCCTTTTACCTTTGATCTGGCCAACTGCCCGGATTTAGGCCCGATTCTCTGTGTGCTGGCTGCCATGATTCCAGGCACAAGCAGATTGATTCATGCCGGCCGCCTACGCATTAAAGAGTGCGATCGCATTGCGGCAATGGAAGACGAGCTGCGCAAGTGGGGCGTTGAAATTTCCAGTGATGAAGACTCCATGACGATCGTCGGCAAATCGGCCGACAAGTATCAGATGGATTCAATTGTTCAGATTGATGGTCACAATGATCATCGTATTGTGATGGCCATGGCTGTTTTTGGACTTTGCGCCAAAACACCTTCCATCATTCATGGGGCACAGGCGGTAGCCAAAAGCTATCCCGATTTCTTTAAAGACCTGGCTTTGATTCATGGCCAGTGCATGGAGGTTAACGAATGAAAACAGCCGGTGTTGTCGGCCTGGGGGTCATGGGCGGCTCCTTTGCGGCCCGTTTAAAAGAACTTGGTTATAAAGTCTATGGATTTGATCTCAATGGTCAGTCCTTAAAAACAGCGCGCAAGCGCGGCTGGATTGATGAAGGGTTTGCGGACTTTTCACAGGGAATTTCAGACTGTGAACTGATTCTGTTCTGCATCTATCCTTCCCTGCTTCCGAAGTGGATTGAAACCTGGCAGAACCAGTTTGCGCCTGGCACTCTGTTGTTAGAGATTTCCGGGGTCAAGCGCGCCATCATGGAGCCAGTCCATAAAATGCTTCGCAAGGATTGCGAACTGATGTCGATTCACCCCATGTGCGGCCGTGAGTCCAAGGGAATTGATCATGCGGATCCTGAAATCTTCAACCAGGCCAACTTCATCCTGATTCCCGATGATTCCAATACCGCCTCTTCGATCGTTAAAGTCAGCTCTCTGGCTAAAGATCTTGGCTGCAAGAACATCTCCGTTCTTTCGCCAGAAGAACACGATACAATGATCGCCTTCTTATCCCAGCTGACACATGTCATTGCGGTTACCCTGATGGATACCCATGAAAATGAGCATCTGGTTGAATACACCGGTGACTCATTCCGGGATTTAACCCGCATTGCTTCAATCAATGAAGATATGTGGAGTGAACTGTTCTTATTGAACAAGGACTATCTGCTCGATGAGATCCGACAGTTCAGAGAAACGCTTGATGACTTTACCGAAGCTCTTGAAAATGAAGACGAGCAGAAAATGAAGTCCATGATGATGCTTTCGACCAAACGTCGAAAGAAATTCGATTAAGACGAACAAACCAATAAAAAGCATAATGGCCGGAAATCCCTTAAAAAAGGGATTTCCGGCCATTGACCGTTTTGACGAATTATCACTTTCGTTCAGGTAGTCTGTCGGCAGGCATTGCGGGGACGGACTGCTGCATTCGTCCCTTGACCAGGCCGAAACCGGCTGAAAATTCCATGGTTCTCCATCTGGTGTCTGATATTCCATGACCTCAGTTCTGGAATATATTTCGTTTGATGTCAGACTCCCCTGACTTAGAGCGATAAGCGAAATGCATTCTGATCCCATATGTCCCCACCAGGTGTAAAAGGTTCCGGGCTCAGGGCCAGAATAGAAGCCAATATGGCCAGCTTTGCAGGACGCAATCTCCCGAGCCGTTCCATTGGCGACGGCATAGAACTTTAACTGATAGTCCGCTTCACAACTTCCAATTTTCATCACCAGAAGAGGATTTTCATATTCGGGATGATCCCAAAGATACCACCTGGGCTCATAGTTTCGGGAAGAACCCTTCAATAAATGAGTAGAATTTGTCCTTGGAGGGATAAAATGTACTCATCCCTGTCTGCGAACAGTGTTCGGCATTAGCCGGCGGTCGAAGGGTTAAATTGAATGGTGATCCAAAGCCTTGTCTTTTGGACTCCACTCTGAATCTTCAATCTTATCTAAGTCCCGCTTTACGCACCGCACTTTCCGGGGAAAGTACAGCTTGTAATTTTAAGGGGCATACCCCAATCTCGCAGAATTGGTCCCCCTCAAAGCCCGTCCGGCGCGGTACAGGCCTGAGTTTTAAGAAACCCGAAGATTTCACAAAACAGCTCCGGCCGGGCTTGATGAAAGCTCGGACAGTCATTATGGCTGTCTATTCATTTGTTTACTTGGTTAGTTAGTTAGGGAGTTATGGTGTTACTTGACTGGTTACTTGTTTTACTTCTTGTTTTGTTTCCTGCTGATTCTTTAACTGCTCGATTCTCTCTTCATAAAGCTTCTTAATGCTCTCTCGGGGAGTCCATTTGGTGATTTCCGGATGATTCTCATAAATCCATACAAGATTGGACGCCGCATTGATATCGGCGTTCATTTCTTTGTGCACAGGACAAAACGCCTTTTCATGAGCTGATTTGTCGCGGGTAACTTTTGCTCCACAGATGTGGCAGTACTGGGAACTGTAGGCCTGGTTGACATACGAGACTCCGATCTCCTTCAGGCCGGCTTTGTATTCGATTCTCTCCTGCAGGACACCATACATCCACTCCGAAAGCAGGCGGTTCATTCGCTTATACTTGCTGGCCGCCCCTCGGATATCCAGATCTTCCATTACAATATGGCCGATATTCTGGTCTGTCTTCAGGACCAAAGCAATTTCTTCGTTGATCAGGCATTCCAGATGGGCCTGGATCTTTCTGGACTGGCGGGCAAAGGACTTTCTACCACGGGTATTGTTCTTTCTGATCCTTTCTGCCTTGCGCAAAAGCGAGTATGTTCGTTCTTCGCAGGCTTTCTTTTCCTGAGGGGAAAGATCTGGCTTTTTAGAGGCAAACTTCTCCTGGTCAGCCTGCTTTAAAAGATTTTTTCTTCGATCCCGCATCCGGCTTCTCTGAACTCCTCGCGCACTCAGAAAATCAGAAGCAGGATAAAAGCATTCTTTGTAAGTTCTTTGGTCTAAAGTTTCAGCCGCCTTGCTCTTGTTTTTGCGCAACGCCTGTTTTTTATCTTCAGTTTTCTTCTTTTTAAGTTCAGCAGACAAAATATTATTGGAAGTGCTGAGCAAAGAAGTAATTCCAGCATCTACGCCAACGTTCTTCTCTGACTTGGAAGGATGGTTTCTTACTTCGACAAGTCTCTGAAAAACCAGACGGTTTTTTTCACGGTCATAGAGCACAGTAAGGTTGCCTCTGGTCTTTTCTTTTTTGGATGTATAGAAAATCCCCCGGAGTTTGACTTCAAATGGCTCCTGGTTTCCTAACCCCATCAGCTGAATGATTGTTGTATTCTCTTCATGACGGATTGTATAACCGTTTTTGTCAATTCTCATCCAGCTGCCTTTGTTGGTATGAACTGGTTTATGGTACTGTCGATACCTTCTTGCCGCATGAGTGAGAAGCCGGTGGATTCTGACAGGATCGCATTTTTTCAGGCGGCCAGCGATATCTTTATTGGAAATCTCCAGAGGCTCAAACCGATGATTTCGAATGATTGGTTTAAACAGCGAAGGCGTCTTGACCACATAAAATACAACTGAGGCTTCCTGGGCATTCATCTTGTACTTCGTATAGAGTTCATCCTTGATACGGCGGATGATCTCTTCCTCCATGGATTTACGGTTTGTGATGATAGACTGCATAGCACATGTCCAGAGCCATGAAGGAAGCATTCCCTTTGGAAAAGAAATACCCGTCAATTTAGCTACGTGATTGGTCGTATCTTTAAGAAGCTGTCGTTTTTCAGCGCGGATTTGGTCCCGGCACTTTTTCCAGGACTTTCCCATCAACTCAATGGAACAGCCAAAAGGAGCAAGAAGGTTATAGGTTTCTCTCCAGGCGAGAAATAAGTTATCTGCCTGTCTGCTCTGGTTTTTGTCCAGTCTGACGGACACCATCTGAATTGTTTTTTTCGATCGACTCATCTTCGTTGTCCTCCTTCAGCAGTTTCCTGGTTTCTTCAATTATTTCCTTATTCTTGTTGCTACGTGAACCATATAAGCGGCCAGAAAAAACAGTAATGATGGCAATCAGGTCGTCTGTGAGTTCCTGGGCGCTGTTTCGTTCTTCTCCCTGATTGATGATTACAATTTCTGTCTCCATCTTTTTGGCAAGATATTCAACCAGTTCAAAGCCGAAACGCAGCAGGCGGTCTTTGTGGGTAATGACAATGTAGCTGACTTTTCTGTTTATAAGCAGATCTATCAGTTTAAGCAGACCTGGCTTTTTGTAATTCATTCCAGATCCAATATCCTCAATAATCTGGTATTGCCAGCCCTGCTTCTGCATATAGATCTCAACAACATCTGCCTGCCTTTCCAGGTCCGCCATTCTTTTCTTTGTAGAAACACGGCAATAACCAATGGCGGTTCTTTGCGACTTTTCTGGAGTCTTCCCAAGATAGACATCCAGCTCTTCAGAATCAAACATATAATGGCCGCCAATAGAAAGATGATAAGGCAGGTTATCAGTTTTGATCATTCTGTACAAAGTATGTCTGGTAACTCCAAAATACTGGCAGACCTACGCGCTTTCTATTTCTATATTTATTGTACATCAGACGCAAAAAATGCGCAATAAAAAGACCGAAAACGCATTTATTTTATTTATCCAGATGGGTCTGACAAATGTCCCTTTCATGGTCAGGTTGACTAAAAACGTTCGCAATTAATGATCATAACAAACTCTAAAAGGTTGATTTCAGGCGTAAACGTTCATATATAACAGACAAAAATTTCTTTTAGCGCTTTTGTCGGTCGCATCTTATCCATTATTGAATCTCAAAAGCATCTTTCAGAGGGCTTTCATCCCCATGGCAAGCCATGGCGTATTCGCCTAGCTTGATAACAAAGGACATGTTGGTGACGATGGACGTGCAAAGAATAGTGGACAGGTGAAAAATGGAGGATGAGCCGATAACGGAATTTCAATCATTTAGCCCTTATTATTTTAAAATTGCCTTATTTATCCAACTGTTAAATCCCGTATGGGGAATTATTCATCTCATTACGTAAAATCTGTCCGTAGATCTCGTACCAGTTAATCGAGGAATTCTTTTCGACATTACCAATCTCAGGTGAGGCATAGACATATTCTGCATCCTGCAAGCATACCCAGCCGCCAATTTCCAGTTTTCCCCATGTTTCGACACCATTTTTACTCTCCTGGATTATATTGATCAGACTGTCTTTAGGGAGGACGTGGCTCTGAGCGCTGGTTCGCTCCGGATTTTTACGAACAGTCATGTCGTAGTTCAGTTTCCATGTCAAGGCAGAGGGAGCCTGAGTGATCGCAGCCGATTCTGATGAAAAGCCAGAAGATCGATAGTCTGGATAAAGCTCAGAAAGCAAAATCGGTTGTAATGGATCCAGGTGTGTCAGATCGTTGATACTGACAAACTGAATTTCCTGAAGTGTTTCTGCCTTCAGTTCTTTATTTTCGTCGGCAGACAATTCTGTCATCTGTATATTTCCATCAGCGGAATCTATTCGAGAGATTTTATATCCATCTTCCAACGTCTGGAAAACAAGGAGTTCATTTGCTCCACTTGAAGCATTCGAAGTCGTATACAACAAAGTATTGGCGGCTGAAAAAGAAGCATCTTCTTTACGGTCTATCACATTGGAAGTCAGGCCATAAACCGAAATAACCTGATCCTGGTTCTTGCCGCCGCTGGCAATTAACAACTCAGGAATCTGATTCTGATTCAGGTCTGCAAGCGCATAGCCCCAGTTCAGGGAACCCTTGGCATTCTCAAACGTTTTTCCTACGAGAATCTGTCGATAGACCTCTTCAAGAGAATCACTGCCAATCAATGGCCCAACAACCACTCCCTCTGGTGCTGAATAGAACCTAGGGCCATTCTCATCTATCCATTGAAACCAGCCTTGCTGAGTGTGCCCCCAGATCGTTCCATCTTTGGCAGTCGCCAGATGGATCAGAATCTGAGATGAATTTGACTGAAGCGGAGTGATTCCAGTCTGGTCTTCATATAAAACGGTTCCCGGTTTGAGTCGAATCATTGTTTTCATTGGCCAGGCAGAATCTTCTTTGAAATCAGCCATTTGTGGAGTTGCAGCAAAATGATCATAAAGAAGAGCTAGACCAGAGCCGTCAGCCATCTGGCCATAGATCTTTGAACTTTGCGGATCGTTAAATGGAGCTGCCACCAGGGCACAGATTCTGAATTTTTTTCCCTGAGGGAGGGTCTTAACCACTTGGTTCGTCACCTGAGAAGTTCCATCCTCACCCATCGTAAAAACAGAAACTTCCTGGCTGGCTTGCCACAAGGTGCTGCTTTGCGTGATTCCTCGTGAATAGTCGTTCGGATCTGCCTTTTGGGGGAAAAGGGAGAGTAAAGAAGGATTCAGGGGAAAAGAGTTAGCGGCTGTTTCATTGCCAGTCATCTTGGCAGCACTGGCAGACATCTGTAAGTCAGTCTCTGACATAGTCCTTTCTTTTTGGATTTCTACTGCCGGGCCAGCGCAGCCAATCAGCAAAGCAGCAAAGCAGAGATTGCCGTCAGCAGCATGGAATATTTCAAAATATGTTTCATGGACTAACCTTATCTTTCTTCTTAAGTGCGCTCTTTTTACCTAAAGGATGTAAGCGCGATTGGATCAGCTTATCACAGATTATTTTGTGGACTGGCTATTTCCAAAAGATAACATTTTCACAGCTAAATAATCCTATCGAGATTGGTTCTCTGCGCTTTAACAGGATATAAAGAACGATGGAGATTTTTTGACTGACTGAAGAAAGAAGGTCGGTCTGTTTTCGGCGCATTTCTCCGATCCAAGCTTCAGAGCAATCTCTTCAGTTTGAATATTTATCCGAATCTATCTATTTGATTAGTTGTTTTAGATGACTTTCAAGTTCCTGTCAAACAGTTTTGTAACTGACTCTGTTGCTTACGCTTGCATTTTGTTACACTATGACTGTCTTCGATTCGCAGCAATCTGAATGATTGCTGCGATTTTGTTTGATTATGGGTGTAGGTAGCTTATAACTATCGCAATTGTATGGGATAAATCCATTCAATTTGTGAATTGATCGGATTGTTAGCAGACAAAGGAGTATACTGCTAACTTCCGGTATAATGGACATACATCTTAGAAAGAGGAACTGCTTTATGAACAGAAAAAACAGCTCTGGTTTCAAAAATCCGAACCAGAAAAATCTGAAATATTTACTCTTAACGTTTGCGATTATCATCGGTTTCTGTCTGTTATTTATTCCAGGCATGCTGTCCAATCGCAATGTCTCCAGCATTTCGTACTCCCAGTTTCTCCAGCAAGTAGAAAACAAACAGGTAGAAGAAGTCCAGATTCAGGGCGATACCATCAACTACCAGCTCAAAGATGATGCTGGCAAAGTCTATACGACCACAATGGTTGAAGACCCCGGCCTGGTGGACCGTCTGATTGAAGGGGATGTGAGCTTCTCCGAAATCCCAGTCCGCCAGAACAACAGTCTCTTCACTTCTTTTCTCATTACCCTGCTGCCCTGGCTTCTGATCTGGCTGGCCTTCTGGCTGATGATGCGCAATATGCGAAAACGCATGAACAGCTCAGGCGGTGGATTCACCTTTGGCGGCGGCCCAAATCCTGGCAACGATAACTCCGGTGATGACGGAGATGACGACAATGGCGGCGGTATGGGCGGCTTCCCATTTGGCGGCTTCGGCGGGTTTGGCAATCAGACCAAATCCAACGCTAAAGTCTACAAAGGCGAAATGACCCACACAACCTTCAAGGATGTAGCTGGTCAGGATGAAGCCAAACAGAACCTGAAAGAAATTGTCAGCTTCTTAAATAACCCGGGCAAATACACCGAAATTGGTGCCAAGATGCCAAAAGGTGCACTGCTTGTCGGCCCTCCTGGAACAGGTAAAACTTTGTTAGCCCGTGCGGTGGCCGGTGAAGCCGGTGTGCCGTTCTACTTTATTGCCGGTTCTGAATTTGTTGAAATGTTCGTCGGCCGTGGTGCAGCCCGCGTTCGTGACTTATTCAAAGAAGCCCGTAAACATGCACCATGCATCATCTTTATCGATGAGATCGATACGATCGGTAAAAAACGTGATGGTTCCGGATTCTCCGGCAACGATGAACGTGAACAGACCCTCAACCAGCTCTTAGCTGAAATGGATGGTTTCGATGGTTCCAAAGGAATCGTGCTTTTAGCCGCAACCAACCGTCCAGAAACCCTTGACCCTGCCTTAACTCGTCCAGGTCGTTTTGACCGCCGGATCCCGGTTGAACTGCCGGATCTGGAAGGCCGTGAAGAAATTCTGACTCTCCATGCCAAGAACGTCAAAATGGCTCCAAACATTGACTACAACATGATTGCCCGTGCTTCTGCTGGTACTTCCGGTGCCGATCTGGCCAACATCGTCAATGAAGGCGCCCTGTTAGCGGTCCGTGATGGCCGTAAGCAGGTTGCCCAGCGCGATTTGGAAGAAGCCATCGAAATCGTTATTGCCGGTGAACAGAAGAAAAACAAAGTCATTTCTCCAAAAGAGCGAATGATCGTGGCTTATCACGAAATCGGCCACGCCTTAGTGTCCGCCTACAGCTCCAATGCTGCTCCGGTTCATAAGATCACCATTATCCCAAGAACCAAAGGCGCGCTGGGTTATACCATGCAGGTCGATGAACAGGAAAACAACCTGTTAACCAAAGACGAACTGTATACCCGTATCGTTACCTACTGCGGTGGTCGTGCGGCGGAAGACCTTGTCTTCCACTCCATCACGTCTGGTGCAAGCAACGATATCGAAATGGCAACCAAGACAGCCCGCATGATGGTTACCCGTCTGGGTATGTCCGATACCTTCGGGATGACGGCTCTTGAAACCGTCAACAACCAGTATCTGGGCGGCGATACATCTCTGGCCTGCTCGCCTGAGACTTCCACTCAGATCGATAAAGAGGTTGTAGCCATGATTGATAAGGCGTATAAAGAAGCCTGCCAGATTCTGAATGATCACATGATGAAACTGCACGAACTGGCTAAATACCTTTACGAAAAAGAAACCATCACCGGTGAAGAGTTCATGAACATTCTTCATGATCAGGATCCGGATGCTGCTGCCTAAACAAATTCAATCCAGTTCGATTTCAGTCTGATTGGAATCGGCGTAAGCAGATTGCTTTCTTTTCACAAACCAGAAAACATACCAAGTCGGCAGAAAGAGGTGCCAATCCTCTTTCTGCCGGCTTTTCTTATCGCCCATCCATAGAAGATGAAAAAGCCGGAAATCACTCTCCGGCTTTTTCTTGCGGCTGATGTTCTTTGATGAATCCAATCATGAATCCTTTGATCGCTTCAGTCTGAGAAATACCTGCTGCACCACAAGCTTTCGCGAATTCATCGCAAAGTTCTTTTTTCAGCTTGAAATTTTTTGAGATAATCCCCTGACGCTTTCGGTACTCCGCTGATGCCCTGGTTTGCGCATTTGCCATAAAATTACCTGATCCCTCTATGCCGTTTGGCCAATGATTGGTTTAATTGTTGCCATTTCCCTTGGTAAAAATCTATAGGAATCAGTCAAAATAATTCTTTTATCGCATTCTTACAGGGATTAAAAACGATTGATACTCTTTGCTTTCTACGCTGCAACAGAAATCTGCATCATTGAAAAATGATCAGTTTTTCGTTGTCAAAAGGTCAACTGCCAGAGCGATCAGTAACATGGGCAATTCATTTTTCGGGTTCTGGTAATGAATGGCGTAAAAATCCGTCAGATGCCAGAGTTCCCGGCAAACGCTTCCGATTTCGAGATTATTCTGGTCATAAACCTGAAAATCCCAGCCGGTAAAATTTCCTTCAACACGCCAGCCAAGTTTGTCGAAATCGAGAGCCGGATGGAATGCGAAACGATAGTCGATCGTTCCCATCGACTGACCATTCATTTCCACTTCAAATTTGGGACCGAAGGAAAATAAAGAACGAATCTGTCCAACTTGGATGTTTGCGTTGTTGTAGATTACCAGTCTGCGAGTAAACGAAGGTTCCCCTTCAACGGTATACACGGCCTGTCCCGCTTCGTTTTCCACTTCAAAGCGGCCCCACATGGAAAGCCACTTTTGTTCAATATAAAGAGTATGATTCATAAATTCTCCTAAGTAACCTCTCTCAGTATAAAGCAGATGGTCCTCATGTGATTCTCCTGGAAGAAACCAAGAAAGTTTCTGAC
Organism: Allobaculum sp. JKK-2023; assembly: GCF_034745455.1. Classification (NCBI taxonomy): domain Bacteria; kingdom Bacillati; phylum Bacillota; class Erysipelotrichia; order Erysipelotrichales; family Erysipelotrichaceae; genus Allobaculum; species Allobaculum sp. JKK-2023. The sequence goes on along the minus strand of NZ_JAYERV010000003.1, from coordinate 1,969,650 downwards.
TAAGGTCGAGGCATCGGTTTTCGTCATGGTTTAAGGATGAAAACCTAAGTAGTTGTCATTATCCTCGCTCGTTAAAAAAAAGGAGCGTGTTCGCAGCACGCTCCTTTTCCTTTTGCCTGCTAGGCAAAATATAAAGTAGTTGTCATTACGTTTAGAGTGTACCTCATTCTCATGAAAAATGAAAGCAAAGCATTCTTTCTTGACCATAAATGGTGCTTTGCGATTATGTTTGTATCCATTGCAGCTATTGATAATCCCCGCCTTCAACGCCAAGATATTCCTCCAGCGTTAATCCCGAAGCGGCAACATCTTTGGCAAGTTCTCCAAGGTAGCGAAGATGCCAGGGTTCGGCCTGATAGCCGGTGATGGATTCTTTACCTGCCTGATAGCGGACAATAAAGCCATATTCTGCCGCATGGTCTAAAAGCCACTGGGCTTCTGTTGGAGAAGTCAAAAGCTGACCCGCTGTGTCTTTGAGATCAAAAGCCAGGCCCGTCTGGTGTTCAGAAAAACCAGGACGGGCGGAAAACGTATCGGCCTGCTGCTGACCCGGCGCATTGACATAGCCGTTATATAAAGCAGTCTGGGTTTGGTAGCTGCGGTAGTTGCTTGTATCGCGGCTGACGTTGAGAGACTGGCTTTGCATGGCATCGAGCAGATTGTTCAAAGCAGCCTGGGCTTCTGGATCCACACCCGGCGCATAATCCGCAGGGACTGGATGCTTTTTGTTTACGATCAGAACGCCGTTGACATACGTTCTTCCTTCTTTGTTTTCACTGACCGGGGAAGACGTAGTCTCGCTTGCTGATGAAGAAGAAGTTGTTTCATTGACTGGCAACGTTTCCGAATCCAGGGATTCATGAACAACAGAAGGAAGTTCTTCAATCTCTGAATCACTTTCCCGGCGCTGCCCGGATTCATCAACCTGCCGCAGATCCATTGTCCGTTTTTCACTTTTTCCACTTTCGTCATAAGGATCATCCGTTATGATGACAGAGGAATTGTCCAGCAGAGTCTCTGAGGATAAAGAAGCAAGATTTGCACTGGAACCAGAACAGCCGGCCATCATTGCTCCGCCTGAAAGGTTCGTCAACAAGCTGAATGCAAGAACAATTCGGTATTTTGATTTTTCCATAACGAACTCCTTTTTATCTTCATCCTATCTTAGCCAAAGAATGTTCTGAAGAAAACAGAAAGCCAGGGGAGAAGATTTGAATCATTCGTTTCCCGGCTAAAAAGCGGAAATCCTTTCCTTGTATTATTATCCTGATACTACTATCTTGGTATTATTATCCTGATTTTGCCATATTGCATCCTAATATTAGCAGTCTATTCAGCAGCTTTGATTGATCTGCTTGATTCGATCTGCTCTATATAGTTATTTGGCTGCGCGCTGCTCCTGGTCAGTCTTTTTATCCGCTGGCTTTGCGCACCGTCCTGCTCTTCTTTGAGTTTACATTTCTTGTCATCCTGCTTGTTTTCTTGCTGGAAGTTGGGCAGGCAGGCTTGGACGATTGCTGATTTTCTTTCGAATTCTCTTTATCGCGTTTTTCTAGCTTCCCTTCTTCTTTTCCAGCCCTGCTTGATGCGGCAGGGAACTTGCCAGTTTATGGTGGCCGTCCAATAACAGCCTGAGAACCTTACCAGTCCCCTGTTGAAAACTTGCAATCTGGTGAGCGCAAAAACAGTTTCTTTGATCTTTTCCTCCTACACTGTAGGCATGAATGAATCGAATCTTACTTTTATTTTTGATAACCGCGGAACCCGAAAACTGCTGGCCAAAAACCCACAGCTCAGATCCCGGATGATTGAAACGATCACCAGGCAGGCTGAAAATGATTTTTTCAAATGCAAACTGGCTTCCCGGCGCAAATGGCAGGGAATCTCTTTGTTGGAATGCCGGGTCAATGATCCTTCGGTGGGTGCTTTGCGCGTTGCATTTGGCTGTAAGGATCAGACGATCTATGTCGTCTATGCGACAACGACAATTTTGAAGAAAGACTTCTCGCAAGAGCTGGACAGCTTTTTAAAGGATGGATCGAAATGAAACTGGTCCCTTTACGGCAGGCGCAGATGAAATATATGAATTGCCTGAAAGCCAAAAATTTTACCGGCCTTAAACTGCTTACTTTCAAAAAAGATCGCTTTGTCCAGGTTGAACTTCAAGAAGACGGACTGCATCTGATTGAATCTGGCTATCTCAACCAGGATATTGTGCTGGATCCAAAGGAGGCCAAAAAGATTTTGAAAGACGCTTTTAACCGGGAATTTCCCCGCAGCACCCGACTGTATCTGGACGAATAGCAGATATGTTTTTCTGTCTCCTGTACAATGTCATTTAGCTTAGTTTTTGTCCACCATCCGTATACAGATGGTGGATTTTATGTTTTCTGGTTTAACGAAAATTAACTTTGACAATAACTCCATAATTATCTAATTTAATCCTTATCACGTTGAAAACATAACTTTATAAGGAGGAAAATATGGCAACTAAAGTTACTTCGCCGCACAGGATTTATCAAAAATTCATGAAATTCCTTGAGGAATTTGCCCACAAACAGGAGAAGATTCTTGCTTCTCAAACAGGAGCTTTCTCACGAAGTCATTATCGATCATCAAAAATAAACTTGTTCCATTTCCTGAATACATCCATTATCGGGAATGGGGCAACACTCTCCGATTTGTCCATGAACTATTTCGGCATGGGCAGTGTAAGACCATCTGCTTCAGCACTTGTTCAGACAAAAGCCAAGACTCCAGTCAGCGTATTTTCAGCACTGCACAAATCCACATTGACACTTTATTCCATGGATAAAAAATATAAAGAACACAGGGTAATCGCTTTTGACGGAACCAATGAACCTGTTGCGCCAAATGAAGATGAACCTGACTACATCATTTATACCAAGAACAAGGAAAACATTATCCGGGCCGGTATTCACGTTAACGCAGCCTATGACGTACTTAATGACAAATTTTTAGCCATCGTCACTCAAGACCAGAGGTCCAAAGACGAACGGGGCGCTGCTATGAAAATGGTCAAGGAGATTCACGAAGCTTATCCTGGCGAGACATTTCTCTTTGTCATGGACAGAGGGTATTTTTCTTATCCATTGTGTAAGCTTATTGAATCCTTAGGGCACAAATACCTCATACGTATGAAAGAACGAGAGTATAGCTGCCTGACTTATACAGAGCTTGACCATACAGAAGACCAGCAGATCAGCCGCATTCTTACCCACCACCAAAGAAAAGAGGAAAAAGAAAACCCCCAGATGAAATACCTGGTCAAAAAATCAATGAGACAGATTGATCCAGAATCTGAATTTATTGATTTTGACTGCAGGGTGGTAGCTATCGAGATTGGCGACAACGTCTGGGAAGGACTGATTACCAACCTGGATGAAGCAGAATTTCCTCCGGAGGCTCTTGGATTTATTTACCACCTAAGGTGGCGAATCGAGCAGAGTTTCTCCTGGCTTAAATATGGAATAGGAATGAAACGTATCCACTCGATAAAAGCAGAATACATCATTCAGGAGATTTATTCATCCCTTATCTTCTACAATCTGGTTTCCGAGATCAAAAAGTGTGTTCTTGAATCATCTCAATCGGATAATAAAGAAGAGAATCAGACAACTTATGAATACCAAATCAATACAACTAAGGCGATACGGGCTATCAGGAACACGTTCACCCCGAAGTGGACGAAGAATCGAACGATTCGTCAAATTACAAAAGCGGAGTTTCAGGCTCTGACTGAGGAGCTGCTCAGAGAAAAACTACCTGTTCGACCAGAGAGGAGCTTCAAACGAAATCTCCATCCCAATCGTTTGATATGGTTCACTTACCGATAAGTGCGTTATACGCGCATTTAATGAACGCTATGTGCTTGTTAATTTCTTAAAAGCAGCTCTTATCAAAGAGTTGTTTTTAGTGCACCTATTTGGACGAATACATCCAGATTAATCAATATATTTTGTGCTTATTTGGTGCATATGAATGGATGAGGACCGGATTCAGTCTCGATCATTCACTTTGTCTTCAATTTTGAGACAAAGTTTAAAGTCATATTTTTCTAGCTAAATGACATTGGTCTCCTGTATCCTTTCCTTCTGTCTTTCGATTCAGTCCAGATTGGTTACCCAATTTGTTGAACGTTTCAAATACAGAGAATGGCGATCCGTCTGAATATCGGATCGCCATTTTTACAGGTTCTATAGCTTAACTTTGCACTTTTCAAGGCCTGCTCTGGTGTGGCTGCTTCAAAACCTTTTCATGACTTCCAGATCCAGCCAACCAGTCCATCGGCACTTGTCACAAACAGAAGATGGGGCATGCTGAAAAGATGAAGGCTTCCATGGTCAGCTGTGTTCAGCCGGTCAATTCCCTGTGCATTGAGGGTCTCCAGTACAGAAACACTTGGATGGCCATAGCGATTCTGATAGCCCGCTGAAATCAAAGCCAGCGTCGGATGAACAGCTTTGAGAAACGCAGGATCAGAGCTGGTATTTGATCCATGGTGGCCCAGTTTGAGCACATCGGCTTGCAGGTTGTTGGTTTTTTGCAGTTGCTTTTCAATCGCAATGGAAGCATCACCGGTATACAAATAACGAAATCCATCGTATTGAAACAGGCAGACTAAGCTTTGATCATTTTCTTGGGCAGGATCACTCTCTCTTTCGTTTAACAACAGCCAGAATTCATAGGCTATTGATAGTTTTGCGGGTTTGCCGGGAAGCGTCTGATCAATCTGACTGGGATCCAGGTCTTTTGTGGAACGGATCGTCTGAAGCACCGGAAAGTTCTGGGTCAGCGAATCCACGGCCCCATCATGGTCAAAGTCCCCATGGCTGACAACCAGCCTGTCGATTTTTCGGATCTGATGTCTTTGCAGAAAAGGGATAAAAAGTTTCGTTGCGTTGTCCGTATTCATCTTGCCGGCAGCATCAATCATGGTCACGCTTCTTTGAAAAGGCTCGACGATTAAAGCCGCATCGCCCTGGCCGACATCAATCTGAAAGACATGAAAGAACGGATCCAGATTCCAGCTCCAGGGATAGATACAGACTGCCATCAAGAGCAGAACAAACCGCTTCGTTTTCCATTTCCAGACTGTCAGGATCAATAAACCGCCAAACAGCATTAAATACCACAGCGGCGGACTTCCATACACCGTGCACCAGTCCAGCGATACCTGGATTCCTTCCAGCAATTTCAAAAACAGCTCTCCATATGGAGCGCTCCAAAGGCCAGGGATCGAAAGCAGAAACACCCAGCCGATAAGACTTCGAAACCACAGAAACATCCCGAGCATCAATAGATTCAACTCTTTCAGCCAGATCATCTGACAAAAGGCAATCCACAACATTCCAACGACTTTCTTCTGCCATGAAGCCTGGACAAAATGGCTGAAAAAGGAGATTCCAGCAGGCAGCACCAGACTGAGGGAATCCGCTCCAAAAGGAGAGATCCATAAGAACGCAAGCATTGAAACCGGCCAGCGAACATTCCAGTCTGAAAACAAAGCCGTGCAAATCTGAAACACAAGCAGACGCAAACTTGCCTGGCGAACCGGAAAGAAAAGGGTCAGACTAAGCTGCAAGCCCACCATGAGCCAGTTGAGTTTCTTCTTTTCAACCCGATACGAAAGCCGTTTACGGATTCCATAGACCAGGGCAATCAAGGGCAGTCCTGTTGTACTGATCCAGTCGAGGTTTTCATCTTCACTCAACCCATAAAACAAAAGGCGATACAAAGGAGCAGCCGATCGTGAATTGACAAAAATCCATATCTTCTGACGCAGCAAAAATCCATTGAGTCCTGCCTTTTCTTGGCTGGTTTTTAGAGGGTTCATCTGAGTGGCACTATACTGGCTGCCATTTGCCTGGAGGTAATCCTGAAAACAGAACAATCCTTCATTGCGCTGCGTATGAATCGCTTCAAATCCAGAGAGTTCGACTTTCTGATCCAGAAGCAGATCTTCAGTTTCATAAACAATCGCTCTCTGCCTGCCATTTTGGGCAATCGCATATCCATTGCGAATATTGACGATCGTATAGATTCCCGAGGCAGGTTTCTGCGGTTGTTGAAGCCAGACTGAACCCTGGAAAACAACAAGACAGAACAGCCACCAGAAAAGAACTTTCAGATTTTGAAACCGCCAGACCAATAAAGCAGATCCAAGACAGGCACCAGCCAGAAATAACCCAAAGATCGATCCAGATGTTTCTTTTGCAGGCAATAAAGCCAACACCCAGAGACATAAAGCCATCAGGATCAGACTGGCTTTACAGGGCAATAAAGTCTTGAAGCGCTGCAAACTTCTTTTCTCCTATTCCGGCTACTTCCATCAGGTCTTCCAGCTTTTCAAATGGATGCTCCGTGCGATAGGCAATAATCTTCTCGGCCATTGCCGGGCCAATTCCTGGCAGATTCATGAGTTCTTCTTTGCTTGCGGTGTTGATCGATATTCGTGGACTGCTTCCATCCATGTTTTTCTTGCCGACGACAATCACCTGCCCTGCCTGTACCTCCTCCAATAAGCTCAGGGCACTTAAATCGGCCATATCACTTTCACCGCCTGCCTGTTTGATCAGGTCCTGAATCGTTGCTCCATTTTTGAGCGTATACACGCCCGGGCTGGCAACTGCCCCTTTGATTTCAGCCTGAATGGTATCGGGTGCAATCCTCTCTAATGACATTGGAGTCACGCGTCCTGCCATGCAGACCAGGCCCAGAAAAAGAAACAGCAGCGGGCCGGCTGCTTTCTGAATTGACTTCATACTTGGATATACGCAAAAAAGGTCTGATCGCAAAGGCCAAATTTCTAAAAAGGGAGTAACGATGCCGCCTGGGTTCATCCTTTTAGACTCTGATGAAAAAGAATAGTCCTGGAGCATCTAAAAATGTCCACTTAAGAAAATTCTTAAAACCCATTAAAGAGAGACTCAGACCTTTATCCTCATAAATATGAAATTAAGGTTCATCCCGCACCATGAATTAAGGCACCATTAATTTCAGTCTAAAGAAAAACCCTGGTTTTCTTTACACTTTTAAAGAAACGATTCTGGATGAAGCACAATATAAGATTCATTAGCAAACCAAAATAGCCTATTTATTGAATTTTAAAGTAGATTTAATCGTTTCAAAGATTTGTAATAAACCGTATTCATAATACATCATCTACTAATTCAGATTGATAGACTTTCTAATTTTAGATTTTTAAAAAATGAGCAAAAATACAGAATAAAAGTTGGACAAATGTCGAGTATAAGGATAGAATAAAGACAGAGTTAAGGAGATATAAAGAACACCTCTTCAAAAACAAAGAGAATCTTCACTTCTTCCTTTCCATCCATACAGAAAGTTAAAGATGCAGATGCATCGAGGGAATAATTATGACACGCACAACTACTTCTAAACAGAACACAAACCTGAGCAAACTGATCGCTTTAGCAACCAGCCTTTCCATCGCCGCCGTTGTTGGATACACCGTATTAAAACCTTCCGCTCCAGTCGTTCAGGCTCATGCTTATACAAACGAAAACAAAATCGTTGCCGTTTCCAGCCAGAAAGTTTTAAAAGCTTCTGTTGAAACACCAGAACAGCCTGCCGAAAACAAATAAAAACTGCGAAATTCATCATTCAAGCACCAAGTCAAACCTGACAAATCTTACGATTGCTCCAAGCTGTCCATCATTCGTATTTCATCATCATGGAGCCAATCTGCTTGATCTTTATTCCCTTACTTTTGACATTTCCCTGTGGAAAACTGAATTTCTTTTCTTCTCTTGCAGTTTTCTACTCTTCGCCTGATGACCATTCGATTTCAAACCGATACCAGACTTGCCTCTGATCTTGGATCAGGGGCTTTTCTTTCGCCTGGCCGCAACAAATTTCTGAATCCAACACAAATCGTCTTTCGTGTTGTTCTGTTAGAGTTCGATCGCGGATATACTTCCATCATTCCATTTCATTGAAGGAGGAAAAAACAATGAATACAAATAAAACTTATACCCATCGGGCCATCCATCAATACGCTCCAAAGAACACATTCCATCCAACGGCTCATGGTAAAAAAGATCTTCCCGCAGTTATCCGTGCCTGTCTGCTGGGAATGGCCGGAATCACGACGATTATTATTGGTGTTCTTCTGTCTATGAACGCCTTTGAAAATGGATCCACATTCACCTTGATTCTGGGGATTATGGCTGGCCTCATCGGATTGGTCAGTATCAGTTTCAACAGTTACCTGTATAAAAAAGAGATGATTTAAAAGCCGCTGAAAAAGGCCAGCCAGCAGCTGGCAGTAAAGAAACCAGTTTGGTCATACGATCCATCCTAAATCAAGTCAAAACTCTGCGTGAATCAATACGGATACTCTTTTTACGGATAAAGTCATATTGGAGCAATCTGATACGATTTTATCCGTTTTTGATATTGTGACAACACTGATCCTGGAGTAAAATTTCGAAATCTGAAACCTGAAACCTGCCAGCAACTGTGCCGGCATGGTCAGCTCTTTTCCTCTGGCAAAAAGCCACACCAAAAAGGAGATTTCTTGAATCGTTCACAAAGCAAATATTTCAATACCGCCATCCGGATGGACGAAGCTTTTCTTTCTATCCTGGCCAGAAAAGATTTCTCAAATATCACCGTTAAAGAAATTTGTGAAAAGGCTGGCGTCAACCGCTCTACTTTCTATCTTCACTATGAAACGCTAAGCGATCTGCTCAATGAAAGCGTTCAGTATATGCATACTCAGTTTGTAACTTACATGAAAGAACATACTGTCGAGCTTGAGTCATTCACCGCAAACCGCCTGCATACCGGACCACTGGACGACCTGTATCTGATTACGCCAGAATATCTCCTTCCTTTTCTGAGCTACATCAAGAAAAACCAGAAACTGTTTAAAACCGCTTTGGAAAATACAGGGATTTTGCAACTTGAAGAAACCTACGGTCAAATTTTCGAACCGATCTTTACTCCTCTTCTCGAACGATTTCATGTTCCAGAAAAAGATCGTCCGTATCTTTTGGCTTTCTACGTCCGTGGGCTGATGGCCATTCTCCAGGAGTGGCTCAACAACGAATGCGAAGATCCGATAGAACGAATTGGAGCGCTTATGGAACAGTGTGTTCAAGGCGCAGGGATGTTGGGGAAATGATTATCCGATGATCATTTCCTCTTTATTTTTCGCAAATCATCACTCGTCTTTTCCCTTCTCTTTTCTGGCAAAAAGCTGCAGGATTCTGATTCAGGCTTTCCGTTTGTAAAGCAACAAAAACTACCTGAAGATAATTTCTATCTGGATAGACCTTTACAGAAAGGATGATTCCATGCGATCCAAAAGAATTCCTGTCCTGTTTCTGGCCTTTCTGATGGCAACCGAAGGATGGGGATGCGCTTCAGAAAATAATATTCAATCCGAAGACACAACCGAAGAAACATACGAAACAGAGCCCTCAGTGGATGACGAAAGCCGAGAAAATACTGCTTTATTTACAGAAGAAAACATTTCGAAAGGTCTTCTGCGCAAAACGGTCTATGCACTGGTCAGTGCTGCCGAAAATTCAACATTAGAGTACTGGAATGAGTATGGCTATATCGAGGATATCGGCGATGGCCGGGGCTACACCGCTGGCCTTGTTGGCTTTACATCCGGTACTGGCGATTTGTTGGAAGTGGTGAAGCTTTATACCAGACTTGCCCAGACAATGGACTGGCCGCCTATATTCCGGCCCTGGAAAAAGTCAATGGCAGTGATTCTCACCAAAACCTTGGCGAGGGCTTCTGCCAGGCCTGGAAAGAAGCTGCCAAAACTGCAGCGATGATGCAGGCCCAAAATGAAATCATCAATGAAGAATACATGGATCCAGCCATCGAGGCTGCCACCCAAGATGGCCTTTCTCCCCTTGGTCAGTATATTTACTATGATGCGCTGATCGTTCACAGTGACGGGGACGATCCCCAAAGCTTTGGCGCCATTCGAAACGAAGCGAAAAAGAAGGCCAAAACTCCTGCCCAAGGTGGAAATGAAACGACCTATCTGAATGCTTTTCTTGATGCCAGAATTCCAGTCATGAAAGCTGAAACTGCCCACTCAGACCTTTCAAGAATTGATGTCCAGCGTGAATTCCTCAAAGAAAAGAAATTTGACCTGTCCCTTCCCCTTTCGTTTACGATGTACGGTGATTTTTATGACCTGACCAGCCAAGTTCTGGCAAAAGCGCCGGACAACTTCTGATCCACCTTTTCAATTTTGCTCTCCATAAAAAGGAGGGCTTTTTTCATCTGCTCTAAACGACTTTCCATTTATTACACATTGTTTTTTCATCCTGAATCTATTTCCTTAAGCAGCTGCCTGATCTTCGTTCAGGCGGCTTTTTTGGTGAAGAAAGAGTCTCTTTCCCTTACCATCCTGCCTGTTTTTGAAAAGATTCAGCCAATCCTGAACCTGCCAGACCAGACCATGCAACGAAAATTTGATTTTTTTGAGAAAACGAAAACAGACCGGCTTTTTTGCGTATATGCAATTAGAAAGGACACTGAAGATACCACTACCAAAACTCTCCTAAAAATTCAGGCTCATCTGTAAGAAATACGCATTCAGTTTTTCTGGACAGACGCAAGCAAAATTACGTCCTAACTTAAACACAGAGTGCGTTAGATTTCTAAAGAAGCTTTGGTACAATGCATCTTCTCAGTGGTGAAAAAAATGAAATCCACAAAAGAAAAACAGTCTGATCAAGGCAATCGGCTTGACCAGAAGACAAAAATCTTCCAGGTACTCACAAGACTTTGCTTTCTGGACGATGTTTTCAGCAGAGTGATCCTCAGTCATTGTACAATAGAACAAAGAATTGAGATTATCCAGGCAATCATTGATCCGGTCTTCCGAAAAATGGGCCTTAAGATCGTCCACACCATTGTCTATGTCGAGACTCAAAAAGACATGAAAGAATTATTCAGCCATTCGGCCGAGATGGATATTTTTGCGGTAGACATCGAAGGTAATTTTTACAACATTGAGCTTCAGATATCCGGCTCTCTCTCCTTTGCCAGAGTTGAAAACTACTCTTCAACGTTGAACAAATATAGCCTGAAACCTGGCGAAGATTACGAAAACTCTAAAGATACCTGGACGATCTTTATTACAAACCAGCAGTACTGGAAAGAGACAGGTGAACCAATCTTCGACGATGGTCCTGTCTGCCGCATTGAATATGCTCAAGTCTACGGCAACACTCCAAAGAAAGTCATGTCACAATCCCATAGCCACATCTGCCTCGTTAATGCTTTATACAACGGCGATGATGTGCTGGGGGATCTGATGCGCGATCTCAACAGTACTAATCCGAGTAAGATCAAGATTCCAGCTTTGCGGAAAGTGGAAACTTGGCTGAAGGAAACAAAGGAAGGGGAAAACATTATGACAAGTGTTTTTAATGAACTGCTTCAAGAAGAAGTAAAAAAAGAATTAGAAAAAAAAGTTGAAAAAGTAAGAGAAGAAACGCGAGCAGAAATGGAAAAAGAAATGGAAGACACACGTGCTCAAGCGCAGGCGGAAATACAGAAGGAAAAGGAAGAAAGTAAGAAACAGACCATTCGTTCCTATTTTATTGAGGGCGGACGCGACAATGCCTTTATCGCCAAAGTAATGCACACAAGCATTGAATATGTTCAAAACATTCGCAACGAAATGGCAAACACACTTCTTCAAGTCTAAGTGATCCAGAATCCAAGCCATCTTCCAACAAAAATTGAGATTATCCAAGCAATCACTATTAGTCCATTTTTTGAAAAAGCGGGACTTGAAAGTATCCTCACTGTTGGCTATGTAGAAACGCACAAGTATATGAAAGAATTGTTCAGCCATTCAGCTGCGATGGATATTTTTGCGGTAGACGACAAAGGCAATCTTTCCAACATTGAACTTCAGATATCCGGCCTTCTTTTCTTTGCCAGAGTGGAAACTGCGCTTCGATAGTCATCCTGTCTGCCGCATTGAATATGCTCAAGTCTACGGCAGCACTCCAAAGAAAGTCATGTCACAATCCCATAGCCACATCTGCCTTGTTAATGCTTTATACAACGGCGATGATGTGCTGGGGGATCTGATGCGCGACCTCAACAGTACTGATCCGAGTAAGATCAAGATTCCAGCTTTGCGGAAAGTGGAAACTTGGCTCAAGCACACAAAGGAAGGGAAAAAATTATGATAAACGCTTTTAAAGAACTGATTCAAGAAGAAGTCGAAAAAGCGGTAGAAAAAGCAAAAGAAGAAATACGCGCTCAAGCGCAGGCAGAGATGGAAAAAGCAAAAGAAGAAATACGCGCTCAAGCGCAGGCAGAGATGGAAAAAGCAAGAGAAGAAAATAGGAAGCAGACCATTCGCTCCTATTTTATTGAGGGCGGCGACGACAATGCCTTTATCGCCAAAGTGATGCACACAAGTCTTGAGTACGTTCAAAACGTTCGCAACGAAATGGTAAACACACCGCTTCAAGTCTAAGGAATCCAGAATTCAAAACCAGCTTTCATTGAAAAGAATAGTTGGCTTTCCATCCATCCTTGGCACTGGATACTGGAAAGAACGCAGTGAATCTGAATTCTCGTAAAACCAAAGAAATAAAAACCTCTTTTAGGCTCTTTGCCTTCGGACTGGAAAATCCCTCCGGCAGGATGTCTAAAAGAGGTTTATTGTTTTTAGATCCATCGGAATCCGAAAATCTGAATTAAAACGCAGTTTTTCTAAAAAGCAGGCCTGGTTCCGTCTGCTGTCTGGATCCTATTGTTCGTTGCGTGCTGTTGCGACAAAGTCAAAAACGGCCTGTTCATCCCGGCCGCCGGCGCTTTCTGCAACCAGGGAGCCGTTTTTAAAGAATGTTAACGTTGGAATGGACTGGATATCATATTCGTTGGCGAGATCTTCAAACGTATCAATTTCAGTCTGGGCAACGATGATTCCTTCCTGGTTCAGTTTTTCGCTGGCTTTTTCAAGAACGGGGTAGAAAGCTTTGCAGTGGGGGCACCAGCTGGCATAGAACTCCATCAGGACCGCTGGATTGGAATTGATGATGGTTTCGAAATCTTCATTGCTTGTAACCTGTTTAATCATGAGTAATCACTCCTCTACTTCCTTGAGTATAAAGAGTCATGGATCCTTTTCTGGCTTTGGTGACCATCAGAATGGAAGGACCAACTTCATCAGAGTGAAAAACCACCCGCCCGGTGGGGAATTTCCTCTTCCGGGCGGGTGGTTTGCGTCTTCGCTTCCCATTTTCAGGCGGGTTTTACAATAGGCGCCTGAATGACTTTGTCTGGTTGCTGCTTCCGGTCGCTAATGGAGAACCAGCCGGATGAGGCTTGCCATCCATGGCTTGCGGTCGTTGTAGCGCATCGGAAGATCCAGAGCGCCTTTCTGGATCACGGCTTTGTCATGCGAGAACGTATCAAAGCCATATTTGCCATGGTAATGGCCGATTCCGCTGGCCCCCATGCCGCCAAACGGCAGGTTGTCAGAAGTCAGGTGGATGATGGTGTCATTGATGCAGCCGCCGCCATAGGGCTGAATGCGTTCGACATATTGCTGGTGGAGTTTATCCCGGCTGAATAAATAGAAAGCCAGTGGCGTTGGCAGTGAGGCAATCTTTCGCATGAGCGGTTTGAAATTTTTGTAGGTCAGAATCGGCAGAATGGGTCCGAAAATTTCTTCCTGCATGATCGGATCATCCCAGTCCACGTTGTCCATGACGGTAGCTTCAATCTGTAACGTCGGTCCAGAGGCGCTGCCGCCAACGACGACTTTGGATGGGTCGACCAGCGAAATCAGATGTTCATAGTGAGATTCATTGATGATTTTGCCGATATCTTCCGGGTTTGGATACTGCTTGCGGATTTCATTGGTTAATGCTGCCAAAAAAGGCTCTTTGACGGATTCATGCACAACAACATAATCCGGTGCGACGCAAGTCTGGCCAGCATTGAGGAATTTGCCAAAGACAATCCGTCTGGCCGCCAGAGCCAGGTTAGCGGTTTCATCGACAATGGCTGGCGATTTGCCACCCAGTTCAAGCGTCACTGGCGTCATCTGCCTGCTTGCTGACTCATAAACCAGAGAGCCCAGTTTCTTGCCGCCAGTAAAGAAGATATAGTCAAATTTCAGATCCAGCAGGGCGCTGATTTCATCGCGTCCGCCTGTCGAAACAGCAACATATTCACAATCAAAGGTCGAAGTGAGCAGGTTTTCAATGGCTTTGGAAGTTGCCGCGGCCGCATGGCCGGTTTTCACGATTGCGGTATTCCCAGCTGCCAGTGCTTCCACTAAGGGGACCATGGCCAGTAAAAACGGATAGTTCCAGGGCGCCATGATCAGCACGTTTCCATAGGGGATATGGATGGTTTTGGAGATCGCCGGAAATTCATGCAGCGGGGTGTAATGATAATGAGGCGCTGCATTGTGGTCAAGATGGCGGATCTGCCAGTCAATGGCTGAAAGGGTCAGGCCAAATTCAGACATATACCCTTCTGTAGGACCTTTGCCAAGATCAGTATGCAGAGCATCAAGAATTTCTTTTTCGTGTAGAAGCATTGCTCCTTTGAGCAGTTTGAGCGAATTTTTGCGGAAATTTACATCATAAGTCAGCCCAGTGGCGAAAAACTGCTTCTGGGCCTCCAGAATCTTGTCAAATTGTTTTTCCATACAAGCCTTTCTAAGGATCCAGGATCCTGATGGAGTTTTCTGGAATTTCTATGCAAAGAGATACTTTTAGTATAGTCATACTGCGGCAAAACCATCAAAAGAAAACCAGCATCCACTTTGAAAGTCTTCCTGCAACAACAAGCAGCCGCCAGTCGATCCAATCGAAAAAAGCTGAACAGAATCGAAAGGAAACTGTTCAGCTTGAGTGGCTGCTGGATCAACCGTTATAAGGTTCGAAATCCTCTTTTGCCGCACCGCAATATGGGCAGCTCCAGTCTTCTGGAAGATCTGCAAATGGAGTGCCTGGGGCAACGCCACTTTCTGGATCACCTACAGCTGGATCATAGATATACCCACACAGTGTGCACTGATAAAGGCCGCCAAGATCTTTGACTTCTTCTTTTGGTGAGCCAAGTTCTTCAACCAGTAAGGGCAGAACTTCGTTCAGATCTCCAACGATGCCATAATCTGCATTCTTGAAGATTGGGGCATTTGGATCGTTGTTGATAGCCACAACTGTTTTAACCTTTTCCATTCCTTTGAGATGCGGTTTGGAACCGGAAATTCCCGCTGCAATATAGAGATCCGCATTGTCAGCTTTCTGGCCGGACATTCCAATGAAGCGATCCATGCCGATGAAGTGGTGAACTTCCGCTGCTGGCCGGCTGCCGCCGATGACAAGACCCATGTCTTTACCCGCCTGGATGGCCTTATCCGCATTTTCTTTGGTTTCTACCCCCTGGCCGATTCCAAGAATTTTCTTGGCCGAACGGATTGGAGTCTCTGGATCTTCAGAAGCAGAGAAATCAAAGTCGTTTTTAAGGATTGCCGCAAGTTTCCGAACAGAGTCTTTCAGGTTCAGTTCGTCAATCATTTGCTGCTTACGGCCGCCAGCGTCTTTGGCTGCCGCTGCTTCTGCTTCTTTCTTGGCCTGCTTTTTGAGTTTGCCAAGGATGTTAGAGGCGATAACAACCTGCTGAATTTCATTGGTGCCTTCATAGATCGTTGTGATCTTGGCATCGCGATAGCGTCTTTCAACGCCCATTCCCTTAAGGTAGCCGCTGCCGCCAAAAATCTGCAGCGCATCATTGCACACTTCCAGAGCAATATCGGACGCATACAGTTTGGCCATGGCGGCGTTCATGGAATAAGGTTCGTGGTTTTCTTTCATTTCAGCTGCCTTATAAACGAGCAGACGAGCCGCTTCGAGTTTGGTTGCCATCATGGCCAACTTGAAGGAAACCCCCTGGTTGACGGCGATTGGCGCACCAAACTGGATGCGTTCTTTGGCATAGGCAAGAGCGTCTTCATACGCGCCCTGCGCAATGCCTAAAGTCTGCGCGGCAATCCCGATTCGACCGCCATCGAGGGTGGCCATCGCAATCTTGAAGCCCTGGCCCTCCAGGCCCAGCAGATTTTCTTTTGGTACTTTTACATTTTTGAAGTGCAGTTCGGCAGTCGAGGAGGAGCGGATGCCCATCTTGTTGTAATGATCGGAGAAGGTGAAGCCTTCCCATCCTTTTTCAACGATGAAAGCAGAAATTCCACGGGTCCCTTTGCCTGGAGTTGTCACCGCAAAGACAACGTAGGTATCCGCCACTGGGGCGTTGGTAATGAAGATTTTCTTTCCATTGAGGATGTAATGATCTCCCTCGAGTACAGCAGTTGTTTCTGTTTCGCCAGCATCGGATCCGGCATTTTCTTCAGTCAGACCAAAGGCACCCAGTTTTTCACCAGAAGCCAGTGGTTTGAGGTATTTTTCTTTCTGTTCTTCGGTACCGAAAGCGGCGATTGGATAGGTTCCTAAAGAAGTATGGGCGGACAGGATAACCCCAATCCCGCCATCGACGCGGGAGAGTTCTTCAACAGCGATGGCGTAGGAGAGCACATCGTCTCCTGCGCCGTTATATTTGGTTTCATAAGGCAGGCCCATCAGCCCGGCTTCTTTCATTTTTGCGACGAAGTCATGTGGGAACTTATTATTTTCGTCAAGGTCCATCGCAATGGCTGGAATGTTGGTTTCGGCGAGGTC
Source organism: Allobaculum sp. JKK-2023 (assembly GCF_034745455.1). Taxonomy (NCBI): domain Bacteria; kingdom Bacillati; phylum Bacillota; class Erysipelotrichia; order Erysipelotrichales; family Erysipelotrichaceae; genus Allobaculum; species Allobaculum sp. JKK-2023. The sequence continues at coordinate 1,952,908 of NZ_JAYERV010000003.1, read as the reverse complement.
ACGGACTTTCTGACGGAAGTCTTCATGACGCTGATCAGTTTTAAAGCTCATATTTCCTCCTGATCGGGATTGCAAAAGCATCCGTGGATCTTATTAATTCTCATTATACTTGAGTTCGCACTTTTTGAAGCGCTTTCTTTAGAATTTCTTTATTTCATCGTGATGTATTTTCCTTTACAGGACAAGAAAAAAGCCATCATCCAAAAAGGATAATGGCAGATTCGCTGAATGAGAATCAGACTGTCTGGACTTATTTCGCTTCGGCGGCGTTAATGAAACGGGTCAGACCGGCTTCATCCATGTAACCGGCAGTTGCCAGGACTGGTTTTCCATCTTTGAAGAAGATCAGAGTTGGAACAGACTGTACATTAAAGGCACCGGCAAGATCCTGATGCTGGTCGATATCAACCTGGGCAACAACAACTTTGCCTTCGAGTTTTTCAGATACAGTTTCCAGAACTGGATGTAACATCTTGCAAGGACCGCACCAAGTAGCGAAGAAATCGATCAGGACTTCTGGGTGAGAGTTAACGATCTCTTTAAACATATCAACGGATTCAACATGACGAATAGACATAGCGAACACCTCTTTCTTGATAATCATTCTACTATGAGTCTATCGATTCCCCCTCAAACTCGCATTCAGATTGCCCGTCTGTAATCGATTCGGATTATCCTTTAATCCCTTTTGTCCAGAGCGATAAGGCGAGTCGATGAAAGCCAACCTTCAGTTCTGGCCTGATTTTCCTCAAACGAATAAACAGTTCAGGAAAATCATGAAAAGAACAGACAAGCTTCCTGGATGGAGGATCAAGATGAATTCATCTCTGCGCGCAGACTGGGGCTGTTTGGCTGCCATAAAAAACCCAGCCCCTCAATACGAAGCTGAGTTGTTTTTTGGTCAGCTGGATTCCTTTCCCAGACTGGACAGATTCGATTCGCCAATTTGACAAGCCAGACAGCCCTGTCGTTTTCCTACTTCTGATCTGGCGCTGAAGAAGCCGAATCCTCCATTCCAAAGTGAAGCAGTCTTTCAGTTTCATCTGTCACTTGTTTTGCCTGGCGCAAAATTTCGGCTGTTCCCGGCTGAGCTGGTTTTACCAACACCGTTCCATCTGGATGAGCCTGCGCTGCGGCGGCTGCTTCTTCAGCCCGTTTGGCATGCATGGCTTTCACCTCCGCAAGGTAGTCTTTGAGAATCTTGTAAAGGGAAGCCATGAGGGGAACACCCAGAATCATGCCCAGAACGCCGAACATGGTACCCCCGACAACGATGGTGATCATGACATAGATCCCCGGCAGCCCGACCTTGTTTCCAATCACACGCGGAAAGAAAATATTGGACTCGATCTGCTGGATGACACATAAGAACACCAGGAAGATCAGGCACTTGGTTGGAGAAATGGTAAAGATAATAAACGCGCCAATGCCGCCGCCAATAAAGGCCCCGATCATGGGAATCATGTTGATGACACCGACCAGAATGCCGATCATGGTCGCATAGGGCAGCTGCAGGATCAGCATGCCGACAATACACATCGTCGAAAGAATACAGGCTTCAATGATCTCCCCTAAAATAAAGGATTTGAAGGACTGGTTGATGATGCGCATATTTCTTGTCAGATGGACACGGCGTTCTGGAGCCATGAATAAATCGGTCAGCTGGTAATACGCTCTGACAAAGCGTTCTTTTTCCGAGAGCACATACGCCGCAAAGACGATCATGACAAACAGGTTGACAAAGCTGCCCACCGCAGTGGTGACCAGATTGAAGGTGCTGTCCATCATATTTCCGGTTGTAGAACCTTTGGTAATAAAGTGCACGATCGAATCGAGGGTGGCAGCCCAGTCAAATTTCACATTGGCAAAGTATTGAGCCGCCTGCGGGTACTTTTCAAAAAGCTTTTGGAACAGGTCACCAAGTTCCTTGAAGTACGTTGGCGCTTCATTGGTCAACATCCGCAAAGCATTGATCATATTTGGAATAACAATCGAAAGAATGAGCACAATCAAGCCTAAAGCCACCAGAAAAGAAGTGGTAATGGCCAGAGTGCGGGCATTTTTTCTTAAAAACGGCTTCGTACTTTCACGAAGTCTTTTTTCAACCGGATCCATGATCAGATTGAGGGTAAAAGCCAAAGCGGCCCCGGCCGCAAGAGAGCTGAAGGAGTTCAGTAAAAACCGGACCCCGTCAACAACATAGTTGAAGTTGGTGATGAACAGAATGGCCAGAACAATAATGATGCCCATCATCCACAGTGTTTTATATCGTTTAAAAATCTGCATTGCATTTCTCCATTCTGATCAGGACAAGGATTGCGAAGAAAGATACTGTTTCAAGGTCAGAAAGCCAAGAATCAGACAGACCACTGAGCCGGCCAGTGCCTTTAAATCTCCCCGAAACATGGCCGCAAACGAAAAGGCTGCAGCGCCGCCTAAAAACAGAACAGTCAGCCAGCCGGCTGTTTTTCGATTCATAGATCCCATATAAATATTCCCTTCAGTTTGTCTTCATTGTAACATCCACCAGGTTTTTCACACATTTCGGCCCCCGAATATCAATCCTCCCCAAACAGGCGAAAGATAAAGGGCGAAAAATCTATTCTTTTCAAAAAGAAAGAGCCACAGCCAAAGTGACCTTTTAGAAAGCGTTTTCGATCAGAGCCGTTTCCTTCAGATCCAGTCAGATGGATTCAATCTTTCCTTCAGTTTCCATGTGGATCGGCGTAGAATAAAAACCTTATTCGGACCTGAGGATTTTATCCTGCGAAGATGAACCTGTACCTGTCAAAACTGTTATTCTTGGATTTTTCATCTTTTTTCAAGGTTTTTCTCCTACAATAGTATCCGATTGGAATCCTGTCTTTTTCAAACCGGTTCTTCCAGCTTCTTTTTCACCTTCATAAACTGCTTTTTCAGCCGCCCGTTTTCCATCAGAAAGGAGGATTGAAATGCCCAAACGATTCAAAAACAAATTAAAAAATCTGCCAGAAGCAGAGTCTGGCAGATCTGACACTCTTCATGAGCCGCTTCATAAATCCTCCCGATCCTTCTGGCTTTTGTTTCTGTGCCTGATCATTGCAGGGGCATGGCTGACGATTTATATCGAAAACAGAGGAATCCTCAATGGGACCAGCCACGGTCTTTCCTCAGAAGAACTTGCGTATCGCATTGAACAGGCCGCCCGCAAGGAAGGCATTGCCCAGCATCTTCCCGAACTGCAGGCCATTGTCAAAGTCGAATCCAATGGCCAGAGTGAAGATGTGTTTCAGTCCAGCGAATCCTTAGGCTTGCCGCCCAATTCCCTGTCCGTCGACGAATCGATTGATCAGGGTGTTTCCTACTATAAAGACCTGCTCGAAAAAGCAGACCAGCTGAATGTTGATCAGGATGCTGTTTTCCAGGCTTACAATTATGGCAGCGGCTATCTGGATTTTGTCGCGCAAAACGGTGGTAAGCATACTCCGGCGCTGGCCGAAGAGTTTTCCCGCATTCATTCCGACGGCCGGATCGTGACCTATCCCAATCCCGTGGCCATTGAATCCAATGGCGGCTGGCGCTATGACTATGGCAATATGTTTTACGTTCAGCTCATTCATAATGTTTTAAATCCGGATATTCCGGACAGTGAAGTCAGTCTTTCCCCATCTGCCTGAGTGGCTGACTGTGCTGACTTAATTTGGATTCAGCTTTTTCCATCAAAGCTTTTCCATCTCAAATCCAACCAAAATGGCCCGCCATTCAGGCGGGCCATTTTGGTTGGATGGGAGATTCTGGACGATCAGAGGATCTATCCTTAACGCAAATGGAACAGATGAAGCAGCCATTCCACGATTTTGAGCAGTCCCATCGAATAACAAAACGAAGAGACCGGCCGGCTGCACAAAATAATCAGCAAAAACTTCTGAAAAGACATGCCGCTCAGCGCTGCAATCATGCACAAGACAATATCCGGCGAAACGGGCAGAAACATGAAGATGGTAAAGAACATCGCAAAATGGCCAGAGTTCTGAAGCCTTTTTTCATACTTATCAACAGTTTCAGGACTCGCAAACCAGAGAATAATCCGTTTGCCATAGCGTTTGGCCAGCCAGTATGCGATCAGACAGTTACAGATTGAGGTAATGGTGTTGTAAAAAAACGCCGGGAGCGTGCCAAAAACCACAATTCCAATCGATCCCATGGAACCCATCGGGACAATTGGGATATAGGACGAAAAGACACTGATCGCAATAAACAGAATCGGCCCAAACGGTCCGGCTTTCTGGATCATGGCTTGAATCCGGCTGGTATCGGCCAGCTTGCCGTTTTTTAACAGATAATAGAACACCGCAATAAACAGAATCGCAAAAAGAATCGAGACGATCTGATTGCGCCGGCGAACTCTCGCCCCCTGTTTTTTCTGCTCTGTATTGACCCCTTCAATGACCGATGAGGAGGTTGCGGATGAGGCCAAAGAAGCAGACGAGGCGGCTTTTTTGGGAGTGGCATCAGGTTGAGAAGATGGATAATCGGACATGCATATCTCCTTACAGACTTGGATAACTGCCTTCAGTATACAAATGGGCTTGGCAGGATCTTTTCGAGCGCCCAAAAAGATCATCCTTTATTCATCGTACCTGATTTTTTCAGCTTTCGTCCCCACATTCTTCTGGTCAGATCTTTATCGATGCCAAATTCTTGTTTTGATCCCTTTACTTTTCATCCAGTTATTTTTCATCCAGCAAGTCATGCCCTCATTTCAATGTCCGCTGTCTTTTTCAGAAAAGTCGATCTGAAACAGGATCTGTCTTTTCTTTTTGGAAACTTGAAATCTTCTCTCTTCATTCCATCAGATCATGGGATAATTCAATAAGAAGAAAAGCAGCTGCCGGCTGGACAAAAGCGTTTTGGATGGACTGGAAAAGAAGTCCTTCCCAGAATTTCATCACCAAAAGAAAAGACTCTCTGGTACAGCCTTTCATAAGTCTATAAATATCCATAAATATTCCGTAAATATATGGAACAGAAATCAGATTGAATCTGGACTTTTAAAGACTGGAAAAGCCGATCGAAAGACTGGATGCCTCGTCTTGCCGGGCAGCGAAAAAGGAAACTTTATGACAACACCTTCATACATTCTGGCGATCGACCACGGAACAACTTCCACGCGCGCCATCTTATTTGATCATGATCAGAAAATTGTCGCTCTCTCCCAGCGCGAAGGCCATGTAGAGTATCCGGCGCCTGGCTGGGTTGAACAGGATGCTACGGAAATCTGGCTGGACACTGAAGCCGTCATTGCGGATGTGCTCAACCAGTCTGGCATTGATCCCGAACAGGTCAAAGCCATCGGGATTTCCAACCAGCGTGAAACGACTGTCTTATGGGATAAACGGACCGGACTGCCAATCTATAAAGCCATCGTCTGGCAATCGCGCCAGACCGTCGGAATCTGCGAGCGCTGGAAAAAGGAAGGATTTGAAGAAATCATCCGCCGCAAGACGGGGCTTCGCATTGACCCCTATTTCTCTGCTTCCAAAATCGCCTGGATTCTCGACAATGTTCCCCTGGCAAGACAGAAAGCGCAACGCGGCGATCTGTTGTTTGGCAACATGGACTCCTGGCTGGTGTGGAAGCTGACCGGCGGCAAATGCCATATTACAGATGCTTCCAACGCTTCTAGAACCATGCTTTGCAACATCGAAACAGTCAGCTGGGATGCGAAGCTGCTCGATCTGCTTCACATTCCAGCGTCCATTCTGCCTGAAATTGTTCCAACTTCGGCCGTGTATGGAACGACGGCACCGTATGCGTTCTTTGGCGCCGAGGTGCCAATCGCTTCAGTCGTTGGTGACCAGCAGGCTGCTTTGTTTGGACAGCTTTGCCTGGAGCCGGGCATGGCCAAAAACACCTATGGCACTGGTGGATTCTTACTGATGAATACCGGATCTGAAATCATCCGCTCCAGTCAGGGACTGTTATCAACCATTGCCTGGCAGATTGGCGATCAAGTGACGTATGCCCTGGAAGGATCGATCTTTGTTTCGGGTTCGATCATGAAATGGCTGCGCGATACGATGCGCTTAATTGACAGTGTCAGCGAAACTTCCGATATGGCCATCAAAGCCGGAACAACAGGCGGCGTGTTTATCGTGCCCGCCTTTGTCGGCCTGGGCGCCCCCTATTGGGATCCCCAGGCCAAGGCCTCGATTGTTGGTCTGACATTTGGTTCCGGTAAAGAGCAGATTGTCCGGGCTGCTTTAGAGAGCATGGCGTTCCAGGCCAATGATGTTTTACAGGCGATGATGATCGACTCAGAAATTCCATTGAGCATTCTGAAAGTGGATGGCGGAGCAGCTGCCAATGATTTCCTGCTTCAGTTCCAGGCTGATCTTTGTCACATCGATGTCACGCGCTTTAAGATGACTGAACTGACTGCAATGGGCGCTGCTTACCTTGCCGGGCTTGCGATCGGCTTCTGGAGCCTTGCGGATCTGCGTAATGAGGTCGAACACGTCTTTACTCCTCAAAGGCCGGAAAAAGAAATGCAGCAGCGCTATCACGACTGGAAAAAAGCTGTAAAAGCCTGCCAGAGTTTTGAAACGGAAGAATTTGAACAACACCACCGATAGAAGGTTTCGAAAGAGACTCTATAAAAACACGAAGAGATTCGATTGGATCCAGGCACAGGCCAAATATCCGGCTCCAGCCAGAATTATGATTCTCTTCCTGTTTATCCTGTCGAATCCGAAACCTGCATTTCCTTGCAAAAATGGTGCACAAGATTTTATTTTTTGCGAAATCGCTTCAAAACTGTACAAAAATATAAAAGAACGCCGGAGAAATCCGGCTCTTTTTGATGAAATTCTTTGTGATGTGATGTGTTTTTGCCTTTCAGTTTTGTTGGATGACTGTTCATTTTTCGTTTTTTGAACAGATTTATAAGTTCAAAGCGAAAAGAAATTTTCAAAACTGGAAAGTGGAAGACAAGCCCATAAGCCGCGCCATTTCCGTTCCTTTTGAGTATCGTCATCCCATTTTCATGATATCTAAAGGGATTCATTTATGCTCTTATTGGGGATCCAGCGGTAAAATGAAAAAGTTACAGCCCTTATTGGACCAAACTTTGTTCACTATTGATGCACGACGAGGGTGTAAGAAATTCCTTTTTCGCTATGTTACTATAGTAAAAGCGAAAAAACGCAATTCTGGAGGTGCCTATGCGAAAAGCGAAGAAATCACGTCAGCCCAAAACCCTCACGTTCTTTTGTTGGGTATTTCTGATCCTGCTGATCGGATCCATTGGCTATATCCTGTATGAAGCCTTGCAGATTGGCATTTTCACATCCACCCAATTGATGATCGCGGGCGGTGTCCTTGCTTTGATTGGCGTTCTGTTTGCCTGCCTGCTGATTAAGCGGTTCTATCATGTCTGGACAAAAATTCTGGTTTTCATCCTTTCGGGCGCTTTCAGCCTGATCTGCATGTATGGCGGCTACTACATCGACAAAACCAACGATCTGTTCAGCCTGGTTGTCACCAATCCAAATTCAGATTCCAATTCTGGAGATACCCAGGTTCTCAACTCTGCTGATGTCCTTGGTCAGATGGCGATGACCGTAACGACCTATGCGATGCATGGATCCAACATCACCAATCCAGGCGATCTGAATGGCAAAGTTGTCGGCGTGATGATGTCCGCCGATGAAAAGGGAACGACTGGCGCCATCAACCAGCTCAACAATGCCGGCGCAGCGTTTGAAACCCGTGAATATCCAAGCTCTTTCTCTTTAGTTGACGCCTTATATGCCAACGAAGTCGATGCGATCATCCTGCCCGAACAGTTCCACGATGAGCTGCTCGAAAATGCGAACGACTTTAACAAATACAACGCATTGACCACCTTCACCAATAACGTTGATCAATATATCTATTACGAACCAATTCCTGAAGAAATGCGCAATCCGGCCGACGAAGTCGCCGATATCACCAAAGACCCCTTTACGATTCTGATTTCAGGTGCCGACAGCTATGGAAACATCAACTCCGCCAACCGTTCTGATGTGAACATGCTTGTCACCGTCAACCCAGTGACCCATCAGGTTCTGATGGTCTCCCTGCCGCGTGACTCTTATATCCCCTTCTCCTGTAAAAAGAATATCAATGCCTGCTACAACATCAGCGGTCAGCAGGATAAACTGACCCATACGGGATTTTATGGCGTTGGAACCACCGAATCCACCCTTGAAGATTTTCTGGGGGTCGAAATCAACTACACCGTTCAGGTCAACTTCTCTTCCTTAATCAATATCGTCGATGCGATCGGCGGGATCGATGTGGAAGTCGAACCTGGTCTGGAAGTCGAAACTTTCTATGCGAATGGTACCGAAGGTGTTCATGCCGGAACTAACCACCTGGAAGGCGAACGGGCCCTTGCCTTTGCCCGCGAACGGCATGCGTATCTGACCGGAGATAACCAGCGCATCATCAACCAGCAGCTTGTTTTAAAAGCCCTGCTCAACAAGATGATGTCCCCCGCAATGGTTGTAAACTATCCAGGCTTTATCCGCGCTCTTTCTACAGCCTTCTCTACCAACATGCCAACCAAGCAGATTAAAGAGCTGATTGGTCTGGAACTGGCTGGCTTTCCAAGCTGGAACATCCAGAGCTTTACCGTCAGCGGCGATTCTGACATGTTGTATTGCCCATCACTCAACGCAGTAGCCTCAGTTGTCATTGATAACCAGGCCCAGGTAGAACAGGCGAGCAGTCTGATTCAGGATGTGATCGAAGGCAAGGAAATTGATGTGAATAATCCATCGAGTGAACCAAACGTCCATCGCAACAACAGTTCAAACCAGACGACAGACACCGATTCTTCTCAGGATCAGATCGACAACAGTTCTGACTATCCATATCCCGGATATACAGACCCTGGATATACCGATCCGGGATATATCGATCCCGGTTATACCGATCCAGGCTACCAGAATCCTTCCTACACCGATCCTGGGTATACGGATCCTGGCTATATTCCAGGTGAAGATATGGCGCCGGTTGCCCCACAGGAACCTGAACTGCCCTCCTTTCCAGTTGATACTCCAGATTTCGATCTGCCATTCGAAGAGTACGACAACTAATCACAAACAACTGCCCTTTAAAATTTCAGCCTCAGACTCTTGTCTGGGGCTTTTTCTTTGGCTGCCCTTTTCAGATCGCCTGTCTGCTTTCTTCTTCTTTACCTCCTGGCGTTCATAGGAGTTTCAGATTCTGCCTTTCTTGGGGCAGAATGATCTTCAGAGCAAGTTTCGGTTTCGGATAACTTATCATCCAAATCAGAGCAGTCAGAAACTGTCTTTTCATCTTTTGGGATGTTCTATCCGCCCATAAAAGCCAGTTCTCAACAGGTGACCTTCTTTTTGCGCCGGAAATCGTTCAGACTACAGTTGTCAGGCGCCATAAGACAGATCGCTGCAGCGATCAAAGGAGATTTAATTTTGGACCAAAGAAAAATTGGCGAGTTTCTCAGAAAACTGCGCAAGGAAAAGGGCTGGACACAGATGGAACTGGCTGACCAGCTTGGCGTTTCCAACCGCAGTGTTTCGCGCTGGGAAAATGGCACAACCCTGCCTGATCTTTCCCTGCTTCTTGTTTTAAGTGAACTCTACGCAATCAGCATTGATGAAATTCTGGATGGCAGAAAGAAGGACGAAAATATGACAGAGAATCAGACCATTCGCAAAGTCGCAGACTACAGTACCTTGATGGAACAGAAACGTTCCCGCCGCATGATGTGGCTGTTTGTCGCCGCATTTATCACCTTAATTGGCTATGCGATTCTTGAAAGTTTACAGCTGACCTATACAGAACCATGGGAATCGATTTCCTCCATGATGCTTGGCTTTACTTGCGGCGTATTATTAACCGGCGTTCTGTATTGCTCCTCATGGCTTCAGAAAATTGCGCGCACCAAGCTGCGCCTGAAAAGTTTTATCCTCGACCCGAAGAAAGACGACTGATCGCTTCGTAAAGAAAACAGTCTTGCATCCCCCATCCAACAAAAAATTTGTTGACTCAGTTCGATGCAAAACCAGCCTGCAGGAATTTTGTTTCCTGCAGGCTGGTTTTTTTTTGATGCCGTATCGGTTAGTTTCTGATCACCTTGACCAGTCTGACGATGGCAAGAACCAAGCCCATCACGGCCAGTCCAAACTGAGCAATTGCCAGTACGTCTTCAAGTGTTTCCTTTTTCATATTTTGACGACTCTCATAAATTCGAAACACCTTTAGGTTTCATGGATTTTATATTCACCATTTTTCGTTTTTCCTACATTCAGAAGCGAAAAATGGTATTTTTTATTTGAATAAATATTAACTTTTTATTAAGCATTGGATTGAGCGTTGAAAACTTAACACCTTTCTGCGGCCTCATGCCGATCAGAAAAATGACTTTTAGAAAGGAGCAGTCGAGATGTTAACCGTTTCTAGTACTCACCAGGATTTTTTACAGGATCTGAATGGCCGGATAGCCATCATGCACTCTTCGCAAATTGACAGGCTTAACGATCTGTCATACGCCATGGCTTTAGGTAAGGTCGCTCTGCTTAATCTGGATCCAGTTATAGATGTGATTTCTCACCTGTATTCCTCCAGAGGGCGACCTGCTGCCGATCCACGGATGCTTATTCGTTCTCTGGTTCTTATGTATCACTTCCAGGAAACCAGTATTCAGTTATGGCATGACCGCCTTGAGTACGACTTTTTACTCCGGGTACTTTGCGGCATCAGTGGACGCAACCCAGCAGTCGGGACCTATTATTCCTTAATGGATCGACTTTATCTGTGGGATATTTCTGTGAACATCCTTCCCGCAGGAAAGAATAATAAGCCTAAGAAAGCTAAAAAGCCAAAAGGCAGGCCGGGACGAAAGCCAAAAAACTCTGTCAGTCCTCCAGATTCTGATATTGATCAGTCCGGGACACCAAATCCAACCAGAAAGGGAGAAAAAATGAACCTGAATCCTCCCGGGGCGACAACCTCCCTGGCGATTCAGGCTCAAATGGGTGAGATTGACCCAGAAAGGTCTATCAGGATTCTTCAAGCTCTATTTAAAGAAATTGCGGTGGAACCATCTATCGCAATGGGCCTGATCGATCCGGGTAATCTCATTCTTTCGGGTGATGGAACCGCTGTCTATGTTCACGCAAACAACAGAGGTCATCATCTATTAGAATACACTGGAACCGAAAAATTTGATACCCTTCGTCGTTATTCTGATCCTGATGCCAGTATTGGTTTTGACAGTGATAAGGGAGATTACTATTTTGGCTTTACAGGCTATTTTAACGTTGTTCATAACTCCGATAAAAATATTGATCTGCCAATCCACTTTATGATCGAATCTGCCAGAGAACACGATTCAACCATTTCGATTAAAGCAATAAACCAGGTCAGGCACTTATATCCGAACATAAACATTACTCATCTCTGTCTGGACAGCGCCAGTGATAATGAAGCGACTTTTCAGCTGTGCGAAAACTGGTCTATCAATCCCGTTATCGACCTCAATAAAAGAAGAGGAAAAGGAACCGAAAAAGGCAGCGTAACCATTTCCTCTACCGGCAAGCCAATATGCAAATCAGGCGAAGAGATGTACTGTACTGGTTTTGACAAAACACATAATGCCTATAAATATCGCTGTCCGTATGTTATGAAGCGAATTCCGGAGTGCTCCCATCGTGACGAATGTTCAAAAGGTACCTATGGCCTCTCCGTCTACCTGAAGTGTAACAGTGCCAGAGAAAGGGCTATGCAGAAGCATGGAACCAAAGAGTGGAAGACAGTTTATAACAATCGGACAAGCTGTGAGCGAGTCAACAATCGTTGTCTGAATGATTACGGTCTCCATAAAACGAAAACACGTACTCAGCGCCGGATATCATTTGTAACCTTTCTTGGATGTGTAAACATTCATACAGATGCCTGGTTAAAAGAGGAAAAGGCAGCTAATAATTAGTGTAAAAAAACAAACTAGTATTCCTACTTTTTTTAGTGCGGCCTTTTTTTCAGATCGACTGAAACTGGCTTCTCAAAACTTTCTTTGAGAAAGGCAGAACTAATAAAAGCCGCTTAGCTAATATTTTCTTAATAATTAGTTAATAATTTATTCAGATTCCTCCTATAATTTATGAGAGTGCTCTTTTTCATGAACAAAATTTATTATTTACGGAATTGAAGAGTACCTCATGTCAAGTACAAAAAGATCTTCCCAAAGCAATGGGAAGATCTGACAAAAGAAGCAATGATACCAACGGTCAAGCGAATCGGTCTATTCACACTGACTCAGTTTGTGAGTATGAAAACAGACATTAAGCCCAAGAATCTACAAAAAGTAGGACCAAATCTAAATAGTCTTTTAAGAATCAATGTCATTTAGCTTAGTTTTTGATAGTTAGTATTGTCCACCATCCGTGCACAGATGGTGGATTTTATATTTTCTGGTTTAACGAAAATTAGCTTTGACAACAACTCTATAATTGTCTAATTTAATCCTCATCACGTTGAAAACATAACTTTATAAGGAGGAAAATATGGCAACTAAAGTTACTTCGCCGTCCGTGATTTATCAAAAATTCATGAAATCCCTTGAGGAATTTGCCTACAAACAGGAGAAGATTCTTGCTTCTGAAACAGGAGCTTTCTCACGAAGTCATTATCGATCATCAAAAATAAACTTGTTCCATTTCCTGAATACATCCATTATCGGGAATGGATCAACACTCTCCGATTTATCCATGAACTATTTCGGCATGGGCAGTGTAAGACCATCTGCTTCGGCACTTGTTCAGACAAAAGCCAAGATTCCAGTCAGCGTATTTTCAGCACTGCACAAAGCCACATTGGCACTTTATTCCATGGATAAAAAATATAAAGAACACAGGGTAATAGCCTTTGATGGAACCAATGAACCTGTTGCGCCAAATGAAGATGAACCTGACTACATCATTTATACCAAGAACAAGGAAACCATCATCCGGGCCGGTATTCACATTAACGCTGCCTATGACGTACTTAATGACAAATATCTAGCCATCGTCACTCAAGACCAGAGGTCCAAAGACGAACGGGCCGCTGCTATGAAAATGGTCAAGGAGATTCACGAAGCTTATCCTGGCGAGACATTTCTCTTTGTCATGGACAGAGGGTATTTTTCTTATCCATTGTGTAAGCTTATTGAATCCTTAGGGCACAAATACCTCATACGTATGAAAGAACGAGAGTATAGCTGCCTGACTTATACACCGCTTGACCATACAGAAGACCAGCAGATCAGCCGCATTCTTACCCACCACCAAAGAAAAGAGGAAAAAGAAAACCCCCAGATGAAATACCTGGTCAAAAAATCAATGAGACAGATTGATCAAGAATCTGAATTTATTGATTTTGACTGCAGGGTGGTAGCTATCGAGATTGGCGACAACGTCTGGGAAGGACTGATTACCAATCTGGATGAAGCAGAATTTCCTCCGGAGGCTCTTGGATTTATTTACCACCTAAGGTGGCGAATCGAGCAGAGTTTCTCCTGGCTTAAATATGGAATAGGAATGAAACGTATCCACTCGATAAAAGCAGAATACATCATTCAGGAGATTTATTCATCCCTTATCTTCTACAATCTGGTTTCCGAGATCAAAAAGTGTGTTCTTGAATCATCTCAATCGGATAATAAAGAAGAGAAGCAGACAACTTATGAATACCAAATCAATACAACTAAGGCGATACGGGCTATCAGGAACACGTTTACTCCGAAATGGACGAAAAAACGAACAATCTGTCAAATTACAAAAGCGGAGTTTCAAGCTCTGACCGAGGAGCTGCTAAGAGAAAAACTGCCCGTTCGGCCGGAAAGGAGCTTCAAGCGAAATCTCCATCCCAATCGTTTGATATGGTTCACCTATCGATAAGTGCATTATATGCGCATCTTATTGATACAAACCACCCATACAATTCTTAAAAACGGCTCTTATCGAAGGGTTGTTTTTAGTGCGCCTATTTTGATGAATACAGCCAAATCAATCAGTATATTTTGTGCTTGGTTGGTGCATATGGATATAATCAGCAGCAAATTCTATTCCTATCATCCACTTTGTCTTTGATTTTTATACAAAGTTTGAGGTCATATTTTTCTAGCTAAATGACATTGTTTTAAGAATCTTAAATTAGTCCATAGATAAAGGAATTAAGCGCTCAAATTCTCAATATAGATAACAATAAACCTGGTCCTACTTAGGACCAGAAATAGTTGTGGTCCTACACTATAGCTTATTTCAAGGCTTAAAAGGTTGTTTGGGACTATCCTAGTCGAATTATCAGCACTACTTAGATAGTTTAGGATTGATATATTCAACTTAAATGGCATTTATCATATTCTGATTATATTTTGAAGAAAATAAAGGCTAAAGAATGGTTTTTGCAATATATTTTTATCCATGAAAAGAGTTCCCAGAACTGGTAATAGCTCTGCTTTATTAAGCACTTCTAGATTGATTGAATCGTTAAAATACGATACTTTAGCCTATTTATGCTGAATTTAGCTAATAAAATTACTTCTTGGTAAAGAAACCAATGCCCGCGGCACCGGGACCGACATGAACACCAAGGACCTGGGAAAGAGAGCATGGTTCAACATGGGCTAAGCTGATGCCAAGAACGCTTTCCAGTTCAGTCGTCAGCGCATGGATATTGGCATCCTCCAGACCTGAATAGCCAAGCGCAATTGGGCGGTTTGGATCCAGTCCGGCTTCTTCAACAAGACTTGCAATCTGACGGATGGCTTTTTTGATGCCGCGTGTCTGCGCTGCCACGCCAACTTCACCGTTTTCATCGATAGTTACAATTGGCTTAATTCCAGCCAATTCTCCAATCGTGGCTTTGGCAGCGGAAATACGACCGCCTTTTTTGAGATATTTGAGCGTTGGAACTAACGCGAACAGTTTCACTTCTTTTTTAGCCTGTTCAAGTGCATCCGCAATTTCAGAAGCATCCATTCCCTGGTCACGCAAATGCAGAGCTTCTTTCACTAAAGCCGTCTGGGACAGGCAGGCATTGTTGGAGTCTACCAGATGAATGCGGCCGCCAAACTCCATCGCAGCAAGTCTTGCGGAGTTGTAGGTACCCGAAAGAGTCGAGGAAAGGCATACTGCGACCACCTCGTCTTCTGGGTCTTTCAAAAGTTCTTCAAACAGCTCTGCAAAGCCGGCTGGCGAAAACTGAGAAGTGGTCAGGTTGACACCTTCTGAATCAAGCAGCAAGTAGAACTGCTCATCTGTGATTTCTTCCTGTGGCACTTCGCCATTGACCAGCACCGGAAGTTTTACCACAACGAGGCCTTTGCCTTTATCGTTTTTCATCTCCTGGGCACTGTCGGTAACAATCCAAATCATAGAAATCCTTTCTGCCGCACGGCGGCTTTATCTTTTCTTCTTATCAATTTCTTCTTATCAATTTCTTCTTATCAATTTCTTCTTATCAATTCCCTGTCCAGTCTGTTTCGATCTATGTCTTTTTTTTCGATCATTCCTGGTCAGAACTTTGCCAAGATTTAGGCGGTACAGGATCTTTCCTCTTTACTGCCGGATCAGATTGATCTTCAAAGATCCATTTCTGCTCCTTTTTTACATCTGGCCTTCTTCAGAATCAGAATTTTCCTTCTGGGCGTTTTTTTGCTGGAGTCTCTTTCTGGTTTCAATCTGCTGCTCCAGTTGACTGATCAGCGTTGTGCTGAAATCATAGAAAGCTTCCCATTGATTCTGGTCGATAGCCATATGGCTGGCTTCAAAGATTTTAGCCGCTTCCACTTCCAGATATTCGGTCAGTGCTTTGCCCTTCTGGGTCAGATAGTAACGGGCCTTGTAGACAGTGCTTTCGTCTTTGATCACCAGTCCATTGTGCTTGAGGTTTTTTAAAGAACGCGAAATCAGGGCTTTATCGGCATGGATCAAGGAACAGAGTTCCTCGGGCCGTAGTCCCTGCGGATGCGTATCGAGTGCAAGCAATAAGGAGAGATCCGATCCTTTCAGACCCTGTTCTTCCATATAAATTGCTTTGAATTTATTGATCTGTTTTCCCAGCGCCCCAAGCGTGTTGAGAAACTTGATCATCTTTTCTGTCTGTTCCATGACCAAAGCGTACGCCTGTTTTGTTGAGCGATCAATTATTTTTGATGATCAATCAACATTTCAAAGCCTGAACGGCATGTATTCGGTTTCAAACCATGGCGGCTCTGCATTTTTATCTCTATCCAGTTCTCTCTTCTCTTAGATTTTCGAGACAGTTGTGTCCCCTCTGCATTTGCGAAAGGGACAGTCTTTGCCCATGGCGTTTTTAGATCAGCGGGTCTTTTTTTGTGCTGATGATTTTATTTTTTATGTTTTTGCACATACTTTTGAAACCTTTAAATCTCTTAAAGTTCCTTTCAGAAAATCGGATCGATTCTTTCTGGATGGATTGAATCCTTTTTGGGCAGAGTTTTATCTCTGTTGTCTGCCAGGTTCTCAAAGCCTGGATTGCTTTTGCAATCCATAATCCTCCGTATTTTCGAGATTTTTTGTATTTTTGCCGTCAAAACATTGGGTTTCCAAAATTATACGGAATCGGTTTTCTAATAATCCAGTTTTGAATCCCCCTGACAACGAGTTATTTATAGGTATTTTATATGCGAATAATCCATAGATTAAACGCTTTCAAAAAGTTTAAAGAATTTTCAAAAACATGTTGACATGAAACCGATACCAGAATATGATGAGAGCGTAAAAACCGGTTCCACAAACCAGATAAGAGAAATGCGAAAGCAGAAAAAAGGAGACTGTATGGATTACAACCAGATCGCCAAAGACATCATTCAGGATGTGGGCGGCAAAGAAAACATCATCTCAGCGGTTCATTGTGCAACAAGACTTCGTCTGAGACTGCGCGACTATAACAAAGTCGATGAACCAAAACTGACCGACGTTGACCAGGTCAAGGGCGTGTTCCTGGCTAACGATCAGTACCAGATCATTCTTGGATCTGGAACCGTAAATCTTGTTACGGATGAAGTTCTCAAAGAAACCGGCCTAGGTGCCGGAGCTGCTGCTCCAGCCGAAGAATCCAATGCTCAAAAAGGCAACCCCGTAATGCGGTTTGTCAAAGTGCTGTCGGATATCTTCGTTCCCATCATCCCAGCGATCGTAGCGGGTGGTCTTTTAATGGGTCTCAACAACGTACTGACCGCATCCGGTCTGTTCGTCCCCGGAAAATCGCTAATCGAAATCATGCCAGAATTTGCTGGGCTGGCTTCCTTCATCAACTTATGTGCCAATGCTCCATTTACCTTCCTGCCGGTTCTGATCGGTATCTCCGCAACAAAGAAATTTGGCGGCAACCCTTATCTTGGTGCTGCCATGGGTATGATCATGGTTCATCCGGATCTGCTCAATGCTTACTCCCTTGCAACTGCCGAAACCGTTCCAAGCTGGAACTGGTTTGGTCTTGAAGTGCAGTCCATCGGCTATCAGGGAACTGTTCTTCCCGTTCTAGTTGTTTCCTGGATCCTGGCGACCATCGAAAAGAAACTGCATAAGATCACGCCAAGCTGGTTAGACAACCTGACCACTCCATTGCTCTCGATCCTGGTGACGGCAGTTCTGACCTTCCTGTTTGTCGGTCCAATCATGCGTACAGCAGGTGACTGGCTGGCTTATGGTCTGTCCTGGATCTATTCCACACTTGGCTTTGTTGGCGGTGCTATCTTCGGTCTGTTGTATGCTCCAATTACCATCACAGGTATGCACCACTCCTTTACCGCAATTGAAACGCAGTTAATCGCTGCTGCTGAAACCACTGGCGGATCCTTCATCTTCCCTACTGCTTCGATGAACAACGTAGCTCAGGGTGCTGCCGTCCTTGCGGTTTTAATGACAACGAAAAATGACAAACTGAAATCCATCTGCTCAGCTTCCGGTATTTCCGCGCTGCTAGGAATTACGGAACCAGCCATGTTTGGTATCACCCTGAAACTGAAATATCCGTTCTATGCTGCAATCATCGGTTCCGCTGTTGGTTCGGCATGGATTGCTGCAACGCACACGCTTGCACTGGCAATGGGTGCTGCGGGGCTTCCTGGCTTTATCTCGATCGCTCCACAGTCCTGGGGCAACTTCTTTATCGGTATTGCCTTATCCATGGCTGTATCCTTTGGCTTAACCTGGTATTTCATGAAAAAACATCCAGAAGGCGCTGACGAAAAGTCATCTGACAAAAAAGGCTTCTCCTTCAAGAAAAACAATAAGAAAGAAACAAAAGAAGAAACATCCGCTGCTCCAACAAACGCAACTGTAGATTCTGAGGACAAACATGCGATTCACGCCCCATTCAACGGTACTGTAAAACCTATATCCGAATGCAAAGATGGTGTCTTCGCTTCCAAAGCCATGGGTGATGGCATTGTGATGACTCCAGAAGATGGCAATCTTTACTCTCCAGTGGATGGTGAAATCATGCTGATCTTCCCAACGAAACATGCGATTGGTCTGAAATCCGACGATGGAACCGAACTGTTAATCCACGTTGGCATGGACACTGTAAACCTGGAAGGCAAACCATTCACCACAATGGTCAACCAGGGGGACAAAATCAAAGCTGGTCAGCTCTTGTTAAAAGTCGACCTGAAAGCCATTCAGGATGCCGGCCTGTCCATTGAAACACCAGTTGTCATCACCAACGCTAAACCATTTACGATGGTCAAAGAAGGACCTGTCAAAGCTGGCGAAACCGTCGTAACGATTTCTGAATAAAAAGAGTCCGAAATTCAGAAGGCTCGGAAATTCAGAAGACTCAGGATTTTAAAAATCCACAAAAACATGAAGATAAACGATAATTTTATCTTCTCTTGCAAACTCCCCATGCATTACTCGATACAATAAGGAAAACGACCCTCTCTTTGTCTCTCACCGGCCGGATTCCTTATTCATTCAAAGATTCCCCCGCCTGACAGCAGTTGATGGTCGGTCCCTTTCTTCCCCTGTTGATTTTCAAGGACCGTATCTTCTGCTGTCTTTTTTTTCAAAAAGCAAAATCAATACCAGCACTTTTCTTATCCAATAGAAACGAGGAAACCGTGTCAATGACCCCACCCAAACTGCCTTGCAATTTGGATGGGGCTTGAAATAAGAAGCTTTCATGCATCTGTTTCAAGCCTGATTGACTAGCCTGAGTCTTAACTGACTACGTTATTTGAGAATCGACCTTTCACAGGTCTAAACAGGCCCTCCGGAACGTTCAGCCTAATTCCGGACTCTGCGGATCTGCATTAACCAGCGCTGAGGTCAGGTGCAGTGTGTAGATCAACAAACCTCTTATAACATTGGCGAAGGCTGATGCTTTACACACTTCAAAGGATGCTTTTTGTCCCAAGAAGATTTATTACCCTGGAGGTAAAACTATGGTTTATGTATTAGATATCGACGGTAAACCCTTGATGCCAACCGAAAGGCATGGCAAGGTGCGCCGCCTTTTAAAAGAAAGAAAAGCTAAAGTGGTAAAGAAAACTCCCTTTACCATCCAGCTTTTATACAACTCAACAAGATATACCCAGCCTGTCACTCTTGGAGTGGATGCTGGTTCCACACCCATTGGTCTTAGTGCTTCGAGTAAGACAAAAGAACTTCTTGCCTGGGATGTCGAGTGCAGAACAGATATTCCTGAGCTGCTCTCCACAAGAAGAGAAGCCCGCCAAGCAAGAAGACACCGGAAGACAAGATACAGAGCGCCCAGATTTAAAAACCGGGACAGATCTCAGCAAAACCAGGTTCAGCCTGAACAAAAAGATACTCAGTCTAAACAAAAAGGATGGCTCGCCCCGTCTGTTGAGCATAAAATCGATACGCATCTTAACCGAATTGCGGCAGTTCAGAAAATTCTGCCCGTAACAAAGATTGTGGTGGAAACAGCCTCCTTTGATACGCAGAAACTAAAGAATCCTGAGATCAGCGGTATTGAATACCAGCAGGGGGAACAGACCGGTTTCTGGAATGTTCGTGAATACGTCCTGTCTCGTGACAACCACGAATGCCAGCACTGTCATGGCAAAAAGAAAGATCCGATCTTAAATGTGCATCACATTGAAAGCCGGAAGACTGGCGGAAACTCACCTTCCAACCTGATTACGTTATGTGAAACCTGTCATAAGGAATACCACGCCAAAATCAAGGCCGGAGAAATTAAAGGACCAAAGGATTTCAAGCTTCCTGAACGGGCTGAGTCTTATCGGGATGCCGCCTTCATGGGCATTATGCGCAACACCCTGCTAGAGCGGTTAAAAAAAGCCAATCCCAAGATCGAAGTGGTCAATACCTATGGCTATCTGACAAAGAACAAAAGGATCGAGCTTGGACTGGCTAAAGAACACTATAACGATGCTTATTGCATCGCAGGCAACTTGAACGCTAAACCATTAGAACAATGCCTGTATCTTAAAAAGATCCGAAGACATAACCGGCAGATTCATAAATTCAATTTCAGCAAAGGACATGTACGCAAGAGCAACCAGGCTCCACATCTGGTTGGCGGCTTCTGTCTTTTTGATAAAGTCCTGTACAAAGGACAGAAATGTTTTATTACTGGACGCAGAGCGACTGGATACTTTGTCCTGAAAACCATTTTTGGAGAAACAATCCATAAATCTGCCTCAATGAGGAAACTGACTCTTCTGGAAAGAGCAGATGGATACATCAAAGAAACGGAGGTGCGGCAATTCCTCGCCACCCAAATTGCATAGCAATTTGGATGGGGTATCCTTGCCTATCATATGAACAAAATACGCGAAGAATTTAACCGCCCCCAAAGTCAGGAAGCCAGAAAGGCTGTCAAACAAGATGCCAACCGCCTGACCTATCATCTGATGCCGCCTGTTGGCTGGCTCAATGACCCAAATGGTCTTTGCCAGTACAATGGTCTGTACCATATTTTCTATCAATACACTCCAGGAAATCCGACCGGGGCC
The DNA here is from genome assembly GCF_034745455.1 of Allobaculum sp. JKK-2023. Classification (NCBI taxonomy): domain Bacteria; kingdom Bacillati; phylum Bacillota; class Erysipelotrichia; order Erysipelotrichales; family Erysipelotrichaceae; genus Allobaculum; species Allobaculum sp. JKK-2023. The sequence goes on along the minus strand of NZ_JAYERV010000003.1, from coordinate 1,931,886 downwards.
GATCATCGCGGCTGGGGTCATTACACCACCAAAGATTTCATCCACTATCAGGAAGAAAACGATCCTTTTGTTCCGGACACTGAAGCGGATGGAAAAGGATCTTACTCCGGCAGTGCCCTCATTGACGATGATGGCAAGCTGCATTTCTTCTACACCGGCAACAACAAGCTTGTTGGCGACTATGACTACATCAACAATGGCCGGATTCATTGGGTTGTCCACAGCGAAAGCCCAGATGGCTTTACCTTTAGTCCTAAAGAAGTCCTGCTCAAAAACAAAGACTATCCAGACTCCCTTTCGTGCCATGTCCGCGATCCGAAAATCATGAAACGCGATGGCCAATACTACATGGTTTTAGGTGCCCGCACCAAAGACAGCCATGGCCAGGTGGAAGTCTTCGTCTCTAAAGATCTGAAAGACTGGAAACACATCTCCACCATCCGTCCCGAAAAAGAATTTGGCTATATGTGGGAATGCCCGGATCTCTTTGAACTTGATGGCAAAACAATTCTCATGACCTGCCCACAAGGTGTAGCGCAGGACGGAATTCTGTACGAAAATATTTATCAGAATGGATGGTTTGAAGTGAATGGATCGCTTGACCATGACCAGCGCGTTTCAAATTTCAAAGAATTTGATAACGGCTTTGATTTCTATGCCCCGCAGAGTTTCCAGGATGAAAAAGGCCGTCGGATTCTGATTGGCTGGATGGGAATTCCCGATGCCGATTACACCAACCCGACAGTTGAAGCCAACTGGCAGCACGCTTTAACTCTGCCCCGTCAGCTGCATTTTAAAAACGATCGAATTTACCAGTTCCCGATTGAAGAAATCTTCAATCTGCATGGCGAAAAGATGGATATCGATTTAGCTGCCGATACCTGCCTGACCATGCCAGAACGTACAGTTCATCTGAACTTGCATCCCAAGGCCGATTGCTGGACGATCACTTTACGAAAGGATTGCACGTTATCGTATGCCAATGGCCTGTTTACCATGGATCTGAAATCCAGCGGATCTGGCCGCGGCAGCCGTCATCTTGCGATCGATAAGGTTGAAAGCCTGGATATCTTCTCAGACACCTCCAGCCTGGAAATCTTTATCAACCATGGCCAGCACGCTCTGACCACCCGGATTTACGATGCGCCAGAAGATCTGAGCCTTTGCACCAGCGCTCCATTAAACGGAACACTCTGGACCATGAATGCCTTTGAAGTCAAAGAAAATCTGGAAAAAAGCGATCCAACGATCGTCTGACTTCACCACCAATCTGTACAATCTAAAAAACTGCTCAGGCAGTGTAGGAGAAAGAAAATATGAGAACTGATGTTACTGCTTTTGGAGAAATCCTGATCGATTTTACCTTTGATGGCGTCAATGAAGGTGGCGCCGCCCTGTTTGCCCAGCACCCGGGCGGCGCGCCCGCAAACGTGTGCGTTGGGGTGAAGCGCTTAGGCGGAACGAGCGCTTTTATCGGTAAAACCGGTGAAGACATGCACGGTACGATGTTAAAGGGTGTCCTGGATGCTGAAGGGATTGATGTCTCCAACCTCGTTCAGGATGGTGACTTCTTTACAACCCTGGCCTTTGTCAGCGTCGGACCAGATGGAGAAAGAGAATTCTCTTTCTCCCGCAAGCCGGGCGCGGATACCCAGATGACATTTGAAGAAATGGATACAGACCTGATCGCCAACTCCAAGATCTTTCATGTTGGCTCCTTATCTTTAACCGACGAACCTGCCCGCAGCGCGACCCTTAAAGCAATCGAACTGGCTAAAGACAATGGTGTCATCATTTCCTATGACCCAAATTACCGTGCTTCGTTATGGAACAGCGAAGAAGAGGCGATCAAACAGATGCGCTCCTTAGTTCCTTATGCGGATATTATGAAGATTTCCGATGAAGAAACTACCCTGCTTTCCGGTCATGAAGATCCAAAAGAAGCTGCTGAAATTCTGCTGAGCCAGGGACCTAAAGTTGTTGCGGTTACCTTAGGAAGCCATGGGGCTTTAGTAGCCAGTCAAGAAGGCACCCGCGTTGTCGATGGCTTTAAATCCGAAGTTGCCGATACCAACGGAGCCGGCGACTCCTTCTGGGCAGCCATGCTCACCCAGGCTGCTCATGCAGACAAACCACTCGAAGAAATCGATCTGGATACCCTGGAATCCTTCTTGCGCTTTGCCAATGCGACGGCTGCTTTGACTGTTCGCAAACATGGGGCGATTCCGGCCATGCCAACCAAAGAAGAGGTTGATGTTTTTCTGGCAGAAGTCGATGCATAACCCCCCAGAAACCGGATTGAATCGATAAAATTGAGTGAAAACAGATTTGGAATCTCTGAACTCCGGATTTTCCTGTACAATCCAAATTGAATCGACGATGAACAGGAACCAGAAAGGACAGCAGCCCTGATCTGTTGGATCTGTCTGAATGGCCATTTTCCTGTTTTCACCAAAAGTCTTGAATTTTAAGATCCAGATCCTTGAGCCGAATCCGCGATTCGGCTTTTTTCAGAAAGGCGGTATTTGGATGAAGAAATACACAATGGCGGATATCGCCCGCGAGGCCGGGGTCGCCAAAAGCACCGTCTCCCGCTACTTCAATCAGGGATACATCAAAGAGGAGACCCGTGAAAAAATCCGCGCCGTCGTTGAACGCACCGGTTTTGAACCCAGTGCCGCTGCTTCCAATTTAAAAGCAAAAGAAACCCGGATGATTGGAGTCGTTGCGCCAACAATGACCTCCCCTTCGAGTGGACGATTGCTCAATGCGATGGATAATGCCCTGCGCGATCAAGGCTATGCCTGCCTGATTTTAACGACAGACCACCATCTCGAACGGGAAATTGCCGCCGTTGAATATCTGCGCTCATTACGCGTTGATGGCATTGTCCTGATTGCGACCAACCTCAATTCTCAGCACCAGAAGCTCCAAAAATCCAGCCGTGTTCCTTTCCTGGTCATGGGTCAGCGTTTTCCACAGGGAACTTCCATTATTTACGATGACTATCAGGCAGGACTGCAGGTTGGTGAATATGCCAGCGAAATGGGGCACAAAGATATTGTCTACATCAGCGTCAATCAGTCCGACTATGCAGTAGGGCACGAAAGACGACGCGGGGTTATGGATGGATTGGCTCATCATACCGAAGTCCACAATGTCCAGATGAAAGAAATCGCCTTCTCCTATGATCAGGCCCGCGAAACCACCCGTGAGATTTTAAAAGAACACGTTCCGGATTTGTTCATCTGTGCAACGGACCAGATTGCTTTAGCCTGCTATAAAGAGGTGCGCGAAGCCGGTCTTCGGGTTCCGGAAGATGTCTCTTTAATCGGCTTTGGCGGCTACGACTTATCCGAACTTCTTTCTCCTTCCTTAACAACCATTCGGTTTGACTGTGAAGCGGCCGGTGAAGTGTGTGCGAACACCCTGATCTCCATGATTCATGAAAAAACCGTCCCAACCTTGCAGGTTCTTGGATTTACCTTCCGCAAAGGCGGATCGGTCAGCGATCTCAATGAAGCAAACGAACCGTTTCGAAACAATGAGGAGATAAGCGAAAACAGAGACGAAGAAATAAATGAAAACAGAGACGAAGCAGGCGAAGAGAAAAAAGAGAGAAGGGATAAGGAAACAGTGGAAGTGGACATTGCGGCAAAAGCAATGGATCCAAAAAAGTCCGGCATGAAACAGGACGAAACTGTCCTCTCTCTTGCCCCTGAAGGACAATCCATCTCAGACTCATTTTCCAGATCGATGGAACAGCCTTGAACTTTTGCTTTTTGGATCGGTCAATATGGCATCTTGTTCACGCCTGCCTACCGATTTACACTTTAAAGGATAAGAATCAAATGGCCGAAAAGGAATCTGATTTTTCCGGCCTTCAGAAAGGATTTTCCATGAAAATTGAACATGTTGCCCTCTACGTTCAGGATCTTGAAAAAGCCAGAGAATTCTTTACCAAGTTTCTGGGAGGAATTTCCAACGAAATCTATCACAACAAGAAAACTGGTTTCCAGTCTTACTTCATCACCTTTGAGGATGGTGCCCGCCTGGAAATTGTGACCAAGCCCGGCCTGAAAACAGCTGATCCAAACGAACCTCTTACTGGCTATGCCCATCTGGCTTTCTCGGTAGGAAGCAAAGAAGAAGTCGATCGTCTGAGCAGATTGCTCGATGAATGCGGCTATCCGGTCACCAACGGGCCAAGAACAACTGGCGATGGGTATTACGAAAGCGTTATTGCTTCCGTTGAAGGTTTCCCTATCGAAATTACGATCTGATTTTTTCCAGCACCCGAAAGCTGCTGGCTTTTCTTTTTGGAACAAAGAAAAGAGAGGCCTGCTTTGCCTGAATACTGGTTTAAATCCTGGAAAGAGCACCTTTATCCGTTCAACATTTTAACTGTTTTTTTCAACAGATGCTTCTTCTTGTTTTTCGCGGCTTAACTATACTGAAACTGCCTGATTGCAAAGGCTGTATCGTGTTGTCAAGATTCGTACAGATCAAAAGCAAAACAGGACAAGCAGAAAAGCTGGGAAGAAAACAGAAGAGGGATGAAGAAAATGGCAGAAAAAAGAAGGATAGAAAAGAAAGCAGACCGGATCCGTAAAATGGTCTTGGGAGTGGTTTGTATCGGAATTGGCAGTGGGTTCTTTCGATACGCAGGCTTTGGTGCGGATCCATTTACAACGATGAATCTGGGAATCAGTTCTTTACTCAATCTCTCATTTGGAACCTGGCAGCTGATTATGAATGCAGCCTTGTTTATTCCGGTCCTTTTATGGGGGAGAAAAACAATTGGATTGGGTACTGCTGCCAACATGATTTTTGTCGGATATCTTTCAGATGCGATCCTTTTCATCATGAATGGCCTGTTCAACGAATCAACTCTGGCCATTCGCCTCATGATTATGGTTGTGGCTATGGTGATCGCCTCATTTGGGGTAGCCTGCTATATTGTTCCAGAACTCGGTGTTGCCCCCTATGATGCTCTCCAGTTGATGATTGAGCAGCATTCTAAAGGAAAAATTTCGTATCGAGCGGCTCGCATCGGATGTGATGGTCTCTGTATAGCCCTGGGTGTTATAGCTTGGCTGGCTGCCGACGGCAAACTTTTATCTTTGGTTGGAATTGGAACCATCGGCAATGTTTTGATGATGGGGCCGATCATTCAGTTTTTTAAAGATCGAATGACAACACCCCCATTCCAACAGACTCTTTTTCAATCCAATTCATGACAAAAGCATGAGTGAAATGAGCAATTAGGAACAGAAAAGAAATAACTCCCTTATAGACAGCCATCATTTTTGCGTTATATAAAGAGAACCAATAGCCTATTTACTTTGAAAACAACGCCTAGCCATTCACTGCTTTCATTGTGGCTGCCAAGCCATGATGTTTATTGGGAAAATTAATATCCAGCTGATCCTCAAGCATCTACTCCGTTCAGATAATGAGATCAGGAAGGAGAACGAAGACCATGGAAGAAGCCCGCGTCATTGAATTCAGCGACGAAAACCAGATCGATCTGGAACTCTGCTTTGCCGGAATCAGCCAATGCGCGCCTTTGCACAGCTATGGGCCGGCCGTAAGACCAAACTATCTAATTCATATTGTTTTAAGCGGAAAGGGAATTTTCCGTCAAAATGCTTCATCTTATACTCTCGAAGCCGGACAAGGTTTTTTGATTGAACCTGACCAGGTCACTTTTTACCAGGCGGATCAAGAGGATCCATGGGAATATGGCTGGGTAGGATTTCGCGGAAACCGGGCATCAAGCCTTTTGCAGGCCCTGGATCTTGGCAGCGAACACCCTGTCTTTTCCTGTAAGAATACCGAAAAGCTCAAAGATCTGATTTTAGCCATGATGGGCATTCAGGGCAGCCATCTCTCTGCCAGACTGCACAGAACAGCAATACTGACCGAATTTTTCAGCATTCTGGCCTCTGAACTTCATGTAGATTCCTCAAAGAACGAACTCAGCCGCAGTGAATATGTCAAGCAGGCGATTATCTATATCCAGGGCAACTATGACCGGCCCATTCGAGTTTCGGATATTGCTGCCCACATCGGAATTGACCGCACCTACTTGTATATGCTTTTTGTCGATCATCTGGATACTACGCCCAAGGAGTATTTAAAGTTGTATCGGTTGACGCGTGCCCGGGAACTTTTAAAAGTGACCAATCTGCCCATTTCCTCGATTGCCGAAAGCTGCGGCTACAGTGATCCGCTTGTGTTTTCCAAGGCTTTTCGCCAAGTCTATCAGATCACGCCCTCCAACTGGCGAAAAACGCGCAGTCAAGAAATCACAAAGAAAGCGAAAGAAGAAAAACAATCATAATCTATAGTCTACAGTCTATAATCTATAGTCTGTAGTCTATAATCTATAGTCTGTGAAAAAAGACCTGCAGCGCATGGCTGATTTTCAAATCATCTATGTGCTGCAGGTCTTTTTTGTCCCTCTATATTCAACAAAATGACTGTTTAATTTAACAAATGGCTCTCTGAATTGGAAGCGATTACAGGATATACTTGGCTCACAAGTCAGGCGCACGCCTCAAGAAAAGGAGAAAACTATGAGTCAACCTTCGAAATCACCGTCCTACAAAAAAGTATCAGCTCGTGAAAAGTATGCCTTCGGCATCGGTGCCATCGGAAAGGATGCGATCTGCAATATGGTCGGCTCCTTTTTGATGCTGTACTTCACAGATACCTTGTTTCTCGCCCCCGCATTCGTCGGTATCCTGTTTTTCGTCGCCCGGATCTGGGATGCCATCAACGATCCGATGATGGGAATGATCGTCGACAACACCCGTTCCCGCTTTGGCAAGTTCAGAATCTGGCTGGTAATCGGAACACTGGTCAATGCGGTTGTTTTTATCCTGTTATTTCACACCTTTAACCTGCAGGGAACTTCCCTCTACATCTATGTCACTGTGATGTATATCCTCTATGGCATGACCTATACGATTATGGATGTTCCTTACTGGTCCTGGCTGCCAAATCTGACCAACGATCCTCATGAACGTGAATCTGTTTCAGTCATCCCCCGATTCTTCGCCTCTCTGGCCGGATTTAGCGTGGCAACATTCGGCTTGTTTGTCATCAACTGGTTCAACCAAAAAGCAGGTCTCGATAATCTCTATGCTGAACATGGATTTACAATGTTTGCCATCATGATCGCCATCCTCTTTATCGTGACCATCGGCATTACCGTTTTGAATGTCAAAGAAGAATCCACTCTGGATGCCAAAGCCGAAAAAACGAGCTTAAAACAGGCTTTAAAAATCATTGTTGAAAATGATCAGCTGCGAGCATTTATCGGATTGCTTCTGACTTTCAATCTGGCCACCCAGATCGCCAAAGGATTTGCGGTTTATTACTTCAAAGCTGTTTGTGGAAATGAGTATCTCTATTCTGTTTTTGGAATGGCCATCCTGGCTGAAATGGTCGGTCTGGTGCTGTTTCCTTCCATCGCAAAGAAACTGTCTCGGCAGAAAGTATATTTCTTAGCCTGCGGATTAGCTGCTTCTGGCCTGGTTCTGCTTGGAATCTTCGGCTTTGTTCTTCCACAGTCTGTTCTCGGGGTTGTTCTTTCCTGCGCAGTCCTGTTTTTCGGATCCGGTCTTTCTTTAGGAGTAACAACCTGCTGCATGGCCGATGTCATCGACTATGGTGAAGTTCGCTTCGGCGTCCGCAACGAAAGCGTTCTCTGCTCGGCGCAGACATTCCTGATGAAGGCAGCAATGGCTGCAGCCGGTGGTTTAACTGGTATTGGCTTGAGCCTGGTTGGCTATAAAGCCGAACTGCCGGTCCAGAGTGCGGTAACGATTCTGGGGATTCGGGTTTTGATGATCGTGATTCCTGCTTTACTTGCTGTGTTGAGTCTTTATATCTACAAACGTTTCTATACGCTTAAAGATGATCAAATGAGGGAAATCACCCGCAAACTCAACGAAAGAAAAGCAACGTCTGTTCAGGCAGAACCTTCTGTAAATCCAGACTGCGATCAAGATGCAGAAGATTTATTGCCTGAAATGTCCTGATCTATCCCAATCAGTTTTTACAAAACCTGATCTGGAGGGATCCTTCCATTCTATATTTCTTGTCCATATCCCTTGCCCATAACAAATTGGCATGAAGTGTATCCACCGTTGGTTCAGATGGCTCTGCAAAAACAGCCAATTAGAGTTTGCTTGCAGAGCCCGTTCTGTTTAATGAAGCATTGGATTGATTTCAAACAGAATAAAGCAAGGAAGAAGAAATAGAGAAAACCTGACAATGTATAAAAGCCAGCAATGCATAAAAATATAGAAAGGATTTTTTACAATGGAAGCCCAAATTTTTGTTTCCGACGACAGCAAAGTATTTCATCTTACCAATGGCTCCTTCAGCTACATCTTCCAATGTCTGCCTGATGGTCATTTATCTCATCTCTGGTCTGGAAAAGCAGTCCGGCCAGACGCTCAATACACCCATTTTCATGAAATTTATCCGCGGCCGATGACCAGCTGCCCCAATGAGAACAGCTGGTATTCACAAGAACATACCGCCCAGGAGTATGGCACCTTTGGCAGTTCTGATTTTCGCTCTCCAGCTCTTGAAATCAGACATCCGGATGGGAGCACGCTTTCTGATTTCCGATTGAAATCGTGGACAATTCAGGAGGGCAAACCTGCCTTAAAGAGGCTTCCTGCCACCTATTGCGAAGACAGCACCGAAGCCAAAACGTTAGAATGTACTTTATGGGATGAAAAGAATAATCTGGAACTCGTTTTGTCCTATACCATCTTCAGCCGTGGCAATGTTATCGCTCGAAACAGCAGACTGATCAACCATGGCCAGCAGCCTGTTTATGCGACAGATGTCCAATCTTTGTGTCTGGATCTTCCTGATAATGACTATGAATGGATGCAGTTTTCGGGTGCATGGGGCCGGGAACGACATCTCAAAAACAGAAAACTCGAACAGGGAATCACCGCAATCGGCAGCCGCCGCGGTCATTCCAGCCATAACCACAATCCTGTTGTTCTTCTCAAACGGCCCTATACCGACGAAACCCAAGGCGAAGCCTTTGGCATTGCCTTGGTCTATTCAGGGAATTTTCAAATTCAGGCTGAATGTGACACCTATGATCAGACTCGCATTCTTGCAGGGATTCATCCGGATGGATTTTCCTGGAAACTCGAATTCGAAGAAGAATTCCAGTCTCCAGAAGCTCTTCTAGTCTGGACAGACCAAGGATTAAATGATCTTTCGCAAACTTTCCATGCACTTTTCCAAAAGCGGCTGGCCAGAGGATACTGGCGGGATCGTCCTCGTCCAATTCTCAACAATAACTGGGAAGCCACAATGTTTGATTTTGACGAAGAAACCTTGGTCAAAATTGCCTCCAAAGCTAAAGAGTGCGGTGTCGAGTTATTTGTTCTCGATGATGGGTGGTTTGGTGATCGCCGCAATGATAAAGCCGGATTAGGAGACTGGGTTGCCAACCCAACTCTTCTGCCCCATGGCATTGCCGGCCTTTCCAAACGGATCCACGAATTGGGCATGGAGATGGGACTCTGGTTTGAGCCGGAGATGGTCAACAAAGATTCCAATCTCTATCGCCAGCATCCGGATTGGATTTTAGAAGTGCCAGGGCGCACGCCTTGCCAGGGGCGTAACCAGTTTGTCCTTGATTTTTCGCGTCAGGAAGTTGTAGAAGCCATCTATACCATGATGTGCGCCATTTTGGATGAAGCAGATCTTTCTTATATAAAATGGGATATGAACCGATCCATCACGGACTGCTATTCTTCTGCTTTACCTGCAGATCGGCAGCCTGAAACCGCACACCGCTACATTCTGGGTGTTTATCAGTTGTATGAGCGCCTGATTCAGCGCTATCCCAAGATTCTCTTTGAGTCCTGTGCCAGTGGCGGCGGCCGCTTTGATCCCGGCATGCTCTATTACGCCCCACAAGCCTGGTGCAGCGATGATTCCGATGCCATTGAGCGTTTGAAGATTCAGTATGGGACCTCCTATGCCTATCCGATTTCAAGTATCGGCGCCCATATTTCAGAAATTCCCAACCAGCAGGTCTATCGCAATGTGCCCCTTCATACCCGGGCCAATGTAGCCTGCTTTGGCACCTCCGGCTACGAACTCGACCTTAACTCTCTGGCAGAAGACGAGTTGGAACAAGTCAAAGAGCAGATTTCATTCATGAAAAAAAATCGTGAACTGCTGCAATTTGGAAAATTTTACCGCCTGCAGTCCCCTTTTGATGGCAATGTAACCAGCTGGATGGTCGTCAGCAAAGACCAGAAAGAAGCCATCGTCGGCTGGTATCGGACACTTAGCCACGCTAACCAGCCTGCTTCAAAGATCCGCCTGCAAGGGCTTGACCCCAACTGCCGCTATACTATCACCACCCAGGGCTGCCATCCTTACCAAAACCATAGACCATATGGCGATGAGCTGATGAATATTGGCCTGATCACCTCGGATGGATTGTGCGGCCAGGTAGGTGTTATGGATAAATATTATGGTGACTTTGATTCCCGACTGTTCCTAATCAAAGCCGTCGAACCTGAAGAACTCTTGGTCTGAACCAAAAGCCTAAAACAGTTTACTCATTTATAAAAATTTGAATCTATGAGGTTTTGAACTTTGCCTGCTTTCAAAAGCCGGTAAGCGCAAGACCTCATTTTATTTGTCTGATTCAGCGTTGGAAATCCAGCAAGAGGCCATAATTTAAGGCGCATGCCTTCTGTTTCCTTCCTGAACAGACAAAAGCAATCATGAAAAAAAGGCTGCCCATTAAAAGACAGCCAAGGCGGCAGGCGCCGGATTTTCAAAAAAAATACACCATCACTTTTCAGTCCAATTGCAGAAACAGGACTGGCAAGCAGGTGCAATTCTGTCCCCCAGTTCTGACTTCATCGCTCCAAAAAAGACCGCTTCAATGCTCTGGAGTCTCCTGTTTCAGACGACTCCAGACCTCCCGGATTGCGGGGGGCATCTGTTCGGGTGGAATCTGGTCGGCGGCCTCTTCTCCCATTTCAATTGCCTGTGCAAAATACCAGCATTTGTAATCAATCATGGCAAGCGTCTCGGCCAGTTTATCCATTTCTTCTTTCATCACCTCACGCTGCGCCTCCAGAAGCTGGAGACGTTCGGGAAAGGTGCTTTCTCCTTGTTTGGCCCATTCCAGAAACTGACGGATTGCCTTGATCTCCAGTCCACTTTTCTTCAGGCAGTCGATTGTTTTAATAATTTCAATCTCGGCTTCACTGAACTGACGGATTCCGGCATCTCTTTCTAAATCGGGGAACAACCCTTCTCTGTCATAATAACGAAGCGTGGAAACTGGCAGTCCTGTCATCTTCGATACCTGGCCAATCGTGTACATCCTTTTTCCTCCTGATCTGTTTCCTCTTCTCAATTCAAATGAGCAGCCTGCGGCTGCAAGAACAGGGTGGCGGCAGGCGCCAGAAAACCAATACGCAATGGTCGGGGGGAAATCCACTTCGTTCAGCTTTCGGGCTGAATTCAAATGGTCGTAATATCCAGAAGGCATAATTGATCCATTTCAGCCACGATGTCCTATCAACTTTATCCAGTGTTGATAGTAGACCTAAAGTTTGGTTAAGGATGTAGTTTTATGAACCGGGAAATATCACTTTGTATCCGGATTGATAGAAATGGCCTGAAAAGAAGATTTCTGACAACTTCCCAGCGCTGAATTCGATTGATTTTTTCCTTTACAATAAGCCGATCAGACCTTTCAAACGCTTCATCTGCTTCAGGGGCCTTCCATTAAAAAAAGCCCGCAGATCCAAGGAAGATTCCTCAGGCAGGCTGTCGTATAAATCCTTATAAATCCTTATAAATTGATAGAAATGCACTTGGACTTAAAGTTGGTTTATCCCTGATTCAGGCAACTATTATACCTGAATCGATCATTTATCCGGTATCCATCAAAAATGAAAGATCAGGAAATATTCCCGCTGCTGATGGCAGCTTCTTTTGCCGGTTCAATCCAGTCAATGACTTTTTCAATCTGCGAATCCCAGAAATCCCATTCGTGACCCCCTGGCTGCAAATCCAGCGTCACAGGAAAGCCAGCATTCGTTAATGCGCCATAAAGGCCCTGAGTTGCCGGAAGCAGCGGATCTTCCGTTCCACAGGCAACATAAAAACGCTGCTCTTTGTGGTTTTTGACATTGTCTGCAATCTGCTTGAACAAATCATCTTCCGAACCTTTTATACTGCCTCGTAAATGACCTGAGCAGCCTACATTGAACTCGCGATCTTCCAAAACATTCGGACTATCCACTTCTGGAATCATTTCATCGACCAGAATCGCTCCCGAAAGGGAAATGACACCGCCAAAGGTATCCGGATTGCGCAAACCATTGATCATGGCTCCCCAGCCGCCCATGGACAGACCGCCGATAAAAGTATCCTCCTTGCAAGTGGATAACGGGAACATTTCTCTTGTCAGTTCCACAAGCTCTTTACCGATAAATTCCCCATAGTCCTGCCCACGGCCATGATTGACGTAAAAATGGTTTTCACCTGCCGGCATCACCACCGCAAGATTGTGATCCATCGCCCAACGCACGACCCGGGTTCCCATCACCCAGTCGGTATTGTCTCCAAAGATTCCATGCAGCAAATAGAGCGTCTTGAATGGTCCTTTCGCCATCCGTTTTCCATTGGCATCGACTTTATCACTGGGTAAAACAACCGTCACTGGAACTGTGCGCATCAGAGCGTTTGAATAAAGATTCGCATTCAGAATTGCCATACATATCTCCTTTATCTGTTTATTTTCTCGATTTATCACCGATTTTCTTCTTCTATTTTGGCTCATTTTCCACATTTCGAACAGATATCGTTTTTGATTTTCCTGGCTTCCACAACTTATCGGACTGCTCCACCGCCAATCGATGCCTATCTATATAGATCACTCCATCCAAATCAGCAGAACAGCTTTTTTCACTCCAAAAATCTAAGTATTCATTTTTTTCGGAAAAACTTCCTGGTTTTGAAACATCCTCAAGCATCTTGCGTACATAGAAGTGAGTCATGGGTTTTGATGCTGCTCGTTACGGACAATCGGATGGCAGTGAAAGGAGGGAGCACATTCTTAAACTTGAATCCTGAGAATTTTTCCAAAAATGTTCCAGCTTTTTCGATACATGCCCCTGATCTTGCGTATATGAGAGTGAGCCGTGGATCTTAGATGCTATAAAGTCGTGCTTTGAATCCATTCAGCACGGTAAATCAAGGCAAGGTTTTGAAATTTGGATCCAATACAAATTTCCTGTAAATCTATTCAGTTCTGAAACGCCCCTCATCCTCCTGCGTATAGATATGTGAGCAGAGGATATTGGCCTTCAGTTCTGAATTTAATCCACCAGATCGGTTGCAACGAACTGATCCGATTCTTGTTTTCGTTCAACCAGCTTTATTGCGGTGATGGAATCAAATGGATTGAAAAATGATCAGATTGACGGTAGATCCTCTGAGCCAAATATGGTACAAGGAAAGGAGAATAAAGAAATGGCATTCCAAAAAGTTGAAACATCAATTGCACAGGGACTTCGAACCACCGAGTTGCAGGCGGATTATGATGCCTGCTGTAAACGTCTTTTATCGGAAAAAGTAATTCTGGCCAATCTTCTTAAAGGAATCGCAGAAGAATACAAGGAGTGTTCTGTGGAGAATATCGAAAATAGGTACATCGAAGGAAAACCTGCGGTCTCTAAAGTTCCAACAAATTCTGATAAGACCCCTCCACTCATTACCGGTATTGATACGGTGCATAAATATGAAGATCATGAAGGCGTTCTTTATGATATTCTGCTTAAATCCCATGTTCCTGATTCGAAAAATCAGATCGATCTGATCATTAATGTAGAAGGACAAAAAAATCCTGAATCTCACCGTCGATTAATGGCACGCACGGTATATTACGTCAGTGAAAATATTGTGGTACAAAAAGGGCGAGTATTTACTGGAATTCATTACGAAAACATTCAGAAAGTCTATTCGATCTGGATCTGTAAAAACCAGGCTAAGTACCGGGCCAATACCATCAACCATATTCAGCCGGCTTGTTACCCGCAGTATGGTAACTGTCCGGAAAAGAAAAGCGATTATGATTTGTTTGATATCGTCCTGATCTACCTTGGTGACGAAGAACCCCCAGAAGACGCCCCAGAGATTATTCGCTTGCTCTATGTGCTGCTTTCAAACAAAATGAGCGCAGCAAAAAAAGGCGAAATTCTAGAAAAGAAATTCAACATTCGCATGACTCAATCCATGGAAAAGGAGATGAATACTATGTGTAATTTAGGTGAAGCACTCGCACAAGAAATCGCACAAGAAAATGCTAGAAGCGTTTATTTAAATGTTCTCAATAGTATCTGCACAAAATCTAACTATTCTGTAGAACAGGCAATGGAGTTGGCAGGTATTCCAGAAAATGAGCGCCCCGAATACCTTGAGCTGCTTCATAAGCAATCAGAATCCGAAGAAAAGAAGTAACATGCAGTTTGCACAGGGACTTGTTTAACAAATCCACTTGCAGGGCACCAAAGTTCTGAGTGAAAGTCCGGGTATCAAATTTAAGGATGCAACAGATCTTCTCAAGATCCCAGACACTAAGGTCAGATATACCGAAAATCTGATTGTCGTTAGACGCCAGAAAGTGATCTTTCTGGCGTTTTTCCTGTTCTGCTGGAATTTAACAATCTGCGAATGTTCATGGTCTGAAGTTTCAGATTCTACTGGTATTCGTTTGAGTCTGGAAAATCAAACTCCCCTTATACTATTGTTTAGAGATGGACGCGAAAAACGCCTCTGGCCCAAGTATCCTTCATTCCGATCGACATTCAAAAATACTCAAAAAATTCTTTTCCATTGGGAAACAAAATTGAAGATCCTGCGTATATGAGAGTGAGCAGCCCACAGATAATCCCGCTCATTTCAGAGAATTGGATCTGTAAAGAAAATGAACCCTGACAAGGAGGAAATACGACAAATGGAAAACGATCAAATTTTGCCTGGTGATTTTGAAGTCGAAATGGAAAAGGAACTGAAGAAGGAATTGGATGAATCGGGCCTTACAAACCACCCACTCAGCCATTCCTTTGCAAAAGGATATAGAAAAGGTTACAGACAAGGATATGTGGCAGTAACAAGAAGACTCGAATTAAACGCTCTTCGTGCCCTTCACAAAAACATGAACATTTCATTTGAACAGGCCATCGATCTGTTAGAAGTTCCAGACATTCTGCACGAAATTTATCTGGAACTGCTCAACGAAGACCACGATTTTTCTGAAGAATAGAATCAGCCAGCACTCTTCCAGCCAATCGCATGCCGATCTGGTCGTCTCAGATGAACCGGTCAGTTTGCCCAGACTCCCCATAAAACTCGGCGCATCGACAGAACGCGGCCCAACCAATAATCAAAGAGATCAATAAACAGACAAACAGAAAATCCAATTCTCCCTGCGCCAGGACATTGTTTCTGGCGTTTTTTCATATTCAAATGGCACTTGGATTCTGATTCTAGTGGTATTTATGGTCTATAGTTTTCAGGTTCTGCTGGTATTTTTTCCTACATTTCCCTTTTTCTGGTCTGGCCTTCTTCAGGTCCTGAAAAATCAAAAAGCCACAGACCGAGAGAATCTGTGACTTTTTACAGATTGAAAGGATGAGGAAATCCCTGAGGTTTGCATCTTTTTGCGTGGTTCAGTCTTTTGCAGGATGAGCAAGAATCAGAGCATCCTCGTGGAATGGATGCATATCAATGATGGTCAGATCCTCTTTATATACAGCCGGCAGAGTGCTCACAAACCGGTCGGCCAGGTCGATGCATTCAAACTGATAATTGCTTAAATCACCATGCAGACGAACTTTTGTATTGGATGGCACGTAGATGTACAACTGACCATTCTGGTCTTCAGCCACCCGGATGTCTGTGGTCTTGTTGGCCAGAAGATCCTGTCTTGGCGTGATTTCTTTTCCTTCCAGGATGTGACGGATAAAGCCATAGTCCCATGCACCGGGAAAATTCATGGCTTCCGGCCAGGATTTGGGCATATCAAAGCCTTCGCCAAGTTTGGCCATGAAGTCTTTGCCAGCCTGGTGCCAGCTGTAAATGCCAGCCGCCCCATAGGTGATTCCTGCACTGGCTCCCGATAATAAGGAAACCCAGGCAGCCCTGCGAACATCTCGTCTGGTCCAGCGTCCATACTGACCACCTGAATAGCCCATTTCTTCATAGCACGGTTCAGAATTGAGCAAAGGTTTCGATTCATACAGTTCCTGCATCTTTTCGGATAAGGAATAGGGCATGGTCAGATCTTTGGCATTGTGGCCGCTCTGGTAGAAGTGCAGATCGAGATTGTCTTCTAATTCTTTAGGAATATAGGAATATCTGCCTTTGATATGGGTCGTATAGAGGCCGTCTGGATGTAGCTTTTTGAGTTCATTGCAGGCTTCGATATAGTATTCTTCCGTCAGACGTTCTGGGAAGTCAGTATCGCCGCTGATGACATAGACTGGATCGAGATCCGAGAAGGTCTCATCGACTTTCTTCACATAAGGAACGATGAATTCTTTAGGCAGAATATCCGTCGGGAACATTTTCGATGCCCATGTGCCTGGAATGTAGTTGCACCATAAGACAACCAGCGCCAGTTCAAAGCCTTGGTCTTTGGCCTTTTGAGCCATTGCGCGGGCATGTTCGAAGTAGGCGTCATTGAGCTTCATCGGATCCTTATCCACAAAAGGTTTCCAGTCCAGATCCGTTCCGGACGCATCCCATTGCGGAAGAATATTGATCTGAATGACGTTAAAGCCCTGGGCTTTTCGCTTGGTAAGATAGTAGTCCCACTCCTGGTCGGAAATATTGGTGAATGCTGACCAGCACGTATCCGCCAAATAGAAGAACGGTTTGCCATCACGCGTCAGATTCTTTTTATTTTCAGTAATTTTTAACATGTTAGCGTCTGCCTTTCTTTCTTTTCTTTCTGGATTCTCTCAATCGCGTCATACCAGCGATCCATCCGTTTTTTCCATTCTGTCATGTCCATGACAGGGGTATACACCTGATAGTCACGCATCGCAAACAAATCTTCTTTGTGATACACGCCACACGAAATGCCAGCCAGATAGGCCGCCCCAATCGCAGAAAGTTCTTCCTGACAGGAGACCAGGACATTGGTATGGGCGATATTGCTTAAAAACTCCATCAGATAGCGGTTTTTGGTTGGCCCGCCATCGACTTTGACTTCCCGCAAAGCCAGTGCGGAATCACTGGCCATCGCGTTGAGAATATCGGTAATCTGATAGGCAATACTTTCCAGCGCTGCTTTGACGATTTCTTTACGTCCCGTTGTCCGGGACATGTTGCAAATCATGCCACGGGCTTTCTCATCCCAATAGGGAGCCGATAATCCTGAAAAAGCAGGAACAAAGATGGTTTCATCCAATGGATTGGCGCTTCTGGCCAGCTCTTCGGTTTCTTTCGCATCCCGGACCAGTCCAAGATCATCCTGCAGCCAGGAGATCACGGCCCCCGCGTAGTTGATATTGCCCTCAAAGGCGTATTCAGTTACTCCATCAATGCGCCAGGCCAGTGAAGTCGACAGGCCGCGCTTGGACATCGTGCAGGTATCCCCAATATTCATCATGATCGAGGATCCCGTACCCATTGTAGTTTTAACCTGTCCTTTTTCATGACAGCCCTGGCCATATAAAGCGGCATGAGAATCCCCCATCACGGCATGAATGGCAACCGGACCCGGCAGCAAGCCATCCAGATCGGTATAGCCAAACAAGGCATTGGAATCCACGATTCTGGGCAGCCAGTCAGGATTGATGCCAAAAATCTCGCAGAGTCTTGGTGACCAGTTCCCCGTCTGCAAATCAAAAAGCTGGGTGCGGCTGGCGTTGGAGGCATCGGTTTTGAATTCCTTGCCACCAGTCAGTTTGTACACCAGCCAGCTGTCGACAGTGCCCAGATGAATCTTGGGCATCTTTTCCAGATCAGACAGTGCGTGGTCTAACAGCCAGCGCATTTTGCCTGCTGGATAGTAAGGGGAAAGCACAAGACCGCTGATCTGACGAATTTCGTCTTCCAGTATCCGGAACTGCTCAATGACTTCACTGGCTCTTGAGCATTGCCAGACAACCGCATTATCGAGTGGGTTGCCGTTTTCATCCCACATCAGGGTCGTTTCGCGCTGGTTGGAAATGCCAATGGCCGCAATCTGGCCGGGATCAATGCCGGCTTTGCGGATGACATCACCGCTGCTGGCCAAAGTATTCCAGTATAAATCCATCGGGTTATGGGAAATATAACCTTTTTCATTGATCAGCTGCTCATGGCGGCGGTCCGCACGGGCAATCAGGTTTCCCTTTTCATCAAAGAGAATGGCTTTGGTGCCCTGGGTAGACTGATCAATGCCCAGAATGTATGGTCCAGCCATTTTACTGCACCGAGGCTGCCGAGGGAATTGTGCTTTGCCCTCGGGATTTTTCAATCGCCTGCAGGGTGGTTCTGGCAATGCCTCTGGCATCCAGGCCATATTCTTTAAAGATTTCCGTATTGGTTCCCGCAACCAGATGGGTATCGGGCAGATGCATTTCAACTAAAGGTTTAGGATCATTGGCGCATAAAGCCTGAGCGATCTGGGAGCCAAGGCCGCCGTATTGAGAATGTTCTTCGACGCTGATCACGACTGGAACTTTCGAGGCCATTTCCAGCAACGTCTTGGTGTCAAACGGTTTGAGGCAATACATATCCAGCACGCCAACTGAAAAGCCAAGACTTTCCAGTTCTTCAGCGGCCTCTTTGGCAAATGGAACCATTTCGCCAGCTGCAACAATCAAAGCATCGGTTCCGCTTTGAATGACATTGGCCTGGTTGAGCACGAAGAGCATGTTTTCATCATAAATATCAGCAGTGGCCGAACGACTGACGCGAATATAGGCAGGCAGGTTATCTTTGAGCAGTTCCTGAACGAGTTTTTCCGTCTGGAAATGATCTGAAGGACAATACACCCGCATACCCGTTAACGCCGTCATCGCCGCAAAGTCCTGGGTGGAATGATGCGTCATGCCCAGGGCTCCATAGCTGACCCCGCCGGAAATCCCGATCAGTTTGACATTGGTGCTGGAGTAAGCCACATCGACTTTAACCTGTTCATAGCTGCGGGTCGTCAGAAAGCTGGCAGGGCTGGCCGCAAAGACCTGCATGCCCCCAGCGGCAAGCCCCGCCGCGATCCCCACCAGATCCTGCTCCGCAATGCCGACTTCAACAAACTGGTCTGGATAAGCTTTGGCAAAAGGCGTTAAACTGCCGCTTCCTCGCGAATCGGAGCAGACAACGGTCAGATCCGGATTGGTTTTAGCGGCTTCTAATAAGACATTGCAGATCGCCTGACGGTTCGTAATACTCATGCAAGGACCTCCTCAATTTCGGCAATTGCCTGTTGATACTGTGCAGGATTCATGATGCCATGGTGCCAGGAAATCTGGTTTTCCATAAACGAAACCCCTTTTCCTTTGATCGTGTGCGCAATGACTACGGTGGGTTTACCTTTATATTCAGCAGCTTTGGTATACGCGGCGCGCAGCTGGGCAATATCGTTGCCATCAGCCACTTCAATGACATTCCAGCCAAAGGCTTCAAATTTCTTGTTTAAAGGAGCAGTAGACATGACTTCATCGGTCGTGCCGGAAATTTGCAGGCCGTTGAGATCAACCGTCGCGCAAAGATTGTCGAGGTTGTATTGAGCGGCGGCCATCATGGCTTCGTAGTTCGAGCCTTCCGCCATTTCACCATCCCCTAACACCACATACGTGCGATAGGAGCGACCTTTTCGTTTAGCCGCTAAAGCCATACCGACACCAATGGCCAGCCCATGACCGAGCGAACCAGAGTTGATTTCAATGCCATTGACTTCGGTATTGGGATGCCCGATAAAGCGGGATCCATATTGGGAAAAGGTTTCGATGGCTTCGCGTTTGTCGAAAAATCCGCAATCGCCAAGCACCGCAAACAATGCATCCGCACAATGCCCTTTGCTCAATAAAAAGCGGTCTCTATTTTCATCGCCAAAGTTTTTGGGCGAAACATTCATCACTTCGTTATATAGAACGTTGAGAATATCCACGACACTTAAATCACCGCCGACATGACCGGCTTTGGAGCGATCCATCATTTCGAGAATATCCCGGCGTAACTGCCAGCTTTTCCTTGTCAGATCATCCATGTCTATTCACCTCGTAAAATTGCTTTCACTTCTTCTTCATTGTTGTCATAAAGATCTGGAGTAATGTTCAAATATTTGCAGGCCTCATACAGAATGGGGACGATATCCTGGTGGATGCCTACACAATGGTGGATATAAGGGCCTTCCACGATCTTGGCTTCCAGGCGTTTCCAGTTTTCAACTTCGACCCAGCAATACGTTCCTTTTGTAAATGGACCATCGACCACTTTCGCATTGCCCATTAACATGGAATATTCACCATTGTCCCCATCAAACCGGCATAACGTCACATTGCCAGAACGGGCCTTGGCTTCAACAGCTCCCGGATGATCAAAGGCCAGGGGAAAACCAATCACCGGTTTTGTTTCCAGACAGGATTTAGGCCAAGGACCGCAATGCTGGAGAAGTTCCGCGTTGTCGTTATCTGGATGACGAACCGTCCAGTCCGCAAAGAAGGTCCGATTTTCTCCCATGCCGGCTGCTTCCGCCATCACCGCGGTAATAGCCCCATGAATATCGGTTTCACACACAACTGGCAGACCTTCTTCATTCAGCAGACTGTTGGCCGCACAAGGCATAATGCCAATTTCCGACTGAAGAGCGTTCCAGCACTGAATGGCAATGGCATTGCAGCCGTATTGATCAGCTAAAGTACGCATCGCGATCTTTAAGCGGGCAATCTGTTCCAGGGCCTTATCCGGAACACGAATTTCAAAGTGCTCGCGGCAGTATTCCATCACTTCGACTACCGATTGGGCATCCAGATTTCTCATGGTAGAAGTCAGTTCCGGAATTGGAATTGGCGAAAGCTGAATGTTGAACTTTTCAAGCAGCTCCCCTTCGTTGCACATCGTAGACCAGAAGTCGAATGGACGCGGGCCGATCTGTAAAATACGGGTGTTTCGGAATGTTTTGACCACATTGCACACGGCCAGAAAATTGCGGATGCCGCGCTCGAATTCAGGATCCGAAAGATTGCAGTTACAAAGATAAGTAAACGGAACGCGAAAACGGCGGAGGACTTTACCGGTTGCAAACACACCGCATTGGGAGTCGCGCTGACGGATGCCGTTTTCATCCGGCCGTTCATCTCTTGGAGCCCATAAAAGAACTGGGACATTTAAAGCTTTTGCGAGTCTGGCCACTTCGTACTCTGTTCCAAAGTTGCCATGCGGCACAAACAGACCATCAATCTGTTCGGCCAGAAATTTTTCCTGGATTTTTAAACGATCGACATCGTCATGTAAAAGACCGTCATCAGCGATGTCATCGATATCCACAAATTCCACACCCATGTCACGCAGCTTTGCGCGGGTGTAGCCAGCATACTCAACAGCAGCTGGAGCAGAGAAAATAGTGCGGCGGGTTGGGGCAAGCCCGATTTTGATCGTATGCATAGAAATCCTTTCTCTTCTCGTCAATTTGACTTCTGTTCTTTCTTGAGCGGTTGGGTTTTCTTCTGTTCTTTCCTGACAGATTTGGTTTTCTTCTCTTCCGTTTTTCCAAGACTTCATCTTTCTGGATCCTGATTTTTTGCAGGCAATCGAAATTCTGGAAGAAAAAGAAACGGTATGACTTAAGCTGGAAAACTTTCCCTGACAGATTTTGCGGGTTATTTTTTTAAACCGATAATCCGGTTATAATAGGTTTGATTCCATTTTTCTGGCTTTTGGTCAGAAAAACGTTCACCTAAAGCAGATTCAGCATGCATTGCGACATCGAAACAGAGAGGAAGATAGAGAGATGAAAGTTACTGCCAAACAGATCGCCGAAACGATGGGCATTTCTACCGCTGCCGTATCCATGGCCCTGAACAATAAATCTGGTGTCAGTGAGAAACTCCGCCGGGAAGTGATTTCCACCGCCCGCTCGATGGGCTATGACTTTACCCGGATCGACGCCAAACGTTCGGCCTCTAAAACTGTCGGATTTGTCTTCTTCCATAAAAACTTTGTCTTCGATACGCCCTTCTTTACGGAACTGGCAACCAGCACCGAACTCTATCTCAAACAGAGCGGCTATCAGCTTTCGGTCTGCCATATTCATGATCTGGACAATATTGATGAACAGGTCCGTCTCCTGGAAAACTGTCACTACGCAGGGATTATCCTGCTTGGAACCACCATGTCACGTGAGGAATTTATGCCCTTCATGAAGCTGAGTGCGCCGCTGGTTTTACTGGACACCCGCTTTCCAGGCGTCAATGTCAATTCCGTCTCAATTGCCAACCAGGATGGGGCATTTGCGGCCACGGACTATCTGATCTCCCGCTGGCAGGCCCAACCCGGCTATCTGCACGCCAGCCAGGCCGTTGCTAACTTTGCCCAACGGGAAGAGGGATTCTTTGGAGCCGTCCGGGCGCATTCGATGTCGGTTTCTAAATCGATCATCCACAAGCTTTCGCCTTCTTTGGAGGGAGCATGCGCGGATATGCTGGCAATTCTAAAAAACGGTGAACCCATTGCCCGCTGCTATTTTGCGGACAATGATGAAATTGCTTTAGGCGCCATGCGGGCGTTTAAAGAAGTGGGCTATCGCATTCCGGAAGATGTTGCCATCATTGGTTTTGACAATCTGTCTTACTCTTCCATTGCCCAGCCTCCGCTTTCGACCTATCACATTCCCAAGGGCTTCATGGGGCTGAGTGCGGCTTCTCTGTTGCTCAATGTGATCCAAAATAAATATAAAGAAACGGTGAACGTACAGATCAATGGCAAACTGATCATCCGGGACTCGGCCTGATCTTCTCTTCGAACTCGAATCTCAAAGAGACTCATTTCTCTTATAGCTTTTTATTTAAATATTTTAAATAAAATTGATTTATTTAAAATAGAAAGAAAAGGTCCAAGGAATCGCAAGTTTCCTTGAACCTTTTTTTATTCTTCCTTTGTCTGGCCGGTCAGACCCGACAGACCCGAAAAAGGAATTGCACAGTTCAGGAATGGTTAGAACTGAGTAGAACGTTCAGTTTGAATTAGATTTTTGCAGGTTTTGCTTCTTCATCGTCATCAATTGCAGCGTTGTTTTTCTTGCGGTTGCGTACGCTGGCTTTTTTCGCTTTCCAGTCCGCTTCCACTTTCCCTTCGCCAAATCCTAAGACAAGTCCGGTTGCCAGGGAGCAAAGGAATGCAGCTGCACAGGCAATGCAGGCATTGATGAAGTTAGAAGCAGGACCGCCGGCATACTGCAAAACGGTTAAGAAGTTGGAAGCACCCATGGTATAGACCGCAACCCCAAACAGGCCGCCGATCAGACCGCCAATAAATCCACCGATGATCTGCGAAATCATCGCCTTTTTATTGACAAGCAGTTCGCCAAACAGAGTCGGTTCAGAAATACCACCAACAATCAGTGTAATGACGTTGGCACCAGCCATCTGCCTGGTCTGGCCTTTTGTTCTTAAGAAGAAAGCCAGAGCCATACCCATTAAAGCGTAGTTGGCAATGTTGGCACCGGACAGAACGATTGGGTCGTAACCCAGTGTTGTAATGTTGAGTAAGGCAATCTGAACAACGGCCACATGCATACCTGTGGCAACCATGAACGGCCAGAATGCACCGATAATCGCAATTGCAACAGGACCAGCCACCTGATATAAAACTTCAAATGCTTTTGCAAGACCAAGACCAATCGTATTTCCAACTGGAGCCAGCAGGCAATACATCAAAGGAACCATGACAATCAGCGTGCAGAATGGAACACCGATGACCTTGATAGCGGTTGGAATATATTTCTGGAAAAACTTATTCACATACATCAAAATCCATACCGTTAATAAGGAAGGCAGAACGGACTGTGTGTAGTTGTTCAGCTGCATCGGGAAAATGCCGTAAACATTGAATGGTTCACCGGCCGATACAATTTCCAGGATGTTCGGGTCAATCAGTAAAGTCGAAAGCAATAAGGCAAGTGGAATACTGGTATTCAGTTTTTTAGCTGCACCATAGGCAACAAAGACCGGCATGAAGTAGAATCCAGCGTTTCCTACGATGTATAACAGCTGCATCAGCTGGCTGTCTTCCGGGAACAGATTGAACATGGATGGTCCAAACAGGGCATAGAACAGTTTGAAGAATCCGGCACCCATCATGATCGGCAGGATTGGAGCAATCGATCCGGAGATGTAATCCAGCATTTTATTGGGAATGGCTTTCCAGCTGAAAGGTTCTTTTGGCCCATCGAGGTTTTCATCAATGGCAGCCGCTGCCCCAAGGCCAGTCATGGCGCAGAATTCAGGATAAACATCCGATACGTTCTGACCAATGATGATCTGGAACTGTTCGCCCGAGAACTGGGCGCCCAGAACACCAGGAATCTTTTTCACATCGTCGACCTGGATTTTGGATTTGTCTTTGTAGTTGAGACGAAGACGAGTCATGCAGTGTACTGCGCCGGTGAGGTTTTCCTTGCCACCAACGGTTTCGAGAATCGAGGTACACATTTCGGTATACTTAGCCATAAGTTCCTCCTGATTTCTTTTCTCTTTGGCTGGTCATGATTTTCATGACTTCAAACAGTGTGGATAAAGCGGATAAAGTTGATAAAACAGTGATTCATGCAAAACAATGCTTGCTGCCAATCAGGCAGATTGGCAGGTTTTGAAAGGATCGATTTCTCGATCATCAGGCCCTTGCCAGATGGAATCTGGTTTTGGTTTATGTCTTTCTCGTCAGCCAATGCGCGCTTTTGTCATCTGAGAAAAAAACCTGGTTCCTGTTCAAAGCGCACAGACATGCTGAAAACATCTATGGACTTTGAACAGGAGCCAGGTTAAGCCTTTCGTTACAATCCTTCTCCTGAACATAGACGGTTGAGGTGGATCATCAGATAGAGCATTTCCTCTTTGGAAGGCTCTACACCAAGCTCACCCGTCATGTAAGTTTTTATTTTTTGGATACTGTTTTGAAGATTGGGATACTGCTCATACATTTCATCAAACATCCGCGCATTTTCTGAGTTTTCCTTATCCATTGCATTGGAACGCTTAAGGACATACTTCAGATGCGTAACAAAGCGGGAATAGTTGAGACTGTTGCGGTCAATGATGAGATTCATCTCACTTTCGATGATATCGGTGATATCATCAACAAACCGTTCCGTGTCATCTTTTCTTGCTTCATTGATGGATTGCGCCGCGTTGAGAAAGTGCAGGGCAATGTTGCCAGCTTCACTGCTGGGAAGTTTTACTTTTCCAGCTTTTTCCATCATCTTCACGGCCCACTGGCCAAGGCGGTATTCACGTTCATATAAGTGCCGGATCTCATTGCTCATTGGGTTACTCACGAAGAGCCCCGCCTGGGCATTTTTGATGCAGCTATGAATATGGTCCGCCAGTGCGAAGACAAAGGCTGGCTTGATCTGAATTCCCAGATACCGCTGGCCCTTATTGGTGATTTTCATCGCCAGTTCCAGAATCTCTGGGGAGATTTCCGTCAACAGAGACTTGTAATGAGAGTCCAGATTGTAATATGTCTCATCAATCTGGTCCAGGGAGATTTCGTAAGGGGCTTTTTTAAACCCGATTCCCTTGCCGATCGCAATCAGTTCGTGACCTTGATCATCGAGACATACAGCAACGTTGTTATTGATATTTCGAACGACTTTCATTCTGTTTGTCTCACTCCTCTTTATGTTTCCCTGAGGACATCTTTAGAATATCTGGATTTGGTACCGCTGTCAACACATAATTTAAGTAAATTTAACTTAACTTTTTATGCCTGTTCACTTAATCAATAAAAATTAAGTCGAACATTTAGCTCATTTTGAATCCAAAAAGGTCGATTGGGCCGCCATTTTTTACGCGGCAATACAGTGCGAATGCTTCGTCAGGTAAATCTAATCCAGCATGGACCGTTTGGAATCTTTTTTGAATACAATCCGAATCAGATTTTCCAAGGTTCAGAGAATCTCTCTTTTCAGGTAAATTTTCACATATTGTTGGTGCAACTTCAAGAGACGCAACAACTTCTCCATCTGGGGTAAAGCTTACTTCAACAATTGCTGGCTCGCCACTCAGATTCTGGACACTCAGTGCCAGTTCCACATGCTGGTGGTCTGGATCCACCTGGAAATACCGATATCCCACAATGGATCCAGCCCGCAAATTGGCCACATATGAAACGCCATCTTCAAGCAGGATCACGGGAGATTGCGAATAGTCTGTCTTTTCATCCGCTTTGACAGCTCCCTTCGGTCCCTTTAAAACACAGGCAATGGAGGCTGGAAATTTTCCCTGGGCGGGAAGAGGGCCATCATGAAGCCCACAGGAAGTCATCAAGGCCTGATTAAATGTCCCATCGGGATTCATTGTCAGCTTTTCAGCCACTCCCTGCCGCTGGTATTGGCTTCTTCCGGTATGCCGATGGCCAAAAATGTAGTAGTTTCCATTCAGTTCGATCGCTGAACCGTGGTTATTGGCATAGTTGAATTCCGGTTTGCCATCCTCGCTCAGGCCGAAATTCCCATTGGAATGCAGAACACCCTTATATTCAAAGCCTGACATCGGATTGTCGGACATGGCATAGCACAGTTCATGACCATTCACGCTCGAATAAATCGCATAGTAACGGCCATTGAACTTGCGCAGGGAAGACGCTTCAAAGAATTCATGGCCTTCAAAGCCTGTTCCAGCTGAATTTGCCACGCCCGGCAGACACGGATATGGGCCTTCCTTGATTGTCAGCATATCGTCATCCAGTCGGACCACATCACTGCCATCCAGAGTCATCGAGAAATTTTCTGCAAGTTCTGGCGGCAGTTTCTTCCGAATTCGTTCCATCACTTCATAAGAAGTAGAAAAACCCGAATACAGATACACCTGGCCATCGTCATCCACAAAGATCCCAGGATCAAAACACTGATGTTCACCCGGCTTTTTGCCCCAGACGATGCCATCGGAATAATGGACATGACCATAGAAATGGAAAGGTCCTTCCGGCTTATCCGACATTGCAACAGAAATCGTATCCGCTGTATCCAGGCCATAATACAGATAGTACTTTCCATTCTTTTCGCACACGTCAGGCGCAAACATCCGGTGTTTTCCGTTATCGTTGAACGGATCTTCCTTTCCGGTATAAGTTATGCCATGGTTTGTCCAGTTCGATAAATCGTCTAACGGGGCAGACCATACTGTGTATGGCGCTTCGCAATAGATCGATCCCTCGTATACATCGTGAGAGCCGTAGATATACAGCCGGTTTCCAAAGACATGGGGTTCGCCATCCGGGACGAATTCCCACAACGGCAGATAAGGATTAAAAACCGGCTTTTTGGCTGCAGCTGCCATTATTTCACCAGCACTTCTCCGGCTGAGGTGGCTTTTTTGCCTAAATTGAAGGCATGATCATAACCTGCCGGGAAAACAACCATCGTTACTGTCTTATAGCCTTTGTCTTCAATTTTCTGGCGCTCAATTTCCACGATTGGCTGGCCGGCTTTAACTTTGTCGCCCTGACGGATGAGTGGGCGGAACCCTTCGCCATTGAGATCGACTGTATCCAGACCGATGTGGACAATGCATTCGATGCCGTCTTTGGTTTTGATGCCCACCGCATGACCGGTTGGAAAGACACTTTCAGCGGTTCCCGATAATGGGGCGACAATGGTATTGGCTTTTGGAACAACCGCAAAGCCATCCCCCATCAGTTTCTGGGAAAACATCTGATCAGGCACTTCACCCAATGGAATCAGAGTTCCATCCGTCGGGCTGACAATTTTGAATTCTTCTTTCTTGAAAAAATTAAACATGACTCTTTTCTCCTTCGATCCCATCGGATCCTGGCTTGAGCAACAAAAAAACTTCTCCATCTGCTTTCAAAAATCCGCATCAAAAAACACACTTCAATTCTGAGTTGTTTTTCGAACGAATCGGGAAAGCCTTCCGGAGAAGTTACAAGCCGTTTTTCGTTTACGCCCTTATTTTATAGAAGCTTTTCTTCAGATGTCAACGCTTACAGGAATTTTTTGCGGCAAATGCAAGAATCTGCTCCTTACCATCGAGTTAAACAAAACAGACACTGCCAATTTCCAGGACTGTCCTTTTGTCCCTTGGATCCGTACTTTTCCATAAGAGCTGCATCTTCCCTAAATTCCAGTATTCAGATGTTCATCGATATCGATAAACGAGTTGTCGAAGTGTTCGACAAAAATTCATCGAAGCGTTCGACAAAACAAGTGTCGAATCGATGAAACGTTATCCAAACCAGTCCATTTCAGGCCTTCATCCAAACTGTAAAAAACGAATTCTGTCGGCCAAAAGCCAGACAAAATCCGTTGTTGATCCATTATGGTTATGAATTGAAGAAAATGTTCCCTGCTCGTTCTTTTCAGGAATCCGCTTCCAGAAAACTGCTTTTAGTCGCGCACACCGGAAGTGGGAACGCCTTTGGCCTGCAGGCCATACAGGTTTTCCGGATAGTCGATATAGGGCGCTAACCATTCGGCGCACTGGTCAAACCATTTGCCGACATGGCGGTTAAAATGGCTGTCTTTACGCGCCGTCGTGCGGTCCGCATTGGCCAGACCATGTTCTCCTTTTTCGTAAACGACCAGTTCAAAGGGCACTTTGGCTTTGCATAAAGCGGTAGCCAGATCCAGAGCCTGTTCAACCGGGACAAGCTGGTCTTCCCCGGTATGCCAGATAAACATTGGTGGGCAATAGTTGGGATCGATATGGTAGATCGGATTCATGGCCTTGACTTGTTCCAAAGTTGGGTCGTCCACGCCAAACCAACGTTCATTGACGGTCATTGGAGTCATGAGCAGTTCTGTTGCAAATCCCTGACGCTCACCAGGTTTTGCAGCATTGAACTGGACGCCGCCATAGCAGTCGATACAAAGATCGACTCTACGCTGTTCTGGGGTGGTGTTGGTTGGTGCATCCAGCCAGGCTTCCTGCCACTGGGTGGCCGCATTTAAGGCAATATTGCCGCCAGCGGAAAAACCACAGACGATGATATTTTTCGGATCAATCAGATACTCATCCGCATGCGCGCGGAAGTAAGCCACAGCCTGCATGCATTCGATCAGACCATTTCTTGGGACGTTCATCACCTGATCCATGACGGTATACCACAAGATTGCCGCGTGGCAGCCAATCGCATTGAAGCGTAAAGCAATTGGTTCTGCTTCACGATCCGAGGTAAAGGTAAATCCGCCGCCAGGAATTACCAGCACAAGCGGCTTTTTCTTGCCGACGTTATATTCTTTCGTATTGTTGAGAATGTACGTTTCCACATAGGCAGTCTTGTTGAGTGGAATGTTTTTACAAAGCATGATTTTCCTTTCCAGCCATCACCTGGCTCCGGCTTCTCTGGCCCTGTCCAACAGATTTGGTAGAAGACTATGATCAGAGCGCCTCTTCATTTTCAGGATAGCGGTTTCAGAAATCCGCGTCAACAATATAATTAAGCGTTTTCAACTTAATTTAGTTATTAATTTACTGAATAATCAAAAATTAAGTTAATTCTTATCTATCCTATCTTTTCTTTCTGCTGGACGACTTGGGGTCTGGACTGCGAGCAGATTCAGCTTTCTTCCATTCTGTTTTCTTCTCTGGATTCCTGTCAGATTTTCACTGGCGCGCCTTGTAAGGATAGAATGGAATTCTATGCCAGAAAGTTCGATTTCTCTTTGGTTCAAGTTTTCCTGATGGCTGTCCTGTTTTCCTTTTTGGTCACCAAAAAAGACGTCCACTTCCGTTGTAAAGGGAATGGACGTCCTTGATTTCGCATTTCGATTCTGATTTCAGACAGAATTTTCAATGCCCCGGCTGTCTGGCAGACCTGGTGTCTTTGAGCATTCTTTTCGTCTTCAGAAATAATTCTTCTCGTTTTGAGACGATCTTTTTCGATGTGGCCAGATGCTCTCTGTTGTCTTTTTTGGATGATTGAACTCCAGCTGAAATTCCAGGCGCGCTCCCGCATTTTCAGTGCAGATAGCCATCACTGGGAATCTCATTGAGAAAATCAGCCGCCAGTTCCAATGTATCTTCTGAATCATCATCCAGATCAGGCATTGGATTCCAGTTCATGAACTTTGCGGCCCGCGTTCCTTCCATGGCCACAAAAAAGTTAAGCGGTCTTTTGTCCAGTCCATAATCAGGCACAGAAGGATCAATGCGGTGGATACTGGCCAGAATGAACATGTCATACGGTCCATCAGGCTTATAGTAAAGACCCTGGGCACTAAAAACGACTTTTTGATCCGCTTCTTCCAGATTCTCAAACCAGTCGTGGACATAGCTTCGATACTGCGCCTCCACCTGCTGGTAAGCATCCCTGTAGGTATGGAAAACGGAGAGAATTGGCTGCTCCATCAAGACATAAGCCTGCTCATGTTTGATGGTATGGCCCAGGCGCTGATAGATCGTCAGATAAAATGGTTTTTCAAAACGTGCATCAAAGGGAACAAGCAGATTCATCAAAATCGTTTCATTAAAGCGCATGGCCACCCCATAGCTGTTGAGGGAATCCGGATTGAGATCTTCCCGTCTGACGCACTGGATTGAATCTGGATCTTTGAGGACATACTTACTGGATTCAAATTCGAGTGCTCCCTCTAATTTATCCTGCATGATCTGATTGGTTAAAATTGCATCCTGATTGGATTTGAAGAAAACAGATGCCTCTTTCCAGTCTGGAAAGTAGAAGGTATCCCCTGTATCCATTTTTCCCGAGTTCAGATCGAGAAAGATTTTCAATGCGACATACCGATTGCCGCGGCTGCCATCCGTCATCTAATGCGGCAACAAAACTCCATCGCTTGATAGCTTGCTGCAAGGAGGAATTGCCGCCTACACCTCCTGTTCGATATTTACAATATTGCTTTAATGATAGCGATTTTTACAATTATTGTCAGAAAACCGGTTCGATTTTTTCACTTTTCACGCCTTAGTGTAAAATTTTTACCACTATTTTTAATATTCCCTTTTTCATTCATCATTTAATCGCTCATCCAATCAAAAATCAAAAACCAGTCTGGGGAAGACGGGTTTTTGACAAAACTGACTCGGTACGAATCTATCGGTTAACCGGAAATGACTGGGGAAATCAGATCCGGTGTTCTTTGTGAAAGGAAATGCTTTGCGGATGAACGATTTTGAAGATCGGGATTTCTAAACTTCAGGATCATTCAATTTCATTCAAGCTTATTTTATCTTATGCCGCGTTGAAATGTTCGAGAAGCATTTTTTCGGCTTCAGCGGACCAGAGGCCTTTATTTTTCTTGCAGACTTCATCCAGTTCTTTGAAGAACGGATCGGTTTCGCCAAGTTTGCCGAAATCATCAATTGCGGTCATTGGCATGTTGATGTGGGTGTAAACCAGTTTTTTACCACCTGGAACGTTTGGCAGATTCTTTGTTGTTTCAACAACGGAATCCAGACCGCCAACATGAGTCACCATAACGGCCGAATTAATCAGGCCAGCTGCGTTTTTATCGATGGCTTCTTTCATATCATCGATTGTTCCACCAGTCGAGCCAATGACTTTACTTCTGGAGTAGTGGGAATCATACAGGTTGATCTTCGCTGCAAACTGTGGATTGGATGGTCCGGCAAATAAGTTCATGCAGCCATCATAGGCCATGATGGAGTTGCCCAGTTCGCAGACTGCTTCATTTGGAATGTAAACGAAGACATCATCATAACCATGACCATCGGTTAAGGCCATCAGTTCTTCTCTCTGGTTTTCCATGTTTGCGGTGTTGACATAGATCAGTTCAACGCCATGTTCTTTTGCTTCTTCTTCAGAAATCACTTCGCGGGCTCTGGCAATGCGTTCATCTGAAATTTCAGTAACCACAATGCGTTTTGGTTTATTTTCAAACGTCAGGCCATAGGAGATGGCTCCCAGTCCCATTGGGCCGCAGCCGCCAAGAATAATGATGTTGCCGCCTTCTTTGGTTCCCATGACATGCTGGTAAGTACCAGGAACAGTGTGGTAGTTGGTGTGGTAGCCGCCGATGCAGCAGGAAACTGGTTCGGCTACGCTGGATGCGAAATAGGCATCGCCATCAAAGGTCCAGAGGCATCCCGATTCAATAATGTGGTTTGGGAAGATGCAGTATTCGGTGTCGCCGCCACAGTACTGATAGGAATATCCTGGAGATTCCATCTGGCCTGGGATTGCTGGCTGCTGAGCAAATTTCTGACCAGGTTTAAACTTATCCTGCCATTTTTTGCCGACTTTCACGATGTCCCCTGCAAATTCATGGCCGATGATGATTGGGTGATCATAGACATCGTTTGGAACACGTTTGTGTTTGGCTCCCTGTTTCACTGTTTTCCATGTGGACATGCAAATGGAGTCAGATACAACTTTGACGAGAATTTCGTCATCCTGGATTTCTGGTAATTCGATTTCGTCGAGGCGGATATCATCCACACCATACAGACGGACTGCTCTAGTTTTCATAGTTTCTCCTTCTATCTCTATCTCTATCTTTATCTTTAAATCAGAATTGGTTTAGCTTTGTTGGATGTGATTCTTTTACTCCCACGGATCAGATGGAATGGTCCCATCTGATCCAACAGGAGTGGTCAGCACTGTCAAGTTTTCCAGTCTGGATTAAGCAACAGTCAGGATTTCGCAGATTTTTTTCGGATCGGAACGGACAACCGTTTCAACCATTTCCATATCCCCAAGTTTTTCAGCGATGTTCTGGAGGATCGTGACGTGATCTTCAGTGGAAGCCGCGATACCGATGACGATACGGACTCTTCCACCGCCCCATTCAATACCCTCTGGGTAGATCTGAACTGCAAGACCGGTATTGAGTACGCAGTCTTTTACTTCGTATTCACCATGAGGAATGGCGATATCGTTACCGATATATGTGGTCAGATCGTGGTCACGGTTGAGCATGCCTTCGATGTAGCCTTCCGTAATGTAGCCGCCATCCAGCAGC
Organism: Allobaculum sp. JKK-2023; assembly: GCF_034745455.1. Classification (NCBI taxonomy): domain Bacteria; kingdom Bacillati; phylum Bacillota; class Erysipelotrichia; order Erysipelotrichales; family Erysipelotrichaceae; genus Allobaculum; species Allobaculum sp. JKK-2023. The sequence goes on along the minus strand of NZ_JAYERV010000003.1, from coordinate 1,898,687 downwards.
ATTTTTCCTACCGAACGGATGGCTTCATCAGAGTTTGCAGCTTTGCATCCCGTGCGGATATTTTTAGCGTCGAGGACTTTTGGAGTTTCGTTTTTCTTTTTGCGGTTGAAGAATGCCATGATGTGTTCTCTCTTTCTGTTGACTTCCTTTTGGACGGACCTTCCGATGACAAGGCCTGTCTCTATTTTTATGCGTTTTTTGCAAATCGATTTTGGTGGGTTCTATTCTTTATGCCTGGCTTAACGTTTTGATCAATGAGAAATCAATCAAGCCGGGTGAGCGGTAAACCTTTTGTCTTTTCTATTTTTTATGGGTTTCTATTTTCTATGCGTTCTATTTTTTATGCGTGCCCAGATTTCCTGGACCTATTTTTTATGCTTCAAGCGGGGGCTTCATCCTGAACCATCGCCGGACTTTGGCTTTAGCGATGGACCGGACTGACTGTTTCAAGCAGTTCTTCAAGCAGGCTGACCGCCCGGCTTGAATTGTGAGTTTTTAAAGCTTCCAGCCAGCTTTCGCTGGTAACCAGTCCGCTGTTTAATGCGGACAGGACTTCCCGGTCCAGCTTGGTTGCTGTATCAGGCATTAAGGAGACGGCCATGAAGGTGATGCCTTCAAGTTCTGGACTGGTAAAGGTTTTGCCTTCTGGAATGAGGATAAAGTATTCCAGACCTTCCAGATTCGGGGCACTGGCATGCAGCAGGCCAAAGCCTTCATCATGGCTGATCACTGAACCAAGACTTTCGCGTCGTTCCAGAGCTTCTTTTACCAGATCACTTCGGGATCGGGAATGGCAGGCTGCCTGTTCGATCAGGTCCGCAATGGTTGACTGAGCGCAAGTCGGAATCAGCGCAAAGCTTTCTTCTACTTCCAGACAATCCTGAGACCATCTGGCGGTTTCTTTCATACGGGAGCGGAAATTTTCGCGTCCTTCTTTTCCTGGCTCAGCTGGTTTCTGACTGATCAGATCCAGCATCTGCTCAACAGCTTCCAGATCCTGACTGGTTAGCAGCGGTGATACCTGAACAACCGGAATGTTCATATCGACCAGAGGATAACTGCTGATCAATAAGGAAAGATCGGGCAGATCGTCCAGCTGACTGAAACTTAGCGTCTGTAACACCATCCGATTGGGGAAAGTCCGCTCCAGTCTGGCTTTCATCATGGCGCTGGTGCCAATCCCTGATGCACAAAGCACACCAGTTGGGACTTTTCGCTGCTTGTTGCGCTGGGCCAGTCTTTCAACGGCTGCCCCTGCGTGGATGGTCAGAAAGCCGATTTCATCTTCAGAAATCGCAGTCAGAGCGTAGGGTTCCAGTGCTTTAGCCGCGATACGGGTTCGCTCAAACAAATCCTGATAGTCTTGTTTGAGCCGTCCCAAAAGCGGATTGTGAATGGGAATGCCGGCTTTCAGGCGGACCAGCGTGGGTTCCAGATGGGCAACCAGACCTTGCATGTACTGGCCATCAGAACTGAGCAGCGAACCCAGTGGTTCACCATAAGCGGCGCACAGCTTACGGGCCGTCTGAAGGAGAAAGTCATCTTCTTTACCAACCGTTTTTTCATTTTTGGTGGGAACAGCAAGGGAACTTCGCCTTGCTCCTTCAAGATGCAGGGCAATAAAGCCAATTTCAGCAGACGGGAATTTCAGATCAAAGCTTTCTTCAAGAACACTGGCCAGTTTTTTTGCTTCCGTCAGATCCAGATTCTGATCGACTTCCCCAAGAATCGCTTCGCCCTTTTCGATTCGTTCAATGGCAATAACCAGGTGTACGATCAGAGAAATATAGGATGTCTGTTCATAACGGTTCAGCTGCAACTCTTCCTGATGTTCTTCGAAGGTTTCCAGCACTTCATGGAGGATGCGCTGGTTGAGAAGTTTCATAATGCCTGTTTCCTGAGCGGTCTGAAAAAGATCGTCAAACAGGCTTTTTGCGTTGAGATACTCGATTGGAGCCGGTTCAATGGATTCATGAATCAACTCACTCATCGCCCTTCGAATATCTTTTTCGCTTCCAGAAAGCTTGCCGCTCCGGCCGGCCTGCAGATTAAAGCGGGCCAGCCAGGGGCGTAAAGCTTCAAGGTCATTGGAGATGGTGGCTTCCGAAACCTGAAACTTGTAGGCTCGGACGCTCAGTTTTGTGGCTTCCGGCCTTGACAGCAGGTCGTAAAGCAGCAGTCGGCGGCGATCCTCTTTATTGGAAGCCTGATGACTGGTGCCTGACAGGCTCTCAAACAACCGGGCACGGCTTTCATCATCGCCTTCCAGGCGGATGCCTTTTCCAGGCCTTGAGACAAGCTGTACCCCAAGCGGGGCAAGCAGCTCATCGAGACCATCCAGTTCCCGGAAGATTGTCCGGCGGGAAACCTGGATTTTTTCAGCCAGCGTTTCCATGCTCAGATATTGATCCGGTTGTTCCAGTAAAACTCTCAGAATTCGGCGGACGCGATCAGAGAATTCAATCACCCAATCACTTCCTTGACGATTTCGTCATATTCAGGACCACCCATGAAGTTGGTGATCGGGAAGATTTTGGCATTTGGTACTTTTTCTCTGGCCCGATCGACTAAGCTTTCGTGGGTAATGACGTAATCGACATCCGGTAAATCGTTAATGGCATAGTGTGGAACGTTGATCTCTACGCCAGCCGCTTTGAATTTCTTTGTCATGACAGCAGCGCCCATTGCGGAAGATCCCATACCGGCATCGCAGGCAAACGCAGCAGTAAAGTTTTTCTTCTGAGGAGCAGCGGTTGTTTCTACAGCTCTTGGTGCGCTGGAAGATCCAGCATGGGCAGCCCCACACAGCGTTGCAACGATTCCATCGTATTCAGTGCCACCCATAAAGTTGGTAACTGGGAAGATTTTGGCGCCTGGTACTTTTTCTTTGGCGCGGTCAACTAAGCTTTCGTGAGTAATGATGTAATCAACTTCTGGTAAATCGTTAATGGCATAGTGTGGAACATTGATGTCCAGACCAGCAGCTTTCAATTTTTTTGTTACAGCAGCAGCGCCCATTGCAGAGGATCCCATGCCAGCGTCGCAGGCAAAGGCAACAGTAAAGGCTGGTTTAATTGTTGTCTGGGCCGCAACAGGAGCAGGAACAGCCTGACCTTTAGACTGGGATTTCGAAGCTTTCACGTCCTGAGAAGCTTTTTCCATATCGCCTTCTTTACCAAAGGCTTTTAACAGAACACAGTTGACGCCGAAGGAAACAGCAGCAGCTCCCAGAATGGAGAGGATGACTGCGAAGTAGCTTCCAGGTGCACACATACTCAGGATTGCAATGATCGATCCAGGAGAAGCAGCGGATACCAGACCACCGCCAAGCAGGCTGTTGATGATAACGCCTGTGCATCCACCAGCAATCAGACCTAAGATCGTGATTGGGTTCATTAAGACGAATGGGAAGTACAGTTCATGAATTCCACCGAAGAATTCAATGATCATGGCACTTGGTGCAGAATCTTTAGCAGAACCTTTACCGAATAACCAATAGGCAGCTAACAGACCAAGACCAGGACCAGGGTTGGATTCAATTAAGAAGAAAATCGATTTTCCAGTTTCAGCAACCTGATCAAGTCCAAGCGGAGTAAAGATACCGTGGTTGATTGCATTGTTTAAGAAAAGTACTTTTGCAGGTTCTACCAGGACACTGGTCAGCCATAACAGACCGTGGTTAACCAGCCATGTAACGCCAGATGCCATTGCGTTTGTCGCAACGACGCAGACCGGTTCGATAACCAGGCAGCCCAGGATGGCCAAAAGGAAACCGAGAATTCCAGCGGAGAAGTTGTTCACGAGCATTTCAAATCCGTTTGGAATTTTTCCATCGAGCATCTCATCGATTTTCTTGATGCACCATCCACCGAGTGGACCGGCAATCATGGCACCGATGAACATTGGCTGTTCAGCCCCGGCGATAACGCCGATAGCGGCAATCGCGCCAACCATTCCACCGCGATTGCCATCGACCATGTGACCACCCATGAAGGCGATCAATACGGGCAGCAGGTAGCGCTGCATTGGATCGACGATCTGAGCCAGCGTTGCGTTTGGCAGCCAGCCGTCTGGAATAAAGAATGCGGTGATTAATCCCCAGGCGATAAACGCGGAGATACAGGGCATAACCATTGCAGAGAGGAAACGCCCAAATTTCTGAACTTTCTGTTTCATGTGTTTCTTCCTTTCTCTTGGTGATTTCATTCTACCTGGCCATGAAAAGGCTAACAATCGATTCCAAATGAGCTTTGGCGCTTGACAACAGTGCCATTTTTTCTGTTTTTCATGGCTTTGATGCCAGTGCCAGAAGTTAAATCAGATGCAGATGCCACGCGCTGCAGCTGAAATATGATTATTTAAAAAAGGTTTAGTTTTCTCATTTTTCTTGCTTTTTTCTATTATTCAAATTGTCATCATTCCCGAAGTGTTTTCAGGCGGATCATTCATTTTCTGCAATATTCAATTTACTTTTAGCTCTATTATTTTTATACGAATAAAAAAGCCCCTGAAAAAATTTCAGAAGGCGCTGTTTGAAGTCAAAATGTAAGAAATAAGTAATTATACACGTGCAATTTAGACGATAACGCCCTGAAATGCAGTACTAATAAAAATGGGATAGTGAGTTTCGGGACTATAGATAAAACATAAAATATGCTTTAACTAAAGAATATATTTTCAACTAATCTACAAATAAGTTATTTAATTGTTAGCTATTTTACCTTAGTCATATTATGACTAAGGTAAAATCCCGCATATTAATTAATTTAGCTTACTCACAACGACTTCAATATACTGCACTTAAAGTTATCTATATTCTGCTAGTATGTATCTTCTCGGGGTATATATTCGCTTTTTTAGTTCTGAAAATGTGGGAGTTATCGTTTAGATATAATTTCATAAAATCCTGGATATAACATATATTTTTTAAATTACGGGTTGCACGAGTAGAAATATACGTAAGAAAAAATATAGAAGAAACAGGCACATAGCAATCCAGACAACAGGCGCTGTAAAACAGATTCCGATAGAGCCGGCTTTTGGCACGATGATATTAAACAGTTCATATTTGATCACCGATATCCGACGACCGGGACCCCATAGGATCTATCAGAACAGATAGGACGCAAAAAAGACAGCTATTTTATATTTCAGTCACCACTCTGTTTACCGAAGATACTTTCCATGCTATGCTCCAACTAACTTTGATCATCACCATTTTAGGAGAGAGAGAATGAATATGTTAGGAAAAATTAAAGAGTTGCTCTGTACAGGCATCGGATTCGATCCAAAAAGTATCACACCCGAGGCGCGCCTGGTCGAAGACCTTGAAATGGATCCCATCGACACTATGGAACTAGCTATAGCGCTGGAAGATGAATTTTCCATTGAATTCCCGGATGATGAGTTTGCCCATCTAAAAACCGTACAAGACGTAGTTGACTTCGTTGAAAAGCAACAATAGATACTTTGGAACTGGACCAAAAGAATTTTACTCCTGTTAAAACACCATAACGCCACCGCTTTGCAGCTGCCTGAAAGAAAGTCGGCAAACGAATAACTGATGGCTGTCCACCTTCAATTCAGTCTGTTGTTCATCCACATAATTCGCCAAAACGAACAAATAGCCGCAAACGCGCTCCTGTCGAGCGTGTTTGCGGCTATTTCATTTTCACTCAGCGGTGTTCTTTATTTTGGGCAGCTTAGAGGGCGGGGCTTCCGTTAAATCCAGTCGGGCGATCTCTTGGGCTGCTGGACTATCCCTGTTGAGAATGTATAAAAAACCTCTGGAAAATTCAGAAGCACTCTCAATCAGACTCAAGCAGAAGTAAGTGATGGTCAGAAAATCCGCGGTGCAATAGAGTGTTCTTTAAACAGCGGATTTTTCAGGTAAAAATAGATCAGAAACAGGCACATGGCAATCCAGACGGCCGGTTCTGTAAAGCAAATCCCGATATACCCGACTTTTGGCACAATAATCAGTGTAAACAGGATCTTGCCAACCAGTTCAATGACCGATGAAATCACCGGCACCGTCTTCTGGCCCATGCTCTGTAAAGAAATTCGCAGATTCAGCAGGACAGCCAGCACCGGAAAGAAGGGGACGTTGGTTTTCATGTACAATTCCCCCGTATCCAGAACCTCTGGCGTGCTGGAACCCGAAATCAAAGCCACAATCTGTCTTGCAAAAATATAGATAATCACCGTCAGAATCACACCATAGTAAAGACCCAGCCGATTGGAAAAGGCAATTCCCTGCTGAACCCGGTTATATTCTTTTGCTCCAACATTCTGGGCGACAAAGGGGGAAACCGCCATCATGATCGAGAAAATCGGAAGATTCAAAATGGAAAACAGTTTTCTGGCGGCTGTATGGCCCGAAACAATCAGATATCCCTGCACATTGATACCAATCTGTAAAATCAGCGTTCCGATGGAAACGATGCTGGACATCAACGCCATGGAAAGACCCATTGTGGTCAGATTGCTGACCATGCCGCCATCCCATTTAAAATCCGAAGCGGCCGGAACCAAATCTTTGCGCTTGAAAAAGACCCAGGCCACGCACACAACCAGGGAAACGCATTGCGCAATCAGTGTCGCCCAGGCCGTACCCGCCACTCCCATGTTGAAGGCGGTAATAAACAATAAATCCAGACCGATATTCAGCATTGAGGAAATCATCAAAATCACCAGCGGCGTCACAGAATCTCCCGCTGCCCGCAGCATCCCGGCTGCCAGATTATAGAAAACCGTTATCGATAGTCCCATACAGATAATCGAAATATAAGAATAGGACATCTCGAAAATTGCTGCATCGGTTTTCATAAACGTCAGGATCGGCCGCAGACAAACGCTCATGACTACAGACAAAACAACAGAGACAATCAGGGAAAGAAGGATCGATAGACCAACGACCCGGCGGAATCCTTTGTAATCTTTTGCGCCATACTTCTGGGCAGCGATGACACCCATCCCCTGGCCAAATCCATTGGAAAATCCAACGACCAGATCAAACAGACTGGTCACCGCCCCGACAGAAGCCAGGGCCAGATCTCCCAGGTTATAGCCGATAATGATCGTGTCGCAGGTGTTATACAGCGTCTGGAACAGCTGCGAAAAAAACAGTGGAATCGCAAACAGAATCAATGCCCGCTTGTAGGATCCACTTGTCAGTGATTGTTGCTTGAACATGGTTTCTCCTTTTCTCTTCTCTTCTTCCTTATATTAGATGCATCAATATTAGATGCATCAAATATTAACTGCTTAGTATCATAGTCTTACAGACTAGCCCAAAAAGTATCTGATGGCTCACAAGTCCCTGTTTTTCGCCAGATTCTTACTCTCCCGTTCCCTTTTAAAGGGCTTTCAAAAACGAATGAGATTTCAAAGATTCATACCCATATCAACATGGAGTCCAGTCATTCTGAACACAAAAAATCAGCCCCAAAAAAAGAGACCGACGAATCGATCTCTTTGGATGAAACATTTAAGTTGGATTGTTCCAGATTTATTTTTAGACAGGCAGACTATGGCCGATGTACCTTCAATCTGTACTGGATTTCAGCCCAATACTTTCACGGCGTACGAGCAAATCGGAACAATTTCAGCGCCGGCTTCTTCACCAGCTTTGGCAACCATCAGCACCAGTTTGCGGGCAATCCCCTGGCCTCCATACTGGGGCAGAACTTCAGTATGGGTAATCAGCCACTGATTTCCCCGAATCTGGTATTCACAGACACCAATCAGACTTCCATCGTCATAAACAGCCGAACTCTGGTTCTGCGGCTCGCATTCAAAATGAAGCATAAACACATCCTCCACAATTAACTGTAATTTTCTGCCGTTCAGGCAGTCTGTACAGTCTGAGTGTACCATTGGGCAAGGAATTCTTTGGCCTGGACGCCGCCAATTCACTGCCCTGCCTCCACCTGCAAGACGATCTTTCTGAGGGATGATTACTTCTGGTTATTTCCGATTTTTAAGATGGATGGCCTTTTCTTTACTGGGCTGAAAGCCATTCCTGGATTTCATCTGAACTTGGGCTCGAGGAAAAACGAACGCCTTCTTTCCAGTCCCCGCCATTGGCAATTTCAGAAAGCTGGACGGCACTTTCCCCGACACCTGAAGAGACAGAAGTACAGAATGGATATACGGTTTTTCCTTCAAAATCGACAGCCTGGACAAAGCTGCTCATTGGCCATCCCGCAATCCCCCACCAGATTGGATATCCAAGATAAACAGTCTCTACACTATTCCAATTGTCTGGTGTTGTGGATTCAAGAGCGATTGTTCGCAGGGATTCATCATCATGTTCTTTCGCAACCCGGCTGTCTGGGTCGTTGTAGTTCAGATCTTCGTCTGTATAAGGCTGAACTGGCGTTACTTCAAAAATTGGCGCCCCGGTCTGTTCAGAAATCAGATTGGCGGCTTCCATTGTATTTCCAGTGGCGGAGAATACAACAACCATCGAAGTTGGTTCATTGCCTGTCAAACTTCCAGTACTGGCTGAAGAAGCAGAAGCAGCGCTCGATTCAGCCAAAGAGCTGCCAGTGCTGCTGGAACAGGCGGCCAGAACGGTCATCATGACCAGGGAAAACATTGTCTTCCAGATTTTTTTCATAGGGGGTCTCCTTTCAGACATGAGTGTCTTTTTTGAATTATTCCAACCATACCTTGCGATAGTAACAATCGGTCAACCTGAATTTTCAGTTTTTGGCACAATCTTTCATAATTGTGATTTTATCTGGTAATCGTACTCTAAATATTCTGTGATTCTGGTCAGCTGATGATGAGAAAAGAAACACCATAAGAAAAATCATTCATTTTTCGTTCATTTTAAGCAATCAAAAAAATTCTCTAAAAAATTATGAAAAACGATTTGCCTATTCCCCTAAAAAATGTTAACTTGAATAGGCGTTCAGTTGCTGAGCGACAAATGCGGTTGTGGTGAAATGGCAGACACGCTGTCTTCAGGCGGCAGTGGGGCGACCCGTGTGCGTTCGAATCGCATCAACCGCACCATTTTAAAAATTATTCCGGCAGGATTCAGTCCTGCCGGTTTTTTTTTCGCCTTTCGTGCAGTTCCTTCGCCAAAACACGACTTCACCAAGTTGATCTTCCTTCTTGCAACTATTGTCTTAAAGTTTTCTCAATGGCTTTCTTTAGATCCACAAAGGAGTTTACAGTCACCACTGGTTTTTCCTGATCCCAGTTCGTACATGGCAGCGCCGGTCAACCCAGATTTTCTTCCACCCAAGCTTCGTTGCCGGCACGATATCCCACCAGTATCCTGCAGCAATATGGATATGGTTCTTTCCATCTCTCAGATACTGCTTTTCAGCTATCCTGAAAAACGATAGATCCGGCTTGTAACAATGGACCTCATCTGCAATGACCGCGCCATCAAAACAATGGTCCAGAACCTCCAGATGCTTCTCCCTCCTCAAGTGATCAGTATTTGACAACAGAACAAGCTGCCATCCTCTGTCATGAAGCTGATGAAGAACTGGCAATACGTCCGCAAATGGCCTTGCCTCTTCATACGCCTTCAAAACACGATTTGTGTTTTTTTAAATCCGTCAGTTCTCATCTCAAAATCAACAAATCGAAGAATCTCTCGGATCAATTGCTCAAATGAGCGAAAGGATTCTCCATACATCAGCCGATCCTCGTAAGAACTGAAAAACGTCCAGGCTTTCTTTGAATCAACTCCATATTCCTAGGCAATCTGCCCGACACACGACAGATCCAGCAGCGTTTCATAACAGTCAAATGTCAATACACCCAAATCATTATCCATAGTCAAATTCTTCTCGAAATCGCATTCGTTCTGCCAACAGCGCCCACACGATTCAAAATATGGTTTTGGTTTCTATCCTTATTTTTTATAAATCAACCGCTCACCGAGTCGTGGCAGGGCAATGCCTCCTTCAGGATAGTGTTCTTCCATATTCGAGACAAAATCGAGAACCGAGCAGGTATTGCCCATGATCATATCGTAATGGCAGGGGATCAGTTGTCTGGCCCGGGTCATTTTTCCAGCCATAACCGCTTCATAGGCTGAGAGATTACCAATACAGTTGCGAGCTGTGCGGAAATAATCCTGGCCATTAATCGGAACAATCATGCAGTCTGGGGCTTCCATGGTCTGCAAGTGATCAATCAATTGTTCGCAAAGTAAAGTATCACCCAGATGAACGATCTTTGCGGGACCAATTTCCATCTCATAGCCAAGATTCAGATCCTTTCCCTGCTCATCTTTGAGAATTTCAGGATGGGCGGCTGAAAAAGCAGAAATCCGAATATCCTCGAAAGCTGCATGCTCTCCATCGTTCAGACCTACAATATTTTCATTGGGAATTCCATCTTCAATCAAAGTCTGGACGATTCCTTCTGGAACAATAATTCTGATTTTGGGGTTGGCCTGATAGAGTCCCAAAATCGTCTTTTTGTCATAGTGGTCTCGATGGCCATGGGTGCATAAAACGACATCAACCACTAAACGCTCGGGTGGAAATGGGACTTCATAATACCTTCTTGTCTTCCCATCCTGATCTTTCAGATCACTTAAAACCAGGTCAATTGCGATTTTCTGATCACCATGCTTAAAGACAAAACCAGACTGCCCGATATACCAGAGGGCCCTTCAATAAATGAGTAGAATTTGTCCTTGGAGGGATAAAATGTACTCACTCCTGCCTGCGAACAGTGTTCGGCATTAGCCGGCGGTCGAAGGGTTAAATTGAATGGTGATCCAAAGCCTTGTCTTTTGGACTCCACTCTGAATCTTCAATCTTATCTAAGTCCCGCTTTACGCACCGCACTTTCCGGGGAAAGTACAGCTTGTAATTTTAAGGGGCATACCCCAATCTCGCAGAATTGGTCCCCCTCAAAGCCCGTCCGGCGCGGTACAGGCCTGAGTTTTAAGAAACCCGAAGATTTCACAAAACAGCTCCGGCCGGGCTTGATGAAAGCTCGGACAGTCATTATGGCTGTCTATTCATTTGTTTACTTGGTTAGTTAGTTAGGGAGTTATGGTGTTACTTGACTGGTTACTTGTTTTACTTCTTGTTTTGTTTCTTGTTTTGTTGCCTGCTGATTCTTTAACTGCTCGATTCTCTCTTCATAAAGCTTCTTAATGCTCTCTCGGGGAGTCCATTTGGTGATTTCTGGATGATTCTCATAAATCCATACAAGATTGGACGCCGCATTGATATCGGCGTTCATTTCTTTGTGCACAGGACAAAACGCCTTTTCATGAGCTGATTTGTCGCGGATAACCTTTGCTCCGCAGATGTGGCAGTACTGGGAACTGTAGGCCTGGTTGACATACGAGACTCCGATCTCCTTCAGGCCGGCTTTATATTCGATTCTCTCCTGCAGGACACCATACATCCATTCCGAAAGCAGGCGGTTCATTCGCTTATACTTGCTGGTTGCCCCTCGGATATCCAGATCTTCCATTACAATATGGCCGATATTCTGGTCTGTCTTCAGGACCAAAGCAATTTCTTCGTTGATCAGGCATTCCAGGTGGGCCTGGATCTTTCTGGACTGGCGGGCAAAGGACTTTCTACCGCGGATATTGTTCTTTCTGATCCTTTCTGCCTTGCGCAAAAGCGAGTATGTCCGTTCTTCGCAGGCTTTCTTTTCCTGAGGGGAAAGATCCGGTTTTTTAGATGCAAACTTCTCCAGGTCAGCCCGCTTTAAAAGATTTTTTCTTCGATCCCGCATTCGGTTTCTCTGAACTCCTCGGGCACTCAGAAAATCAGAAGCAGGATAAAAGCATTCTTTGTAAGTTCTTTGGTCTAAGGTTTCAGCCGCCTTGCTCTTGTTTTTGCGCAACGCCTGTTTTTTATCTTCAGTTTTCTTCTTTTTAAGTTCAGCAGACAAAATATTATTGGAAGTGCTGAGCAAAGAAGTAATTCCAGCATCTACGCCAACGTTCTTCTCTGACTTGGAAGGATGGTTTCTTACTTCGACAAGTCTCTGAAAAACCAGACGGTTTTTTTCACGGTCATAGAGCACAGTAAGGTTGCCTCTGGTCTTTTCTTTTTTGGATGTATAGAAAATCCCCCGGAGTTTGACTTCAAATGGCTCCTGTTTTCCTAACCCCATCAGCTGAATGATTGTTGTATTCTCTTCATGACGGATTGTATAACCGTTTTTGTCAATTCTCATCCAGCTGCCTTTGTTGGTATGAACTGGTTTATGGTACTGTCGATACCTTCTTGCCGCATGAGTGAGAAGCCGGTGGATTCTGACAGGATCGCATTTTTTCAGGCGGCCAGCGATATCTTTATTGGAAATCTCCAGAGGCTCAAACCGATGATTTCGAATGATTGGTTTAAACAGCGAAGGCGTCTTGACCACATAAAATACAACTGAGGCTTCCTGGGCATTCATCTTGTACTTCGTATAGAGTTCATCCTTGATACGGCGGATGATCTCTTCCTCCATGGATTTACGGTTTGTGATGATAGACTGCATAGCACATGTCCAGAGCCATGAAGGAAGCATTCCCTTTGGAAAAGAAATACCCGTCAATTTAGCTACGTGATTGGTCGTATCTTTAAGAAGCTGTCGTTTTTCAGCGCGGATTTGGTCCCGGCACTTTTTCCAGGACTTTCCCATCAACTCAATGGAACAGCCAAAAGGAGCAAGAAGGTTATAGGTTTCTCTCCAGGCGAGAAATAAGTTATCTGCCTGTCTGCTCTGGTTTTTGTCCAGTCTGACGGACACCATCTGAATTGTTTTTTTCGATCGACTCATCTTCGTTGTCCTCCTTGAGCAGTTTCCTGGTTTCTTCAATTATTTTCTTATTCGGATCTTGTGCGATGTTTGTTCTAAGACTTTGCTTTCAAGTGATTATGAAAATTTTCAATCTTCCATTAATGACTCGTTGATATAGAAATCACTCCTATGTCTATTGGGCAGATTACTTATGAAATTTTTCAAAATTGTGAAACAAACTATTCGGAACAAACATTGCTCAAGATCCCTTATTCTTGTTGCTGCATGAACCATATAAGCGGCCAGAAAAAACAGTAATGATGGCAATCAGGTCATCTGTGAGTTCCTGCGCACTGTTTCGTTCTTCTCCCTGATTGATGATTACAATTTCTGTCTCCATCTTTTTGGCAAGATATTCAACCAGTTCAAAGCCGAAACGCAGCAGGCGGTCTTTGTGGGTAATGACAATGTGACTGACTTTTCTGTTTATAAGCAGATCTATCAGTTTAAGCAGACCTGGCTTTTTGTAATTCATTCCAGATCCAATATCCTCAATAATCTGGTATTGCCAGCCCTGCTTCTGCATATAGATCTCAACAACATCTGCCTGCCTTTCCAGGTCCGCCATTCTTTTCTTTGTAGAAACACGGCAATAACCAATGGCGGTTCTTTGCGACTTTTCTGGAGTCTTCCCAAGATAGACATCCAGCTCTTCAGAATCAAACATATAATGGCCGCCAATAGAAAGATGATAAGGCAGGTTATCAGTTTTGATCATTCTGTACAAAGTATGTCTGCTAACTCCAAAATACTGGCAGACCTGCGCGCTTTCTATTTCTATATTTATTGTACATCAGACGCAAAAAATGCGCAATAAAAAGATCGGAAACGCATTTATTTTATTTATCCAGATGGGCCTGACAAATGTCCCTTTCATGGTCAGGTTGACTAAAAACGTTCGCAATTAATGATCATAACAAACTCTAAAATGTTGATTTCAGGCGTAAACGTTCATATATAACAGACAAAAATTGCTTTTAGCGCTTTTGTCGGTCGCATCTTATCCATTATTGAATCTCAAAAGCATCTTTCAGAGGGCTTTCATCCCCATGGCAAGCCGTGGCGTATTCGCCTAGCTTGATAACAAAGGACATGTTGGTGACGATGGACATGCAAAGAATAGTGGACAGGTGAAAAATGGAGGATGAGCCGATAACGGAATTTCAATCATTTAGCCCTTATTATTTTAAAATTGCCTTATTTATCCAACTGTTAAATCCCGTTTCATCTTTGCTGAGCTGGGTCTGCTCGATTTCATCCAATAGCTGTTTTTCCTTTTTCATCCAGATTTTTTTCATGATCAGATTCTCCCTATTTCCAGAATATGCCTTTTCCTTTTTTATTGGCACTTTTTAATCGATAGAATTGTCTGGTCAGATCGACAGCGGCTTGTTTCTTTTTGACGATCTGCAATTTTACCAGATATATCCTGGTTCGGCGCATTGGTCCATCGCCCGCAAAAAAAGATTGATGTCAAACCAGTGCTCTTCCTCGTTCTCGTATTCAATCAGGTAAGAAGGATCCTCAATGCGGATTTTCTGGATTTCTCCCTCCGGCGAAACTTCAATACCATTGATCAGAACCACATGGGCCGCTGAAATATTTAAAGAGGGATACAAAACGCTAACATCAACGGCTGCTGAAAGGACATCCTGACTATCCATATCTCTTTTCAGACGTCGCAAAAAGGTGCTTTGTTCGTCGGCTGAAAAGCTGCCAGTCTTGCCAATCCACGGCCGAAAGCCAGGCTGCTCATCCGACTGCACCTCGGCGCCAAATACATGAACACTCGCCACTCGAGCCAGATCGGCATATTCCGTCCCTGTTACGGAAGAGGTGTTCAGCTCCTGAGCCAAATTGCTTTGACTGGCTTCCAGGCCATAGTGGCTTAACAACATCTGCATCACCGCTGGTCCGCAATACCAGCCATTTTCCTGAACTGAACGCGTCACGGGGTAAACGATCCGTGTCGGCGCTGGCTGTGCAGCTTGGCTGACAGAAGACTTGTCTGGTGAAGATGAATCTTGTTGAGGGGTTTTCTGGCTTTGCGACTGCATGCTGGCAAGAACAGGATCATTATTTTCATTGAATTCTGGCTCTTGGGCTGATGCTGCATTCTTTTCGACTGAACTTTGGGCAATAGTTTTTTCAGACTGTGGTTGAGAATGTTGAGAAGATTGGGCAGTCTGTGACGTGGAAGATTCGGTTGCCTTTTCGGCAGATCTAGAAGGGGTATCTGTACTTTGCGCAGTATGGCAGCCGCCAAACAAAAGGCCGGTCAGGCACAGAAACAAGTTCATTTTTTTCAAGCTGGTCTTCATTTTGTTTTCACCTCGTGATTTTATTGAACCACACAATGTGAGAAAGCAAAATATAAGAGTGAAAAATAAAGCCTTTTACATTTTTAAAACGAATTATCCTCCTGAGAAAGCAAATCATTGATTTTTGCTTAAACAAGGTAAAAGCATTTATTTTTTCATGCCAGGATGCTAATGGAGACTGTCGGCTGTCCTTTACTCTTGATCTGGATGCAGCGAGACCTTGGGCAGGCACGCGTACAGCTGGCTGATGTATTCAGGCGCTGAATCGATGCTTTTCCTTTCGCAAAACCGATCTAGTTCTAGCATCTCAAAAGAAGATCCCCCTGGTTCTGGCCATCTGCACGGTTTCCCTGTTTATGCTTCTGCCCCTTGATTTCTGATCCTCACTATTCAGTCTGCTTTTTCTGATCCAATCCATGGAAATCCACCCAAAACTGGACAGATTTCTATTTTTTACTGGATGGACGTGATCAATAGTCTGCTGTAAAAAGCCATTGGCGGCTATCGTAAAGACAATACGTTTTGCCTGGCTAAAGCCAGCAGCAGGAATTGATTGGCCAGGTTTTTTCAGAAAGGATTTTTCATTATGAATTCAGCTTCCATGTTCACTTTACGCCAGGCTCAGCCTGAAGATTTTAACAGTGTTTGTACGCTCTACCAGAAAATTATTGCCAGTCTGGAAAGCCGGACTAATTTTCCCTTATGGACCTGGGGCGTTCATCCTTCCCAGCAATCATTAAAAGAGGCATTGGACAATCGGGAAATCTGGCTGTTCGAACAGAATGGTCAGCTTTGTGGGAGTGCCCTTGTCAACCGGGTTTTAGAAGGAGAAGAGCAGGTTTCCTGGCAAGGTAATGATGCCTGGTGTATTCATCTTTTTGGTATCGATCCAGTGCTTGGCGGTAAAGGGCTTTCCGATCGCTTTTTACAGGGACTTCTGGCCATTCTCAAGGAAAAGAGGGCAGATTCCATTCGTCTCAATCTGATTGAAGGCAATGATCCTGCCCGCAATCTGTATACCCGCAATGGATTTGAGCATCGTGGTCACTATTCTGTATGGTTGGACGACGAAGGATTTCTCCCCTTTGAAATGATGGAGCAGTTGTTTTAATGTGAAGAAATACATCCATATTTGTTTTAGAAATCATTTAAAAATGGAACGGTGAAGAGTACAGTTTACAGGCCAATCTGCTGATCCATTCATCAATCTCTTTCCACTTTTTATTGTTTTCGGCGATACTGGAATTGAAGAAAAGAAAGAAGCAGATTTTATGCCTTCTGTTTTGAGTGCCAATACCATTCCCATCAGCTTGTTCGGTCATTGTGAATCTGAAAAAATCTTTGAAAACGTCACTAAACAGGGAACCATGGTGGTCACGAAGAATCATCTGCCAGAATGCGTCTTAATTTCTCCAATGGAATATATGCGGATTGTAGAAGAACTGAACGATCTTTCACTCCTGACCGTTGCCACGGATCGGATGGCCCACTTTGATCCTTCCTCTTTGATCTCGGAAAAAGAAATGTATCGTCGTTTCAATCTTACGGAAGCAGATCTTGCTGAATTTGATGAAATTGAAATCGAATAATTGGAATTTGGACTGACGAAGAAGCCTATAAAATTACCCAGGCGAAAACAAAAAAAAAAACGCTCCTTCTCTAAAGAGTTGAGCGTCTTTTTGGTTTGGTCTGAACCTGTCGAAATACCAGAAGCCATCGTCAGTAAAACCCATCTTCTTCTATCCAGTTTTCGTCTGGCGTATCTTCAATCGGGTATTTTCAGTATTCAGGTAATGACAGCCAGCGGTTTAGACTGGTCGCTATTGCCTTCGTCCCTCAAATCCCCTTTTCCGTACATACGCCTGACGGTAAAGCAATCTTCCTGAGTACTACAAAATTCTCCGCATAGTTCCACCAGGTCCTTTAGTCAGGCGAACCTGACTAAAGGGCCTGGCTTCCCATACGGGGAGTGCATCCCATAGACCCGGAAAATTCAAAATTGTCCCATAAAGCAATGATTCCCTTATCTCTTGGAGGAGAAACGACAGTACAGAACACTTATCCTGAGATAAGTGCAAAAGAGGTACTACATGACCATTTTGCCTGTTCCGATTTTTATGGAATAAAATTTAAACCATAGATAAAGCATCTGTTTTGATTTTCACTTTAGGACTCCTATAATTTGTGTAGTACCACCTGAGACTACACAAAGGAGGGTGCTAAGCATGCCATTTATCAAACTTCGAAAAGTTAAAATGTCTTCTGACGGAACAGTGCTTTCCGGTTCGGCTGGACTCATTGATACGGTATATGTCAAAGGAAAAGCATCTCACTCACGACAAATCCTGCGGGAAAATCTTGGCAAGGTGATTTGGATGGCCCAAAATCACCGATCAGGAATATTTTTGTCTCCTTCAAGAGGCCTGATTGAGTATTCTGCTGACCAAGACAAATTTTCTGAGGTAGACAGGGGCGATTTACGATTGCCAAAAGATCGAACTTTTCCAGATCCACCTGTCCATTCCATTTTTGGAGATGTTTTTCTTATTGTCAGCTTTTTGAATAATTCTCCTCTTCTAAAGGCTTTAAAGCAGACGTTTTTCAACAAATTGGATCTACAACGGGTACTTATTCATCTCGTCCATACTGTTGCCAAGGACGGAAGCCATATCAATTGCCAAGATTTTACTGCGCGCTCATTTATGGGAAGTCTTTTTCTGGACATACCTCAATGTTCTCTCAAAAGTGATACGTACTACTTTGAGATGATGGGTGACGATGCAACCAGAACTACTTTTTTTGAATGTTATGTGAAAGAAATGCGCCGGTTTTATCCCGGCTTTGGCAAAGGATGTTATGTAGATTCGACACCTCTTCCAAATGACATTGTTGATAATCCGTTCAATGCGCTGTGCTGTCATGGAGTAAGTGGATCGACCGTGATGACTCGCCTGGTTATGATTCTTGATGAGCAGACAGATCTTCCTGTCTGGTATGACATTATTCCAGGAAACGTTATTGATCTGAATACAATTCTTTACGTCATGGAAGATGTCAAGATTACTCTGGACATAGAAATAGATGATTTTGTTCTTGATGCCGGATATGCTTCCAAAGAACTGTTTACTGCCTATCACATCGGAACAGAGAAAAAGTTCATTGTTCGATGTCCGGCCAGGCGGGGCTATCATACTCAGACGATATACAGAGAAATCAAATCCATGATACCTAGAGGTAAATATGAATTTGTCCGTGACAGACATCTGTATTTTGGCTTCCGTAAGAAAGGCAAGCTGTTCGGGCAGCCTGTTTACTACTACATTTATGTAGATAAAAATAATGCCCTGCAACACCATCGAGAAGCAGTAATGAAAGATCCAGAGCGTTTCAAAAAAATGTCTGACAAAGATAAGGATTGGGAATCTGTCAGATATGGATATTTCATTTTGATTTCCAATTATGATGCAACGCCCGAGGAGATTCTGGACAACTATTTTAACAGAGTGGACATTGAATTGGCTTTCAGAACAGCCAAAGAGTATCTGCAGCTTTTACCGTTAAGCAAATGGACAGATAAAACTGTTAGAGGTAAGATTCTGAACGATGTGATCAGCTTAATAGTTTATTGTGGAATTCGTGAAAAAATATCACCGTCTGGAGAATCTATGCCATCTGTTTTTGGGAAAGTTTCTTCATTAATGTGTCTGGTCGACCACAATGAAATAGCTCATATTGAGACGCCCACCAAGAAGGTCAAAGAGTTCGCCAAACTTCTGGACATAGAAATCCCAGGGACATTGGATGTTAAAAACCTCCAACGCAGTTTGTTGACCAATCAATAATGTAGTACCACTTTTTGTCTCATCTCAGGCTTATTAACAAAAGTAAAAACATATCGGACGAAGTCATCATCCGTTCAAAAATATAAACTATGAGTGTTACGGACTATTGGTGTCAAATAAACATAGAAGGCAGAGTTGGCTTATCGGCCGTTTCATACAAATGGCAATATCAGGAGTGGAAGCCTCTGGTCCTTTGAGCAATCAGCCATGCGGCTCCGGAGTGAATATTCATTTTACGTGCTTTACAATAAGGTCTTGCATGTTTAGATGTATAAGCTGGGTTTACTGCTGTGGCGGTAACCCCTTCTTTAAAACATCTTCTTTGAAGTCCTTGTTTATATTGAGAATAGGCCAGGCTGTGGACCATTCGATTATAGTCTTTCCCTTTTCTGGAACTTGCTTTCAAAACGGAAGACTTGGTCTTGATAAAATCTAAATCTTCATAAGCGATATCTTTACCGATACTTCTGGCCCAGGAAACAATTTTCTTGATTGTTTTAAGAAGTTCGTCTTTTCCCTGGGCATTCTTTCCATGGTTGGGGAGTTCAAATCTTTTGAAGCCCAGGATATTTCCTGACTCATCCGTTTCACAGGCCTGAATAAACCCTTTGTTAAAGTCAAGACCAATATTTCCGTGGCTGCTTTCCGTAGACCAGGGCACAGAATCTTTTTCAAATGAAACCTGCAGATACCAAGCCTTTCCTCTTCTGAGAATTTTTCCTGTCAACGGCTTCTTGTCAAATGAATTGTTCTTATGTCTTAAAAGCTCTTTATCCAGTTCGTCCAGATGAGCTGATCTGCTTTCACCAGGAGCTGGCCGCCAGTTGAATTTAACTTTTCCCTGTACTGCCTTATCTCGTTTACCAGACTTCACCGGTTTTCCTGGCAGCACAGAGAGAATATAAACCCCCTTTCATTCCCCTTTTTTATCTGCTGCTTCAAATTGATGCAAGACTCGGATCGCCTGCAAACAGTCTTCGATCTCTTGATGAGAGTGAAGAACAAAAACAGTTTTGCCAGAGCCATAGTCTTTCAGAATCTTTTCAATCTCGGGCAGATTCTTCTTAGGAAACTCCAGAATCCACTTCTGAAAATCCGGATCAAACTCTGTTTCCTGCCAGGGCAGATCGGGTCTTGGTTTCCCGATGCGGTTCTTTGCCTGTTCAAAGCAGATTTCAACCGGCAGATCCAGCAGAAAAACCGTATCGCATCGTTCCAGCCGTTCTTTGAGCGTCCGGCGATAGTTTCCATCCAGAATCCAGGCGTCTTTGCTCAGAACGGATGCCAGCTTTTTATCAAATTCTTCCTGCGAAACATGACTGCCATCAGGCAGATGCCAAAGTAAATCCAGATAAATCAAGGGAATGTCCAGGATTTTTTGCAGCTTGCGGGCCATCGTACTTTTACCGCTTCCCGCACAGCCAATAATCAGTATGCGCTTCATAGCTCTATTATCGCATCTGCTCATCAAAAGAATACCTTGATCGATGCTCAGCCTGGATTCTTTCAACCTTTTTCTATGGCGGTTTTTAACGTCTGTTCGTTCTTTTGCTCTATCCAACCTCCATCTCGGCTGCAATTCTGACAGACTCTCTTTTTGATGACTTGCAAACCTGATTCTTTTAAATAGCATTGTGTTTTGAAGTCATGAGATGACGTGGATACCACCGCTGAAACCAGGCGGTGAAAATACCCATCAAAACCGGAATGACATAGCTGCAAATTCTTGCTGGCTCGATCTGGCCATTCTGAAGGAAAACCCAGGCTGCCAGGCTGATAACCAGGTAGCTGATCCCCCAGCCTAAAGCAATGATCCAGTTGGTTTTCATGAAAATCGGGTTTTTGAATGCATCTTCTTGTCCAAAGCCGCCACTCGAATACCAGGCGCAAAGCGGAATTCGGCCGGGCAGACAGGAGTACAGCCACAACAGGCCAAACGCCAGCAAAGACAAGGTAAAAACAATCTCATAGCTTACTCCAAATAAATACGCTGCACAAAGTCCAAGAACCACAACCAGGGCCAGGGTATCGTACATCGTTTTGGTATAGGAAGAAAAAAGCAGCCAGGTCAATGCCAGCCCAATCAGGCATCCGCCCACGCAGAGTTCTGGCGGGTTGTTCACAAGTGTCCACCAGAACGTCCAGGGCAATAAGAAGATCAGCATGTTGGTCCACTTCAATTTCTTCCCTTTTCTTTCGGCCGGCTTTTGAAGGCCTGATCCCGAAGTCTCTGATACTGAAGAACTGGTCTTTGCAAACGAAGAACCAGTTTCTTCTTCTGCTTTTTGTATTTCTGCTTTCTGTCCTTTTGATTCTTCATCCAGATCTGGCGAGAAGTAAGTATCCCAGCTGATCAGGATGGAGGGATCGCCGCTGACGGTATACATCCCCTTCATCAATGCCTCATCGCCGCGAATTTCCCCCTGTGCGATCCGCTTCCAGACCGTATAGGGCGTCGAAACAACCATATCCGTCTTTAAGAATTCATCCGATCTGGTGATGACTCTGGACTCTTCTTTTCCTAAAACAATCTGGTAGCGTTCGCCAAGATCGGTGTAATCCATCTCCATCACCAGATCATGGCCAGAATAGGCTTTTGGATTGTATAAAGCGGCCATCTGGCGCGTAAAAATCAAAGCGCCGCTGACTTGTTTTGGAGCAGTCTTTCCAGACTCAGCAAAATTTTCATCTGCCTGGCCGGAGTCTTCAATTCCCCAGCTGGCATCCGCCAGCATCTCAAATGTCTTTCTGGGCAGAAGTTCTTTGGATAAAGCCGCTTTTGTAGAATCATTGATCGCTTGCTCAGGATGGGTGAACTCTTTGAGCAGTCCATTTCCATATTCAAGGCCAGCTTGTCTGACGTGTTCAAGATAGGCATCACACTGGGATTTCAGCTCCGGAACCCGGAATAATTCTCCCTGCGCGCAAAACAGCGGATAGTATCCGCCCTGACCGAAACAATGGTCGAGCATCGCCTCAACCCCCGTGTAATTGCTGCGTGTGGTATAAAACCCGCAGGTCGAAATGGCAACGACTTTCTGATGGCTGCGATCATATCGGCTGGGATGGGCGCCGCTGTCCATTCCGTCTTTTCGTTCAACCATAAATGGCTTGACTAAAGGCAATTGGCGGTCGAAAAAAGTTTTCAGAGGACCCGGGATGGAAAAGTAGTAGAGCGGAAAACTGTAAACCAAAAGATCTGCTTCAACCAGTTTTGGCAAAACGGCTTCCATCGCGTCGTGGTGAATGCATTTGCCTGGCGTTTTGTTCCAGCAGGCAAAACAGCCTTTGCATGGATTCAGGCCCAGTTCATTCACATCGAGAATTTCAATGCCGAGATCCAGGTTTTCGACCTGTTTTAAGCCTTCCAGAAATGCGCTGGTCAGCTTGAAAGTATTGCTTGCCTTTAACTTAGGGCTGCCATTGATCACGAGAACTTTTTTCATTGGATTTCCTCCTGCTCCGCCTGGACCGATTCGGGCGGATTATCTGATAATGGATTGTTTTGGCTGCTCGAAAGTTCACTTTGCAGGGTCTCCAGACAGGCTGCTGCCCATTGGCGTATCATTTCCTGGTATCTGAATCCGAAATCAAGAGTCATCTTCCAGTAAATGGCATCAGCAGGGGAAACCTCATTGGCATACTGGTCAATAAACTTTGGAACCGTCTGCAGGATCCTGGCCGCCTGCGCTGATTCAGCTTCCAGCTGTCTGAAAAACGCCCTGTTTTCTTCAACTGGATTGGCCGCAAAGAAAAAGACTTTCATTAACAAAGGATTGCGCGCCACGTCTTCAGGCGGGCTGGACAGCCATCTGGCCAGTTCCGCCTTTCCAGCTTCAGTAATATGAAAGACATTTTTATCGGGCTTCTTGTGCTGGCAGACAACCGTCTTTTCAGCCCAGCCCTTTTCTTCCAGCACTTTCAGTTCCCGGTAAATCTGGCTGGTTGTTGCCTTCCAGAAAAAGACCAGGGAGCTTTTAAAGGTTTCCATGATTTCATAGCCGCTCATCTGGCCATAACTCAGCAAACCTAAAATTCCGTACTTCAACATTTTCTTTTCCCTTCTATGCTTCTCTATTCTATGCTTCTCTATTTTCCATCTATATTCCACAAATAGAATATGTTAGTCTTATTCTACTTGTAGAATAGATAATCGACAAGCGATCGAAACAAAAAAGCCATCCCCAAAGCTTTGAGGATGGCGCAAATCAGACATTTGGATGGATCGTTTTAAGCTGGAAAAACCAAAAGGACTAGCGGATTCGTTTCAGTTCGATATGAACAGGGGCATCCGTTCCACAAGTCTGGCTGAGCAGCAGCCCGCCATGCATCAAGGCTCTGGCAGAATAGATCACCCCATCCTGCGTCTCATATACGGCCTGTTCAGGCAGACTTTGCAAGCGGATTTTGCGGCGCATGGTGCTTGGACGGGTTTCATAAACGATGCCCAATAAGACAAGGCGGTCTTTTGCTTTATCCATGAACTGGAAAATCACCTGTTCATTTTTCGGTGAGCTAAGACGATAGACATCGCCCTCCACAATCAAATCCTGAATCGAGCGAAACTGTTTGTTTAACGCACGGATTTCGGCTTTTTCTTCCTCAGACATTTCCCCTGGATCCAGCTCATAGCCATACGTTCCCGCCATGGCCATCGCCGCGCGCGCTTCCAAAGAGGCCCATCTTCCGGTCTGCTGATTGGGCACTTCGGAAACATGCGCACCCATGGAAACGGCCGGATAGAAGAAGCTGGTTCCATACTGGATCTTGCTTCGCTCATGGACATCGGTATCATCACTGCACCAGATCTGCGGTGTATAAAAAAGCATACCGGCATCAAAACGGCCGCCTCCACCCGAGCACCCTTCAAAAAGAATGTTCGAAAACTTGCCAGTCAGACGGCCAAGCAGATCATAGACGCCCAGAATGTAGCGGTGGCAGACTTCTTCTTGCTTTTCGACAGGAAGACTTGGTGAGTACACATCGCCAAGGCTGCGGTTCATGTCCCATTTGACATAACGGATGTTGCCGGAAGAAAGCAGATGGGTAAATACGTCTTCCAGATAGTCCACGACCTCTGGATTACAAAGATCCAGCACCATCTGCCCGCGGGAAATCAAGGGCTTGCGGTTAGGTGCCTGGAGAACCCACTCGGGATGAGCACGGTACAGGTCACTGTTTTCGTTGATCATTTCCGGCTCAATCCACAGGCCAAAGTCCATGCCCCTGGCATTGATCTCTTCGATCAGGCTGTTCAGGCTGCCGCCCAGTTTGGTTTTATTGGGGATCCAGTCTCCAAGGCCGGCCAGATCGCTGTTGCGATCACCAAACCATCCATCGTCCATGACGTACAGATCGACATCGAGCTTGGCTGCATGGTCTGCCATTTCAAGCAGTTTTTCGCGGTTAAAATCAAACATCACGGCTTCCCAGGTGTTGATCAGAATGGGGTGGTAGTCATTTTTAGGCAGGATCCGTTCGCGCAGCAGGTCATGCGAATTCCGGGAAAGTTTTCCCAGACCCTGACTGGAATAGAACAGGATCGTCTGTGGTGTTTCAAAAGACGCATGGGCATCCAGAGTCCAGCGGGTCATGTCCGGAGAAATGCCGCAGAGTACTCGCGTCTGGCCAGTCTGATCTTTTTCGACTTCGATTTTGAAAGACCCGGAATAGACCATCAAAAAGCCATAAGCATCGCCATAATTTTCCGTAGTCAAAGAATCACACACAATCAGCGAAGGGTTATGCTGGTGCGAAGAAGTTCCACGTTTGGATCCAAAGCAGACAACGTTTTGTGCAAGCGGCTGGCGGGTCATGATGCGTTCTTTGTTATGGCGGCCCGGAAAGGAAATCAGTTCCACATCCTCCGATACTGGAAAGTCAAGAGCCATGCCAAACGAGCGATCCAGTCTGTAAGATCGGTTGGCCTTGTTTCTAAAGGTGGCCCAACGGATAATCGCATCGTGTTTTTCATCCACCAGATAATGGAGATCCACCTGCAGATTTAACACTTCATCTTTCAAGTGAATCGTCAACTGTTCGAGTTCTCCACGAACATGCGGCAGGCCATCCAGATTGAATTCACCAGTGCTGATTTCATAGCCAGCATAGCGTAAATCCAGGCCGAGTGCCCCTTCGACTTTGGCGGCGGTAATGCGATAGTCCCCGATGCCTTCGGTTGGATATTCGAGCATCAGGGTATCGGGCGAAAGCGTCCGATCGGCCTGATCTTCATAAATCTGGCCGGAAAATCCCAGATCGTTATGGAGATTGAGATAGTCCATATTCTGATCCACTCTGGCCCCATACCACAAATGTTCTAACATTCCCCGCTCATTGACTTTCATCTGATAGGCGGAATGTTCGGTTTCTAAAAGAAAAAGATTATCGCTCACTTGAATCATCGTTTTGCTCCTTAATTGTTTTTTATACTTGTGTTTTGAAACACACAGAAAGGGAAGAGATGGCTATCTCTTCCCAATTCAGGCTTTCTTCAGCCTGTTTTCATTGAATTTAGATTGAAAGGATCCGATTCGGAAACACAAAGGATCGATTGTCCTGAATCAAATCGTAAGTGTGACTGTTTACTTCACCGAACCAATCATACCGGCTACGAACTGCTTCTGCATCAAGAAGAAGATCAGGGCAGTTGGAATGGTGGCCAGAACGATCGCACACATAATCATGCCATAGTCTGGCGTGTAACTTGCGCCCATGGCGGACAGAACCAGCGGGATGGTGCGCTTGTCTGGAGTCTGTAAGGTAATCAATGGCCACATGTAGGCATTCCAGGAGTTCATGAAGGTAATGATCGCCGCAGCTGCATAGGTGGTCGAAATCGATGGCATGAAGACCTTGAAGAAGATGCCGATTTCGCTGACACCATCCACGCGGGCTGCCTCGACCATATCTTTCGGGAATGATTTTACATTCTGTCTGAAGAAGAAAATCAGAAACGCGGTCGAAACACTGATGATAATCACCGAGAAGAAAGTGTCAACTCCCATCCAGCCAAACGCCGTTCCCGAAAGGGCCGAGAACATCTTGAATAAAGGAATCATTAACGCCGCAAAGGGAACCATCATGCTCAAAAGCAGGATGTTGAACAGACGATTGCGGGCTTTGGATTTATAGACTTCAAAGCCATAGCCGGCTGCCGAGGAAATCAGCAGCGCTACGACGGTCGTGATTCCGGCGATAATCGCCGAGTTTTTAATTGCTTCGCCAAATCCAAGGTTGTTATTGAACAAGTTGGACAGGTTGGTGAACAGCTGTCCGCCAAATTCCATTTTTCCGGCGATGATGTTTTCAGAGGTGGAAGTCATTCCCATGATCATGAACAGGAATGGAAAAATGGAGATCACTGCGAGAAAAGTTAAGAGGACATATTTCAACACTGTTAACAGTTTGTCTTTAGTCGTCATCATTTCCACCTACTTTCAGCTGAATCACGCTCAGAATGACAATTGCAATTACGATCACAAACGATATCGCTGCCGCATATCCAAAGTTTGGCGTGTACTTAAAGGACAGGTTGTAAATGTACTGCGACAGGCTCAGAGTTGCATTGGCCGGGCCGCCGTCTGTGATGTTGACCACTTCATCGAACAACTGGAGAGTTCCAATGGCTGAAGTAATCGTTGTAAACAGGATGATCGGTTTGAGCATTGGCACGGTAATCTTGAAAAACTTATTGATAGCTGATGTTCCATCGATATCAGCAGCTTCATAGACACTTGGATCAATATTCTGCAGGCCAGACAGGAAGAAAATCATGTTATAGCCGGTCCAGCGCCAGGTAATTGAGATGATAATCAGGATTTTTGCCCAGAATGGGTTGGTAACCCAGTTAATCGGCTCCGAAATCAGATGCAGATTCATCAGAATCGTGTTGATAATTCCGTCATCCGCAAACATTCCTTTCATGACAATGGAATAGGCGACCAGGGAGGTAATGCAGGGTAGGAAAATAGCCGTGCGGTACAGACCGCGGAATTTAAGCTTGTTATCGTTAAGCATCACGGAAATGACCATGGCCAGAATGATCATCACCGGCACCTGAACAATCAGGTACAGGAAAGTATTAAACGCTGCTTTTCTGAAGATTGCATCAGACAAAAGTCGTAAATAGTTATCGAAACCGACAAATTTCAGAAGTGTTTTTTGTCCTTCTTCTGCATTCCCCTCAAATAGCATTCAAAACCATCGAAGATTGAAAAATCCGATTCATGGTTATGATTAAGTTTTTCTGTCGTCTTAGAAGCCCAATCAGATTCGTATTTGCATCGTAGCGGAATTTAGAATCCAAGACTAATCAAGATTCCACTTTTAATTGATGTGTAAATACTATTATCGAATTATTCCAAGTAGCAATATTTTGATTTGTCAATTAGAAGTTTCTGCTCAATAAAATGGTGTTGCAGAAGGATCGGTGGGATAGGGATAATTACTTCTGCTAGTTTTGATTTAGGAATATTGGACATTGATTTTGATGAGCCATGAGAAATGGCTTGAATTTCTGAGAGAAAGTCTTTTGTCATCAACAACATCGATAGATACTCTCCTTTGATTGAAGATTTAGGATGCATTCTAAAAATAATGTCAGGAAACATCAGATTTTGTGTATCTTGGTTAACTAAAACATTCAAACCAACAAGTTCGGGAGTATTCTTTCTTGTCAGTAGTATATCTCCTTTAGATACTAACTTTGACCTATCTAGATTAGATGAGTCAACCATCGATTTGTTTTCACCAGGAAGAAAGTGACCAGAAGAAATTGAACTTAATTTTAATATTGCAGGTTCATTATTTTGTTGTGGGAAAGTATTACAAACTAAACTTTTTCCTGACTCGATAGATTCAACACAAGATATAAGTTGTCTTGTCTCCCACTTATCTACCATTTCTTTTTTTGAAGAACCAAACATCTCAATAAATCGGGATTTGAATATTTTCAGCGCGTTTGGAAAATTCGATTCATTTATATATTAAAACGAGAGTGTTAGCCGATATTCCGGTTATTTTAAACGATTCATGCGATGAATTTCTGGTGGCTTATCTTCACGTTATTTTGGTTAACCATTGCATATTGCATAGTCGTATCAATCTTGGCATGACCAAGCAAGTGCTGAACTTGTTCAATAGGCATTCCCTTATCGATAGCTCTTGTTGCCAGAGTTCTTCTGAATTTATGAGGGTGGACTTTATGAATTCCAAGTTTCTTTCCGAGTTCACGCAGACGGATTTCAACTCCACTAATTTCTAGACGATTATATGGCTTTAACAAAGAGACGAATAAGGCGGCATTATCGTCAGTTCGGCTTTGAATATAGTTCTTGAGATGAATTTTGGTTCTGGCATCAAAATAAACTGGACGTTCTTTGCTTCCTTTACCAAATACAATGCATTCACGGTTTTCAAAATCGATATCTTCGATATTGAGCTGGACCATTTCACCAACACGCATTCCCGTTGATGCAAGCAAGTCAATCATCGCAAGATCTCTAAGGTTTTCTGCATTATCTCGCAGTAATTCTAATGATTCGTCGGTATAGGTTTCTTTCACTGTTTTAGCGGTTCGAATTTTATGGATTCTTCGAACAGGGCTTTTGATAATGTAGTTTTCGTCTTCCAGCCATGCAAAAAATGTCGATAAAATTCTTCGAATATTATCAATATTCGCTTTACTGCAATTATTGATCTTCTGATAGTCAGCTAAATAAGAACGTAGGTCTTCTGTCGTAATATGAGTTACATGAATTGAAGTAATTGAAAACATTTTTCGAATTGTTGCCTGGTAATACTTCAATGTCTTTTCACTGCATCCCTCTACACGCTTCGCAGTGATAAAAAGTTCTAAGAATTCATCATTGGTTTTCTCTGGAGTATCTTCTGATTGTTCCTGGTTCATTTCTACGTTTACATTCCATAAGCAGTGGTTCAGGACTTCTTGTAGTTTCAGCATTTGCGCATTGTTCAAATAAGGCAGCATTTCTCTGGTGATGTCAGAAATCAGTAAGTCTTTCATGATTAACTCCTTTACCGTCCACCTGCACCACCTTATAAAATGGAAAGAAGCGCCTTCTTTATTGGTTAAAGGCGCTTCTTGAGATTGCAAAATTACAAAGATCGGTTGAGTTCATTTATCTCTTTCAGTCGATCAACAGCCATTTCAGGATCTAAAGTATGAAAGCCATCATAGGATGTTTCCATCACTTTTTCATCAGCTTGCTTATAAATATCCTTACTCAATTCTTTGGCATAATAATGCCAATAACGATATAAATATCCAATCCAGAACATGGCCTCTTCTGTGAAATGGCCAGCTGGACCTTTTCGAATCACATTTTCGTCCGTTAGTTCCTCAAGAATATATTCTTCGCCGGCCCATTGAAGGCGATCGTAATCATCATCTAAATGGGCTGCTGAACTGCTATTCATAAATACCGGGATAAAAGAAGATGGAGCGTAACCTTCCTTTAGAGCATTCACAAACAGTCTTCCCTGAATATCACAAAGCTGTCTTTGATCCAAACTCAAATTCATTCCAATCCTCCACAATCTCATCAAAATATCTTCCGCTTCTTCTATATTGTTTTGAAACAGACTCTACAAGCTGAAGTCCAGCTTTTCGATTTGAAATGCTCAGAGTTTTTAAATTTTCTTTTTCTTCTATCCCCAGTTTTCTTTCAGACTGGATTTTAATTTGACCGCATGCTTTTTCGCTAACCGCTACATATTGATAACCAAGATCAAGACCTGAAAGACAATGGATTAACGCCTGATCTGTAATGTCGCCCTTGAAAAAGCGATCCAATACGACAAACATACGGTCATCCGCAATAGGGCCAACAATCACATCATATCCAGATACATATTCCTGGATAGCCCTGTAGATTGGATGACTCTTAAAAGGCTCTAATTTTCCCCGGTAATAAGCAATCGTCAATGCCCAAGTCAGATCCGGCTTCAGATGAAGAACATTCAGACCTGACATATCAAAAGTAAGCGTATATAAAACAGGGTTTTCAAAGTTGTAGACTAATGTCAACGGCTGCCAGACATCCGTTCCCATATAAAAGCCAGCACCAAAATCACAACGTTCCCGACTAATTGGCTTAATCTCACCTTTTAAGCCAGATTTCGATCCATGAAACAAAGAGACTTTATTCAATGAAGAAGCAATTCTACCCATAATCGCTTTCAATAAACTTTGGAGTTATCCAAAATACTCCTGCATTAATGATTTCTTTAAAGTCTCCAGTTCATCGATGCTCTTTTGGATCGCCAATTTTGATTTGTTGATATGCTCGTAAAATGAAATAAATTTGTTCTGCATCTCTAAAGGTGGAACCAATACTGGCATTGTTTCAATTCTAAAGATTGCTAATTTAGGGACGCCAACCGACATCTTTCTTTCATTTATATAATCTTGAATACCTGGCGAATTAATATAATAGGCCAAGAATAATCCCTCAATCTCTTTTTCCGTTCGAGGAACTAACTTAACAGCGTTCTCTGTTAAATTTGCACCGTCATACCTTCTGGGGATGATACCTGCCATCCCCAAGTTTACGCCTACATTAGTAAGATAAATATCGCCCTCTTTAACCGTATATTTCTTAATGTAAGCATAGACCTCATCGTCAATATAATGAACATCGTCATCAACAATAGTTTCGTTCTTCATATCTGTAGCTCTAAGATATGGATGTTTTGTAATCTCATTGGCATATCCCATTCCTTTAGGGATTCTTTTTCCACCTTTGACATAAAAGTAATCTGAGATCAAACCTGACTTCCAACCTTTATCATTGAGTTTAGGGTCACCGAACATCTCAATAAATCGGGACTTCTGAATTTCGCTAAGACCGCCTAATTGCTTGTCGTAATTTTCAATCAGTCTGTCTATCAAGCTCAATACCTTAGATCTTCTCAATTGTTCAGAAATTTCAGGCAGCACAATTGTCAGATTACCTACCTGTTCTTTTGAAACCTCTTTGAATGTTGCTCCACGTCCAATAGATTTAATATAGTCAGCATTATATTTTAGATAATAGTAAAGATACTCGTTTAATATTTCTGATGAACAAACCAAGTTTTTAAATCCCTGATTGCAATACATCTCTTCCCCTGCTATGGCTACTTTCCCAATAGGCGCACGAGAAGAAAATAAGACAGTCCCCTTTGGAAGCAATCTCAAATGAGCTTGGCAGACCGCCGCTGCTGAAATGTGTCTTTCGGTATCAGAAATCAGCTTTTCTTTATCCGTGATTTCGGCTGGAGTTATCCACTTTAGATTTCCTTCCCAATACTCAAGAATATTCGTTTTTGGAGTAGAGCCAGAAACAATGTCGCAGACCTCTGACAGTTTGACTATTCTACTCTCATTCATAGCAATACTCCCCTACCTTTCGGGATTTGACCGCCTCTTCAAGGTAGTCTATTTGTTTGTTTTTTCTGATTATTATTTTTTCAAGGCAATTGAGAATATTACTTATATATATCTGTTCAGTTATGCTAACCCATTTAAAAGTTAAGGAATCAAAGACTTTTTTTGTTAAATGTTTCATGGTAGCTCCATGAGCCTGGTCTTCAGCATTTTTAAGAATGAATGCAATTTGTCGTTCAAAATAGTCTCTATCTATCTCTATATTTTTATCAAATACGACTTTGAATATATGTTGATTCAGTACTGCTTGGTTACCTAACCATTTATGAACTCCTAAAGTACCAGACCAAGAAATAAGAATATCATCTTGATTAACATAATATTTTTTATCGATAGCCCCTTTAAAATAATGAATATTATTTTGGGATCCAGTTAAATCTTGGATTCTTATGATCGGAATTCCTTCAAATGCCCATTGTGTAGGCTTGAACGGATAACCATTTATAAAAGTGGCCACTTGTCCTAAATTCATTATTTTCATATTTAAACCTCAACACATTGGTTTGCTAGGTCGATTATTAAAGTGTCGGTGGATGAGATAAGATCAGGAGTTGTAGCATTTCTAAATTGAAACATCACCTTATTCCTCATTAAGCATTTTCTCCAGTTCTTTTAATCCAGCTTCGATTTCTTTTTGAAGGTCATTGATCTTAGCTAGAATTACACTTGTAGGTTCATATTCTACTTTTTCGTAAACGACTTCCTTATATTTGTTGATGGATAGATCATAATCGTTCTTTACGATTTCTTCTTTAGGTACGAGAAAACTCTGGTCCGTTCTTTTTCGTTCTTGTTCATTATCGAGATGCTTAAAGCGTTCAATAATATCTGGGATGTCATTATCTGATACTTGGCTGCGCTTGTCATCCAGACTGAAGCCATCTGCCTTCATGTCATAGAACCAAACATTGTCGGTACCGCCATACCCTGTTTTATCAAAGACAAGTACCGCAGTGGAAACGCCAGCATAAGGTTTAAAGACACCGGATGGCATGGAGATAACCGCGCGTAGTTTATTGTTTTCGATCAGATCTTTACGAATGGCTTTATGGGCTTTCGATGATCCGAAGAGAACACCGTCAGGAACAATGCACGCAGCTCTGCCTCCACTTTTAAGCATTTTGAGAAAGAGTTCAAGAAAGAGCAGTTCGGTTTTCTTTGTCTTGGCAGTTTCAAGAAGATCATTGGAGACACTTTCGTAATCCAGGCTGCCTTTGAAAGGTGGATTGGCCAGGATGAGAGAATAGCGGTCTCGATCAGGGTTTTGGTCAGTCAGAGAATCACGATATTCGATATTTGGATGCTCAATGCCATGGGCCATCATGTTCATGGCTCCAATACGAAGCATCGTTCTATCCATATCAAAACCAGTAAACATGGCATTCATAAAGTGTTTTTTATTGGCTGGATTAAACAGAACATCCTTTTTCTTGTTTTCTTTGAGATAATCGGCAGATTCAACGAGAAATCCAGAAGTACCTGCTGCAGGGTCACAGATCAGATCATCTGGCTTAGGGTCCATCAGTTCAACCATCATCCGAATAATATGGCGAGGGGTGCGAAACTGACCGTTAACGCCAGCTGTGGAGAGTTTGGACAGAAGATATTCATAGACATCGCCACGGGTATCATCTTTCTTTGATTCTTCCATCTTGTCATAAATCCCATCCATAGCAGTGACGATTTTCTGAAGCATCAAAGGAGTTGGTACTTTGAAAATTGCATCCTGCATATAAGTGGAATAAGCACTGTCCTGGTCTCCGTCAAGGCCTTTAATGAATGGGAAAACGGATTGAGAAACGGTTTCATACATCTGATCCGGTCCCATATCACGGAAAGTGCTCCATTTGAGGTTTTCCTTATCAACGACTCGGCCATTGATTTCTTCTTTGCCCTCAAAGCGGCTTTTATACTCAAGGCCGAGCATCATGGCTTCTTGTTTATGTGTCGTATCTGTCTGGTCTAAATCATGAATGAACATGAGATAAGTCATCTGCTCGATAACATCAAGAGGGTTGGTCAGTCCTCCGGTCCAGAAGATTTGCCAGAGACTGTCAATTTTATTTTTCAGTTCTCCAGTTATCATGGTGATTCATTCCTTCCTGTTGGTTTGTTTTTTGATTCGTTTTATTCATTGATGAGTTTGAATTGAGTTGTTGCTTGCGAATTGCTTTATTAGTGCAAAATAGTGATGGCGCGTTCATTCACTTGGTTGATGCTGTTGCGAAGCCTTTGGAACTCACTCAAGTTGTCTTGGAACAGTAAAACTCCACCAAGGTCTTTAAATGGAGATTCTTGCAAAACGCTCAATTTCATGGTTCCGTTTTGAACGAGATATTCGATGATGGAGTTTACAAAATTGATCTGATCATCATCGAGCTGTGCTTCGTCAAGGAAAGTTGCAAAAGCCTCTTTGGCTGCTTTTTGATCCAAGCCAGTGATGCTTCTGACAAATTCACCTAACGGGCGATCGTTATATTCAGCTTCATAATCAGCTTTGGTTCCAAGATCTGTCCAAAGGACTTTTTCCAGGTCCATAATGTCTTTATTGGTCAAAGGCTCATTGTTTTTCAACTTCTTGATTGCCGGCAGATCTTCGTGTTCTCGAATATATTTTTCTGTTCGAATTCGATAGTTTTCCAAATCTCCATTGGCATAAACTGCATCTCGTTCGTTGATTTCCTTGAGGGTATCTTCGTAATCTGTGTAGTAAAACTGTTGCCCGGAATTGATGATATATTTCATCAAAGATCGAAAATTCTTTCGAACAGCTTCCAGATATGGAATATCCAATTCATCTGCATCTTCTTTTTTTAAGCACGATTCCAGAAGGGCCTCTTGAGCGGCTACCTGTGGGATTCCAATATAGCTGTTGAGAAGAATTTTCGCCTTCTCCTGGACTCTTTTCCATCCTGCAAAGATAGACTTTTCTTCCAGCAATGCCAATTCGATGCCATAGATCAAAGAATCAAACCAGGTGGCATGAATCTCTTCTTTGATGGCAGGCTGAATCAAGTACGAAAGCTCTTTTGTGATTTCTAAAATGTCTTTATCGGTCAGATGACTATAGCTGGATTCTTGCTTGTAATGGTCTACAGCACTTAAATGTTGGTGAACATTGAAAGCCAAAGGGTTGAGCTGGCCGACTTGCTTGGTCATCTGGTTAATAAGCTCTTGTCGATAGTTTTGCAGGTCTTCGTTTTGGTATTTCTCATTTTGCAGGGCCTTGACAATACCAGCTTTATTTTTAAAGATTGCCCCCTGAATAGGCAGAGCAGCTCGCCCTTGCTCAGGTTTGGTTTCGTTGGAAAAACGTTCAAAATTGCCAAAGAAATCAAAAATCAAAAATTCCTTCTTATCTTCACCGTCAATCAACTTTTCACAAAGTCTGGTCCCCCGGCCAACCATCTGCCAGAATTTACTTTTGGTAAACACTTCTTTAAAGAAAACCAAGTTGAGAACAGAAGGAATATCCACGCCTGTTTCCAGCATATCGACAGAAATTGCGATTTGTGGCATTCCATCTACTTTGAAAATTCAGCCCCTCAGGCCCCCTTGCCAGTACCCTAAAGTCGAAATCACATATGTGCAGGGGGGCCTGAGGGGCTGGTCTTGCTACACATTGATTTATGATTAATTCTTTAAATTTTTAAAAAGGTGTAGTACCCCCTTTCCCCCGTTAGTTTCAATTAACTAGCGGGTATTATGTCGTATTTGATTAGTTCACTGCTCCCTGATTTGACATTCTTTTCGGAAATGTGAAGACTCTTTGTAGTTTTAGCTTTCTTGATGGTAGGGGGATCCGTTACTAAGACTTCTCCAGTAAAATGGTCAAATACTGCTTCTTCTTTAAGATTCTTTTCGTAGAGATCAGCACTGGTATTGACCGTTTCAAGAAGTTCTTCGCGATCCATTCCCATTGCCAGCAGGGATTGAACGTTGGTTCTAAGCTTTCGAGCTTCTTTGGATTGCGATACATTATTTGGAATGAATTCCTTGTTGCAGTCTGTGGGATGCCAGATAGCTTTCTTTTTAAACATGTGATAAATCGATACTAAAATCTTTCGGGCTATGGCGACTATTGCTTGTTTTGGTGTCATCCGCTGCTTCAGGCTTTCAAACTTAATCTTGTAATAAGGAACCTTCTTCGATTTGACCGCTGCCCAGGCCACTTGAATAAGTGTTGGTTTTAGATTAGCTCCACCTTTGGTTACGTGTTTTGAAAACACTTTGCCAGCAGATTCATTGCTTCCTGGAGCCAAACCAGCCCATTTAGCGAACTGAGATGCAGTCTGGAAATGGCTCATGTCTACTCCAATCTCAGCCAGAATCGTTCGAGCGCTTACCCGACTAATTCCAGGCACAGTTAAAAGCAGATCAAAATATGATCTGAACTCACTGTTGATTAAGTTCTGCATCGTCTGATCTAAATCTAGAATCATTTGATCCAGTCGCTTGATATTATCCAGAAGCGTTACAATCTTCTTCTTTGCCCAATCATCTAGTTTTATCCCCCGGCAAGCCTTGAGAATATCTTCCCTTGAAGACTTACATTTTCTGTGTACGCAAGCCATAATCTGATCATCTGTGCAGTCTTCATTTGATATAATCAGATTGGTAATCTTTGTCGCAGAACTGCCTCTGATATCAGAGAAAACTGTATCGAGTTTTAAACCGTGTGAGGCGAAGCAGGCTAGAAGTACGTTGTGTTCAGCGGTCCGATTCTGGACATAATTCTTCCTCATTCGGCTCATTTCTCGCAGATTCCTGATATTTTGTTCTGGAATATAACTGTTTCGGGTCATTCCATTTCTATAGAGGTCACAGATTCGTTCTGCATCTTTTCTATCATCCTTCTCATTCTTTACCAGGGACAGCCATTTAGGATTGCACACACTTACTTCTTGCATGGCTCGTTCAAGAGCGTTAAAGACCGGGTGCCAGTATACACTTGTCGATTCCATGCATACATTGGTACAATCCAGGTCAATTAACCAATCTTTGAACTGTTCAAGATCCTCGTTAAAGATTGGGAAGGATTTTTCGTATTTCGTTATTGTCCCATCCGCATTGACTATTTTTGCGCAAGCGACAAGAAACTTGCTGTGAACATCGATGCCACAAGCATGGGTAAGGACAGGTTTCTGAGAAACAGTTACTGGCCTATGTGTTTTTGTCGAAGATTTGGCTCTTCTCATAGTTAATCTCCTCCAATTTAATATAAGAAGGAGCTATCAGAAGCGTTGCGAACGCAACAACTATCAAACATTAATTAGTAAGACGATGAAATCTACTTTACAGCCTCTAAGGACTTCTGGCATGTTCTCTGGCGCTTCTGATTGTGCAGTCTTTTTGACTGCCTTGATCATGAATATGAAATCCACAAAAGATAAAACGCACTTATTAACTCCTCTTACAGATTAATTGTAATGGATATATCTTATGAACTGAGTCCTTTATTGAGTTCGATTCACCCATTTTCATTGCGGCATGTGGCCGAAGGCCATGGCGTCTTTTTTGGCAAAGTTTTCTTTTTGCTGCTCTGGATCATAAGATTTGTTATCGATCACTTCCGCAAAATTAGGTCCGTATTCAGGATATTCTTCATTGAAAACTTTCAAAATCTCTTCGGCATGGCGATGATTGCGGGCAAAGATAATGGTCTTGCCAATCTTACTTCCAAAATCTACTTTCAATCCGAGTTTCATGACAATTCCGAGAATTTTACGGATTGTATCTTTGTTGAAGATAATCTTGTTGACCTCGGCGGATTCAAATCCATAAATGATTCTTCCTTCAGAATCAACTACGTTTTGTTCATAGTCTTCTTTTTCTTCTTCGGTTAAATCATCATATTTAAGGCCTTCTTCCATAAACTTGGTTCCAGTCTCAATGACTCGATAGGGAACTAAGTGACCATCTTTTACACCTTGTTCCAAGGTGTAAGCATAAGTTGGATTTCCTTTTTCGAGGCCAAATCTTCGATAGGTATCTCGATCCACGTCATCTTTGGGCGTTGCGGTAAGACCGAGAATCGGGGCGTCAAAATAATCAAAAATATCTCCATATTTATTATATATGGAACGATGAACCTCATCACAGATGATCAGATCGAAATGTCCAGGTGTGAAAAGTCTTTCGTTATCTTCACCCTTTATGTTATCGATACATCCAATCATAGTCTGATAAGTGGATACAACCACTCTTGCCTCTGGATTATCTTTTTCCTTTGAAAGATTGGTTACCGGTAGAGAAGGAAGATTATTGACAATAGCGGCTTTAGCTTGAGAAACCAGCATGGTCCGATCCGCCAAAAAGAGAACGTTTTTCACCCAGTTTTTTCGAACCAGACAATCAATCAGCGCAGCAGCTGTTCTGGTTTTGCCAGATCCAGTGGCCATGACGAGTAATGCTTTTCGTTTTTTCTGCCCAAGAACGGAACAGATTGCTTTGATGGCGGCTTTCTGGTAGTAGCGGCCAGCAATTTGATCACTGGAATGGACAGGCTCCAGCGGGAGCTTGAGTTTACGCAGATTGAATAATTTTTCCAGATCGCGCTTGGAGTAAATATCTGAAACTTTTCGCTCTGGGTATTCTCCGTCCATAATGGTCGTTTCTAATCCATTAGACAAAAAGATTACAGGTCGTCTATGGTATTTTCTTTCGAGCAAATCCGCATATAGGTTGGCTTGCTGACGACCTTTGGCTAAATCCTCAGTTGTTTTCTTAGCCTCTACAATAGCCAGCGGGACTTGATCATCTCCATATAGAACATAGTCAACGTATCCTTTACCTGTTGGGGTAGGCATGCCATCCACTTCAATTTCTTCTAGCCAGTTGCGGTTCTTTTTCCATCCAGCATTTTGAAGCATTTTATCGATATAGAGAAGCCGCGTTTCTTTTTCGAGCGGAGGAGCTACGTATTTTTGGCGGGCTGAACGATCCTTTTCATTTGCCAGTGCGGATCGTAACCGATCAATCTCCTTTTGTTGTTCATCGAGGGTTTTCTTGATATCTGGATGAATCTGTTCTTTACCAGCTTGCACGAGTATCTCTTTGGAAAATCTTCGGCCCTCCTGATAAATACCAGATTCAAGAGGAGCGTAAGTATAGGCCATCCAATCCAGCAGATTAAAAAGAGTTTGAAAAGAAGCAATAACAAGTTTATCGTCTGGGGTTTGATTGGTATGGACAGCTATATTGCCGACCTTACGGACCATATCGATTTCTTTAAGGAGCGTATCATTGTCAAGGGCTTCACGGATTTGATCATTTTCGGTCAAATTATAGAGAGTTGGCTTATAGAGTTTGATCTTTTCCATTTCAGCAATGAAAAGCAAGGCATTTTCCAGAGATTTTCGAATGTTAAACATAGCCGAACTTTTATCAAAGCTGAAGAATTTTTCGGCCTTAATGGCAGGGTTGGCAAATGAGCTGAAGGATGATTCTTGAAGCAGGTATTCAAAATTAGTCACTTCGACCCTTCCTTTCTTCAATTTAGAATAGAAGCTGCAGATCAAGCTAGAAATCCATTTTTGAAGAGATGCTTAAAATTTCAAAGCACAGTATCACAATATTCACTGGACTTCTTTTAACTCTGATTATATAAGCTTAGCTCACATGATTTTGTATTTTCTGCCAAAGTCGTTACATTTCCTGAAATTCCAAATAATTTGAAAATGGCTCTACGGCTCGATCCAGCTTTCAAGTGACGTGAATCTTCGACAAAAATCTTCTTCAAAGGATTTATTTCTAGCCGCAAGACTGGCCTATACCATCACTTACAGGCTCTGGATTCCTGATCTGAAAACCTACCGGCAATTTCCGGGCTTTTGCTTATCCAGTCAGATTTTATCCAAGCAGATCGTCTTCATCATTAAGCAATCCTCTGGGTGCCCGGCGCGGTTTGGCAGAAGAACTGGAACCACCTGCAGCCGATGCTTCGCTGTCGGGATCCAAAGTTTCCTGTATAGCTGGCAATTCAATCGTTACAAATGTACCAGCACCCGGAACACTTTCAATATGAACGCCATATTGCTTTCCATACAACAGCACAATCCGCTCATTGACATTGGAAATGCCCACTCCGCTGAATTTTGTTCCTTTTTTCAGATCGGAATGTAAATCCATTCCCTTGCCATTATCGATGATTTCAAACAACAGATGGTCTTCTACAATCCGGCCGAAAATGTCGATAGATCCATTTTCCTGATCGTTAAACGCATGGAAAAAGGCGTTTTCGACAAAGGGCTGCAGGATCAGTTTTGGACAGAT
Organism: Allobaculum sp. JKK-2023; assembly: GCF_034745455.1. Lineage (NCBI taxonomy): Bacteria > Bacillati > Bacillota > Erysipelotrichia > Erysipelotrichales > Erysipelotrichaceae > Allobaculum > Allobaculum sp. JKK-2023. The sequence goes on along the minus strand of NZ_JAYERV010000003.1, from coordinate 1,859,004 downwards.
ACACTTTAAAGCAGCTGGCTCAATATTGTAGTTGACCTGGATGTGGTCGCCAAAGCGGATTTTGAGAATATGGACATAGTTTTTCAGGTTGGTGACTTCCTGGGCGACCGTGATCTTTTCTTCTTTGTTGCCAAGTGTTTCCTGCAGCAGGGCAATAAACGCATCCAGGGATTCCACTAACTCTTTATCCCGTTTCTGCCAGGCAAGAAATTTAAAGGAAGTGAGCGTGTTATACATAAAGTGCGGATTGATCTGCATCTGCAATGAATGAATTTCCAGCAGACGTTTTTCTTTTTCCATACTCATCAGCTCATCCACATACCGTCGAAGACCTTCCTGCATATAGTTATAGGAAATGGCCAGCTCAGCAATTTCCCCTTCTCCTTCCACTTCCAGCCGGTCTTCAAAGTTGCCTTCCTGGATTTCATGCATTTTCGCGCGCAGTTTTTCCAGCGGCCGGAAAGCTGAATTGAGCAGCGCATAAATAATGGCGCAGGTTACAATCAGAATCACAATGCCGACTGCCACGATCAAAGACCAGTTTGAGGCCTGCAAAAAGAATTGGGAATCGTCAATCACACAGAAGATATAGCTGTCATAGTAAGGCAGATATTCTCCCATAATGGTGTGGCCATTTTCCTTAAGAGAGAAGCTTCCTTTGCGGCCATTCACCCTTTCCATCAGTTCAGGCTCGCTCTGGCCAATCATCTGGATATCATTGCTGGAAAAAACAAAATCATTGGCGTCCACGATAAAGACCGAGTTGAGGCTGGGATCAAGAATGGAAGCATAATACTCCTCAAAACTGTGCAGATTGATCAAAAGCAGGGCGGCACCATATACCGAATCCTCTGAGTCCCGTAATATTTCGACCGCCGCAATCGACTGGTCATACGTTCCAGAATTGACCATTCTCTCTTGCACAAACGAATAGGTGATCTGGTCGGGATGTTCTAAGGCATGCTGGACAGGTTCGCTGTCCCATATTTCCTGTCTGGTCATCATTCGTTTGTCATCATTGGAGACATACACATTGCCATTGCGGCCGATCAGAATCAGTGTCGACAACGTTCGCTCATTGAGCAGATTGATGTGTTCCAATGATTTCTTCATATTGAAAATAATGGTGGACTGTGCCTTTCCATCCTGATTTTTATCGGCCAGAAAGGCTTTTACGTACGAATTGTTTCGACATGTGGTCAAAACATCGACCGACTGGTGATGCAACTTGTCATAGTTCTGTGCAATCTGGTCGAGCAAAAGGCGGGTTTCCGTGGCATACAGGCTGATGTAACTGTTTTGCATAAACTTCATCGTCATAAACATGACTACGGTAAACATCACAATCAATGAGCAGCCGACAATTGCAATCAGCTTATTGAACAAAGAACGCCGCCTGAGAAATTGAAATCGTTTCATGAATTGCGCCTCCGATAGGTTCTTGGTGTCATTCCGGTCTGCTTTTTAAACACTTTTGAAAAATAGCCGGAATCCGAATAGCCTGTCTCCTGAGCAATATCAGCAATGCTCTGGTCCGAATGGATCAACGGCTCACAGGCTTTTTCAATCCGGATCCGGTTGAGATATTCTGAGAAGGTTTCCGAGGACTTTTCCGAAAACAGACTCGACAGATAGGCATAGCTGAAGCCAAAACGATCCACCAGTGTTTGCAATTGCAGCGGCTCATTATAGTGTTCCTGAATATAGTCCATCATCATTGAAATCTCACTGCGGCTTTCTGTGACCTGGTAACCGGCCACCAGCGCCTTGCCATCTTCAATGAGCGCCTCCAGCTGTCTTAAAAATTCATCCGCATTTTTTGCCTTATGAATCAGGGAATAGCAGTTCAGCTTGAAATAGCGGATATGGTTTTTCTCCAGCCGGAAAACCTCCAGCAGATTGACAAAAGAATAGATCGCATTGACGACCGCTGATTTCAGCTGGCTTTCGTCAGCCCGGGCTTCAATTTCCCGGCAGGCATAGTCATGCAGCTGCTCGAAAGCCAGATCGAAACTGGACGCCTTCAGGCTGGCCTCATACTCTTCCAGAGAAAGTTCACTTTGATGGGGGCCGCTTTCCAGCTGTGTTTCGTCAATGACTGCCTTTCCAGAGGCATAAAATAAGGAGGACATCAGCTGACTAGACAAGGTAGACTGATGATTTCGGATATCTTCTAATGAGGTATAAGGCCGGCTGATAAAGAAGCAGACTGGAAAGGTTTTGGAACTTTGCATCAAATCCTGCTTCACTTTTTCTTTTTGCTTTTGGCAGACCAGAAAGGCAGGATAGCTCTGGTCGATCAAAAAACCACAGGAAAGTTCTGGCTTTCCAAGACCTTCCAGATACTGGTTGAGTTCTTCCAGCCGCTGGTCAGCCGTTTTCTTGCTGGAGGGATCGGTGTAGAGGACGACACACGCTGGAAACATTTCCAGCAAAGTCTGGTCTTCGACTGGTTCTTCATAGCCAGCCAGATACCGATTGATCCAATCAGAATGACGCTCATGGAGCGAAGTGTGGACCTTTTGAAGTCCCTGAACAGACTTATGAAGAACCTTTAATAATTCTTCAGGAGACAGGGAGGGCTTGAGAATGTAGTCCACCGCCCCTAAAGAAAACGCAGGGCGGACATAGTCAAAATCAGAATGCGCACTGAGCATGATCATCCGGATTTCAGGATGCGATCTGGCCAGGATCTCAGCCAGGTCCAGACCACTCATCACTGGCATTTCAATATCTGTGATCACAATATCCGGCGTCTGTTTTTCAATGGCTTCCAGCGCTTCCTGGCCATTCTTCACTTTTCCGACCAGGTGAAACCCTTCTTTTTCCCAGTCGATCAGATACTCCATTCCCTGTCGGATAATCAGTTCATCATCCACCAGCAGTACGTTATACGCCATATTTCTTTTCCTCCCTGCTCTCTTCTCTGATTTCAGGCTGAATTCTTTTTCTGTCTTCATTTTCTGTTCCTGACCGACTCATTCAACATCCGCCACAATCGACCAGAACAAAAAATAGGATTCAGATCATAAAAAATCTCACAAAGATGATTTTGCAACATCAATTCATCCTGTGAACTTCTAGAATAGAAAATTGCCCGATCAAATTCAATTCTGTTTTTTTTCAGGCTCTTTTTCATTGTACGGATTTCAGGATGAGTTTTCTCTGCTTATTTTGGCTCATCGTCTTATGGCAGCCAGGCAGCGGCCAAAATCAGTAAGGCAGGCTTTTTCAGTCCCGATGATCGAATGGCTATACTTGAAGTATGAATAACAACTCAATCACTTCCAACCCCCCTGCAGCGGTTCAGGTTGAAATCGGCCCTGACTCGCTTGAAAAGCTTCCGGATCTGTTACGTTCCTGTGGAAGCAAAGTCTTACTGATTCATGGCCATCGACCTGTAGAAGATGGCTTATTAACCAAAGTGCGTCTGCTTTTGGTCAAGGAAAATTTCCCCCACGCGGATATGGGGCAGATCCTGCCCAACCCGAAATATGGCTCAGTCAAACGCGGCATCAAAAAAGCCCGCCAGGAAAAATGCGATATTATTCTTTCGCTTGGCGGTGGTTCCACTTTGCAGTGTGCCAAAGGGATTGCTTTAGGACTTGGCTATTCCGGGGATGTGTGGGATTTCTGGACAGGTAAAAAGAAACCTCATCATGTCTATCCGATTGCCTCAATTCTGACCAATCCTTCTTCCGGGGCGGAATTGAGCACGGGCTGCACGCTGGTTCGAAAAGGCAAACGCGAAACAATCAATGATGCAATGCTGAAATGCACCTTTACGATCCTGGATCCAAATCTGGCCATGTATCCGTTCTACCCGACCATGACGCAGGTCTTCAATCTCTTTATTCACCTGTTTTATGGAGCGCTGACACTGGAAAACGAAGACTATTCGAAATGCATCGACCTGCTTCACCAGCTGTTTGATGCCGCGGATACGCTTGAACAAGACATTCACAATCTCGAGGCCCGTACAGCCCTTTTCCAGATTGGCTATGAAAGCCACAGTGCGCTTCATATTGCCAAATGCCCGGTTGAATCTTTGGCCGATGATCTGGCTTTCCAGTTTTCCTTAACTGAAGGCTCGGCTGGCTGTGCTCTGTTTTTAGCCTGGGTGGACTCGCTCAAAAAAGAAGACAAAGCCAAAATCGCCCAGATCGGCAAAGATCTCTTCAACCTGTCAGAATGCACCTTTGATCAGACTCTGGACGCTTTAAAAGCAAAACTTCAGCCGACAGGACTGGCTTTGTCCATTCCTGAAAGCGGCTTGTCAGTATCCAATCACGATCTGTTTTCTCTCACCAGCAATCATGATGATCGAAAGATTTTGATGCATGCCAACCAGCCTGTCAATAGTCCTCATCCAAAACGCCGGCTCAAGAAAAAACATACCCCAAAACGACTGTAATCGTTGGCAGCGATCGATGATCCAAGCCCAACGAAGCAAAAATCCCAGGGATTTTTCCCTGGGATTTTTGCTTGTTTCAGATTTTTTCTCTTCTTACTCTGGCTTCTGGTCTTTGTAAGGAAAGTTTTGAAGTACAAAAACCAATGTCATTTAGCTAGAAAAATATGACCTCAAACTTTGTATAAAAATCAAAGACAAAGTGGATGATAGGAATAGAATTTGCTGCTGATTATATCCATATGCACCAACCAAGCACAAAATATACTGATTGATTTGGCTGTATTCATCAAAATAGGTACACTAAAAACAACCCTTCGATAAGAGCCGTTTTTAAGAATTGTATGGGTGGTTTGTATCAATAAGATGCGCATATAATGCACTTATCGGTAAGTGAACCATATCAAACGATTGGGATGGAGATTTCGCTTGAAGCTCCTTTCCGGCCGAACGGGCAGTTTTTCTCTTAGCAGCTCCTCAGTCAGAGCTTGAAACTCCGCTTTTGTAATTTGACAGATTGTTCGTTTTTTCGTCCATTTCGGAGTAAACGTATTCCTGATAGCCCGTATCGCCTTAGTTGTATTGATTTGGTATTCATAAGTTGTCTGCTTCTCTTCTTTATTATCCGATTGAGATGATTCAAGAACACACTTTTTGATCTCGGAAACCAGATTGTAGAAGATAAGGGATGAATAAATCTCCTGAATGATGTATTCTGCTTTTATCGAGTGGATACGTTTCATTCCTATTCCATATTTAAGCCAGGAGAAACTCTGCTCGATTCGCCACCTTAGGTGGTAAATAAATCCAAGAGCCTCCGGAGGAAATTCTGCTTCATCCAGATTGGTAATCAGTCCTTCCCAGACGTTGTCGCCAATCTCGATAGCTACCACCCTGCAGTCAAAATCAATAAATTCAGATTCTTGATCAATCTGTCTCATTGATTTTTTGACCAGGTATTTCATCTGGGGGTTTTCTTTTTCCTCTTTTCTTTGGTGGTGGGTAAGAATGCGGCTGATCTGCTGGTCTTCTGTATGGTCAAGCTGTGTATAAGTCAGGCAGCTATACTCTCGTTCTTTCATACGTATGAGGTATTTGTGCCCTAAGGATTCAATAAGCTTACACAATGGATAAGAAAAATACCCTCTGTCCATGACAAAGAGAAATGTCTCGCCAGGATAAGCTTCATGAATCTCCTTGACCATTTTCATAGCAGCGCCCCGTTCGTCTTTGGACCTCTGGTCTTGAGTGACGATGGCTAAAAATTTGTCATTAAGTACGTCATAGGCTGCGTTAACATGAATACCGGCCCGGATAATGTTTTCCTTGTTCTTGGTATAAATGATGTAGTCAGGTTCATCTTCATTTGGCGCAACAGGTTCATTGGTTCCGTCAAAAGCGATTACCCTGTGTTCTTTATATTTTTTATCCATGGAATAAAGTGCCAATGTGGCTTTGTGCAGTGTTGAAAATACGCTGACTGGAGTCTTGGCTTTTGTCTGAACAAGTGCCGAAGCAGATGGTCTTACACTGCCCATGCCGAAATAGTTCATGGATAAATCGGAGAGTGTTGATCCATTCCCGATAATGGATGTATTCAGGAAATGGAACAAGTTTATTTTTGATGATCGATAATGACTTCGTGAGAAAGCTCCTGTTTGAGAAGCAAGAATCTTCTCCTGTTTGTGGGCAAATTCCTCAAGGAATTTCATGAATCTTTGATAAATCACGGACGGCGAAGTAACTTTAGTTGCCATATTTTCCTCCTTATAAAGTTATGTTTTCAACGTGATAAGGATTAAATTAGACAATTATAGAGTTGTTGTCAAAGCTAATTTTCGTTAAACCAGAAAATATAAAATCCACCATCTGTGCACGGATGGTGGACAATACTAACTATCAAAAACTAAGCTAAATGACATTGGTACAAAAACTGAAGAATAAAAAGATATCTTACTCTTTCATGGTCTGGCGGAGCAGATCGAGCTGCATCTGTCCTTCCATGTTTCCTTTCAGCTCTTTTTCAGATTCGCGCAGATACTTTTTGATCGTAGATTCCTTATAACCAAGTTTTTGCAAAGCATTGAACCGCTGATTGATATCACTACGTACCTCAAGATCGTTCATCGTTCGATCACAAGGCAGCTGAGCGGTTTTTCGCCAATATGTTTTGGCTTCTTTCTCCATACCTTGTGCTTCAAAGAAATAAGCCGCCCGCGAATAGCTTTCCCGCATGTTCGCATACTTCTCAAGTTCTTTTAGATATGCCTTGAGTTCTTTTAAATCCAGCGGTTCATCAGAAGTGCTGGATTTGTCGACCAGGTTCTGTAAAAGAATAGCAGTCTGCTCAGATTTGTAGAATCGCAAGAAGCGCTTTTGATTGTCAGGCTCGAGCATATCGGATTCAAGAAGATCTCCTTTCCCGATCACCATCAGAATATAAACAGAAGTAGACAGGTCACTGGCAGGCGGAAGCCCGAAGAGCTTATTGATCTGCTTTTTCAGATGGGGATTTGGGTTCTCGATATAGTTCATTACCTTCATCAAAAAATCCGTATTGAAATAAACTGATGATTCTTCAATCCATGAGCTGACCATCTGCGGCGGGATAAAACGAGCGAGCCTTTTCTTCATGTTGCTCAGCACTTTCTGGCCAATCTTTCTTGCGGGCGTAAACCGTCCCCTGGCTGCTTCATAAACCATCTTCAGCATTAAATAAAATTCATACTCATTACTCTGTGGGGAAAGATCTTGAATCGCCAGCAGGTATCTGGCTGCTTTTTCCAGATCCTTTTGAAAGAGCGTGCCTGTCAACAAGCACCGTTCTAACTCATTCTTGCTCATATTGAGAATACGACTGAGCATCTGCTGGGCGTTCTCAACAAACTGATCATCCCCTGCTCTGGCAATCACTTTCGTTAAAGATGGTTTAAAAAGATTGTCTGCTCCAAAGCCAAAACTGTAATCAATCAGACGTTCAAGCAGTGTATAAGAATCGGTGTCCATCTCCAGAGCCAGTGACATAAAATAAGTGCGAAACTCTTCCTGATTCATGCCATCTACTGTGGTCTCTCCATTTCGCCGGCCGATGATTTTCTTTTTCTGGCCCAGTCGCTTTTTAGCCCATTCATCCCAATCAGCATCCGAGAGGGCACCTGATTGTATTGAAGGTCTTGGAACAGGATCGGGCAGACAGATATCGTCTGTAGAAAACTGTACGGTTCGCCGTTGTGGAGAATCTTCAAAATCCGGGTACTCATCCTCGTCAAAGCCATTATCGAAGAAATCATCTTCATCAAACATGGCCAATATCTCTAAAAATTCTTTCAGCGGCATCTCATCTATAGTCTCTAATCGCTCATCTTCGTCAAAAACTTCACCCGGCAGCCTATTTCTTCCATAGGTGCTGCTTTCATAACCACTGGAAAAGAAATTATGATCGAAAGCCGGTGTTCGTCCCTGATTGGCAGAAGAGGTGGATCTCAATTCTCTGGGTTCTCTTGTCTTTTTGGTCTTTTTTGAGTGTTGTTTAATTCGTTTCTTTTTTGCCATAGTTATCCTTCCTGTTTATGCGGATTTATCCATTATATCGTATGAATGCCCGTTTTATTTTCAACAAGTTATGGATATAATGGGGGTTGTGCCTTGTCAAATTGCCAGGGTGCAAAATCGCAGGGATGTTCTGCCTGGGATTTTCTTTGTTTACATTTGTCTCAACGACATTTTTTTAGAAAACGGCCTGAATTCCGGGAGTTTTTACGAACATCAACCCAAAGAATTTTCTTTTCGTTCTGCTTTTTTCTGTAGGAAGTGGATCAGGAATCCTGTTCCTCCTGCCAAAATTTTCGGATGATCTCCAGTTCAATCAATCCCTCCTGATTTCCGGCAAGCTCTTTTTCAGTCTCACGCAGATCCTTTTTCACTGTAGCTTCCTTATAACCAAGTTCATCCAGAGCGTTAAAGCGTTGATTGACATCGCTGCGGACCTCTCGAGGACTCATCTGCGAATTACAAGGCAGTTGGGCGGTCTTTTTAAAATATTTTCTGGCTTCTTTCTCCATGTTGTGGGCTTTAAAGAAAAAGGCAGCTCGATAATAGCTTCCGCGCATGTTTTCATATTGTTCAATCTTTTTCAGATGATCGTTCAACTTCTTCAGATCAAGGGGCTGCTCAGACGCACTGGCCTGGTCAACAAGATGCTGGAGAAGAGCAGCGGTTTTTTCAGTCTGAACAGACTGTATAAAACGCTTCTGACTGACAGGCTCGAACAGGTCAGATTCAATCAAGTCCAGCCGGCCCATGACCATCAGCCCATAGGAGAGAAAAGTCAAATCGCCGGCGCCCGGCAATCGAAGAAGGTAATTAATTTGATCTTTGAGCTCTTCTTGCGGATTTTGGATATATTCAATGATCTTGACCAGAACGCTCGCATCGATATATCCAGAAGACTGTTCCAGCATGGGGTTTCCCCACTGACGTGATCTGGAACCAGGCGTCTTGCTTTTGTGGATATCAATAATTTCCTCACCGATTTTGATTGCGGAACTGTACTGGCCTCTTCCAGCTTCATAAAGCATCTTCATATCCAGGAAAGAGGAATAAATTCCTTCGAAAGTTGAATTCTTTTCCAGCCGTTCCAGATAAATCCCTGCCCTTTGAAGATCATTTCTAAAAACAGCACCCTGTAGTAAAAGCAGATCCAGAAGATCTTCTTCGATTTCGACGCAACTGCTGATCACTTTTTCTACTTCTTCCAGAAAGTTCTCATCTGCTGCCCTGGCCATCACTTTGGGCAGCAGGGAACTGAATCGAGAATCTATTCCGAAACCAAAACTATAATCAATCAGATACTGCAGCAGTTCAGACGAATCGGTATTCATCTCCACAACCATGGCTAGAAAGCAGGTGCGAAACTCGTCTGGATCGAGGCCATCGAGCGTAAGATAGCCGTTTTTCCTGCCAACGATTGTCTTCTGCTGAGCTCTTCTTTTTTTCGCCCAGTTTTCCCACTCCGCTTGATTGTCTGTGCCTGAATGAACAGAGGGCAGAGGAATTCGCTCAGGCGTGATGAGTTCTTCTTGACTGAAACTATTGGTCTCACGTTCCGGCTTGGCGGACTTTAGATTTCCATCTTTCTCATTATCGATGCCTAATAGCTGCCGCAGCAGTTCAATCATGTTTTCATACTCTGCTGACGATGATCCATTCGAAAGTTTTGGAAGATCATTACGGTTTCGACTCTGTCTGCTTCTATCAGTCTTATTTCAGGTCTTCTTTGGATAGCCATCCCCTACAGGGGCGGCCATCGGTTTCTTCTTTGCCTAGCCAGACCCGCTCTTTTTGGCCTTTTTCATTTTTACTTTTTTCTTCTTTGCCATACTTCCCCTTCCTGTTGACGAAATATTTTCAATCCTGTCAGAACGATATCAGATTTCTGTTCTGCTTTCATCATCTCAGTCAACCTTCTCTTGCTTTGGAGCCTTTTGGGCGTTGTAAATCACAAGTAAGTCGTTTTGGTGAATTCGGGTATTGCCATCTGGAATCAGGCTTTCATTATCACGGATGATCATAGAGATGAGCTGGGTTTCTGGAAGATTCAGCTCCTGGAGGCTTTTGCCAGTCCAGTCATGGCTGGCTTCAATTTCAACTTCTTCAAGATCTTCGCTGCCATCCGTCCAGAATGGACTGCCAGAAAGAATCAGGGAATCCCCAGGCAGAATTTGTGTATCGCCTTTGCAGATAATCTTCTGTCCATCTCTTTCCAGCATTAAAGCCAGTGTATCTTCCGGCAGATGAAGATCCTTGATCGTCTTGCAGGCCCAGTCTGACTTTTCAGAGATAAACATGCGCATCATCGATAAACGGCTCTTTTTTACGTAGTCATTAAAGGTTCGAGAGACATCTTCATTTTCATCCAGCATATTCAGCTTTTCAGCCATCCATGGCAATACCCCACCTTGAACACTCGTCGATAAAAGCGTTACGACAAAAACGATCTGGAACAGATTCTGATCGAGGTGGACACCCGCCGCCACAGCCATAATCGCAAATACACATGAAGCTGCCCCACGCAGTCCCGCAAAGCTGACCAGCAGACATTTTTGAAGGCTGGCTTTAAAAGGGAGCAAGATCAAAAAAACCGCAATAGGTCTTGCTGCCAGAAGCAGGATCAGCATGATGGCCAGCGAAGATCCAATCGTATTTGAAATCTGCGACGGAAAAGAGAGCAGCCCCAATAAAAAGAAAATGACAATCTGAGCCAGCGTGGATAATGAGTCAAAAAAGCCTATCGATTTTCGTTTAAAGGGGATATCCGAATTTCCAAGCAGGATGCCAAACAGATAGACCGCTAAGTAAGCATTCCCGCCCAGAAGCGAACAAAGCCCATAGCAGGCCAGGACCATAGATAAAATGTAAATAGCCGCAAGGTCTGAATTCACCAGCTTGGCTGCTTTCATCAACAAACGACACAGATAAAAGAAAACAACACCACAGCCAATGCCAAAAGAAAGCTGCTGGAAAACTTCAAGGACCAGATGGCCGGCATTTCCACTTTGCATCAGTCGAATCCCGATCAGCGTTAACATATAGGACACAGGATCATTGGATCCGCTCTCCATTTCCAGTAATGGTGCCGTATGGTCCTTTAAATTCAAATGACGGCTTCTCAGAATCGAAAAGACACTGGCCGCATCGGTTGATCCTAAAACAGCACTGATCAGAAAACTGGAGACGAAATCCATTTTCAAAAAGACGCCATGGCCTTCGGCCACATGCCGCAATGAAAATGGGTGAATCGAACTCAATAAAGGACTCAGTTCATAAGATATATCCATTACAATTAATCTGTAAGAGGAGTTAATAAGTGCGTTTTATCTTTTGTGGATTTCATATTCATGATCAAGGCAGTCAAAAAGACTGCACAATCAGAAGCGCCAGAGAACATGCCAGAAGTCCTTAGAGGCTGTAAAGTAGATTTCATCGTCTTACTAATTAATGTTTGATAGTTGTTGCGTTCGCAACGCTTCTGATAGCTCCTTCTTATATTAAATTGGAGGAGATTAACTATGAGAAGAGCCAAATCTTCGACAAAAACACATAGGCCAGTAACTGTTTCTCAGAAACCTGTCCTTACCCATGCTTGTGGCATCGATGTTCACAGCAAGTTTCTTGTCGCTTGCGCAAAAATAGTCAATGCGGATGGGACAATAACGAAATACGAAAAATCCTTCCCAATCTTTAACGAGGATCTTGAACAGTTCAAAGATTGGTTAATTGACCTGGATTGTACCAATGTATGCATGGAATCGACAAGTGTATACTGGCACCCGGTCTTTAACGCTCTTGAACGAGCCATGCAAGAAGTAAGTGTGTGCAATCCTAAATGGCTGTCCCTGGTAAAGAATGAGAAGGATGATAGAAAAGATGCAGAACGAATCTGTGACCTCTATAGAAATGGAATGACCCGAAACAGTTATATTCCAGAACAAAATATCAGGAATCTGCGAGAAATGAGCCGAATGAGGAAGAATTATGTCCAGAATCGGACCGCTGAACACAACGTACTTCTAGCCTGCTTCGCCTCACACGGTTTAAAACTCGATACAGTTTTCTCTGATATCAGAGGCAGTTCTGCGACAAAGATTACCAATCTGATTATATCAAATGAAGACTGCACAGATGATCAGATTATGGCTTGCGTACACAGAAAATGTAAGTCTTCAAGGGAAGATATTCTCAAGGCTTGCCGGGGGATAAAACTAGATGATTGGGCAAAGAAGAAGATTGTAACGCTTCTGGATAATATCAAGCGACTGGATCAAATGATTCTAGATTTAGATCAGACGATGCAGAACTTAATCAACAGTGAGTTCAGATCATATTTTGATCTGCTTTTAACTGTGCCTGGAATTAGTCGGGTAAGCGCTCGAACGATTCTGGCTGAGATTGGAGTAGACATGAGCCATTTCCAGACTGCATCTCAGTTCGCTAAATGGGCTGGTTTGGCTCCAGGAAGCAATGAATCTGCTGGCAAAGTGTTTTCAAAACACGTAACCAAAGGTGGAGCTAATCTAAAACCAACACTTATTCAAGTGGCCTGGGCAGCGGTCAAATCGAAGAAGGTTCCTTATTACAAGATTAAGTTTGAAAGCCTGAAGCAGCGGATGACACCAAAACAAGCAATAGTCGCCATAGCCCGAAAGATTTTAGTATCGATTTATCACATGTTTAAAAAGAAAGCTATCTGGCATCCCACAGACTGCAACAAGGAATTCATTCCAAATAATGTATCGCAATCCAAAGAAGCTCGAAAGCTTAGAACCAACGTTCAATCCCTGCTGGCAATGGGAATGGATCGCGAAGAACTTCTTGAAACGGTCAATACCAGTGCTGATCTCTACGAAAAGAATCTTAAAGAAGAAGCAGTATTTGACCATTTTACTGGAGAAGTCTTAGTAACGGATCCCCCTACCATCAAGAAAGCTAAAACTACAAAGAGTCTTCACATTTCCGAAAAGAATGTCAAATCAGGGAGCAGTGAACTAATCAAATACGACATAATACCCGCTAGTTAATTGAAACTAACGGGGGAAAGGGGGTACTACACCTTTTTAAAAATTTAAAGAATTAATCATAAATCAATGTGTAGCAAGACCAGCCCCTCAGGCCCCCCTGCACATATGTGATTTCGACTTTAGGGTACTGGCAAGGGGGCCTGAGGGGCTGAATTTTCAAAGTAGAGATGAATCAGAAACGTACTGATAGCTGTTGTAATCAAAACTCCAAATGTAGAAAGTAAAACAGCCTGAACCGCTGAAGATTTAGCCATTTTCCAGTTCAGGTTAAAGCCACCGTAAAACATGATAAAGACAAGTGCCCCTGAGCAGATCTGCTCGCAGAGCGCATAGTTTTCAAAAGGAATTTTCAAAAAACCGTCTGATCCGAAGATCATTCCAATCAACATGAAAAGCAATAAAGCCGGCAGACCAAGTCGGGCTGAAATTTTTTCCGCAAACACCGCCAGCAGAATCACGATTGCTGCCAAAAGATAAACCATTGCATCCTCCCTTCCAACAGAATTGAGTTTTTCTTCAATTCCAGTTATTTTTTGTATCGTATCAGGGAGCCGGATATTTATGAGCAAGGATGCCTGTTTCAATCACCATTCCTGTTCTTTCGTTATCCCTCCAATAGAACTCTCACATTTATACGAACAGGCAATGTCTCAGACCATGTAAATCCGAGAAAGAGAAGGAACACCGGACAATCCTGGTGTTCCGTTTCATTGATTTTTATATTTATCCTAAGATGAGGCCAAAAGTAACTCTACATCTACCACTTGAAAGAAAGTGACTTTTTAAGATCATCGATCTTGAGTATTGCGGGAATTTCTATCTTCATATCTGTTCCTAAGTAAATATGATTTTGAAATACAAAAAGCCCGAGACCAATGATCTCGGGTTATTTTCAAATGGTGCGGTTGATGCGATTCGAACGCACACGGGTCGCCCCACTGCCGCCTGAAGACAGCGTGTCTGCCATTTCACCACAACCGCATGTTTTTTACTGCTTGATCATTCTAACATTTCACATGGGTTGACGCAAGTTCAAATTTTCTTCTTTATTTGTGAAATATTTAACATTTTATTTTCACCAATGCAATTGAGTACGACAATGTTTAGGTGTCAGACGTAAAGCATATTGAGCTGCCATAAATTACTTTAAATAAAAAGATATTATTTATAGCGCTTCCTCAGTCAGGCAGTGGATCCCCTTCAAGGCACCCGCATCCGAATTCAGAAAAGAGAGGTGGTCGACAATTTTTTGTGCTTAATGCAGAGTAGATCAAATGGTAATAAGCTCACTTCTGCAACAAACCTAATGGTACGGTTCAAGCATCCAATCAAGGACATGAACAGAAGAGATTCCTTCATAGGAATCATCAAAACCAGGTTCAAGAGAAAGAATAACTTTTGGATAATTATCTTTAATTTTTTGCAGCGCCGCAATTTCCCGCTCTCGAACTTTTTCATCAAGCATCGACTCAGTAACCTGGAAGTATATTTTTTCATCTGCTTTTACCGCAACAAAATCAACTTCTGCAGTCCCTATTTTCCCTACAGAAACATCATAGCCTCGTCTTAACAGCTCAAAATAAACGATATTTTCCAGAATATGTCCTCTATCACGATCACGAAAACCAAGGAGATAATTCCTGAGTCCCGGATCAACGATGTAGTACTTCCCTAAAGTCCTCAGATATTCTTTTCCCCGAATATCAAATCGTTTAATTTCGTAAAAAAAGTAAGCTTCGATCAGTGCATTAACATAGTTCTGAACAGTAATAACGCTTGGTTTAGATCGCTTTCCTTTTTTTTCGACTAAACCTTCATCTGCCAGAGTATTTCCAATGGAAGACAGCGAAATGCGGCTTCCCAGATTATCCGCTAAAAACAGAATAATCTTGCGTAACAGCGCAGGATCAGTTACTCTCGTTTGGTTTTTCAATGTTTCTCGTTCCAGAATATCCCGCACGACTACAGTTGAATAAATTCCGTCTAATAAAATCATAGCGCGTTCCTGATTCAGTCCAGTTTCAGCGAGTCCTGGCATACCACCATATCTAAGATAGATATTAAACAGTTCTCTAATCTCATAGGGATTTCCATCCTGGTCAGAAACCAGCTTGCGCTTTTCCCCGAACGCACCGGTACTCTCTCGTAAATGAAAGCCATAAAAATCAATGAATTCCCTGAAAGAAAGAGGCAGCATTTTAATTTCAACGCAACGACCCGAAAGATAGGTTGAGTACTCAGATGAAAGCATATAGGCGTTTGATCCAGTCACATAAATGTCACAATCAAGATCTACGCGAAAAGCATTCACCACATCTTCCCATCTGGTAACATGCTGAACTTCATCAAAAAACAGATACATTCTCTTGTTTGGAATTGATCTGGCTTTGACATAGTTGTAGAAACCAGCAGCATCCATATTATGGAAATCAAAGGATTCAAAGTTCATTTCTATGATCTGATCATCTTTTATTCCAGAGTCTTTCAAATGCTGAACCATTAATTTGAGGAGGCTTGATTTTCCGCATCTTCTAATCCCTGTTACAACTTTAACCGGTTCGGTGTCCTGAAAACCTTTCAGTTTAGCGAGATATAAGTCTCTGCTTTTTAATTTTCTCTTGTGGTCCATATTCCTCCCTTCTGCCGCCTATCCGTTAAAGCAGTTACAGCGGTCATTGTTTTTAAAGGAACAGATCATTTATCTTCTTTTCTTCATTTAAGCAATCCAGTATTCAATTATAAAGTTTTTTCATTTGAATAAACAAACTTTATTTTTTATGATCTTTTTTTACTTAAATGAATAAACTTTTGACCATTTTGATTCTATTCACTTGATTAAAGAAAGCCAAATCCGCATACGCCTATGTTAGGGTATATAGAAATTAGTCAACGTTTTTATCAAAAAAGCATCAAGCACTTTTTTAATTTTTGCATTCGTGGATGTAAGGACAAAATTTTGGTTATTCAACTTTTTTACTGACTGCCACTTTTGCTTTTGTTCCTGTTTATGGTCTCTTGTCTTCAGAAAGCACGCCACAAATTTCACTCGATCGATCCATTTCTGCTTGATCCGGTCAACTTATTCAATTCGCCCTCAACGTTCTGAACCAATCAAAAAGTTCAATCCCTGTAAAGATGCAATTTGAACACTACTTTTTTTAGGAGCAACCAGCCCGCTTGCTTCAAAAGAAAAAAATTCATTTTAAATAAAGGATATTTTTCGTAGACATTTCATAGTATACGATAGTTGAGTCTTCCTGTCCGTAGTGTTCGTCGTACTCAGGCTGGGGATTGTAAAAGAAATCCGTGCTTTTCTGAATGGATCCAACGGACCATTGTATCGATCCGGCCAGTGCAAAAAGCCATTCTCCCTCATCTAGATTCCAGTTTTCTTCCTGCGCAGTCGCCATCCATCCTGAAAATCAAAAAGACAGGCGGGCTGGCCTGCTCACCTGTCTATTGAACGCTTATTCTTGATTGTTCGTTTCCGGGTTGAATCCGATTAACAAAAAAGGATTTGCGAAAGGTTTTGAAAATTTCAATTACTTTCCGGGCAGAAAAGATCCGATATCCGTGCGGTAGAACAGATCGCCGCAATGAATATGTTGGGCGGACGCTGCTGCATTTGCAGCGGCTTCTTCAATTGTTTTTCCGGTTCCGGTCACAATCAGAACCCGGCCGCCATTCGTTTCCAGGCCCTCTTCACCCTGCTTGGTATGATTGAGGTAAAGATCCCCTTCAAAGTCTTCGTCGATTTCTATTAGATGGCCTTTAGAAGGACTCTGTGGATAGTCATTGCCGGCCATAACAACCGCAACCCATGCATTCTCCGACCATTTCAGTTCTGGAGTCTGGAAATCTTTTAACGCCTGCCATGCCTCTAACAGATCCGACTCCAGTAATGGGAACACTGCACAAGCTCCCGTTTCGGAAAGGCCGGCCTTCATATTGACGCATACAGGGTGGTCATTGTTCATTACAAATTCCCCGGACAGAATCCCCGAGTAATTAAATCCACGTTTGCGCATTTCTTTTAAGAAAGGAACCAGAACTGTCTCCACTGCAGCGGGAGCAATGTTCTCTGCCAGTCCACTCTTTGGATAGCAGATGGTGCCCATTCCCTTGGCCTGCGGATCATCTTCATGTTCATAAACACCGCGCACGACTGTAAAAGGAGCCAGGGGCAGAACACGGTCTTTCCAGACCATGACAGGCAGATTAAAGCGATATCCATTGACAAACTCAGAGATCATGACACTTTCGCAGCCGTCGTCAAACCATTCTTTGAGAATGTCTTCGCCCTCATCTTCGTTATAAGGAATGCCAAATCGTTTCTTGCCGTTTGTTTCTTTGAAAACCAGAGGACAACCAACCTCATGCAGGAAGTCCGTTGCATCTTTCAAATTGTCCTTTAAAACAAAATCAGCGACAGGAATGTCGTTTTCTTTCATCAGATTTGCCCAGAAGGCTTTATCGTCGATTAGAGCTGCACTTCGAGAATCGGGTGCAATCACGTTCCAGCCTCGGCTGGACAATTTTTCTTTCCAGCCATCCCGGATCAGGTATTCGTCGCAGATCAGAATCGCATCTGGATCGACCCGCATCACCGTTTCCAGAACATTGTCTGGATTGTACGGTTCTGGCATTTCCTCCATCGACTGTTCGAACTGCGCAGTCATTGGATTTCCGGGGCAGACAAGAATCTGATGGTTTCCGGTCCGCTCAAGAGCAGAGGCAAGGGCCTGCTCTTTGGCGTTCACACCAATCATGATAACTTTCATACTTTTTGCCTCTCTTGTTTGATCATAATACCATGTGAATTTACAGAATTTTTATTGTGGGAAGTGATGGAATAAAGATTAGCTCAGAATTTGGGGATCTGTGCCCTTTTTTTGTGAATTTTCTCGTTTGCTTTTTCCCACATTGTTTTCTTAATCCTGCGTTTTTTCTATACTAAACTACCACATTGGTCTATGTGTCTGCTTTGGAAACTTTTGATGAAATTTAAGGGAATATTCCGGTAAAACTGACAATCTTTGTTACAGTGATAGGGAACCGGACTTTTCTGTATCTGAACAGCCTGTCCTGATCCTCTCATTTTTTTGTTTTGATCATTCTGGCTATCTATATAAAAATGTCCGACTTACCATAGAACCATACACCGGAAAGGAGAAATTCACATGGCTGCTCAAAAGTCTGTTTCGAAGAAAAAGAAAAGAAGACGCAAGTATAGAGTCCGCTGGGGCAGACTGGCTGTTCTGATTCTGATTGTTCTGGCCATCCCAACCTCTCTGTACCTGGGTTTTCGTTACCTGTTTAACCCGCTTTCTTTAAAAAGCGATCACTACATCGTTCAATATAAAGAATCGTTTAACCCACTCGACAATGTGAAATCTGTGCTCTTTGATTCAAAAGAAAACGTTGCGTTCAACGGAACGGTTGATCCCGATACATTAGGGTCTACCCAGGTTTCCTATGAATACAAAGGAAAGAAATATCCATTTACCGTTGAGGTCAAGGACACCAAAGGGCCTGAACTCACACTCAAAGATGTCAAAACAGATACCACCGCAACAGTGACCCAGAATGATTTCATCGAGTCCATCTCAGATGCTTCTCAATATTCTTTACGGATGGATGGCAATACCGATCCAGGTCAGTCTGGCACGTATACCATCAGCATCTCGGCCCGTGATGAATTTGGCAATACAACCACAAAGACCGCCAAGCTGGAGCGCAAAGCAGATACCACACCACCAACCATTGATAACTTTGAAAAGGAAGTCACTCTTTTAGCGGGCGACTACTACAAGCCGGACAATTACAAGGTTCAGGATGATCTCGACCAGAGTCCTGGTCTGTATGTTGATTCTTCGGCTCTCAATACCATGGTTCCAGGCGTCTATACGGTCAATTACACAACGTCTGACCGTTCAGGAAACCAGAAAACCTATGCCCAGAAAGTCACGATTGAAGAAAACCCGGATCTTGGCAAAAAAATCTGTTATCTGACCTTTGACGATGGCCCTTCCGGCGTTACACAGCAGGTTCTCGATATCCTTACCCAATATGGCGTAACCGGTACATTCTTTGTCACCGCCGAAAAACCTGAACATTTCGACATGATGAAGAAGGTTGTTGACCAGGGCTCTACCATTGCTCTGCACACCTATTCGCATGACTACTCAAAACTGTACGCCAGTGATGAAGCTTACTTTGCGGATCTGCAGCAGATCAGTGACCTGGTTGAACAGCAGACCGGCGAAGTCTCTAAGGTGATCCGCTTTCCAGGTGGATCATCCAATATGATTTCAGCTGACTACAACGAAGGCATCATGTCCAGGCTTGTCGATGAAGTTGAAGAAAAAGGCTATGCCTACTTTGACTGGAATGTGGATTCCACGGATGCGTCTGGCAACGGCGTCAGCGTGGACCAGATTGTGGCCAATGCAACTTCTGGTATTGGCGTAGATAATGCGGTCATTCTGATGCATGATACCGATGCCAAAGAAACAACCGTACAGGCCCTGCCACAGATTATTCAGGCCTATAAAGATGCCGGCTATACCTTCAGACCTCTGACGACCCGCAGCACACCGGTTCATCATTCGGTCAACAACTAATCAAATTCCCGTACTGAATCTTGCCATTCTCTCATCCCCCAATTTTTGAGAGAACGCTTGGGAAAGAAGCAGGAGGGCTCCTTAGAAGTCCATCCTGCTTCTTTCCCAATTCAAATCTTCTACTCATTTTTCAATCCGACGCTAACAGTCAGGATTAAAAGCAGAAAATAGAATTATATTCGATTTAAAATAAACTCAAATTTAACAAGATGCCTGTTGGCATCTTCTTTTTTTTTTACCCACAAAAAAGAAGATATCTTCCAGAACGTTCTGGTCAAGATATCTTCTTCTATTATTGTTTTTTATTATCGCTTTTATTGTCTTTTTTAATTTTTATATTTGTTAAATTCCAGTAATCTGATGGAAAGCATCGGTCGCCGCAACAACGCCATCGGCAGCTGCCGTAACAATCTGGCGAAGATCTTTGGCTTTGCAGTCTCCAGCCGCATAAATGCCTGGAACAGCCGTTGCCATCTTATCATTGGTTACCACATAGCCTCTTTCATCAAGGATTCCTAAGTCTTTAGCAAATCCGGTTTCTGGAACGTGGCCAACAAATGGGAAGACACCCTGACATGGAATGGTGAGGTCCATATGTTCTTCAACATCTTCCAGAACAATACCGGAAACTTTACCATCCGTCAGCAAAATTTCCTTAGGAATATGATGCTTAATCACACGGATCTTATCATTGGCTGCGACTTCCTGCTGGGCTTTTTCAGAGGCACGGAATTCATTTCGACGGATCACAATAGTGACATGGGAAGCAAAGCGGGTTAAGAACTGTGCTTCCTCCAGAGCAGAATCACCGCCGCCGATCACAACAACTTCCTTGCCACGGAAGAATGCCCCATCGCAAACCGCACAGAAGCTCTCACCATGGCCAATCGCATCGGCTTCCCCTGGAATATTCAGCTGTTTTTCTTTTGCTCCAGTGGCGATCAGAACAGCTTTGGCATCAATCAGACTGCCATCTTTTAATTTCACCTGTTTATTTTTACTGATGGATTCTACTTCTCCATACATATATTCAGCACCAAATGAAACGGACTGCTGGTACATGGCCAGGGCAAGATCCGGTCCGGGTACAGATGGGACTCCTGGATAGTTGTCTACCATATAGGTTTTAAGCAGTTTGCCGCCAGGGGCAGAAGCATCAATCATTAATGTTTTCAGTCCTGCCCGAGAGGCATACAGAGCGGCTGCCATGCCTGCTGGGCCAGCGCCGATAATTACCAAATCGACTTGTCGATCCATAAATTTTCCTCCTTGAGTATGTTTTCCAGCTGTCTGAGATCACGAATGATTCGACAGCTTTGTTGCTGTTGTAAAGCACGAAACTGCGTTTCATCTAGAGTATACCCCGTCGAAAAGAAAGCCGCGTTTCGCGCCGCCTGAATATCCGTTCCATTATCGCCCACATAAACCACCGCATCGAGCGGATAGCCCATGGCCCTGGCTGCATAGATCAGGCCATCAGGTTTTGGCTTGCAGGCCGGCTGGTCTTCTTTGGCAAATACCGCTTCGATATAGGGGCCAAGATGGCAGGCTTCAATGCCCATCAGCACAGGCTTACGTCTTTTGTTGGAAACGATGCCGATCGTATAGCCTTTGTTTTTCAGCTCCCGCAGCAGCTCTTGGGCATGGGGCATTTCCTGGACCATTTCATCATGCAAAGCCAGATTGATATCCTGATACAGGTCAATAACGGCCGGGACTTCCTCTTCTGGAAAATAGCGCAGAAAGGATTCTTCAAGCGTTGGACCAAAGAAGGAATACAATTCCTGCTGGCTGAGGGGATAACCTGGTTTGAGCTTGCGAAAAACCCGCCGGAAGGTTTCGAAGACCAGCGGCTGGGAGTCGATGAGCGTTCCATCCAGATCAAACAGCAGCAGCGGTTTTTCTTTACGGGGAAACGGCCATCCCAGAAAAGACAGGCCCATGAAAACGGCCGCAACAAACAGCCAGGCCCATTTTTGCGGATCCTCGATCCAGAGACCCGCCAGACAAAGAGCCATTGCGAAGGTATACATCTGTCCAAAGCGATGATAGAAACGCAGGGCGAAAACCTGGCGCATGAAGATAAAGCCGCCAAGCAAAAGCAGCTGCGCAAGAATTGAAAGCGGGTTATTCGTCTGGAAGGACAGCAAAACCGCAGTGCCGACCGGCAGCCAGAAGCCCAATCCATCCAGAAACCGTCCGCGATGATAGGGCGAGGGCAAAACAAATCCCGTCAGGCTCACCCCCAGAAGGAAAGCCAGACAAGGATCGGATAAAAGCAGGGTGCAAAGCAAAATCAGAATGCTGCCAACAAGCAGCACAATCGTTTGCTCAGCTTTATTCATCCCCCAGCGGCTGAATGTGCTGGAAATGCCCAGATCATAAATCAGCAAAGCGGCCAGCCAGATCAAGAATCGAACCAGCCCGCTTGAACCCAGTAAAAAGGTCATCTAATGCGGCAAGGAAACCCCATAGCTTGCTGTGGGGAGGAATTGCCGCCTACACCTCCTATTCAATGTTTACAATATTGTTTTGTCGCTTATCAATAAGCCATCCATTCGATGACTCAAGTCTTTTTAATTTCTTCCAGGATACAGAAGCAGATACCGTAGTTCCGTCAAGCATCCTGATATCGAATCTTCCTGACATTCTTTTTCCAAAGATAAAGCATTCCGTTTTCTGGTATCTGATCTTATCGAACAGCTGAAAGCCCATAATGACCTTTGCGGACTGATTCAGTTTTCTGATGCCGCCTTTAGAAGGATTGAATTTATGGATCTGCCGGTTATGACATCTCACTTTCCTGCTAAAAAAGACGGTTTGAGCAGGTCTTGCTTCTGGATAGCCTGCAATGCATCTCGCATCAACATAGTGTTCTTTGGGAAGACCGTGCCCAAGACGTTCTGCTCTGGTCAGATACCCGAATGTTTCTTCTACAGGAATGGGGTGAAATTCTGTCTGTGCTCTTTCCAGCAGAGTCTTTCGCATGATCCCCATAAAAGCCGCATCCGCAAATGAAGGCGGCTCAAGAATCTTATCTGGAAGTTTGATATTCCCTTTATGGTATTCCTGATGGCAGTGTTTACAGAGCGTAACCAGATTTTCCGGACGGTCGCTGCCGCCATCTTTTCTTTGGTGGATATGATGGACCTGAAGTTCCTTGTCTTTGGATTCTCCTTTGCAGCACTGGCACGTGTATCGATCCCGGAACAGTACATAGTCTTTGACATTGAACCAGTCTTTCATTTCGCCATTCTGGTAGTCTTTGCCTTCAGGAAGTTTTTGCCCTGCAAGCTGTGCTTTCAGTTTCTGTGTATCAAAAGAGGCTGTCTCAATTACGATCTTTGAAACCGGCAGGATCTTTGTAACTTTCCGGATGACATTTAAATGGCATGTAATCTTTTGTTCCACAGAAGGCGCCAGCCATCCTTTGTGTTTTGAATGCACCCGGTGGTCAAACCTTGGCTTTCGGTATCTTGTCTTGCGGTTTCTTCTTGTTCTTCTCGCCTCT
This sequence comes from Allobaculum sp. JKK-2023, assembly GCF_034745455.1. Classification (NCBI taxonomy): domain Bacteria; kingdom Bacillati; phylum Bacillota; class Erysipelotrichia; order Erysipelotrichales; family Erysipelotrichaceae; genus Allobaculum; species Allobaculum sp. JKK-2023. The sequence continues at coordinate 1,835,883 of NZ_JAYERV010000003.1, read as the reverse complement.
CTTCTTGCGGTCAGTTTTTTAGACACATCGGTTCTCAACTTTGCATCTTCTGCATAGAGTTCTTTCGCGTCTGTACATGCGGACAATCCAATATGTTTAGATCCTGCGTCGACGCCTAATGTGATCTGTTGAACCACATGCGTATCAGGTTCATATAAAAGCTGGATGGTAAAAGGAGTTCTCTTTACGACTTTAGCTTTCTTTGCTTTTAAGAGTCTGCGGACCTTTCCACATCGTCTGGTCGGCATCAATGGATTGCCATCAATGTCCAGAACATAGGTCAAAGCTTCCGGCATTACAGATGCCTCCTTTCTGTAAATAAACCAGCCCGAGGGCTGTAAGGTGTCCTTCGCCAATGTTGTAAATGCTTTTTACGCTCAAACTCACCGCCTGTTACCCCGAACAGGCTTTTAAAGCAGAGCCACAGAGCTTAAGACTAGAACGATATCTTAAAGGTGTGATGACATAAACAACGGAGTTCGTATCGTCCGAAGACAATATTCACCAAGGCTACTCACAGACAACAGCCGAAGCTGTCCTGTCAAGCAACAGGGGTGTATTTCAACCCCCATGGCTTGCCATGGGGTCAGTGAGCTTCGCTTCCCTCCTGAATCTTCTTCTCTGTAGTGAATCTATTGTGCTGTGATAAGTCTAATGTGTCGCGATGAGTCTATTGTATTCGATGTTCATGATCCGATTTTTATGGATCGTATTTTTAATGATGCATATTTTTCAGCTCAGATTTTTGGAATGATCCATTTTATTCTGTTTCTTCCAGAGTTGTTATTTGTTTTATCCAATATCAACTGTTTACTATCATCCCTGACGCAAATTGAAATCTTTGGCTTTGTGCCCGATCTTTCCTTTTTCTCTGCGTCTTTTCTTGGGTCTTTCGCTCAATGAAAAAGGACTAGAGGAAAGCTCTCTAATCCTGACGGTTTTTTTCAATTTCTTTTAAGACAAGCTGTTCGAATTCCTTGGCGGAATCAAAGCCATCCTGCTGCAGCAGATAGTTGGTTACGGCCGTTTCAATGACCGTGCCCATGGGACGGCCATAGGTAACAGGGATGCGCATCTTGACGATCTTAATGCCCAGGTATTCGCTGAATTCTTTTTCTTCCAGACCGATACGGTCATATTCGGCATCCGGATCATACGGAACCAGGGACACTTCAAAACTGATGTTGGCACTGTTAGCCACCGAAGTAATTCCAAACAGACGTTTGACATCGATAATACCAACTCCGCGCAGTTCCATATACCCGGCAATGATCTGAGCCGTTTTTCCGATCAGCGAGTTGTGAATTCTGAAGACATCCACGCGATCGTCCGCAACCAGCTGATGGCCGCGTTTGACCAGATCCAGTACGATTTCACTTTTTCCCATACCGCTTGCTCCGGTAATCAGAACACCAACCCCATAAATACGGACAAGTTCAGCATGCACCAGCTGACTTGGCGCGAGCAGCTCATCGAGATAGTTGGTGACATTGACAACCAGCTGACTTGTTTTGCGATGGGTTTCGAAAACTGGAAAATCCTTGCGGTCGGCAATTTCTTTTAACACCGGAGGGCAGGGATGATTCATGCCGGTAATGAGAATACAAGGGGTATCTTCACCCGTCAGAAATTCAAAAACCCGGCGCTGGTTGATTTCATCCATTTCGTCCTGGATATAGCGGTATTCCTTACCGCCAATGACCACAATGCGCTTAGTCTGTGAGTTGGAGAAGTAACCGGCCAGTTCGAGACCAGGACGATTAATATCCGGTAATGTAATGACACGATTTAAAGCTGCCGGCGTGCCGGTCACTTGCTGGTAATTGAATTTTCGCTCCAGATCGCCGACCGTTGTTTTTGGCATACCGAATCCCCCTTCTCCTTCAAAGTTTCTCCCTCAAAGTCACTTTAGCGAAGGACTTTCTAACCGGATGAAACAAATTGTCGAAAATAAGCGGACAAAGCCTGAATGTCTATTTTCCGACATTTGACATTTGTCCCTGATCTGACACAAACGTTTTTGTTCGTGCCCTCATCTTTCTTATCTAACCACAATTCCTTGCTTATTTTAACATATGGCCTGAATTTCCTTCGCTTCTGTAGGTTAGCCAGCAAGGTTTTCGTTTCGGACTTGCAAGTGGCTTCTCTGTGGAAGATCAAAAAGAGAGGGCTGGACTTCTGGCGCTCACTTCCAGCCATTTCTGGCTTTCAAGGCTTTTTTCAAAGAACAGGTGAAGACTTTTTTCGAGCAGACTTCTTCGAAAAATCTCTTTTCGCCGCAGACAACCACTTTGGGCTATTTTTTCATCTTTTCCATCTCAATGAGTGGGCGATTTCCATCCGAAAACGCAGCCAAAAAGCCCATGAATCTCTTTATTCAAAGATGATTCATGGGCTTTAAAACCAGATTGGGCGTTTTTAAACAGCCGGATTCTTAGGCGGCTTTTGCTTCTGGCAAAGTTTCGGTATTGGAAACAGATTTTTCTTCATCGGCTGAAAGAGGGGGTAAAGCTGGCGTTTTGTGTTCAAGCAATGGACGCAGGTATTTACCGGTATAACTGTTCGGGCAGGCTGCGATTTCTTCTGGCGTACCCGTGGCTACGATGGTTCCCCCTTCGTCACCGCCTTCCGGTCCGATATCGATGATGTAATCCGCATTTTTAATCACATCCAAGTTATGTTCAATGACAATGACCGTATTACCGGTATCGACCAGACGCTGCAGAACTTCAATCAGCTTGCGTACATCTGCAGAATGCAGCCCGGTCGTCGGCTCATCCAGAACAAAGACCGTTTTTCCGGTTGGCTTTTTTTGCAGTTCGCTGGCCAGCTTAACACGCTGCGCTTCCCCACCCGAAAGGGTTGTCGCGGACTGGCCGAGCTTGATGTAGGACAGTCCGACATCACTTAACGTCTGGAGCTTGTGACGGATCTTGGAGATCTGGCTGAAAAATTCAATACCTTCTTCAACTGTCATATCCAGAACATCTGATATGGTCTTGTCTTTGAATTTTACCTGCAAAGTTTCTTCATTGTAGCGTTTGCCATGGCAGACATCACAATCAACATAAATATCGGGTAAGAAGTGCATCGAGATTTTCCGGATGCCATCCCCCTGACAGGCTTCGCAGCGCCCGCCTTTGACGTTGAAGGAGAACTGCGACTTGGTAAAGCCCAGCATTTTGGCTTCTTTGGTCTGCGCAAACAGATCCCGGATGTCATCAAAGACACCAACATACGTGGCCGGATTGGAACGCGGGGTGCGCCCGATTGGTTCCTGGGAGATTTCGATGAGCTTATCGATTTCTTCCAGACCTTCAATCTTTTTCGCCTGGCCTGGTTTGGTGCGAACCTTGCCTAAATGATGCTGAATGGTACGAGTCAGAACTTCAGTCACTAAGGAAGATTTCCCGGATCCGGAAACACCGGTCACCACAGTCAGCGTTCCCAATGGAAAGGTCGCATTGACGTGTTTCAGATTGTTCTGCGTCGCATCGATGACTTTCAATTCCTTGCCATTGCCCTGGCGGCGTGTGGCTGGAGTTGGGATGGTTTCTTTACCGGACAGGAAGCGGCCGGTGATGGAGGCATCGTTGGCCATGACTTCAGCTGGCGTTCCTTTGGCGACGACCTGCCCGCCATGAATGCCGGCACCAGGACCGATATCAACGATGTAGTCGGAGGCGCGCATGGTATCTTCATCATGTTCGACAACAATCAGCGTATTGCCAAGATCCCGCATCTGTTTGAGAGTCTCAATCAGACGATCATTGTCTCGCTGATGCAGACCAATCGATGGTTCATCCAGAACATACATGACTCCCGTTAAACGGGAACCGATCTGGGTTGCCAGACGGATTCGCTGACTTTCACCACCCGACAATGTGGAAGCCAGACGATCCAGCGTCAGGTAAGTCAGGCCGACATTCTTTAAAAACTGCAGACGGGAACGGATCTCTTTGAGAACCAGATCCGCAATTTTCGCCTGGGTGGGGGTGAGTTTCAGATGATCAATAAAGTCGATGGACTGATTGACACTCATCTGCGTCCATTCATAAATGTTCTTGCGGCCAATCCGGACGGATAAAACCTGAGGATTGAGGCGGGCTCCCTTGCAGGAGGGGCAGGTTGCTTCCGATAAGAAAGATTCATACCAGTCGCGGCTCCAGGAAGAGCCAGTTTCCAGATACCGGCGTTCGATCATGTCGGCAACCCCTTCAATGGGTTCATGGTACTGACGTTCCAGACCTTTGGTATTAAAGATCGAGAATTCGACGGGGGTCTTGGTTCCATGCAGGATGATATCGAGCTGTTTTTGGGTCAGATCTTTGATCGGAGTATCGAGGTCAATGCCGCTGGCTTTGCATAAAGCTTCCATGCGCTGCCATTCCTGGTTGAGGGTGCCGACAATATTTTTATAGTAGGCAATTCCCCCCTGGTTGATGGATAACGAGCGGTCAGGAATCAGAAGATCAAGGTCAACTTTCTGGATCGAACCAATTCCTTTACATTCCGGGCAGGCACCCATGGGCGCGTTAAAAGAGAACAGACGGGGTTCAAGTTTTGGCACTGAGAATCCGCAGATCTTGCAGGCATAGTTGGAAGAAAAGCGCAGGACTTCATCCGGAGTCTGAACTTCGACCATGCCGTCCCCGATTTCCAGTGCAGTATGGATGGAATCGTAGTAACGGGAACGGTTGTCGCGGCGGACAATCCGGTCAACAACGACTTCAACGTCATGTTTCTTATTCTTTTCCAGCGGCTCCATTTCTTCGAGCATGCGGATTTCGCCATCCACGCGTACGCGCAGATAGCCTTCCTTCATTAATTTGGCAAAGGTGTCTTTAAACGTTCCTTTTTTTCCTAAGGCAATTGGAGCCAGGATCGTCGTCCGGCTTCCTTCTGGCAGTTCCATGACCTGGTCAACCATTTCCGTAACCGTCTGACCGGTAATGGGTTCGCCATGCTCCGGGCAGTACGGAATCCCGATGCGGGCATAAAGCAGACGCAGGTAATCATAGATTTCGGTTACGGTGCCCACTGTGGAGCGCGGGTTATGAGAAGTGGTTTTCTGATCAATGGCGATGGCTGGAGAAAGCCCGTCGATCTGGTCAACATCCGGCTTTTCGGAGTTGCCTAAAAACTGTCTTGCATAAGAAGACAGCGATTCCATGTAACGGCGCTGGCCTTCGGCGTAGATCGTATCAAACGCCAGCGATGTTTTTCCGCTGCCCGAAACACCCGTCATGATGATGAGTTTATTTTTGGGGATCTCAAGCGAGATGTTTTTCAGATTATTCTCTCTGGCCCCCTGAATTTTAATTGAAGTTTCCATGTTTCCCTCCATTCATTTCTATCTTCGTTATATTTTTGTCTATCGTATTCTGAGGATTGATTTTCGTTTTTCGTGCTGGATTGGCCAGCTTCGAATTTCTGCTTTTTCAATGACCATTGTGGATATTTTTTCAGTCACCACAGGTATTCGAACTTCAGATTTTAAACTTCACCAGCCCGCTTTGTAAAGAGATTCACAAATTCTGAAAACGCTTTTTCTCCTATTTTTTTGCGGGTCGTTTTATCTGAAGCAAAAGATGCTTTATAAGAAGCCTGGCATCCTTGCTTTTTATCATACCTTATGTTGCGTAAATAAAAAGCATTTTCATCCCGAAAAAAGGCATAAAAATTGCTTTGTCCAGAATGATATTCAACAGTCAATATTTGATCCAAGCAGAACCGTTAAGGATCAAGAAACCAAACCTTTTGTCCGGCTTCTTTATTCTAAAGAGGTGTAACCGGCTTTCGTACTTTAAGTCTTTGCCGGATCGATCGAATCAGATCTGTTCTCTTTCAATCAACAAAATAGTTATTTATTTCTAATTCAGCGATGATTTCTTACAGTTCATTCAATCTGTCCTCTTTCTGAACATTCCATACAGGATCGATCCTGTTTTGATGGCATAATAATCGTGAATCAGAAAGAAAGTGATCAATATGACAAAAAATAAAAATCTGAGTGAACTGGAATATCAGATCACTCAGAAAGGCGCTACCGAACCGCCATTTACCGGGAAGTACTGGAATTTTGATCAGCCTGGACTGTACGTTGATGTTGTTGACGGAACACCGCTTTTTCTGTCCACCGATAAATTTGCCTCGTCCTGCGGCTGGCCTGCATTTTCGAAGCCGGTTGACCGCTCCGTCAACTATTATCACGATCATACCCACGGAATGAACCGGGTTGAAGTCCGCTCCTCCAGAGCCGATTCCCATCTTGGTCATGTATTCAACGATGGTCCGGCAGATCGCGGCGGCCTGCGTTACTGCATTAACTCGGCTGCTCTGCGCTTCATCCCTTACGACCAGCTTGACCAGGAAGGCTATACGGCTTATCGCCAGCAGCTTGATGACGTGGGTGCAGCCCCTGAAAAGTAAATTCTGTTTTCTTTTCTGAACAGACAAAAGCCTTCTGAAGATCTTTGCAGAAGGCTTTTTTGAATCAGAATTTTATTTTGTTCTAAGCAAACGAAGTCAGATGCATTCAGATCCTAATCGAGTTCTTCACCGTTGGATCCAATCAGTTTCTTGTACCAGTAGAAGGAATCCTTGCGCAGACGATCAAACGTTCCATTGCCGGCATCATCACGGTCAACGTAGATGAAGCCATAGCGTTTGCGCATTTCCCCAGTTCCCGCAGAAACCAGGTCGATGCATCCCCACGGCGTGTATCCAATCAAGTCAACGCCATGATCGAGCGCTCTTTCCATCGCCGCCACATGTTTTTTGAAGTAATCGATACGATAGGGATCATGGATCGATCCATCTTCTTCAACCGTGTCATAAGCTCCCAGACCATTTTCAACGACCATCATCGGCAGCTGATAGCGGTCATTCATCATTTCCAGATAATACTGCAGACCATCCGGATCTACAGCCCAGCCCCAGTCAGAATATTCCAGGTATGGGTTGCGGCTGCCCATGGAGAAATTGCCGCCAACTTTTTCGTTATTTTCATGCGTCGTTACGGCTGTGGACATGTAGTAGGAGAAGGTATAGAAGTCTACTGTTCCTAAGTCCAGATCCACCATGTCTTCCGGCGTGATCTCCAGATGGACATCATGAGCCTCCCACAGACGTTTTGCATAAGTTGGATAGTTTCCACGGCACTGCACATCTCCGCAGTAGAAGATATTCTGTTCCCAGTTATGGCGATTGAGCAGAATGTCTTTGGGATCACTGGTTAATGGATAGTAGGTAATGCCGCAGATCATGCAGCCAATGTTATTTTCCTGGTCAATCGCGTGACCAATCTGAACGGCTTTGGCGCTGGCCACAAACTGGTTATGCAGCTGCTGATACGCGCGCTGGTAGTCAGCATTCGTCACATCTTGTTCAAGGCTTAAAAACATGACGGTATTGTTGATTTCATTGAAAGTCAGCCAGTATTTTACGAGACCTTTGAATTCCTGGAAGCAGGTGGTCGCAAACTTGGCATAGAAATCGATCAGCTTCCGGTTTTCCCAGCCGCCATAATGCTCCTCCAGATATAGCGGCGTATCGAAATGCCAGATGGTGACCAGAGGTTCGATATCGTATTTACGCAGTTCCTGGAAGACATTGCGATAGAATTCAATTCCTTCTTTGTTTGGTTCGTTTTCATCGCCATGAGGATAAATGCGGCTCCAGGAAATGGACATCCGAAACATTTTAAAGCCCATCTCGGCAAACAGAGCGATGTCTTCTTTGTAGTGATGATAAAAATCAATGGCATCGTGATTTGGATAGAAGAAGTCATCCAGGACGGCGTAGTGAGCGCCTTTTGGTAATGGGCGTCTGGATTCTGGCTCGGCATGCGGGTTGCCATCTTTATCAATCCAGGTCACCTTGCGGGCTTCTTTGTAGCTGCCACCTGTGGTGACATCCGTTTTAGCAGGGCCGCGTCCGCCCACATTCCAGGCCCCTTCAGCCTGGTTTGCGGCAATGGCACCGCCCCAGAAGAAATTTTCAGGGAATGGCATAATGATTTCTCTCCTTCTCTTATCTTCTTTATTGTAAACGGTTGCATACGGGATAGAAACAGTTTCCTGTCTGTTTCTGTTCGTTCTTTTTTTGCCTTAAAATTGTGCCGATATGGTAAAACCATTCATTTTCATTTTATTTAAAAGGTATATCCAAGGCACATCGATTCAAAGCAAAAAAGCTCTCCATTTTTCAGGAGAGCAGATTTGTCCAAACAGACCAAGTCGGCTTACTTGCGTTTCATCATTTCGCCATAGACTTCATTTTTAGAAAAGCGCGTACCCGCGCAGGCTGCAGCGGCAGCCTGTTTTGGTTTCATCCCATCCGCAGCAAGCGCCAGTGCTTTTACGACCACTTCTTCGATTGGCGTGGTGTTCTGTTGGGTATTGCCTTCAACGACCAGCACCATTTCACCTTTCAGCCCCTCACAGATCTCCAGGACTTCCGAAACCGTGCCGCGCAGATATTCTTCATGCACTTTCGTCAGTTCTCTGGCCAGACAGATTTTGCGATCTCCTAAAACTTCCAGTACATCCTTGAGGGTATCCTCAATACGATGCGGGGCTTCATAGAAAATCAGGGTATAGGGGAACGCCTTGAGCTGTTCGAGTTCCTTTTTTCGCTTGGTACTTTTGGCATCCAGAAAGCCATAATACAAGTAGTGCTTTGTGGAAAGACCGGAAGCCACCAAGGCATCCAATGCCGCATTTGGGCCGGAAATCGAAATGACTGGAATCTCTTCTTCAATGACTGCTTCGACAAGACCAGCTCCTGGATCTGAGATCAACGGGTAGCCAGCATCGGAGATCACAGCAACTTTCTTGCCTTCTTCCAGCAATTTCAGAATGCCTGGAATACTCTGGGTCGTATTGAATTCATGATGGCTGATCAATGGTTTGGAAATCCCCAAAGATTTGAGCAGCTGACCGGAATTGCGGGTATCTTCACAGGCGATGACATCCACCAGATTGAGGGTTTCCAGGGTACGGGTGGACACTTCTGAACGGTTTCCAATCGGGGTTGGAACTAAATAAAGCGAAGGACCATCACTTTCAAAGCTTTTCTGTCGGTTCATTATCCTCGTCCTTTCTGCCAGGGAACAGTTCCTCAAAGCTGACAAACAAAGTTTCCTCGCGGTTTTCAAGCTTGGCTTGTTTCTGGAGGACATTCATGCCGGTAATCCGGTAATTGCTTCCGTTGTATTCAATCTGCGAATTGAGCTTGGGCAGATTTTTACGCAGTTTCGTATACTCATCATTTTCAAAGCGTAAGCAGCATTTCAGCTTGCCGCACTGACCGGACAGTTTCGAAATATTGAGCGCAAGCAGCTGGTTTTTGGCCATATTGATCGACACCGTATCAAAATCGGACATGAAACGGCTGCAGCAGCATTCCATGCCGCAGATGCCAATGCCACCTACCAGTTTAGCCTTATTGCGCGGGCCCACCTGGCGCAGTTCAATTCTGCCCTGCAGCTGACCGGCCAGTTCTTTTAAAAGCCCGCGAAAATCCACCCGGTCATCACTGACATAGGTAAACATGATCTTCGAGCGATCTAATGTGTATTCACAAGAAATCAGGTGCATATCCAAAGCGAGCTTGGTAATGGCCGCCTGGCAGATGTCCATGGCTTCGCGGGCTTTTTCTTCATTTTCGGCTTTGCGCTTCAGATCCTTTTCAGTGGCCCGCCGCAGAATCGGCTTGATATCGCCTTTAATTTTTGATTCATCATACGGCAGGGAGGGAACATAAACCGTTCCGATTTCCTGGCCGCGGACGGTTTCAACGACAACGGATTCATTCGTTTTATATTCATCAAAAGCCCCGAACGAATAGGCTTTTTTCGATCCATCAAACTGGATATAAACCATATACGGAAATGGTTTTGATTTTAAAGTCGGCTTTTTTGCCGGCTGCTGTTGTGGTTTACTCATCCAATTTTTCCTTTCTATTGATTGGTTGTATGTTGGTTGTATATAGAACCTGAACGGATCAATTTTCTTTTCAAAATCATTCAGGAGTGCTGGGCAAGGGTCCTCGGTCATTCAATGGCCGAGAAGGTGACACGCTGGATAAATCAGTAAAAAGACAGGAAGAATCCCTTTTGATCTTTATTTTAAAGAAAACGTGAGAAAAAACAGGCAGACACAAGCCTGCCTGAGGTTCGGCTTTCGATGAAACAATCAGAACTTATCGAGTTCAGACGGTTTCATCAAAGCCTATTATATAATGATTCGTTTTTTGAAAGATAGCGCTCAAGCTTTTGACTGTCTGGATCGACAGGCAAAGAAGGAAAATGTCTTCCTCTCTCCTGCTTTTCTGGCGCTCACCTTTTCCCTGTCATTTTTCTGATCTATCTATCGTTTTTCTGACTTGAGACAAGTTTTTCTTTGTTCTCTGCCTTTAACGATGGGCCCGGCTGCTTTTCTGAATCTGACTGGCGACTCTTTCCAATAACAAAGCCGGGTCTAAAGGATTGCGCAGCGCATCAATCCCCTCTAACAAAATCAGGCGCAAATCGAGATGAGCAAGATCCAGCTTCTGGTCTTTTTCAAGATAGTAGAGCAGACAATGCAAAAAAAACTCAACCGCCGGTCTGGAAAGGTGGGCATCTTTGGCAAATACCCCCAGTTCCAGATCAATCAAGGCCCGATGACTTGTCCGATTGGTCCAGAATGCCTTCGCGGCATCCCGGATTTCAAAGGCTGCTTCATCTTCCAGAAGGTTTCCAGCCCGGTTGAGATCATATTCAGACCAGGCCAGAATTTCAACCAGTTCCGGATCATCGATAATCTCTTCCAATTCATTGACCAGGGCAGCCCGGCTACGCGAACGAAACGGAATCAGCTGGCAGCGCGAGACGATCGTTGGCAAGACATTGGCCAGTTCATCGACCGTCAGAATTCCGGTCAGATTGTCTTTTGGCTCTTCCAGAAACTTCAGCAGCGAGTTGGAAGCCGAAGGGGTAGCTTTGTCATATTGTTCAAGAATATACGTCTGGTGATCAACCTGCGTTAAAGCGCCCGCCGCAAAAGCGTTTTGAATCGCCAAAATGTCTTCTTTGAGGATGCTCCATTTTTTCTGCTCCCGGACAACCAGTTCGTTTTTCCACCAGGCCGTCAGTTCCTTGCGCGTTAAGGGTTTGGTCTGACGCAGCCCTCCTGGCCGAAGCCAGTACACATCTGGATTTTCATCGCGTTCAATCTGCTTACACGTCTCACAACTCTGGCAGGCAAATCCATCCTCATCGCAATGGGGGCAGCTGATGGACTGCGTCACGAGCAGGGCCACCCGCGATTTCATCGTTGAGCCTTTGCCATAAAACAGATACGCATGCGAAAGCCGGTTCGATTTGAGGGCATTGCTTAACGTTCGATAAGCGACTGGCTGCTGCTCTTTAAACATCTGTTTCTCAAGCATGCCTACTGATCCTCTTTTGGGAATGGATCTGTGGTCTGAGATGGATCTTTTTGTTTTGAATCGGTGTTTTCAAAGCCATGATTTTTCAGCCAGTCCATAACCACATTCAATGCCTCTTCAAATACTTCTTCTCTAGTTTTCGATGCGTCAATCCGGACAATTCGCTCTGGATTTTCCTGAATGAGTTGTTCAAAACCATCCCGGACTTTCTGGTGAAACTCCAGACCCTCCTGATCGAGACGGTTCAAATCCCCGCGCAGATTCATCCGTTCAGCTTCCGTTTTGGGATCCAGAGAGAAAAACAGGGTCAGATCTGGCCGGAAGCCCTGCAGACCAAAATCATTGATCACCTCAATGCGTTCCATGCCAAGATCGCGTCCCGCCCCCTGATAGGCCAGAGAAGAATCCAGAAAACGATCACACAAAATGATCTCTCCTTTTTCTAAAGCAGGAAGGATGGTGGCCACATAATGTTCGCGGCGGCTGGCCGCATACAATAAAGCTTCGGTCAGTGGATCCATTGCGTTATTGACATCTAAAAGCAGATCCCTGATTTTTTCGGCCACAGATGAACCACCCGGTTCGCGGCTTAGCCTCACGGGCAGTCCCGCGTTTTTCAAGGTTTCATAAATGGTCTGAATGGCCGTGGTTTTACCAGCCCCATCATTGCCTTCGAATGTGATCAGAACCCCTGAAAATTTCTGATCTATATTCTTATTGCCATTCTTATTGCCATTTCTATTCCCGTATTTTTTATCTGACATGGTTGACTCTCCTTTCCGAAAAATTTCAACGCTTTCCTTCAATAGATCTCTGTTGATTCTCTCGCTTATTTTTCGTTTATTTTCTCGGTTGATATTTTCGATTGGTATTCTCTTTGCTTTTCATCCAGATTTCAGGTTCATTCCTGATCATTCAGGTGTCAATCCGTGAGTCATTTTTTTGAATCTATTGGAATGCCTTCTCTGGAACAATCTGGTTCTATTTTAACGTATGGCCATTGAATTCCCGAATCCTGGCCAATCGGACCAGAAAAGTGAGCTGATCGTTTGTAGATGCCAGCTTTTCAACTCCAAAGCGGCTAAAACCTCCATGACCGGCTGCGAATGGTAAACTGAACCCAAAAAGGGGGATACTATAATGTGCGGTCGTTTTCTGTTTGGCGAAGAAGCCTATCTGAATGCAGCAGCCATTGCCCATATGCCGCAATGGATTCAGGAAGAACTTCATTTTGGAGAAATCTATCCCAGCCAGTCCGCTCTGGTTCTCAAGAAGAACCAAAATGGTGATGGACTTGAAGGAGCCGTGATGAAATTTGGCTATTCGTACACCCGAGCCGGTTCAGATCGAAAACAGCTGATCATCAATGCCCGCAGTGAAACCGTTGATTCCAAGTGGATGTTTCGTTGGGCGTTTTTGCATGAGCGGGTGGTCGTTGTCGCCAGTGCGTTTTATGAATGGACAGCCGATAAGCAGAAAGTAACGTACTATGAACCCGACCAGACTTTATATATTGGAGCCATTGCCAAAGACGATGGCTTCGTCATTCTGACCAAGGAGGCCAATGCGTCGGTTCGGGATGTTCATCACCGGATGCCGGTTCTTTTCGATGCAGCCCAGGCAAAAATCTGGGTTGAACGGGTCGATCTGGCCAAAGACCTGATGGACACGGTTTCTCCTTTACTGGATCACTCTCCCATTGTCTCTCTTGCTCAGGGGCACCTGTTTTAAGGGACAGATTCCTGGCTGGAATGAATGGCTGGAGTTTGCAGAGCATCCAGACTGGACCCCATCAAAAAATAAATCAAAACGTATCGTGACGATGAAAGAGGCAGCAACGCTTCTGTAAAGGAAGCCTTTATAAATATGGAAAGAGGGAATTTTCTATGAATACCAAACTGATTGAAGAACGTCTGGCAGATCCACGCGCAAAACTGGTTGCCGTGACGAAAAAGCATACCAGAGAAGAAGTAGATGAACTGTATCGCTTAGGTGTCCGAACATTTGGTGAAAACCGGGTTCAGGAGTTTCTGGAAAAATATAATCCGAACTATGACTGGCATCTTATCGGTCATCTGCAAACCAACAAAGTTAAATATGTGGTCGGTAAAGTCTCGCTGATTGAATCCGTCGATTCTTTAAAGCTAGCCAAAGAAATTGAAAAACAGGCCGCCAAACTGGGCATTGTTCAGGACATCCTCGTTGAAGTCCGCATTTCCAGACAGGATGAAAACAAAACGGGTCTTGACCCAGATCAACTTGATGCTCTGTTAGAAGAGATTTCCAAAATGCCGCATCTGCGTCTGTGCGGTCTGATGACCATCGCAAGCAACACCAACAATCAGGCGCTGATTGCGCATGAATTCGATACGATGAAAGAAATGTTCGACAAAGAAAAAGCCAAATATCCAACCATGACCATTCTGTCGATGGGCATGAGCCATGACTATCAGCTGGCCATTGAACACGGAAGCAGCCAGGTTCGAATTGGCACCGCTTTATTTGCATAAAAAAATCAGATTCACCATTTTGTATGGAAAATTGAAGGTTGAAGCTGAAGATTCAAACTGGTTTTCTGTCCCCCAAAAACGCACGCAATAAGCAACCGGAAAAGGGCTGTCCCTGGTCTGGAAAAGCCCAAAATGGAAACCAGGATTCACCTTTTCGCCTGCGCCCTCTAGAATGATCCCGCAAAATCCTTTAACTGTGGGATTTCTTACAGTTTTCGAAACATCATTGTTGAAGAGGTTCAGTGTGGTACAATAACATGCAACTTAAACGAAACCGCCCGAAAGGCCGCCAGATTTCTAGTCTGGTTCTGCGGGCTGCGAAAGGAGAGCGTCTATGGCCAATCCCAAAACTCGTTTACGACTGCCCATTCGCGTCGGGTTATATACCTGTGCCCTGGCGACAGTCTTTGCGTTGTTGTATACCACTCTCTTTGCGAAAACCACTGCCTTCAAATCCGCGAGTGCTGCGACGACAGCGGTTGTATATGCGATGAATGGAGAACCTGTCCCGGTTTTCTCTTCAACCAGTACCCATGAAAACAATTCTGATGCTTCCAATGAAACCAGTCTGGAACCCACCGATCCGCTTGCCTTTGTTTCTTCTTCAGACAATGAGCAATCCATTGGGGATATCCCCGATGCTCAAAGCCCAGCCCAACAATCATCGACACAGGACGAGATTCTGGATTCCACTTCGACTCCAGAAGAAAATCCGGATGAAAATGCATCCTTTCAAGTGGATGAACCTGCTTTGCCTGAAGAACAGAGTGAATCCGATTCAGCTTCTACAAGCGATCTGGGCGCCAATGAAGAAAACGCAACGCAAAGTACAGATTACGGCTATCCGATTGTCGCAAAATCCGATGATGCCGTTACGAAAACGATTCTGATTGATGTTGGACATGGCGGAACAGATCTGGGCGATGTCTCCAAAGACGGTGTCATTGAAAAGAATGTCACCCTGGATCTGGCCTTAAAACTCAAAAGCCATCTCGAGACGCAGAATCCAAATCTCAATGTCATTCTGACTCGCGAAGATGATGCCACAACGCATGGCACCAGCAGCTGGGAAGATCTGACCTGGCGGCGCAATAAGCAGGAAGAAGTCAATCCGGACTACTATCTGTCTTTGCATACCCATGCGGATGACAGTGATGGGGCAACGTTCTATATCAACCCTGATGATGTGCAGACTGAGATTCTGACGACTTTAATGGCTCAAAACCTCGCCAGTGCCGGCTGGACGACGCCATCCAATACGATCACCACGGATACGTATCCGCTCCAGCTGATCTCGATGGCCAACAGCCATGCTGCGATGCTTGAACTGGGTTCTTTAAAAAGCAGCGCCAGCCTGGATCTTCTCAAAGATTGCGAAGCCATGGAAAAAACAGCAGCCGCTTTAGCCAATGCGATTTCCACGACAATTCTAGGCAATCCAGATGCACCGGCTTACTCATCGGTCCAGAAACAGCTCGCCCAAAAAGTCAATTCTTCTCTGTAACCGCTATGAGAAAGGTTTTACGCCCGCAAAAGTGAATGATCATCTGAATTTTCTTGATTATTTGTTATGATTTTTTCTGAATGGAACGGCCTGATCAGCCGTTTTTTATCGACTATGCAATTCTGCCAGGAGGTATTCCGCGATGGCCAAAAACGACAGACCGAACTTCAAAAATCTTAAATGGACAGCGGCGATTTATACAGTTACCTTATGTGTCATTTCGCTGATTCTTTATGGAACGCTGTTTGCGAAGACCTATACCCCCCAGAACCATGAAGACCCAGTTGCAGACAATAATCCGGCTGATTCGTCTTCGACCAGCAAGTCTACCGCAAATGACAATTCCATTACCTACAAAACCTATAAAGACCAGCATGAAACCGTCGCCACCGTCTTACTCGATGCCGGACATGGCGGGATGGATGGAGGAAACGTCACGAATGATATCCTGGAAAAAGATCTGAACCTGACCATTACCAACAAAGTAGCTGAATACTTAAAAGAACTGAATCCGAATATTGAAGTCAAACTGACACGTACAACAGATGAAACCCCATGGTTTGAAGATGAAACGTCTGATCTGAACTATCGCCAGGAACAGCAGAAAGTTCAGCAGGCTGATTACTTCATTTCGCTTCACTGTAACGCCTATCCTGATGATTCAAGTATTGAAGGCGCTGTATTCTTTGTCAATCCAACGGACACCGTCATGAAAGATCTGGTTGCCAAGATTGGAGATAATCTGGAAGCGATTGATTGGACAAAGAATTTCAACATCATTGACGATCAGCTGTATCAGCTGGTAACGATGTCGGATATTCACTCAACGATCGTTGAGCTTGGTTATATGACCAATGAATTTGATCTCAAAAACCTGACGGATCCAACTGAACAGGATAAAGCGGCCAAAGCCATTGCGGCTGCCATTTCTGATTTCATCATGGAAAACCCGGATGCCCCAGCCTATGTCAAACCTTCTCAGGAAAACTCCGAAGAAGTTTCCAACGTCCCTCATGCTTCGATTGACAGGGCAGCAGCCGAAGCCCAGGCTAAATCACAGAATGCCCAGGCAGATCCAAATACGGATCCAAGCTCTGCAGATCCAAATGCCGCAGATCCAAATGCCGCAGATCCAAATGCCGCAGATCCAAACGCTGTGCCAGCCCAGTAAAATTCGTTCCGATTTTCAGTTTGAATCCAGAACGCATAATGTCGTCAAGCCAAAGGAAAGCTTTGTTCAAAAGCTCCTTTGGCTTTTTTTCTTCGGTCTGAATAATCTAATCGACAGCGTCTTCGATTGGATTTTCAGGCATCTGCCTGAATCAGACAAAAGCCAATCGTCAATCGTTTTGGACAGGAAAAGGCTTTTTTGGCAGATTTTGAAAAGGCAAGTAACGCTTGCGAAAACTTGGCCCTCTGCAGCAATCACTCGCTCGACAACAAGAAAGATCCAGCCAAAAATAAGAGCCAGAAGTTGGAGACAAAGCCAATGAACTTCAGTACTCAATTTAAAAACTGCGCACCGAACATCACCAGACCCAGCCAGCCAATGCCCTATTCCAATTGGCGGCTGTTTATTTTTACAGGACTTTTCGTGATCTTTTTTGAATTGTTTCAGCCATGGTTTTGTAAAAAACGAAATTGTTATCTGCATCTGCCTGAATCTGATTTTTAACTGGACTTGGACGATGAACAAGACCAGTGAATGAGAAAGGACAACCATCAAGGAATTACGGACTGCATAATCAGAATGAAATCGTGCAAGCGAAGACCTTTATGGATGAATAGTGGATCAGGTGAAACCAGAATCCTCCACTTTGTATGATTCTGCCTTTTACATGACTATGCCTGACTTTGTGGCAGTTGCGAGGATCTTCTTGGCAGGACTTGGCCATTCTGCACCTGTTTTCCACTCACAGTTCTTCAGTCTGCCAATCAAAAAAAGATTGGAACTCGAATGATCCATTGTCGACGCCTCACTTTCACGCA
The DNA here is from genome assembly GCF_034745455.1 of Allobaculum sp. JKK-2023. Taxonomy (NCBI): domain Bacteria; kingdom Bacillati; phylum Bacillota; class Erysipelotrichia; order Erysipelotrichales; family Erysipelotrichaceae; genus Allobaculum; species Allobaculum sp. JKK-2023. The sequence continues at coordinate 1,818,444 of NZ_JAYERV010000003.1, read as the reverse complement.
AAAGAAAAATCGGAATTCAGATATGAATTTCCGATTTTTTATTGGATAAATTTTATCTCTTGGATACGCTTCAAAAGATCCTTTTGCGACATGCCTGGTCAAAAGCTGCAATGCTTGATTGGAGCTTTCCTGCATCCGATTCAAATGGATGACTGATCTTGGGAATCCGATTTTTTCTGATCACTGCCCGAGTTTGCTTCCAAAGGCTCTTCTTTGGATTTATCCTTTTTCAGATCGAGCCGCAGGCGATGTTCACGGGGATCATCGTCTTTGTCATCATCTTCTTTCTTTTCTTCTTTGGGTGGAATATCGAGGATCACCTGCTCAATCCGGTTTTTGTGAAGCGAAATCACGCGCACAATGACACCGTTATCAAGTTTGACAGATTCGCCCAGTGTTGGAAACCGATTGAGTTTTTCAATCACAAGGCCGCCAATGGAATCATAGTCTTCACTTTCCAGATCGAGGTCAAGTTCATCATTGAGGTCATGCAAAGACAGGTAACCTTTGACTTTGTACTGGCTGGGGCCGACTTGCTGGATATTTTCGTTTTCACTGGCATCAAATTCATCCTGCACTTCACCGATGATTTCTTCAATGATATCTTCGATGGTCAGAATACCCGCCAGTTCGCCATATTCATCCAGGACAACCGTCAAGTTGTACTGGTCTTTCTGCATTTCGGAAAGCAGTTCATTAATGCCTTTGTTTTCAATCGTGAAATACGGCTTTCGCAATAACTGGCGTAAATCCCACGGCTCTTCCGGATTGGAGAAGACAAGGTCTTTCATGTTAATGATCCCGATGATATTATCCGGGTTGCCTTCATAAACCGGCAGACGGGTGTAATGGTCACGTTTGTAGATCTTTTCCAGTTCCTCACGACTCGTATTGACATCGATCGAGGTCACATGCACACGCGGCACCATAATCTGGCTGGCTTTGGCATCCGTAAAATCGAATACGTTGCGGATCATGTCGCGCTCTTCCGTTTCAATGACACCTTCTTCATGAGAGACATCCAGAATTGTATGGAGTTCACTTTCTGTAATGGCAGCATTCTTGCTTTCTTTCCCGACGCCAAACAAGCGCAAAATCATATTCGAGAACAGGTTAATAAACCAGATGATCGGCGTCAAAAGGTTCATTAAAAACAGAATGATCGGTGCATAAAGCAGAGCAAATTTTTCCGGACTTCTGGTGGCCAAAGTTTTTGGGGTGATTTCTCCAAAAACCAGAATCAGGAAGGTAATTAAAAATGTTGCGATCGATACGGCATAGCCGCCAAAGCGGTAGGCAATCATACTCGACAAAGAAGCCATGAAGGTATTGACGAGGTTGTTGCCAATCAGAATCGCTGATAACATTTTGGGTTCATTCTTAAATATCTTTAAAACAGTTTTGGCCCGTTTATTGCCCTGATCGGCCAGCGTACGGATTCTGATCTTGCTGACGGCAACCAGAGAGGTTTCGGCAGAAGAGAAAAAACTGGATAGAAAAAGCAGGCCAACCAGAAGAAGAACTTCGGTTATCGTTGAAGAATTCACTTGGTTTCTCCTTTCGTATTCACCATTTCAGTCATCGCATTCATCTTTTCGGGGATCATATTTACCATTTCATTCGGATCCATCGGTTCAGGCTGGATCGAGAAATCATTTTTCTTTTCTGGCTTTGGATTCATCAGGTCCTGGACGCAATAAGAAGCCATAGCCAGTCCGGCACTGGCCGGGACGAAAATTGCGGAGGGCAGTGACTTGCCCGGTTCCATTGGAATGGGCAGTTCGGTTGAGCAGACGGTCATGATTTTTTTGCGGATTCGGTTTTTCCGTTTCCAGTTGCGCATGACTTTCGCCATTGGATCATTGGTGGTTTTTTCCAGTTCCATGATCTCGATTTTCGTTGGATCTTTGCGTCTGGCCATCCCCATGCTGGAGATCACGGGGATCTGGTTATCGAGCGCAAATAAAATCAGATCCTGCTTCGAGCGCATAGAGTCAATGCAGTCAAGAACATAGTCTGGCTTTTGTTCGAGCAGCCAGTCGTTGAGCTGTTTATCATACCAGCCGGTATAGGCAATCACTTCTGTCTGGGGGCGGATCCTGGCAATCCTCTCTTTGAGAATTTCAGTTTTGGCCTGGCCGACGGTACTGGTCAGAGCGCAAAGCTGGCGGTTCAGATTGCTGGCTTCGACAACATCTTTATCGATTAATACCAGTCTGCCCACGCCGCTTCTGGCCAATGCTTCAATCGCAAAGGAACCAACTCCGCCGCATCCGGCCACAACGACCGTTTTGGATTCAAGCGTATCGATGGCATCTTTTCCAAATAAGAGCGTGGCCCGCTCGAGGCTGTTTGCCGGTGCTTCACTGTTGGCTTTTGTTGCTTCTTCCTGACTGGTCAGGGGTACTTCTGCGGTTTCTTTTGAATTTTCCATGTGTTTTTCTGTTTTCGTTTCGGTTGATTTGTTTTGTGTACTGGGGTTACTTTCTTCCATACCATTCCTCTAAATCCTGCACAATCCGTTTCCGGTCGGCAGGTTGATACCAGTGTACCGGCATCTGATGGTTGAACCATGTCATCTGCCTGCGAGCATACTGGCGGGTGTGAATTTTGATCAGTTCACGGACTTCATCAAGACTCTGAAGTCCATCCAGCCAGCCCGCAAATTCTTTATACCCGATTCCCTGGAAACTATTCCACTTTCTGCTTGCATCCGTCTGGAAAAGGCGTTTGACTTCTTCAGGCAGCCCGGCATCAAACATTTGATCAACACGCAGATTGATTCGTTCAATCTCTTTGGCTCTTTCATCTTTGAGTCCAACAATATAAAGAGTATAGATGGGTGCATGTTCCTGGGCGTTTTCGCGCTCGCTTTTTGTTTTTCCATTTTTAACCATTAATGCTGCCCGAAGCAGACGTTTCCGGTTGTTGGGATGGATCTTTTCAAGGGCCTGGGGATCTTTGTCTTTGAGCAGATCAACGAGCTGCTCATTGGTCAGTTTTTCCAGTTCCGCCTGTTTTTCGCTGTTCTGTTCATCCTGCTCCTGGGCAAATTCATAATCATATAAGGCAGCTTTGACATACAGTCCTGTTCCCCCGCAAAGGATCGGGACTTTTCCTTTCGCAGTGATTTCATCAATCGCCTGCCGGCATAGCTGCTGGAAAGTGCGGACATTCCAGGGTTGGTCGATTGGCTGAATGTCGATGAGATGATGAGGAATTCCCTCCATCTCTGCAGGCGCGATTTTTGCGGTTCCAATATCCATCCCCTCATAAACCTGCATGGAATCCGCGGAAATGATTTCTCCATTCAGGGCTTTGGCCGCTTCAATGGCCAGCGAACTTTTGCCCGAAGCAGTCGGCCCGACAATTGCGATAACTTTTTTTTCAGACACGTTCAAACTCCTTTGCGAGCTCTTTGAGCGACATGGTAATCACCGTCGGCCTGCCATGAGGGCAATTGTACGGCTGGTCACATTCTGCCAGATCATCGATCACTTTCTGCATCTGCATCGGACCGAGAGCATGGTTGAACCGAACCGAAGAATGGCAGGCACAGGTAGCAATCAGATGGCGGCGCAGCTCCTTCATATCGACTTGTCTGTGGTCACGATACCAAGCAAATAAATCCTCTAAAAACTGCTCGCGATTCACCAGGTTTAACCAGCCCGGCTCTTCCCGAAGAACGACCGCATTGCTGGAGATGGGTTCAAAGTGCAGACCGTAATCCTTCGTACTGGCGTTGATCGTCTCTAAGTCAGCCATCAGATCGGTCGTTAACGGAATTCGAATCGGGATCATCAGCGGCTGCACCACTTCAACTGGCTTTTCAAACGCACGCTGAATCTTTTCGAAGTTGGCTCGTTCCTGGGCTGCGTGCTGGTCAATAATCACCAGCCCTTCATCGCCTTCACAAAGAATATAGGATTCTTTCAGCTGACCGATCACCTTGAGGTGGCGGAAAAATTCATTCCCTTTATTCCGTTGTCTGGCTGGTGCCTGACCAGCCGGATAACGGATCGGCTCAGTTTGGCAAGAAGGCTTTTGCCCTTCTTTTTCCGGCAAGGGATTGGAAGAAGAACCCTTCCCAAATGCTTCCGACAGGTTGCTGATCGAAGCCGTTACCAGATTCTCTTCATCATGGTCGACCCTATTCCTGTCAGAATTTAAGGCCTGTGTCGGAGCGGTTTCTAGTCTGGAAGGCGCCAGAACATTTCTTGTGGCATAGCCTGGAGCCGCCGGATCTTTAAGAAAAGCCGGTTCATCCAGGGCTGGCTTTGAAGTTGCCGGTATGCAGACTGGCTTGTTGAAGTCATGCGTCGAAGCGCTGAAAATCTCTTCTGGGCGGTTTGGCTGCATCTGATTGCCGGGGTGAGCAGAGCTTTTCGTTGGATACTGAACGGCTGATCGATCTGGTTTTGCCAAAGCGGATGAGGGTGTTGGCCTAGATGGAAAGACGTTGGGCTGGCTTGTTGCCAAGCTGCCAAACGAACCTGCATCCTCATCCTGCCGGCTTTGTTTTGGATAATGAAGTTCAGCCTGAAGCTGCTCGATCTGCGGCTTGCGGGACTGGACTTTGGGCGCGGTAATTTCCGAGGCGAACAGATCACTGATCGTATCGATGATCATCTGGGTCAGATATTCTTCTTTGGAAATTCGGACTTCGAGCTTGTTTGGATGCACGTTGACATCGACCAGCTGGAAGTCCGTGGTGATATTGATGAAGCAGATTGGATAGCGCTCCTTGGGCATATACTCCCGATAGCCTTCAATGACAGCCTTTGTAATCGGCCAGGAACGGATCGTCCGGCCATTGAGACAAATATAGATATAGTTCTTAGAAGCCCGGGTAATCGTTGGCTGAATGGCATAGCCTTCGATCGTGAAATCAGATGACTGGCGATAAAATTCGACAGCCTCTCTTGCCGGTTCTGATCCAAACATCTGATACAGGATCTCGCGGCGGTCTTTCTTCCCCGAGGTCTGGAAAACAAGGCGGTTATCATGCTTAAGCGTAAAACGGACTTCCGGGTGAGCCAGAGCGAGTTTGTTTACCGCATCGGCAATGATTGAAAATTCATAATTTGGTTTCTTGAGATATTTGAACCGGGCCGGGGTATGAAGGAACAGACCTCTGACTTCCATCCGGGTGCCAAGCGGGGCATCCGTTTTTTCGTATTCTGTCAGTTCACCATATTCATAAGTAATCCGGGTTCCCCCATCCGTATTGGCAGTCAGACACGAGACTTTCGCCACTGAAGCGATTGAAGGCAATGCCTCCCCGCGAAAGCCCATCGTCGCAATAGCGAACAGTTCATCTTCATTTTGGAGCTTAGAAGTTGCATGGCGTTTGAAGGCCATTCGAGCGTCTTCGTAGCTCATTCCACAACCATCATCACTCACGACAACGCCGCCAATGCCCCCTTCAAACACTTCAATATCAATACGGGTTGCTCCTGCATCCAGTGAGTTTTCCACACACTCTTTGACGATGTTCACTGGCCGGTCTACGACTTCACCGGCCGCAATCATATTGGTCAGCTGTGGATCCAGAACATGAATAATTCCCATTCCATCACTTCCTTTCCTGAGTTGAGCGGCTTCTGTCTTTTGATTGGATCCAGTCTGATCGTTCATCAGAAGACAGAAACGTTTGAATATGGAGTGAACCAAAAAGGATTGAAATGACCTTTCCGATTCACGTTCATGGATTGTTCTGAGGTTAGAATCTTCGTCGATCAAAGACAAGGATCTGTATCTTTACACTATACAATTTCAGGCAAGCCTTTTGAAATTGAACTCCTGAACTGTGATGAACAAACAGACAATCATATGCTCCATCGCCTCATATCGTCTGGTTGTTTCATCCGATTTTTCCAGCTCATGATCGACAAACAATCGTGGCAGCTGCCACTAAAGAATGTTGAAATGAGCAGAGTGAATCTGATGATTCACCGGACTCTGATCTGGATTTAAACGGGTCTAACTTTAAAAGATCATTTCGTCTTTCCAGTCTTGAAAATCGATGATTCAATCGATATCCGGACAAATGTGATTTTCCTGCTTCGAAAGGGAGCCTGAATCCGTGAGAAAACTTCGCTGTCTGTTTCGCTGCTTAGCGGGCCCTGCTTTTCTTTTCACCTCTTCTAGATTCACTTCCATCCCGCCAGCCCTCCCATCCGAAGACAGGATTCACCCGTTCAGCCTGGCTAGAACCTACTTAATTATTTTTAGCTTATGTGATTGTATTTAACTTCTGTTGCTTTTTAAGAGATTGTTGAGGTCTGCCGGTCATCCATCTGTGCGATTTCCTTTTGCTGTTGATTTTCTTATCCAAGTTCCCGTACTGATCGTTCTGGAGCGAGGACAATTTGCGCAATCTTTATAAAAACAGTTCCTCTTGATCTCTTTTTTCTTCCACTTACCCCATCCACGACCAGAGCCGTTTCTGTCTTCCTGTTGGATGGATTGTTATGAAAACAATCTCCGTCTCTTCTCAGCTATCGATCTCCGATTATTTATTTTTTTAAATTCACATTTGGAATTTCATCCATAGTTTTCGATTTTTTCTCATTTGTCCAGTGTCTTGTCCAGTCTTTGTTCTCCTCTGGAATTCTGTTCATCTGATCAATCAGATGAACAGAAGACGCTGGATCTTTTGATTCGATCAGCCTCCATTTGCGAATGGGGGATTCTTATGGGCGGGCTGGTTCTTCTCTTCATTCTCTTTTGCATGGATTTTGGTCTAGGTGAAATCTGCCAGATTCAAGAACTCTCCCCCTTGGTCAATCTCCGTTCTTATTTTCAGAAACTGGCCTTCTATCCTCTGATGGAAACTATTTTTTCTCCACTCCAGTTTCAGGCTGCCTCCCGCTTTTCTTCCATCCAGACGATCAAAATATGAATTTGAAAGTGGTCAGCTCTTCCGAATCTGATAATGAAACGTTTCATTTCAAAGCATTTTTTTTCTGATTTGAGTGTATTTGAATTGCCATTCAAGAGGATGACTGGTACAGGGGCATACCTTTTGAAAATTTAACGTTCTTACAATTGGCTGCCTGGCCATTCATCCGCCGACAATTGAACCCATCAGCGGCAAAAATTGCGTGATCCTATTTCTATTCCGATGTGATCCATGACATTCAGGTTGGAAATCCGACAAGTGATGAAACGTTTCATTCCACAAATTATTTCTGATCTCCCCTTTACTTATCGTATGATCGTTTTTCAGATTCCGATTTTGCGATCTGAATCTGATTTTTGAAGGAAGTCCGCAGATTTTCCAGGGGACCATGAACCATCCAGATGAAGCGCTCGCCTGGCAAAAGACATCCAGTGTGGACCGATTTAGATCTGGAAAAGCCCAATTCTGGTCTATACCAATGATCTGCTTCTTTTCAGTTCAGATCCGGTCATTTAAATTTGTCCAGTCATTTGATCTGGACTGACGTTCCTATTTTGACCTCGTCAACAAATGTGGTGTCCTTTACTATCCGATCATTGGGGGAACGAATTGGAAAAGAACTGTGTTCTTTGTTCTCTATGAATCGTTCAGTTTTCCAGATCTCAAGAAATCCGCATCCATCTGCTTGTTGAATGGTTCCAGATGGCACCTATTCAGTCTGCTGTTCTGAAAACAAAACCGAGCGAAAAATTGCAGAATTCTATTTCAGCTGTTCCTGCTGTTTTTGACTATCGTACTGATTCGTCATTAGATTCAGGCAGAAGTGTTGAAGGCCAGTCAGTAGACAGGGTCTGCGTTTCTCAAGGGTGGAGGAAGAGTTTTTCAGTCAAAAATAGATTTGTTTTTATAAAACGACATCCAAATTAAAATCCACCGATTCCACCTGGCGTTCTTCCTGATCTTTCCTGCCTTCCCGGGCTGAATCTTCTCTTGTCCTGCAGCCAGTGAATTTCAGGCAGAAAGAATGGAGAAAACTGTATTGATATTGAAAGAGATTCACAGATCAATTTCTGCGCTCGTCCGCAAGATTTGAAATCTTCCTTTCACAGGGTATTTTTCCTCTTTGCAACGGTGATAAGTCATTGGATTGTTTGCAAAGCAGATTTCCAGGCGTATCTTTTCTTTTTTTGCAGGACCCATACCTGACTTCATCCATTTCTTCTTGCGCATTGGTCACCTTGTAGCCCGAGTCAAAATGCCCTGAAATTTGCTCAGCATTCGACTGCTTCAATCCTTCTTTCCCTTCTCATCTCCCTCTTCCCCTCGAGGTGTGCACCTGCTGATCTGATGACACACCTTGTTGTCTGGTCCTCTGCCAGAGGAATGAGGCCGTCAGCCAGCTGATCCCCTCCTTTGAGAAAGTCTTGAAAAGTGTGATCATCCATTCAATTGTTTGATAGAAACCATGAGAATCAGACTTCGATCATTCAGCTCCCTTTTCTGCTTTTTGGTCCTCTTTCGAAGTTGGGACAAAAAAGTCGGCCGCTTTTCAGGCATGCCGACTGAGATTTTTCTTCTGGACTTGTGATGGGATTTAAGGATTACTGTTCGATTTTTTCGGCTGCATTTTTCAGATCATACAGGATCGAAAGAGCATCTCTTGCACTCAAAGAATCCACGTCGAGTTCCTGAATCTTTTCAATCAGCTGCATACGTTGCAAATCGGAAGGGTCCATGACAAACAGACTGGACTGGAAGTTCTGGTTTGGATTGCTCGTCTCAAACTGATCAAGCAATGTGCTTGCCCGCGAGATCACCAGACTTGGAATCCCAGCCAGACGGGCAACATGAATCCCGTATGATTTGTCTGCTTTTCCATCGACAATGCGATAGCGGAACTCGATCTGTTTCTTGTTTTCCTTCACATCAACATGGACGTTGTGAATACTTGGAAAGTCCTGTTCGAGTGAAGTCAGTTCATGGTAGTGCGTGGAGAACAAGGTTTTGGCATGAATGACCTGCGTGATGAACTCTAGCATGGACTGCGCCAGAGCCATGCCATCAAAGGTTGCTGTTCCTCGTCCGATCTCATCAAAGAGGATCAACGAGTGTTCAGTTGCATGCCGCAGCGCATTGTTTGCTTCCATCATTTCCATCATGAAGGTGGACTTGCCCTGCAATAAATCGTCACTTGCTCCGATCCGGGTAAAGATCCGGTCGAAGACAGGGAGAGTGGCTTGACGGGCTGGAACAAAACTGCCCATCTGCGCCATGACCACTAACAAAGCATTCTGACGAAGCCATGTCGATTTACCACCCATGTTCGGTCCGGTGACCAGACAGATCTCAGTGCCTGGATCCATTTTCCAGTTATTCGACACAAAGCCAGAAAGACGAGATTCCAGAATTGGATGACGGCCTTCCTGAACATCGATCGTTCCATCCGTACTGAATTCTGGACGAACATAGCCTTTCTCACTGGCTAGATCGGCCAGGCAGACAAGAACATCTATCGTGGCCAGCGCTTTCGAGAGCATATGAAGATCTGACAGTCGGACTTTGATCTTTTCGATGAGTTCATCAAAGAGCTTCTGTTCCAGTTCAACCTTCTTTTCCTGGGCTGTGAGGATTTTTTCTTCCAGCTCTTTGAGCTCATCAAAACTGAAGCGGCTGGCATTCGCCAGAGTCTGCTTTTGCTGGTAACCAAGGTCATCACTCAATAAGGAAAGCTGGCTCTTTCGAATTTCTACATAGTAGCCAAAGACGCGGTTGTAGCCGATCTTCAAAGACTTGATTCCGGTTCGTTCACGTTCTCTGTTTTCCAGATCCATCAAAGCCTGATCGCTCTGGTCGGCAAACTGACGGATCTCGTCGAGCTCCTGGCTGTAGCCGCTGGCAATGAATCCGCCATCGCGCACGGTCAGGGGCGGTTCAGCAACGATCGCATTACAGATTTCCTGATAGAGATCCTGACAATCAGGAACCGTGCCAAATTCCGGATAGCTGGTTAACACGTCTGCCAGATCCAGAATAGGTCGGGCATGTTCCAGCGAGGTGCTCAGCTGCAACACATCTCTTGGTGAAGCCGAGCGATAACTGATTCTTGCGGCCAGGCGCTCCAGGTCATAGATGAATGCAAGATGATCCTGAAGCTGTGTTCTGACCAGAAACTGGTCACACAGCGTCTGAACGGCTTCCTGACGCTGCAAAATTTTCTCTGTCGATAATAAAGGCGCCTCAATCCACTCCCGCAGCAACCTGCTTCCCAACGCGGATTGCGTTTTATCCATAAATGTCCAGAGAGATTGCGCTTTGGCATCCGCCGAAAGCGACCTGGTCAGTTCCAGATGAAGACGGGTTTCCGGATCGAGAGTCATGCTCGAAGGTGGAAAGAGAGGTGTCATCACCGAAAGGTGATCGGCATGCTGCATCTGCGTTGCCTGCAGATATCCCAGTAAAACTTCAAGTCCATTCTTGAGCAGACTGTCCGCAAACGGAAGCAGAGCTTCATCTTCTGGCTGAAGGGGTTGTGCCTGTTGAAGCGAAAACAGAAAGTGGTCCTGGGCTTCAAACGCTTTCTGCCAGGTCTTGTCGAGTGAACGAGGAGCGATGACTTCTTTGACTCCATAGGCGTTCAGCATTCCTTCCACAGTACTGATCGAACGATCGGTTGTAAGATAACGCAACTCCCCTGTGGAGAGTTCACAGAGAATAATCAGGGCACGTCTTGAATCCGCAGCCACCAGACCAAGGTAGTTCACGACCTTCTTGCCAGCTTCTTCATCAAGAATTGTCCCTGGTGTAACAATCTGAATAATCCCGCGGTCGACTAATCCTTTGGCTTCTTTCGGATCTTCAAGCTGTTCACAGATTGCGACTTTATAGCCTTTTCGAACTAATTTATTGATATAGGTTTTGGCAGCGCGAAAAGGGACGCCGCACATTGGTACTTTTTTTCCATCACCTGCCGCACGGGCTGTCAGCACCAGCTCCAGCTCCCGGCTGACCGTCTGGGCATCCTCAAAGAACATTTCATAAAAGTCTCCGAGGCGATACATCAGAATGGCATCCGGATGTTCTTCTTTGAGCGTGAGATAATGCTGCATCATTGGTGTATATTGTGTTTTATCCATAGACATCCCTTTCATTATATCAAAGTCAAAAACATGAGTTTTTCAGTACGATAATGAATAACTCGATGAATTCTGCTCTTTTTCCCGCCTTGATCCAGGCCATCAAAGTCGATAAGATCGTTCCCTGACCTGCCTTGCCCTGCCAGGAGCAGAGTCCCAATTCGAAAGCGTCAAACCTGATCTTCAGATTCGGTCAACGAAACCTCCCTTGGGTCATCCTGCTTCTTTATCGTCTACGACATGAGCCTGGAAATCTGATTTTCAGATGGATGAAGATTCGTCCACGATAGATCAATTATTGGTAAATCCAGAATGATCACCCTTTAATTTCCATACTTGCAAGAAGTTCTGGATGCTGATCCTGCAAAAGGATCCCTTTTACAGGATCAGCGGATTGAAAAAGAAATCAAAGGGAACACATGAAAACAGATGTGGATTCCAAATCCAGGCCATCATTTTCCTGTACACTATTCGATTAGGTTGAAAGCGTCTTTCTGATCTGATTTTGGTGAATAACACAATTGAAATTGAAATCTTTCTGGTTTGTGTCTATGGTCATTTTCAGAATGGACTTTACAATTCAATCTGGAAACTGGCAACAGACACTTTGAATTCTGATCCTGTCCGGCTTGAAAAAGCCATCACGATACACTGCCTGATCCATGGATCGTTTTGGTCCTCTGACTGGCATCTCTATTGAATACTTAACTTAAATAATCAACCCCAAAAACAATTGCTATTTGAAAGGAGGCCTGGCAGCCATGAAACAAACACTTCAAATCGGCCGAAAAACAACTCGATGTGACTTCGGATTTATTCTGATTCTCATCGTCATGTTTCTGACCAGTTGTTTTGCGATCTACAACTCGTTTAACCTGATCCGTAATGGATCTGGATCTTCGTATCTTCGCAGACAGATCATGTGGTACGGCATCGGATTTGCAACGTTGATTCTTATCTCGCGTTTTCAGAACAAAGCCCTCTATCGCTACATTCCGGATGTGTACAAGTATTTGATGTACGTTCTGGTCTATTTGCTGGCTTCCAAGCTCCTGTACCGTTTTACAGGCCATAGCCTGCCATTTGCTTCACCCGTCAATGGGGCTTACTCTTGGCTGCAGATTCCCGGTATCGGGTCTTTCCAGGCCAGTGAGTTCATGAAGGTTGTATTGATTCTGAAAACGAGTCTGATTATTTCAGAATTCCAGAAAAAGCATCCGCATCCGTCGTTTAAAAATGATTTACAGATGTTCTGGGAAATTGCCAAGTGGGCAGTGCCGCCAATGGTTCTGATTCTGCTTGAACCAGATACTGGTCTGTTTATTATTATCGGCTTCACTTTGCTTGTCCTGATTTTATGTTCTGGTGTCCGTCCAGTGTATATCTGGGTGATCCTGGGATTCCTTGTTTTATTGTTTGGTGGATTCTTCTACCTGTATTTCTACCAGCATGATCTTCTGTCGTCGATCGTTTCGGATTATCAGCTGCGTCGAATTGATGCCTGGCTCTATCCGGAACACAACATTCTTGGCTCCTCCAACCAGCTCTATACCGCTCTGCTCTCGCTGGGATCGGCAGGTTTGACGGGTCATGGCCTGCAGGCCAATATCATTGCGATCCCTGAAGCCCATACCGACTTCATCTTCGCCGCATTCGGTCAGTGTTTTGGACTGCTTGGAACGATGTTTATTCTGGCCATCTGTATGTGGCTGGATTTATATCTGTGCAAAATGGCCTATAACTCCCGCAATACCGCTAACCGATTGATCATCATCGGAACCATTGCGATGCTTCTCTACCAGCAGATTCAGAATCTGGGCATGATTGTCGGCCTGGTTCCAATCACTGGGATCACCTTGCCGTTGATTTCGTACGGTGGATCTTCCACATTGTCTTACTTCATTCTGTTTGGACTGATCATGAATCTGTCTCCGCTTTCGAGCCGGATTGTCCGCATTCATATTCGTCCCAAAAAGATGATCCACAAAGTCTCATCCTGGTTCCAGACCAAAAAAATATGATTTTCAGATGGCTGATGATCAGACCAGGGGACTGATTATTATCGCCAGCCGGCTATTTTCAAACTAAACCTTCCCTAAATCCGGACTGAAATCTGAGCATTCATACGAATTCAGATATTTCTGTTCCGGTTTTTTATTTCCCCTATTTCTCAATTGATTGGAACAGAGAAAAAGACTGAAGGATCTTTGGATTAGAAAAGATTCTTCAGTCTTTCTAAATATGAATAGGGGCGGAAACGAGCAAATTGAACTTTCTGGTCAGAAAGTTTAATTACAACTTTCATAGCTTGCCTAAGCCGTTTCGTTTCCAGATGGTCGTAACACAATAATGAATGGTCCAGAGACTTGCCGGTGATTTCAATGACACGTTCCTGTTTCAGGATATATGGAGCAGTCATTGAGTGCTGGTTAATATGGGAAACTGGCATAATCTGAGTAAGTTCCAAAATATTCAGACCATCATCCACTACAGCTCCGCCAATTGCGCGGTTTGCGGCAGTACTTCCTGCCTGCGTCGAGACACAAATCCCTGCACTGCAGACCGTTTCAAAATATTCGCCATCAACTGAAATATCGTAATAAACTGTTGTTGTAAAGGATCCAAGACGGATTTCATTCAAGGCGCGATAGGTCTGCTGGTCATCCACAATTGCTTCAATTAAAGGGTAGGACTGGATGACAGGTTGATTGTGGTGAAGATCATGCAGGAAATTTCGAAAATCCTCTTTGGTATAGTCAGTAAAGAACCCCAGAGTTCCGGTATGAATCCCGACAAAGACCAGTTTGTCTAATTGAGATTCATATTGATGGATGGCACGCAGGATTGTTCCATCACCACCGATACATAAAACAATCTGTGGTGAGTCATCATCACGGATGTCATGAAATTCATCTCTCATCACTTCATTAAACTTTGAGGCAAGATCTCTGGAGAAATCATCATCGCGAGTGTAAATTGTATAACGCATGTTTTTATTCTCCCCTTCCATTTCTGATCGTTAAGACGTCAGTACGCTTTTTGTCCGGCGTCATTGTATCATGATGAATGAAGTGATTCTCTCTGGCGGATTCAGAGAGCATCTTATGCAATAAAATCGATTCTACATGAGATATCGATTACATTTTTTGTTAAGAAAACAAACAAAAAGACCAATCAGACTTCGAATGGAATGGTTAAAGATTGAATGCGAAGGGAGGCTGAACCAAGTCAGATAAGAAAGGTCTGCCAGATTGTTCAACAAACTGTGAACAACTGGCTGCTTATCGGATTGGATGAGACATGAACGATCAGGAAAGAGAACTGAAAACACTGATTACCAAAGAGCAGTATGACAAGCTGGAAAGCCTGTATCCTTTTTCGATCTGTCGGGAACAGATCAACACCTACTACGACAATGCCGCCAGAACGTTACAGGCCCATCGTATGGGGCTTCGTATCCGACAGATTCCAAAAATCGATGGAACAAGCGAGTATATCCTGACTTTAAAAAAGCCGCTGGATGCGATTACAAAATACGAGTATGAACGCGTTGTCAACGCGCCCACTCTTGAGCAGCTTGAACCAGAGGTGAAAGAGTGGCTGGAAGATAAACTGGATCATCTCGCTCCTATTTCGGATTTTCATCCAATGCTGAAAACAAGAACGATTCGCAAGATCTATGAAATGCCACAGGCTGAATTGTGCCTGGATTATACAGAATTTGCTCATCACAGTGATTATGAAGCAGAATATGAATATCATCATGAACATGATGGAATCAAGAAGTTCAATGAGCTGCTTGCCCCTGCCGATGTAGCCTACGCAAAAAACTGCCCAAGCAAATTAGCCCGGGCAGTCATGGATCAGGATAAAGAAAATTTGTGAGTTAATCGATAGAAGAAGGATTTTGAGTTGTATTCTTCTTCTTTTTTTCTATATTCAGAAAGTTGGGATTCCAGATCGGACTGCTTATCATCGGCAATCTTCTTTTCATCTTGCAGGATCTGATTTTCAGTTTTCAGAGAACTGATTTCTTCGGTCTGTTTGAGGATCTGATCGGATTGTTCTGTGATTTTGGTGTCCTGTTCATCAATTCTGGTTGTCTGTTCCGCTACCTTCGTATCCAGTTCAGTGATCTTTTCATCTTTTGATTTCTGTTCAAGAAGGAAAGTTTGAGCGGATTTATCCAGTTCCAGCTTCAGACGTTCATTATAAAGGACTTCCAGGTTCGCGATTGTCTTGTCTTTTTCCTGAAGAATCGCATTCAGTTTTTCGATTTCCATTCGCAGTTCGGTTTCAACGGTTGAAATTTCCTGCTTTTCCTTTCTGAAGTATGTAGAAAGCTTCTCAACCCCCTCAGCACGAATAGTGATTCGTTTGGTTTCCGGGTTCTTGTATTTCCAGCCCCGATCCGGGTAATTCTTGACCAGCTTTGCGACTGCTTTATCAACTGTATTTCTTGATTTGTTGAAATGTTGGCAGATCTGCGCGATGTCCATATCATAATAGACATCAATGGGAGAATTCTGTTCAGCCAAATCTATCACCCTTCCTTCGGAAATTCAGATTCAGTCGAGATTATATCACAGGTCAATAATCCCGCCTATTAGAAATTATGAATGATTCATGATTTTCATATGCCATATCATTTTAAGGAGCAACTTTCCAGAAATCAAATCCGACTCTTCAAATTCTCCAATCATTTTTTGGAAAAGCAGATTTTTCAAAGCCTGAATCTTTGAACCGTTTGTGAAAAATCAATATGAATTTCGCATGATTGCTCACAATTAAAGTTTCACGACAAGAATTAAACTTTGAGGAAAGCCCGGCTTTCTCTGGACAGAATCCTTCATTCCAGATATAGCTTGATCTATAAAATCAGTCTATTTCGGAATTTCACATTCTTCAATCTGATCGCCTGCTTTCCTCCAACTTTCTTTATTCCAAATCCGTTCACTTGAATTACATCGATGGGAAAATCGATCTGATTAATCCGATCTCAATCCTTTCTCTATCTATTCAACGTTCCAGACTTCATTCTGCTTCCCCCCAATTGTTTTCGTACCATATTTTTATTTTAGCTCTCGAATCAGATTCAGTGAAGAAGAATTTCACTAATTTTTACCTCACTCACGTGATTGCTCAGATTTGAGTGAAACCGAATATGAATAGAGATTCAAGAGAGCGGATTTTACTTCTGATTTTCTGAAATTGGGAAGATGATTTGAATTTTTTCTAGAATTTGAGCAGAGAACACCGAACTGGATTTTCTTTCTTGCCATTTTTCGCCGGATTATCCGTGTGCGAATTGATCAAACTTCATTTCTCTTACGATCTGCCGGATATCTGATTAAGAGGGATCATAATCAGATTTGTTCCCATTCATTTCATATTCGATCATCCTCAATATCCGACTGTTCCCATCTGATCAGATTCTGATCAGCGTCTATCGGATGTTTCTTATGAATTTCATTAGAATGGTGATGTTGTGGAAAAAAGGGGCAGTTTTAGGATGATAAGCAGATATATGAAAATCCAGCGTATAAAATGGAGGGTTCTACCACTTAATTTTAATTAAATTTTGATAGGAATTCTTATTAGATTATATGATGGCTTTTTTCTTGATAAGGATTCAAAAACTATCGATATTTTGGATTCAATCGGCCAGAAGTGATTTGAAATATGAATTTCCTAAATCCGCGCAGTATAGATAGAGTACTCTTTTTTTATTCATCTACTTGATCAGTTTTTGGCTCTTTGAATACGATGAGGGAGGGAATATGGAAAAGGAAGCATAAATATAAAAAATCCGATGACTTTAGATCATCGGATCGGACTGATTGTATTTTGCTTTTCGTGTGATTATTCAGATTTTTCTTTCTGACGACTTGCAAATGCTTTAGATAAAGTTCTTGAATCCGTGTAGTCCAGCTTGCCGCCGAATGGGATTCCATAGGCCAGTTTTGTGATTAATACCTGATTTTCCAGCAATCTGGTCAGATACATCGCGGTTGTTTCACCTTCCATTGTCGGATCCAGGGCTAAAATCACCTCTTTTGTTTCAGGTGTAATCCTTTTTTCTAAAGAGGGGATATTCAACTGATCGGGAAGAACGCCTTTCTGAATATTGATGGCTCCATGTAAAACATGGTAAACCCCTTTATATTCCTGGAGATTTTCGATCGCATATAAGTCTTTTTCAGACTGAACAACGCAAATCTGACTATGATCTCGATTTGTATCGGCACAAATGTCGCAGATCTCGTTTTCAGATAAGTTGCCACAGACTTTGCACTGCTTTAAATTACGGATATCTGATACAGCCTTGGCAAACTGCTTTTGCTGGTCATCTGACCATCCAAGCAATGAGAAGGCCATTCGTTCAGCACTTTTCATTCCAACACCTGGGAGTTTATGGAGTTCCAGGATCAGATTTTCAAATGTAGGTGGGTACATCGTTTTACCTTCTTTCTCTATTTCATCTTCCTAATCCCATTTCTTATTTCTGAACGGTTTCTGATTCTTGAAATCGGAAAATTGAAGTGGAACATTCTGAATTTTTTTCTCTAGTCCGATTTTAATCAGCTGCAGATTCATAAAGCAGGGAAGGGGAGTGAAATCCATTCAGATTTCAGTCCGATTTTCGTTTCATCAATTTTCCTCAATTTTCAGATCTGCAAAGCGTTTCTTCAGCTGCTCTTCTACAGGGATCTCCTGTTCAGATGCAGGAAGGAGAACTTCAATCATTGCCGGATCCGGAAGACTCTTTTGGGCCGCTCTTTTCTTATAAGCCGTAAACAATGAAGTGACTTCATCCAAGGTAATCGCAAAAACCTTCTTTGGTTTCCCCAGCAGTTTGTTGGTGAAGGCTTCATAGCCAATCGACTGTTCCAGTCCATTGATATTGTCCTTGATCAGATTATTCGTAACGCCAAGAAGGATGTAACTGTTGCCACTTGCTGCAATCCGGCTTCCTCGAAGCGACAGAGCAAACTTGGCATACTCCAGATCGTTGGCATACTTTGATCCATCCTTCATATGAGTCAAATCATTGCTTTTCTCTGTCTTGGTCGCCCCGACAAGCAGGCTGAGAAGGAAATCTTCCGAAAATCTGAATTCCGATTGATGTTTTGTTGTTTTTTCTGATGTTTCACGTGAAACATTCATATTCCAGAACTTATTGGCCAGATCTGGTTTGGGCGATGCAGATGCCGTACTTACAGTTGGATTCTGGTGCTGAATCAGACGGTCAGATTTTTGTTCAGATCGATTCTGAACGAGATTTCTTCTTTCATATTGAGGTTGGCTGACTGGCTGAACCGACGGCTGGAACATGGGTGCAGGCTTCCAGAGCGCATTTTTCAGCAAGATCGTCTCAATATAGTCCATCACATTCGAGGAGTAGGCCAGCTTATTGTAGAGGTTCATCAGATCATTCAGAATCTGAATTCGTTTGTCTACCGGCTGGCTGAGAAATGACTTCTCGATCACTTTCTTTCGTTTCTCTGAAATCAGATCTGTTTTTGAGTGCAATTCCTGAAGCAGCGAGTCCTTGTAAAGGGAAATAAGGTCGGCGGTGAACCGCTTCATATCCATTCCCTTACGCTCGATCAATGTCAATTTCTCCATCGCATCATTCGCTCTTTCAGGAACCAGATCTTCAACCAGATCTCCAATTTCTTCTGGCTGTACAACACCATAGATCTCGCGAACATCATCAATCGTTAAATGGTTCTGTTCATACGCAATGCACTGATCCAGGATAGACAGTGCATCTCGCATTCCACCATCTGCCAGTTCTGCAATCAATGACAGGGCTTCTTCATCCGCGTTAACTGATTCCTGTTGGCAGACATAGGTCAAACGATCCTCGATATCTTTGTGGCTGACTTTGGAGAAATCATATCGCTGACATCTCGAAAGAATAGTTGGCAGAACCTTGTGTGGCTCTGTCGTCGCAAAGATGAAGATGACATGGGCAGGTGGTTCTTCAATTGTCTTGAGCAGGGCATTGAAAGCCCCTGAGGTCATCATATGCACCTCGTCAATAATATAGACTTTGTACTTTCCCTCTAATGGGGCGTAGCCGACACGGTCAATCAAAGCTCGAACTTCATCGACACCATTGTTGGAAGCCGCATCGATTTCGATGATATCTGGATGGGTTCCCGACAAGGAAAGTTTGCAGTTCTCACACTCCATGCAGGGTGGATTTTCACCAGTACAATTGAGCGTTCGGGCGAAAATTTTCGCGATCGAAGTTTTTCCTGTCCCACGAGGACCACAGAACAAATAGGCATGGGCAATTCGATTTTTGGAAATCGCATTTTTCAGTGTCTGGACAATGTGTTTCTGCCCAACAACATCGTCAAAGGAAGCAGGACGATATTTTCGATAGAGAGCTTGATAAGCCATTACAGCCGTTCTCCTTTCTGGTTTTTATCTTCATCTGGATCCGCAATGAATTCTCGCCGAGACGGATTGGATTGCTTTGGATCCATATTGTTGGAATGATCACATGCACATTCAGCGTGTTTTTGAGTCGGATGAGTATTCTGTAGCTGGAATGGTTGAGCTGGACCTTCAGTCTGATTCTGGAAGCAAGAACATTCGTTTTGCTCCTGTTGTTTTCGCAGCTGTTTTTCCAGTTTCTTTTTTCGTCGCTTTTCTTTGAAGAACTCCTTGAGAAGAGTGGAACATTCCTCTTCCAGAATGCCCCCTTCAAAAGCCGGATGATGATTCCATTGCGGAAGTTCAAACAGATTGGTTACCGATCCAACTGCTCCACCCTTGGCATCGAAAGCCCCAAAATAAACGTGCTCAATTCGCGACTGGATAATCGCTCCAGCACACATCGGGCAGGGCTCCAGGGTGACATACAGATCGCAGCCTTCCAATCGCCAGCTGCTCAGTTTTCGACAAGCCTGGGCGATCGCCATCAATTCGGCATGCTCCAGAGAGTTCTGTCTGGTCTGACGGCGATTGTATCCTCGGCCAATGATTTTGCCTTCCTGAACAATCACTGCCCCCACTGGAACTTCATCTAATGTCTCCGCCTTCTTGGCAAGACGAAGAGCGCTGTTCATATATTTCTCTTTTGTGTTTTCCATCATTAGTTTCCATGATATCAAACCCAGTCTCTAATCAGGCTCCATTTCGAAAAACCCATCCAATCCCGACCGCATTTGCAAAATCCAGCAAGAATCCGAATCCAGATCTCCATTTTCCATCTTTAAAGATTGAGTCTGAGCAGCTCTATTTTCTCAGGAATTCTTCTGACGGTCCTCGTTATGCGTTGAACTGGCTCTCTGATCTTCGATCCCGTGCCTTCATTTTCAGTCTTTAAGCTTTCATCCCAAAGATTCTTTATTCAGTTCGAAATTGGATTCTTTTTTTTTCGACGAGGTAAGAATCTGAATTTTAGATGGTGATCATCAACGGGAATAGACAGAGAAAAAAGACGACCAGTGAGAAAGGGCAAATCTGCATCCTGATCATCAAGAAAAACCGTACTGGTTAAATCATGCAAATAAAGCCAGAAAGAAATTGATAAAAGGAGTGGACAGTAGGCTTGGGGGAGTATCGAAAAAGGAAATGGAAATCAGAAAACAGGGCGGAAAGAGGACAATTGGGAGCGAACTCATGTTTCAAAGCAAGGTCTGAATCTTCAAATAGCAAGGCAAGATTCAGACTTGAACAAGATGAATACAGGTGCACCTCGCCAATCCAGATCACCAAAGTCCAAAACAGCTCAGATTGTCTCTAAAACTGAAAAAGACAGGGTTCACACCAGAATGTTTCACGTGGAAAAATAAAAGACCTGCTGGCAGATACCAACAGGCAAGAATCAGGCATTAAAAAACTACTACACATAACAGAGCCAGCACGGTGCTGCTTCGTTCCCGACCTGACACATTTAGCAGGATGCTATTGTAGTAGCTCCATTAATATATCAGATTTCAGAACTAAATCAAGTCCAATCGTTTTCAATCTTCTACCGGTGATCAAGTTCATCTCGCGAAACCGGGATCATTTACGAATGGTTCTCTTTAACCATCCTGCGTTAGCCCCGTCTTAAGGGTTTGGGTACTACTTTCTTTAGAAAATGCGAAAAAAATTTTAGAAATTTATTTATTGATCCCTTAAGTAAGGCTCTTTTTTTTTTGAAAAAACTTGCGAGTATTTTAGATGCGCTCTATAATGGTAGTACTTGTAATACCTAATTATGGGGGAAATATGGTATGGCATTTCATCTCAGAAAATCCAAACGCGCTAAAGGGATCTATCTTCAAATTTACGAGTCATATCGCGATCCAGAAACCAAGCTACCTAAATCAAAACATATAAAAACACTAGGTTATGCAGATTATTTAGAATCTCTAGGAGTTAAAGATCCAATCAATTTCTACACAACCGCTGTGCGAACGATGAATGACAAACGGAAAATTCAGACCTCCAAGAAAAAATTGATAGAAAAAAACATTCCAGAAAAACGCATTGGCTTTTTTGTGCCTGCAGCGATTTATCGCCGTCTGGATGTCAAAAATGATATTGACTACCTTCAATACGGGCGCAAATTTGAATATAACTTGTCAGATTGTCTTGAGTTATTAATCTATTCAAGACTATGTAATCCCATGTCTAAATTTAAAACCGTTAACGAAATATTTCCCACTCTGTATGGCCAGACACAGTTTTCCTATGACCAGACTCTTTCTTGCTTAGAGTTGCTCGGACGCGAATATGAGAAAGTAGTAGAAATCTTTACGCATCATACACATGAAACATACATTCTAGATGTAAATCAAACCTATTTTGACTGTACAAATTTCTATTTTGAAATAGATGCCCAGGACGACTGGCGACGTAAAGGTCCGTCTAAAGAAAATCGAACTGATCCTATTATTGGTATGGGATTATTACTTGATGCAAATTGTCTTCCAATCGGAATGAGACTTTACCCCGGCAATCAGTCTGAGAAACCGGTTATGCGTGAAGTTCTCCATGACCTTAAAAATAAACAGGGAGTGACGGGAAAAACGGTCAGAGTGGCCGACAAAGGCCTCAATTGTGCCGAAAACATCCATGATGCGATCTTGGCTCATGATGGCTATATCTTCTCCAAGTCAGTCCTCCAGCTCCCTGAAGATGAGATGGAGTGGGCTATCGAAGATGAGGGGTTTCAGGAAGTGATAGATCGTGATGGCCGGCTGGCTTACAAAATGAAGAGTAAACTTTTTCAACATAAATACGATTACCGAGATGAAAACGGAAGAAAGCATAGTCTTACCGTCACTGAAAAAAGAGTAGTCACATTCAATCCTTCTTTGGCAAGAAAAAAACGTCGAGAGATTACTAGATTAGAAGAAAAGGCCAAGAATCTGTGTGCCAGTGCGGCAAAAAAATCTGATTACGGCGATTCGGCTAAATATATGATTTTTACGACAGAGAATAAATCTGATAATGGAAATAAAGAAAAAGTTATCGCTGTATTAAATACAAATTTGATTGAAAAGCATCGTAAATGTGCTGGTTTCAATATGCTTATTACTTCTGAATACAAAATGGATGATTCGACTATTTACCAGACCTATCATGAATTATGGCATATTGAAGAATCATTCAGGACGATGAAATCATCTTTAGATGCGAGGCCAGTATACTTACAGAATTATGACAGAATCAAAGGGCATTTTTTAGTGTGTTATCTCAGCGTCCTGCTTGAGAGGCTTTTTCAATATAAGGTTTTAAAAAATAAATTTGGAAGTGAAAAAGTATATAACTTTATGCATGAACTAAAAGTACTTCCAACAGGCCCCTATACATTCATAAATATAAGTCCGAAATGTGATATCAATGATTACTTATCTAAAACATATAATTTACCACTCGATCACTATTACTTAGAGAGAACTCAAATAAATAAAATCCTGGAGAAACATTTCTGATGTTTTCTCCAGGATTTTGAGTACTACATTTAAAAACGTGACCCTAAAGTCAGGTAATATATCAGATTTCAGAACTAAATCAAGTCCAATCGTTTTCAATCTTCTACCGGTGATCAAGTTCATCTCGCGAAACCGGGATCATTTACGAATGGTTCTCTTTAACCATCCTGCGTTAGCTGGCTGTCTGATCAGCAGACCAGTCAACAACCGATCAATCGAACAGCAGTCAGGATACTTTACAAATCTCGTCGTCCAAACCAGATTAAATACATCTTTTGAAATCCAAATCTGACAGATCACCTGATCATCAAATCCATGGGTACAGGTCGCCGAAAATTGGCAATCAAATGAATTCTTTCATATTGTGGATCAAACAGCTTGTCAAACCGATCCAGGTTCGTAAACTCATCCATTTTATTCATCTTATTCGTATGAATTCATCACCACTGATACTCTTTTGATCGGATTAGGAGGAGGTTGATCTGATCGTTTTTCCGCTTCAAATCGGATTTGAATGCAGCTATCCTATGATTTTGACTGGTTCTTTTTTCCTTCAAATCTGAGCAGTCAGATGACCAGTCAAAGCGGATACAACAGTTTAAGATTTCACGGGAAATACTTTTGGTTCTGTTAGATTCAAAAAACGAAACTTTTTTTGAAAAAGCGATACTTTCCTTTCCAAAGTTCAAGTACTATGGAAAAGAACAATATTTACTTTCGGTTGAAAAAATCCAGATCATTAGAGGTGTACATATGAATATGAAAAAGATTCTTCCTGCCATTGCCCTGGTCAGCTGCTTCATGGTTACCGGATGCAAAGCAAAGTCAATTGAACTGAGTGTTTCCCCTGATCAGGTAATGAACCCGTATCAGACCATCATCGTGGATGTAAAAACATCTCCATTTCCCACTCGGATTGATCCAAACTCCATCACGGTTAATGGCGGCGAATCCTGGGTAGAAGATGGAGTAATCAAATTCGAAGCTGAAGATCCAGGTGATTACACTGTCCGTGTCGATCAGGATGGTGTCACAAGCAATACAGTTACGATCAGTATTGTCCCCAAAGGATCCAATCCCGTTGCGGACAACAATTCGGGTGCATCAGACTCTTCCTCAGATTCCTCTTCGCAGGTCACGGACTCCAAAGAAGCAGTAGAAAAAGAATTTAAGGATCAGACAATCAGCGTGGATGCCGCCTATGAAAATGCCGATAAGCTGATCCAGTACCAAGTTCCCGTTGTTGTCACTGGCAACCTTCCACAGGCCCTGGTTGCCGACAAGAACGGCCAGATGGTTCCTGTTTTATGGAACAGCACGACAAGTGAATACATTATTTTACAAGGATTTGAAATCCCATTTGGCGGCTGTACAGCCCAGGCAACTGGAACTCTTTCTCGAGATGCTTCCGGTCAGCTGGTGATGACAATGACCTTTATCCGGACTGATGAAGAACCGCAGGTTCGCCATGACACCTCTTCGGAAGAGGACAAGGACTCAGATTCGGATAAGAAAGACGATCAGACACAAGATACAAATCCACAGACACAGGATCCAAACCAGAACTCTCAAGGTTCTGTCAATCAATAGTCCTGGCGATTCCTCTCAGGAATCCGACAACCAGAAACCCATCACTAAGAATCAGAACCCCCTGAAGACAATCTGCCTTCAGGGGGTTTTGATCACCAGTTTGATTCCACGTGAAAAAGATTTGCAAAAAGGATTGCCCGGTAGTAGAAAACCAGTCAACCAGACTCTATCCATCCTTAATCGTTATCGGAATAAAATGCATGATTCCTCTAAAAAAACGGATTCCTGAGCTGAATCAGAAATCCGTTGATGGGTTGCTTATTTCTTTGTAGGAACCAGAACCTTTTTTCCACCCATGTATGGCTGGAGTACTTCTGGGATTGTAACAGAACCGTCTTCTTGCAGATGGTTTTCCAGGAATGCAATCAGCATGCGAGGAGGAGCAACGCAGGTATTGTTCAAAGTATGAGCGTAGTACTTTTTGCCTTTTTCGTCTTTGACACGGATTTTCAGACGACGAGCCTGAGCATCGGTCAGATTGGAGCAGGAACCCACTTCAAAGTATTTCTTCTGTCTTGGGGACCAGGCTTCAACATCGACAGATTTTGATTTCAGGTCAGCCAGGTCACCAGAGCAGCATTCAAGAGTACGAACAGGAATCTCAAGACTTCTGAAGAAATCAACTGTGTTCATGTAGAGTTTCACGAACCAGTCAGCAGATTCTTCTGGCTTGCAGACAATAATCATTTCCTGTTTTTCGAACTGGTGAATCCGGTATACACCACGTTCTTCAATACCATGAGCACCTTTTTCTTTACGGAAGCAAGGGGAATAAGAAGTCAGGGTATAGGGTAATTCTTTTTCATCCAGGATCTGGTCGATGAAGCGGCCAATCATGGAATGTTCGGAGGTTCCGATCAGATACAAGTCTTCACCTTCGATCTTGTACATCATGCCGTCCATTTCCGCAAAAGACATAACACCTGTAACAACGTTAGAACGGATCATGTATGGTGGAATGACATAAGTAAATCCACGGTCAATCATGAAGTCACGTGCATAAGAGAGGATAGCCGAATGTAATCTGGCAACATCTCCCAGCAGGTAGTAGAAACCATTTCCAGCAACACGTCTGGCGGCATCTAAATCGATTCCGCTCAGAGATTCCATAATTTCAGTGTGATAAGGAATTTCAAAATCAGGAACAACTGGTTCACCGAAGCGCTGGAGTTCGACATTTTCGCTGTCGTCTTTTCCAATCGGAACGGATGGATCAATCATATTTGGAATCTGCATCATTGCTTTGGTTACAGATTCTCTTAACTCATCTTCTTTTTTTGCGAGTTCTGCAATCTGATCTCCAAGATCTGCAGTCTCTTTCTTCGCTGCTTCCGCTTCTTCTTTTTTACCCTGTCCCATCAGCATACCAATCTTCTTGGATGCGTTTTTGCGCTGGGAACGAAGTTCGTCAGCCTGCTGCTGTGTGCGGCGTAAAGCGGCATCATCACAGATCACTTCATCAACAAGGTGAAGCTTGTGATCCTGAAACTTCTTGCGCATATTCTCTTTGACAAGATCCGGGTTTTCGCGGACAAATTTCAAATCGAGCATTCTAATCTCCTTTTACTTACTCAATAATTTATCACTGAACAAAATCGGTAGCAAACTGGGCAGGTTCATAAGTTCAACCAACCGTAAAAAATGCTTTCACAGTCGATGAATCCTGATCGTTCTATCAACAACCATCAGCTGAGTCCTCAGGAATTGTTGAAGATATCGAAAATTTAACAGATCCGCCAGACTACAGCGATTCAGTTCAGTCTGGCTGAATCAGCAGCCAAATTTGCGTTGAAGTTATAGTCTTATTGTCTCAGATTCGCAAAACTGGTTCCGTTGGACGACCAGTATATTGTTCGGGTCGATTTCTGAACCCTTGAATCGGATCGATATTCTGATCCCTGGTTCTGGAATTTCTGAAATCCGATATAAAACCGATTCTATAAATCCGGCTCAAAGTCTGTAAGGAACGAAATAGGAAAGCCATATTCTTTCCATCTGATTCAGAATCGGCCATCAATAGGCAGATGGAAGAAAACAGGCAGCTGAATAAGCCGATCATTTCTTATGCAATCTGATCTTATCTTCTATTGGAAAGCTGATTCGTATGAATTCAGAAACCGATCGATCGGATTCCCATCGGAATGATCGCTCTTTCATCGAGAGTACGACTTTCGCAGCTCCATTCTGAATAAAATCAGAAGAGTCAGAAGTATTCATAGGAGAAATCCTCAAAATTGGGGATAGTGGATTGCAGATAATCAGACGCCTGATCCGATCCTTATTTCTTCTGGCATACGAAAATCAGACAACTTTATTTCCATTCACAGGAAAAAGAGGATCAAAAGAATAAGTTGTCTGCCAAATTTCGGAGTGATCAGACCGATTTTCGAATCGTTTTTTAGATGTCAGACAACTTCAGAGCAACTTGGGAGACGACTTGATCGGACTTTTCCCATCCATTTTCAGAGTTGTCTGACTTTTCATATTGCCATCAGATCCAGCTTTCTCCTGATCATCTGAATAGCACCCGATGGTCAGTCAACTTCATATCGATAATCTCCCTTTCATAGGACAGGGACGGGAATAAGCTTCTGAATATCCCGAAAATCAGGCAGATTTTTTTCTTTGCTGGTGATTTCTTCCTCTGTCGGATCCAGTCAATTTCTAGTTTTATCCTCTAGTCGCCCCATCTGATCTCCTATCGGATCAAGAGCAAAACAGGCAGTTTGAGAGGATTTACTTCTGAATGATTCATAGGAAAAGCAAAAATATTGATCCAATCTTCTCTTTTTCTGACCAATTCATCGTCAAAACCCTCAAAAGAAGGAATAAAAAGCCAAAAACGACTTGAATAATTAGGGATTTAAACCTGATTTTCCGTTATCCAGGCCGTTTTCATTGATCGAAACGTCTAATTCTCCCTCTTCATCCCGATTCCTAAGCACTTTCCTGTTTTATTCTCGATCTGGCTGCCGTTTCTTCTCATTTCTGCTCATCCATCACCAGAATTCATCTTTTATTTGGGAAATTTGCTTCGTTTGATGCCACCCCTTGATCAAAACCGGCCCAAGCTGATCAAAATCAGCCTCAAACTGACTTTTCAGATCGATATTTAAGGTCATCATTGGTTATAAACAACGAGGATCCTTTCATACAAATTCCATTCATAAATTCTTAAAATCCGATATAAAATGGGATCTTTTACAGCCATGACCGTATTCAGCAGCTACGACAAGGAGTGAGAGGCTGTCTTTCCGGCATCGGAAATCCGATATTTTTTCTAGATGGATGTGAATTCATTCCATTTTCAGAGTTATTCCTGACAAAATCTGATTGATCAAATCAGCCAGGGATATGATCAATCAGATTTTGTCTCAAAACAAAGTCTGAAATAGGTGAATTCTCATCTAAAACACGCAATTCTAAAATAGGAAAAATTCAAACTGTTCCGATTTTAACTCTTTTTGATCTGATTTTTCTCCAGTAGGATCCGATTTTTATTTTTAAGCTTTCTTCAATTGAGTCAAAAACCTGATCTGTCATGACCTTCAAGAAAATCTCTTCTATAAATCACCTTAAAAAATCACCTTAAAAATGTCGCTTTTCAGGACTTTTTGCAGTTTTGAAAAAGTCAGATTGACCAGGCAGATCTCTGCTTTGCGACGGTATATCTCTTTATTGTCGATCCGGTTGATCCATCTGTTCATCTTGTTCCTGTCTTTGATCAAATGGCTAAAGATTGAAGTCGAAAGGATTGCGGCCGCTCCCTTCAAAAGAGCGGATAATTCATAGATCCATATAGAAATGACTATTGAATGAGATACTCTCGCTCGAGCCAGACTCTGATCTTCAATCTTCCTTTCAGCCAGAAAATCACTCCATCAATCCAAGTTCACCCTTATTGTCTTGGCCCATTCCTTTCCGTCTGGACCGGAAAGGATGGAAACGGAAAGATCGATGTTTGAATGATGATTGGAATGAAATTATGAATCTGGTAGAAGCAATTGGCTTGTCATCTTCTCAAAATCACTTTTGGAAACTCATCTGATTGGTCAGATTTTCAAATTTATGAACTATTCCTGAATACGGATCCAAGTCTGTTCAGGCTTGTTGCCATTCTTCTCAAATTCTGAATATCGAATGATCAATTCCTATTGGTCTAAGAATAAAAAAAGAAGGAATCTCTTATAGATAAAGAGGTTCCTTCAATTGCAGTATTTTAAGAGTAAGTCTGATGTATGAATTTCAGATCAAAACAATCAGATGGATACTCTCGCGATCTGACTCCATATGAACGGAGATCTGATTGGATCTGATCTGTGCTGAAATTTTGAAATTCATATTTTCAGGCTGAAATTGACGCGTTTATTCTTCGGTTTCTTCAATTCCATCCATTGGATGTTCAATCTGAGACTGTCCTTCATTGAATTCATCGACCGGAACAGTCACATCTTCCATCTGTTCTTCTCTGGCTTTTGTCAGAGTCGTCAGATCATCAGGCATACCATCTGGGGCAGGAAGTGCAGTCAGATTGGAATCCGATTTTTCAGATTCTGATTCTTCGTGATCTGTCAAGGCAACACGATTCACCTTGTCATTTTCGCCTAAGCGAATGACGCGGACACCCTTCGTATTCCGGCCCTGGACTTTTACATCTTTCAGGTGAACACGAATCATCTGGCCAGAATTGGTAACGATCATGGCATCTTCATCGCCGCCTACCGCTCTAAAGGCCACCAGTGGTCCAGTGACTTCAGAAGTCTGCAAAGTCTTGACGCCCTTCGTACCACGGTCTGTTAAACGGTATTCAGAGATTGGACTTCGTTTGCCATATCCATTTTCAGATAAGGACAGAACAGTTTCTCCCTGGCTTGATAAAGCCATACCCACAACTTTACCTTCACTGCCAAGATCAATTCCCTTAACACCCGCTGCCGAACGGCCCATCAGACGGATTTTGGATTCGTGGAAACGGACTGCATAGCCATTATCGCCGGCAAGCAGAACTTCCTCATCGCCGCTTGTTCCCCGTACAAAAGCCAGAGAATCGCCTTCGTTAAGCGAAATGGCAATCTTGCCCGTTCGATTGATATTCTTGAATTCCGAAATTGGAGTTCGTTTTACGGTACCGTTGGTGGTTACGAACAATAAGGTTTCAGCATCGTCTTCCTGATTGTAGGGGAGAATAGCTTCAACCTTTTCGCTATCCTGAAGAGGCAGGAAGTTGACAATCGGCGTTCCTTTCGCAGTACGGGAACTGATTGGAAACTGGAAGCCGCGCATCCGGTAAACTCGGCCAGTATTGGTAAAGAACAACAGGTAATCATGGTTATTGAGGCTGACCATGAAATCAATTGTATCTTCATCATTCAGAGAAATACTGCGAATTCCCTTACCTCCACGGTTCTGGGTGTGGTAAGTGCTTGTTGGCGTAGATTTGAGATAACCAGAATGCGTTAGGGTCATGATGATATCTTCTTCTGGAATCAGATCCTCATCAATGACATCGAAGTTGCCTTCAATAATTTCAGTCCGGCGCTCATCCCCGTATTTCGCCTGAATATCATCCAGGTTATCGCGGATAATGCCTAAAACACGGTCATGGTTAGCCAGAATGTCTTTTAAGTCAGCAATCGTAGCCAGCAGAGCATTGTATTCATTTTCAAGCTTATCGCGTTCCAGTCCGGATAAACGACGGATCTGCATCGCCAGGATGGCTTTGGACTGAAGATCATCCAATCCAAAAGCTTCGTTCATATCAGCAATCAGACCTGCTTCTTCTTTACGGGAAGAACGGATCATATGAATAACTGCATCCAGATTGTCTAATGCAATGCGCAGACCTTCCACAATATGCAGCCGTTCCTGCGCTTTTTTCAGTTCAAAGCGAGTCTTGCGGACGATGACATTGGTTTGGTGATTCACATAATCAATAATCATTTCCCGGATCGTCAGCTGTTTTGGACGGCCATTTTCCAGAGCCAGCATGTTGATGCCGAAAGTAGACTGAAGCTGGGTTTCACGGAACATCTGGTTAATGACAACATCTTCCTGGACGTCCTTTTTCAGATCCATAACGATGCGCACCCCTTCACGGTTGGATTCATCGTTGAGGTAAGTGACGCCCTGGACCTTCTTTTCCCGGATGACTTCCGCCATCTTTTCGTACATCTTCATCTTGTTGACGCCATAGGGGATTTCATAGTAGATAATACGTTTTTTGCCATTGGCCAGCGTCTCAACCCGGTATTTCGCGCGGATTGTGATTGATCCACGACCCGTTTCATAAGCTTCCCGAATGCCCTTACGGCCTAAGATAATACCGCCAGTCGGGAAGTCAGGTCCGGGCAAGTATTCCATCAGTTCCGGAACACTGATCTGAGGATCATCCATCACGGCTTTAATCGCCGCGACAACTTCATTGAGGTTATGAGGAGGAATGTTGGTTGCCATACCAACCGCAATTCCCACTGCTCCATTTAAAAGCAGGTTAGGAATGCGGCTTGGCAAAACAACAGGTTCCTGGTCATCCCCATCATAGGTTTCAATAAAATCGACGGTATCCTTGTTCAGGTCTGCAACCATTTCGGTTGAGATCTTGGACATACGGGCTTCAGTGTATCGCATGGCAGCTGCGCCATCGCCATCGAGAGAACCAAAGTTACCATGGCCATCGACAAGCGGGTAGCGATACGAGAAGTCCTGGGCCATACGGACCATCGCTTCATAAACGGCAGTATCTCCATGTGGATGATACTTACCGATAACATCACCAACGATACGCGCCGATTTTTTATGCGCGGATCCAGGCGTCATATTCAATGTGGACATTGCATACAGAATCCGGCGGTGCACCGGTTTCATGCCATCGCGGACATCCGGGAGGGCACGCTGTACGATAACGGACATGGAGTAATCCAGAAAGGAATCCCTCATCTCCTTGCAGATTTCAATGTCTTCTACGACATCGTAACTGCCTTTTCCGTCGTCATTGATTTCGTCTGCGCCTTCTTCAGGCAAAATCTCTTCGTCGGGATTGAGGTTTTTGTTCTGATCGTCAGCCATTTTCTCCTCCTTCTTTATAAGTCAAGCGTTGCGTATTCCGCGTTATCCTGGATGAACTCTTTACGCGGTTCTACGTCTTCACCCATTAACATCGAGAACACACCATCCGCTTCCATCGCATCGTCAATGGTGATGCGTTTCAAAATACGGCGGGCAGGATCCATGGTTGTCTCCCAAAGCTGTTCAGCATCCATTTCACCCAGACCTTTATAGCGCTGGACTTTATACCCCTCTTTGAATTCAGCACGCAGGCGGTCCATTTCCTGCTCTTTGTAGGCATACTCAACGCGTTTGCCTTTCTGAATCTTGTAAAGAGGCGGTTGTGCGACATAGACATAGCCGCCTTCAATAACAGGGCGCATAAACCGATATAAGAACGTAAGCATCAGCGTCGCAATATGACTTCCATCGACATCGGCATCGGTCATGATGATGATCTTGTGGTAACGCAGTTTGGAAACATCGGTCGTTTCACGAAAACCGCAGCCAAAGGCAGTAATCATGGAGTTGATTTCAGCATTTTTGAAGATGCGGGCATCTCTGGCTTTTTCAACGTTCAAAATCTTACCGCGCAGCGGCAGGATAGCTTGCGTACGGGCATCACGGCCCATCTTGGCCGAGCCGCCGGCGGAGTTCCCTTCGACGATGTAAATTTCGCATTCGCTTGGATCCTTGCTGGAGCAGTCAGTCAGCTTGCCAGGCAGTGAAGTGATGCCATCCAAAGCGGATTTGCGCTGAACGGCTTCACGGGCTTTGGCAGCAGCCATCCGGGCCCGGCCGGCCGTTAATCCTTTTTCAACAATAGCGCGCGCTTCTGTTGGGTTTTCTAAAAGGAAGCGTTCTAACTGTTTGGAGAAAATCTGGGAAACGACCTTGCGGACTTCACTGTTGCCCAGTTTGGTTTTTGTCTGGCCTTCAAACTGTGGATCCGGGTGTTTGATGGAAACAATGGCTGCCAGACCTTCTTTGACATCCTCTTGGGAAAGGGATTCATCTTTTTTAATCAGATTATTCTCTTTCCCATACTTGTTTAATACACGGGCAAGTGCACTGCGGAAGCCTTCTTCGTGATAGCCGCCTTCGTGGGTATTGATGTTATTGACGAAGGAATAAATCTGATTCTGGAAATCTTTGTTATACTGAAGGGCAATTTCGACTAAGATGCCATCCATTTCACCTTCGGCATAGATCACTTTGTCACTGAGGACTTCTTTGCCGCGGTTGAGAAATTTCACATATTCAATGATTCCGCCTTCGTATCTGTATTCACGGCAAACCGGATTTTCTTCACGGTTATCGGAAAGCGTTAACGTCAGGTTCTTGTTCAGGAATGCCAGCTGACGCAGACGGGTGTTCAGGGTTTCAAATTCAAAGTGTGTGGTTTCTTTAAAGATCGTTGGATCTGGTTTGAAGCGCACAGTTGTACCAGTACGGTCTGTTGTCCCGATCTCTTTGAGTGGAGCAACGGTTTTACCGCCGTTTTCAAAGCGGACATAATATTTCTTACCATCCTGCTCAACAAAAACTTCCAGCCAGCTGGACAGTGCGTTTACAACTGAGGCACCAACACCATGCAGACCACCAGAAACCTTATAGGCGCCGCCGCCGAATTTACCACCAGCGTGTAAGACAGTCATAATGGTTTCGACAGCACTGATGCCTGTGGTTTTATGAATGCCTACTGGCATACCACGCCCATTATCGTGAACGCAGATCACATCCCCCTCTTCAATGGTGACATCAATCCGGTCAGCATAGCCGGCAAGGGATTCATCGATACCGTTATCGACAATTTCCCAGACCAGATGATGCAGGCCGCGTCCGGATGTCGAGCCAATATACATCCCTGGGCGCATGCGGACCGCTTCCAGGCCTTCAAGGACCTGAATATCGTTGGCCGTGTATGAATGGCTGACGTGAATGGCTTCATTTTCGAGCTTGTCAAACTCAAGCACCGACGCATGCAATTCCCTGTCCGCAGCCTCTTTGGATGCTGCCTCTTCAGGCGTCATCACTTTAGCGACAGCTTGGGATTGAGTATTGGCAGGAGTGTCGGTTGCAGGTGAAGTCGTCTGGTTTTTTAAATCGGTTTCAGACATCGTAAATACCCTCCTTCATGACTCCGTGGTCAACTGTATAAAAACGGACTGGCCGCTTGAACCAGCTTGGTGAAACAGGTTCGGCGGTCGTAATAAAAATCTGAATTTCTTCAGGCAGAGAAGCAATCAATCCGGCCCGACGTGTTTCGTCGAGTTCGGAAAAGACGTCATCCAGCAATAACACTGGATTCTGGCCGGTCTTGGCCTGAATCACCTGGCAAAGGCCAATCTTCAAAGCGAGCACAATGGAGCGTTTCTGCCCCTGGCTTGCCGTCTGGGTCACAAGCTTATCATTGAGATAAAATTCCAGATCATCTTTGTGAATTCCAACGGCCGTTGTTTTCATCTGCTTGTCTTTCAGGCGGGTTTTCTGATACGCTTCGGTCAGCTGCTTTTTAATCTCATCCATACCAAGGCTTGGATCGACACACGTCTTGTAGCGGATGGACAGCTTTTCTCTGCCTTCTCCGAAATAGGGAAAAACAGCTCTCGCTTTTTCTTCGAGCAGCTGGATAAAGGCATAGCGCTGGGTGATCAGAACCGCCTGTTCTTCGATCATCTGATCGGTAATGGTGGACAATAAAACATCATCCACGCGAAAGCTTTTTAAAATGGCTGAACGCTCTTTTAAAAGCTTATTGAAACGACCTAACCTGGTCGTATAGGAACGGGAAAGTTTCACCAGCTCCATATCGACGAACTTTCGTCTTTCTTTGGGTGGTTCAGAAAAAATCTGCAGATCATCTGGCGAAAAAAGGACGGCGTTTAAAATGCCGACAAAATTCGAGAAGGTCTGCACCGGTTTATCATTGCGAAACAGATATTTTTTCCCCTGAGAGAAGATCATTTTTAAAGATTCGACTCTTCCTTTATTTTCAATCGTGGCCTCCAGGCGGAATAATTCCTGGCCATGACGGATGAGAGAAGGAGTCTTGGACGTTCGCCAGGAACGCAGGTGAGACAGGAAATAGATGGCTTCAATCAGATTGGTTTTTCCCTGGGCATTGCGGCCCATCAGGATATGGATAGTGTCCGGGTCAAAAGAAAAAGAAGCCGTTTCAAAGTTTCTGTAGTCAGAAACATTCAGCTTCTGTACGTTCATTCAATTTCGATGCGGATGCCGCCTGCTTCAACGACATCGCCGCTGCGCAGCTTTTTACCGCGCCGGTTTTCGGGTTCGCCATTGACCAGGACTTCGTTTTCAGCCAGCCAGCTTTTAATCTGGCCGCCAGACTGAATGACATCGCAAGCCTTCAGAATCTGCTGAAGGGTAATATATTCATCTTTAAGAGTAAACTTCATTCGTTTGCTAAATACTTCCATCCAGGAATATTCAGCTTTCCTCCTTTCAATCATGAAAAATCAGAATCGATCGGTCAGAAAACTGTTTTTCCTGCGATCTTTCCAATCTGCATTTCTCATACGCTTTCCAAAGACAACCACAAATTGTCGACTGTCCTGAATAAGCGGCATCAATCAAATTCCACCCATTTCAAACTGAATCTTTCGTGCTTCCACGCAAAGACATTCTTTGGACTCCAGGATGAATCCTCTTCTTGTGGAGAAGCAAAGAGCGGGTGTTTCATTTGCGCGCTCTTTTCCTCATTAAATTATAACAAAATAGGCCTGTAATTTCCACAGGCAGGAAAATCAGTCGGGGATTCACAGGAATACTCCTCCATAAAAAAAGGCGTCCAGCGACTTGCAGGGCGTCTTTTTTTGAAGATTCGTAAATTTTTGGGTCGTTTAAACGTTGGAACGGATTGGAACGATGACCATGGTCAGTGTTGGATCATCGGGATTGGTAATTTTAATCGGACGCAGCTCACCCGTGAAGTCGAGTTCGACCTGATCACTGGAACGAAGTCCTCTTAACGCTTCAATCATCAGTTTGGCATTAAACGAAACGGTGATATCTTCACCCGTGTAGGTCAGATCAGTAAAAACCTGCTTGCAGGAACCGACCTCACTGGACAGTACCCGCATGCCAAGACCTTCCGCTGAGCATTTAAACTGCACGGGGACAACCGTTCCAGTCTGGGAACTGGCTGCACTGGTGTAAATGGAAGTCCGGTTGAGCATACCTTCTAAATCTGCAGCACGCATTTTCAGAGTGGAGATATATTTGGTAGGAATAATGCGGGTCGCATCCGGGAAGTTTCCTTCATACAGAGTGATCTGCATCAGGGTATTCTCAAAAATGAACTGGGCTTTCCGGCGATCGCAATACATATCCACCGTTTCCACATTGCCCAAAGATTTGGTCACTTCCCCAAGCGGCCCAGTTGGAACCGTAATGCGACAGACGGCATCCGTTTCCACGGGCACAACCTGGCGCGCTAAACGAATCGAGTCCGTTGCGGTTGCCGCAATGCGGCCATCGGCTATTTCCAGGTTGATTCCCTGAAGAACCTGGCGGGAATTCCGCTCACTGGTTGCATAGGCGCAATGTTCATAAATACTTTTTAAAACTTCAGTTGGCAGCTCGACATGGTTTTCCGGACGGGTTAGTGGCTGAATGACATATTCACTGCCCGGTTTGCCAACAAGCTCGAAGTTGCCATCTGGTCCCGTCAGCAATAAGGCCTGGCCATCTGGCGAGTTTACAGAAATCATTTCTCCAGTCATGCGGCGGATGAGTTCGAGCAGCATGCGGGCTTCAATCACTAGTGAACCTGTCTGGCTGATTTCCAGCAGGTTTTCTTCATCAGGCATAATCACAGTCTGAATCGTAAAGTTCGTATCGGATCCAGTCAGAACCATCATATTGTCTTTGACCTGGATGAGGATACCGTTGAGCATTTCCATTGGGGAGTGAACAGCAACTCCTCGAGCAACCAGAGCAAGACGATCCAGAAAATAAGAACGACGAATGGTGAATTCCATGGAAGGGTCCCTTCTTTCTTTATAAGAATAAAGCTTAATAATAATAAGGGCGGGGATAGTGGGGATAAAGGCCAGAAACCCCGCATAGGTTTAGGAAAATGAAGAAAAAATGGATGGGGATGGGGCGGGGAGACATTGTGGACAATCGCAAAGGTCGTTGTGGATGTTTAAAATTTCCGCCTTTTTGAGTGGTTTGAGTCATCATATGACCTCAAAATGTCAGAAAAATGTCATAGCTGGTAAAAAGATCAATTTGTCAGTCAACCTCTTGGACAATTTTTAAAAAGAAGTCAACTCAAAAGCTGTTTTGTCAGGGATTTTTCCAGATCCCTGTTTTTTCACTTTCTCGTCCTTCCTTTATCTATGCCATACTCCAGCTTTTCGCCCGATTTTCCCATTTCTTTTTCAAAGATGAGGTGTGTTTCTTGGGTGATCCTTTGACTCTCTTCCTATCCTCCAGTCAGAAAATGAATCCGACACGAAAGAATGACATCAGATCATCCATAATCATCAATAATATAGGAAGATCGCTTTTTCTGTTTATCTCTTCCATATTAATAGATGCCAAACTTTATTAATAGATGTCAAACTTTGCAGATCTAAGTGGATAAAACGAAGTGGGAGCAAAAGAAGAAATACAAAAGCAGGATCAGAACATCCAATCCCCAATTCAATCCCTCATTCAATCCCCCATTCAATCCCCCATCCAGCAGGGGATGGGGATAAGTTGTGGATAAACAAAAACAGGGGGATAACTTTCCCAAAGGCCCAGATCAGAAAGTCTGGTCAGCCAGATCGCACTCAATCCAGCCAAAATCAAGCTGTATCCCCAAAGATGGGGGAAAGCCACAAAGGAAAAGCAGGTTTCAATCAGGCCAAGAGCCTTTTTGGCTTGCCAAATCCCCCAAATTCGGTGGATATCCACCGATGATTTTGCAGTTATCCACATTCAACGTTGCAGCTCATCAAATCGATCTGCAATCAGCCATTGATTTTTCGTTTGATGGTTTCCACAGCGTCTTTCCAGGCACTGTCGTTTTGAATCATTTTGCGGCACCGAGAGCAGTTGGAAGAAATCGTGGTGTGATCTCGACCACCCATCTGGACTCCAATTTCCGCATAGGACATTTTCAACATGTCACGCATCAGATAGATACAGATCTGTCTAGCCTGGGTGATTTTTTTCTGGCGGCTTTTTCCTTCCAGATCCTGATAGGAAAGACCATAGAAACGAATCACCGCTTTTTTAATGCTTTTTGCATCGAGTTCTTCAGGCTCAGCCAGCATCGGTTCATCCTTTAAAACCCCCATCGCAAACTTCATGGAGATGCATGGTGGATTAAATAAGGTGGCATTGAAAATCAGCCGGTTGAGCACACCTTCGAGCGCGCGGACGTCATCACTGTAACTGCGGGCCAGAAAATCGAGAACATCTTCTTCAATATCAATGACATCTTCATGGCCTTCAATTTTCTTGAGCAGAATCCGTTTGGCCGTTTCCGCCCCTGGCTTGGAAATATTAACAATCAGACCGGAGGAGAACCGGCTGATTAAACGCCTTGTCAGCGTGGGGATTTCCGAGGGATGAGTATCCGAAGTGAGGATGATCTGTTTTTTCTGGTGGATGAGCTCATTAAATACAGTAAAGAAAACTTCCTGGCAGCTTGCCGAGCGCAAGTTTTGAATATCATCGATCAAGAAATAATCACAGTCGAGCAGACAGTCTTTAATGGCATCCACCGAATTGGAGGAGTCATTGTTTTTGGTGCGCATCGCTTCAAGAAGCAGGCTGACCAGATCACCAGCATACAGGTAAATCACCTTGGACTGTGGTCTTGTGCGGGCCAGCTCGTTTCCGATGGCATTGAGAATGTGCGTTTTTCCAAGACCGGAGTTTCCATATAAAAGAAGCGGGTTAAACATGCCGTAGGTCTTAGGCGTACAGACCGCCTGACAGGCTGCTAAAGCTTCCTGGTTGCTTGGACCTTTGACAAAGGAATCAAAGGTGTAGGCAGGATCGAAGCCCCGGCCAATCAGGCGGTTTGTTTTTTGTTTCAGTGCTTCTTCGGGCATCATCTCTTCCATTTCTTTCTGGGAGATGAGAAGGATCTTCAGCGACGACCCCCAGATTTCAGAAAGGGTATCTTGGAAAAGCTGCAGATTTCCTTTGATCAGGTTGGTGGCGATCACCGTCCGGCAGGAGATATAGGCGTTTCCGCCTTCAATTTTGAACAGCGAGGATTTCTTGATCCAGGTCATGGCCCCGGCATCAAAGAAGCCGCTTTTTTCGATCAGATCCAGTGTCTGAGTCCAGTATTGAGAGTAAGAAGAATCCATAAATCTGCATCCTTTCTTAGATTTCAATTCTACAAGATTTTAACTTGTTTTCGAAGAGTTCTACAGTCGATGGGGGAGAGCGGGGGAAAGAAGATGTGGATAACCCAATTTGAAAAGTTCTCCACAATGTGGATAACTCATGAAGAACTTGTGACTTATCCCCCTTAAAAACTGAGTTATCCACATTATCTGCAAGGGTGGTTTCGCGATAGGTTTCGGCTTAAAGACCACTTATCCCCAATATCCCCATTGGGGAAAACTTTCTGATTTTCAGATCTTGCAGATGCGGGGGATAACATGGGGAAAACGGGCGATTTTCGGCAGATTTTTTGGGGATAACTTGCAGAAGTTTTGAAGTCAGTTTGCTTTTTTGGGGAAATCTGGTGGATAACCCGCGGTTTTCCCTCATCGGACTGGGTGGTTGTCTGAAGTCTAGATAAGACGTCTGATAACTTAAAAAATCACCTAAAATCAAACATCAGACAACATTTGATTCACACAAAGATGAATTTATATTCATAGATAAATAAAGTAAAAAAGCAAATTCCCCTAAACAAATGACTTCGTATTATTAAAATTATTCACATAATTTGGCTAAATGTGGTTAGCGAAAGGATAAAGGCTGAAAATCTAGTGGTTTTCATTGGTTTTGACAAGTCTAACAGCATCTAAAGGGACTTTCAACTCCCCATTTTGAAGAGATTTGGGGATCGCTTCTCAACCCCATAAAGGGTGGATTTTTGAAGTGGATAGGGGATAACTGGGGATTCGTGCAAGAATCCAGCTGTCCCCAGAACTTCTTCACTTCCTTCTCCTGTTTTTTTCATCCTATTCCCTTGACCACACTTCGTTGTCCTCCTTTCTTTGGGGATATCCACATCAAATGTGGGATAAGTGGGAAACAAAAAGAGAGGTCCATGAGCAGATTAGAGACAAACCCACTGGGCAGTTCAAATCCAGCGAATGGACGATTTCATTAAGCAGCCAGAGTCAGGAAAAGAGTGGGATGGCAAAGCCGCAGGAAAATTGCGGTTATCCCCATCAAATGGGGGATAACTTGCAGATCGAAGGTTGGGCAGGATGGAAAGAAAAAGAAAAGACGCCCGACGGCGTCCTGGTTTCTGTTGAGGAGTGGTAGAAGATGCAGTGGATTACTCAGCGGTCAGGATCTGAATAAATTCCCGCCAGTCATTGGTTTTCAATAAGCGCAAAGTCTTTTCCACATTAGAAAAAGTATCGATGACTAGATCGAAGACGTTGCGAAAGCGCGGCATATCCTGTTCACGGATTCCGATTAATAAAACAAAGTTTACATATCGTCCATTCCAGTGAATGGGGACATCATTGTCCCGTTGAATTCTTCATCTCATTGAAAAATTTCCATCCATTCTGTCAGACAAAAAAGCGCCCGCGGGCGCTTTTTTGTCTATTCAGCACAAACCAGTTTCAAGCTGAAGCAGGAGCAAAGAACAGGTTTGGATCGGGGAGGACACGCGAGAAATTCGCTTGCATTCCTGTCAGTCTGATTCTGGCCTGGTCTGTTAAAGAGAAAGACGAATGACCCATTTAAAAGAAGATCGATTCGAAAGTCTGGATTTAGGCCTGTTCAAGCTGATAAACAATCGAACTCTGACCTGCAGCAGTGATTTCCTTGTCGTTTTCTTCTGGAGCTTTTCCATTGAGGTAGATCTGCTTCCAGGAACCTTGTGGAAGCGTGAACTTGTGGGCTTTGGCATCAGCGTTAATCAGGACCAGCAAGGTTTCCGATCCATCGGCTGCTTTACGCAGGTAAGCCAGTGGATATCCGTCGGTTAAGAATTCAATGCTTCCATTGGCAAGCATTGCGGGATGTTCTTTTCTGAATTGAATCAGGCGTTTCACTTCGTGATAAATCGAGTGTTCATCTTCAATCTGATCGCAGGCGACTGGACGATCTTGGGCCTCATCCATTTTGATGTACAGATCTTTCGCATCAGCAGTGGAGAAACCATCGTTTTTCTCGTGATTCCACTGCATCGGGCTGCGAGACCCAGTGCGGTTAAAGCCACCTTCTTTTGAAGTCAGACCTTCAACATAGCGAAGACCGATTTCATCCCCATAGTAGATAAACGGAGCTCCTGGCATTGTTAACAGGAAATCAAAGGCAATTTTCTGTTCGGCCGGAGTCAGTCGGCGGGCGAGACGGTCCATATCATGGTTGCCAGATGGAATGCAGATCAGGCCTTTACCATTAGTCTTGTTATAGTTTTCGTTGTATTTATCGATGAAGTCCTTGATTACACCTTTTCCCTCGCTGGCGAAATACGGATGGTCGCAACGGAAAAGATCATTATAGTGGGATGGACCAAAGTGGAGCAGGAAATCCATATGGAATCCGCCTTTTAAGGATTTATCGGGTTCGCCCCATTCTGAAACCAGTACGGCATCTGGATATTCGGCATCTAAGAAGGTACGAACTTTCTGCCACAGAGCAATGGTTCCTTTTTGATCGGGGTCGTTTTTGACCAGGGAGCCTGCCATATCGACACGGAATCCATCTACACCAAGATCCAGCCAGAAGCGCATCACATCCATCATCGCTTCCAGTGTCTGGCGTGGTCCTTCATCATTCATGGATTGCTGCCAGGATTCTTCCGGTTTGTAGAAAC
Source organism: Allobaculum sp. JKK-2023 (assembly GCF_034745455.1). NCBI lineage: Bacteria > Bacillati > Bacillota > Erysipelotrichia > Erysipelotrichales > Erysipelotrichaceae > Allobaculum > Allobaculum sp. JKK-2023. Next base: position 1,776,834 of record NZ_JAYERV010000003.1, on the reverse strand, counting down.
CATAGTTTAAAGCGGGCTGGCCAGAGAAGAAGTTCACCACCGCATTGCCGTCACGATCTGAAATACCGCTCAGATAATTCAGACCTTTTGGCGGCAGCCAGACGTTGTCCGTCCATACGTAGCGATCGGTAAATTCGTTCTTTTCTGCTTTCATCGATTCTAAAAACCAGGGGTGTTTGACAGAGGTGTGGCCAGGAACCAGGTCAAGCAGGATTTTCATCCCTCGATCATGGATCGCATCCACCAGTTCTTTGAGATCCTGGTTGGTGCCATAGCGGGGGGCAGTCTGATAATAATCCGCTACATCATATCCGGCATCCATAAATGGCGACTCGAAGCAGGGATTCATCCAGATCGCGTTGCAGCCTAATTCTTTGATGTAGTCCAGCCGGGACTGGATTCCTTTGAAATCTCCAATGCCATCTCCATTGGAATCCTGAAAGGACTGCGGATAGATTTCGTAAAATACCGCATTGTTTAACCATTCAGCCATATTTTTTTCTCCTTGGGCTTTCCTTGGGCTTTCTTTGCCTTGAACTGATCTTTTTGTGGATTCAGGCCGTTTTGGCGGCCGCTTTTTTGATTTGTTTTCTTTTTTGATTACGCATTCAGTAAACCATATGGTCAGAAAAGATTCTTCGCGTATTGTGACAAATACTGATACGATCCTGCTATTGTAAATCCAGCCAGCACCATAGAAAAAACAGACTGAAAAAGAGCAGAAGGGAGCGAAAAGTGTGGAAAGAATCAATCTAAAAAAAGATCTGGAAGAAATGCAAGGAATGGAAGAAATCAAAAGTATAGAAGAAATGGAGCCAGAATCCCGATTTGAATTTCAGTCGTCTGTTCAGAGCCATTTCTGGAGAGATCCGGAAAATGGAAAACAGGCCGACACCAACATTTCATCCTCAAATATCCAGAGAAAAACCAGACGAATGCGCAAAGAAGATCGTGTTCATGGCAGCAGTCAGATTCCATATTGTTTCTATCGCAATCAGATTCCGGAAGACTATCCGGGGATCCCTATTCACTGGCACGACGAATTTGAGCTCATGCGGGTCAATTCCGGGAAAGGAAGCCTGTATCTGGAAGGGGAAATCCTGCCCTTATCCAAAGGTGCTGTCTGCCTGGTTTTGCCGGATCAGCTCCATGGTATTGAAGGCCATATGAATTATGACGCCTTGGTCTTTTCCAGTTCGATGCTGATTTCTACCATGCAGGAATGCTCATTTGAGCAGATTCTCAGCTTTCTGGTTTACTCCGACTGTTCAATCGATCAGCCTGTTTATCCCGCCACAGGAAGCCTGCTAGAAAAAGCGATGGATCAGATCTTCGCATCGATGAACCAGAATACTCCCTTATCAGATCTGTATCTGCGCAGTGGATTAGTCGAGATGGCGGCCTGTCTGGAAGAACAGGCAAAACTGAAAAAGGGCAGGCAGACGCCAGCCCTGCTTGAATTGTATGAACCCGTTCTTCGTTATCAAGCTAGGGCGAATACCCCATGGCTTGCCATGGGGATGAAAGCCCTCTGAAAGATGCTTTTGAGACTTAATGATGCATAAATAAAATGAATGCGTTTACCACTTTTTGTTGCGCATTTTTTGCGTCTGATATACAATAGATATAGAAATAGAAAGCGCTTTGTCAAAGGATGCAAAGCCGCAGAATATCGCAGAATATGCAGATTAATATCAGTCTACCCGGAGTCTGGAAAGAATTGCTTGAAAACCTGGCCCGAATTATGGCTGCTGAAGAAAAGCATAATTTAACATGGCACGATATGATTCGAAGAGCGGTTAAGGAAAATCCGAGCTTCCAGATGAATCAATCCAGGCATTCGGCATATTCAACATATCTTTACAGATATCGTCTGATCTTCTGCCCCAAATTCAGGTTCAGCGTCCTGAATGATGGCGTTGACGAGACGTTGAAAGAGATTCTGCAAAAGATTTGTGACAGCTACAGATATGAAGTGCAGGCAATGGAAGTCATGCCCGACCATATCCATCTTTTCTTATCCGCTCCACAGACAGCAGCGCCAGCTGATATCGCCAGGACGATTAAAAGTATTTCCGCCATAGAATTATTCAAAGCTTATCCTGATTTAAAACATTTTTATCAAAGGTGTGGAAGGCTGTGGAGCAACGGCTATTTTATTGCCACCACAGGCGATGCTTCAGCCGAAACCATAAAAAAATATATCAAAGACCAAAAAAGCCATTAGCCCTCATTTGGAAAGGAGAACGCGTATGTCCAGAACGAAGAAATCCAGAGCTGCTCAGGCTAAAGCTGAATTATCCGATGCGGATAAAAAGTTGATCAAGGAACATCACAAGCATACAGCCAGACATACTCTGAAGCTGGAGCTGGAACTGACCGAAGACGAGACGCGCCATGCTTTTCATATGGCCAATAATGCCAGAATCCTTTCCAATGATCTGACAGGGTGGATCTCAAAACGCCTGAAAGACCTGTTCCGCACAAAAGCCTACCGTGCACATCTTGCAATGTATAAAGAAGTCATGGAACGAAAGATTGAAACAGAAGAGGAACAGGAGCAGCAGGATCAGGACCGTGAAGCAGTCAGTCAGCTTCTTGCAGAAGATCAAAAGAAGTGGCGGGTTACGTTTGATGATCTTCGCCGCTATACGCAAAGCCGCTATCAGAATTTAAAACTGAACGCTCAGATTGCGCTTACTGTGGCTGAAGACGTCTGGTCTGGTGTCGAAAAAGTTCTTTACTCTGACGGGAAGCATCTGCACTTTAAAAAACGGGGTGATCTTCCAATTCTGCGGGGAAAACAGGTAGATCGGGCCATCATGCTCAAATTGACAGAAAAAGACGGAAAGCCACGGCTGACCGTAAGCATGAAAGGCGTATGCGAAAATGCGGGACTGCTGATCAGAAAAAACGACATTTTCGCGCGCCGGGAACTGTATCGAATCCGCTCTTTTATGCAGCATCCTGAAAATGAGATTTTCTATGCCAGAAAGTGGGAGGAGACCCAAATCGCCCAGGATACTTACCGCCCCTGCTATGTATCCATTAAATGTGAGCAGATCAGAGGAAAACTGCGTGTGTTTGCCATCATCACCATCGAAGGAAAACCAGTCAATAAAATTCGAAAAGACGGTTCTGCACGCCGCTCCAAAGGCAAAGGTGTAGTCGGAATGGATTTAGGAACCCAGTCGGCGGCCGCTTATTCTGCGGGAAAAGACGTTCTTTTTATCAATCTTGGAGAACGAAACCAGAACTACTATCAAAAAAAAGAAAAACACATCGCCAGTCTGCAAAGAAAACTTGACCGCCAAAGAAGAGCGGGTACTCCTGAACATTACAATGAAGATGGCACGATCAAACGCGGCGTCCCAAAAAGAAAATGGAAAAAATCAAAGCGAATGCGCCAAACAGAAAACCATCTGAAAGAAGAACAGCGCAAGCTTGCCCTGACAAGAGAGTACGTGCATAAACAGACAGTCAACACTCTGCTTTCCATGGGAGATGTTCTTGTCACAGAACCCTCCAACGCCCGCAAGCTTGCCAAAAGAAGCTCCAGACCAGCTGAGATCAATGAGAAGACTGGCAGATATAAGCGCAAAAAACGTTTTGGCAGAAGTATCAACCGCCGCGCACCAGGAACGTTGTTCGCGCTTGCCAAAGCAGCTTATGGTTCCAATTTTCATACCGTCCCTGGTAAATTCCGGGCCAGCCAGTACGACCATACGGATGGCAGCTATAAAAAGAAAAAGCTGTCGCAAAGGACAGCTGTATTAAGCGATGGAAAGACAATTCCAAGGGATTTATATTCCGCTTTTCTTCTGGCTAATGCCAGCAACGATTTTTCCTGTGCAGACCGTAGTCTGTGCATTGCCAATTACGAACATTTAAAGAAGGCTTCAGACGCTTTTGTCCAATACGCAAAAACGAATCATATGCATATTTTGAATTCTGGTATTTAATTGTCGGATGCTTTAGACGTTTTACCAAACCACTGACCATGGTGCAGTTCAAAGAAAGAAGGGCTTTTCCGGATTTCTGAACTGGGACAACCTGGATTCGTTCGGGCCCCGAAAGGGTTCTGGCACACCGGGACATGATAGCGCAGGAGGTCTCATTTGCCTCATGTCAGAAAGGCTCATTTGTCGTTCTGATCACTGTCCTGTCTGCTCAGGTGCTTTGTTCATAAATTCAAGATGTTTATCGTCTTGGAACATCCACCGCTTACGGTGGGGTTTGGTCAGATCCAGAGCCACCTGGATGAGAAGATCAGCATCAACGATCTGGCGCAGACAATGAATTTGAGCGAGTCACGTTTCCAGCATTGTTTCCTCGAAATCTTTCATTGTTCTCCAATGGAATACGTTTTGCGGCTTCGTATTGAAAAAGCCTGCAAACTGCTTCGCAAAACCAAAACGCCAGTTGCACAGATCGCGCTGGATTGCGGGTTTGCCAATCTTTCCCATTTCAACCGGCAGTTTTTAAAGCGCACGACTATGACGCCCAGACAATATCGGACAATGCAGGCAGACCCAGACAAAAGCAAAGCATAATTCCAGGCTGCCTGTTGTCTCATGAAGAAGCTGGATACGGCATACCAGCTGAAAATACGTATTTTCTATTTCCCCGAAGTTTAAAGGGGATTGAGGAAGATCACCATCAGTGAAAACAGATAGAATGAAATTGCCATTCATGGCAACAGGTATACACATGTCTTTCGAGAAAGGCATGCTCTGGCGGTTTGACGAATCGTCAAGAACGTATTTAGCCACTACCAGACAACGATCGGGATGATCGTCCATTCCATAGCGACCTATAATCGACATGCTTTCTGAGAGATCAAGATGACATTCTTCGAGAAAAAAGTGATCTTTCAGTTTTTCTTTGGGAAGAAATGCGATTACGGAAACGATAAAAGATGGAGAATGAAATGGTGGGCAGCAGGCAGAGAATTCAGGACGTTCGTGAAGAGCATGAAGAAAAATCATAGAGGATATCTGGAAGGTTTCGAAAGGCTGTAAAAGATAGAGAAGGATCGGTTTTAGGACAACGGGAAGATAAAGAAATGATCCACGATGCACAAATATTGAATTAAGAAGACAAAAAAGAAGCACGAACTTGCATCAAAAGACAAAATTTGGTCGCAAAAAATCGGTGAAAAAAATTTTAGCGCGGTTTTGAGCGATCTTTCTTTAATCTGGCCATAAAAAAGTTTATAGTGCTTGAGAGCCATCCCAGCCTTTCAATCACCGCAGGCTAAAGAAGATTCTTTATCTTCGGGCTATTTATGGTTTTCAGTTCGCATTGACACCGTTCTTTTAAACATGGTATAGTGACATGCGCGACTAGGAAAACAAGTAGTATTTCTATAAATGAAAGGAGCAAACAAACATGAAACGTACATATCAGCCAAGTAAAATCAAACACCAGAGAACTCACGGCTTCCGCGCCCGTATGGCAACTAAAGGCGGACGCAAAGTACTTGCTAGAAGAAGAGCTAAAGGCAGAAAGGTTTTATCCGCTTAATAAATCACCTGCAAAGGTGATTTTTTTCTCTGTTCATACCTTATGAAGAAAAATCAGAGAATTTTAAAAAACACGGAATTCTCTTCAATGATTTCCAGACGGAAGTCTTTTTCCTCACCGGCATACATCCTTTATGTACAGCCGGTTAAGGAGAAGAAAGCGCGCGTGGGAATCAGTGTAGGAAAAAAGCTGGGAAATGCGGTGATTCGCAATCGGACCAAAAGACAGGTTCGTGCTCTGATTGATTCCGTGTATACTTTTGATGAGAGTTTCGACTCTATTCTGATTGTCCGGCCCCCATTTTTAAAGCTGGATTATCAGGAGCGAAAAGAAATGCTGGACCGGCTGCACGAGAAGGCAAGCCGGAAATTCAGAGAGGGAAAAAAAGATGAAAAAGACTCTGCTTGAAAAGTGTCGGATCCTTCTTCTCTGTATGCTGGTAGTGATGGGTCTTTCCGCCTGCTCGAACCCGAGAGGAAAGGATGGCAAAACGAAACTGGATCAGGTTATTGCACTCCACGAAGTTACCATCGACAAAGATCAGGTGAATATCTCCGAAGTCTCTGATCAGCAGCTCAAAGAAGAAGTCGAATCCTCGACCGAATCAACGATTACCATTTCCCCGACGTCATGGGGTGAAAGCTGGAAACAGGGATGGTTTGACGGTTTGATCGTCTGGCCAATCGCCCAGTTAATTAACTTATTTGCCAGCTTTACCGATGCCGGATGGGGAATCATCCTGGCTACTTTAGTCATTCAGCTGTTAATCTTTGCTTTAACATATAAGTCACAGATTTCCCAGCAGAGAATGCAGGAAATTCAGCCAGAAATGCAAAGACTGCAGGCCAAATACCAGGGCAAGAACGACGAACGTTCCAAAATGCTCATGGCCCAGGAAATGCAGAAACTCTATGACGAAAACGATGTGCATCCATTTGGAAGCATGCTCGTCATGTTTATTCAGTTACCTGTCATGATGGGTATGTTCTATGCCTGCATGCGGGCAGCGACAACTGTCTATGGAAGCTTCATGGGTATGCCATTATCCGAAACTCCATTATATGGTTTCCAGCACATGCAGTGGGGACTGATCACGGTTTATATCTTAATGATTCTGATGTCCCTGATTCAGCTGCAGCTGCCAAAATGGCTGAATAAACTTTCGAAAAAAGACGACAAGAAAACCAAAGCCAAAAATCAGGACAAACAGGCTGGCATGATGGCCAACACGATGAATATGACCATGTACATGACCACCGCATTAATCGCCTTCATGTATCTGTCATGGCCAATTGCCATGTCTTTCTACTGGCTGGTTTCTTCTGTCATTCGTGCTTTAACAAGTGTTCTCAGCCACTTTATTTCTGAGGATGCACGCGCAAAACGCGAAAAAGAATTAGCTGAAAAACGCGCCCAGGGCGTACTGAAAAACCGTAAGAAGTAATCTTGAAACCATCAGTCAGGAAAACGGAGGGATTTGCGCACAAGATCCAGTCCGCTGGCTATTGATGGAAATCAGTTTTAAGAAAAGGTATCTATAGAAACAAGCCGGTTCAGGTCAAACTTCCTGTCGCAGATGACCGGCCGAGAATTTCTCAAAGATAAGAAGAAAGAAGCGGGAATGAGTATGGAATTTGATCGTTTTACCGGAAAAACGCTGGAAGAAGCACTCGCAGCTGCCTGCAAAAAGAAAAAAGTGACCACTGACCAGCTGACCTACACGGTCGTTGAAGAAAAAGCAGGCTTTCTCGGAATCGGACGCACCGTGACCATCGAAGCCTGGGCACCAGCAGATATTGCTGTATTTATCCATGACTACATTCAGGAATACTTTGACAATGCCGATATGGATGGCATGTGCGAAGTTCTGATGGAAAAAGATGGAGACGATGATTTCTATCGTGTTAAAGTGGATACCAACTGCAACGCAGTGATGATCGGCCGTCAGGGCCGATCCTTACAGGATTTCAACCGCCTGGTCCGTACAGCAGCCAGCAGTGTATTTAAAAAGCATGTCCGCATGATGATTGATATCAACGGCTATAAAGAAGAACGCTACGAAAAGATCGTCCGCATGGCTATCCGTGTAGCGCAGGATGTTCGCCGGACCAAAGTGGATGCTGTTCTAGAGCCAATGCCAGCCGATGAGCGTAAAGCAATTCACAACGCACTGGCAGACATGAAAGATATTACCACGAAATCCGAAGGTGAAGGGGTGGCACGTCAGCTGCACGTTCTCTACACTCCAGGAAAACTTTCTGAATAAAGAACAAATGAAGGGCGCAAGCCCTTTTTTTCGTGTATCGGCCAGAAGCAGGCCTTCCATTCGCGATTTTTGCTCTGGCTTGGCTACAATTGATCTGATCATGAACATCTGATTCAGATCATCCATTCAATCCACTTCATTCAATCCGTATACCACGTAAGGAAAGAGCATTACAGGAGGCACACAATGAAACTGATCGTAGGGCTGGGAAATCCCGGCGTGAAATATGAAAATACCCGGCACAATGCCGGATTTATGGTCTTGGATCGCATTGCACAGATGACAGACCAGTCGATTTCAAAGAAAAAGTTTGAAGGCAGCTACGTTAAAACCAAGCTGAGAGGGGAAGACGTTATCTTATTAAAACCAGAGACCTATATGAACCTGTCCGGCTTCTCAGTCCGGGCCTGTATGGACTTCTTCAAGATTGACCGCAAGGATATCCTGGTGATTTATGACGATCTGGATACTCCTGTTGGTTCCATCCGTCTGAAAACCAAAGGATCTGCCGGTGGCCACAATGGGATGAAAAGCGTCATCGGCTCCGTTTTAGGTGAAGATTTCAACCGGATCCGTGTTGGAATTGGCCGGGATCCGAAAATCAAGATTATCGATTATGTTCTGACCAAATTCAGGGCTGATGAAGTCGAAGACCTCAATAAAGCCATTGACCAGGCGGCTAAAGCAGCCCTGTTCTCTTTAAATCACACCTTTGAACAGACCATGAACCGCTACAATGTCAAACCAAAGAAAGCAAAACCCAAGCCAACACCAGAAAAGGCCCAAATCTTTACCAATAACGAAGAAACAGCGACGTATACGCTTGATTCCCATGACTCTAAAGATTCTAAAGGTTCTAAAGACTCTAAGAGTGCCAATTGTAATAAAGACTCCGCTGCCAATGCGAACTCAGTGATTGCAAGAAGCGAAAACGAATGCCTATTAGCCGAAGAACAAGTGGAAACGACCTATTCTCTGTCTGGAAGTGAAATTGAGCTGGCTGAATTCTTCGTTGAATCGAAACCTGAATCCAAATAAGTCTTTCAATCGTTTTCTGCTTTGATCAGATCAAAATCCGATTTCGATCAGTTCACCACAAATTGGTCAATTGAATGTAAATTTTGCCTGAAACCAGTGTGATCAGGCAAAATTTATTTTTTTACAATTTTTTCTTCGAAATTTGCAGATTTATCAGAAATTCATATGGGATTCCTAAAAAATGGTGGACTTTGGCTGAAATCAGTTGGAATCCGCTTTCATCAGCGCTTTTAAGATTTGACTTCTAACATCGTTAATCACTAACGAATTTATTAAGAACATCAGAATAAGCAAAGAAATATATCGATTAAAAATTTTAATAAATTTAATTTATTAATTTGAATTTCTGACTTATTTTGGAAAATCAGATTGAGAAGGGATGCAAAAACAGATAGTCCTGGCCAGCGTCAAATTCTGACTGTTCATCAATTTAGCTTGGCTGTTTGTGTCAGAAGGATAATCAACAGGGATGACAGCTGAAAAAAGCTAAATCTGATTTTCCCCTGATTGCTCAGGTTTTAGCTTTTTGATGACTGTCAACGCAGATACTTTCTGGAATGGAAAATAAAAAAGAAATGCAGGACTTGTTCGATCAGGATCCAAAAAAGGAAGCTCGTTCTGGGTGGATTGTTCTGGAAGTCAACCGACAACGAACGATGCTGGTCTTTCAAAATTGAAGAAAGAATCAATTGAAAAGGCGGAAAAACAGGCCATAAATCAACGTTGTGAATCGAAACTGGCTATAATAAACTATCTGGAAGTCTTTTGAAAAAACGGATTGATTCTCTGTCTTTGAATCTTTTTTTTCATGAACCAAGACTTACAGAAAGGATCCAGATCTATTGGATTCCTGACAATTACGACCATTTCAAATATCGGATTAGCCAACCATAATCCGATATTTTTGAGTGGAAGAAGATTCATCTTTGAAAAAGTGCTTCAAAATCCTGACTTTAATTCATTGAATCCATCTGGATCGAGTTCGAACCCTGCAATTCAAAAATCTGAATTCTGTCAAAAAATCAGAAATAAGTTCGATTAGCTTTGAATGGGGAAGCCAAACCCGTCAACCAGATAAATCAGGTGAATACTGATCAAGATAAATATTGATTAAAAAAATACAAGACCATCCTGAAAGAGTTGAGTCTGTATTGGAAAGCGAAGAACTTGATGTCACAAAGAAACGGATCTTGAATTGATCTGAAATCTGAAAGGAGGAGGAATTGTGAGCGAAAATCCAATTCTGCAATCATTAGAACATAACCCCCTGACCAAAGAGTTCATGAAGCCAGATGGCAGACTGGGCAACCTTGGCGAAATGGAAGAAGCCTTGCTTCTTGCTGCCGCCTTTGCCCAGGATCATAAAACTCGGATCGTGGTCAAAAAGAATAAATATGAAGCGCAGCAGCTATATACCCGGCTGGCCATGCTCCAGCAGGAAGCGCTGCTTTTTGTCATGGACGAATCTTTGCGGATCTCGGCGATTGCGGCCAGTCCGGAGGAAAAGAATAACCAGCTAGCAGCAATGGTGCAGATGCGCCAGGATTTTGACAAAATCATCGTCGTAAATGCCGCTGCGTTCACCCGTTTTATGCCAGATGTCAAATTCTTTGATGACTCCTGTCTGAACATTCATGAAGGCATGGAAATCAGCCGTGACCAGCTGGTAGAAAAGCTCAACCGCATCGGCTATGTCAAAGTCAACTACACTGAAATTCCTTGTACGTATGCCACCCGTGGCGGCATTCTGGATGTTTACTCCCTGAACTATCCAGATCCAATTCGAATTGAATTTTTTGATACTGAAATCGATTCGATCCGATTCTTCAATCCAAATTCTCAGCGAACCATTCGTTCTGTTGATGAAGTCATTCTGGTTCCTTCCAGTGAAATCCTCTTTACTGATGAACAGATTGAAGAGTTGAAAACCATCATTCCACAAAAACTCGAAGCGCAGCTTCAGAAAACGGATCCGGCTGGCAGAGAATTTCTCGAAGAAATGATTGAGCAAGACCTGCGTGCGATTGAGACGTATGATCCCCAATCCCGCCTCTATCGTTACTATGCGTGGCTGAAAACGGACAACCTGCTTGATTACGTTCCTAATGCCCAGATCATTTTCTCTACCGAAGACGCCGTTGAAGCGGCCGCAAAAAAAGTCGTCATGGATAATGCAACGTATATGCAAGAAGAAGTCCAGGATTTCCAGGCACTGCCCCGCTATACCATGTTCCATGATCTGTATCAGATGACGACAAAAAACAAGCCACTGATGATTCAGGAGTTCGTTCACTTTGATCATCCGGTAGAATCTGGCATCCGCACCATTGAGCCGCCAGCGCTCAACTATCTTGAATGGATTCCACAGGAAGCCACAAAAGACAATGTGTATTTTGCCCTGGAAAAAGAAGATATCGATCTGTTAAAGGAAAAGCTGGATATTTCGAAACTGAAATTCACCGACCCCATCTTCTACCAGGGCTTTGAAACTCCGGATTACGTTGTCTATACCCGTAAGGAAATTTTCCGTCATCTCAACCGAAAAGTTCCGTATCAGAAAACTTTCTCGCAATCGACAGCGCTCAATGATATTCTCGAACTTCAGCCTGGGGACTATATCGTTCATGCCTCCTATGGCATCGGTCAGTATCTGGGGGTAGAAACCCGAGAAGTCAAAGGTGTCAAACATGACTTCCTTCATGTTGCCTATCGCGGCGGAGATGATCTGTATGTTCCAATCAGCCAGTTCCAGTTAGTCCGTAAGTATGTCTCCAAAGAAGGCACCCAGACCAAACTTTCCAAACTGGGCAGCGGGGAATGGGAAAAGACGAAAAGTAAAGTGAACGCCCGTGTTGAAGAAATTGCTGGAAAACTGGTTGAACTGTATGCAGCCCGCAGTGAAGATATCGGCTATGCATTCCCCAAAGAAGATGCATTGGAGCGGGAATTCGATGAAGCCTTTGAATATGAATCTACGCCTGACCAGATCCAGGCGACGGCTGAAATCAAAGCGGAAATGGAAAAACCAAAACCAATGGACCATCTGTTGATCGGGGATGTCGGCTATGGCAAAACCGAAGTGGCCATGCGGTGTGCCTTTAAGGCCGTCATGGCTGGCAAGCAGGTCGCGTTCCTTTGTCCAACGACCATTCTTTCCTTACAACATTTCCAGACTCTGAAAAAACGGTTTGAAGATACCGGTGTGCGCATTGAACTGGTCAACCGTTTTGTTTCGACCAAAAAGATGAATGAAATCATCAAGGGTCTGGCGGATGGTCAGATTGATATTGTAGTGGGGACTCACCGTCTGTTTTCCAAGAAGATTCAATATAAGGATCTTGGCTTGCTGATCATTGACGAGGAGCAGCGTTTTGGCGTCAAGCACAAAGAGGTCATCAAAGAGATGAAAAACTCGATTGATGTTCTCGCTTTATCCGCAACCCCAATTCCACGAACCTTGCAGATGTCCTTAATCGGTGTCCGCACGATTTCGCAGCTGAATACCCCGCCAGCCCATCGCCATCCGATTCAGACCTATATCATGGAAGAAAAAGGACCAGTGATTGAAGAAATCATCCAGCGTGAACTTGCCCGTGATGGTCAGGTCTTCTTTTTGCATAACCGCGTTGAAGATATTTACCGCACTGCCCAGCAGATCCAGGAAAAATTTCCGGATGTGCGCGTGGGGGTGGCTCATGGCAAGATGACGCGCGATCAGATTGAAGATGTCATGATGGATTTCTCACAGGGAAAATATCAGATCCTGGTGTGCACAACCATCATCGAAACCGGTCTGGATATCGCCAATGCCAACACGATCATTATTGAAAACGCCGATCGCTTTGGTCTGTCACAGCTCTACCAGATTCGCGGTCGTGTTGGCCGGCGTGAAAAGCTGGCGTATTGCTATCTGCTCGTTCCGGCTCAAAAGCAGCTGTCTGAAAATTCATCCAAGCGTCTGAAATCCATCAAAGAATTCACGCAGCTTGGCAGTGGATATAAAATTGCGATGCGCGATTTAACGATCCGCGGCGCCGGGGACATGCTGGGGCCAAAACAGGCTGGCTTTATTGACAGTGTCGGCCTGGACATGTACCTGGATATGCTTTCGCAGGCGATCGCCCGTAAAAAAGGCATCAAACCGGAAAACGAAGAACCAGAAGTTCCACTCAAACAGGCCAATATCGAAACTGGCGGCTATATTCCCGCTCCATTTACATCGAACGATGGGGATAAGCTGGCTCTCTATCAAGAAATCCGTTCGATTCATACCAAGAAAGAATTGGAAGAGTATGAAACGAAGACGGCAGATTTATTTGGCCGGATCCCAAAAGAAGTCCAGGAACTGTTTGCGGCGAAGAAAATGGACTTATTCGCTTCGCAAGAAGGTGTTGATTCTGTCAATGAATCCGATAACAAGATTCAGATTGTCATGAGCAGTGACTGGAGCCGCAAAGCGGACGGCCTGAAATTGTTTGAAGCGATGTCCGCTGCCAGCCGCCAGGTCAATATGACGTTCAAAAACGGCCGGATTACGGTCAGCTTCGAGAAAAAGAAAAACTACATTCCATTATTTGAAAAAGTTACCTCGGTCCTCAATGACCCTCTGTTTAGAAAGGAGGCCTCCTGATGCGTCTGGATAAATATCTGAAAACGGCCCGGATTCTCAAACGAAGAGAAGCGGCTAAACAGCTTGCGTTAGAAAAACGGATTCTGCTCAACGGCCGCGTGGCTAAACCTTCAAGCGAGGTCGAAATCGATGATTGTATTGTTCTGGAATTCGGTAACCGGATTCTGGAAGTTGTCGTCAAAGATACGCCAAAGCAGGCGAATAAAGAAAAAGCCGCTTTGATGTTTGAAGTCATCCGCCAGGAAAAAAAGGAAGTCGAAGAAAAACCGGCTGGGGCACCGGATTTAACGGATCCGCTTTAAACGAGAAACAAGAGCCCATTCAAGCCTTTGTCATGCGCTTTGAAACCCATCCAAATACAGACACGAACAAATACAGCGAGCCCCTCTGATCGGAAAAGAGCCCGAATCAGCGGGGTTCGTTTTTTTCATCTTTCCCACTCATTTCTCATTTACAGCTCCAGCATTTTCACTTTCACCATTTTTTCATGAAAGCGCTATCCACCAGGCCGCTAACTATGCTACAACGAAGATACAAGCAAAATGCTCAAGATGAGGAGAGAGATATGAGTAAGTACATTTCAATTGATGTCGGCGGCACTGGCATCAAATATGCCCTGATGGATGACACCGCAGCCCTGCTCGACCAGGGGGAATACCCAACCCCAAAAGAAGGGCTGGACGCATTCCTGGATCTGATCACCAGCATTTATGACCAATACAAAGATGAACATCCAGAAGCCCTGGTCATGGCCGCTCCGGGTCGTATTGACAGTGTCAATGGCTATTTCTACACGGGCGGCGCCTTGATGTATCTCAACGGCGGCGTGGATTTAAAAGGCCTGCTTAAAGATCGGATTCCCATTCCGTTCTATGTTGAAAATGATGCCAAAGCAGCCGCCATGGCTGAACTTTGGAAAGGGGCCATGCAGGGAGTTGGCTCCGGTCTGGTGCTGACCATCGGGACGGGCATTGGCGGAGCTGTCATCATCAATGGCAAGCTCTGGAAAGGCAATACCTTTGCGGCGGGTGAGTTCTCCCCGATTCCAACCAACTGGAATGGACGGACTATGGCCAGTCACCAGGCCTGGTCGGATATCAACTGCACCAGCGCCATGGTTCGCCGGCATGCCCTGGCAACCGGTCAGGATCCAGCCCAAGCCAACGGACGTACCTTCTTTGAAGCCGTAAACAATGGCGATCCTCAGGCCATCGAAGAACTTGAATGGTTCTGCGAAACCCTGGCCACTGGTCTTTATGGCCTGCAGTGCGCGCTGGACGTCGAAAAAGTTGCGATTGGCGGCGGGATTTCCCGCCAGCCCATTCTGATTGAAACTCTCAATCAAGTCATGAGTCGCCAGTATGATCGTCTGCCCGTCTATTTTCCGGCAAGCAAACCCGCAGTGGAAGCCTGCCACTTCTCCAGTGATGCTAACCTGATTGGCGCTTTGTATAACTATCTCGAGCAGACCAATCAGCTGTAATTGCTGATTCAATAATCAGTGATTTCTCCAAAACAGACATTTCTCTAAAAAATAAAGGAAAATCATAATCGATATTTTCAAGGACAGCATGCCCTTTCGTTTCAAACCAACGAGGCAGAAAGGGAATGCTGTCGTTTTTGTTTCCGTTTTTGATTTTGTTTCTGCTTTCAGTTCTGCTTTTGGCTTTGTTACTGTTTGCATGCTTTTATTCGGGCTGGAAGACAATAACGGCTGCGTTTGATCTTGCTGAATCGCGCTTTTCGTCCAGGACAAACCGTTTTCCTGGACAAAATCCATACAAACAGGAAACTGTAAGAATTTCTGAACCGATCCGGTTTAAAATTTTGGAATATACGGCTGTGAGTCTAGATCCGCCAACAGAAACAGACCTGCCTCTTTTGGGGACAGTGGTTTCTGATCAGAAAGGGAAATACATGCGATTACGATTGAAATACAATTCACCAGTCATTCTGACTTTTGCACTTCTTTGTCTTGGGGTTTTGATTATTTCGGAACTGACTGGTTATCGGTATATGGACTGGTTGATTACAAGAAGAGCCCCGCTCAACCAGATTCAGACTTATGTGACGATGGTGACCTATATCCTTGGCCATGCCTCTGTCAATCACTTTATGAGCAACATGATGCTTTTACTGCTGACGGGACCCGTTGTGGAGGAGCGCTATGGCTCGAAAAATACCCTGATCATCATCCTGTTTACTGCGATTCTGACCGCAATCGCCAATATGGCTGTCACGACCAATGGTCTGATTGGCTGCAGTGGTGTAGTCTTTGCATTCATTATTCTTTGCAGCATGACTTCTTTTCGCCACGGCGAGATTCCAGTCACGATGATTCTGGTTGTGGTCCTCTATCTTGGTCAGGAGATCATTGCGGGGGTCATCAGCACGGATAACATTTCGCAGATGGCTCATGTCATCGGCGGCATTGCCGGGGCGTCATTTGGCTTTATCCTGGCTTATCGCAAGCGTTAAGACATCCGGATTCGACCAGAACGGGTCTAAAAAAACAGACAAGCAGAATTCCAGATTTGAGGGCTTTGTCTTTGGACAGAGCTCTTTTTTGACGCAAAAAAGGCCCGTCCACACACAGGAAGGGCCGAAGGATGCAAGGATAAAGAGAATAAACAAACAGATCAAGAAACGTCCAGTAAGACGAATTTCGGGAAGGAGAGCCTTGCATCCCGCAAACAGAGTGCACCTCTGTCCAACTGAGCCTGAAAGTTGAACAGAATGTTCTGTTTTACCTATGGAAAACCAGAATCCTGAAAAGGAGATGAAAAACCGGGATTCTGGTTGTACGACATCGATTAAAAATCTGAAATCAGAATGGATTCAAAGTCTTAGGCTTCTGGCACAACGGGCAACTGGGCAAAGCTGGCTTCGAGTTCTTCGTCAGTTGGAATGTAGTCCGACATTTCACCGTTGTTGAACTTTTCGTAAGCCACCATGTCAAAGTAGCCGGTACCGGTCAGACCAAAGACGATCGTTTTTTCTTCACCGGTTTCTTTGCATTTGAGTGCTTCATCGATCGCCACGCGGATCGCATGGCTGCTTTCGGGAGCAGGGAGTGTTCCTTCAACCTGCGCAAAGAATTTAGCCGCTTCAAAGACGCTGGTCTGTTCAACAGAAACAGCTTCCAGATATCCATCATGGTAAAGCTGGGAAAGCGTAGAACTCATGCCATGGTAGCGCAGGCCGCCGGCGTGGTTGGCGGAAGGAATGAAGCTGCTTCCAAGGGTATACATCTTCTGTAAAGGCGTAACCATGCCTGTATCGCAAAAGTCATAAGCATATTTGCCGCGGGTAAACGAAGGACAGCTGGCGGGTTCAACCGCGATAATTCGATAGTCTTTCTTTCCACGTAGTTTTTCTCTCATGAAGGGAGCAATCAAGCCGCCAAGATTCGATCCGCCCCCGGCACAGCCGATGATGATATCGGGTTCGATTCCATATTTATCCAGCGCTGTTTTGGTCTCTAAACCAATGACACTCTGATGAAGCAAAACCTGGTTGAGCACACTGCCCAGAACATAGCGATAGCCTTCTTGTTTTGTAGCGGCTTCAACGGCTTCAGAAATGGCACAGCCAAGCGAACCAGTCGTTCCTGGATGTTTGCGCAGGATTTCTTTGCCGATTTCGGTTGTCATGGATGGACTTGGTGTCACATTGGCCCCATACGTTCTCATGACTTCTCTTCGGAAGGGTTTCTGTTCATAGGAGACTTTGACCATATACACCTGGCAATCGAGTCCAAGATAGGCACAGGCCATCGATAACGCAGTTCCCCACTGGCCGGCACCGGTTTCTGTAGTTACGCCTTTCAGGCCTTGCTTTTTGGCGTAGTAAGCCTGTGCAATCGCGGAGTTTAGCTTATGGCTGCCGGAAGTATTGTTGCCTTCAAACTTGTAGTAGATTTTGGCTGGAGTGCCCAGCTTGCGCTCTAAGTTATAGGCCCGCACAAGTGGGGCAGGCCGGTACATTTTATAGAAATCACGGATTTCTTTTGGAATTTCAATATAAGGCGTTGTATCATCCAGTTCCTGCTCAATGAGTTCGTCGCAGAAGACCGGCTGAAGGTCTTCAAAGGTCATGGGCTTGAGAGTAGCCGGATTTAACAGGGGAGCAGGCTTGTTTTTCATATCGGCCCGCAGGTTATACCAGTACTTGGGCATCTCGTCTTCTTCGAGATAAATCTTGTAAGGGATTGTCTGTTCGTTCATAAGATTTAGTGTCCTTTCCTTTTGCGTTGATGTTGGATTGATGGATTTGCCATCTTCAGGAAAGAAAAAAGCTTTTGCCCTGAAGATCGCTCTTACTGGGACAAAAGCGTCGATATGCTCCTGCGGTACCACCCAATTTGACAGAAATTCTGCCCACTTTACCATGCCATCACATGACCGGTCCTCTAACGCAGACCACACGTCTTCCCTACTGATTGCTTTGTTCAGGTCGCCCTTGGCAGGCCATTCACCCATTCCCATCTCGTTCTGCTTCCACCTTCCAGAACTCGCTTGCAGACTTTTAAACAGGCTACTTTTCTGCCGCATTGGTTTTGTCTATGGGCTTAAGGCTAAACAATGAAAAGAAATCTTTCAACTGCAGGTAGCGGAATTTCAGAAAATTTTCTGAAAAATGTTGAAAAACATGTCGGAAAAAGTGAAAAGAGAAGAAAATGGGCCGCCCGAAGGGGAATCGGTCAGGACGCAAACCCAGACAGCTAAGAAATCCGAGAAAAAGCAGTTCATGATCGGCCAGAAAGAAGCCGAAACAAACCGCAAGAAAAATTCAGTCCAGATCGTAATGAAAAAGGAGAACAGGAAAAAATTATTCGGGCAGGGCAAAAAGAAAAGCAACAAGATTCCGGCAGATTTTGAAGGAAACAAAGAGCGCACCAGATTTGATGGTCGATTGAATGGATCTGTGGAAGTCTGAAGGTAAAGTATCTATAAAAGATTGAATATGAAAAGAATATAGGTACAGAAAGAAACCTGCCTTCCGCAGGAAAGTCGAATCTTCCAATTTGTCAAGTGCTGAATTGTGGAATCAAAAAAAGTTTATGCTACACTTTCTTCGCTATGTTAAATACTGTTTATTTAGAGGATACTGTCAATCACGAAGTCATGTTTGACGGACCCGCCGAAATGAAAGAACTGAAAGAAGGATCGAAGATCATCACTCTCAAAAATGAGAATACCCATATGGTCTGGAAGATCCTGATGCGCGGCGTCATGATCGAAAATAACGGCGACTTTCAAAGCTTGATCACTTTACAGGATAAAGGCACTGGAACTGCCCGCATTCTCACCCCCTACGGAGAGCTGAAATTACCGATCACAGATGTCGAGATCGAACGCAACGCCCAAAGTACAAAAGTCTCCTACAAACTGAATGGAGATCAGTTTTTTGAGTTTCTGTTAATGGAAAAAGAGTGACTTTCTCTGTTTGAATGAATCAGAATCACCAGCCCAAAGCTCTGTTTTTTTGAAGAATCTATACTGAAAATCGATCGATTGCGTGACCAGATTTGTAAAAATCCGGCCATTTAGTTAGAAAATTAACAACAGATGCACAGGAATTTCAGAATTTAAAGTTGAATTTTCAGAAAACAGAAAAAACGGCCGGAAATTTGATAAAATCCCTCCAAACTGTAAAAGAGAAATCAAAAAACAGATAAAAAAAGAAAGGGTGAACGGAATGGGAGCGATGGATGACGCTTTACGCCAGTCTTTACAGGCTGCAGCAAAAAAAGCCTTTGATCTTGACTTGGAACCAAGTGAGATCATCATTGAAATCCCCAAACGCAAAGAGCAGGGAGACTACTCCACCAACCTGGCCATGAAACTCGCCAGAACCCTGCACCAAAAACCAGCGCTGATTGCCGAAGGCCTGGTTGAAAATCTATCCGGAGATGAAATCGAGAGCGCACAGATTGCCGGTCCTGGTTTCATCAACTTCGTCATGAAGAAAGACCAGTATTCAAAAATCATCTCGAAGATCCTGGAAGAAAAAGAAAACTACGGCACACATCCAGCCAATGGCATCAAAGTGGATCTCGAATACGTATCGGCCAACCCGACTGGAAGTCTGCATCTCGGTCATGCGCGCGGCGCAGCCTGGGGTGACAGTATTTCCCGCATTATGAAAAAAGGCGGCTATGATGTCACTCGTGAGTACTATGTCAACGATGCCGGCAACCAGATCACCAATCTGGCCAAATCCTTATGGGCTCGTTATGTCCAGGCACACGGCATGGAAGCTGAAATCGGTCAGGACGGCTATCTGGGTGCTGACGTCAAAGAAAAAGCAGAACAGTTAGCCAAAGACTTCCCGAACCTCTATCTGGAACCAACGGATGAAACCCTCAACTTCTTCCGCAAGGAAGGAATTGCCTTTGAACTGGACAAGATCAAGGAAGACCTTGACCGCTTCCGGGTTCATTTTGATGTCTGGTCTTCCGAACAGGCCCTGCGTGACAGCGGGCGTGTGGAAGAAGCCTTAGAGATTCTGGACCGTAACGGCTACACCTATCAGCAGGATGGGGCGTTGTGGTTTAGAACCACTGACTTTAAAGATGATAAAGATAGGGTATTGCGCAAACAGGATGGTTCTTTAACTTACCTGGTTCCTGACATCGCCTACCATAACGATAAATACCAGCGCGGATTTGACATGCTCGTCGATTTCTTCGGCGCTGACCATCATGGTTACATCCCACGTTTAAAAGCATCTATGGCCGCTCTTGGCAACGATCCGGATAAACTGAGTGTCGATATCATTCAGATGGTCCGTCTGGTTTCCAATGGCGAAGAAGTCAAAATGTCCAAACGTCTTGGCAATGCCACAACCATCAATGACCTGATCGATCTGGTTGGTGTCGATGCCGCCCGTTACTTCTTCAGTGCCCGGGCGCTGGATACCCACCTGGATTTCGATCTGGCTTTAGCCGTAGCCCAGACCAATGAAAACCCGGTTTACTACGCTCAATATGCTCATGCCCGAATCTGCTCGATTCTCAAAAATGCAGACTATCCAGAACCTGAAAACTATGAAGGTCTGGTCCATGAAAAAGAAATCGACCTGCTCAAGACGCTTGCCGAATACCCATCGGTTATCGCTCAGACCGCCAAAACCCGTCAGGTGCACAAGATTTCTCACTACATTCAGAATCTGGCCTCGAAGTTCCACAGCTTCTATTCGGCCTGCAAGGTCAATGACCCTGCCAATCCAGAACTTAGTGCCAAACGAATCGGCCTGCTTAAAGCAGTGCGGATCGTTCTGGCGGATGCGTTGAGCCTGATTGGGGTCAGCGCGCCAGAATCTATGTAACTGGATCTATTTGGATAAATGAGGAGAATTAGCAATTATGAAAAAATCAATGATTGAACTGGCTTTTGATATTCTGACCAAAGAAAAGAAAGCCATGAAATTCTTGGACCTCTGGACAATCGTCTCCAAAGAGATGGGATTCACTCCTTCTCAGTCCGATGACAACATTGCTCAGTTCTACAGCGACCTGTCCATTGATGGCCGCTTCGCCTCTTTACCAGGAAACACCTGGGATCTGCGCAAACGTCAGTCTTCCGCTCATACCATCGTTGATACTGATTCCATCAGTGTTGAAGATGAAAGCGAAAACGCTCGCTATGAGGGGGACGATTCCGAAGAAGTCCCCATCGAAGACGATGAAGACGATGACAGAGATCTCGATGAGGACGAAGACGAATAGTCCGCTCTTCTGATCAATCCGTCCAAAATACGATCAATCGCACACAAAACAAAAACTAAATCACGTCAGGCAGGTCCTGGTTGTCAGAGCATTCTGATGATCGGGACCTTTTTTGTGTGGCCATCAAAATCCAGAAGTCAGACCAGAAAGCCTGGAACGCAAAAGCCAGACCAGGAAACACGAAAAATCAAGAAACCGGATCAAAAAACCCCGAAATCCGCAAAAATCACTCGTTTTTAACCCTCAGCCTGATAGATTTTGCACAATCGTGACTATCTGTAAGCGATGCAATATGATGGACAGGCCTTGTATAAGAAGGATTAAGAAAAGTACAGAGAATTGATAAGAAAAAACGGATCGGCCAGAAGCCGCCAAAGGACAGAAATGAATCAGCCTGACGGCCGCTTTGAGCTTTAAAGATCAGTTTGAATAACAATCCAAGGAGGAAAAGGATGAGTAACGTACTCAAAGAGGCCGAAAAGTGCCTGCAGTGCCGCAATCCGAGATGTCGGAAAGGTTGCCCAATCAATACCAATATCCCGGAAATGATCCGGCTGCTCAAAGAAAACGAAACCATGACCGCTGCGCAGATGCTGTTTGAAAACAACCCCCTGTCCATCATCTGCTCGCTGGTCTGTGACCATGGGGCGCAATGTGAAGGCCATTGCGTCAAAGGGATCAAAGGCGATCCTGTTGCGATCAGCGACATCGAACATTTTATTTCCGATGCCTGCTTCGAAAGAATCCATCACGACCTTCCAGAATGGAACGGCAAGCGTGCAGCCGTGATCGGTGCCGGTCCAGCGGGCATTACCATCGCCGTATTATTACGCGAGAAAGGCTATAAAGTGACAATCTTCGAAGTTCGCGAAAAAATCGGCGGCATCATGCGCTATGGCATTCCCGATTATCGTCTGCCGCGCACCATTCTCGATCGGTATGCCGAAAAGTTAAAAGCCTTGGATATCCAGATCCGTCCCAATATGGCCATTGGCGGCGCCATCAGTGTTCAGGATCTGCTCGATGATGGATACAGCTCCGTCTTCATCGGAACGGGTGCCTGGAGACCCAAACGCCTCAATATCCCAGGGGAAACGTATGGAAATGTGCAATATGCGGTTAACTACCTCAACGACCCGGATGTTTATGACTTAGGCCGGCGTGTGGCGGTGATCGGTGCTGGCAACGCGGCCATGGATGCCGCGAGAACGGCGGTTCGGAAAGGTTCCGATCAGGTGACGGTTTATGTTCGCCGGGATAAAGTGGCGGCTTCCAGGGAAGAGCAGGAATACGCGATTCTGGAAGGCGTAAACTTTGAATACATGAAAAGCCCGGTTCGCATTACGGACGAAGGCGTCATCTTGGCTGACACTCAGTTCAATGAAGAAGGAAAACTTGTGGTGATCGAAGGCACAGAGCATCTGGTCCCCTGTGATACCGTCATGGTCGCGATTTCCCAGGTTCCTCAGCACCGCCTGGTCACCCGCGATCCAAGCCTGAAGCTCAATGAACGCGGCAATCTTGAAGTCCATGAAAATGGCCAGACCACAATGCCAGGTGTCTTCGCGTCCGGTGACGTTGTAACTGGAGCAAAAACCGTTGTTCATGCGGTAGCGGAATCGAAACTGATTGCCCAGCAGATGGATCGCTATATGCAAAGCCTGTAGGCCAAACCAGAAGCTGCCTAATAGACAGGGATAGATATTAAACAGTTCATATTGGATCTGACCGCCCTGACTTGACTTCGCTGATTCATCAGGGCAGCAAAAGAAACAAAACACGAAAGTGAAGAAATCGTGCGGCTGCCAACTTCAAAAGACTTGGATCCATGAACATTTGACCAGTCCGCTCTTTTGGCAGCCGCTCATGTAATTGGAACGTCGATTTCGACCAGGACCGCTCTTCTTGAAAAACAAGGGAGCGGTCTTTTTGTTGTTCTGATTTTATTCTCTGCAAACTGAAGACGATTATTTCTGGCTTCAAAGTCGAATTTGAAACGGAAATGAGCCAGCTATAGATCCATTGACAGACCGGTTGGCAATGTCTTCTTTCTTTGGCTGTTCACTCCTTACTTTACAAAAATCCTGTTGCTTCTCTTTCAGATGTCTTGGCGGGTCTGGAACAAAAAACTAGAATGGTACGCAGAGAATGCTGGACATTCTGCTTTCTGATATCAAAAGCGCGGCTGAAAAAGCAGAAACGCTTCAAAATAACTATGGAATTCAGATGACCCAATCGATGAAAAAGGAGGCTGCCCAAATGTGTAATTTAAGCGAATCAATCGAAGAAAGAGGGATCCAGAAAGGAATTCAAAAAGAATCCTTACGTTCGATTCAAAAAATCATGAAAAACGCTCATCTCTCTAGCGAACAAGCAATGGACCTGCTGGAAATTCCTGAACGTGATCGGGCCCAGGTATCTGGAACTGCTCAAACAGCCTCAGTAAATTTTTGAAAAGCGAAAAGAGTGGCCGGCTGATCATTCCATGGAGCTGATTTCCTACTCTTATCTGAAACGAAAATAGAGTATCGGTTCAGAAAAGCAGTTCTTTCAGTCCTGAAAGATGAGAATAATCATTCAGGATGTAAATATGAACGAACAGCAAATTCAATGAAAAGTCGAGGATCAGGCAAAGAACAAGTACCAGGCAAGAGAAAAGAAAGTTTAGAATTGAAAAATAACAACAATGCCTTATGGCAGGAGAGGAAAACACCGATGAAAGTTTTAGTGATCAATGAAGCGCCCATCCCAATGGCAATACCGCCATTGCCCTCAAAGAAGTCGAGCGGACTTTACAGGAAAATGGAATTGAAACCGAATGGATCCATATTGGCAACAAGGATATTCGCGGCTGTATTGGCTGTGGCTATTGCCGCACGCATGGCGAATGTGTCTTCAATGATCTTGTCAACGAGACCGCAACAAAATTCGAAGAAGCCGATGGAATTGTAGTGGGTTCTCCGGTTTACTTTGCCCAGGCCAACGCAACCCTGACTGCCTTCTTAACTCGCTTGTTCTACTCCACTCCATTTGATAAAACGATGAAAGTGGGAGCTTCGGTTGTTGCCTGTCGTCGAGGCGGAGCATCCGCAACATTCGATCAGCTCAATAAATTCTTTACCATTTCCCAGATGCCGGTTGTTTCTTCCCAATACTGGAACTCCATTCACGGCCGTAGTGCCGGCGAAGCCAGGGAGGATGGCGAAGGTTTACAAATCATGCGCACACTCGGAAGAAATATGGCTTTTTTGATCAAAGCCATTGCAGCCCAGAAGGAAAAAGATGGCTTGCCTGTCAAAGAAGATGAGCATATCTTCACCAACTTCATCCGCTAGAAAAGAAGGATCAGACACCAGCGCTCCTCAAATTTTCCTCCCAAAAAGAACATCAAAAACTGTTTTGCAGATCTGAAAAATAAGAGGCCCAGAAGGCTTAAGAAAAAGCGTTCTGGGCCTTTTTCTGCCTGTTCCCTTTCCTGTAGGCCGGCAGTTTGGAGAGGGCCAAAAAGAAAACCCGAATCCTTTTTCAAAGGTTCGGGTCAGTCCGCTTTAAGGATTGAGGCAGGATTGTTGATGATTAATCACAAATCTGCGGGTGATTGGCCGAAAGGTCTGGGATGATTACTGTTCTGAGCTTTCCTGGGAATCTTCAGAATTTTCAGATTCTGAGTCAGAAGTTTCGGATTCAGAGTCTGTCTGACTTTCAGAGTCAGAGGAAGTGGAATCCTGGTTTTCTGTGGATGATTCAGAAACAGCGTCTGTTCCTTCCTGGGCAGGCGGATTGAGCGCTGCATCGAAGGTTACGTTGATCTTATATCCAGACTTGATTTCCGGAATCATGTTGAGCAGTTCGGTAATCGCCTTGGTTGCATCTTCACGCGCCCGGTCAAAGGTACCATTGGCAGCCATTTTTTCTTCAGCTTTGGCTTTCTGTTCCGTTTCAAAAGCAAGATAGTCGTTGATAGTGACCTGGTTAAAGATATTAAAGGACTGGTCGTAGACTTCTACAGTTTCAGATGGAATGGAGTTGGATAAAACCTGAATGTCAGGGCAGGTTACATTGATGGTATTGCCATTGACTTTCACTTCCATTCGATCGGTCTGAAAGCCCAGTAAAGCTTCGCCCTGGTAGGAAAGAATGAAGTTCTTTCCCGTGAAGGGGATGCTCCAGCCATTGATTTCATAAGAGTTATCAAACTTACCGATATCAGAGTAGTAGTACTTGGTGGTGATCAGATCTGAAGCCTGTTCCAGAGAGGCTTTCAGGGTAGTGCTGGTGATTTCGGTGTTCGATGTTGCGTGACCAAAGGTAAAGCAGCCGCCCACGCCGACGATCAGGCAGATCACGATTCCGGCGATCATGCCATAAAATCCATAGCGGAATTTTGGTTTCAGTCTTGTTTTCACATTTTTGCTCATGGAACTAGTGTATCATCTCGCCTGTCAGAATTTGAAAGAACCCAAACAAAAACCATGTAAACTTGTGAGAAAACAAAATTCATAAACAAATTCGGTTAAGTCTGCGTTCTTTTGTTGACCAGACTTCCAAATTCCGGAAAAGAAGCGAAAAACAGCCAATTTCTGATCGATTCTGAGGAAATAGTGAATGAAAAAGGACTCGCAAATAGACTGGTTTGTAAGGGGATTCTTTATCTGGAAGATAACTCCTCCAGATAAAGAATCCCCTTGAATCATTGGCTTCATGAAAGGGATTCCTGAAAGAGTGGCCAGTTTTCTTTTCTTTGCAGGTTCCATGGTTCAGACTGGCGGGGAGCGCAAGAGAAAAGCTGTCATGCGATATACTAGGGTCATGAATAAACAAACATTCCAGGAAAGTCTGGCCAAAGATGGGCTCAGACTTGATGAGCGGCAGCTCAATCAGTTTGAACAATACCTGCATCTTCTTCAGGAGTGGAACCAGAAGATGAATTTAACCGCGATTACGCAAGAAGAAGAAGTATGGGAAAAGCATTTTTATGATTCTGTCGTTCCTTTTTTACATGCAGATTTTAAAACACTGGCCGATGTAGGCAGCGGTGCCGGTTTTCCTGGCATTCCTCTGGCTATCGTCTGGCCAGACCGGCAGTTTACGCTCATTGAACCATTGGCTAAACGCTGCAAATTCTTAGAGGAAGTCAAAAAGCAGCTGGGACTGGCCAATGTGACCATCGTCAACGAACGCGCAGAAGATTTTGTCAAAACGCATCGCGGTCAGTTTGATGTGGTCAGTGCAAGAGCAGTGGCAAGACTTTCGGTTCTGCTTGAGCTTTGCATTCCATTATTAAAACCAGATGGCGCTTTTATCGCCTTAAAAGGAGCAGCCGGTCTGACTGAACTGAAAAACGCTGCGCCTGCCTTAAAAGCCCTTCATGTTGAAGCTGCATCGATTGATCAGTTTGAACTGGGCAAAGAGGGGGAGCGTACGATTATTACCTTCCGCAAAACGGCACCAACTCCGGCCAAATATCCGCGGAATTACTCTTTGATTAAGAAAAAACCACTGGAGGATTTAGATGGCTAAAATCATCGCAATTTCAAACCAGAAAGGCGGGGTAGGCAAAACCACAACCGCCATCAACTTATCGAGCGCCCTGGCAAGACTGGGCAATAAGGTTTTGCTGGTCGACTTTGACTCGCAGGGCAACGCTTCTCAGGGACTTGGTGCTCTTAAAAGCAATGGACAGCCAACTGTTTATAACGTTATTCTCGAAGACTTTCCCATTGAGCGGGCAATTGTCCCTGGGGATAAAACACCCGTTGATGTTCTGCCAAGCAACATGTCCTTAGCAGGTGCAGATCTGGCCATGGACCGTTTAGGAGAAGGCAAGGAAAATCTGCTCAAAAATGCCCTGGAACAGGTGCGTGACCAGTACGATTTCATCCTGATCGACTGTCCACCCTCTTTGGGTCTGCTCAATACCAATGCTTTGACTGCTGCTGACAGTGTCTTAATCCCTGTGCAGTGTGAATACTATGCGCTGGAAGGTGTGACCCAGCTGCTTTTGACCATTCGCCTGGTCCAGAAGACAAGCAACCCGCATCTTTCTATTGAGGGCATCTTGATGACAATGTTTGACTACCGGACAAGACTTTCGGTGGACGTATCTCAGGAAGTCAGGCAGACATTTGGCCGTCTGGTTTATCAGAATTCAATTCCCCGCAACGTTAAGCTTTCAGAAGCACCCAGCCGCAGCGTTTCAATCTTTGAATACGATATGAAATGTAAAGGAGCCCAGGCTTACGCCAGACTTTCGCGGGAAATGCTGCATCTGAAAGAAGACGATCTGGTATGAGTGCGAGCCATTCAGAGAACAGCCGTTTAGGCAAAGGTCTGTCTTCGATTTTTGGCGGGGATATCACCCGCATGCTGGATGACATTCAAAACGGCGAAAGCAGTTCGGATCATTACACTCAGATGCAGATTCCAGTCGATCAGATCCGTCCCAATCCATATCAGCCGCGTAAAATCTTTGATGAAGCGGCACTGCAGGAACTGGCTGCCTCCATTGAAGAACATGGAGTCTTTACTCCAATTCTGGTCAAGAAAAGTATTCATGGCTATGAGCTGATTGCAGGGGAAAGACGGCTGCGCGCAAGCAAGCTGGCGCATAAAACGGAAATCCCGGCGATTGTCGTTGATTTTGATGATACCCAGATGATGGAAATTTCACTGCTGGAAAACATTCAGCGTGAAAATCTCAATGTCATTGAAGAAGCCCGCGCCTATGATCAGCTGATCAAAAACCTTCACTATACCCAGGAACAGCTCGCTGCAAGAGTTGGAAAATCCCGTGAACATATTGCCAACCTGATGCGGCTGCTTCGCCTGCCGGATGAAGTCAGCCAGATGGTCATTGATAAAAAACTTTCCATGGGGCATGTCCGCGCTCTGTTAGCCCTTAAAGATGATTCCTCCATGAAAAAGCTCGCCATTCAGGCCTATGAGCAGGGCTGGTCGGTGCGAACGATGGAGCAGAAAGTCAAAGAGCTCCAGGAAAGCCGTAAGAAAGCTGAAAAAACGGCCAAAGAAAAAGCCGAACGGCAGGCTGCCGAACAGGCCTTCGGTGAAAATATTTTTATTCGCGAAGCCAATCATCAGCTTGAAGAGTTTTTCCAGACTCCGGTCAAGATCAAACCGAATGCGATTACGATTCATTATGAAAATGAGCAGGATCTGACCCGGATTCTTGAACTGTTGTCACTGACGGAAAGTGAATACTGAGATCGTGCAGATTCAAAGCTTGATCCCTGCCTGGAATCAGGCGATCCCATCGCGAGACTGGATCTTGAAAAAACTATAGAGAAAAGAAAACAGGATCGGATCCCTAAATTGGAACCGATCCTGTTTTGCGGTAGATCTTTAAAAGTCTGCGGATTCTGCGAATGGTTGCATCCAGTCCGTACTGGCGAAGATAAGAAAGCAGATAGACAATCTGACGCTGAGTTTTGGGATGAATCATCATATTTTTTTCATGATCCTTGTAATAGCGATACGCCGAATCATCTTTGTAGTTGTCTTTCAGATAGATCATGCTGGCCGCTACCCGGTCACACCACATCTCTACGACATAGTTAAATTCCATCGCCACCGGATGAATGCCATGCGGACTGTTATCGAGCCAGTATTCCCAGTGATGGGGATTGCGGCCTTTATGATGCAGCCAGGAAAAGGAGTAGCCTTCAGCTTCTTTTTGCGCATCAATCGGAGAGCGAAAGCCCTGATAGTATCTGAAGCCGGTCTTCAGTTCTACCGGATTGTATTTGGATAAATCGTGAAGCAGTCCCTGTTTATACAGGCCGCATCGAAAACAAAGTTCCATCACTTTGGTTTTGTGCTGGTTGATGGTCGAAAAATGGCCCTGGATTTTCTGCAGAGAATTCAGTTTCGCAGCCTGGTGGGCTTTTTCGGCCAGAGAAGCTGCCGGTGTTGAAGCAGCCAAAGGGGAATCAGAGACAGTCTGATCGGTTTTAGGAGTAGTTTTTGAATTTAAAGAGAGTGGAGTCTGAGTTATAGGCATGTTAGCATCTTCTTCAATAGAAACGGAGAAGCCATCTGGAAAGAGTTAAATATTCAAAGGCAGATCAAAGACAATGTGGACTTCTCATTACCTTCATTGTACTCAAAGCCATCAAAAGAACCGACCTTTTCGCAAAAAAGTCCTGTTTAAAAGGCATCCATCTGCCAAAAAAGTTTTCGAAACCAGCAAAAACCGACAAAGGATGAGTGGCCATTCCAGATCTTTGCTCTGTAAAAGAACAAAAATCAGAAACGTCTGATGGAAGAAGAGGCAATGCAAGGAGAATGATTTGAGAATGAATTGCCTGGCTGATAATTCTATGTGGTGCATTAAATACATAATATATTGAGTAAAACGGATGAAAATCAGCATAATTTAGATGATGCAGGAAGCGCGAAGAAAAAATTCTTGCTTTTTTGAGTTTGAGTTGCATTGACTGGGGTGGGTTGCTATAATGCATAGGCACTTACTTTAAACCAGCCGATGGTTTAAGGCGGAAGGAGGAACTGGCATGAAAAAGGGAATTCATCCTAATTACCATACCGTTACTGTTGTTTGCTCTTCCTGCGGCAATAAGTTTGAATCCGGATCTACTGTGAAAGGTGACACTCTTCGCGTAGATACTTGCAGCAACTGCCATCCATTCTACACTGGACGTCAGCGCTTCGCAGCCGCACAGGGACGTATTGAAAAGTTCAACAGAAAATACGGACGCAACGAAAACAAGTAAATTTGAAAAATTCCGCCCATTCGGCGGTTTTTTTTTGGATCTTACGCAAATGTGGTTTTTAACACTAATAATCCTGGAGAATGAATAAGCTTGCATCATTCATATTGTTGATTAAATAATCAATACCTAATTCGAGATGAGTTGGCCTATCGCATCTTGGGTTATTGGGCTTAGCGGCAATTGCTATCGTCGATAATAATGATGATAGCTAAACACGATATTTGCGTAAGAGCCTTTTTTTTGCCATCTTGAACCTCAGATTTATATTTAACAGGGCAAAATTCCGCTGATTTTTCTTCATCTTAGAAGAGCGCAATAAAGGAATAGAATGCTTTAACGATTTTTGCTCATAAAAAATCGTTGAAGTTTGAAATTCACTGTTGAGAAATCGTTGAAGTTCGAGATTTATTGTTGAGAAATCGTTGAAGTTTGAGATTTATTGTTGAGAAATCGTTGAAATTCGAGATTTACTGTTGAGAAATCGTTGAAGTTTGAAATTCACTGTTGAGAAATCGTTGAAATTCGAGATTTATTGTTGAGAAATCGTTGAAGATTCGAATTTTTCCATTGATAATATAGCAATACAAATGATTTATGAGCGCAATATAAGGATGTAGATTAAAAATGCTTTAAATTAACGATTATTCGTTTAAGCAGAAAGGAAATCAGATGGTACACGAAGAGATAATTGTTTGGGTGAAGAAAATTCAAGAAGATCGATGTGAATCTAATTTTCTTGAGCTCAAAAAGGCTTCAGGTGGCTGCCCAAATAAACTGTATGATACCTTTTCCTCCTTTTCAAATCAGGATGAAGGGGGAGTAATTGCATTTGGTATTGATGAAACGACATATGAATTGGTTGGCGTTTATAATGCAGCTGATCTTCAAAAAAAGGTTGCGGAAAAATGTTTGGAAATGGAGCCTCCTGTTCGAGCAATTCTTTCCGCTTCAACAATTGAAGGGAAAAGTGTCGTGATAGCTGAGGTTCCCGGCGTTCAGTATGAGAAGAGACCTGTTTATTATAAACCAAAAGGAATTGTAAAAGGATCCTATGTTCGGGTAGGTGATGCCGATCTGCCAATGACTGAATATGAAATTTATCAATATGATGCTTATCGGCGCGGGATAAAAGAAGATCGGCGAATTGTGGATTCGGGCTGGGTCATGAAAGATGAGAATTTGCTGAAAAGTTATGTCGAGAAGGTCAGACAAGGGAATAACACACTGTTTGAGAATATGACTGATGAAGAACTTCTTGAATTACACAGCATTGTAAAAGATGGAAAGCCAACAATGACTGGATTGATGGTTTTTTCTAAGTATCCCCAAGCCTGTTTTCCTAATTTGGCAATCAAAGCGTCCCGCAGTCCAGGAATAGAACGGGGAGCAGCTACTGTAGAAGGCATGAGATTTCTTGAAAGTAAGAAGATTGTCGGTTCTATTCCCTTAATGCTGGAAGAAGCAATGAAATTTGTAGCCAGAAACTCTAGAGTGCAGATCGCAATCGATGAAAATGGGCAACGAATTGACAGGCCTGAGTATCCAATCAGAGCAGTACGAGAAGCTATTATCAATGCTTTAATTCATAGAGATTACAGCCGTTACACAGAAGATTCAGCAATCTTGATTGAGATGTATCAGGATCGAATGGAAATTATCAATAAGGGCGGTATTTATGGAAATGTTTCGGTTACCCGGCTTGGAAAAGAAAGTCCAGAAACACGAAATAGCACGCTGACAACAGTAATGGAAGAATTGAATTATTCGGAAAACCGTTTTTCAGGTATTCCCACTATGAGAAGTGAGATGCTGAAAGCTGGTTTGCCAGAACCGGTGTTTGAAGATAACCGGAATGAATTTAAAGTGATTTTTTACAATCATGAAAGTCATGCTGTTGAGCAGAATGTGGTGAATAACTTAACAGAAGTAAAAGCTTTTTCTATTTTTAATAGTCTTAGCAGCATTGAAAAAGAGTGTATTCGTTTTTGCAGGACAGCTAAATCGAGAGCGGAAATTTCAGAACATCTTGGAAAAACAAGGAATTACGTTTCAACGACAATTATTCGCCCACTTTTAGACTCTGGGTTGATGCAGATGACAATTCCAGAAAAACCCAGAAGTAAAAATCAGAGATTTGTCGTTTCAGAATTATATCAAAACATTCTTGCTAAAATGGATAAAGATACTGAGTGAATAAAGTCGATCAAACCAAATATCCAGTCAGGTCTGGTTAAGAAAGTTTAAAAGACCGGGCTGAAGAACTGGTCTTGTTGGATTGGAATCCGTGACATAGACAGGTTTTCCAGTCATTTTCAAAGTAAGCCATCATGGACAGCTGCGATCTATACGCGGCTGTTTTTTAATCTGGGCAGGCTGAACTGGATGGAAGAAGAAGTCAGTTTACTGATCTAGAGACATGTCTCATCTCTTTGCGTATATCCAAGTATGAAATGTTTACGATGTCAAAATGAAGATCCTGCCTTGTTCTTTGAAGTGCAGGGGAAATGGATCTGTCGCAAGTGTCTGGACTTTGGCCCCTTGCCTGCTGGACAACTACCCCGAAAACCAAAGCTGTGCCATACACGCTGGGTGGGAAAACCTGTTCTTGAATTTGAGCTGATGCCTTTTCAAAAAGAAGTCTCTGCGAAAGCCCTGAAAATCCTTCAAAGCAAAAAAGATGTGCTGATTTATGCGGCTGCAGGGGCGGGGAAAACAGAGATCTCGCTGGAAAGCATCTGCTGGTATCTGGCTTTGGGAAAGAAAGTCTGTTTTGCGATCAGCCGCAGACAAGTCGTGATTGAAATTGCAAAACGCCTTTCAAAAAACTTTCCTGAACTGAAGGTGATTGCGGTTTGTGAAGGGATGACCAAAGTCACGGATGCTGATCTGATTGTGTGCACGACCCATCAGCTCTATCGATATCCCTTCTGTTTTGATCTGCTCATTCTTGATGAACTGGATGCTTTCCCCTATGCAGGCAATGAGGTGCTTGAAGCTATAGCCTGCCAATCCTGCATCGGCCAGAAGATGCTTTTGAGCGCGACCCCGGATGCCAAGTCTTTACGGGCCATTGAAAATCATGAAATGGAGATGGTGAATCTGTTCAAACGCCCGCACCAAAAGCCTTTGTGTGTCCCGGATGTGGTGACCTGCTCGAAATTTCGGATGGTGTTGAAAATCATCCGCAAGTGCAAAAAACATATTCAAAATGGAAAGCAGGTTCTGTTATTTGTGCCGCGGATTGCGGATACCAAGTGGATGAAGTGGGTTTTAAAGCCGTTTTTTGCGGTGGATGTGATTCATTCCAAGTCAAAAGACAAAGATGAAATCATGGCCCGCTTTCATGCCAGAAAGAGCATGGTGTTAATATGTACAACTCTACTCGAACGAGGAATTACGGTTCCCTCCGTCCAGGTGATCGTGTACCGGGCAGATCATCTCGTGTTTACAACCGCCAGCCTGATTCAGATTTTCGGCAGAGCGGGACGAAGCTTCAAGGATCCTTACGGCGAAGGGACGGCCTATATTCAAAGTCCCTCCAAAGCTCTCAACGAATGCCTGCGTCAGCTCAATCACATGAACAGTGTCTCTGGTGTGCAGGAAAACAGACCGGGTGCGAAACCCTGGCCAGACTTTTTCAGGGGCCGGGACTCCTCTGCCCGGAATGTGAGAAAAAGCTGAAACCGAAGGATCTGGTTGTTTGGGTCTCAAATGAAATGCTGGAAGCACAAAAGCAATTCAGGCCAGATCAACAAGGCCAATATCACGATCCATACCAAGAGAAGAAATCAAAGAAAAAGAAGATTTATGTCCTCTATGAAAACAACGCTGAAACGGAAAGGCTGCTCAGAAGAATTCTGCAGTATGGCGATCTGGATCCGGCAAGAGTCTTTCTGGAAAATTATCCTCAACATAGAAAACTTCTGGGGAAAGTTCCGATCAAAGTCGTGGGGATGTCGTTTCGAAGTCCGGCGTTTCAGGCTTTCTTTTTTGGGATCCAATTAAAGTCCGCCTTTGCGATCGAACAGGCAAAAGGAAGTCTGGTTTCTTATCTGGCCCTCTCGCTGCTGCCCCTCAATGACCAGCAGATTGCCTGGCTGCTTTCAGATCCATATTGTATTGGACTCTGGATGCTGGTTCAGGATCCAGAGTGGATTGAAAATCATCAGAAAAAGAACAGACTCGACTGGACAATACTTTTTGGAAAAAATGTCCACCGTCCACAAATAAAGAAGTTTTAGCGAATTCTTTCGAAAGATTCACAAGGATCAGTTTCAAACTCCCATTTAATCCGCTATCATACAATGCGCCTGATTGTATCTTGACCCTTGTAATGCTTATGGGGATCGACCATACTTAGGCTTTAAATATTTGTTAGAATAGCGACAAAGGGGGCTTGTTCATGAGTAAAAGTGAAAATGATCTTTTAGATTCACTGCTGGATTCTTTATCAGATGACCAGGAAATGGAAAAAAAGATTGGTGAATTTGCCCGGAACAAAGAGCGGATGCAGCGCATTGAGCGTGCAAGGCAAACATCCGAACAGTTCCAGCAGACCTATTCCCGTCAGGGACAAAATAGCCGTCAGGCCAATACCAATGGCTCCAATGTCAGCCCCAAACCTCAAAGTCAGGAGGCCGACATTCCCGACTTTTTAAATTCGCATCAAAGTACGCCAAATACATCAAATAACCCCAATACAGCGGGCAGTTTGGATCTTCACCGTCAGCCAGATGAATTCGGCCAGACAAGAGTACAGTCTCCATTGGCGGATGACTTTGGGCAGACGCCTGTGATGAATGGTCAGAACTTTGACCAGACTCGTCATCAGCCCTCGGGTATGGCAGAGGATTCTTTCGATCACACCCGGGTGATGAATAGCCCATATGGATCTGCTCCGGCAGGGGATCAGAATCTGGACCAGACCCGCACAGCCGGGCCGTTTGGTCAGAAAGATCTTTCTTCGGATATGGGAACAACCCGTCCAATTCAGGATTTTTCCAGCATGAGTCCAAATCCGAACCCGAATCTGGAAGCTACCAGAACCTATCAGGCTGGCGGCATGAATCCGAACATGGCGCAGACGCAGACTTTCAACCCACGGCAGCCCGTGGGCAATCCTGTTCCACCGTATACCCAGCACACGGCAACTCATCAGCCCTACGATGTTCCCGATCTGACTGGTCGCATCAATGTGGGCGGTTATGGCCAGGAAGATCTCGAACAGACGCGCCGCATGCCAAATCCCGGGGATGCCGGCTCAACGCGGGTGTTTAACTCCGCCCAGGCCAGTACCAATGCTGGAGCAGGCGATGGCACCGTACGGATGAATAAAGACGAAATCCGCAAGTTCAGTGAACAGGATGAACCGCTGCTGCACCGTGAATATCTGAAAAGCGATGAAGATGAGGATGATTTTGATGAAAGCCTGCTTCGCAAGGAGCCAGCCTATCGCAAAGAACCCTCTTATTCCCGTTCAAGATCCCACAAAAAACGCCGCAGTCCCTGGAAAACCTATGCGATTATCTGTGGTGTCGTGCTGGCCATTGTATTGGTTGGAACAGGCGGGGTGATGACCAAACGCTTTATCGATTCCCAGGCGAGCAGTGTTCAGAACAATGAACAGTTCCAGAAGTTGTTTGACTGGATCAGCAATTACGGTTCCTACGATGATTCCGAGCGCAAGAAAATCCTCGATTTCCGCAGTGTGTATGAAAAACTCGGAGATGAAAATAAGCAGAAAATCAACGATACCCTGATGGCTTTAACCGGCAAGACCTTTGATGAACTGCTCGTTGCCGCTGACGATAAGGACAAACCGGATGCAAGCAACGAAAACGTGGCCAACGCCGAACGAAAAGCCAAACTGAAAGATGAGATGGCTTCGCTGCAGGCTGAAATTGATACGCTGACCGGTCGACTCAATCAGACTACTGAGCGAATTGCACAGGCAGAAAATGAATACAACCAGAAAAAGGCCGACTATGACAACGCGGTAGCTGCAGCGCAGACTGCCCAAAGCAATGTTGACCTCTACACCGGCCAGCTTGCCAATCTGCCCAATAATGATCAGGAACTGCAGGATCAGATTCTTTCTTTGCAAAACCAGCTTGAAGAGCTGATCAACAGCAGTAATGACCATCATGACAGCAGTCAGACTTCCGATTCTTCGATTGTGGACAACCGCGATCAGCTGCGGGCTCAGATTTTCGAACTCCAGACCCAGAAAACAAACAATGCGCAAACTCGCTCTGACCTCGAAGATAACCTCGCCTCTGCCCAGCAGACCCTGAATGATGCCAACAACTCTCTGTCTTCTTTAAAACAGGCAGCCGATACGGCTTATGGTGCATGGCAGGCCATCAAAAACGATGCCGATCCAATCCAGGCGGAGATTGTATCCAAGACCAACGAGATGAATTCTTTGCAGTC
This sequence comes from Allobaculum sp. JKK-2023, assembly GCF_034745455.1. Taxonomy (NCBI): domain Bacteria; kingdom Bacillati; phylum Bacillota; class Erysipelotrichia; order Erysipelotrichales; family Erysipelotrichaceae; genus Allobaculum; species Allobaculum sp. JKK-2023. Next base: position 1,740,463 of record NZ_JAYERV010000003.1, on the reverse strand, counting down.
TGAATACGATTCGATTCAGTAAGGCGGTTTAACAGTCCAGAATCGGACAGATGCAAAAGCATCAGATAAAAAAGCTGGATTGCAAAAGCGCCTGATTTAAAAGAGTCAGACTTAAAAAAGAATTGTTCAAAAAAAATCACCAAAAAGAGTTGCTCAAAAAACAGAAATCAAATCAACAGACGACTTTTCCCCTTTTGAAAATCTCCTGGCCAGAATCATTTCTGGAAAGGGGATGATCAAAGAAGGGATGAGAAGTCGTCTTTTTCTCTGTTTGCCCGACCGATCATTTTCTGGAAGGAAAAGGAACTTTACTCTGACGGCTCGGCCTGGACAGAGCCTGAAATCAGGATTTTGAAAGCGGAATAAAGAAAAGGCGAGAGTGGCCGGATTTCCCAAAAACTATGAAAAAGTCCCATAAAATAGCCAGAAGTCAATAAAAAGTTGTTGGAAGTAAGAAATTAACAGAAAATAAAAACAGGCAAAAAAATGATCATAAAAGAAATCGGAACATATAACAGAACTCGATAAAATCATCTTCGACGCAAGATGAAAGCAGACGTTTGTTTTCTGAAACCTGATGTTCAGAGCCAAAAGACGCCATTGAAAGGCCGTATGCTAAAATACTCGCGGAAGGTGGTTCACTTATGCAGAAAAATGCCATTATCCTTGCCGCAGGCAAAGGAACCCGAATGAAATCGGAAAAGAACAAAGTGATGCATATGTTGATTGATCGACCGATTTTAGCCTACCCGATGGATGCTTTAAAGAAAGCCGGAGCCGACCGCATTGTGATCGTTGCCGGATATCAAGCCGATTCTTTAAAGCAGGCTTTTGCGGACGCTGAATTTGCGATGCAGGAAGAACAGTTAGGAACAGGCCATGCCGTCATGCAGTGCACCGTCTTAAAAGACGAGCCTGGATATACCTTAGTCATGAATGGCGATGTTCCCTGCCTGAAAGCCGAAACGCTGGAAAGACTTTACCAGGAAGCAGAAAACCACTCCCTGGTTTTACTTTCAGCCATTCTGGAAGATGGCGCCCATTATGGACGTGTCGTTCGCTCTGAAAGCGGCCAGGTAAAAGCCATTGTGGAAGCCAAAGACTGCACCCCCTGGCAAAAAGAGATCAAGGAGATCAACGCAGGGGTGTATTGCTTTAACAATCGCGATCTGTTCGACTCTTTAGGAGAGCTGACAACCAACAATGCCCAGCACGAATATTACCTCACGGATCTGGTAAAAATCCTTTCCGCCAAAGGAAAAAGCGTTCAGGCCATTGCAGCCGACCCAGATGAAATGGCCGGAATCAACACGGTCAGCGAACTTGCACAAGTCTATACCTGGATGAAAGATAACATTAATCGCTATTGGCTGGAACAGGGGGTTCAGATTGTTGACCCTTCTAGAACCGTGATCGGAAAAGATGTCAGATTTGGACATGATGTCATCGTCTACCCTGACACGCACATCCTTGGAAACACAGTGATCGGCGATTTTGTCGAAATTTATCCTCAGACATGGATTTCAGATTCCAGCATTGGCGATCACTCCCGAATTCAGGCCAGCATTATTGAAAATGCCAGCGTCCCTGAACATTCTTCAATCACACATCAAGTCGTAAAGGAAGGAACGGACATTCAAGCATGAAAAAAACTGAAGAACTGAAAGATTCTACTGTTGTCTTTGCGCTCTCCGCAAGCCACGATCTCGCGCAGGAAATCTGCGATATTTTAGAAATTCCTCTTGGAAAATGCACTGTCCACCATTTCGCAGATGGCGAAATTCTTGTCGAGCTTGGTGAATCCGTTCGCGGAAAGGACGTCTTCTTCGTCCAGTCAACCAACCGTCCAGTCAATGACAATCTGATGGAACTGTTAATCGGTATCGATGCCTGCAAACGCGCGTCGGCCCGCTCCATCAACTGCGTCATTCCATACTTTGGCTACGCCCGTCAGGATCGCAAAGCCAAACCAAGACAGCCAATCTCATCTAAACTGGTTGCAACCATGTTAGAGAGAGCTGGTGCAAACCGCGTCATCACCATGGACTTACACGCAGCCCAGATCCAGGGCTATTTCGATATCCCTGCCGATGATATCAACACCCTCACCCTGATCAGTGAGTATCTCAAAAGCAAACCAGGCCTCAACCTCGAAGACGTTGTCGTTGTTTCCCCCGACCATGGTGGAACCGTACGCGCAAGAAGACTTGCTGATCGCTTAGGCGCCCCAGTTGCCATCATCGACAAACGCCGTCCAAAACCAAACGTAGCCGTTGCCATGAACTTGCTGGGTGATGTGGATGGCAAAGTAGCCGTTGTGATCGACGACATGGTCGATACCGCAGGTACTTTAACATCCGGCATCAATATGCTTTATGAAAAAGGCGCCCGAGAAGTCATCGCTGCCTGTGCCCACGGTGTTCTGTCCGGACCGGCCATCGAGCGTCTGAAAAACTCCAAACTGACTGAGTTCATCGTAACCAACACAATTGACCAGTCCGAAAACTCCAAGCTTTATAACGAAATGACCGTTCTGTCCGTCGCTCCGCTTGCAGCCGCTGCGATCGAAGCTGTCGAACTCAACGAATCTCTGTCCACAGCTTTAAATGACGCCGTAACCGGTGAATTTGTTCATAAAGTTTGCCAGTCAGACGAAAACCAGGCGTAATCAGCACCGGATTGTCAGGCTCAACCAAGCAGAAGCAATAAACAAGCAGAAGCAGTAAAACAGAAGTGATAGAGTAGAAGATTCCAGGCCTTCTTTGGGCTGATTGAACCGAAAACACAGGTGGTTTCATCTGTAAAGCGAATCTGAAAAACTTTGAATGGATGCAAAAAAGCCCTCTTTTCCAGATACGATCCTATGGATCCAGGAAAAGAGGGCTTTTCATCTGCCAGATTGATCAGGCTGATTGAACGAATTCAATCAAATCGTTCAGAGATTCAAGCTTCAAGTCGTTCTTGAAGCAAAGTCAGATACTCTGAGCGTTCGTCGTCTGGAACATTAAGCAAGTCCATCGCCTGTTCCAAAGAATAGCCAAGATTTTTGCGAATGGCCTGGATGTCCTCCAAACGGGTAGTATGACGCCCTTTTTTGATTCCTTTTTGAATTCCATTTTGTTCAATCGCTTCACCTAAATTACACATATTGTTAAACTCCTTTTCCATTGATTCAGTCATCGGAATCCCAAATTCATTTTTGAGAATGTTTCCTTTTTCTACAGCACTTTTTTTGTTGGAGAGCAGTACATCCAATAAGCGCAGGATTCCTTTATATTTTCCGTCGCCCTCAGAACCACCAAGATAGACCATGAAAATGCTGAGCAAATCGTAGTCACATTCTCTTTCCTGATAATCACCAACGAACGAATCACAGGCCATATGAAGGTGGGTAACGTTATTGGCCCGATATTCAGGCTGGTTCTGACAGATCCAGATTGAGTAGACTTTTCTGATTTTTTCGTAGTGGTCTTTAGTAAAGACACGACCTTTCTGATCAGCGATTTTCTCACTGGTATAGTAGATGGATCGTTTAGGTAAGGGATAGCCAGGATTCGGCTCGTTTTGGGCTTCGATATTGATGATTAATTCGACATGATCCTCAGAATCAGGAACAAGTGCCTGAAACAGAAGGTCGTAAACAATTCCCAATCTGTTCTCGTTCTTTTGAACAGTATCAATACCAGTGATCAGCGGAGGAACTGTGTCAGGTTCAGACGAAAACCGAGAGATCATAGTTTTTCCCTCGATGTATTTGTTCGCAATATCGTCTGTGGACGAATCTTTATATTCTTTTGCAAAAGCCTTCAAAATATGAGCCAGAATTACCTTTTCTGATAAAAGCCGCTTACAGGCCGCATCGTATCTGGCTTTATATTCGGTGCTTCGCAGTCCCTGCGCAATTGATGTTTCAATTTCCGTGGATGTCATGCTTTATTCTCCTTGTAACATATCCGAGGCAGAAGATCTACTGGATCATCTGTTTGTTTTTCATCTTTCCGTTCTTTTACGGAACGATTGAACTGTCAACAATTCCTATAGAAATCAGTGCGGATTCAGTTAATTCCAGTCAGGGGGACTGATAAAAACCGCAGCTGAAAAGATCCAATGTCTCCTGCTTATTTCCATATACGCAGAAAGGAGAGAAGTGTTTTCTAAACTTGGAAAGAGAGCGCCATAGATTTGATGCTCTCCAATGAATCCGGAAAAAGAAGATTTATATTGGTCAGAAATGTTTTCTGGTATTCGTTACTGAAAAGCAAAAGATTCAAATATATGGATTGTTTTTGTGGAGAATATCAGCGTGTCCATTGAATCCCTTTGAGAAATTGGATTAAACTGAATAAATACAAGAAGGTGATGAAATGCCGGTTGATAAGGATATCAGAAACAGAAAAGATGAAATCTTTCAAAATGGTTTCAACGAAGAAAACCTCGGATGTATCTCTTACGATATTCGAATCGGAAAAATTCTGAGAAAAGAACATGAAACAGAATTGACTCTGAATCCGGGCGAGCTTGTTATGGTCCAGTCTGAAGAAGAGTTCTGGGTTCCCAAAGATCTTGCGGTAATTGTTGGTGAAAAAAATTCACTCATGCGCACCGGATTAATCGTAAATGGTCCAACTTATTTTCCGGGCCATCACACAAAAGCCTATCTAAGAGTATTGAATGCTTCCAATAACAAAATAACCATCAGAAAAGGCGACAAAATTGCCCAGCTGTTTTTTGAAGAGCTGAGTCGGGTTCCAGACCAGATTTATCAATCGAATCCTTCAAGTTCTTTTTCAGATGAAACAGAATATCGAGAATATGGACGATACGATGAGGCCTATAAGACAAGAATCACTGAAATGGAAACCGCGGCAGAGAGCCTGAAAAATTAAGAAGGAAAATTCTACGCGAATGTTTTGACCTGAATCTGAAGATCAGGATTGGAGAAGATTTGTTTTCAAGCCGATATTCAAACAGATAAAGGCCTTCCTTACCATGCATGATCCGTGAAGGATCGACAGGAAAGGAAGGCCTTTTGTTCTGGTTGATTCAGGGAAATCGAATGTTTATGGGGAAACGAACCAAAGACTGGAACCTCTCGATTCCTTAACTTCTTGGCTCGTTCTACTTGTTTTCTGCGTTTTCTTCTTCAGAAACAATGACTTCCTTCCACGAAGGATCAAACTGTTCCAGAAAGGAAGGAATGGAAGCCAGAGCCTGTTCTTTTTGAGAAGAAGCAGGTGGCAAGGAAGCAGATGGATCTACAGAGTTTCTATCAGATTTTTCAGCTGCAAACAGGGCTTCAAAGTTCCGGCGGATTTGTTGATTGACCTCTTCAAAGTCCAGTTCTTTGATATCCGCGATCTTTTGAACGGTTGCCTGAACAAAAGCAGGTTCATTACGATGCCCGCGATGAGGAACCGGCGAAAGATAAGGAGAATCTGTCTCCGAAAGCAGGCATTCAACCGGGCAGGCTGCTACATTGGCCGGGCCTTGCTTATTGTTTTTATAGGTAATCGGTCCTGCAAAAGAGATCAGCATCTTGTGCTTTAAAGCTTCTTCCATGATAGGCAAAGATCCGGAGAAGCAATGCAGAATGACAGGTGTCTTCGCATTTTGTTCCAGCAGATCCATCGTGTCCCGGCTTGCATCCCGCATGTGGATGGAAATCGGAAGGTTTGCTTCATTGGCCAGTTCGATCTGCTTTTTGAACAGATCTTTCTGTAAATCCTTAAAGCTTGTGTCCCAATAGTAATCCAGGCCAATTTCACCTAAGACATCCATACGGCCGGACATTGCCTCCTGGCGTAAGAAGTCCAGATCTTCTTGGGTGATGTCCTGGGCATCGCCTGGATAAAAGCCAAAGGCAACCTTGAGCAGTTCTGGATGCTTAAATTTCAGGTCCAGAGCCCGCAGATATTCCGTTTTGTTGGTGCACATCACCATCATCAGATCTACACCGGCTTCTTGGGCTCGTTCTAAAATTTCCTCAACCTGGGGATACAGTTCATCGCAGGTGATATGGCAATGCGTATCGGTGATCATTTCTGGCAGCCTTCTTTTTCGGCGTCTAAAACAGTCGATGCGATGGCCGTTTCTTCAAGAGATCCGTTCTGGATGCCTTCAATGGCCTGGGCTGTTTCAATTGGCTCTACAGCCTCCATGGCGGCTTTGGTCTGGAAAGCTTTTTTGGAGGCATCGGCTGTTTCATTGACAGGGCTGGTCTTGAAGATCTTGCAGGCTGGCTTTTCTTCGGCTGGAGCGGGTTTGTCAGATTTGATATAGCCTAATGCTTCGATGATGTCTTCCATGGCTTCTTTTGTATCATCGCGGTTGAGCGCAAATTCAACCTGTGCCTGTAAGAATCCCTTTCGATCGCCAACGTCATAACGATTGCCGTCAAACTGGCAGGCATAGACAGCTTCTTCTTTGGCCAGGCGGTCAATCGCATCGGTCAGCTGGATTTCGTTGCCTTTGCCGGCTTTCTGGTCTTCTAATTTATTGAAAATATCGGGGCTCAGGACATAACGGCCTAAAATGGCCATGTTGCTTGGCGCGTTTTCAAAGGCTGGTTTTTCAACGAAGTGTGAAACTTCCATCACCCGGTCATTGATTGCTTGACTTGGAGCGATGATGCCATATTTCGAAATGTTTTCATCTGCAACGGGCTGCACGCCAACGACGCTTGCACCCGTTTCTTCATAGACATCCATCAACTGACGGATCGCCCCTTTGCCACCGCGATTGACGACAATATCATCGCCCAGCAGCACCGCAAAGGGTTCATCACCCACAAAGCTGCGGGCGCATAAAATGGCATGGCCCAGGCCTTTGGGCGTTTTCTGACGGACTGAAACGACATTGACCATGTCGGTAATGTCTTCGATCATCTGTAAATGTTCAAGATCGTTGCTGGCTTTCAGCTTTTCTTCGAGTTCAAAAGAACGGTCGAAATGGTTTTCAATGGATTGTTTATAGGAGTTGGTGACCAGGCAGATTTCTTCAATGCCAGAAGCCACCGCTTCTTCAATGATGTACTGAATGGTTGGAATATCTACAATCGGGAGCATTTCCTTAGGAATGGCTTTGGTTGCAGGTAAAAAACGGGTTCCAAATCCCGCTGCCGGAATGACGGCCTTACGAACTTTCTTCTTCATGCGTTCACTATCCTTTCGTCTTAGAGTGCTTGGCAAAATAAATTCAATCCGAATTCTCGAATTCGATTGTTGAATTGTTGAAGTGGTGGGAGAAGATCGCAAAGATCAGAATCGATCTGGAAGATCAAAGAAATTGAAGCCAGCTCTTGTTTTGAATAGAGCATGGATAAGCTTTTGGATGAGCAGGTTTGTGAGCAGAAAGAAATCAGATCCTTTTTCAGATGGATGCAGGCACAAAAGCGCATTGGGAAACTCTAATTCATCAAAGCCAATTCATCCCAAAAGCACGAACAAGCCGCATCGAACAGAGAACAAATCCACTCCAGCGATCAAAGACAGGAAAAGAAAACGGTCCAGAATGTTTTCTTTTCAAAAACTTCATCTTGAAATTTCACCATAAAAAATCCAGAAGAGCTGATTTTCTCAAGGCAGACAAACAGCTTTTCTGTCTTCTTCTAACTTTATATTCTAAACGGACATGGATCTTCAATCAAAAGAACGATGCAAATCGCAGATCAACCAGCACTTTCTTACGACCTTCCCGAAAAAGTACAAGGTAGATCGTGTAGGCTTTTCAACAGCTTGTCAAGAGCAAAAAATGGTCTTTTTCGAAGCCTGAAGGTTTTCTTGTTATAATGAAGCTTGACCAATTGCGCCCTGACTTCTTAAACTTCACCAACAAACAGGCAAAGACCGCACCGTGCAGGCGTGATCTGGCCCAAGGCGCTTTGGAAATCGGAAGATAGAAGCAGAAACTTCTTATGTAAATCTCAATGTGAATTCAATCCATGCAGCGCGAAACCAAAAACGCAAAATTTTATTTGCACCTCTATTTTCAAAGTCTGCGCAGACTGAACCATTAAGAAAGGATGCCCAGATTTTGGCTGGATGAACAAACAGACTGACCCATCAACGGACAGCCTGATTCATCCAGCAGACAGATACTTACCATACAGAAAGGACAAATCATGGCAAAAATGGAAGAACGCCTCGACAAGCTTGCTGCTCGTCTGGACGAAATCAATGAAAAAATGATGGACCCGAGTGTCGTCAGTGACCGCCGACAGATGTCAAAACTTGGACGCGAAGCCAATGAACTGACCCCGATTGTCGATGTCTATAACGAATACAAAGCCGCCCAGGCCGGCCTGGCGGATGCCAGAGAACTTATGAACGAGGATGATAAAGATATCCGCGAAATGGCCAAAATGGAAATCGAAGAACTCGAGCCAAAAATTGACGACTATATCAAACAGCTCGAACTGCTCTTAGTTCCAACGGATCCTAACGACTCCCACAACGCCTTTATGGAAATTCGCGGGGCTGCGGGTGGCGATGAAGCCAACATCTTTGCGGGCGACTTATTTCGCATGTATTCCAAATATGCAGACTCCAAAGGCTGGAAGCTGGAAGTCACAGATGCTGAAGACTCCGAAGCCGGCGGCTATTCTCTGATTTGCTTTAAGATCACCGGCCAGCATGCTTACGGAACTCTGAAATATGAATCCGGAAGCCATCGCGTGCAGCGTGTTCCAAAGACCGAATCGCAGGGTCGTATCCAGACCTCAACCGCAACCGTCCTGGTTTACCCGGAAATCGATGAAGAAGACTTTGATATCGATATGAACGACCTGGAAATTGAAACCATGCGTGCATCGGGTGCCGGTGGTCAGCACGTAAACAAAACCGACTCCGCGGTCCGCATTATCCACAAGCCAACCGGCATTGTCGTCAAATGCCAGGATGGCCGTTCCCAGCACGAAAACCGTGCGACCGCTCTGGCTACCATTGCGGCGCGTGTCAAAGAAGAACGCCAGCGTGAAATTGACCAGAAAAACGAAGCAGAACGGAAAACCAAAATCGGAACCGGCGACCGTGCAGAAAAGATCCGCACCTACAACTACCCACAGAACCGGATTACCGATCACCGCATCGGTTATTCTGTAAACCAGCTCGACCGAATGATTGATGGCCGTCTGGATGATCTGATGAAAGCTTTACAGATGGCTGATCAGAAAGCCAAACTCGCCGGAGAATCCTTATCATGATTACCTGGCATCAATTGCTTAATGAAGGAAAAGAACGTCTCTATCAGGCTGGAAATTCCGATCAGGCAGCGATGATGCTGCTCAACGAACTGTGCAGACTGCGCAACGTGAATCTGTATATGGACCTGGATGGACCGGCAAATTCGGAGATTGCGACCGAATATCTTGAAGGCATTCACCGTCTGGAAAAAGGCGAGCCATTAGGTTATGTCTTAGGCTTTGAAAATTTTTATGGCTATGACTTCATGGTTAACGAAAACGTCCTGATCCCAAGACCGGAAACTGAAGAACTCACCGGCCAGGTTTTAATGCTTCTCGACCAGAAATTTGAACAGGTCGAACATCCCGTTGTGTTTGATGTGGCAACCGGCAGCGGTGCGATTGGCATTACGCTGAGTCTTGAAGATCCAAGACTGGATGTCTACGCCTCTGATATTTCCAAAGACGCTTTACAGGTCGCCTGGGCCAACAATGAAAAACTTGGCGGCCGCGTGGTATTTCTGGAAGGCGATATGTTAGAGCCATTTATAGATCGGAAAATGTTCTGTGATTTCCTCGTCTGCAACCCGCCCTATATCCCATCCGAAGAACAGCTCGATCATGGTGTGGTTGACTACGAACCCAACGTTGCTTTATTTGGAGGAAGTGATGGCCTGCATTTCTACCGCTCCGTCTTTAAAAACGCCTCCAAAGTCCTCAAGCCAAACGCCATTATGGCCTTTGAAATGGGCTACGACCAGGGCGAACGCCTCTCCAGACTGGCCAGGGAATACTTTCCTGATGCCAATGTAGAAGTCTTAAAAGATATGAGCGGCAAAGACCGCATCTTGGTGGTGGAAACCCACCGTGAACTCTTTGAGCAAGGACAGTCAGAACGGGCGGTGTATTAATCGCTCGAAGCAAAAGCCGAAACCCTTCCAAAAAGAAGATTTAGTCCGGCCATTTAGAGCCACTCCTGAACAAAATCCAAACCTCACGAAGAGATCTGTCAAAAGGCAGCTCTCTTTTCTGCGTTTTGAAGTATATTGAAGTTAGACAAAACAAACTCTAGAAAGAAGAAAACAGACAATGATTCAACGCAACGATCCTTGCTGGTGCGGATCCGGCAAGAAATATAAGAAATGCCATGAAAATTTTGACCGTAAACTGATGTCGATGAAACTGCGCGGCAAACAGGTACCCCCACAGCGCCTGATCAAAAACGAAGAAGATATCAAGTGGATCCGGGAAGCCGGCAAAATCAATACGGCTGTTCTCGACCTGGTTGGAGAAAAAATCCATGCCGGCATGACCACCGATGAAATCGACCAGCTCGTCTACAACTACACCATTGAACATGGTGCAACTCCAGCTCCTCTTGGCTATGAAGGCTTTCCAAAAAGCTGCTGCACATCAATCAATGACCAGATCTGCCATGGCATTCCGGATGATACCGTCTTAAAAGAAGGAGACATCGTCAATGTCGACTGCACAACCATCTATCATGGCCACTATGCGGATGCCAGCCGGATGTACTGCATCGGTGAAGTCTCCGACAAAGCAAAAAAACTGGTCGATGTGACCAAACAATGCCTGGAAGCCGGGATTGCAGCTGTAAGACCATGGGGCAATGTCGGCGATATTGGTGCCGCCATTCAGCCGATCGCCCATGCCAATGGCTTTTCAGTGGTCACCGACTTCTGCGGCCATGGGGTTGGCAATGATTTCCATGAAGATCCCTATATCCATCACGTTGGCCACAAAGGTACGGGCATGGTGCTGGCTCCAGGGATGGTCTTCACGATCGAGCCAATGATCAATGAAGGCGTTGCCTCCTTATTCATTGATGCTGATAACGACTGGACTTCCTATACGGATGACGGAAAACTCTCCGCTCAATGGGAAAAGACGCTTCTGGTCACCGACGACGGCATTGAAATTATTACCGAATAAGATTTCAGATCGAAGGTTGCCCAGACGATTGGTTAAACAAGAAGATAAGCCTAAATGAAAAGATCTGAGCCTGAACACGATCAAGCCAGACCTTGACAACAGAAAACACAAAGCAGAACGATAGAGTCTGATCCAAAATCAGATGATTTCCCGTTCTGCTTTTTCTCTGGTCTTATGGATCAGGAGATTGGTAAGGTTGTAGTGATATCAATTGAATTAGATGGTATACATATCTTAAAAATATTTTAATTGACTATTTATTAAGACTTTCTAAATTAGATTTGTAAAACTGATTGAAGGCGTTTTACAAGCCATGATCGAGCGGGAAAAAGATCAGATGGATCAGTGAATCTATATAAAATTTCTTCAAACGCCTTGTGCCAGATTCCAAACCATTCAATAATCTTCTTGAGGGAGGAGGAGAATGACATGGCAACAGTTTTTGATGTGGCAACTTATATTCTTGAAAAGAAAGGCTCGCTCAGTGCGATGAAATTGCAGAAGCTTTGCTATTACGCACAGGCCTGGTCTTTAGTTTGGGATGGCAAGGAACTCTTTCCCGAGGAATTTGAAGCTTGGAAAAATGGCCCGGTTTGTCGACCGCTTTACATCCGGACCCGAGGAAAATTTCTTGTTTCGAAAACAGATGAGAATGGAAATTCTGATCGTTTAACGCAGGAACAGAAGGATACAGTGAATTCGGTTTTAGACTACTATGGTGATAAAGATGCGCAGTGGCTCAGTCGTCTGACCCATATGGAGGATCCGTGGAAAAATGCCCGGGCTGGTTACAACGATGGGGACCATTGCGAAGAGGTAATCAGTAAAGCCTCAATGGCTGAATATTATGAGTCCCTCTAAAAAGAAAGTTCCAAAACTGAAGCAAAGTCCTCAAAAATCTGGCGCAGTTCGCTCTGAAAATCCGGACGCTTATTTTGATAGAACTCCTTCTTGGCGTTTTATTCAAATGGATAAGGAAATGTGGAGTCCTTTGAAGCAAGCGGATGGAGTAGCAAAGAATGTCCTGCCAAAAATGTATGGCTGGGAAAGCCAGACATGGAAAGAAATTATCAAACCTAAAAAACAAAATCACTTTATTCAGGTCTCTACCCTAAACAAATGTGCGATAGAGCGGCTTGAAGAGTTGCGTATTGAAGCGGAAAGCCTTTTTTCTTTGCGGATCCAGGGAAAAGAACGACTTTATGGGCTGATAGAGGGAGATGGCACGTTTAATATTATCTGGTATGACACTGATCATGGGGATAATTCGACTTGTGTATGTAAATCTCAAAAGAAACACACTTGAGTACTCATGGTGATCGAATAAACTCATAAAAGTATAAAAGTCTTAGTTTAAATGGAAATGGTGCATTGAAGCAGAATGATGGAGTCTGATCCAAAATCAGATGATTTCCCGTTCTGCTTTTTTTTCTGTATTCAAAACGCCAGTCTTTAATTCCTGAAGACCGGATTGAACTTGATGAGTGATTCAGCCCCAGATAGACTGAAGTCATGAAAACGAAAACACCTTTACTCTTTGATCTTGACGGAACCTTATGGGATACCCGTCAGAAGATTGCTGACAGCTGGAACAATACCTTTGAACGAGAAGGACTGTCCCGCAGAGTCACCCTTGAAAACCTTTCCCCGCTCCTTGGCAAAACCATGGATGCCTTCCGCAAGTTTTATCTGCCTGAGCTTCCCATTCAGGAAGCAGAAGCAATCATGGCCAAACTGGAAACCCAGGAAGTCATCGACTTGCAAAGTGGATGCCAGTCCTGCATTTATGACCATGTCATTTCGACTCTGAAAGAACTGGCTAAAGATCACTATATCGGCATCGTCTCCAACTGCCAGATCGGATACATTGAAGACTTCATTGCCAACGCAAACCTTGAAGACGTGATTGATGGTCATCTTTGTTATGGTGAAACCCTTGAAAGCAAAGATAAAACCATCCAGGCCCTCATGGCCAGAGACAACCTGGAAAAAGCAATCTACATTGGCGATACCAATGGGGATAAACAAGCCGCAATGGATGCTGGCATCCCATTCATCTGGGTGAAATACGGCTTTGGTGAACAGGTAGAACCAAAAGGAATCAATGACTTTGAAGAACTTCTGAGCATGGAGTACTGAGGATGGAGTGTTAACTATAGAGTATCGACTACAGAGGCAGAAACAGAAATATAGAGGTACAAAGACACAAGAGACCTTTAAAGATCTGTTCGATTCGCCAAGACGTCGGGAATTCAAAATAAACAGTTAGGTAGAGCAACCCGGTATCCGTTAGAACAATCAGGGATCCGTAAAGCAATCCGCAAATAATAAGCCGGTCTTCTGGGCAGAAAATCCAATGTCATTTAGCTAGAAAAATATGACCTCAAACTTTGTATAAAAATCAAAGACAAAGTGGATGATAGGAATAGAATTTGGCTGTATTCATCAAAATAGGTGCACTAAAAACAACCCTTCGATAAGAGCCGTTTTTAAGAATTGTATGGGTGGTTTGTATCAATAAGATGCGCATATAATGCACTTATCGATAGGTGAACCATATCAAACGATTGGGATGGAGATTTCGCTTGAAGCTCCTTTCCGGCCGAACAGGTAGTTTTTCTCTGAGCAGCTCCTCAGTCAGAGCCTGAAACTCCGCTTTTGTAATTTGACGAATCGTTCGATTCTTCGTCCACTTCGGGGTGAACGTGTTCCTGATAGCCTGTATCGCCTTAGTTGTATTGATTTGGTATTCATAAGTTGTCTGATTCTCTTCTTTATTATCTGATTGAGATGATTCAAGAACACACTTTTTGATCTCGGAAACCAGATTGTAGAAGATAAGGGATGAATAAATCTCCTGAATGATGTATTCTGCTTTTATCGAGTGGATACGTTTCATTCCTATTCCATATTTAAGCCAGGAGAAACTCTGCTCGATTCGCCACCTTAGGTGGTAAATAAATCCAAGAGCCTCCGGAGGAAATTCTGCTTCATCCAGATTGGTAATCAGTCCTTCCCAGACGTTGTCGCCAATCTCGATAGCTACCACCCTGCAGTCAAAATCAATAAATTCAGATTCTGGATCAATCTGTCTCATTGATTTTTTGACCAGGTATTTCATCTGGGGGTTTTCTTTTTCTCTTTTTCTTTGGTGGTGGGTAAGAATGCGGCTGATCTGCTGGTCTTCTGTATGGTCAAGCTCTGTATAAGTCAGGCAGCTATACTCTCGTTCTTTCATACGTATGAGGTATTTGTGCCCTAAGGATTCAATAAGCTTACACAATGGGTAAGAGAAATACCCTCTGTCCATGACAAAGAGAAATGTCTCGCCAGGATAAGCTTCATGAATCTCCTTGACCATTTTCATAGCAGCACCTCGTTCGTCTTTGGACCTCTGGTCTTGAGTGACGATGGCTAAAAATTTGTCATTAAGTACGTCATAGGCTGCGTTAACGTGAATACCGGCCCGGATAATGTTTTCCTTGTTCTTGGTATAAATGATGTAGTCAGGTTCATCTTCATTTGGCGCAACAGGTTCATTGGTTCCGTCAAAAGCGATTACCCTGTGTTCTTTATATTTTTTATCCATGGAATAAAGTGCCAATGTGGCTTTGTGCAGTGTTGAAAATACGCTGACTGGAGTCTTGGCTTTTGTCTGAACAAGTGCCGAAGCAGATGGTCTTACACTGCCCATGCCGAAATAGTTCATGGATAAATCGGAGAGTGTTGATCCATTCCCGATAATGGATGTATTCAGGAAATGGAACAAGTTTATTTTTGATGATCGATAATGACTTCGTGAGAAAGCTCCTGTTTGAGAAGCAAGAATCTTCTCCTGTTTGTAGGCAAATTCCTCAAGGGATTTCATGAATTTTTGATAAATCACGGACGGCGAAGTAACTTTAGTTGCCATATTTTCCTCCTTATAAAGTTATGTTTTCAACGTGATAAGGATTAAATTAGATAATTATGGAGCTATTGTCAAAGTTAATTTTCGTTAAACCAGAAAACATAAAATCCACCATCTGTGCACGGATGGTGGACAATACTAACTATCAAAAACTAAGCTAAATGACATTGGCAGAAAATCACAAAAGATTTCAAGAGAAGACCGGCTTATCTTAATAATAAGAAAACCAACTCTTCTGAAATACAGTCTGAAACCATACTGCAAGACTTTGGTAAAATGAAAAGAAAAGGTGAAAAAGACTGAAACCTAAGCCGAAAATCTGGAGAAAAGGCTTACACAGAATTTCTTTAAAATTTTTGAGATAAGAGGTTGACAACAGGCGATTAGTGGGATTATGATCATCAAGCTTTTGTTCAAGGGCTAAGCCGAGACCGATCCATCAGGATCTGGTTGGACAGCATAGCCTCAAAGGGCAGAAACGACATCTTGTGAATAAATAAAAATTATTCACAAAAGGCTTGATCCACAGTATCCGTTGTGTTACTATGGTTGAGCGCAAGGGAAATGGCTTCCCGACAGTGCGGATCATCACTAGATATCGAAGAAATCATCAATTGTGAAATTCTTAAAAATATTTCACAAAAGATGTTGACTTCTGGATCTGCTGATGGTAAGATAAACAAGCCTTGTGAGGGAAAATGATTCACTCACAAACAGATGGCTCTTTGAAAACTCTGATTACAGACAATTCAATATTCGAAATTAACACGTCGATTCTTGAAACAACACTTAATACTTCAATAATCAATTCACGAAATATAAACGCAATAGCGTTGAGTCAATATCAAATGGAGAGTTTGATCCTGGCTCAGGATGAACGCTGGCGGCATGCCTAATACATGCAAGTCGAACGGAACACTTTTGTGTTCAGTGGCGAACGGGTGAGTAACACGTAGATAACCTGCCCATATCCGGGGGATACGCTTTGGAAACGAAGTCTAAAACCCCATAGGAAAACAGAAGGCATCTTCTGTTTTTGAAACAGGCCTTAAAGCCTGGGAGATGAATGGATCTGCGGTGCATTAGTTAGTTGGCAGGGTAAAAGCCTACCAAGACGATGATGCATAGCCGGCCTGAGAGGGCGATCGGCCACACTGGGACTGAGACACGGCCCAGACTCCTGCGGGAGGCAGCAGTAGGGAATTTTCGTCAATGGGCGCAAGCCTGAACGAGCAATGCCGCGTGAGTGAGGAAGGTCTTCGGATCGTAAAGCTCTGTTGCAGGTCAGAAAAGAAGGAAAGAGGAAATGCTTTTCTTTTGATAGTAACCTGCCAGAAAGTCACGGCTAACTACGTGCCAGCAGCCGCGGTAATACGTAGGTGGCAAGCGTTATCCGGAATGATTGGGCGTAAAGGGTGCGCAGGCGGCGTGGCAAGTCTGAAGTGAAAGGTACGGGCTCAACCTGTACAGGCTTTGGAAACTGCCACGCTCGAGGACAGGAGAGGGCGGTGGAACTCCATGTGTAGCGGTAAAATGCGTAGATATATGGAAGAACACCAGTGGCGAAGGCGGCCGCCTGGACTGTTACTGACGCTCAGGCACGAAAGCGTGGGGAGCAAATAGGATTAGATACCCTAGTAGTCCACGCCCTAAACGATGAGGAGCAGGTGTCGGGGGTAATGCCCCGGTGCCGAAGCTAACGCAATGACTCCTCCGCCTGGGGAGTATGCACGCAAGTGTGAAACTCAAAGGAATTGACGGGGGCCCGCACAAGCGGTGGAGTATGTGGTTTAATTCGAAGCAACGCGAAGAACCTTACCAGGCCTTGACATGGGATGCGAAGACTTAGAGATAAGTTGGAGGATATCATCCACACAGGTGGTGCATGGTTGTCGTCAGCTCGTGTCGTGAGATGTTCAGTTAAGTCTGGCAACGAGCGCAACCCTCGTGATCTGTTACTACCAGTAAGATGAGGACTCAGATCAGACTGCCGGTGACAAACCGGAGGAAGGCGGGGATGACGTCAAATCATCATGCCCCTTATGGCCTGGGCTACACACGTACTACAATGGCGCCTACAGACGGAAGCGAAGCTGTGAAGTGGAGCGAACCCGAGAAAAGGCGTCCCAGTTCGGATTGAAGTCTGCAACCCGACTTCATGAAGTTGGAATCGCTAGTAATCGCGGATCAGCATGCCGCGGTGAATACGTTCCCGGGCCTTGTACACACCGCCCGTCAAACCATGGAAGCCGGCAACGCCCGAAGCCGATGGCATAACCTGAAAAGGAGTGAGTCGTCGAAGGCGGGGCCGATGACTGGGGTTAAGTCGTAACAAGGTATCCCTACGGGAACGTGGGGATGGATCACCTCCTTTCTAAGGAGAAAGTACAAGGAAGCATTAAGTAACTAAGTTGGAGTCTGTAACAGAGTTTTGGAAGAGCGATCTTCCAGGCTGAAATTCATCTTCTTCTCGAAGAACAAAGTTCAAAAGAGAAGTACAGAAGAAACAGTCTAAAACATGGATCTTTGAAAAACGAACATCAGTATAAGACATAACAGAAGGTCTGACGTAAGTTGTAAGTAGCAACGTTACGAAAGTAACCGACTGAAAAGAGAGAAGAAATTCAATCTTTGAAGTCACAAGATTTACCAAGTCAGAAAACAGTTAACAGTTCTTATTAGAAAAATCTCGAAAAAGCATAGTTAAAAACAAGCATATTTGAAACTAGATCAAGCAAGGAAGGGCGTACGGAGGATGCCTTGCCACTCTTGAATGATGAAGGACGCATCAGACTGCGAAAAGCTGCGGGGAGCTGTCAGGAAAGCGACGATCCGCAGGTATCCGAATGGGGGAACCCGGCTGGAGTCATATCCAGTCATCCATATTTCTGAATATGGAGAGCAACCCGGTGAACTGAAACATCTAAGTAGCCGGAGGAAAAGAAAACAACAGTGATTTCCCGAGTAGCGGCGAGCGAAAGGGAATTAGCCCAAACCATAGCGATATGGGGTTGTAGGAGCGCACCAGACAAAACGCGAGCGAACAGGAACGCGATGGAAAGCACGGACACAGAAGGTGAAATCCCTGTACTGGAAAGCAAGCGAAGTAGTCAGCGAGATCCTGAGTACGACGGGACACGTGAAATCCTGTCGGAAGCAGGCGGGACCATCCGCCAAGGCTGAATAAGTAAGAGTGAGCGACAGTGAAGAAGTACCGTGAGGGAAAGGTGAAAAGAACCGCGCAAGCGGAGTGAAAGAGAACCTGAAACCGTATGCCTGCAAGAAGTCAGAGCCCGTCAAAGGGTGATGGCGTGCCTTTTGTAGAATGAACCGGCGAGCTGCTTTTGGATGCAAGGTTAAGCAGGAAAATGCGAAGCCGAAGCGAAAGCGAGTCTTAACAGGGCGAATGAAGTAGCCAGGAGCAGACCCGAAACCGGGTGATCTAGCCATGGGCAGGTTGAAGCAGAGGTGAAACTTTGTGGAGGACCGAACCGACCATCGTTGAAAAGCTGGCGGATGACCTGTGGCTGGCGGAGAAATTCCAATCGAACCCGGAGATAGCTGGTTCTCCCCGAAATAGCTTTAGGGCTAGCGTTAACGCAAGCCAGCGGAGGTAGAGCACTGAATTCATGATGGCCCCATCCCGGGGTACTGAATGGAATCAAACTTCGAATGCCGCAAGGAGAAAAGTTGGCAGTCAGAGTGTGGGTGATAAGGTCCATGCTCAAGAGGGAAACAGCCCAGACCGCCGGCTAAGGCCCCAAAATGATGACTCAGTGGAAAAGGATGTGGGGACGCACGGACAACTAGGAGGTTGGCTCAGAAGCAGCCACCCTTTAAAGAGTGCGTAACAGCTCACTAGTCGAGTGGCCCTGCGCCGAAAATGTACCGGGGCTAAGTCATCTGCCGAAGCCGCGGATAAGGATTGAAAGATTTTTATGGTAGGGGAGCGTTGCATGTTCATGGAAGCAGAATCGTGAGAGTCTGTGGAGGACATGGAAGTGAGAATGCCGGTGTGAGTAGCGAGATGCAGGTGAGAATCCTGCACACCGAAAGCCCAAGGATTCCAGGGGAAGGTTCGTCCGCCCTGGGTCAGTCGGGACCTAATGATAAGCCGACAGGCGAAGCAGATGGAAAGCAGGCGAAGATTCCTGCACCCGCAATAAAGGCGATGGAGTGACAAAGACGGGAAGTGTGACCCTCTTAATGGATTGAGGGCCAAGCGCGGCAGTACGGATCCAGGCAAATCCGGATCAATGCGTACAGAGCGTGAAGGGTAAGCGAAATCGAAAGAAAGTAGCCAAGCACATGGAGCGGCTTTCAAGAAAAGCTTCTAGCTTAAACTTTATTGCGGCCCGTACCAAAACCGACACAGGTGGGCGCGCTGAGCAAGCGAAGGTGAGCGAGAGAACTGTTGCCAAGGAACTCGGCAAAATTGCCCCGTACGTTCGCAAGAAGGGGCGCTCGAGAGAGCCGCAGTGAAAAGGCCCAAGCGACTGTTTAACTAAAACACAGCTCTATGCAAAGCCGCAAGGCGAAGTATATGGGGTGACACCTGCCCGGTGCTGGAAGGTTAAGGGGATCTGTTATCCGCAGGGAGAAGCAGTGGTCCGAAGCCCCAGTGAACGGCGGCCGTAACTATAACGGTCCTAAGGTAGCGAAATTCCTTGTCAGGTAAGTTCTGACCCGCACGAAAGGTGAAACGATTTGGGCGCTGTCTCGGCAGCAGACTCGGTGAAATCTTAGTACCTGTGAAAATGCAGGTTACCCGCAACTAGACGGAAAGACCCCATGGAGCTTTACTGCAGCCTGGTATTGGGTTTTGGATGATCATGTACAGGATAGGCGGGAGGCTATGAAGAAGGAACGCCAGTTTCTTTGGAGCCGCCGTTGGGATACCGCCCCTGATGATTTGAAGCCCTAACGTGAAGAGAGAATCTTACAGACAGTGCCAGGCGGGCAGTTTGACTGGGGCGGTCGCCTCCTAAAGAGTAACGGAGGCGCCCAAAGGTGCGTTCAGTCTGGATGGAAACCAGACAGAGAGTGTAAATGCATAAGCGCGCCTGACTGCGACACCAACAAGTGGAGCAGGGACGAAAGTCGGGATTAGTGATCCGGCGGTGCCGAATGGAAGGGCCGTCGCTCAACGGATAAAAGCTACCCTGGGGATAACAGGCTGATCCCGCCCAAGAGTTCACATCGACGGCGGGGTTTGGCACCTCGATGTCGGCTCATCGCATCCTGGAGCTGGATTCGGTTCCAAGGGTTGGGCTGTCCGCCCATTAAAGCGGTACGCGAGCTGGGTTCAGAACGTCGTGAGACAGTTCGGTCCCTATCTGTTGTGGGCGCAGGAGATCTGAGGGGAGCTGTCCTCAGTACGAGAGGACCGGGATGGACCTGCCAATGGTGCATCGGTTGTCACGCCAGTGGCACAGCCGGGCAGCCAAGCAGGGAATGGATAAGCGCTGAAAGCATCTAAGTGCGAAGCCAGCCCCAAGATAAGATCTGCGGTAGATAAGACCCCTTGAAGACTACAAGGAAATAGGCTGGGTATGGAAGTTACGTGAGTAATGAAGTTGGCCAGTACTAATCGGTCGAAAGCTTAATCTAAGATAACGAGAGCGCCTGTTGGAGTGATGAAGAATTGATGAAGGATATGGAACCAGAGTCAAAGACGCAAGTTAAAGACAATGATTCCAGAATCATTCAAAATCACAGACAGGCGGTAATAAGAAGTAAACGATCAGAAATGATCTAATCATAACTGTAACCAAGGTTATGTCGAAGCTGGTGTTTGTTTTTGAAAGATTCATGTCAATGAGCGAATGCAAAAAACAGGAGGCAAAGCTGTCCTGGTAAAGCAGGAACTCAAATCAAGTATGGTGACGATAGCCAATGGGTCACACCCGTTCCCATCTCGAACACGGCCGTTAAGCCATTGAACGCCGACGATAGTGTAAAAGCAAAAATAGGAAGTCGCCAGACGAAAGTAAATCCCTGAAGAATAAAGGAGAAATCCAATATTCTTCAGGGATTTTTTTGTTTGAGGTTTTCTTAGAGCTGATAGAATGGATGGCTAATCTGGCCGATGGCTGGGGGCATGCTATCTGATGCTTTGAATCAGGTGAAATTTAAAGCCAGCAATTCCGTCTTTGAAGTAGACAAGGGTAATCTTGCCTGCCTGGTTTCGTTTGATAGAGGATTCATCGAACGTATAGCTTTTACGCAGGTAGAAGGCGATGGCTCGTTCTACATTTGGTGTCCCAATCGCAATATGGTCATGGGTTCCAATTTTAGTTTTGCCAAGGACTTCGACAAGATCACCTGCAAAATAACCGGCACTGATGGGCCGGACGTCGACCTGGAAAAGGTCGGCCAGCTGGGTGGCTTGTTCAAGTGCTTTGTCATCGGGAACGTTCACCGCAAAGTGAACGATGTGCAGATCGAGCATCTTAACAACAGCTTCGTGGCACAGTTTCTCGATCTCATCAAATTTCTGTTCGCTGATCAGTTCCTGAGGAACCATCCAGGTGCTGCCGATCGCAAAGATCAGGTCAGAGGCCAGATATTCGTTCATATTCGAGCTGTTAAGACCTCCTGTTGGCAGGTAGGTCATGGTTTTGTAGGGACCGCCAAAGACTTTGATTGTTTTCAGGCCGCCACAGGGTTCAGCTGGGAAGAATTTGCAGACGCTTAGTCCAAGGTTCATAGCGGTTTCGATTTCAGATGCGGTGGAAATCCCCGGAATAACCGGAACATTTTGTTTTTGAGCATAGCGGGCAACTTCGGGATTCAGCCCGGGTGCAACTAAAAACTGGGTGCTGGCTTCAATGGCGGAAGCTGCCTGTTCGATTGCCAGAATGGTTCCAGCACCAACAATCATCTCAGGGCATGCGTCTTTCATTTTCTTGATGGCTTTTTGGGCAGCGGGAGTGCGATAAGTGATTTCGGCAATGGGAATTTGGCCATTGCACATAGCCTTTGCCAGAGCACGGCGGGGATGATCCCCATTTCATACATTTTCTGGAAGATTGGATAGGTATAGGTCATCAAATACGCTCCTTGATTCTTTCTTGTCCGTCTGGTATTCTTTTCAATCTCGAAGACCAGAAAAGAGTCTGTCCACATTGCCCTCAGAAAATGCATCTCAAAGCCACCGTAAATCCCTTCTTCGTCATCTTCCTATTTGGAGCGACTTATTCCTGTGTTGATCTTTCACGTGAGTGTCTGGTTTACGAGCCATGCCATCCCTCTCATTCTGGGGAAATTCCTTTAAGGCTTCCGTGAACTGCAGCAAATTCAGTTTCCGTCATCCACTTTGCCTGTGGTTTTTTAGACAAAGTGTGAAGTCATATTTTTCCAGCCTAATGCCATTGGACCTTCTCACTCTTTTCACCACGCCTTTTAGGTAAAAGAAATTGCTGGAAATTATGGGAGACAGCAATTCCGTGGATAAATATGTGAAAAAGAAGCCCGAATTTTGGTGAATTTTCTGAGCGTTATATGCTCGTTTTTTTTATGTAAGGTTTTACACTACAAGTGTGAAACATGAAAGAAGAAAAGGAAGAAAATATCCCGGGCCTTTTCTGGTTCTTACGCAAATGTAGTTTTTAACACTGGTGATCAGTAGGGATTGTCCGCAATGACAGTCCCTTTTTTGATCATTTAAATAAATTAATTATCTTTATTAGGTTTGTTAAGCATCTATAATCAATAACCTTATTGCTCATTATTGCTTATTTCATTATCATAGAATTTCATGCTCTTTAAGGGGTTTCTGAAAGGACTGTGGTGACAATGAACAAACTGAGTTTTATCCGTATTCACGAAGAGAATAAGCCTGTTCACGATATTGAGTCCTCTCTCTTTGGTGAAGATTTGATTAAAGACGCTGACCGACAGGATTATCGGGACAAGTATGGCTGCCTCCACTTTTTTCGTATTCATGCTCCAGAAACCGGGAAAATCAGTGGACCAAACGGTGAAAAATGTATTTCCACAAATGGATATCAGGAACGCATCTGTCAGATCATGCCTGTTGGAGGCCAGACTGCTTATGTTCATATTCGCCAGGAACGCCTTGTCTACTTCAATAAGCATGGTAAGAAAGTTACTTTTGTGCTTCCTGTCAAGGGATACCGCTTTAATCAGCGGAAAAGTGACGAACTTACTGTTTTTCTGCTGTCTATTTCACTCTTCTGCTCGGCAAATGTGGCAGCACACGTGTGCCAGTCCATGGGCATTGATGTCTGCCATGATACCATCACCAGAATCTACAAAAACATTACAATCGTAGATAACCCTGATATCAAGGCCATTGGTGTCGATGACGTCAGTTCCAGAAAAGGGCGAACCTACCACACAGCTATTTACGATCTGAAAACGCACCAGGTTATTGCGCTGCTTGATGGAAGAGATGGCCAGGCACTTAAGGAGTGGCTGAAAAAACACCAGAAGGTTAAGATTGTAACCCGTGATCGTGCTTCCGCTTTTGCTTCAGCGATTTCTGAGATCTTGCCAGACTGTACTCAGATAGCAGACCGTTTCCACTTATTCCAGAATCTTGTAGGCCGTATTAAGGATATTTTGAAGTGTGAAATTCCATCTACACTCTATGTAAAGGATGGAGAGATTACTTCAGTAAAACCTGAGACAGAGAAAGCCGCGCCTGCTGTTCCAGAAAAAGTGGAATATGACAATACACCCGTTGCCGAAACAAACTGCCAGATCATCAAAGACAAAGCCAAAAGTGACGATTTTTACGCAGAACAGTATGAAAGACAGGCAAAAGTCTGTTCTGATAAGTACGCAATGATCTGTTCTTTGCGAAAAGAATGGGCTGAGACCGTGAAGCCTAAGTTCAAGGATTTTCAGGAGAAATATGACATCTCCTATCCGACTTTAAAAAAATACCTGAAGATGACGGAAGAGGAAGTTGAAGGAATAAAAGAGGTTAGAAAGCGACCAAAGTATAAGACAGACATGGATAACTATACCAATATAATTTATAAAATGGTTATTGATGGCCATAAACCCGCTGTCATCTATTCATACCTGCAATCTAAAGGATGCAAGGCCTGTTATGGTACGGTCTTGCATTATATTCATCAGATGAAGAATACTCATCTCAAAGACGAACTCATAAAGCCTTTTGACTATGACAGGGGCACTGAAGCGGTTCAGGTCAAACGCTACGACATCGTGAAATACATGGTAACCAGCGATCGGGACAAGATGAAGGAGACTGAAGTTGCGAAAGTGTACGAACAGATTCTGGATAAGTATCCTGCAGTGAGATTCTGCGATCAGCTCTGGAAGGATTTCCATGAGACATTGATGGGAGACAATCCAGATAAACTTGACTGGTTCTGTACCAAATATGAGGAGAGTAGAATCCAAGGCTTTATAAACGGCATAAAAAAAGATATTGCGCCGGTCAAGAACGCAATATCCTATGAGCATAGCAGCGGGTTCGTTGAAGGCGGCAACTGCCGCTATAAGCTTGTCAAACGTACCATGTTTGGCAGAGCCAACATTGAACACCTGTTCCATAAGTTTTATGCCCAATCTAGTATAACGTGTGGTGGATTAAATGCCAGAACTTTGTTAGCAGACTGGATTGAAAAATCACGTTGGGAAGACAAAACGGTCATTTAAACAATGATCATGAATGAGAAATAGTCAGAATGAGAGGCTTCTACTGATCACTAGTGTTAAAAACTACATTTGCGTAAGATCCAAATATGGTTCTTACGCAAATGTAGTTTTTAACACTGGTGATCAGTAGGGATTGTCCGCAATGACAGTCCCTTTTTTGATCATTTAAATAAATTAATTATCTTTATTAGGTTTGTTAAGCATCTATAATCAATAACCTTATTGCTCATTATTGCTTATTTCATTATCATAGAATTTCATGCTCTTTAAGGGGTTTCTGAAAGGACTGTGGTGACAATGAACAAACTGAGTTTTATCCGTATTCACGAAGAGAATAAGCCTGTTCACGATATTGAGTCCTCTCTCTTTGGTGAAGATTTGATTAAAGACGCTGACCGACAGGATTATCGGGACAAGTATGGCTGCCTCCACTTTTTTCGTATTCATGCTCCAGAAACCGGGAAAATCAGTGGACCAAACGGTGAAAAATGTATTTCCACAAATGGATATCAGGAACGCATCTGTCAGATCATGCCTGTTGGAGGCCAGACTGCTTATGTTCATATTCGCCAGGAACGCCTTGTCTACTTCAATAAGCATGGTAAGAAAGTTACTTTTGTGCTTCCTGTCAAGGGATACCGCTTTAATCAGCGGAAAAGTGACGAACTTACTGTTTTTCTGCTGTCTATTTCACTCTTCTGCTCGGCAAATGTGGCAGCACACGTGTGCCAGTCCATGGGCATTGATGTCTGCCATGATACCATCACCAGAATCTACAAAAACATTACAATCGTAGATAACCCTGATATCAAGGCCATTGGTGTCGATGACGTCAGTTCCAGAAAAGGGCGAACCTACCACACAGCTATTTACGATCTGAAAACGCACCAGGTTATTGCGCTGCTTGATGGAAGAGATGGCCAGGCACTTAAGGAGTGGCTGAAAAAACACCAGAAGGTTAAGATTGTAACCCGTGATCGTGCTTCCGCTTTTGCTTCAGCGATTTCTGAGATCTTGCCAGACTGTACTCAGATAGCAGACCGTTTCCACTTATTCCAGAATCTTGTAGGCCGTATTAAGGATATTTTGAAGTGTGAAATTCCATCTACACTCTATGTAAAGGATGGAGAGATTACTTCAGTAAAACCTGAGACAGAGAAAGCCGCGCCTGCTGTTGCAGAAAAAGTGGAATATGACAATACACCCGTTGCCGAAACAAACTGCCAGATCATCAAAGACAAAGCCAAAAGTGACGATTTTTACGCAGAACAGTATGAAAGACAGGCAAAAGTCTGTTCTGATAAGTACGCAATGATCTGTTCTTTGCGAAAAGAATGGGCTGAGACCGTGAAGCCTAAGTTCAAGGATTTTCAGGAGAAATATGACATCTCCTATCCGACTTTAAAAAAATACCTGAAGATGACGGAAGAGGAAGTTGAAGGAATAAAAGAGGTTAGAAAGCGACCAAAGTATAAGACAGACATGGATAACTATACCAATATAATTTATAAAATGGTTATTGATGGCCATAAACCCGCTGTCATCTATTCATACCTGCAATCTAAAGGATGCAAGGCCTGTTATGGTACGGTCTTGCATTATATTCATCAGATGAAGAATACTCATCTCAAAGACGAACTCATAAAGCCTTTTGACTATGACAGGGGCACTGAAGCGGTTCAGGTCAAACGCTACGACATCGTGAAATACATGGTAACCAGCGATCGGGACAAGATGAAGGAGACTGAAGTTGCGAAAGTGTACGAACAGATTCTGGATAAGTATCCTGCAGTGAGATTCTGCGATCAGCTCTGGAAGGATTTCCATGAGACATTGATGGGAGACAATCCAGATAAACTTGACTGGTTCTGTACCAAATATGAGGAGAGTAGAATCCAAGGCTTTATAAACGGCATAAAAAAAGATATTGCGCCGGTCAAGAACGCAATATCCTATGAGCATAGCAGCGGGTTCGTTGAAGGCGGCAACTGCCGCTATAAGCTTGTCAAACGTACCATGTTTGGCAGAGCCAACATTGAACACCTGTTCCATAAGTTTTATGCCCAATCTAGTATAACGTGTGGTGGATTAAATGCCAGAACTTTGTTAGCAGACTGGATTGAAAAATCACGTTGGGAAGACAAAACGGTCATTTAAACAATGATCATGAATGAGAAATAGTCAGAATGAGAGGCTTCTACTGATCACTAGTGTTAAAAACTACATTTGCGTAAGATCCCCTTTTCTATCACTCTGCTCCTTAGCAGACACCAAATCGGGATATAAAATTTTTTCTCCAAAAGTAAACTAGTTTATATTTGAGAAAACTGCCTGTAATTTCTAAAAACCAGAAAAGTATGACCGGATTCTTCAACGATTGGTTCTTCTTTATCCATTACAGTTTTTCAGAAATGCTTTTTACCAGGCGGATTCCCCTGTAAACATTATGTAAATTATTACATAGTGTTTTACACAGATGATCTTCCGGTCTTATTTTTATGCCGGATTCTTCAAATCTCTGACTCTCTTCCCTGATTTTCCATTCTGCAGGGAAACGGCATTTTTTAAGGAGATGGGAGAAATGTGGCTAAAAAGGCCAAATGTAAACTAGTTAACTTATCCATTCAGGTACAAAGAAAATGAAAAATGACTTTGGAAGAAACAAAAAAGGCGAAGAGACTTCACTCTTTATCTTGGAAAATGAAAACTTTCGGCTTTCACTCTCCGATTATGGAGCCACGATCGTTTCCTGGATTTATAAGCCCAAAAGCCTTGAATTGGTCGCTGGATTCGATAATGCCGAAAATTATGTGAATCACACAGCTCACTTTGGTTCGATGATCGGGCGCGTGGCCAACCGGATCAAAGACGCAAAATTCACGCTGAACTGCAAAGAATACCATGTTACTGCCAACAAAGGGGGGAACTCCCTGCATGGCGGTGAAAACGGATTTGATAAACGGCTCTTTATGGGTGAAGAAACAGCAGACAACCAGATTGTTTTTACAGCACTTTCGGAAGACGGTGATGAAGGATACCCTGGAAATCTGGAGGTCGAAATTATCTATACCTTATTAGAGGATGGCATCCGGATTGATACTTCCGGGACCGCTGATGCGGACACGCTGTTCGGGATTACGAACCACTCGTATTTTAACCTGAACGGTAAAGGGAGCGTGCTTGGGCATGTAATTGAAATCCCAGCCGATGTATACGCCCCAAATCTGGAAGATGGCACAGCAGACGGCACTTATGTCGAATGCGCTGGAACTACGTTTGACTTCACAGAACCGAAAGTACTGGAAAAAGCATTAGATACAGACGATGCGCAGGTTGTGATGACCCAGGGATTTGATCACCATTTCAACATTCCCGGCGAAGGCATGAGGAAAATGGGAAGTGCGCAAGCCAACGGCCTGAAACTGGTGGTCCGCTCGGATTTGCCTGGTGTTCACTTCTATACCGGTAACTTCTTAAACGGAAACTATACCGGACATAACGGTGTAAATTACGGACGTCAGGAAAGATTCTGCTTTGAACCGGAGTTCTACCCTAACGCGATCAATTATGAAGGTCTAAAACAGCCAATCCTAAAAGCAAACAAAAAAGAAACACAGAGTATCGAATACCTATTATTTGAGGAATAATAATTCCTCTTTTATTAAAAAAGTATAGTAAACTACTTTACCTAATTCTAAAAAAGGGAAAATCCATAAAACACATATATAGAAAACATACAGGAGGAAATGATGATGACTCAGACCGGCCGAAAGGTAAGAATGGGAATTGATGTAGGTGGAACTTATACGAAGTGTGTCGCCATGGACAATGAAACACATGAAATTATCGGCAAGAATGAAGTAAAGACAACCCACGACGCCAAAGAAGGCGTAGCGCGCGGTGTTGTGCAGTCGTTTGAAAACTGCCTGAGAGAAAATGGGATCTCTCCTGACGATGTTGTATTCGTCGCGCACTCTACTACCCAGGCCACCAACGCCTTTATCGAAGGCGACGTCGCCCAAGTAGGTGTAATCGGTGTAGCCGGCGGCGGACTTGAAGGATTCCTCGCCAAAAGACAGCTGACACTCAAAGATATCATTCTTGATGAAAAAACAGGAAAGAAAATTCCAATCTGCAACGAGTATATTCCAAAGAAAAAACTCTCCAAGAAGTCCATCCAGGATGCCATCACATCCCTCAAAGCGAAAAACGCGCACGTGCTGGTTGCCTCCATGGCATTTGGTGTAGACAGCCAAGATGAAGAAAAAATGATCTATGATGAGGCAACCGCCTTAGGACTGCCAGTCACCATGGGATCTGACATCACAAAACTGTACGGATTAACCAGAAGAACCAGAACGGCAGCCATCAACGCTTCAATTCTTCCAAAAATGGTCGCCACTGCGAATGCAACAGAAGAATCCGTTAAAAACGCCGGTGTAAAAGTGCCGCTGATGATCATGCGCGGCGACGGCGGCGTTATGGAAATCTCCGAAATGCGCAAGCGCCCAATTTTAACCGCTCTTTCCGGTCCTGCTGCTTCCGTTATGGGATCTCTGATGTACCTGCGTGCTTCCAATGCGATTTATTTCGAAGTTGGTGGTACGACCACAAACATCGGAGTCATTAAAAACGGACGCCCAGGTGTTGACTATGCCAAGATCGGCGGCCACGACACTTATATTAACTCCCTGGATGTCCGCATCCTTGGATGCGCCGGCGGCTCCATGGTCCGCATCAGCGATAAAGACGTTGTCGACGTTGGACCACGTTCCGCTCATATCGCTGGCTGCGAATATGCCTGCTTCACCGATCCAGAAGAAATCGTGAATCCAAAAATTGAACTGGTCTCCCCAAAACCCGGCGATCCCTGTGATTATGTCGTTCTCGTCTTGGAGAACGGAAAACGCATTACCTTCACCAATACCGATGCAGCTAACGTTTTAGGCCTGATCGACGAAAAATACTTCGCGCACGGCAATGCCGAAAGTGCAAGAAAAGCCATGCAGCCAGTTGCTGACAAGCTGGGTATTACCGTCGAAGACCTGGCCACCAGAATTCTCGAAAAAGACTATGAAAAAGTCAGCGCCTGCATCAATTCCCTTGCGGAAAAATATCACCTCGACCATGACGCAATGAAGCTTGTCGGATGCGGCGGTGGCGCTGCTTCCCTCGTTCCGTATTGTGCAAAGAAAATGGGCCTGCAGTATTCCATCCCGGAAAATGCAGAAGTCATTTCTTCCATCGGTGTTTCCCTGGCCATGGTCCGCGATGTCATCGAACGTGTAATCCCGAACCCGGTAGAATCCGATATTGCAGCCCTGAGAAAAGAAGCAGCAGATGCCTGCATTAATTCCGGTGCAGCTCCTGATACGGTGGAAGTCCATATTGAAATTGACAACCAGTCCGGTAAAGTCACGGCAATCGCAACCGGCTCGACAGAAGTCAAGACAACCGATCTGCTTAAAGAATGCAGTGAATCTGAAGCCAGAGAACTTGCTGCTGCAGATTTCGGACCGGATGTAACCGACATTGACTTGGCCTGCAAAACTGACAATTTCTATGTCTTCACTGGAAAGAAAGGCGACAAGACGCCTGTCCGGATTGTCGATAAGAAAGGCTTTATCCGCGTACAGAATTCCAATGCCAAAGCCGTCTGCATGACTGCCAAAGAATACCACAAAGCAGTCGACGAGATGTGGGAAGATCTCGCAATCTATAAATCTGAAACGATCCTTCGTCCGGATTACTACCTCTGTGTCGGACCGAGAGTATGCGACTACAGCGCGGTGGATCTTGATCAGAACAAGCTCCTGATGAACCTGGATGTCCAGGGACGCCAGCCGGAAGAAAAGATCATCGTAGTAGGTGATTGCAATGACCTCTTCTGATTGGAAAGAAAAAAGCAGAAACTACGTCAAGCGGCTCTCAAAGTCTCTGATGGGAAAAACAGAGTTCGAACTTCCCAATATCAGTATTAAAAAACCTGAGGTCCTTATCCGAGACCTGTCGAGGATCCCCAAGGAAAACTGGTGGAAATATGCCTTTTCCAGAGAACCGATGAATGGCCGTTTCTCCGATGCCCAACGTATGGACTTCTATCTCTCAGCGCTGGAGTGCGGAAAACAACAAGCGGACAAAATCTTTGAAATATACGGAGACATTAAACCTGAAGAACTCGCCCAGAAACTGAACCTCAAAGTGGAATACCCGCAGATGCCGCAGGCAAAAAGCAGAATCCTGTTTGCGGAATTTGCTGAACCCAATACAGTCCGGGTTTACAAAGACGGCCTTGAAAAAGGCGCGCTGATTAACAAAAGCGAAACAATGCCAAAATGGCTGCCAGAAGGAACCGAAATCAAAGATATCCTGATCGCTCACGAACTTTATCATGTCTTAGAGCAAAGAGATAAAAGTATCTGGAGCGAATCTTACCGGATCAGCCTCTGGAAAATCGGCCCTGTTGAAAACAAAAGCCCGATCGCAGTGCTCAGCGAAATTGCAGCGATGGCCTTCGCAGAAAGAATGAACCATCTGAATTTCAGCGCCTACCTCCTTGATGCATTCCTGGTTTACGGATACTCTGCCAAAGCAGCCAGCGCTCTTTACGACGAAATGATAGCCGCCGCCAAAGAATCTCAGAGCTTTGAACAAGAGTCCCTGCAGGCAGTTTCTGTATGAAATATGGCAGAAACATGTCGTACAGATTAAAAGAAACAGCCTCTTTCCTTTCAGAGCAGGCAGACCATGAAGCGAGAAGAAACGCAATTCTCGACTGCTTAAAAGAAAAAGCCATTGACTTCAAGCTTCAGGAAAATGAACAGGCAACAAACATCATAGCGGGAAAATTGATTCCGGATGGAAACACCCCGATCCTGTGCGCCCACTATGATGTCCTTTCAGGCAGCAGCGGCGCTAATGACAACCTGTCATCCGTCAGCATACTCATCCATCTTTTGCAAAGACAGCCTGGTTTACAGGCTCTCTTCACAGATGGAGAAGAAACGGGCCACACTGGTGCCGCGCTGTTCGAGAAAAACTGGAAAGAACAGTTTCCAGGACTGCAGCCCTTAGCAGTGATCGTTCTCGATACCTGCGGGGTTGGAAATACAGAAACAATCAGAATCAGGAAAGGTAAATTTTCAGCGCCGTTCCGGAGAATGATGGAAAGAAGAATGAAGAAGAAATACCATCTTCATCCCCTCTCATCCCTGCCGGAAAGCGATGAAAAAGTTCTGGCCGACCTTGGTGCACCGACGATGCTCATCTCAATGATGCCTGAAGACGACGTCAGACAGCTCGAATCTGCCGGCAATTATTACGGACCGCTTTTATCAGCGGCTGCAGAATATAGGCAGATGATGGAAAACTTAGAAGTCATGCAGACCATCCATGGCGGGGTGCTTGACAAACCTGAAATTCTTCAGGAACAGGCCATGGAAAACGTTTTAAACCATCTCTTAGAAACACTATGTTAGCAGCAATGTCATTTAGCTAGAAAAATATGACTTTAAACTTTGTCTCAAAATTGAAGACAAAGTGAATGATCGAGACTGAATCCGGTCCTCATCCATTCATATGCACCAAATAAGCACAAAATATATTGATTAATCTGGATGTATTCGTCCAAATAGGTGCACTAAAAACAACTCTTTGATAAGAGCTGCTTTTAAGAAATTAACAAGCACATAACATTCATTAAATGCGCGTATAACGCACTTATCGGTAAGTGAACCATATCAAACGATTGGGATGGAGATTTCGTTTGAAGCTCCTCTCTGGTCGAACAGGTAGTTTTTCTCTGAGCAGCTCCTCAGTCAGAGCCTGAAACTCCGCTTTTGTAATTTGACGAATCGTTCGATTCTTCGTCCACTTCGGGGTGAACGTGTTCCTGATAGCCCGTATCGCCTTAGTTGTATTGATTTGGTATTCATAAGTTGTCTGATTCTCTTCTTTATTATCTGATTGAGATGATTCAAGAACACACTTTTTGATCTCGGAAACCAGATTGTAGAAGATAAGGGATGAATAAATCTCCTGAATGATGTATTCTGCTTTTATCGAGTGGATACGTTTCATTCCTATTCCATATTTAAGCCAGGAGAAACTCTGCTCGATTCGCCACCTTAGGTGGTAAATAAATCCAAGAGCCTCCGGAGGAAATTCTGCTTCATCCAGATTGGTAATCAGTCCTTCCCAGACGTTGTCGCCAATCTCGATAGCTACCACCCTGCAGTCAAAATCAATAAATTCAGATTCTGGATCAATCTGTCTCATTGATTTTTTGACCAGGTATTTCATCTGGGGGTTTTCTTTTTCTCTTTTTCTTTGGTGGTGGGTAAGAATGCGGCTGATCTGCTGGTCTTCTGTATGGTCAAGCTCTGTATAAGTCAGGCAGCTATACTCTCGTTCTTTCATACGTATGAGGTATTTGTGCCCTAAGGATTCAATAAGCTTACATAATGGGTAAGAGAAATACCCTCTGTCCATGACAAAGAGAAATGTCTCGCCAGGATAAGCTTCATGAATCTCCTTGACCATTTTCATAGCAGCGCCCCGTTCGTCTTTGGACCTCTGGTCTTGAGTGACGATGGCTAAAAATTTGTCATTAAGTACGTCATAGGCTGCGTTAACGTGAATACCGGCCCGGATAATGTTTTCCTTGTTCTTGGTATAAATGATGTAGTCAGGTTCATCTTCATTTGGCGCAACAGGTTCATTGGTTCCGTCAAAAGCGATTACCCTGTGTTCTTTATATTTTTTATCCATGGAATAAAGTGCCAATGTGGTTTTGTGCAGTGCTGAAAATACGCTGACTGGAGTTTTGGTTTTTGTCTGAACAAGTGCTGAAGCAGATGGTCTTACACTGCCCATGCCGAAATAGTTCATGGACAAATCAGAGAGTGTTGCCCCATTCCCGATAATGGATGTATTCAGGAAATGGAATAAGTTTATTTTTGATGATCGATAATGACTGCGTGAGAAAGCTCCTGTTTCAGAAGCAAGAATCTTCTCCTGTTTGTAGGCAAATTCCTCAAGGGATTTCATGAATTTTTGATAAATCGCGGACGGCGAAGTAACTTTAGTTGCCATATTTTCCTCCTTATAAAGTTATGTTTTCAACGTGATAAGGATTAAATTAGATAATTATGAAGTTATTGTCAAAGTTAATTTTCGTTAAACCAGAAAACATAAAATCCACCATCTGTACACGGATGGTGGACAAAAACTAAGCTAAATGACATTGATGTTAGCAGAACAGAAAGACAAAATTCCGGGTAGTCTTTCTGGTAATGTTATAGATTTCCCTGCATTCCTGCAACTTTTACTCATTCACTCAGGAGGAACAAAGAATTATGAGTAGCACGATTATTGGTATACTGCTTATCCTTTCTCTTGTCGGGTTAATTTACTACGCGGTTAAAGGAAAGAACTTGATGGTAGGATTTCTTATTATCACTACCCTCTGGTTGGTACTTGTATTAACTGGAAACGCACTGATCCCCAATCCGTTGATGGCTGATATGTCCGTCATCGATGTTATTGGCAACGTTTACCAGGCTGGTCCCGAAGGCTATGCAAAATCAATCCTGGTTAACATCTTCTTTGGCGCATTCTTCGGCCGCGTACTGATTGAGACCGGAATTGCTTCTACACTGATCCGCAAAGTCGTTGAACTTGGTGGTGACAAACCGAAAATCACAATGATTCTTCTGTGCTTTGTTGTCGTACTGTGCTTCACATCCATGACCGGTATCGGTCCAGTTATCGCTATCGCGGTCATCGCTCTTCCGATCATGCAGGCTCTTGGCATCCCTTCGAGCATCTCCTTATTTGGATTTATGGGTTCCATCATGGCCGGCATCCTCGCCAATGTAACAAACTTCAAGCAGTATCAGGGTATCCTGGACGGCATGGCTCCTGGAGAATTTGCCGACGCTGCTTACAGTTTCCAGAACTACTTCCCGTTTGGCGCCATCTCCGCGGGTATTGCATTCGTCATCGTTATGATCGTTTGCTGCATCGCATTATCCCGTCATGAAAAGTCTCATGCATGGGCTGCTGTAACTCCAAATAACCAGCCACAGGCTGATGCACCAGCTATCTCCTGGATCTCCGTTATTATGCCGATCCTCCTGGTTGTCTGCTTGAAACTGCAGGTTATCCCAGCCTTCTTCGTATCCGCCCTGTTCGCTTTGCTGACCTGTGGAAAACTGAAAAATGGCTATGACAAGATTTCTCAATTGATTTCCAAGCTCTTTACCGATGGTTCTGTTGACGTTGCCCCAATGATTGGTTTCTTGCTGACTCTGGCAATGTTCAACAACGTGGCAGTATTTGCAGGTCCATACTTTGAAGCGGTTATCGGCGGTATTTTCCCGAGCAATGCTTTAGGCTTGACCCTGTTAA
Organism: Allobaculum sp. JKK-2023; assembly: GCF_034745455.1. Classification (NCBI taxonomy): domain Bacteria; kingdom Bacillati; phylum Bacillota; class Erysipelotrichia; order Erysipelotrichales; family Erysipelotrichaceae; genus Allobaculum; species Allobaculum sp. JKK-2023. The sequence goes on along the minus strand of NZ_JAYERV010000003.1, from coordinate 1,705,355 downwards.
TGGCAGTCCTGATTCCTGCCGGCTTCTTCCGCGGTCCAACCAACCTGGTAGGATGCGGAACCGCAGTCGCCGTCGTAATCCTCGGCGCGGCTTCCAGCCTGCCTGTTACATTCCTCTACCCATTATTCGCGATTACCACAATCGTTCCGCAGCACTTGGACATCACACAGTCCTGGGTAGCATGGGGCCTTGGCTATACAAAAGTCAGCTCTAAAGGGTTCATGAAATACACCATTCCTGTAGGATGGGTAATCGGAATTATCCTGCTGTTCATGAACTATTTCATGAACGGAATGGCAGTTTAACTTCCTCTTTCTCCATGTTGAGACACTGAAATTTTCTCAAAGAGGAGGATGGCGTTTCCCGGAGCACCATCCTCTTTCTTTATAATCAGAATCTTTTTTTAAAAACAAACCCACACAATGGTGTAAGCTTACTTAAAAACAACAGCTCAGGCAGATTGCCGCTGTTTTGAAAGCGAAACGAAGGAGATTTCTGCTATGCGGAAAAAGAACTCAATCACCATTGCGGAAATTGCAAAAAAAGCCGGGGTATCAAGGACAACCGTCTCCTTCTACCTCAACGAAAAATTTGAAAAGATGTCGAGCAAGACCAGGCAAAAGATCCAGGACGTCATCGAGGAAACAGAATTCGTTCCCAATGCGATGGCAAGATCACTCAACGACAAGCAGTCTCACCTGGTCGGCACGATTGTACAAGCCAATGAAAACACGGCCAAAACGGAATTTTTGGATGGTGTCAGAAGTCATTTGCAAAAAAACGGCTACCAGATGATTGCAGCGGTTACTAATTATGGTCTTGAAGAAGAACGAAAAACCATAGAGCAGATGAGCCGCCTGAATGTGGATGGTATCATCATCAATCCCAGTGAAAGCTTTGACCTGCTCTGGAGTACGATGAAAAAGAATATACCGCTGGTCGCTTACAACCCGCCGCATGTCTCACGCTACGCGACATGGGTACGTTCCAATGATTATGAGGTGGTCTATACGACCCTGGAAAAAGAAGCAAGCACTGGTTACAGCCGGTTTGTGCTTGTCAGCGAAGAGGCAGATAAATGTAACGGAATTCCCCAGCGAGTGCTTGCATTTGACCACGTCATGCGCTACCGACACCTAGAACGTAAAGATCTTTATGTCAATGACATAAAGAATACGGAGGACCTCGAATTCCGGTTGCTCCAGGAAATCCGGATCGACCAAAAAACCTGCTTTTTTGTCACGACCCCTGCCCTGCTCGACAAGGTATACCTAATCCTCCGAAACTACCATGAACTCATACCTGAACACATCGGGCTGCTCGGTTTTGATTCCCAAGAATGGGTCCACATGGTCGCCCCATCCGTAACCACCATCGTCCAGCCCGTTTTTGAAGAAGGCGTCCACGCGGCGAAGCTCCTTCTTGATCAGATCGAAGGGCGCAACGAAGAACTCCCCAACCAGATTTTTTCCTGCGTCCTGCAAGAAGCAGACACAACTATGAAAGTCCCAGACTGAAAAAGAATCACTCAGGCTTTTACAAAATCAAAAAATTCTGGATCGAAAGGCCACAAAATGAAAGAAAAAAGCGGATACGTATAAAAAATCCCGGAAACAAGAACCGGAAACATGAAGAATGATTTTACGAAATAAAACAAAAAAAGGAGAACAGTCATGCAGTCTTATTTCAACCAGTTATTCTCTCTCGAAAATAGAGTTGCTTTAATCACAGGAGCGAGCCATGGCATCGGTTTTGGCATCGCCTGCGCCCTGGCAAAAGCGGGCGCGACAATCTGCTTCAACGGCAGAAGTGAAGAGAAAAATGCGAAAGCCATCGCAGCCTATCAGGCAGAAGGAATCAATGCGTACGGCTATGTCTGCGATGTCACAAACGAAGAAGAAGTAGCGAAAATGGTTGCCGATATCGAAGCGGATCACGGTTGCGTAGATATCCTCGTAAACAATGCCGGCATCATCCAGCGTACCCCGATGCTAGAAATGGCGGCGGCAGACTTCCGGAAAGTCATCGATACAGATTTAATCGGACCGTTCATCGTTTCCAAGGCCGTGCTGCCTGGAATGATTAAAAAGAACGCTGGCAAAATCATCAACATCTGTTCTCTGATGTCCGAACTCGGAAGAGAGACCGTCGCCGGGTATGCGGCCGCGAAGGGCGGACTGAAGATGCTGACAAGAAATATCTGTGCAGAGTTTGGCGAATACAATATCCAATGCAACGGCATCGGTCCAGGGTATATCGCGACCAGTCAGACAGCTCCGTTAAGAGAAAAGCAACCCGATGGCTCCCCGAATCCGTTTGACGCATTCATTCGCGCCAAAACACCAGCAAACCGCTGGGGCCTTCCGAAAGATCTGGAAGGACCGGCTGTGTTCTTAGCTTCACCTGCTTCCGATTTCGTCAACGGCCAGATCCTCTTTGTCGACGGCGGCATCCTTGCAAGTCTTGGCAGAACCCCACAGTAAGCTTATATCCAAACAAAACCCCGTACTTGCAGGAAAGACAAAAGAGTTGGAAATAAAAGTCGCTATAATCAATGAAAACCTCCAAAACCTGCAAAAGTAAAATCTCACAGAAATAAAATAGAAACCTGAAAGCAAAAGGAGTGAATAAATATGGAACTCAGAACTGCCTGTTCTCCAAAAGATGCCAAACATTACGATACGAGAAGATTGAGAGAAGAATTTCTTGTTGAGAATCTTTTTATTCCTAATGAAATTACGCTGGTTTACAGCCACATCGACCGCATCATTTTCGGCGGTGCAATGCCTGTAAACGAAAAACTGAAACTCGAAGCCGGTGATGAACTGCGTGCAGCTTACTTTCTGGAGAGAAGGGAACTGGGCATTATTAACATCGGTGGAGATGGAACGGTTGAAGCAGACGGTGTTGTCTATGACATCGACGCCAGAGACGGCTTGTACCTTCCAAAAGGAACAAAAGACGTGTTCTTTACCAGCAAAGACGAAAACACCCCAGCAAAATTCTACATGTGTTCTGGACCGGCTCACATGGCTTACCCAGCAAAACGAATCCTGAAAGACAAAAAAGCCGAGTTTGAATACGATGTGGAAATCAAGCCCGAAAACAAAAAAGAACTTGGTACTCTGGAAGACTCCAACCACCGCACCATCAACAAATACATTCTCCCTGGGCAGGTAGAATCCTGCCAGCTGGAGATGGGTATGACACATCTGGAACCAGGAAGCGTCTGGAATACGATGCCTTGCCATACCCATGACCGACGTATGGAAGTCTATCTGTATTTCGATCTTCCAGAAGATGCTTTCGTGATGCACTATATGGGAGAACCCAATGAAACCCGGCACATTGTTGTCCGCAATGAACAGGCTGTCATTTCTCCATCCTGGTCCATCCATTCCGGCAGCGGTTCCAGAAACTATACTTTTATCTGGGGTATGGTTGGCGAAAACCAGGACTTTGATGACATGGACGAAGTAGCCATGCAGGATCTCCTTTAAAGACGCTCAAAATTTTTATGCGATTTTGAAAAGGTCAACCCTAAACCTTTATATGGATTTTCCACCACACAACCGATGTTGTTACCGTTCACACCCTATTAAAAAGACACGACGAGAAGACAAGTTTGTTCATCATTTTACAAGCTTGTCTTTTTTTGGTCCTCCACATTTGCTGGTGGTTTACGGTTGTGTGGGGAATGTGGGTGGATGTGGTCGGACCACATTTTAATCGTAGAGCGACGATCTAATGTAAGAAAACATTATTGATTTTAAATAAGGTGAATGATGTATATTGGTATTCATCGTTTTTGAAAACGAAGATGTATTTTCAGCCAGATCCGCTCATAAATTTTTCCTCCGCTTAAACCCTTGACAGTGGGACCCCTGCCCCCTGACCCCCGAAAAGCGTCCCAGTCGTTGAAAAAATGTCTCCCGACAGGGGACGCGGGTAGTCTATCAGGGGGCAGCCCACTGTAAAGGGCCGCTCCAGAAATTTTTTCGTCACTGCGAGCGTGGCTGTCTCATCGGTTTCATGATCGGGGCTTCTTGTTCTCCAAGTCTGTTGAAGCTCCGTTCAATCCGAATGGGTTACCACAGATTCATTTTATAGCCCGTCTTTAACTCGCTTTTTTTCAACCACAAATGAATTTATAGGTGGGTCTCATCCACTTACAAATTTATATTTCCAAATAAGCCGATCAGAAGGGTTTTTCTTAATAGAGGCATAGCCATAATTTTATAATAAAGACAATCATATATGTATGTATAGGTGTGTTAAAGGAGCGTTGGTCATGTCATCTCAGGTTCGTGTCAAATCAAAATCGGGTCGAATTTATGTTTACGAAGTTGATTCTTTCTGGAACAAGGAAAAGAAAAAACCAGATTCTCATCGCCGGTGCATTGGCCATATTGATGAAGCCACTGGTGATCTGGTTCCTAATCGCCCTAAGGCTAAAAATGGTTCTGTTTCCAAATCTGAAAAGCCTTCTTCTGTTTTCTCTGTCGAAGGGATTGGAAACTATGCTCTGATTGACAAAGCTGCAAAGGAAACTGGATTATTGGAATGCCTTAAAGAATGTTTTCCGGTCGAATGGCCATACATTATGACCTGCTGCCAGTATCTTTGCGGATGCGATCAGCCACTTTGTCATGCTGAAGGCTGGTTCGCTCATAATGTGTGCTATCTCGGATCGTCTCTGCCCTCTGCGCACATCAGCGAACTGCTTTCTTCTCTGGGGCCTGACAGGCAAAGAGAGTTTTTCCGTTTGTGGATCCGGCAAAACCAGGCCAAAGAGTACTTCGCTCTTGACATCACCAGTGTCTCTTCCTACTCGGAGCTGATTGGCTCGGTCAAATCCGGCTATAGCCATGATCAGGATCCTCTGCCTCAGATCAACCTGCTTATGATTATCGACGAAAAAAGCCAATTGCCGATCTGCTTTCTGCCGCTTGCTGGAAAGATCAAGGACGTAAAGGCCCTGAAAAGCACCATAGAAGATCAACAACTGATCGAGTCTCGGCAGTTGTCTGTAATGATGGACAAGGAATTTTTCTTTGAGGCAAATCTGGATGCTCTTTATGAGTCGAAAATGCGTTTCGCAATTGGGGTGCCATTTTCAAGCGGAATTGCCAAAGAAGCAATAGAGAAGCATCGAGATAGTATTGAAAACCACCAGAATATGATTACTGTTATGGACTGCGAAGTCTATGCCGCCACCGAGCTGCAAAAATGGAACAACCATCGTCTTTACGTCCATGTGTATTTTGATAGTGAAAAGGCTGCTGGGGAAAGAATGACATTCCATAAGAAACTGTGCAGAGTTTATGAACAGCTGGTTCATGGTGAACCTGTGGAAGATGAGCAGTTTCGCGATGAATACTTCATTGTCACTCAAACGCCTGTCAGGGGCATAAAGGTCAAATACAATGAAGAAGCAATTGACCGTCATCTGAAAAGGAATGTCGGCTGGTTTATTTTGGTGAGCAACTTTATCAAGGACAGTGTGGAGGCATTGACTGTCTACCGCGAAAAAGACAGTGTAGAAAAATCTTTTGACGATCTGAAGAACCAGCTGGATATGAAAAAACTGCGAGTTCACTCGAAACAGGCCATGAACGGCCGCATTTTCCTGCAGTTTTTGAGTCTCATTGTGACTGCCTGGATCCGTCGGAAATTGTCAGAAGCCAAGTGGACTGAGGGATATTCCTACAGCCAGATCATGGACGAGATCGGAGAGCTGAAGCAGGTAACTGATTTTGGGAAGAGGAAAAACAAAAATCTGGTCCTGACGACTACAAAGCTTCAGGACCAGATCATAGAGCTGTTCGAGCTGAGCGAACCTTATGCATAGTCTATGCATAGGCTATGTATAGTGTGCGTACAGCGATGGAAATTTAGGGGCCAGGATGACCAGCTCATTCTCCGCCTGGTTTCGGATTGGACGCGGCAGAATGGGCGGTGTTCCAGTCGTTGAGCAGGTCTTTCAAAGAGGAGATGGTCGCAAAGGTGTCATAGCTGTAGACAAAGGCAATGTCGGTAAACAAGTCGGAACCCAAGACCAGATCCAGGTCTTGATCGTAGTAGCGGGGATCGACGATGGTGATCGAAGAGAAGTATGGTAGCAGATACTGGACCATGCTGTTGGCATACGAGTCTTTGAAAAGCAACAATGAGCGCGAGGAGTCAGCGTCGGTGTCGATGCATATTTTTGCCTGGTTGGCGCCAAGGAAGACTTGGTATTTGTCTTTCGTGTCCAGCGCGGCTTTGTTATAGATGCTGGAGGTCTTCGTTCCATCGGCCCAGGTGACCAGATAGTTCGGGTTGTGTTTTGAAACGGACAGTTCGATCGTATCTTTCAGGCCGACCGATCCGGTTTTGGAGGCCAGGGTTCCCTGAAAATTGCGGCTGACGGGCATCATTTCAAATTCATTCAGGTCGATCTGGATGTCCATGGCCGCCAGAAGAGCTTTTGCGGCCTGGCCGGCTCCTTTACTGGTCCAGTGATGGTCGGTTCTGTAGAAGATGTATTCCTGGTTGTGTTCGGTCAGTGGCATTTGGGCATCGACATTCACCGGGTTCTTCAGGCGCCTGGCAAGAGTGTTGAGAGTTGGCGTGACATCGCGCACTGGAGCATCGAAGGGCAGTTTGTGCGGCTGGATGGTTGCCGCAGAGGGGGAAACCATGACGTAGCAGGGCAGGCCGCTAAGAGATGCAAAATGGTTGAGGGCGATGATTGTGGCCGAAACGTTATCGTTCTTTTCCGCTTCCGGATTGGCAAGAAGGGCTCCCTTTCCTAGAAAGACGTCCTTGATTTCTTTCTGGCCGGTGGATTTGCGGACCAGATAATTCAGATGGAAAAACAGATTCCTGCCGGGAAACTGATCAGTAAACCATGTATTCAATTCTTGGCCGGTGGTTCCATCTTCCAGGGCAGGGAAGGAGACGGAAGCAGATCGGGCCAGAGACCGGTTTTCCGTTGCGGAAAAAGAACGGTCCGGAAGAAGCAAAGAAAGCAACAGGGTGGAAGTTAAAACCAGGGACATGGCGGGGGCCAGAGATCGATTTTCCTTGATTCGTTTTTTCTTCATTCCAGGAGTATCTCCTTTCTAAAAGGCTGCATAGAGAAATGTTTTTGCGGTAGCAAAGATAAGAAAGGCAATGCAGACGACAAATATCCCCAGCCAGCCAAGCGTGTTCCAAAACTGCCATTTGCTTTTCAGCTGTTTTTTGATTCCCTGGGCAAGAAGAACAGAAAGGCCGGTGGCAAGAAGAATGGCCAGTAAGAACAATCCAAGATTTCCAAGGAGTTCAAAGGTTGCGGCAGCGTCCGCAAAGCCGGAAACGCCAATCGCAAAATAGCGGCCGATGCGCCTTACAGCAAGTACCAAAGTGGGACTGGAAAAGAAAGTCCAGCCAATCAGCTGCGTAAGGATCAGATAGATATGGCTGATCACAACAGGCAGTTTTTTCAGTCTGGCTTTCAGATAGGCTTTTTCCAGTAAAATCAGGCCGCCCTGAAACAGTCCCCAGACAATAAAGGGCCAGGTGGCGCCATGCCAAAGGCCGGTGAGCAGCCAGACACAGAGAATATTGATCCGCCAGCGATTGATCGATACGCGATTTCCACCCAGCGGGATGTAGACGTATTCTCGAAACCAGTCCGTTAATGAAATATGCCAGCGCCGCCAGAAGTCCTGAACGGATGTGGCCATATAAGGCAGGTTAAAGTTCGGATCAATCTGAAAGCCAAATAATAAGGCCACACCTCGTGCCATGCGAGAGTATCCCGAAAAATCGAAATAGAGCTGGAAGAAATAGGCAAAACCCAAAAGCAGGTTGCCAAGCCAGGTGGTATTGCTATTCAATGCTCCATAAAGCAGGGCAAAGTTATCCGCCAGAATGACTTTTCGAAACATGCCCTGTAAAAACAGGCTCATGCCCTGGGCAGATTTTGTCCGGGTAACGGGATGATGAGTGAACTGTTCTGCAAATCTTGCGTAATGTCCGATGGGACCCATATTCACCCGGCCAAAGAAAGCCGCAAAAATACCAAAGTCAACCAGAGAAGAAGGGGCTTGGCATCGGCCGGCTGCCACATCAAATAAACAGGACAGGCAGGAGAATAAATAGAAGGAAAGGCCAATGGGCATCTTGTGAGGCAGATTGGCAAGCGTACTGGAGAAAGCGCCAAACCAGACCCCAAGATAGCGGTAGAAAAACAGAACTGCCAGATCGACACCGACAGAGAGGATTAGAATCTTCTTTCGTTTTTCAGAATCCGGTTCCATGCCAATTCTTCTGGCTGCCAGGTAGTTCCAGACAAGAATCAAAACCAGAAGGGCAAGATTGCTCAAGCCACCCCAGCTGTAGAAGATCAGGGAAGCGATCAGAAGATATAAATTGGCTAGTCTTGATTTTGCAACAAAGCGGTAGAGCAGCCAGACAACGGGCAGAAAGCCAAACAGGAAGGTCAAATCGGTAAAGACCATCTTACTGGCCTCCTTTCAGTGCGGACAGAAAGACTCCATCGACCCCAGCTGGATTGTCGCCCACATAGTAGAAACCATAATTGTCCTGAATATCCACCAGCGCGTTTTCCATCATGGCTGTCTGTTCGGGGGCATAGCCGGAATAAATATCATGCTGGGAGGTGATGCGGTTTTGGATGGCTGTTTCAAATGCTTTTGCAGCCTGTGAATTATCAAAATGGGCAATCACCATCTCACCAGCGGACATCAGATCTTCATTGCGATACATGCGGATTTCATTGAACTCGGCCGGATCCAGATCGATGTATCGTCTGAATGCTGACGTTTCGACCTGGGGATAGGCCTCTGGATCAAGTGATTGTGTAAGCTTCAGGGCGACTTCATCAAAAGCGGCTTTGGAATGAATCTTGCTGCTGAAAACCTGTCTGCCAAGGAATGCTCCCAGCAAACAGAGTGTTATGGCCATTCCAATATTTATATAAATCGGATTTCGCCTTTTTATCGACTGTTTATTCATATCCCTTATTTCCTAATTCTCTAATTCTCTAATTCTCTAATTCTCTAATTCTCTAATTCTCTAATTCTCTAATTCTCTAATTCCCTTATTTCCTGATTCCCATATTCTCGAATTCCTTTATCTCGGGATTTGCTTATCTCTTTCGTTTCTCCGTTTCTTATCTTTTTTGGTGGATAACCATTTCTTTTGATTCAACAACCGCTTCATTGGGTCTTTTTTCTCACTTGTTGTCCTGCAAGGTCAGCTGCCCGCAAAGATCATATTGGAAGCCCAGTCTGGATAGAAGAACGTCTCCAGGTGAATTCCATCATCGGCATATATTTCGGCGTTGCCGTTGTCTGCAAGCTTTGAGTTGTCTACATAGGTCCAGCCGCGCTTTTTGCATAGAGCTTCAATCTGGGCATTATATTCGTCGACCTGTCCCCAGCGGGGTGTTTGTTTGACCACTTGTGGTGCAGCAGGAATGATGGAATTGAGATAAATTTTAGAATTCGGTGAAACCGCAAGCAGCTGGTCAATCTGTTCTTCATACATCTTGCCATAGCCATTTTCTTCCTGGTCTTTTCCGATTCCCAGTCCCATATCGTTAATGCCATAGGCGAAATAGATTTTCTCTGGTTTCACTTTGGCAACCAGGTCAACAGAATCCGAAATGTTCAGAATGGTGTTGCCGGCGGCCGCTATGACTTGTTCAAAGGGAAGATACTGATAACTGGCGAATCCATAAGCGCGGGAATCTCCAAAGATCAGAGCGTTGTTAAATAGAGTGAAAATTGAACTTTGTCCGGTTTCGACCGCTTTCAGGATCCGTTCTTGCTTTTTGCCAGAGAGGTTTTGATCGAGGCGGGTGATGTCTTTCTGGTCTTGTTTTTCGAGATAAGCCAGTCCACCGCTCAAAGCTGGATCAGGGCGTGAAAACAGAAAGAAACAGAGAATCAGGCCAACGAGGATCCCAGCAGCCGAAAGCAGAAAAATTCGTTTTTTGCGGAAACTTTTTTTCTTCTTAGACGTGGCAGTTCCAGAAGAAGTGGTCTTAGAAGAAGTGGATTTTTGGGCAGATGATGTCCTGCCTGGTGCTGGAGAAGAATGAGAAGAACGCATAGAGACTACCTCGGTTCAAAATAAGATGTAAAAACTGCCTGATGCTGCTTGGCCATAAGAATGGAAAATAGCGGATAGATAAGGAAGAAAAGGCAGTTACAGGCTCTGGATTTCTTTTATATCTAACATAAAAACAATTGAAAATCGATACGAAAAGCGGCGATGAACGTAAATTTGCTTCAAAATTCGAAGAATGGTTTACTTCCATCCCAAATTCAAGACCAGAGGATGCTTGGTGATTGCTAATGCGGTAATTGAAGCAAGAATTGCAGGCATTCCGGTTTACTGGATTTGTTGGCCCTATATCTATGCGCTCACCAATAAAAATTGCGCCTTTCCAGACAGAAAGACGCAATTTTTATCAGGGTAGTGCCAGATCCGGTTCTTACGCAAAGTCTGTGGTTTTTCCGGAAAATTCTGATTATGTCCTCTTAAAATCCTTTAAGTAAAGAAGGCTTAACCAGTGATTCCTAGTGGACCACACAGATTGCGTAAGAACCCCAGATCCAATTGACTTTGTTTTCTTTCCCTCTGCTTGCAGCTGCCAAGACAAGCGGTTGAAAGGATCAAAGGAAGAAGAGGTATAAAGTTAACGACGTTTATGGTCTGCAGCTGTTGTAAAATTGAATGTCCTGCACGCAGAATTTCAGATTCCTGTTCAGCCAGAAAACCGAAACTTTTTTCGGTAATGAACAGAAGAACGGAAACAATCGTCAGGAAGGAATGCGTGAGGACATTGGGAAATGAAAACAGAGAATTGATCGATTACAGTTTGTCCACGATTGCTTTCATGGCATCCAGATCATCTTGGGTGCCGGAGTTTTCAACTTTGTAGAGTACCTCTACGTCATAGTCTTCCGCAATTTTGTCACCTGCCTGGCAATAAGCATCTCCATAACCAGTATCACCGGAGATAATTACGCCCTTGAGAAACTGGGAGTTTCCAAGTAAGAAGTTAACGACTTCTTCGGGAACATCACCATAGCCATCTGTGTAGGTGAATAAGATAAAGTCTCCATCCATCGTTTCGCTGCCGTCGTTGATGCGAACAGCCTCTAAGCCAAGGGAATTGACAATGGATTCTACATTGCCAGTTCTGGAAGCATAAGCATAGTTCATCAATTTTTTCTCCTATCTGTTAGTACTAACTAACTCACATCTATAATATTAGTCAAAACTAACTTTGATATCAAATCCGATTGGTCTATTTGTTCGTGCTGTTTTTCTGCTGATGGAGATCGAATAGAAGGCCAATGGTTGTCTTTTTATCCAATAGAGGTTCCTTGATGCTCGCTGGAGTGGGCCACTGGAGGGAACGAAAAAAGAAACGGGATCGTCGATAGATACCCTTCAATAAATGAGTAGAATTTGTCCTCGGAAGGATAAAATGTACTCATCCTTGTCTGCGAACAGTGTTCGGCATTAGCCGGCGGTCGAAGGGTTAAATTGAATGGTGATCCAAAGCCTTGTCTTTTGGACTCCACTCTGAATCTTCAATCTTATCTAAGTCCCGCTTTACGCACCGCACTTTCCGGGGAAAGTACAGCTTGTAATTTTAAGGGGCATACCCCAATCTCGCAGAATTGGTCCCCCTCAAAGCCCGTCCGGCGCGGTACAGGCCTGAGTTTTAAGAAACCCGAAGATTTCACAAAACAGCTCCGGCCGGGCTTGATGAAAGCTCGGACAGTCATTATGGCTGTCTATTCATTTGTTTACTTGGTTAGTTAGTTAGGGAGTTATGGTGTTACTTGACTGGTTACTTGTTTTACTTCTTGTTTTGTTTCTTGTTTTGTTTCCTGCTGATTCTTTAACTGCTCGATTCTCTCTTCATAAAGCTTCTTAATGCTCTCTCGGGGAGTCCATTTGGTGATTTCCGGATGATTCTCATAAATCCATACAAGATTGGACGCCGCATTGATATCGGCGTTCATTTCTTTGTGTACAGGACAAAACGCCTTTTCATGAGCTGATTTGTCGCGGGTAACTTTTGCTCCGCAGATGTGGCAGTACTGGGAACTGTAGGCCTGATTGACATACGAGACTCCGATCTCCTTCAGGCCGGCTTTGTATTCGATTCTCTCCTGCAGGACGCCATACATCCATTCCGAAAGCAGGCGGTTCATTCGCTTATACTTGCTGGCCGCCCCTCGGATATCCAGATCTTCCATTACAATATGACCGATATTCTGGTCTGTCTTCAGGACCAAAGCGATTTCTTCGTTGATCAGGCATTCCAGATGGGCCTGGATCTTTCTGGACTGGCGGGCAAAGGACTTTCTACCACGGGTATTGTTCTTTCTGATCCTTTCTGCCTTGCGCAAAAGCGAGTATGTTCGTTCTTCGCAGGCTTTCTTTTCCTGAGGGGAAAGATCTGGCTTTTTAGAGGCAAACTTCTCCTGGTCAGCCTGCTTTAAAAGATTTTTTCTTCGATCCCGCATCCGGTTTCTCTGAACTCCTCGCGCACTCAGAAAATCAGAAGCAGGATAAAAGCATTCTTTGTAAGTTCTTTGGTCTAAAGTTTCAGCCGCCTTGCTCTTGTTTTTGCGCAACGCCTGTTTTTTATCTTCAGTTTTCTTCTTTTTAAGTTCAGCAGACAAAATATTATTGGAAGTGCTGAGCAAAGAAGTAATTCCAGCATCTACGCCAACGTTCTTCTCTGACTTGGAAGGATGGGTTCTGATGCATCCTTTCTGCAAAAGGGGAGTAGTGGAAAAGCGGTGAGAAGCAGCAAAGAAGCAGAAGCTGTAAAGAAATTGCAGGGGAGAATGCGGTGAAAAGAGTGTTCACCGCCAAGCTCCATCAGGATGAATCAGACTTACAAGTTAAATTTTTGTGATTTATAAAAACTTGTCAAGATAGTTTTTTGCCTGAGCAAGGGCCGTAAAAAAGAGCGAGGATCAGGAGCAAATTTGGAATAGAGAGCTGACTAGGATAGGGAACGAAAATTTCGGCCGCTCCATGCTCGAAATGTTCACTGGGTGAGTTTTTCAAGTTGATCTGCCGCAATCAGATTGCTGAGGTAGGGGCGCTTGCCATCAAGAACATCCTGATAGAAGTCCTGTTTCCAGTCGATGTAGTCAATGCTGGACTGCACTTCTTTCATCTGTTCGAGCAGGGCATCGCGTTTCTGGTCGAGAAATTTCTGACGCTTGGGAATGGTGGATGGTCCTTCAAGGCACATTTCAAGGTAGTCTTTCATTTCCTGAATGCTCATTCCGCAGCGTTTGAGGCAGGTGAGATCCTTGATCCATTTGACATCACGTTCATCGAAGATCCGGCGATTGTTATGGTCGCGTTTGACGTTGGGGACAAGGCCTTCATTGCAGTAATACTTCAAAGTCTGATAAGACATGTTGGCTTCCTGGCAGACTTGTTTCATGGTAAACATAAACTTCCTCCTGTCTGACTGGTCAAGAAAAGCATCAATCCATCCGGTTTGGCAGCATCCGGCACCATTCGGCAACATTAGGCTGCCTTTGATGCTGGCTGGATCCAGTTCAATCTGAGAATACCTGCCTGAATTTTTTTGGACAAGATGGATGTTTGCTCTTGACCGATAGTTACTATCGGATTCTATGTTTATGGCCAGAAAAGATGAAAATCTTAGGAGGCATAAACAATGCAGAATTTCAGATACAGCTATCCAGTCAATGTCTATTTTGGAAGTGAAAGCCTGAAACAGGCTCTGGATCAGGAAAGCGCAAAAATGGGTGATACGGTCATGCTCACCTATGGCGGAGGATCGATCAAGCGCAATGGAATTTATGATGCGGTCATGGAACTTTTAAAAAAGAATGGCAAACGGGTGGTTGAATTCGATGGTATCATGTCCAATCCAACGTATGCAAAAGTACAGGAAGGGGCAAAACTGGCCAAAGATGAAAATGTAGACTTCATCCTGGCGGTTGGCGGTGGAAGTGTTTCTGATGCTTCGAAGATTATCTCTGCCCAGGCAAGGCTGGATGACGATATCTGGACGATGGAAATGGTTGGCCATAAGTTTCCGACCGAGGGCATTCCGATGGGCGTTGTCGTCACAGCATCAGGTACAGGTTCAGAAATGAATAATGGTGCAGTCATTACCCATGAAGACAAGAAGATTAAAGCGGGAGTTTTGGGAACGCTGCCTTCGTTTGCGGTTTTAAATCCGGAATTTACAATGACTGTTCCACACAGTCAGGTATTCTCTGGAGCTTTTGATACGTTAAGCCATGCCATGGAAACTTATTTTGGTCAGTCAGATCGGGACAATGTTTCTGATGATGTGGCTTTAGCCATCATGCGCAACACGGCAAAGAACATGCGACGTTTAGTCGAGAATGTTGATGATATCCAAGCCAGAAGCAATCTGATGTGGGATTCAGCTATGGCTGAAAACGGTATCCTGAAAGTCGGCCGTAAAACTGACTTTGAAGCCCACCAGATTGAGCATCAGTTAGGTGCATATACAGACTGCAACCATGGCCAGGGGCTGCCGGTCATTCAGCCGGTTTATTATCGACATATTCTTCCAGATGCTCCCGAGAAATTCGAACGGTTTGCCAAAGAAGTATTTGACAAAGGAACCGCAAAAGAAGGCCTGGATGCTTTAGAAGATCTGATTCAAGCCTGTCATCTGCCGACAAAACTGAACGAACTGCGCTCGACTATGACGATCACGCCGGAACTGTTACGTCAGGTTGCAGACAGCACCAATCTGATTCAGACAGGTCCACGGAAGCTGACTCATGATGAAATTTATGACATTCTGATGGAATGCCTGGACTAATCTCTTGAGTACAGTCGTGATCTTTCATCCAAACCATAAAGGTCTTCAAAGATCTTCGCTTTTGAGAAGAACATAGGACCGGAATAATCGGTCAAGATCAGAAACAGCGGATGAAATAAAACCAAAAAAAAGAAGCACTCCATCCTGAAAAAGAAGAAAAGCATAAAAGATGGCGGATTTTCGAATAAAAATGCATAAACTTTGCACATTCTGGAAGAAATTTTAAAAGTGGCAGTGATGTTGTCAGAATCAGAGCAATACTTCTTGCATCGCAAGGGGGTACACATGACTTTTTCTTTTCTGATGGCAGTATTGCTGTATATGGCTGGATGGAATCCAATGCTGGATTCCCGGTTTGATGGCTGGGTGCGAACAATCGAGCAGGGACTGGCTGGAGCACTGATTTTTGCAGGACTCTTCTTTCTGGCCATCCTGCTGGACCGATGGAGCTATACCCAGAACCGGCCTCTTCCAAAGGGATTCACGATTGATTTGATGACAAACAGCAGCCGGACAATTGGCTTTGGGCTGCTTGCCTGCGTGCTGACTAAAGCTTTGCTGGTAAGGGATTTCTTTGGAATGGCCTGGCTTTCCAGTCTGTTGTTTTACAGCTGGGTATTTTTCGGACTTTGCTTTCTGATCTTTCTGATTCGCTCTGTAGGGCAGGGCAGCCGATACTTTCTGACTTCCCGGAAAGTTCAGTCCACACCTGTTTCTTCAGCTCCGGTTTCCAGAACTGAGGGGAACAACTTTTTTGAATCAGATCTGAATCCCTCCCATTGATCATTGAACAGATTCCTTCTGATTTCTGTTGAGTGCAAATTCAAATTAAAAAAATGGATCGGCCCTTTTCATCCTGGAAAGAAGGCTGATCCATTTTGATTTTCTATAAATTTGAGTTACTTCGTTTTAATGATCTGAACCGACAGGCATCCCGGACCGCCATGCACCAGAAACATGGGGCAGAGTTCATTGATTTCAATTCCGGCCTCAGGCCAGACTTTCGCAAACCAGGCGGCGGCCTTTTGAGCCAGATCGGGATCGTCGCCATGGCTGAGATAGAGCGTATAGCCGCTTCCCGTTCCAGGGGCCAGTTTCTTTTCAATTTCTTCCTTGATTTTGGCAAATGCTTTGCCTGTTGTTCGAGAAGTTCCAATGACGGACAGAGATTCTCCACTTTCGTTTAAGATGGCAACCGGAACCAGTTTTAAGACTTTACCAACCAGGGCACTGGCCGAGCCGGCCCGGCCGCCGCGTTTGAGAAAGTCAAAGTCCCGAACCATGATGCCGGAAAAATGGGATTCAAGCATATGGTCTAATTGCTTCATAATAGCCTGTGCATCTGCTCCTTCATCCCGCATTCTAAGGGCAGTTTCAACCATGGCTTTTTGGGGGCCGCAAAGCGTATGGGTATTATAGACATGGACGCGATTGGGATCATCACACTGATCTTTCATCATGCAGGCTGAGGTGTAGGTCCCCGAAAGGCCATTGGCAATACAAAGATCAAGAATTTCATCTTCGGGATTCTGAAGCAGCTCATTATAGAGATCCAGTTTGCGTGCTGGGCGCGGCTGACTGGAGGAAGGCATGGCCCCATTGCGGATTTTGTCGGCCAGCTGGGACGTCGTGATTTCTTCAAGATCTGCAAAGCTCTGATCATTGATGGTCACTTCAAGGGGCACAATGTGAAATCCCTGTTCCAGGGCCGCAGCAGGCGAGATTAAGGTCGAGGTATCGCTGACAAGATGAAGCATAGGTTCTCCTTTATTTGATGATTCGTGCAGAAACCGGGCTTAACGTTCTCTGATATTTCAATCGTCTGAAAAAAGGCAGATCCCGGATATCTTCAGAGTAAATAAGATAGAGAATAAAATCAAATAATCTGGTTATAAAAACTAGATATACTGACAAAAAGACCGGAACGCCTGACTAATGGCATTCCGGCAGAGAGTTTATTCAGTTTCAACCAGAATCACGCCTTAAAATAAGGCGCAAACAAGAGCACGGTGCAAATAGACTGGAAAGCAGGGAAAAGCGGGAAATGGACCTGAGATGATCAGATTTTGAAAGCTACAATGGGCTTGGCTATTTTGCATCCTCAATTCCAGAAATTCGCAGCAGTTCCAGAAATCTGGACGTGTGAATTTTATTGACATCGTTTTCTTTGAAGTGACGGGCAAAGCATCCCGCAAAGATGACGTTGAGAATATAGTTGATCGACTCTTCTGTCGCGAATGTAGCAATCTTGGTGAAGTAGTTTTCATCGGAAGCGATAGTCAGGACATTGCCAAAGTGCTGGCGCAGATAATTGTCGCTGGCACCGGTCAGGACGACAGTTGGAATCTTGTTTTCGATCAGATAGTCAGTGATTTTCATTGGCTCATCGAGCGAATAGTTCCCCGCATAGGAAATGATAATGGCCAGGTCTCTTGAAGACATCGAACGAACGGTGATGCCCATCTCCTTGGGCTGGCAGATGTGAACAGGCAGCTGGATGGTAATCATCTTGCGGGCAAACAAGCTGGCCGCATAAATGTTGGGCGAGACACAGAAAATGATGATGCGCCTGGCTCTTTCAATCAGATTGACTGTCCGATTGACCAGATCCAGATCTAAAGTCTCCCTGGTATCCTCCACTGTCTGCTTCATCACCTGGGCGATGGAAGCAGCAACTTCTTCGAGTGAAGAGTTCTCGTTGAAGGGATAATTGACATCGATCCGTTCAGGATTGTCTTTTTCCTTTTGCAGACAGGCAATATAGGCCACGCGAAAATCTTTCCAGCCCTGATAGCCAAAGCTCTGGGTAAAACGAACGACGGTTGGCTTGGAGGTGAAAGAAAGATCAGCCAGATCCTGTAAGGATAAGGTATAGAGATCGTTACGGTGGGCAAGAATGGTTAACGCAATAGATCGCCTGGCATCGGTGTGGTAAGCAGCAGTCTGCTCGATTTGCTGGATAAGATTCATAAAAGATCCTTTCAATTGTAAAGCTGTGCAAGGCAATGAAAAACCGGTGCTGATCTGCTACATTCCGGATCCATTCTTGAAACATCCCCTGCCCTTTGAGTCAAAATACAGAGTTGTACTCAATTATCCGGATTATCTGCGGCTAAAAAAAACAGGTTGCAGATGCCAGAAAAAACGGGAGAAGCCTGCCGTCGCTGCTGGAAAATACCTGTCTGTGGAAGTGAGACCGGGCTGAATATCCTTCCTGAACAGGAAAATCAGCAGGATATCACATCAAGTGATATCCTGCTGGTTTTTAACTAGTTAAACGAATTTGAGCCATCCGAATTTTCGTCCATGATTTCATTCAAGACACAAATGTTACCGACTCCCTGATCAGAAACTTCCGCTATATCTTCTGTAGCGCATCATTCCTGGAGAGCAGATAGACGCAGTACTGATTCATACTGACTCCCTCTCTTTTCGAGTGTTCTGCAAGAGATCGATGAAGACTTTTAGGAAGCCTCAGTTTGAACTGCCCTGAATAATTATCTAGAGATGCCGGTTCTGCTATCTTCACGCTATCCTCTAATGCAGCTTCCAGCCACGCTTTTTTGGCATCTGCAGCATTTAGTACAGCAGACTCGAGCGTCTCCCCAACAGTAATGCAGCCAGGAAGGTCTGGATAATGAGCAATATAGCCACCTTCATCAGGATCAGGAACAATTTCCAGTCTATATGGAAGTCTCATATACTCGTCAATTGTTTTCATGCAATGCCTCCTCCTCTATGACTTCTCGAACCATTTCTACATATACTTTCTTAATCGGTTCATGCTTCGGGATCGTAATAGGATTTTTCCCAGGTTTGCGAAAGGTATAATGACTGCTCCCGTTTCCCGGGGAATTCATGATATATCCATAACTTTCCAGCACTTTCTTCAATTCATCAAAGCGCATATCCTTTGATAGAGAAAGGATACGCTTCAATAGTTTATCCCATTTAGACATTGGAAACCTCTATTCCGATTATAGTTGGTGTCATATTCGGTGTCAACGGTTAAACGTTTATTCGGCCCAGATCAAAATTTCTCATATCTTCTCCTCCCTTTATTTTCCACTTGTATTTAACTGTTATATAGACCTTTGTCTATTTTTATCTATCGAATAGACAAAAGTAGACAAAAGTCTAATTTATAGACAAAAATAAGGACGACTCAGATTGGTCTTGATATTCTTCAAATACCAAAATAAAACCAGAAGAAATCATGTTGCTTGACCACCTTCTAGAATTGATCAACTAGATATTGAGGAAGGCGAAAGTCCTGCCGTAATCTTTGTAAATGTGGAGGCTTACGCGAAAGATCACTTTGAAAAAGCTGTCAAAAAAACGGGTCACTGAAAAATCCGGTGGGATTTGGGGTTCTTGACTGTTATTCAGATATTGAAAAGCAGTCAATGCCTATATTCAGCCCAAAGGAAACACGGATGGATAAAATACGTAATTATGGTATGTTTGATCTAATGAAAGGGGATCTTAGGTGAGGTTTCGAGAGATCGAAAAGATCGTTCTCGCGGATGGATGGCGATGGTGCAGAACCTGTGGTTCATATTCCATTTATCCCCACGCAAAAAAAAGCTCAGTCACCATTCCTTATCATAAAGGTGATCTGAGTCCCAAGAGTATTAATTCCATTTTCAAGCAGGCGGAGCTGAAATAGCCCTTCCTGTTCTTATGAATGAAATGTATCCCAAAAACTCCAGAAAGGACAGTATTATGTTGACTAGTTTTCCAGCCGTTTTTGCTCTTGATGAGTATGGCTATTCTGTCGTGTTTCCAGATTTGAATTTCCTTGCAACCGAAGGAAAAACGTATGAGGAAGCGATGCGAATGGGTGTTGAATGTCTTGCAGGCTATATTTTTGACTTGCAGCAGCATAGTGAACCAATCCCTCATCCTTCTAGAATTGATCAACTGGATATTGAGGAAGGTGAAAGTCCTGTCGTAATCTCTGTAGATGTGGATGTTTACGCGAAAGAACACTTTGAAAAAGCTGTCAAAAAAACACTATCGATTCCAAAGTGGCTTAACGATGCGGCGGTTGCTCAAGGAATAAAGTTTTCAAAAGTACTGCAAAAAGCACTTAAAGAGGAGTTAGGAATTGTAGAGTAGAATGCAATTCATCTTTGGGCAGGAGAAAAGGTCCTCTATTTTTAAAGGCGGAGTCCCTGACTGAATGGCTCGATCATCCATGCGTTTTGAGTGGATTTTGATGTTTTCTTGCCGTTCAGCCAGGGGTAATGCCTTGCGCAATCAGTTCTGGAAGCTTTTGCATGCGAATTGTTTTCCTGATCCTGAATGTACGGCCTGACCGTTTCGGCATTGCAGTCACTGTCTGTGCAGATAAGATCGGATATACTCAAGATTCTGTCAGATCCGCAAGAAAAGGGATACAGCTTCTAATCCTGGCTGTAAGGAAACTCTGGTCGTGAATGCTGTTTTAGCTGTTTTTAGGTTAAGGCTTATTTTTTTTCGGATTCTTCTGTTTTTTGATGATCAGCCATAGACCCAGAGTAATCTTTATCAGGAATGTGGACTTTACCTAAAGTTCTCCAGCGGCATTGGATCGATGATTTGATGGGCGACAAGATATTCGTATACTCCATCTTCATCGACGGAAGGGCAGACCGCATCCGCAATCTCTTTGACTTCATCGAGCGCATTATCCATGGCAATTCCAGTACCGGCAGCTTTAAGCATGTCAATGTCGTTATGGCCATCTCCAAAAGCCAGACTATTTTTGCGGTCGATTCCCAGTTTTTCAAGAACAGTCAAAATGGCTTCCCCCTTATTGGTGTTTTTATCGACGATATCTAATGCGGTCGGATACCAGGCCATGCCGGCCAGGTCGGTCGTTCCCGCCAACAATTCATCCAGCTGGTCTTGACTGATGCCGAGCATGACCTGGTAAACGGGGGCGTCCAGCCGCTTTTCAAATTCTGGATCGACTGGAACATTGGATTTGGAAATTGCCATATAGTCTTCAAGAGCAGGATCAATCCCATTCTTTCCCATATCTTCAGCACCGGCCAGAACAATCTTTTTGCCCATTTTTGTGGCATTGCTGACCAGAGTTCGCGCTTGCTGGGGATCAAGAACTTTGGGAAACAGAACGGTTCCATCGCTTTTCTGACACAATCCGCCGTTGAAACAGCACCAGCCGTCAAAGTGAAAATCAGGCAGAATATAAGGCGGCCTGCCGGAACTGGCATAGTACAAAATCCCCTGACGATGCAGCTGCTCGAGTGCATAATGAATTTTTGCAGAAGGGGCAGTGTGTCCAAGGCGAAGCAAAGTCCCATCAATATCAAAGAAAACGATTTCAACTGGGTTCATGAAGAGTTTCCTTTCCATTTTCTTGCAGACAGATCATCCTTTTTAGTCTGATCAGCCCGCATTCCTTATTTATGGTAATTATATTGTGCTAAATCCAATTTGTTTTGGCCAGTTTGTCCCTTGTAATCCTTTACAGAGCGTCAAGAAGTGGCAAACAAAGAAAACAGAAGAGAGGATATGGTTTTGCCTGATCAGAAAGATCTGCGATAAGGGAAAGATCTGACAAAAATGGTGTCTGTTTTCGAAGAATTTCTTATTCTGCGGAATTTGAGAATAAAGCAGACGATTCGGATGAATGCCCGAAGGGAAAAATGAAAGCGCGAATAGATGTTTGTATAGGGCATGAATGGGCATTCAGGACAAATTGTGAAAGACATTGACGAGAAGAATGTTCTGCGATATAAATGTGAAGCTGTTTTCACTTTGAAAAACAGAAAAAACGGCACTGAGATACAGAAAAGCGCCGGAAGGGCAAGAATCTGTAAAATTCCTTATTGTGAATTTATAAAATATTTTCACAAAAGTACTTGACCCGGGATACCACCCGGTGTTATAGTAATTGAGCGTTAAGAAACGCGGCGACAAAGCCGCTGACCTGACGCGAATCATCTTTAGATATCGAAGAAATCATCGATTGTGAAAATCTTAAAAATATTTCACAACAGATGTTGACGAATGATCTGGCTGATGATAAGATAAACAAGCCTTGTTAGTGAAATTGATTCACTCACAAACGGATGGCTCTTTGAAAACTCTGATTACAGACAATTCAATATTCGAAATTAACACGTCGATTCTTGAAACAACACTTAATACTTCAATAATCAATTCACGAAATATAAACGCAATAGCGTTGAGTCAATATCAAATGGAGAGTTTGATCCTGGCTCAGGATGAACGCTGGCGGCATGCCTAATACATGCAAGTCGAACGGAACACTTTTGTGTTCAGTGGCGAACGGGTGAGTAACACGTAGATAACCTGCCCATATCCGGGGGATACGCTTTGGAAGCGAAGTCTAAAACCCCATAGGAAAACAGAAGGCATCTTCTGTTTTTGAAACAGGCCTTAAAGCCTGGGAGATGAATGGATCTGCGGTGCATTAGTTAGTTGGCAGGGTAAAAGCCTCCCAAGACGATGATGCATAGCCGGCCTGAGAGGGCGATCGGCCACACTGGGACTGAGACACGGCCCAGACTCCTGCGGGAGGCAGCAGTAGGGAATTTTCGTCAATGGGCGCAAGCCTGAACGAGCAATGCCGCGTGAGTGAGGAAGGTCTTCGGATCGTAAAGCTCTGTTGCAGGTCAGAAAAGAAGGAAAGAGGAAATGCTTTTCTTTTGATAGTAACCTGCCAGAAAGTCACGGCTAACTACGTGCCAGCAGCCGCGGTAATACGTAGGTGGCAAGCGTTATCCGGAATGATTGGGCGTAAAGGGTGCGCAGGCGGCGTGGCAAGTCTGAAGTGAAAGGTACGGGCTCAACCTGTACAGGCTTTGGAAACTGCCACGCTCGAGGACAGGAGAGGGCGGTGGAACTCCATGTGTAGCGGTAAAATGCGTAGATATATGGAAGAACACCAGTGGCGAAGGCGGCCGCCTGGACTGTTACTGACGCTCAGGCACGAAAGCGTGGGGAGCAAATAGGATTAGATACCCTAGTAGTCCACGCCCTAAACGATGAGGAGCAGGTGTCGGGGGTAATGCCCCGGTGCCGAAGCTAACGCAATGACTCCTCCGCCTGGGGAGTATGCACGCAAGTGTGAAACTCAAAGGAATTGACGGGGGCCCGCACAAGCGGTGGAGTATGTGGTTTAATTCGAAGCAACGCGAAGAACCTTACCAGGCCTTGACATGGGATGCGAAGACTTAGAGATAAGTTGGAGGTTACCATCCACACAGGTGGTGCATGGTTGTCGTCAGCTCGTGTCGTGAGATGTTCAGTTAAGTCTGGCAACGAGCGCAACCCTCGTGATCTGTTACTACCAGTAAGATGAGGACTCAGATCAGACTGCCGGTGACAAACCGGAGGAAGGCGGGGATGACGTCAAATCATCATGCCCCTTATGGCCTGGGCTACACACGTACTACAATGGCGCCTACAGACGGAAGCGAAGCTGTGAAGTGGAGCGAACCCGAGAAAAGGCGTCCCAGTTCGGATTGAAGTCTGCAACCCGACTTCATGAAGTTGGAATCGCTAGTAATCGCGGATCAGCATGCCGCGGTGAATACGTTCCCGGGCCTTGTACACACCGCCCGTCAAACCATGGAAGCCGGCAACGCCCGAAGCCGATGGCATAACCTGAAAAGGAGTGAGTCGTCGAAGGCGGGGCCGATGACTGGGGTTAAGTCGTAACAAGGTATCCCTACGGGAACGTGGGGATGGATCACCTCCTTTCTAAGGAGAAAGTACAAGGAAGCATTAAGTAACTAAGTTGGAGTCTGTAACAGAGTTTTGGAAGAGCGATCTTCCAGACTGTAAATCATCTTCTTCTCGAAGAACAAAGTTCAAAAGAGAAGTACAGAAGAAACAGTCTAAAACATGGATCTTTGAAAAACGAACATCAGTATAAGACATAACAGAAGGTCTGACGTAAGTTGTAAGTAACAACGTTACGAAAGTAACCGACTGAAAAGAGAGAAGAAATTCGATCTTTGAAGTCACAAGATTTACCAAGTCAGAAAACAGTTAACAGTTCTTATTAGAAAAATCTCGAAAAAGCATAGTTAAAAACAAGCATATTTGAAACTAGATCAAGCAAGGAAGGGCGTACGGAGGATGCCTTGCCACTCTTGAATGATGAAGGACGCATCAGACTGCGAAAAGCTGCGGGGAGCTGTCAGGAAAGCGACGATCCGCAGGTATCCGAATGGGGGAACCCGGCTGGAGTCATATCCAGTCATCCATGTCTTAGATATGGAGAGCAACCCGGTGAACTGAAACATCTAAGTAGCCGGAGGAAAAGAAAACAACAGTGATTTCCCGAGTAGCGGCGAGCGAAAGGGAATTAGCCCAAACCATAGCGATATGGGGTTGTAGGAGCGCACCAGACAAAACGCGAGTGAACAGGAACGTGATGGAAAGCACGGACACAGAAGGTGAAATCCCTGTACTGGAAAGCAAGCCAAGTAGTCAGCGAGATCCTGAGTACGACGGGACACGTGAAATCCTGTCGGAAGCAGGCGGGACCATCCGCCAAGGCTGAATAAGTAAGAGTGAGCGACAGTGAAGAAGTACCGTGAGGGAAAGGTGAAAAGAACCGCGCAAGCGGAGTGAAAGAGAACCTGAAACCGTATGCCTGCAAGAAGTCAGAGCCCGTCAAAGGGTGATGGCGTGCCTTTTGTAGAATGAACCGGCGAGCTGCTTTTGGATGCAAGGTTAAGCAGGAAAATGCGAAGCCGAAGCGAAAGCGAGTCTTAACAGGGCGAATGAAGTAGCCAGGAGCAGACCCGAAACCGGGTGATCTAGCCATGGGCAGGTTGAAGCAGAGGTGAAACTTTGTGGAGGACCGAACCGACCATCGTTGAAAAGCTGGCGGATGACCTGTGGCTGGCGGAGAAATTCCAATCGAACCCGGAGATAGCTGGTTCTCCCCGAAATAGCTTTAGGGCTAGCGTTAATGCAAGCCAGCGGAGGTAGAGCACTGAATTCATGATGGCCCCATCCCGGGGTACTGAATGGAATCAAACTTCGAATGCCGCAAGGATAGTAGTTGGCAGTCAGAGTGTGGGTGATAAGGTCCATGCTCAAGAGGGAAACAGCCCAGACCGCCGGCTAAGGCCCCAAAATGATGACTCAGTGGAAAAGGATGTGGGGACGCACGGACAACTAGGAGGTTGGCTCAGAAGCAGCCACCCTTTAAAGAGTGCGTAACAGCTCACTAGTCGAGTGGCCCTGCGCCGAAAATGTACCGGGGCTAAGTCATCTGCCGAAGCCGCGGATAAGGATTGAAAGATTTTTATGGTAGGGGAGCGTTGCATGTTCATGGAAGCAGAATCGTGAGAGTCTGTGGAGGACATGGAAGTGAGAATGCCGGTGTGAGTAGCGAGATGCAGGTGAGAATCCTGCACACCGAAAGCCCAAGGATTCCAGGGGAAGGTTCGTCCGCCCTGGGTCAGTCGGGACCTAATGATAAGCCGACAGGCGAAGCAGATGGAAAGCAGGCGAAGATTCCTGCACCCGCAATAAAGGCGATGGAGTGACAAAGACGGGAAGTGTGACCCTCTTAATGGATTGAGGGCCAAGCGCGGCAGTACGGATCCAGGCAAATCCGGATCAATGCGTACAGAGCGTGAAGGGTAAGCGAAATCGAAAGAAAGTAGCCAAGCACATGGAGCGGCTTTCAAGAAAAGCTTCTAGCTTAAACTTTATTGCGGCCCGTACCAAAACCGACACAGGTGGGCGCGCTGAGCAAGCGAAGGTGAGCGAGAGAACTGTTGCCAAGGAACTCGGCAAAATTGCCCCGTACGTTCGCAAGAAGGGGCGCTCGAGAGAGCCGCAGTGAAAAGGCCCAAGCGACTGTTTAACTAAAACACAGCTCTATGCAAAGCCGCAAGGCGAAGTATATGGGGTGACACCTGCCCGGTGCTGGAAGGTTAAGGGGATCTGTTATCCGCAGGGAGAAGCAGTGGTCCGAAGCCCCAGTGAACGGCGGCCGTAACTATAACGGTCCTAAGGTAGCGAAATTCCTTGTCAGGTAAGTTCTGACCCGCACGAAAGGTGAAACGATTTGGGCGCTGTCTCGGCAGCAGACTCGGTGAAATCTTAGTACCTGTGAAAATGCAGGTTACCCGCAACTAGACGGAAAGACCCCATGGAGCTTTACTGCAGCCTGGTATTGGGTTTTGGATGATCATGTACAGGATAGGCGGGAGGCTATGAAGAAGGAACGCCAGTTTCTTTGGAGCCGCCGTTGGGATACCGCCCCTGATGATTTGAAGCCCTAACGTGAAGAGAGAATCTTACAGACAGTGCCAGGCGGGCAGTTTGACTGGGGCGGTCGCCTCCTAAAGAGTAACGGAGGCGCCCAAAGGTGCGTTCAGTCTGGATGGAAACCAGACAGAGAGTGCAAATGCAAAAGCGCGCCTGACTGCGACACCAACAAGTGGAGCAGGGACGAAAGTCGGGATTAGTGATCCGGCGGTACCGAATGGAAGGGCCGTCGCTCAACGGATAAAAGCTACCCTGGGGATAACAGGCTGATCCCGCCCAAGAGTTCACATCGACGGCGGGGTTTGGCACCTCGATGTCGGCTCATCGCATCCTGGAGCTGGATTCGGTTCCAAGGGTTGGGCTGTCCGCCCATTAAAGCGGTACGCGAGCTGGGTTCAGAACGTCGTGAGACAGTTCGGTCCCTATCTGTTGTGGGCGCAGGAGATCTGAGGGGAGCTGTCCTCAGTACGAGAGGACCGGGATGGACCTGCCAATGGTGCATCGGTTGTCACGCCAGTGGCACAGCCGGGCAGCCAAGCAGGGAATGGATAAGCGCTGAAAGCATCTAAGTGCGAAGCCAGCCCCAAGATAAGATCTGCGGTAGATAAGACCCCTTGAAGACTACAAGGAAATAGGCTGGGTATGGAAGTGGAGTGATCCATGAAGTTGGCCAGTACTAATCGGTCGAAAGCTTAATCTAAGATAACGAGAGTGCCTGTTGGAGTGATGAAGAATGAAGAAGATGGAACCAGAGTCAAAGACGCAAGTTAAAGACAATGATTCCAGAATCATTCAAAATCACAGACAGGCGGTAATAAGAAGTAAAACGATCAGAAATGATCAGATCATAACTGTAATCAAGGTTATGTCGAAGCTGGTGTTTGTTTTTGAAAGATCCATATGAAATTTAAGGGAAAAAGATGATGGCTCTGCACTCTTCCAGGTAAAACTGGATGTTGCAGAGCCTTTTGCTTTGTAGGGGCATACAACGTTTCATGATCATTTCCCAAAGAACGCAATGTCGGTCTGATCAACAAATACTACAATCTGGCCAGAACGTGCGAGGAAGAGGCCGCCTGTCATTATGGCCAGCTCAGGCTGCACGCGTCCGGTTGCGTTGGCTGCGACCATTGTGATTGATGCTGCTCGTTCGATGTGAGGCAGAGCAATCGTACAGGAAAGACATCGCCGAAGACTTTGGTCGGTAATTGGAAACAAAACAATGAGAATTGAAAAGAGGTTCCGGAAATCCGGGACTTTTTTCTTTTTGGAAGTGTAATGGCCGGGCTGCTGAGGGTTGCAGACCTTTTCTGTTTGGCAATCCTTCCAGTTTTCTGGTTTGAACGATTCGTATTTCTTTTCAGTTTTCTGGTTTGAACGATTCGTATTTCTTTTCAATTTTCTGGCTTGAACAATTCGTATTCCTTTCCAAAGAGCAGGGCCTTTTTGAACAGATTTTTGACGAGGTTTTGCTTCGGATTGTCTTGCTTTGCGCTCTTTTTTCAGATTCCGGTTTTCAGATTCCGGACCCGAATTTTGGTGTCTGGTTCGTTTGTCGGTGGAGTTTTTGCTTTTAACAAATCTTTAGCAATCTGGCTTTGGGCTTTAACCCCATATTAGCGAGTGAAAGAGTAAAACTTCTCTATCAAATTTGAAAGGAGTTTTCTCGTATGGTTTCGATTGTGCTCATCCTGACTCTTGCCTTCGTTCTGGCCGTTCCTTTGGGAGTCTGGATTTATAGAGTGATAGAAGGAAAGGTTTTCTGGATCCAGAAACAGGAAGACTGGATTTTGAAGCATCTGAATATTGGGGATGCGCCGATGTCCTGGAAACGGTATCTGACTTGTGTACTGATGGTCAGCGCCATCAGCTTTGTGGTTTTGTATATTCTGCTTCTGATCGATGGATATCGCTGGGACTTGGCGTTCAATACAGCTATTTCTTTTGTGACCAACACCAACTGGCAGCCTGTGGATCCTGCCTTTACGCTTTCATGGTGGGTGTGGGCGTTTGGTCTGGTGGTGCAGATGTTTCTGTCAGCTGCAGTGGGCATGAGTGTTGTCTTTGCATTGATCCGTGGATTTACCCATGCGCAGGATGGAACGGTCGGCAACTTCTGGAAAGATCTGACGGGTTCAATTCTCTATGTTCTGCTGCCGATCAATGCAGCTGCCGCTATCTTGCTTGGTGTTTATGGAACGCCAATGAATCTGAATGAAACGACGCCCAGTGCGCTGATGGATCCTGTTGCGGTGAGTGTGGAGGGAAAAATTTTGCCTGACGCTCAGATTGAAAATGGCCAGGTGTATCAGGATGGCCAGATCATCGAGAATGCCAGGATTGTTGATCAGCAGCTGGTGCCCGGCGGTCTGATGGCTGCCGTTGAAGCGGCCAAGCAGTCCGGAACCAATGGCGGCGGTTTAACCGCTGCCAACTCGGCCTCGCCGCTGGAAAATCCCAATGGCTGGTCGAACCTGATTGAAAATGTACTGGTTCTGCTGATTCCGATGGCACTGTGTTTCTCGTTTGGTTGTGCGGTTCGAAACAGGAAGCAGGGAATTGCATTGTTTTTGTCTATGGCTGTTCTGTTTGCGATTGGACTGGCGTGCTGTCTGGGGGCTGAGTATTCGACGATGAACATGCTTGGAAAAGAAAGCCGCTTTGGTATTGGTTCCTCTTCCCTGTGGGCCGTCAGCACAACAGCGGCATCAAGCGGCTCATCCAATCTTTCGATGAATGGACTGACTCCGTTGGGTTCTTTGATTCCAATGATTTTGATGCAGGTTGGCGAAGTTGTCTTTGGCGGTGTCGGAACTGGGCTGATTGGCATGATTGGCTTTGTGATTTTAACTGTCTTTATTGCTGGGCTGATGGTTGGACGGACGCCAGAGTTTCTGTCCAAGAAAATTGAACCAGCTGAAATGAAAAACTCGGTGATCCTGTGTATCTGTGCTCCGGTTTGTATTCTCGTGGGATCGGCGATTGGTTCACTGCTTCCGCCATCAGGCCTGGATGCAGGCGCTCATGGTTTCTCCCAGATTCTGTATGCCTGGTCGTCCATGGGAGCTAACAATGGATCGGCCATGTCCGGCTTTATGGCGGATGGAATGCTGATGAATATTCTGGGCGGCGTTTTGATGGCCGTTGCTCGATTTGTCCCGCTTGCCGGCGCGCTGGCCATTGCCGGTTCTCTGAGTGCCAAAAAGCAGATTCCCGCTTCGGCAGGGACGCTGGCTACCGATACACCGCTGTTTTCTCTTCTGCTGGTGATCATTGTGCTGTTGATTGGAGCACTCAGTTTCTTTCCGGCACTGGCCCTTGGGCCGCTTGCGCAGTTCTTTGGATAGAAAGGTTTAGGTTTAAGGCGTATGAATGCTTCAATGATTGAAAGAGCCGTGAAGGACTCGTTTGTAAAGCTGAATCCGAAAATACAGATCGAAAATCCGGTCATGTTTCTCGTTTATCTTTCGGCCATTGCAACAACCGTTTTATGGATTGCCACGTTTTTTGGCTGGCATGATGCCAGTGCCGGCTATACCCTGGCTGTTGCAATCCTGCTCTGGTTTACCTGCTTGTTTGCCAACTTTGCCCAGGCGATTGCCGAAGGACGGGGAAAAGCGCAGGCCGATGCTCTGCGGGCAGCCAAGAAGGAAATTACGGCGTTGAAAGTGCCTTCGATTGAAGAACGCGATCATCCAATCGAAGTGGCTTCAACGGATCTGCATCCCGGCGATCTTGTGATTGTTTCGGCTGGGCAGCAGATTCCAGCGGATGGCGATGTTGTCTTTGGCGCAGCGTCCGTAGACGAAAGTGCAATTACGGGAGAGTCGGCACCAGTTATCCGTGAAGCCGGCGGCGACCGGTGTGCAGTTACCGGCGGTACAACTGTGCTGTCGGATACCATTGTCATTCAGGTAACCAGTGAGCCGGGTCATGGCTTTCTGGAAAAGATGATTGCGATGGTCGAAGGGGCAGCCCGCAAGAAAACACCAAATGAAATTGCGCTGGAGATTTTTCTGATTGCATTAACGATTATCTTTGTTCTGGTCGTTATTGCCTTGTATTGTTACTCGCTGTTTTCGGCCAATGCGGCCCACAAAGCCAACCCGGCCAGCCTGACTACTTTGATTGCTTTGCTTGTGTGCCTTGCACCAACCACAATTGGTGCTTTGCTTTCGGCAATTGGCATTGCCGGAATGAGCCGTCTGAATCAGGCTAATGTCATGGCGATGAGCGGCCGGGCCATTGAGGCAGCCGGAGATGTCGATGTTCTGCTTCTGGATAAAACCGGAACCATAACTTTTGGAAACCGCCAGGCATCAGCTTTTCTACCTGTTGATGGGATCGAGGAGATGGAACTGGCTCAGGCCGCCGTGCTTTCTTCGCTGGCGGATGAAACGCCGGAAGGCCGGAGTGTTCTGGTTTTAGCCCGTGAAAAATATGGCCTGGATCAGCAGCCCAGTGAGGAGATGGAATTCATTCCGTTTTCTGCCCTGACTCGTATGAGCGGCGTGAAGCTCAACGGCCATTCGATCCAGAAAGGCGCAACGGACTCTGTTAAAGATTACATCGAAAAAAACGGCGGCCGCTGGCCGGAGCAGTGTTCCAATCTGGCCGATGAAATTGCCAAAACTGGCGGAACACCGCTTGTTGTCGCCAATGACAGCCGGGTTCTGGGGGTCATTCATTTAAAAGATGTCATCAAACCCGGAGTTCAGGAAAAATTTGGCGAAATGCGCAAGATGGGCATTAAAACCGTCATGATTACTGGAGACAATCCGCTGACAGCAGCAGCCATCGCGGCCGAAGCCGGCGTTGATGATTTTCTGGCCCAGGCCACTCCGGAAAGCAAACTGGAAATGATCCGTACCTATCAGAAGCAGGGGCATCTGGTCGCCATGACTGGGGATGGAACGAATGATGCGCCAGCCCTGGCCCAGGCGGATGTGGCGGTGGCGATGAATACGGGAACACAGGCAGCCAAAGAAGCCGGAAATATGGTCGATCTGGATTCTTCGCCAACCAAACTGACCGAAGTTGTCCGCATTGGCAAACAGCTGCTGATGACTCGTGGAGCGTTGACGACCTTCTCGATTGCCAATGATGCAGCCAAATACTTTGCGATTATTCCAGCTCTGTTTGTTTCCTTGTATCCAGGGCTGGAAGCTTTAAATATCATGCATCTGCATTCTGCTCAGTCGGCTATTCTTTCGGCGGTCATCTACAATGCGCTGATCATTGTGGCCTTGATTCCTCTGGCTTTAAAAGGGGTCAAATACCAGGAATGTTCGGCATCCAGACTGCTCTCTCGAAACTTGCTGATCTATGGCGTTGGGGGTATGGTCGTCCCATTTCTGGCCATTAAGGTGATCGATCTGATTCTGGTTGGATGCCATCTGGTCTAAAAGGAAAAAGGTAAAGAACATGGTAAAAACAAAACGCGATTTTCTCTCGGCACTCAAAGCCTTTCTGGTCATTACCGTCCTGACGGGTATGGTCTATGTCTTTGGAGTGCTTGGCATCAGCCAGCTCTGTTTTCCAGATCAGGTCAACGGCCGTTTTCAGGAGACTGGATATGGTTTGATGAGTACAGCTGTCGGACAGATGGACTATCGGATGGACCATCTGTGGGGACGTCCGGTGGACTATCAGACGATCGAACAGGATGGAAAAATCTATGTCTATGGCTCTTTGGCCAATGACGCGTATGGATCCGAAGAAACGATCCAAAAACAGGAGAGTCTGAAAGCCTGGATAAAAGAAAACTCCCTGGCCGACTCTCAGACCGTTCCGGCAGAACTGTATACCAGCAGTGCCAGCGGGATCGATCCTGAGATCAGTCTGGATTGCGCAATGTACCAGATCCCTCGACTGGAACAGACAACCAGAATCGATGCCAGGACCCTGGAAACAATTTTCAAGGACCATTCAAGCAACGTTCTTGCCAATGGTCCGCAGGAAAAGACCGTCAACGTCATCGAAGTCAACCTGGCCATTGATGATCTGATCCAATTTGCAGACTGAAAATCAAATTGAAACTGAGTGCTCTTACGGATCAGGGATAAGGATTGGAATCTAGAATTTGAAGATAGTCTCAGGCAGCCGGAAGCTTTCGACTGCCTTTTTAGACTTTGAGGGGGGCGAAAAATCCAGATGTAAAGATCCAGACAAAGGAAATCAGGATGCTGAATGAAACCAAAACGAGCCGGAAAACGTGAGAAAGTCCGTGAAATCGAATCCGTGGACTCTGGCAAGGAAAATCAGGCTGAAAAACGGATGGTTAAACCGGGCATTTTGACCTCCAATGGGTCGCCTGACTGATACAAAAGATAAAGATGAAAATCAAATGGAGATGAATGCAAGAAAGAAAGGCGAGTGCAGATGATGGAAACCAGACCTGAACAGTCTTATTCAAAAGAGATCAATCCGAATCTTCCAGAGAGCAGCGAGTCCAGTTTGCGACTCCCTCCAAATCCGGACTCTCACAGAGGAAAACTGAAAATCTTCTTTGGCTATGCGGCAGGAGTAGGCAAAACCTATTCGATGCTGGAAGCTGGCCATGAGCTGAAGAAAAAAGGAGTAGATGTCGTCATCGGCTATCTCGAGCCCCATGACCGCAAAGAAACGGCTGAACAAGCCAATGGCCTTGAACAGGTCCCGGCCCTGAATGTCGAATACAATTGTCTGCCGCTTCGAGAAATGGATCTGGATGGGGTGCTGGCCAGAAAACCGCAGCTGGCACTGGTCGATGAACTTGCGCATACCAATGCCAAAGGCCTGCGACACGCCAAACGCTATCAGGACATCAAAGAACTGCTTCGAAATGGCATTGATGTCTATACGACGGTCAATGTCCAGCATATTGAAAGTCTGCGCGAAGTCGTTGCGGCGATCACCGGCATTCAGGTTGCAGAACGGATTCCCGATGACGTCTTTGATCTGGCTGATCAGGTCGAACTGGTAGATATCGAACCCAAAGAACTGCTGGAACGCTTTGCGGAAGGCAAAGTATATGGCCAGAAACAGGCCGATCTGGCCAGGCAGAACTTTTTCACCCTGGATAATCTCAGCGCTTTGCGTGAAATTGCTTTGCGACGCTGTGCCGACCGGCTCAACCAAAGCCAGCCGCAGAGCAAAGCGGCGGACCACATTCTGGTCTGTCTGTCGTCTTCCCCAAGCAATGCAGGAATTATCCGGGCTGCAGCTCGCATGGCCCAGGCTTTTCATGGACGGTTTACTGCACTCTACATTCAGTCGCCCCAGTCCGATACGCTCGATTTGGACGATGCATCAAGACTGGAAGAAAATATGCGCCTGGCCAATCGGCTGGGAGCGAGGATTGAAACGGTTTTTGGGGATAACATCGCAAGGCAGATCGGCGAATTTGCCCGAGTCAGCCACGCCACCAAGATTGTCATCGGCCGTTCGGGGCGCAAAAGTGCGTTCCTGCATCCCTCTTCCCTGACCGATCAGCTTAGCGAATCAGCTCCCAATGCGGAAATCTTTATCATTCCGGATTCTGAAACAACCGCAACAAGACGCCCCGCAAAGAAATTCAGCCTCAAAATGGAAGAGGTGTCTCAGGGCCTGTTCTATGTATTTGTTCCCCTGATTGCGGCGACTCTAATTTGCTTTGCCCTGGAAAATCTTGGAATCTCTGAGGCCAACTTGTTTGTGATCTATATTTTTTCGATTCTGCTGACCGCAGTGTTTTCGAGAAATACAATCACGGCCGGACTCAATTCGATTCTTTCGGTTCTGGTTTTCCGTTACTTTTTTGCCTGGCCGTCCCATTCTCTGGACATGGTCGACCAGGGATATATTCTTTCCTTTATTCTGACCATTACGCTGTCGATTGCGATTGCCGATCTGGCCAGAAAAAATCACCGGCAGCAGACCTTCATGGCCAGAGCAGCGGCCAAAAGCGCACTGCTCTATGAGTCCGGCCAGAACATGCTTCAGTCCGATACCGATGAGCAGATCATTGGTCAGACGGTCAGGCAGCTTCACGATCTGACCGGAAAAGACATCGTGTTCTATCCTAATGAGCAGGGAAAACTGGGCAAGCCGATCTGCAGTGAACATCCGCAGACATTTGAAAACGGTAAAGAACAGGCCGTTGCTTTATGGGTTCTGAAAAACAACAAAAGGGCTGGTGCGACAACCGATACGCTTTTTGGAGCACGCTGTCTCTATCTTGCAGTCCGCCATAAGACCAGTGTCTATGGGGTGGCTGGAATTGATCTGAACAAAGGAAAACTGACTCCGGATGAAATGTCCATGATTCTTTCGATTCTTGGGCAGAGTGCGTTGTGCCTGGAAAACAATGAAAATGTGCGAATCAGTGAAGCCAATGCGCTCAAAAGCCAGCAGGAACAGCTGCAGATCGCCATGCTTCGATCAATTTCACATGATCTGCGCACACCGCTGACCACAATTTCTGCCAGTGCGGATATGCTTCTTGATCCCCAATGCAGTCCGGACAACCGCAGACAGCTGACCCGGACGATTTACGAAGATTCCATCTGGCTTCGCGACACCGTCGAAAATCTTCTGGCACTGACCAGACTGGAAGATGGAACGATTGACCTGCATAAGGAACTGGTGGATGTCGAAGAAGTGGCTGTCGAAGCTTTGCGTCATGTTCGTCCATCCTGTCATGGCGGTCCAGATTCAGATCGTGCGATTGCGCTGATCGAACCTGAAGAAGACGCATTTGTTCAGGCAGATGGCAAGCTTCTGGTCCAGCTTCTCGTTAATTTAATGGATAATGCTCTGAAATATACTCCGCCAGAAAGTGCAATTGAAGTCGAAATCAAAAGCGCTGGCGACAAAGTCCTGCTTGATGTCGCCGATCATGGCCCGGGCATTCCAAAAGCAGAAAAAGAGCACCTGTTTGAACCGTTTATGACCTCCCACAACAAGATTGTCGATAGTAAACGCTCTTTAGGCCTGGGGCTTTCTTTATGCAAAAGCATCGTGGACGTCCATGGCGGAACCATCGAGGTTCTGGACAACCACCCTGGAGCCAGATTTCGAATCACTCTGCCCAGAGTGGTCTTTTCACCCGACGATCTGAGTGAATTGACGAGTCTGCCTTCTGAAGAAGAGGAATCTGTCTGAATATCCCGCCAGGCTGGAGCAAATAGGAAAATTTCTGGATAAAAAGCCGGCGGATGGCGTCAAATCGAAAGAAACCGAACTGTTGCATGCAAACAGACGGAATGTCAAGTAAACAGGGCTACTTATAGATAGAGCTACTTATAGATAGAGCTACTTATAGATATAGAAAGATGAGGTGCGTGATGGAAGCAAAGTCAGACTCGAAAACTGCAGCGATGCACACCAAGCCGTTCATCCTGGTTGTTGAAGATGACCGTCAGATGGGTGGGTTGTACAGAACCCTGTTTGAAACGCAGGAATACCCCTATTCTCTGGTTCGAAATGGCAAAGAAGCCCTGATGGCTTTTCTGTCGGGAAAAATCGATATTGTTCTTCTTGATCTTGGCCTGCCGGATCTGGATGGCCAGCAGATTATTGAAAAGATTCGTTCGTTTTCTAACACTCCAATTCTTGTTGTCTCTGCCCGTGAAGAAGACAGGCAGAAAGTGGCAGCCCTGGATGCTGGAGCCGATGACTATTTAAGCAAACCTTTTTCAGTGGATGAACTGCTCGCCCGAATTCGGGTGATTGAACGAAGACTGAAAACACCAGGCGGACAGGCAACAGAAACTTCCTTTATCAACGGGCCGCTTAAGATCCTTTATGATGAACAGCGGGTTCTGCTCAATGACCGGTCTGTCCATCTGACGCCCATCGAATACAAACTGCTCGTTCTGCTTTCGAAAAACGTCGGAAAAGTGCTGACCCATAACTATATCGGACGTGAAGTCTGGGGCTATAGTATGGACGAAGACAATGGATCGCTGCGTGTCTATATGACGATGCTTCGTAAAAAACTGAACCATCAGCTGATTGAAACCAGCTTTGGCGTTGGCTATAAAATGAACCGGGTGGAGGACCTTGAAGAGTAATGGAGAAGGCCAGAACTCTTCAAGGTTTTTTACATTCTGAAACCTGTCCGGGAAAAATAAAATAAGAAGTGCCCTGATCGGGTATAGTTTTTCCAGCGAGGACAAATCTATACCCGATCGGGACCACACTTGATTTAATGAATGGTCAAAGAGAAAAGTACTTGACTTTTCAGGAACTCGCGAGGTATAAAAGAAAAGCTGTTTTTCGCTTGGAAGGACAGTATGGATGCCAGAGCAAAAATTGGAACCTGCCCAAAAGCAGAATTCCTGTAAAACTCTTGAATGTGAATTTATAAAATATTTTCACAAAAGTGCTTGACCCGGGATACTGCCCGGTGTTATAGTAATTGAGCGTTAAGAAACACGGCAACAAAGCCGCTGACCTGACGCAAATCATCTTTAGATATCGAAGAAATCATCGATTGTGAAATTCTTAAAAATATTTCACAAAAGATGTTGACTTCCTGTCTGGCAGATGATAAGATAAACAAGCCTTGTGAGGGAAGTTGATTCACTCGCAAACAGATGGCTCTTTGAAAACTCTGATTACAGACAATTCAATATTCGAAATTAACACGTCGATTCTTGAAACAACACTTAATACTTCAATAATCAATTCACGAAATATAAACGCAATAGCGTTGAGTCAATATCAAATGGAGAGTTTGATCCTGGCTCAGGATGAACGCTGGCGGCATGCCTAATACATGCAAGTCGAACGGAACACTTTTGTGTTCAGTGGCGAACGGGTGAGTAACACGTAGATAACCTGCCCATATCCGGGGGATACGCTTTGGAAACGAAGTCTAAAACCCCATAGGAAAACAGAAGGCATCTTCTGTTTTTGAAACAGGCCCTAAAGCCTGGGAGATGAATGGATCTGCGGTGCATTAGTTAGTTGGCAGGGTAAAAGCCTACCAAGACGATGATGCATAGCCGGCCTGAGAGGGCGATCGGCCACACTGGGACTGAGACACGGCCCAGACTCCTGCGGGAGGCAGCAGTAGGGAATTTTCGTCAATGGGCGCAAGCCTGAACGAGCAATGCCGCGTGAGTGAGGAAGGTCTTCGGATCGTAAAGCTCTGTTGCAGGTCAGAAAAGAAGGAAAGAGGAAATGCTTTTCTTTTGATAGTAACCTGCCAGAAAGTCACG
This sequence comes from Allobaculum sp. JKK-2023, assembly GCF_034745455.1. Lineage (NCBI taxonomy): Bacteria > Bacillati > Bacillota > Erysipelotrichia > Erysipelotrichales > Erysipelotrichaceae > Allobaculum > Allobaculum sp. JKK-2023. The sequence goes on along the minus strand of NZ_JAYERV010000003.1, from coordinate 1,668,020 downwards.
GCTAACTACGTGCCAGCAGCCGCGGTAATACGTAGGTGGCAAGCGTTATCCGGAATGATTGGGCGTAAAGGGTGCGCAGGCGGCGTGGCAAGTCTGAAGTGAAAGGTACGGGCTCAACCTGTACAGGCTTTGGAAACTGCCGCGCTCGAGGACAGGAGAGGGCGGTGGAACTCCATGTGTAGCGGTAAAATGCGTAGATATATGGAAGAACACCAGTGGCGAAGGCGGCCGCCTGGACTGTTACTGACGCTCAGGCACGAAAGCGTGGGGAGCAAATAGGATTAGATACCCTAGTAGTCCACGCCCTAAACGATGAGGAGCAGGTGTCGGGGGTAATGCCCCGGTGCCGAAGCTAACGCAATGACTCCTCCGCCTGGGGAGTATGCACGCAAGTGTGAAACTCAAAGGAATTGACGGGGGCCCGCACAAGCGGTGGAGTATGTGGTTTAATTCGAAGCAACGCGAAGAACCTTACCAGGCCTTGACATGGGATGCGAAGACTTAGAGATAAGTTGGAGGTTACCATCCACACAGGTGGTGCATGGTTGTCGTCAGCTCGTGTCGTGAGATGTTCAGTTAAGTCTGGCAACGAGCGCAACCCTCGTGATCTGTTACTACCAGTAAGATGAGGACTCAGATCAGACTGCCGGTGACAAACCGGAGGAAGGCGGGGATGACGTCAAATCATCATGCCCCTTATGGCCTGGGCTACACACGTACTACAATGGCGCCTACAGACGGAAGCGAAGCTGTGAAGTGGAGCGAACCCGAGAAAAGGCGTCCCAGTTCGGATTGAAGTCTGCAACCCGACTTCATGAAGTTGGAATCGCTAGTAATCGCGGATCAGCATGCCGCGGTGAATACGTTCCCGGGCCTTGTACACACCGCCCGTCAAACCATGGAAGCCGGCAACGCCCGAAGCCGATGGCATAACCTGAAAAGGAGTGAGTCGTCGAAGGCGGGGCCGATGACTGGGGTTAAGTCGTAACAAGGTATCCCTACGGGAACGTGGGGATGGATCACCTCCTTTCTAAGGAGAAAGTACAAGGAAGCATTAAGTAACTAAGTTTGGAGTCTGTAACAGAGTTTTGGAAGAGCGATCTTCCAGGCTGGAATTCATCTTCTTCTCGAAGAACAAAGTTCAAAAGAGAAGTACAGAAGAAACAGTCTAAACCATGGATCTTTGAAAAACGAACATCAGTATAAGACATAACAGAAGGTCTGACGTAAGTTGTAAGTAACAACGTTACGAAAGTAACCGACTGAAAAGAGAGAAGAAATTCAATCTTTGAAGTCACAAGATTTACCAAGTCAGAAAACAGTTAACAGTTCTTATTAGAAAAATCTCGAAAAAGCATAGTTAAAAACAAGCATATTTGAAACTAGATCAAGCAAGGAAGGGCGTACGGAGGATGCCTTGCCACTCTTGAATGATGAAGGACGCATCAGACTGCGAAAAGCTGCGGGGAGCTGTCAGGAAAGCGACGATCCGCAGGTATCCGAATGGGGGAACCCGGCTGGAGTCATATCCAGTCATCCATGTCTTAGATATGGAGAGCAACCCGGTGAACTGAAACATCTAAGTAGCCGGAGGAAAAGAAAACAACAGTGATTTCCCGAGTAGCGGCGAGCGAAAGGGAATTAGCCCAAACCATAGCGATATGGGGTTGTAGGAGCGCACCAGACAAAACGCGAGTGAACAGGAACGTGATGGAAAGCACGGACACAGAAGGTGAAATCCCTGTACTGGAAAGCAAGCCAAGTAGTCAGCGAGATCCTGAGTACGACGGGACACGTGAAATCCTGTCGGAAGCAGGCGGGACCATCCGCCAAGGCTGAATAAGTAAGAGTGAGCGACAGTGAAGAAGTACCGTGAGGGAAAGGTGAAAAGAACCGCGCAAGCGGAGTGAAAGAGAACCTGAAACCGTATGCCTGCAAGAAGTCAGAGCCCGTCAAAGGGTGATGGCGTGCCTTTTGTAGAATGAACCGGCGAGCTGCTTTTGGATGCAAGGTTAAGCAGGAAAATGCGAAGCCGAAGCGAAAGCGAGTCTTAACAGGGCGAATGAAGTAGCCAGGAGCAGACCCGAAACCGGGTGATCTAGCCATGGGCAGGTTGAAGCAGAGGTGAAACTTTGTGGAGGACCGAACCGACCATCGTTGAAAAGCTGGCGGATGACCTGTGGCTGGCGGAGAAATTCCAATCGAACCCGGAGATAGCTGGTTCTCCCCGAAATAGCTTTAGGGCTAGCGTTAACGCAAGCCTGCGGAGGTAGAGCACTGAATTCATGATGGCCCCATCCCGGGGTACTGAATGGAATCAAACTTCGAATGCCGCAAGGAGAAAAGTTGGCAGTCAGAGTGTGGGTGATAAGGTCCATGCTCAAGAGGGAAACAGCCCAGACCGCCGGCTAAGGCCCCAAAATGATGACTCAGTGGAAAAGGATGTGGGGACGCACGGACAACTAGGAGGTTGGCTCAGAAGCAGCCACCCTTTAAAGAGTGCGTAACAGCTCACTAGTCGAGTGGCCCTGCGCCGAAAATGTACCGGGGCTAAGTCATCTGCCGAAGCCGCGGATAAGGATTGAAAGATTTTTATGGTAGGGGAGCGTTGCATGTTCATGGAAGCAGAATCGTGAGAGTCTGTGGAGGACATGGAAGTGAGAATGCCGGTGTGAGTAGCGAGATGCAGGTGAGAATCCTGCACACCGAAAGCCCAAGGATTCCAGGGGAAGGTTCGTCCGCCCTGGGTCAGTCGGGACCTAATGATAAGCCGACAGGCGAAGCAGATGGAAAGCAGGCGAAGATTCCTGCACCCGCAATAAAGGCGATGGAGTGACAAAGACGGGAAGTGTGACCCTCTTAATGGATTGAGGGCCAAGCGCGGCAGTACGGATCCAGGCAAATCCGGATCAATGCGTACAGAGCGTGAAGGGTAAGCGAAATCGAAAGAAAGTAGCCAAGCACATGGAGCGGCTTTCAAGAAAAGCTTCTAGCTAAACTTTATTGCGGCCCGTACCAAAACCGACACAGGTGGGCGCGCTGAGCAAGCGAAGGTGAGCGAGAGAACTGTTGCCAAGGAACTCGGCAAAATTGCCCCGTACGTTCGCAAGAAGGGGCGCTCGAGAGAGCCGCAGTGAAAAGGCCCAAGCGACTGTTTAACTAAAACACAGCTCTATGCAAAGCCGCAAGGCGAAGTATATGGGGTGACACCTGCCCGGTGCTGGAAGGTTAAGGGGATCTGTTATCCGCAAGGAGAAGCAGTGGTCCGAAGCCCCAGTGAACGGCGGCCGTAACTATAACGGTCCTAAGGTAGCGAAATTCCTTGTCAGGTAAGTTCTGACCCGCACGAAAGGTGAAACGATTTGGGCGCTGTCTCGGCAGCAGACTCGGTGAAATCTTAGTACCTGTGAAAATGCAGGTTACCCGCAACTAGACGGAAAGACCCCATGGAGCTTTACTGCAGCCTGGTATTGGGTTTTGGATGGTCATGTACAGGATAGGTGGGAGGCTATGAAGAAGGAACGCCAGTTTCTTTGGAGCCGCCGTTGGGATACCGCCCCTGATGATTTGAAGCCCTAACGTGAAGAGAGAATCTTACAGACAGTGCCAGGCGGGCAGTTTGACTGGGGCGGTCGCCTCCTAAAGAGTAACGGAGGCGCCCAAAGGTGCGTTCAGTCTGGATGGAAACCAGACAGAGAGTGTAAATGCAAAAGCGCGCCTGACTGCGACACCAACAAGTGGAGCAGGGACGAAAGTCGGGATTAGTGATCCGGCGGTGCCGAATGGAAGGGCCGTCGCTCAACGGATAAAAGCTACCCTGGGGATAACAGGCTGATCCCGCCCAAGAGTTCACATCGACGGCGGGGTTTGGCACCTCGATGTCGGCTCATCGCATCCTGGAGCTGGATTCGGTTCCAAGGGTTGGGCTGTCCGCCCATTAAAGCGGTACGCGAGCTGGGTTCAGAACGTCGTGAGACAGTTCGGTCCCTATCTGTTGTGGGCGCAGGAGATCTGAGGGGAGCTGTCCTCAGTACGAGAGGACCGGGATGGACCTGCCAATGGTGCATCGGTTGTCACGCCAGTGGCACAGCCGGGCAGCCAAGCAGGGAATGGATAAGCGCTGAAAGCATCTAAGTGCGAAGCCAGCCCCAAGATAAGATCTGCGGTAGATAAGACCCCTTGAAGACTACAAGGAAATAGGCTGGGTATGGAAGTTACGTGAGTAATGAAGTTGGCCAGTACTAATCGGTCGAAAGCTTAATCTAAGATAACGAGAGCGCCTGTTGGAAGTGATGAAGAATGAAGAAGATGGAACCAGAGTCAAAGACGCAAGTTAAAGACAATGATTCCAGAATCATTCAAAATCACAGACAGGCGGTAATAAGAAGTAAACGATCAGAAATGATCAGATCATAACTGTAACCAAAGTTATGTTGAAGCTGGTGTTTGTTTTTGAAAGATTCATGTGAATCCAACCCGCGGTATTCGCAAGAATACTGAAATCGAATCTGTCATTGAATAATCATCCAAGGATGCGCTGATTCAATGCAAAGTATGGTGACGATAGCCAATGGGTCACACCCGTTCCCATCTCGAACACGGCCGTTAAGCCATTGAACGCCGACGATAGTGTAAAAGCAAAAATAGGAAGTCGCCAGACAAACGAAAATCCCTGAAGGATAAAGGAGAAATCCGATATTCTTCAGGGATTTTTTTATCTGAACAGAAAAAAGCGGTCGGTGCTTAGGGCAGGCGATGGCCGGCGGCCATATACAGGCGATACCATTCAGAGCGATCGAGATGGAGATTCATGCCGGCGATGATTTCTTTCATCCGGCTGATCTTGGTCGTACCGGCAATCAGCTGAATGCTTGCCGGATAACGGAAGATCCAGGCAGCGGCAATGGCGGTTGGAGTGACATTGTATTTGGCGGCCAGTTCATCCAGGACGTCATTGAGTTCTGGAAATTTTTCGCGGTTGCCAATAAAGACGCCTTCCCAGTCGCCATACTGGAAAGGCGACCAGGTCTGAATACTCATGTCATGCAGACGCAGGTATTCCAGAACAGAGCCATCGCGCATGACGGCGCCATCGGTAGGCATATTTACTTCAAAGCCTTCGCTGATCATCCAGCTGTTGACGATGGAAAACTGCAGCTGGTCAACAAGTAAGGGCTGGTGAACGTATTTCTGAAGGAGTTCAATCTGCATCGGGTTAAAGTTGGAAACACCGAAGTGACGAACTTTTTTGGATTCATAGAGTTCGTCAAACGCTTCAGCAACTTCTTTTGGATCCATCAGAGCGTCTGGGCGATGTAAAAGCAGGACGTCAAGGTAGGTGGCATTGAGGCGTTCGAGAATACCGTCCACACTTTTGAGAATGTAGTCTTTGTCAAAGTCATACATGACACCCGGAACAATTCCGCATTTGCTTTGAAGAAGAATATCTTCACGATTGCGGCCAGTTTTGGCAAATGCCTTCGCAAACATGGTCTCGCAGGATCCTCCCCCATAAATATCAGCATGATCGAAGAAGTTGAGACCATTGTCGATGCACCAGTTGATCCATTCAACCTGCTGGTCTTCATTGAGTTCGTCAAGCCGCATGCAGCCAACCGCAATGCGTGGCACATTGAGATTGCTTGTTCCTAATTCCATAGTTTTCATTGTTAGATTTCCTTTCTGAAAGTGACCTGAAGCCGGGATCAGATCAATGAAATCAGTGGGACGGATCTGGCTTTCAGGAATACTTTTCTTTAATGATAAAGGACATAAGCGCAAGTGGTAAATTGATTTTTGAACTGTTTACCAACTTTGTATATGGGCAACTTCGAAGAGTTGAGACTAGGAATGAAGTTTTTCTACAATCCATTTTGATGACTGAATTTTGAAAGAATCAAATTCAATGGAATGTAAACATAAGCAATTCGGAAAAGCTCACTCGAAATGTCTTGGCCCCAAAAATTTGTCTCCATTCATATGAATCATATGGTCTGGATTATCAGCCAGCCAAATCTCTGTCTCCCAGGCAATAGAATCGATGAATTTCTTATAAGTTTTAAAGTCAGGAAAAGCAGTAACATAGATTTTTCCTGCGGTACTTTTGAAAGCTAAACCATTTACTTCTTGAATCCGTTGTGGACTCATCGGTCCAGTGGAGGTCACACACTCGATAAAATAGAGCCACTCATGATCTGGTTGATAAAGAATGATGTCTGGTAATTTCTCGTGATAACCAAGTTCTAATCCTAAAGTTTCCATCCAGGTGTTTTCCCGGACAAGATTCTTGTTCTCTGTATCTCCGACATAGAGAACAAGAGAACCAGGAGCAAACCGAGGAAGAAATTCTTCGATAACTGCTTTCTGTAGTTCGTTGTGCTTGCCTGGTGAGAATTCTAGATCTTGACCATTAACACTAAAAGCAATCTTTTTTCTCTTCTTTTGAGAGGAATAGAGTTGGATAAGGGATTTATGCTTACTTTTAAACTCTGCAAGTTTGTCTGACCATGACGGAGTGTCATAAAAACAAAGTAAGTCCTTCATCTCATTTGTTAGTCTATAGGCATATTTACCACTGTTTGTGGCCACTCCATTATCTTCTATAAATGCTGCGTTGCGAAAGTGATGAAGTGCTTGCTTACGGAATGTTTCCCGGCTGTTTTCCGCATATTTTTCTCCATACTTCTCATTGGTAAAGACTAAGATGTCGTGAATTCTCAACCATGGATTCTCTGCACTTTGCCAGGAGGTCTCTTTATCTACATTGGCCAAGGCCAATAAGGTGATCTGGCAAATCTTAGACTGTTGCTTTTCAGAGACTTCCAGTTGACAAAGGATATCTTTGGCTTGTTCAAGATGGTTCATAAAATTTCCTCCAGAATTTGATTGCAGCTGGATTCTGATAAATCATTTTTGGTGATCAATCTGGCACCTAAATGCCTGATTGTCTCCAGGGATGGCACAGGCATATTGTTTATCTCGGTAGAGTTAACTTGCGTACTGCCATTCAGGATTCGGTAATACTGATCATAGAGAGTCGAGTTGAATAAAACATACAACCCAAATACAGTCTTCTTATCTAATGGCTTGTTTCCCGTGATGAAATTGATTTTATTCTGGGTGCTGATGAATTCATAATCAGGAAAGGAATCAGCCAGATAGACGGAACTCTGGAGTCTTCGCTTTTCTTCTTTCGCGGTAAAGCGCTTGACAAACAGGTAATTTGTATTTGGCTGAAGCAATCCCTTTTTTCCTGTTTCCAGCCATTCCCCTTCTTTGCCAATTGGATGCTCTACTCGGCCGTCTTTAAGATGATGACTGTAAAAGAGCGGCACAGTATTTTCATTGGCGTTATTTCGCAAATCTTCGCGGACGCGAAAATCCACTGTCAGTCCTGTTTTCATCTTTAGACCAATATCAGGAAGGGTCTGCTTAAACTGGCTCAGCTTGTGCAAGATTTCTGCCTCTTTGGGATTGGTCACTAGATAAAAGTAATTGTCTGGTCCAAAGATCACTGTATTGCAGGAAGCTTGAAAAGTGGTGAGAGTATCAAAATCGGCGTTACTTTCAGTGGTTGTCATGGTAATCTTAGGGGCTTGTTTTGCTTTGCGAAGTTTTACAATTATTGTTTCTTGTAAAACGGAGTCTTTGTCAAAGACCTTGCTTCGGGAAACAAACAGATGTAAATGTTCCACAGATCCAGAATGAACCAGATAGTTTCTAAAAGAGCGGAAATATAATCCAGATGTCCATGATCGAGGAATGATGACGCTCATCTGTCCATCGGGTTCAAGATTGAACAGTGCAATTGCGGTAAAGATAAAGTAGAGGTTTGGAGCGCCTTTACAAATGGAAGGCACTGCTAAAGCCTGTGGATCGTCTTTTGCAATTTTTCGGTATGGCGGATTCACAATAGCCAGATTGTATTTTTTGGATTCTTGCTGAAGGCTATCCAAAAGCGTGCCCTCAAAGGAATCTGCCTGCTCAAGAATGTAATTTCTGTTCAAAATAGTGAATCGAAGCGAAAAGGAAGCCTCACTTTGAATCATTTGGAGATTCTCCTCGAGAACAGGCAATACAAGCTCATCGGTCTCGTAGCAAGTCAGCTCCACTTCACCTTTAAATCCACAATTCTCGATTTGTTCCAGTAAAGCAGCAGATAAAATTCCGGTTCCTGAACCAGGATCAAGAATTGTAATTGGACCTTGCTTTGGAATTTCGAGCAGGGAGGCCATGAAGCGAGCGGTCTGTTGGCCAGTGAAAAACTGTCCATAGGATTTTCTGACTTCTTTAGGACGATTCCTGATGAATAGATCTGTTTTTTTGACGGCTCTGTCCAACCATGTTATTTCCACTTCCATCCCTTCTTTCTAAGCTGACATTTTCTATATTTTATTTTCGGTATTTTATTAGTTTATTCGCTTTCCGGATAGATTCCAGAATAGAATCCATGAATTATTCATTCCTATCTGTAATCGTCATATCTTGACTATCACTAGAGATAGGAATGTATTTTTCAATCTCTAGGATTCAAATGGCTGGTCAACTCTGAAAAAGTCAAAGAGTTCTTTGTCCTGCTTATTCTGGCAGATATTCTGAATCAGATGACGGGCCTGAATGTTGTCTTTGAGGCAGACCAGATAGAAATCCATCTGCATTCCTTCTAATGGACGGGCCGTCACTGTTGGGTTGGTATCCACAAAGGACTGGGAAATGAAGTAAGGAAAAGCGCCCAGAATCGCAGCACTTGTAAAAGTCGGTCGGTTGTCGATGGAAAGAAAATGCGTGTTGGGCAGTTTTTCCTGGACCAGGCGGTTCCAGCAGCCGATTTTTTTGTAAAGAAGCAGATTCTGACCAGCGAGGTCTTTCAACAAAATTTTCTCTTTGGCAGCCAGCGGATGATTTTGGGGAACGGCCAGATCCAGGGTTTCTGTGGTCAGGTAGTGGCCATACAAATCTGGATTGTCGACAGGGTTTCCGAGAATGACCAGAAAATCCTGGCCGCTTTTCAGATCTTCAAGCAATTCTTCAGGATCATCTTTTAAAACAAAATGCGCTCTGGATCCAAACTGGTGGCGGATGGTCTTTTCGAGCTGCCATTCGGGAAGCGGGGCACAGGTTCCGATCTGAATGGTCTGCAGGGTTCGAATCTGGTCTTCCAGCTGCTGGGCCTTTTCGAGAAGCGCTCTGGCTTCTTTGGCGGCTTGCAGACCTGTTTCGTTGAGAACAACACGATTTCGGTGGGCACGAATGCATAAGGGGACGCCAAGTTCGCTTTCCAGCCGGCGTAAAGACTGGGAGATGGCGGGCTGAGAAATATGGAGAAAATCAGCGGCTTTTTGCAGGGTGCCTTCCTGATCAAAAGCCACCAGAACTTCCCATAATCGAAGGTCAATCATAGATTCAGTATAAGCTATTCTTATAGGTGCTTAAAGAATAGGTATTATCTTTTCTTCTTGTCGAGTTTTATCCTTAAGTCAGTCAAAGATAGACGACATCAAGAGACAAAGTTCAAGTCAAGGAGGATAAGTCGATGGAATATGTCACATTAAACAATGGTGTAAAAATGCCAATGGAAGGCTTTGGGGTTTTCCAGGTTCCAGATCCTACACAATGCGAACAGGCCGTGATCGATGCTTTAGAGGCAGGCTATCGCCTGATCGATACGGCTGCTGCCTACATGAATGAAGAAGCTGTTGGCCGCGCAATCAAGAAAAGTGGTGTTGATCGTAAAGACATCTTCTTAACGACCAAACTGTGGGTGCAGGATGCCAGCTATGAAGGCGCAAAAAAGGCCATCCAGACCAGTCTGAAAAAACTCGATACTGACTATATTGATCTGCTTTTGATTCACCAGCCAATGGGTGATATTTATGGCGCCTGGCGGGCAATGGAGGAGGCTTATCATGCCGGAATTCTGAAAGCAATCGGTGTTTCGAACTTCTATCCAGCGCGTTTAGCTGATTTTTGTTTAACGGTTGATGTTCAGCCAGTTGTTGACCAGGTCGAACTCCATCCATTCTTTCAGCAGCCGCAAGCTCTGGAAACGATGAAGAAATATCATGTTCAGCCAGAAGCATGGGGACCATTTGCGGAAGGCAAATTTGGAATCTTCGCCAATCCCGTTCTGACTAAGATCGCCCAGTCCCATAACAAGAGTGTAGGCCAGGTCATCTTACGCTGGAACATCCAGCGCGGGGTTGTGGTTATTCCAAAATCTGTTCATAAAGAAAGAATCATCGAAAACTTTAATATCTGGGATTTTGAACTGACTCCAGAAGAAATGAAGGAAATCGCTTCTCTGGATCTGGGCAAAAGCAATATTGTGGACCATGACTCGCCAGAGTTTGCGGAAATGCTCCATGGCCTGAAAGTTCACGACTAAACAAGAGTCTGGAAATCTTTTTTCTCATTCCACTGAAACTTAAACATCCATCTCAATACAAGCGGCATCGATTCTCGAAAAAATCGATGCCGCTTTTGTTATGGACCATTTGGGAATCCTGAAAGTCTGTATTCCAGGAGTGTCTTGAAAAGAGCGGTCAAAACGGGATGTTTTCTGCCGTTGCAACTGAAAATTGCGATTTGCTCTCGAAGAAAAGACGGTTTTGCGAAGATGGAGCGCCTGAAAGTTGTCAGATTTCAAGCTGACAGTTGGTGGCACGCTATTCTGTGACTCTTTATCCTAGGCCCATCAAGGGAGCAGGGCACGCCATGTCGGCAGTGCATACCTTGGAAATACTGAAAATGGACCGGATTTGTAGATCCGGACAGGGGAAAGGAGATCAGTATGAAATTTGCACCAGACAAAACCGCCAAACGCTTTGGCCAGAAACTGAAAAGGCAACGATCACAGGATCAAAAACAAGAACCACAAGCCGTAGAAAACAAAAGGAAAATCACCAGCCAGAACCAGCGGCTATTTTTGCTGCTGTGGACAGGAGAGATGATTTCCTCCATTGGCAGCGGTATGACCAGTTTTGGTCTGTCGGTTTATATTTTCCAGAAGACAGGCAGTGCCAATGCAACCGCAATGGTTGCCCTGGCCGCCTTTGCTCCATCTTTGTTTTGTTCCTTGATTGCCGGATGGCTGGCCGATCGTCATGACCGACGGCTTTTGATGATGCTTGGAGATGGCCTTTCGGCACTGGGAATTGTGTATATCTGGTTTTGCCTGCGACAGGGTGGGGCCAGCCTGATCCAGATCTGTCTTGGCCTGTTTGTCAGTGCATTGTTTTCGGCACTGCTGGAACCCGCCTTCCGGGCAACCATTACGGATTTGCTTACTCCAGAAGAATATACCAGAGCCAGTGGCCTGTTTTCTCTGGCCGGGGCTGCGCGTTATCTGATTTCCCCAATGATTGCCGGATGGCTGCTGGTTCATGGTGGAATTGAGACTATATTGGGATTTGATGCGCTGACTTTTTTTCCGACGGTGTTCTGTGCAGGAATGATCCGTAAAAAAGGGAAAAAAGGAATGGATCGGAATTTCGATGCTGGTTCAGCGCCTGCTTTTGATGTGGCTTGCGATGTTGGCTCAGAACATGTCTGTGGTGTTGATTCAGACCTTGCCTGTGATGCGGATTCCAGTGTTGGTTCAAATCATGTCCGGGAGGCTGCTTCGGGTGTTGGCGCAGACTTTGCCTCAGATTCATCTTTGAGAACGAGTATTCTGAAGGATCTCAAAGAAATCAGAAAACCGCTTCAAAAAAATCCGGGACTCGCATATCTGCTTGGCCTGCTTGCGGGACTGACTTTCTTTATCGGTATCGTCCAGGTGCTTTGCCAGCCGTTTATTCTTGATCAGGCCTCTTCTTCCACGCTGGCGTGGGTCGAAACAGTCAGTGGAATGGGAATGCTGGCAGGAAGTTTATATCTGGGGGTTCGCGGCCTCCATTCTCATTACATCGCTGTTTTGTGTGGATCTGTGTTTCTGGCTGGCCTTGCCATGTGTGGGTTTGGCCTCAGTTCAGGCGGATTCTTGGCTGTAATGAGTTTTCTGTTCTTTGTCTGTTTTCCTTTTGCCAATACGGCGCTTGATTTTCTTATCCGCTCCCACATTGAAGACAGACTGCAGGGGCGAATCTGGGGCGTTGTACTCTTTATTTCTCAGCTTGGTTATGTTCTGGCGTATGGATTGGGCGGCCTTCTGGCTGATTGTCTTGCCAGAATGCTTCATTGTTCAGTGGGACAGGGATCTGGTTTTCTGATTGCGATCAGCGGTCTTCTGTGCAGTCTTTTGGCCGCTGCCCTCTACCAGATCCCCTCAATTCGTGTTTTGGATCAAAAGGATCCTGTTCGAATTCTGGATAAAAAGAATCCTGTGTGATCGCAAAGAGGATTCTGCCGGGTATGAAACTGTCTAAATCCAAGGAGAATGCGGGCCAAAAAGCGAAAAAAGATGTCTGCTTCCATCCATTTATGCTCTGGACCTTGCGCTCGGGAACGGATTCATCTGAATGATTGGCTGGATTTTATTTGAAAGAAGCCGGAAATGAGAAAAAGAAGTCGATTGAAATGGGAGATCCAGATAGAATTCATTCAAAATTCAGCCAAAAACAATGCTTAAAAGCCATATTTCGGCCAAATATCTGAACGATCAGGGGAAAGTCAGAAATTTAAGCAGGGGAAAACAGGGAAGTTGATTTTGAATGAAGACAACTGTTGCCAGTTTTTTTGTGGAGTTGCAACCGATAGTTGTCACATTTCAAGCTGGCAGTTGGTTGCGGGCATTGGGAATGTCCTTTATCATGGGCTCATCAAGTCGGTTTCAAAGAAACAAGGACTTGAGTGCGCTGCGTATCAAAATTTAAGATCAAGTGATGGATCGAGCAGGGGTAAAAAAGCTGGAAAATGAAAGGCCTGCTGGCTGTTTGCTTCCTGGTCCGTCGCTTTCTATCAGACAGGGTCTGCAGGATTGCGGATCCGGAAAGGATATCTTTATGAAATTTGCTGAAAAACTGACTATATTGCGCCGCCGCCGAGGCTGGAGTCAGGAAGAACTGGCTGCCCAGATTGGTGTCTCCCGTCAGGCAGTGTCCAAATGGGAGAGTGGACAGAGTATGCCAGACCTGGATAAAATTCTGATTCTGTCCGATCTGTTTGAAGTCAGTACGGATACGCTGCTCAAAAGCGATCGACAGCTGGCTCCTGTTACATTTGAAGATCTGGAATCCAATGAAGGGGATCAGGAAGACGGTTTTGGAAAAGAGATCATGATGGCAGACCAAAATCCTCAAATGCCGGACATTCCCTCGAACAAAGTGGTTGATCTGATGAGCGCAAAGCGATTTTTAGAAGTCAAAGAATATACGGCGCCTCGAATGGCTCTGAGTGTGTCGGTCCTGATTTCCAGTGTCATTCCTCTGCTCTTTTTGTTCGCCATCCGTGAGCTTGGCTGGCTTGGCATGGCCATGGCTTCAGAAATGGCTGTTGGTCTGGGACTCTGTTTCCTGTTGGGACTGGTTGCTTTCGGTGTCTATAAAATCATTCGGGATGAACCTTTAGTTCAGCCCTATGAATATCTGGAAAAGGAAAGCTTCCGGCTGGATGGGCAGGCGTATATGTTTACCGAAAAGGTCAAAGACGAATGGGAGCCGCAAATCCAAAGACAGATGGCGACCGGTATTGTGCTTTGCATTCTTTCGCCCATTGCGATCTTTGCGAGCCTGTTTATGAAAAACAATGGATCCTTCCTGTTGATCGGCGTATGCGTTTTGCTGGGATTTGTCGCGGTGGGCGTCAATTTTATCGTGCGGGCTATCACTTTAAAAGAAGCGACAGATATTCTGCTTCAGGAAGACGATTACACAACGTCTGCCAAGAAAGTCAATAAAGTCATTGAACCATTCGCGGGTGTGTACTGGACGTTAGTGACTGCCATTTATCTGGCCTGGTCGTTTCTTTCCAATCAATGGAGCCGCACCTGGATTATCTGGGCGGTCGCTGGAATTTTGTTTGGCGCTTTGAGCGCGGGTATCAATGCTTATCTCAGACAGAAGTATTCAGACTGAATTGAATCTGCCTGAATGACTTTATCCTTATTTCTATCATCCTTGTCTCTATCGACACCGTTGGTTGACACCAATGGAAACTTGGACAAAAACAATTGGAATCTTCAACGAAAAATTCCCATCTGCCTGGCTGTGGCGGATGGGAATTTTTGTAGAGTGAGAAAAATACGTTAAGTTGGTAAAGATCTGGGGATGAACCAGGACTTCCAGGCCTCAAAACAACATCCCAGATTCCATGGATCTGAAAGACAGGGGATCAATCTGTTCTGTCAGAAGGATGGAAGAATGAGAAGAATTTTGAGAAACGGAAGCAGGCGCCGTTCACCATCCAGATCTATGGTGTTTCTGAATTGCAAGAATAAGAGTGAAGACACTTGGTTTGCCGGTTGTGGCTTGGTCCAGTGTTGACTTTGTGCAAATCCGTTTTATCTTTTTTCCAGAATCAGGGATTCGTAAGGACGAAGTGTCTTTGTCTCTTCGCTGAAATTCGGATAGTTGGACAGGATGCGATCATAGCCATGCAGATCTAAAGCCAGCGGCGCTTCTTTGCCATAGAAGTTATGGATGCAAAGCAGTTCCTTGTCATCCAGGACACGCTTGAAGGCATACAGATTTTCATCGTCGTCCAGTAAAGGAACGGTTGAGCCCTTCTGGAGGACAGGATTGTTCTTTTTGAGATCGATGAGTTTCTGATAGTAGGCGTAGATGGAATCTGGATCTTTCTTCACCGCTTCTACATTAACGGTATCGATATTGTCGTTGACCATCAGCCATGGCTTGCCGGTTGTAAAGCCGCCATTGGCCTGGCTTGTCCATTGCATTGGACTGCGGCCGTTGTCGCGACTCTTGGACTGGAGCGTTTCTAAAATCTCGGCATCCGAAAGGCCCTTTTCCTTTAACATCTGGGCAGCATTGAGGCTTTCGACATCGACATAGTCCGCGATGGCTTTGGTGTTGATGTTGGTCATGCCGATTTCATCGCCATACAACAGATAGGGAGTACCGCGGCGGGTGAAGAGCACACTAGCTAACATCTTGGCCGATTCTTTTGGATAGTTGACGGGATCGCCAAAGCGGGAAAGAGCCCGGGGCTGGTCATGACAGTTCCAGAAAATCGCATTCCAGCCGCCTTCTTTTTCCATTTCGGTATCCCATGTGAACATCAGATCTTTGAGTTCCTGGAAATCAAAGGGCATCAGCGTCCATTTCTGCTTGTCTTTGTAGTCGATTTTCAGATGATGGAAGTTAAAGCACATGGACAGTTCTTCGCTTTCAGGGCGGGAATAACCGGCACAACGATCGATAGAGGTGGCCGACATTTCACCAACCGTCATGGCATTGGCCTGGCCTAACGCTTCGTCATACAGCTGGTGGAGATACTGGCCGACTTTTGGGCCGTCGGTATAAAATTCTTTGCCTTCCGATCCTTTTGGTGCCTCCTGATAGGAATTTTTATCGATCAGGTTGACGACATCAAAGCGGAAGCCTTTGACGCCTTTTTCAATCCAGAATTTCAGGACGTTGACCAGTTCTTGGCGCACTTCTGGATTTTCCCAGTTCAGATCGGCCTGGGTGGGGTCGAAAAGGTGAAGATAGTATTCATCAAACTGATCCACATACTGCCAGCACGGACCGCCAAATTTGGATGGCCAGTTGGTTGGCAGCTTGCCGTCTTTGCCTTTTTTCCAGATGTAGTAGTTTTTATATTTTTCATCGCCAGCCAGGGCTTTTTTGAACCACTCATGTTCCGTTGAGGTGTGGTTGAATACCATATCGAGCATGATGCCAATCTTGCGGTTGCGGGCCTGGGCGATCAGTTCTTCAAAGTCTTCCATCGTTCCATAGTCTGGATTGATGGCGGTATAGTCAGCCACATCGTAGCCATTGTCCTTTTGGGGAGATGGGAAGATGGGGTTAAGCCAGATCATGGTGACGCCAAGATCTTTCAAATGATCAAGATGGGAAATAATGCCGCGAAGATCGCCAAGACCATTGCCCGTGGTATCCTGGTACGACTTCGGATAAATCTGATAAACCACTTCTTTAGAGCAATCCATATGTATTCATCCTTTCCTCATTTCAGAATTTTGTTACCTCAGAGTTTTGTTCACTTCAGAGTTTTGTCTATTTCAGATTTTGTTTCTCTTTTTCTATTTCTCAGTTTTGCCTGATGGCCTTTGGCTTCCTTTTCGGGTTTGCATTTTCAAGTCTGCCCCTTTTGCCATGACAGAAAGAGAGGCGGCAAAAGGGGCAGACGAAAGGATATTGACAGGTAAGAAGCAAAGGGTAAAGCAGGAAAATCGGAATAAAGCGATTAGTCGTTGGCTGTTGGCAGGATAACTGCAGCCTCATCAGTCGCTTTGATGGCCCCCTGAGTGAGCAGTTTTACATTCTGGCCGCTTGTTACAACAACTGGGGATATAACAGGCTTGCCCGCTTTGCGGATGGCATCGAGATCCATTTCAACCAGTGGATCACCGGCGCTGACCAGGTCACCCTGTTGAACACGCAGGTTAAATCCCTGACCATTGAGCTCAACCGTGTCCATACCTAAGTGAATCAGGACTTCTTCGCCTTTGATTGTCTTTAAGCCAATTGCATGTTTTGTTGGGAAAATCATCATGACTTCAGCATCGCAGGGGGCAAGAACAAGGCCGTCGGTTGGATCAATCGCAAACCCCTGACCCATGGCACCAGAAGCAAATGCCTGGTCTTCAACTTCAGATAATGGAAGCAGTGTTCCAGTCATTGGAGCATTTAAGATTACATCTTTTGCAGCCTGTTCTGGAGTGAGCTGTTTTTCAGGTTCAGCTTCGCCATACAGAACTTCAGCAGACAGGTGGGATTTACCCCATACGTAAGTCAGTGTAAATGGAATCACAATCGCAATCACCATAGCGATGGCAAATAAGCCCCAGTACTGTGGGAAGATGGACAGGATCCCCGGCAGACCGCCGACACCAATCGAGATAGCGCTGATGCCAAAGGCAACAGAGAACATTGCAGCAATGGAGCTGCCAATCATGCCGCACACGATTGGGAAGCCATATTTTAAGTTAATACCAAATAATGCAGGTTCAGTTACGCCTAAGTAGCAGGAGATTGCTGCTGGCAAAGCAACCTGCTGGAGACGTTCATTTTTACGGGTTAATAAGGAGAAGCCAAGAACAGCAGAACCCTGAGCAATGTTGCTTAAGGCGATCATTGGCCAGAGGATCGTGCCGCCATAAGTCGAAATCAGCTGCGAGTCAATCGCATTGGACATGTGGTGCAGACCAGTGATGACAAGTGGAGCATAAAGCAGGCCAAATACACCCGCAAACAGCCAGCCCAGTGGATTCATCAGTCCAGCATAAACAACTTTGGAAATCCAGTCGCCAAGTACCCATCCGATTGGACCAACGATGGTATGAGCGATTAAAACCGCTAAAACCAAAGAGCAGAAGGGAACAACGATGATGGATACGATTGCCGGCGTGATCTTCTGGAAGAAGCGTTCAAGATAAACCAGAACAAATCCCGCCATGATTGCCGGAATGACCTGCGCCTGATAGCCGATCATGCGCACTGTCGCAAATCCAAAATCCCAGACTGGAATATCAGCAGGAGCTGTAGAAGCCACCGCATAAGCGTTTAATAACTGTGGGGAAACCAGGGTGATTCCCAGAATAATACCCAGAATCTGACTGGTGCCCATTTTGCGGGTAATAGACCAGGTGATGGCTACAGGTAAGTAGTGGAAGATCGCCTCACCGATCAGCCATAAGAAACTGTCGACGCCGCTCCAGAACTGAGAAATATCGCATAACGTTTTGGTGCCATTTTCAAACAGATACAGGGAGTCAATGCAGTTACGGAAGCCCAGAATCAGACCACCGGAACCAGAGCCGGAATAATCGGCGTGAAGATCTCACCAAGGTTGCCAATCAGGCGCTGCAGCCAGTTCTGATTGGTTTTGGCAGCCTGTTTTACTGCATCTTTGGATGCTCCTTCCAGACCGGAGACTTTGATGAAGTCATCGTAATAGTTGGTTACATCATTACCGATGATGACCTGGAACTGACCAGCCTGAGTAAAAGTCCCTTTTGCGGTGGGCAGTTTTTCGATTGCCGCTACGTCTGCTTTGTCCGGTTCAGCCAGAACAAAGCGCATGCGGGTGACACAGTGGGCGACGGAGACGATGTTCTCTTTGCCGCCGACCAGTTTCAGAAGCTCTTTCGCTTCCTTTTGATAATCAGCCATGTTTTTCTCCTCAGTTTCCGTATGGAAACGCTCTCTACTAAACGAATTTCTATAAATTTCTTTAACTTGTACGTACATGTCTTTTGACGCTCTTACTATAACTTGTACGTACAGGTTCTGTCAACGAAAATATGGAAAAATTGCGAATGATTTTGTGTGAACGTTTTGGATAATTATAAAAAGATGAAATAAACTCCCGATCGGATGATAAATCTGGATGGATAAAGGCGATCCTCTTTAGAAAACACCCGCGGCAAAACCCAGGTTCAGCAAAAACAACATGCCGGCATCCCAAAAACGAGCCGAGATCTTGTTGGTGTATGGACAGCTGAAAAAGCGAGTTCAAAAGAAGGCAGCCTGAAAAGCAGCCAGGCACCATCCAGGGCTGCTTACAGTACAGGCTTGAAACAGCCTGGATCCGAAAACGAAAAAACGGAAACGCTATAAACGTTCCCGGCGAGAGAAATCAAGGAATTTGAATTTATCGGTGCGATGGCGCGATTCGGTGTACTCAAAGAGTGTCGCATCTTCCAGGTAAGTCAGGGAGCGGACGATCACAAGCAAATTGCCACCTTTGAGATCCAGATGTTCCTGATCAAATTCAGAGGCAGGTTCGACGGTAATTTCCTTGCGCGCAAAGCCAATCGGCTTGCCCAGAACCTGTTCGATATATTGATATAAGGAATCCTGCGCAATTTCCGGAGTCATTCCGGGAATCACTTCGGGATTGAGATAATCCCGGTCTTCAATAATCCGTTCGCCATCATAAGAGCGGATGCGATAGATTTCCAGGGCTTTAGATCCTTCCGGCATGGTCAGCTTTTCAAGAATATAGGGATCGTCAGTCAGTCCAAAGCGGATGACATCCGTCTCAATTGTCTGTGGGGACCGCATCGCCAGTTCCTTAAAGGAAATCAGACCAGAAGCTGGAAAGGTCACAATATCAACAGGGAGAACTTTTGAGCCTTTCCCTTTTTCTTTGAGAATACTTTTTCGATCGGCAAGCAGGTTGAGTGCCTTGCGCACTGTATCCCGGCTGGCATCAAACTCTTTACACAACTCGTTTTCACTGGGCAGATAGGAGTTAGGTGGATATGTTTTATGGGTAATTCGTTCAGATAGTTCACGGGCGATCTCAATATATTTCGACATAGACACTCCTTTCGCACCGATAGACGGATCAATGGAAAAAAAACATGAGGGAGCAGACAAAAATCAGAGGCAGGTTGTACAGTAAAAATATCGATTCTTATTCTATAACGAATCAAACGTGGAAATCGTGAATGAATTCTCACGTCTGGTTCAAAAATTGAGAGGCTGCGTCTGGTTCTGAAAGGAATCGAAAAACGATAAACAGATTTATGATCCCGTTTAGGACAAGTGCCGGATCCAGAGATCCCAGAAAAACCGGATTGAAGATGGAATCAAAGAATCGTGAAAATTTAGGTTCTTACGCAAATAGCGTGTTCAATGACAATCACTATTATTAACATTAGTGATTGCAACCGCTCGTAATAATCCAAAATGTCATAGGTATATCCAATTTGAATTAGATAAAGTTACCTGATCGACAATGTGAATGGCGATATTCCCTTGATTCATCAAGGTTACCAGTGCTAAAAACCACATTTGCGTAAGATCCAAAATTTATCCCGGCAATCAACAGCCTGACTACTTTGCATTATAAAAGAGAGTGACTGGATAGAGAGTGCATAGGAAGGAATTCATTTATGGCAGAGAGAAAAAAACAGAAACCAAAGGGCCTGAGCAACCCCCTGAACAACCAGACGGAAGCCCAGGTCGAAAAGAAGAAAACGATTGAACTGGTCCAGGCATTAAGCAGCGCTTTTGGCCCATCCGGGCTGGAAGATGAAGTTCGAGACGAGATCTGTACCCGCCTGCAGACTCACATCAAGCCAAGATACAGCTTTTCCAGGGACAGCATCGGAAATCTGTATGTCGAAAAGGCCGAAAAGAGCCGGCCGTGGATCATTCTGGATGCCCATATGGATGAAGTGGGTTTCATGGTCCAGAATGTTCTGACCGATGGAACACTCTCCTTTTTGCCTTTAGGGGGCTGGGATCCGGTCAATGCGGCTGGACAGGCCGTGACCATTCGCACCGTGAATGGCGATTTTATCCGGGGTGTTGTCACCAGTATTCCACCCCATTTTCAAAATGGCCAAAATAAAAAACAGCCCAACTTCTCCAGCCTGCATATCGATATTGGAGCAGGCAGCCGGGATCAGGTGCTTGAAGCCGGAGTAGAGCCAGGCTGTTTTGTCGTGCCACACACCGAATGTACGTTTGACTGGCGGTTCAATACATTTTGTGGAAAGGCTTTTGATGACCGGATCGGCTGCGCGGCTGCCATGATGACGCTCGAAGGGCTGAAGGATCAAGAACTGTCCCATGTTGAAGCCCTCTTTACTGCCCAGGAAGAAGTAGGCGAACGCGGCATGATGGCTGCTGTGGAAGCTTTGGAAGGAAAACTGGCGATTTGTTTTGAAGGCTGTCCGGCGGACGATACCTTTGGCGAACCTTTTCCGACCAGTGCGCTGAAAAAAGGTCCGATGATCCGCGCGTTTGATAAATCGATGATTACGCATCCTAAATGGCTCGATTTTGCCCGCCTGATTGCCCGTAAAAACGATCTGCCGCTCCAGATTGCGGTCCGCAAAGGCGGGGGAACCAACGGCGGCATTTTGCATACCCATAATATTCCAACGATTGTCATCGGCATCCCGACAAGATATGCCCACAGCTGCTGCTCCTTCTGTTCCATCGATGATCTCAATAATGCGGTAAAGCTCGCCTGCAAAATCATTGAAGGTGTCGTTGAGATTGCTCAAAAAGCACAGGATTCGATGGCTCCTGTTTTTGCGCCAGAAGAAGAATGGGTGGTTGATTGTCTCTTTCATGCCATCCCGACGACAATCTGAATTTTGAAGACCGCGCGTTGGATGCTTTCGATAAACGGCCCTTTTAATCTTGACTGGTAAAAATGAGGGTTCTTACGCAAACAGTGTGTTTAGCTATCATCACTATTATCAACGATAACAATTGCCGCTAAGTCCGATAACCCAAAATGCGATAGGCAAACTCATCTCGAATTAGGTATTGTTATTGAATCAACAATATGAATGATGCAAGCTTATTCATTCGCCAGAATCATTAGTGTTAAAAACTACATTTGCGTAAGATCCAAAATGAGCCTTAGTTTAAAACCACTCTAAATCCATCACGATCATTTCAAAGTCAGCTGGCCAGATGAGCAGAAGGGCAGAAAGGGGAAAATACTGGAACGCGCTGAAAAAAGAAAACGGGCAGGTTCCAATCCTGAGCAGTCTTATACAGATTGTAATTTTTGAATAAAAAGATGATAAAGGGAGCTGGGACGAAAGCAAAAGGCAGACAAGAGTAAACAAAGAATGCAAATTGATGCCTTAAAAGATGAAAATTGCTTTTCTTTTTTGAAAAGGCTGTACAGTTTGTTTATTCCCTCGTATTTTGGTCAGTTTTTTGGTTTGGATCTGGCTGGCGGGATTGACTCTGATATTACATCTTATAATATACATGGTATGGCTGATACGAAGAACATGCGCAAAAAGCGCAAGAAGAAAAAAAGAAGACTTAGATACGATCCTGTCCGACTGGGGATTGTAATTGTTGTCGCGCTGGCAATTGTCTGCACGGCCTGTTTTTCCGTGTACGGAGTTGTGAACATGTTCCGCTCCGGAAATAAAGAGAAGGTCAGTGAAACCATTGCTGATTCTTCCTCCACCTCCTCCAGTACATCCGGTTCGATTTCGAATACCACCCAGATTACCGCAAGCGTTGCGGCTGATCCAAGTCCGGCTTTAGTCAGACTGGCTGCCGCAAAAACGACCATGGAAGCGATGTTTGAAGATAACTCTCTGGCGGATCTGAAAGTTCAGATCAATGACTACCTGACCAATAAAGGCATTGATCCGACCAAAGTCTCCTGGGCAATTCAAGATCTGGTGACCGGTGAAACGGTTGAATCCAACAACGCCCGCCAGAACTTTACGGCAGCATCGACCTATAAACTCCCCCTTTGTGTTTACTACTATGAAGAGATTGCGGCTGGTCGTATTAACCCGAGCGATACCCTCGTCTATACCGAAGAAATGCGGGAAGAAGAGGATGATGAAAACCTCAATCAGCCAATTCACCGGAAATACAAAGTCGGTGACAAAATTCAGATTGATGAACTTCTGGAAGCTGCCCTGTTATATTCGGATAACATCGCCGGCCATATGTTATATTCCAACATTGGCGGCTATACAGCCTTCAAAGAAATTGTCGCTAAATATGCCAGTGTTCCACAGACCTCAGATTTCTATATTGAATCCGAAAACCTGATTAACGCTGACTACATGATGCGGCTGTTAAAGTATATCTATGAAACACCAGGAACGTTTAACGATCTGAAATACTGGCTGCAGTACACCGCCTATAACACGTTCCTCAACCGGGATGTACCAGGCACGTATATTCAGAAAATTGGAAATATCAATGAAGTCCGCAATGCGGTTGGCATTTATAATGGAACTCCGCCTTTCACCTTATCGATTTACTCCTGTGCCTCAAAAAAAGATGGTCTGGATATTTTAGGAGAAGTCGGCGCCATGGTGTTATCCTATTTCACCAACCGCTACTACAGTGGAGTCTATTCTGCTTACGACATGACTCCTTATCTCGAACTCAATGCCCAGATGTCGACACCGCCTGATGTCATTGAAGACCGTGATGGTCCAGATGGCCAGAAACTGCCGGAAATGACTGAAGAGCAGAAGAAGAAAATGTCCGAAGCCATTCAGAAAGAGCTTGGCGGCGACGAAAGTTCGGCCCAGAGTTCTGAAACGGTTCAGCCAGAGGTCGTTCCTGAAACGCAGGCTCCAGTTGCCGAACCGGAAAGCTCCTCGAGCCAGTCGCAGACTTCTGACTCTGCCCAGGACAGTTCTCAAATTCAGAGCCTGGCGGTCTGAGTTTTCGAAAGCGATCTATAAAAACATTCAAAGATTACATCCTATTGAAGCCTTCGCTCTTTTGGGCGGAGGTTTTTGCGATCAGAAAGGAAGTGAGAAGACATGCACAACATTTTGGATCAGATACAAACAAGAATTTCTCATCGCCTGCAGACCTGTCGTCGACTCACTTACCTGGCTCTTCTGATGCCCCTGAGTGTTTCCCTTGCAGGCTGCCAGGTAAATTCCATGACCATTTCAACGCTCTCTGATTCCTCGAATAAGGAATCCTCACTCTCAACTTCTTCACAGGCTTCCAGTCAGTTTGAATGTACAAGCCAGAAACCAGAAGAGCAAAAACCGACCTTGACAGATTTTTTACGCACGGCTTTGCGGCCAAAAGATCAGGTGCTCTATGTGTGGGGCGGCGGCTGGAATGAAGAAGACACCGCCGGCGGTATGGAGGCCAATACGCTGGGAATGGCACCAGGCTGGAAAACGTTCTATGAAGAAAACCTCGATGGGTATATTGCAGAAGATCACGCCTACGAAATCCACAATGGCCTGGACTGCTCCGGCTATTTAGGCTGGGTGCTCTATAATACGCTCGATGACAAACGGGATTACGTGGTCAAATCTGATCAGTCCGACGAATTTTTAAGCGGACTCAATCTTGGCCAGCGGCGGGAGGCCAAAGAGGTCAGTGAAATTCTGCCTGGCGATATCATGAGCGAAGAAGGCCATGTCTACATTGCGTTAGGCCAGTTTGAAGATGGCAGCGTTTTAATGGTGCATAGTTCTCCTCCTGGGGTACGCATGTCTGGAACAGAAGGGATTGCCTATGAAACAGCCCTGCTGTACCAGAATAATGGCTGGGATCCACTGGCCGATTCTTCGTTTCTTGACTATGACCAGTTTCGCTTCAGTGAAGAAGCCCTGCCGGATCCTGATCATCTGCGTGAAATGACAACCGCTGAAGTTGTGGACTTTCTCTACGACGATCCATCTATGATTTTCTCTGAATCCTCTTTGCAGCCGCACGAGTGAATCAAATCTAAATCGAATCGACCTGGATGTTCCATTGAATGTCCAGGTCTTTTTGGATGAAAACCAATTCACCTGAAAACAGATCGGCTTTTTGCACAACATCATGCAGGAAATTGAACTGATCTTTTTGATTCCCGTCTGCCATAATAGAAGATAACGATACATCGAAGCCAGGCATCCAAAAGATGCATGACAAAAAGGAGCCTGTATGCCAAACACACTTGATGCAAAAACACTGGCCGCATATTTTGACCACACTTACCTCAAGCCCTATGGAATGGATGAAGATCTGATTCGTTTATGCAAGGAAGCAGATCAGATTGGCGCTGCCATGGTGGCGATCAATTCCCAATGGACTTCCTTCTGCAAAAAACAGCTTGCCAACAGTCCAGTCCATGTTGGAGCTGCGATCTCTTTTCCGTTAGGACAAAGTGATCTGGACACCAAATGTTTTGAAACGGCCAAAGCCATTGAAAATGGAGCAGATGAAATCGACTATGTCATCCATATCGGCAAAGCGAAAATGCATGACTGGGACTATCTGGAAGAAGAAATGCGCCGGATTGTGAAGATCTGCCGCGAGAACCATGTCCTGTGCAAAGTCATTTTCGAAAACTGCTATCTGGAATCAGAAGAAATCAAGCAGCTGGCCTGCATCGCCGCAAAAGTTGGCCCGGACTTTATCAAGACTTCTACCGGCTTTGGACCTTCCGGGGCCGTACTGGAAGATGTGCGCCTGATGAAAGAAAACTGCGGCCCGAACGTTCAGGTCAAAGCCGCCGGCGGCATCCGAGATCTGGATACCTGCCTTGCGATGATTGATGCTGGAGCAACCCGCATCGGAACCAGTTCATCCCTCAAAATCCTTGAAGAACTCAAAGTCAGAAACCAGAAGTAGAGTTTTCAGAATTTTCTGACAATCCTAAATCAGTACAAAATCCCGGCAAGACAGAAACGCCGGGATTTTTAAATGACAATTCCGCATCATCAGGACAAGCATCGCTCAAGATCCCTAAGATAAACAGAACGATAAGTTTATGAGATCGATGTTGATTGATCTCTGTCTTCTTGCGACACCTACCACCAGTTGGGCTCATCGTCAAAATCAAAGTCATCGCTATCAGGAGATGGCCCGTAAATCTTGTCATGGCAGTTTTGACACATACTATAGGGATAATTCCAGGACAGCTTCTTGTTGCAGTATTTACAAGTTCTGCCCTTAGACGGTTGAAGAAGAAGGTTTGCGATCGTATGGGCGATTTCATGCCGCTTGTGTTGAGCGTATTCTTGTTCGAAAGTGGATTCTGACATACGGGCATATTGATAATAAAGATCCCATAACGCAAACAGAGTAGTCAGACTGTCAATATCATGCTGATTCAGAGTATTTTCGTAGCAGTGATAATGATCCGGGCGCATCTTTTGGATATCTTTGCCAATACCGGCTTTCATCAACGCAATCCAATATTCATGAAGGATAGGATTTTCAAAATTGAATGTCATCGTACTAAAAACAGCCGCGAGATTTTCATTAGCGAGATATTTTTCGGCTTCTCTGGCTTTCAGAATATCTGCGGATACATTTTGCTGGACGAATGCGGAATCTACTTTACTCTCTGTTTTCCAAATCTCCAGTTTTTCCGATAAACGCCCTGGCATTGTGTATAAAAAACGAGGAGGCCCAACAACGGGTGGTTGCGAATAGTCCGATTTGCGTTCTAAATATTCGCGCAGCTTCTTCTTCTGACCTTTGCTTTGATGGGGCAGGCAAAAAATCCCATTCTCATAAATTCCATACCGACCGGCCCGGCCTGCAACTTGCGCAATTTCACCTGGGTAAAGAGTGCGGCGGTTATGGCCATCATATTTTTCATCTTCTAAAAAGATGATTCGCGAAATAGGAAGATTCATACCCATTCCAATACAATCGGTAGCGACCAGTACCGGTGCCTGACCAGAGGCAAAGCGTTTGGCTTCCAGCTGCTTGGTCTCATATGGCAGAGATCCAAACAGCTTAGCGCAGACCATTCCTTTTTCTTCCAGCTCGGCGGCCACCGTAAATACCGCTGTTTTAGAAAAGACGATGTAAGCGTCACCTGGTTGTGGGTGGCTGAGATCTGGTGATGGCTGTTGGATGAGAGGTGTCATTCGCTCGTGGCTAATGATTTCATAACTATCCCCGCAGCTTTCGATCAAGGAAACCAGTGTTTGTAATCCTTCGGGGGCCGTGCATAAATGAAGCTCGTGAGCCTGCAGACCAAGAATGACTTCTGTCCAAAAACCACCGCGGTCTAAGTCAAAAATCATCTGGCATTCATCAATCACTGCTACGTCGTAAACATGATTGAGATCGGATGTTTCAACGGTCGAAGCAACATGAGTGGCCTGATTATCGATATTTTGTTCTTCACCAGTGATGAGCGAAGTATGAAGGCCGCTTTCTTGAAGATCGGTATAAGTCTGGGCAGCTAACAGACGCAACGGCGCACAATAAATACCGGTTTTTGCATTTTTTAAAGCCAGAATGGCTTGATAGGTTTTGCCAGAATTTGTTAGACCTACATGAATCGTCACTCGCCGATTCATAGATCTAGCTTTTGGATAGCGATTCGGCAAAGCGGGCAGGCTGGTCAGTTTAGAAACCAGCGTTTGTTTAAGCGTATTCCAGCGCTGCCAGACCTCTTTATAGTGGGGATTGCATTGCAGATCAGCTAAAATGTCCTGATCGCTGTACTCAGGATAGGAATATAAGCAATCGTGGTCAGAATAGAGATCAGCCAAACGCAGCTCTTCGTCAGCCTGTTTTAAAAAGAACCCTTGTTCTGTGCCTTTGAGACCTGCTTCAACGGCGGCATCCGACATCAGCTGGGCCCAGAACTCTAAAGCATCAAGATAAATTGGCATCGTTCCCCCACATTCTTCGTCTAATTGAAATGCATGGCGAATAGAGTAGAGGATATTGGCAGCGTTCGCAGGTGACATATCCAACAAGTCTTCATCAATTTTTGAATGGTGACGATAATGTGAGTTTGTCAGCCAGGCGTTATAATTTTCGACCCATTTGACATATTCAGGAATGTTTTTTGTTCGGACAACATTTCGATACATCTCAAGTCTTTGATTGCAGGCAAGATCATCAATACAATTTGTTAAAAGTTGATCGAACAGATTATTGTCCAACATCGCAGTGATGATGTCACAAGAATCTTGATGAGGAAGTTCTTTTAGCTTGCGCTGGCAGGCTGTATCTGCCAATGCACAAGCGTGAACAATCTTCTGTGCTCGTTTATTCTTTAAACACTTGAGAATAGATAGTTGTTCTTCAATGGCCAGTTGTTTCCAATAAGCCAATACGACTTTATCTTCCACGACTGAATGACTATTGATTGTATGGTTTGTAAGCATACGGGATCTGACAGTATTTTTAAAGCCTGGAATGGCCTGGAAATCGCTGACATCCATTTTGGCAATTGTCTCCTGAATGGTCTTGTTATAGGTTTTCTTCAGATCTTCAACACGTTCTTCAAGCGGCTTTCTGGATTCAAGAACGCTTTTCGCAATATGAGTCAGCTGTTGTTTGGCTGCTTCAAAATCGAAATTCAAATTTTTGATTAAAGGATTCATGGAAGTTATCTCACCTCTATTTCTTATGGCCAAGCAAATACTCGGTTTTCAATTGACAAGGTTCAATTGAGCAGCAGAGCACTTTAATCTTGGTACTTGTATATACGCGGATTTGTGGGGCTGCTTCTATTTTTTGAAATTTTTTTGGAATAGCTCTTGAACAAGTCGCTTTTGAAAAGAGCAGCTCAGTTGTACGGAGCAGATTTCTTGATAGGAGAAGGTCTCTGGATCCAATCCGCACCTCATCGCTTTATCCATTCTGGCCAATCTTGCAAAATCGGCGCTCCTATACTATAGAAAAATGGAGGATGACTCTATCAATTTTAAAATTAGCATCAGCTGCTATCGTCAATGAGACGGATACGAAGGCAATCAATGAACTGATCAACACGGATGAGCTCCTTGCAGCTAATTCCACATATGTTTTTTCATAAAATCCAGGCTATGGAAACATTGTAGTGAGCGGGCCATAAGCGGGGGACCTACTTCAATCCATGGTTAGCTGACTATGGCTATGATATTAAACAGTTAATATTTGATATATTGGGCAGGGATGGCAAAAAATATGGCAGACTGCCCTTTGAGGATCCATGGCATAGGCGGTGAAGAAAGCAAACTGTACTATAGTAAAAACAAAGCCCGGTCTTTGGGTGAGTACACCCGCTAACAGAACATATTTCTTGACCGGATCCAAAAACAGGTGTATTCTCTAATTCACTGGTCAAAAAGAACTGGGAATTCAAAACAGGGTGTTTGATCAGAATGTGAATTTACAAAATATTTTCACAAAAGTACTTGACCCGGAATGCCACCCGGTGTTATAGTAACTGAGCGTTAAGAAAACGCGGCAACAAAGCCGCTGATCTGACGCAAATCATCTTTAGATATCGAAGAAATCATTGATTGTGAAATTCCTAAAAATATTTCACAAAAGATGTTGACTTCCAATATGGCAGATGATAAGATAAACAAGCCTTGTGAGGGAAGTTGATTAACTCACAAACGGATGGCTCTTTGAAAACTCTGATTACAGACAATTCAATATTCGAAATTAACACGTCGATTCTTGAAACAACACTTAATACTTCAATAATCAATTCACGAAATATAAACGCAATAGCGTTGAGTCAATATCAAATGGAGAGTTTGATCCTGGCTCAGGATGAACGCTGGCGGCATGCCTAATACATGCAAGTCGAACGGAACACTTTTGTGTTCAGTGGCGAACGGGTGAGTAACACGTAGATAACCTGCCCATATCCGGGGGATACGCTTTGGAAACGAAGTCTAAAACCCCATAGGAAAACAGAAGGCATCTTCTGTTTTTGAAACAGGCCCTAAAGCCTGGGAGATGAATGGATCTGCGGTGCATTAGTTAGTTGGCAGGGTAAAAGCCTACCAAGACGATGATGCATAGCCGGCCTGAGAGGGCGATCGGCCACACTGGGACTGAGACACGGCCCAGACTCCTGCGGGAGGCAGCAGTAGGGAATTTTCGTCAATGGGCGCAAGCCTGAACGAGCAATGCCGCGTGAGTGAGGAAGGTCTTCGGATCGTAAAGCTCTGTTGCAGGTCAGAAAAGAAGGAAAGAGGAAATGCTTTTCTTTTGATAGTAACCTGCCAGAAAGTCACGGCTAACTACGTGCCAGCAGCCGCGGTAATACGTAGGTGGCAAGCGTTATCCGGAATGATTGGGCGTAAAGGGTGCGCAGGCGGCGTGGCAAGTCTGAAGTGAAAGGTACGGGCTCAACCTGTACAGGCTTTGGAAACTGTCACGCTCGAGGACAGGAGAGGGCGGTGGAACTCCATGTGTAGCGGTAAAATGCGTAGATATATGGAAGAACACCAGTGGCGAAGGCGGCCGCCTGGACTGTTACTGACGCTCAGGCACGAAAGCGTGGGGAGCAAATAGGATTAGATACCCTAGTAGTCCACGCCCTAAACGATGAGGAGCAGGTGTCGGGGGTAGAACCCCGGTGCCGAAGCTAACGCAATGACTCCTCCGCCTGGGGAGTATGCACGCAAGTGTGAAACTCAAAGGAATTGACGGGGGCCCGCACAAGCGGTGGAGTATGTGGTTTAATTCGAAGCAACGCGAAGAACCTTACCAGGCCTTGACATGGGATGCGAAGACTTAGAGATAAGTTGGAGGTTATCATCCACACAGGTGGTGCATGGTTGTCGTCAGCTCGTGTCGTGAGATGTTCAGTTAAGTCTGGCAACGAGCGCAACCCTCGTGATCTGTTACTACCAGTAAGATGAGGACTCAGATCAGACTGCCGGTGACAAACCGGAGGAAGGCGGGGATGACGTCAAATCATCATGCCCCTTATGGCCTGGGCTACACACGTACTACAATGGCGCCTACAGACGGAAGCGAAGCTGTGAAGTGGAGCGAACCCGAGAAAAGGCGTCCCAGTTCGGATTGAAGTCTGCAACCCGACTTCATGAAGTTGGAATCGCTAGTAATCGCGGATCAGCATGCCGCGGTGAATACGTTCCCGGGCCTTGTACACACCGCCCGTCAAACCATGGAAGCCGGCAACGCCCGAAGCCGATGGCATAACCTGAAAAGGAGTGAGTCGTCGAAGGCGGGGCCGATGACTGGGGTTAAGTCGTAACAAGGTATCCCTACGGGAACGTGGGGATGGATCACCTCCTTTCTAAGGAGAAAGTACAAGGAAGCATTAAGTAACTAAGTTGGAGTCTGTAACAGAGTTTTGGAAGAGCGATCTTCCAGACTGTAAATCATCTTCTTCTCGAAGAACAAAGTTCAAAAGAGAAGTACAGAAGAAACAGTCTAAACCATGGATCTTTGAAAAACGAACATCAGTATAAGACATAACAGAAGGTCTGACGTAAGTTGTAAGTAACAACGTTACGAAAGTAACTGACTGAAAAGAGAGAAGAAATTCAATCTTTGAAGTCACAAGATTTACCAAGTCAGAAAACAGTTAACAGTTCTTATTAGAAAAATCTCGAAAAAGCATAGTTAAAAACAAGCATATTTGAAACTAGATCAAGCAAGGAAGGGCGTACGGAGGATGCCTTGCCACTCTTGAATGATGAAGGACGCATCAGACTGCGAAAAGCTGCGGGGAGCTGTCAGGAAAGCGACGATCCGCAGGTATCCGAATGGGGGAACCCGGCTGGAGTCATATCCAGTCATCCATATCTTTGATGATATGGAGAGCAACCCGGTGAACTGAAACATCTAAGTAGCCGGAGGAAAAGAAAACAACAGTGATTTCCCGAGTAGCGGCGAGCGAAAGGGAATTAGCCCAAACCATAGCGATATGGGGTTGTAGGAGCGCACCAGACAAAACGCGAGTGAACAGGAACGTGATGGAAAGCACGGACACAGAAGGTGAAATCCCTGTACTGGAAAGCAAGCCAAGTAGTCAGCGAGATCCTGAGTACGACGGGACACGTGAAATCCTGTCGGAAGCAGGCGGGACCATCCGCCAAGGCTGAATAAGTAAGAGTGAGCGACAGTGAAGAAGTACCGTGAGGGAAAGGTGAAAAGAACCGCGCAAGCGGAGTGAAAGAGAACCTGAAACCGTATGCCTGCAAGAAGTCAGAGCCCGTCAAAGGGTGATGGCGTGCCTTTTGTAGAATGAACCGGCGAGCTGCTTTTGGATGCAAGGTTAAGCAGGAAAATGCGAAGCCGAAGCGAAAGCGAGTCTTAACAGGGCGAATGAAGTAGCCAGGAGCAGACCCGAAACCGGGTGATCTAGCCATGGGCAGGTTGAAGCAGAGGTGAAACTTTGTGGAGGACCGAACCGACCATCGTTGAAAAGCTGGCGGATGACCTGTGGCTGGCGGAGAAATTCCAATCGAACCCGGAGATAGCTGGTTCTCCCCAAAATAGCTTTAGGGCTAGCGTTAACGCAAGCCTGCGGAGGTAGAGCACTGAATTCATGATGGCCCCATCCCGGGGTACTGAATGGAATCAAACTTCGAATGCCGCAAGGAGAAAAGTTGGCAGTCAGAGTGTGGGTGATAAGGTCCATGCTCAAGAGGGAAACAGCCCAGACCGCCGGCTAAGGCCCCAAAATGATGACTCAGTGGAAAAGGATGTGGGGACGCACGGACAACTAGGAGGTTGGCTCAGAAGCAGCCACCCTTTAAAGAGTGCGTAACAGCTCACTAGTCGAGTGGCCCTGCGCCGAAAATGTACCGGGGCTAAGTCATCTGCCGAAGCCGCGGATAAGGATTGAAAGATTTTTATGGTAGGGGAGCGTTGCATGTTCATGGAAGCAGAATCGTGAGAGTCTGTGGAGGACATGGAAGTGAGAATGCCGGTGTGAGTAGCGAGATGCAGGTGAGAATCCTGCACACCGAAAGCCCAAGGATTCCAGGGGAAGGTTCGTCCGCCCTGGGTCAGTCGGGACCTAATGATAAGCCGACAGGCGAAGCAGATGGAAAGCAGGCGAAGATTCCTGCACCCGCAATAAAGGCGATGGAGTGACAAAGACGGGAAGTGTGACCCTCTTAATGGATTGAGGGCCAAGCGCGGCAGTACGGATCCAGGCAAATCCGGATCAATGCGTACAGAGCGTGAAGGGTAAGCGAAATTGAAAGAAAGTAGCCAAGCACATGGAGCGGCTTTCAAGAAAAGCTTCTAGCTTAAACTTTATTGCGGCCCGTACCAAAACCGACACAGGTGGGCGCGCTGAGCAAGCGAAGGTGAGCGAGAGAACTGTTGCCAAGGAACTCGGCAAAATTGCCCCGTACGTTCGCAAGAAGGGGCGCTCGAGAGAGCCGCAGTGAAAAGGCCCAAGCGACTGTTTAACTAAAACACAGCTCTATGCAAAGCCGCAAGGCGAAGTATATGGGGTGACACCTGCCCGGTGCTGGAAGGTTAAGGGGATCTGTTATCCGCAAGGAGAAGCAGTGGTCCGAAGCCCCAGTGAACGGCGGCCGTAACTATAACGGTCCTAAGGTAGCGAAATTCCTTGTCAGGTAAGTTCTGACCCGCACGAAAGGTGAAACGATTTGGGCGCTGTCTCGGCAGCAGACTCGGTGAAATCTTAGTACCTGTGAAAATGCAGGTTACCCGCAACTAGACGGAAAGACCCCATGGAGCTTTACTGCAGCCTGGTATTGGGTTTTGGATGATCATGTACAGGATAGGCGGGAGGCTATGAAGAAGGAACGCCAGTTTCTTTGGAGCCGCCGTTGGGATACCGCCCCTGATGATTTGAAGCCCTAACGTGAAGAGAGAATCTTACAGACAGTGCCAGGCGGGCAGTTTGACTGGGGCGGTCGCCTCCTAAAGAGTAACGGAGGCGCCCAAAGGTGCGTTCAGTCTGGATGGAAACCAGACAGAGAGTGCAAATGCAAAAGCGCGCCTGACTGCGACACCAACAAGTGGAGCAGGGACGAAAGTCGGGATTAGTGATCCGGCGGTACCGAATGGAAGGGCCGTCGCTCAACGGATAAAAGCTACCCTGGGGATAACAGGCTGATCCCGCCCAAGAGTTCACATCGACGGCGGGGTTTGGCACCTCGATGTCGGCTCATCGCATCCTGGAGCTGGATTCGGTTCCAAGGGTTGGGCTGTCCGCCCATTAAAGCGGTACGCGAGCTGGGTTCAGAACGTCGTGAGACAGTTCGGTCCCTATCTGTTGTGGGCGCAGGAGATCTGAGGGGAGCTGTCCTCAGTACGAGAGGACCGGGATGGACCTGCCAATGGTGCATCGGTTGTCACGCCAGTGGCACAGCCGGGCAGCCAAGCAGGGAATGGATAAGCGCTGAAAGCATCTAAGTGCGAAGCCAGCCCCAAGATAAGATCTGCGGTAGATAAGACCCCTTGAAGACTACAAGGAAATAGGCTGGGTATGGAAGTGGAGTGATCCATGAAGTTGGCCAGTACTAATCGGTCGAAAGCTTAATCTAAGATAAACGAGAGCGCCTGTTGGAGTGATGAAGAATGAAGGATATGGAAACAGAGTCAAAGACGCAAGTTAAAGACAATGATTCCAGAATCATTCAAAATCACAGACAGGCGGTAATAAGAAGTAAACGATCAGAAATGATCAGAACATAACTGTAACCAAAGTTATGTCGAAGCTGATGTTTGTTTTTGAAAGATCCATGAGATAAAATGGTTAAGTCGTAAGACAAACCAGTATGGTGACGATAGCCAATGGGTCACACCCGTTCCCATCTCGCACACGGAAGTTAAGCCATTGAACGCCGACGATAGTGTAAAAGCAAAAATAGGAAGTCGCCAGACAAAAGCAAATCCCTGAAGGATAAAGGAGAAATCCGATATTCTTCAGTTTTTTTTTTTTTTTTTTTTTTCTATGTGGCATACACTTTAGATTCCTGATCGGGTATACTTGAGAAAATATGATCGGATAAGACAAGAACAAAACGATTGTGTGGAAAGAATGAGCATGGTTAACAATAAATGAGAAGCAAACAGAGGTGGATGGTATGGAGAATCAACAAAATCTAATCGGCCGGTGGGTGCGCGAACAGCGAAAAAAGGCGGGCTTAACGCAAAAAGAATTTGCTCTTCGCTCAGGATTAGGCCTTCGCTTCGTTCGTGATCTGGAACAAGGCAAAAATACAGTGCGGATGGATAAAGTCAATCAGGCCTTGTGGATGTTTGGAGCGGTGGCTGCCCCGGTTCGACAAAAGGACTTGAACGATGACTGAACAAATTTTAAGTTTGCGAAAGGCCGCGGTTTTTGTCCAGGAACGATATTGCGGTCTTCTGGAGGAAACAGAGGAAGGATATCGATTTACTTATAACGCCGACTATGCGGCCAATCAACTTCCTGCTGTTTCCTTAACTCTTCCTATCCGGGAAGAGCCATTTTCATCTTCTGTTTTGTTTCCTTTCTTTGATGGCTTGATTCCTGAAGGTTATCTTCTGGATCTTGCAGTGAAGAATTGGAAACTCGATGGTATGGATCGCTTTGGCTTGCTGCTGGTATCCTGCCGTGACTGTATTGGTGATGTAACAATTTACCCCAAGGAGGTCTGATGATGAAACGCTGTCTTTACTGTAATCGTCCAATCCGGCCTTCTGCTTCTTTAGAAGAAAAAGAAAGTGAATGGCACACAGAATGCGCGCAAGAGTTCTTTGGCTTCTTGGAAGTTCCTAAACTGGATTTGGATTCGAAGACGATTGAAGAACTGGCCAAGCGAACAATCATGCAAGGTTTGACTGTTCCCGGTGTTCAAAAAAAGATTTCTCTTCATTTGTCCAGGGACGGCCAGCCACGCTTAACCTTGGTTGACTATCCATCTGGATATATCCTCAAACCGCAAAATAAAGAGTATCCCTGGCTTCCAGAATTTGAAGAGACAGCTATGCGTATGGCTGTGGCTGCGGGAATCCGGACTGTTCCTTTTGCGTTGATTCGAATGGAAGACCAATATGCCTACATCACGCGCCGAATTGATCGCTGCAAGCAGGGCAAACTGGCCATGGAAGATTTCTGTCAGCTTACTGGTCGCTTAACACGAGACAAATACCGGGGATCGTATGAAGCCATCGGGCGCAAAATTGCTGAATATTCGATGCAGCCTGGGCTGGATCTGACGATTCTGTTTTCACTGCTCGTTTTTTCGTTCATCACAGGAAATTCTGATCTGCATTTGAAAAATGTGTCGCTCATCGAAGAAAGACCGGGAAGCCGTGAATATTCGCTTTCAAAGATTTACGATATTCTTCCGGTCAACATTGTCCTGCCATCTGATCAGGAAGAAACTGCTCTTACGCTCAATGGCAAAAAGAAAAATCTGCATCGGAAAGATTTTCTGCAGTTTGCTTTACGCGTTGGACTCCAGAAGAAACAGGCAGAGCGACTTCTGGATCAGATGCTGGCGCAGGAAAAGAAGATTTTAGCTGAACTGAATTGTTCTCGACTGCCAAAGCAAGAACAAGCGGCCTGGAAAGATCTGATTATGGAGCGGTGCAGTCGATTGAGAAAGAATAACTAAATATCCCGATCGGGTATATTGCGGGGATAACCTGAAGAAGTATACCCGATCGGGATATTTAATATTTTGCCCCCCCCTTCAAATGTGTTGAATCTGCTCAGGAATACTGGAAATTTGCGGATGAAAGTCATAAGCTTCAATCCCGAAAAAAGGATAAACTCCTAACATTTCGTCTTGCTTTGATACAGGGTGGAGCACCACCCGACAATCGTGAAGTTATAAAATATTTTCACAAAAGTACTTGACCCGGAATGCCACCCGGTGTTATAGTAACTGAGCGTTAAGAAAACGTGGCAACAAAGCCGCTGATCTGACGAAAATCATCTTTAGATATCGAAGAAATCATCGATTGTGAAAATCTTAAAAATATTTCGCAAAAGATGTTGACGAATGATCTGGCTGATGATAAGATAAACAAGCCTTGTGAGGGAAGCTAATTCACTCACAAACAGATGGCTCTTTGAAAACTCTGATTACAGACAATTCAATATTCGAAATTAACACGTCGATTCTTGAAACAACACTTAATACTTCAATAATCAATTCACGAAATATAAACGCAATAGCGTTGAGTCAATATCAAATGGAGAGTTTGATCCTGGCTCAGGATGAACGCTGGCGGCATGCCTAATACATGCAAGTCGAACGGAACACTTTTGTGTTCAGTGGCGAACGGGTGAGTAACACGTAGATAACCTGCCCATATCCGGGGGATACGCTTTGGAAACGAAGTCTAAAACCCCATAGGAAAACAGAAGGCATCTTCTGTTTTTGAAACAGGCCCTAAAGCCTGGGAGATGAATGGATCTGCGGTGCATTAGTTAGTTGGCAGGGTAAAAGCCTACCAAGACGATGATGCATAGCCGGCCTGAGAGGGCGATCGGCCACACTGGGACTGAGACACGGCCCAGACTCCTGCGGGAGGCAGCAGTAGGGAATTTTCGTCAATGGGCGCAAGCCTGAACGAGCAATGCCGCGTGAGTGAGGAAGGTCTTCGGATCGTAAAGCTCTGTTGCAGGTCAGAAAAGAAGGAAAGAGGAAATGCTTTTCTTTTGATAGTAACCTGCCAGAAAGTCACGGCTAACTACGTTCCAGCAGCCGCGGTAATACGTAGGTGGCAAGCGTTATCCGGAATGATTGGGCGTAAAGGGTGCGCAGGCGGCGTGGCAAGTCTGAAGTGAAAGGTACGGGCTCAACCTGTACAGGCTTTGGAAACTGCCGCGCTCGAGGACAGGAGAGGGCGGTGGAACTCCATGTGTAGCGGTAAAATGCGTAGATATATGGAAGAACACCAGTGGCGAAGGCGGCCGCCTGGACTGTTACTGACGCTCAGGCACGAAAGCGTGGGGAGCAAATAGGATTAGATACCCTAGTAGTCCACGCCCTAAACGATGAGGAGCAGGTGTCGGGGGTAATGCCCCGGTGCCGAAGCTAACGCAATGACTCCTCCGCCTGGGGAGTATGCACGCAAGTGTGAAACTCAAAGGAATTGACGGGGGCCCGCACAAGCGGTGGAGTATGTGGTTTAATTCGAAGCAACGCGAAGAACCTTACCAGGCCTTGACATGGGATGCGAAGACTTAGAGATAAGTTGGAGGTTACCATCCACACAGGTGGTGCATGGTTGTCGTCAGCTCGTGTCGTGAGATGTTCAGTTAAGTCTGGCAACGAGCGCAACCCTCGTGATCTGTTACTACCAGTAAGATGAGGACTCAGATCAGACTGCCGGTGACAAACCGGAGGAAGGCGGGGATGACGTCAAATCATCATGCCCCTTATGGCCTGGGCTACACACGTACTACAATGGCGCCTACAGACGGAAGCGAAGCTGTGAAGTGGAGCGAACCCGAGAAAAGGCGTCCCAGTTCGGATTGAAGTCTGCAACCCGACTTCATGAAGTTGGAATCGCTAGTAATCGCGGATCAGCATGCCGCGGTGAATACGTTCCCGGGCCTTGTACACACCGCCCGTCAAACCATGGAAGCCGGCAACGCCCGAAGCCGATGGCATAACCTGAAAAGGAGTGAGTCGTCGAAGGCGGGGCCGATGACTGGGGTTAAGTCGTAACAAGGTATCCCTACGGGAACGTGGGGATGGATCACCTCCTTTCTAAGGAGAAAGTACAAGGAAGCATTAAGTAACTAAGTTTGGAGTCTGTAACAGAGTTTTGGAAGAGCGATCTTCCAGGCTGGAATTCATCTTCTTCTCGAAGAACAAAGTTCAAAAGAGAAGTACAGAAGAAACAGTCTAAACCATGGATCTTTGAAAAACGAACATCAGTATAAGACATAACAGAAGGTCTGACGTAAGTTGTAAGTAACAACGTTACGAAAGTAACCGACTGAAAAGAGAGAAGAAATTCAATCTTTGAAGTCACAAGATTTACCAAGTCAGAAAACAGTTAACAGTTCTTATTAGAAAAATCTCGAAAAAGCATAGTTAAAAACAAGCATATTTGAAACTAGATCAAGCAAGGAAGGGCGTACGGAGGATGCCTTGCCACTCTTGAATGATGAAGGACGCATCAGACTGCGAAAAGCTGCGGGGAGCTGTCAGGAAAGCGACGATCCGCAGGTATCCGAATGGGGGAACCCGGCTGGAGTCATATCCAGTCATCCATGTCTTTGATATGGAGAGCAACCCGGTGAACTGAAACATCTAAGTAGCCGGAGGAAAAGAAAACAACAGTGATTTCCCGAGTAGCGGCGAGCGAAAGGGAATTAGCCCAAACCATAGCGATATGGGGTTGTAGGAGCGCAACAGACAAAACGCGAGTGAACAGGAACGTGATGGAAAGCACGGACACAGAAGGTGAAATCCCTGTACTGGAAAGCAAGCCAAGTAGTCAGCGAGATCCTGAGTACGACGGGACACGTGAAATCCTGTCGGAAGCAGGCGGGACCATCCGCCAAGGCTGAATAAGTAAGAGTGAGCGACAGTGAAGAAGTACCGTGAGGGAAAGGTGAAAAGAACCGCGCAAGCGGAGTGAAAGAGAACCTGAAACCGTATGCCTGCAAGAAGTCAGAGCCCGTCAAAGGGTGATGGCGTGCCTTTTGTAGAATGAACCGGCGAGCTGCTTTTGGATGCAAGGTTAAGCAGGAAAATGCGAAGCCGAAGCGAAAGCGAGTCTTAACAGGGCGAATGAAGTAGCCAGGAGCAGACCCGAAACCGGGTGATCTAGCCATGGGCAGGTTGAAGCAGAGGTGAAACTTTGTGGAGGACCGAACCGACCATCGTTGAAAAGCTGGCGGATGACCTGTGGCTGGCGGAGAAATTCCAATCGAACCCGGAGATAGCTGGTTCTCCCCAAAATAGCTTTAGGGCTAGCGTTAACGCAAGCCTGCGGAGGTAGAGCACTGAATTCATGATGGCCCCATCCCGGGGTACTGAATGGAATCAAACTTCGAATGCCGCAAGGAGAGTAGTTGGCAGTCAGAGTGTGGGTGATAAGGTCCATGCTCAAGAGGGAAACAGCCCAGACCGCCGGCTAAGGCCCCAAAATGATGACTCAGTGGAAAAGGATGTGGGGACGCACGGACAACTAGGAGGTTGGCTCAGAAGCAGCCACCCTTTAAAGAGTGCGTAACAGCTCACTAGTCGAGTGGCCCTGCGCCGAAAATGTACCGGGGCTAAGTCATCTGCCGAAGCCGCGGATAAGGATTGAAAGATTTTTATGGTAGGGGAGCGTTGCATGTTCATGGAAGCAGAATCGTGAGAGTCTGTGGAGGACATGGAAGTGAGAATGCCGGTGTGAGTAGCGAGATGCAGGTGAGAATCCTGCACACCGAAAGCCCAAGGATTCCAGGGGAAGGTTCGTCCGCCCTGGGTCAGTCGGGACCTAATGATAAGCCGACAGGCGAAGCAGATGGAAAGCAGGCGAAGATTCCTGCACCCGCGATAAAGGCGATGGAGTGACAAAGACGGGAAGTGTGACCCTCTTAATGGATTGAGGGCCAAGCGCGGCAGTACGGATCCAGGCAAATCCGGATCAATGCGTACAGAGCGTGAAGGGTAAGCGAAATCGAAAGAAAGTAGCCAAGCACATGGAGCGGCTTTCAAGAAAAGCTTCTAGCAAGACTTTATTGCGGCCCGTACCAAAACCGACACAGGTGGGCGCGCTGAGCAAGCGAAGGTGAGCGAGAGAACTGTTGCCAAGGAACTCGGCAAAATTGCCCCGTACGTTCGCAAGAAGGGGCGCTCGAGAGAGCCGCAGTGAAAAGGCCCAAGCGACTGTTTAACTAAAACACAGCTCTATGCAAAGCCGCAAGGCGAAGTATATGGGGTGACACCTGCCCGGTGCTGGAAGGTTAAGGGGATCTGTTATCCGCAAGGAGAAGCAGTGGTCCGAAGCCCCAGTGAACGGCGGCCGTAACTATAACGGTCCTAAGGTAGCGAAATTCCTTGTCAGGTAAGTTCTGACCCGCACGAAAGGTGAAACGATTTGGGCGCTGTCTCGGCAGCAGACTCGGTGAAATCTTAGTACCTGTGAAAATGCAGGTTACCCGCAACTAGACGGAAAGACCCCATGGAGCTTTACTGCAGCCTGGTATTGGGTTTTGGATGATCATGTACAGGATAGGCGGGAGGCTATGAAGAAGGAACGCCAGTTTCTTTGGAGCCGCCGTTGGGATACCGCCCCTGATGATTTGAAGCCCTAACGTGAAGAGAGAATCTTACAGACAGTGCCAGGCGGGCAGTTTGACTGGGGCGGTCGCCTCCTAAAGAGTAACGGAGGCGCCCAAAGGTGCGTTCAGTCTGGATGGAAACCAGACAGAGAGTGTAAATGCAAAAGCGCGCCTGACTGCGACACCAACAAGTGGAGCAGGGACGAAAGTCGGGATTAGTGATCCGGCGGTGCCGAATGGAAGGGCCGTCGCTCAACGGATAAAAGCTACCCTGGGGATAACAGGCTGATCCCGCCCAAGAGTTCACATCGACGGCGGGGTTTGGCACCTCGATGTCGGCTCATCGCATCCTGGAGCTGGATTCGGTTCCAAGGGTTGGGCTGTCCGCCCATTAAAGCGGTACGCGAGCTGGGTTCAGAACGTCGTGAGACAGTTCGGTCCCTATCTGTTGTGGGCGCAGGAGATCTGAGGGGAGCTGTCCTCAGTACGAGAGGACCGGGATGGACCTGCCAATGGTGCATCGGTTGTCACGCCAGTGGCACAGCCGGGCAGCCAAGCAGGGAATGGATAAGCGCTGAAAGCATCTAAGTGCGAAGCCAGCCCCAAGATAAGATCTGCGGTAGATAAGACCCCTTGAAGACTACAAGGAAATAGGCTGGGTATGGAAGTTACGTGAGTAATGAAGTTGGCCAGTACTAATCGGTCGAAAGCTTAATCTAAGATAACGAGAGCGCCTGTTGGAGTGATGAAGAATGAAGAAGATGGAAACAGAGTCAAAGACGCAAGTTAAAGACAATGATTCCAGAATCATTCAAAATCACAGACAGGCGGTAATAAGAAGTAAACGATCAGAAATGATCAGATCATAACTGTAACCAAAGTTATGTCAAAGCTGGTGTTTGTTTTTGAAAGATCCATGAGATAGAATGGTTAAGTCGCAAGACAAACCGGTATGGTGACGATAGCCAATGGGTCACACCCGTTCCCATCTCGAACACGGCCGTTAAGCCATTGAACGCCGACGATAGTGTAAAAGCAAAAATAGGAAGTCGCCAGACAAAAGCAAATCCCTGAAGAATAAAGGAGAAATCCGATATTCTTCAGGGATTTTTTTACGTTGCCAGCCGGGCGGAATTTATAGAAACCAGGAATGAGTCCTGGCTTATTTTGAATTGAAAGTGAAGTGAAAGGAGTGCCCATACATAACCATGATTCGCTCTGGAATGTAGGGAGAGACTTTCTGGTGCTCCGCCCACAAAAAATCTCTCAGTTCAGGAATTGTTTTGTTGGAATCGAAAGTAAGACTGTGGGCTGCCAACTCCAGTGGATCGTCTCCACTTTCCGTGTCTGAGGGCGTTGCGCGATCGAGCCAAGCTTGATAATAACTAAGCGAAGCGCCTCGAAGGTCATAACATTCAACAGAAACGTAGAAGTTTTCCAGACACTGCTGAGTGGCGATATCAATGCTTTTGA
Source organism: Allobaculum sp. JKK-2023 (assembly GCF_034745455.1). Taxonomy (NCBI): domain Bacteria; kingdom Bacillati; phylum Bacillota; class Erysipelotrichia; order Erysipelotrichales; family Erysipelotrichaceae; genus Allobaculum; species Allobaculum sp. JKK-2023. The sequence continues at coordinate 1,626,044 of NZ_JAYERV010000003.1, read as the reverse complement.
AAACCGCAAAGGCCAGAAGACCAATCATCTGGTCTCTGGGTTCGGAAGCAGGAACAGCCTGCTCATCTGCATAAAATTCAATAGGAAGATATTTTGGATCAGGAACAGAAAACAGCCATGACATTGTGCTTTTGATGTGATCGTAACGGGCGCAGTCAAAGGATTGAGCACCGGGTTTGGACAGGATCGCCACATTGACAATTTCACTTCGGATTGGATCTGAAAAATCGGATCGACCGTGAAAGTCATTGTAGCTGAGAAGAACATATCCTTCATCTTCCCAGCGGGCAATTTTTAAAAATTCGATAAACTGATTTCGGGTAAATCGGCCTGGTTCTCGTCTTTCAATATATTCCCAGATTTCTTTGACCGGATAGCATCCGGCATAATTCGAAAATCCCTTCAAGACTTTACGAAGCACCCGTGAATCTGTATCTTTGAAGCCGGCCTGGCGGTAGAGATCATTGAGATATCTTCTCGAATATGCCTCAGGCATGACCAGATCGTAGGGCTTTTTTTGGAGTCGATGTGGCGGCGGTTTTCTTTGCCACGGATTTTGCTTTCATTTTCGATTTTCCCATTGCAGGACTTCCTTTCTTGAAAATAGGCTGCTGAAGCAAGAATACTTACCAATCCGGCAATGATGGGCGGCTTTCTGTCTTTTTGTTCTGACAGAAGCGAAAAGCCATTTTGCTCTTGATCTTTTTGGTCAGCCATTTTTGTTGTTGTCTGTTTTTATTATAAGGGTCAATGGAATTTTTCTCTTTTTTGCCGACAAGACAGAGAAATTGAATCTGAAATGGATGAGATCGCAATAAAAATCTCCCTGAGTTTCTGATGAATATCCACGGCTCAGGGAGAGTTTATTTGGCCAACTTGTTGATAATAAACCGGATGGTGGCTATTTCATGCTTTCATCCGAAAAGGCAAAGGGCATCAGCTCACTGACCGTAAAGATTTTGATTGCTTTGTGGTTGGTGCAGATCACAGGGGTGTTCAGGGTGAGCAGATCGAGCATGATCTGGCGGCAGGCGCCGCAGGGCGGGGTGATTTCTTCTGTTGGGGCAACCACCACTAAGGCCTTGATGCGATCCTTCAGATAGCCTTGCATGACGGCTGAAAACATGGCTGTCCGTTCCGCGCAGTTCGAAAGACCATAAGACGAGTTTTCAATATTGGCACCCGGGATCAAAGTGTCATCACAGGTGATGACGCACGCGCCCACCGGAAAGTGCGAATAAGGAACATACGCTTTTTTGGAGGCTTCAAAGGCGGTTTCAATCGCCCGATGAAGCAGGTCTTTACTCAGTGGCAGTTTCGTTTCGTCTGTCATTGGCAATCAGCTCTCTCACCGCTTCAATGGCCACCCGGATGGCCAGATCGGTATCATGAACAATGGGGTTTGGCAGGCCAAGGCGTTCACGTTCCTGGTTTCCGATGACCATGAAAATAGAGCCTACCCGCACGCCCCGATAGGCGCCGACGGTAAACAGGGCGGCAGATTCCATTTCGGAAACCTTGACCCCAAGGCGTTTCCAGGCTTCCCATTTCTGTTCCAGATCATAAGAAACGGGCATGGTTTGTGGATTGTGCTGGCCATAGAAGGAATCTTTACACTGGGTGACTCCAACGCAATACGGGGCATTCAGTTTTTTTGCTCCGGCAACCAGCGCATTGACGACGTCAAAATCGGCAACAGCTGGAAATTCGATCGGTGCGTACTCGCGTGATGTGCCTTCCGCTCTGACGGCTCCATTGGCGATCATGACGGAACCAGATTCGACTTCCGGCTGCATGCCGCCGCAGGTTCCAACGCGGATAAAGGTATCCGCGCCCAGGTTAGCCAGTTCTTCCAGCGCAATGGCAGCCGAAGGACCACCGATTCCAGTCGAAGTGACCGAAACAGGAACGCCATCGAGCGTACCGGTCCAGGTTTCAAATTCGCGGCTGTCTGCAACTAAATGCGGATTGTCAAAGTAGGCGGCAATTTTTTTGGTGCGCTTGGGGTCGCCGGGAAGCAGGACATACTTTCCAACGTCTCCTTTTTTCATGTTGATATGGTATTCATATCCTTGTTCGGCATATTTCATTGTGATATTCCATCTCCTTGTTGTCTGTCTTGTCTGCAAGCCCTTTCTGGACTTGTAGAGCACGTTGTCCGCTCCTGTGACCAGGTCTGGCTTTTTTTGTTGATCTTTCGGTTCAGTGGATGGAAAGAAAACCGCCCGTCGATTTTGTGGGCGGGGAAAAAGAAGCCAGAAGCCCGAAAAACAGGATCTGGATCCATACAATTGTGTGATAACGCTTTCAGCATCATTATAGGAGCTTGGTTTCCACAAAGGGGTTCGGATGATCGAAAACCAGTAAAAAAGTGATTTGGAAAATGTCTGCATTAAACAGACAAATTCAAAACAAGGCTAAAGGAAAAGCAAAAATGGTCGGACCAAAAAAATGGATGAAAATAAAAATGTCCATTCTGGATGGAACTGTCAATCGGATATGCCGCATAAACATGGGGATTCAAGTCATGATTGTGGGAGAGAAATGAGTCCTTTGCCCAAATTGTCTAAAAGCATATAGGCATATGAATGCGCTTTCCAAAATATACGGGGTAAGATCGCAAGTGAAGAAAGACGGAAATTGAACAGTTTGAATAGGTTCGAAATGAATAAAAGTGTTGATTCAACAAAAACAAAACTGCAGGGTCCTCCTGGATTCAAGTCCCGTTCCAGCTTTTGATTCAGGCGCAGATGGAGAGCGAGTCCCTGCGGCCTTTTGGGCAGTTGTTTTCTCTTTGAGCTTCAAGATACGAACCTGGAAAGAAGGCGTAATCATGGATGTCATTCGCAAACAGACTTTAGAGCGTCTGGCGATTATGACTCGAGAAGGGATTTTAAGAAGTGTATATGGCGCCAAAGCTGGTCATCCCGGCGGCAGTCTTTCAGCTGCTGATGTGCTGACGTATCTGTATTTTGACCAGATGAAAATTGATCCGCTCAATCCGCGCTGGAAGGATCGCGATCGCTTTGTTTTATCTAAAGGACATACGGCTCCTGCCCTGTATTCGGTTCTGGCGCTGCGCGGGTATTTCCCCCAGCGGGATCTGCCGACGTTAAGACACATTGATTCTTATCTGCAGGGCCACCCGAATATGAATACAGTTCCCGGCGTGGATATGTCGACTGGGTCGCTTGGCCAGGGACTTTCTACGGGGGCTGGCATGGCGTTAGGGTTAAAACTTCAGGGCAAGGATGAAAATGTTTATGTCATGGTCGGAGATGGCGAAATTGAAGAAGGCCAGATCTGGGAAGCGGTTTTATTTGCGCACCAGTTCCAGCTGGACCATTTGTGTGTCATCGTCGATGTCAATGGGCTGCAGCTGGACGGACCGACGGAAACCATCATGGATACGTATCCAATCGCGGATAAATTCCGCTCTTTTGGCTGGAATGTCAAGGTGATCGACGGACATGACTTCAGCTCCATTGAAGAAGGTTTTGATGATTTCGAAGCCCACCGCCACTCCAGAAAGCCGACCGTGCTGCTGGCCAGGACCATTAAGGGCAAGGGCATTTCCTATATGGAAAATCGGGTGGAATGGCATGGCAAAGCCCCAAATGAAGAACAGTTTAACCAGGGCATGGCTGAACTTGCCCTGGCCAGAGAAAGACTGGAGGCGATGCACGCATGACAAATGAAAAAGAACAGGTTCGCATTGCCACCCGCCAGAGTTATGGAGAAGCTTTAAAAGAGCTGGGAAGCCAGGTGGACAACCTGGTCGTTCTGGATGCGGATCTGGCCAATGCGACTAAGACCTGCCTGTTTCGAGATGCCTTTCCAGAGCGCCACATTGACTGCGGGATTGCGGAAGCCAATATGATGGACGTTGCGGCTGGCCTTTCTACGACCGGACTGGTTCCTTTTGCTTCGACGTTTGCCATGTTTGCGGCTGGCCGCGCCTTTGAACAGATCCGCAACACCATCGGCTATCCGCACCTGAATGTCAAAATTGGCGCGACGCATGGCGGCTTAAGCGTCGGTGAAGATGGGGCCAGCCATCAGTGCCTGGAAGACATTGCCCTGATGCGCACAATTCCCCAGATGACGATTTTCTGCCCAGTCGATGATCCGGAAGCCAGAGCGATGGTCAAAGCAGCCTATGCGCTGGATGGGCCAGTGTATATGCGCTTTTCCCGCCAGGCCACCCCGATTGTTCATGGGGATGACTATCAGTTTGAATCTGGCCATGGTGAAATTCTTCGCAAAGGCAAAGACATTGCGATTGTTTCCACTGGAATCCTGAGCGCGGAAGCGCTGGCCGCGTGCGACTTGCTTGCAGAGCATGGCATTGAGGCCACGCTCATTCACATGGGCACCATCAAGCCTCTCGATGAGGAGCTGCTGGTGGATACGGCCCGAGACGTGAAGGGATTTGTGACCGTCGAAGAACATAACATTATCGGCGGCCTTGGAGATGCCGTCTGTGACACGTTAAGTGAGCATCATCCGTTGTTGATCAAGCGGCTGGGCGTTCGAGATGTCTTCGGTCATTCAGGTCCAGGCAAGGCTTTGCTTCATGAATGCGGCCTGGATGCGCAGGGCATTGCCTGGAGTATTGAGAAGTGGATGGATCTTCATCCTGACATTTTTCAGCTTACGGCAGGCGGATTCAAAACCACTGGAAATTAAGAAAACAAAATGACTTTGAGGGACACAATTTGGATGTGAATTTCCTTTTATCCATTCAACTTGTTCATTCAACCTTTGTTGTGGATCGAAAAGATTGTCTCAAAACGCTTTTCGTCTCTTCATAAGCAAACAAACCGATAAAATTAAAAAATGTCTGATAATGGTATTAATAGATAAGCACAGAAAGACAGACTGAGAATTCAGAAAATAAGCCGGATGAAAAGAATGGAATGTTCTTCTTCATGTCTTTGATCATTAAATTCCGTTACAAAATTCCGTTATAAAATTCTGTTTCTAAGCGCCGTTGCCGGTTCGGACTGCTCTTGCAAGCAGAAGGAGAGTCGGGCGCATGGGCACCATCAATTCCTGCTGCCCCATCCATTCTTTCGAAAATCGCAAACGGGCTGGAACGGATCGTTGACGGATCGTTATAGGGTCCGGCTTTCCAGATTCCCGTCTGTCAGGCGTTATTCTGCCACGCTGGCAGAACTGAATTAATTCTGTGTAAAAGGAGAAAATATGAGCAATATCCCAACCCCCCACATTGAGGCCAAAAAAGAAGACATCGCAAAAACAGTCCTGATGCCTGGTGACCCCCTGCGTGCAAAGTTTATCGCTGAGACTTTCCTGGAAAACCCAAGACAGGTCAATGGCGTGCGCGGCATGCTGGGCTATACCGGAACCTATAAAGGAAAACCAGTCACTGTTTTTGGCGGCGGCATGGGCATGCCAAGCGTAGGCATCTACACATATGAATTGTTTAATTTCTATGATGTAGACCAGGTTATCCGGATTGGCAGCGCCGGTGCCTTAAGCGATGATGCAAAACTGAGAGATGTTGTCATCGGTGTCGGAGCCTGCACAGATTCCAACTATGCTTCCCAGTTCAAATTACCAGGAACATTTGCACCGATTGCCGATTTCGGACTGATTACCAAAGCTGTAAAGGCGGCTGAAGAACTGAATATTCCGGTGGCAGCTGGCAATATTTTATCAACGGATGTGTTCTATTCAGCTGATGAAACAGCACTGTCCAAATGGGCAGAAATGGGTGTGCTGGCAACGGAAATGGAAGCCGCTGCCCTGTATATGAACGCCGCCAAGGCGCATAAAAAAGCTTTATGCCTGCTGACCATCTCGGATGCCCCATTCCGCGGCGAATCCTTAAGTTCAGAAGATCGCCAGACCAGCTTTACCGATATGATGAAAATTGCCCTGGAACTGGCTGAATAGTTCGGCTTTCCTTCAGGATTGGATTGAAATATCCCTACATACACAAGATAAAGAAGAATAATTATGAAACGCGCAAAATGTATTGCCGCAGGCCTGCTGAGTCTGTGCTTAGCCATAGGCGGCAGTGGCTGCGCCATGAACGAAAAAGATGATGACACCTATCAGGCTATCATGGTTACCGATACGGGCGGCATCAATGACCAGTCCTTTAACCAGTCGAGCTGGGAAGGACTGAAAAACTTCCGGGACAGCACCGGTTCGACGATCCGTTATCTCGAAAGTAAACAGGCATCTGATTTCACGACCAACCTGGACCGTGCAACGGATACCTATCCAGATATTGTCTGGGGAATTGGTTTCTCCCTGGCGGATTCCCTGTTGCAGGTAGCTGCAATGAACCCGGATATCAACTTTGCGATCATTGACCAGTCCTTTGAGGAAACCCCGCAAAACGTAACGGGTGTTGTCTTTAAGGCGGAAGAGTCTTCCTTCCTGGTTGGCTATATCGCCGGACTGTCGACGAAGACTGATAAAGTCGGCTATGTGGGTGCAATGAAAACCTTCGTTAACGACCAGTTCGAATATGGCTTCTTAGCCGGTGTTGCCTATGCGGCAGCAGAACTTGGCAAAGATATCGAAGTCCAGGAACAGTTCACTGAATCCTATTCCGATGTCGCCAAGGCAAAAGGAATTGCCAACAAGATGTTTGCCAATGGCTGCGATATCGTTTTCCATTCTGCTGGTGGTGCCGGATTTGGCGTGATTGAATCCGCCAAGGAAAACAATAAAATGGCGATCGGTGTCGATACCGATCAGTCCTACCTGGCTCCTGACAATGTTCTGACCAGTGGCCTGAAAAACGTCGATGTTGCGGTTGAATCCATTTCCAAGATGGACATGGACGGCGAAGAAATCGGCGGCAAGACCTTCTCCTATGGATTGAAGGAAAACGGTGTCGGGATTCCGGAAGTCAACAAGAACATGGATCCAGCTGTTTACGATAAAGCCATGAAAATTCAGGAAATGATTATCAATGGCGAACTGGTCGCTCCATCCACTGAAGAGACGTACAACGAATTTATTGCAAACCTCAATGGAACCAAATAGGTCCGCCTGATTGTTTTTCGCTGACGGCCTGGACTCTGGCAGCCCTGGCCTTGATCGTTTTAAAAGCCGGGTCAATGGTTTGTCTCTTTTGAACTGTTGATGGCCGGGGTGAATCTGCTTCGAGCTTTGAATATCCAGCTCGATTCGGCAGATTCATCACTATCCATATTCATATAAGAATAATCATGTAGGAATGATCAGACAGGAATGATCAGACAGGAACAGACAGAAAGAAACAGGAAGGTCTCTCAGACTGCCGGATGCCCAAAAAGATGGATCCCAAGGCCGCCTGATGCAGCTTTGCCAGACACAATCAACAAACTGACTCAATCAAATCACACAACAGAGAAATAAAAACCTACATACACACATAAACAGAAGTATAGAAAAATCAAAATGCCGACAAAAATTCTCTTCAGATTTTATCCGTAAAAATGATAAAGAGACAAAAAAGTTAATAGAGACAAAAAGTTAAAAGAGAATTTGGATCTGGCATGGCGCTCCATTCAAAACGAGCGAAAGTCTCCAGAAAAAAAACAGAGGGATCTGGCCGCGACCTGTAAGGCGCCGAGCGTTTCTGGAGGTGAAGGAGCAATATCATTATGGTACCCGATAATAAGTATGCGGTTCAGATGCATGGCATTACCAAGCGGTTTGGAACCCACACCGCTCTGGATTGTGTCGACCTGAATGTGCAAAAAGGCAGTATCCACGCTATCTTAGGTGAAAACGGGGCCGGAAAAACGACCTTGATGAATATCCTGTATGGACTTTATCAGCCGGATGAAGGCGAGATTTACCTGTATGGTAAAAAAGTGGATATGAAAAACCCAAACGTTGCCATTGCCAATGGCATCGGCATGGTGCACCAGCACTTTATGCTGGTGGAAAACTTTACAGTTGCCCAGAACATTATTTTAGGAAAAGAAACATGCAGTGGCTTTGGCGTTCTGGATATGAAGAAAGCCAAGAAAGATGTTCAGGCCCTTGTGGACAAGTATGGCCTGGAAGTCGATCCGGATGCATTAATTTCTGATATTTCCGTTGGCATGCAGCAGCGTGTTGAAATCCTGAAGGCTATTTACCGTGGTGCGGACATCCTGATTCTTGATGAACCGACCGCCGTCTTAACCCCGCAGGAAATCAATGAGCTGATGATCATCATGCAGCGCTTAGTCAAAGATGGTAAAACCATCATCATTATTACGCACAAATTAAAAGAGATCCTGGCTTCTTCGGATTACTGCACCATTATCCGCCGCGGCAAGTGGATTGATACGGTCGCTTTGATCAACATCAATGAAAACCAGCTGGCAGATATGATGGTTGGTCATGCGGTCAAACTGAAAGTCGAAAAGACGCCGGCCGTTCCAAAAGAAGAAATTTTCACCATGGAAAACGTCAATGCCAAGGATGCACGCGGCATCCCAGCTTTGAAAGATATGAACTTAAAGCTGCGCAAAGGCGAAATCTATGGCCTGGCCGGTATTGACGGCAATGGTCAGAAGGAACTGATCGAAGTCATTACCAACCTGCGCAAAGCAGATTCTGGAAAGATCACGATGAATGGTGAAGAAATCCAGAACACCACGACGCGCAACACAATGAATCACAAGATTTCTACAATTCACGAAGACCGTGAAAAACGCGGCTTGATTCCTGATTTTACGGTAGAAGAAAACGTCATTCTCGATACCTATATGAAAGAACCGTATTCGAAAAATGGCATCCTCAAATCGAAACCAATTGAACAGGAAACCAAAGAGCTCATCAAGGAATACGATATCCGTCCAGATGATTGTGAAAAGAATTTAATCCGCGGCCTTTCGGGTGGTAACCAGCAGAAAGTCATTATCGCCCGTGAAATTGCCAATGATCCCGACCTGCTGATTGCGGTACAGCCAACTCGTGGGCTGGATGTTGGAGCGATTGAAACGGTGCATAACATGCTGATTAAAGAAAGAGACAAAGGAAAAGCTGTCCTGCTTGTGTCTCTGGAACTGGATGAAGTCATGTCTGTAGCCGATCGAATCGGTGTCATTTATGACGGTCATATTCAGGGTGAATTCAAACAGGGTGAAGTTGATGAACAGGCAATTGGTCTGTTGATGGCAGGGGGTAGTCTCTCATGACACGCTTCATTCAAATTCTCAAAAAACCGGTAACGGGAACTCTGATTGCCATTTTATTTGGCTTTATTGTTGCGGGTTTTATCCTGTCTTTTGCCGGATATAACCCATTTGCAGCCTTTCATGCATTACTGACCGGCATTATCGGCCGACCGAAATATCTGGCGAATATTGTCGTCAAATCGACGCCGTTGATTCTGACTGGTGTTTCGGTTGCCTTCGCTTATAAGATGGGCCTGTTTAATATTGGTGCCGAAGGTCAGTACATTGTCGGTGCCCTGGCTGCCAACCTGGTGGGGATTTCTATCCACCTGCCAGCTATTCTCCAGCTGCCGCTGGTTTTATTGGCTGGAATTGCAGCTGGTGCTCTATATGGTGCTTTTTCTGGCTGGTTAAAAGCCCGCTTTAAAATTCATGAAGTTATCTCGGGGATCATGCTGAACTGGATCGCCCTGTATTTCTCCAACTGGATCATTAACCTGGATGCTTTCCATAAGCCCAATACATCCGGTGCTTATCCAATTGATCAGGCTGGCTGGACAACGTTCTTTCCAAACTGGAAATCAACTGCCGAAGCTGGCCAGTTCATGACAGATCATCCATATATTGGAGATATCCTGCGAACTGATTTCAACGCTGGATTCATCTTCGCCATCGCCCTGGCAATCCTGATGGCTTACGTGCTCTATCGCACAACCAAGGGTTACCAGCTGCGCGCGGTGGGTGACAACAAAGATGCCGCTGAATTTGCGGGCATTGATGTCAAGAAAAATATGATTCAGGCCATGCTGATTTCCGGTGCTCTGGCTGGTCTTGCAGGCGCTTTAAATATCGCCGGCAATGCGCCGCACGCCGTGATGCAGCTGGCTGCATTTGAGGGCAATGGCCTGAATGGTCTGTCCGTCGCCTTTATTGCCGATGGCAGTCCGATTGGCTGTATTTTCTCTGGTTTCCTGTTTGGTGGACTGCTGTATGCAGGTCAGTCCATTCAGTATATGATTGGCGCACCAAGTGAAATCATTAATATCCTGATTGGTACCATCGTATTCCTGGTTGCCCTGAAAGATATCGTTATCGTGATTGCTGATCGCCTGGAGGCAAGAGAAGTGCTCAAGCGCAAAGAACAAGCGCGGGCAGCGAAAGGAGGCGCTGCTTCATGTTGAATACTCTGACTCTGATCATCGGTATTACGATGATGTATGCAACCCCGATGGCCTTTGCGGCACTTGGCGGGGTAATCTCTGAACTTTCCGGTGTGACAAACATCGGTATGGAAGGCATGATGACCATTGGTGCCTTCGTTGGTGCAAGTGTTGGCTATTTCAGCGGCAATCCATGGCTGGGTGTGATCTGCGCCGGTATTTCCGGTGCCTGCCTGGCGTTATTCCATGCGATTGCATCGATCGAATTCCATGCTGACCAGACAGTTTCGGGCGTTGCCTTAAACCTGATCGGTCCAGCCTTAGCCTTATTCTTCTGCCGGCTTGCGTTTGACGGTTCCGCGGTTACACAGCCTGTCCAGAACAAACTGCCTAAACTCTTTGGATCCAATGCCAGCGGTATACTGGGCAATCTGAATGTGGATATGATGGTTGTGATTGCTCTGATTCTGGTTGCGATTGCCTGGTTTGTGATTTATCACACCAAATGGGGTCTGCGCATTCGCGCCGTCGGTGAAAACCCGGCTGCGGCAGATACCTTAGGTGTCAATGTAAAAGTTGTACGGTATATCTGCGTCATCCTGTCTGGCTTTTTAGCTGGTATGGGTGGAGCGGCAGTTACCCTGTCCATTGTTGCCCAGTTCTCGCAGACTTCTATTGCCGGTCAGGGCTATATGGCGCTGGCAGCGGTTATCTTTGGCCGCTGGCTGCCGCATGGGGCTTATCTGGCCTGCCTGTTGTTTGGTTTTGCCCAGGCTTTAACCGTTGTCTTTGGCGGCGGTACTGGCGGCTTGCCAACACAGATCATTGCTATGCTTCCGTACGTCATGACGATCCTGATCCTCATGCTCTTTGTCGGAAAATCGAACGCACCAAAAGCCGATGGTGTGCCGTACATTAAAGGACGGCGTTAATCAATATGAAAAAGTACAATCGAATTTTTACCATTGTCATCGACTCCTTTGGAGCTGGTGAAGAACCAGATGCTGCCAAGTTTGGAGATGTCGGATCCGATACCATGGGCCATATTGCCCAACATATGGATCACTGGAAAATTCCAAATCTCCAGAAACTGGGTCTGGCCAATCTTCATCCTTTGCAGGGCGTAGATCCTGTTGAAAAGCCGATGGCTAAATATACAACTCTGCGTGAAAAATCCAATGGCAAGGACACCATGACTGGCCATTGGGAAATGATGGGACTCGAAACAAAAGAACCGTTTATCACCTTTACCGATCATGGCTTTCCTCCTGAACTGATTGCTGAACTGGAAGAGAAAACCGGTCGGAAAGTCATTGGCAACAAAGCGGCCAGTGGAACTGAAATCCTGGATGAACTGGGCGAAGAAGAAATCGCCACTGGTCATCTGATCGTATATACCTCTGCCGATTCAGTTTTACAGATCTGTGGCAACGAGGAAACGATGGGGCTGGATACTTTATATAAGTATTGCGAAATTGCCCGTGAAATCACGATGAAGCCAGAATGGAAAGTCGGCCGTGTCATTGCCCGTCCATATGTCGGCAAGACCAAAGGCCACTTTATGCGTACCGCCAACCGTCATGACTATGCCTTGCAGCCGTTTGATAAGACGGATCTGGATGCTCTGAAACAGGGCGGCCTTGAAGTGATTTCCGTCGGCAAGATTTATGACATTTTCGATGGCCAGGGCCTGACGGAATCCAATAAATCCCAGTCTTCTGTGCATGGCATGGAGCAGACGATCGATATCGCGAAACGTGAATTCTATGGCTTATGCTTTGTCAATCTCGTTGACTTCGATGCCAAATGGGGCCATCGCCGCAATCCTATCGGCTATGGCGAAGAAGTTGAACGTTTCGATGAAAAACTTGGTGAACTGATGAAAGTCTTAAATGATGATGATCTGTTGATTATCACCGCCGACCATGGCAACGATCCTACGTTCAAAGGAACCGACCATACTCGTGAACGCGTTCCATTTTTGGCCTGGTCTCCTTCGATGAAAGAAGGCGGACCGCTGGAAGAAAAAGATACCTTTGCGGTGATTGGCGCAACAATTTCGGACAACTTCGATGTACCAAGATCTGACCATCTGATCGGAGAATCGATTCTGGATGAGCTGACAGACTGAACAATGAGTCTGCAATTTTCCTGAATCCATCACGTCTGGATCCAGTTGAATAACAATTCAGCGAAAAACAAAACCAAATTCTGAAATTAAGAAACTGACAATCGGCAAAAGCAGTGCCTTCTCTTTGGAAATAATTCCAGAAAGAGCAGACACTGCCTGCCGGATTGTGAGTCCAGGTGAATACAATGAATGAAAAAGAGATTCTGAAAAAAGTCGACCATACTTTACTGTCCACCACTGCCACTTGGGATGACATCCGCCAGATTGTGGATGATGGCATCGCATTTGACTGTGCTTCGGTATGTATCCCGGCAAGCTTTGTCAAACAGGCAAGTGACTATGCCGAAGGAAAAATCCCGGTATGCACCGTTATTGGCTTTCCGAATGGCTATGACACAACGGCTGTCAAAGTCGCGGCCGCAAAAGATGCGGTTGAAAACGGCGCCAAAGAAGTGGATATGGTCATCAATTTAGGCTGGGTCAAAGAAAACCGCGATGACCTGGTTCTGGATGAAATCCGCCAGGTTCGCCAGGCTATTCCTGATGCCTTGTTAAAGGTGATTATTGAATGCTGCGACCTGACTGATGATGAAAAAATCCGGATGTGCGAAGTCGTCAACCAGTCTGGTGCTGAATACATCAAAACCTCTACCGGCTTTTCCAAAGGCGGCGCTACCTTTGAAGATGTGGAACTGCTTCGTAAATATTCCAGCCCAGAAGTCAAAGTAAAAGCTTCCGGCGGTATTCGATCCATGGAAGATGCCGAAAAGTTCGTTGAACTCGGTGCGGAACGCCTAGGAACCAGCCGATTGGTTAAAATTGCTAAAGAGCAGCCGAAAGAAGCCAGCTAAAGAGACCTTCTTTAAAAGTCCAGAATAGAAACCAGCAGATGGAAATCCCTGATCTTTCCAGCTTGCAGATGCTTTCAAATGCCTTGAAGTATCGGGAATGAAGGTAGAGATACAGAATGACTCTTTATGCCTCCTGGAAGGCTGGAAATAGTTAAATCAGGAAGGATCTCATCACTGTTTTAATCTGGTATGGTATATTATGAATGAGGATAAAAACTCGTCGATCATGATGGTCTAGATATCATGACCGCATATGTTTAGCCTCCGACAACGACGGGGCGCTTTTGGCAGTAGAATATCGTTGATGTGTATGTTTAGCCTCCGACAACGACGGGGCGCTTTTGGCAGTAGAATATCGTTGATGTGTATGTTTAGCCTCCGGCAACGACGGGGCGCTTTTGGCAGTAGAATATCGTTGACGTGTATGAAAAGGCTTGTCTTCGGACAGGCTTTTTTTATGCCGAGAAGGTGAAATATGAAAATTGTCACAATTAGTCGAAGATTACTTAAGAATTTTCAGCAGGACCCAGAGGTCCTTAAAAAAGAAGGCCGTCCTTGTTTGCTTGTTGTTCGCTTGAAATATAAAGGAGATGTTTTGCCGTTTGCTGTTCCGTTACGGTCAAATATTTCGGCTGTAACTCCTAAAGATCAATATTTTGCTTTGCCTCCTCGTTCAGGGACTCGTTCCGGAAATCATCATGGACTACACTATATAAAAATGATGCCAATGGCCAAAAAGTATATTGTTCGGTATCGTACAGAAAATGATGAGTTTGCTACCATTGTTCAGTCTGTAGTCAATCAAAACGAAAAGCGGATCATTACAGAATGCCAAAAGTACTTAGATGACTACTCAAATGGATATCGCCCTTTATACTCAACCGATATTGATCTTCTTCTAACTATTCTTAAGTCTTTATGAGGCTTCAATCAGTGTGATTCAAACTTTTAGGCTTAAACATGAAGTAAAAATTTGACAAAAGGATACGGAATGAAGTATTGTAGTAAAACTGTCGAAAATTTTGAAATGCGAGTAGAGATTGGTCGGCAGCCCCTGCTCATTTACAAGAAGCCGTTTTTGAAAAGGGGCTATCTGCTTGGGTAGGTTTTAAGAAAATATCAGGCAGTCCAGAGATTGCTGGTATGTGAGATAACAAAAATATTTCACAAAAGTACTTGACCCGGGATACTGCCTGGTGTTATAGTAATTGAGCGTTAAGAAAACGCGGCAACAAAGCCGCTGATCTGACGCAAATCATCTTTAGATATCGAAGAAATCGTTGATTGTGAAATTCTTAAAAATATTTCACAAAAGATGTTGACTTCCGATATGGCAGATGATAAGATAAACAAGCCTTGTGAGGGAAATTGATTCACTCACAAACAGATGGCTCTTTGAAAACTCTGATTACAGACAATTCAATATTCGAAATTAACACGTCGATTCTTGAAACAACACTTAATACTTCAATAATCAATTCACGAAATATAAACGCAATAGCGTTGAGTCAATATCAAATGGAGAGTTTGATCCTGGCTCAGGATGAACGCTGGCGGCATGCCTAATACATGCAAGTCGAACGGAACACTTTTGTGTTCAGTGGCGAACGGGTGAGTAACACGTAGATAACCTGCCCATATCCGGGGGATACGCTTTGGAAACGAAGTCTAAAACCCCATAGGAAAACAGAAGGCATCTTCTGTTTTTGAAACAGGCCTTTAAGCCTGGGAGATGAATGGATCTGCGGTGCATTAGTTAGTTGGCAGGGTAAAAGCCTACCAAGACGATGATGCATAGCCGGCCTGAGAGGGCGATCGGCCACACTGGGACTGAGACACGGCCCAGACTCCTGCGGGAGGCAGCAGTAGGGAATTTTCGTCAATGGGCGCAAGCCTGAACGAGCAATGCCGCGTGAGTGAGGAAGGTCTTCGGATCGTAAAGCTCTGTTGCAGGTCAGAAAAGAAGAAAAGAGGAAATGCTTTTCTTTTGATAGTAACCTGCCAGAAAGTCACGGCTAACTACGTGCCAGCAGCCGCGGTAATACGTAGGTGGCAAGCGTTATCCGGAATGATTGGGCGTAAAGGGTGCGCAGGCGGCGTGGCAAGTCTGAAGTGAAAGGTACGGGCTCAACCTGTACAGGCTTTGGAAACTGCCACGCTCGAGGACAGGAGAGGGCGGTGGAACTCCATGTGTAGCGGTAAAATGCGTAGATATATGGAAGAACACCAGTGGCGAAGGCGGCCGCCTGGACTGTTACTGACGCTCAGGCACGAAAGCGTGGGGAGCAAATAGGATTAGATACCCTAGTAGTCCACGCCCTAAACGATGAGGAGCAGGTGTCGGGGGTAATGCCCCGGTGCCGAAGCTAACGCAATGACTCCTCCGCCTGGGGAGTATGCACGCAAGTGTGAAACTCAAAGGAATTGACGGGGGCCCGCACAAGCGGTGGAGTATGTGGTTTAATTCGAAGCAACGCGAAGAACCTTACCAGGCCTTGACATGGGATGCGAAGACTTAGAGATAAGTTGGAGGTTACCATCCACACAGGTGGTGCATGGTTGTCGTCAGCTCGTGTCGTGAGATGTTCAGTTAAGTCTGGCAACGAGCGCAACCCTCGTGATCTGTTACTACCAGTAAGATGAGGACTCAGATCAGACTGCCGGTGACAAACCGGAGGAAGGCGGGGATGACGTCAAATCATCATGCCCCTTATGGCCTGGGCTACACACGTACTACAATGGCGCCTACAGACGGAAGCGAAGCTGTGAAGTGGAGCGAACCCGAGAAAAGGCGTCCCAGTTCGGATTGAAGTCTGCAACCCGACTTCATGAAGTTGGAATCGCTAGTAATCGCGGATCAGCATGCCGCGGTGAATACGTTCCCGGGCCTTGTACACACCGCCCGTCAAACCATGGAAGCCGGCAACGCCCGAAGCCGATGGCATAACCCTTAAGGGAGTGAGTCGTCGAAGGCGGGGCCGATGACTGGGGTTAAGTCGTAACAAGGTATCCCTACGGGAACGTGGGGATGGATCACCTCCTTTCTAAGGAGAAAGTACAAGGAAGCATTAAGTAACTAAGTTGGAGTCTGTAACAGAGTTTTGGAAGAGCGATCTTCCAGGCTGAAATTCATCTTCTTCTCGAAGAACAAAGTTCAAAAGAGAAGTACAGAAGAAACAGTCTAAAACATGGATCTTTGAAAAACGAACATCAGTATAAGACATAACAGAAGGTCTGACGTAAGTTGTAAGTAACAACGTTACGAAAGTAACCGACTGAAAAGAAAGAAGAAATTCGATCTTTGAAGTCACAAGATTTACCAAGTCAGAAAACAGTTAACAGTTCTTATTAGAAAAATCTCGAAAAAGCATAGTTAAAAACAAGCATATTTGAAACTAGATCAAGCAAGGAAGGGCGTACGGAGGATGCCTTGCCACTCTTGAATGATGAAGGACGCATCAGACTGCGAAAAGCTGCGGGGAGCTGTCAGGAAAGCGACGATCCGCAGGTATCCGAATGGGGGAACCCGGCTGGAGTCATATCCAGTCATCCATATCTTTGATATGGAGAGCAACCCGGTGAACTGAAACATCTAAGTAGCCGGAGGAAAAGAAAACAACAGTGATTTCCCGAGTAGCGGCGAGCGAAAGGGAATTAGCCCAAACCATAGCGATATGGGGTTGTAGGAGCGCAACAGATGAAACGCGAGTGAACAGGAACGTGATGGAAAGCACGGACACAGAAGGTGAAATCCCTGTACTGGAAAGCAAGCCAAGTAGTCAGCGAGATCCTGAGTACGACGGGACACGTGAAATCCTGTCGGAAGCAGGCGGGACCATCCGCCAAGGCTGAATAAGTAAGAGTGAGCGACAGTGAAGAAGTACCGTGAGGGAAAGGTGAAAAGAACCGCGCAAGCGGAGTGAAAGAGAACCTGAAACCGTATGCCTGCAAGAAGTCAGAGCCCGTCAAAGGGTGATGGCGTGCCTTTTGTAGAATGAACCGGCGAGCTGCTTTTGGATGCAAGGTTAAGCAGGAAAATGCGAAGCCGAAGCGAAAGCGAGTCTTAACAGGGCGAATGAAGTAGCCAGGAGCAGACCCGAAACCGGGTGATCTAGCCATGGGCAGGTTGAAGCAGAGGTGAAACTTTGTGGAGGACCGAACCGACCATCGTTGAAAAGCTGGCGGATGACCTGTGGCTGGCGGAGAAATTCCAATCGAACCCGGAGATAGCTGGTTCTCCCCGAAATAGCTTTAGGGCTAGCGTTAACGCAAGCCAGCGGAGGTAGAGCACTGAATTCATGATGGCCCCATCCCGGGGTACTGAATGGAATCAAACTTCGAATGCCGCAAGGAGAGTAGTTGGCAGTCAGAGTGTGGGTGATAAGGTCCATGCTCAAGAGGGAAACAGCCCAGACCGCCGGCTAAGGCCCCAAAATGATGACTCAGTGGAAAAGGATGTGGGGACGCACGGACAACTAGGAGGTTGGCTCAGAAGCAGCCATCCTTTAAAGAGTGCGTAACAGCTCACTAGTCGAGTGGCCCTGCGCCGAAAATGTACCGGGGCTAAGTCATCTGCCGAAGCCGCGGATAAGGATTGAAAGATTTTTATGGTAGGGGAGCGTTGCATGTTCATGGAAGCAGAATCGTGAGAGTCTGTGGAGGACATGGAAGTGAGAATGCCGGTGTGAGTAGCGAGATGCAGGTGAGAATCCTGCACACCGAAAGCCCAAGGATTCCAGGGGAAGGTTCGTCCGCCCTGGGTCAGTCGGGACCTAATGATAAGCCGACAGGCGAAGCAGATGGAAAGCAGGCGAAGATTCCTGCACCCGCAATAAAGGCGATGGAGTGACAAAGACGGGAAGTGTGACCCTCTTAATGGATTGAGGGCTAAGCGCGGCAGTACGGATCCAGGCAAATCCGGATCAATGCGTACAGAGCGTGAAGGGTAAGTGAAATCGAAAGAAAGTAGCCAAGCACATGGAGCGGCTTTCAAGAAAAGCTTCTAGCAAAACTTTATTGCGGCCCGTACCAAAACCGACACAGGTGGGCGCGCTGAGCAAGCGAAGGTGAGCGAGAGAACTGTTGCCAAGGAACTCGGCAAAATTGCCCCGTACGTTCGCAAGAAGGGGCGCTCGAGAGAGCCGCAGTGAAAAGGCCCAAGCGACTGTTTAACTAAAACACAGCTCTATGCAAAGCCGCAAGGCGAAGTATATGGGGTGACACCTGCCCGGTGCTGGAAGGTTAAGGGGATCTGTTATCCGCAGGGAGAAGC
Organism: Allobaculum sp. JKK-2023; assembly: GCF_034745455.1. Classification (NCBI taxonomy): domain Bacteria; kingdom Bacillati; phylum Bacillota; class Erysipelotrichia; order Erysipelotrichales; family Erysipelotrichaceae; genus Allobaculum; species Allobaculum sp. JKK-2023. The sequence goes on along the minus strand of NZ_JAYERV010000003.1, from coordinate 1,607,490 downwards.
AGTGGTCCGAAGCCCCAGTGAACGGCGGCCGTAACTATAACGGTCCTAAGGTAGCGAAATTCCTTGTCAGGTAAGTTCTGACCCGCACGAAAGGTGAAACGATTTGGGCGCTGTCTCGGCAGCAGACTCGGTGAAATCTTAGTACCTGTGAAAATGCAGGTTACCCGCAACTAGACGGAAAGACCCCATGGAGCTTTACTGCAGCCTGGTATTGGGTTTTGGATGGTCATGTACAGGATAGGCGGGAGGCTATGAAGAAGGAACGCCAGTTTCTTTGGAGCCGCCGTTGGGATACCGCCCCTGATGATTTGAAGCCCTAACGTGAAGAGAGAATCTTACAGACAGTGCCAGGCGGGCAGTTTGACTGGGGCGGTCGCCTCCTAAAGAGTAACGGAGGCGCCCAAAGGTGCGTTCAGTCTGGATGGAAACCAGACAGAGAGTGTAAATGCAAAAGCGCGCCTGACTGCGACACCAACAAGTGGAGTAGGGACGAAAGTCGGGATTAGTGATCCGGCGGTGCCGAATGGAAGGGCCGTCGCTCAACGGATAAAAGCTACCCTGGGGATAACAGGCTGATCCCGCCCAAGAGTTCACATCGACGGCGGGGTTTGGCACCTCGATGTCGGCTCATCGCATCCTGGAGCTGGATTCGGTTCCAAGGGTTGGGCTGTCCGCCCATTAAAGCGGTACGCGAGCTGGGTTCAGAACGTCGTGAGACAGTTCGGTCCCTATCTGTTGTGGGCGCAGGAGATCTGAGGGGAGCTGTCCTCAGTACGAGAGGACCGGGATGGACCTGCCAATGGTGCATCGGTTGTCACGCCAGTGGCACAGCCGGGCAGCCAAGCAGGGAATGGATAAGCGCTGAAAGCATCTAAGTGCGAAGCCAGCCCCAAGATAAGATCTGCGGTAGATAAGACCCCTTGAAGACTACAAGGAAATAGGCTGGGTATGGAAGTTACGTGAGTAATGAAGTTGGCCAGTACTAATCGGTCGAAAGCTTAATCTAAGATAACGAGAGTGCCTGTTGGAGTGATGAAGAATGAAGGATATGGAAACAGGGTCAAAGACGCAAGTTAAAGACAATGATTCCAGAATCATTCAAAATCACAGACAGGCGGTAATAAGAAGTAAACGATCAGAAATGATCAGAACATAACTGTAACCAAGGTTATGTCGAAGCTGGTGTTTGTTTTTGAAAGATCAATGTCAATGAGCGAATGCAAAAAACAGGAAGCAAAGCTGTCCTGGTAAGGCAGAAACTCAAATCAAGTATGGTGACGATAGCCAATGGATCACACCCGTTCCCATCTCGAACACGGCCGTTAAGCCATTGAACGCCGACGATAGTGTAAAAGCAAAAATAGGAAGTCGCCAGACGAAAGTAAATCCCTGAAGAATAAAGGATAAATCCGATATTCTTCAGGGATTTTTTGCGGTTGTTTGGACTCTTGGAAGGCAGAGCAATAGCGGCAGTGGTGGAAGATTAAGATGGAATATGATATTTGGTCGATCTTCCATTGCCAGTTTTTTCAATGTGTTTCTTTTCAGTCAAAGTATTGAGAAGAGCCAGTTGTTTGCTTCGGCTGAGTCCGGATACGTTTAATAATTCAGTTGAGGAAACTGGCTGATACATCTTGATCAACTGATAAAGTTTCATTTCATCACCGCTTAAATCCGGCTGTTGCTGAAGCGCAGGCAGAGTGATTCCAATTGAATTTTCTTTCACAATGAATTCTGGTTTCTTTACGGATTGGCGGTACTGATCGAGAACAAAGGGAATCCCAGAGCCGAGGTTTTCAATATATCCAAGCTTGAGAAAGACTAATGCCAAAGTTTTATTTCGCAAAATAGAAAGATGCTGATTGGAAAGATAATCAGCCTCAGTAATGCCATCGGGTAATCCTCCAGGAGAAAGAACAGTAACGGAATGGGGATCCATCTCGATGCGAATTGAGCTATTGATCTGCCATTCACGATAGACAATTGCATTGATTAATACTTCCCGAAAAGCCAGAAGGGGAATCAGTTCAACCGTCTCGCGCTGTATCCCCCGGACTGCTTCATAAAAATATTGTTGTGGAAACAGATCCATAGTTCGATCGATCATTTCAAGAACGGACATTTTTTCTAAACGAATCCGATTTTTAATGAGCCGATGAGAATCATTATAAATTACGATATCAATTCCTGGAAAAGGGCATTGGTCAGACAGCATTGCTCCGCAGTTTGTATATCCTTCCTCTTTGGAATAGACTTCCAGAGTGATCATAGTCTGCGGATATTCAGGATCAATTCCAAAGCGATCGCGAAAATGCTTTTCGAAGCTTTGAAAAGTCAGATCCTGATCAGGATTTGGATTTGTCCATGGGATTTCGGTAAAGGTCTGATTGGTCCCACGAAGAACAAGATTTTTGAATTCGATTGAATCCACTTCAGTCGTCGAGGAGTCGTTTCGCTTATAAGCCTTGTTGTGGTAACAATAGGGAGTGTTGTGGCCGCGCTGAACTTCCAGAGTAATGACATTATCCATTCCAATTGAAAACTGAAAAGATGGATTGGGAATGATATTGTCATTAATCTGGTTTTCAAGGGCCAGAACTGTTTCGACAGGGTTGTCCACCCCAATGCATTTTCCGTCATCGGTGATTCCAAACTTGATTTTTCCAGTTCCATAATTTGCATAGGCACTGACTGTCTTTAAATACGTTTTTGTAAGATCTGCTTTATATTCGAGAGTCCGATTTTCACGTTCCATAGTCGATTCCTTATCTTCAGTCGCCGTGTTCAGAGGCAAAGTACGCAAAGGATAGGCAGAGTGAGCTGAAAAGGGCTTCTACCTGTCTATACCTATTACTGGATCCTATTCTATCAAATGTTAGTAATAAAAAATAATTTTTTGTTTGATAGTATAGATAGGAAAAAGTTTTCTATCAGATTTATTGAATAGAAAATTATTATCTATTTAATTCGTTTGATATATAATAATTATCTACTAAAAATGAATAAATATAGCTATAGATGAAAGGTGCCATAAAAATCTACAATCAGTTAAATCATAAAATAGTAATATAGGAATATTAATATCTTGATTCGCTAAGGTAAGGTAACAGTTTTATGCCCGTGGTGATGAAACGACAGAAGGCAGTATTATGGATTGAAGAATTCCATTGAATTTTTTGTTTAAAAATAAGCTGTATAAAAAGGGCAGCCGACACTGCCCTTTTAAACTGCCGGAACGAGAGGTAAGGGATACCTGGATAGATCTTGGCAAAAAGTCTACTGGAAGAAATAATGGCTTACAGCCAAGATTGCGGATCAGGACTGCTGGAAAATTCCAGCAAGTTTTGGAAAATTCTTTTCCCGATAGCGGATGGTCAGTTTTACGCCTTCATCAGTTGGTTTTTCTTCCAGAATCCGTGCATGCTTTTGAATCAGGTAGAGTTGGTTCATCTTCTCAAAAGGAAGTTCTAGAGTGGTGGTTACTTCTTTTCCATAGAGACGATTTACAATTTCATTCTGCAAAAACTGGATATCGCTTTTTTGTCTGGCAGAAATGAAGATACGATCATTGTCAGCTTCAGGATGCGCAAAACTGGTTTGATCACACTTATTGAAAACTTGTACAACCGGAATCTGGCTGACGCCGATTGACTCAAAGGTTCTGGCTACGGTCTCAATATGGCCGGCATGATTTTCATTGGCGGCATCAACGATTTCCAGAATCAGATCTGCATCCTTTAAATTCGAAAGCGTAGATTTGAACCCTTCAATGAGATCGTGCGGCAAATCCTGAATAAAACCAACTGTATCCACTAACAGAAACGGTGCTGCTGGATCAGTATCAATCAGCCGTACAAAAGAATCCAGAGTTGCAAAAAGCTGGTCTTGCGCATAGACCTGCTTCTGATTTTCTGAATCAGAGGTGGACAGTTCAAGCAGCTTGTTCATGATGGTCGATTTGCCAGCATTGGTATAGCCAGCCAGGGCGACAATTGGCAGATTGCTGTTGTTGCGCGACTTTGCCTGGGTCTTTTTCTGGTTTTCGATTTTTTGCAGTTCCTTTTTGTTCTGGGTAATGTACAGCTGGATCTGCCGCTTATCCAGATTGATTTTCTTTTCACCGGCGCCACGGTTTTGACCGGCTCCGCCCTGTCGGTCCAGGTCGGTATAGAATCCTGAAAGCCGGTTCAGTTTTCTTTTTAACAGGGCGGATTCAACTTGCAGTTTAGCTTCTTTGGTCTGCGCCCGCAGCGAAAAGATATTCAGGATCAGATCGGTAGGATCCAGAACTGGCTTATCAAAAGCTGCTTCCAGTTCTCTTGCCTGTAAAGGACTTAAAGGATAGCCAATGACGATGGTATCGATGTCTGGATTTTCTTCCAGAAGCATCCTGACTTCCTGTATTTTTCCTGTTCCTAACAAAGATTTCGTCCGGATCTGGTTAGGATTGTAAAATATTTGCGTGGTGCAGGGAACCAGGCCACTGTCCATCAATTCTTTTAATTCTGCTTCTTTATATGAGTCCACATTTGAGGGACAAATCAGTAATCCGTTTTTCATGGCTTCATTATATCTGACCAGGTCTGCCTCGTATTGGATAGGGCTTGTTTCCATAGCAGACAAGGACAATAGGTCTTACAAGGACAATAGGTCTTGGATCTGGAAGCTGATATTCCTGATGGGTGATTGTTCACACCCCCTGTTGAAAGATGGCCACCGAAACAGGTACAAGTTGGCCATAGAGCGAAATCAGCTGAGTGGGTAAAAATACCTTGCAGGATATTCCGGATAGAGCTGAATTGGAACTGCTAATGGCTTCAATTCATCGAAATATGCTGCCTAATTGCATCAGGTATTTGAAGTTATGTCGAAGCTGGTGTTTGTTTTTGAAAGATTCAGTAGATATAAAAACCGGATCTGCCCCTTTTAATGGCCGGATCCGGTTTTTTGCGTAGACCAGAGAAGCAACAGAGGCTGCCCAGATCGTTTTTTACGAATTTTCTGTTAAAGAATCCAATTTCTCAGCCGGAAGTTTCCATCAGGCAGAAGCGTTCTCCAAAGCAAAGCTGCATCACAGGTGGGATTTTCTGCATCACTGATGATCTTCGTATCCACTTCAATTCGTTTTCCAGCCTGAGTCATTCGAAAACCTTTTATCTGGCTGGAAGAAGTTGTCAGTTCAGGATTGTTTTTATCAGGTTTCCACGTCAGTTCATTATCGTGATAGAAAAATCCATCAAAATTTCCATTCTTGCGATAGGAAATATCCAGTCTGAGAATGTTTCCGTCCCACAGGCAAAGCAGCGCCCGACTCTTCTTTGGGGGCATTTTTGATGTCAGATCTGCGGATGGGTACTGAAGCGGATCCTCATAGAGCCATTTCAACTTTTCCAGAAAATCTTCCATTGTGCATCCTGCATATCCATGCCAATTTTCATACACAGGACAGTTTCCTTTGAGGACTTGTTCTTTGATACAGTAGAAATGATGTGCTTTCAGGGCTTCTTCCGGTGAGTTGTAATACGTTTGGTTCATAAACGGTCCTTTCTTTCCGGCTGGAGCATGCCTCCATAAAGGATGAACATGGCCAGGACTGAACAATTCTTCGGTTTCAGAATTTTCACTTTTTCTAAAAAGCATCAAATGCGTTTTTGTATTCTACCAGCTCTTTTTGATGGAATTGAATCTGCTCGCCTTTTTCTTTGAGTTATCCAGATGGTTCCATTCCAGATATGAACTTTTCTTTTCTATCTGTTTCTATAGGATCAGTATGGCGTGACGGCATGGCTATTTGTCAATAATAAATGGGGGACAAGATCATAGTTAAAGATCGAAACATGCGTCACCAGAAAAAGTGGAGAGAGAAGGCTGGACTGGCCCAGCCAGAAGGCTGTCTCTTTCCCTCTTTCCAATGCCGCAGCATGGCGTCGCCCGATGGTATATGTTCTTTAATTCTGCCTTCGGCCTGTCCTTGTTTGATCATTTGTTTTGATCAAATATGAACTGTTTAAGATCATTTTTGTTGATTCTGTCTGCCGGTTTGTTAAGCGCTTTCTGAAGCCCTTGTGTTTTTCAGGATAAAGACCTGTACAGGCTGCACAATGAAAGGGCAGGCCAAAGACAGAAAAGACAAACTCACAGATCGGCGGACAATTGGAATTTTTGACTTGTATCAGGTGGATTTTATGAAGTGCTTGAGCAAAAATAGCTTTATCTTTCCATGTCAAAAGGTTTTGACAGGCTTTTTTGGCCAAGGTCAAAAAGGTTTGATCGCCGTCAGCATAAAAATTTTTACAATTAGGGGAAAAGGAGGCCTGAAAGATGGAACTTGGCAGACAGATTCGAAAATACCGAACAGAGGCCAGACTTTCCCAGGAACAGCTGGCGGATTTGATTTTCGTTTCCAGGCAGACTATTTCAAACTGGGAAAACGACAGAAACTATCCGGATATCAAAAGTCTCGTTTTGCTCAGTGAAGTTTTTCATGTCTCTATGGATCAGCTGATCAAAGGAGATGTTGAAAAAATGAAAATCGAAATTGATGCGCAGGAGTACGCCCAGTTTCGAAGAGACAGTGCGATTCTGACGGTTTTGTTTCTGCTTCTGTTGATTGCTCCAGTTCCCTTAGTCAGAGCATGGCGATGGGGCGGATTGGCAGTCTATGTGGTGTTGTTTGGAATTACGCTGTATGTCGCCGGGCGGATTGAACGATATAAGAAGAAATATGACATTCAGACCTACAAGGAAATCGTTGCTTTTTCCAATGGCCAGAGTCTGGATGAAATTGAAAAAGCGCGTGAATCTGGAAAACGTCCGTATCAGAAAGCGTTGCTGGCAGCTGCAGCCGGTGCGTTGGTTGTCATTGTGGCTTTGCTGATGGATATGATTCTTCGCTAGCAGACTCAAAAGCTCCCGAATTCTTATTGCGAATTCGGGAGCTTTGATTGCTTTTAGAAGGAAGTGTCAGTCACTATTCCGCTTTTTCCTTTTCATCCAGGATTTTGCCATACTCACGTAAAGCGACGATCGCATTGACAGCCTGTTCTGCAGTTGGGTAGGCAGGGATGCCGGCATCACGCAGTTTCAGGATAATGTCATGGCATTCTTTACCGCCCTGGCATTCCATAACGACTGGTTTGTTGGAGCCTTTGTTCTTATTCCAGACTTCAATGACCTGGTCTGCAACTTCGTTCACGTCTGTTACCGCCGTTGGGCAGATGGAAACATAAACGCAGTCTACATTGGGATCACGCAGCGCCTGCGAAACGGCCCCACGATACTGGATTGGAGTTGCGGTGCCGGAAATATCGACTGGGTTGAGCGGCGATCCGAACATTGGCATGTAGTTGCGAATTTTACCGAATAACAGCGGCGAGATTTCTTTCAGCTCTTTTAAGGGCAGTCCGCGGCGTTCGAAGTGGTCGCAGGAAAGCAGGCCGCTGCCGCCGCCGTTGGTAATCATGACGATATTGTCCCCGCGAAGAGGGGGCATCAAACCTAAAGCAAGGGCATCGTCGAGGAATTCCTGCCATGTGACGGCCCGAATGACACCTGCTTTGTCAAAGACGCTCTGGTAGTATTCATCGGATTCCGGGTTTTCTGAAGCAGTGTGGGCAAAGGCAGCTTTGTGACCGATCTTCGAGCCGCCAACTTTGATGACAACAATTGGCTTGGAAGACTTATGGGCTGCTTTGACGAATGCTTCTGGACAATCCAGACCTTCAATATAAACAGCGATCGATCCAGTGTTTGGATCTTTGTTTGCATATTCAATAAATTCCGAAAAGTCGACATCGGCTTTGTTGCCAAGGCCAACGAAAAAGGACATGCCTAAATGGTCTTCCTGGCTGGTGCCTAATGCAGCGAGCAGATTGGCCCCGGACTGGGAAATCATGGCAACAGGTCCTGGTACTGGTAAGTAAGGGATAAATCCACAGTTGAAATGGAAATATGGGGAACCCATTCCGACCAGATTTGGTCCGATTAAGGGAAGTTCATTGTCGCGGCAGAATTGCGTCAGTTCATTTTGCAACTCTTCACGACCGATTTCCTTGAAGGCGGAAGTGGAGATGACCGCAATCTTGACGCCTTTGACCACACAGTCTTCCAGGACGGATTTGACGACGTGAGCGGGAACCGCAACGAAAGCCAGATCGACTTCGTCAGGGATATCCTTCACGGTTGCATACGCTTGTAAGCCCTGGACTTCTTTGGCACGTGGGTTCACTGGATAAATCTTGCCATCATAGCCCCATTTTTCCAGGCCTTCGATCACTTTATAGCCAACTTTGCCATCTAAGCGGCTGCTGCCAACAACCGCGATGCTTTTTGGATTGAGCGCATACGGAAGTTTTTCAACTACGTAATCACGTGCTTCTTCAATTAACATGACTCGTTTTCCTCCTTGTCTGCACAAAGGCTGCAGGCATTTTTGCGGGCCATCCGGTTCTGGAGCAGATCATCGGTAAAGACACACATTTCCCAGTTGTCGGTGTCATCATCAAGTCGGGCTGTCCAGCGGCGGAACTGGCGCGGGGAATTGGCTTCCAGAATTTCTTCGATTTCCGGATACGCTTCCATGGTTTCCCGAAGTTTTTGGGAATCGGTCAGTTCTTCATAAGCCATGAAGATGGCATCGTGATAGGAATCGGTGAATTCAAAGACGTTATTAAAGTCCGGATTCGCTGCCAGTTCATCAATAATCTGGCTCTTGCGATAGCTTGGGGTGTTCTGGAACATCCGGATGAGGTAGCAGTGATTGTTGAGGCCCAGCTTCATGAAGTTGAGATACAACATATTGATCAAAAAGCGGCTTTCATCCATGACATGCGAGAAGTCTTCCCGCATCTTGGCTCCATCCAGACCAGAGAGTTCCTGTAAAACATCGTAGTTAAATAAGTCTGCGGAGAATTCAGTATTATTGAGGACTTCCAGAATTTCGAGATCCTTTTCGTCGATTTTATCGGTGTATTCAAACAGTTTCTTTTTCGCTTCATCGGAGAATCTGAATTCCCGGAAACGGAAGGGGGTATCGGCCTGGTTAACGCTGCTTTCTCTTAAGTCACGGCGAACCGGGCACAGGTGAACGTATTCAACATAAGGGTTTTGCTTGATTGGATCGATGATGGCTTCCAGCAGATTGTCTAAAACACGCATATGGTTGCCGCAATAGAAATCAAAGTCACCGCCATCACAGGCATAGCCAGTGCAGATTTCATTGTTGTTCTGGATCCAGTCGGTCAGTTTCTGCTTTTCTTCAGGTGGGCAGCCATCTTTCATCTTGACCACCCAGTACCACAAGCCAAATCCATACACACCGACAGAAGAATTCTTCACCAGCATATACAGGCGTTCATCATACATGCGCTGCAGTCTTGCTTTGATTTCATCCGCACTCAGTCCTGTCTTTTCAGCCACCAGAGCCAGATTGAAAACGTCGGGTCTTGTCTGGTAGAAGCTTTTTGCGACGTTAAAGGCAGCAACGCGCGCATCATCAGGACCAACGATCCCAGGCTCCAGAAAGCCCAGTCCCCGTGGTGCGAAGAAATAATCGCGCATCCATTCTTGTTTTTCTTCCGTATTCAGAAGATAGTTTTTGCCAGGTTTCGGCATAGAATTATCACCTCTTGCTCTTCATAGGAATACCTATCTCCAGTATAGACCTTTTTGAAAGGGCTAACATATGCATTTTTATGGTTTTGGGGATTGTAAGATGCGTCTTGCTTGTATGTGACAGGCTAGAGATTGAATGGCGGTTTCTGCACGCACATTTACGACTTAGAAATCAGCCAATATGAAGAAGTGAAGGGGCTGTGGGCTAGAACATGGTCTGCTCAGACTCTGTTTCAGAAACGAAAAAAGGTGCCAATGGGCACCATGTATTCAGCAGAAAATTGAAAGAAATCCAGGAAAATCTAAAAAACTCGACTGGACAGTGATTCTGCCCAAAAGGAAGAATTACCAGCGGGAAGGACTTATTCTTCTTCCAGCCAGATCACCCGGTCTTCTTCAAAGCGGGCGATCGGCGCTAACGAGTAAAGTGGATAGCCTTTTTCCAGGATATGGCTGCGGCCGGACTGGAAAGCTTTTTCAATGCAGAAGCCGCAGCCCACAAGTTTTGCTCCAGCCTGGCTGACCAGATTTTCAATACCAATAAATGCCTGGCCATTGGCCAGAAAGTCATCGATAAATAATACCCGGTCCTCTGGATCTAAAGACGCCCGCTCCATGCATAAGGTATAGGAAGTCTGCTTCGTAAAGGAGAAAACTTCGGTAAATAAAGGATCATCCATGGTTGATGGTTTTGCTTTCTTGCAATAGACAAGCGGGATATCCAGATCCAGTGCGGTCATTAAAGCAGGAGCGATTCCACCGGCTTCAATGGTCATGACTTTGGTTGGATGAATCTCTTTGAAATGGTCCGCAAAAGCCTGGCCAATTCTGGCCATGAGCTGGGGATCTACTGTATGGTTGAGGAAGGTATTGACCTTTAAAATCCGAGAAGAAAGGATCCGGCCATCCTGTTCAATGCGTTTCTGAAGAAAATTCATATATTTATCTGCCTTTCTAAATATCCAGAGAAATTCAGAGAGATCAAGAGAGTAAAGAGAACAGATATCTCTGGCAATTCGTTCTTTTTGATTCGATCGTGTTGGAAGCTGTTGATTTCTATTGTAGTCGATCAGATCTGATGGAGAGAGAAAAGATGCTTTTTTCAGGGAGGGATGATTTTTGGAGGAATTTGGTCCAGCTTGGTATAGGGCTCAAATCCGTAAGGGATGTTGAAGGTGCAAAAATGAAGGTACAAAAGAGGGAAGACAACCATGACAAATTCTTTAGATCCAAATTCAATCGCTCAAAGCATCAATACTCTCGCTGATTTCTGTGCACAGCGCGATTTTGAAACCTTAACGCAGGAAGAAATCCAGGCTAAAACCGATCAGAATCAGGTCGATGTTCTTGTTTTGTTTGGGGGAACAATTGTCGAAGGTTTGAATGTCCTGGCCAAAGCGATTGAAAATCAGGTTGCCAGAACCACAGTGATCGTTGGCGGCGCGGGCCATACCACCAATACTCTGCGCAAAACCTTCGCCAGCTTATTTGAAGACGATCCTGCTTTTACCTTTGAAACCTTGAAAGGTTTAAGTGAAGCGGAAATCTTCCAGAAGGCTTTGGGCAAGCGTTATGGTCTGCAGGTCGATTTTCTGGAAACACGTTCGAGTAACTGTGGCAACAACATTACTTTCCTGCTCGATCTGCTCAAAGAAAAGAACATCCCCTGCAAGTCGATCGTTCTTTGTCAGGATGGAACGATGCAGCATCGCATGCAGGCTACTCTTAAAAAAGAAGCTCCAGAGATGAAAATCTATAACTTTGCCACGTATCAGGTCCATGTCCATCCCGATGGCCAGGGTGGTTTTGCTTTGAATGAACATCCGGAAGGGATGTGGACGGTGGATCGTTATTTCGAACTGCTCTGTGGAGAGATCAGCCGTCTGAAAGATGACGAGAATGGTTATGGCCCGAAAGGTAAAAACTATATTGCACATATGGATATTCCTGAAACGGTTGAGCAGGCCTTTAAAACGCTTCAGAAATCGAATCTGTTTACGGTCCGCCAGGCACAGACGCAGTTTAAAGATCCGTTTGAAGCCATCCAATCCAGGAAAAATGCTGAAGGGCCGATACGAAATTTGGAATTTCCCCAACTGCGAATGACGAATCTGACTGCCAAACGTTAAAAAACAGGAAGAAAAAGAAAAAACTCCCGAAAATCAGGGAGTTTTTTGGTAGATAGGATTGAAGATAAAACCAGAAACACTCTCCCTGCCAAGAGCCTATATTTATGGACTAACTATAATTCGAAGGGAGAATATTGGACGAAAGGCAAAATCGACTTAGATGAATACCGCAAGGTAAAAGGGAAAAGATGGGGGTCTGAAGCAGAAATAGGAATCCACTTGCTATAGGGGATTTGTCAGACTCCACTTAGCGGCCTTTTTCAGTTTGTAACGGATTTTGACCAAGCAGAATTTCTTCGGTTGTGAATGCTCCATACCATTTCGCTCCGGAGGATCGAAAATACGTTCTTTCCACAGAGCCGTCAGTCATCGTATAATCGATGACAAAAATCTGCCCTGTATCGATTTTCATCGGATAGTTGTTATAGGGAAGAACATTTCCGGTGACTGGATTCTCTTTAAAATCTTCATAGGCATCCTCCAGCCGCCAGAACTCACGCGACTGACAACCATGGACAGAGATCTTCTCCTTGCCGAAATAGCTTGCAGAATACTCTTTCTCTTCGACTTTGATGGTATCCATACGAAGGGGAGTCGTATTCTCAGATAATCCTTCATTGAGGGTTAAGTCCTGGCTTTGAACTGCATCACCATAGATCTGATAAAGCTGGCCAGCCATACAGGGGACGGTCTGGGTGATGTAATCCAAGGCTTCTGGATGCGTATGAGCACTGCCATAAATTCCCATCACGTCTTTATCCTTTAAAGAATTGAATTCACGGATAAAGTTCTCGAACATTTTGTTTTCCCGATAGACATCGTCAGAAGAAGCAGAATAAGCTTTTCCCTGCTCTAGGTTTTCTTTTGCGATCCGATATGAGCTGCTGTTTTGCTGACCAGTCGATTTCAGATACTTGAGATATTGTTGACCAGTGGAGGCATACTGATGCTCGACATCCGTTCCGTGAAAAATCGTTTCTGGGCATTCGTTTTTAATCTGCTTATAGAAAGCGGCCACTTCAGGAGAATGAGCGGCTGTTCCTTCTGTATTCTGATAAAGCATGTCCCAGATTTCGTCGTTGTCAGCTTTCATCCACAAATTCAAAAATTAGGCCGTTGGATATCCGCTTTCAATAAAGAGATGACGCATCCCTTGATTGTGATAGTGATCTGACCATAGCGAAAACTCCTCATCCAGAATGTGTTTAGAACTGTGCTGTTCTCCATATAAGTAAATGGTTCCTGGATTCTTTTTCGGCTTTTGGCCATAATCATAGGCAAAAACTCCACAAGTGACAAGAACGGTGATTGTGAGGATGATTATAATTTTCTTTTTGTTGCTCTGGAAAAATTCCAATTCGACCACTCCTTCACTTGATTTGAACGCGACAGAAAATACGGTGCTGCTTTTAATGTATCACTGATTGATATTGAAGAAAATCAGTGATGTTTCATTTTGATGGACTTGAAAAGTACGCTCAAAGAGTACAGGAGGTTGTCCATATTCAGAATGATCTGGTTATTGAATGTGCGGCTGAGACGGATTTTACTTCTGCCGACCAAGTAGAATAGAACTTTCCCAGTCAGTAGAGCTATACGAGAGGTTATCCTAACACTTTTTTTAGGACGACCTCTTTTCTTCAGGCCTGTTAACAGCCAGAATTTCTGAAGGAATTGTCATATTTTAACCTCTTTATGTATCGCTCAATTGCCCATAACACACCGATTATTGAGCTATACAGCAAGAGAAATCGCGTAAAACTTGGACCTTAAAATGTCTCATCACAGCCTTGACAGGAAATCTGGGACTTCAAAATATCCATCTTTAGAAACAAAGAGCCCAAAAGCAATCCTGATCGGTGGCTTTTAGGCTCAATATCGTGGTAATCGTATAGCTCAACTGACTGGGAAAGTTCTAGTAGAAAGTAAAAACTTGCAGAGAACGAATAGTCAGAGAATGAATAATATGGAAAAACTCCCGAACAACCGGGAGTTTTTAATGGCTTTGGTTCTATTTGTTTTGGCTGTGTTTGTTTTATGAGCCAGCTTTAGTCATTGGCTTTGGCATTTACGATAGCCTGGGCCAGTTCAATCATGTGGCTGGCCATACTGATTTCGCTTTGCAGGTGCATCAGCATATCCTGGGCGTGGATAAGGCGGGGATAAACAGCAAAGGATACTCCATCTGTTTGCTGGAAGTTTCTGTTTCAGCCGTTTCAGTCTGAAAGATATGGATCTGGGATGGATGGTCAACGAGACTGGCTTTTCTGGCTTGCTCAAAAAGATCAAATGCCGCTTCAAATTCAGATTGAACAGCTTTCTGCAAAGGCTGATCGATGCAGTTCAGGGCTTCACCCGCGCAGAGAATGATGTTCATGGAAATTTGAACGATCTCTTTTTTTGATCTCTTTTTCCATGCCCAGACCAGGACTTACTGCTTTGCTTCTTCTTTTTCCAGGTTGATCAGAGCCATTTTTGTCAACACACCCTGACCGCCTGAATAATTGCCCAGTTTTCCATTTGCGCCAATGACGCGATGGCAGGGAATGGCCAGCAAGAAGCGGTTTGCCCGCATCGCACTTCCGACTCCTCTGGCAGCTCCCGGCCTGCCGACCATGGCCGCAACTTCCCCATACGAGCGGGTCTGGCCGTAGGGGATGGACTGGACAGCTTTCCAGACCTGCTTTTGAAAGTCAGTTCCAGTCTGGTCTAAAGGCAGATCGATGATGGTTCGCGTTTTCGCAAAGTATTCCAGGATCTGCTCTTTAGCCAGATTTAAAATCGCGATATCTGAATGAAGTGGTTCCTGTGGTGTTTTCAGAACAGTAATGTTGGTTAACAGCGTTTTTTGATCATTGCAGGACGCCTGGATGGTTCCAATCGGGGAATTAAAGCGGATACTCTTCATCTTCATGCTCCTGTAAAAGAAGTTTTGCCCGGTATTCGGATGGCGTTGTACCGTACAGCTTCTTAAAGGTCTTTAAAAAGCTTGTGTAGTCGGAAAAGCCGCTGGCAATCGAGGCATCCAGAATGGATTTTCCTTCCAGCATGGCCCGCTTGAAGGCCAGCATGCGCAGGTTAGTCAGATAGCTGTGGACACTTTCCATGGTATAGGACTTAAAAGATCGTGCTAAGTGCTCACGGCTGACAAAGCAGTATTCGGCTAACGTGGTTGCATTGAGATGCGGGTCTTCGTAGTGGTTTTGCAGATAATCGGCAGCTTTGGCCACCAGTAAGCTGGTTCCGGATGGCGCAATAATATCTTTCTGATTGACGGATTGTTCAAAGAGCAGGGCCAGTTCGACCAGCTGGCAGGTCCAGACGCGTTCCTGAATCGATTCAGGCAGGGTAGCCGCATGAATCATACGACGGAAAAGACCGGTCAGATCCCAGGCGAGAACGGCTTGCGCATTGAGAATCAGCATCTCCTGGTTCCATTTTGGATTTCCAAGCCCGCATGCTTTCAATGCATCCAGCCAGAAGTCTTTTTCGATCTGGACGATCAGACGTTCGGAATAGTCCATGGAGACATTGAATTTAGCAGAATGATACAGACCGGCAGGGACGATCATGACCTCTCCGACTTGCAGGTTATATAATCGGCCGTTGGCACTGTAGCGCACGGAACTGCCGGAAAGCGGGGCAATAATTTCATAGTAAGGATGGTTGTGAACGACAGACTGAAGGCTGGATCTGTTCACGTATTTATTAATACGCACTTTGGTGGCAGTGAGTGGATGACTGGCTTCTTCAGGCGTCAGTAAAGAGTCCTGAATGATTTCAATCTTGGAAGTCGGCGCACTTTTCTTCATACCGCGGCTCCTTTCTGAAACAGGTTGTAGTGTATTTCGGTTTGACTCTAAAAAAATATATAACGATTCGGATTAGTTGTCTGAAAAAGTGAGGTTCTCGATTCGTTTAAGCCCAAAATAGGGGTTAAAAAGCAAAAAAATTGAACAAGCCCAGGCCTGCTCTTTTCAAGTAGAAAAGAGCAGGCCTTTTTTCGAAGGATGCAAAAGCAGTGATCAGGAGTGGACTGCTTCATTCCGAATTGCTTTTTCCTTTGTTTTTCTATGGACAGATCCTGGATATGCCTTTGTCGAATGGTGAGCGATATCCGGATTTATTTTACGAATTGAACCAGAAATGGCAAGCCAGAATCCAAGAAAGGTAAAGAACAACTTTTGTATTGTAGGCCGTTCTTTTTGAAATCGAAGCCCAGATGCACAACCAGATCAGGCAGGAGAGCAGAAAATGTGACAGCTGCCTGTGGGCAGACTCTGAAAGGGATTGCACCCAGACGCCTCTCAGATCGCAAAAACAAAGGCAAAAATCAAAAGATGACTGAAACATTGTCCTTGTTCAGAAACGGCATACTCTGTTCAGATTTTAATAAAATAATCGATGATAGATAAAGTAAAAATCTATTTAAATTAAAATTTTCACATGTTCAGGGTAAGGAATGTTTCTGTGGCGATCCTAAAAATTCACCTTCAAACATATCACAATTTGCGAGAAACAGGGCACAAATTCAGAAGTAAATTCTGGCTCAGCTCTGTTAACATGCATATATCACCCCACGCAGTATATCTGCCTGGAATGATCGTACGAATCTCTGCCCGGCCAGCAGAAACGAGTTATACTTCGAGCGCGATTATAACCGTAATCGATTTGCGCTTGATACATGATCAGCATGAACCATAAAAAATGCCGGCCGCAAGTCGGCCGGTTCTAGACAAGGAAGAAAGAAATATGAAAGTCTGCACCACGCTTAAAACAATCAGCGCGCAGGAAAACTATTTTTCCGTACAGACCAATGCCGTTGAAATCCGGATCTGGTTTTTAACGGATGATATTGTGCGCATTCGCGCCGGTTTTGATCAGGACTGGGATGAAGCGTCCTATTCACTGGTGACGACCGCTTGGCCAAGCCGCACGGATGAATTGTTTGCCGATGTCCGCAAACGCATTGAAACAGCCCCTGCCACCCTGGTCGATGGCGAAAATGAAGCCATCATTCAGGGACGCCGTTTAAAAGTTGTCCTTCGCAAATCCCCCTTCACCATTTCAATTTTTGATGCCAATGGTGAACTGCTCCATGCCGATATTCCGGATCTGGCCTATCGCATGGATGGCAACAACCGCCGCATGCATACCAGCCAGATTGAAGCTGATGATTTCTTCTATGGTTTTGGCGAAAAATCCGGCGACATCAACAAAGCCCAGAAATTCATGAACATGGCTCCTGGCGATGCCATGGGCTACGACCCCAAGGAAACGGATTCTTTATACAAGCACATCCCGTTTTATATTCGTCTGAACCAGAGTACGAAGCATGCGGTCGGCTACTTCTACCACAATACGGCCGAATGTGACTTCAATATGGGGAAAGAGAAACGCAACTACTGGCACCGTTATTCCACTTACCGCACCGATGCCGGGGATATCGACCTGTTTTTCATTGCAGGTCCTGGCATTGATGAGGTCATTGAACGCTATACCGATCTGACGGGAAAATCTGTCATGCTTCCCAAAGCGGCTCTTGGCTATCTTGGAAGCTCGATGTACTACCCGGAACTTCCACAAGACTGTGATGATGCGATCTTAGATTTCATCGAAACAACCCACGAAGAAAAGATTCCGGTAGATGGTTTCCAGTTATCCTCTGGCTATTGCGCAATCGATACCCCGGAAGGGATCAAACGCTGCTCCTTTACCTGGAACAACAAGCGTTTCAAAGATCCCAAGCAATGGTTTACCCAGATGTATGACCATGGCGTTGTGGTTTCACCGAACATCAAGCCGGGCATGCTTCTGGTGCATCCGCTTTTAGAGCAGATGAAAGAACAGGATCTCTTCTTAAAAAGTTCCGATGATAACGAAGGGGTCGATGGCTATGCGGTGGGTACATGGTGGGGCGGTCCAGGTCTGTTCGTGGACTTCACCCAGGAAAAGAACCGCAAAATCTGGAAACAGTACATCAAAGATGCCCTGCTTGCGTATGGCTGCCGTTCAATCTGGAATGACAATTGCGAATATGATTCTTTAGTCGATAAAGATGCCAAGGCAAGTTTTGAAGGCAAAGGGGCGCGGATTGGAGACATCAAACCGGTCATGTCCAATCTGATGTGCCAGTTATCCAACGAAGCCATCGAAGAATATGATCCAGACTGTCGTCCATTCAGCGTCTGCCGTTCTGGTCATGCTGGCATTCAGCGTTATGCTCAGGTCTGGGCCGGGGATAACCTGACTTGCTGGGACAGCCTGAAATACAACATTGCCACCATCTTAGGCATGGGACTTTCAGGGGTTGCCAACCAGGGCTGCGACATTGGTGGATTCTATGGTGTCGCGCCTGAATCTGAACTGTTTGTGCGCTGGGTTCAGAACGGGGTTTTCCAGCCGCGTTTCTCGATTCATTCGACCAATACGGACAACACAGTCACTGAACCCTGGATGTATTCCGATCAGAAAGAGCGGATCCGCGCTGCCATTGATCTGCGCTATAAACTCTCGCCAACGCTGTACTCGCTGATGTTCAAGGCTCACAAAACCGGCCTGCCCATTTGGCAGCCGCTGTTCATGACGTTCCAGAACGATCCGAAGACTTACAACGAAGGGGTTGACTTCATGTTTGGCGACCATCTGCTGGTGGCCAACGTTGTGGAAAAAGGCCAGAAAGTCCGTGAAGTGTACTTGCCCGAAACGGTAGATCCCAACGAAAAATTCTATGACTTCTGGACGCGTGAAGAATACGAACCAGGAAGTGAAATCAAACTGGATGTCGACCTGTCTTCGATTCCCATGTTTGTTCGTTCTGGCGCCATCCTGCCAATGTCTGGCAACCGCCTGAGCAATTTGATGACCCAGAAAACAACCGATCTGGAAATCCTGATGGCTCCAGATGTGGATAGTGAATTTGTCCTCTATGAAGATGACGGAAATACCAACGACTACCGCAATGGCGACTATCTGAAAACCACAATTTCAGTCAAAGCTGCAGAAAGAACGTATATCCGCTTTACCCATGAAGGAAATTATCAGACGGCAGTTGAAAACGTAGCCCTCGACATCATTCATCCCAAGAAGGCTCCTTTCTTTGTGACGGTGGATGGCGACGAAATTCCTCACTTCCTGCACCGCCGCAAATTTGAAGAAGCGACAACAGGCTGGTATTACTCCCAGCGCCTGAAATCGGTTCTGATCAAGTATCCAAACCCAAAAACCGATTACGAAGTGCTTGTCTCTTTTGAACAGTTCGACCTGATCGGAATGTAAAAATCGTAGATCCAACCCCATAAAACCAGGACAAACCGTATTTCTGTATGAGACTTAAAGCCTCGTCTTTTCAAGCCCTGGCACAATGGAAGGTTTTGTGATTTGCGATTCCATTTTCGAAGCGGCAGGCTCCGGCTTTCGAAAATGGAAATCAATCGAAATCAATCGAAATTGATAACGAGAAAGAAAATTAGCCAAACGCTAGAGCTAGAAAAGGAAACAGAATTCTATGCAAGGATTACGTTCAATGGTCCATAAGGGCCTTTCCCTGTGTGTTTCTGGATTTGTCGGCGCTTCCATACTCTGCGGCTGCTCGGCTGGATCCCCAACGTCCAGTGCGAATGCAACTCCAGAAAATCCGATGATTCTCGACCTTGCCCATGGTCTTTCAGAAACGCATACCGTTCATATTGCGATGACGGAATTTGCCAAAGAAGTAGAAAACAAAACCGGCGGACGCATCCGCATCAAAATCTTCCCGAATGGTCAGTTAGGATCCGAAGATGAAAATATGGAGCAGCTGCAGGCGGGGGTCATTGCGATGACCAAAGTCTCTGCTCCAGGTCTTGCCACCTTTACCGAAGAATACAACGTCTTTGGTCTGCCCTATATCTTTGAATCCACCGAAGACTTCTATGAAGTGATGGACTCCCAGGGCATGCGCGACTTCTTCTTATCCACTGGAGACGATGGATATGTCACGCTGACCTACTACACCTCCGGTGCTCGTTCCTTTTACACCAAGGACAAACCAATCCGTACGCCAGAAGATCTCAAAGGTCTGAAAATTCGTGTCCAGAACATGAAAAGCCAGACGGACATGATGAAATACCTCGGCGGTACGCCAGTTGCGATGTCCTATGGAGAAGTGTTCACTTCCTTACAGACTGGGATCATCGATGGAACGGAAAATAACGAAACGGCTTTAACCACCGGTAAACACGGTGAGATCTGCAAATACTACTCCGTTGACCAGCACGCCATGATTCCTGATGTTCTGATCATGTCTGACAAAGTCTGGTCGCAGATCACGCCTGAAGACCAGCAGCTGATTTTAGAAGCGGCGCATGAATCCACGGATTCGCACAAAATCATGTGGGATCAGGCGATTGAAGAGGCGGTCAAAGAAGCGGAAGAAACGATGGGCGTAACCTTCGTTTATGACGTCGATAAAGAAGCTTTCCGTCAGGCGACTACCCCCATGGTGGAAGAGTACTCCGCCCAATACCCAGGCGTGGCCAAGCTGCTTGAAGTGATCGAGCAGGCCAGAAAGGAAAAATAATCATGCAGGAAATTTTAGGCAAAATTAAATATGGCATGGACAAGTTTCTTGCGATCTTCTGCGCGATTCTGTTGTCTTTCATGACCATTCTGGTCTTGATTCAGGTGATTTCCCGCTATGTATTCAACAGTCCGGCAGCATTTACGGAAGAACTGGTCCGTTACTCCCTGATCTGGACCGGATTTATTGGAGCGGCGTATGCCTTCTCCACGCGTGAACATATGGCTTTAGGTCTGGTCAAAGATAAACTGACTGGCGAGCCGAAAAAAGCATTGATGGTGTTTATTGACGCCCTGATCTTATTGATCGCGATCTTTGTGATCACGATTGGCGGATTCAAGCTGGCGATGTCGGCCCGGATGGAATTCTCTGCTTTGTTAGGCGTTCCAAGAAGCCTTGTGTATGGCATTGCTCCGGTTTCTGGCGTCTGCATTATCCTCGCGCAGATCATCAATCTATATGAAGATTTGACCGGCAAAACGGTCAACTGGGCACCAAAATCCAAAAAAGCGGCTGCCAAGGAGGTAGAAGCATGAGTCTGACTTTCGTTACAATCCTTCTGTTTGCGGTTTTTGGCGTCCTGCTGTTTGCAGGCGTACCGATTTCAGTTAGTATTCTGGCTTCTTCGATCGTAACTGCCTTATCGTCCCTCTCCTGGGATCAGGTCACTTTTATTACCGTGCAGAAAATGTGTACGGGCGTTGAATCTTTCTCGCTGTTGGCTGTGCCCCTGTTCATCCTGGCCGGCAACATCATGAACAATGGTGGAATTGCCCGCCGTCTGGTCAACCTGGCCCAGCTGCTGGTTGGCAAGGTTCCAGGATCCATGGCCCAGGCCAATATCCTGGGCAACATGTTATTTGGCGCTTTATCTGGCTCTTCGGTAGCCGCTGCTTCGGCTATGGGTGGGTGCATTGCCCCAATCGAAGAAGAAAACGGATATGATCCTGCTTACTCGGCAGCCGCAAACATTGCCTCTGCTCCGACGGGTCTTCTGATTCCGCCAACATCGGCTTTCATCGTCTACTCCACAGTAGCCGGCGGTGTTTCGATTTCGACTTTATTTATGGCGGGTTACCTGCCTGGTTTTTTAATGGGCGGTGCCTGCATGTTAGTGGCTTTCATCATGGCCAAACGCATGGGTATGAAACCTACGCCAATCAAACTGGATGGCAGTATCTGGAAAGTGGTCTGGGATGCGATTCCTTCGCTGCTTTTGATTGTCATTGTGATTGGTGGAATTGTCGGTGGTGCCTTTACTGCCACCGAAGGCGCCGGTGTCGCTGTGCTGTATTGCCTGATTCTGTCGATTGTTTACAAGAGCATTACCTTCAAAAGCTTCATGGAAATTCTGCTCAACTCCGCAAAGACTTCTGGAATCATCCTGTTTCTGATTTCGGCTTCTTCGGCCATGTCCTTTGTCATGGCGTATGCCGGAATTCCAGAAGCCATCTCGAATGGTCTGCTGTCTTTGACCGATAACAAGTACATCATCTTACTGCTGATGAACGTAATTCTGCTTGTGGTCGGGATGTTTATGGATATCACACCAGCGATCCTGATCTTCACTCCGATCTTTTTGCCGATTGCGATGAAGTTTGGAATGAGCGATATCCAGTTTGGCGTCATGTTAATTTTCAACATGTGCCTTGGCAATATCACCCCGCCCGTTGGGTCGGTTCTCTTTGTCGGTTGTGGAATTGGCCATGTCACCATCGAGCAGGTCACTCCAAAACTGGTTCCTTACTTTGTAGTCCTGGTCATCGCCCTGTTAATGGTGACTTTCATTCCGGGTATTTCGCTGTGGATCCCGCAGCTGCTTGGCTTGATTTAAACGGTTTAAAAACGATCAACTCTCATCCATTCTCTCATGTTTTTCATTCGTCCTTTTGAATGGAGAAAGGCCGTCTGCCGCAAGATCTTTGACTGATTCTTACGCGCAGGCGGCCTTTTTTTGCTTCTTGGTTTATGAGTGGAAAGCCAGGCTGTTCAGGTTGGCCTCCTGGTTGGTATAGAGAGGATTGGAAAGCAGTTCGCCCTGGGGTGTAACGAAAGCTTTGGCCGCCTGCGGATCGTCTTGAAGCAGCCATAAAAACCAGGCGGTCACATAGCCATCGGCTGCATACAGCATCTGGTCATGAGCGGTCTTCTTACGACGAAACTGGACTTTGGGAGCTGAAATTTCGTTGGCGATAGCCGTCAATTGATCGCCAGTGACGACCCAGTCATCCCCGCCGCCTTCGCCAGAAGCCAGCAGAATAGGAGTCTGAATCTTGGCTGCGTCATAGTTCCATTCCAGATTGTGTGCCAGTTCCATATTGGTTGGCGACAGGGCGGCGGCTGCTTTATAGACCTCTTTGTTTTTGCCTTCTGTGATGGCGTTGAACACTCCAACACCACCTTGGGAGTGACCGACAATCCCCACGCTGGAAAGATCAACTTTCTGATAGAAGATGTTTTCTTTATTTTCTTCAATCTGTTTATTTTCATTCAGTCGGCGCAGATGAGATACACACATGTCGGCACCAAAGCCATTCCAGGCATACATTTCTTCTGTTCCAATGACAATAAATCCCCATGAGGCATAATGGCGGGCCAGACGCGAGTACTTGGAGAGAGGCGTTCCACTTCCGTTACAAAGAACGATCACTGGATATTGACGATCGGTGGTTTCCAGATTAACCGGATAGGCGATTTCGTATTTCTTGAATTCCTGCAAAGCGGGCTGCTCAAGCCACGCCGTTTCATACGATCCGTCGGCAAGATATCGAGCTTCGATTTTGCCGCCTGTCTGGACTTCAGATTGGTAATGATTTGGGATGGCAGGCTTATTTTTGAGGTAGATCCATAAGCCGACAAGAATAATCGCCATTACAATTATAAAAATCAAAATGATTTTGAGAAGTTTTTTCATAGAGATCTCCGATTAATGAACGGATCGGCTGGTCATTGTCAGGGGAATGAACAGATACGCGCCGATGAAGAATTCTGGAAAAGACAGGCAGGATCCTGAGGTTGATTCCAAAGACATCGTTTTTACAGCCGATCGTGATACGATCGTATCCTAAAAGATCTGATTCCAGTCGTCAATGCGGATGCCGGTTGGGGATACAAAGAACCGGATTCGTATCCGTATTCCCAAGTGGCGCTTGATTCAGGCAGGGAAATTAAGAAAGGAAAGCCAAAGTGGAAAGACAGAGTCTAGAGAGGGAAGAGAAATGGATTCAAAAACGAAGTCGTTCAGAAAAGTGGTCAGTGAAGATCTAAAAGAATGCCTGGCTGATGCGCTGCTTCAACTGATTGTGAGCAAGCCGATGGAAAAGATTACCATCGATGAACTGGCTGAAAAAGCCGGCGTTGGCCGCGTCACTTATTTTCGTGCCTTTCATTCCAAGCAGGAAGTTCTCACCTTCAAGATTGTCCGTCTGTGGAATGAATATGCCAGGAAGCATGATTTGGAAATTCACGACCGTTTTGATCTGGAGAATGCCAGGGCCTTTTTTGCGTTTAATCTTGAAATCCAAAATGTGCTTCAGGTGCTGTATAGCGCGGGATTGCAGCAGGTTCTTTATGATGCATTTTGTCAGATTCTGCTCAGTTTTGAAAAAGAGGTGGCTCTGCTGCATCGCTTTCGCGAAAAGTATTATGCCTATGGACTTTATGGTTTGCTTGATGAGTGGATCCTCAATGGTTTTCAACCTGGGCCAGAGCAGATGGCAGACATGCTGATCCAGATTGTCCATTCTCCGTATGTGATTCAGCCAGAAGAAAACAAACAGAAAAAATGAACAGAAAGAAAAGACCATCGGAACGTTCTGAAGAAGAACGATCGATGGTCTTTTTTGTTTGTTGAATGGTTCAATGCGTGTCGACGAATACGTCCAATCAATGCGTGTCGATGAATACGTCCAATCAATGCGTGTCGATGAATACGTTCAATCAATACTGGTTGTGGATATCTTCAAAAGCGGCAGGCAGATTGCGCATCAGGATATGCGATCCATCATCCAGAACGGCTGTGCCATTGACGGATCCAAAGTATTGGTGCTGGTTGGAGCGAATGACTTTCATATCAATATCCGCTGCTCGATCGAGAATCGGGGTGAAGACGGCTTCAAACCGGCGGTCATTGGAGGTCAGTACCCAGGGCAGCATGGGATCTTGGGGAATATAGAAACGGATCTGGTCGAGCTTATGGATTTTGCCGCGGTAGAACAGGACGTTTTCACTGGCTGCACGCAGGTCGCCAAAGCCATAGCCAAGATTGAAACCGAATAATTCACCATCGACCATTGCCGAAGCGGTCCCCCAGTACCAGTGGGTCTTATACGGCCAATACCCGCGGCCCCAGTCGAGAACACCGCAGTTTTCGTCTTTGCGGAAGCGATAGATTTTGTAGTTGAAGACAACTTTTCCTTCAACTGGCATGCAGTTGCATTTTTCATTGAGGTAAAAGTGCTTGCGATCCTTCCAGGGGGTGAGGATGTTCATGGATTCTTTGGGGAAATCGGAAAAGCAAAGGTCGGCTTTGAAAGGGCCATGACCGGCCAGATTCTTCACTTCGCAATGTACCTTGCGCGATTGGGGCGTGAGGTCGTAGTCAAGAATTATATTTTTGTTTTCAAAATGAGCAGCCCCCTGACTTGAAGTTTGGGGCATGAAGAAGTCTTTGGCGGGTGGCAGCAGTTCGGTCTGGGTGGCATCCACTCCTTTGACCAGATCCAGAAAGGAAACACTGGCCATGCGGATATAGCCAAGATCTGAAAGCGTAAAGGCGACGGCAATCTGACCAGTATTGACCAGATAGTAGTCCCATTCTTTCATTCGCAGACGGGAGACTTTGATGCGGGAACGATCGTAGTTCCAGTGGGGATGGCGGGCAAAGCCAACTTCACCTAGAGTTCCATCCTCGTGGTGGGTAAAGACAGGTCTGAAGATTTCGTGTTGGTTCATAATTTTCCTCTTTTCTTTTTTGTGATGAAAGAACGGGCAATGTGATGAAAGCTCTTGTCTTTATCATAACCAGAAACAGCCAAAGAAGAGAAAGCGCTTTCGAAAAATGGGCTGTTTTGAAGGAGATCATTGGTGAAAAGGAAAATGTGTGATCGGATGAGTGTTTGTGGAACGAAAAGAAGCCGCAGAAACTGACGGAGAATGAATGATTGATCCGAAGAGACTGTCCTTTTTTCGAAGGGGCAGAAAAACAAGAAGAGGGAGAAAAGGCCTTTGGTCCATTTGAGATTTCAATCCAAATGAATGGAGGTGAATGAAAATGATCAAAATGACCAGAATAGATAAAGGAAACGGATAGAACAGGTAAAAGACATGGAGGAGATGACGAATTTTGGAAAAGTCGAATCGTAAATAAAGATCATAATCCGTCATATTTGATGATGAAAAATGAAGTGAAGACTCTTGAAGAAAACTGAAGGAAATATAATAAGCTATGAATGATGCTGGAGAATTGATATAGAAAAGAAAACCAAATTAAGAATTATAATAATTGAAATCGATATAAATACGATTCGTATCGTCCTTAATAGACTGTAGACATCAAAGTGAAGTAAAAAGACGAATGCTGAATCATCCAAAGAAGATTGGCGAAATTTGGGAAATATGGAATGAAGGAATTTGAGAATAAATTTGAATGAATTTGACAGAAAACGCTTGCAATCCTCCTCGCTATCCAGTATGATTCAAGTGTCATTAAGGAAGAGACAAGTTGAAGAAAAAGGAAGGATGATGAATGATATTGGTAAGAGGTGAACTGAAATGATTGCAAACGAACGACAACAGCGAATTCTCGAATATCTGGCCGAGCGTAAAAACGCCTCTGTCAATGAACTGATGGATCTGCTGGATGTATCTGACAGTACCCTGCGCCGGGATCTGCTGTCATTGGAAAAACAGGGCAAATGTGAACGGGTCCATGGCGGAGTCAGCGCAATCGCCCCTGTGCAGGCTGAAGACCAGAGCATGAATCTGCGGCGGACGGAATTCCATCTGGAAAAGAAGGAAATTGGACGACGGGCGATCGATCAGGTCGAAGAAGGAGATCTGATCTATATCGATGCTGGAACAACCACCGAAGCTATGCTTTTACAGCTCGATATTCCTGGCGTGGGCATTGTGACCAACTCTATCAACCATGCAGCCCTGGCCGCCAACAAAGGCTATGAGGTAACACTGATTGGCGGACGGTTCAAATCCATTACGGATGCGATTGTCGGTGAAGAGGCACTCGACTTTCTGGATAAGTACATCTTTGATGCCGGCTTCTTTGGAACCAATGCAATCAGCCCCGATGGAGATCTGCTCACGCCTGACTTGCATGAGGCAGCCGTGAAAAAGAAAGCGATGCGTCAAAGCCAGCGCGTTTATGTCCTCGCCGATTCTTCCAAGCTCGACAAAACTTCCAAAATCCGCTTTGGAGATCTCCAGCATGCGGTCCTGATCTGCAATGAAAACCCAGATCTTGAAAATGCGCTGATTCTTCAGAACCAGCCAGAAAGGGAAAAAAGATGATCTACACACTGACCGCCAATCCCTCCCTGGACTACATTGTCCGGGTAAAAAATCTTGAGATTGGCGAAACCAACAGAGCGTACGAAACAGAAATCTTTGCGGGCGGCAAAGGCTTCAATGTTTCCAGCGTATTGTCTGCTTTAGGCTATGACAGCATTGCTTCCGGATTCACAGCCGGTTTTTCTGGCGCTGAACTCGAACGGCTGTTAGAAGCAAGAAGTTTTAAAAAAGACTTCATTCCATGCTCCGGGCGCACCAGAATCAATGTAAAACTCAAAGCCCAGGAAGAAACCGAAATCAATGGGACGGGTATTGAAATCGATGATGCCCAGGTGGAAGAGTTGTTCGATCACTACAAAGCAATCGCGGATGGTGACGTTCTGATTCTTTCCGGAAGCATTCCCGGCTGCTTAGACAAAGACTTCTATGCCCGCATTCTGGACAGCCAGAAAGACAAGGATGTTTTGTTTATCGTTGACGCCAGTGGTGAACTGCTGGCTAAATCGCTGCCATGTCATCCATTCCTGGTCAAACCAAACCAGGCCGAAATTGAAGAACTGCTTGGCATCAAGATTCACGATGATGACGAACTGATTGCCGCCGGCCGCAAGCTGCAAGAGGCTGGTGCCTCCAACGTTCTGATTTCAAGAGGAGCCAAAGGAGCCATGTTAATTGGTGAAGATGGCGCCATCTATGAAGCAGGATGCCCACAGGGAAAACTCGTCAACTCCGTTGGAAGTGGTGATTCGATGGTTGCAGGGTTTGTGGCTGGATGGATCGACACGCATAGCCTGGAAGAAGCGTTCGTTCAGGGAATCTATTGCGGAAGCGCAACGGCCTTCTGCGCTGATCTTGCCCAGAAAGAAGATATCGACGCCTTAAAAGCGTCCTCGCCAATTACAGTTTGCCGCACCGCTTAGGTAAAGCGCCTCCTTTCTGAATGGACGCTTTGATCAACATTCTGGTTCGATTGAAAAAAACGGATCAGGAAGGATTCAGGGCATGACTCATTCAGAAAATGAAAACACGATCTAAAAACAGGATCCGCTGGAAATCCAAAGCATAAGATCAGAAATCCAAAATGGGATCAGAAAATAAAAAGGAAATTTTGGAAACCGATACGGACTGTATCGGCTCTTACGCAAATGTAGTTTTTAACACTGATAATCCTGGTGAATGAATAAGCTGGAATCATTCATGCTGTTGATTAAATAACATTACCTAATCTGAGATGAGTTTAGCTATCACGTTTTGGGTTATTGTCATTAGTAGTAATAACTATCGTTTATAATAGTCACAATGACTAAACACGCTATTTGCATAAGAGCCACTGTATCCGCAGTCTGTTTCAAAAAACAAAGCTCAAAAACAAGCAAACTAAGACCTGCCTGATTGGGATGGGGATCCTGCCAGGCAAGTTGGGACTTTGAAGACAGATGGGGATCATGTCTTCGAATTGAGTCCTGCACCATAAGCTTCAACGATTCGAAAAATAAAAACTGACAAATCTGACAAAAAACGAGGTACGTATGAAGATTAAGGATCTGCTCGCTTATGAAGCGATTGATGTTCAGGCATCAGCTTCCACAAAGGAAGAAATCATTAACAAAGCCATTGATCTGATGGTAAAATCCGGCAAGATCAATAACCGCGAGGCGTATGCCAAAAAAGTATTTGAGCGTGAAGAAGAAAGCACAACTGGCGTCGGCATGGGAATCGCCATTCCTCATGGCCGCGATGCTGCCGTAACCAAAGCCGGCCTGGCTGCCATGGTCATTCCAGATGGCGTTGAATATGCTTCCCTGGATGGCCAGCCCGTTCATCTGTTATTTTTGATTGCTGCACCAGAAGGCGGCAGCGTGCACCTGGAAGTCCTGGCTAAACTGAGCCGCATGCTCATGGATGAAACTCTCAATGCCAATTTGCAGAACGCCAAAACTGCAGATGAATTTTTACAGATTCTGACCGATGCGGAAACAGCGCTGGAAGGACCGGCTGAAGAAGAAGCTCCAGTCAACACCAATGCACCATTCATCCTGGCCGTCACCAGCTGCCCAAATGGAATTGCCCATACTTATATGGCTGCTGAAAACATTGAAAAGAAAGCCAAAGAACTTGGCTATCGCGTCAAAGTTGAAACCCGTGGTTCTGGCGGTGCGAAAAACGTTTTGACGGCTGCTGAAATTGCAGAAGCGGACGGTATCGTTGTTGCAGCCGACGCAAAAGTTCCAATTGACCGTTTTGATGGCAAACGCCTGATTCAGGCTCCTGTATCCGATGGGATTCACAAGCCAGAAGAGCTGATCGCAAGATCACTGGATCCCAGTACTCCGTTATTTAAAGGCAATGGGGCGGCTGGAGCCGATAGTGCCGGCGGCGAAAAAGAATCCGGCTGGCGTGCTGTCTATACATCGCTGATGAATGGTGTCAGCCATATGCTGCCATTTGTGATCGGCGGTGGTCTGATGATCGCGATTTCCTTCTTGATTGATGGTTTCTTTGTGGATATGAACAGTCTCGAAGAAGCAGAACGTGCTTTATTCGGTACGATCAACCCGGCAGCTGCTTTCTTTAAAAATGTCGGCGGCCTTGCTTTTGGCTTAATGCTCCCCGTTCTTGCCGGTTATATTTCTGAAGCCATTGCGGATCGTCCGGGTCTTGCGCCAGGCTTTATTGGCGGCCTGATTGCAGCCAACGGAAAATCTGGCTTCTTAGGTGCTTTGCTTGCTGGTTTCTTAGCCGGTTATTTAGTAAACCTGTGCAAGAAAATGTGCTCCAAACTGCCAGCCAGCCTGGAAGGCATTAAACCAATGCTGATTTATCCATTACTTGGTATTGCTTTAATCGGTGCAATTATGGTTTACCTGGTTGAACCTCCAGTAGGATGGCTCAATACCCAGCTTAACTTCTGGCTCGAATCTCTGAATGGTTCTTCCGGTGTTCTGCTGGGCGCTCTGCTTGCCGGCATGATGGCTTTAGATATGGGCGGTCCGTTCAACAAAGCTGCTTATGTATTTGGTACGGCTTCTCTTGCTGCCGGAAACTACTCCATCATGGCTTCCGTAATGATTGGCGGTATGGTTCCACCTCTTGCTATTGCTTTAGCCACTTATTTATTCAAAGACAGATTTACCGAAGATGAAAGAAAAACTGGCCCAACCAACGTCATCATGGGTCTGGCCTTCATTACCGAAGGCGCCATCCCGTTTGCGGCCAGCGATCCACTCCATGTTTTACCTGCGTGCGTCGTTGGTTCTGCCCTTGCTGGTGCTCTTTCTGAACTGTTTGGCTGCACCCTCATGGCTCCTCATGGTGGTATCTTCGTTGTCCTGACCATTGGCAACCCACTGATGTATATCGTTGCTTTAATTGCCGGAACAATCGCAGGTGCTTTGATTCTTGGATTCTCCAAGAAGAAAATTGCAGCAAAAACTGCCCCAGCAGCTGATGAAGAGGAAACTGTAGCAGCCGCAGCATAAGTTTAAACTTACTGATTGACGAACCTGATCGAGTATCAAAACCTTCTCCTTTTTCAATCTTGTCGACTTGGTTCGTTCCCTTTCCTGGCTGGAATTCTGGATGAATTCCAGCCTTTTTAAGTTCCTGACTCGACAAAACAGGCCGACTCGACGAAATTTTTGTCGAGTGACTCGATGAAAATTGGTACTCTTTCCACAAATGTGTCGCATGTTTGTTGGCGTAGAACTTATTTGTTTTTGATTGCTTTGCCTTAAGAATTACAAATTATTATGGAATGCTTGTTTGGATAAGTCCGGCTTTGAATGAGATGCTTTGCTTTTCCAGACGTCTTCTTGCGCCCAAAAGAGGGCATTGTCGGCAGAAACTTTTTTTGGCTCTGGCAGAATAAAGAAGACTTAACCAATGAGTTAATGTGTTCTACGTTCTGGAAGCGGAGGGAAAAATGAACGTTTCAGCTTTTTATATGATTCTGATTCCCTTTTTAGGGACTACACTGGGAGCAGGCTGTGTATTTTTGATGGGCAGTCATCTCAATATAAAACTTCAAAAGGCACTGACTGGTTTTGCGGGAGGAGTCATGGTTGCGGCTTCGGTCTGGTCTTTGTTGATTCCGGCCATTGACGAAGCAGCTGATCTGGGCCCGTTTGCCTGTGTGCCAGCTGCAGTTGGATTTTTAGGCGGGATCTTCTTTTTGCTGATCCTGGATATGGTCGTGCCGCACCTGCATCAGAACAGTGATCAGCCAGAAGGCATCCATACAGATTTAAAAGACAGTATTCTGCTGGTGCTGGCTGTGACTCTCCATAATATTCCGGAAGGAATGACGGTAGGCATTGTCATTGCGGGCTGGCTGAGCGGGCAGACGATGATTACCTTGTCGGGGGCGATGGCTCTAGCCATCGGAATTGCCATTCAGAACTTCCCGGAAGGAGCGATTATTTCCATGCCTTTGCGCACCCAGGGACTGAAAAAGTCAAAAGCCTTTGGATACGGCTTTTTATCGGGAGTAGTTGAGCCGATTGCTGCTGTTGTGACTTTATTGCTGGCTAATCAGCTCCTGCCGTTTTTGCCCTACCTGCTCAGTTTTGCAGCGGGGGCGATGATCTATGTTGTCGTGGAAGAACTGATTCCGGAAGCTTCGCAGGGGGACCATTCCAACCTGGCCACTGTGGCTTTTGCGCTTGGGTTTACCTTGATGATGGTGTTGGATGTTGCCCTGGCCTAGGAAAGTCAGAAGACAGCTTCAATCCCTTGAATCAATAGGATAGATTCTGAATTTTGTCCTGAAAACAGAAACAGCCTGGAATTCTCCATTTTCCCTTTGGAGAATTCCAGGCTGTTTTTTCGATGGTCAAAAGTACAGGATTTATACGCCATAATCGATTTGAATGTTGGAGGGGTTGCCGACAACCGAATCGACATACTGGCGGATCCATTCTTTGGACAGATCCAGACCATAGTAGGTCATGTAATGATTCGCGATCATTTCGTCATTATATTCATGAATCGTCGTGGTCCGATAGGTCCGCAAATCAGGTGTGATATAGGTGACGGTTGGAGTAAATTTGACGTTTTCAAAGGTAGCTTTTTTCGTTTCAAAATCATAATCGAGCTGGAACTGCGCCATGCCCCCAACCATGCTTTCATCACTGTTCTGGGCAGAAACAAAGTTGCCTAACGAATAATAGACCAGTGTGTTCTGATCCTCAGAGACGAGAAATTCAACGGGCTGAATGACATGGGGATGGGTGCCGATGATGACTTCAACGCCCTGGTCATGTAAAAACTCGGCAATGGCCTTCTGCTCAGGCTGGATGGCCGTTTTATACTCTTCACCCCAGTGCATGGAGACAATCTGGACGTCACTCACCTCTTTGAGCGCATCCAGCTTGGCTTTCATCATTTCATAATTCACACTGTTGTCTTTATTGCGATAATCATTGACCAGCCAATCCGATCCAAAAGGTTCAGATAAGCCATTCAGACCATAGGTGAAGGTGCAAAGGCCGACTTTAATCCCATTGATCTCTTTGACTTGCGGATTGTCGGCATGTTCTGGGGTGGTGTGGGCTCCGGTTGCACTGATTTGCGGATGATGGTCCTGAAGGTAGTTCAGTTCCGTAATCAGGCCCTCACTGCCGGCGTCTAAAGAATGGTTGCTGGCAACAGAAATCCAGTTAAAGCCGGCAGCGGCAATCGTATCGATCATTTCTAAAGGTCCGTTGAAAGCCGGATAGCCGGAAAGCCCGTATTCATCTCCGGCGCAGACAGTCTCAAAGTTGATGTAGTTCAGGTCGGAACCAGAAGTATACGGTTTTGTGATTTCATAAATCGGAGAAAAGTCTCGATTTCCGTGATCCTGTTCATAGTAAACAAAAATTGTATCATGAAGCAGATTATCCCCAACGCCGGTAAAGGTAAAGGAGGCTGTATTCTGGTCAATGGCTCCTTCATGCAAAGGGCTGTCGGCAGTCGTTGGATCTTGTTTGGGAGCAGGACGAATGATTTTATAGAGCGCAAAGCCCATCAGGCCAAGACTGGATAGGATCAATGCGAAACAAACAGTGATCATGGCGATGCGAAGTTTTCGTTTCCAGATGCGCCGGCGCTTTTTTTGGGCAGAGGTATTTGTTGTCATGATCGAAGTATAGCATTCAAAATACGGGTTATGGAATCGCTTTCAGAAACAAAAGGGCAATTTGGTTGATAAGTGGATTTAAAATTGCGCCCAACTTCTTTTTGATCTTCAAAGCCAGATTCCAAAAGCCTGAGGGCGAAAGATAAAAACCTGGAAAGCAGAAAAGAAATAGGAACTGAGGAGTTAAAACAAAAAATCCCCCAGAAATCTGGGGGAAAGATAGAACCGATCAAGTTTATTTGCGTCCTGAGGAAGGGGCAAACGCGACCAGCTTGTAGTAGGTGCGGGAGGTCATCTTGTAAATAATCAGATAGATCAGCGCAAAGATCACAAAGCAGGCCAGCATGACGATCAGAAACAGATTCTGATTGGCCATGTTCATGCCGGACAGAATGCGTGTGAGCATAGGGAATGCAAACAGAATATGCAGCAAAGAGACCCCAAGCGGTAAGAAGAACATGAGCATGACCTGATCGTTGATCACTTTCTTGATCTGGCCGGAATCCAGTCCGATTTTTTTCATGATCGTAAACCGTCCTTTATCTTCAATTCCTTCGGAAATCTGCTTGTAATAGAGGATCAGAATGACCGTCAGAATAAAGAGAGCGGACAGATAGACACCGATAAACAACATACCGGAATACATGCCAAAGACATCCTGCTTCAGGCTTTCTGTATTTCCAAAGGTAAGAATCGACGTATTGGAGCCATTGTTCATCAGATCATTATGAATGACTTCCTGATGATCGACTGAATCTGGCGTATCAAACATCAGATGAACGTTCTGGGCCATTGGCGGCAGCGTATCGAGATGACCGGCAGCTAATGTTCCGGCGGCTGGGTATTGCTGGAGAAAACGAAGTTCTTCAGGCAGTTTGTCGATGGAATCTACAATTTCAATTGTGCCGGTATTGTCGGTGAGCGTTAAAGTTTCGGGTTCTGTGGCTTTTCCAATCACAATGACCTGGCCAGGACCAGGGTTGAGACTGGTGCCGGCAATTTCATTGATGGATTCCACATCTACGACATAGAGCGGACGGTCGCTGTTTCCATACTGGTAGCTGTAGGTGGAAAGAAGATAGGAAAGCGGGTTGGTCATGGTCGTGCCGGCATTGTTGACGGCAGCCTGAACTTCGTTAATCACCGACTGTTTACTGCTGGTGTCTTCAGGTGTGAGGCCAATTACTGCTTCCATTGCATACTGGCGGGGATAAATCTGATTGTTGGTTTCATCAAGCGTTAACACCAGCGCCAGGGTTGTCGAAAGGGAAACCAGAACCATGGTCGACAGAATCGCAATGTTGGCCAGGGCAGCCGCATTTTGTTTCAGGCGATACTTCAGGGTCGAAATCGAGATGAAGTGAGCCGGTGGGTAATAAAGACGCCTGTTTTTCTGAAGCAGGGAGACCAGAACGGTGGTGCCATACATGAATAACAGGTAAGTTCCCACAACAACGAAGAACACAGCCACAAAAAACAACAGTAAAGCTTCCATTGGATTGGTGATGGTGATGGCCATGCCGTAGCCAATCACCAGGCTGACAAGGCCGAGAAGAGCCAGAATCCAGCGGTTTTTAATGGCCCGTTCGCCGGATTTTCCCTGCTGGAGTTTTTCAAGGGGATTGGTCCGGATGGTGGCATAGATCGACCAGAAAAATAAGGCTGCAAAACAAAGGCCCATCCAGAGTGTGGTAATCCGGAAGCCATACCAGGAAAAATAGAAGCCAAAGACCGGATCGAGGTGAGCAATTTTTAAAACCAGCAGATAAATCAGCTTATCCAGGCAGATTCCAAGCGGAATTCCTGCCACTAAAGAACAAAAGAAAATCACGACCAGCTGATAGAACTGAATACGGATCAGATGGGATTTGTTCAAGCCAAGAACCGCGAACAGACCATTTTCCTGAGTCCGGTTTTTGATCCAGACACTGTTGAGATAAAACATGAAGATCAACACAAACAGAAGAATGATCCGATAGCCAAACCCCATCATCATCTGAATGTAGCCGCCCCCAAACGACTGGCCCAGGCCTGGATTGTAAGCCAGGGAGACAATCGCATACAACATGGCTGTCATGATGATCGAACCGCCGATAAAAGGGATGGAGATTCGATAGTTTTTCTTCAAAGACTGGAGAGCAAGCTTGAGATAAATGGCGTGCTGCATCAGATGCGCTCCTGATTGGCCATTAAGGTCAGGGTTCTGGAAATCTGCTCATAGAAATGTTCGCGGCTCTGGTCTTTGCGGTACAGCTGATGGAAGATCTGGCCATCAGCGATAAACAATACGCGGGTGGCATAGCTGGCAGCACTGATGGAGTGGGTAACCATCACAATGGTCTGGCCTTCTTTGTTCAGTTTGTCAAACAGTTCAAGCAGCTCCTGTGAACTTTTGGAGTCGAGGGCCCCGGTTGGTTCATCGGCCAGCAGGAGCTCGGGATTGGTGATCAGCGAACGGGCAACGGCAGCGCGTTGTTTCTGGCCGCCGGAAACTTCATAGGGATATTTTTTGAGCAGATGCGTAAGACCAAGCTGTTTGGCCAGTGGATCCAGGCGCTTTTTCATTTCTGGATAACGCATTTTATTCAGGACCAGAGGAAGCAGAATGTTGTCGGCCAGATTGAAGGTGTCCAGCAGGGAATAATCCTGGAAGACGAAGCCTAAATGGTTGCGG
The DNA here is from genome assembly GCF_034745455.1 of Allobaculum sp. JKK-2023. Lineage (NCBI taxonomy): Bacteria > Bacillati > Bacillota > Erysipelotrichia > Erysipelotrichales > Erysipelotrichaceae > Allobaculum > Allobaculum sp. JKK-2023. The sequence continues at coordinate 1,571,872 of NZ_JAYERV010000003.1, read as the reverse complement.
CGAAAATCACTGATGGCTTTGGAAGGAATAGTGGAGGAATCCTGGTCATTGATATAGATTTTGCCGTCTGTTGGTTTATCGAGGGCTGCCAGCAGGTTCAGCAATGTCGATTTTCCGGATCCGCTTTCGCCCATGATGGCGACAAATTCGCCAGGCTCAACCGAAAAGGACACATCGTGCAGTGCCTCCACCTGCACGGCGGAAAAACGAGATTTGTATATTTTCTGTAAATTGCAGACTTCAAGAATAGGCATATTTACACTCCTTACCTCAACTGGATGGATCGATTTGCACGAATCCCAGTTACAGCTTCCAGTTTAAAAAATCCACAGCCTTCCAGCCATGGACTTGTCTAACGAAACACCGCTGACTCTTACAAGCACGCAAGAGTGAGATTCCTAATGAAAAAAGAAGTGAAAAAACCAAGAGAATGGGGATCTTACGCAATCTGTGTGGTCCGCTAAGAATTACTGATAAGCATTCCTTTACTTGAAGAATTAAAAAATAGACTGATCAGAATGTCCTTAGAAAACCACAGACTTTGCGTAAGAACCGAGAATGGTTTACCACTTCTTTTTGGATCCTGATGCTAGTCGTGTAAAACAGAATCTTTGTCAGAAACTTCAGTCTAACCTTTAGATTTCCTGCTTTTCAACCGTTGCCGGAATGGTCAAATCACTTTTTTCTTCCAAATGTTGGGAATTAAGGATTTCTTGAATATCGCCATCATTCAGGCCCTTCGTTAAATGAGGTTGTTTTATCCCTGATAGGATAAAACGGTTGCATTCCTGTCTGCGAACAGTGTTCGGCATTAGCCGGCGGGAGAAGGGTTAAGATACAAGATCCTTATCTAAGCCCCGCTTTGAGGACCAAAACTCCCCGAAGGGAATCCAAATCCAAATTTTATGGGATACAGCCCAGTATCGCAGTACTGGCATCCCGCATCCCCCTTACCGACGCAGGACCAGCCTTGAGGCTTTGGCACAATCCGAAGATCGTTCCGCCGCCAGCTTTGGCAGGGGGAGTAAACAAATATGAGTTCAAAACTCAATGGTGATTTCCAATTCGTGTTGGAAAGCGATCGAGTACGGAAGCATATCTTCTGAAAGTTCATCGAGAAGAACCATTTTTGCATCCTGCCCATCGATTTTTAACATAAATTCATCGCTATGAAGACGGATTCGAAGGGAATGGCTCTTCTTTCCCGCAAACGGGAAAATCCAGATGGAACGAACCGGCGTCATTTGCTCATAATTATCGTTTTCAAATCCTGCATCGTCGCTGTTCTTTTGTGATGAGAAAAGACGGCTCACATAATAAATCGTACGATCCACGATTTTTTGAATGGAAATATGATTCTGAATTTCAATATTCAAAAGCATGATTTCCTTGCGGTCATTGTGCAGATGACTAAGGTAATCAAATCGGACTGTTCCAGAACTGTCGGTATCTTCAACAGAAGTATGGGCCATTTTCTGATGAAGAACATCGGAATCGAACAGGAATGGACGAGAAGGATCACTGATTGAGCGAATGATTTCTTCGATGGAAAGACTTCCGCATTCTTCTGGATTGGCAAACTTTGCGATAAAAGCCGGAAATAATTTGAATTGAAGAATCAGCTTAATCCATCTATCAATCCATGGTTTTGGAAAAGCCAGATATTTTGCAGGTTCGGAAAGTGAGTTTTTATTGGGCCGGTATTCTCCTTTGGATTTGCAGTTCAATTGAGCCCCTTTAGAAGTTGTTACAGTCCATTATATAAAATTACTCTTTATACATTCTAATACAGCAAACTCCAAAGTTTTATTGAGATCAGGTTTGGTTCCAGGGTTCCTGCTTTAATTTTAACAAATTCTTATCCAATCTGGCAGCAACTCAGATTTATATCTTTTTATATTAAAAATATATCAATTAATTTTGATTCAGCAGCATTTCTAAGAGCTTCTAAAAAAGCAGAATGTCCAGGGTAAAACGCCATCCATGAATTCATACTTCTGATTTGACTGATTTATAAATCTTAATAGGTTGTTTTGGCGATTTATGGTCTTGCAAGAAACATACAGTCGGTTTTGTTTTCAGTCTTTAAAATACAGAGCCGGGGGAAATTCGATCGATGCAATGACACCTGTTTTGCCTTCGGGTAAATCCTTTCGGTTTTCTATTTTGAGCGTGCAGCCAAGCCGATGGCAGATTTCATCCGATAAATACAGGCCAAAGCCGCTGGACGCTGTAAGGTTGTTATGGCCGTTTTTGCCGGTAAACCCTTTTTCATAGATTCGGGGCAAGTCTTCTTTGGCAATTCCACAGCCCTCATCCAGAATCGAAAACGTGGTCGCCGTGGTTTTGATGGTAAGGGTGGAGAAGTCTGGGGTGTATTTGAGCGCGTTAGAAAGCAGCTGCTCAATCACATAGCCAATCCATTTGCGATCTGTGCAGACAACGCCTTGATCGAAATCACAGTCGATTGTGATGTGGCGATGGATAAACGAAGAAGCATTTTCGCGGATCAGCGGCCGGATGACAGATTCCAGATTGACGTTTTGAATCCGGTAGTCCGAACCATCCAGGCGCACATAAATCATGGCCTGGCTGACATCGCGGGCAATGCGTTTTTCACAGCGGATAAGTTCTTCCCGGTCTGGGTTTTCCAGCTGCAGCTGTAATTCCATGGCTGCTAAGGGCAGTTTGATCTGGTGTGCCCACAAGGAAAAGTAATTTTCCAGATCGGTCTGCTCCTTTTTGGCGCTTGACGAAGTCGAGATCATTTTCTGATTGAGTTCTTCCATCTTTTCAGCACAGGACTGCAGCGAGCGTGGATATTTTTCCGGATCAAAGACATCCCCGGCTAACAGATGCTTAATGGTATGAAGTCTTCGCAGATAGAAGCCAAGATAGACGAACATGAAAAAGGCAGTAATGGCCAGATACAACAAGGCCAGTTCAACGGGCTCGGCATAGATCCAGCAAAGAATGGCCATCAACAAAGCACTGCCAAGCCATGCAGCCAATAAAAGCCAGTTCTGGGCGAACAGATCTTTGAGATAGGTCAGATATTTATATCGAATGGGTTCTTCTTCAGTTAAGAAATACTCTTCGGGTTTATAGACAGGAGCGGACATGAGGATCACCAGGCCTTTCAGAAAGAGAAAACAGAGCATCGATCCAGAAAACAGGGCATCAAAAGACTGAACTTTTGTTGGGCTTTTCTGGATCTTTGTTTACTCATTTCAAGATAGCCAAATTCAATCGAAAGTACCACCAATCTTCTCAAATGAAAGATTGAGCAGACAAAAACAGGCAGCACGTTTTTATGGGCTGCCTGCAAAAAGGGCAAAAGAAAATCGGAAAACGAGAACCTGGAAAGGATGAAGGTTTGCAGCCGAAAACCGAAAACCGAAAACCGTTTTCTACTCGGGCTTGCGCGCTTCGATGACCCAGAAGCCTTTATCGCGGGTGACGCGACGGGTTGTCAGTCCCAGTTCATTGAGTTTATCCATCGCACTTTGCGCCCCATGCTGTTTGCGGATCACAATCCAAAGACTGCCCCCAGGAAGCAGATGAGCGGCAGACTGTTCAAATAACGAATAGATGACCTGTTTGCCGGTGCGGATGGGTGGGTTTAAAACGATCAGCGGATAATTTTGATCATTGACGGAGTCCTGATTGAGAACAGTGGCTTCAATATTGTATCTGGCATAGTTCTCTTCGGCTAAATGGCAGGCCTGGCTGTTGGGATCGATGGCGACCAGTCTGCTGTTCCAGAAACTGGCAAGAATCACGCCGATCACGCCGATTCCGCAGCCAAGATCGAGAAATTCAGTGACGGGTTTTACTTCTTTTAAAATCGTTTCGCAAAGAATGCGGGAACCAGTATCCAAACCTTCTTTAGAAAAAACGCCCGCTGAAGAACTGACCGTAAATGAGCGGCCGTTGACATCAAAGGAAATGGGAAATTCAGTGGTATCCAGATTGGGATCTGCTTGATAATAATGAGACATAGTTACCTCGAAAAAAGACAGGGAAATCCCTGTCTTTGTTGTTTCTGTTGATATTGTGAATCCAGAACCGGCGGATGAAAACCTGAATGCCCTGAGACTCAAAGCTGAGAATTTCAAAGGAGGGATTCAGATCGGGATCCAGCTGGCTATGCTCCAGCAATTGTACCGGCCGGACTATTTTGTTTCTTCTTTACCGTTTTCAACACGGAAGATCATCGCGCCTAAGGCTGGCACTTTGACATTGATGCGCCATGGTTGGTTGTTCTGTGGCAGGTGGAAGGCACGGACATTCTGGATGTCATCATTGGAAATCCGTCCACCGTATTTTTCCCACTGCGTGTTGAGCAGCTCGGTATAGGTGCCTCTGTAAGGAACACCAAACTGGAGCTGATAAGGGTTGGTTGAGAAGTTCAGGATAAATACGTAGGTGTATTTGCTTCCTTTACGCATGAAGGAGAACGTATTGTGATCGGCATCATCCGCATTGATCCACTGGAAGTTGGTTGGATCATAGCCATAGAAGAAGGCATCATTTTCCGTGCAGATTCCAGTCATATCTTCGAAGAATTTTTCGAAAGAAGCATGCATTGGATACTTGCGTAAGAACCAGTCGCAGCCTTTCATTTCGTCCCATTCACGAAGCATGCCCAGCTCGTTGCCCATGAAGTTTAACTTCTTGCCTGGGTGGCCGAACATATAGGTATACAGAGCACGGGCCTGGGCAAACTTGTCATCATAGCTTCCCCACATCTTATCAACGATTGTTGCTTTACCGTGAACAACTTCATCATGACTTAAAGGCAGGATGAAGTGTTCGGAATAGAAGTAAGCCATCGAGAAGGTGATGTCATTGTGGTGCCATTTGCGGTAGATTGGGTCGAGTTTGAGATACTTGAGGGTATCGTTCATCCAGCCCAGATCCCACTTGTAGTCATAACCGAGACCGCCATCGAGTGTTGATTTGCAGACATTCGGGAAGTCGGTCGAGTCTTCGGCAATCAGCATGATTTTGCCTTTGTATTCCTGGTTGAGGGTGAAGTTCATGCGCTTGATAAAGTCGGTTGCGCCTTTATTTTCGCCCAGCATCTTGTTGCCCTTCCAGAAAATCGCATTGGAAATGGCATCCATGCGCAGGCCGTCAACATGGTATTCTTTGAGCCAGTAGTTGGCAGCGGACATTAAGAAAGAGCGGACGCTTTCTTTCCATAAGTCAAAGTTGCTGGTGCCCCATTCGGAGTCTGCATCTTCGTGTTTGGGATATTCGTAAAGCGGCGTACCGTCAAAGTAGGCCAGGGCATAAGCGTCTTTGACAAAATGGACAGGAACAAAGTCCATGATGACACCGATGCCGGCATCATGCAGCCGGTTTACAAATTCCTTGAGTTCGAGTGGTGTTCCATAGCGGCTGGTAACGGAGAAGAATCCCGAAACCTGGTAGCCCCAGGAGCCATCAAATGGGAATTCAGAAAGCGGCATGACTTCAACATGAGAGAAGTGGTACTTCTTGCAGTGAACGATCAGTTCATCCACGATATCGGAGTAGTGGACGAACAGGCCGTCTTCGTGCTGTTCACCGGCACCGGGGACTTCTTCAACACGGGTGTTGCGGTCGCGCCATGAGCCAACATTCATTTCGTAGATCGAGATCGGTTTATCAAAGCCTTTAGTACGAGTTTCCATCCATTCCTGGTCAGTCCAGCCATCAAAACTTAAATCTGTAATGATCGAATCGTGCTCGGGACGAACTTTGGCAGAGAAGCCATAGGGGTCAATTTTGTCCACAACGTTCCCATTCTGCTGGGTAATTCTGTATTTATAAGCCTGGCCGCATTTTGCTTCGGGAACAACGACACTCCATACGCCTTCGGCATCTTTTTCCATCGGGTTTTTTGTAGTGTCCCATTCGTTAAAGTCGCCAACGACTGAGATAGCCTGCGCATGGGGTGCGTAGACAATAAAGCTGACCCCTTCTTTTTCAGGGTGAGCGCCAAAATACTCGTAAGCATTCAGTTCCCGACCTTGAAAAAAGGGGGTAAGATCCATTTTTTTCATGGGTTTCCTCCTGACTGATAGGTTTTTTATTATTCATCTATCATTGTATATCAAAGGCAACAGATGGAAAGAATCAAGAGAGAAAAAATGACTATTGTTCAGGTTTAATTTTTTGTACGTTCTTACATTCGTCTGTATTTCCAATTCGTGAGATCAGGATTGGTGAACAAAACGAAGCAGATTAATAATTATCTCATGGTCTCTTTTGAGAGGGACAGTGGGCGCCTGAAAGAATCGGATTGGGACGAAATACGGTCTGTAGGCTCTTGCATTCGGTCTGCGGCTGTCTTCTTTTAGCGGATTCATTTTATTTCCTGAATCTGAACCAGGCTGGAAAGAATGCTTTGGCCGGCCTCTTTCTGCTCGCTTCCATCCCATGATTTCCGTCTGATTTTAGTCTGAAGAAGGCATGGAAAATGGAAGGTCCTCATTCTTTGGCCGGCCAGAAGAAGAAAGTAAAAAAAACAAAGAGTTCACTCTGGAAACCGGAAAATGTACAGGAAAGAGCGAACACCTGTTTCGAATGGATGCTTCAAAGGAGTACAGACAAGAAGAAACGGTTTCGAGGACAAAAACAAAGAACGATTGATTTTAAACACTTCGATCATCATTCAAAAAACATCACTGTAAATCGATCATAAAAAAACCGGACGAAAATCCGGTTTTCATTGCCTTTTTCAGGATGTTTATCCATCTTGTCTGTCCTGGAGACAAGAAATTTCTTCCTTCGCCTCATCCAGTACAGACTTTTCACGAGTTTCAGCCTGAAGGGTGGCTTTATCTTCTTTTTTATCTGGATGGCTGGCCTGATAGTCTTCAATCAGTTTCTGGTATTCATCCAGAATCGTAACCAGTTCCTCATAGGTCCGGATTTTGGACAGGCGGTCTTTGTATTCATGGCTTTTCGGAAGACCTTTTAAATACCAGCTGGCCAGGCCGCGCATCTGGGAGAGGGCCACTCGTTCATCGAGATCTTCGCAAAGCAGCCGGGCATGGAGTTTGCATGCAGCAAAACGCTGCTCAAGTTCAAATGTATGATGTTCGCCGGTAAAGTAGTCGACGCATTCCTGAATCAGAAAGGGATTGCCAACAATGCCGCGGCCAATCATCACGCCGTCACATCCGGTTTCGTCCATCATGCGGACCATGTCTTCCACGCTGGTTACATCCCCATTGCCAATCACAGGGATAGAAACCGCTTCTTTGACTTTCTTGATCCAGCTCCAGTCCGCTTTGCCTTCATACATCTGGGCTCTGGTTCTGGCATGCAGGGTAATCGCGCTGACGCCGGCTTTTTCCATGGCTTTGGCCATTTCCACGCAGTTGATATGGTCTGCATCAAACCCCAGCCGCATTTTGACGGTAACTGGCTTTTTGACGCTGGCCACCAGATCTTTGATTAGATCATAGGCATAGTCGATATCCTTCATCAAGTAGCTTCCGGCTTTGGCCTTGATGACTTTATTGACCGGGCAGCCCATATTGAAGTCAATGATATCGCAATCCGTTTCTTCATCCAGAATCCGGGCGGCATTTAAAATTGTATCTTTATCATGGCCAAAGATCTGGAAGGAAACGGGGTGGTCATTTTCGTCGGATTTCAGCATCCGCCGGGTTCTGGTGGAGTCATAGTAGAGGGCTTTATCAGAAACCATTTCATTGCACACAAGGCCAGCCCCAAACTGGCGGGCGATCGTGCGAAAGGCTCTTGTCGAAACACCGGCCATCGGTGCAATGACAACGGGACTAGGCAGCGAGATCTCCCTGATCTTCAGAGACATGGCTTTCGAGTTCCTCACTTTCTGTCAGGTTCTTTTCGTTTTCTTCCAGAATTTCTTTCAGTTCCTCTTCATCGAAATGATACGTTGTGTTGCAGAAGTTGCAGGTGACATCAGCCCCATGGTCTTCTTCAATCATTTCTTTGAGGTGTTCTTTGGAAACAGTACGCAGCAGACCGGCTGTTTTTTCTTTGGAGCAGGTGCATTTAAAGGCGATGGGGTTGGTTTCCAGAACTTCTGTATCTTCAAACAGATCCAGAGCCAGCTGATCGAGAGAAGAGTCATCGTAGTGGGCGATCAGTTCTGTCATTGGCTTGAGGCCGGACAGCACATTTTCACAGATGGAGATTTCAGCATCCGTAGCATCTGGCATCATCTGTAGGACGAGAGCGCCAGCAGCTTCCACCACGCCGTTTTCATCGATTTTGACACCCACGCTGACAGCCGTTGGGGTCTGTTCACTTAAGGTGAAATAGTAAGCAAAGTCCTGACCGATTTCGCCGTTCTGGAGTTCGACAGTGCCGGACCAGTTTTCTTCCATCTGTAAGTCTTTGGTGACAATTAAGGTTCCTGGCAGACCAATCAGGTCACGGACTGGCAGGTGAGCTTCCTCTGGAGTGAGTTCTGGGTTGGCGACAAATCCGCGGACATTGCCATTCGAGTAAGCATCGACAACGATCGAACCCAGAGGTCCGGTCCCTAAAATGTTGATGGTTAGCATTTCCTGTTCGCTTTTGAGCATGCTGCCCATGATAGAGGCGATCGATAAGACACGGCCTAACGCATCCGCACTGCCATTGGGCAGATCAAACCGGTCCATCGCGTCCTGAACCAGGTCGGTTGTCCGGTCAATATAAAATCTGACTCTGCCATCGAGAGCCATCGCTTTAACAAGTTGATCTTTCATACAATTCTCCTTTCGATTCCATGATCGAATCTTGCAGCAGGGATCTTTCACAGGTCTATCCAGTACCTGAATCAAATATGAACTGTTTAACCTCATTGCTTTCCAAAATTGAGAAAGGAGGGATCAAAAAATGGATCCAGATGAAAAAAGGGAAAAGAAAGCCTGCGTGCAGTCAATTCATTATAAGCATCCTGGCGCTTTCATCATGTCTGTCTCGCCTGATGAAACCCAAGATCCAGTCCTGGCAAGGATCAGACAGGAAAATACTCTACCTTCGATCATTCCAAAGGCAGAGCATTTGAGGATTCGGGATGCAGGTTTAAGTATAGCAACGCCATCTAGTAGCGACGGAATCCATAGCGATACTGATCGCCGCCATACCCCAGAATCATGATGAAAATTGGGTTGAGGAAAGTCAGCCCCAGTGCAAAGGGGAATCCATGGCCAAAGGCAACCGACAGGTTGAACCACATATCGGCCAGAAGAAAAACCGAACCAATCGAGAAAATCCAGGCGACAATCTGGACCCAGAAAAACAGCCAGAAGCCGCTCATCCATGAAAGCAGTGCAGCAATAATGGTGCAGGCACCCCATAACCAGAAATAGCTTTCGCGGCGAGAAATTTTAAAGCAGATATACAGGTTGTAAATCGGAATAATGGCTTTCCATCCCTGTTCGCCCGCTTTGGAAAAAACCTGAAACAGGCCAAGTGCCAGAAGCAGGTACCACAGAAAGCCACCCCAGCCATAGAAATTGTTCCAGGGCAGGGAAGTATAAATGTTTGCGAGAGTGAGCATATGTCTCTTCCTTTCAATATAGGTTCAAAAGTTTCAAAGCCAGAGCAGCCGCCAGCATCCACAAAGACAGATTGGTCAAGTTGACTTCTTGCGGGTGAAGCAGACTCTGGATGGATCTGGCCAAAGTTTCAATGCCGACATAGAGAACAAGGGCTGCAACGATGGCGCTGGTCCATTTTTTTTCTGGGACAGTCGGGTTCCGATGATTGTCACAAAGGAGCCTAAAGCATCGCCCAGATTGTTGGCTGCCTCACTGACAACAGCCTGCGAATGACTCGCAAATCCGACCGCAAATTTCAGACCAGACAGCCGAGTGTTGGCCTCGATGGTCATAAAGCTGGTCAATCTGTCTGGCGCGTTTCGCCTGCGTTTCAGGCAGAGCCTGATTGTTTTGGACAGGTGTGGTCATGCCATCATTATAAAATGATGGTGTGTAAATCATCTGGTAAAGCTCAAAAACAGAATGCGTCACAAACAGGCAGTAGTCTGGGCGGATTTGTGAAATTTGCCCGTCAATAAATGAGTAAAGTTTGGTCTTTGAAGGACAAATGGACTCATTCTTGTCTGCAGACAGTGTTGAGCATTCGTTGGCGCTCGAATGGATTCGAACATGAAAAAACTCCGCATGACGCGGAGTTTTGGGATTCAATCTTTGGGTCTGGATCCAGGATCCAGGCTGAAACGGACCGAAAAAGAACTTGCTAATTCTTTTTGGTCAGTTCGTTCAGTGCATCATCAACGGTCTGTTTGTCGATTTCCTTTTCTTCAGGCTGTCTGGCTTCCTGAGGAACAGGCGGCACTTCACTGCTGGATTCACTGACGATTTCGGTATCAATGACGGCAGTGTTTGGATCCGTGATGGTTCCATACTGCATCAGGTTGTTGATTTCTTCGTTTGTCAGTGTTTCGTGTTCAAACAGGTTGTGCGCGATCAGATCGAGCAGATCGCGGTTTTCAGTGAGGATGCGTTTGCAGTCTTCATGACAGGAGTCCACGATGGAGCGGACTTCCTTATCAATTTCAGAGGCAACACCGGCAGAATAGTCAGATCCTTTGGTGTAGTCGCGGCCTAAGAAGACATTGCCTTCAGGATCAGCGTACTGGATTGGACCTAAAGAGGACATTCCATAAACACGGACCATGTTTTTGGCAATGGAGGTCAGTTTTTCAATATCGTTGACAGCCCCGGCCGAGATTTCGCCAAAGACGATTTCTTCGGCTGTACGGCCGCCTAAAAGGCCGGTAATCTGAGCGACCATTTCGGATTTGCGGTGGAAGTATTTCTCTTCACGCGGAGTCATCAGGTTATAGCCGCCAGCTTCTCCACGCGGGATAATGGTGACTTTCTGGACGATATCTGCATCTTCAAGTTTCAGGCCGATGACGGCATGGCCGGCTTCGTGGTAGGAAACAAGCCACTTGTCTTTTTCAGTGTATTTCTTCGATTTCTTAGCCGGACCCATCATAACGCGGTCGATGGCTTCATCCAGGTCTTCCTGGGTGATTTTTGGTTCGTGGTTCCGGACAGCCAGAATTGCGCCTTCGTTTAAAACGTTAGCCAGATCCGCCCCAGAAAAGCCTGGGGTACGCTGGGCAAGGTTTTTGAGCGAGATGGTTGGCGCCAGAGGCTTGTTGGCCGCATGAACTTTCAGGATTTCTTCACGGCCGCGAATATCTGGCAGGTTTACGGTAACGTTCCGGTCAAAACGACCCGAACGACGTAAAGCAGGGTCAAGAACGTCAGGACGGTTGGTTGCCGCAATGACAACGATACCGGCATTGTCGGTCATACCATCCATTTCAACGAGCAGCTGGTTTAAGGTCTGCTCACGTTCATCGTTTCCGCCGCCCATACCAGCACCACGCTGACGGCCGACGGCGTCGATTTCATCGATAAACAGAATACAGGGTGCGTTTTTCTGGGCGTTTTTAAACATGTCACGCACACGGCTTGCCCCCGTACCAACGAACATTTCAACGAAGTCCGAACCGGAAATCGAGAAGAATGGAACGTTGGCTTCACCGGCAACTGCTTTGGCAAGCAGGGTTTTACCGGTTCCAGGAGGGCCGACCATCAGAATTCCTTTCGGAATATGAGCGCCCATCTGGGTGAATTTCTGTGGGTTTTTGAGGTAGTCGATAATTTCTTTGACTTCTTCTTTTTCTTCCTCGCAGCCGGCGACATCTTTAAAGCGGGTTTTGACATTGCTTTCGATGCGGGCACGCGATTTGGAAAATTCGAAGGCTTTGTTTGCCCCGGTTCCACCGCTCATTTTAGAGAGCATGAAATAGAAGAGCAGTCCGATCAGCAGCAGTGGCAGCAGCTGAGCCAGGATGTTCATCCATAAGTTTCCACTCGATGGGTCGGTGACAGTAATGCTTCCGCCGCCCTTTTCCAGGGTGTCGGTCAGCCATTCCATGTTCGCGTCCGTGTTGGGGACGATGACACTGTAAGACTGAGTTTTGCCATTGAGTGTATAGTCACCCTCGGCCTTGATAATGTTTCCAGAGATGTTTAAAGACGAGTTGTCAAACTGCGCCGTGTTCGCAATGTTCTGGAACTGTGTGTAGTTCATTCGATTGACGGAACCCTGAGTCGAAAACAGAATCAGGGACATCAGAATGACGATAATGAACAGGGTTGGCAAATAATTCAGCCATTTTTTCATGTTTTATTCCCTTTCCAGAAAAATTGGCAGCTTAAGCGTAGACTTCCGGCTTCAGAACGCCGATATAAGGCAGGTTGCGGTAACGCTGGTTGTAGTCGAGGCCATAGCCGACAACGAACTCGTTCGGTATGGTAAAGCCAATATAATCCGCCTGAATATCAACGACCCGACGCTCCGGTTTATCCAGTAAAGCGACAATTTTTACATCTTCTGCGCCTTTGTTATAAAAGAGTTTCTTGACTTCGCGCAGGGTGCGTCCTGTATCGACGATATCTTCGACGATCAGGACATTTTTGCCTTTTGATGACAAATCCATATCCTTATCAATTTTGACGTCACCAACAGACTCTGTTCCCTGATAGCTTGATACAGAAATGAAGTCAATTTCGATTGGATGCCTGAAATATTTAATCAGCTCAGCCATGAAAGGGACAGAGCCTTTAAGCATTCCGACAACAATTGGTGTAATATGCCGGTCTTCATAGTCTTTTTCGATTGCTGCAGCAAGTTCTTTGCAGCGGGTTTCGATCTGTTCTTCGCTCAGAAGGACATGATCGATATCGTCACTGATAATTTTTGACATGTGTTTACCTCTCGTTATTCCATTTGGTTATGTGTGCAATTTTAACATATGCATTGAGGCGTTTTCCATAAAGTGTGATGGGTCCGCCCCCGCAAATGTAACAAAAAGAATGCCCTTTCTTCCCTCGATCAACGGGTTAAACACCCGCTCAATCGCCGGAATTTTCCGGTCAATCCAAAGACGGTTGAGCTTTTTTGTTCCAAAACGCATCCTGATGGAATCATCTGGTTTCGAAAAACGGATGAAAAGTGGAAAGTCAGATTCATCCACCACAAAAGAGTCGATTTTGCTCCCCTGGCTCGAAAATCGCCATGGACCCCATTGAAAGCCGGCCTGAATCAGCGCTTCGAGCTGATCTTTAGAATCGACATAAAAGCAGATCCAGCCAGCCGGCGCAATGCGTACTTTGTTGTCAACGATCTGCACATTGATCTTGTCGCTTCCACTTCGCATGGCTAAGGAAGGTCCCAAGCTCAAAGCGAAGAAATGAAGGCTTTGCAAATGCCCTTTTTGCCAGCACGTTTCCAAAAAGCAGGTGCGGCCGGCCAGGCGGTCTAAAGAAGACACTCGGCCTAAAGAAGAAAGGATTGGCGCTTTTTGATCAGTCTGCACACACACAGATGTTTTTTTCTGGTTCTCCTCTTTGCGATCGGTCTGAAGACCGGCCGGCCAAGGGGAGAGTTCTCCATTTTTTTCTTCCTTTTTCATATATGAAACAGTTTTTCCATTTGAAAAAGCAGAAGGCCCAAAAATTGGCAGGAAAGAATCTGAAGATCCGAAATACTGCTCACTCTTAAGCGTCTGCATCGAGCCATGGCCAAGCTTTTCGAGCAGGTCGGACATGAAGGCTTTGGAGTGGTGAACCCCTGTGGCCAGGGCAATCTGTTTTTCCAGGGCAAGCCAGCCAAGTTCACTGTTCTGCATAGCTTTAAAATCATTGTCTAAAGCCAGCTTTTCAGCTTTGGCATGCATGGCGGCAAGTTCCCGGTTATCCGCATCCATCTCATCCAGCCATTTTTGGCGTTTGGCACACGTGGCAGTTTCGATCAGTGAATGACGAAGCTGATTGCGAAGGTAAGCATTGGAAAAGTTGCTCTCATCCAGGCCATAGGCAATTCCATGTTCATCGCACCACGCCTGAAGACTGGCTTTGGAATGATCCAGAAGCGGACGGACGAGTTCGAACGAACCAAATGGACTGCAAAATTCCAGCCCATAGCGTTCAGGAACCAGGCCGCGTTTTTTCTGCATCATCCAGGTTTCGAGGGAATCATCCTGCTGATGACCCACATAAATCTGTCTTGTTCCATAAAGATGTCCGATCTGTTTGAAAAAGGCATAGCGGACCACCCTTGCCCAGCCCTGAAAATTGCCTGCGGCTTTGGAGTAAACAGGATGCAAAATCCAGAGAGGACGGGAATGTTGTTTGGCCCAGTTGCGGACAATCTGCTCATCCCGACCACTGCTCTGGCGCTTGTGGTAATTGACATGCGCAATGACATAGTCGATCTCATGCGCTTCCAGCCAGCCAAGCAGGGCCATCGAATCCGGGCCGCCGCTGATCGCAGCGACAACGGGTGCTTTGTTTTTGGATGGAAAAACAGCAGAAGATGAATGGTCTGGAAAAGCAGAAGAGGCAGAATCCAGAGACGATTGGGCTAAAAAAGCAGGTATACTGTGATTTTCCTTATGCATACTTGATCATTGTAACAGCCAGAATTGCAGGAAAATTAAAAAAGCGGTCTTTTCTTGCAAGACCGCATCAAATCAGCAGGCAATGTGAGGATTCTGACAGAAAACAATCAGGCTGGAGATCCTTTTTCTGAGAATTTTTCGCTTTTTGTGACTTTTTAACGATATTTTAAAAACTGACATTGATGTTGTCAGTTAAGATGAGAAACTCGAAGGCAGTCACAACCAGTCCTTAATACCGGACAGGTTTGTGACGACCCAGTCTTTCCAGAACCCATTCAGCGGGATTGTCTGGAATCTGGACTTCACAATGCAAAGACTGTTTAAGCAGATCTGAAAAGCCATAGCACGAAGCCAGTCCACCCGTCAGCAGGACTGGATGGCGCAGCACCTGTTCCATGATTTCAGGACCTTTGCGGCAGACAAACCGCGAAGCTTCCTGCGCAATCCGACGCAAAACAGGTTCAATGCAGCCCCATAAATCCGCAGCCCGAAAGCGGATCTGGACATATTCGTTGTGCTGGTTGAGTCCTGTAACCGACAGAACTGGATTGCGTCCCTGGCCTAGGGCATTGGAGACAGCCTCTTTGAGGGCACAGGCATCTTCGGAAGAGATCAGACACTGGAACACCCGGGTAATCTCACGGGAAATGGCTTCATCGATTTTCAGGCCGGCTAATGGCAGGGCATAGTAGTCCAGAATCTGCTGGTCACTGGTGGTGATGAAATGAATCAGGGAGGCACCGGCGTGAATGTGAAAAGACGGCGTTGAATCAACAGGTTCAAGAGCTGAAACGAAAGAGACTTTGGATAAATGAAACGGCCGCATCAGCTGCTGCCATTCCTTTTCTCTTTCTTCATCCACCGGCCCATAGGAAAGAATCCCCGCTCTTGGCACCAGCAGGTAACGATCAGCCGGGGCCTGCGCAAACAGATTCTTGATCAATGGAGCAGGATCAACTTTGATTTTTTCTTTACTGAAGGGATAAACGAGCCGGTCATTTCCTTGCCAGGACTGTTCGAGCGCCTGTTGGCCAACCACCTGGGGACATTTGGCGAGTCGGCAGGAGCGCACCGAAACCACCGATCTGGTTTTGGGATCATACATCCGGGTCATGTGAGCACCGGGATCAATCAGATAACTGCTTTCAAACATACGCATCCTCCCGCTATTGAGACTCCTGCCTCTTTTCAGAGTTGAACCCATTTTGTCCGTATTGATCGATCGGGTCTGGCCTGATTTCTAAGCCGGATTGAAGAGTGGAGTTTTTGCCATTGTAACAAATATTTGGACGGCCTTTGCGCACCATCAAGGATTTTTGGGATCATGATCGGCCAGGCCAGACTGAGAATTGAAAAGGACTGAACAGAAAGCATTCCAAAACAGAGAATCCCCACAACAGAAAAGGGCGCTTTCAATTTGAAAGCACCCTGTTGAGTCATTCTGTTGGGTCTGTGTGTTTGGAAGCAGAAACTGAATCCCACTCCGGTTTAAAAGCTGAAAGCTAAAAGCCCTGCCGCCAGGTCAGTGTCAGTACCGCTTCGGTGCACATCCAGGCTAAAGCCAGTGAAAGCAGAAAAACCAGCAGATTGACTTTGGCCATGTTGTGAATCTTGCAAAACTTGGCAAAGTCCACGCAGCTCAGCGCATAAAAGGAACAGGCAAAAAAGGTCGCGTAGACGACGATGTATAAAATCCAGTCAACAGAGATCACAGGCCGATCTTTCCTTTCCAGACAAACGGATATTTTTTTCTGAGTGTTTCACAGGCGTCTTCGAGCACTTCATCATCGACTGAAAAGCCCATCAGACAGCTTCCGGACCCCGTCATCATGACGCGTACCAGACCGGCATCCTGCATGTCTTCTTTCATCTGGGCAAGTTCTTCAATGGCCGCAAACGCCTGTCCTTCAAAAGCGTTGGTCATGGTCTGGTACAGCAGGCCGATGTCGCGTTTGCGTACGGCATCCTGGACAATGTCGATATCTAAAGGGCGTGGTTCGGCAGCATCGAAGTTTGCAAAAGCCTGGGCAGTCGAAATGCCCTGTTTGCCCTGAACGAGCAGGACTGGAATCGACCAGTCGACTTCCAGATCCGTTACCCGCTCACCAGCCCCCTGCACCCGGGTAAAGTCATTGTGCAGGCAGCACGGAACATCGGCTCCAATTTCAAAGCCGATCTCTTCAAGCTGGGGCAGGGAAAGCTGCAAATCTTCCAGCACATCCAGTGCCCAAAGCAGTGCAGCCGCGTCAGCCGATCCACCGCCAAGACCAGCCTGCATCGGGATGACCTTGGTCAGGTGAATGGTATAATGCTCCTTCAGTCCATGCTTACGCAGGGCTTTGAGCGTATGCGAGAGCGTATTGGAAGGTGGCAGCAGCTCGTTGTCGCAGAAGACTTCATCGATTTCTTTGCCATTGGGTTCCAGTTCGATTTCATCGCACAGATTGATGGGGGCATTGACCATATCCATCTCGTGCTTTCCATCCTCACGGACCCCTAAGATGTCCAGAGCCAGATTCACTTTGCCATGGGCTTTGATTTTCATACCTGACCCTCCTGTTTTGATTCGTTTGGTTCGTTTTGATCGGCTGTATCCTTCCATGCAGGCTCCAGTCTGGTCAGACTTTCGTACAGTCGCAAAAAATCTTTGACCTCAAGCTGCTGGGCACGGGTAGCTGGTTCAATGCCGGCTTCTTCCAACAGAGCAAGGGCTTTGTCTTTGCTTTCCAGCCAGCTCTGTAAATTATTGAGCAGCGTTTTGCGGCGCTGAACAAAGCAGGCTTTGACTAGAGCGACAAAACGGGATTCATCAATTTTGGGCTGATCGGTGCGGAAGGTAAACTGCAGCACCGTGCTGCCAACATTTGGCGATGGCCAGAAAACATTGCGGTTGACGTCCATGATGCGCTTGAGATGACAGCGGTATTGGGTAATGACGGACAGTGCGTTGTATTCTTTGCTTCCCACTTTGGCCATGAAGCGGTCAGCCACTTCTTTTTGCATCATGACGGTAATGGCTGCAATCGGCTCATTGGCTTCAAACAGCTTGAAGAGAATGGGGGTCGTAATGTAATAAGGCAGGTTGGACGCAAAATAAACTGGAGTATGATTTTTGGCAAATGGTTTGAGCAGTTCGTTGACATCAACCTCCAGAAAGTCCTTCTGGATGATTTCAAGGTGGTCACTGGCAATTTCTTTTTCCAGAATGGGCGGAAAACGCGGGTCAATTTCAAAGGCGATGACGCGTTTGGCGTATTCACAAAGAAACTGAGTCAGTGCACCAATACCCGGGCCGATTTCAATGACAACCCCATCAGGGTCACCAACCGCGGCTTTGGCAATTTTATCGACGACCCCGGCTTCAACAATGAAGTTCTGGCCAAAGCTTTTCTTAGTGGATGCATTCCAGGTTTCCTGAATCTGCCGGGTCCGTTTTTTGGAAGCAATTGGATTTTCAATCATAAAATTTCCTCGATTGCATTACGTGTAATGCCTAGCTGATTGAGTCGTTTAAAACAGGTTTTGGCGTTGCATTTGCCAATATGAAAGGCATCGGTGACTTTTTTGCGCCGGGCTGCGTCGCCAATCAGGCCAAGCGAGATAAACTCGTCCCAATCGAGCGTATGCAAAGCATCGTTGAAGGTCACCACATTGGCGAGGCTTTCTTCAAGATCTTTCTTTTGTGCGTGCTCAACTCCGACTTTTTTATCCGTATGCGCAACGGAACGATCAATATAGGCATGCTTGACGCCGGGAACATGGCGTTCAATGACACTGCGGATATGGCTGCCGGCTTTATCCGGATCAGTAAAGACAATGACCCCGCGCGTTTTCTGTGCCTGGGCAATTCGTTCTAACGTTTCGGCACTGACATGGTCACCGCCGGTTTCAATGGTATCGCAGTCAAAAAAACGCCGCAGGGTATTGGTGTCATTGTGACCTTCAACGACGATCATTTCCTGGATATGCATTAGAGATCACCATCCTTATAGGTAAATCCGGCTCCGCGGACTTCGTGAACATTGTTGGCAATTAAAAAGGCTTTTGGATCAATCAGGCCGACTTCACGCTGTACCTTGGCATACTGGCGCGTATTGATGACACACATCAAAACCGGCCGGCTCTGTTTGGACCAGGCTCCTTCACCCTGTAAGATTGTCACACCCCGGGAGATATCTTCAAGCAGATAATCCTGAATCTCTGGCCATTTTTCCGAAATGATCATGACACTCATGGCCGATTCGGAACCAAGGGTCTGAAGCTGGTTGATCATGAAGGTCATGGACATGACAGAAATCAGGCCAATTAATACGGAGTTAAGACCAAAAACTGGCAGTCCGGACAGAATGGTAATGGAGTCGACGATCATGACGCACTGGCCGGTGGGAATATGCAGGTATTTGTGCATCAGCAAGGCCGGAATATCCATTCCGCCCGTGCTGGCGTTGACACGGAAAACCAGCCCCAGTCCGGCACCGGTAATAATCCCGGAATACAAAGCAGAAAGAATCGGGTCGATATTGGCAAAAGGTGCCGTGTCTAACGGTGAAAGCAGGGAGACAAGGAAGGGGTAAATAAATGTGGAAAGGGCAATGGTTGCCGCAAATTTTTTACCCAGGCAAGCCCAGCCAAGAAAAAACAGCCCAATATTGGCGATATAGATGACCAGAACTTCGTTCCAGCCAAATAAACCCCGTAAAAGAATCGCTACCGTTGTGACCCCGCCATTGAGGATGTCTTCGGGCAGAATAAAGAAGACTGTACCAATAGCCACCAAAAAGTTACCCAGTAAAATAGAAAACAGTGTTTTCCAGCTGAATTTACGAAGAAAAGTCTGCATAACATCACCTCACGAATTATACCATGCACTTTGTAACGCCAATTTTCAGTCGGCCTGCCCGAATGAGCAGGGAGGACAAAGTGCTTTTTGAAATCAATCTCAAAGACTGCTTTTGAGCAGTCAAAGATATGCGTCTGATCTGATAAAAATTAAATTACGATCGATAAAGATAAATGTGATCAATAAATATATGGATCTCAGACCAGACCGGAACAGAACAGAAAGGAAATTTTGTATGAAGATTGAAGACAACACCATTCTCATTGCGCCCAGTGCGCTGCATCTGCGGCTGTATGAAGAAATCTTCAAACAGAAGGGAAGCTGCCTGAATATTACCGTGCTGTCCCTTGAAGCCTACCTCAACCGCAAGCTCCATAAACCTAAGCCCTCTACGGCCAGTCTGCTCTACGATTATGCAGCGGCTTTAAACTCGCTGCCCAAAGACAATATGTTTTATGGCTCGCGCAAGGACTATGACTTTCTGAAAGCCTGTCAGGATTTCATGGTTCTGGTCAAACTGCATGATATCAAAAACTTTCCGCAAGACGACCAGCGCCAAAAGGATCTGTATGCGATTATCGAACGACTGATGCCCATTGAACTCTGGGTGGAAGAAGCCAAAACGCTGCCTTTTGAAGATGCCAGCCAGCTGCGTATTTTAAATACCGAAACCAATGACCTCAATCAGTACTGGGTCGATCTGCTCAAATCCAAAGGAGCAAAAGAACTTACCCAGCCCAGACACCGCCACTTTTACTATTGGGCTGCTTCCAACCCCCGTAAGGAAATGGAAGTGGCAGCCGATGCGATTGTCGCCAACAAACTTTTGGCAGATTCCGTTTTTATTGCGCTGGCCAAACCCGAAGAGAAATATGCTCTGGCCCAGGCTTTAGATTCCCGGCGCATTCCCTATACCTTTGTCAGCCAGCCAACGACTTCCAAAGTACTTGACTGCTGGAAAAGTGCCCTGCGCTATCTGGCTGACCCCAATGAAACGACGCGCATGGATCTGTTAAAGACCTTCTTTCCAGTCAGCGGCTATGATCTGCGCCGGTATCTCGATCTGTTTGAGAATGCCGACAGCAACCTTTCCGAAATTCCTTATGTCGAAAATCCATTGATTTCTGAGCAGGACTACGCCGACTTGCAGGCGCTGGAAATGCAGTGCACTCCATGGCGCACAAAGCTGCGCGAGATTCAGGCATGGGATCTCAATTCCATGGAAGCGATCGGCCAGTTAATCATGGATCAGTTCCCCCAGCCCAGCGAAGATGACGTCCGGATTTTTGGCGGGGTTGTCGATGGCTGGAACCAGATCAAAGACCGCGTCAAAACCCGCGAAGATCTTCATTTGTTTTTGCGTTCGCTCGATGCTCTGCATCCTTCCAGCGCTCTGCCGGAATTAAAGGGGGTCCTCATTGGAAACCGTGACCAGGTTTCCAGCCTGTTTGACAATGTCTTTTATATCGGGGCGGATGCGACCAATTTCCCTGGCCACAGTGTCAGCCATGGTGTGTTTGGCGAAGACTATCTTGAACAGCTTGATTTTCCATCCCTTGAAAGTCGTATGTCGGCCAAGCTTGAGCAGCTCAAAAGCGTGTTTATGGGCCCGGAGAGCGTTTATTTTCTGACGCCGCAGTCGGACTATGAAGGCAAGAGCGTTGAAAACAGCCATGAACTCAACACCTGGCTCGAAGTGCTCCCTCAGTTTAAAGTCAGCGCCGAATCAAGCATCAACTGGCGCCCGTCTTTTCAGCTGGACACGATGAAATCGCAGATGTTGTATGAAAAGCCCGACAGCCCCCTGACAACCGGGGTCAGACAGCTTCAGGCCTATGAGGACTGTCCCCTTAAAAACCTGCTGGAATATGGATTGCATTTGCGCAAGCCAATTCTGGCCAAAGAGATTATCCGGCTTCAGGTCAAAGAAATCCTGCCGTTAATCATGCGGGATGGCTTTGAGCGCTATGGCAAGTCCTTTTATCAGCTTTCTAAGCAGGAAGTGGCCGATCTGGTGAATATCCAGTTTGGCTTTGCGCGTCAGATTTTCCCGGACCGCAAGCAGAAACTCGATACGCTGGCTGCCAAGACAACCGCGCAGATTGTCTGGCTGTTTGAAAACCTCGCACCGCTTGCCACTCATATGAATCTGGATTTTGTTCAGGCGGACTACCATATGGATCGCAAGGAAGAAATCCAGGGCATTGAAATGCAGATTGAAGGTTCGCTGACCCGCCATTCGGCTTCCCATGCCGCCTTTAACTTATATCCGCAGGCTTCGGAAGGTTTTTCCATGCTCGATCACCCTTCGGCCACATTGGATCTGCGCCTGCAGCCCAAAGCGCAGGAGCGGCCGGCCTTCTCGCTTTCCTATAACAAAGGCGCACAGGGAACGGCTTGTCCAGTCTCTTTGCAGGACGCAAAAGAAAAAGGACAGATGGAATATCTCAAAGGTGCCATGGTTGCGCAAAATCTTGGTGTCCAGACCAATCCGCTCGGCAGCTTTTTAAGCAAGAAAGTCCCAACCTATGAAGCCAGGGAATCCAAAGTGCTTGCCCAGGCTGATCAGTTTGCCAAGAGCATCAAAGCCAATGACTTTATCCCGCAACACAAGCCGAGTGCCTGTCAGTATTGCGCCTATAAGGCGATCTGTCGCAATGCGGCTATTGAAAGGAGTGAATAAGCATGACTCAGATCCCCCCCGCAGCTGTAGATGCCCTCGCCGCAAAACCTGCATCAGTTCCGGCTTCAAAGCCTGAACTGAAGTTCTCTTCGGCCCAGCAGGCCGTAATCGACTCCCGCAACAAGAACCTGTTGGTCAGTGCTTCAGCGGGTGCTGGCAAAACCGCGGTTCTGGTTGAACGGCTTTGCCAGCTTGTTTTAAAAGAACGCATTTCCATCAGCTCTATTCTGGCGATGACCTTTACCGAAGATGCGGCAAGGGAAATGAAGACGCGCCTCAAGCAGCGGCTGATGCTCCAAAGCGGCGATCCCTGGATCGACATGCAGATTTCGCAGCTTGAAACGGCCTCGATCAGCACGATTCACAGCTTTTGTCTCGATATTGTCGGCCGTTATTACTATCTCGTCGATCTTTCTTATTCCACGGCGACCCATGTAGATAATGGCCTGGCTGACCAGCAGGCGCTCGCCCAGGCAATCGAAGAGGGAATTGCTTCTTTGGATGCCAAAGAAGGTGCGGCTTTGAGTCTGTATCTGGAAGCCTACTCAAAAACAGAAAAAGACCTGCAGGAAGTGCTGCTCAAATTCCTGGAACTGGCTCGCTCCAAACCGGACTGGAAAGCCTGGATTCAATCCTGTGCCACAGCCGATGAGCGGATTGCCGCTTTCTTTTACGACTGGTTCAAGATCCGCATTCAGGCCTTGATCGATATTTTTGAAGAAGTTGTCGAAAAAGTTGGAGAGATGAGCTTTTCCAAACAGCTTAAGCAGGATGAGTACCTGACGCTCTTTAATGGCAAGGTCCACAAGCTTGAAGCCTGTCGCCAAGCCCTGGAACAGAAAAATTACGTCGCCTTTGCCCATGCGTTTACGGCCTATATTGAAACGACTGGCAAGTTTACACCAACCATCAATAAGCAGTCGTTCAAGGAAATTCAGGCGGACTCCCGCCAACTGGAGGGGGAGATTGCCAAAAACCTGTTTACTCCGGATCAGTTCACAGCCGCCAATGAAAGCACGATCGGCTTGCAGAAAACTTTTACGGATCTGGCCATCCGGGTGCAGGAACGTTTTCTGGAATTGAAAAAAGAAGCTGGCTTTATCGACTTCTCAGACATGGAACAATACGCCTGGCAGATTCTCCAGAATCCCTCCGCTGCCAAAGAGCTGTGCGATAAGTATGAGCTGATTCTGATCGACGAATACCAGGACACCAACGATTTGCAGGAATCGATCATTCAGGCGATTGCCCGTAAAAATAATGTCTTTCGGGTCGGGGATATCAAACAGTCAATTTACCGTTTCCGTCAGGCAAGACCGGAACTGATGAAGGATCACCTTGAACATGTCGGTGAGCATGATGAAGTCATTGCGATGCAGGAAAACTATCGCTCGACCAAAACGCTGATTGACTTTAACAACCAGTTTTTCAACCGGCTGATGAATATTGAAGGCCTG
Source organism: Allobaculum sp. JKK-2023 (assembly GCF_034745455.1). Classification (NCBI taxonomy): domain Bacteria; kingdom Bacillati; phylum Bacillota; class Erysipelotrichia; order Erysipelotrichales; family Erysipelotrichaceae; genus Allobaculum; species Allobaculum sp. JKK-2023. The sequence goes on along the minus strand of NZ_JAYERV010000003.1, from coordinate 1,548,410 downwards.
CCTTCGCAGTTTTCGGCCATCGATTTTGCCAAACCGGGAACGCCTGCCCAAAGCGAAGGCGACCAGGCCCAGGTGCGTTTTTTGTTTACCGAATATGGCACCTGGCAGGATCCGACCAGTGATAAAGCGGATCTTCGCAAAGCCAAGTCGGTTCATAACAAGCACCGCTATGATCTGATTGCCCATGATATTGAGCAGAAAGTCGCTTCCGGCAAGTATTCGTATCGTGACATTGCGATTCTGACTCGTTCTTCAACGCCGCATGATGAACTCAAAGAGGTGCTGGACAGCTGGGGAATCCGTGCGATTCACCATATCCGCAAAGGCTTTTACACCAACAAAGCCATTCAGATTGTCCTTTCGGCGCTGCGCATTATTCAGGATCCACGTAATGATATCGCCCTGATGGCAGCCCTGTGCTCTCCATTAACCGGCATCGAGCAACAGCAGGTTCTGCCCTTGTTAGCAGGACGTGAACCTAACGAAAGTCTTTACCAGCGGCTGCGCAGCACGCCGCAGGGCTATGAGATGTTAAAACTTGTCCGCGATCTGCGACCGCTTAAGGAAAAAACATTACCCGAAATGATCGTGGCTCTGTATGGATATAACCAGTTTTATGAGCAGCATACGACCTCACAGGATAAAACCAACCTCGATCTGCTTTTGCAAAAAGCTGTGGAAGCCAGCACCCTGATGGATCTGGATAGTTTCCTGGACTCGGCAACGCTGGAGGAAAACCTGGATAAAACCAGTGAGGCCATTCCGTTTGGTAAAGAAGAAGATGCCGTTCGGATTTCCACGATCCATGCTTCTAAAGGATTGCAGTACAAAGTGGTGTACGTGCTCAGTGACCAGAGTACCCGGGATATGGAAAGCGGCAACCCAATTGTTTTTGATGCGGATTTAGGCCTGGGCTTTGAAGGGCTGGATGTGTCTCATCATCTCAAATTAAAAAGTGCGCCGGCGCTGGCCTTAAGCCAGAAACGCTTCATGGAAGAACTTCAGGAAAAGATGCGGCTGCTTTATGTCGCCTGCACCCGAGCCGAAAAAGAGCTTGTATTTGTGGACAGCCTGAAAAATGAAAACATGTATGACGGACCGCTCAATGTCTATGGCCTGCTTTGTTCCAAAGGGTTTACGAGCTGGTTTTTCAGAACCTTCCATACGGATCTGAGCGAGGATGTCCACTTTGAGCTGGTTGAATCCCTCTATGACAGACCCAACCAGTCAATCAGCAGCCGCAATCGCAAAGTGCGTCTCCAGCATTATCAGCTGCCAGTTTCCGTGATCAGTTCGCAGACCGCCAGTGAATCCAAAAAGACAGCCAGCTGGAAATCGCTGCACACCAATCTGCCGGGAAACTCTCTGGAAGCAAGAGCAAGAGGAACGCTGATTCACGAAATCACCGGCTCCATTGCCTATCCCTATCAGAAAAATGACATTGAAGACTTCGCCGGACAAGCAGGGATGAGCCTGGATGACAAGACAGTCGAACAGATTCTGGCACTCAATGACAACGAACAATACCGCTTCTGGATGAGCAGGCCGCATCGGTTTGAATGCCCGTATTGCACCCGGCAAGACAATGCGTATGTGCATGGTTTCATGGATCTGGTGGTCGATCTGCCATCGGAAACGGTCATTGTCGACTTCAAATCCGACAATGTGTTTGACGATCACACATTGTTAGAAAAATATCGGAGCCAGTTAGAAACCTATCGACAGGCGATGGAACAGATTCGACCTGATCAGAAAATCAGTGCCTGGATCTACTCTTTCACTCTTAAAAAGATGATTGAAGTCCGCTGATCGGATACCATAATTGAAAAATGAAAGCGCGGCTAAAAGCCCTGAAAATCCGGCAGGAACGGCCTAAACCGCTAAAATAAGGGCTGAAAAGCGACAATTTCATTCCATATTTCCAACATAATTTGCACAAATTGATTTTGGCATAAATTCTCCTTTATACTTGAAACTGTTTTTCGTGCAACACAGAGAATGAACATAGACTTAGAGGAGGAAAATATGTCATTTCTTGAAAAATGTTTTCATCTCAAGGAGAAGAAAACGACAGTTAAGACTGAGCTTATTGCCGGCTTAACAACATTCCTTGCAATGGCCTACATCCTGGGGGTTAACCCAATGATCCTGTCCGATGCGGGAATGGATGTAGAAGCTGTTTTCATGGCGACTGCCCTTTCTTCAGCAATTGCCTGCTTCCTGATGGGCTTTCTGGCTAACTATCCAGTCGCTCTGTCTGCTGGTATGGGTGTCAACGCCCTGTTTGCCTATACTGTCTGCCTGGGTATGGGATATTCCTGGCAGGCTGCTCTGGCGGCTGTATTTCTTTCCGGTATCGTTTTCGTTGTGATTTCGGTTACTGGTATCCGTAAGAAAATTATCGACTCGATTCCTGTCCAGCTCAAACTTGCGATCGGTGCTGGTATTGGTTTCTTCATCGCCTTCGTCGGCCTGAAAAACTCCGGAATCATCATTGCCAACGAATCCACTTTCGTTGGAATTGGTGATCTGTCCGATCCAACCGTTCTGTTATCCATCTTCGGTGTTCTGGCTACAATCGTCTGCGTGGTTCGCAAAGTTCCAGCCGGCGTATTCGTTGGTCTGGTCATCACCGCAATTGCCGGGGTTATTCTTGGTCTTTGCGGCTTTGACGGAATGCCTGCACTCAATGGACTGTTCACCACTCACTTCAACATGAGTGCTGCTGGTGCGTTCATGAGCGGATTTGGCGAACTGTTTGCTCACCCATTCAACGCAGTCGTTATTATTTTCTCTTTCTTATTCGTAGACTTCTTCGATACAGCTGGTACTTTAGTTGCCATCGGTAACGAAATCGGTCTGGTTAACGAGAAAGGTGAACTTGAAAATGCAGAACAGGCTCTGTTAGCTGACTCCATCGGAACTTGCATCGGTGCTGCTTTAGGTACTTCTACTGTAACCAGCTTCGTTGAATCTTCTTCTGGTGTTGGTGTAGGCGGACGTACAGGTCTGACTGCTGTTACAACGGGTGTACTGTTTATCCTGTCCATCTTCATTTCCCCACTGATTCTGGGCCTGATTACCAATGCGGTTACAGCTCCTGCCCTGATCATCGTGGGTGTCATGATGGCTCAGCAGCTGCGCAGCATCCAGTGGGATGATCTGGTGATCGCAATTCCAGCGTTCATCACCGTCATCTCCATGATTCTGACATATTCAATCTCCAACGGTATTGCTTTTGGGTTCATTGCCTACACAGTTGCAATGATCGCCGCGGGCAAAACTAAAGAAATTCATCCGACAGTATGGATCCTGATGGTAATCTTCGTGATCTACTTTGCTTCTCCATACTTCGCAATCTAAATTTCAGTCTATTCAAAACCGGTCTTCGGATCGGTTTTTTTAAATGGTTTGGGGTCGGATTGAAATAGGAATGCAGACCAGAGTCCTTTCAAATCTGGAAACAGAAAGGTCCAAACTTTTCCTGGATGAAAGATTTCTTTCTGATCAGCCCTAAGACTCAATCTGATTGACTCTAATCGTGTTTAACCTAAATTCCCGCCTTTATACACATGTCCATTAAAGGCCGAATAGTTCCATAATCTGATTCTGTAGACTGGTTGTCTGCAGAGTCAGATTTTTTCTTTTTCCTTCCACGCTGATTTTCTTAAGTTCTCCAATCTCATTCATGATTTCCTGATAGGAATACTTATTGGACCATTTCACTTCTGAAAGCTTCTGACGAATCCAAACAACCAGGATCAATGTCAGAAACTGTATGAATATCCGCCCGTTCATTGTCTCTTCACTGTGGACTCTCAATCGTTTCATATCCATCTGATTTTTCAGGTCATCAAATGACTTTTCAACGCAGTCTTTCTCTCTGTAGATGGTCAATGCTTCTGTTTTATCCTTGATGAAATTACTGGCCATGACAAACCAGCCCACTCTGTTTTTTAGATGGCTTTCGATGGCCGCATCGTTATAGAGAACCTTGCGTCCTCTGACTTTTGTCTCTTTTATGGTGAAATACGTTTCAACGAATTTCTCATCATTTACCTTTTCATCGTTGCAGAGCGCCTGGTAAGTAGTATGCAATTTATGATTGAATGCTTTCTTTTCTCCAGCAGCTTTATCGCTGTCAAAATAAATATGGAGATAGAGACGATGGCCTTCCCATTTCTGCAGCTCTGTTACTCCATAAACCTCATCACCTGCAACACTCACCACATTGTAGTGGCTTTCAATCGTATCTCTGTATTTTTCTACAGCTTCTTTGGCGATCTTACTGGTAAAAGGTACACCTAACGCAAAGTGAAAATGGTCCTTATAGAGAGCCTCCAGGTTGTATAACGAGAAAAATCCTTTATCCATGATCAAAGAAAGCATTTTTGGGGTAATCATCGTCTGGTTCTCCAAAACGGACTTCAGTGCCTTTACATCCTTGATCTTGCCATCAAGGGGCATGAAATAGATAGGAAGCTTGCTTTTCTGCCCTGTAATCATCAGAAGATTAATCTGGGGAAGAGGTTCATGATCGCGGTTATAGCCATACTTCACCATGGAAATGAATTCGGAATAGGATGAAACACTTGTGATGTCCAGGGCAAAGTATTCTTTAGACTCATTATGAGCTATCCATGTTCTGAAAAATTCTTGCTGCTTTGACAAGGTAAGACATTGCAGAAGCTCACTGACTCTTTGGCTGATTAAACCATTAGGAAGGTAGGTTTCATTATGAGCAGACCAGCGGTCAATTAAGTAGAGCGGATCACCGGTAGAGGCTAGAAATTCACAGCAGGTCATAATGTAAGGCCAGTGATTTGGGAAGACTTTTTTAAGGCAGTCCATTAACCCCGTTTCACGAGCGGCCTTATCCACAATCGAAAAACTGCCGCTGCCAGTTACAGTAATCTGTGACTCTGGTTTAGATTGACGAAGTCCGTTTCCATTTTTAGCTCTAGGCCGATTCGGAACGATTTCTCCCGTCCGTTCATCGATATGGCCGATGCATTTACGATGAGAATCAGGTTTTTTCTTCTCTTTGTTCCAAAATGACTCAACCTCATAAACATAAATCCGACCATTTTTACCTTTAACCTTCACTTGAGATGACATAGCAGGCCTCCAAAACCTATGTATAACTTGTAAATATTATAGATTATACATACTTAATAAGTCAAGAGAAAAGTCCTGATATTTCTTTATAAAAAGTAATATCAGGACTTTCGGACCACTACATCTCTGTATATAGTGGGGAATTTAGGGTTTAAGATTCAATCTGTCTGACTCTAATCCCGTTTAAGGTTCAATCTCTTGGATATTCAGGTTATTCATATAATCAGCAATCTCTATTACTGCCAACAAATCCAGATAGCTGCTCATATTTTCTGACAAGTGATAAGAAATCACTTGGAAAGCAGAAAAACAAAAAGCCAGAACCGGGAAAGGTTCTGGCAAGGGAAGGAAGGAAAGTAGATGATTTTTATTTCATCTGTAAGACGTAATCGAGTTGACTGCGGCTCTTTCGTTAAGACTTCAATTAAAGAGCTGCAGTTGTTTTCGTTGCAGAGGAAGTGGTGTCTTCCTGTGTATTCTGGTTATTCTGTCCGCCTTTGTTGGAACGACCGGATTTCTGTTTTCGGGAATTTTCGTTTTCGAAATCTTCAGGCATTTGCGGGCGTTCACCGTTGCCAAAGTCAAAGTCTTCAGGCATTTCTGGACGTTGGCCATTTTCGAAATTGCCAGGCATCTGGCCGCCGCGGCCGCCAAAGTCACCAGCCGGCATGCCACCGCCCATGGTCTGAATGTTTCCGACTTGTGTCAGACCTTCTTCGACGGTAAAGGTTTCAGCCAGTTCACCGTCGAGATAGAGTTCGGCTTCGGATCCAGCTTTGAGATCTTTGCAGGAAAGCGTCAGTACGGCTGTGGAGGCGTTAGCTCCTGGCATGCCGCCCTGTCTCATCTCCGGCTTGGTATTCTGAAAATTGTCTTTGTTGGCAGAATCAGTCGACTCAGAAGAGTTGCCGGTCTGGTCATTGGATGTTGTCTGGGTTGCTTCACTTGTCTTGTTTGAGGTTGTTGTGGAGCTGGATGGATTGCTGAAAGTCAGGATGGTCTTGCCACCCTGTTTGAGTTCCAGTTTTTTGAAGGAAGAGCTGGCGTTGATCATGACCGTATTCTGAGTTACATCAGTTGGTAAAGTGGCCATTGCAGAAAGACCAACAATGGTTCCGCCGCTGATCTTGAATTTCGCATTATCTTCATCAAAGGCACCTTCTGGTGTTTTTAAAGCCGTAACATTGATTGTTCCGCCTTCAAGATTCAGGTTGCTATTGGCATCCAGACCATCGTTAGAGGTGGATACAACATTTAATGTTCCACCTTTAACGGTTAGATCATTTCCAGCATTACTGCCATCGTCTGTTGCGTTAATTGTGAAGGTTCCGTTTTCAATGGTCAGATCCGCCTTGGATTCAATGCCTTCGTTTTCTGTTGTGATGGTATACGTACCATTCTTGATGGCCACGCCGGTTTCTGCCCGCAGGCCATCACCTTTGGAATTCACTGTAAAAGTACCGTTGTTGATAGTTAAAGCTTCATTGACTTCGATCCCTTCATCATCAGCAGTGAAGGAATATGTACCGGAGTTAATAGTAAGGTTGTCGCTGGCGTGAATGCCATCCTGACCGCTCTGCACCTTAATCGTTACGCTCCGGCTTGTTATATCGCCTTTGGCCTTAATGCCATGTCCATTTGGATCTGTGATGGTTAATGTACCGGATCCTTTTAAATCCAGATCACTGCAAACGTACAGAGCTGCATTCAGTCCGTCCTGGGCAGTGTGCGAAGTACTGCTTAATGATGAACTCCCAGTTACATCTACAACTGTTTTCTTCGCATTGCGAACGTAGATGGCTGGAAGATCTTTGGCATCAATGGTCGCAGAGTCAAGAATTAAAGTGACATCCTGATCTTTAGCATCCACAACAATGGTGTAGTTTGTTTTGCCTTTTAATGTGTAGGTTCCGCCTTTGTTAATGAGCAGATTGCTTTTGGCATCACTTAAAGAAATAGTCGTTCCCTCTACAGCTGTGAGGTTGTCCAGCTCTACGTCATCGTTTTTATCTTCAGTTTCTGTCTTTGTCGTCTGTGTCTTGTCACTCTGGGCATTTTTGTCTTTGACAACGGCCTGTTTTGTTTCAGAAGCCTGGTTTTCGACTGGGGCCTGTGCAGTAGAACATCCAGTCAGAGCAAGGACTGCCGCCATCATCGCGGACAGCGCAAAATGTTTTCTATTTAAGTTCATATGTTTCTTCTTTCTAAGATCTGTCGCCTGGTGGCGGTTGTATATCGATCGAACAGAATCAAATCTGTTTAAGCTCGGTGGGCTGCTTGGCTTGTTTTGCCGCCGTGCCCCGTAAGCACGCTCATAATGTATCCAAATAAGGTTGACCGAAAATTAAAGCAGGCTTTAAGTTTTATTAAAAGACCACAGGGATCAGAAAGGTCCAGACGGGATGGAACATCCAGTTTGGAGATGGAAAGAAGAATGGCTGGAAGAGATTTCTTCAAACGAATTCTCAAAAATTTCTTTACTGGCATAAACAGTCATTGCCAGCTCCCGTAAAAGTATCGAGGCGGCTTAGACAGCTGAAATTCAGAGAATTACAATCAAATAGAACTTTCCAAATAGAACTTTCTTAGTTAGTTGTACGATAGGATGAATACGAAAAACAGCCTAAAAGTCACCGATCGGATTACTTTTAGGCTGTTTGTTTTTAATGACGGACATTCTAATATTCTACACTGCCAAATTTTTACTGCTGATTCTTTAAGTTGGGTAGAGAAAGTGATGGCCAGGGAATTCTTGGCGCATTTGTTTGAAAGGTTATCCTCTACTTAAACCTTACCGTGGGCCCCGGTTTCCTGATCCTTCCAGAAAGCGTCCCAGTCGGTAAAAAATATTCTATGACTCAGCTGCCACGTAGTAAGTATCTCGCGCTTTACCTGTTTGTTTAAGAAGTTTATTATCTTTCAGCTTTCGAAGAAGACGGGACGCTGTAGAAGAACTCACTCCAAGCAAAGCGATAACATCACTTTTTCTCAAAGACCCATGTTCTTGGACAAATTTGATTACTTTTTCTTCATTGCTCAATTTTCCCTTGATATTTAATTCCTCTTTACAGCGTAGTTTTTCTTCATAACATACTTCTTTATAGCTTTCGGTGAGATTATCAGGTTTTTCTTCGTATTGAGTATTTCGGTTTGGCAGAATGATTTTAAAGGTGTTCGCTGTTGTTTCAATTAAGGGCTGCTTTTCAAAACCCTCATATTCCGCCATAATTTTCTGAATTCCAGTTCCATAGGCTTCAATCAATTGCAGGCGATAAAATACACTGGCCAAATCCTGATTTCGGCATACGGAAAGTCCAGTGAGTATATCTTCTTGTTCAAGTCCAGATACTAATCCGCCATAGGATAAGAATTCAATACGGTCAGCAAAGATCTTGATGAATGAACTTGTATTCACGGAATATTCCCGATGAACCAGTGAATTCAATAAAGCTTCACGAATGGCAGTTTCTGGATAGTCTCTCACATCAATCCGATATAGTTTCTCTACGGTTGCTTTCGTTTGATTATGCATATCAATATACGCATAAACGTCATTCATTTGTTGCAAAAGAGACCCTGAAAATTCCTGACGATCTCTGAAAACTCTTGAATCTGTTCCCTGAAAGACAGCAGTTTTAATTGTATGAGTACATTGATCAGATAAAAGTAAACCCAAGTTGGTATACAGATTATCTTGGTCCAGCAATTTCAAAGTTCTTCTTTGTGAAAGACCAAATTTCAACTTTCGGAGTGCAAACTCTTTATTTGCAGCATTAAATGTGAGTTCCTGCATTAAACTCCGTCTGGCTTCAAAACGATCACCATCCGTTTCCTTGATCATCTGTCGAATTGCTGTATCAGTGGCAGGCACCGAAGAATAACCTTGTCTGACATAAACACCTTCTGGACGAAGTCCTTTCTTGGCAAGATAATAGGGACGATTGGTTCCGCGCTGTACATCCACTGCGACAATTTCTTTTTTTGCTTCTTGTAGTGTTTGATAATGAATAAACATTGTTACATCTGGTTTAATTCCATCTCTGACCATATTAGAAATTTGTAAAGATGCGTTATCTGGATCAGGGACTCCCGTTACGGTTCCATCATCTCCAACACCGACATACAGTTTTCCTCCGTCACAGTTAGCAAAGGCAATAATCTCTTTTTTAATGTCGTCTACAACAATTTTTTTGAGTTCAACATTTTCACTTTCTTGAAATACCATTTTTTCTCCCCCCTCGCCTTTAATAGAATGATCAGATCAGGTCAGAATCTGATTCGATTATGACACGATAAATTCAGTTCTGACACGATAAATTCGCCATCTGATGCGATTAGGTGCGATTCTGATACGATTGATTCAATTTTTGCGAAGGCTTGCTGCGATGTTGGCACGATTAAAAGGTAGATATTTCCTTTATGTTGGTATGCAAGATACATCTGCGTTGCTTTTTTACGAAAACATTCAGCTTGGATGGTCACCGGATGAATCGTTGCTTTTTTCTTGGCTTGCTTGATCGTCTTGCCGATTCCATTGGTTACCAGCTTAAATGTCATAGAAATTATCAGCACTGTTGAATAGAACTTTCCCAGTCAGTTGAGCTATACGATTACCACGATATTGAGCCTAAAAGCCACCGATCAGGATTGCTTTTGGGCTCTTTGTTTCTAAAAATGGATATTTTGAAGTCCCAGATTTCCTGTCAAGGCTGTAATGAGATGATTTTAAGGTCCAAGTTTTACGCGATTTCTCTTGATGTATAGCTCAATAATCGGTGTGTTATGGGCAATTGAGCGATACATAAAGAGGTTAAAATATGACAATTCCTTCAGAAATTCTGGTTGTTAACAGGCCTAAAGAAAAGAAGTTGTCCTAAAAAAGTGTTAGGATAACCTCTCGTATAGCTCTACTGACTGGGAAAGTTCTAGTTGAAGAAACTTCAATCGGCAGTACTCCATTATGACCTATGAAACATGTCCATGAGAATACATCCCTGCAAACTACGATCAGACTGATGGATCTCCCCAATGTTTTAAATATTGTTTTCTGTTTGTTGTTCAATATGAACTTCTAACCATAGGTACTATTAGAACCAGCGATGACTTATAAAAAATATGCAAGATAGAGATACTCTTTTGCATACAATAATTTGAGACTGTACTTTTTCCGGCTCTTGTTTGGTGGCCATCATATCCAAAAAATAAAAAGGCCTCCGTTAAGAGGCCCGATTGTTTATGCCAATTGAAAAGGTGGCTTTTTCAATATCACTTTCAGTAGATTCAGATCGTTCTGTTTTGAACTCTTATTTGGAGTCCGTTTCCGCTTGGGCATTCGCTCTGTTGACCATACAAGCCAGCAGAAGTTCTCTTACTTAGCTGCAACCGTTCTGAATTCCTGTTCAGTTTTTTTGCTTTATTGATTGGGGACGTTAGTTTACACCGTACCAGGCAATACCTTCATCGTTCCAGCCGACGCTGATCAGATGATTGTGTTCAGCCTGACTTGTTGTGTAGTTATGGCTTCCAGCTTTTGCGTTAGGATTGTATTCCCGATACAGTGGAATCGTCTTGGCCTCATCAGAATACCAGCCAATGCCTTCATCTTTCCATCCCAGAGAGATCAGGTGTTTCTGCTCAGCGGCATTCATGGTGTAGTGATGATCTCCAGCATTCGGATTATACAGTCTATAGACAGGCTGGGTAGATGTGCTTGGTGCAGTCCATCCCACGCCTTCTGCCTGCCAGCCCAGAGAGACCAGATGGTTCTTTTCGGCGGCTTCTTTTGTATAGAAATGTTCTCCCGAATTAGGATTATAGAGACGATGCATACTTACTGAAGTTACTTTGTCTACAGGAGAATTTCCCCCTGATGATCCAGAAGATCCACCAGAAGTGGACGGTCCGCTCGTAGTGATTTCCGCATCTTTAGCGACTGTTTGATTGTTGATCTTAACTGTTCCGTCCCCTTCATTTTTAATTTTGATACCAGCTTTAACGCTTGAAAGATCTAAATTTCCCTGGGTAATGGTAAATTCTGTCTGGGAAGCTGCACTATTCATTGCTTGAGAGATGCGCACAGGACCAACATAGAAGGTTTTGCTTTCCTCAGAACCAGTTGAAGCAACAGGCGTATTCTCAGAGTCAGTTAATACACTCTCTAATGTTTCTGAAGCCAAAGGATTGGATGTGAAACTGCCGCCTGTGATGGCAACTGTTGTGGGTTTTGTAGTTGCATCATTAGGGATATAGTAGTCAACATTACCAGTTACGTCTGCATTCGAAATGTTTAATTTTATAGCAGTTCCATTCTCCTCGCTTGCATAATTAGCAACGACGATGGCGTCCCCTTTATTAGTGGTAAAGCTTCCGCCACTAATAGTAACTGTCAAATCATCGGCATAGGCGGTCTCAGCGTTTGCATCAGTTGGTTTGGAGATAACGATCGCTCCATAGAAATCGTCAGGTCCATTATTATTAGTTGAAGTACTATTGCTGTTCTGCTGGTCTGACGTCTGCTGATACTCAAAAGTTCCACCCTCGATATTGAGGGTTCCAGCTTTGACTGCAAGGCAAGCTTTATTCCAGCCATCTGCGGTTTCGGTACACTTGAAAGTTCCACCCCGAATTGTATAAGTACCTTGGGCAGGTAAATAAGAGAGAGTATTGAATTCGCCGCCTTGGACTTCAATTTCCACATTTTTATCATTGCCGTTGGTGCATAAACCCTTGAGTGTTCCGCTGACAATCGTCGTCTTGATATTGTCCAGGGTATTTCCGTCATCGTTTGCGGTAAATACGGAATAACCCTTTTCCTCCGATCCTCCTGCAATGGTTCCTCCATTGATTGTTAATTGGCCTCGGTTAAAAATAGCATAACCTTCTGCTTGAGCAGGCGTAGCTGTAATACTTCCGTTTCCTGCTGTGTCAGTGATGGTAAGATGGCCTCCATTTTGTACATAAAGAGCGCAGTAATCATTATTACTAATGTTGCGGCCATTCAAGTCCAGAATGATTTTTTTGTTGGCTTCAACTAAGAAATAGTAATTTCCAGATTTAGGAGAAGCATCTTTCAATAATTGAATCGTTGTTTCCTCATTATCTTTCACTGCATTTAATGCACTTTCAAGACTGTCATAGGTTTTTTCACCAATTGAGGCAACTGCATCTTGAGTGTTATCGTCATTGGTGTCATTTCCTTCTGCCTGTACAGGTACCGTCAGTCCAGCTGCCATTGTGGAAACTGTTGTTCCGGCAAGAACCGCTGTAAGCAGCAGCTGCAAATGCTTTTTTCTCATTTTTCCTTTTCTTCCTTTCCTGATGTTGTGGATATGTTGATTGCGCCGTTCTCGTTTTTGGATTTCGTAATTTGTGTTAATCTACGAAATCATCAGGGTGATGTTTTGGGGACTGTTATTGAAAAACAGGAAGAAAAATCAAGTTATTAAACAATATTTTGCATTTATAAAAAACTAATTAAAATATATAGCGAGATGAAATATGAGAAGGAAAAACGGTTGATTTCGAAATCCTTTATTGAGAGACGGCAATTTTCTGAAAGCAAGATTTGCAAAAAATGAGCAGGGAAGGAAAACGATCTTTCCAGATCTGCTCGTATGTGGGGGCAGGAATAATCATTCACAGCACGTTTTCGCGCTTGAAAACAACAGTTCAGAGTAGAGTATGTTTAAAACGATTTGTCTGTTTTTTATCTGTTAAAACCAAATGGGCAGAAGCTAAAACACGGTAAAGTGAAGTGACTTTCACATGGTGTTCCTGCTTTTTGGCGGTCATATAGAAAAATGTGTTGACAGGAAGAATGCAGTTTCTTAAACTAAACTCAGTTGATTGGTTTAAACTCGTCGCAGATTAACACATTAAACTTACAATATTGCTTTTGTTGGCAGTCAAAGGTTTCTGGCTTTCAGGTTTCTGATAGCCAGAAGCCTTTTCTTTTTGAGTCGGGTGTCTGAAAATCCTAAGGATGAACAAATAGATGGATGGCTTGCCTGAAAATGGCTTGGTTAGAGAAAAAAGTAAGACAATGAAACTTGATACTGAATGAAGGAGAACAAGACCAGAATCAAATCAGACGAATTTTTTGAGGGAAAAGAAGGGACAGAAAAGCGGGGCTTCAGAAAACAGCATCAAGGCATTAAAAAGCCGTCTCAAATGGAGTGAAAGCTGCATTTGAGACGGCTTGGAAGTCGGATTATTGATTGACTTCAGAGTATTTACGACGGGACGGATCGAGGTTGTCGACATAATAGCGAACAGTCAGTTTTCCAGCAATTTTGCTTTTGACTTTTGGTTCAACTTCAAAGCCGTCGCCTTCAAGCATCTGGTTGAGCATGGCTTTGCATGCAGCAGACAGATTTTTTACGCCTGGTTCGCATTCATCCTGCAGATCTTTGGCATTGATCAGAATGTACAGCTGCATAGCATCGTGAGCTTCCTGCTTTTTGCGTGCAAGGGTCTGTTCATACTGATCCTGAGTCCATTTTTCCATCAGAAAGTTCCTTTCTATCTGCCTGCAAACATTCATCAGCTGGCATCTTTGATAGGATATTAAAATTTCAATAATTGTCAAATTCAGCTGATGTAAGCGGAAACGAAACGGTGGCGATCCTACAAATAAGGGGGATTGCCTGTTTTAAGAAAAAAGTAAGAGACTATGGCTTGACGACCAGACCGGCGTTGAGCATCCGCTCAGTCATCGCGGTCATATCGGCCGGTTTACCAACTGTGCGAACGGATCCAAGGTTATAGAAAGCCAGACTCTGTTCATTGACCAGGATTTCCACACCCATTTTTTCAAGAGTATCAAGCTGGGTGCTGGCTGGAGACTGGCTGGTGGCCAGAACCACAGCGGAATTGTACAGAAGAATGGCGCGTGGTTTTGCGCTTTGATCTGCAAGAGACTCTAAAAAGGAAATCATCAGTTTTTCGCCAAGCTGAGGATTTCCCTGACCAAAACGGCTGGAATTGAATACAATAATAACTTCATCAGACATAGATTTACCTGCTGTCAAAAGGCAGCTTTTCCTTTCCTGCCTATTATATCCTGTTGGGGCGATGAGAAAAGATGAGCAGAAGATGGAGCGGGGCAGTCCAAAAAAGGCTGAGAGGAAATCATTGAAAAGAAACGATTTGTAACGGAAGGCACGGGCATTTTTATGCCGGTCTGGTTGAATTCTTTTATACTCTTCTATTACAGGAGTGATTTCAGCTCATGTAAAAAGCCTTCTTTTGAGACCGATAGACTCGAATCCAAAAAGAAGGCATAAAAAAAGCCGGCAGGGCCGGCTGCACTTTTCATAGTGGCGGAGACGGTGGGATTCGAACCCACGAGCCCGTTAAGACTACCTGATTTCGAGTCAGGCCCGTTATGACCACTTCGATACGTCTCCGTATGTTTCAATACTTTATCATAAGAAATCGTAATTTTAAAGAAATGAGGTCGAAATCTATGATTTCCTTTCTGATTCGCAAGCTGATAACGGACAAAAAAACAGACAATAAGAAGGATGCCAGCTCAATCCGGTATGCGGTGTGCAAACTGCTTGGATATGTGGGCATTGGACTGAACTTTTTTTTGTTTGCTTCGAAGTACTCGATTGGGTATATGGTGGGATCGGTCGCCATTAAAGGAGATGCCATCAACAACCTGACGGATTTCATGTCCAATATCATCTCGATTCTTTCGTTCAAAATTGCCGAAAAGCCAGCAGATAAAGAGCATCCCTATGGCCATGAGCGCACGGAAACCATTGCGGCGCTGTTCATGGGCATGGTCATTGTCTATCTGGGCATTGAAATGCTCAAGCAGTCTATCGAGAAAATCATTCATCCAGGTCCTGTTCACTTTGAATGGGCAGCCGTTGCGGTGCTGATCTTATCGATCTGCGTCAAGCTGTACATGTATGCCTACAACCATAAATACGGCGTTGAATACAAGAGCGACCTGCTGCTGGCTAATGCGCTGGATTCCCGAAATGATACGATGGGAACCCTGCTGGTTCTGTTTTCCACCCTTGTTTCGCCATTGATTCATTACGATCTGGATGGCGTTGTCGGCATCATCGTTTCGGGGATTATCCTGTTTTCTGCCTGGGGACTTTTAAAAGATGTCATCAACACTCTGCTTGGAGAAGCCCCATCGGCCGACCAGATTAACCAGATCATCGATACGATCATGGAAAGCCCGATGGTCATCGATGTTCATGACATTGCGGTTCATTCTTACGGTCCAAAATATACTTACGCCACAGCGCATGTCGAAGTCGATGGAACGCTTGGACTGATTGATGTCCATTCAGAAGTCGACCGGCTTGAACGGAAGGTTTATAAGGATATGAACATCGAGCTGGTTACTCATGTTGATCCTGTCATTCTCGACGATATTCAGACCAATCTGCTCGAAGATAAAGTGGCCAGCAGTGTGGCCAGAATGGGAAATCACTGGACCATTCAGGACTTCCGGATTGAAAAGCGGACCAGACGGACACATCTCTTCTTCGATCTGATTGTCCCATACGAAGAGAAGAAAACGGCTGAAGAAATTGCGGAAGCTATCCGTCAAAGCCTGGATACGCCAGAAAAATACAAAATTGAGCTGCGCCTGGTTCATCCATTCTCGTAATCGAAACCTGCATGGCAACGCAAGGCGGCAAACCAGACTGGCAGATTCAGCTAGACGGATTTTGACAGATAGAAAACTTGCAAGAGACATCCAGACCGGGTGCCTCTTTTTCTTTTTGGCCAGATTGGCGGCATACAAAAGCGAGACATAAAAAGGGCTGCTCTTTGCAAAAGGAAGATTTGCAAAAAGCAGCCCATAAGATTCGAAACGGTTTTAAATGGGGAACGGTTTGAACCGGTGCTTATTTTTTCAGCTTGTGATTTTCAGTTGATGAATGAAAACAGCAACTTGAACCGGAAAGCTGGGGGTTATTCCGACAGACGGCTGGCCGCATATCCTCCGGCCAGGCCGGCAAGAATACCAAAGAGAAGCTGCCAGATCGAGAAAGTCGCCCAGTCGGTCTTGATCAGAATGGCAAAGGGGGAAGCCAGGATCAGACCCAGAATGGCCCAATACGTCTGCAGGCGCCACCTGGAAAGAATCCATTCAATGAGTTTGGCAATCGCAAAAATACCGAGGATGACGCCAAGGCCGAAGGGCAGGGCCAGTAAGAAACAATGGCCGAACTGGGCCATGTTGAAGTGGACCAGAGAATCCACCGTTTCGGAGACCAGATTGATGATGGGTTCGTAATAGCCCATTAACATCAGCATCATTGAACCGGAAACACCGGGAATGACCATAGTGGCCGCCGCGATCACGCCGACGATAAACAACATGACCAGCCCCATGAAACTGGTGTTGAGGGTCACGTTGGACGCAGAGGATTCAGTCATCAAAGCTCCGCCCACAACCAGCGCGAAAAACACCACAAAGCAGACCGCCATGGAAGGCGAAAAGCCTTTATGTCTGACATGGTGGGCAATCGCTGGCACAGAACCCAGAATCAGCCCGCAAAAGCCCAGATTGGTTGCGATCGGCCAGTGAAGCAGACAGTATTCGATCAGTTTGGAAAGCAGGGCCAGCGCAAGCAGGATGCCGGCAAAAATCGGAATCAGCAGCTTAATCGATTTTTTGAAATCGGAAAACAGATGGGTGATGGAATAGATGAGCTTATCGTAAATGCCCATGGCCACCATCATGGTCCCGCCGGATACTCCAGGGATGATGTTGGCAATGCCGATGACCATGCCGCGAAGCGTATCCATTAGAAAAGATGATTTATTCATTGACAGAAGGTCTCCTTTTGACGAAAGGCATTTTACTAAATTTAATGGCGGAACGCGAAAGATGGGCGCATTGTAAGGCAGATTTTACCAGGCAGTAAGACAGGCGGCCGATTCGTTCCGTTTACATTTCCAGAATTTTACCAACTTTACTGTTTCTTGACAGACAACAGGGGGCTAAAAAGATAAACAAAACCTCCGCAGCCCTCAAAGCCGTCCATGAATGCCGCTTGAGAACACTGCCGTAAGGTTTCAGAGCGCAAAAGTGGAAGCCATCCGGATTGGATATGAAAATAATCTTTGGATAAAGCCTTGAAAACTTGCCAGAATCCGCCGGATTTTGTTCCTGTCAAGTCAGGCGATAGAACGGGCAAACAGAAAATGCCTGACATTGGAGCGCAAAAGCAACACTTTTGAAGAATGGCAGGCCTCAGAAAGGACAACTTTGCCAAATTCTGTCCTTTCAATTGATCCCTGCGGCGCGATCGATATAATAAGCATTGCGTTTATTTAAAGATTATCGTTTGTTTAGTGATACTAAACGGAGGGACCTGTGGATATTGGTGCAAAAATACGGAAACTGCGCAAAACCAGCGGCCTGACTCTGGAAGAGCTGGCCAGCCGCAGTGAACTGACCAAAGGCTTTCTTTCTCAGCTCGAACGAAATCTGACCTCCCCCTCCATCACGACGCTCGAAAACATTCTCGAGGCCCTCGGGACCAGCCTGGCAGAGTTTTTCCAGGAGGAAAGCGACGAGCGGATCGTGTTTGGCAAGGACGATTTTTTTGAAGATGAGCAGGATGAATATTCAATCAGCTGGATTGTTCCCAATGCGCAGAAAAACGAGATGGAACCGATCCTGCTGCGGCTGCCTGTAAAAGGCAGATCCATGAAAGTTTCCAATCACGATGGTCAGGAGTTCGGATATGTCCTTCGCGGCACTGTCCGGATTGAATTTGAAAACAGCACCAGCGCAACTGTTCATGCCGGCGAGACTTTTTATATGGATGGCTCCTTGAGTCATCAGATCGTCAATACCGGCAAAAGCAATGCGCAGCTGCTGTGGATTTCGACGCCGCCGGTTTTCTAGCCGGCAGGCTCTGGAAAGGAATTGAGGATGGAAAACGAAAAAAAGAAGCTGATTCAGTTTCGAAACGTCCAGAAAAGCTTTGATGACCAGATTATCCTGAAGGGAATTGATCTGGACATTTATGAAAACGAGTTTGTCACTCTGCTTGGGCCTTCCGGATGCGGAAAGACAACCCTGCTTCGCATTCTGGGCGGTTTTCTTGACCAGGATGAAGGAGAAATTCTGGTTGACGGTAAGGACATTACCAAACTTCCCCCTTACAAACGTGAGTTGAATACAGTGTTCCAGAAGTATGCACTGTTTCCAAATATGAACGTGTATGAAAACATCGCGTTCGGTCTTCGACTCAAGAAGGTGTCGGATGACATCATTGAACAGAAAGTCATGCGTATGCTTCGCCTGATTGGTCTGGAGGGCTATGAAAAACGAGAAATCACCCAGCTTTCTGGCGGACAGCAGCAGCGGGTGGCCATTGCCCGCGCACTGGTCAATGAACCCAATGTGCTCCTGCTCGATGAACCCCTTGGCGCGCTGGATTTAAAGCTGCGCAAGGAAATGCAGTACGAACTGAAACGGATTCAGCAGGAAGTCGGCATTACTTTTATTTTCGTTACCCACGACCAGGAAGAAGCGCTGACCATGTCCGACAAGATCGTCGTCATGAAAGAGGGCGAAATTCAGCAGGTCGGCTCCCCAACCGAAATTTACAATGAACCGGCCAACGCCTATGTGGCCAGCTTTATTGGGGAATCCAATATTATTCCCGGCATCATGGTCAAAGATGAACTCGTTCGCTTTGATGAAACCGACTTTGAATGTATTGATAAGGGATTCAGAACCAATGAACCGGTCGATGTGGTGATTCGCCCTGAAGATATCAACCTGGTTCCTTACAACCAGGGCAAACTGAATGGAACGGTCGAAAGTGTGTTATTTAAAGGCATGCTCAATGAAGTCATCGTCGAAACGGTTCCGGGCACCCATGTAACGGTCAATATGCATATCACCGAAGAAAGCGCCAACCAGGTCGATGACGGCCATATCCATATTTCCGGCAACAGCTTCTATCTGGATGTTGAAGACATGGAAGGCATCGAGGAAAAAGATCTGATCGCCCGTGCGGATGCCCAGGCCTGGAATGATGAAACCGATGAACAGCTGTCGATCGAAAAAGTGGAAACCAACCTTGAAGACAAGATCGGTACCTATACGATCACCTTTACAACCCAGAACAATCTGTCGATTACCAAGACCATTCAGGTGGTCGACCAGCAGGTTGTCCGCAACCAGAAGAAAAACGAAGGCGTGTCCGCATTTGACTTCTTTAAATCCAAAGACGAAATTGAGGAATCCATTGCGCTTGATACCGATCTGAAGACCTGGGCCAACGCGCAGGGCTGGAAGCTCGATAACGAAGATCAGAGTGTCAATCTGACTGTGACTTATGACTTTGATCCGGAAAATATCGAAACCGGGATTTACCCGATTACATTCTGGACAACCGGTCGTGAATTCAAGGTTCACACCACGGCCAATGTCAAAGAAGGTGTGGAAGTCGGTCTGGACTTCAAACCTGAAGATATCCATGTCATGGAAAAAGAGGGCTTTATCTCATGAAGACCTGGCGCCGTCTTGCCATCCCATATCTGATCTGGGGAACTGGCATGCTTTTATTGCCGATGCTTTTGATCGTGTTTTACTCGCTCATTCAGCCTGGCAACGAAGTTACGACGTTTCGTTTTACTTTAGATAACTACATCCGCTTCTTTACGGATCCGGACTTCTTATTGATTTTGTGGCGCTCGCTGACCATCGCGATCGAAACCACGGCCATCTGTCTGCTGCTTGGCTATCCAATCGCCTACTGGATCAGCCGCTGCTCGAAAAAGACGCAGAATCTGATGGTTCTGGCGATTACGCTGCCGATGTGGATCAACATGCTGGTGCGCACCTATGCCTGGATTGGCATTCTGTCCAAAGGCGGACCGCTCTCAATTGTGCTTGGCTGGTTTGGTATCAAGGATGCCGAAATCCTCTATACCCAGGCAGCGGTTCTGATTGGCATGGTCTACAACTATCTGCCTTACATGATTTTGCAGATTCACTCTTCGCTGACCAAGATGGATCCATCCCTGGAAGAAGCAGCCAGTGATCTGGGGGCGTCGCCTTTCCAGACATTCTGGAGAGTCATTTTCCCCTTGTCGATTCCAGGCGTTATTTCTGGAATTACGCTGGTCTTTTTGCCTGCTATTTCGGCTTTCTTTATCCCGAAACTGTTGGGCGGCGGCGGATGGTTCTTGATTGGTAACGTCATTGAAAACCAGTTCATTACCGTTGGCGAATGGAATTTCGGTTCGGCAATTTCTGTCATCATGGCCATGATCATGATGCTGCTGATGTCCCTGGTTCGCAAGGCTGACCGCAAGGCCAGCCAGAAGGAGAAGAATGCATGAAGAAAAAACGTCCAGTCGGTATGATCATGACGATTTTAACGATCATCTTCTTCTACCTGCCCATTGTTTTCATGGTGGTTTTCTCGTTTAACAGCTCAAAATCACTGACCAGTTTCACCGGCTTTTCCATGCGCTGGTATGCGCAGATGTTTGCTTCCCATGACATGATGGACTCGCTTTACGTCACCATTGTCATTGCGGTGCTTGCAACTTTGATTTCAACCATCATCGGGACGCTGACCGCCATCGGGCTCAATTATTCCCGCAAGCTGGTCAAGGCTTACGTCACCCAGATCAACGATCTGCCAATGATGAATCCAGATATCGTGACCGCCATCGGCCTGATGCTTTTGTTTATTACGTTCCATATCGAGCGGGGATTCATGACGCTGCTTCTGGCTCATATTGCGTTCTGTATCCCGTATGTCATGCTTTCGGTTACCCCGAAAATCCGTCAGCTCGATCCGAACCTGGCCGATGCGGCGATGGACCTTGGAGCGACTCCTTTCCAGACCCTGACCAAAGTCATCGTCCCGGAAATCATGCCGGGCGTTGTTTCGGGAGCCCTGATTGCCTTTACGATGAGTTTTGATGACTTTATCATTTCGTATTTTGCGACCGGTAAAGGGGTCAAGAACCTGTCGATCATGGTGTACACCATGGCCAAGCGTGTCAATCCCTCAATCAACGCGATTTCCACGCTGCTTGTTTTACTGATCACTGTGATTTTGCTTCTGGTTAATATTGTCCCCGTCATCCGCCAGAAAATAGCCAGAAAGCGCGAAGCCGATCCAGACTACGTGCCAAAAGCCACCAACCATTCAGCCCGCAACATCACCATCGGTTCGATCATTGCGGCGATGGCTTTGCTTCTGGTGTTTTTCAGACCCGATGGCGGCAGCCAGGCGTTTGCCGGCCAGACGCTGCATCTGTATCTGCCGGGCGAGTATATTTCTGATGAAATGCTTGCCGGCTTTGAAGAGCAGACGGGTGCGCAAGTCATTGTGGATAACTTTGATTCCAATGAGCAGATGTATATCAAGGTTGCCAACGGCGAAGCCTTTGATGTGCTGATTCCTTCGGACTACATGATTCAGCGCCTGATTCAGGAAGATCTGCTGACTAAACTGGATCCGGCCAGAGTCGATGAAGCTCTGGTTCAGCTCGATGACAAAGTTCTCAATCTGGCCTATGATCCGGGCAACCAGTATTCCGTTCCGTATTTCTGGGGCACTGTGGGGATCGTTTACGATAAGGAAAAAGTTCCGCTTGAAGATCTTGAACGGGAAGGCTGGGCGGTTTTCCAGGATCCAAAATACAAAGGCGATATTTTCATGTATGACTCTGAGCGTGACCAGTTCATGACGGCCCTGAAAAATCTTGGCTATTCCATGAACACGGATAATGAACAGGAGCTGCAGGCTGCTTACGACTGGCTGGCCCAAGTCGGTACGACGATGGAGCCGGAAATTGTCACTGATGAAATCATCGACCACATGGCCAATGCCCGTAAGGCACTCGGCCTGATCTATTCCGGGGATGCCACCTATGTCATTCAGGAAAACGACCAGATGGGTTACTTCCTGCCCAATGAAGGAACCAACCTCTGGACTGATGCGATGTGTATTCCAAAGAGTGCGCCAAATCCAGAACTGGCCTATGCCTTTATCAACTATGCGGCTGGTTATGAAGCCCAGATGCTCAACTCTTCCTATGTCGGCTATACCGCAACCAACAAAGAAGCGGAAGAAGAACTGGCCAATACCGAATTTGCGGGCATTGATTCTTATATCCCGCGCACGGGCTATGCCAACGATGAAGTCTTCGAATACAATGCCAAGGCTCGTAAGATCATTGCCGATCTGTGGAGCCGGATTAAAGTGGTCATCTCCAACGCTAATTAATGGCAGCCTGAAGATGGCTGGTTTTTTGTAAAAAGACTTTAGGCATCGAAAAATGGGCGGCATGTCTTTTCTGGGAATTTTGGAAAATCCAGAAAAACGATCGATAATTTGGAAAATCCAGAAAAACGATCGATAAAACGAAAAATACAACAGCGAGATCTTTCTTCTGAAGATACGAAGAAAGATCTCGCTTTTTCTATGCAGACGGGCAGAATCTGCCTGATAAGAACTGGGCGTAAGAATTGAAGAAAAGAGGTCAATCCCGGATGATCGAATCGCAAAGTTCCTCTTCTTTTTCTTTCTTTTTCCTGACGGACATATGGCTGGCTTTTGTTGTGGCAAGGTGTCGTTCAGTAATTGCCGTCCAGTGACGGACCGGCAAAAGAAATGAGGAAGAACGCTCCAAAGCGAAAACCTGCAAAGTTGACTATAATGGAAAGTAAGCCTGAGCCAACTTATGGTTTCTGAACCCTTTTGAGGGGCCTGAAGCGATAGATCAGGTCTTTGAAAAGTTAAAAAACGTCTTCAGAAGGATGAAAGTCTTCAGAAGAATGAAATAGGAAAGGAAGGTTGATATGGAAAAACAGACAGTCGAAACGTATGTGGATACTGAAACCCAGACATTTAATGTGATGGGGATGACTTGTGCAGCCTGCCAGGCTGCTGTCGAACGGGCAGTTTCGAAACTGCCGGGAGTCAGTGAAGCCGACGTATCGCTGCTTTCTGAATCCATGAAAGTGGAATACGATCCAGCCAAAGTCAATGCGGCAAAGATCATTCAGGCGGTTGAACAGGCTGGCTATGATGCCGCGCTTAAAACACCGGTCACGAACATTGAAAATGCCGCAAACCAAAGTGAAGCCGCCAATGACTACGAAATGCGTTCGAAGCGGATGCAGGACGAGATGAAACATAAAAAGAAAGTTCTGGTCAGCTCGCTGATTCTGCTGGCCATTCTGATGTGTTTTTCAATGCTGCCGATGATGGGTGTCTTCAGTTTTCTGATGTCCATGGACTGGATGATGGTCGATGGTATTATTCAGCTGTTTTTAGCCACAATTATTCTGTTTATCCAGCGGGATTTTTTCACGCATGGCTTTAAGACGCTGTTCCATGGCAATCCGAACATGGACACGCTGGTTGCTTTGGGTTCTTCTGTCTCCTTTGTCTATGGTTTCTATGGACTGCTGAAAATGGCCTATGGCTATGGCATCATGGACCATCAGATGATTCACTCGGCCATGGATGCTCTCTATTTTGAAGGAGCCGCCATGATCGTTACGCTGGTTTCCTTAGGTAAATATCTGGAAGCCCGCTCCAAAACCAAAACTGGCGATGCGCTGGCCAAGCTGGTCAAGCTCGCTCCAAAAACAGCTCTTGTCCAGCAGGCGGATGGAGAATTTGCCCAGACGCCAGTGGATGCTGTCCAGACGGGTACGTTAATTAAAATTGTTCCGGGAGCGACCATTCCCGTCGATGGGGTTGTTGTTTCTGGCAGCGGTACAGTCGATCAGGCGGCCTTAACCGGTGAGTCGATTCCAGTCGATAAAAAAGCGGGCGATGAAGTCATGTCCGCAACGACCAACCTGAATGGTTCCTTTATTTTCCGCGCCACCAAAGTCGGCAATGATACAACTCTTTCGCAGATCATTTCGCTGGTGGATGAAGCCGGCAACTCCAAAGCGCCGATTGCCAGACTGGCAGACCGGGTCTCGGCGGTGTTTGTTCCAACGGTCCTGGTTCTTGCAGCCCTGACCCTGATCGGCTGGCTGATTGCCGGCCAGAGTTTTGGCTTTGCGCTGAACTGCGCGATTTCGGTCCTGGTTATTTCCTGCCCATGTGCGCTGGGCCTGGCCACCCCGCTTGCCATTATGGTGGCAACGGGTAAAGCCGCCCAGAATGGAATTCTGGTCAAATCGGCTTCCGCTCTGGAAGAGCTGGCGAAGATCAATACGGTTGTTCTCGACAAGACTGGCACCATCACCAAAGGCAAACCCGCGGTTGCTTCGATTACGCTCTTTAACTCCGCTTTAAACGAAAAAGAATTCCTGCGATTAGCCGCTTCGGCTGAATCCGGATCTGAACATCCATTGGCCAAAGCCATTCTGGAAGAAGCAAAGGTTTTAGATCTTCAGCTGCTTCCGGTTTCGAATTTTGAAGCCTTTGGCGGCCGTGGGCTGAAGGCCGATGTAGATGGCCTGACCATTACGGCCGGCAACCCTGCTTTCATGAAAGAACAGGGCATTGGCATCAGCGCCTACATCACCCAGCGGGCCCAGAAGGCAGCCAAAGCTGGCGGTACACCCCTTTACTTTGCGATCAATGGTAAACTGACCGGTCTGATCAGTGTCGCAGATGAGGTCCGTGAAACCTCGCGCCAGGCCATCAGCATGCTTCGCAAGGAAGGCATTGAAGTCATTATGTTAACTGGTGACAATGCCCAGACGGCGCAGGCCATTGCCTCGAAACTGGATTTATCGGATGTCATTGCGGACGTTCTGCCCGCGGATAAGGAATCTGTGGTCCGCCAACTGCAAAAGGAAGGCCGCAAGACGGTTATGGTTGGCGATGGCATCAACGATGCGCCAGCCCTGATGCGTGCCGATGTCGGCATTGCGATTGGTGCCGGTACCGATATTGCCATTGATGCTGCTGATATTGTCCTGATGAAAAACAACCTGATGGACGTCGTCACTGCGATTTCGCTTTCCAAAGCGACCATCCGCAATATTAAAGAAAACCTGTTCTGGGCCTTCTTCTACAACATTCTGGGAATTCCTCTTGCTGCTGGCCTGTACTATCCGTTCTTTGGCTGGCTGCTCAACCCAATGTTTGGATCGGCTGCCATGTCGTTCTCGTCCATTACTGTCTGCCTGAACGCCTTACGCCTGCGCTTCTTCAAGCCGGCCAAGGCTGAAGTCACAGACAGTGCCGCTCAGGCTGCCCAGGTCACCTTTGAAAGCCTGAAAGATCCGGACCAGAAAGAGGCAGCGGCTGCCAGTCAGGCTTTGGATCAGAATCAGTCTGAGCCATACACCAGCCGTCGGACGGATGCCCCGCATCTCAACCCGGCTGCTGAACCCAAACGCGGCCAGGCTGTCAAACCGATCAAAGAGTCTCAGCAAGAACCAATTCCTGCCGGTCTCAAGAAAAAGCCATTGATTCTCTATTCCCAATCCAACCCGGTTCCAAACCCGGCAGATCTCAATGCTCCAGCCGGCACGGGTTCCAGCAGCCAAACCGCTCAGGATGCCCCGGCTGAAAGTGCTTCTTACTTTGCCCAGGCTCTTGAACCAGCCAAGGCCATTACGATGTTTAATGTCAATGGCATGAGCTGCATGCATTGCGTCAATCATGTCTTGCAGGCTTTGAAAGGTCTGGATGGCGTGACCTGTATCAAAGTGGTCCTGCATCCGGGAACCGCCTATGTGGAAAGCGTGAAGCCGATTGCCAAAGAGGCGTTTGTAAAAGCCATTGATGATGCCGGCTATGAAGTTGAAGTCGGCGATCAGTGTCAGATACTCAATCTCAATGCGGATCTTTGCAAGGCCGATATTGAAAAATGGCGCAAGCTGGTTGAAAGCATGAAAAAACCATCCATTTCCTGGATCTGGGTCGACCTTGAAAAACATACCCTTGAAGTCTGCGGGCAGTCTGCTGTCGAGCTGGCTTCAATTGAGAAAGCTTTATTTGAAATGAACCACGAAGAACAGAAAGGAGGAGACCAAACCATGACTCTGGAAATTGCTGGAATGTCCTGCGCGCACTGCCAGGCCCGCGTTGAAAAAGCCCTTGCATCTGTTGCCGGTGTTGACTCCGTCAAAGTTGATCTGGCTAATGGCACTGCAACTGTCGAGGGAAAAGATCTGGATGCCAAAGCATTAGCTCATGCTGTAACCGATGCTGGTTATGCAGTTACTGCTATTGACTAAAATCGATTCAGAATCCTGAAAAGCCGATGAGATGAATCTGGATGGAAAATCCATTCACTCATCGGCTTTTTGCTGCATCGGTTTTGTCGTATCAATCTGGAAGGATAAAGCATTTCTTTTAAAGTGAAGATGAATCGGCTTCGCTTGTCCCCTATGGTTTTATGAAAAGAATTGCTGTTCAGAGAAATGAGATTAGGAATTTCTTGATATTAATCCCCAATAAAACGACTGAGGGGATGGGATTTTGTTTCTTTGCAGTTCCTTAGGTTATTTCGTTGATTATGAATGATAAAAAGTGGATGTAGTCTTTGTATGCCAAGAGAATGGATGAGATTGTAATTTCTAATGATTTGAATATCATTAAGCTGAAGAAAGAGAAGAAGTATTCAGCTTGATTGGATCAAAGGTAGAAAAGTGAATTGGCCTCAGAAGCTGCAGTCGCGATTCCTGTTTTTCTTCTCTGCTGTTCACAGGCCTTAAATCGGAAAAGTTTACGCCAGATCCAGGTTAAAATAAATGGCGGCTAGATAGGTTCCAATTGAGCGGAATCTATCTATAGAAGATTAGGATTGCTTTAAATATAGTGATATGGTGATTTTTATGAAAATTCAGCGCTTAATACTTGAAAACTTTAAAAGCTTTACCCATCTTGACTTGAATATTGATGGTAAATCCTGTGTGTTTTTTGGGGAAAATGGAACAGGAAAATCTTCTGTTTTAAATGCGGTCTGTTTCCTTAGCTGGGGCTGGTTGAATCGAATGAACCCAGCACAAGGAACGGCTTTTAAATCGTTAAATGAAGATTTGGTTCATTTTGGTTCAGATAAAATGAGTATCCAGGGAGACTTTCTTCTGAATAATCAGTACTTCACTTTAAAAAAAGGATACACCAAAAAGAAACCAGGAAAAAATGCAGTCGTTGAATCAAATAAAAAGATGTATGACAAATTCATCGATGGATATCTTGATTTGTATGACGAAGAAGATCAGGATATACCCATTTTTGTCAACTATGGCACAAATCGATCTGTATTGGATATTCCATTAAGAATCAGAAATAAACATGAATTTGATAAATGGACTGCTCTTCAAAGAGCAATTGAGAATGAACTTGACTTTCGGACGTTCTTTGAATGGTTTCGGAATCAAGAAGACTATGAAGCTGAATTGATCAGGGAATACGGCGATTTAAACCATCGCGATAAATCATTGGAATGCGTCAGGACAGCTATTGAAAATATGCTGCCTGATTTTAGCAACTTACATGTTCGCCGACAGCCTCTAAGAATGGTTGTAACAAAAGGCGGGGAAGAGTTTAGTGTTGACCAGCTTTCGGATGGAGAGAAATGTACGATTGCCCTTATTGGAGATTTAGCGCGAAGAATGGCTCTGGCTAACCAGAAGCGCAGCAATCCGCTTGAAGGAAGAGGAATCGTACTCATTGATGAAATTGAACTTCATATGCATCCAACCTGGCAGCGAATGATTCTTCCTGTTTTAAAAAAGACATTTCCGAATATTCAGTTCTTAATCACAACCCATTCTCCTCAGGTTCTCGGAGAAGTCAGCGACGATTTTAATATATATCTATTGTCTGTTGATACAGATTTTGAAGTTCAGCCTGAAAAGATCAACAGACTCGATGGATTCAGTTCAGATTATATTCTTCGCGAATTTATGAACACGGATTCTGTTAATCCAGAATTTAGTAAACTGGTTCAACAGGTTGAAAATTCTGTTCATAAAAATCAGTTCGATGAAGCTGAGAAGATCTTGGGTAAAATTAAAGAGGTTGTTGGGAATAATTATAGTCAGGTGATTCATCTAACTGGCTTAATTCGACGGGAAAAAATTATCTATGAAAAGAATCATAAAAAGTAAGCCACCAGAAGAGTGGGAAAAGTTGATAAAAAAGAATCCTGGAATTCAATACAGAGAACTGGACAGAATAAAACATGGCAAGGAAGCCCGGCAAATACTCCATTCTTCATTGATTGAAGAGCAAGGTGGATTATGCTGCTATTGTTCCAGAGAGATTAAAGATGGATCATCTCACAATGAACATTTAAAATCTCGAACAGATTATCCAGAGGAATCTATGAGATATCAGAATATTGTTGCCTCCTGTAACTCATTGACAACTTGCGGAAAATATAAAGATAGAAAATCAATAACGGTAAACTATGTATCTCCGTTAGAAGAAGACTGTGAAAGCAATTTTTCCTGGGATAGCTCTGGAAATATATTCGGAGAGAATGAGCGAGCTCAAAAAACGATAGAACTCTTAAATTTGAATGAATCCAATCTAAAAAATAGTCGATTTACTTTGTGAAGTTAGAATAATTAGTGGACAAACCGAATAGAGTTTATTCCTAACCGGTTCTATGTCATAGAGTTACAATTCGAAACGAACAGGAGAGTATTTCTATGGCAAACAAACGGAAACAAATTACTGAAGAGCAGCGAAGAGACGCTCTTCAATATGTTAAAGACCATCCCGATCTGACGATGAAAGAATGCGCAGACAACCTTGGAATTGGGCTGAGCACTTTGAGTCGATTCAAGACACGGGCCAAACGCTCAGAGGATGGTGAACCGGAATTTATTGGATCTGGTCATTATACCAATCCAGTTGAAAAGGAAAATGCCCGTCTCCAAAGGGAACTCAAAGATGCTCTTGAGGCGCTAAAGATCTTAAAAAAAGCTATAAGCATTCTGGGAAATTAAACTCCACGCTCTATAGCCTGGTACACGAAGAAAGCGAAAAAGGAGAAGACTTCTCCGTGGCCAGAGTGCTTAAACTACTCGGCCTCTCCAGATCTGGTTATTATGCCTGCCTCAATCGAAAACCCAGTAATCAGGCGATACGTAAAGAAGATGTGAAAAAACAAATACAAAAAATATATGATCAGAGTCACCAAAATTACGGTGCCCCGAAGATTGGAGTTCTTCTACGCAGGCAAGGCTACACGATTACAGATCGAACCGTCGGTACCTATATGAAAGAGATGGGTATCCGGGCACAATGGATAAAAAAGCCACAGCGGCCTTCAATTATCCCAGGAACGGATCAAAAGCTCAGAAACATTCTGAAGCAAAAGTTCAATCCTGATCAACCAAATGCGGTCTGGTGTACTGATATTACCTATATTCACACCCGACAGGAAGGGTTTGTCTATTTAACCTGTATCATGGACCTCTTTTCAAGAAAGATTATTGCCTGGAAGTTATCCAGAACCATGGAGGCTGAAGATGTTCTGGAAGCGCTGGAAACGGCTAAAATCAGGCGAAAATCCGATCGGCCAATTGTATTGCATACAGACCAGGGTATCCATTTTACCTGCAGCCACTATCAGAATCTGACTTCCGATATGATTCGCAGCTACTCCAAAAAAGGGTACCCTTACGATAATGCCTGCATTGAATCCTTCCATTCTCTAATCAAAAGAGAGTGGCTTAACCGATTTGAGCTGGAAAATTACTGGCAGGTCTATCGCTTATGCGATCAGTATATCGAGAGTTTCTATAACCCGGTACGAATTCATAGCCACTGCAATTACCTGTCTCCAAACACCTTTGAGCAGATGAAGGCAAGTTCTAATGCACAACCACTTACAAATGAAAAACAGAAAACTGCATCCGCAGAAAAAACGGATAGTGGAGGATGATAGCCGCGTTGCCAGGATCCAGTTCTCGAAAGGCGCAGCCGCTCAAGAACGTGAGCTGTCATACGGCATCATAGATAGCTTGAAAGACTTTCACCGTCGCTTCGCTCGATGGAAGACCTGAGTGCACAGGCGGTCGTAGGCTGACAAGGGTTTAAGCGACAGCGGCCCTTTTCAGCCGTAGACCGAATGTGCGACGATGGTCATCGAGCAAGCGACGAGTGAAAGTCCCACACACCTCACCGGAGCGAGCTGCGGTCCAGCCGCAGAGGCTGGTCGCCGATAGGCGAAACGGAAAACGAACAAATAAGGCTAAAGGAAAGCCGCAGAAAAAAATAGTTAGGGCTTCTACTGATAAGAAACCTCTATTTTAGTTGTACTAAATCTTGACATAGGACCATTGATCACAGATTGTACTGAAACAGCAAAGGCACTATATGAGTGTGGTGAAGATGGAAAAGAATATATCTTCCGGGAACATATTGAAAGTCAAGACGGAAAAGCTCGTTTATTTTCGGATATGCTCGAATGGCTTTATGAAAAGGGATATTTTGATTCGGATGTCCTCTGATCAGACAGCATTTAAAAGAAGTAAGAAATCTTTGAGCTGACCTTTCCGGTCTTTGATGCACTCTTCAAAAAATGAATTCTATAGCGATGAGCAGGAACTGTTGAGGATCTTACGCAAATGTGGTTTTTAAAACTAATAATCCTGGCGAATGAATAAGCTTGCATCATTCATATTGTTGATTCAATAACAATACCTAATTCGAGATGAGTTTGCCTATCGCATTTTGGGTTATCGGGCTTAGCGGCAATTGCTGCCGTCGATAATAGTGATGATAACTAAACACATTGTTTGCATAAGAGCCACGGTTGACACCAACTTGATTAATCGAAAAGAAAAATGTCTTGGCTGATTTTCTGAATTTGGGAAAAATTGGTCAAGGCGTTTCGATATTTAAGGTTGAGCTGGAGCCGACCGGGACACCAATGCGGTCTGGAATCGTCTGAACTACGGGCAGGATCTGCTTGCTAAAGAGATGCTGCAGCCAGCCCAATAAGCACTGACCATTGTCAGCTAGTAGAAAAAAAGCCTTCCAGACAAAAGAAAGGCAGCAAAAGGCGGCACACTGTCAGAGCGTCCCCCCCTGTTGCTTAAAACTGCTTTAATATGTCGTGGTTCCCTGGATGCGTTTGGTGCGCAGCGATGGATGGGAAGGATTTTCGGCCAGAAGCTTTAGCTTGTTTTTAAGCTGCTTCTTCTTCTGTGCGGTCAGATCCTTAAAGTGCTTTTGAAAACGAGGCGTAAAGGTAAACTCATACGCCGTCATTCTGCCTCCAATTTGTCAAACATGGCGTCCACGCTGTCAAAGACAGGCTGCTCTCCGGATGCGATTTTTGCTTTTATCTCCCCAATTT
Source organism: Allobaculum sp. JKK-2023 (assembly GCF_034745455.1). Classification (NCBI taxonomy): domain Bacteria; kingdom Bacillati; phylum Bacillota; class Erysipelotrichia; order Erysipelotrichales; family Erysipelotrichaceae; genus Allobaculum; species Allobaculum sp. JKK-2023. The sequence continues at coordinate 1,517,021 of NZ_JAYERV010000003.1, read as the reverse complement.
CTTCTTTAAGTTTGCTTAAATATTTTTTGGGGTAGACAACCACCGGCATAATGCAGATGAAACCGTCCTTCTCGAAGATGTCCAGTTTATCGCCTTCGGACAGACCGAGTTTAACGATGATTTCCTTTGGAATTGTGATCTGGGATTTTTGACGTAATTCGGCCAGCATACGATCATCTCCTTTGCTTTGAGGTTTGAAAATAGTAAATTCTAACTTTCTTACTTATAGCAAATCCGCTTTGAGGGATTTATGCAAGGAGTACGCAAAAAATTACAAATAAAGCGGTCAGCACCGTGACCGCTTACTTTCTGCTATTGAGTTTTTCATATCTATCGAGGATATACTGCATGGATTGGGGAGCGGAGCTGTTTCGCCTCTGCGATAAATTCCCGCAAGGTCTCGGGGCAGAGCTACCTGCCACTTTTTTCAGAGAACCAAAAATTGGCTGAGGCGTTTCGAAGTTTAAGATTGAGATGGAGAAACTCCTCTATGCTGGCAAAGAAATGTCGGCCGCTCAACTGGAGGGGTTCTATGCTGGATTGCAGATCGACAGGAATAAATAGATCGTCAGTCTTTCAGACGGTTATACAAATCAGCAATCTTTTCGCGGATTGTGGATTCATGGTCATCAATAGCGTCCAGAACTTCCAATGCCCGATCCAGATCGGCTTCTGCTTTGGAAAAGCGACGCAGCGCAATAAGAATTTCGGCCTCCTCAATGAGCAGAATGGCCAGGATTCTGATGTTGTTAATCTTCCTTTCCAGAATCTTTTTAGGCTCTCTCAAGGCCGCCAGCGCGCTTTTCGGTTCGCCCATCTCTAAGAGTTCACGAGCATCATCCATTCCGTGGCGGACGATTCTGAACTCTCTGACATTAAAGTCACGGATCATTGACTGCACCTCATTTCATCGGCAGGGAAAGTCGCTGATGTCAGCACTACTCGTCGTCAGATTTGAAAAAGTCTGGATTGAAAAGAACAACTTCCTGTTTTTCTAAAGAAGCAGGAACATTGATCAGGCGTTGGTTGCTGGAACCGCAGAATTTTAAAGAAAGATCTTTTAAGGATTCTACGAATGGCCCATCGACCAGAACGTCAATATTTTCTAAAATGGTGTCGGTATAGGGGGTGTGCATTCGACCGCCATCCAGCAGATCCTGATCCAGAATATAGCCGGTGTACATCCAGATATCTTTATTTGGAAGTTCGCGACGGACCATGGAAACTAAGTTTGCAACTTCACTCTGGTTGGCAATTTCAAAAGGATCGCCGCCAAGAATGGTCAGTCCTTCAATAAAAGCAGGGCGTAAAGCCTCGAAAATTTCTTTTTCGGTTTCTTTCGTATAAGGCTGTCCATAGTTGAAGTCCCAGGTTTCAGGCTGGAAGCATCCATGACAGTGGTTGGAGCAGCCAGAGACGAACAGGGAGACACGCACTCCATTGCCATCAGCAATATCAAATTTCTTTATCTGTCCATAATTCATAATGAGTTTTCTTCCTTTCTGTTCGCAATATTGCCATCATAGGCACAAAGAGGCCGGAAAGCAATCCGGATTGTCCAAAAAAGCGCTGTCAGGTTTGCGGCCTCTTCAATCCAATGGGAAGAATCGAAGAGAAGGAACAATAAGAAAACGGATTCTTGAACAATCTTATAAAGATTGGGTTAAGATAGAAAGGATTCGGCTTGACCGAAGCGTCCGACTGGAAGAAAGCTCCTGCTGGAGGGCTTCTTTTCAATTCAGGACGACCCAAAAAAACGCGGCTGGTGTTTAATGAATTCGAAAAAAGCAGATATAAGTTAAAAAACGCTGCCGATTTGCATCCAGAATCCAAAAAAATGAAACACAACGTGAATTCTCAAATATACTCAAAAGAAAGTGAGGGTAAGAATGTATCGGATTTATAACCTGAAAAGCAGTGACAACGTTGAAGTCAGTGCTGAACTCGGCCCATTTACGGTGATCACCCACCTGAGAAACCTGGCTCCAAACCTCGAAAACCGCCCCGGGGCGATGATGGAGTCCTACTATGCGGGCCTGCTGATGGATCGTAAACGACAGCTGATCTGCCAGCTCAATCAGTCCGCTGTCCTGGTTGCAGCCGGGATGATGCAGTGGATGGCTGGCGAGTGCAAGATGGTCAGTGATGCCAATGGTCTGTTTGGCTATCTTGGCAAGCAGATCCGCGGCAAGACCACCGGCCAGAGCTGCATTGCGCCGAAATATTCTGGCAGTGGAACGCTGGTTCTGGAACCGGTTGATGAAGACATCATGCTGGTGAATCTGCAGGACTGGCAGGAAGGCATTGTCATTGAAAAGGGGCTTTTTCTGGCCTGCAGTGCCGATGTTCAGCAATCTACTGTCATGCGAAGCAATGTCTCATCCACGGCGCTTGGCAATGAGGGCCTGTTTTCCATGGCGCTCAAGGGCCAGGGCTTTGCGGCTTTGCGAGTTCCTTGTCCGAAAGAGACACTTGTTCTCATTGAACTGGAAGATGATGTGCTCAAAGTGGATGGCAATTTTGCCATTGCCTGGTCAAGCTCTTTGGAATTTACCGTTGAAAATTCGGGAAAGACCATGGTCTCCACAGCGCTTTCGGGTGAAGGCTTTGTGAACACTTTCAGGGGAACTGGCAAGATTTTATTGGCGCCTTATTTGTCATTTGGTACCAAGGAAGTGGAAAAAAGTACAGATAATCCATCAAACTCCTAAAACTCCGGACTTTTCGATACATCATTTGGGGCAATCTGTTGTCGATTTGCCAGTTTCTAACTAGAATAATAGAGGCGGAATATTTATTGCAACAGGAATTCGATTTTTACAAGGGGGACAAAAGAGTACGATGAAAGAGACCGGCCTCACAAAACGAGAAACCCAGATCATGAACGTTTTATGGAAGAGTGACCAGCCACTCTCCGCGTTTGACATCCTGACAGCTTCACCAGACCTGAGCCGCAATACGATTCAGATCGTTCTGAAAAAACTTCAGACAATCGGCTTTATCGAAGTTGCTGGATTTGGATATCACAAAAACGCACTGACTAGAACTTTCCGGCCAATTATTTCCCAGACAGAGTACATGGGAGAAAGCCTGGCTCGTTCTACATCACTAGAAATCACGAAGAGTTTCATCAAGTCGCTGGATGACTGCCAAACGCTCAATGATCTAGACACACTGATCCAGGAAAAACGTAAAGAACTTGGATGCTAAGTGTCACTCGCTTCGAGAGAGAAGCGAACACAACTAACAATTTACAATACGGAAAAAGGCTGATCGGTGGGGATCAGTCTTTTTTCGTTGCCTGCTTTTGGCCAGCCAGCGTTCCAGATCTGTCAGACCAGGAATCTCGCAGCTGTTTCCTGTTGAGTTTGTTTTGAACTTCTTTTGAATTGGCTTTTTTGAAAGAACTCTCTTTTGTAACCAATCCAGGAAAGCAGAAGCATACGATTCTTTCTGGATTGCATCGACTGGAATGAATGGAATCGTTCCAATCCAAAGAACAGGCTTTTTAAAAAAATGGACTTTTTAAAAGAGAATGTAGAGTCGCCTATTGCAGGACATTCTATTTTTGACAGAATGGAATGATTTAAAGTTTTTGGTCCAATGTCATTTAGCTTAGTTTTTGTCCACCATCCGTGTACAGATGGTGGATTTTATGTTTTCTGGTTTAACGAAAATTAACTTTGACAATAACTTCATAATTATCTAATTTAATCCTTATCACGTTGAAAACATAACTTTATAAGGAGGAAAATATGGCAACTAAAGTTACTTCGCCGTCCGCGATTTATCAAAAATTCATGAAATCCCTTGAGGAATTTGCCTACAAACAGGAGAAGATTCTTGCTTCTGAAACAGGAGCTTTCTCACGCAGTCATTATCGATCATCAAAAATAAACTTATTCCATTTCCTGAATACATCCATTATCGGGAATGGGGCAACACTCTCTGATTTGTCCATGAACTATTTCGGCATGGGCAGTGTAAGACCATCTGCTTCAGCACTTGTTCAGACAAAAACCAAAACTCCAGTCAGCGTATTTTCAGCACTGCACAAAACCACATTGGCACTTTATTCCATGGATAAAAAATATAAAGAACACAGGGTAATCGCTTTTGACGGAACCAATGAACCTGTTGCGCCAAATGAAGATGAACCTGACTACATCATTTATACCAAGAACAAGGAAAACATTATCCGGGCCGGTATTCACGTTAACGCAGCCTATGACGTACTTAATGACAAATTTTTAGCCATCGTCACTCAAGACCAGAGGTCCAAAGACGAACGGGGCGCTGCTATGAAAATGGTCAAGGAGATTCATGAAGCTTATCCTGGCGAGACATTTCTCTTTGTCATGGACAGAGGGTATTTCTCTTACCCATTATGTAAGCTTATTGAATCCTTAGGGCACAAATACCTCATACGTATGAAAGAACGAGAGTATAGCTGCCTGACTTATACAGAGCTTGACCATACAGAAGACCAGCAGATCAGCCGCATTCTTACCCACCACCAAAGAAAAAGAGAAAAAGAAAACCCCCAGATGAAATACCTGGTCAAAAAATCAATGAGACAGATTGATCCAGAATCTGAATTTATTGATTTTGACTGCAGGGTGGTAGCTATCGAGATTGGCGACAACGTCTGGGAAGGACTGATTACCAATCTGGATGAAGCAGAATTTCCTCCGGAGGCTCTTGGATTTATTTACCACCTAAGGTGGCGAATCGAGCAGAGTTTCTCCTGGCTTAAATATGGAATAGGAATGAAACGTATCCACTCGATAAAAGCAGAATACATCATTCAGGAGATTTATTCATCCCTTATCTTCTACAATCTGGTTTCCGAGATCAAAAAGTGTGTTCTTGAATCATCTCAATCAGATAATAAAGAAGAGAATCAGACAACTTATGAATACCAAATCAATACAACTAAGGCGATACGGGCTATCAGGAACACGTTCACCCCGAAGTGGACGAAGAATCGAACGATTCGTCAAATTACAAAAGCGGAGTTTCAGGCTCTGACTGAGGAGCTGCTCAGAGAAAAACTACCTGTTCGACCAGAGAGGAGCTTCAAACGAAATCTCCATCCCAATCGTTTGATATGGTTCACTTACCGATAAGTGCGTTATACGCGCATTTAATGAATGTTATGTGCTTGTTAATTTCTTAAAAGCAGCTCTTATCAAAGAGTTGTTTTTAGTGCACCTATTTGGACGAATACATCCAGATTAATCAATATATTTTGTGCTTATTTGGTGCATATGAATGGATGAGGACCGGATTCAGTCTCGATCATTCACTTTGTCTTCAATTTTGAGACAAAGTTTAAAGTCATATTTTTCTAGCTAAATGACATTGGTTTTTGGTCCGGCTTGAAAGACGTGGATCCAATAGTGGAACTATCTTCTGGTTTGAAAAAGGATCAGTGTAGAAGGAATCTGAAAATAAGCCGAAAACAGAACGGAACAAGCACGCGCAAAAGAAGACGGAATTCGGAGATGAATCGAATATAAGATTGAATATAATCTGATTAAGGAAATACAGATATAAATTTGATGAAGAAATACTATCCTGTAAGCTCTAACATTCTCTGAATACAGACTGTTTCATTCTATCATTTGCATAAATTGAGAATTGTTTTTGAATTCTGACATAAGTTTGGGTACACTGTACGCCTATGTATCTTTGGGACAGGAAATCTGTCTCAGATATCGATCTATTCCAGCCAAGTGTAGCCAGTGACTGCCACAGAATGAAAAATTCCTGAACCGCAGGCCAACTGCTTTTTCGAACCGCCTTGTTGGCGACAATCGAAAAGCAGGGCAGAGTACACGCCTGGATTCAGGAAAATAGGTACGACCAATGACCAGGGCCTGGTGAGTTCTCCGTTCCCAGCTGGATTGCTCAAGGCCTCACGGTCAGCGTCTCCAAGAGGGGAAGGACGCTCTCAGCACTCTGGAAGGGATCAGATGGCAATGAAAATTGTGGGTTTTCATTGCCATTTAAATGGTCTGTTTCCAGTGGTCAGACGCTGAGGTCTATATTATAACTGGCCATCCGCGAACAGAAAACAATTATCTGAAAGACCAGAAATAATGTTTTGAAAACAACCTTCAATATGTGATAAAACACTAAAGATTGATTAAATTATGACTAAAAAAGACATAGAACAGTACGAAATAGATGTAGATGATATCTTCGATGACGATCTGGCGGATGATCATGGTTTGAAAGATGAATTTCTGACAGACCAGAGCGCTGCTGAAGTTTATATGAAGCCCTTTAAGATCCATGGTCAGCCCATTGAACTCTTTATTCACCGCTCCATGTTTAAGGAAGTGAACTTGTCCATTGAAGCGCGTGCCGATCTGTCCATTCATATTACAGTTCCAGAAGATTTTGATCTTGAGCAGACTGACCAGGCCGTTGAAACTTTACGGCCTCAGATTGAAGCGGTTTATGAGCAGGCCAGAATTGCCAACGACCGCCTGCTGAGCATGTGGGTGCTCAAAACGATGGATGATTCTGATGGTGTCCTGTTTTTTGGACAGCTTTATCCCCTGCACTACAAAGTTGGGGAGTGGTATAAGCCTTACTATCGGGTCGATTTCGAGAATCGGGAATGTGTGATTACAGTTCCGGAAGATGGCGGAGAAATTATTGAAATGGTCAAAGCCATTACAAAGGAGCTGGAAGCTCGAACCCAGGTTGTCTTTGAGAGTTACCTCAACTACTACCTCACCCGCTTTGAAGAATTGCCAGAGAAGATGCCAACAATCCAGCTGGTCGAATATCTGCCAACACCGACTTCGGTTGACCTGGAAACCGGCATGATTTCCATCAACCCGACTCTGTCCCAGTTCCCTGAAGGATGTGTTGAATATTGCGCAGCCAGCGCCTTGTGTCGGCTGATTGACCTTGGAAACCAGAAACTTCATGAAGAATATATGGATAAGGCAATGCCTGACTGGCGCCGTTGGGCCTCTGAATTTGAGATTTGATTGATCAGGCCGATCAAACCAGATCTCGATCCATTCTTGAATCTATATGTTATTAACAAAAAGCCTCAAGTCTAATGCAGATGCTGCATTCGGACTTGAGGCTTTTTTTACGGGTTAACTTTCAGGATAACTAGGCAAGACTTTCAATGCCAAAATCGACAATAGCTGACATATCTCATATTTTTAAACACATTGGCAAACAAAAAGCCGGATCTGCCTGAGATCCAGCTTTTGAAAACCGGCTTCAAATTTGCGACTTATGGCCTGTTTATTTTGTTTTCTTCTTTTTGAATGCTAGAACACCGAAGATCGCAAAGGCTGCCAGAGCAACAACCATGACGATGATGATGGTGTTCATGTTCGTTTCGGTTGCAGTGTTTACATTGCTGGAAGAAGAAGGAGTGGACGATTTCTTAACTGTGAACTTCGCACTTAAATCCTTGCTGGAGGATCCAAGATCAACGTTCATTAAGATTCGTTCCGACTGTTCTTTGGAACCATCGATCGGGAAGACAAGCGTAACTTTAGAGTCAGCCTTGATCAGATCGAGATCTTCTTTACGGAAGTCAACGGTGCATTCACTCATCGTTGAACCAGACATCTTCGTATTGACAGTTGGAGATACGGCTTTGCCATCCACAGTAATGGAGGTGGGTTTGCCAAGAGCAGTACCTTCAGTCTGGGTGAATGTCAGATCCAGTTTGTCTGGTCTGCCAGTCATTGCCAGGTTGACCGTCCAAGTCTGTTTGGAGCTGTCGTAATCATGAGAACCTTTGAAAGTCGCATTGTTGGTATCACCAATTTCTGCTTTGATTTCTTTTTCATAAGTTCCAGATTTGTAATCACCGCTTTCAGCGGTTACTTCCATCTTGGAAGTATCAAAGTTCTCTTCAACGGAAAACTGGGCTTTGATCCAGTCACTGCTTTTGAGATCTTGCAGATTAGCATTGGACACGGTGATCGCATAACCGTTGGAAATCTTTTTAAGATCGGCTGTAAAAGTTTCACCAGCTTCATTGGAAGAAGACGGCTGAGTAGAGTTTTCGGAAGAAGCTGTAGAAGAATCTTCAGAAGATTGAGTGGTCTTGTCAGTGGATTCACCGGTTGTATCGTTGAGAACTTCTGTAGTACCAATAACCAGACTATCCAGTTTAGTCATCACATTTGGATTAGAGGTAATTGTAATAACTGTTTTCTTTTGGGAGTCTGCTACCACAGTGCTTGAAGGCTGAACGCCTACTGTCCAAGTATTTAAGTCTGCATTGTAAACGCCAGTAATAGTGTAGTTTTTGATAGGAGATGTATAGGCTTCTTTACCACGAAGGCTACTTGTCCAAGAGTAGGCACAGACTGTAGCGTTAGAAGGAACTTCTCCTGTTTTGAATACAATTGTGATTGTGTCATTGTCCTTATTCATGTTTTCCGCAATCTGATCGGAGGTGATTTTCAGAAGCGTAGCTTTAGGAATAAGAGAGGACAGATCTAAATCTTCCAGAAGAGGAGAATCATCAAGACTTGTTTGGGTAAATTTCTTGATGGAGGCTTCGTCTGTGAATGTTTTCTTACCAATTTTTAAGCTTTGAATGCCTTGTAAAATATCGCTATTTGGAAGAACTCCAACCAGAGTTCCAATCATCATAGATAAGTCATCATTACCAGTATAGACTGCTTCTGGAACTGTCATATTAAGAGTGAGGGTATTGGCGGCTCCGTCATAGTAGGAATTGTATTCATACTCTCCAATCGCATTAACAGTGATGTCCTTGTTAACTACTTCTGTTTCACCCTCTTTGACATGACCAGCAAGATAAAGTTTGGAACTTAATTCAAATGGCTGAGTAGACGAATTATCGCTACTTTCAAGATTGTAAGTCAGAACTAGATTATTGTCTTTCTCACTTTTTGGAGTAAGGTCATCTTTTCCAATTGTGATACGAATTCCTTTACGTGTTTTTACCGATTCAGTCTCATTTTCGAAAAAGAACTCATCGATTTCCGAATCAGGAGTTGCTGTTTCTTCTTCGATAGTTGCTGTTTCTTCTGAATAAGTAAGGTTTTTTGTATCAAAATTAGTAATAGGAGTACCGTTAAAGGAGATGGAAGGTTGTAATAGTTTTCTAGTTCCGCTAGGCCAAGTTACTTCGTAAATCAGATCAGCAGGTAATTCATTTTTAATGATCATTTCTACTCTAACTTGATTGTTCTTATAGGTAATTGAGGTGGTGCCGTAAGTGACATAATTTTTAAGGTCGATAGTGGGCGGCTCCTCATTCTCAGAGCCATCGTTACCATTGCCAGAATCAGGGTTCTCAGGGCTACCGTTATCGTTACCAGAACCAGGGTTCTCAGAGCTACCGTTATCGTTACCAGAACCAGGGTTCTCAGAGCCACCGTTACCGTTACCATTGCCAGAACCAGGATTTTGGTTAATATTACCGTCTCCAGTTTCTTCTTCTACAGGGGTAGGTTGAACATTCGAGGCTTGGTCTTCCGCAAAAACCGGAACCGTATATACGCAAGTCCCCATCGCCAGTACAGCTGCAACCGAGAGGAATTTCTTTGCAAGTTTCATGTGGTTAATATCCTTTCTGATGCTCTGAAATCAGCAAACTGAAATCTACGACTTCAGTTTATTTCAGAACAATTAAAGTGAATCAAATCTATCTTAGATTTTAGTGGGAAGGATGTCAATTTCGCTTAAAATGCCGAAGGACAAGCTGCATGCCCAAAAATTGTCTGGCATGAAAGCGGAAAAGGCGAAATACTCTGTAAGTAAGGTTGATTTGTAAAAAGCACTTCGATGATCCTCGAAAATCATTTTAAAAGAACGTGATTAATTTTCAAGCTTTGTAAGACAGGATGAGATCAAATCATGACTTGATTGTGCTTTGGGTATGGATTTGATGTGGGTCGATGAAACTGGATTTGGAAAGATTGTTGTTCAATTTTCACTGGTTTTACGTTTTTTCTACACTGGAAAAGAGAAGAGAACAACGAAAAGAACAGAGAAGGAAGCAAAAAAGGAAGATGGTGATCTTTGAGCATGTGCTGACTTCTGATTTCGGACTTCTTTCATAATAAAGACAGAGTCATTCGAGATTTAAGAATGTGGAGCTGCCGGATTTTGGATTGAAGCTGAATCCAGAATCCAGCGGTCATCCCGATTCAAGAAAGAGGATCAAAGATGTCAGAAATTTTCCATGAACTTCACGAAAGTGAACTCCAGGCCGAAATCGACCATCATAAAAATGAAATTGAAACAGAAAAAGAACTGATCGAAGAACACACAGACAATCCAGGAACAAATTTCGTTGAAAAAGAAATCCGCAAAGTCGAGCTGGATCATGAAGAGCATGTCTTAGAGCGCAATGAACATGAGCTGCAAAAAGATGAAGCCAAACTGGATAAGGCAGAAGGCAAACCTGCTTTGGAAGCAGAAGATGCCTGCGCAAAAGCAGAAGAGTTCAAGAAACTGGCTGACCAGGCAAAAGAAGAAAGCCTGCTGGACGAAGATTTGTTTGAAACCCCAATACAGCCGCTGAAATAACTGAGCAAGGAAGCTGACCTGTAGTTCAGGCGGCTATTCTACATAAAGAAAAGGACTGGGATTCCCAGTCCTTTTCTTTGCAGGTCCCAATGATCAGGCGTGGGGCTTGCTGTGGCGAAAGAAGTACATCGTAAAGAGGGCGGTGGCCAGAAGAACATTGTCCTCATCAAAGATTTCCACCTGATAGACGCCAGTTGTTTTTCCGCCATGCACTGTTCGGGCGTGGGCGGTCAGCGTTCCTGGTTTTCCGGCATGGACAAAGTTCATGGAGGAATCGAGGGTCACCACATCTTCACCATTGGTCAGTGCGCACACACCTGCAGCGGTATCCGCCAGTGTGAAATAGACGCCGCCGTGAACCATGCCGTAGATGTTGAGTTCATCGGGACCGGCATCCAGTTTGACGATGACGTGATCCTGTTCAATATCCGCAATCCGCAGCCTGGCAGATCTCAAAAAGCGGTTTTTCTGATTGAGGCGATCTTTGATGTAAGCAAAACGTTCTTCCATAGTCGATGACAATCCTGCTTTCTAATTTCTAAATTTCATGCTGGCTACAGTTTATGCCGATTCGAAAACTTTAACAGATTTCTGACTGTGCGATGACTGAAAATGGATGCAGTTTGACCTTTTTCGAGCTGTTTATCTGACCGGACTTTGACTGTAGACTGAACTTTCTGAGCGTGAATGTAAAAACCAAAAAGGACAGAGGATGGAGAAGGGAATGGAGAGAAATAAAAATAAGGAAGAGGTTGAGGCAGGAAATTAAATCAGGTAAAGAAACAGAATAAAAAAGATGCCCTAAAACTTGGCGTTTTCTTCCAAACTTGTTTTTGCAGGCAACAAATTACCTGCTCCGATAAAAATTCATGTGATTTTTGTCCAGGATACGAAATCGGCTTCCTTTTCCGGTAAACTAGCGAGAGAAATCTCTGTTAGAATGACAAAGGAAAACTACTGAAGAGATTGAGCAGCCAGAGCCGGCATGGACTGGCTGAAGAAGGGAGAACTGAAGATTTATGAGTATTTTTTATTGGGTGATCGCACTTCTTCTGGTTGGCATGGGCGGCTACACCGGATACACAAACTGGTCAACCTATTTTAAAGCAAAAAAACTGCGCGAGCAGTTTCTGGAAACCCATCCAGATGCAGAAGTCATCAAGAATGGGCAGACACGCACCTGGCTGTATCTTTTGATGCTGGCCTTCTGCGTTGCACTTGGCATCTGGCTGTTAGTATCGCCATCTTCTGAAAACTTTGATGTCAATACCCGGATTTCCCAGGCTGTTGTTTACATCGGTCTTGGAATCTTTGCGTTTGCGATGGCTGGTGAAGCCTTGATGGACAGCGTTCTGATCTCTTCACCAGACGCCCTGGTCTATGAAGACCAGATTCTCAAGTTTAAAAACATCCGCGGGGTGAATATCGGAAAAGGCTGGTTTAAATCTAGCTACATCCTGTTAAACCAGGCTCAAGAACTTCCGGTTGCCAAGGCAACAGCCCTGAAAGTGGATGCGCTGTTAGTGGAATGGAAACGGAATCGTAAAGAAACGTTCCGTTCACGGAAAGAAAGACGCGCGGCAGCACGCAGAGAGCGGGAGGGAAAATGAGAAAACTGGTTCTTTTCGGTGAAGGTAATTTTGGCCCTGCTTTACTGGAAAGTGCCCTGGTTGTTTCGCAGCGGGAGGCTGACGAAAATACGTTTGCGCTCGACGGCAGTAATCTGATGGAGTTCCGTCGCAACTTTGATTCGGTGTGCAACACCGTTTATAATCATGACTCCTTGTTGCTGCTTTGCGATATCTCGACCAGCAGCGTTGCCCGGGAAGCCTGGCTTGTACTGGAAAAACGCGGTCTGATGAAAAAAACTCTGTTTGTGATGGGAGCAAGTGTTCCAACAGCTCTGGCGGCTCTGGTGTTCAAAGATTTAGTGGATACCGATCAAGAGCTGATCAAAACCCTGAAAGCCCAGAGTGAACAGGGACTGATGTTCTTTGAAGGATAGCGGATCTCTGACGCATCAGATCAAACCCATCAGAAACATAAGTATCAGATTGAAAAAATGAATCTGCAAAAGCGATTGTCTTCGGATGATCGCTTTTTGTCTGTTGGTCTGTTTGTCTGGATGGATGATGGTGGATGGCGAACAAAACTTCATGGCCTGGCAGCCACATGCCGGAACGAAAACGATGAATCAACAGGTGCTGCTTTCAAAGTCAAAGGCCTGCTTTGGGGCAATGGTCCGGGCATTCGATCATCGTAAGAAGGTTCAAGTTGATGGTTCATGCTGAATATGCGCGGATAGTCAAGAAAATCTTTATAAAAAGCGCGGAGTGGTAAGAAAACGTTTAGAAAGTTGCGGTATTTCACATTTTCTGCTCACAAATTCGAAGACCGGGTCTGATACTATAAGGTCGAGCAAAGCCTTAAACGAATTCGAGGTTCCAGGCCCGCCGCGAATTCACCTTAAGGAGCCAGAAGATAAAGCTCACTTCATAATCAAATTCCTTTCTATGCGGTAAAGGGAGTCCTTCGGGGCTCCCTTTCCTGCGTTTAGGAAAGAACTCATCGATTGAATGGAGTGAGATTTTTGGCAGAACTGTTAAAATCCGTTGAAACGTGATGCTGGCAGGCAGCGCTTTAAGTGCATAAGAATGACCTTCAAATTCTGAAAGCCTGAAAATCATGAGAACAAAAACTGGATTGATCAGAAATTCTGCCTTACAATGCCTGTCAGTTCATTGAAAGTGATCATCAAGATGCCTGTACCAGTTCATCCCGGTTATCCTGAACCGAAAGTCGGATTTGAAGCTTGCCGATGTTTTGGCAGATCCAAGGGACAGATTGAATCAAGATGAGAAGAAGACAGGACAGAATGAAGAGGTTCTGGCCTGGATTGCGAGTTGGTCTCAATCCTAAGCGGATACATTCCTTGTTTTACAGGCAGAAAATGAAAAAAGACCTGACTGGATTTGTCGGGAGCAGAAAGTGCCCCGCTTGATCAATCAGGCATAAAGCGACGGTTTTGCAAGGGGCGATGATAGACTACAGGTGAGCAGAAATACAGCTCGCTTCTCAATCATATTCCCTTTCTTTAAAAACTTTCTTGAGTATGGCCGGCGAAAGCCGGCTTTATTCGTCTCACAATAGGTTTACCGAAGAACATGCAGAGAAACAGGCAGCTATCTGGAAACAAAGCGCCGGTTTAAAGGCTGACTTAAGCAAAACTTTCGAAACTGTTCTCTGAATGTTCTTTGGTTCTGAACGGCAGATGGTACTATTCTGTCTATGCTATACTTGTCCGGAGGTTGAGGATATGAACAAACATGACAAATTGTTGATTACGATGTTTTCCAGTGCTGATTCAGTTGCAGGCCAGGGAGTAGGCAGTGCCTATCACGAACAGGTGAACCTGGTCAAAACCGGAGCCCCCGAACTGTTTGATGTCGAAATCAATAAATGGACATCCGATCCGGATATCCAGCATTTTCATACCATTGACCCCGCATTCCTTTTGCGAATCAAAGATAAGCATGCGGTCAACATCGCGTATTGTCACTTTCTGCCGGACACGCTGGAAGGTTCTTTGAAAATTCCAAAGATTCTGTTTCCGGCGGCCCAGAAATATATCATTAATTTCTACAACTCAGCGGATCGGCTGGTTGTAGTAAATCCATCTTTTATCAATGAACTGGTGAAGTACGATATCGACCGCAAGAAAATTTACTATATTCCCAATTTCGTCTCCAAAGAAAAATTCCATCCGCTTGGCAAAGACGCCCGCAATGAATGGCGGGATAAATATGGAATCGACCGGGATGCATTTGTGATTTTAGGCTGTGGGCAGGTCCAGACCCGCAAGGGAGTGCTGGATTTTGTCGAAACAGCGAAATCGATGCCAGATGCGCACTTTGTCTGGGCCGGCGGTTTCTCTTTTGGTCCGATGACTGAAGGCTATGAACAGCTCAAGGCAATCATGGACAATCCCCCTGCCAACGTTACCTTTACCGGCATTGTCGATCGCGATGATATGGTTTCGATCTATAACATGTGCGATGTGCTGTTTATTCCAAGCTATAACGAACTGTTTCCAATGACGATCCTTGAAGCCGTCAACTTAGGGATTCCACTGGTGACAAGAGATCTGGATCTGTATCGCGATATTCTGTTTGATGATTATCTGCGCGGCAATTCCAATGAAGAATTCCACTCTTTGCTGGAAGGGCTGAAAAATGACCCGGAGATGTATAAGTTCTGGTCTTCTAAAAGTACAGATCTGTCGAATTTCTATTCACGTGAACACGTTCTGGAAATGTGGAAGAAGTTCTATGTCGAAGCCTGGGAAGAAAAATTCAAGGAAAAATGGGCTTTGGCCGATGGCTCCTTAAAGGAAACCACCAATGAACTCGAGCAATAAAAAATATTTCTGGAATGTTGTGCTGATTGTGACCGTGACGGTGATTGCCATGTATTTCGCCTTGCGCGATAACTTTGGAGCAATCATGCACGCCATCAGCCAGATGAATTTCTTCTCCTTACTGGTCATTCTGGCCTGGGGGCTGGCCATTAATGTGGTGATCGGAGCGGGCTATACTCTGCTTGGCAAACGATACCAGAAGCAGTACAGCCTCAAAGACGGTATCATCGTCGCCTTTGTCGGAACGTTTTTTGCGGGCATTACTCCTTCTTCTACGGGCGGTCAGTTTGGCCAGGCCTACGTGTTAAAAAAGCAGGGGATTGATATGTCCGATGGGATCAGCCTGCTGTGGGCGGATTTCATCATCTATCAGACGACGATGATGCTCTATGTCACTCTGTTATTTATTCTGCGCTTTACCCACTACGTGAATGTCAGTGCCTGGTTCTGGATTGTCTTTGTGGGCTATCTGATCAACGTTGTGGTCATTCTGGCCCTGTATACCATCGCCTTGTTTCCTAAGTTTTACATTAAACTGGCGGGATGGGCAGTGAAATTTTTAGGCCGCCTCCACATTCTGAAAGACCCGGAACGACAGAAGCATACCTGGGTGGCTCAG
Source organism: Allobaculum sp. JKK-2023 (assembly GCF_034745455.1). NCBI lineage: Bacteria > Bacillati > Bacillota > Erysipelotrichia > Erysipelotrichales > Erysipelotrichaceae > Allobaculum > Allobaculum sp. JKK-2023. The sequence continues at coordinate 1,501,428 of NZ_JAYERV010000003.1, read as the reverse complement.
GTAACCAGCTTTACTGCCGAAAGCAAAAAGCTCTCAACAGATAAAAAAATGATCCTGCAGCTGGTCCTGCTTAACTTTGTCCGGCTGACTTTGTATTTTGCCCTGCCATTTGCTGTTTCGCTTGCCCTTGGCATCAAGCTTAAGTTTGTCCAGCTGGTTGATACCCTGGCTTTGTCCTCGTTTGTGACGATGGCAAATTGCTTTGTCCCGCTGCCAGGGGCAACGGGCGGAACGGAAGTCTTCTTTACGATGCTCTTCCAGAACATGCTGGGTCGTCTGACTGGTGCTGTTTTACTGTTGTGGCGTTTTTCGTCCTATTATTTACCGGTTCTGGTTGGTGCTTTAGTTTTCTTGTTATTTAAAAATCATGAAGACTCCAAAGAAGATGGACAGAAGCCCAAAGAGCCTTTGCCGGATGTTCCAAAACGCTCTATATCCGCTTCACAAAGCGCACAGGCGGGCAAGATTCATTCGATTACGCCTATGGTGCCTTTGGATGATGAAGTGGTTCACCAGCTGGCTGGGCCAGAGTCGGCTCCCCCTTCAAAACCGCATTCAAATTTTTAAAGCGGCCAAGCTTCCTGAGCCGGGAGCTTGGCCGTCTTTTTTGTCTTTTGGTTTATTCCGAGATTTTATTATAATAAGATACTGCCTTTTTCATCGCACAATGAGGGATGGCTTGCTGGAAGTGCAGGATCGATTTGAAAGAGAACGCAAAGAAACGATCATTTATGCCAGCCACCCGGAAAACAGGCATAATAAAGGCGGACTGTCTTTTTGGCGGCTGATCTGGTCTGATCTTCGCCCAAAAAGTCAGGTGCGTCTGGATTTCCACTTTTTTGAGTTCGGATGCAGTGGATTGAAAAAAGTGGAAATCAAAGCCAAAACAGGCTTTTCCATCCGAGAAGGATCCAGAAAAGGAGGGGACAGGATGAATATCGGGTTAGTTACGGATACGTATCTTCCAGATATCAATGGGGTTGTCAGTTCCACAGTCACCCTGAAAAACGCTCTGGAAAAAGCAGGCCATACAGTTTATGTGATTACCAACCATGCCGGAACCGGCATTAAATTTGAAGATGGTGTCTTGCGGCTTCCAGGGATTAAACTCAAAAGTTTTTATGGCTATAAAGTGTCTTCGCCCATTAATGTCGGGGCGGGCAGCTATATTGAAGAGATGAATCTGGATGTGATCCATTTACAGACAAACTTTGGCGTGGGTCTGTATGGACAATATCTGGCCAATTCCATGAATATTCCGCTGGTTGATACCTATCACACGATGTATACGGACTACACGCATTACATCAATCCAAGAGGATTTGAAGGGTTTGACCGGGTATCGAAGGATGCCATCAAGGCGGCGAGCCGGGCGGTGTGCAACAATGCGCAGGCTGTCGTAGCGCCCAGCCAGAAAACCAAGGAAGCGCTGATTGACTATGGAGTGCTCGCTCCAATTTATGTCGTGCCAACCGGACTGGATCTGGATAAGTTCATGAATGTGGATCCGCAAAGCGAGCGGGTCCATCAGATCCGTGGGCAGGTCAGTGCAGATCCAGAAGATCTGATTTTGTTGTTTGTTGGCCGCCTGGCCAAGGAAAAATCGCTTGAAATTCCGATTGAAGCAATTGTTCAGAATCCCAATCCGCATGTTCACCTGGCAATTGTCGGCGGCGGACCGGATGAGGAGTTCTACCGCAATCTGACGGAAAGCATGCATGGCACAGACCGGGTTCACTTTTTAGGGGCTGCTGCTCCTGACGAGATTGGTCTTTACTACGCCGCTTTTGATGCCTTTGTTTCGGCCTCGTTATCGGAAACGCAGGGGATGACCTATCTGGAAGCGATGGCGGCTGGCAAGATGGTCTTTGGCCGGCGCGATGAGGTATTAACGGAACTGCTTGACGAGGACGAAACCGGCTTCTATTTTGATACCCCGGCGGAACTCAACGAAAAGATTGACGTCTTTTTAAACATGAACCCAGAACAGAAAGAGGAAGCCGCCCACAAGTGCCAGCGCAAAATCATGCCTTATACCGCTGAAGCCTTTGCCTATTCCATGGAACGCGTCTACAGCCAGGCTATTGATGACTATTCGCAGACCTATGAAGTCCAGAAGATCCAGTTCAGCGGCAACTATGTCTTTTTGCAGCTGCAAGTCGATGCCGAAAAAGAACCCGTCAAGATGATTATTCCAATCGATGACTTCTTTGAGTTGAAAATTTCGCTCCATACCAAGCTGGATGACTATATGGTGCGCAGTTATCTGGATATCCAGAATTTCTACTGGTGCATGTATAAAGTCGAGCAGCGTCTGCTGGCCCGGGAAATGACTCATCATCAGGTTGTTGAGTATTGCGTACGCCGTCTGGAAGCTCCTCTTTCCGTTGCTGACCAGGTAGCCAATGAACTTGAACTGATGGGCAAGATTAACGACCGGAGCTATGCGATGGAAAAAGCGGAGTATTATCAGTCCGTTGGATCAAGCAAAGGCCAGATTGAGCAGAAACTGTATCGGGCGGGAATTGATCCGGAGCTGATCCGTGAAGCCTGCAACTCCCTGTCGAGTGTGCAGGAAAAATCCAATGCAGCCAAACTGGCCAAACGCCTGGCTAAAAGCCTCAAGGCCAAGTCGGTGCGCCGCAAACGTCAGGAGATCACGCACAAGCTGATTTTGCATGGGTATTTACCGGATGCCGCCAAAGAAGTGGCTGAAGAACTCGACTTCAATGAAGATCATGACCAGCAAGCACTGCAAGATGCCTTTGAGAAGGCGATGCGTCTGTATGCTTCCAAGACTCCGGAAGTGCGTAACCAGAAAGTCCGGACGTATTGTCTGCGTCAGGGGTTCTTGCGTGAGGATATTGACGAATTAATGGAAAGTGAGAATTTATGATTCAGGATTTAAACCAGGAAGGGAAAATCACTCTCCCTGTTCTGATTACCAAAGCCGATGTTGGCCGCACAGCTAAGAACGCGCCCTATTTATCTTTGAGCCTGGAAGACCAGTCCGGTGTTCTGGATGCCAAATACTGGAATCTGACTGAAGAGCAGGTCAAAGAATGGAAAGCTGGCATGATTGTTGAAGCCACCGGCGATCTGATGCGCTATCGCAATGCCTGGCAGTTACGGATCCGTTCACTCAAAGCCATTGAAGGCAGTCCGGCGGATTACGTCCGTTCGGCGCCGGAAAGCATGGACACAATTCGTGCTGAAATTAACGATCTGGTTGAAAAGATGAAAAACCCGATTGTTCAAAACGTGACCAAGGAAGTGATTGAGATGAAAAAGGACGACTACTTCCTTTATCCCGCAGCTGTCCGCAATCATCACAACTATCCAGGCGGCCTGGCGTGGCACAGTTTAAGCATGGCCAGACTCGCCAAGGTCATTGCCCGCCAGTACGATTTTCTCGATGAAGATCTGCTGATTGCCGGCGTTCTGCTGCATGACATTGCCAAAACCGAAGAATATTCGGCTCCGGTTTTGCCCGAATACACGCCAAAAGGGAATCTGATTGGCCACATCACGATGGGGGAGAATCTGATTGACCGGGTGGCGGTGGCATTAGATGTCGAAAACAGCGAAGAAGTGATGCTGCTTAAGCACATGGTTCTGTCCCATCATGGAAAAAAAGAATACGGCTCTCCGGTTTTACCTATGATTCCGGAAGCAGAAGTGCTGACTTTGTTAGACAATCTGGATTCCCGGCTGTTCATGATTCACGAATCACTGGAAAGTGTAGAACCCGGAACCTTTGGTCCGAAAAACTTTGCGCTGGATGGGCGTATGTTCTATCGCAAAAGCTGGGACAAATAATCCGGCCTGGCTGAGAGACTGAAACTGGTCAGAAAACAGAAACCAGTTTCGCCGCCCAAGAAGGAAGACTTCAGAAATGTTCTAAAAGAAAAGCGTTGGATTTAGCTGTACCGCTGAGTCTGACGCTTTTTCTCAGCTTTTCTGGCTCTTTAAAGCCACTCCGTTCAGTTCGGGCCAGGCTGACTGGCCTGTGGCACTTTTTGCCCGGTCTTCTTTCTCCTTTGTATTGTGTGTCCCTCATACTCTTTCTGATGACATTGATTTCTTCCTGGCCTGTACACTCTACTGAGGCTTAGGGTCGAAATCGGTTTTGGTCCGTGCAAAAATGGAAATAAGTCTTTATGCAGGCCTGAACATCACCAAAAAGACAAAAAATACAGGAAACACGCAGCGAAAAGCTGAGAAGATCTCGGAAGGCTAAAGCTTTTGGCAGGACCTGAACAGAAGAAGACTGTGGATCAGAACTTCATACAAAAGAGGACAGGAAGGTTCTGTTTCAAAAGAAATGACATCAATTGAGGAGGATAAAACAATGAAAGTAGGATTTGCTTCACTTGGATGCTCCAAGAATCTGGTCGATTCGGAGAACATCATGGGCATGTTAAAAGCAGCCGGCCATATTCTGGTGGCTGATCCAAGACATGCTGATGCAATCATCATCAACACCTGCGGATTCATCAACCCCGCCAAAGAAGAAAGCATCAATACCATTTTTGAGATGACCCGCTATGCCGATAAGATCATCGTTGTCGGCTGCCTGGCCCAGCGCTATGAAAAGGAACTGCGTCAGGAGATTCCGGAAATTACAGCGGTCGTTCCGATCCGGGACTATGACAAACTGCCGGCCATTCTCAAAGACATTCTGGAACAGGAAGAAGAGGTTCCATATTTAAAGCAGTATCGGACAGTTTCTGGCAATCCCTGGAGTGCTTACATCAAGATCAGCGACGGCTGCACCAACCATTGCACTTTCTGTGCAATTCCTTTGATTCGTGGGGAACAAAACAGTAAGCTGATAACTGAAGTAAGGGAAGAAGCTGAGTACCTTGCTTCGAATGGTGTTCGCGAGATTACTCTCATTGCCCAGGACACCACAAAATATGGCCTTGACAATTATGGACAATTGAAACTGGCTGAGTTGATTCGAGAACTCGATCAGGTTGATGATGTCCACTGGATCCGGATTCTGTACATGTACCCGGATGAAATCGAGCCAGAACTGCTTGAGGCCATGCAATCCAGTAAAAAAGTTGTTCCATACTTTGATATCCCAATGCAACATGCGAGCAATCGCCTGCTGAAACTGATGAACAGACGCGGAACAAAAGAAGATGTCCTTGAATTGACCCGTAAGATTCGCACAATGTTTCCGGAGGCAGTGCTGCGAACGACAGTTATCGTCGGTTTCCCATCTGAAACTGAAGAAGAATTTGAGGAACTGCTGGATTTCATTAAGGAGGTCCGATGGGACCGTCTGGGTGCCTTTACCTATTCGAAAGAAGAGGGCACCGCAGCAAGCCGCCTGCCAATGGAAATTGATGAGGCCGTTGCGCAGGATCGTCTGAACCGTTTAATGGCGGTTCAAAAAGAAATCAGTCATGAAAGTAATTTAAAGAAAATTGGGAAAGTGATTGAAGTGCTGGTCGAAGAGCAGGAAGCCCTGACTGGCCGCTATCATGGCCGCTCCATTGGAGATGCGCCGGATGATGTCGATGGTCAGGTCATCTTTACTTCTTCACTGCCCCTCGAACTGGGAACATTTGTTCCGGTTCGTGTAACCGACGCGACTCAATATGATCTGATCGGGATCTATGAGGGATAAAATTCCGGAAGAATCGTTACGTTGAGCAGCAGCGTCATCTATTCAAGGAGGTTATATCTATGACCAAGGATCAATTAGTTAATGCTTTGAAAGAAGCCGTTGGCGGAACACCTTACGGAGATATGCTTGTTGATGAAGCAGCTGAAACTTATGGCGACAAAGACAAGAAATACGGCCAGGACATGAAAGACCGTCTCGATGACAGACTTGGAATCCTGAAAGCTTATGAACGCATCCACAAAGATGCTGGTCAGGAAGCTAAAGCTACAACAGAAGCCGAAAAGATTGCCATTGTTGAAAAAGCTCTCGCTGCTCTGAAATAAACAAGCTTAAATTCGAAGATTATCTTTCGATTCCCCTTTGATTGAGCGGGGAAGATGGAAGATGGACCTTCGTCCAATAGAATCAAATAGATCTTAAATATCTGGATCGATTCTTTGGGTTTCTGTTTAGTCGCGAAACTCGATCGATAAGAATCGGATCCCATTGAAAGCATGATTAGAATGCTTAAGGAGATAACCCATTATGACTAAAGCTGAATTTGAAGCTAAATTAGCTGCTGTTGCAGGTGACTGCGCTTACGGTAAAGAAATCGCTGCTGACCTCGTTGAACATTTCGACGAAACTGGCAAATACGCTCAGACTGCTAAAGATCGTCTGGATGACAGACTCGGCACTCTGAAAGGCTGGGAAAAGAAACACGAAGCTGAAGGCGAATATGCAAAAGCTTCCGACGAAGCCAAGAAGATCTCTTGCGTTTACAAATTCCTCGACGCTCTGAAATAAGGAAAGACTCAGTTAAATGAACCCAAGGGGGGCAGGGACATTGTCCTTGCCCCCTTTTTTTAAGAAAGGCGGGGGAATGACCTGATGTTTAACCTCAGCGATTTACAGGAATTCCAGGCGCTGGACCCCATCATTTCCAAAGAGACGACAACACTTGTTCTGGTTTCCATGCCCAGTGAAGTCTCTCACCAGGAAAATTTTTACTTTGCGGATCCGGCGAACCGCTTCTGGGTGCTGATGGAGATCCTGTTTCATATGCCCACAGCCACCCGCCAGGAGAAGCTGGAACTTCTTGCCGTCCATCACATCGGGATCTGGTCGGTGATCAAAAGCTGCCTTCGCTATAAGAGTCGAGAAGACACCATGGAAGATATTGTCGTCAATGACATGCAGTCTTTTCTGGTCCAATATCCGCGTATTAATCGGATCGTCTGCGTCAGCCATGATACGATGCGGCTTTTGCAGGAAGCAGATCCACAGGCGGCCTTAATGGCAGCCTATGTTCCATCCCCATCGACGGATGATCTCTGGTATGACTCAGTCGACCAGTTAATTCCCGAATATGCCAAGGCATTTGGCGTTGTTCAGTAAACGGCAGACTTCGCACAGAAGACCTGCCGTTTTTTTTTGTGTGTCTTGTTTCAGTTCGGTCGTGGCCAGAAAGGAACATGGCCGAAAAGAAATGGAAGAACCCCTGCAATTTCGATCGCAGAAGGGGAAAACCGGATCTGGCTATACAAGACTGGCCAAAAGCTGGATTGGCCGCATTGGTCATCGTTTCCAAAGATGGTATTCTGTCTAAAGCTGTCCGTCTGGACCCATTCTTGCTTCTTTCAGTTTTTCGTCCTGTCAGACCTGTTTTTTCATCAGACTTGCTCAGGGATAAGTAATGGTGAAAGTGAAAAATTTGAATAGATTGAAAAAAATCGATCGAAGAAATGCGATGGATAGAAGAAAAAGCCGGACGGCAATCAAGGAGGATTTTTTGCATGAAACTCTATTGGGCAAAAGTAAAAGAAAATGCCACGATTCCGAGTAAACGATATGAAGACGCAGGCTATGATCTGTATCCCTGCTTTGAAGAAGACTATCTGGAAATTGCACCACTCCACACAGTCCTGGTGCCGCTGGGCGTCGCCAGTGCCTTTGATCCGGACTATGTCATGTTTTTAAAAGAACGCGGCAGCACGGGGATTAAAGGAATGTCTATCCGTGCTGGGGTTATGGATTCCGGCTATCGTGGCGAATATCTTGCTCCAATGACGAACGTCAATGAAAGGCCGCTTCGCATCATAAAAAAAGAAGCGCTCGATCAACTGTCAGATGAAGAAAAAGCGCAGTTTATTGCGTATCCATATGAAAAAGCCTGCGCCCAGGGAGTTTTGTTGCGCATGCCGCAGATTGAATCGGAGGAACTCTCCTACGATGAACTCAAACAAATCGAATCCCAGAGAGCCTCTGGGCGCCTTGGCAGTTCCGGTAAATAGTCAAAGAGATTTTACTGAACTGGAAAGACAGATCTGGCCTCGTCAATGAACCTGTCTAAGCAGGTGGCCCATGAAGAAATCGATGAAGTTGTTTTTGGTCCAGTTTTTTCGATACTCTTTGCAAAGACAAAAGCAAAGCTTCAAACAGAATTCAATAAGATCCAGAGGATGTAAGCCGTGTCTTTTTCGGCCGATCGTCCTCTTTTTGTGTTTTATGTCCTGAAGGAAAAGCTTTGTGTTTGTTTTTGTTCAAGATTTGTAGTATACATCTCTACGGAAAAAAGCCGGAAAAAGTGTTTATAAAAGGCAGTTATCGCCTGAGTGAGCAAAATTTCCATGCCAATTTCCCAAAGTAAAAGGTAAAAGATGCAGCCAGAACACAAAAACTGGCAGAGGAGCTGACCATGATTGTATTTGGAACAGATTTTGACGATACGTTGTATTTCCATTCCGGTAAAGAACTGGGAGTTCGCCAGAAAGATCTTGACGCGATTGCACGGTTTAAAAATGCCGGTAATCAGTTTGGCTTAATCAGTGGGCGTGCCAGATGCATGATGCCTGAAATTGACGAACTGCTAAGCGGCAAGGTCAAGTTTGATTTCATGATCTTCTCCAATGGAGCGTGCATCTGTGATCAAGAGGGCAAGATTCTCTGGGAACATTTCATGCCTGAAGAGGTTGTGCGCGATGTGTTTGAACAGGCCGCCAAAGACAAGATTGGAATTGTTCTGCATGGAACAGAATGTCTGTATCAGACGCAAGAGATGGACTTTCAAAACGCCATCCATGTGACTTCGATCGATGAGTTTGATCCTTCCCGGATCTATTCGATTTCTTTCCATCCTCTCAGTGAAGTGGAAAAAGATTTTTTTCGGACCAACCAGAATCGCCAGGATGTTGTCGTTGTGGCCAACTCCCAGTTTGCGGATTTCAATGCCAACGAGATCACCAAAGGCACGGCTCTCAATCGCCTGACGCATATGATGAGTCAGAGCGAAAATCTCAGTGCGGCCATTGGAGACTCCTTTAATGATGAAAGCATGCTAAAAGATGCAGATATTTCCTTTACCTTTGAAACCTCGGATCCGAGTGTGAAAAAATGCGCGGCCTGCATCGTGGATGGAATCCATGAAGCGGTAGACATTTTGCTCGATCCCAAACAGCTTGCAGCAAACTGCAGGCGGTAAAATCCTTCCAGAATAGAAGCGATCAGGAAATTGCGGTGTAAAACCTTTTCGACACAAAGAGCTTTAAAACAATCCACCCGATCAAATCTGTGACCTAAAGTATTGTTTCGTATTTGTTTTCGGATATAAGAGTTATCGACCGTTTTTTCGTCGAACTTTATTTCACGTCAAATTCCAGCTTTTGGAAAAAATCAGTCTGCGAAGTCTTGACCAGAAGCGGAAATGAGAGGTGCAGGTGAATCAGAAACGAAAGGACGCTCAATTATGAAAGAAAATATTATGGAATCGATGCCGATTCGAAAACTCGTGTTTTCCATGTCGGTGCCGATTGCTGCTTCAATGTTAATCCAGGCGCTGTACAACTTTGTCGACAGCGCTTTTGTTGCGAACTTCTCGCCGACGGCCCTGCTGGCTGTTTCGCTTTGTTATCCCATCCAGTCCATTATGGTCGCCACGGCCTGTGGGACTGCGGCTGGGTTTAACACTGTACTCTCGCGAAGCTTGGGAGCCAAACAATATCACCAGGCCAACCAGATTATTTTGCATGGCCTGCTTCTGGCTCTTTGCAACTGGGTTGTGTTTGCGCTTATGGGCTGGTTTTTTGCGGACTGGTTTGTCGGTCTGTACAGCCAGGATCCAGCTGTAATTGCCCAGGGTGCAGCCTACTTAAAAATCTGTACGCTGTTTTCCTTTGGAATCTTCATTCAGATTACTTATGAACGCATTCTGCAGGCAGCTGGCGATGCAATGGGCAATATGTATATGCAGGGAATTGGTGCCCTTTTGAATATCATCCTTGATCCGATCTTTATTTTTGGCTGGTTTGGCCTGCCAGCTTTAGGGGTGGTGGGCGCAGCTATTGCCACAGTCATTGGCCAGCTTTGTGCCATGCTGACTGGCGTTCTGATCGTCAAAAAGAAGATCAAGATGTTTGATATCCATCCGGGCGAGTTTAAGCTTTCCTGGCCGTTAATTGGCCGGATTTATAAAGTTGGTGTTCCGGCGATTCTGGTCCAGTCGATCATGAGCTTTATGACACTGTTCATGAATGCGGTGCTTGGCATGTTCTCTGCGCTGGCCATTTCGGCCTTTAACGTAGTCAATAAACTCCAGCAGCTGGTTTACATGATTGTCATGGGCGTGACCAACGCCCTGATTCCAATTACGGCCTTCAACTATGGAGCGGGCAAGACAGATCGCATTATTGAAGGGGTCCGCTTTTCGATTCAGTTGGCTGGGGTGATTGTCCTGGTGGGAATGGCTTTATTTGAACTGTTCCCAGTCCAGCTGTTTTCCTTGTTTGGCCACGATGTCCAGCTTGAAGCCATTGGTATTCCCGCTTTACGGATTTCGTCGTTATCATTAATTTTTGCAAGTACGAGCATGATTCTCTGCTCAGCTTTCCAGGCGCTCAACCATGCGCAGGAATCCTTAGTTGTCACTCTGCTTCGCCAGATCGTTCTGCTTTTGCCGATGGTATGGGCTTTAGCTTCTCTGGCGGGCATTCAGGCCTGCTGGTGGGCATTTGTCATTGCGGAAGTCCTCAGCTGTTTCTATGCGCTGTATTGCTGGAAAAAGATCAAGACTCATCTTCTGGCCTCCAATATGGCTGTCCTCTGACTGTTGGAACAAGCATACAGATCAGATATTCAAAAAATGGAAAATACGAAAGCACAGGTTTATCCGGTTTGTCTGGAAAACCTGTGCTTTTCTTCGTTTCTGCTTTGTTTAACCGATTTCTTGTCTAGTCCATGATATTGAGAGCTCTGACGAATAATTTAGATTTATTTAAAACTCTTTATAATATAAAAAGTTGCGATCTGCTTAAATGACTGCTTTGGTATTCACTATTAAAAAGAAAAATCTGTACTAACGTTCTACTGGTTCGAGCCATTCGTTGGAAGTCTCTACGCCTCATTTTCGCAGCCAAAGGGAATGAACGATAATATTGAAAGCTGCCAAGTGGGAATGATTCTATACTCCAGTGAAACAAAAATTTAAAAAACATCATCCATTCTTATCAATATGATTTAAAATAGCTTTAACAATTTTTAATCAATCGTGCTTTTAAAAGAACGATTGTTGCTTTTGTGGATTTTTAGCAGTTGGAGAAAGGATGATAATATGTCAAAAAGTGGGGCTAAAAATTATAACAAGTATAAAACGGTTGGAGGGCAATACGGAACAGGCTATGGATATTCAATCGTGAATCTGTATAACGGAGAAAAAGTGGAAAGAATCTCATGTTATTCGTGTGTATATTGCTATGAGAAGAAATGCTCAAAAGTAGGCATGCCAATTCCCATGCTTGGGAAGGATTCCTGGGAAAATTGCAAATATTTCAGCATGGGAGAGTAATGAATAAGCAATTCTTAGAATGGCCCCGGACTAAGTTTAACTTAGTGACTTGGATCAGACAGTTCAAATAACGGAAAATACGAAAGCACAGGTTTATCCAGTTCGTCTGGAAAACCTGTGCTTTTCTTCGTTTCTGCTTTGTTTAGCTGATTTCTTGTCTAGCGTTCTACTGGTTCGAGCCATTCGTTGGAGGTCTCTACGCCTGAGTTTTCGATCGCCAGATGAGAAAACCAGGAATCATCGGCTGCACCATGCCAGTGTTTAACGCCGGCGGGGATTTCGATGATTGTGCCTGGAGTCATTTCAACAGGCTCTTTGCCCCATTCCTGATACCAGCCCCGGCCGCCAACGCAGATCAGAGTCTGTCCACCGCCGCTTTTTGCGTGATGGATATGCCAGTTGTTGCGGCAGCCTGGTTCGAAGGTCACGTTGAAGATGGGCAGATTGCCCTCACCAACAGGAGCAATCCAGCTTTGCTTGCTGAAATACTGGGCAAAGCCATCGTTTGGCACACCAACTGGGTAATCGATGGTTTTCGCGTATTCTTCAAGAGTCTGAGGTTCGTTGAAGACAGCTTTACCCCGGTTGAATAAAGCCCAGCCCATAGGCCAGCCGGCATAGAAGGCGCCCTGAGTTACCAGTGCGGCAAACTGCTCTTTGGTTAAGCCATTTTCTTTGGCAAACTGGATATGGTGTTCCAAAGAAGAATCAGCCAGGCCGCGGCCCATGAAGATAGACAGCACGATCATGGAGCGTTCCCGTGGTGTTAAGGTTGGGTCGTTCCACACTTCGCCAAACAGAACATCGTCATTATAGTGGGCAAAATCGAAAGCAAAATCTTCTAAAGCTTTGCGGCCGGCAGTCTGTACAATTTTTTCACGTTTCATCAGTGTTCTCCTTATTCAGATATATAGTCTTTTATATAGTCTTTGCAATGGGCATTTTTCAGGCTGGAAGGGCTGAGACCAGCGGGAAAAAGAATGCGATGAATTTTTGTTTTTGGCCCTTAAAGAACCGTGGGTTTTTAGATCTTATGCAGCGATTAATACTTCGATTAGAATCCGCATCTCTAGTCAATGGGTAAAGAGTCTGTCCAGGCGCGGATCTGATCTGCTGTTGTGGATGGACTCAGACGCATGCCTTTCAGCCAGGCCAGGCAAGGATGGGCGGCCATCATTTTTTTCTCGCAGGTTTCCATGGCTGTTCCTCCGGATGTGCAGAAGGGAACGATCTTGATTCCTTTCAGATTCAAAGAATCCAGGAAGGTGTCAATAATTCTTGGCGCTGTATACCACCAGACAGGGAAGCCAACAAATAATGTGGTTACCCCGCCAAGATCTGGAAGGTTTTTGATCGCTACTTTCATATTTGGATTTTTGGATTCAAGGGTTGTGCGGGAATTGGAGTCCATCCAGTCGAGATCCTTAGAACTGTAAGGAACTTCAGGTTCGATCGCAAACAGTTTTCCGTTTACAACTTCTGCAATTTTTCTGGCGGCATTGGCAGTCACACCGCTGGCTGAAAAATAGGTAACAAGTACTGACATCTTTGAAGCCTCCTTTAGGTTTGTTCAACGCTTGGTTGATGATTTCAGTTTAAGCGGGGTTCGGGATTAATTCCAATACTTGTTAAACAAGTCGATTTATACGGATAAGGCATAAGAGATGGAGAAGAAAGCCGTTCCCTGCAAAGAAGGAAGAGAAAACGAGAAATGGGAGCGGGCTGAAGATCAAAGACAGGAAGAAAGGATAAAAAGAAGACCAGCTGGTGTGCCCAGCTGGTCCAAGACGTATCCTTTTGAGGGATGGCTTATGTTAGCTGAAGAAGAACAAAGCGGACTTGAAGAAACAAAAGCAAAGGAAAGCGATGCTGAAAAATCAGTGTTCAATATCACCGATCTGACCTTCTAAAGAGTCCACCAGAAACTGCAGGAACTTTTCCTGAATGGGTGCTTTTGGAAATCTTTCTTTCCAGGCAATCAGAATATCGGTTTCCAAAGGTGGCTCGAGAGGCATGCAGATCAGATCTGGATGCTCATAGGCAGGTGAACCAGAAATGGCGAGGTTCACGCCCATATCAGCCAGAACCATCGCAGCCCCATTGGAAGTCAGCGAAGAATAGCCGACGATATTCAGCTCAGCAGCGGGATGGCCAAGCCATTCCAGAAGCTTTTTTTGAGCGCTGTAACGATAAGGCAGAATCAAAGGCTGGTTTTCCAGATCATAGGGTGTTGCGGAAAGTTTTTTGGCCAGCGGGTTTTCAACCCGCATAATAGCAGCCCAGCGTTCGGGATAATGCCAGACGCGCCAGGAAAGCCCCTGAACGTTGGCGGGCCGCAAAAACAGACCAATATCGGCAATTCCGTTCTCGATCATCTCACGGGTCTGGTCGGCAATGCCGGTCACAATCGAAACCTGAACTTTCGGGTAGAGAATGCGAAAGCGTTTGATAATCTGTAACAGCGGATTGATTCCGGCCATTTCGCCGGTGCCGATTGTCAGAACGCCGCTCAGTTCCGTTTTAAGAGAATCCAGTTCTTCAAGTGTTTTTGTTTCCAGTTCGAGCAGTTCGCGGGCCCGGCGGGCAAGAAGCAGTCCTTCGCTGGTCAAATGCAGTGAACGGGACTGTCTTTCAAATAACTGCACCTGGAGTTCTTCTTCAAGCTGGGCAATCTGGCGGGAAAGGGTTGGCTGCGTGATGTGCAGAACTTTGGCTGCCTTATTCATGCTGCCTTCTTCTACGATTGCCAGAAAATAACGACAGATTCGTAAGTCCATAAGTCAACAACCTTTCTAGAACACCTGACCATAAGGAACATGAATCAGGAGTTCGTACGTTCTCCTATGTTTACTATACATGAAATTTGAATCTTAAAAATGGTCGTTTTACACGAAAAAGTAGAGAATTTGAATCTATTGACAAAATTGATGCTTTGATTATTCCTAAAAGGCAGAAGTGCGAAAAATAAACGAAATTTTGGTATAAATCAACTATGAATGGCGATCTGCCCTTTTTCGAAATACACGATTTAACAAACAGAAAAAAGAGATAAATAAAAAGAGAGAACTCGGCCTGAGCCCAGGCAAAACAAAGATTTCTGATCTGTAAAAACTGTTTTCTCCAGTCTGGAAAAAAGCAGCTGGCAATGAAAAAAGCTGAGCCCTGAATCAAAGGCGCAGCTAAGACTGGAACAATAAAAAACCTGACCACAAAAGGTCAGGGTCATTTGTCTGGTTGCGGGAGAAGGATTTGAACCAACGACCTCCGGGTTATGAGCCCGACGAGCTACCAGACTGCTCTATCCCGCGATATATGGCGGAGAAGCAGGGATTCGAACCCTGGCGCCGCTTGCACGACCTACCGGTTTTCAAGACCGGACCCTTCAACCACTTGGGTACTTCTCCAAAGTTGGTGGCTAGAGTGAGACTCGAACTCACGACCTTCCGGGTATGAACCGGATGCTCTAGCCAACTAAGCTACCTAGCCAACTTAAGTTTTGTAAAAACAAAACAGATATAACAATAAAACCATAACAAATGGTCGGGATGACAGGATTTGAACCTGCGACCCCTTGCACCCCATGCAAGTGCACTACCAAGCTGTGCTACATCCCGAGATGGCGCGCCATGCAGGAGTCGAACCCACAACCTTCTGATCCGTAGTCAGACGCTCTATCCAATTGAGCTAATGGCGCATTCGCTTAACGCAAGGACAATTATAACAAACCTCTGTCAAAAGGCAACTGATTTCGTAAATTCCCTAATTGCGGCAGGAGCATCGAAATTGCATTGTTCGGCTAAATAACCGAGGCAAAAATCATGTTCGATCTATAGAAAACAGATATAATAGTTAGCATAAACTAACTGTATAAGAGGAGGTAATCCATGAAAAAACTGGTTCTGATCCGTCATGGTGAAAGTGAATGGAACAAGGAAAATAGATTCACAGGCTGGACGGATGTCGATCTTTCTGAAAAAGGCCATCAGGAAGCCGTTCAGGCAGGCAAACTGCTCAAAGAAGATGGCTACAAATTTGATAAGGCCTATACATCCTATCTCAAACGTGCCGTTCATACTCTCAATCATGTTCTCGATGAACTGGATGAAAACTATATTCCAGTCGAGAAAACCTGGAAACTCAATGAACGCCATTATGGTGCCCTGCAGGGACTCAATAAGGCTGACACAGCCCAACAATATGGAGATGAACAGGTCAAAATATGGCGTCGCTCTTTCGATGTCCTGCCGCCTGCATTAAGCCCTGAGGATCCAAGAGCACCGCGGAATCAGGAACACTATGCCAAAATCGATCCGGATGAACTGCCGTTAACTGAGTCTTTGAAGACCACCATCGAACGTGTTATTCCTTATTATGAAGAACACATCAAACCGGATGTTGAAAACGGAGAACGAGTGATCGTTGCAGCTCATGGCAACTCCTTGCGTGCGCTGGTCAAATACCTGGATAACATGAGCAACGAGGATGTCCTGAATCTCAATATTCCGACTGGTGTTCCACTGGTTTATGAATTTGATGATGATATGAACGTCCTGCGCCATTATTATCTTGGTGATGCAGATGCGATCAAAGCCAAGATGGAAGCCGTCGCTAACCAGGGAAAAGCCAAATAAAAAACCGGTCTGAAAAAACAGATACAGAGATTGTTTTTTAAAAATCAGAGTCCAGGCCTGAACAGACTTGGTCTCTGGTTTTGAATGAGCAGCCGTCCAGCGCGGCTGTTTTTGTTTGATGATGGGTTATCTCCTACAGCGTCAACAGGCTGGCAAGAGGGAAAAATGAACAATAAAAAAGCACGGCATTCACCGTGCTGTGCTTTCAAAATGGTGGTCTCTGTCGGAATCGAACCAACGACACAAGGATTTTCAGTCCTTTGCTCTACCTACTGAGCTAAGAGACCACATGGTTGCGGGAGAAGGATTTGAACCAACGACCTCCGGGTTATGAGCCCGACGAGCTACCAGACTGCTCTATCCCGCGATGTGCTTTATTATGTTAACTGATTCAGATTCAAATTGCAAGCGGAAATTTTAATTTTTTTTCTGATTGATTTGAACCAGCATTCTGATGTCTGAATCAGAATGTTTGGAATCGGCTAGCGCCTTGGCGCTTAAATATAATAACAGAACTCTTCCAAAAGGAAAGTCCTAAATCAAATTTTTTTCAAAAAAGTTTTGATTTAAGGTGGCTGTGGAACTTGTTCAGCCGCTCCTTTTGTAGATAAGCAGGCAAGGAATATACGGCTTTGATTTTTCAGTCTGCTTCTATTTTTTTTATAGGTTCCAGTTCAATGTCATTTAGCTTAGTTTTTGATAGTTAGTATTGTCCACCATCCGTGCACAGATGGTGGATTTTATATTTTCTGGTTTAACGAAAATTAGCTTTGACAACAACTCTATAATTGTCTAATTTAATCCTTATCACGTTGAAAACATAACTTTATAAGGAGGAAAATATGGCAACTAAAGTTACTTCGCCGTCCGTGATTTATCAAAGATTCATGAAATTCCTTGAGGAATTTGCCCACAAACAGGAGAAGATTCTTGCTTCTCAAACAGGAGCTTTCTCACGAAGTCATTATCGATCATCAAAAATAAACTTGTTCCATTTCCTGAATACATCCATTATCGGGAATGGATCAACACTCTCCGATTTATCCATGCACTATTTCGGCATGGGCAGTGTAAGACCATCTGCTTCGGCACTTGTTCAGACAAAAGCCAAGACTCCAGTCAGCGTATTTTCAGCACTGCACAAAGCCACATTGGCACTTTGTTACATGGATAAAAAATATAAAGGGCTAAGGGTAATAGCCTTTGATGGAACCAATGAACCTGTTGCGCCAAATGAAGATGAACCTGACTACATCATTTATGCCAAGAACAAGGAAACCATCATCCGGGCCGGTATTCACATTAACGCTGCCTATGACGTACTTAGGAACTGCGTAAAAATAAATCCCAATTTATTCAGACTTAAGCCCCTTGATTATATAATTCCAATGTGCTTCATTCCCGAAATGTGTGATGTCGATTTTGGACATTTCCTCATCCGATACCTTTTTGCCAATTGGATATTCGTGATCGTCTACAACGCATTTAACCTTCAGTCCGGTTTTTGTCGTTGTTGAGCTGATAAGCTCAACTACTGTCTCGATATCATAAAGCGGTTTGCCCTCCCAGTTTCGGGTGATATAACAAAACAGCCGATGTTCGACCTTGTTCCACTTGCTTGTTCCAGGAGGAAAATGGCTGACCCAGATCTCCAGTCCTGTTTCTTCAGCGAGTTTAGCCAGATCTTCTTTCCATAAACGGCATCTGCTTCCGTTGCTTCCTCCACCATCACAGTTGATGTATAGGCGCTTTGCATTTGGAAAGGTCGGTTTTCCGACAGTATTCCACCATCTGCGGATACTTTCTATGGCAAAATCACTCGTATCGTGATCTGTTCCCAGATTTACAAACCCTGTATTGTTATTGAGAAGATAGACCCCATAAGGATTGACCTTTCCAAGTTCTTTATCCAGAAAGTCATGGTCCAAAACAAGTCTGGGATCATGAGCCGGCCGGTATTCCGTACCGTTATTTTTAAAATTGCCAAGGTTCTCTTTCTTCTTTGTATCTACGGAGATGACTGGGTCCCCCGCGTCAAGGAATTCTTTGACGGTCGCGTTAATCGTCTGAAACTGTTCATCACGGTTTGGATGCGGTTTGCCTGCCTGAAGCATCTTCTTGTTGTTCTGACGGCTATATCCTTCTTTTTCAAGGAGAATGCCAACTTCAGAAGGGGAGACAGAAATCTGATATTCTTCCATGAATTTTTCGGAAATTTTGGATTCAGAAAGAGTGGTCCATGACAATGGATTCATCGGATTGCCATAGGTATGGTCGTCAATGATCATATGAAGGTCATCCAAAAT
This sequence comes from Allobaculum sp. JKK-2023, assembly GCF_034745455.1. Taxonomy (NCBI): domain Bacteria; kingdom Bacillati; phylum Bacillota; class Erysipelotrichia; order Erysipelotrichales; family Erysipelotrichaceae; genus Allobaculum; species Allobaculum sp. JKK-2023. The sequence continues at coordinate 1,483,032 of NZ_JAYERV010000003.1, read as the reverse complement.
CTCTGGGTGATGGTCTATGACTGTTTTACGGCCTGATCCCTTGAGCCTTTGGCGTCCCTGCTCTGGAGTTGGAACCTCCCCATGAAGTTCTTTTCTGCCCCGCTCAATCGTTTTAGGGTCAGTATGGGTAACGGTCTGGACATAGTGCTGAGTTCCGTATCCACACTTTTCGCAGATCCAGGCAAGAGCTTTTCGATTTGTTGGTTCATCAAAGCTGTCCTGCATGGCATTGTAGAATTCAAGGTAGTAATTAACTTCATCACTGGGTTCGTAGGCTTTCTTCATTATCCATACCTCCAAAGGAAAACGAGTTCTTCGGTTAAAGTATAGAACGAATGGAAGCTAAAATCAGAAACACAGTTTTGTCTCAGTGGATTCGGTCGGACTGAGAAAATCAATTATGGGAATTATGTGTAGCATTAAATATGGAATTACTTTTACGAAGTTCCTTAATGACAAATATCTAGCCATCGTCACTCAAGACCAGAGGTCCAAAGACGAACGGGCCGCTGCTATGAAAATGGTCAAGGAGATTCACGAAGCTTATCCTGGCGAGACATTTCTCTTTGTCATGGACAGAGGGTATTTTTCTTATCCATTGTGTAAGCTTATTGAATCCTTAGGGCACAAATACCTCATACGTATGAAAGAACGAGAGTATAGCTGCCTGACTTATACACAGCTTGACCATACAGAAGACCAGCAGATCAGCCGCATTCTTACCCACCACCAAAGAAAAGAGGAAAAAGAAAACCCCCAGATGAAATACCTGGTCAAAAAATCAATGAGACAGATTGATCAAGAATCTGAATTTATTGATTTTGACTGCAGGGTGGTAGCTATCGAGATTGGCGACAACGTCTGGGAAGGACTGATTACCAATCTGGATGAAGCAGAATTTCCTCCGGAGGCTCTTGGATTTATTTACCACCTAAGGTGGCGAATCGAGCAGAGTTTCTCCTGGCTTAAATATGGAATAGGAATGAAACGTATCCACTCGATAAAAGCAGAATACATCATTCAGGAGATTTATTCATCCCTTATCTTCTACAATCTGGTTTCCGAGATCAAAAAGTGTGTTCTTGAATCATCTCAATCAGATAATAAAGAAGAGAAGCAGACAACTTATGAATACCAAATCAATACAACTAAGGCGATACGGGCTGTCAGGAATACGTTTACTCCGAAATGGACGAAAAAACGAACAATCTGTCAAATTACAAAAGCGGAGTTTCAAGCTCTGACCGAGGAGCTGCTAAGAGAAAAACTGCCCGTTCGGCCGGAAAGGAGCTTCAAGCGAAATCTCCATCCCAATCGTTTGATATGGTTCACCTATCGATAAGTGCATTATATGCGCATCTTATTGATACAAACCACCCATACAATTCTTAAAAACGGCTCTTATCGAAGGGTTGTTTTTAGTGCACCTATTTTGATGAATACAGCCAAATCAATCAGTATATTTTGTGCTTGGTTGGTGCATATGGATATAATCAGCAGCAAATTCTATTCCTATCATCCACTTTGTCTTTGATTTTTATACAAAGTTTGAGGTCATATTTTTCTAGCTAAATGACATTGGGTTCCAGTTCGGGTGTATCAAATCATGCGTTTCTTATGACCTGAAGGCTGACGGCAAAGGGAGCTGAAAAGAATTAGGAAGGAAGAAGCCGAAAAGACAATAGGATCGTTTTGGATCAGATGAGGTGAAAATTTCGTGTGGCTATTCAAAAAGAGAAGAGATTTTCTGGGGCTTGTTGAAAAGTCTGATGGAAAAAGGGATTTGTAAAATTGTTTTTCGAGACTCTGGCGGCGAAAAAACCGAGGATAAAAAAAGCGGCAGCTTCCAGAAAATGAAAGCTGCCGCTTCTTCTTATTTTGACATGGAAAACCCTGAAAGATGACGAGCTACAATCAGCTATCCGAATCATCCTGATCAAAACAAGAAAACCAAAAAATGGAAACAAACCAGCAGAATGCCAAAAGCACATGCCGGAAAGAGAAGGGATCCCATAAATCACTTCTCTCATTGGCCCACAAAAAAAATCCCAGCATTGGGATTTGTTTTTGGTTTCAGTGGTGGACCCTGCAGGATTCGAACCCGCGACCAACCGGTTATGAGCCGGCAGCTCTTACCAACTGCGCTAAGGGTCCATGGTGGCGGGAGTGAGACTCGAACTCACGACCTTCCGGGTATGAACCGGATGCTCTAGCCAACTAAGCTATCCAGCCAGAAACAAAAAATGGTCGGGACGACAGGATTCGAACCTGCGACCCCCTGGTCCCAAACCAGGTGCACTACCAAGCTGTGCTACGTCCCGACTTATAAAATGGCGCGCCATGCAGGAGTCGAACCCACAACCTTCTGATCCGTAGTCAGACGCTCTATCCAATTGAGCTAATGGCGCATGCCGCGATTGCTTAATCATCTTACTCGTTTCTGTTTCGAAATGCAAGCGGAAATTTAAGGATTTTTTCAACTTAGATTTTGAAGGAAACGAAGATGAATAAGATTACCTGACCAGGACTGACGTCCGTCTCAAGCAACACGAAATTTATACCACATCCCCCGCCCAAAAGGAAAGTAAAACTCTTCAAAAATTTAAATATTTTTTGGCGGCGCTGTCCAGCTGTTCAAAAAAAGGAAATGGTATCGTTACCGCGGGCTGCTATGGATTATATGAAGGATTTGCTATACTTAGAGATTAGAATGAGGTGAAAAAATGCTCAGTAAAAAACAACTCGAATCTTTGCTGACCCTGGCCATGAAATCCAAGGCTGACTTTGCAGAGATTTTTGAAGAAGAAACGAAAAGCGAATCCATCTCCATGGTCAATGACGATGTAGAAGATATCAACCGCACCATCAGAGCCGGAGCTGGTATTCGTCTTTATAAAGGCAACTCATCTGTTTATGGCTACACCAATGAAATGGATGAAAAATCACTCGAAGAGATCATCAATGACCTGCGCGATGCAATCGGAAAAGAAGAAGATGGACCAGTCATTGTTCTCAATGAAAAAACAATGGCTGAAAATATCTCGCCAGTTGAAATTGATCCTTTCGAAAGTGAAGATGAAGTCAAAATCGGCATGATCAGCGAAGCGATCAAGGGTGCCCGTGATGCCGGAGAAAAGATCTTCAAGGCTACGGCCGGCCTTTCCAGTATCCACCAGGAAGTCCAGGTTGCCAATACAGAAGGTCTGCTCAAAGGCGATGTGCGCAAACGTTCCCGTTTACGTGTGACTGCTTTTGCCAAAGAAGGAACCAATGTCCAGTCTTCCGGTTCTGCCCCAGGGGCCAGCCAGGGACTTGAATATTTTGTCGGCGAACATGCTCCGTATAAAGCGGGTCAGGAAGCTGCCAGAGTGGCTCAGGTTCTCTTACGAGCCAAAAAGGCGCCAAGCGGCGTGATGCCCGTCATTATCGATAATGGTTTTGGCGGTGTTATTTTCCATGAATCCTGCGGCCACTCACTGGAAGCAACCGCAGTTGCCAAGAATATGTCTGTCTTTGCCAATAAAAAAGGCGAAATGATCGCCTCTGAAAAAGTCACCGCCTATGACGATGGCACAATGCCCGGTCAGTGGGGTTCTCAGAATATGGATGATGAAGGCAATCCGCAGCAAAAGCGGATCCTGATCAAGGATGGCGTCCTGACGCAATACATGGTTGACCGTCTCAACGGCCGCCGCATGGATACCCCATCTTCCGGTTCGGGTCGTCGTGAATCCTATAAATTCGAACCAACCAGCCGGATGAGCAATACCTTTATTGCCCCGGGTACGGATAAAAAAGAAGATATGTTCAAAGACATCAAGTTTGGTCTTTACTGCAAGTCAATGGGCGGCGGATCCGTCAATCCAAATACCGGTGAATTCAACTTTGGTGTCAACGAAGGCTATCTGATTGAAGATGGCAAAGTCACAGATCCAGTCATCGGGGCCATGTTAATTGGCAGCGGGGCTGAAATCCTGAAAAATATCGATATGGTTTCCGATAACCTTGAACTGGCCCAGGGAATGTGCGGATCGGTTTCCGGTTCCGTTCCAACCAATGTCGGCCAGCCGGCGATCCGGGTTAAATCCATCACCGTAGGAGGCACTGATCATGAATAAGCAGCAATGGATCGATCGCGCCAGAGAGTTGAAGATCGAAGGTCTGGAAATTACCCAGGTCAAGTCCCGTTCGCGCGAAATGAACTGGTTTGAAGGCCAGCTGGACTCTTTTGTCACTTCCCGGATTCTGTCCACTTCACTGCGCGCTCTGATTGGCGGCAAGATCGTTTCGACTTCCCTTGAAAAAGTGGAAGACGAAAAGATGGATGAAGTGCTCGGTCAGCTGATTACAGCTGCCAAAGAAGTCTCCGAGTCTGAAAAAGATATTTTCGTCGGCCCAATGGAGACCAAAGAAGTGAAATCCACCAAACACTGGATTGAACCCGACTCTGCCCAGATTCTGGACGTACTCTCTTCTGTGGAAAAGAAACTGCTCGCTGCGGATGATCGGGTGCGCATGGTCAACCAGGTCGCTTTTGAAAGTGCCAGCACATTCAGTGAACTGACCAATTCCTTAGGCGTTAACGTGCAGGATCATTCCGGCATGCAGGCTGTTGTGGCGGCTGTCACTATGGTCGATGGTGAGGATCTGCGTGATGGATATCTGGTGAAACTGATTGAAAATCTTGATGACTTTGATCAGGATGCTTTTGTCACAGAACTGATCGACAAAGTTTCTTCGCATCTGCATGCTCGTTCTGCGGCCAGCAGACTTTGCCCGGTTATTTTTAATTATGAGACCATGTCCACTTTATTCAGCTGCTTTTCTGCCATGTTCTCCGGCTCACTGATCGCCAAGGGAATTTCTCCGCTCACCGACAAACTGCATGAGAAAATCTTCTCCGACAAAATTACAATCATTGATGACCCTCGAAATCTGGATGCTCTGTTCTTACAGAACTATGATGATGAAGGTCATCCAACCTACACAAAAACGGTTGTGGATCATGGTGTTTTCGAAACAATTCTGCATAACACCAAATCTGCTTTAAAAATGAACACCGAGTCGACCGGTAATGGCTTCAAAAGTGGGGCCGGTGCAACCGATGTCTCTCCAATGAACCTGTATATCCAGCCAGGGGACGAAAGCATGGACCAGCTGATTGAACAGATGGGCGATGGAGTCATCATCACTGATCTTGGCGGCATGCACGCTGGTGTTGATTTTGTCAGCACCAACTTCTCTTTACAGGCCCAGGGCTACCTGGTTGAAAATGGCCGGAAAGTCCGCCCGCTGACGCTGATTACAGTTGCTGGCAACTTCATCGAACTGATGAACAATGTCGTCGCTGTTGGCAACGATCTGAAATGGGAAACCCGCAATGTCTGCGCCCCGGCTATTCTTTTTAAAGAAGTTTCAATTGGAGGAAATGAATAAACATGGAATTTGCGTTTGATAACGATATTCTGCGCAAGGCATTGGAAAACTTCCGTGCTGATGGCAGTGATGAAAATCTCGTCAAGGCCGCTCAGGCGCTTGTCGATACGAAAATTATGATCCCGGCGAAATGGGACAAAGAACCAACAACCGATGAACAGGGAAAAATGCACTTCAGTCCGGATACAAAAGTAGCGCCAATGGTTGTGACCAACGAAAACGGTGTCCGTCTGTTCCCGTTCTTTACTTCTGTTGAAGAAGTGAAAAAACTGTATGGTGAAAAAGGCACCAATTGTGTAGTCATGAGCATGGATCAGTACATGCCAATGCTTTTAAAAGCCAAACAGGATATTACAGGCGTTGTCGTTGATCCGGCCGGTGCGGATGTGCCTTTCCCAACCGAATTCATCCAGAATTTCTTAAAGGCCTACCGCTCCCCATTGCGTCAGCAGGAAATCAACAGCGGCCAGAATCTGTATCTGAGAAATCCGGAAGGCGATTTGCAGGATATGGAAGCCGCCCTGATTTCCGGTGGATTCCACGATCCAGCCATCGAAGCCATCTACCTCAAAGAGCGTCTGGAAACAGACAAACCAGTCGAAAAACCAGAAGATGCCAAAGTGCACTGGTTTATCCTGGTGGATGCAGCCGAAAAAGATACCGGCATCTTTACCCGTTTAAGCGAAATGATCAAACCAGCAGCTGGCGGAAAAGATATCGAATTCATGTTTGCGGACACAAAACTGGGTCGGGACATCAAAAAGACCTCTCAGCCCATCTACACCAAGATGTTCCACTAAGATCGAATCTGATTGGATTGGATTTAGAGCCATATTCGAACAGATCCAGAAGATTCAAGAAGAAAGATCCTGAACGTCAAGAAGGATGTCCATTCAGTCTCTGCTCCTGTAGGGGAGTGGAGACTTTTTTTGAAAGATTCGATGCAAATAAGAGTCAGCATCACAAAAAATATCTACAGAATAGAGGCAGACATTCTGAAGCCTGGAGAGCCAGAAACCCCAGAAAGAAACACGAGAAAGAAACAATGAACAAACAAGCTGTCGGCACAAAGACAAGAAATCTATAGCCAGGCAGCGAACAGATCAAAAGGAGTGGGATTCATGATGAATCAAAATACCCGCAAAGAACTGAACCCAGAAACAGACACCAAGCTAAGTTCAGCTGCGAAACGGGATGAAAAGAAAGAAGAGAACGAAAAAAGAGCAATAAAAGCAATATCGGATTCTTTCAATTTGTTTCCAGATCTGCCTCAGGGAATCAGGCAGGTGATGGAAACACTGGAAGATCATGGCGAGCAGGCATACCTGGTTGGTGGCTGCGTACGGGATGCAAGACTTGGCAAGAAACCCCACGATTATGATCTGACCACCAGCGCCAGACCAGAAAAAGTGCAAGCCCTTTTTGAAAAGACGATTCCGACTGGCATTGCCCATGGCACCATTACCGTCATGACCGAAGATGGTCCAATGGAAGTCACCACCTTTCGCAAAGAAGGCCAGTATCAGGATCATCGCCATCCCGATTCCGTTGACTTTGTTACGGATCTTGAAGAGGATCTCGCCCGTCGCGACTTTACCATCAATGCCATGGCCTGGAACCCGAAAACAGGTCTGGTGGATCCCTTCGGCGGCCAGAAAGACCTTGAACAGGGGATCATCCGGGCTGTTGGTGATCCAATGCGCCGCTTTGAAGAAGATGCCCTGCGGATGCTTCGTGCTTTCCGGTTTGCGGGCCGCTATGGCTTTAAGCTGGATCCAAAGACCAAAGAAGCCATCGATAAGCTTGCCCCGAGTATTTCCAACGTAGCCGTCGAGCGGACTGTCCCCGAAGTGGAGGAGATTTTGCTCAACTCTCCCCAAATCCTGGATCAGATGACGGCATTACTCAAACCGTGGATTCCAGAGCTGGAAGTCATGCTCCATACCGAACAGAACTCGGTCTATCACTATACCGATGTTTTGCATCATACGATTGATGCCCTGAAAAATCTGCCGACTAAAGATCCGGCCAGTGCGTGGGCTTTGCTTTTGCATGATACCGGCAAGCCCGCCACCCATGAATTTTATGATGGCCATGATCATTTCAAACGCCATGAAGTGGAATCGGAAAAGATTGCCCGCCGGGTGGTGAAAGTCTTAAAACTGTCCCGCAAGATGAGTGAACAGATTGTCCAGCTCGTCCGTTATCACGATACGTTTTACAAACCAAACCTGAAAAACCTTTATAAACTGCGGGTTTTAAAAGGCTGGCCGGATGAGATGGTGGAAAAGCTTTTTGATGTGCAGTACGGCGACATTATGGCCCATGCAACGCATGATCGGCTGGCAAGCCTGGAAGCTTTCAGAACCTTTTATGAAGCCGAAAAAAACAAACATCCGCTGGCTTTAAATCAGCTCAAAATCAATGGCCGGGATGTATTGGAAACGACAAAACTCCAGGGAGTACAGATTTCGAAGGCTCTGGAGGCTGTCTTAAAAGAAGTGATCTTACGCCCTGGACTCGATACCCGCCAGGCTCAGCTCAACCTGCTGACTCAGATCGCACACAGGCTGATTCAGGAAGAAGCCGCAACTCAGGCTGACCGGAAAAAGGAAGAATGCCCCCATTCGAAGAAAGAAGGATCAGGGCAAAACAACGCTTGAAAGGAATTCTGAAAAGAAATCAGACCAAAAAAGAAGGGAATTTAAACCGTTGTGAATATCTTATTGATTGTTTTACTTGTTTTAACCATTCTGCTGCTTGCCGTGATCTGTATGGGTCTGTGGTATCTGCTCAACCGCCAGGAACGGGTGGAAAAAAGAGCGCAGCAGGAAAGAGAACTGACCCATCGCGCCCTCGAGCTGACGCGGGTGATGGCTGCCAAAATGGACGCCCTCAGCAATCAGTCTTTGACCAGCTTGAATACGACCCAGTCCATGGCCAGTCAGGTCTCCTCAATTACCCGGGTCATGACCAATGCGAAACACCGTGGAACGTGGGGTGAGTACCAGCTCGATCATCTCGTCCGGACTTGTCTTGGCGACAGTCCCTTTATCTACTCCAGCCAGTACCATCTCAAAAATGGAAAAATCAGTGATGGTGCCTTCCATCTGCCGGGAACCGATCAGGTGCTTTGCATCGACTCGAAATTTCCAATGGAAAACTATGTCAGGATGACTTCTGAACCTGAATCAGCCGATGCGTATGAAAAAGAACTGCGCCGGAACATCAAAAAGCACATTGGCGACGTTGCGGATAAATACATCAATGAAGAAACCTTGGATGAGGCCATTCTGTTTATTCCAAATGAAGGCGTCTTTGCCTGGCTTTGTTCGGAAGGTTCAGATCTGATGGACTATGCCTTATCACGCCATGTCATGCTTGTCTCTCCAACCACCCTTTCTGGTGTCGTGTTTACGCTGCTGGCATCGACCCGGAATTTCTATCGGGCAAAATCACTGGAGAATCTGGAAGTGCGTCTGGAAAGTCTCGAGATGCAGGCCCAAAGCATGCTGGCAGGCTGCGAGAAGATTTCCCGCACGGAACAGACGCTGGAAAAGCAGGCAGCTGAACTGACCAGACAGAGCCGCAAACTGCTCAATAGTCTGGATGAATTATCCAATCCGGATACTGCTGACCTGAATGCAGATCAATTTTTTTGATAATAAAAGATTATATATACAATGAATAAAGGCGAATGTAAGCCGAAAGGCGGCCTGTTTCATCAAAGGCGGATTTCGCCTTTTTTTATTGAAGGTGAATCGAATTTTCGTTCACAATACATGGAATAGTTCATCACTCGCGTTAATATATTAATGATCCTGTCAACCAGACAGGGATTTAATGATTACTGAAAGGAGAGTGCATTTCAATTGAAACCGATGAGTGAGCTCTCCCACGATTTTTTAGAACCCGTCCTGCATCCTCAGGCGATCTGCATTGATGGCACCCTCGGATACGGACGCGACAGCCGCTTTTTTCTGGATCACAAGGCCAGACAGGTGTTCGCCTATGAAATTCAGCCTGGCCTGCTGGAAAATGCCGTGAAAGAGATTGATGATCCCCGTCTGCACGCCTGGGGCAAAAGCCACGATCAGATGGGAGAAGATCTGAAATCTTTAAAGGGCAGAGTCGACGCGGTTGTCTTTAATTTTGGCTATGACCCTCATACTCTAGAAGGTGTAGCAACCAAGTCTTCCAGTTCTCTGAAAGCTGTTCAGTCCGCCATTGAACTGCTTCGAATCAAAGGGCGCATCGCGCTCGTTTTTTATCCGCATCCTGATGGCGTGCAGGAGCAGGAAACGATTTTTCAATGGCTGAAGTCTCAGGATGGACTTGAGACAACGTATATTTCTCATCCTTTTAAATCGAACAGTCCGAGCTTGTTATGTATAGAAAAACGACATATCCCCCGCGCTGTTCCACAGGTGTAGCGCTATGAAAGAACAATCCAAAAATCCCATCCCAGTTCTGAAGTCAGAACTGACCCACCACTGGCAAGAGCGCCTCAAAGGCAGTAATCTTGTTGAGATGGTCATGAAGTACAAGGACGCTGACTATTTCAATCGCAGCGATCCTGACATGGACCCGGAGACGGTAATTTATGAACACATCGTCAAAGAGTCCGATCCCAAAGAAGGCCGTCTGGACTGGGGCCATATCACCCTGTATCCTGGCCAGGTCAAAGACCAGTATTTTTGCACGAAAGGCCATTTTCGTTCCAACCCTGAAGCAGAAGAATATCTGTTGTGTATGCAGGGAGAAGGTTTGATCATGTACCTGTCCAAAGAGGGAGAATGCTGGTGCGAAGAACTTGAAGAGGGCAGCCTCCATAAAGTTCCAGCAGGCGTTGCCCGTCGTCTGATCAACATTGGTGACGAACCCCTCATGCTCTCTCAATGCACTCCAAGTAATGCCGGTTTTGATTTTGATTCGATTGATGATCATCCATTCCCCTGCCATGTTTATGATGACGATGGCGAACTGGCCATTTTAGTGGATGTCGATGAACAAAGACCAAGCGGCCCCATGCTCGAAGAGGAGGACATCCTTAACTTTTTGGGCGGCAACTCAGGTGAAAATATCAACAATTAGTCTGTTATCGGCCATCTGATCTTGGCAGGATCATCAGCGCACAGGCTCAATTTTGAAGGAATGGAAACTGGAATCGATTTTTTCGGTTCCAGTTTTTTCGGTTTCCAAAGCAGGAAAGATGAGCGTTTTTCCTGCATGATCCGATCTTTGAAAACTTGCTGGAAAGACTGGACATAAACTTTTGAATCAGCAAGAATAACAACGTTACTCTGCCTGAGTCACATTGGGGCCATGTTTGGCAGCAGTGGACTCAGAAAGACAAAACAGGATTGAAGAAGATGAAAAGGAAAAAGAGAGGAGAAACATTCATGACACAAAAGACCAATCCATTAGGGACTGGAAAAATCGGATCCTTGCTGTTCCAGTTTGCGCTGCCCTCCATTGTGGCGATGCTGGTCAGCTCCCTGTATAACATTGTCGACCAGATCTTTATTGGCCAGGGGATGGGGTATCTTGGCAATGGGGCAACAACAGTTGCCTTCCCCTTTACCACCATCGGTCTGGCGCTGGCTTTATTGTTTGGTGTTGGTGCCGCCAGCTGCTACTCCCTGTATTTAGGACAGGGCAAAGTGGAAGATGCTGCCCGCACTGCAGGGACGGGCTTGACCATCATGTCGGTAGTCGGCGTGATCTATATGATTCTTGGCGAACTGCTGATCAATCAACTTTTGCCTGCTTTTGGCGCTACTCCCGAAAACTATGCGTATTCGCTGGAGTATTCCCGTGTGATTCTGATCGGTATGCCTTTTTTGATTGCGTCCAATGGGATCTCGCAGTTATGCCGCGCGGATGGCTCTCCTAAATATTCGATGATGTGCATGATCGTGGGCGCCATCATCAACTGCATTCTGGACCCATTATTTATTTTCGGATTTGGCTGGGGCATGTTTGGAGCGGCTTTTGCGACGATCCTTGGCCAGATTGTCACCTTTATCGTTGCCCTGTTCTATCTGCCGCGTTTCAAGCAGATTCATTTAAGCAGAAATGACTTCAAAATTCATGGCAAGTATCTGGGCCGGATCTGTCAGCTTGGGGCTTCAGCCAGCCTGAATCAGGCAGCAATCCTCGTCGTTCAGATTGTCCTCAACAACCTGCTCAAACACTATGGCGGGCTTTCTGTTTATGGAGCAAACATTCCAATTGCTGCTTCGGGTGTAGCTTTCAAGCTCAATGGGATCTATATTTCGGTTGCGGTTGGTCTTGCCCAGGGTGCCCAGCCGATTATCGGCTTTAACTATGGTGCCCAGCAGTTTGAACGCGTCAAAAAGTGTCTGCTTCTCGCCATGAGCGCCATTCTGATTCTGGGAACAAGTGTAGAGCTTGTTTTCCAGTTTTTCCCAGTGCAGTTAATCGAACTGTTTGGTCATGGGGATGAACTCTATTTGCAGTTTGGAAGCAAAGTGCTGCGTATTTATATGGCAATGATCTGTATCCAGGGAATTCAGGCTCTGTCTTCTAACTTCTTTGCGGCGATCGGCCAGCCGGCTAAAGGAATTTTCCTGTCGCTGAGCCGTTCGATTCTGTTCTATCTGCCGCTGGCCTTCGTTTTCCCCATTTTCTGGGGTGTAGAAGGAATTTTGTACTCTCAGCCAATTGCTGATTTTGCTTCGGTTGTGGTTTCCATCATCATGGTCATCGGTGCCTTCAGACAGATGGACCGCATGGTCAAAGATCCGGTTTTAAGTCAGGAAATTGAAAAAGAAGCAGTGACAGACTGATTTTCAAAATAGCTTCTGACTGAGATCTGGAGCTGCTTTCCTGTTCGAAGCGGAATCGAATTTCCAATGTCGTCTGTATCGAAAGATGCAGGCGGCTTTTTTTGTGGTGTCTTGCGGCTTTTTGCGGTTGCTTTCCATAGGATTCAAAAGATTCAAAAAGAGAGGATACTATCTCTTCTGTTTATAAAGAGGAATAAAGAAACTTGAAAGCGGCTAAACAGGCGGCTTTTCTCTATGCAGAAATGAATATATAAGGAAACGAATAAACGAAAAGAAAAGGTAAAGAATCAGGCGATATATGGCATAAAAATAAAATTAACGATCGCTCTTTATTTCGACTTCAAAATTAATGACAGACTTATATTGAAATAAAGAAAAATATTAAAAAACTTTACACTTTTTTTAGGGAAGACACAGTTTATAACTTTAAAAAAGATTAAAAATATATCTTAAAATGAATAGAATCCTATTAAATCATAGAAGAAAAAAGTGATTAAATAAAATTATAATCTTAAATCTGTTGTTCAACTCTCTCTTTAAAGCGATAAAAGTTTTAAATTTTAAGTATTTAAAAAATGTATAAAAATACTGGAAATTTTATGGACAAAGTCGATGCATAAGGATAGAATAAAGACAGAGTTAAGGAGAAATAAAGAAACGGCTCAAAAAAATAAAGAAAGCCTTCATTTCTTCTTCGAAAAGGATAAGAGAATACAGATGCCGTCAATCGCATCAAGAGGAATAGATCATGAAACGTACAACAGAAACCACTACATTAAAGTCAAATAAAGGAACAAAAGCATTCAGACTTGCCGCACTTGCAGCCAGCTGCTCCGTAGCTGCCATCATCGGAGTTGCCGTAATGAAATCCAGCGAACCAGCTGTTGCCGGGTATGCGTATACCAGTGAAAACAAGGTTGCAGCCGTTGCTTCAAACAAGAAAGTTTTAAAAGCCGAAATCGAAACGCCAGAAAAGTCCAACGAAACCACAATTGAATCCCAGGTAAATCAGGAAAAAGCACCAGCTTCTGAACAGACACCAGCAGCTCCAGCTTCTGCACCAGTTGAAGAACAGGCTGCTCCAGTCGAAACTCCAGCCCCAGTGGAAACGCCAGCTCCAGTCGAAACTCCAGCCCAGCCAGAACAGCCAGCAGCTGCCCCAGCTGTTGCGGAAGAAAATTTCACCGCTTTTGAAGAAGTGGCACCAGCTCCAGTTTCTGCGCCGGTTGAAACTCCAGTAGAACCAACACCAGCTCCAGTTACTGTTGAAGAACCAGTTTCTCAGCCAGTTGAAGTTGTAGAACCAGTCCAGAACAATTCCTTAATCGGCGACGATGGGATCTGGCACATCTCTTACGTTCCTGCATGGGGTGCAGGATCTGCTCCAGCTGACGGATCAATCGGGATCTGGGCGGATGGATGGTTCATCGCTCATTCCGGTATGATCAATGGCGATACAATCGCAACTCTGCCACAGTACGTTGAAGTCGATGGTCAGGTTTACCAGATGACCGATACCTGGGTTGCCAATGACAGCGTTTCTACCGAAGAAATCGCCAGAGCCCGCGCTAACAACGGGATCGTCTTCCAGACATGCATTACCGATACTACAAACCGCATGGTTCATTATGAACCTGTAAACGGATCTGGATACGCCTATAATTTCACCAGCTTCCCATACACCGCAAACGATGCTGTTGTATTTGGATTTTAGTCCAGATCCCAGCTAGATCTCACTCAATCTCTATGCCAATATCTGCTGCAAACCTCTGATCTTGCGATTGGAGGTTTTTTTCATGACGGGTTTTCTTGCTGTCTCTGGCCATTCCTTTACAAAAAACTCCCCTTGCCAGATGAGGGGAGCAGTTCATTTTCATTTTTTTTAGTCAGGCCTTTTTTACAGGGGCAGCAGAAGGAGCAGAAGCCGCAGGTTCCATTTTGACCAGCGCCTGGCGGATTCGATGACCGGCGATGCGTTTGATCTGCACAATCAATGGTCCAATCTTGACTTCCAATTGGCTGCCATCTTCGGGAATATACCCAATGCTGCCCAATACATAGCCAGAGAAGGTTTCAAAATCATCCAGTTCAAGGGGAATGCCAAGCGCTTTGGCGACATCTTTCAGATTGGCTTCCCCTGCAATGCGCCAGACACCTTTGGGCAGTTTGACAATTTCAGCCTGTCGTTTTTCTTCTTCTTCCGACAGTTCGCCAAAGAGTTCTTCAATAATATCGTGAAGCGTCACCAGGCCAACAACCCCGCCATATTCATCCAGGACAATCGCAATGTAGGTCCGGCGGTTTTTCATGATATGAAGCAGCTCGTCGGCAGTAGTGTTTTCCGCCGCAAACAAGGGCTTATCCACGCAGTGTTCCATAATATTCTTCTGGCCAAAGCCATGAAGGCGGAAGTAGTCACGGGTATCCAGAACACCGATGATATCATCGCCGCTTTCGTTGGTAATGGGGTAGAACGTATGGCGGTTGGCCTGAATGACCTGTTTCCATTTGGCCGGATCATCTTTCATGGAAAGACAGACCATTTCGGAGCGATGGGTACAAATCTCATCGAGGGTGGTTTCCCCTAAATCCAGCGCATTTTCCAGTACTTCGCGCTGATCTTCATAATCCTGTTTGGCCGCTGGATCAAGCAGCAGATCGATTTCATCCTGTTCGTTGGCAGGGGGTTCCACCAGCCACCAGGTAAACAGAAACCGGAAGCAGGCTTCAAACCCATCACAAAAGCGCTTGGGCAGCGGATGATATTTGAAAAAATGAAGCACGAGCCAGCCGACCAGAAGACTGGCCGCGAAAATGATTCCAATTACAGAAAGCAGACTGAGAGGCAGTTCGACAAGTTTGGCCAGGCCAAAGGCAAGCAGAATGGATCCCAGCCACTGGCCAAACAATCCAATATATAAGTCCATTTGAAGCTCCTTGAGGGTGGCATGCAGGGATGACCACACGGCCAGGGAAACCATGCCCACAAGGTAAACAGCAATGGAAGCAATCACCAGATTCATAAAGTGTCCTTTCCATGTTGATGGATCTGGAAGACCATCCGATCGGTCGTTTCTTCGGCTTTTCAGATTGTTTTGATTGAGTTCAGATCCAATTGTTTTTGTCTGTTGGAGTTATTATACGAAATTCAGGACCGGATAGAACTAAGACCGACCGTCTGGCTGACAGGGATGAAAAAAAGCGGGGAATTCCCGCTTTATGTATCAAATATTAACTGTTTAATATCATCCAGTGTCTACAGATCCTAGCGCTTGAGCTGAATCTGAACCTGACTGGAATTGAGATCAAGAGTTGGCGTAATGATCGCCTGGATAGAATCTTTTGCTTTGTGGCCGAAATGTTTAAGCAGTGTCTGCCGGGTCACAATCCCAATAAAGATATCGCGGTCATCTACCACCGGAACATAGTTCTGGTGAAGAGACTGATTGAGCAGATCATCCAGCTCAATGTTGATATTGACAGCCGGCATGAAGTTCGGGCGGATCAGATCTTTAACAGTCGTATTGGACAATACACTGGCATCTGAACCATGTTCGAGAATATACCAGAGAAAGTCACCTTCACTGACTGATCCAACATATTCGCCCGCTGCATTGATGACTGGAACCGCTGTAAAGCCATGTTTTTTCATCAGGTTCAGCGCTTCAGAAAGCGAAAGGGATTCATAGTAAAACTGCAGGTCTTTCTTGAATTTTAAAAAGAATACAACGTTTTCGTTCATAGAATTCCTCTTTTCATCTTCTATTGTAGACAAGACTGGCGGAAGAATTAACAGCTAAATATGGGAAAGCGACCAAATAAGATTAATGTTTTCTAAAATTGAAACCGCTTTTCTGAACTTTTAATGAACGTTTCATCACGATATTTACATTTAAAACTATTCATGATCTGCTATATGAACAGAAAGTGAAGAAAGTTAAAATAGATCAGGGAAAAGAAGCAAAGCTGCATCTTCGCTTCTTGGAATGACAGGCTCAACGGATCTTTTTTGCCGGAGGAAAATCAAGAAGTGCAACTTGAGGCGGCAATAAAAGATGCGGTGATAAAAAAGATGGCTGACAAAAGCCGGCAGTCTGAATTTTCCCTGAATCTCAATTTGTCAGGAAAGGAATTTGGATATGAATGCAGTATTGATTGTGGATGAGCGCAATGGTCTGGCTTTCAATCACCGCCCGCCCAGCCGGGATGGCGCATTGATGGAAGATCTGAAAACGCAAATTGACGGTCCTTTATATGCGACAGACTATTTTGGCCGGATGGCCAGCCGGTATGGTCTGGACGTGTGTGAAGAGCAGCCGGAAAATGATGAAGACTGGGTTTTGTTTGATCATGACCCAACGCCCGAAGAGGCAGAAAAAATCAATAAAATTATCCTTTACCGGTTCATGGATGTGTATTATCCGGCGGATGAAAGGCTGAACCTGGATTTGTCTGATTTTACGATCGAAGAGGAACTGAGTTTTGAAGGAACATCACACGATGAAATTGTGCGGGAGGTGCTTGTTCGCAATGCGGTCTGAACGACCAATGTTTAAAAAAGGACTCACTGCGCTGCTGGCTCTTGGGCTGATTTTCAACCTGAGTGCCTGCTCCAGCAAGTCCGCCAACCATTCAACCCCACCAACTACCCCGCCTGTTTCGCAGACAACGGAAGCTGCCCCTCCAGAATCGAGCAGCCCGTCTGCCCCATCTGATCTTCCTTCGGTTGAATCCACCGATCAGGCCCCGATTGCTCAGACAACACCGGGTGCTTCGGGTCCGCTCACTTTAGAGCAGATTCCGCCCTATTCGGGAGCACCCTATATCGCCGTTCATGATAACGTTCCATATTTTGATGCCAACGAAATCACGAGTGACGCGTTTGCCCAGTTCTTTGATCTGGACAGCCTTGGCCGGGTCACATTAGCGTATGGAAGTCTTGGTCCGGAACTTCTGCCGGAAGGAAAACGCGGAGATATTTCCGGCGTTCAGCCAACCGGCTGGGTGCAGACTCCTTATGATTTCATCACGGATGGCGGCTATCTTTACAACCGCTGCCACTTAATTGCCTGGTCTTTATCCGGGCAGAATGACAATCCGAAAAACCTGATGACGGGCACCCGCGCTTTCAATATTGACGGTATGACCCCATTTGAAAACATGGTCCGTGACTACATCAAAGAAACGGGCAACCATGTCATGTATCGGGTAACGCCAATGTTTTCCGGCAATGATCTCGTGGCGCGCGGCGCTTTGATTGAAGGGTATTCGGTAGAAGACCAGGGAGAAGGGGTTGAGTTCTGTGTCTATGCCTACAATGTCCAGCCAGGGGTAGTCATCGATTACGCAACAGGAAACAACCAGCCCGGCGACCCCACAGCCAGCCAGGGCACACAGGCCGCCGATCCAAACGTGGCCAACTATGTACTCAATACCAGCAGCCACAAGTACCATCGTCAAGACTGCCCGAGTGCAGCCAATATCAGTGCGGAAAACCGCCAGGATGTGACGATGACCAAAACGGAAATCGAAGCCATGGGCTATGAACCATGCAAACGGTGCAACCCATAGTCTTTAGAGATTCGAATTCGTCTTTAGAGATTCGAATCGAAAACGTTTGATCAGCAGATTTATATCAGCAGATTTAAAGAAATAAAAAATGACCCCCTCGAAAAGAGACGTACAGCCATAGGACGGCAGGTTTCTTTTCGAGGGGGTTTTTCTTTGAAAAATGGGGCAGAGAAAAAGGATCAGGCTGTCTGGCGGGCAATCAGCACGGGATCGACCTGGATATGAACAGGTGCATTGGTGTTTTGCGGTCTTCTTTGTTTGGATTGATGAATCTGTTCAAGAAGAATGCCCATAGCTTTTTCAATCATTTCTTCTTTTTTCTGGGCGACAGTCGTGATGCCGACAATTGCTTCGGCAGAAGCAGCTGTTCCATCAAAACCAATGAGTTTATAGGTATCGGGAAGGTGACCGTATTTGCGGATAATCTGATTTAAGAAGAGATTGGCATAGGTATCGTTGGCCAGAAAAACACCTTTGATTGTGTCTTTGTCAAAGCGGCTTTCGATTTCTTCAAAGACCAGTTTGAAGTTTTCCTGGAGTTCATGATAGGAACTTCCACCTTCAAATTTATAGATCAGTGCTTTTTGGCCATGCTCTTTCAGATAGTCTTCAAAGCTGGTAATCCGCTGATAGGAAGGGGCTTCGGGATCTACATCTATATTGATATGGATATAGTGATCGCATTTGTCTTCCAGAAGCCGCTTTGCCGCTAAGCGCCCGCCAACTGCGTTATCCGTATCAACACTTGAAATGGCTTTGGCTTCCCGCTCAATGGCAACGACAGGGATATTCAACTCGGCAAGTTCCTGGCTGGGCAGAGAAGATGACAGTACGATCAGGCCCTCGATCTGGTAAGCCAGCAGTTCATGAATGTATTTGCGATCGGCTTCAGGACTGGAGTTGCCGGGAAAAACAATGAACTTAAAGCCATATTTTTCATAGGAAGCCAGAATCAGATCTAGCATTTCTGCATAGTAATTGAGATACAGATTGGGAATGAGAATGCCGATAAATTCGCTCTGGCCGCTGGCCAGAATTTTTCCGAGTTTATTCTCCTGATAATTCAGATCTTTCAGCGTTTTTTGAATAATCTCCTGGTTTTCCAGGGTCAGGGAATCCGGGTTGTTGAAATAACGGGAGATGGTGGTTTTCGAAAAGCCGGTATATTTAGCGATATCCGCGAAGGTTACTCTTTTTTTCATCAGAAACTTCCTTTCATTGGGGGGGGAACTCTATGTTTTCCGTTTTATTTTCATAGGCAGGATTCAATATGCTTAGAGTAAGCGCAAATCCCTTAAAAATCAATAATAAATTAACCGGTTATCTTTATTTAGATAAAGCAAAGTGACCGGTTACACAAATTTGAGAAAAATTCGTTTTCCCTCTTGACGCCCGCCACTGAAAACCCTATCATCTAGGTAAAGTAACCGGTAACTTAACCGATAACTTGACCGGTAACTTTCAAAGGATACAGAGGAGAAGTTATGAGAAAACGATTGAAAGTTTTATCGTCAGCCCTGCTTGCTTCAAGCCTTTTATTGAGCGGATGTTCGTCAAAAAAGGTCGAGCCTGGCAGCAAGCCTGGATATGACGAAGGGGAAGAGTATTTAAGCATGTGGGTTCATGTGATTGAGGATACCGATGAAGGTCGCGCTTATCGGCAGTCGGTGAATGAATTCAATGAAAAGTATGATGGACAGTACTTTGCGGATGTGGAATTTGTTCCCCGCAATGATTCCGGCGGCGGATATTCTGACAAGATCAATGCTTCGGTCATGTCCGGCGATCTGCCAGATGTACTGACGGTCGATGGACCAAACGTAGCGGCTTATGCGGCCAATGGCATCATCCAGCCATTGAGTGAGCTGAGTGAGGAAGAAACCTCCATCTACTTGCCCTCCATTCTTGATCAGGGAACCTATGATGGAAAACTCTACGCCCTGGGTGCCATGGAATCCTCGGTTGGGATGTATTACAACAAAGACATTCTCGAGAAAGCCGGTGTGGAAGTTCCAGATGGGGATCACCCCTGGACCTTCAGTGAATTTCTTGATGTGCTTGAAAAGGTAAAGCCAGTTACAGATGAACTGAACGGATACCCACTGGCCATGTCCTTTCCAGTGGGTGAAGCGACCATTTACTATTACGCGCCATTTTTCTGGTCGAATGGCGGTGACTTCGTCGATGAAACGGGCCTGGAAGCAGAAGGATATTTCAACAGCGAAGCCAACAAAGAAACGCTCGACTATTTCAAGACTCTGGTCGATAAAGGCTATATGTCCAGTGTTGAAATTCCGGATCTGTTTGAAAGCGGACGGGCAGCCTTCAAATTTGATGGAGCCTGGGAAGTGAACTCGATTTACAGCAACTATCCGGAGATCAAACTGGGGGTCGCTCCGTATGTCGTTGGCGATCACTGGAATGGGGAACGATACACGCCAACTGGATCCTGGGCCTATGCCGCAAGCAGTGCCACCAAAAATCTGGAAGGAGCAACCAAGCTTGTCCAATACATGAGCGGCGTGGAGAGCGGGAAAACGCTCAATGAATTGACCAATTCTCTGCCATCCACCTATGAGGCTTTTGATCAGACAGAGATTTTCTCAACCGATGAAAACTACAAAGCGCTCTATGAGCAGTTATCCAAATACGGTCATCCGCGTTCCATTACGCCAGCCTATCCACAGGTTTCCACCAGTGTACAGCAGGTTCTCGAAAATACTGTCATCTCGGGCCATGATGCTCAAAGTGAGCTTGATAAAGCAGTGGACAAGATTGAAAACAAGCTCAAGCGCTATGCCAGCTGAGAAATGGAAATCCAGAAACTGGATGCCAGATTTAAAACGATTTGAGGTAGAAAAATGAAAAAGAAAACGCAGTCGTTAATGGGAATGGCGTTTTTTGGGCCCGCGCTGGTCTTACTTGCCGTTTTCCTGTTTATTCCGATGATTTTGACT
Organism: Allobaculum sp. JKK-2023; assembly: GCF_034745455.1. Lineage (NCBI taxonomy): Bacteria > Bacillati > Bacillota > Erysipelotrichia > Erysipelotrichales > Erysipelotrichaceae > Allobaculum > Allobaculum sp. JKK-2023. The sequence goes on along the minus strand of NZ_JAYERV010000003.1, from coordinate 1,462,256 downwards.
TTGATCTTCAGTTTTACCGATTTCTTCGCGCTCAACCCAAGCCTGACTCATTTTACCGGCTTGGATAACTATATTGAGCTGTTCAAAAACGAAGAATTCGTTCTTGCCTTCTGGAACACGATCAAGTTTGTATTGATCATTGTCCCTTTCCAGTGCGGCGGCGCCTTGGGGCTGGCCTTGTTGATCAATAAGGTCGCCTATTGCAAGAAGTACTTCAAAGTAGCTTTCTTCATTCCGGTTGTCATGTCACTGGCCGTTGTCTCTAATTTATGGATTCAGATCTATTCGCCAGAAGGAATTCTCAATGCCCTCCTGTCTTTATTTGGCATTCCGGCTCAGCCCTTTATCCATTCGGCCAGCCAGGCGCTGCCTTCAGTTGCCTTCATGTCCGTATGGCAGGGGGTCGGCTATCAGATGATTATCTTTCTGGGTGCGCTGCAGGGCATCAATCCAGCTTTATATGAGGCAGCGGATCTGGATCAGACCAGTGCCTGGCGAAAATTTGTGGACATCACGCTTCCGGAAATTAAACCAATCTGCGTGTTTGTTTTTATCACCGTTACAATTGGAGCTTTCAGAATGATTGTTCAGCCGATGGTTATGACCGGCGGCGGACCATCCATGTCGACTTACACCGTTGTGTATGACATTTACCAGACGGGTACCGTGAACTGGGAAATCGGTATGGCCAGCACGATGGCGATGGTTTTTGCGGCTTTTGTCATGCTGCTGACCGCCATCCAGAACAAATTGACTGCTGATAAAGAAGGAGCAGTTGAATCTCCAAAGAAAAGACTTTTCCGGTTTGGAAAAACATTAGAAGAAGACGAGGAGGCTTCCTATGTTGAACAAAGCACAGAAGCGTAAACAGATTGTTCTGACCGTACTGATGATTGCGGCTTCATTGCTCTTTCTGTTTCCTGTGATCTGGCTGATCTGCAACTCTTTTAAGACAGATGCGCAGATTACGGCGGATATGAATACCATTCATGCGTTCATGCTGCCTGGATGGAATGAAAACTTTTTTAAAAACTACACGGATATTCTGTTTGGCACCAAATTTGTCCGCTATGTCGGAAACACCTTGTTGTATGCAGCCGTTTTGATTGTTCTTGGCATTATCATAAATGGTCTTGCCGGCTATGCACTGGCCAAAATTAAATTTCCGGGTCGGGACAAGTGGATCATGATCATCCTGCTTTTAATGATTGTTCCCATGGAAACCATCATTACGATTCACTTCCTGTTTATTGCCAAGATGGGACTGCTCAATACGGTGATCGGCTATATCCTGCCCGGCATCGTCAACCCCTTTAACATCTACCTGTTCCGGCAGACCTTCCTGGCTTTGCCTGACGATGTATATGAAGCTGCCCAGCTCGATCACTGCTCCCCGATCCGTTATTTTTTCACGATGGTTCTGCCGATGAGCAAGAGCGTCGTGGCTACGGTAGCTGTCTTTACTTTCCTGGGTGTCTGGAACGACTATCTCTGGCCATCCTTAGTCTTTACTTCTGGAGATCTGCTGACCGCTCAGATTGGTTTGAACGCGATTACCTCCAATGACAATGTAACAACCGGCATGACGCTGGCCGTGATCACGATGATCACCATCCCTGTAATTCTTATCTACGCATTCTTCTCCAAACAGATTGTTGAAGGCGTAACGACCACTGGTGGAAAGGAAGGTTAATTCTCATGGCATTCATTGAACTCAAAAACATCGACAAACGATATAAAGGAAACGAAAAAAACTCAGTGACAGATTTCTCGCTTGAAATTGAAGAAGGTGAATTTGTCGCTTTCGTTGGACCTTCCGGCTGTGGCAAATCCACTACGCTGCGCATGATCGCTGGTTTTGAAGAGATTACCAGTGGCGATCTGTACATTGATGGCAAGAAAATGAACGAAGTAAAACCTGGCGATCGCGGAATCTCCATGGTTTTCCAGAACTACGCGCTCTATCCGCATATGACTGTGGAAAAAAACATCTCCTATGGTCTCAAAAATATGAAAGTGCCAGCGGACGAAATCAAAAAGAAAACAGACTGGGCGGTGGACATTCTCGGCCTGGAAGAATACCGCAAGCGCAAACCGAAAAACCTCTCTGGCGGCCAGCGCCAGCGGGTGGCCTTAGGTCGGGCAATCGTGAAAGATTCCAAACTCTTCTTGATGGATGAACCATTGTCCAACCTGGATGCCAAACTGCGCGTGTCCATGCGCAACGAAATCTCCCAGCTGCACAAGAAACTGAAAAACACCACGATTTACGTCACCCATGACCAGGTTGAAGCCATGACGATGGCGGATCGCATCGTTTTGATGAAAGATGGCGTGATTCAGCAAGTCGGCAAGCCGATGGATCTGTATGAACATCCGGATAATGTCTTTGTGGCTGGTTTTATTGGCAGCCCGCAGATGAATTTCTTCCCGGTTCAGATTGATGGCCATACGCTGATTTTTAAAGATGGCCTGAAATATGAACTGAATCCTGAGCAGGCCAGACTCTTAGCTGGCAAAAAAGAAGCCATCATGGGGATCCGTGGTGAAGATATCAAGTTCTCTGATCTGTACATCAGTCAGGATCCTGAAAATCTGATGCAGGCCGTCATTACCAATACGGAAGTCATGGGCAATGAAAATAACCTCTATTTTGATCTGGCAGGTCAGGATGTGGTTGCCCGTGTGGATAAATATGAAATCTGCCATGAAGGTGATAAACGAAACTTTGTTTTTGTCCCTGAAAAAATGCATTTCTTTGATGCGGCGACCGAGAAAGCGATTGTCTGAACAGGAACTTTACAATGACACCAGAAGTAAACTTTGAAACAATGACCGAATTTAAACCGACGCCAGAATTAAATCAGGCAAGAAATTTTGAAATCGAACATCGTACTCCAGCAGATAGACAGCCGGCATTTCATTTCACTCCGGCTGTGGGCTGGATGAATGATCCCAATGGATTTTCAGTCTACAAAAAACAGGTCCATCTGTTTTACCAGTATCACCCCTATTCCAATCAATGGGGGCCGATGCACTGGGGCCATCAGGTCAGCAAAGACTTGATCGTCTGGAAACAAAAGCCGGCTGCCCTGGCTCCCGATCAGCCTTTTGACAAAGATGGATGCTTTTCCGGAAGTGCTGTGGAAAGTGAGCAAGGGCATGTGCTGATGTATACCGGATGCGCCAATGGAAAACAGAATCAGTGTCTGGCCATTGGTGATGGCCAAAACTATGCCAAATTTGAGGCCAATCCTGTTTTATCCCAAGTCAATCTGCCAAAAGGATATTCGGATGTGGATTTTCGCGATCCGAAACTCTGGAAAACAGGCACGACCTGGTATCTGGCAGCCGGAATCCTCAATCCTGAAAAGAAGGGAGAAGTGATTCTGTTTTCAAGTCCCAATCTGAAAGACTGGACATTTGAATCCATTCTGCTTTCTTTTGATGGAACCAATGGCAAAATGCTGGAATGCCCCGATGTCTTCCTGCTGGATGACCAGCCCATGCTGATCTGCTCCCCACAAAACATGCATGCCCAGGGGTATGAATTTCATAATGGTCATAACAGCGTCTATATTCCAGGGCGCTTCAATCAAAGTCTGGAATCTTCCCGGTTTTTCCAGAAAGAGGCCAGGCAGCTGGATTATGGACTGGATTTTTATGCTCCACAGACCACGCTTTTAGAAGATGGGCGTCGGATTCTGATTGGCTGGATGTCGTCCTGGAATTCTCCGATTCTTTGTTCCAGACAGAACTGGACATCACAGATGACCCTGCCACGGGAATTGTCTTTCAAACAGGGAAAACTGATCCAGAAGCCGATTCGCGAAATTGAAAACTGGTACAAAGAAACGAGCCATATCGACAATGTCCATCTGGATGGAACATTTGAAGACAACCGGATGAGCGGCCGGTATTTGGATGCGACACTTCAATTTTCAAACCCGGCTCATCACTTCGCCATAGATCTGGCCTGCGATGAAAACCACAAAACGACTTTTACGATTGATGCCTCAAAAGGCTGGATGGAAATGGATCGGACGTATTCCGGCATGGAAGAGGATTGGGTCACGGTCCGCAAAGCAGCTCTTCCTGAAAGCGGTGTCGATCAGCTTCGAATCATTATGGATCTTTACTCGGTTGAAATCTTTGTCAATCAGGGAGAAATGGTCCTTTCCACCGTTATTCCCACCTTGCCGCAGGCAGATCGGATTGTACTGCATGGCCAGGATGAAAATCTGACCATCGACTTTCATTCCATGGATGTAGAAAAGCTCCATCAGGAAAAGTTAAAGAACGATCTGGACGAAACCTGACGATTTGTGGAGCGATTGAAAAGAGGGCAATGACGATTTCAGTAATGATTTCAGTAATGATTTCAATGCGGATGAACAAGAACAGCTGGTTTTTACAAACGCAATCCGATTCAGGAAAGGAAATTCGCTAAATTGAAAGTCTTACATTCTTGAAAAAAACAACCTTCACAATCATCGGATTCTGACAAAAACTCCCGTTTTTTCGGGAGTTTTTGTTCGTTCAAGATACCGACAAACGGATATCGATCAAAGAGTCGCAGACAGGTTTCGAAAGAATCTTGTTTTTAAGGTTGGCTATGCTACAATACTGAAGATTTAGATGTCTGAACATCAGGGAGGAAAGCAGATGAATAAAAAATCGCTGTTAACCATGAAGGATCTCTCCAATGCTGAGATTCTCGATTTACTCAATGATGCGAAGGCTTTTTCTAGTTCTCATTCAGATTGGCAGTTACCTGTTTCGAATCAGGTTCTCACTGCTAATCTTTTTTTTGAGCCTTCGACACGTACGCACTACTCATTTCTGAGCGCCGAAAAGCAGCTAGGACTGCCGACGGTTGACTTCAATCCGGAAACATCTTCTTTAACTAAAGGAGAAACGCTCTATGATACGGTCCGGACCTTTGAAGCGGTCGGCTACAAGCTGCTGGTCATCCGCCATCCGCAAGACGACTATTTCAAAGAACTCGAATCGATTCAGGTCCCGATCATCAATGCCGGGGATGGAAAGGGCAATCACCCCAGCCAATGTCTGCTCGACCTGCTAACGCTCTATAACGAATTCGGCCATCTTGATGGCCTGAATATCCTGATCTGCGGCGATGTTGCCCACAGCCGCGTTGCAGCCAGCGATAAAGAAGCCCTCGAACGCTTTGGCAGCACCGTTCGCTTTGCCGGACCGAAAGAATGGGAGCGTGAAGGCTATCCATTCTCTGATTTCGACGAAAGCATTGAATGGGCGGATGCCATCATCATGCTGCGCATCCAGTGGGAGCGGGGAGCCAAGCTGGAAAGCCTGGAAGGAAAAGATTACCTCGAACAGTATGGACTGACCAAGGAGCGCTATGGGCGCATGAAAGAGCATGCGATTGTGATGCATCCAGCCCCCGTCAACCGTGGTGTGGAAATTGATACCGATCTGGTAGAAGCGCCCAAAAGCCGCATTTTTGAACAGATGAAAAACGGCATGCTGGTGCGCAAGGCGATTGTCAAACGCGCTTTAGGACTGCCGCCTTTTGGAAGGAGCAAAGCCTGATGAAAACATTGATTACTAACGTCCGTATTTTTTATCACCACGCCCTGCAGCCTGCCGAAATGCTCTTTGATGAAAACGAAATTCTGGCCATCGAAGAGAAAATGGATCTGGAAGCGATGAGCCTGGATCCAGAAGATGTTCAGGTCGTTGATGGAAACGGTCTTGCTTTACTGCCCGGTCTGGTGGATACCCACGTTCACCTGCGCGAGCCAGGCCATAGTGAAAAAGAAACCATCGCCACGGGAACAGCCGCTGCAGCCGCCGGCGGATTTACCACGATCTTTGCGATGCCAAACGTTCTGCCTTTTCCATCGACTCCAGAAGTGATGAAAGACTATCTGGCGCTGATCGAAAAAGACAGCCGCATCCGTACTATTCCATTTGCGACGATTACCGTGGATGAAGCCGGGGCCAAGCCAGTGGAGTATGCAGCCATGAAGAAAATGGGGATTACCCGCTTTTCGGATGATGGCGTGGGCGTGCAATCGGAGGCCATCATGAATGAGGCCATGGAAAAAGCCGCCCAAGCTGGTGTTCTGTTTTCCTGTCATACGGAAGATATGAACTACCGTCATACGGGGGCAAGTGTCCATGCGGGGAAAATGGCCAGAGAAAAGGGCTGGATCGGCATTCCAAGTGAATGCGAAAGCGAACAGCTTAAACGCGATCTGCGGCTGGCCGGCAAGCATGGCCTGCGCTATCATGCGGACCACATCTCTGCCAGACAAAGCGTCAGAGCCCTCCATGCGGCCAAGGAGATGGGCTATCCAGTCAGCGCTGAAGTGACTGCCCACCATCTGCTGCTGGAGGAAAAGGATGTACAAGGCCCAAACTGGAAAATGAACCCTCCGCTGCGCAGCCACGAAGATCGCATGGCCTTAATTGAAGGGCTGGAAAATGGCGATCTGGATTTTATTGCCAATGACCATGCGCCCCATACCGCCGAAGAAAAGAGTCGTCCAATGGATAAGGCGCCCTTTGGCATTGTGGCTTTGGAAACAGCTTTTCCACTCTTATATACGGAATTTGTCCACCACCAGCAACGCTGGTCACTGCGCCAGCTGATCGAGTGGATGGCCGAAAAACCTGCTGCAGCCTTTGGCCTGGAAAAAACCGGAAAACTGGAAGTCGGCTATCGTCCGGATTTTTTCCTGGCCAATCTGGAAGCCGACGAAGTGATTGATCCCGAGAAGTTTTTGTCTCAGGGACACAACACCCCCTTTGCCGGCTGGCCAAGCGTGGTTTCTATTGAGCAGACCTGGGCCAATGGGCGCCGGGTGTTTGAAAGAAACCACTAAAGGGACTGGGCGTGCACTGTTTCTTAACCGCAAATATACAGAGTGATCCAAAACAGGACAGAAGAATGATCGTCTTTTGAGACGGATCCTTTGGATCCGGTTCAGGACGTACAATAGAAATACCCGGCTCAATTCTGAAAACTGGCAGGGTATAAATGACTACAGCTTTCAATCGCAAAACGAAGGAGGAACCGTATGGACAGACTGCTTGTACTGGAAGATGGAAGTGTATGGAAGGGCAAAGGCTTTGGCTCGGACAACTTTCGCGTCGGTGAACTGGTGTTTAACACCTCAATGACTGGCTATCAGGAAATTCTGACCGACAATTCTTACTGTGGACAGATCATCATGATGACCTATCCACTGATTGGCAACTATGGCATCAACCGTGACGACTGGGAAAGCATTGAAACCGCAGCGTTCGGTCTGGTGGTCAAAGACTTATGTGAAAACTATTCGAACTGGCGTGCTGATGAAACGCTTGATGCTTTCTGTAAATCCCAGGGGATTCCAGGCATTTACGGCGTCGATACCCGGGCGATCACCCGCCGGATTCGGGATAAAGGAACCATGAGAGCAATCATGGCCAATGCCGATGCAAACGTGGACGCTCTGGTGGCGATGCTTAGGCAGAGTGAACCGCTGCACGATCAGGTGCGCCGCGTTTCTTCGACCAAACTCTACTCCGTGCCAAACCGTGGACCCAAAGTTGTGGTTATGGATTTTGGATGCAAACTGAGCATTATCCGCGAACTGTCTGAACGCGGCTGTGACATCGTGGTCGTTCCCTGGAACACCGATGCCAAGACAATTTTAAGTTTCCGTCCTGATGGCGTGATGCTGACAAACGGCCCTGGTGACCCGACGGATGTGCCAGAAGCCATTGAAACGATCCGCAGCCTGATTGGCCAGGTGCCGATTTTTGGCATCTGCCTGGGCCACCAGCTGATCAGTCTGGCGTGCGGGGCAAAAACGTACAAACTGAAATTCGGTCATCGCGGCGGCAACCATCCGGTTGTGGATCTGCGCGACGGCCATGTGGAAATTACCAGCCAGAACCATGGCTATGCGGTGGATGCCGATTCTCTGGAAGGTACTGATCTGGTGATGACCCATCAGGCGTTAAATGATAAATCCTGCGAAGGGGTTGCCCACACCAAATATCCGGTGTTCAGCCTTCAGTTCCATCCAGAAGCGAATGCCGGCCCGAATGATTCCAAAGGAATGTTTAATGAGTTTGTTGAACTGATCAAAAATGAGAAGGAGAAGAAGAATGCCTAGAAGAGAAGACCTGAAAAAAATTCTGGTGATCGGTTCTGGTCCGATTGTCATCGGCCAGGCTGCTGAATTTGACTACGCCGGCACCCAGGCGTGCCAGTCGCTGCGTGAAGAAGGCTATGAAGTCATTCTGATCAACTCCAACCCGGCGACCATCATGACCGACTCCGTTGTCGCTGACCAGGTGTATATCGAGCCGATCACGCTCGATTTTGCCAAACGCGTTATTTATAAGGAAAGACCAGATGCCATTTTAGGCTCTCTTGGCGGCCAGACCGGTCTGAACCTGGTTGTTGAACTGGCTGAGGATGGCATTCTCGATGAATATGGTGTCGAAATCCTGGGTACAGATTTGCATGCGATCAATCGCGCTGAAGACCGCGAACTCTTCCGTGCCCTGATGCGCGAAATCAATGAACCGGTTCCGGAAAGTGACATTGTTCACACGGTTGAACAGGCGGTTGAGTTTTGCGAGAAGCAGGGCTATCCCGTGGTGGTCCGTCCGGCCTATACCCTGGGCGGTACGGGCGGCGGTTTTGCCAACAATGAACATGAGCTGCGCAAAATCTGCGATGCCGGCCTGAAAATCTCTCCGGTTCATCAGTGTCTGATTGAACAGTCGATTGCTGGCTGCAAAGAAATTGAATACGAAGTCATGCGCGATGCCAATGACTCCGCCATCGTTGTCTGCAACATGGAAAACGTCGATCCGGTCGGCATCCATACGGGGGATTCCATCGTTGTGGCTCCCGTGCAGACTCTGACCGATCGCGAAAACCAGATGCTGCGTTCTGCATCCTTAAAGATTATCCGTGCCCTGAAGATCTGCGGCGGCTGCAACGTCCAGCTCGCTCTGGATCCAGAAAGCTTTAAATACTATGTCATCGAAGTCAACCCGCGTGTATCCCGCTCCTCCGCGCTGGCCAGTAAGGCCACCGGCTATCCAATCGCCCGGATTTCCGCCAAACTGGCTGTTGGCCTGACCCTCGATGAAATTCTTAACCCGATTACCCGCACTTCTTATGCCTGCTTTGAGCCGGCGATTGACTACGTGGTTTCCAAGTTCCCACGCTTCCCATTCGATAAATTTGCCAATGCGGACCGTCGCTTAGGCACTCAGATGAAGGCCACGGGAGAAATCATGTCCATTGGCCGGACGTTTGAAGAATCCTTCTTAAAAGGCATCCGCTCGCTGGAGATGAAAGTCGACCATCTGGAGATGAAAGAAATGGCAGACATGAGCCAGGATGAGCTGATGGAGCTGATCAAGAAACAGGATGACCGCCGTATTTTTGCGATGGCGCAATGGATTCGCAACAGCAACGCTCCAATTGAAGAAACCATTGAAGAATTATTTAATGTAACCAAGATTGACCGCTTCTTCCTGTATCACATTGCCCATGTTCTCCATCTGGAAGAAGAGATGAAAGAACATCCAATGGATGTAGACGTTCTGCGCACGCTCAAACAGAATGGCTTCTCGGATTCCTACATTGCCCGAAACTGGAACACCACACCGAAAGCGATTTATGATCTGCGCCACGAAGCGGAAATTGTCCCGGTTTACAAAATGGTAGATACGTGTGCTGGCGAGTTTACGTCCGCAACTCCATATTTCTACTCGACTTACGAGCAGGAAAATGAATCGATCCCAAGCCAGAACAAGAAAATTGTTGTTCTTGGTTCCGGTCCAATCCGGATTGGCCAGGGCGTCGAGTTTGACTATGCCACGGTGCATTGCGTTGAGACGCTGCGCAAAGCCGGCTATGAAGCCATCATTATCAACAATAACCCGGAAACTGTCTCTACCGACTTCTCGATTTCCGATAAACTGTATTTCGAACCCCTGACCACTGAAGATGTCATGGAAGTCATCGATCTGGAAAAACCGGAAGGTGTTATCGTTCAGTTTGGCGGGCAGACGGCCATCAACCTGGCTGCTTCCCTGGCCGAACATGGCGTTAAGATTTTAGGAACGAGTCTGGAAAGTATTGATAAAGCGGAAGACCGTCATGAGTTTGAAGCGATGCTCCATGAACTCAACATCCCGCAGCCCCAGGGCGAGACCGCACTGACGGTTGAAGAAGCTCTCGAAATTGCCAGCCGGATCGGATATCCGGTTCTGGTTCGTCCTTCCTATGTATTGGGCGGTCGTGCGATGCAGATTGTCCATAACGATGATGAACTGCGCGTTTACATGGCCAACGCCGTTAAAGAAATCTCCCATGATGCCCCAATTCTGGTCGACAAGTACATCGTCGGCAAAGAGCTGGAAATTGATGCGATTGCGGATGGCAAACATGTCTATATTCCAGGCATTATGGAACACATCGAACGCGCTGGTGTTCACTCCGGAGACTCGATTTCCGTTTATCCGCCGCAGACGATCAGCGATGAAGTCAAGGCAACCATCATCGATTATGCAACCCGTATCGGTGAAGGTTTTGGGTTCATCGGACTGTACAATATTCAATTCATCGTCGATCATAACAATCAGGTATATGTTCTGGAAGTTAATCCACGATCCTCAAGAACCGTGCCCTTCCTGTCCAAGATTACGGGAGTTCCGATGTCTCACATCGCCGCGATGGCTGTTTTAGGTCATTCGATCGAAGAGCAGGGATACACGCCTGGCTATCGTCCAGAAGAAAAGAACCGGGTGTTTGTCAAAGCCCCAGTCTTCTCCTTTGCCAAACTGCGTTCGGTCGATACTGTGCTTGGGCCGGAAATGAAGTCGACCGGTGAAGCCTTAGGTTCTGATGTGAACCTGGAAAAAGCCCTGTATAAAGCCCTGGTGGCCGCCGGCATCAAAGTCAGCCCGCATGGCAATATCCTCTTTACGATCGCTGACCGTGATAAAGAAGAAGCTCTGCCGCTGGCAAAACGGGCTGCCAACATTGGGTATGGTTTGTATGCAACGCATGGAACAGCCGAATTCTTCCGCGAAAACGGCCTGTTTGTCCATGAAGTGGCTAAGATCGAAGAGGAAGGCAACCTGCCAACGGTTACCGAGATCATCCGCGATGGCAAAGTAAACTTTGTCGTCAACACGATGAGCCGGACTTCCCGCAAAAACGAAGATGACGGCTTTATCATCCGTCGTGTCTCTTCGGAAAATGGCATCTTCTGTATGACCGCACTGGATACGACCAACGCATTGATGAAGGTTCTTGAGTCACTTTCTTTCTCGATGATTTCCATGAACGAGATGGGGAAATAAAAAACTATGAAATTATCCAACGCAAAGATTCTTTCCAACACGCCCATTGCCAAAGATGTTTACCGGATGGAACTCGCCTGCGACTTTGCTGGTGAAGCCAAGCCTGGACAGTTTGTCCAGGTCGGGCTGCCCGGCTATGAAGTCCGTCGCCCGATTTCCATCTCGTGGGCTGGTCCGGATACAATCCGGCTGGTCTATAAAATCATGGGCAAAGGCACTGCACTGATGAGTACGTTTGAACCAGGCCTTGAATTATCCGTGCTTGGTCCGCTGGGCACAGGTTTTCCAATCGTCAAACGCGATGAGGTCGTTTTGCTTGGGGGCGGCGTTGGTACACCGCCAATGCTTTTAACCGCCAAAGCGTATCTGGATGCCGGCGTGAAAGTGAATGTCGCGCTTGGTTTTAATACCAAAGACGAAGTGTTCTACGCCAGTGAATTTGAACAGTTAGGCATCACGCCGATTATCTGCACCATGGATGGGTCGGTCGGCGTCAAAGGCACCGTACTCGATGGCCTGAAAGCGAACAATATCGACTGCCCATTTGTTCTGGCCTGTGGTCCGCTGCCGATGCTGCGCGCGATCCAGAACACCTATACAGAAGGATACATTTCCTTAGAATCCCGCATGGGCTGCGGTTTTGGTGTCTGCCAGGGCTGCGTGCTTGTGGATAAAAATGGTATGCCGGTCCGTGTATGCAAGAATGGGCCTGTCTTCCCGATTGGAAAGGTGGTCTTATAATGGATCTGTCCGTTTCTTTACCAGGTCTGAACCTGAAAAACCCGATCATTCCGGCTTCCGGAACCTTTGGATATGGCCGTGAATTTGCGATGATCTATGATCTTGGTGTTTTAGGCGGCTTTGTCACCAAGTCTGTTACGCTCGATGCCCGCATCGGCAACGCCCAGCCGCGCATTGGTGAAGCCCCCTCCGGCATGCTCAATGCGATCGGCCTGGAAAACAAAGGGGTTGAATTTGTCCGGCTGCGTGAAGTTCCATTTCTGGAAAAGCAGAACACGGAGGTCATTGTCAGCATTGCCGGCAGTTCAGTAGAAGAATATGGCGAAGTGGTTTCGCATCTGACTGGCTTGGACTGCATCAAGGCCTTTGAGCTGAATATTTCCTGCCCGAATGTTGCGCATGGCGGTATGGCCATTGGTACGGATCCTGAAGCTGTTGCCATGGTCGTCCGGATGGTCAAACAGGTGGCGGACAAACCTGTCTATGTCAAACTGTCTCCAAACGTCACGGATATCGTCAAAATTGCTCAGGCTGCAGAACAGGCTGGCGCAGATGGTCTGGTGCTGATTAATACCCTGATGGGCCTGCGCATGGATCTTCGCACCGCCAAGCCACTACTCGGTAACGTTACCGGCGGTCTGTCGGGTCCTGCCATTAAGCCGATTGCGCTGCGCATGGTGTACCAGGTCGCTCAGAATGTCAATATTCCAATCATTGGCTGCGGCGGTATCAGCAATGCCGAAGATGTTCTTGAATTCCTGTATGCCGGAGCCAGTGCTGTTGAAGTGGGCACTGCCAACTTGATTGATCCATGGGCCTGCCCGAAGATCATTGACCAGCTGCCGGAAGTCCTGGCGAAATACCGCCTGAACTCCGTCCAGGAAGCCATTGGCAAAGCACTGCCCAAAAAAGCATAGAATTGACGAATAATTCATAAATACTGGGATATTCGTCTGCCTGACGAAAAAATAAAACAACCAGAAAAGGGGTTGTAAGGATTTAAATATCCGTTACAGCCCCTTTGTTGTAGTCTTCAGAAAAGTGGATAACAGTACCATCGGCGATTTTTGCCTGAGAGAAAGCGATATCTCTGGCCTTTGGGAATGCTGAGGGGCATTGAAAAGTGCAGAGCTGCTTTTGCAAAAGTCAGGAAGAGCGTGAATTGAATTTCTGGTCTGGACAGGCTCCTTCTTTGGCTGTATCGACATCCTTCTTTTTCAAGAGAATCTGTTTGGTGAATTCTTTATGGGTGAGGGTGATGGTTGTGGGGGATGGTTATGGATATTTTTCAGCGGCGAGAACCTTTCTTCGAGGATTCCCGCCGGACTCTGGAATTTTCAGTGAGGATTTCAGGATGGCAACGCCTTGCATCTGTGTCGAATCCGCCCAAAACAGATTCAAAATGAGTAAGTCGTAAAAGAAGCCATTTTCTGGGCAGATCGATATGGTAGAGTTTTGGCGATATGAGGAGGAAAGAGAATGAATCGAACAATTGTAGCTTTAGATTTTTCGAGTAAAAAAGAAGTACTGGATTTTTTAAGCCAGTTCGATGAGCCAATCGCAGTCAAAGTCGGCATGGAGCTGACCTATGCGGAAGGTTTGGATCTGGTCCGTGAAATCAAGGAAATGGGTCATGATATTTTCCTGGACTTAAAACTGCACGATATTCCAAACACCGTAAAAGGCGGCATGAAAAACCTGGCCAGACTGGGCGTCAATCTGACCAACGTTCATGCAGCTGGCGGCGTCGAAATGATGAAAGCTGGTCTGGAAGGCCTTGAACAGGGAAGCGGAAACAATCCAAGACCCCTGCTGATTGCGGTTACCCAGCTGACTTCAACCTCCAAAGAAGCCATGAACAACGAACAGGGAATTCCTGGCGAAGTCATCGATTCCGTTGTCCGCTATGCAAAATATGCCAAAGAAGCCGGCCTGGATGGAGTTGTCTGCTCCGTTCATGAAGTTAAGGCCATCAAAGAAGCCTGCGGTCCTGAATTCTTATGTGTGACTCCAGGCATCCGTCTGGCTTCGGATTCCAAGGACGACCAGAAGCGCGTTGCCACCCCTGCCTATGCTCGTGAACAGGGCAGTGATTACATCGTTGTCGGCCGCTCGATTACCAAATCCGCCAATCCAAAAGAAACCTATCAGGCTATTGAAGCCGAGATGAATGGAAGGTCCCTGTGAGAAAATCCATTGCGTCCGGTGTTTTGATTGGCATGGCGGCCTACCTGTTTTTAAGAGCTGAAAAGCCATGGGGGGCCTTGTTGTTTGGTTTTGCCTTGTGCTTTGTCTGCCTGTTCGAACTGGATCTGTTCACGGGAAAAATTGGCTGGTTTGGCGCCAAGGATCTGCCTTATTTAAAAATTCTGCTCGGCAATGCGATCGGGGTGGTCATCGTGTGCCTGCTGCTGCGCTGGAATATGGGTGTGCAGGAAGAAGCTGCCACTTTAGTCGCTGCCAAAGTTGCTCTGCCTTGGTACCTGGCTTTGATTAATGGTGCTTTTTGCGGAGTCTTGATGTTTCTGGCTGTTTACAGCTGGTCTAAAGGCCTGCGGGCGGGATGCTTTCTTTGCGTGACGGTCTTTATCCTGTGCGGCTTCGAACACTCCATTGCCGATCTGGCCTATATGGCCTATGCCAATGTCTGGACTTGGAATCTGGCCTGGATTCTGGTGGGCAACTGGGTAGGTGCCGTGGGCTGCCGCCTGCTGATGATGGACAATGCGCCATTCTTCAGCCTGCTTCAAACAAAAAAATAATTCTGACAAGATCTATTCGACGCAGTCAATGGATCAGAAAAAGGGGGAAGCAATGGCTTCTCCCTTTTCGGTTTGCGATCAGTGTAATTTTTCTCTTTACAAAACCTCCATAAGAAAGGATACAGGCCTGAAGCCAGATCCTTGGGACTGGATGAAACGTCTACTCTTCATCAATCTGGTTTTCGATATAGGAATAGTCTGGACTGACGTATGGATTCATCTGATAGACATTCATATTGAATTGCTGCCCAAGAAGCTGTTCGGTTAACGGGTTTTCGCAGGCAAACAGTTTTTCAAGACTAATGGTATAGAATTTCGAAATGAGATACTCTTTTGTTTCAGTCTGCTCAAATGAAATGGTAATTCTCAATTCCTTGTTTTCTTCCAGCGAAATTCCTTCCCAGATATGAGTGGCTAAAGGTTTCCAGTCCAGACCATCATTCTTTCCAGTCGGTTGAATGGTTTCGTATTCAACGCTTTTGCAAAGCCATTTTCCATTGTCTTGTTCAAGCTCAGAGCGAAAGACCAGCGAAGTGGCTTCCGTCAGCGGCTGGTCAATAATGATCCATGCAGTTTGTCCTTGCTCGGGGGAAAAGTCTTCGCCTGCGCCACAAACAGGTGTTTTTGAATCCAGAAGAATCGATACACTGGGTTTATGGATCAACTCGGTCAGACTGTCGGCGGAAATGGAGGATTTAGAAGAGGTACATCCTGCCAAAAGGACAGGAACAGTTAAAGCGGGAAGAATAAATTGCAGCTTTTTCATAATTTTTACTCCTCGTTTTAAAAAATATACCATACCAATCTGATCAGAAAATAGTTCCGTGTATAAAAATATAATATGTCTTTACGAGCGAAGTTTCTTGTTTCCTGAAAGTAAATCAACCAGACAGAAAACCAGATAAGAAAAGGCAAGTCCTGGAAAAAAAGGATTGTATCTTGTTGAAATCCAACTGGTTAGTCCGTTAAGGGGAGTGGGAATTATCGGAGTGAGCAAAAGCCAGATCATCAGACAAAGAACCAGCGCGATTATCGCCATGCTCTTGGAAACACTCCCACTCTGCCAGAGTCGACGACTTGCAGCTACGCACAGGGTATAAACAACCAGACCGATTGCCAGCAATAGATAACACATTCCCATATTTGTGCCTCGCTGAAAATCAGCCTGGGATGGTGAGCAAATTCCAACCATCACGGCACTGATCAACGGAAGTAGGATATAAAGTGTTCCTTTTTGATTTGACATAGTTCTACCTCCTTTAAAAGATGGATCCTGCTCTTCCTGCTTTAGGCTTATAGAAGCAGTTCCAGACACAGAATGGACAGAACAGCCCATGTTCCTTGCCCATGAACTGACCGAGATCAGATCCTTCTGGCATGTCTTCTCCAAATGTCCAAAATGGAACAGGATGTTCGTTTTTAAACTCAGATCGATAGAGCGGGCAGCTATACCAGAAATGGCAAAGACCAAAATCCTCAGCATGGACAGTCGAAGTCTCGCTTCCAGCCTTATAGTATTGAGCGCCTGTATGGCAGAGAACAACCGCATAGGAAATCCCAAGATAAGCAACGATGACAATCACGATTGCTTTCACAATGGATTTCCATGAGCGCTTTTGTTTTTTCTCCATATCCACCTCCGTATCAAACAGATTTTAGCAGTCAACTTTTCCATAAGGATGAAGTTGCTTTTTCTATAAAGAGAGTTTTAAATGCGAATCTGGCAAGCCGATCAGCGTTTGCAAGGCTTTCGCGCAAGAAGTCATACAAGGGAACTCGGCTTAGGCCGCCAGAAGAAATTCCACAGACAGAAAGGACAAAAGATGCCACTTTCATAGTTCGCAAAATTTTCAAAGTCTCGGCCTTCTGGCATGTCGTCGCCAAATGCCCAGGGAGAAAGAGGCTTTGCCTGATCAGCATGTGGAAAATTCAGGGGGCATCCATACCAGGCATGGCCGAGTCCGAATTTTTGATCATATGAACTTTGGTCATGAGATTTGTAGTATTGGACTCCTTTTACGTTGAGTACAACCAATCCTGACATTGAAACGTACAGGACAAGAAGAACGAGTACAACGCGACAAACAGGCTTTTTAAGGAATCTTCCAATGTTATCGATGAAGTTCTGCATACCAATATCCAAGACTTTTGCAATCTTCCCAACGATTCGCAGGTGATGGTACCCACGCTTGATAGTTCGGGAGATGTGAAGCTGTTCTAGAATCTCGAGAAACATCTCCACTATAGGAAGCAACATCAACAAAAAATAATCTGACTAAACAAATGAGCAAAGCCGTAAAGTTACTAAAAAGATTATTGGAGTCCATAAATATCCATTCTCGCTTTCTTTTCGGGCTGTCTGTACGAAAAGCCAATCTGGAAGAACAATATTGTTTTGAAAATACCGCTTAAGTCATAGATGCGCAATGCGAAAACGATATTCTACATTGTGCATCCTCTGTGATAGTTTTAGTCTCTAGTTTTATGAGGATTTTAAGGCTGCAGCAGAGCGCCGGACCAGTCTTTGGAAACGGTCTGCCCGTTTTCATTTACATCATTTTGATGTATATACACAAACAGACTGTTGCTGGAGATCTGAGCATAGCGACACAGACCAGATGAAATGGATTCCACGGGTTCGATTTTGATCTGACCCCCGTCGAAACAGCCGATGTAGGATTGTTGATTCAAATCTTCGAACATGAATACATTATTTTCTAAAGCGGTGTAATTCCCCATTACACCTTCAAAGGTCTGATCAAGATCGATTTCCTCTTGTGTTTCTTTATCGATCCAGGAGATGGAGTAGACTTTTTCGCTGATGGGTTTCAAGTGCATAAATCCATCGCTTAAAGGATAAATGTAATCATCGTTTGGCACTTCGACGAATGTTAGCTGGTCTTGATTATCGAGAAAGCCAAACCGTTTATTCGATTCTTGATGAATACCGATTCCAAAGTTTCCCGAATAGTTCACTGTATTGATCAGTCCGACTATATATCCTGCAGAGGTGTAAACCTGTTCAATTGAAAAGTCAGGACCGATTCGGTAAACGTTTCCGAAGACAGAATTTGTGATGTCCATTTCACTGATTGAGAAATACAGGTTGTCTTGGACTTGAGTCAGTTTTGGAAGGTTTAGAGTATCAACCGCCAGACTGTTATATATTTCCTGACCGTCTTTCAATATGATGAATTCGATATAGGCGTCATTAAACCGGTAGATCAGCTGCAGTTGGACCCCTTGAAATTCCATTACGTCACAGATGCGGATATTCTCTTCATCATCAAAGGTACTTAATTCGGCAATGTCGCCAGTTTCGCAATTTAATTTGTAGAGTGCTCTGGTGGGAGCGGTCATCAGTCCTTTCAAAGGAGCAACAGTCTGAAAATAGAAATTTCCATTTTCACCGCGTAATGGATCAATGTTTTCTCCCTCTCGAAGAACATAGCTGCCGAAATTGTATGTTTGGGATACTTGGCTATATAAGAATGCGCTGCTCGTATTCGAATTTTGATTGCTGTTTTCGGGAACATCGTCAATCTGTGATGATTCAGAGGGATCTTTTGCATCATGAACCTGATTGAGTTGGCTCTCTTCACTTTGCTTTTCACTCTGATCTGGGGAATTAACAATGTTACTTGTGCTGCAACCTGCGGCGTATAGAGGAATGAGTGCGAAGGCCAGACAAAGACGCAGATGCTTTCTTGATCGTATTAGCATGCGAGTTGTTAATAAATGCTTCACTGGTCTTTCTCTCCTTTCTGATTGACAATTAAATACTGACATATAAAAACAAAGGAAACAAGAAAATGAGAAGTGAAATATTCGAGAACAAATTCATTGAAAATATTGATCCTAAAACGCTTGGATTGGTGGAAAAGTGTCTTCGATTAAGCCGAAATCTGACGATTGAGCAAACCGCAAATTGTCTGAATATTTCAAGAGGGAATCTTTGTGAGATTGAAAACGGAAAAAGGAATCTAAAACCGGATGTATTTGTCAAATTTGTTCACCGTTTCTTCAAGGACTTCAATTTTGACTATGCCCTGGTTGAAAAAGCTGAGAAAAAATTGGACAAACTTTTTAACGCGTTTGCATACAGAGATTACGAGGCAGAAGGCGAAGTTGAAAAATGGATAGAGCAGAATCGAGCCTATCTCAGAAACTCACTTGCGTGCTTATATTTAACAGTTTTTGAAGTTTACTTCTATTATCGAAAGCCGATGGATAAAGAGGATGTGGAAAAGCTAAAGAACGCGAAAGATTTTATTCCATACTTTTCGCCTGATGTACGCGCGTTTTTTCTTTTTTGCGAAGGATATATGTATCAAAAAGGCGGAGATGGCCAGCGAACAATTGAATTGTATGGAGATGCTCTTCATCAAATGGATGGATGGAAATGGCCACAGCTTGAAGGGATTATTAAGCAGAATCTGGCATGTTTGACCTATCAGGAAGTATCTTTTTATGAACCTTATGAGCTGATCTGCCAGGCGGAGGAGTTATACCTGCAGGAGGCAAATTTTCTTCGCGTATTTAACGCATGGAATAACAAAGCAGTTTACCTGGCCATGACCGGTAATTTTAAAAAATCAATTGTTCTGTTAGATAAAGTTCTTTTGAACAGAAGGACATTCAGAGATAATTTAATCTGTCGTCAGGCAGTATCAAATAAAATCTTTGTTCTTACTCTATCGGAACAGTTTATGGATGCATTGGAATTTATCAGGCAGGAAAAATCTGAGTTGAATCCTCGTCATCCTGGGAATTTTATTCTTGAACCCTATTGTCTGTTTCGACTTGGCGAAAACCAGAAGTGCCTGGAGGCGATTAAAGAGTATGAAAATTATCAGCTTTGTGAAGAAGATGAAGTGTTGTATGCGCTGCTCAAAGCTATGATCAACCAGAATTCCTCTCGGATAGAGAAGATGAAGAACAGAATGTATTTGATTTGCAGCCGAGAGAAAAACTGGGGAATGCTGGCCGTGTTGTCATTGCTGATGATTGACCATTATACAAAAACAGGGCAGACGCAACTGCTTGTTGATGCCTATGAGCAGAAAACCAGGATTTTCAATCACCAGTTACCGGTGCTTCACAAAAACTGAAAATTGCAAGTGAAAATTGAACAGAAATATTCGAGAATTTTGGTTCTTACGCAAATGTAGTTTTTAACACTGGTGATCAGTAGGGATTGTCCGCAATGACAGTCCCTTTTTTGATCATTTAAATAAATTAATTATCTTTATTAGGTTTGTTAAGCATCTATAATCAATAACCTTATTGCTCATTATTGTTTATTTCATTATCATAGAATTTCATGCTCTTTAAGGGGTTTCTGAAAGGACTGTGGTGACAATGAACAAACTGAGTTTTATCCGTATTCACGAAGAGAATAAGCCTGTTCACGATATTGAGTCCTCTCTCTTTGGTGAAGATTTGATTAAAGATGCTGACCGACAGGATTATCGGGACAAGTATGGCTGCCTCCACTTTTTTCGTATTCATGCTCCAGAAACCGGGAAAATCAGTGGACCAAACGGTGAAAAATGTATTTCCACAAATGGATATCAGGAACGCATCTGTCAGACCATGCCTGTTGGAGGCCAGACTGCTTATGTTCATATTCGCCAGGAACGCCTTGTCTACTTCAATAAGCATGGTAAGAAAGTTACTTTTGTGCTTCCTGTCAAGGGATACCGCTTTAATCAGCGGAAAAGTGACGAACTTACTGTTTTTCTGCTGTCTATTTCACTCTTCTGCTCGGCAAATGTGGCAGCACACGTGTGCCAGTCCATGGGCATTGATGTCTGCCATGATACCATCACCAGAATCTACAAAAACATTACAATCGTAGATAACCCTGATATCAAGGCCATTGGTGTCGATGACGTCAGTTCCAGAAAAGGGCGAACCTACCACACAGCTATTTACGATCTGAAAACGCACCAGGTTATTGCGCTGCTTGATGGAAGAGATGGCCAGGCACTTAAGGAGTGGCTGAAAAAACACCAGAAGGTTAAGATTGTAACCCGTGATCGTGCTTCCGCTTTTGCTTCAGCGATTTCTGAGATCTTGCCAGACTGTACTCAGATAGCAGACCGTTTCCACTTATTCCAGAATCTTGTAGGCCGTATTAAGGATATTTTGAAGTGTGAAATTCCATCTACACTCTATGTAAAGGATGGAGAGATTACTTCAGTAAAACCTGAGACAGAGAAAGCCGCGCCTGCTGTTGCAGAAAAAGTGGAATATGACAATACACCCGTTGCCGAAACAAACTGCCAGATCATCAAAGACAAAGCCAAAAGTGACGATTTTTACGCAGAACAGTATGAAAGACAGGCAAAAGTCTGTTCTGATAAGTACGCAATGATCTGTTCTTTGCGAAAAGAATGGGCTGAGACCGTGAAGCCTAAGTTCAAGGATTTTCAGGAGAAATATGACATCTCCTATCCTACTTTAAAAAAATACCTGAAGATGACGGAAGAGGAAGTTGAAGGAATAAAAGAGGTTAGAAAGCGACCAAAGTATAAGACAGACATGGATAACTATATCAATATAATTTATAAAATGGTTATTGATGGCCATAAACCCGCTGTCATCTATTCATACCTGCAATCTAAAGGATGCAAGGCCTGTTATGGTACGGTCTTGCATTATATTCATCAGATGAAGAATACTCATATCAAAGACGAACTCATAAAGCCTTTTGACTATGACAGGGGCACTGAAGCGGTTCAGGTCAAACGCTACGACATCGTGAAATACATGGTAACCAGCGATCGGGACAAGATGAAGGAGACTGAAGTTGCGAAAGTGTACGAACAGATTCTGGATAAGTATCCTGCAGTGAGATTCTGCGATCAGCTCTGGAAGGATTTCCATGAGACATTGATGGGAGACAATCCAGATAAACTTGACTGGTTCTGTACCAAATATGAGGAGAGTAGAATCCAAGGCTTTATAAACGGCATAAAAAAAGATATTGCGCCGGTCAAGAACGCAATATCCTATGAGCATAGCAGCGGGTTCGTTGAAGGCGGCAACTGCCGCTATAAGCTTGTCAAACGTACCATGTTTGGCAGAGCCAACATTGAACACCTGTTCCATAAGTTTTATGCCCAATCTAGTATAACGTGTGGTGGATTAAATGCCAGAACTTTGTTAGCAGACTGGATTGAAAAATCACGTTGGGAAGACAAAACGGTCATTTAAACAATGATCATGAATGAGAAACAGTCAGAATGAGAGGCTTCTACTGATCACTAGTGTTAAAAACTACATTTGCGTAAGATCCAGAATTTTGGCCATCAATTCGGTAGTTTTGGATTCGTGTTTTGAATATTGGGCTGAAAAAAGACTGATTTTTATTAAAATGGTATCCAGAATCATGCGGTTAGCAGGATGGGGAAACCTTGCATCGAGAATGAAAGATCAGCAGAAAATCAATGATCCAAAAAATGCAATAAAAAAACGGGAATGGGGGTTCCCGTTTTTTTTGTGCGTGGTCAGAAAACTATTCGATAGCTGCGAGGGCTTTTTTAGCGATAGCGATTTTTTCAGCTTCAGCGTCTGCTTTAGCAGTGTCGCCTTCTGCACGGTGTTTCTTTTCCCAGCCAGTCATGGAGCCGATTCTCTCGTCGAGACGGTCTTTAGCAGTCTGAGCGTATTTTCCAGTTTCGTCGAAGTGTGCTACTAAGTCTTCGATGATTTCGTCACCGTAAGCTGTTCCGCCTACTGCAGTTTCTAATACTTTCTTGAATTCTTCTTTAGTCATGGTCATCGTGACCCCCTTTTCTTTACACGTTCATCATACCGGTCTGCCTACAAACATCCTTTTGAAACGCTCAGAAACTTTTCGGAATATTAACGGTTCCTTCATTCGCTTCGGATGGATTGAATCTGAGAATGAGAGAAAGAAAAAATCACTGAGATTTAAAAACAGTCTATTCAATTGCTCCCTCAAAACAGTCCTTGAAGGATTGGCTTCGATGTAATTGTTTGGGCTGCTGGAAAGCGGATAAATCATTGATCATCAGGAACTTCAAGAATCTGAGTCTTGTTTTCAATCTGGGCTCTTTGCTCGTCATTGAGAGTATTGGTGATGACCAGATCAAAATCTTTGAAGTCAATGGCTTTAAAGGCCCCTTTACGATCAAACTTGGAGCGATCGATCACTGCGATCAGACGATCAGCCCGTTCCTGGACTTTGCGCTTGGTTCCGAATTCTTCAATGGAATAGACGCTGATCCCGCCAAGATTGCGGATGCCATCGGATGCCATGATGGCCAGATCGATATGAATCTGATCGAGCAGCTGCATCGCAAAGTAGCCATCTGCCCGTTTGCCGCGTTGAATCATCATTCCCCCAACGAGCAGAACCTGAATGCCAAGATCCAGACAGGCATCCGCAATCGGAATGGCATTGGTCACGACGGTAATGTCTTTTTTCGAACGAAGCAGGTCGAGTCCGGAATAAATGGTGGTTCCCGAGTCCAGAAACACCGTGGATCCATCTTCAATCTGGGAAATAGCCTCAAACATGATGCGTTGTTTCAGATCGAAATGAATGCTTTTGCGCACCTCAAAAGGAATTTCAACCTGATTTTTGACAATGCGGGCCAGGCCGTGCTCACGGACGATGACATCTTTGCGCTCCAGAATATTAAGATCCTGACGGATTGTTTCTGGCGTGACGGCCAGGGTATCAGCTAAATCCTTAACGGCCATGGATTCGTGTTCTTCCAGAAGGCTTTGAATTTGAGAGAGTCTGGCTTCTTTTGATTTCCGCATGCTACCATCCTTTCTTTTGCGGATATTGAAAATCCACAATCCTCTGTGAGTGAAAAGGGAGGAACTACAGATATTGTAGCTTTGCCTGTAGATCAAACCAGCCAAATTCCTCACTTTTGCCAACCTTTATTTTGCGTGTTCCGCGATTCCTTGACTCATTCCTTGGCTGAAATTCGAAGGCAAGTCCGTAAAACCGTAAAATCGTAAAACCAGCAGGAGAGAACAAGAACAGAGAATTAACTGTTTAAACTGTTTCTCACTGTTTACAACTGTTATCAACTGTTATATAGTGTTTGTGGAGGAAAACAAATGAACCTGCAGATTTCATCCTCTTCAATGACACCTGTTTACGAACAGATTACCGCCCAGCTCCGCCGCCAGATTCAGGACGGCACACTTAAAGAAGGCACGCAGCTGCCAAGTGTCCGGGCAGTAGCCAGAGACTATCACATTTCAGCATTGACCGTGAAAAAGGCCTACGATCAGCTGGACAGTGAAGGACTGGTGACGACTGTTCATGGGAAAGGGTCGTATGTGAATGCGATTGATCCCCAGTTCAGCCAGGAGCAGGCGCGTCGCCAGATTGAAGAGGCTCTTAACCAGACCATCGCCAAAGCCAGGCTGATGGGAATGAGCAGTCAGGAGATTCTGGAAATGGTCAGCCTGCTGCTGGAGGAATAACTATGATTCAACTTAAAGATGTCGTGAAAACCTATCCAGGATTTCGTCTGGATGCCACTTTACAAATTGAACCGGGAACCATCACTGGCCTGATTGGGGTGAATGGATCGGGGAAAT
The DNA here is from genome assembly GCF_034745455.1 of Allobaculum sp. JKK-2023. NCBI lineage: Bacteria > Bacillati > Bacillota > Erysipelotrichia > Erysipelotrichales > Erysipelotrichaceae > Allobaculum > Allobaculum sp. JKK-2023. The sequence continues at coordinate 1,437,786 of NZ_JAYERV010000003.1, read as the reverse complement.
CCACTTTATTTCGGCTGATTCTGGGACTGGAAAAAGCCGATAGCGGATCGATTCGTGTTTTTGAGCAGGATATCGACAGCCTGAATCCAACGCAGAAAGCCAGAATTGGGGTTGTTTTTCCGGATTCTGGCTTCAATGGAACTTTGAATGCGAAAGGAATCGGCAAAATTCTGGGCGCATTTTATCCGGACTTCTCGAACGAAGAGTATCTGGAGCTGTGTAAAACACTAAAGATAAAAATGGATCAGAGTCTGGAGTCTATGTCCACAGGACAGCGGGTCCGCCTGAAGCTGGCCGCGGCAATCAGCCATCATCCAGATCTGCTCATTTTGGATGAGCCGACTTCAGGCCTGGACGTTCTCGCCCGTCATGAACTGATGGAGATCCTTCAGACGTATATGGAGACTCCAGGGCGCAGTATTCTGATCAGTTCGCATATTGCTTCTGATATTGAGGAACTTTGCGATGATGTCTACCTGATTCAAAAAGGTCAGCTGAGGCTGCATGAAGAAATCGGCACCATACTGGATGAGTATGGTCTGCTGCATCTGGATGCTGGCCAGGCAGGTCAAGTTGACTTGCGCGGTGTCATCCGAACGATGCCCTTTGCGGGTGGAGTGAAGGTTCTGGTCAAGGACCGCCAGTATTATCAGGAAAACTACCCAGAACTGGTTCTGGACCGAGCCGGTCTGGATGATTTGATTGAGCTGTTTGAAAAAGGACAGCCGGAGGATACAAAATGAGAGGACTGTTTGTTTACGATTTTCAGACTACCTTGCAGATGAAACGCACGCTGCTGGTGTTTGGACTGTTGATCATTTTCTACTTGTTCTTGGACCTGTCAGCTCTGCTGGTGATTCTGGTGATGACTCTGCTGATGAAAATCGCTGTGGTCAAAGTGGAAGAGCCTACCGGAAAGTTTCTGTTTACGCTGCCATTTTCAGATTCAGCCTGTGCGGCGGAACTCTACCTCTATCCGGTGGCTGGCGGCATGCTTGTGGCTGTGCTTCAGCTGCTTATCGAACTGGTCCTTTCGCCAGCCCAATGGCAGGTCCACCTGCTCATGGCAGCAAGCAGTCTGAGCGCAGGACTGGTCATGATCAGTGTCATGATCCCGGCTTTTCTGATTTTTGGTACGAAAAATGCAGGGGTATATGTCGGAGTCATTCTGGCTGTGGTTCTGTCCGGTGCTGTTCTGATTACAGATGATGTGGATTTCAGTCAGTTTATTCCGTATTTGAGCCAATGGTGGCTGATTGCCATCGCAATTGTTCTCTGTCTGGCGGTATCGTATGGGGTATCCCTCAGCCGGATCCGCCAGAAAACGTATTGATGATCCAGAAAACAACGAATAAAGAAAGTCTTTCAAGATCAGCGATGAATCAAAAGCAGGCCTGGAATAGCTTGCAAAATGAATATAAGAATTGTAATGAGGTCGGAAATTTCCAATTCCGGCCTTTTTTGGTGGAAAACCCCACGGTTCTGCCGAGAAGAAGGGAGAAAGCCGAAAATATAGTTTGAATTCAAACTATATTTTCGGTAAGATGATCTCGCAAAAAGAAAATCGAAAAACAATCAGAAACATAAAAGTAAGAAGTGCAAAACAAAGAGATGGAGAACCAGAACATGCAGGATCAGAAAATACAGAACAGGGAAAAGAAACCAAAGCGGACTGGACATGATCCCCAGCCAGAAAAAATCGAATTGTCTTCTTTGCAGGTGAAAGACCCAGATCAGGGAAGAAGCAAACCAACTGGATCAATCCAGCAAAAGGACCAAACCCAGAAAAGAGACCAAACCCAACAAAGAATGGCAGAGCAGCCAGGAGCATTGGATATGCATTATCTGGTCATGCAGTCCTCAAGACAGGTGGGGCGGGTTCATATGTCCAGAACCGCAAAGATCAATCTGGATCCCGGTCAGCCCAAAATTTTGCAGTGCCTGTATGAGAAACGAGGCAATACCCCCAAAGAAATTGCGGCCTGGTGTGTATTGGATAAATCTTCGACGACAACCTTGCTCAAGCTGATGGAGCAGAAAGGTCTGATCGAAAAAAAGCCAAGCCTGACCGATCGACGTTCGTGCACCATTGAACTGACGCCCTTTGGTCTGGAGCAGGCGTTGCAGGTTCTGAAAATCGGTCAGGAAGTAGACCGGATTATTCTGGAAGGATTTTCTGAAGAAGAAAAAGCAATACTCAGTGATTTTCTGGCGCGGATGAGTGCCAATGCGAAAAAGGAGATGGAAAAATGAAACCAGTACAGAGTCAGGAAAAAACGCTTCATAAACCAGATACAGCCCGAAAACTGATCGGACAATATCTTGTTTTTCTGTTTGGGCTAATGATTGTAGCCTGCGGAATCTGTCTGATTACCAAAGCCGGGCTTGGCACTTCGCCAGCCTCTGCAGTCGCGTATGTGACCACCCTGAAATATCCTGCTTTCTCGTTTGGAACGACAACGTTTGTGCTGAATGTCCTGATCTTTGGCCTGGAATGGATTCTGCTTGGAAACCGTTTTGATTTGACCCAGCGCATCGGCCAGATTCCGGCTACCCTGGCTTTCGGTCTGGTGACCGATTTCTGGATGAGTGTTTTGTCCTTTATTCCTGAAATGGATTTCTTTGGCAGTCTGGTGATCTTTGTTTTGGGATGTGCAGTGCTCGGTTTGGGTGTGGTGATTGAACTGGCCCCTGATGTGCTCAAAGTTCCAACCGATGGCCTGACCAATGCGGTTTCAGTTCGATTCTCATTGTCTTTAGGCATGGCTAAAAATCTGCAGGATCTCACATTCTGTCTGCTTGGTGTCCTTCTTTCCTGTATTTTCTTTGGCGGACTTCGCGGGGTTGGCCTGGGAACGATTTTATCCGCGCTGCTGGTTGGCCGGTTCATTGCCCTGTTCAAGAAAATTCTGCCTTTACACGAATACTTTGAACAGCTCGCTGAAAAAGACGATGAACTGGTCGTCAACAGTGAACTTCTGGCCAGGATCGAATAATAGAGAATAGATAAGATATAGATAAGATATAGATAAGATATTTGGAAAGACAAACCCAGAATATTTCAATCCAGCCTGGATTTCATCCCCCCTGAAATCCAGGCTTTTTAGCAGGACAGCGAAATAATTTTTGAATAAAAGGTAAAAACAAGATTTAAGCTTTTGAATACAGAGTCAAATTTTGGTTATTTCTTTTGTCCTATTTTTGAATTGGATAGCTTTCTTTTGAATGATATTCTGAAACCAGAAAGAAACCAGTAAAAAAGGAGGCTGCTATGGAAAAGCTGAAAGATTCAAAACGCATTGAAATTCTCAAACGGGAAATGTTGGAGGAACCACGGTTTGCCTCCATTGAACAGGCACGGATCATTACTCGTGTTTATCAGGAAAATGAAGAACTTTCCACTCCGCTCAAACGGGCACTTGCTTTAAAGACATGCCTGGAAGAGCTGGAAATTGCCATAAAGCCTGAAGAGCTGATTGTCGGCAACCGCTCAAAAGGTGTTCGTGCCGGAATCGTCTTTCCGGAAAGTGGGTTGCGCTGGGTCAATGAAGAGTTCGAAACTCTGCCAACCAGAGCGCAGGACCGCTTCCAGGTCCGTCCGGAAGACATTGAAGAATTCCGGACGTCGATTTATCCATACTGGCATGGCCGGTCCATGGAAGATGTCATCTCGAAAGAATATGGACCAGAAATCAGCGCCATGGCGAAAGTCGTTAAGATCAACCAGAAAGACCATGCCCAGGGTCATATCTGCCCGGATACAGAACTCTGGTTAAAACTGGGACCGGCTGGACTGATTGAAAAGACAAAAGAAAGTGCAAAGAAGCATCCGGAAAATCCGGACTTCTATCAGGCTGTGCAAATGACACTTGAAGGCGTTCAGACGTTCATGCGCCGCTATGGCACGCTGCTCGAACAGACCGCTAAAGAAAATCCGGAATATCAAGAGGATTTGCAGGAACTGGCCAGGATTTGTAACGACCTTGCGGTTCGTCCGCCAAAAACGTTCCACGAAGCGCTGCAAAGTGTCTGGTTCTTATTTACTGTTCTGCACATGGAATCCAATGCTTCCAGTTTCTCGCCGGGCCGCATGGACCAGTATTTATATCCGTATTACCAGAAAGATATTGAAGAAGGCAGACTGACCGAACAGAAAGCGCTGGAACTGATTGAAGCCTTATGGCTGAAATTCAACCAGATTGTGTATCTTCGCAATGCCCACTCTGCCAAATACTTTGCGGGTTTCCCGATTGGATTCAATATTGCCATTGGCGGTGTCGATGCAGATGGCAGGGATACCCATAATGATCTGTCTTTACTCTTCCTGGATGCCCAATACGATCTGGGCTTGCCGCAGCCAAACCTGTCGGTTCGTTTAAACCAGAATACCAGCCATGAACTGATGCAAAGAGCCATCGAAGTTGTTGCCCGAGGCAGCGGTATGCCGCAGTTCTTCAATGATGAAGCCATTATTGAACCAATGCAGAATCTGGGGATTACGCAGGAAGATGCACGCAACTATGCGATCGTCGGCTGCGTCGAACTGACAACGCATGGAAATAATCTGGGCTGGAGTGATGCCGCCATGTTTAATATGAACAAAGCGCTTGAACTGGCTTTGAATCATGGCGTCTGCCTGCTTACCGGAGAACAGCTCGGCCCTGATTATGGTGGACTGGATACTTATCAGACATTTGAGCAGCTGGAAGAAGGCTTCCAGAAGACCATCGACTACTTCATCGATGAAATGATGGCCGCTGAAGTTGTTGTGGAAAAAGCTCACCAGCAATGCCTGCCCACCGCTTTCCTTTCCTGCGTAATCGATGACTGCCTGGAAAAAGGCCTGGATGTAACCTGCGGCGGAGCCCGCTATAATCTTTCCGGCATCCAGATCATCCAGGCAGCCAACCTGGCGGATTCGCTGGCCGCAATCAAAGAACTGGTTTTTGATGAAAAGCGTATTGAAGCTAAAGACTTGCTTGAAGCCCTGCGTCATGATTTTAAAGGCTATGAAATTGTACAGACCCAGCTTTTAAAACGGGCGCCTAAATATGGCAATGATGTGGAATGGGTCGATGACATGGGGGTTAAATGGGCAGACTACTTCAGAGACCGGATGGATGACTTTACCAATTATCGCGGTGGACCCTATCATACCGGCATGTATACCGTCAGTGCCCATGTTCCAATGGGTGAAAATGTCGGCGCCAGTGCCGATGGCCGCAATGCGATGACGCCGCTGGCTGATGGGGGGATGTCTCCAGTCTATGGCCGGGATCTTGAAGGACCGACGGCTGTTCTTCGTTCTGTCAGCCGGCTGGACAACCGCTGCACGACCAATGGCGGCTTGTTGAATATGAAATTTCTTCCTGAATTTTTCAAGACCCAGGAAGGCCGCAATAAATTTGAAACCTTCTTGCGCGGCTTTGTGGACCTGAAAATTCCACATATCCAGTTCAACGTCGTCCGCAAAGAAGATCTGCTGGATGCTCAGATTCATCCCGAACGCCACCAGTCGTTAACCGTGCGAGTTGCCGGCTATACCGCTTACTTCACGGAACTGGCCACCAAGTTACAGAATGAAATTATTGAACGGACGACTTATGAAGACATCTAATTCTGACAAGACGCTCAACCAGACACCAGGTCTCGATAAAAGCGATCAAACAGGTGGCTTTGAGATTCATCCATCCAAGGCTCTTGTCTTTGATCTCAAACGCTTTGCGGTTCACGATGGCAAAGGACTCAGAACAACAGTCTTTTTCAAAGGATGTCCTCTGCGCTGCAAATGGTGCCAGAATCCGGAAGGGCTGGAAAGTCACCGTCGGCCGGTGTTCTTAAAAAAGCAATGCATCGGCTGCAAAACATGTCTCCATCTGGCTGATCAGGACCAGATCCACTGGAAAGAAGATCATCCTGTGATCAACTATGCCAGCAAAGGCGGCTTTGAAGCGATTGTGGATGGATGTCCGGCCAGAGCAATCCGCTATGACTGCGAGGCTTATACCGTTGACCAGCTCCTGGAAAAAATCAGACGGGATGAAGTCTTCTTCCAGAAGGATGGCGGCGTCACATTTTCCGGAGGCGAACCGTTTTTACAGGGACAGTTTTTAGTTGATATTCTTTCGGCCTGTAAACAGGCAGGCCTGAATACAGCCATTGAATCCAGCTTCTATGCCGATCACAACCTGGTAAAGCAAGCCGTAGCGCTGCTTGATCATGTGTATTGTGATCTCAAGGTTCTCGATTTGCAAAAACATAAAGAAGCTACCGGGACAGACAACCGACGCATTCTCAAAAATATTGCCTGGATGATTTCAGATCCTGACATCAGCAAGCGGGTAATTGTCCGTACCCCACTAATTCCGGGATATACGGCGACCGATGAAAATATTGCCGGTATTGCGAAGTGGCTTTCGGATCATAATCCTGAAGTGCACTGGGAAATGCTCAACTACAACCCACTTGCTCCTTCTAAATATGAAATGGCTGGCAAAATTTGGATACTGGAAGATGCCAAACCATTCAGTAAAGCGCAATTGGAGCACTTTTACCAGATTGCCCGAGAGAACGGGATCAGAAATCTGGTTATCGAAAAATAGAACAGACAAATATAGAACAAACAAATATAGGACAGACAAACATAGAAAAAGACAGCTTGGAGCTGTTGGAAAGGACTGCTCTTGATGAGCAGAAGAATAGATATGGAATTCGTATTAGATACAGCAGATGTAAATGCAATCAAAGACTTGAATGATTTTCTGACCATTGCCGGGGTCACAACCAATCCGACAATCCTGACCAAATCGCATAAAGATCCGGAAACAGTCATTTCTGAAATCATTGAGATTCTCAATCCGGACCAGAAATTTTTTGTCCAGGTCGTCAAAACCGATTATGAAGGCATCATGGAAGAAGCGCGCAAAATCAGCAAACTTCGTCCAAAAAACATGTATGTCAAAATCCCGGTAACCAAAGCTGGATTAAAAGCCATCAAAACCTGCCATGAAGAGGGAATTCATACATTGGCCACGGCGATTTATTCTGCGGCTCAGGGCTTTCTGGCGGCAGCCAATGGCGCGGATTATCTTGCTCCTTATACAAACCGCATGTGCAATTATGGCGACGGAGTAGGAGAAGTCATCCGTCTGCTTGAAATGCTGGAAAAAGCCGGCAGCGACAGTAAGGTCATTGCGGCCAGCTTCAAAAACTGCGGCCAGGTTAACGATCTGATTGAAGCCGGCATTCAGGCTGTAACGGTTCCACCTGAAGTGGTTTATCAGATGGTTGGTCATCCAGCCACAGCCATTGCGGTCGACGAATTCAGTGAAAACTGGAAAAACGAATACGGCCGCGAAGAGTTCTTTAAATAATCAAAATCTATTTGAATATAGGAAAAACGCATTTTAATTGAATGCATAAGAAATGGAAGTCGCTTTCTGTCAAAAGAACGAAGCGACTTCCATTTTTTGATTTCTGCCTTTTTGATTTCTGCCTTTTTGATTACTGCGTATACCGATTTTTCTAACTGTCAGGCAGAAATAATTTCAAAAAAGACAGATAAAGTGATTTTTAGCTCTGAATGAAAAATGTTACGATAGATGGTGAAATAAAGACGCTATTGGATAACCTATTGTGATACGTTCGATAAACGTGCACACCAGAGTTTTTTATTCATAAAATATAGACAAAGAATAACTTCTCTAGCAAATTAATTTATTACTACTACTGCCAACAAGCTGACGAGCATAACGATGGTGTACGATTCAGATGTTTTCTTATGTCAAAATTAAGCAATGTAAATATTTAAACTTTTCAAGGAGGCGTTGGATGTGGAAACAGTGTACCCAAGAAACAGTTAGAATTCTTAAATCAAGATCGTCTTTTATTTTAGCCGTTCTACTCGTCTGCTTTACAGCCGCGGCCTTCACGCAGACGGCTTTCGCGCCGGCCAGTGACTTCAATCAGACAGTCAGAAACATCGCATGGCAGCTGGATAATTCCTGCTCAACGACCAAGGCAGAGCTGGATGCTGCCAAAACCCACGGAACAGAAACAGATATCCAGGCCAAGTCCATCCAGCTTGAAGCGGTGAACCAGCAAGAAGAAATCTGGACATCTTTCGAAAAAGACTTTCAGGCGTATGAGCAAAACCAGATTTCCAGCTCAGAACTGAACACCAGATGGGCTCAGGCGATGGTTAGAATTGAGCTGCTCTGGGCTTTTCAATGCGGCCTTAAAGATCTTGGCGATCCCGATCTCTGTCTGGAATATTCCCAAAAGCTGCCGTGGCTGAATATCGAACTTCTTGACTATCAGACATTTTCTGAATATCAGCAGGCTGACCTGGATTTGAGAGAACCAAGACATTTGTATTTTCAAAACCTGAAAGTAGAAATTGAAAGACTTCTTCAGGAATTGAATACGGGGACAGTGCAGGCGGACTTTAATCCGAAAGGACCAGGCATGTTCAGTCGCAACTATTTTGCACTGATTAACTTGTCCGGTTTCCTTCTGCCCGTTGTTTTTATTGCTTTCTTTCTGATGAACGCTATTGAACTCCACAGAAGCCGCTCCCTGTTCTATTCAAAAACACTGCCGATTTCTTCGCGCAAGTTTTTCTGGATTCAGGTATTCTCTTCGTTCCTGGCTGCGTTGATTGTTTTTTTGACGACGTTTTTATTTGGCTTTTTGTTGTCTGGATTCTGCTTTGGCTGGCAGGATCTGGTCACACTGGTTCCTGTTGAACCAGCCGTCTGGAAAACGGGGGTTTCTCCTTCGAACCTATTTGCATCCGCAACGATGACTGAACCATTTTTCAGCTCAACCATTTCGGGGGCTGATTATCTTCCAGGGACAATTCAATGGTTAGTGTGCTGGAAGTGGTGCCTGATCATTCTGGGAGGACAGATTCTGCTGATTTTTCTAGACTGCCTGACTGTTTATTCGATCGCTTTTCTCTTTCGCCCGAATACCAGCCTGTTTCTATGTGCGATTTGGATCGTCTTGCTTTGCCTGCAAAGATTTCATTTTGGCTGGCTGAACCTTCTTCCACTGTTCTGGCCGTCTGTTGTGGATTTGTTGTATGGCGGATTTGGAGTCGGGTGGGGCGTCTGGCTGGCGGTGGCGGTAATTTATGCGGTTCTGCTCATGACGCTTGATTTTGGTTTGATTGGAAGAAAGGATGTTCAATAAGATGGCACTGGAAAAAGAAAAGGAACTGCTGCGCGTTGAGGATGTTTCTAAACGAATTAAACAGAAACAGATCCTGGACCATGTAAATCTACAGGTTTTTCCTGGAGAAGCAGTCGGTCTTGTCGGGCCCAATGGCTCCGGAAAGTCATCATTGATGAAGTGCATTTCTACCGCCTATAAAAAGGACGAAGGTTCCATTTATATTTCCGGATATGAAGTGGAAAAGGATCATTCCAAAGCCATGCAGGGCGTGGGAATGTGCATTGAAAATCCGGCCCTGTACCCGGGAATGAATGGAATGGATCATTTCAAGCTTTATGCGGGATATAAGGGCGTTTCTCTTGAAAATGCAGAAACAAAAGAGATTTTTGACTACTGTAATTTAGGCTGGGCCCTGAAACGGCGAACTGGAACGTATTCAATCGGAATGAAGCAGCGGCTTGCAATTGGACTGGCTCTTTTAGGAAGCCCCAGGTTTTTGCTTTTGGACGAACCGACAAACGGACTGGATCCGGAAAGCACCTTCAAACTTCGAAGTCTGCTGGAAAAACAGAAGCAAAAGGGTGTTTCCATGCTGGTGACCAGTCATGTTCTGGGAGATCTGGAAAAAATCTGTGATCGATTTCTGTTTATCAAAGAGGGGAAAATCATTCGCTCGGTTTCGAAAAATGAAATCAAGGATCATTTTCATACTTATGCTTTGGAAGCGTCGAACCCGGGTGAAGCCAGCAGGATTCTGCGACCCTTTCTCCAAAAAGAATTCGGTTCTTATTTTGAAGCGGTCTTTCCGGACACTGCCACATTTGAAGCGACTTTGAAACAGCTTACGGAAAAGGCCGGGATTCGCGATGTGTATCGGATTGAAAGCGATCTGGAAAGCCTCTACAAGCAGATCTATGGTGAGCAAAAATGATGCGGATTTTTCTTTCCTGGCTGAAGGTCGAAAAAAAGCAGCTCTTTGTGCTTCTCCTTCTTTCTTTCTGCCTGAGTTTTGGAGCAGTCTTCGTGCAGGAACAGTCAGCCAGAAGATGGCAAGAGGAGCAGCCCCAGCAGATTGAATCCTGGTATAACAGCACGCGGATGGAGATGCACAAAGGAGAAGTCAGTGACTGGAACAACTATATTGGGTCTATGTTGAGTGATCTTGGAATGCTCAGAGTATTGTGGAAAAATCCAGAACAGAATCAGGAACTGATTGTGGAAACACAAAACGCCTTTTATCGCAAGGCCATACAGGATCCGGGTTTTTGCCAGAGAGCTCTTGAACTTGACTCTTCCGAGCTTGAGCAGCGGATTGCTCTGGCGCAGTCCTACGAACAAAGAGGCTGGAAGCAGCCGTTCAATCCTTTCAGAGCCCGTGCAGAGTATATGGTGTATACGATGGATCATTATTTTTCAATCATTCTTCTGATCGTTCTTTCGGGTTGCTGCCTGATCGGAGTCTGGATCTGGGCGCGAATGTATGAATCAGGATCTGTAAGACTGATGCTTGCTCTTCCTTATAAAAAAGGGCAGCTGTTTACAGCGTTTCTGATCCTGAATCTGGGGATTTCCTTCCTGTTTCTGGCAGCGGTTTGCGGCTTTCTGTGGCTGGCCGGGTTAAGCCTTTGTGGAAATGATCCTTTGCTGATTGTTGAAAATGGCCAGATTCTTCCCTGTTCACAGGCCGCGTTACAGAATCTGTCTTATGTAGTTATCCTCTGCTTGATGGTTTCGTGCATGAGTATGGCGGTCAGTGTTTTTGTCAGATTGGTTTCTGATTCGCTGATCATACTGACTGTCATGATGATGGCCCTGTACTTTCTGTTGAGAACAGTTCACTTTTTTTGTCAGCTGCCGTGGCTGGTATGGACGATTGTGTTTGCCTGCATTGTTGTAAGCACTGTTCTATCAAGAAGAAAATTTGGGTTTGAAAATTAGCGATTTATTATTTAAGACGAAGCGTAGAAAACGAACCAATTTTTGATTTCTGCATTTACCGGTTCTTCTGACAGGCAGAAAGAATTCCAAAAAGGACAGATAAAGTGATTTTCAAGCCTGAATGAAAAAAGTGTAACGATAGATAGTAAAATAAAGATGTCATTGGATAACACATTATTTGGATCTTTCAGATAGACGAGAAGACTCCAGACAAGACTGATTGAAATAAGCAGAAAGGAGAAAGCCGATCCATGGTTTCTTATGTCCACTTCTTGGATGGCCTCAGGTCAATGACTCTGCCCAAAGTGTTCTGCAATTTGGAGGGAGCATCCCCGCTGATTGTATGGATTTGAGGCAATCGGGCATCAGGTGAAGAAGGCATAAGGGATTTGGATTGCTGACAAGTCCATATGAGTACAACCACAAAAAACATTCTGGTCTTTATTGCCGGCTTGATCGTCGGTATGTTTGTGATTCCTCTGTTCATTCCCCATTAAACAAAGCTCACTCCTTGATTTTCTGTCTGCCTTCAGGGGTGGAAAGAGACGCCATGTGAGGGGGAAAGTGAGCAGAAAAAGGCCGCTTTTGCATCTTTCTCCAACCAGGAGAATTTGAAAAGCGGCCTTTTGAAATGTTCTGAAAAGAATGAGCCAACAGAAAAGACAGGAACTTGAATTCCTGTCTTTTGTGGACTTTAGAAATATTATTCGATAGCTGCGAGGGCTTTTTTAGCGATAGCGATTTTTTCAGCTTCAGCGTCTGCTTTAGCAGTGTCGCCTTCTTCGCGGTGTTTCTTTTCCCAGCCAGTCATGGAGCCGATTCTCTCGTCGAGACGGTCTTTAGCAGTCTGAGCGTATTTACCAGTTTCGTCGAAGTGTGCTACTAAGTCTTCGATGATTTCGTCACCGTAAGCTGTTCCGCCTACTGCAGTTTCTAATACTTTCTTGAATTCTTCTTTAGTCATGGCAATCATGCCTCCCTTGTTTTTACGGTTTCATCATACAGAAAAAGAAATAATCTTCCTTTTCAAACGCTCATCTTTTTTGCGGAATATTAGAGAAGAAAATCCTTAGATGCCATTGAATAAGCCATGATCGGATAGAAAAAATGCACTTTGGATTTGAAGATGATCAAAAGGATGACAGATTAGATCCTCAGCAATTATCCCTGCCGCACAGAGTCATAAAGCGGGGAAAACAGAAAAAGAAAAGCAATGAAAAAGCGAGGACACTCCTCGCTCATTCATTGCTTGTTGGTCTAGCTGCTCAGGTTTATTCGATAGCTGCCAGGGCTTTTTTAGCGATGGCAATTTTTTCAGCTTCAGCATCTGCTTTAGCAGTGTCGCCTTCAGCTCTGTGTTTCTTTTCCCAGCCAGTCATAGATCCGATTCTCTCGTCGAGACGATCTTTAGCAGTCTGAGCGTATTTACCAGTTTCGTCGAAGTGTGCTACGAGGTCTTCGATGATTTCATCGCCATAAGCTGTTCCGCCTACTGCAGTTTCAAGTACTTTTTTGAATTCATCTTTAGTCATTGTTAATGACCTCCGTTTCTTATGGTTACATCATACGCATCAAACAATAATCTTCCTTTTGAGATGCTCAAAATATTTGCGGAATGTTTGTGTCATCAAAGGTTTGTCAGGCCAAAGACTTTGAATAGAAAGACAATCCAGAAAGAACGAATTTCCATTTCGGATCCATTTTTGGAATGCTGAGCATGCAAAAGCGCAGAAGTCGCTCAGTGAAGTCTTCTTCAGGCTGGAAACAAAATTTGACTATCGTTTGAGGGTTTGCTTTCGTGCAAAAGCAGATACAATGAAATGAGTACAGAAACTGGCTTTCAGGCCAGAACAGGAAAGGGTATCCATATGGGAAACGATAATAAAATTCTGGCAACTGTCATTACCGTGATGCTGATTCTCAGTGCTTTAGTCGGCATCGTTGCCGCCGTCAAAGACGAATTTAAAAACTGATCCGCTCTGGCGGATTTTTTTGTTGGTTTTGTAACAAGCAAGCCACGGGCATTCTGAAAAAAGACATCGAAACTTTCAGATTTGATATAGTTAAAAAGATGATGTTCTTGCAGCAGGGTTGCCTGCCTTCAACATCAGCTTCCTCTTTTTCTGGCTTGCAGCTATCTTTGGATTGAAAGGATATTCCAAACATAGAAAAAGCAGAAGGCGATGTTGTTGAGAAGATAGAAAAGGATAGACGATGGAAAACTATAAACACGACTTTATTGATTTCATGCTCGAAAGTGGTGTTCTTAAATTTGGAACATTCACACTCAAATCTGGACGCATTTCTCCCTTCTTTATGAATGCGGGAGGGTATGAAACTGGAAAACAGCTGCGCAAGCTCGGTGAATTTTATGCCAGAGCAATCCATGATCAGTATGGTGATGATTTTGATGTTCTGTTTGGCCCGGCTTACAAGGGAATCCCTTTAGCCGTTGTGACGGCTGAAGCCTACTATGACTTGTTTGGCAAAGAAATCCGCTATTGCAGCGATCGCAAGGAAGAAAAAGATCATGGCGCTGATCAAGGTGGATTTCTGGGAACAAAGCTCAAAGATGGCGATCGCGTCATTATGATTGAAGATGTGACAACGTCTGGAAAATCCATGGAAGAAACCGTTCCGAAGGTAAAAAATGCGGCGAATGTCGAAATTAAGGGTTTGATGGTTTCCCTGGATCGGGCAGAGAAGGGAAAGGGTGAAAAATCGGCTCTGGCTGAAGTCAGCGAACTGTATGGCTTTCCGACAGCTGCCATTGTATCTGTTCCTGAAATCGTAGCGAGTCTGAAAGAACGAGGCCAGCTGGATGGAGAACTGCTGGGCAGGCTGAAAGATTATTATGCACAATATGGTGCCTCTGACAAGCCGCTTCTTTTATAATAAATATAAAGAAACCCGAATTGTGGCAAGAAGACCGCCTGGACTCAAAAACTGTCCTTCCAGAAGACCTGGACTTTCATCATTTGTTTTCGCTCACAGAAAAACTCGTCTTTTGGATCCGGAGGACCTAAGACGGGAAGCCTGGAATTTTATTTCATCAAAGCCTGTTTCCATGAAACAGACGGATGAAAAGGATACAAATATCAGAAATTGTTTTCGTACTTTGAGCCTGGCAGGTCATTAGAAAAGAGGGAAATCATGACCGCAAAAGTTATTACCATTACTCGTGAATTTGGCTCCGGAGGCCGCACCGTCGGCCGTATGGTTGCCGACGCTTTAGGCTATGAGTTCTATGACTGGAATCTGGTTGACAAGATTGCTACAGAAACCGGCTTTGCTAAACAGTTTATTGAAGAAAACGGCGAAGAACAGGGACGGTTCTCAACGATGCTGACCAGCAGCAGCTTTGGTTTTAACCTCAATGAACAGCTTTTTGAAGCACAGAGTAACGTCATCTTCAAACTGGCTGAAAAAGGCGGCTGTGTTATTGTTGGACGCTGCGCGGATTATCTGCTTCGCAATGACCCGAATACCTTATGCTGCTTCATCTATGCCAATGAAGAAAGCCGGAAAAACCGCGTTGTGCAGGAATATGGCGAAACAGACATTCCAATTGGCAAACGTCTGAAAGACAAAGACAAACGTCGTAAAGCACACTATCAGTACTTCACCAGCCGGAAATGGGGCCGTTCTTTCTACTATGATTTATGTATCGATACGACTCGGATTCCTTTAAACGAAGCGGCTTCACTGATCGTTTCAGCAGCCCAGAACTTCACCCCGAGCGTATTGCGCACGGATGAAGATTAGCGGCAGAAAGATTTGACTATTCGATTGCATTTATGGGGGAGAGTCCAGTAAGTCTCCCCTTTTTTCAGTGCTGCTGAAACTATCTTTTTAGCAGACCACTTTTCAGACCGCTTTGGCTGGATTGGGATCCGTCTGTTCGCGACAAGCCAGGCGAGCAATGGGACTGCCGCCGGACAGTCGAGCGATTTTCGATCTCTTTTTCTGTATTCCCTTTTTAATAACGTTCTCCATTCTCGCTGAATGTTTCATTTCTCCATATCTATCTATCTATCTATCTATCTATCTATCTATCTATCTATCTGTATCCGCCTGTCTATATATGGAAAAGAAGAATACAAGAATAATCGGCTCCGCGGGAAATTATCGGGAAATTATGCAGAGCAGTTTCAGATGATCAAACTGTTTTTTTTCAGAAAAAAAACTCCGGTATGGGGGACATACCGGAGAAAAGGGACAGTCAGGGTCTGTATCTTGCTTAATCCAAATTGTAGAGTTTTGTGTATTTATCTTTGAGATAGTTGGTATAAATATGCGGATCAAAGGGTTTACCGCTGACTTCTTCAACGATTTCGCGCATGGTTTTGGAAGCACCATAGTGGTGAACATTCTTTTCCAGCCAGTCCCGAATTTCTTCAAAACGATCCTCACGCAGAGCTTTTTCAACATCGATTTCTTCAGCCATTTTCTCATAAAGCTGTGCGGCATAAGCCGAGCCTAAGGCATAGCTTGGGAAGTAGCCAATGCTGCCGCCTGCCCAGTGCATATCCTGCAAGACGCCTTCTTTATCATTCTGAGGGCGGACACCCAGATATTCTTCATATTTATCGGCCCAGATTTCCGGCAGCTTATCATAGTCCAGGGAACCATCTGCCATCATTTTTTCGATTTCATAGCGGATCAGAATGTGCAATGGATAAGTCAGTTCATCTGCTTCGGTGCGGACCAAAGAAGGCTGAGAAGCATTGATCTGACGGACCAGTTCATCCACACTGACGTCTTTGAATTCAGGGAAGGCTTCCACCAGCTCCGGATAGAGCAGCTGCCAGAAGGCCGTGGTGCGGCCAATATGGTTTTCCAGAAAGCGGGACTGGGATTCATGGGCAGCACAACCAACCGCATCCGCCAGTTTGGTTTTATCGAAAGCCGGATCCATCTGTAAGGAATACAGAGCGTGGCCATATTCATGGACTGTACTTAAGACAGCGGACAGGAAACGGTTTTCGTAGTAGTGCGTGGTGATGCGGGCATCATCATGGCTGTGGAAGTTGGTAAATGGATGTTCGGTTTCCGAAAGATAAACCCGCTCTGGATCTGCTTTTAGGTGTTTGAGAAGAACCTTGGCAAATTCTCTTTGTTTATCGATATCGTAATCAGCGTCAACCAGAGTTGTGTCGATCGGTTTAGCGGCGTTGACTTTGGCGATTAAAGGAATCAGTTCAGCTTTAATGACTTCAAAGAATTCATCATATTGTTTTTGCTGCATGCCTCTTTCATAGGTATCGAGCATCAGATCATAGGCATTACTGCCGTTGAAGCGTGGGGAATAGGAAATGATTTTCAGGGTATCGGCAACGATGCTTTTGAGATACGGTTTGAACATCTCATAGTCTGATTTCTCTTTGGCTTCCAGCCAGCAGGTTTCCCCTTCAGCCTGCGTGTGCAGAGCCTGGCGATAGAAATCGGCGGGAACCTCTTTGGTTTCTTCAAGATCCAGCAGACGAAGATCGACTTCTTTTCGTTCCAGGGATCCTTCTTCTAAGGAAGCCTGATAGGCTTTGATCTGTTCATACATTTCTGGATCGTGTTCCAGCTTAAAAGCCAGGCTGTTTAAAATAGCCAGGGCTTCATTGCTTCTGGATGCTCCTTTGCGGGGCGCAATTGTGGCCTGATCGGTATAGATGGTGCAGGCAGCAAGGGCATAAGCACCGAGCGTGTCGATTAGCTCCTGGTAAAACGGTTCAAAATTCAGCTTCATTCCGTTCACGGCTGCCATTTAGTGAATCAGAGCATTCGCAAAATGGCAGTTTCTCCTTTCATGAAAGTCTTTGCGATCCGCTGTAAATCGTTTGCGGAAAGCAAAAAATGTCGCAGAAAAGAAAGATTTATATTCTCTTCCTCTGCCCGGATTCTAGCATGATCGTTCTGTACAGAAAGAATGCCAGAAACAGGTAATTCTAAAATGAGGCTCCAAAAGGCTGGGCTTCAACAAATCCGGGACACAAAATATTGTAAGCAAAACTTGGATTGTTTACAAATTGTGGACGATGTCAATCTGGGCAGGACGAGGATGAAGAAGAAGACTTATATAAAGTTTGCATAAGTTCGCATAAAGTGAAGATCTGTGAACCCAAATAATTCATGGCTTTTTTCACAAAACCATTTTTCGTGTTTTGTCTTCAAAACGCAAACAAATCTTTCTCGATTCGGTTATCCACATTGTTTCCGGTGGAGGGGGGTACTTGATTTTTTCAAAAATGACGGGCAAAAACTGGTCGAAATCGCATATAACAACCTTTTGTCCACGACAAAAAGACAGTCCGAAGACTGCCGAATATAAAATTTTACTTTATTTAAAAAGGATTCAACACAAATGAGCGGCTATCCATCCGATTGTCCTGGACTTTTGCAGATATCGGGTGAATCTGTCGGCATGACGAAATGAACTGGCAATCTTCAAGTGAAAACTTCGCGCATGAAAGCTCAGCCTTGAAGCAACTTTCTGATACTTTTTCCGGAATGATCCACATGTCATATTCTGATCAGCACCTTCCATCACCCGGAACTGGAAAAAGTGAAAAAGGTTATAGGCAAGGCATTTCATAAGAAATTCAAAGGCATTGGCTTCAAATGAGCGATGCGAAAGCGTATTTGCCATGAAGTCACTTTTCAACTCCTTGGTGTAGTTTTCGCTGTTGCCTCTCTGACAATAGAAGTCGATGACCTGTTTTACGGTCATGTCTTCGATATTGGTGATTACCGCAAAAACATGAGGGACCAGCAGAAGCTGAGCCTGCCCTTTCTCATCCTCTTCTTCGGTGAAATAGAGCTTAAAACAGACCCTTCTGCTTTTTGAAGAGTTGGACATCTGATAGCGGATTTCTCCATAAAAAGGCTTAGCTGAAGTATAAGTGCTGTCTTCTTCGTGATCGGAACTGTCGTAGTAGGCATCCTGACATAAGCTTTCAAGTCTGTCTGTTCCTTTGGCTCTGATGGCATAACGAACTGGATTGAAACGGCCTTCAAACAGATCCATCAGGCTGCCCGAGTAAAAAGCAGCGTCTCCACGGAACATGATAATCCGTATTTTGCCAGCTCCAGTACAGTCAGGCAGTCGTTTGAGGACTTCGGCCATGATCGATTCAGCTTCGTCGGCAGAATAAGTGGATCCAGGACGCAGCCATGCCCCAACAAGGGTTTTCGAGTTGTATTCGTTAATGACAAATGGATGATATCCAGTCTGACTATAGTGATGGATCCATGCAGCCCCTTCCTGCTTTCCATAGGTATCGGTTTTTGTCGAATCGGCATCGAGAAGAATATCGTCCTGGTTAGAACTGATAAACTGACAGGCCTGATCCATAAAAATCGGCCAGAAAGCATTATTCGTATCTTCACAGACACGGCTGAAAAAACGGCTGACAGAGCTTTGGGAAGAAATCCCCTGAAAGTACTGACAAAGAATTGGATCTTTGGCAAGAACCTCCTGATCAGCCTGAGATGAATAACCAAGGAGATACTTGAAAACCTGCTGGCTCATCAAAGAGAAGTTGGAATTTTTCTGATGGCAGGATTGCCTTTCGTCCGAAAAAGGAAGGTCTGCATAAGGCTGAAGAAGTGAATTAGAATTGATGAAATCGAGAGGGAGAATTGCACCGGTGTCGGAAGAAAGATCCCCTCCATTAAATGAAATGTTGCATTCAGGAATAAAACCGGCCATACTGTTGTTCAGGGTGTGTGTCATTGTTCAAAATCCTTTCTTGGTTGTTTGTGCGAATAACATTGTACAGGAATGATGAACGATTTACACTCACCTGATTGGTGAAAAGCAAAATGGCCGGAAACACGTTCTTTAAAGGTGTTTCCGGCCATTTGTCGGTTTTGATGAATTGTTCAGGTGTGAATAAAAAAAGGGAGCGGCGATAGCCGCTCCAAATGATTAGGGGTTCAATACTTCTGATGGTGTGTCGAGGTGTGTACTAGTGGAGTTGTTTTGTTAACTGTGCGCAGACAACAGACTCGTTCAGCCAGTCATTAGCATTAAAGTAAGAAAAAATGGTAAATAATTTAGCAAACATAACGTACCTCCATAGGGCCTTACCCCTTCATGCATATCCATTATATAAAGGGGATATTGGGGGATCAAGCGGGAAGTCGAGTTACATTTTTTACAATTTTGAATGAATTTTCCGAAAATATGGAATTGAAAATTTCATGAAAAATGTTTTCGAAATATAAACATTTTCACAACAAAGCATTGTTTTGAATAGGTGTTTTCATTCCGTATACTTCTCTTTTTTAGAGAGATTCGTTTAAATCTTGGGCAGGTGATGGGATTATCTATCCTCATACCTGGATAAGGAAAAAATAAAGATCAACGTAAGCGGATACACGGGCGCTTGGCGAGGGCCAGAAAAAAACGATCACTTCCTGTTCAATGAAAAAGGACAATTTCAAATCTTCTGACCATAGCCTGCCGATCACCCGGCCAAAATGGGCGGAAAGAAAAAAGATGTGGTTTTAGGCAAAAAGAAAGGAATGCATTGAAATGGTAAAACTCTGAAACAAATATGAAGGAGAATGCTTTGAACTTTCAGCGGCCAGAAAGAGTCTGGAATGCTTGTTTTAAAACTGTGCAGCCAGGAATGAAGGGAAGAGGAGAAGAAACAAAGAAATAAACAGATCTAGAAAAGGATCAGAAAGATAAAGTTAACTTTTCGGCTTGGCAGACACACGCTGGAATGAAAATGATAGATAGGCAGGCAGCCGTATTGGCAAAAAAGAGTTCTCTTTGGTCATCAAAAATCAGCATTTCAATCAACATTTCAAGAGGCCTGAATAGTGAAAACGGACCGAATTGGATTGCGCCATCCGTGGTAGCAGGCAAGGACAAAGATGTTTGATGAATTTGGATCATGGATCCATCCAAATCACAAACCATATGCCCGCCAAGAGCATGGCAAGTTGAAAAGATCCACCCCCATTGCGTAAGAAACCGAAGAAATAGCGCAACAATTATCTTGAAATTCGTAAAATTTGCAACTGTCTGTTGCATTCCAATTCGGTTTGGATACGGAAGTTTAAGATTTAAAAAAACATTTAAACAAGATTTGAACTACGAGAATAAAGACTGGAATAACAAGTGAATATAGGTTCAGGGCTGAAAAGGGAGAATAGACAGAGCACTTAAAAGATTGAACCGTTACAATGAAAATGAAAGTTCTTACATTTTAGAAAGAAGGTGAAAAAATTCAGGTAAACCATGTTGAACCGGAATCGTGAGTTTCTGCCGGACAATAAAGGAAGAAAGAAAATAGGAATCAAGCGTTTAATTAAAAATGAATTGCTTTTAGGGAAAATGAATCGAAATCGGCAGAAAACAGCCGTAAAAGCAATGAAACTCCGGAAAAATACGATCCAAAAAACGCGATCTAATCCATATTTTATCTGAATCAGATCTTTCAAAGTCGGGCTACTCATTCCATCAGAATTTCTAAATTGTCTGAATAAGACGACCTTGTACAGATTTCTGTTCGATACTCTTCACAAAATGTCGTTGAAATCAGAAAATCCCTTCGCTAAAATGGGTTGCAAGACGTAGTTTCTTTTTTATGAGGAGGAAAGAAAAAAATGAACTCACGCAAATATGTTGCGGGAGCAGCAGCATTTGCCATGGCCCTTTCCATGGCAGGATGCGGCGGCTCAGGAAGCGGATCTTCGGTTTCCAGCAACGAAATTCTGAAAGTTGGAACAACCCAGGAACTTTCAGGGATCTTTAACCCCATGTACTCCAGTACCGCCTACGACCAGTGGGTTGTCAACATGGTTTATCAGTCCATGCTGGCGTACACAGCTGACAGCGAAATTAAACCTGTCCTGGCTGAATCTCTGCCTGAAGTATCAGAAGACGGAATGACTCTGACTTACAAGCTGAAAGCAGATCAGAAATTCTCTGATGGATCCACTCTGGATGGTGACGATGTAAAATACACCTTCACTCTGATGGCTGACCCAGAATACATCGGCGGCTACAACGATGGCACCTGCAACTTCATCGAGGGCTGGGATGAATACCAGAACGGCGATGCCGAAGAAGTATCTGGTATTACCGTATCCGACGATAAACTGACCGTTACCTTTAAGTGCGCTACACCGGATATCGATGCAGCCAATACAATTGGTACGATCATGATCATGCCCGATGACCAGTTTGAATATACAAAAGGCAATTTGGAAGAATACCAGAACCTGGCTCCAGAAAACATTATTGGTTCCGGACCCTACAAACTGAACAAATATGACAAGTCCGCTGGTGCTTCCGTTGTCCTGAACGAAAATTACACGGGTGATGGCGACTACAAGATTAAGTCGATCGTTATCCGCACCATTGAAGATGGTACTGAAGTCGCCAACTTAAAATCCGGCGAAATCGACTACCTGCCTGAAGAAATTCAGCCAACCGTCATCGGTCCAGCTTCCATGGTTGAAACCCTGACGACTGACCATTACTTCCGTGCTGCCCAGGGCTACTTTGGATTCAACGCTGCTGGTGGTGCCACCGTTGATCCAGCTGTCCGCCAGGCTCTGGCTTATGCGACAAACCGTGCTGAATTCGTTGATGCTTACTATCAGTGGCCTGATGGTGTAGCCAGCGATGAAATCAAAGACGTTTCTACTGGTTATGTTCCAGCAATCTTCTGGTCTCCAGTTGGTTCCGGAACAGGTTCGATCGTAACTGGTGAAGAACAGCTCGATGGTCTGGTTACTTACGATTATGACATCGAAAAAGCAAAACAGATTCTGGATGACGCCGGCTGGACCGTTGGCGCTGATGGTATCCGTGAAAAAGACGGTCAGAAACTGGAAATTAAATTCCTGGCCACTGAAAATAACTCCGTTCTTGACATGCTGCTGCCAATCATCATCAAGTCTTATAAAGAACTGGGCGTTGATTTGAAGCAGAACACAGTTGATTTCAACACCCTGGTAACGACAACGGATCCATCCAACGAAGACAGCAATGAAGACTGGAACGCCTTCTTCATGGCTCTGACTTTCACAGGTCTGTCCAACACTTCCATGAACGCTGCTGAAGGCTACACTGAAGTCAATGGCAAGAAAGTTCCTGGTGGAAACAACTATCCAAAGATTTTCGACGAAGAACTGAATGGCTATCTGACTGCTGGTAAAGAAACAGGCGATCCAGCTGTATCCGAAGAAAACTACCGCAAAGCGATGGTTCGTGCTTCTGAACTCGTACCATTCCTTGGTATCTACGGTAACAACCTGTTCAACATCTATAACAAACGTGTTGAAGGTCTGGTAACTGGTCCAGTCTGCAACTGGTCTCAGGCTCTGGATGGTGCATCTCTGAACCTGGATGCTCAGATTCAGGCTTCTGATGCCGGCGAAGACGAAGCTGCAACAACGGAAGCAGCTTCTGACGAAGCAACGACTGAATCCTCAGCTGCTTAAAATTGAATTGGTTTTCATCAAAACACTTTGTAAAAACTGATCAATGAACCGCAGGGAGCGAATCCTTGCGGTTTTTTGTTGGCAGGTATCAAAAAGATCAATTGAAAAAGACTAATCAATTGAAAAAGACTAATAGAAAAAAGAACGATTGAAAAAATCGGCCAGGACAAGATCAGGCCAGGAAAGCTTTTGAACCTGACTTTTGATCTTTCCAGGGCTGATCAGGATGGTGTTTCAATTTGAATGGGGCTGCTTTTGTCTGTCCACTGGCCCGGCTGCAATTTTGCCAGACCGACCAGAGGAAAATTGAAACTTATTCATTGAAACTCATTCATTCACAAAGGCTGACGCTTCCATGGCGGACGCCTTTCCATCATCCGGACTGAAAAGCCAGTCCGGATGAGGGACAGGCGCAGTCGCCCTGTTTAATGTGGGCCTGAAATAAAAAATTGCGTTTTCATCCATTTATAATCCTGATCGTTTCAGAGAATAAATCTTTGTGATGAAAAAACAGGATTAAAATCACGAAAACATCCATAAATAAGGAATTGCAGAGGGTTTATTCTCGCAATGAAAACGCTTGTTAAAAATCTTTAGAATACATGAAAACGGATGAAAATATTCACCGGATGCTGAAAAAAGTTTCATGCCACATTTCATTCATGGAAATCTCTTTGTTATAATTACAGAGATTTTAAACAAACGTTCCAAGGGAAAAGGGGAGTGTGTATGTTAAAGTACATTTTAAAACGTTTACTGACCTCAATCCCGGTGCTGCTGATCATTACCATGGTGATCTTTGGTGTTGTTAAGTCAATGCCTGGAGATGAGGTTACTGCCTATCTCGGACCGGGAACTAAAGCTACACAAGAAGTAAAACAGCGCGCGCGTGAAAAGCTGGGACTGGATAAATCCGTTCCGGAACAGTACGTCTTCTGGATGGGCCGGCTGCTGACTGGTGACTTGGGAACTTCGTTCACGCTGAAAAAGCCAGTTGGCGAGGTGATCGGCACCTATGTATGGAACTCATTTTTGCTGAACATCGTCTCGATGGTTCTGGGCCTGGCGCTTGCGATCCCAGTGGGCATCCGCCAGGCCGTAAAGAAAGGCACGTTCACTGATAACTTCTGGACGGTCTTTTCACTGCTGGGCATTTCCGTACCGACATTCTTTTTCGGAATGGTGCTGATTTATTTTGTCGGCATGAAAGTCAGCTGGATTCCATTCAGCGGCATGCGTGACTCGGTTTACGCAAACTTTGGATATCCGGGCGGTACGATGCAGGAGATTCTCGATGTCATGGCCCATATGCTGCTGCCAACCATCGTTTTAACCTTCTCCAACTTTGCCACCTTCTCGCGCTACGTGCGCAACTCCATGGTTGAAGTCATCAACCAGGATTATGTCCGCACGGCAAGAGCAAAAGGTCTGAAAGAAAAGACGGTTATTTACAAACACGCCTTTAAAAATGCGCAGATCCCGCTGGTTACGCTGCTGGGTCTGTATATTCCATCGCTGTTCTCCGGCGCAACGATTCTGGAGAGTGTCTTCGTCTGGCCGGGCATTGGCCGTGTTTTGATCAACGCCATCAACCAGCGTGACAACTCTTTGACAACGGCCTGCCTGGTCTTCTCAGCTGTGCTGATGATTCTGGGCAACCTGTTATCGGATATCTGCTATTCCATCGTCGATCCACGTGTTAAGGTCGACGGTTAAACGAGAGGAGAGGAAAGAAAATGAGCTTAGAAAATATATCCGAACCTCGCAACAAGTGGCAGCAACAGGCCATTGATGAGAAAAAAGCCGACGAGAAGATCGACGCCGTCGGCCCATGGATGATTGCCTGGCGCAAGTTCCGGGCAAACCGGGTTGCCATGGCCGGTCTGATTATCTTTGGCATTATCGTGCTGCTTGTCATCTTTGTCCCGATTTTTATGGGAATCGATATTAACCACTATGACACTTCGATCATGAACCAGCCGCCTTCAGGTGCTCATTGGCTGGGCACGGATGGCCAGGGGCGTGATTGCCTGTATCGACTGATGCTTGGCGGACGAATTTCGATTCTGGTTGGCGTTCTGGCGGCTGTCCTGACGGTTGTCTTAGGCTGTCTGGTGGGCGGCATCGCCGGATTCTATGGCGGTATCGTAGACAACCTGCTGATGCGTTTTTCGGAAATTGTTTACTCTCTGCCTTTTACGCCAATGATTATCGCGGTTGCTGCGACCATGTTGTGGGTACCGACAGAGCAGAAAATGTATACCGTAGCGATGCTGATCGGTGTTCTTTCCTGGCCGGGTCTTGCCCGCCTGGTTCGTGGACAGATCCTGACTTTGCGTGAACAGGAGTTCATGCAGGCCTGCGAAGCGTTAGGCTTCTCCGATTCATCCAAAATTTTCAAACACCTGATGCCAAACGTTATTTCGCTGGTTATTGTTAACGCCACGCTGCAGATGGCAGGGGCAATTCTGACCGAAGCAGGTCTTTCCTACTTAGGTATGGGAATTATGCCGCCGCAGCCATCCTGGGGTTCTTTGATGAACCTGGGTCAGAATGCCCAGGCTTTCCAGAACTACCCATGGCAATGGGTACCTGCTGGTATCATGTGTCTTTTAACTGTAGTATCCATCAACCTGGTGGGTGAAGGTCTGCGCGACGCCTTTGACCCGAAAGAGATTCAATAGGAGGTCAGTATGAGCGAGCAGAGACAAAAAATTCTGGATGTCGATACCTTGAAGGTTTACTTCCACACCAAAAAGGGAGATTCCAAAGCGGTTGACGGCAACCATTTCTCTATGTATGAAAAAGAAACCCTCGCCATCGTTGGCGAGTCTGGCTGCGGAAAATCGGTAACTGCCATGTCGATTCTTGGCCTGGTGGCTGAACCAGGTGAAATCATGCCTGATTCCAAGATCCTCTATACCGGCAACGGCTACAATGTGGATCTTTCCAAAGCGGATGATGATAAGCTTCGGGAAGTGCGTGGTAACGAAATTTCCATGATCTTCCAGGAGCCGATGACTGCATTAAACCCAGTCTATACAGTTGGGGATCAGATTGCGGAAAACATCCGGATTCATGAAAACGTCAGCGATGACGAAATCAAGAGCCGTACGGTTGAACTGCTTAAAAAAGTTGGAATTGCCCGTCCGGATCAGGTAGTCAACAACTATCCATTCCAGCTTTCCGGTGGAATGTGCCAGCGTGTCATGATTGCCATGGCGCTGTCCTGCAACCCGAAACTGCTCATCGCCGATGAGCCGACAACGGCGCTGGATGTAACCATTCAGGCACAGATCTTAAAGCTGATGAACGAGCTGAAGGACGATACCGGAACTTCAATCATGCTGATCACCCACGACCTTGGTGTCGTAGCGCAGGTCGCTGACTGGGTTAACGTTATGTATGCCGGTAAAGTCGTTGAAAGTGCGGCAGTACATGAACTGTTCAAAAATCCGAAACATCCATATACAACCGGTCTGATGGCTTCCATGCCATCGCTTTCGACAGAAGATGGAGCCAGACTGAATGTCATTGAAGGTACGGTTCCAAACCCTGTTTATCTGCCAAAAGGCTGCTATTTTGCAGATCGCTGCACCAAGTGTCAGGAAAAATGCCTGCAAGGCCAGCCACCGCTGGTTCATCTTGGCAATGGCCACACCGTATCGTGCTGGTTGTATGAAGATCAGGCCAAAGGGGACTATGAGTCAACGATTGCGGAAGCTGACGCTGCCCGTCAGTCCGTCGAAAAAGATCTGGCTTAGGAGGGAGAAAATCAATGGCTGAAAAAATTCTTGAAGTCAACAACGTCAAAAAATATTTCCCTCTTGGCAAGGGGAAACTCAAACCTGGCAAACCCTGCGTAAAAGCAGTCGATGGAATTTCCTTAGACTTATACGAAGGGGAAACCTTAGGCCTGGTTGGCGAATCCGGATGTGGAAAATCCACCCTTGGACGAACCATTATCCGACTGTATGAACCAACGGATGGTGAAGTTCTGTTCAAAGGGCAGGACATTGCCAAACTGAATAAAAAAGAAATGCGTAAGCTGCGTGAAGAAATGCAGTTCATCTTCCAGGATCCATATTCCTCGCTGAATCCGCGAATGAACGTCTTCAACATTCTGGCTGAACCGCTGCTTGCCCATGGCAAGTTCCAGCGCGGGCCGGAACTGGAAGCTTATGTAAAAGACCTGATGGAAAAATGCGGTCTGCCAAGCTACTACTGCTACCGTTTCCCACACCAGTTCTCTGGTGGACAGAGACAGCGTATCGGTATCGCCCGCAGTCTGGCCTTAAACCCATCCTTCATCATCTGTGATGAACCTGTATCTGCACTGGACGTTTCCATCCAGTCGCAGATCATCAACCTGATGATGGATATGCAGCATGAAAAGAACATCTCCTACATCTTCATTTCCCATGACCTTTCGGTTGTTAAGCATATCTCCGACCGTGTCGGTGTCATGTACCTTGGCAGCATGGTCGAACTGGGCGACAAAGATGAAATCTATAACAACCCGCAGCACCCCTATACCCGTGCACTGATGAGCGCAATCCCAGTTCCGGATCCAGATAAACGTTCGGAAATGAAACTGATTGAAGGTGAAATTCCATCCAACGTCAATACGCCAAAAGGATGCAAATTCCACCCGCGCTGCCCATTCGCGAAAGATATCTGCCGCGAAGAGGTGCCTGAAGTCAAAGAGATCAAACCTCGCCATTTCGTTCAGTGCCACTTTGCAGGTGAATTTTGAGCGATCGGTTCACATCCATCACAGACTCTGTAAAGACCGTCAAGAAAGTCCAGCCGTATAAAGTGGATGTGCTGGAAAAAGACGATTTCAAAGCTCTGTGTGCCGCTGCCTGGGCGACCATTGGAAAAACCGCGCTGCTGGTCATGTTGTTCTTTACCGCTGTGATTGCCCTGATCCTCATGGTCTGGGGCCATTAATCCAGCAAAACAAAGTCAATCTGATGAAAATCAGAATTCGAGGAAACGAAAAGCCGGTCGCATGATCGGTTTTTTTGTACCCAAAGAATCACAGAGCAGAAAGACAACTCTCAAAGTCTGAAGCAAACACCAGGCAAGAAAGCCGGCACAGACCAGACATCGATTGAAGGTAGGTTTAAGGCAGATTGAAGATAGATTGAAGATAGAGAGCAGACCAGAAAAGAATGCAGCCTCCAAATGAAGACAGAAGAAACAAACAGAGCCATGTAGAAAAGAACCGGTCGATCATTTTAAAAGACAGACAGACTTTTCAGATCTTTGAAAAATGAGCCGAATCTATGGGAGAAGAAGAAATGTTTTTCTGAAATTAAAGACAGAAAAGAGAAAAAAGGCGCGATAAGGTTGTATACTGTTCACGATGCATGGACTTGTAGCCTGCATTTGAAGACAATGTCTGAAAGTGAAGAGGATCGATCCTGCCTGTAAATGGACAGAGAGTCAGAACGACCATGAGTGAATTGGTTCGTTCATTTTTTGTGATCAGTATATTTTTACTCTTCTGTCCAGGGTAGATAAAAAAACGAAAAACAAATGGAACAAAAATCAAAAGTATAAAAGAGCCGATTGATTGAATGGATATTGAAATCAGAAAACAATGGTCGGATCGATCCAGACAAATCACCTCTTTCCAGGAACAGTTTTACAGAATGCCTGGACAGGGGGATTTTCTTTGTTGGCAGGCCAGCCCAGAAATTGAAAGGGAGAGACTCACATGAAATTTGCAGAAATGGAGTATAAGCACCCAGATCGAGATGCCTTGCTGAATGAACTTGCCGAGATTGAATCCCGCCTGAAAAACGCCAAAGATTACGAGGATTTCTATCAGGCGTTTGTGGATTACGAAACTTTAGGCAGCCATTACGGAACACAGCAGAATATCGCCAGCATCCGCCATACCATCGATACCCGTGACGACTTTTATACAAAAGAAGATGATTACTTCAATGAAATCAACCCCGTCGTCGGCCATGCTCAAAACCAGATCATTAAGGCGATTTTTGACTCCCCATTTGTAGAACAGCTTCGCAAGGATGTTCCCGAAACGTTCTTTACCACCAACGAATTTGCACTTCAGGTTATTTCTCCTGAAATCATTGAAGACATCCAGGAAGAAAACAAATATGCCAGTGACTATCAGAAACTGGTCGCTTCGGCCCAGATTGAATTCGACGGCAAAACCTATACCCTTGCCGGTCTGGAAGACAAAATGAATGACAAGGACCGGGAAGTGCGCAAAAGAGCCCACAAAGCGTATTGGGGATGGTTTGCGGAGCACGAAAAAGAGCTCGGCGAAATTTACGATAAACTTGTCAAGATCAGAACCCGCATGGCCAAAAAGAAAGGTTTTGAAAACTATATTCCGCTTGGCTACTTACGCATGATGCGTCTGGACTATAACAAGGATGATGTTGAAGTTTATCGTAAGAATATTCTGAAAGATGTTGTGCCTGTCTGCATGGACCTGTACAAAAAACAGGCTGAACGTCTTGGCTATGATGGAAACACTCTGCCCGTCTGGGATGAAAAGGTTGAATTTGAATCCGGCAATCCAAGACCAAAATACCATGACCAAAAACTGGTTAATAAAGCACTGAATATGTATAAAGAACTCTCCCCACAAACGGGAGAGTTCTTCCAGGCCATGGTGGATGATGAACTGATGGATCTCAATGCCAAACCCGGCAAAGCAGCCGGCGGCTATTGCACATCTTTAGCAGACTATAAGCGTCCGTTCATCTTCGCCAACAGCAATGGTACGAGCCATGATGTGGAAACCCTGACCCATGAAGCCGGCCATGCCTTCCAGTACTGGTCCAGTAAAGACATTTTCCCGCCTGAACTGGCCTGGCCAACGATGGAAAGTGCCGAGATTGATTCCATGTCTATGGAATTCTTCACCTGGCCCTGGATGAAGAGCATCTTTGAAGAAGACACTGATAAATACTACTTCTCTCATTTAAGCGGCTGTGTGAAATTCCTGCCCTATGGCGTTCTGGTTGACCATTTCCAGCATGAAGTCTATGAAAACCCGGACTGGACACCGGATGAGCGCATGGCTTGCTGGAGAAGACTGGAAAAACAGTACCTTCCCCAGAAAGACTACGAAGAAATCGATTTCTTAGAGCGTGGCGGCTGGTGGATGCGTCAGCTCCACATCTTCCTCAATCCGTTTTATTACATCGATTACACACTGGCCCAGGTTGCCGCTTTACAGTTCTGGACCCGTATGCAGAAAGAAGATCCAGAAGCATTTGAAGACTACAAGAAAGTCTGCGCGGCTGGCGGTACCCTGCCATTCCGTGGTCTGATCGAACTGGCTAACCTCAAAGTTCCCTTTGA
This sequence comes from Allobaculum sp. JKK-2023, assembly GCF_034745455.1. Lineage (NCBI taxonomy): Bacteria > Bacillati > Bacillota > Erysipelotrichia > Erysipelotrichales > Erysipelotrichaceae > Allobaculum > Allobaculum sp. JKK-2023. Next base: position 1,407,861 of record NZ_JAYERV010000003.1, on the reverse strand, counting down.
AGAAGGCTGCCTGGGTGAAACCATGGAAGAAGTCCAGAAGTGGTTTGATGGCCACGATGCGTCCAGCTACTGATCCTTTAGTTTTTAATCTGACGGTTTCTAATGATTTCCAATTCAGCCGGGACGTATCACGCGTTCCGGTTCTCTTGCGGTTCAAAGGTTTAAAAAACATCCGAAAATGGGGAAGATCGGCAGGATGCAGATAAGCAGGATGACAGATAAAAAGATAATTCGTATAGATTTAAATACCATCCAAAACCTGCAAAAGCCAGAAACAGTCCATTTCTTTTCCAAAAGCCGGAAAGGAAATGGACTGTTTTTCTATAAGATCACAGATTAGGATCACAGATTGAATGAGAGGGGGAAAAAGCCGAAATCTTGCTGGCAGAAAATTCACATCACAGGTTCAGTGGATGCATCAACGATTTAGAGGGCTATAAGCGAAAAGAAGCCGGATAAATAGCACGTACTTTTGCCTGCTTAGAAAACAAATAGATACTCTGCAAAGCTGAAATGCCAATTTGGTGTATTCAATCCATGAACCGTAAAAAAGAGGCCGGATGAAGGAAACCACTTTCAAATCTTATCAGGCAAAAAAGGAAATCGGTATCACAAAAAACATGGTTTTTTGCTCTGCAGGAGTCTTCTGGATTCTCTATACTGAAATTGAAAAATAAAGAAAGCATAAAGGTATAGCGCAGAAGAAAAGCGTAAAGATAGAGTCCAGGGAAAGGAGGGCTGACGATGAATGTCAAGATTAAATACCCGGAATGGATGATTAATCCTTATCTGAGATGCGTATATTGCTATCTTGCAAATTTTGAAGGTGCAGAGGTGGACAAGAATTCGATTGTGATTCATACCGAATCTCATCTGGCTGCAGCAAATTTTTATGATTATAAGAAAACCGGGATTCTGGAGCTGAGCGTGGAGGATACCCGGACTGGCGAGAACAACTTTTACTTGCATATGGAACCAGTGGATCCGGATGATACGTTCCAGGCGGCCCTTTCCTTTATGGGTGTTGTAAAAGCAAAATTCAAAACGACCAACGATCTTGAACAAGTCATCACCGGATGCAAGCGTGTGTTGCTGGTATGCACATCGGGCATCACTTCGGGGTTGTTTGCTCAGATGATGCAGAAAATTCTTGAAGAAAATGGCAGTCTTGCCAAGGTCGAATCCGCAGCCTTTTCCCAGCTCGACAAGATCTGCCTCTCCTGTTATGACAAGATTCTGCTCACTCCTCAGGTTGGCTATCGTCTTCAGGATATTACCCGCCATTTAGGCAAGAAAGTCGCAAAAATCAACACTCTTGATTTTGCAACAATGAATGCCCGCAAAGTTATCCATGATCTGCTCTAAGATCGTTTTCTTCCCATTTATCTTGCCAGACGTGCGTTTACGTCCACCTTTCAATTCTGCTTTTCGATTCTGAAAGTTTCCGGATAGAATGGATGGATCATGCTTTTAATCGTTAACAGACTGTCAAATCTGTTAGCGGTTTTTTATAAAAAAAGAAATCCAGACCCAGGCAGAAGGCAGAGATAAGAAATGTGCATAGCGTGGGGAAATTGGACTTAAGGATACAAAACTAAAGAGATCTCGACAAAAGATGAAAGAGTTGAATAGAGTTTTCAATCCCGGCTGCAAACTGAAAAAACCAATTCATTTTCTGGATAGCGGTTGATTTTCCTCTTGAATCCCTTAATCTATATTAATATAACGGATAAATAACGGGCTATAAGGATATGGATCTTTTTTATGGCTTTGAACTTGGCTTCTGGTTTTGTTCGATGCCTGAAAGATTTAAAACCTCCTGTATACCGATCGTATCCATCTGTCCTGCCTGGATCAGCCCACCAAAGCGGGGCATTCAGATATTTCTTGGCAGATGGTCTGTTCTCAAGCGAGAACTGCGCTTATCCACTTCTTTTCCTTTTCTGTATTCAAAAGAAAAGTCCATTTCAGAAGAGTGTCCCTGGATAAGCAGTCTGTTGATTGAGAGGAAAATTTATGAAGACAAAATTTGCACCAATCGCCTTAACCAGTGCGATGTCTATGATGCTTACAGTTCCTGTGATGGCCGATGAGCAGTCTTTTGATGTAAAAGCGCCGGAAGTCGAAGAAACTGCCTTAAGCGAAAATGAAGTCAGCGTGGTAGACCGGACGGAACCGGATTCTGGCCAGGTGGTCCAAAAAGATGCCATCACGATGTATCGATTATATAACCGAAACTCCGGTGAGCATTTCTATACTGCAGACGTTGAAGAACGCAATGGACTGAAGACGCTTGGCTGGGAATTTGAAGGGATTGCCTGGTATGCACCTTCTACCAGCCAGACTCCAGTGTATCGTCTGTACAATCCAAATGCGGGGGATCACCATTACACCACCGATGCGGACGAACGGGACGGTCTGCAGGCGCTGGGCTGGATTTACGAAAAAGTAGGCTGGTATTCCAACGAAGGAAACGGTGTTCCAATTTATCGTCAGTACAATCCAAATGCCGCAACTGGATCCCATAACTACACATCCGATGTAACCGAAAACAATACGCTTGGAACGCTGGGCTGGAATCTGGAAGGGGTCGGCTGGTATGGCGTTTCCGTCAACTGTCCCCCTGAAAGCCTGGTCAATGAAATTACCAATACGATGAATACGTTTGAATCCACCATGCGCACTGGGGCGGCCAACAGCCGTGATTTAACCGGTCTGCATGAGCAGGGGATGATTCTGGCTGATCTTGTGAACGCTCTGTATTCCGAGTTCGAAAACCGCTACTACCTGTTCCAGAATGGCCGCCTGGTTGGCTACTCTCCAGTCGGAAATGATACCGTCGAAACCTCCGGTGTTGGGGAAGGTCAAATTCTGATCTTCCAGCCGCGTCGTAAAAAACTGCAGAAAGCTTCTGCCATTACGGATACCCGTCCACAGGGCAGTGCTCTGTACTTCAGAACTGGATCTGGAAAACAGAAAATCCAGGCTGCTGCCGGCAACCTGACCAATGGATTCTTCAATGGTGAAGCCATCAGCTATACCTTCAGTGAGGATCCAAACAATGCTTATGAAGAACTGACGACCGGTCCTTCCATGGATAACTTCATGAATGGCCATGTGGATAAACATACCCACTATCTGAAGTCTTCCGTAACTCGCATGATGGACTTTGAATGGTTCATGGATGTTGAACGCGGCGTTCCAAAATATGAAAAGATTGGCAACTACTACTATGTCTGCCATTCGGATACGATCAACGTTTACTACGACTATGTTCCCCAGAACCTGGTCTTCTGGCCAAGAGACGAAGCTTAAGGTCTGAAGCAGGCGTGGTTTCAGGTTGAATCCTGTAAAGATTTGATTCATCGAAAACTGCCTACGGCAGATCTCCTTTGGGGGGTCTGCCTTTTTGCTTTGAAAACAACGCTTATCCATTCACTGTTCTCATTTTGGCATGTGGCCGCCAAGCCATGAAGTTTCTTTGGAAATAAGGCAGATTGGAAGATTTGTTCTGTTTTGCTGGGTGCAAAAAGGATATCGAAAAGGCGATAAAAGCATCGAATCTCAAAAAGACTTTTACTGACGATGAAGATGTAAGGTTGGAATGAAGAAGATATTTCAAAAGTTGAAGTGGGTTTGGATATAATGAATTTACGAATCAGACAGATCGGATGCTTTGCGCAAGAAATCCTGGATCTGTCCCTGACGAGGTTACTATGAAACAATTCTGGAAATACCTTATGATCATCTGCGCCATGGTGCTGATGATCCAGATGCCGGTGCATGCGGCCAGTTCGCATGTAGATGACAAGGCGTCATTATTTACGGATCAGGAAATACAGGAATTAGAAGAATTTGCCGCCCGGATTTCACAGGACTTTGATACCAATGTCTTTATCCTGACGGATTATGAGCCTGGCTTTTCCGATAATTATGCCCGGGATGTCATTGAAGAGTATGGAACCCAGCACTATCCCGAAGGCTATATCGGCTACATGATTAATATGGCAGACAGATCGTACTGGGTGGATGCCTATGGGGATCAAGAACGCAGCTATTTCAGCCAGTCCAAGACGGATTCAATTGCCGAAGCGGCTTATGATGATCTGGCGGATGGTGAATTTGGCCAGTCAGCCAGAACTTTTTTGAACAAGGTGGACAAAACATTCAAAATTAAAACCAATGCTTATGGGCCGTTGACCAGGCTGATCGTCAATAAAGGCATTCTGGCTTTGGGGACGGGCATGTCCCTGGTGGGGGCGCTGCTGATTGCAGGGATCATGACCATGAGCCGGGTTGGAAAGCACCGTGACAAGAAAGTCAGTGTGCGGGCTGATGCCTATCAGGATGGACTGAACCTGGTGGCGCGGGATGACCGACTGATTCGCACCTATCAGACTCGGGTGCGCAAACCGAAACCAACCTCTGGTGGTCATGGAGGCGGCGGCTTTAGCGGCGGCGGATCGGTAGGTCACACCGGAAGTGGAGGTCATTTCTGATGGAATATAAATGCCGTAACTGTGGAGGCGAACTTCACTATGAACCCTCCATTGAGAAACTCAAATGTGACTTCTGCGGAAGCACGTATGATCTGAGTGAATATGAAACCCAATCTGATATTTCAGCTGATCATCATCATGACCATGATCATAACCATAACCATGATCATAACCATAACCATGATGCTGGTCAGAAACCAGCTTCGGATCTTCTTTACACCGATATGGAAGAGCCACGTAAAGCCAGTGAAGCCGGTTTTGCGAAGGCCACGGATGATTCGACGGAAATTCAGGAAGATCTGGTGGTATACAGCTGTCCCCATTGCGGAGCTGAGGTTGTAACAGATAAAGATACGGTGGCCACAGCCTGCGTTTTCTGCGGCACGCCAATGGTCATTGATACCCAGATCAAAGGACAGTTCAAGCCGGATAAGGTGATTCCATTTACGGTCGATAAAAAGAAGATTGAAGAGATTTACGAAAACTACATCAAAGATAAGCCATTTTATCCGCCTGAATATTCCAAGGCCAATGTCATCGAAAAGATTAAGGCGATCTATCTGCCGTTCTGGCTGTTTGATGTCAACATGACAGGAGAACTTCATGCCAGCGGGGAACATACAACGACCATTCCGTATGGAGAGTGGATTGTCACCAATCACTATGTCTATGACATCCTGCGCGCGGGCAATCAGAAATACCATAAGGTGCCAGTCATTGCGACGACCAAGACACCAAAAGATGCCATGGACTCCATTGAGCCTTTCGACTACTCCCGCCTGGTGCCCTACAACTCCGGCTATCTTCCCGGCTATATGGCTCAGCGCTACGACCGGGATGCAAGCCAGACGGCCGAGTTTTCCAAAGGACGGGCAGAGAATTCCTTTCAAAGTGCGATGATGTCAACGATGACCGGCTATCAGGGGCTTCATCTGACTTCCTCCAATCTAAGACCGTCCGATATCCAGTCCACTTACGCCCTGCTTCCGGCCTATCTTTTGTTTATGGATTATGACAATGACGAGGATAAGCTGATTGCGATCAATGGGCAGACTGGAAAAGTTGTCGGCAATATTCCGGTGGATAAGCATAAACGCAATCGATTTTTCTTACGCTGGTTTTTGACTTTTAGCGTAATCCTCATTGCCCTGACAATTGCTTTGGTTATGATGGTTGATTAAGAAGACCGCAGAGTATGAAATCTGCGGTTTTTTTGAGTCCTGTAAAGGGATGATTCTGGCAAATGCATCCGGACAATTGGCTGTTGTATAATAGGAAGACTATGAAGCAGAATTCGTTATTTGATCTTTTCGAAGAAGATGAACTTGAGCAACAGGAAAAACAAGAGCGCGAACAGCGCAGCAATATGCTTCGCCCGCTGGCTGATCGGATGCGTCCGCAAAGTCTGGAAGACTACTATGGACAATCCCATCTGATTTCGCCAGGGTCTTTGTTATGGAATATGATCGAAAAAGATACGATTCCTTCGATGATTTTCTGGGGACCGCCAGGGGTGGGCAAGACCACGCTGGCTTCAATTATCGCTGCCCACACCCATAGCCGCTTTATTAATTTTTCGGCCGTGCAGTCCGGGATCAAGGAAATCAAGGCGGTCATGAGTCAGGCAGAGATGACGCGCAAAAAAGGCGAGCGCACCATTGTGTTTATCGATGAGATTCACCGCTTCAATAAAGCGCAGCAGGACGCTTTTCTTCCTTATGTAGAAAAGGGAAGCATTGTCCTGATTGGCGCAACCACTGAAAATCCAAGCTTTGAAGTCAACTCCGCCCTGCTTTCCCGCTGCAAAGTTTTCGTTTTGAAATCGCTGACGACAGAAGAAATTGAAAAACTGCTCCTCCAGGCGCTTCATGCACCGCAGGGCTATGGCGAAAAAAACATCGACATGAGCGAAGAGCAGATTTATGCGGTTGCTCATTTTGCCCATGGCGACGCCAGACTGGCATTGAATACGCTGGAGATGATCATCACCAATTCACCGGATGATATCCATGGAGTGCACGTCGATGAAGAGATCATCAAGCAGGTTCTGGGCAAAAGAACGCTGCTGTACGATAAAAAAGGCGATGCTCATTATGATATGATCTCGGCTTTACATAAATCCATGCGCAATTCTGATGTGCAGGCCTGTATTTACTGGCTGGCCCGGATGTTGGAGGGTGGAGAAGATCCCCTTTACATCGCTCGCCGGATGGTGCGCATGGCCAGCGAAGATGTCGGTATGGCCGATTCGAGGGCACTGGAAATCTGCATTGCAGCCTATCAGGCCTGCATGTATCTGGGCATGCCGGAATGCAGCGTCCATCTGACCCATGCCATTACTTACCTGGCCCTGGCTCCGAAAAGCAATGCCCTGGAAACAGCCTACTTTGCCGCCCGTGATGATGCCAAAGAAACCCTGGAAGAACCTGTTCCGCTTCACATCTGCAATGCGCCAACAGACATGATGGCTGATCTTGGCTATGGTGAAGGATATGAGTATTCGCATGACTATCCGCTGCATATGACGGATATGGAATGCCTGCCGCCTAAATTAAAGAACCATGTTTATTACAAGCCAACCACTCAGGGAAGTGAAGCTAAGGTTGGCAAGCGGCTTGAACAGATCCAGCAGATCAAAACCATGATCCATCAGGACAAGCTCAAGGCCAGACATCGGGCACAACAGCCGCCAATGCAGGCAAATCCTGCTTCATCTGATCCAAAGTCAGATCCTGCTGCTTCATTGCCGTCTGCAAAAGATTTGGAAGCAACAAAAAAGTAATCCAAAACGGATCTTAAAATGAGTCTGAGCTGGATATCAGATCTCTGGGTATCTGGATATCTGAATATCCTGAATATAAGGAAAATATTATGAAACTGAATCTGAATTCACTTTCCGATACGGAAACCTTCGCCAACGAGATGGCGCGTCGTCTGAAAGGACAGACGATGACCATTACCCTCGATGGTGATCTTGGTGCCGGAAAAACCGCCTGGACCCGCTTTTTTGGCAAGGCTCTGGGCGTCAAACGAACCATCAACTCTCCAACTTTTACCATCATGAAATCGTATAAGACCGAAGATGGCAGTCCGCTTTATCATATGGATGCCTATCGTCTGGAAGGGGCCCATCAGGATCTTGGCTTTGAAGAATGTTTCGAAGAAGGCCTTTGCGTTGTGGAATGGGCAGACTATATTGCTGAACAGATCCCAGCGGATCATATTTCGATTTCATTGAAAGAAACTGGCGAAACGTCCCGTGAGGTAGAAATGAATGCCACTGGACCAAAAAGTGCCAGTCTGTTAGAAGGATGGAAGTAAAAACCTATGAAAAGCTTGATGCTCGATACTTCATGGAAACAACTGGTGATCATTCTCTTGGAGGATGGCCAGGTGAAAGCCAGCCTGGTGGAAGAGGCCTTTAAACGCCAGAGTGAGTCGTTATTTGTCGAACTGAAACGATTGCTTGGTGAAACTGGCTGGAAACTGAAAGATTTGGATGAAGTCATCATTACTGATGGCCCGGGTTCCTATACTGGGCTGCGGATCGCGATGACTACCGCCAAACTGCTTGGCACCCAGGCTGATATTCAAGTCAAAACCCTTTCGACTTTCCAGCTTTATGCCGGAGCAGCGCCATTGGCCAATGTCATTCTGGATGCAAGGGGAGGCCGCGTCTATGCGGCTCATCTTGAAAATGGAAAACCGACCTGGATGGGCATTCTGCCTTTAGAACAGGTTGAATGCTTTTTAAAAGACAATCCCGGCGAATTATATGGCGAAGGCTGGCTGATCGACAAACAGGCCAGTCCATCTGACTTTGTCGAAAACATCCGGCTGCTGCTGCCCGTGGCAGAAACGGTTGAAAATGTGCATGGACTCATTCCGCGCTATATGAAAGAAAGCGACAGCTACAAAGTATGATCCGCCCGATGAATACTGCGGATCTGGACGCCATCTGCCGCCTTGAAACGGCCAGCTTTAAAGAAGCCTGGAGCCGGGATTCCTTTGAATATGAACTCGACAAGAATCCCTATTCTCATGCCATCGTACTGGAAGAAGAAGGCCGGATTATCGGCTATGCGATTTTCTGGATCCTGTTTGAACAGGCCCAGCTTGCCAGTATTGCGGTGGATCCGGCGTTTCGCCGTCAACATCAAGGCAGCTTGCTGCTTGAAGAAGCAATCAGACAAGCAATGGAGGCGGGCTGCGAGCTGTTTACCCTGGAAGTCCGGGTTTCCAATACTCCGGCAAAAACGCTGTATGAAAACCATGGCTTTACAGAGATCCATCGCAGCAAGCACTATTATTCCGATGGCGAAGATGCCCTTGTCATGGGCTTAGGAATCTAGAAATCTAACTTAGAGTAAGGTGAAACTATGATTGTATTTGCGATTGAAAGCAGCTGTGATGAAACGGCTGCAGCCGTTGTCAAAGACCAGAAAGAAGTCCTGTCCAGCGTCGTCTCCAGCCAGATTGACACCCACGTTCAATTTGGCGGCGTCGTTCCGGAAGTGGCAAGCCGGCTTCATGTTGAAAATATTTCGGTGGTCATTGATCAGGCGATCAAAGAATCCGGCCTGAGCTGGGAGGATATTGACCTGATTTCCGTTACGCAAGGTCCTGGACTGATTGGCTGTCTGCATGTTGGTGTTCAGGCAGCGAAAACGCTGGCGATGCTTTTTGATAAACCGTTTGTTGGGGTCAATCACCTGGCTGGCCATATTTATGCCAATAAACTGGATACAACCCTCCAGTTTCCGCTTTTAGGCCTGCTGGTCAGCGGGGGCAACTCGGAGCTGATTTATATGAAAGACGAAAACAGCTTTGAAATTCTGGGAGAAACTCAGGACGATGCGATTGGCGAAGCCTATGACAAAGTCGCGCGCGTGCTCAACCTTGGTTATCCAGGCGGCCCGAAAATTGACAAGCTGGCTAAACAGGGAAAACCAATCTATAAACTTCCGCGTCCCAAAGCACCTGGTGAATATGATTTCTCTTTCTCCGGCCTGAAATCCGGTGTTCTCCAGTTTGTAAAACGCATGGAAAGAAACAACGAACCATGGAAGATGGAAGATTTAGCCGCCAGCTTCCAGGAAACTGCCCTGGAAGAAATCTTTACCAGAGTGCGCAAAGCCATTGCTGATTATCCAGAAATCAAACAGATGATTGTCGGCGGCGGTGTCTCGGCCAACAGCCGCCTGCGTGAAAAAGTGAAAGAACTGGCAGCCCAGCATCCTGATATTGATTTCAATGTCCCGCCGATGAGCTGCTGCACCGACAATGCCGCTATGATTGCCATTGCTGGTGAAATTGCCTATGAACATGGCCGGAGAGCGGATGAATCTCTGAGTGCGGATGCTGGTCTGGAGCTGCAGTAATGATTCGTTTTATGACCCCGGCCGATCTGCCAGCAATCTATACGATTCTTTGCACCTATATCCAGCACTCCGCCGCCAATCTTGCCTGGTCCAATCCGGAATACAGTCAGTTTGAGGCAGACCAGCAGGCGATTGCCAGTGCCTATCCCTATCTGGTGGCTGAATACGAAGGTCAGGTCATTGGTTTTGGCTATGCGCATGCCTTTTTAGGCAAGGAGTCCTATCAGTTTGATGCGGAACTGACCATCTACTTTGCGAAAGGCTGCCATCATGGTCTGGCCAAAGCACTTTATGAGAATCTGGAAGCCATCTGTAAAGCGATGGGCATTGTCCGCCTGATCAGCTGTACGACGGCAAGCAATGCTCACAGTCTGGCCTACCAGAAAAGCTATGGTTTCAGGCAGTTTGGCCTGCTGCCCAAAGCTGGTTACAAGAATGGTCAGTGGTATGATGTTGCGTGGATGGAAAAACAGATTAACAGTTTTGACCATCCGCAAAGACTTTCTCTGGAAGATATCCGCGCTGAATTTGAGCAGCGGATGGAATCCGACGAAAACCAGTTAAAATGCTTCAATGAAACAGAATGAATCATCAAAAAAGCCTGAAAATCTCGAGTTTTGTTCTTCAGGGACGAAAGTTCGATAAGATAAGGCAAAAGCTAGAAGTGAAAGATAGAAAAGTGAGGTCAGACTATGCCAGATAAGATTGTCGTTTTAGACTTTGGCTCTCAGTATAACCAGCTGATCGCCAGACGGATTCGCGAATTCGGTGTATACTCCGAACTTCATCCCGGCACAATGACCCTCGAAGAAATTCTTGCCCTTCAGGATGTGAAAGGCATCATTTTCTCCGGCGGTCCAAACTCAGCCTACGAAGAAAACGCTCCAAAATGCGATCCGGCTATTTATACATCCGGAATTCCAATTCTGGGTATCTGCTATGGCATGCAGATGCTTACCCTTGCCTTAGGCGGTCATGTCAAAGCCAGTGATCTGAAAGAATATGGCCGGACAGAAATCGAGATCGTGAAAGAAAACAAGCTCTTCGCAAATCTTCCAGAAAAAGAAACCGTCTGGATGTCCCATGGCGACCAGGTCAGTGAACTGCCGCCGCATTTCGATGTTATTGCCAAGAGCTCAACTTGCCCTTATGCCGCCATCGAAAATACAGAAAGCCATATTTTCGGCTTACAGTTCCATCCAGAAGTCCGTCATTCCGAATATGGAAATGAGATTCTGAAAAACTTTGTCTTCAACATCTGCAATGCCCAGGCAAACTGGACGATGCATGACTTTATTGAAACCCAGAAGAAACTGATCAAGGAAAAAGTCGGCGATGATACTGTTCTGCTTGGTCTTTCCGGTGGTGTTGACTCTTCCGTTGTTGCCGCCCTGCTTCATGAAGCGATCGGGGATCAGTTAGTCGCCATGTTCATTGACCATGGTCTGTTGCGTAAAGGTGAAAGTGAATCAGTCATGGAAACCTTTGGCAAAAACATGAACATCAACCTGATCCGGATCGATGCCAAAGACCGCTTTTTGGATAAACTGGCAGGGGTAAGCGATCCAGAAAAGAAACGGAAAATCATCGGTGGTGAATTCGTATATACCTTCGATGACGAAGTCAAAAAACTCCTTAAGGATAAAGACGTAAAATGGCTTGCCCAGGGCACTCTGTATACCGACGTCATCGAATCCGGAACTAACTCCGCGCAAACCATTAAATCCCACCACAATGTAGGCGGTCTGCCCAAAGACATGGGCTTCCAGCTTATCGAACCTCTGAATACTCTGTTCAAAGACGAAGTTCGCGCCCTTGGTGAAGAATTGGGTCTGCCACACGAAATGGTCTGGAGACAGCCATTCCCAGGACCAGGACTGGGTATCCGCATTATCGGTGAAATCACGGATGAAAAACTGGAAATTGTCCGTGAATCCGATGCCATCCTGCGTGAAGAAATTGCCAAAGCTGGTCTGGAAGGTGATATCTGGCAATACTTTACAGCATTAACCAACATGCGCTCTGTTGGCGTCATGGGCGATCAGCGTACGTATGACTATGCTGTTGCCATTCGGGCTGTTACTTCCATTGACGGCATGACCGCTGACTGGGCCCGCATTCCATGGGATGTATTAGGCCGTGTATCGGATCGCATCATCAACGAAGTTCCACACGTGAACCGCGTACTCTACGATATTACTTCCAAGCCGCCAGGAACAATCGAATTCGAATAGAATCAATAACTAAGCAAAAAAATCCGCTCTAGATAAGGCGGATTTTTTTGTTTGGAAAGTAGCTCGTGATATTAAAATCTTAGAAAGATTATCTTATAAAGATACCAGGTAATCTGGTCTTATGATTTTATCCAACACGGTTTATTTGATCGGTTGAAACCTTTGATATTTAACTTAAAACCGGCAAACAATTTTATCTCACATCCTAAACTCCCATCCTAAGTATACCTATCCGATTAAAAGGCAATAAAAAACGCTTTTCTAAAAACAAAAACAGTTATTTTCACATTGGATCCAGGAGTTTTTATGCAGTTATATTTATAACTACAAAGAGAAGTGTAGTTTAGCAGCTAAATTTGGTTTATCAACTTTATGAAAAGCACTTATTAATATTGATTAATCTTGTAGGTACAACTTTCCTGGGAGTTTAAGTCATATATCGTTTTACATATCGATAAAACAGCTGTTTCTCTTCGTGATTCTAATTAAGGTTCGCGCAGTAATGGAAGATGAGTCAGCTATATTTTTCAAAAAACTGCTCAAAATTGCAAAGTTACAGAAACGTCTTTTGAAAACTGCGTATATAGAAGTGAAGAGTTGGTTGTGAGTCCAATACCCAGAATTATGCTGACTTAGAAAGCTTCCTTAAAGACAGCATAGATAAGTGCTCAGGGAGATTTTAAAGACATCGGTCAAAAATGAGAAATCATACAATGTGTAAAAGCGCTGCTTTTGAGTGCGCCGAAGAATACCAAGGCTTCAAAGAACTACTGGAAGCTGATTTTTGATTAGCAAAGTATTGGAAAAAGAACCTGGATAATATATGCTATATATAGCATATAGGGAGAGAAGATTGTTTAGTATAATTCTTTTTCGAAATGATGATGGACGTAAGCCTGTTGGAGATTTTATTCGAACCTTAGATGCAAAAACAAAAGCAAAAGTAGTATCTGATCTTCACAGATTAGAAATATTGGGTAATGAAGCAAGAGCTCCATTAAGTAAATACTTAGGGAATGGAATTTTTGAACTTCGATCTATCTCAGAAAAGAATACGATTAGGATTTTATACTTTTTTGATGGTGATGAGATAATTATTGCCACTAACGGATTTATAAAGAAACAACGGAAAACGCCTGTCAGTGAAATAGAGCTGGCAAAGCGAAGAAGAAAAATCTATTTAAAAAGAAAGGGATAGTGAAAATGGGCGACTTAGATGATTTAACAAATGAATTTATGCAGGATCCTGAATTCCGGAAAGAATATGAAGCGCTTCAGCCGGAAAGAGACATCACTATGGCTTTGATTAAAGCGAGAAAAGAAGCAGGATTGACTCAGAGAAAACTGGCTGAGAAAACGGGGATCAGTCAAGCGGATATCAGTCGATTGGAGAATGGAGTGCGAAATCCAAGTATTGCTTTGCTGAATCGCTTGGCGGTGGCATTAGATGCAACACTTAAAATTGAGCTTATTCCAAACAAGAAAGAGCACTCTCATAAATTCTAGGAGAAATCTGAATAAATTATTAACTAATTATTAATAAAATATTAGCTAAGCGGCTTTTATTAGTTTTGCCTTTCTCAAAGAAAGTTTTGAGAAGCCAGTTTCAGTCGATCTGAAAAAAAGGCCGCACTAAAAAAAGTAGGAATACTAGTTTGTTTTTTTACACTAATTATTAGCTGCCTTTTCCTCTTTTAACCAGGCATCTGTATGAATGTTTACACATACAAGAAAGGTTACAAATGATATCCGGCGCTGAGTACGTGTTTTCGTTTTATGGAGACCGTAATCATTCAGACAACGATTGTTGACTCGCTCACAGCTTGTCCGATTGTTATAAACTGTCTTCCACTCTTTGGTTCCATGCTTCTGCATAGCCCTTTCTCTGGCACTGTTACACTTCAGGTAGACGGAGAGGCCATAGGTACCTTTTGAACATTCGTCACGATGGGAGCACTCCGGAATTCGCTTCATAACATACGGACAGCGATATTTATAGGCATTATGTGTTTTGTCAAAACCAGTACAGTACATCTCTTCGCCTGATTTGCATATTGGCTTGCCGGTAGAGGAAATGGTTACGCTGCCTTTTTCGGTTCCTTTTCCTCTTCTTTTATTGAGGTCGATAACGGGATTGATAGACCAGTTTTCGCACAGCTGAAAAGTCGCTTCATTATCACTGGCGCTGTCCAGACAGAGATGAGTAATGTTTATGTTCGGATATAAGTGCCTGACCTGGTTTATTGCTTTAATCGAAATGGTTGAATCGTGTTCTCTGGCAGATTCGATCATAAAGTGGATTGGCAGATCAATATTTTTATCGGAGTTATGAACAACGTTAAAATAGCCTGTAAAGCCAAAATAGTAATCTCCCTTATCACTGTCAAAACCAATACTGGCATCAGGATCAGAATAACGACGAAGGGTATCAAATTTTTCGGTTCCAGTGTATTCTAATAGATGATGACCTCTGTTGTTTGCGTGAACATAGACAGCGGTTCCATCACCCGAAAGAATGAGATTACCCGGATCGATCAGGCCCATTGCGATAGATGGTTCCACCGCAATTTCTTTAAAGAGAGCTTGAAGAATCCTGATAGACCTTTCTGGGTCAATCTCGCCCATTTGAGCCTGAATCGCCAGGGAGGTTGTCGCCCCGGGAGGATTCAGGTTCATTTTTTCTCCCTTTCTGGTTGGATTTGGTGTCCCGGACTGATCAATATCAGAATCTGGAGGACTGGCAGAGTTTTTTGGCTTTCGTCCCGGCTTGCCTTTTGGCTTTTTAGCTTTCTTAGGCTTATTATTCTTTCCTGCGGGAAGGATGTTCACAGAAATATCCCACAGATAAAGTCGATCCATTAAGGAATAATAGGTCCCGACTGCTGGGTTGCGTCCACTGATGCCGCAAAGTACCCGGAGTAAAAAGTCGTACTCAAGGCGGTCATGCCATAACTGAATACTGGTTTCCTGGAAGTGATACATAAGAACCAGAGAACGAATAAGCATCCGTGGATCGGCAGCAGGTCGCCCTCTGGAGGAATACAGGTGAGAAATCACATCTATAACTGGATCCAGATTAAGCAGAGTGACCTTACCTAAAGCCATGGCGTATGACAGATCGTTAAGCCTGTCAATTTGCGAAGAGCGCATGATGGCTATCCGGCCATTCAGATCCTGTAAAAAATCCTGGTGAGTACTAGAAACGGTTAACATCTCGACTGCTCCTTTCTAAAAGTCGTTTTTCTGATCGGCAGGAGCCTGCAGAAAAGTGTTAAGTTTTCAACGCTCAATCCAACACTTAATAAAAAGTTAATATTTATTCAAATAAAAAATACCATCTTTCGCTTCTGAATGTAGGAAAAACGAAAAATGGTGAATATAAAATCCATGACACCTAAAGGTGTTTCGAATTTATGAGAGTCGTCAAGAAAGCTAACGAGGAACATCAAAGCCTTATCAAGGGCATTTCTTAATTATGATTGTTTTTGTTGGAGTGAATAGGTTCCTTAGACAATTTATTATGCGCCGCGGACTATCGTTTGGCGTAGTCGTTCCCCGGTATAAGCTGTAGGTTATTGAAGCTATGGAAGAGGCAAAAAGAATCACCAAAGATCTTGATACCACGAGATACAAGAGCTTTTCTGCGGCTATGGCGGATCTTGATTAATGCTGGAAGATCTTCTGCTAGAAGAAAAGTACAGAGACCGCAGTGGATCTTGAGCGATGCTTGTTCCAAGGTACTGCTTTCAAACGATCATGAAAAATTTTCAATCTTCTGATAACGGTTGTTGATATAGAAATCAATCAATTATTCATCAAGTAGATTGTTATGAAAACTTTCAAAGTAATGAAACAAAATATCCGGAACAAACATCGCTCAAGAACCACCGCAGTCGGATATATGAAGATATAGCTATCTGAACTTGTATGGAATTCCTGAACTTTTCAGAAAATTGTAACCGACCCCTGACACTTCATTTACAGCAAAATAAAAGATCTCTATAACAACTTTATATAGAGTGTTATTAAAGTTAAACGTCCACTTTTACCTACAAGAACCACATTCAAAGTTTGGTTATAATTGTAACCGAAAAAATTAGCGATCGTGTTCTTTCACCCCTAATTCTTATGAACCTGAACAATTCATCAAAACCGACAAATGGCCGGAAACACCTTTAAAGAACGTGTTTCCGGCCATTTTGCTTTTCACCAAACAGGTGAGTGTAAATCGTTCATCATTCCTATACAATGTTATTCGCACAAACAACCAAGAAAGGATTTTGAACAATGACACACACCCTGAACAACAGTATGGCCGGTTTTATTCCTGAATGCAACATTTCATTTAATGGAGGGGATCTTTCTTCCGATACCGGTGCGATGCTCCCTCTCGATTTCATCAATTCTAATTCACTTCTTCAGCCGTATGCCAACCTTCCTTTTTCGGACGAAAGACAATCCTGCCATCCGAAAAATTCCAACTTCTCTTTGATGAGCCAGCAGGTTTTCAAGTATCTCCTTGGTTACTCATCTCAGGCTGATCAGGAGGTTCTTGCCAAAGATCCAATTCTCTGTCAGTACTTTCAGGGGATTTCTTCCCAAAGCTCTGTCAGCCGTTTTTTCAGCCGTGTCTGTGAAGATACGAATAATGCTTTCTGGCAGATTTTTATGAATCAGGCCTGTCAGTTTGTCAGTGGCAACCAGGACGATATTCTTCTCGATGCTGATTCGACAAAAACCGATACCTATGGAAAGCAGGAAGGGGCTGCATGGATCCATCACTATAGTCAGACTGGATATCATCCATTTGTCATTAACGAATACAACTCGAAAACCCTTGTGGGGGCATGGCTGCGTCCTGGATCCACTTATTCTGCCGACGAAGCTGAACCGATCATGGCTGAAGTCCTCAAGCGACTGCCTGACTGTACTGGAGCTGGCAAAATACGGATTATCATGTTCCGTGGAGACGCTGCTTTTTACTCGGGCAGCCTGATGGATCTGTTTGAAGGCCGTTTCAATCCAGTTCGTTATGCCATCAGAGCCAAAGGAACAGACAGACTTGAAAGCTTATGTCAGGATGTCTACTACGACAGTTCCGATCACGAAGAAGACAGCACTTATACTTCAGCTAAGCCTTTTTATGGAGAAATCCGCTATCAGATGTCCAACTCTTCAAAAAGCAGAAGGGTCTGTTTTAAGCTCTATTTCACCGAAGAAGAGGATGAGAAAGGGCAGGCTCAGCTTCTGCTGGTCCCTCATGTTTTTGCGGTAATCACCAATATCGAAGACATGACCGTAAAACAGGTCATCGACTTCTATTGTCAGAGAGGCAACAGTGAAAACTACACCAAGGAGTTGAAAAGTGACTTCATGGCAAATACGCTTTCGCATCGCTCATTTGAAGCCAATGCCTTTGAATTTCTTCTGAAATGCCTTGCCTATAACCTTTTTCACTTTTTCCAGTTCCGGGTGATGGAAGGTGCTGATCAGAATATGACATGTGGCTCATTCCGGAAAAAGTATCAGAAAGTTGCTTCAAGGCTGAGCTTTCATGCGCGAAGTTTTCACTTGAAGATTGCCAGTTCATTTCGTCATGCCGACAGATTCACCCGATATCTGCAAAAGTCCAGGACAATCGGATGGATAGCCGCTCATTTGTGTTGAATATATTTTAAATAAAGTAAAATTTTAAAATTGACAGCCTTCGGACTGTCTTTTTGTCATGCACAAAAGCTTGTTATATGCGATTTTGACCTGTTTTTGTCCGTCGTTTTTGAAAAAATCAAGTACCCCCCTCCACCGCAAACGATGTGGATAACCTAATCGCAATATATTTGTTTGCATTTCGAAGACAAAACACGAAAAATAGTTTTGTGAAAAAAGCCATGAATTATTCGGGATATGAATGACATGGATTTCACTTTGATTCCCTGGCTTTCTTTCCTTTAAAACAAGGCGCACCTCTAAAACGTGGTGCGCCTTGCTATGTCGTTCGGTTGGTATTAAGGGATTGCTCTTTTCTGATCTTACAGAGTCTGTTCAGTACGACCGATGATGTCGTCCTGAGTCGCTTTGGAAAGCACATTGAAGAAGGCGCTGTAACCAGCAACCCGCACAATCAGATCCTGGTGATTTTCCGGATGAATCTGAGCATCGATCAGAGTCGCCCGGTCAACCACGTTGTATTGCACATGGTAGCCATGCAGACGGTTAAAGAAGGTGCGCATTAACATTTCAATTTTCATGCGGTTTTCTTCGGTGGAAAGCAGGGCTGGCGTTACTTTCTGGTTGAGCAGAACACCGCCAGTAATTTTATCAGTTGGAAGTTTGGCTACAGACTTAAAGACAGCGGTTGGACCATTCTGGTCCATCGCATGGGCAGGAGAGCAGCCTTCAGCTAATGGTTCATGCGCTTTACGGCCATCTGGAGTCGCCATGGTGCCAAAGCCCTGGCCAACGTTAGCGGAAATTGAAGAGGTTCCGGCATAGCGAATACCGCCGATTGGGCCGCGGCCATAACGAGTATTTGGATGTTTGGCAATTTCATCGATATAGACATCATAAACATCGCAGACTAAGTGGTCTGGCAGATCGTTATCGTTGCCATATTTTGGGGCTTCGTGAATCAGCATCTGACGGATGTGTTGACCTTGTGGGCCTTCAAAATCGGAATGAAGAGCATTCATGAGTTCTTCTGGTGTGATCTTCTTTTCGTCGTAGACCAGCGTCTTGATGGCCGCTAAAGAGTCAGCCATGTTGGCAATGCCGACTTGCAGCCCAGAAATAAAGTCATAGATGGCGCCACCTTCTTTGATGGTTTTGCCTCGGCCCAGGCAATCCTGAGTCAATGTGGAGCAAAGAATATCAGGAACTTCTTTTTCGGAAACCAGATCAATGGCATTTTCGGTGATGACACTGGCTCGGGTCAGTTCGACCATTGCTTTATCGATGGCTGCTTTCAGCTCATCATAAGATTTCATGTCTTCGAAATGACCAGTTGGCGAAACAAACCGTTTGCCGGTGGTCTGGTCAATTCCATCGTTCATGACTGCCAATAACAATCTTGGAAAGTTCAGATAAGACATGCCTGTGCAGCGATAGCCCCATTTGCCTGGAACAGCGGTCTCTACACAGCCAATGGCGGAGTAGTTGTAGGCATCTTCCTTTTTAACGCCAAGGTTGATAAAGGAGGGGATGATGATTTCATCATTATTAAAAGCTGGCATTCCTGTTCCAAGTCGCATGACTTCGATCGCTTCTTTCATGAATTCATGAGACAGATCGGCATGATAACGAACGGTCAGGTTTGGCTGGGGCAGTCTTGTTCTGGCCACTGATTTTAAAACGAGGTAGCTGGTTGGATTGACGGCATCCTGGCCATCAGGTGTCTGGCCGCCAACGGTAACATTCTGGTACATTGGGCTTCCCGCTGAAGAGAAGGTATGAGACTGCGAGCGGACTTTATTGATGGTTAGGGTTTTAATCCAGAGGTTGGATAACAGTTCAAGAGCACCTTCTTCATCAATTCGTCCTTCTGCTAAATCTTTTTCATAGAACGGATTCATGTATTGATCAAAGCGGCCAAAGGACAGGGAGTGACCGTTGGACTCAATTTGTAATACTACCTGAATCAGCCAGACAGCCTGAATGGCTTCGTGGAAAGTCTGTGGAGCATTCCAGGGAACCCGACGGCAGATATCGGCCAGTTCCAGCAGTTCTTCTCGACGACTTCCGATTTCGTTTTCAGCCATTTCTTCGGCAAGCAGGGCATAGCGGTTTGAGAAGTGCTGGACGGCTTTTAAGGCGATCATGGATGCCTTGTAAAACTGGTATTTAGGCAGGGAAGCCGGATCGCAAAGGTCTAATTCACTTTTGAGCTTTTCAGCGCGCTTATAATATCCCTTCAGACCGGTCTGTAAAACGGTTGGCAGATCTACAGCCAGATGGGCATCGCCCGCATTCAATTTTCCTTCCATTCCAAATAAGCCGGTTTCCATATAGACCTGAACTTCTTCAGGCAGGGCAGCCATCCCTTTTTCGCGCAGCGTTTTTCCTTCCCAGAAGGGGGTGATGGAGCGGATTTCTTCTTTGGTCTTTTCTGAAATTCTGAATACATCCCCGTCACGTTTTTCGAAAAGGTCAAGTTCGTCGACGATGAAACCAAGTGTGTATTCAGGAAAAACAGGGGCATTTCGGTTTGCGGAGGCCTGGTTGCCAGCAATCAGGGATTCATCTTCGATATAGATTGTCATATTTTCAAGAATCTTTTCCAGCATTTTCGCCCGGCGGACGACAACGGGTTCATTGATATTTTCTCTGTAAGCCTCAGTGGCCAGTAAAGCGCGCTCGGCATCAATCCAGGGTTCTTTATCCAGAACTTTCTGGCGAAAAGATTCCATGCGTTCGGAGAGTTCTCCAAAATGTTCAACGTTTTTCATAGTGTACCTGAAGTTTCAAATGAAACTTATTGCCTTTCGTTTGCAAATCCATTATAACAACTTTGCTTGAATTGTAAATGTAAAATTCCATATAAAATATTTTATTCTTTCAAACGAAAGAATAGGAGGAAAGCATAGGACGGAAGCATATAGAAAGTGTCCTCTCTAAAAAACAGGAAGCGATGAAAATGGATATTCGCTTTCTTTGACTTCGAAAAATTTCAAATGAAATAAATATTTATTGTTATTGAAAATTTTGACTGTATAATCGAAACCGTACAGAGAAACGGAGAAATTGATATGAGCAAGGGAGTTGTTTTCAATATTCAGAAATTTTCTATCCATGATGGACCAGGAATCCGCACGACCGTCTTTTTAAAAGGATGCCCGCTGCGTTGTAAATGGTGTGCCAATCCCGAATCGCAGCGAATGGAGACGGAATACCTCTATGATGTAAAAAAATGTGTAGGATGCGGCTATTGCGTAGCGGCCTGTCCCCAGAAGGCGTTATCCTTTGATGCTCATGCTGGCCGCATCCATAAGGATCAAGACAGATGCATCCATTGTGGCAAATGCACAAAAGCCTGCTTATATGGAGCCTGGAAAGCAGAAGGCAGGGAGTCTGCTGTCGATGAAATTGTCAACGCCTGTCTGGAAGACCAGCCTTTTTATGAAGAATCTGGTGGCGGGGTGACGATTTCAGGCGGTGAAGGGATGATGCAGCCAGAATTCCTTGGCGAACTGCTCGATGCCTTAAAAGAAAAAGGGATTCATACAGCCATTGAAACCACGGGTGTGGTCAGCCCGGAAATCTTTCAAAGACTGGCTGCCAAACTAGATTTACTGTTATTCGATCTGAAACATCCCGATGATTCCATGCACCGTAAAGGAACGGGCGTTTCGAATAGCCAGATTCTTGAAAATCTGCGCTGGGCCTGCCAGAACAATCATGAGATTCTCTGTCGGATTCCAGTGATCCCTGGCTTTAATGATTCCAGGGAAGATGCACTTGGATTTGCGAAAATTCTGAAAGAAAACGGTCTGGATCGGGTTCAGCTTCTTTGCTTCCACCAGATGGGCGAGCGAAAATACGAAATGCTTGAACGTGATTATGCCTACAAAGACACCCAGGCTCTTCGAAAGGAAGATCTGTCGGATTACATCCAGGTGTTTAAAGAGGAAGGGATCGATGCGTTTGTCTGATGAGATGGTCTGTTGAAGGACAGATGGTATTGGATTGGAATTTTTCACTTTATTTTTGGCATAACAATCCGGATTGGCTGTTTGGAGTCCTCCGGATTTTTTTGGAGAATGAAGGAAACAAAATGAAGGAAGAAAGAAGCAGGAAGAGTTTCACAAATAGCGGTCCGGCTAGTCAATCCATGGAGAAGTGGAAAAAGAGGACAGTCAGATAAAGAACTAAAAAGGCCAGCGTTTCGCAATCTACGAAACACTGGCCTTGATTTTTACGCCGGTTTGGCTTGAAGGATTTAGGATCGGTTTCAGGCAATTTCAACCTGGCAGCCATTGCGAACAAGAATATCGCGGGTTGAATCGGGAAGATTGGAATCGGTAATCACCAGCTTTGGCTGATCTTTGATATTGATGGGAATGGATCCGTGCTGACTGAACTTCTCGCTTTCGGTCAGAATGACAAGCTTGTCGCATTGTCTGGCCATATCCCGGACTGCCTGCGTTCGCATCTGGTCACTGTTGGTAAAGCCAGTCCGTTCGCTGAAGCCGTCGGTACCGATAAAGAAATATTTGACAAAATAGTTTTCGGCCCCCTGCGCAACCAGCGGACCAGTCATCACCTGGGAGTCTTTCTGGTAAATACCGCCAAGCAAAATCACCTGGGCACCATCAGAATGCCGGATATAATCCGCAATGAAGGCGCTGTTGGTAATGATTGTCAGATCCTTTTTTGTTTCGGCAAGTTCCTGGGCAAGCAGGGCACAGCACGATCCCGATTCGATCATCAATGTATCGCCGTCCTGAATCAGCTCAGCGGCTTTTTTGGCGATCTGCTTTTTCGCTTCAAAATGATAGGCAATCCGTCCAGCAATATCGTCTCGGCTGCGCAGTCTGGCAAAGCCATGTTCACGATGAATCAAGCCTTTTTCTTCCAGTTCATTGAGGTCTTTGCGGATAGTGACCTGGGAGACTTCAAGTGCTTTGGAAAGATCGGTGACATCCATGCTTTCCTGACTGGTTAAATATTCAAGAATCAGATTCTGACGATTGTTTTTCATAAGGTCTGGCACTCCTTTTTCCTGTAGATTTTCTGCGCTCTTTTCGATATTCAGGTTTCGATGAATGCAGTATCGAAACTTTATCCTCTATAAAATAAACCAGATTGCCTTTAAATTCAAAGATAAAAGTTTCAAATGAAATTTAATGGATGTTCGATTGACATTTTTAAGGGTGCGGTCTATCATGAACTTGCGAACGAAAGATATAAAATCTTCATTCGAAAATTTAATAAAAATGATCTGTTCGATCTGGAGGATAAGATGAAACTGTTAATCGACGATGCAAACGTAGAAAAGATTCGCAAACTGGTGGCGGAATACCCGGTCGATGGCGTAACGACCAATCCATCCATTCTGGCCAAAGCCAAACGAAACCCAATCGAAACTTTGCATGAAATCCGTGAAATCATTGGTCAGGATGCTCTGCTGTTTGTTCAGGCAGTTCCAACCGATACCGAAGGCATGATCAAAGAGGCCAAAGCGATCACCAAAGAATTTGGCCAGAATACAATCGTCAAAATTCCGTCCATCCCAGCTGGTTTTGCGGCCATCCGTGAACTCAAGAAAATGGGTATTCATACTTGTGGGACTGTTGTTTATACGCCAATGCAGGCTTACCTTGCTGCCAAAGCTGGAGCAGATTATGTGGCTCCCTATGTAAATCGCATTGATAACATGGGATATGATGGCGTCGGTGTCGTTAAAGAAATTCAGAATATCCTGACGAACAACCATATGGATACGGAAGTCCTGGCTGCCTCGTTCAAAAACAGCATGCAGGTTCTTTCTCTTTGTGAATATGGAGTCGGTGCAGCAACCGCTGCTCCAGATGTGATTGAAGCGCTCGTGAAAAATGTAGCCATTGATCAGGCTGTCGATACCTTCGTGGATGACTTTAAAAAACTTGGCTATGGCGACAGCATTGCTGAAATTCTTGGTCAATAAAGTTTCCCTGTCATACGTACAACCATAAATAGACAGGCAAGAAAACGACAAATGGAATCACAGAAACAAAATTAAAACAATTGAAAAGTCCGCTCATCAAACAGGCGGACTTTTCAATTGTTTCCTATCTGTCAGTGATATCCGGTTCTATCTGTTCTATCCGTGATATCCGGCGCTGAATACCTGCTTTCGTTTTATGGAGACTGTGCGATTTGATTTTTAAGTGGGGAGTTGGAGGATGGCTGACCGGTTCAGGAAAGAATGGCTTTAGCAGGCGACGACCATCTGTTCAACAGGGCGTCCCTGATGGAAAAGGTGGGTGTAGATGGAGGTGCATCGCTTGCAGTGATTGAAGAATTTCTCTTTTTCTTCCTGGTCACAGTAGGCGCACCAAAGCCCCATGCAGCAGCCGCTTCTATCTTTGTTTTCCACAAACAGCACCACATCCTCCAATGGATAGCCGATAAAAATACCAATCTCATGAGGAAATTCGTTGCCTTTTAACAGACGCTCGCGCAGAACATCCAGACATTCTTCCAAAGAAAGATCCGGGTCATAGCCATAGCGGCCTAGAAAGTCACGGACCCCGGCTTTGTTCAGATCTGCCATCACCTGATGCGGGCGATAGACATAAATGATCGTTGGACGCGGGGATGTGCCGTCTTTGAGAATCGTTACGCGAACGCCAAATTTTGAAAGCTTCTGATCCCAGTATTCAACTTTCAAGCGAATATACTCAGGATCGGTGGGGCGGACGGAGAAAATGCTGGCGGATTTAAATCCCGCAAGAGTTGGGGCACAAATTGGAACCAGCTCCGCTTCAAAGCTGGCGTACCATTCCGGAACTGCACTTGTTTTTCCAGGGTTAATCTTCATTGTAGCTGTATTCATCTTCGTCCTCCTTGGATTGCCTTTTTGATAATGGCAATCGCGCTTCTTCTTTTCGGTTAGTTTAAACTAACTTACGGAAGAAATGATATTAGCTTAGACTAACTTTGTCAAATGAATCTGAGAGAAAAAGACAAAACGACTGCTGAGTGACCAGCAGTCGTAAGTGGAAAAGAAGAATCTTGGAAAGGAAGAAAAATCGCTTAAAGCAGGTCAGCCGTATAGGTTTCAGGCAGGTGTTCTTCAGCCTGATTTAAGGCTTCCTGGCCATCGCTGGAATGATGAGCCTGATGACGGATCAGGCAGTCCCGCCAGCCGCGGGAAATGTTCTGACGTTCGGTCACATTGAAATCATTCGTTTCAAATAATGGGCGTAAAATAGCCAGACTGAAATGATATTGGCAAGCTTTTTCCAGAATGGTATCGAAAGTCACTTCTGGACGATCCTGACTTAAGGTCAGGTAAGCAGGCAGAATGTTCAGCCAGATGGTTTCGAGCTTTTCATCAACCAGACCATGGCGTTCAAGCAGAGCCAGTGGTTTTTCGGATGGGATCTCATAGTCCATGAAGGTCAGGGTAAAAGATGGGTTAGAAAGCAGATCCATCAGCTTAAAGGCAGTCGTAAAATCACGGGCTGTGGCAGCCTGATGAATCAGGGCTTCGCTTTCCTGAATTAACGAGCGGACATTCTTTTCATCGGTTAAAACAAAATGTTCAGGTGCGTCGACCAGCAAATCTTCACCATATACAGGTTCAGCTTCCAGCTTTAACTGAGCTCCGGCAGCCTCGTTCCATCTCTGTTCGAGATCTTTAGCCTGTTCGCGGATGGAATTTATCGATGGCCCGCCAGCAGTTCTGGCCGCTTTCAAAGCTTCGATCAGTGCAAACTGGCTGGCTGGATCCTGCGCCAGCTCACGCAAGACAGTGATCAGTTCTTTTTTGGTGGCCAGATCCAGCAGTTCATTGAGTTCGTCAAGATAATTCAAAGTCTTCATAACCGTTCTCCTCAAAGGGGTATGCATCGCTGCCCATCCAATGCTTTCCTTATATTTATTCAGATGTTTATCCAGGTAGTGCATCTATTCAGGTAATCAGAGACGGTGGATGTCGATCCTGATCCAGGCATCTGTTTTGAAAGGGACGGCAGGGTGCATAAAAAATCAAAGATAGTAACAGGATATCACCTGAGACGGTTTTACAGGTTCGATTCTCGCAATTTCAAAAGGAAGCCATCGAGATTGCATGAGGAATTGAAAAAACAGGACGAAGATGGGAGAATTGTCTTTTCTTTTTGCGGACATCCTGTAAGAAAGAATGGCCAGAATTCGAAGATTCGTCTTGCGATCTCGTAAGAAATCT
Source organism: Allobaculum sp. JKK-2023 (assembly GCF_034745455.1). Classification (NCBI taxonomy): domain Bacteria; kingdom Bacillati; phylum Bacillota; class Erysipelotrichia; order Erysipelotrichales; family Erysipelotrichaceae; genus Allobaculum; species Allobaculum sp. JKK-2023. The sequence continues at coordinate 1,381,862 of NZ_JAYERV010000003.1, read as the reverse complement.
GGCTAGATAAAGAAGAATAACCATTTTCAGGCCGTTTGAAGACGGCATAATCAATTTGAACAGTAGAGGGGAGTGGACAGCAGCTAAAGCTGACTGTTGAGCATAGATATGGCAGATAAAAAACAATCACCGTTTTCCGGGGCGATGAAGTCTTTTTTTCAGTCGCTGCCCGGGCAGATGCTGATCCACTATTTTACCGATGATCTCGGAACCCGTGCGGCAGCAACCACTTACTACCTTATTTTTTCAATCTTTCCGTTGTTGATTCTGCTGTCCTTTCTGGTTGGACGACTGGATATCGATGTGCTACAGGCTTTAAATGGACTTCGCAATGTGTTGCCGCAAAGCATCATTTCCATCATCGAAAGCTATCTCAACTATGTCCAGGAAGCTCCATCCAAAACAATGCTGACATTTACCCTGGTTTTTTCCATCTATTTTCCCTGGCGGGTTGTCAGTTCTTTGATGAAAACGATCCGGATGTCCTATGGCCAGCCGCCTGCACCCCGGCTTCAATTCATTCTGAAATCCATTGTCGGCGCGATTATCATGCCGCTGACATTGGTGCTGACGCTGGTGATGTTTGTTTTTGGCCGCAATGTCATTCTGTATATTATCCATCTCTTCAGCCAGAATGCTGCCGAACAGTTTGCGGGCGAGATGATTTTGAGAATCTGGGACTATGGGCGATTTCTGGGAGCAGGTGTGCTGATGTTTTTTGCGCTGGGCATTGTCTATAATCTTTCCCTCGATGGCCATCAGAAGTTTAAATACCTGGCTCCGGGCAATATCTTTGCGATCGTGCTCTGGATTCTGGCCAGCGTGGTCTTCTCTTTCTATGTCGAAAATTTTGCCAAGTATTCGGTCATTTACGGTACCCTTGGTGGATTTATCGTTTTGCTTTTGTGGCTGTATCTGACCAGCCTGACTTTCATTCTGGGTGGAGAACTCAATGGTCTGCTTGCCCAGCGCCGCCGGGATATCCGAAAGGAGATGGATCGACGCCAGGAAGAAAAGAAAAAGCAGCGTGAAGAAAAGGCTGTAAAAGAAGTCCAGGAAATCACTGAGAATATGAAAAAGCGTCTGGCTGACATGAGCATCGAACAATATGAAATCATGCAGCGCGATCTTCGCAAATATGTCGAAGCCAATCGGGCAAAAGAAGCCCGGAAGAAACAGAAAGCTGATCAGTCGGCACAGGAAGTCGATCTGCAGGTGGAAGAAATGACACTGACTGGTTTCCAGGAATAAACAGGAGCAGTTTGCAGACCGCTCTGGACCAGCAGAAGATTCAATCCGCCTGATTTGCCTGTCCATCTGGCAAAAGGGATCAGGAAAAAGAAACCAGGAAATAAAAATCAATTTATCGATCAAAAAAACTGAGCAGGCAGCGTATACCTGCTCAGTTTTTTTGATGACTGGCTGTTCGATCGATTGCGATGGAGAAGAGAAGCTACGGAAGAGAAGCTACGGAAGAGAAGCTACGGAAGAGAAGCTATGGGAGAGAAGATGCACAAGAGCAGACAGGCAAGAGAAATACAGCCTAAATTCCCCACTATATACAGAGATGTAGTGGTCCGAAAGTCCTGATATTACTTTTTATAAAGAAATATCAGGACTTTTCTCTTGACTTATTAAGTATGTATAATCTATAATATTTACAAGTTATACATAGGTTTTGGAGGCCTGCTATGTCATCTCAAGTGAAGGTTAAAGGTAAAAATGGTCGGATTTATGTTTATGAGGTTGAGTCATTTTGGAACAAAGAGAAGAAAAAACCTGATTCTCATCGTAAATGCATCGGCCATATCGATGAACGGACGGGAGAAATCGTTCCGAATCGGCCTAGAGCTAAAAATGGAAACGGACTTTGTCAATCTAAACCAGAGTCACAGATTACTGTAACTGGCAGCGGCAGTTTTTCGATTGTGGATAAGGCCGCTCGTGAAACGGGGTTAATGGACTGCCTTAAAAAAGTCTTCCCAAATCACTGGCCTTACATTATGACCTGCTGTGAATTTCTAGCCTCTACCGGTGATCCGCTCTACTTAATTGACCGCTGGTCTGCTCATAATGAAACCTACCTTCCTAATGGTTTAATCAGCCAAAGAGTCAGTGAGCTTCTGCAATGTCTTACCTTGTCAAAGCAGCAAGAATTTTTCAGAACATGGATAGCTCATAATGAGTCTAAAGAATACTTTGCCCTGGACATCACAAGTGTTTCATCCTATTCCGAATTCATTTCCATGGTGAAGTATGGCTATAACCGCGATCATGAACCTCTTCCCCAGATTAATCTTCTGATGATTACAGGGCAGAAAAGCAAGCTTCCTATCTATTTCATGCCCCTTGATGGCAAGATCAAGGATGTAAAGGCACTGAAGTCCGTTTTGGAGAACCAGACGATGATTACCCCAAAAATGCTTTCTTTGATCATGGATAAAGGATTTTTCTCGTTATACAACCTGGAGGCTCTCTATAAGGACCATTTTCACTTTGCGTTAGGTGTACCTTTTACCAGTAAGATCGCCAAAGAAGCTGTAGAAAAATACAGAGATACGATTGAAAGCCACTACAATGTGGTGAGTGTTGCAGGTGATGAGGTTTATGGAGTAACAGAGCTGCAGAAATGGGAAGGCCATCGTCTCTATCTCCATATTTATTTTGACAGCGATAAAGCTGCTGGAGAAAAGAAAGCATTCAATCATAAATTGCATACTACTTACCAGGCGCTCTGCAACGATGAAAAGGTAAATGATGAGAAATTCGTTGAAACGTATTTCACCATAAAAGAGACAAAAGTCAGAGGACGCAAGGTTCTCTATAACGATGCGGCCATCGAAAGCCATCTAAAAAACAGAGTGGGCTGGTTTGTCATGGCCAGTAATTTCATCAAGGATAAAACAGAAGCATTGACCATCTACAGAGAGAAAGACTGCGTTGAAAAGTCATTTGATGACCTGAAAAATCAGATGGATATGAAACGATTGAGAGTCCACAGTGAAGAGACAATGAACGGGCGGATATTCATACAGTTTCTGACATTGATCCTGGTTGTTTGGATTCGTCAGAAGCTTTCAGAAGTGAAATGGTCCAATAAGTATTCCTATCAGGAAATCATGAATGAGATTGGAGAACTTAAGAAAATCAGCGTGGAAGGAAAAAGAAAAAATCTGACTCTGCAGACAACCAGTCTACAGAATCAGATTATGGAACTATTCGGCCTTTAATGGACATGTGTATAAAGGCGGGAATTTAGGATACAGAGGACAGAAAGCGGCGTTGGTCAAAAGGGGATTTAGATTAAAAAGATGAAATAACAATGTTTATATTCGTAGACTGAATATAAATAAATCTTTGTAGCACGGAAATTTCATTATGGAAGTGTTTTGCAAAGAAATAAATTTCAGTTTATTTGCAACTTAAGACTTAGTTATAAATCAATTAGGCTCCTATAAAAGTTTTTATGAAAGTAATTTCTAAATTAGATTATGAAATTGAAATAAATTTCAGATTGGGTATACTCATATCTGTCAAACGAAGGGAGCAGACATGAAAGATAAGACAGCCCAGGCTATTGAGCACAAACTGATCGTTTCCTGTCAGGCACTGCCAGAAGAGCCGCTTCATTCCTCCTTCATTATGGGACGAATGGCGCTGGCGGCCAAAGAAGGCGGAGCTGCAGGGATTCGGGCCAATTCCGTAGAAGATATTGCTGAAATCAAGCGTCAGGTGGATCTTCCGGTAATCGGCATTATCAAACGAGATTATCCAGAAAATGGTGTACGCATCACGCCTACAATCAAAGAAGTCGATGAACTAATGGAAGTCAGACCGGAAATCATCGCTTTAGATGCAACGGATCGTCTGCGGCCGGATGGGAAAACTCTGGATGAGTTTTTCGCCCATATTAAGGCCAAATATCCAGAACAGAAATGGATGGCAGACTGTTCAACGATTGAAGAAGCCCTCCATGCCGATCAGCTTGGTTTCGATTACATCGGCACAACACTGGTGGGATATACACCGCAATCCCAAAACGATCGGATTGAAGAAAACGATTTTGAAATTATTCGCACGATTTTAAAGAACGTTACCCATCCGGTCATTGCGGAGGGCAATATTGATACCCCCTCTAAACTGCGCCGCGTAATGGAACTGGGATGTTTTTCCAGTGTTGTGGGCAGCGCAATTACCCGTCCTCAGTTGATCACAAAGCGTTTTACGGATGCACTTGAAGACTGAAGCCGGAAAACGTGAAAAACAAAGGAAACAGAAACCCCAAACGGATTGAAATCTAAAACTATGTTTGAAGAAAGATCTGCCACTGGCAGCAAGAAGGAGAACAAAATGAGAGACTTAACGAAATACGAAGGTGTGATTCCAGCATTCTATGCCTGCTTCGATGAAAACGGCGAAATCAGCCCCGAAGCTGTCCAGGACTTAACACGCTACTTCATTAAAAAGGGTGTCAAAGGTGTTTATGTCAATGGAAGCAGCGGCGAATGCATCTACCTCACACCTGAACAGCGCAAAACCGTTCTGGAAAATGTCATGGCAGCTAACGATGGTTCTTTAACTGTCATTGCTCACGTTGCCTGCAACTCGACCAAGGAAAGTCAGGAACTGGCCCGCCATGCAGAATCTCTGGGTGTCGATGCAATTGCTTCCATTCCACCAATCTACTTCAAGCTTCCAGAACATGCCATCGCCAAATACTGGAATGACATCTCCGCAGCAGCTCCAAATACGGACTTTGTGATCTACAACATTCCACAGCTGGCTGGCGTTGCCTTAACTCCGGCTCTGTATGCCGAAATGCGCAAAAACCCGAATGTAATCGGCGTTAAGAACTCCTCGATGCCTGTGCAGGACATTCAGATGTTCGTTGCCGATGGCGGCGATGACTACATTGTCTTCAACGGACCAGATGAACAGTTCATTTCCGGAAGACTGATGGGCGCTAAAGGCGGCATCGGCGGTACCTATGGTGTGATGCCAGATCTGTTCTTAAAAATGAATGAAGCGCTTGAAAACAAGGAATGGGAACTGGCAAAAGCCATGCAGTACGACATCAACAATATCATCTACAAGATGTGCTCCGCGCATGGAAATATGTATGCAGTCATTAAAGCCATCCTGAAAGAAAACGAAGGCCTGGAACTTGGAAGTGTTGCTGCCCCGCTTGCTCCACTTGCCACCGAAGATGAAGCCATCGTTAAAGAAGCAGCTAAAATGATCCGCGACGCCCGCGCTAAATACCTCTAAACAAAAAACAGAAACCAGAAACAACCAGAAATAAATCAAATCCAGACAGGTTTGAAGCCGTAACTTCGCTTCTGTCTGGTCTTATTGCCCACTACCCTCCAAAGCGACCGCAAAACGCCGTCGCTTTGGGCCGGGCACTGGTCGGACCAAAAAACTGACGGTCAGATCGTCCAACCGGACACGAAGAGTCAGTTCAAGCCATCCGAGATCAATGATCAGCAATTCATAAATGAGTAACTCATGATCAGAAACTCATGAATCAACAATTCATGATCAACGGTCAATTCTCAAAATCAGACGAAATACGAATCGTCCAATCAAGACGCACAAACAATACACAAATAAATAAAGGAGACAAATTATGCAAGGATTTACGATCTATGACTTTATCATCCTCGTTGTCTACCTTGGAGCCGTCCTTGTAGCTGGTCTGTTTTTCGCCAAGAAAGACATGAAAGGCAAGGAGTACTTCAAAGGTGACGGAACCATCCCCTGGTGGGTAACTTCTGTATCAATTTTTGCCACCCTGCTTTCCCCAATTTCCTTCCTCTCGCTGGCCGGAAACTCCTATGCCGGCACCTGGATTATGTGGTTTGCCCAGCTCGGTATGCTCATTGCCATTCCGCTGGCTATTCGCTACTTCCTGCCCGTTTATGCAAAACTGGATATCGACACAGCTTACCATTATCTTGAGCTGCGTTTTGGATCCAAAGCCCTTCGCGTTCTGGGTGCGGTGATGTTCATCGTCTACCAGATCGGAAGAATGTCCATCATCATGTATCTGCCCTGCATGGTCCTTGCATCCTTAACCGGGATTAACGTCAACATCCTGATTCTGATCATGGGAATCATTGCGATTATCTACTCCTATACAGGTGGTCTGAAATCCGTATTATGGACTGACTTTATTCAGGGATCTGTACTGATTGTCGGCATTATTTTTGCGCTGGTTTACCTGATGAGCAACATTGACGGTGGTGTAGGTGCTGTCTTCTCTTCCTTCTGGACAGAACACAAATTCCTGGCTCCAGATCAGCCGATCTTTGATGCCAACCTGCTTCGTGATTCCGTGTTCCTGATGGTTTTTGGTGCCGGACTCAACACGCTTGGTTCTTACGTATCCAGCCAGGATATCGTTCAGCGTTTCGTTACCACAACCGATACAAAGAAACTGAACAAAATGATGCGTACCAATGGAATCCTCTCCATCGGTCTTGCTACTGCATTCTACCTGATTGGTACAGGTCTGTATGTCTTCTATCAGCAGCATCCGCTTCCACCAGCAGCTGCGCAGGACCAGATCTTTGCTTCCTATATTGCTTTTGAACTTCCAGTTGGAATTACCGGTCTGCTGCTTGCTGCCATCTACGCGGCCGCACAGTCCACACTCTCTACAGGTCTGAACTCCATTGCTTCCTCCTGGACACTGGATATTCAGTCCCGCCTGACCAAAAAAGAAATGAGCTTTGAAAAACAGACCAAAATTGGTCAGTATGTTTCTCTTGCTGTTGGAATTTTCTCTATCGTGGTCGCAATGCTACTGGCTTCTGGCGGAATTACTTCGGCTTACGAATGGTTCAACGGATTCATGGGTCTTGTTCTTGGAATTCTCGTTGGTATCTTTATTCTGGGTGTTTTCTTCCGCAGAGCCAATGCATGTGGTGCTTTCGCAGGATTTGCCGCTTCAACGATCGTCATGATCATCGTCAAATACTATGCAACCAACGTATCGATCTGGTCTTATTCTCTGATCTCGATTGCTGTCTGCCTGGCTGTTGGCCTGCCGGCAAGCTGGCTGTATAACAAAGCGACTGGCAAGAAAACAGATGCACCAAAGTTTACCGTGTACGCTGATTTCAGAAAAGGTCTCAAAACCGAAGAAAGACTTGCTGAAGTCCGCGATGCTGCGGCAGGAGGTATGGCATGATTTTTGCAAGATTAGCTGACCCGGCCAGCCAGGGAAAACTGGAGGCCGGAGTTCAAGAAGCTGTTGACTTTGCCTTAAGCCATGACCTGGCTTCATTTGAAAATGGATCTCATCCGATTGATGGTGACCGCTTGTTTGTCAACATCGTCAGCTATGAGACGAAAACGCCGGAAGAACGGTTCTGGGAGGCTCATAAAGACTATCTGGATGTCCATGTTCCCATTTCTGGGGCTGAACAGATTGATCTGAACTTCCTCGAAAATTTAGAGAAAGGCGAATATGAAAAGGCTGGGGATTTCCAGCCAGCCTTTGGAGACAAGATGGCCAGTGTCATCATGAATCCAGGTGACTTTCTGGTCTGCTATCCCAATGATGCTCATCGCACCGCAGTTAAAGCCGGTGATCAGCCAGAAATGATCAAAAAAGCGATTTTCAAAGTCAAAATCGACTGATTCTATTGATTGACCAAGCACTTTGAATCATCAAACCGTCTTTCAAAAACCGGAAGACGGTTTTTTACTGCCAGATTCCAATCATGGACTGTGCTGGCTAAAATAATAGTAATTGGAAGCTTTTTCAAAGCGGAGAGAAACCCGCGTGTTGGCAGGAATGGCGTGCTATCGTAACGATTCTTTGAAAAGCTTCGCAGATGAAGGTTTGAAGACATGAGAAGGTCTATGAAAAGGAGCGAGAAAAATGAATAAGTTTATCTGCATTGATATTGGCGGAACAGCCATTAAATATGGAGTCGTTCAAAGCGATGGAATGATCGTAAAAGCCCAGGAAACCCCGACCCACGCCAATAAGGGCGGCAAAGCTCTGGCACAGAAAGTGTGTGGACTGGCCGCTGAGTGCAGGGAAGAATATCCAGAGGTAAAAGGAGTCGCCATTTCAAGTGCGGGAATGGTGGATACAGACAACGCGTCAATTTTATATGCATCCGATGCGATCCCAGGGTATGCGGGAATCTGCTTCAGGGATGAACTGGCCAGTCTGACTCTGCCCGTTGAAGTTGAAAATGATGTCAATTGTGCCGGCCTTTCTGAATATGCAAGCGGCAGTGCCAAAGGGGCCGGATCTGCTCTGGTTTTAACAATTGGAACAGGAATTGGTGGCTGCTTTATTGATCATGGACGGCTTCTTCATGGCAATACGTATTCAGCCTGTGAAGTGGGTTATATGCCATTATATGGAGAACATTTCCAGAAACTGGCTGCCACTTCGGCGATGACGGCCAATGTTGCCAAACGCAAAGAAGAGCCAATTGAAGAGTGGAATGGCCGGAAAATTTTTGAACTGGCGGCTGCTGGCGACAAAATCTGTCAGGAAGAAATTGAGCGGATGTGTACCTACCTTGGACAGGGGATTGCAGCCATCTGTTATATCCTTAACCCGGAAGTTGTGGTACTTGGCGGCGGAATTATGGCTCAGGACAAAATTTTGCGCCCAATGATCGAAAAAAGCTTTACCCAGGCATCGATTCCCCTGATTTCTGAGTCCACCCGGATTGAATTTGCCAGCCACCAGAATGCAGCAGGCATGCAAGGGGCCCTGGTTCATTTCCTGAATTCTCATCCCGATCTTGCCTGATGAGTTTTTGCATTCAGGAGGATGATCCATCGTTAATGTCTGATATATCGAGCAAATGTCGATATAGATATAAAAGGTTGATAGAACTGAAGTAGATCTATGGGAAAGTGCACGCCTATAGATTCGGACAAAGCGGTAAAGAAAGGAGTGGTATTCATGCAGTATACAGAAAAATCGGCTCTGCCTCTAATTGAGGCCGCCTATTCCAATATGACCCAGACCGAAAAAGGAATTGCTCACTATTTCCTTGAAGAAAATGAACCAAATGATCTCTCATTAAAAGAAATGGCTCATCTGCTTGCGGTTTCGGAAGCCACTCTGGTCCGCTTTGCCAAAAAATGTGGGTTTAAAGGCTATCGAGAATTTATCTTTCAGTACAGCAATAGTCTGGAAATGAAGAAAACCGGCGAAAACATTGCCCAGTCTTCCTTACAGGTACTCAATGCCTATCAGGATCTGCTGACGAAAAGCTACAGCCTGATCCGGGAAGAACAGATCTGCAAAGTGGCGCAGATGATTTCGGAGGCCAGACGGGTATATGTAGGTGGAATTGGGTCATCGGGATATGCCGCCAGAGAAATGGCCTATCGATTTATGCGGGTTGGTGTCGGCATCGAGGCCTTTGATGATGTCGATATGATGCGGATGATTTCGGTTTTCCGTGACGACCAGGATTTGGTTTTTGGTCTTTCTTTATCAGGAACGCGGCAAGAATTTCTCGAATATCTCCATGTTGCCCACCAGCGCAAAGCGAAAACAGTTCTGATCACCTCCAGCCCCCGTGAGTGTTTCAAGGAGTTTGTGGATGAAGTGATCATTGTTCCTTCGCTTTTGCATCTGAATCACGGCAATCTGATCTCCCCGCAGTTTCCGCTGCTGGTGATGATTGATATTTTATATGCGGCCTATATGCGCCAGAACAGAAGTGAAAAAGAAAACCTGCACGGCCAGACTGTCCAGATGGTTGAACGTGACCGAGTCCTAAGCGATGCCCAGCAAAGTAGCAGTCAAAAGTGAGTCAGGGCAGGCGGCAGTAAACCACCAGAAAAGCAACAGCCAGAAAAGCAGAGCGGCTGAATGGAAAGCCGAGTAAATTGAATAAGAGTGCAGTCGAATGCGAAGCACAAGCGAACAGACTGAAGAAGAATAGTCAATAGTCGAACAAAAGGAGTAATCAGAATGACAAAACGAATTTTATGCTTTGGAGATTCAAATACCTGGGGATATTGCCCCTATGAATATCGCCGGATGGATGAAAGATGGACCCGCCATCTGGATGGCGGCCTGGATGAGCTGGAAGTTATTGAAGAAGGTCTGTCCGGACGCAATGCGGTGTGCATCGATACCTTCCAGCCCGAAAAATCCGGCTTTAAGGATTTTAAAACCGCGATTCTGACGCATCATCCCCTTGATCTGATTATTCTTATGCTTGGAACAAATGATTTAAAGTCGTCTTATCATTCTTCAGCCCGGTTTATTGCCAATGGGATCCGCCAGTATGTACGCGAATATATGAATCCGACCCTTTTCGAGGGAATGCCCACGCCAGCTTTGCTGGTGGTGGCTCCAATCCTGCTCGCTGATCATCTGCCAGAACTTCAGGGTCCTGGCGGTACCTTCGACGCCTATTCGGTCGAGCAGTCTAAACTGTTAGCGGATGAGATTCAAAACGCGATTGCTCCTTATCCAGTCTATTTTCTGGATGCTTCAAAATATGCCCAGGCCAGTGACTTTGATGGAATTCATATGGATGAAGCAAACCATCAAATGCTGGCCCAGACCCTCAGTCATAAAATCCAGGAGATTTTCAGTCAGACTGTCCAATAAGAAGAGTTGTTTTTCTTTGATGGATTTGAGTCTCTTGAATAAGAAGACGAGAAGCACGGAATGAAAAGATGAATTCCTTTTCCATTCGATCAGTAACCGATCCAGTCCTCCTTTAAAAATCAGGAGGGATCAAAATCGAAAAAGGAAAGTCTGCCACTCGACCTTCATCCTTTCTGTCGAAATTTCATGATTGGCGAAAAGAAAGCAGAGAGCCGAAAGAGGTTCTCTGTTTTTATGTACGCAAGTAATTTGTTCAGGATCGTGACCTGATGCAGCGAAACAGTCAATGATCCCCATAGTGGGGCTGCTAGAGCTGCAATTCGACGATGCGGGTCTTGTTTTGCGTGTTGTCATTCCTTTCAATATCAGCTAACAACAGGATAACCCAAAAATGAAACAGTCCGAATAGCTGCGCAGCTATCCGGGACTGTGTAGTTGCCTGCAAAAAGTGGTATATGTATACATGGGATTAATTTGCACCACAAGAATGTGAGGCGGAAATTCAGGTTAAGTGTTTCGCTTATCTTCTTTAACTGGAAGAGCGGCTACTAAAATCCAGCCAGCGAGGGGAACAACCATGCAAATCCAAAAATACAACAAACTATTATAACCTTTCATTTTACAAACAGATTGAAATGCTTTAGCAATCCAGTATGTAACTAATATATATAATATTAAGAAGAAAATAATGGTTCCAGGATCTAAATAATTTGGGATCTTACGCAAATGTAGTTTTTAACACTAATAACCCTGGTGAATAAATAAACTTGCATCATTTATGCTGTTGATTAAATAACAATGCCTAATTCGAGATGAGCTTGTCTATCACATTTTGGGTTATTACTATTAGCTACAATTGCTATCGTCAATAATAGTAACAGTAGCTAAACACGCTATTTGCGTAAGAACCATAATTTGATGTCATCTAATGCGGCAAGGAAACCCCATAGCTTGTTGTGGGGAGGAATTGCCGCCTACACCTCCTATTCAATGTTTACAATATTGTTTTGTCGCTTATCAATAAGCCATCCATTCGATGACTCAAGTCTTTTTAATTTCTTCCAGGATACAGAAGCAGATACCGTATTTCCGTCAAGCATCCTGATATCGCATCTTCCTGGTGTTCGTTTTTCCAAAGGCTCTTACGCAAACAGTGTATTTAGCTATCATCACTATTATCGATGACAGTAATTCCTGCTCATGATAATAATCCAAAACGCGATAGATAAACTCATCTCAAATTAGGTAATGTCACTTAATCAACAACAAGAATGATTCGAGCTTATTTATTCACCAGAATCATTAGTGTTAAAAACTACATTTGCGTAAGATCCAATTCTTCTAGCAGAGATGGATTGCATTTTTACTATAACATGGTGCTTTTGAATTGTGTATTATTTTTTTTGCTTTTGTTGTCTATAGATCAATGTGGTGCTATTTACAACATTACTGTTTACACCTTATAGATAATCAAAGCACGACAAAGAGGCGAGTCTCTGGATCTTTTTCAGAATACTCGTCAGTTGTCGTGCTTCTTAATGCTTTTTCGATTTTCTCGCTTCCATTGCCTGTCGGATTCAGGGGTCGATCTAAAAACGTTGTACGAATTCATGGGTACACAACTGTTACCTTATCTTGGCGAATCAAGATATTAATATTCTTATATAACTATTTTATAATTCAACTAATTGTGGATTTTTTATGGTATCATTCAAACAGGAGATGACGTTATGATCGGTCCTGAAGACTTAAGAAGAGAACGCTATACCACTGGACAAATTGGAAAACTTGTAGGGAAAAACTACCATACAATTGCCCTTCATAAAAACAAGGGAATGATTAATATGGTGCAGGATCCCGTTTCCGGGTTCTGGTATGCCGATAAAAAAGACCTGATTGATTATCTGAAAAAACTCGGGTTATGGAACAATTCCGAGAAAAAGAATGCTATCTATGCCAGGATTTCTTCCCATGATCAAAAGAAACATGGTGATCTGGACAGACAGATCGGCAGGCTCTGCCAGAAAGCTTCTGGCGCAATGATCTTTTCTGATGTTGGCAGCGGCCTGAATACAGAACGAAAAGGACTAAACAAACTCATAGATGAGGTCATTCATAATAAGATTGATGTCCTCTATATCACTCATAAAGACAGACTCACCAGATTTGGATATGGCTATCTTGAAAAGTTTTTTAATGCCCATGGAGTCAAAATCATAGTGACCGAGGATAAGCCGGATAAGAACTCTCAGGAGGAGCTGGTAGACGATATGATGTCGCTCCTTGCCTTCTTTTCCGGGCAAATGTATGGAATGAGAAGGTCTCAAAGAAAAAAGATTGCACAACAGGCCAAAGAGGCAATTGAAGAACCTCTCAAACAGGAAGAAACAAAAGATTGAGAGGCCTGTAAAAGAAAGGAGATGCGTATATGGCGACAAAAATGAAAATTCGAGAAAAAGTCCCCAAAGAGGCTCTTACGCAAATAGTGTGTTTAGCTATCATCACTATTATCGGCGATGACAATTGCGATTAAGCTTAACAACCCAAAATGGGATAGGAAAACTCATCTTGAATTAGGCGCTGTTATTTAATCAACAATATGAATGATGCAAGCTTATTCATTTGCCACGATTATTAGTGTTAAAAACCACATTTGCGTAAGATCCATCAAAGAGCAGCTCTTTTTGATGAAGAATCGTTTACACTCACTTCCTCCGGCCGTTTTGGTAAAGAAGGATGTCTGGATAAAAAATCACTGCTCAAACCAAAGGAAGAAGCTGTGGCGCAGCTGGCGGAACTTAGAGCCTATATTGAAACAATGGCAGAACATTTTTCCCGGATGGTTCATTCGGCATGGGTGATGATCTGCCATGGATTGGAAGATGGCGAGATTAAAGCTTCTCTGACCAAACAGTATTCTGTTAAAGCAAGAGTAGCGAATGCGGTAATCAACCAGGCTCGCACCAGAATGAATTCCCTGAGTGCTCTCAAAGTGACACAGATGGAGGAGCTTGAATCCAAAATCAGCGCCTACGAGGAGCTGCTTGAAGATCAGAAAAAGGAGCATAAAGAATGGCACCAGGGCGTAAACTGGCATAAGCCGCAAAAAGGTGACTGCCAGAAAAACAGATACTGGAAACGAAAACTCAACAACATGAAAAACCGCCTCCATGGAATGAAGCAGAAACTGGCAAGCTGGAAAGAAAAAATTGAAAACAGTTCTTTTTCATGCTGCTTTGGATCTAGAAAACTCTTTAAGGCTCAATACCATTTAATAGAAGCAGGATTTGCAAACCACGAGGAATGGAAAGCGGCCTGGAGAAAAGCCAGAAAGAAAAGCTATTATCTGTTTGGCAGTTCGGATGAGACTCAGGGAAACCAGTTGTGTCAATTAACATCAGAATCTAAACTTGGCTCTGACTGGTTCAGTCTGCTTCTTAGAAGCGGGTTTAAAGATGACAAAACTGGGCATCACATCGCAGTGCGGATTCCATATCTGAAAAAAGAACTGAAAGACAATCTCGAAAACCGCTCTGTTTCCTATCGTTTTGTTCTGAAAGATAGAGGACTGTATATCCAGCCGATGGTTACAATCCAGAAAAAATTCCCATAGCTCGGGCGCTGCCACTCCCCATGTAACTGGGGGTGTTGAGAATTATTATTTTTTCATCGAGCATTCTATATACTGAATTTAGCGGAAGAGATCGACTTCTTTTTGAGGCACAGATCTCGCAGAAAAAATTGATAGAAGATCTTCTGTGCGCACCACTGACTGTTTCCAAACGGAATTGTGTTTTATTGGATTCCGTCCGAGAACGAAGAAAAAAATGAAGATTTCAGAAGATCGGCCGCTGCTATTTTCAGGAGAAAATCAATATGGAAAAACAATATGCGGTTTGTTGTGGTATCGATGTCCATAAGAAGCTTTTGGTTGCCTGTTTAAGAACAAAAGAGACAATTACAGTCCGTTCTTATGGTACTTCAACGCAGGATCTCCTTGATCTTGCTGATTGGCTTACCTCCAATCACTGCGAAGCTGTAGCTATGGAGAGTACAGCTTCATACTGGAAACCTGTTTATAACATTCTCGAATCACATGGTCTGAATCCAATGGTAGTCAATGCCCAGCACATGAGAAATGTTCCTGGAAAAAAAACAGATGTCAAAGATGCCGAATGGATTTCCGATCTTCTTATGCACGGCTTGCTTAAGGCCAGCTTCATTCCTACAAAGCGCCAGCGCGAACTGAGGGAATTATGCACTTACCGAAAATCCTTAATTGCTGATCTTGGTGCCGAAAAGAATCGACTGCAGAAAATGCTTGAAGGAGGCAATATCAAGCTTTCTGGAACCATTTCAGATATTAACGGGATGAGCGGAAAAGCATTGATGGATTTTGTCCTGACCGGAGAAGTGTTTGATGAAAAAGCTTATGATCGTCTTATTAAAGAAAAGAAGATATCTAAAAGACTTAAGGCCACAAAAGGAGATTTGATCAGAGATATGCATGGCTGTCTGACACCTTTGCAGGTTAAAATGATCAACATTCTGAGAACTCATATCCAGGAGTTAGAAACTCATATTCAAGAGCTCACCGATGATATTGATGATCAGCTGAACAAGGAAGAGAAGGAAGCCTGTGAATTGATCAAAGAAATTCCAGGAATCTCAGATACGAGCGCCCAAACGATTATTTCTATAATCGGAACTGACATGAATCAATTCCCGACGGATGGCCAGTTATGTTCCTGGGCTGGACTATGTCCAGGAAACCATGAAAGCGCAGGAAAAAGAAAAACAGGCAGAACAAACAAAGGCAACAAGGTATTGCGAACCACCTTGGTTGTCTGTGCTCATTCTGCCGTTAAGAAAAAGGATTCCTACTTTGGAGAGATGTACAAACGGATTTCTAAGCGTCGAACGAATAAGAAAGCAATAGTTGCAGTAGCCCATGCCATGCTGAAAACCATTTGGCATCTTCTAAAGAAGGGCGAGAAATATCATGATTTGGGAGCAGATTACTTTGAAAAGAAAGAACGAGAAGGAAAGATCACTTCACTCAAGAAGAAACTTCAGCATTTAGGGGTAACTTTGACACCAGATCAGCTAGCTATATTAGATGCATAAATAGCTATAAATGATATTTAATTTGTTTGATAGGGGCATTTTGCGCTTTTTTAGGAATAATGGGTGCAGGGGTTACAGAAAAAAGAAACCTATGAACCACAGGGAATGCTTGGAATCGATATTAATGATGGATTCTTCTCGGTTACTGAAAGTGACGGCCAGGGAAAATTTGTTTCTTCCCAGGATATCACCTATTCAAATTCAGGCTCCAAAGCGGTAAATGCCACCGTTATGGCTCAGAAGCTGTCTGAAATTTTTACCAGAGCAGAGAAGCTCCATTATGGGGTTGCCATCGAGACAATCAATCTTACGAAGAAGAAAACAAAGATTCAAAAGAGATGGGAAAGAAAATATAACCGAATGATTTCCAATTTCCCATACTTAAGATATATGGACAACTGTGAAGCATTATCACTTAAAAGCGGTGTTCCCCTTTATTACGTCTCCCCTTACTGGTCATCCGTTCTTGGAGACGAGAAGTACTCTGAAAAGCTGGGGATCAGCCGTCATCAGGCGGCAGCCTATGTGATTGCCCGGCGGGCTCAGAATTACAGCGAATTCTATATTCCTCCCAAAAAAGGAAAGTCCAAGGCAAAGAAAACTGTAACAAAGAAGTCTGAAACAAAGGCATCAAAACCATGTGCGTAACTGGCATTCAGCAATGATGTAAGTCCATTCTGCTTTGAAAATTCAGCCTCTTAGTCCACTTGATTGAAGAGGCCTCACTTGTTTTTATTGCGGCATGGGCGAAAGCCCAAGGTGTCTTGCAATGTATTTTTGAAATGCATTTAATCTGCAGTCCGCTATATATGAAGCGAGTCCAACTCTGTACAAACGCAAGTTTGTTGGGCACGGAAAAGTTTATCCTTCATCCCGGTTAATGGCCAGCGGATCATTAGCCTTGCTCTGAAGGTGAAAGAGCTTTTTTCAACCCAGCAGAGGAACCAGCCGTAGGGATTCTAGGGCAGCTTCATTTTATCCGTATAGCTGGATTAGCTAAAAATAGGCTACGGTTGAATTCCAACAGGTTTATTATAATTTTAAATACTATGTTCAACCATTCTTTTGGGCTGCAATTATGGGAGTGTCTTTGAAGATTCTCTACGATATTTTAAAAAAACTGGATAGAGAGAATTAGTTCAGGCGACCGAAACAGAGTTGCTTTTCTTTGATGAATGTGGTTAGCTTGAACAAGAAGATGAGAAAAACGAGGTGAAAAGATGAATTCCTTTTCCATTCGATAAGTAATCGATCCAGTCTTCCTTTAAAAATCAGGAAGAATCAAATTCTGTGGCCAATCACAAGCCAATATTGGCTTTAAAGCCGGCAACGATTGAATTGAAGTCTTTTTAAGATTTGTTTTCTGTTGTTTTTATCGTGCTTATTTGCAGAGCAGTCATGGAAAAATCGGATCGATCGGGAAAGGAAAATCTGTCACTCGATCTTCATTGTTTCTGTTGCAGTGCCATTGTGAACATTGCCAGATTCCATTTCAAATTTTCATCAATCATCATCAAAAGTGAACAAGAGACAGCCTGGTAAAACAGACAGGTCTTTCGGTCCATAGATCTTTTGATCTGCGGCTGCCATAAGCTTGTTCATTGCGCGAGCTTTTTGAATTTGGATGAAAGTTTACCGATATTTATCCTGATCATTCGAGTCACGGAGGTTTCTTTCCTGTGACTCTTTTTTTTGCATTGAAATCAGGAGGGAAGTACTATGGCACAAATTCAAATTCAACATCTGACTTTTGCTTATCCGACAGGCAGTGAAAATATTTTTGAAGATGTCAGTCTGCAGATTGATACCAACTGGAAGCTGGGACTGATTGGCCGTAACGGGCGGGGGAAGACCACCTTACTGAGGCTTTTACAAAATCGGTATGAATATACAGGGATGATTCAATCTCCCGTTCTTTTTGACTACTTTCCTTATCCGGTTGCAGACAAACAAAAACAGACTCGTGAGATTGTCCAGGAGATCAATCCGGAAGTGGAAGAATGGCAGGTTGATCGAGAACTGTCTTTTCTTGATGTAAACCCGGAAGTATTGGACCGCCCATTTGAAACGTTATCCAACGGGGAACAGACCAAGGTGCTGCTGGCAACATTGTTTTTAAAAGAAGGACACTTTCTGCTTATTGATGAACCGACCAATCATTTAGATCTGAACGGCCGCCAGCTGGTTGCCCAGTATTTGAAACGAAAACGGGGCTTCATTCTGGTCAGCCATGACCGGTCGTTTCTGGATGGCTGTATTGACCATGTCCTGGCAATCAATAAAGCCAGCATGGACATCCAAAGCGGGAACTACTCTTCCTGGCTTCAAAACTTTGAACAACGGCAGAGTGGAGAGCTTGCCCGCCATACCCAGTTGAAAAAAGAAATTGCATCCATGCAGAAGTCAGCCAGACAGCGGGCAGACTGGTCAAAGAAAACGGAAGCCCAAAAGTTTGGCAATGGACCGGTTGACCGGGGCTTTATTGGCCACAAATCGGCCAAGATGATGAAACGGGCGAAAGCAATCGAAAAGCGCCGGGCCGATGCCATTGAACAGAAAGCCGGACTTTTACAGGATCTCGAAACGATTGATGATCTGAAGCTGTTTCCTTTGCATGATATTTCCGGAGATCTGGTCGAGCTGGACGAGGTGGAAATTTTCTACGATGGTCATCCCGTGTCCAGACCAGTCAGCTTTCGGATTCAGGATAAAGAACGCATCGTTTTCAATGGAGTGAATGGATCTGGCAAGTCTTCTTTGTTGAAACTGATCTGCGGCTCTTCTTTGAGCGGGGCCGACCTGGAGTATCAGGGAACTTTATATAAACCGGCCAGACTTCGAATTTCCTATGTCTGCCAGGATCCTTCCTTTTTAAAGGGAGATCTGAAAACCTATGCCAGAGACCAGGAGATTGATGAAAGCCTGTTCAAGGCAATTTTACGCAAAATGGGATTTGAGAGAGCGCAGTTCGAAAAGCAGATGGAAGATTTTTCCGCAGGTCAGAAAAAGAAGGTCCTGATAGCGGGCAGCCTTTGCCAGAAAGCGCATCTCTACATCTGGGACGAACCGCTGAATTATATTGATCTGGATTCCCGGCGCCAGATTGAAGAGTTGATTCAACGTTTTGAGCCAACAATGATTCTGGTGGAACATGATGCCGCTTTCCAGCAGGCAGTGGCTACCCAGATTGTCAAAATTGAATCCGCAAAGACCGTAAGGGAAATGAACCGGATTGAAAAGCAGGCCAAATAGAAAAATGGCTCTGGCTCTGGCTCTGATTCTGGAGCGGATCTGGATTCAATTACGGCCAAAATCGAATGGCGACCAAAACCAGAAAACGGTCATTGAAAACAAGAGTGGGAAAAAACTTTGGATAAATACCATTTTTGCGGCGAAAAAAAGTTGTCTTCTTGACAAAGATCGATTAGAGTAGGTCGTACGTTCAATTTGAAAGGAGGCTTGATTTCTTTATGCAGATTCAGATTTCGGATCATTTCACAACCCCAAAACTGTTACGTTTTGCGTTTCCCAGCATTGTGATGATGGTCTTTACCAGTATGTATACCATTGTGGATGGGCTTTTTGTATCCAACCTGGTGGGTCAGGAAGCCTTTACTTCGCTCAACCTGATTTGGCCGGCGATTGGGATCTTTTCCGCTTTTGGATTTATGATCGGAACCGGAGGGACTGCCCTGGTTTCGAAAACACTGGGAGAAAAAAGAGAACAGCGTGCCTGTGAATACTTCACGATGCTGATCGTGTTTGAGATTCTTCTGGGCCTTTTGATTTCTGTGATGACGATGGTCGGAATTGAGCCTCTGGCCAGACTTTGTGGCGCAACCGAGGATCTGATTCCTGACTGCATCGCTTATGGTCTGCCTTTACTGGCGTGCATGGCTTTTAGCTTTCTGTCGGCTTCTTTCCAGTCTTTTCTGGTTGCAGCTGGCCAGCCGAAGATGGGACTGATGATTTCTCTGGCTGCCGGCGTGATGAATATGGTCATGGACTATGTCTGCATCGCAATCTTTGGCTGGGGAATTTTCGGGGCTGCCTTTGCGACTGGCCTGAACTGGGTAGTCGGAGCCGTCATTCCAATGGTCTGGTTTTATAAACATCAGGAAAGCCCGATTCATTTCACCAGATTTTCATGGCGCTTTGGTGCGCTGGGCAAAGCCTGTTTTAATGGCATGAGCGAGATGGTCAGCAATGTCTCCATGAACCTGGTTGCTTTGTTATACAATCTCGAACTGATGAAGATCGCCGGTCCGGATGGGGTTGTTGTTTACGGGATCATTCAGTATCTGACTTTCCTGTTTATTGCAGCATTTCTCGGATATTCCATGGCTACGGCTCCGTGCATCGGCTACCAGTATGGTGCCCAGAACCATGAAGAACTGAGCAGTCTTCTGAAAAAATCGATTGGCATCATTGCAGCGGCTTCTGTTGCGATCGTGATTCTGTCTGATGCTTTGGCTCCATTACTCAGTTCGATCTTTGTTTCTTATTCACCGACCTTGATGGAAATGACTCAGCATGCGATCCGGATTTATTCGCTGTGCTTTCTGGCGGCCGGATTTAACGTGTTTACATCCAGCTTCTTTACGGCTTTGAATAATGGTGTCGTTTCGGCTGTTGTGTCTTTGATGCGCACCTTTCTGTTTCAGGTCGGCGCAGTTTTACTTCTGCCGATCTGGTTTGGCTTAAATGGAATCTGGAGTGCGACAACGGTTGCCGAAGGCCTGTCGCTGGTGATGAGCATTGCCTTTCTGGTCTGCCTGCGTAAGCGGTATGGATATTAATTGGCTTCTTTGATCAATATATACGATATTTGGCATAGAGAATTCTACGGAGTCGACATGCAATGCGATATCTTCCGTTAAAGATAGAACACGTCTGAGAACTTGCACTTGAAAAGATAAAGAAGTTTAAAGCCTGGATTTTGCCTGAAAGGGCAGGGTTCAGGCTTTTTTTGATGAGCTGAAAATTGACGCTCAGCATTGGCTGACTTATGATTTTCAATATGTTTCTTTCTCTTTCTTTTCCTTACATCGTCTGGATTCCATTTTGTCCTCACTGTATTGGCTGACAATGTATCGGTACAGCATCGCTCAAAAAGACTGGGATGCATGGACCAGGATGAGCCAGAAAAAATCAGGAAAGGAAAAGATTAAAAAGATTGATCGGAAAAGACAACCTTCTGGAAATGAAGGACTGAAAGGATGTTTGAATATGTCAATTGAGCGTGTACGTAAAGAACTTGAACAATATGGAATTGCAGACAGAATCCTCGAACTGGATGCGTCCAGCGCAACGGTGGATCTGGCCGCAAAAGCTTTAGGTTGTGAGCCGGATCATATTGCCAAAACATTATCCTTTATGGGAAATGACGGTCCGATTCTGGTCGTGACTTCTGGTCTGGGTCGGGTACATAGCGGAAAGTTCAAACGGACGTTTCATACCAAAGCCACCATGCTCAAAGCCGATGAAGTTGAAGACCTGGTCGGTCATGCAGTGGGCGGGGTATGTCCGTTTGGCGTTAAAGACAATGTTTCAGTCTATCTGGATGAATCCCTTAAAAAATATGAGACTGTGTTTCCAGCCTGCGGCAGTTCAAACAGTGCCATTGAACTCACTTTACCGGAACTGGAAAAGTATTCCCATTCCAAAGGCTGGGTTGATGTTTGCAAAGATCAACAATAGTAGATTAAATCAATATTACGCTTAGAAATAAATATTAACGAATTAATCGGAATATAAGTTCAAACTGCAGCAAGTTTATCGCCACTTTATATAAAGAAACATGGTTTGATGGAGCATAGAGCATCATTTTTCAACAGAAGATGTGAACAGTAACTTTTTCAATGATCCAAAAAAAAGCGGAGATATTCTCTCAACTTCAGGACTTCCTATCGGAAAACCACTGAATTGGAAAAAATTCTTCGCTTTCTTGAACGGGCGGATGAGTGCGGGCGGGCTGACAGGCGCAAACAAGCAGACTTACCAGGGCAGAAGATGAACTGGCCGGCAGATTTTTCCCCAGCAAATCGATTCGTCTTTGGTTAAGTCAGCCGGCTTATTACGAATCCAGCTGTCTCCTGAACAGGCGTTGATCACACATTCGTTAGAACCACATAGAGAGCACGAGGCTCCATCAGAGGATCCAAAAACGTCTTGATTCAGAATAGGTTGTTTAATAAATTCCATAATGAGTAACCTTTTCCGAAAACCGGCTTTTCTATTCAGGTCTCCGGATGAGTCCTTTCTATCTAATCGATCTGATGTACCGCTGTTGAAGGCAGATCTTCTTTGATTTGTACTTTTTCTTTTCTTTCACCAATAACAATCGTTTCGTCCGCTATCTCTTTGATTCGCTGGTCATGAGAAGCAATAATGATGATATGCTCTTTTCTAAGCTGTTGGATGCACTCAATTAGCGTTTCTTTTGCTTTCTGGTCCAGATGATTGGTCGGTTCATCCAAAAGAAGAATCGGCCGATTGGCCGCAAGAGTTCTCATGATCGATATTTTTTGGAGCTGGCCAATTGAATATTCTTCCTTTTTGTGCTTGGATTTCTTATCCCCCAGCTCATCAATCCAGTTGCGCAGTTCCATCGGAACCGTTTTAAGTGAGACAAAGAGATTATCCATGGCATTGAGCTGATCAATATAAATCGGTTCTTGCGGTAAGTAGGAAACGGCCTGCCCCCGAAAACTGATCATTTCGGGCAAAGACAGCGGACTTTGATTCACTTTTCGCTTTCCCTGTACATAGCAGTTGGCAAGAAGCTTCAGAAATGTACTTTTCCCAGAACCGTTTGTTCCATACAAGCAGAATATTTTTCCCGAATCAAAGACTTTTTCCATCGACTGAAGAACCTGCTTTTCACCATATGAAAAATGATCTATTACAATCCCGTAAGACTCAATTTTACCATTGACAACTTTGTCAGCCTTGGCTTCTTTAGGCCTGTTCAGCAGAGCATTTAAACGCTGCCAGACTGATATTTGCGCCTGCCATCCATCTGCCAGACCTAAAAAGGATTCCAGAGAATTCAGAAACATCTGCAAATAGGAGATGGAAGCGACAAAATAGCCAAGATCCAGCTCATGGTGAATCACTTTTAAACCGCCAAACATCAGCAACAGCATTTGAGGAAGATAAAACAGAAGCTCCTTAGCAATCCCCAGACTATTGGTCAGCTTTGCCTGATGAACTGCCGATGTCTTGATTTGTTCACAACTTTCCTGAATATGGTTTCGAAAATAGGGCACGTTATTGAATTTCTGAAGCTGCCAATGCTGGAGCCATTGAAAAAAGGCAGAAAAATAATCCGTCTGCGCCTGAATATATTGTCTGGATCGAGATACAATCTGCTGTGAGGTCTGCTTGAGCAGCAGGCTATACAGAATGACACTTACAAAAGACATGAGCAAAAGGACAGGACTGATCTGTATTAAAAATACGCCGCAGATCAATCCGCTCAAAATCCAGCCGGGCAATGAAACCAATCCGTTTAAAGCAAACAAAATAAGTGAATTTACATCCTGATTAATCTGTTGATTGACTTTGACCAGATCCATGGATTCCAGCTCGAGAGCAGGAAGGTGAAGTACATGCCGGCAGACTCTTCCAATCAAATCCGTAGAAAGAGAAAGCTGAACCTTGATATTGAAAAGCATCTGCCTTCTTCCGATCCACATTCGCGCTGTAATCAGTACAAAGCTCAAAGCCACTAGTGTGATCAAAAAGGAGGGGTCGCATTCTTGTCCAATTTCATCAATCAGTCTGGCAGACAGCCATGTTGTCAGTAATGCCAATAGAGTCTGCGTTATCGCAAGTATCTGCAGATACAAAATGCCGAAAGACTCTTTTTTAAGATTTCGATACAGAAACTGAAACATGACTCAAGTTATTCGCAATCTAAATTTCCTGTAGGATTCAACTTCGTAGGATGGCATAAGTATCCAACACAGTACTGTTGACAACTTTTATAATCGCAAAAGTTAATTGTACACTTGTTATTTTCACAGTGATTACAACCACCTCCGTCGACAAAGCACAAAGGGCTTCCATTTAAGGACTGCGTACTGGCAGAAGGCGTAACAAGCAAAATCATCTTCATCCCTCTTCTTTCTTCCTTTTTAAGGATTTTTAGTCTGAAATTTAAACACTACTTTCAAGATGGGACCGACAAAAATACTGTAGGCAAATTGAGGTTTGTTATACATGAACATTCACGCTTAGAATTAACATTTTAGTGTTGTTTCGGGTCATATATCGCAAACGTTATTAGCCAGCCTAACCATGAAAAGGACTTTTGCCAGGCTCATCCTTTCAAAAAAGAAAAAACTGAACCATGTATTTACTCGATTAGAATTAAAATTTCAGATGCGTCAGATGTAATTTTTATGGGAAAATCGGGATCTTGAGCGATGTTTGTTCCAAAATTTTTGCTTCGTAAATTTGAAAAGCTTTCATCAGTAATCTGCTCCGATAAACATAGGAGCAATTTCTATACCAACAAACCATTAACAGAAGGTTGAAAAATCTCATAGCCATTTGAAAGCGGTTCCTTAGAACACGCATCGCACAAGACCAAAATGTATAATTGGATAATTGGATCTAAAACAGGCTACTCGTCAGATCCATGGTCAAAGGCTAATGGATCGTTGCGTGGGTTGCAGAGATGGCCCCAGCAGTGACTGGTACAGGAACGATAAGTGCAGCCATTGGTCCCACACGTCAAAATATTGCAATGAGCGCAATAGGCGCCGCTTGCATAGCACGTGCAGTTTGCTCTCGTACTGAGCGGTTGCTGTATAAATTGCATGATTATTCTGCCTCCGGCTTATTTGTCTGAGTACTTTGGATAAAATCCAGAATTCGTTCGTCCAAGGTGTATTTATAGCGCGAGCATACTTTTTTCTTTTGCCACTGATGAGGACACCCGCCAAGACAGAGCGGTAAATAAAAACAGTCTCGACATTCTGCATCCTGGGTAGCGTCCTGCATCAGATACTTCAAAAAGACTGAATTGACCTCAATGCCATCTTTCAGAGTTCCAGTTCTTCGCTCTTGGCGACCAATGTCATCCCAGCATCGGTAAATCGATCCATCACATCCAATAACAGCTGATAGCATAGTATCGGCCTGGCAGCAGTTAAAAAGTCGTAATGGATAAAGCAATCTTTCGTGATTAGGCATCTCAGAAATAAAACTAAAGTCAATTTGGGAATATTCTCCAATTTCCAGACAGGTGTTGGAATCATAGGTATCAAAGATTGACTGCACGTGCCCGGCGTAGGGATGGATCTTCTCTTCCATATGGTTTTCCTGAATCCATTCTCGAATTCGGATTAAAGAATCTACATTCGTTTTGTCGATGTTGACCCGAAGGGATACATGGGGTAGCTGGTCATAGTTTTCGAATAAATTTTGAATAATGGTCTGATACGTTCCCTGCCCATCAGCCAGGAACCGACGTTGATCATGCGTTGTTTTGTCCCCATCTAAAGTCACCTGGATCATGCTCACTTTCGCTTTATTCAGCTTTTCGATATTCTTCTTAGAAAGCAGATACCCATTGGTGATCATCGAGGCATTATAGGAAATATCATTCTTCTCACAGATCTCAATAAATTTTCTGCTCAGATCTGTAATCCGCTTCATTTCTAAAAGCGGCTCACCACCATACCAGCAGACCGATAAGACCTGAATCGATTGAGCCTGGCTTTCGACAAAATGAACCAATAAATCTGCAGTTTCATCACTCATTTTGCAATGAGAATAGGTTCCCTTTTCATAGCAGTAAACACAGCGAAAATTGCAGTCTGCAGTGGGTGCAATTGTCAATGTCAGATGCCGGCTTTGAAAGCGGCTTTGCTGCATCTCAAAACGGATCAGTTCAAGCTCATCCATGTTGTCCTGAAGAATAAATCCCCCATACAGCAGCTGAGACAAAAAATGCAAATCTGCTTGAAGAGCAGATAAATCTTTGCTTGAGATCTGTTTTGATTCTTCGGGAGATAGTTTTGCAAGAGCCTGAGTCCTCGCGTTAAATAAATACTGCTCATTATTAAAGGAGTATACTCTATTGTAGTTTGATAATTTATATTTCATTTTCCATCTTCTTTCGGCGATAAGATTACCCCAAATAATTCATGGCTTTTTTCACAAAACCATTTTTCGTGTTTTGTCTTCAACCAGATAAATGACCTTTCCGAGATGCTCCCAAATCCTCTGGTGGGAGTGATTTTGCTTGCCTGGTATATAAACAGCCTCAACAATTGCGGCTGAACCGAAACAATCGAACTGGCAGAGTCTTTGACAACATTTTGGACTTTGATAAACGCCATATGATGCATCACCCTTCAAATATAGTTCTAAGTAGAACTACATTTTAGTGTAGTTCAAAGAAAGTCAATGTCTAAATTTAGCCATACTTAAAGCACGGTATTTATTAATAAAAGAGTGTAGTTCTACTTTTAGCGGGATCTAAGGTTAACTATCAAAAACTAAGCTAAATGACATTGATCCATACCTCCAAAGAAAAACAAGTTCTTCGGCTAAAGTATAGA
The DNA here is from genome assembly GCF_034745455.1 of Allobaculum sp. JKK-2023. Classification (NCBI taxonomy): domain Bacteria; kingdom Bacillati; phylum Bacillota; class Erysipelotrichia; order Erysipelotrichales; family Erysipelotrichaceae; genus Allobaculum; species Allobaculum sp. JKK-2023. The sequence continues at coordinate 1,355,546 of NZ_JAYERV010000003.1, read as the reverse complement.
ACGAATGGAAGCTAAAATCAGAACCATGGTTTTGTCTTAGTGGATCCAATCGGACTGACAAAATCAATTATGGGAATTATGTGCAACATTAAATCGGGAATTACTTTTACGAAGTTCCTAAGTCGCATGACTTCTCTGTGGACAAGAAGTTATTTCGTCAGCACAGCTGGTCAGGTCAGCGCAGAAACCGTTCAGCATTATGTAAAAAACCAAAAAACCAGATAATACTGGCAGAAATGAGCAGACCATGCACACTTTACAGTTCAAGCTAAACACAACAGCTTCCGACAGAAAAGAGCTTGAAAAACGTTTTCGAATGATGAACCAATGTCATAACGTCCTTGTCAAGCATGCGATCAACATACTGCATGGTCTGGATCGCAACCCAGAATATCGGATGCGTAAAGACCAGTACTGCACTCTGCTTCGCAAAGAAAAGCTCTCGAAAGCCAAACAGGCTGAAAAAAGAGCGCTCTCCAAACAGATGAAGCAGATCCGCAATGAGATGGGATGCAGTGAATACGGACTTCAGGACTATATCAAGCCCTGGGGAAAGAGAAACGGCGGCTGTCTCCAGTCTCAGCCTATTCAGGTTGAGGCATCCAGAGTATGGCATGGGGTTGGACGTGTGCTTTAGTTAAACACAGTGTTGGCACAAGATCCCAAAATTGCTCACAGATTGGTTGATTCTTTCGTTATTGTGTTAGAGCCGCACCAAATTGCCCGGGCATTTTCAACTCCATATGCATTCAAATTCATTATATTTTGAGTTTGAAGCTCCGGATCGTATGTAATTAGACAATTTTCAAAGAGAATCAGATAGAGCCCATTTTGCTTAGAAAACATCGGATTCAGAAATTCTCCATCTAGAATAGCTTGATCAAACTCAATAGTATTCATTGCATAGGTTATTGGATCAAAAAGAATGAATTGTACATTATCAGTTTTGTTAAAAGAAGTACGTCGAATAATTAATTGTTTTGTATCTGGATCAATTTCGATTCCATTACTGCCATAGTAGCCTAAATCAATATGTTCGATGACTTGTTGCGCTGAAAGATCGACGACAAATAAATTGTCAGACAGACCTGGCTCACGTGTTGCAAAATCCAATCCTTCGGAAGTTTGAACTACATAGGCGGTTTGTGTTTCCGGCATGATTGCCATTGAATAGCATCCTCCATCATAAACGCCCAAATCAATATCCATATCAATTTGTAAATCGGAATTGAAATGCAGGATATGATTTTCGATATAATCACCGATCGTTCCTTCTGGAATTAATGAGCACAGCAAATAATAGCCTGATGGGTCGGGAATCAGTTGATAGTCAACGAGCAGCTGCGGATTTGTATCAAAATAAGTAAAGGGCTTTTGTTGGATAAGTTCACCTTCTAAATTGCATTCGTTAATCATTCGTGAAGGAGTCCGGTTATCTATTGTTGCAATTCTGTCGCCATTTAAGCAAAAAGAATTGAGGGATGTAGTAGGAAGCAAAATATTATTTACTTCATAACGATCGAGATCAATAGATTCAAAATAAAATTCTGAACCAGGAAAACCAATGCATGGACCACCTATACAATTTGAATTCACTTCTTCAAATCGAAAAGAATAATATGTGTTGGAATTTCTTTTAGGCCGCTTGATTTGCTTTAAAATATTCCATTCTTTATCCAGAATAAGATAGTTTTGATCATTCATTAAAACGATTTGATCCGCTTTATCCGGTAATTGTATGTTGTTTTTGCATCCGATTATCTGGATACAAAAACACAGTATAGGAATTATCTTCATCCATTTTTTCATAAATTTGATTCCTGTCTATTCATAACGGAAAATCAGATCGGTAGCTGTGCTATGCAAGAGTTCAGCAGGAAAAATGTGCCAGGGGGAAGTATGAGGAAGCTGAACGCCAGTGCCAACTCGATATGCTTCATAAACCAATTGCGCGCATTGAAATTCATTTGTTTGATTAACGGTTGCCAATGGGTTGTAAGGTTTGTTTTGAATCGCCCATTGATCTGCGACTACGGCAGCTGCATGATCTTGTTCTATACTCGTCGATCTAACCCCGCATTGATAACATCTAACGCTCGGTTCTCGAATGTACCATTCACCATATCTTGTCCCAACACCTTCCACTTTATTCAAAGCTTCAGTTGTCGTATACGCCCATGAAGCGGATACGATTCCAGCATGTCCATGTTCAAATCCATAAGTTGTTGAATCACTTACACAAATTACACCATCCCGCCAACTCCAGGTTCCATTTGCTGCAATACGAGTATTTGGGTTTGTTCCCTTATCGGCAACTATGGGAGCATGACTTGCCCATTCAAAAGCATCATCCGTCAGTTTGTGAATTTCTTCTTCTGTTATACCTTGATACGGAAACATAGGTTCATCATCCACTTTTGCCAAAATAGGGTAATTAGTGCCTATAGTCGCAATTAAAGATAAAATAGCAGCGCTTATAAGAAATTTTTTCATGGTCAGTTCTCCTATTATCAGATTTTATATTTTTCTGCTTTAACAGTATTTGTTCTACATATTTGTAAATTGTTACTTTTATATTTTTTCAATATAGAAAATTGATCAAAAGTTTTTTTAGACATTCTTAAGATGCGACCAACAAAAGTGCCGAATTATCAGCTGTTCAACGCTGACATCTAGCTACCACAAACAGTTCTTGACTATATTTTCGATTGGCTTGTGAAATATTGGATGACATCACAAAATCGATCATCAGAAGCAGCTGTAAACAAAGATCAAGTGCCTTCTTGTGTATATTTCAGCACTCTTCTTACGTTTATAGCTAATACTGCCATGGCATAAGCGATTTTTTTACGCAAAAAGCCCCTATACGGAAGATGATCAATTTTTTGAGGAAATATAAATTTATAGGTGGGTCTCATCCACTTACAAATTTATATTTCTGATTGTTTTATCGATCTATTAAGACGATAGGAGATACTTATGATCACATTTTTCCCTGAACATAATGTGGCTGCCGCAGCCCAATCTACATCATGTGATTCTGGATTCACTGCTGAAAAGACAGCCTCGGCGGGTGTTAACCCTTCTAAGCCCAAAATCGATATCGCTCCCGATCAATTGCGAGACATGCTTCTTGACTCTCTCGCTGAAGCACTTAAGGAACACAATAAGTACTATGACCCTAAAGCGTTTTCACGGCATACAAAAAGCTTAGGATCAGTTGGATATTAATTTCCCAATAAGTAGGCTATTGGTTCTCTTTATATAAAGCAGAAATGATGGCAGTCTGTAAGGGGGTTATTTCTTTTCTGTTCCTTAGTCTCGAAAATGTTGTAAACCTGATCTATTTCATGACTGGAGCCAACTTGAATGTGGTACTCACAGAATATTTTGGGATAGGTGACTTATGCCCTGCCCAGTCTTCTCTGACAGAAGCAAGATGGTCCTATGTCAAGATTTAAATTGAGTCCAAAATTCTTCGCAAAGGTTTTTCACTCATTCATGGAGAAGCTTCTGTCATACCTTCCTGAAGAACGTGATCTCTATGGAATGGCTTTCTTAGGAACAGTCCCTAAACAAATTGATCATTCAACCGATAGAATTGCGTGCTCCGTTTATTGGTGCCTTGTTCTCTAAAATAGAGTTATCATTTTTAATGAATTGTATCAAACTAATATAGATTCATATATTTCTGTTTGAGATTAATATGCCCTTTGTGGTCCCAATAGTAGATCGATGGAAAATGATCAGTTAATTAACGGACTATTCCTAATTTTTTCGGCTGTACTCTTTAGAATACATTTATACACAGTTAATTAACTATGCGGGAGGATAGTCAACTATCCAAAGATTTCGCCATTTCCTCCGTGAGGCATAATTTCATCGACCCAACAATAGTCCTCAGTCTGATGGATAGGACAAAATAATGGAACTATTGATAGACCGATTGATAAAGCGATAATAAAAATCTGGATTACCGTCGTTTTTCTCATTGTTTTTCATCTCCTTACTTTTTACAATTAAAGTCTAAAGCGGATTTGATAATTAGCCAATACCCATAATTCCGCGTACGAAATGGAAAAGATAATATGACTATATGTGATAACCTTGGACTGTTTGAGAAGTGGCTGCGAAAGAGCTACGGCTATTCTTTGGAAAATGTGGCCCATGATATTGGAATCTCAAAGAGTTTTTTGAGTGATGCTGAAAAAGGAAGAAGACTTTTAAAGCCAGAGATTTTCTCCAGGTTTCTGGAACAATATAAAATTAATTTTTCTGTTGATAAATCATCAATAGATAAAGCCAAATCTTTATTGGATGCCTTCGTTTCAGCTTGGATAGACCGGGATCTTGTCGATGAAGAGAAGACCAAAAGAGAACTGGCGATCAATAAACCGGCCTTACAAAACTCATTGGGATGCTTGTATTTGCTTCTGACCGATATTTTTTTGTCTGTTCATCTTTATGCTCAACCCTCAGAGGTCCGGATGAATAGCTTTTTAGAAGAAATTGAGAACTATCTGCCTCTCTTCTCACAGGATGAACAAGCGTTAATCAGCTTTCTCAAAGGCTTTGAGGTGATGAAAAAAAAGAAATATCAAGCGGCTTTGGATCATTATGAAAATGCCTTGAGAATACTAGATGGCAAACAATGGCCAGAACTTGAAGGGATCATCAAATTTCATCTGGCACATGTTCTGGGCGCAACTGTTTCTTTTTTTCAGGCCTATAAAACAGTCCAGGAAGCTCGTTCTATTTTTGTGAATCATAACAATCATATACGGATGCTTTTTTGTGATAATAACAGTGCTTCTTATCTCATCAGTATGCATGAGTTTGAAGCTGCCAAAAATTGTATCCATAATATGCAGAGGTGCCAGAAAAGATGGTTTCATGACAGTCTGACCTACTCAAATACAACGACTCTTATGATTATTGCCTTAACACTGGAAGAAAAATTTGAACATGCCATTGAATTTGCCAGAGATCACCCTTTTCCGATTGAAAATGGCTTTATTGGAAATCTGTCACTGATCCCCTATTGTTATTACCGACTGGAACAAAATGAAGAATGTCTGAAAAGCATTGAGGATTTATCTAAAGAAAAACCAACCGATGATGATCGGGCTCTTTTTGAGATTTTAAAACGTATCCTCAATCAAGATTCTAAGGGCATCGAAAATGCGAAAATTAAAATGATGCAAATCTGTGTCCGACAAAAGAACTGGTGTATGTTAATGGTCCTGTATCAACTGATGATTGCATACTACGAATCGAAAAATGAGATAGAACTGCTCAATGACGCTTACCGCCAGCAAGCCCGAATTTACCGCCATCAGCTGCCTGTTTAACATGATTTTCTAAAATTGCAATCCCCAAAAATACGCGTCCAGAATCGAGCAGAAGAATAAAGGCGTTCTAAAATTTCACGAGGTTTTGATATCGGCAATCTTTCTAAGGGCTTGCGGTCTCAAAACCTCATTTACTTTAGAACCGCTGTGGTCCCATGAGGTTTCGACCTCATGGGACCACAGCGGTTCTATTCCTCTTCATAAAATTTTAGATTCCAGCCTGGAATCTAATTTTTATAACCTATGATTTCAGAATTTTACTGAGTATAAAATCAAAGCGCTACTATAGATAAAGCAAGTTAAGAAGAATTTATCTCTGCTTTTTGAGGTGAATTCATAGTATATAAAGTTTATGTTCTTAGACTGGAGTTTATCATCTGTATTTTGAATATAAAAGTTAATATACAATCAACGAGTACTGGTAATGTTTATACTACCAAACGTTCTAATCCTTTATATAAGATCATTTTTCGTATAAAACGGATCAGAAAGAAGAATCTGCTTAATCTATAGTAAATTTGGATGGTCATTGATTGTTGGCCCTATATAGTACATATTTTTTCGATTCTAGGTTCCAGGATATAGATGCTTTACTCAGGGTGCGAAACAAAAAGCCTGTCGATTGGCAGGCTTTTTGTTTGGAAAAAAGGAAATGAGGGCTTTGATGGCTGTGCACTCTTTTAGTCAGGATCGATGAGATAAAACGGCAAGCCAGGAGAACAAGCCAGGAGAAACAAAAGAGCAGATCAGAGTTAAAGAGCATCCACAGGATTTGAAGATAACGGTTCCTGGATCTGGGCTGCACTGCTTAAAATCGCCCGGATGGCTTCAAATAAGGCAGGCTTGACGGTTTCGATTGGTGCGGGCTGGTTTTCGACAATGGAGCTGTAGCAGATCGATCCGGTCAGTTCAAGAATCATGGAAAAGACAATTCGCGGCTGCTGGTAGTGATAGCCGCATTTCAGGGCGAGAGCATTGAAGCGTTCGGCCAGGTCGATATCTTTTTCGACCATGGTGCTGGCCAGATGTTTATGGAACAGGCCGAAAGAAAGATTGCGGCGGATCAGCTTTAAGAGCAGGGGATTGGAGATGAGCTGGGCCAGGATCTGGTTGATCATGAAAATCACGGCGTCCTGCAGATTGCGGAAGTCATTTTTTTCCAGTTCTTCGACCGCATGCATTAAAAGACGGCGGGATTCGCCCGCAATCAGATGGTCGCGGATATCGTATTTATCCTTGAAGAACAGGTAGAAGGTTCCTTTGGCAACGCCGGCATGATTGGTGATGTCGGCAATGGAGACTTCCTGGACGTCGTTTTTTGTAAAGAGTTCGTAAGCGGCTTCAATCAGACGGTTTCGTTTGAGCGCTTTGTTTTGCTGGATTTTGGTTGGCATACGCTTATTATAGTCGATCGGTTTCTGATTTCAATAAAATGACCAATGGTCATTATTTGGACATTCCTCCAAAAGTGTACAGGAAAAATAAAGGGGTTAAAATTGACCACTGGTCAGTTTGGAACTATCATGTCTTGCGTGAAAGGAATTCTGGTATGGAAAACTGTTCAAAATTTATTGTTAAGTATCGAAATTGGATCCTGTTGATTGCGACGATTCTTCTGATTCCGTCCATGATCGGCTATTTCAATACGCGTGTTAACTACGATATTCTGACCTACCTGCCAACCAGTTCACCTTCAATCGTGGCTCAGGACCATCTGAATGATGATTTTAATTTAGCGGGCACCGCGATGATCGTGGTTGACGATACGCCGGAAAAAGAGGTCAAGGACCTCGAAGCCAAAATCGCCGAAGTCCCTGGCGTTGATCGGACTTTATGGCGCAGTGATGTGGTCGATTTAAGCATCCCGCAAAGCATCTTGCCTGACGCCTTTCGCAATGCTCTGTATGCGGATAATGCGACGATGATTATCGTTACCTTCAAGGAACCGGCGGCAAGTGATTCAACGATGAATGCCATCGAGCAGATCAAGGCGTTGTGCAACGAGAATGAGCATGTCGCCGGATTCTCCGCGATCACAGCAGATACGAAAGATATGATCGACCGTGAAACGCCGATTTATACCGGCATTGCGGTGTTGCTTGTCTTGGTTGTTCTTTCCTTAGGACTGAAGTCATGGCTTGCGCCATTCATCTTCATCCTTGGCATGGTGTATCCAATTGTTTACAACATGGGCACCAACATTTTCTTAGGTGAAATTTCCTACGTGACAAAAGCCTTAAGCATGATCTTGCTGCTGGCTGTCTCGATGGACTACTCCATCTTCCTGCTGCATCGTTACCAGGAAGAAAAACAGAAAGGAGAAGGGAAAGAAGAAGCCATGGCGAAAGCAATTCACGCTACATGGACTTCCATTACTTCTTCTTCGATTACAACAATCGCTGGCTTTTTAGCGCTGCTGGTCATGCAGCTGACATTAGGAAAAGATATTGGACTGGTTATGGCCAAAGGTGTTTTGCTGGCCGTTATCTGTACAATCCTGATTCTGCCTTCCTTATTAATGTTCTTTGATCCATGGATCGAAAAATGGCAGCATCCGGCACTCATCCGTCCACTGCCGAAATTCTCCTCCTGGGTGGTTGGTCATCACAAAGCCATTCTGATTGCGTTTGTGATCCTGTTCATTCCGGCCATCTACTGTAATGCCAACGTCGGTCAGTATTACGACCTAGCTGCTTCGCTTCCAGCAGATCTGGAAAGTGTCAAAGGCACCAATGAGCTGAAAGACAAATTTGATATGACGACCTCGCACTTCATCATGGTTAACAAAGATCTTTCTTCTTCTGATACCCAGGCCATGATTAAAGAAATTGAAGGCCTGGATGGCATTACCAATGTCGTAGCCTATGACAAATTTGTCGGTCCAATGATCCCGGCTGAACTCGAACCAGGAGCCATTAAGGATCTGACCGAAACGGAGGATCTCAAACTGGTGCTTGTCAATACGTCCTATCGTTCTGCAACCGATGAGATCAACAAACAGATTGATGATCTGTATACCATTACTCAGAAATATGACCCGAACGCAATGATTGCTGGTGAGGGCAACATGACAAAAGATTTGATCGATGTCACGAACGTCGATTTCCAGATGGTTAACATCGTGTCGATTTTGGCTATTCTGGTGATTATCGCGCTAACCTTTAAATCTTTCTCACTACCATTCATTCTGGTTGTATGTATTGAATTTGCGATTGTTGTCAATATGGGTATCCCATATCTGACCCATACTGAATTGCCGTTCATTGCCGGCATTGTTATCGGCACCATTCAGTTAGGTGCCTGCATCGACTATGCGATCCTGATGACCAGCCGGTTTAAAGAAGAACTCTCGAAAGGTAAAGACCGAAAAGAAGCGATTACCACTGCGATTACGCAGACGATGCCATCCATTATTACATCGGGTATGTCTTTCTTTGCCGCCTGCTCGGGTGTCTCCTTAATTGCCAAAATGGACCTGATTAAGTCCTTATGTACTTTGCTTGGCCGTGGCGCAGTCATCAGTGTCATTGTCATTCTGACTGTTCTGCCAAGTCTGCTGTATTTATCCAATTCGCTGATCGCGAAAACCACGAAAGGCTGGCCGAAAGCCCAAGCCGCCCACGATCAGAAGCATTCAGAAAGTGAAGGTATCTCTGTTCATGCATAACCATACAAACCGCACAATCCGTATTCTTGAAGCTTCCATTCTTTCCGGCACTATGGTTGTTACCACCCTGCCAACAGCCATTCTGGCCGACGATGAAGAAGCAGATGAAAACAAGACCGAAAAAACCGAAACGGTCTATACCTTTGTAGATCCAGATGGCAACATCGATAAAACCATCGTTTCCAGCTGGTTACATAACGATGACGGCCTGGATACCGTCAAAGAAGTCCTCAACTTAACGGATGTCCAGAACCTGAAAGGGGATGAAGAACCAGCCGTCGATGGGCAAAACTACACCTGGAATGTTAAAGGCAACGACCTGTACTACCAGGGGGAAACCACAAAGAAGCCGCCAATTGCCATTTCGATTACCTATACCCTCGATGGCAAACCAATCAAAGCATCCCAACTGGAAGGCAAGAGCGGTCATCTGGTGACAACCATTCATTTCACCAACACCGAAAACCGTACCGTCAAGGTAGATGGCAAAGACATTGTCATTCATCCAACTTTCCTTGCCGGTGGCCTGATGTCTTTAGACGGGGATACTTTCAGCAATGTGACCTGTGATCAGGGAAAAACCGTCAATGATGGCGATAAAGAATTCCTCGCGTTTGCGGCTGTTCCTGGCTTAACTGAAACCATGGAAAGTGCCGGCCTGGGTGATTTGACGGATAAGCTGGATGCTTCAGATGACATCGTTGTGCAGGCGGATGTAAAAGACTACAAAGCCCCAGAGATGTATATGGGGGCTTCCAACGAATTTGAATTATCTGAACTGGCTGATCTGGATAAAATTTCGGATCTGAGTGGTCAGGTTAGTCAGTTATTTGATGGTGCTGATCAGCTCGTAGACGGCACTGCCCAGCTTGCAGATGGTGCCGGCCAGCTTTCTTCTGGTGCTGGAACGCTTGCGCAGGGCACCGACCAGTTAACTGCAGGGATCAGTCAGCTGAAAAACGGAACCAGCCAGTTAGTCGATGGAACTTCCCAGCTTTCCGCTGGTTCTTCCGTTTTGGTCGATGGTACTTACCAGCTCGAACAGGGAACCATCCAGGCTGTTGATGGCACTGCCCAGTTAAAAGATGGTGCATCGGCATTACAGGCTGGAACTCTTGCCTTAGTTGATGGAGCAAATGATCTGAAAGCCGGAACTTCTGAACTGGCAAGTGGCAGCAGTCAGTTAACCGCTGGTACATCCCAGTTAAAAGATGGAGCCGCTACTTTATCTGCCGGTGCTTCCAAACTGGCTGATGGAGCAGGCCAGCTCGCCCAACGGACACCAGCCTTGGTGGATGGTGCAAAACAGCTTGATGATGGAGTAAACCAGGCCGGAACTAAGATTTCCGAAAACATGCACCAGCTCGATCAGGGGGCTGCTGCCATTTATGATGGTGTTCTTAAACTTTCCTCTGGCCTGCAGACCGTTGCTGCTTCCTTTAAAGAGATAGAGTCCAAGAAACCAACTGAAACGCTTAACCAGGCTTTAGGTACAATTGAGACCGCATCTGGTGAAATTGATTCCCAAGCAGGTGGACTGAGTTCAGATATTGCTTCCTTAACCAGTCAGGTTGAGCAACTGACCAAAGAGAAAGAAGCTTTACAACAGGACTTAAGCGCAGCACGGACTCAGGCGGCCAATGCGATTTCCGCTATGCAAACTAACGCCGCCAATCTGAGCGGTGACAGTGCAGCCCTTGATCAGGCCCAGGGTTCTTTGAATGCTGCAGCCAGCACTCTGCCTGATGCTGCCAATAAGATTCAGGCTGGCAGTGATCAGCTCAATGCTTCGGTAAGCAATATTCAGCAGTCTGTTGACAATGCCAATGCACAGATTGCTAATGTCAATGCCAGTCTCAGCCAGGCTGGGGCCGCTAAAGCTGGGGTGCAGGAAAATTTGAATGCAGCCCAGTCTGCCAATGCCAGTGCCCAGGCTGAATTAAGTGGCGTTCAGAGCAGCGTAGAAAACTCCCGTGCAAACCTGATGGCCCAAGCCAGTGCTCTCCAGGAATCCAACCCGGAAGCCGCTGCAGTATTAACGGATGCAGCCAACAGTCTGCCAGATACTTCCTCTGCCCAATCCGCTCTGCTGGCTGCCAGTGGTTCCATGCAGGCAGCGGCCGGCTCGGCTGAACAAATGCCAGATGTTGTAGCGGGTATTGATGCCCAGATTCCAGGGGTTGACGCATCGGCTGCCAGCACGGTTCAGGATGCGATCAATGACCTGAATGCTTCCGCTGGCCATGTCGCCAATGCAAGCAACACGATCAGTTCGACAGCAGGATCCGTTTCCATGACGCAGTCCAATGTGGCCTATGCTGCAGACCAGATCAATACTCTGCTTGACACGCCGGCAACGGATCCAACCAATCCCGATGCCAGCAGTGATCCCAGTGTCAAGGTAAAGGCAATTCAAACGGCGAATGGGGAAATTAAAGCTGCTGTGCAAACTGCAAAAGTGGTCAGCCAAAGTCTGGAACAAGGCTTAACACAGCTGAGTGCGGCCTTCAGTGGAGCTGGAACAGAAGAAAATCCAGGACTCGTCAATGGAGCACAGAGTCTTCAAGCTGGCGCCGAACAGTTATCCAAATCGATTAAAGGGGCACAGCCTCAATTAGAAGACAGCTTTGAACAGTTAATGGCTGGAACCAAACAGCTCAGTGATGGGGCTGTCGCCAATGATGCGGCTGTCCAGCAGATTGCTTCAGGTGCTTCTGAGCTTGCAAATGGCAGTGCCCAGTTATCTTCCGGCACAGTTGAAGTGGATAATGGCGCAAACGCTCTGGCTGCTGGGGCATCCAAACTGGATGCTGGAGCTGGCGCTTTAAATGCAGGAATCGCTCAGGTCAATGATGGAGCTGCTGCTCTGTATACCGGTGGAGCTGCTTTGTATGATGGTGCTGTTCAGCTTAAAGACGGTGCAAGCCAGGTACATGCTGGTGCACAACAGCTGGATGCTGGCATCAAACAGGCTGATGCTGGAGCCAGGGAACTGGATACTGGAGCAGCCCAGCTGATGGATGGCGCAACCCAGGTTCAGAATGGTGCCCATCAGTTAGCTTCAGGTGCCAGTGACTTAAAGTCTGGCGCTGATGAATTACATGCGGGTGCTGTGAAGTTCAATACCGAAGGTATGGGCAAACTGAAAGAAGTTCTCGGTTGGAGCGAAGGCAAGATTGATGCCTTCAAGACAATCTGCAATGAAGTCAAAGACCTCAACGCTTCTTCTGAAGGATTTGCCGGAACGACTGAAAACGCTGGAGCAACCAAAGTCAGATACATCTTCAAGATGGAAGACATCGACAGTGGTAAAACTACGGATTCAAAATCTTCCGACTCTTCTGAGTCTTTAGAAGCTGCATCCAGTCAGGCCAAATAAATTTTCAAAAACAAAGAATAAAACTTTCCCGGCTGCTTCATTTTGAGGCCGGCCAGAAGTCCCAGATGGAACCCTCGTCCGGGACTTTTTATATGCTCAGATATGGAAAATAAGAGAGATTTCTTACTCTTGTTCCCAATGTCATTTAGCTTAGTTTTTGATAGTTAGTATTGTCCACCATCCGTGCACAGATGGTGGATTTTATATTTTCTGGTTTAACGAAAATTAACTTTGACAACAACTCTATAATTGTCTAATTTAATCCTTACTCAATCAAAAATGTAACCGTTTAAGGAGGAATAAAATGGCAATTAGAGTTACTTCACCACATAAGATTTATCAAAGATTCATGAAATTCCTTGAGGAATTTGCCCACAAACAGGAGAAGATTCTTGCTTCTCAAACAGGAGCTTTCTCACGAAGTCATTATCGATCATCAAAAATAAACTTGTTCCATTTCCTGAATACATCCATTATCGGGAATGGATCAACACTCTCCGATTTATCCATGAACTATTTCGGCATGGGCAGTGTAAGACCATCTGCTTCGGCACTTGTTCAGACAAAAGCCAAGACTCCAGTCAGCGTATTTTCAGCACTGCACAAAGCCACATTGGCACTTTGTTACATGGATAAAAAATATAAAGGGCTAAGGGTAATAGCCTTTGATGGAACCAATGAACCTGTTGCGCCAAATGAAGATGAACCTGACTACATCATTTATGCCAAGAACAAGGAAACCATCATCCGGGCCGGTATTCACATTAACGCTGCCTATGACGTACTTAATGACAAATATCTAGCCATCGTCACTCAAGACCAGAGGTCCAAAGACGAACGGGCCGCTGCTATGAAAATGGTCAAGGAGATTCACGAAGCTTATCCTGGCGAGACATTTCTCTTTGTCATGGACAGAGGGTATTTTTCTTATCCATTGTGTAAGCTTATTGAATCCTTAGGGCACAAATACCTCATACGTATGAAAGAACGAGAGTATAGCTGCCTGACTTATACACAGCTTGACCATACAGAAGACCAGCAGATCAGCCGCATTCTTACCCACCACCAAAGAAAAGAGGAAAAAGAAAACCCCCAGATGAAATACCTGGTCAAAAAATCAATGAGACAGATTGATCAAGAATCTGAATTTATTGATTTTGACTGCAGGGTGGTAGCTATCGAGATTGGCGACAACGTCTGGGAAGGACTGATTACCAATCTGGATGAAGCAGAATTTCCTCCGGAGGCTCTTGGATTTATTTACCACCTAAGGTGGCGAATCGAGCAGAGTTTCTCCTGGCTTAAATATGGAATAGGAATGAAACGTATCCACTCGATAAAAGCAGAATACACCATTCAGGAGATTTATTCATCCCTTATCTTCTACAATCTGGTTTCCGAGATCAAAAAGTGTGTTCTTGAATCATCTCAATCGGATAATAAAGAAGAGAAGCAGACAACTTATGAATACCAAATCAATACAACTAAGGCGATACGGGCTGTCAGGAATACGTTTACTCCGAAATGGACGAAAAAACGAACAATCTGTCAAATTACAAAAGCGGAGTTTCAAGCTCTGATCGAGGAGCTGCTAAGAGAAAAACTGCCCGTTCGGCCGGAAAGGAGCTTCAAGCGAAATCTCCATCCCAATCGTTTGATATGGTTCACCTATCGATAAGTGCATTATATGCGCATCTTATTGATACAAACCACCCATACAATTCTTAAAAACGGCTCTTATCGAAGGGTTGTTTTTAGTGCACCTATTTTGATGAATACAGCCAAATCAATCAGTATATTTTGTGCTTGGTTAGTGCATATGGATATAATCAGCAGCAAATTCTATTCCTATCATCCACTTTGTCTTTGATTTTTATACAAAGTTTGAGGTCATATTTTTCTGGCTAAATGACATTGCTCTTGTTCCCCTAAAAAATCGCTCAACCGCTGCCCAGAAACCAGTCTTTTCGGGAGTTAGAGTATACACATCTATCTATTGCTTTTTTTGATTGTGCTATTTGATTTTATGTGCAAATATTAAATTATAAAATACACAATGGATAAAGGTCATTTTGATTTTTGTACGGATGAGAAAAGCAGCATTAACTGTTATTTTGAAATTTGTTGGGGGATAAACAAAAAATACGATGCCTAAGCGGATACTGAAAACACAATAAATATCTGTCTTAGCGGATCTATCTCTAGGTCCTCCCTTTGGTGGAGTAAGCTTATGCCAGTTAATTTTCAATATAATTTTTGCTTTTGATGAACGGATTTTAACAATTGGTTATATTGGGTTTTTAAGAAAAAAACAGTTCGTAATGAATATAGATGCGTTATTATAAATTTATGAGAATGAAGACGTCACAAGCCTGCAAATACCTTGGGGTTGCCAGGCACACCTTATACAAAATGATTGAAGATGGAATGCCTGCCCATCGCTCTATTGGCGGACACTACATGTTTGACCAGGAAGAAATGGATCAATACATTGGCAAAGCTCCTGCTCTTCCTGAACGAATGGCTGTTGGCTATTGCCGGGTTTCAACCAAAAAGAGAAAAGATGACCTTGAAAGACAAGCAGATGTGGTTGAAATCTATATGCAAAAGCAAGGCTGGAAATATCAAATCATTGAAGATATTGGATCTGGGATGAACTACAAAAAGCCGGGGCTTTTAAAAATGATCGATCTTTTACTGGATCGAAAGATCAGCCATATTGTCATTACCCACAAAGACAGGCTTCTTCGTTTTGGCTTTGAGTTGATTGAATATATTGCCAAAAAGACGCCATGGCCTTCGGCCACATGCCGCAATGAAAATGGGTGAATCGAACTCAATAAAGGACTCAGTTCATAAGATATATCCATTACAATTAATCTGTAAGAGGAGTTAATAAGTGCGTTTTATCTTTTGTGGATTTCATATTCATGATCAAGGCAGTCAAAAAGACTGCACAATCAGAAGCGCCAGAGAACATGCCAGAAGTCCTTAGAGGCTGTAAAGTAGATTTCATCGTCTTACTAATTAATGTTTGATAGTTGTTGCGTTCGCAACGCTTCTGATAGCTCCTTCTTATATTAAATTGGAGGAGATTAACTATGAGAAGAGCCAAATCTTCGACAAAAACACATAGGCCAGTAACTGTTTCTCAGAAACCTGTCCTTACCCATGCTTGTGGCATCGATGTTCACAGCAAGTTTCTTGTCGCTTGCGCAAAAATAGTCAATGCGGATGGGACAATAACGAAATACGAAAAATCCTTCCCAATCTTTAACGAGGATCTTGAACAGTTCAAAGATTGGTTAATTGACCTGGATTGTACCAATGTATGCATGGAATCGACAAGTGTATACTGGCACCCGGTCTTTAACGCTCTTGAACGAGCCATGCAAGAAGTAAGTGTGTGCAATCCTAAATGGCTGTCCCTGGTAAAGAATGAGAAGGATGATAGAAAAGATGCAGAACGAATCTGTGACCTCTATAGAAATGGAATGACCCGAAACAGTTATATTCCAGAACAAAATATCAGGAATCTGCGAGAAATGAGCCGAATGAGGAAGAATTATGTCCAGAATCGGACCGCTGAACACAACGTACTTCTAGCCTGCTTCGCCTCACACGGTTTAAAACTCGATACAGTTTTCTCTGATATCAGAGGCAGTTCTGCGACAAAGATTACCAATCTGATTATATCAAATGAAGACTGCACAGATGATCAGATTATGGCTTGCGTACACAGAAAATGTAAGTCTTCAAGGGAAGATATTCTCAAGGCTTGCCGGGGGATAAAACTAGATGATTGGGCAAAGAAGAAGATTGTAACGCTTCTGGATAATATCAAGCGACTGGATCAAATGATTCTAGATTTAGATCAGACGATGCAGAACTTAATCAACAGTGAGTTCAGATCATATTTTGATCTGCTTTTAACTGTGCCTGGAATTAGTCGGGTAAGCGCTCGAACGATTCTGGCTGAGATTGGAGTAGACATGAGCCATTTCCAGACTGCATCTCAGTTCGCTAAATGGGCTGGTTTGGCTCCAGGAAGCAATGAATCTGCTGGCAAAGTGTTTTCAAAACACGTAACCAAAGGTGGAGCTAATCTAAAACCAACACTTATTCAAGTGGCCTGGGCAGCGGTCAAATCGAAGAAGGTTCCTTATTACAAGATTAAGTTTGAAAGCCTGAAGCAGCGGATGACACCAAAACAAGCAATAGTCGCCATAGCCCGAAAGATTTTAGTATCGATTTATCACATGTTTAAAAAGAAAGCTATCTGGCATCCCACAGACTGCAACAAGGAATTCATTCCAAATAATGTATCGCAATCCAAAGAAGCTCGAAAGCTTAGAACCAACGTTCAATCCCTGCTGGCAATGGGAATGGATCGCGAAGAACTTCTTGAAACGGTCAATACCAGTGCTGATCTCTACGAAAAGAATCTTAAAGAAGAAGCAGTATTTGACCATTTTACTGGAGAAGTCTTAGTAACGGATCCCCCTACCATCAAGAAAGCTAAAACTGCAAAGAGTCTTCACATTTCCGAAAAGAATGTCAAATCAGGGAGCAGTGAACTAATCAAATACGACATAATACCCGCTAGTTAATTGAAACTAACGGGGGAAAGGGGGTACTACACCTTTTTAAAAATTTAAAGAATTAATCATAAATCAATGTGTAGCAAGACCAGCCCCTCAGGCCCCCCTGCACATATGTGATTTCGACTTTAGGGTACTGGCAAGGGGGCCTGAGGGGCTGAATTTTCAAAGTAGATGGATACAGAAATCGTAGTTCTTAACCAGGGCGAAGAAAGAAACAGCGCCCAGGAATTAACAGATGACTTGATTGCGATCATCACTGTATTTTCAGGACGGCTGTATGGCTCCAGAAGTAATAAGAACAAAAAAATCATTGAGGAAAGTAAACGGCTGTTGAAAGGTGATGAAGCAGATGAGCAAATCGAAGAAAACGATTCAGATGGTTTCAATCAAATTGAATGATGACCAGCAGATGTTCGCCGAGAATTTGTTTACTGCTTATATGGAAACCTATAACCTGCTCTCTCCTATTGCCTGTTCCATCAATTCTTATGGACGAAGTGCAGAAAAGATCCGGGACGATCTGCGCAAGCAAAAGCAGGTGTTAAAAGACATCACGACTCATGTTGCAAAAGTAACCGGAGTCGCTTTTCCTGATGGAATGCTTCCATCCTGGCTATGGACAATGGCTTTGCATTCTGCAGTAGCAAACCGCAAGTCTATGGATGAAGAAATCTTCAGGCGGATTCAGGAAGAGCTGTATGCAGATTACAAGATGACGGCCCATGAAGCAGCAGTTGTCATGTACGTGGCTAAATCTCCCAAAGTCTTCAAGAAGATCCTTCAAAAAAGAATGTTTGAAGTGCCCAAAAAATTTTCAAACAAAGAGGTCAATGGCCATCTGCGGCAATGCGATCCTAAGCGGCTCCACAAACTCATTGCTCATGCAGCAAGAAGATACAGGCAATACCTTCGGCCAGTTCATACGAATAAAAATACATGGATGAAGATCGATAAGAATGGGTATGGCATCCAGCATAAAAATGGAACGACTTTTATTTCTATGCACAGCTTAGGCAGCCAGAAAGAATTCAAGGTTGAACTGAAAGGAATCTTTTATACAGCCAAAACAGGCAAGACGAGGAGCAATCTTACTGTTGTCTATGACCGGGACAGGAAATGCTTAGTTTTCCAGAGAATGGTTGAAGTCAGAAACCGCCCGAACCAGTCAGAGACAAAGGTTGGGATGGATGCGGGAATCACGTCACTGCTCAGCACTTCCCATGATATGTCTTCTGCTTCTTTAAAAGAAGAAAAGCTTGCCAAGAAGGAAAAAGAACTGAAAGAGAAAAAGAGCAAAGCGGCTCAAACTCTTGACCATACAACCTTCAAGCAGTTCAGCTATTCTGCTTCTGATTTTCTCAGCCAGCGGGGAATCCAGCGCAACCGGATTCGAGACCGCGGGAAAAATGCCTTAAAAGAAGCAGACCAGATCCAGTTTTTGCTTAACGATCCACAATCAAAACACGCAGAAGACGAGAAAAAGAAACTGGAAGACCAGATCTATGCCCTTAGACGCAAAGCTAAGCGGATTGAGGAAAACAACCGAAGAGGAAACAAACACTTTCGCAGGCAGTCCCAGAGAATCCAGGATCATTTAAAGACAATCACAAATGAAGAGATTGCCTTAGTTCTCAAAGCGGACTCGGATATTGGGCACATCATCATGGAAAACCTGGACATCCGGGGACAGGCAAGCACCTGGTCAAAACTAAACCGCAGGCTGTCAGGCTGGATTTATGGCCTCTTGCAGGAAAGAGTGGAATACAAAGCTGGATTGAAGTCAATTAAAACTTCGTATGTCAACCAGGCTTACAGTTCCCAATACTGCCATATCTGTGGAAGCAAAATCCAAAGAGACAAATCTCATTATGAAAATGCGCGTTGTAAGCTGCATGGACAGTTCAATGCAGATATCAACGCCGCCCATAACCTCGTCTGGATGTATGAAAATCATCCTGAAGTCACCAAATGGACCCCAAGAAAAACGGTCCAGCAGTTTTATGAAAAAAGATCTGAATGTTATAACCAGACCGTGTGCAGCCTTATTGCATCATTAAAAGGGTTAAGCAGTGCAAAATCTGCCTAACCCTGCGTAATTAGTTTTTCCGCACAAAAAAAATACAAACCAAAAACAAGTGCGAACACCAGGCACGAACATATAGAAAATCCCCATATGAGTTTTGAACTCATATTTGTTTACTCCCCCTGCCGAAGCTGGCGGCGGAACGACCTTCGGATTGGGCCAAAGTCTCAAGGCTGCTCCTGCGTCGGTAAGGGGGATGCGGGATGCCAGTACTGCGATACTGGGCTGTATCCCATAAAATTTGGATTTGGATTCCCTTCGGGGAATTTTGGTCCTCAAAGCGGGGCTTAGATAAGGATCTTGTATCTTAACCCTTCTCCCGCCGGCTAATGCCGAACACTGTTCGCAGACAGGGATGTAACCGTTTTATCCTATCAGGGACAAAACAACCTCATTTAACGAAGGGAGGAGAATGTAAATGAAAAAGTTAAAGAAACGAACAATCGCTTTGTCTATGGCCATGTGTAGTGGCTTTGCTATGGCTGGATGCAATTCTTCTGAAAGCAAGCTTTCTTTTACGTCTGCCAGCAATGATCTTTATACTTACTACTATGGCCAGAATCTCAATGGCCTGTTTACAGGCGACGATGCCGGTTTTCTGTACAGTGTGGCAGACGATTTTGATGGCCCGATGCCGGTGGTCGAAATTGAATTGGATGAAAACTTGTATAATCACACTCAAACCGTTCCAGTCAGCGTGACCAGTGGATCTGATTCGATTGCCCGGACAATCAAGCTGATTATTCTGGATCAGTATCCACCTGAAATCACTGTCAACCTGCCTGAAAAGCCGGATAAGGATGACCAGATCACGGATATTATCAAGGTTCAGGATCAAGTCGACTGGACTGGCGCGGTATATGAAATTCCATTTATTACTCAATTTAACCCCAGCACAGTGAATTACGACCAGCCTGGCTGGTACGCCTATACGACGATCAACCATAACCAAGTTATTTTTCCCTTCAGCGAACTGTCAGGTCGAGATTCAACAATTGAAGTCCTCGCGTGGGACGGCCATGGCAATTTCAGTCGCAAGACTATAGAAATCCCTCAATGATCTGAATGGATTGCCCTTTTTAGAGCAGACTTCCCCTGACATGGTCAGTGGATATTTAGTTCCTGATACAGATGAGTTTGGCATGAAGTGTACTCATTCATTTATTCGTTTATCTGAATCCGAAGATTCTCGGCATTCTAAATTTGTAAGTGGTTTTTAAATCACCGGCTCTAAACCATTGTGTGGATTTTCGATTCACAAATTGGTTTAGAGCTTTTTTGTATGTGATTTTCTTAGGCTCTCCAACTCTCTTGGGAGTAGCCAGGTTACTTGATCAGTGTCTGGATGACTCTGTTCTTGTTTTCGATCAGACTGGAATTGAGGTGTCTTTTCCGCCGGCGAACATGTCCATTTTTCTTATTGATCTCGTATTCTACTTTGTAGACTACGAACGAGTTGAGAATCTCCTTCTGCCACTTTTCAAGAAGGATGGCGAAGCCAGTCATCTCTTCTGCACTCGACTCGGCAAAATGTTGAACAAGAAGATAGAAGTTATTCAGTCTCTCCTGCGGACTGATCTTATCTCCCTCGTTGTCGCGGAAAAATGAGCCAAGACGATTCTTCAGAACATAGATTTCTTTGATATCCGGGCTAACGGCCAGCAGTTTCTGGAGAAGTTCGTATTGGTTCAGGTAAGTTCTGAAATGTTTGTTGTATACCCGTGGGGCTGCAGGATCAAGGACCAACTCTTTCGAGCCCTTAACCTTTGCATCCGGACGGATGTTAAGTAATCTTGACTGATGTTTAAGCAGATAATAAGCATCAGATCCATGATACTGTCCCTAAAGCGGTTTTCATCAAACTGCAGTTGAAGTATCATATGAGTAAGTAAGTCATAGACTTGCGTATGGGAAAGGATCCGTCAGAGGTGCAACTCTATGACGCGGATCCTTTTTTCTATGAGCAAGGCTCCTTCTAAATCTATTTGACCACAAAAAAATCACTTTGGACCCAAATAATTCATGGCTTTTTTCACAAAACCATTTTTCGTGTTTTGTCTTCAAAACGCAAACAAATCTTTCTCGATTCGGTTATCCACATTGTTTCCGGTGGAGGGGGGTACTTGATTTTTTCAAAAATGACGGGCAAAAACTGGTCGAAATCGCATATAACAACCTTTTGTCCACGACAAAAAGACAGTCCGAAGACTGCCGAATATAAAATTTTACTTTATTTAAAATATATTCAACACAAATGAGCGGCTATCCATCCGATTGTCCTGGACTTTTGCAGATATCGGGTGAATCTGTCGGCATGACGAAATGAACTGGCAATCTTCAAGTGAAAACTTCGCGCATGAAAGCTCAGCCTTGAAGCAACTTTCTGATACTTTTTCCGGAATGAGCCACATGTCATATTCTGATCAGCACCTTCCATCACCCGGAACTGGAAAAAGTGAAAAAGGTTATAGGCAAGGCATTTCAGAAGAAATTCAAAGGCATTGGCTTCAAATGAGCGATGCGAAAGCGTATTTGCCATGAAGTCACTTTTCAACTCCTTGGTGTAGTTTTCACTGTTGCCTCTCTGACAATAGAAGTCGATGACCTGTTTTACGGTCATGTCTTCGATATTGGTGATTACCGCAAAAACATGAGGGACCAGCAGAAGCTGAGCCTGCCCTTTCTCATCCTCTTCTTCGGTGAAATAGAGCTTAAAACAGACCCTTCTGCTTTTTGAAGAGTTGGACATCTGATAGCGGATTTCTCCATAAAAAGGCTTAGCTGAAGTATAAGTGCTGTCTTCTTCGTGATCGGAACTGTCGTAGTAGGCATCCTGACATAAGCTTTCAAGTCTGTCTGTTCCTTTGGCTCTGATGGCATAACGAACTGGATTGAAACGGCCTTCAAACAGATCCATCAGGCTGCCCGAGTAAAAAGCAGCGTCTCCACGGAACATGATAATCCGTATTTTGCCAGCTCCAGTACAGTCAGGCAGTCGTTTGAGGACTTCGGCCATGATCGATTCAGCTTCGTCGGCAGAATAAGTGGATCCAGGACGCAGCCATGCCCCAACAAGGGTTTTCGAGTTGTATTCGTTAATGACAAATGGATGATATCCAGTCTGACTATAGTGATGGATCCATGCAGCCCCTTCCTGCTTTCCATAGGTATCGGTTTTTGTCGAATCGGCATCGAGAAGAATATCGTCCTGGTTAGAACTGATAAACTGACAGGCCTGATCCATAAAAATCGGCCAGAAAGCATTATTCGTATCTTCACAGACACGGCTGAAAAAACGGCTGACAGAGCTTTGGGAAGAAATCCCCTGAAAGTACTGACAAAGAATTGGATCTTTGGCAAGAACCTCCTGATCAGCCTGAGATGAATAACCAAGGAGATACTTGAAAACCTGCTGGCTCATCAAAGAGAAGTTGGAATTTTTCTGATGGCAGGATTGCCTTTCGTCCGAAAAAGGAAGGTCTGCATAAGGCTGAAGAAGTGAATTAGAATTGATGAAATCGAGAGGGAGAATTGCACCGGTGTCGGAAGAAAGATCCCCTCCATTAAATGAAATGTTGCATTCAGGAATAAAACCGGCCATACTGTTGTTCAGGGTGTGTGTCATTGTTCAAAATCCTTTCTTGGTTGTTTGTGCGAATAACATTGTACAGGAATGATGAACGATTTACACTCACCTGATTGGTGAAAAGCAAAATGGCCGGAAACACGTTCTTTAAAGGTGTTTCCGGCCATTTGTCGGTTTTGATGAATTGTTCAGGTTGGATACTCATATTTCAAAAACATTCCGATCATAAAACCGATGTGGCTTATGGCCGCGCAAAGGAAGCGGGAATCTGGAGAATCGTGACGCAGCCGTTCCGAAAAATTTTCCTCCGCTTAAACCCTTGACAGTGGGACCCCTGCCCCCTGACCCCCGAAAAGCGTCCCAGTCGTTGAAAAAATGTCTCCCGACAGGGGACGCGGGTAGTCTCTCAGGGGGCAGCCCACTGTAAAGGGCCGCTCCAGAAATTTTTTCGTCACTGCGAGCGTGGCTGTCTCATCGGTTTCATGATCGGGGCTTCTTGTTCTCCAAGTCTGTTGAAGCTCCGTCCAATCCGAATGGGTTACCACAGATTCATTTTATAGCCCGTCTTTAACTCGCGTTTTTTCAACCACAAATGAATTTATAGGTAGGTCTCATCCACTTACAAATTTATATTTCCAGATTCTCTTGATTAAAAGGATGTCTTCGGATTTTTTCTGCTTGATAGGCGGATAGAAGTCTAATCGCTTTGAAACAAGATCGTTAGTGGTGACGTCGTGTTTGGAAAAGGGGAAAGAAATCAGAGGCTATCGACAGGTTACAGTCTGGCTTTTACAATGAAATTACCGAAATTCGAACGAAAATGAACCGGAAGCGTCGATTTTCGTTGTGTTTTTGAATTTGGTGACGAAAGAAAGGAAATTGTTATGACGAAGTTTTCGCATTTTACTGATTTGCCTGGATGGAATGGACAAAGAAGATCTTTGACTGCCAGGGTGATGGCGGTGGTCTTGGCAGGAGGACTCAGCCTTGGTGCTGTCTGCCCACTTTCATTGCAGGCCATGGAAGATCAGTCTGTAAATTCTGTCGTTTCTACCGTCCAGAAAGGTCAGGCAACGGAAATCACAAAGGATGCCTGGATTTATTCTTTGCCCAAAGAAGTGGACGGCATTGTTTCGGAGAGCGGCATGCTCCAAGAAGATTTCTCTTTCCAGACAGAAAGCTCAATTCGCCACTGGCCAGTGCTGATGGACTTACGGCAGAAGGTGACTGATTTTACTCTGGCCGGCAATCGTGCGCTCTGTCGCCTTTCCTTATATTTTAAGGATCCCTATACCAGTGAATTACGCCGGTTTGCGGGCAGTGGATTTATCGTGGGACAGACCAGTGTGATCACAAGTGCGCATTGTCTGTACGATCATGAAGATCGTTTAGGCTGGGTTGAGCGGATTGTCGTTGAAGTGCCCAATCTGGATGGAACATACACCGCCTATGACAGCCAGAAAGAAGACGTGAACGCAGTGATTCCTGAAGGGTATGGACTGAGTGCCGATTCAGCTTTGGATATGGGAATGATCTGCCTGAGCAGTCCGGTTGGCAACTGGCATGGTCGATTAGAAGCCTCAACGGATGTTCATCAAGGGGATACGCTTTTGAATGCCGGCTATCCGGGCGATCTTGCCACCCCGACTCAACGACCTTTATATGCGGCTTCGGGTCCGGTACTTGACATTTCCCAGGGTGAAATTGCGGCCGGAATCTATTCGAGCGGCGGTTCCAGTGGATCCCCCTTTGTCAATCTGGAAGGTCAGGCGGTTGGTGTGCTTAGTTATGGTGCCTTTTTATCTGGTGATTCCAGACAGCGGGCCAGTATGGGGCCCTGCTTCAATTCACAATGGATTGAATGGATGAGCACCAATGGGGATATCGGCTCTCCGGTCTATCGCGCATACAATCCCAACTCGGGTGAACATGTGTATACGATGAGTTTCAGGGAGCTGGTTATCCTGGTTCAGGCAGGCTGGCGGGACGAAGGTCTGGCCTGGTACAGTGCGCAAGACGAAGGCAAACCAGTCTATCGCGTTTATAATCCGAATGCGGGCGATCACCACTACACCACCAGCAAGACTGAAGTGGCTCATCTGGAAAGTCTGGGCTGGAAAGGGGAAGGTGCCTGCTGGAAACTGGGTGCGAATGATCGAACGGTGTATCGGCTTTATAACCCGAATGCCCGTACGGGAACTCACCACTTTACCCGAAATGCCAGTGAAGCTTCTGCTTTGCAGGCAGCAGGCTGGCGGTCGGAAGGAACTTTGCAATAGGCGCAAAGCAAGAACAATTCCAGAGCAGGAACTGTTCTGCTTATGGATCTCTTGGCTCCTTGTTTCATTGGGTTACAGAAATGAGTTTCATTAAAACAGGGCAAAACCTGACAATTTGAATTTAATCCGGGCCATGGCGGCTTTCTGCTTTCTCAGAAAATCAGCCATGGCCTTTTTGAGGTATAGAGTAAGAGCAGAAATTTACCCGAAAAGTGAATGTCAAAAAAGATTTGAAGAAAGACTTGGAAGAGAAAATTGGAGGAAAAATTTATGATTCGTCAAGCCGAGGCTGCCCCAAAAGATATTGAAAAGATTCATGACCTGCTCAGCCAGGTTCTCAACGTTCATCATGCTGCCCGTCCGGATTTGTTTAAAAGCGGCGCGTGCAAATACACGGATGAAGAACTGACTGAAATTCTCGAGGACCCCAAACGACCGATCTTTGTCTATGAAAATGAGAAGGGCGAGATTCTTGGGTATGCGTTTTGCGTTCTCCAGCAGCATCTCAACAATAACATTCTGACTGATATAAAAACTTTGTATATTGATGATTTATGCGTGGACCAGAATGCCAGACACCAGAAGATCGGCCATCAGCTGTATGCCTATGTCTGCGAGTATGCCAAAGAAATCGGCTGCTATAATGTTACACTGAATGTCTGGGCAGGTAATACCAGTGCTTTGAAATTTTATGAGTCTTTGGATCTCAAACCCCAGAAAATCGGCATGGAAAAGATTCTGGTCTAACTATGTTCAGATGATTTTTTAATTCCCTATACTGAGTTCAGGGGGATTGTTAATATGAAAAAATCATCTGTTCTTCTTTGTGCCCTGGCAGCTTTGATCAGTGGAGGTTGTATGACACAGACCCAGTCCGAACAAAAAGCAGCGGAATCGATCAGTGAAAGTGCGGTGTCCAGCCTGGACGAGACCACGCGTAAACTACTCGATACCTTCCGAGATCAGTCGCAGGATCTTTACGATGAACTGCGGGATCTCAATGAAAAAGAAATGTCCAGCGAAGCCTATACCGAGACCAAAAAGAAACTGACCGATCAGTTTACACAGCTTTATGAAGGGGTATCGCCTGCCTATGAGCAGACCTATGAAGCGCTCAAATCGGATCCTGAACTTCGCAAGTCACTGGAGGCTCTCAAAGACCAGACCAAAGAGATCTACAAACAGATCACCGGCAGTGATCAGAAGGAAACGACAGATCTTTCAAAACTGACGGAAGCAATGAAAAATTTTGACAGCTCATATATGAAGGCTAACAACCTGCGTTGAGCATATTCCTACCGGAATGATCAAAAGAAGATCATTTCCGGTATTTTTCTTTGCGAGTAGAATGGAGACAGACACAGAACAGAGAGCAATGCAATACAGAATTTGAATGGCCAGGAACACAGATCTGATGGATATCTAAGGACCTGTCTTATCTTTGTCTTATATCCGCCCTCTCTCGGTCTGGTATCTGATATTGATATAAGGAAAGATTCTGAATGTGCATTGTCCAGAAATGAAAAGAGGAAAAACGTATGAATCCAGTAATTGAAAACATGATGGAACGCCGCTCAGTCCGGAAGTTTAAACCAGATCTTCCCACTAAAGAAGAACTCAACGAAATTATTGAAGCCGGCCTGTATGCACCAACTGGCCGTGGGCTGCAGTCTCCACGGTTTATCGTCGTTACCGATCCAGAGCTGATTCATGAATTGGCTGAAGGCAATCGGCGAATTGGCGGCTGGCCAGAAGGCATGAATCCTTTTTATGGAGCGCCTGTTATTATGGCCATTGTAGCTGACAAAGAGATACCGACCCATGTCTATGATGGCGCTCTGGCCAGCGGCAACATGCAGAATGCTGCCCATGCCCTTGGGCTGGGTTCCTGCTGGATCCACCGGGCAAAGGAAGAATTTGAAACAGATCTGGGAAAAGAAGTCCTCAAAAAAGCTGGAATTACAGCCCCGGTAGAAGGCATTGGTTTCCTTGCGCTTGGCTATCCGGCAGATCAGGCAGCTTCAGCTCCTGCCCGCAAACCGGACCGCGTCTTCTATTTATAGAAACAGACCCATGCTGGCCGGTATAGAAGTACAGAGGACAGATGCTGGCAGGATGAATTCTCTCGCCATGAAAACAGAAAAACTTATGCCGCTTTTTTGAAAGGGTTGGAAATTTTGAAATTCGTAAGCAGACAATAGTCTGGCCCAAGAAGAACTGCTATAGTATTCAAAGATTTATTGACGAGAAAAAGGCTGGGGGATTGGAGTGCCGGCCAGAGGAGGAAGCATGAAAATTTGTCCAAATTGTAAACAACCAAATCCAGACCAGGCGAATTTCTGTTCTTCCTGCGGCATGCCTTTAAGTGATGTCCCCAGCGAAGAAGAAAAAGCACCGGCGTCTTCGTTACCTGGCGGTTTTTCCGGCCTGAAACCGGATATTGTTTCCGCACCGGAAGAGAAAGCACCCAAGACGGCGGATGAAAAACAGCTTGAAGAACTCCAGCAGTCCGGCGGCCTGAAGATCGAGTATGAGCCGGATGATGAGCCTGAATCGGATCAAAAGAAAAAAGAGGGCGAAGAAGACTCAGATTCCGATGACAACAGTCCAAAACCGGCCGTCATTGCGGTTGTCCTGATTTTAAGTGCTCTGGTGTTGCTTCTGGGAACGATTGTGGTCTTACAGATGATCAACCAGAGCGGATCCAAAGAACCAACATTCAATCCGCCAAAAATTGATACCCTGGAAGAATCCAAGGTCACTTATTTTGATTCTTCTTACAACGATGACTGGAAAAACAGTCGGCCATCCGATGAAGGGGAGCAGGAATTTGAAGATCTCAGCAGTCCGTCCTCCCAGCAGGAAACAAACCCGGTCAGCCAGGAGAATTCTGCTTCCCAGGAATTTGACTCCAGTGATCTGGAAGAATCCCAGACGTATCGGGCTCAATATGTCATGAAAGTTCGCAGCAAACCTTCAATGGATGCTGATCAGGTTGGCCGGTTAGCGGAAAATGAAGAAGTCAAGATTGATGAAGTCAGCAAGCAAAACGATGGCTCAACATGGGGTCGGATTTCTGGAACATCGCACTGGGTGTGCCTGAATGATTCCGAAATGACCTATATGGAACGCGTAAATTAACCGTACACTCAATCAAATTCGGAAGAAATTGATCAAGGAATCATTGGTGAAAAGCCAGTGATTCTTTTTTTTGACCAGAATAAAACCCATCCAAAGCCAAAGCCTTGAATGGGCGGATAGGGAATCAAAAGAGATCTTTGTTTTTGCGATGTCCGTACCAGAAGTCTATTTTCTTTGCGGATCGGGTGCGCTGGACAAAGGAGAAGTCTTGGTGGCGACCAGTTTTACCCCCGGGGTATGAATTTCTTCGCGCACCTCTTCTTCAGCAGGCGCGTCTTTTTCAACAGATACTTCTTCTTTTTCTTCTATGGCTGCTCGTTTGGCAATTGTGGCGGACTGTTCAGATGCGTTTTGAATCATCGAAGCAGCGAGCGTGCGATTGGCAATCCGGAGCGCTTGCGCAATCTGCTCATCACGGGCCTGTTCATCCAGTTCAGCTTCAGCTGGAGCGTCTTCTTCAGGAACAGAAGTCTGGATATCGGCCTGAATCAGAGCCTGCATGGAAGGATCGATGGGATCATCGTCTTCATTTTCTTCTCCAGCCCACTCAGTTGCTGTTTCCGCTTCAAAAACTGGGGATTCAGAGGATTCAACAATCGTTGAATCAATGCTCGTTTCGTTTTCTTGGACAGCCCCAGCCTGTTCCGTTTCAGCGGATTCGGATTTCTCAGTCCATTCCGCTTCTGTTGTCGGTTCATTTTCTTTTTGAACCAAAACTTCTTCGACCTGCGTTGGATCAGCAGCAGACGCCTGTATTGGCGCTGGAGTCTTTTCAGAGACCATTTCTGGAGCAGGCTCATTTGCTGGAGTTGCCTGGTGCAAGGCAGAATGCACACCCGCCTGATCCTGGTTGCTTTGAGCAGGTGCTTTGGAGTGAGAAGGCCTTGCGGCTTTTTTCCTTTTGGAAGAAGCAGGCTGGGTTCCTGTCAGTTTCTGAACAGATTGGTTCATCCAGATCTGAAGGCCTAAGGCATAGAGCAGTTCAATGACCAGAACAATGTTGCCGCCAATCATGATGGCATCCTGGGACTGGCTGACCACGCAAAGCAATCCAACGATGACAATCACGGCCAGTCCAAAGCCGCCCTTATTCAGGTAGTTCCCGTATTGTTTCTGCACCCGCGCATTCAGTTCGGGATGGGCAGTGAGCAGTTTGTTTTTATAAGCGATAGAAGCGGAAAAACCGCTGTCAGGATTTTGAGTGAGATTGCGTCCAAAGACAATCATGCAGCCAGCGATAATCAGGCCGCAGAAAAGATATAAAAGCCAGTAAATCATAGAGAAAGTATTCCATTCTAAGTTTTTGACCACTGTCCCAAAAAACAGCGGCCTCCAAAACAATCGCCTTTATAATGACAGAAGAAAGGCAAAAATAGCAATTCTTCTTACTTAGAGTTAACGAACACAATAGCAAGTTTGAACAGATTTGAGCGTGAACTTGAAGAGAAATCAACGATTTCGGGCAGTGGTTTACTTCAGGACAGGATATGGTATGGTAAAAAAGTCTGAATTTGCCGGGACCCGATTTGAATCGAGATGGACTGGTGATTCAGGGGGAAAACTGGAAGAAAAGCCTGATCGACAAATCAGGCTTGAAAAATAAAGCCTGGAAATCTGAAGATTTATCTTTCAAAAGAGGAAAGAAGAAAAAGGAAAGAAGGAAAGAGCCAGATGGCAGCCATCCATCGCCGCCATCAACAATAGTCCTGGACACTCAAGATTCAGAAGGGCCGATTCTGGTTTTCAGAAGAATCCAGAGTATATAGAGTTATAGAAGTATATATAGAAAGAGTATATGAAAAAATTTATCAAGAATCATCCTTATCTCTTTTTACTGGTGTACAGTGCTTTGTTTGCCCTGGTCAGCATTGTCTATATCAATCTCGGTGATGTCCGGCATGATTATACCTTTCATTTAGGACGTCTGGCCGGACTGGTTCAGTCTTTTGAACATGGTGATTTTCTGCCCAGTCTGAACTTTGCGTTTACCAAGGGGGTCGGGTATGCTGCCCCCATGTTTTATGGCAACTGGCAGTTTTATCTGCCGGCTTTGTTGTATCTGCTGATCAGGAATGTGGCAATTGTCTACAGCTTTTTTGTGTTTTTACTGACTTTTGCCTTAGCCTGTTCCATGTATTACAGCGTGTTCAAAATCGGGCAGCGAAGAAAAAGGGCGATGTGTGCGGCCCTGCTCTCCACGCTGGTTCTGACCTGGTTTGGATATGGCATGACGATGGTTGCGGCCTTTGTGCCGATCTTGTTTTATGCGATGTATAAAGTGCTGTATCAAGACCAGAACAATCCGGTGCTGCTGGGCGTGATTATTGGCCTGCTCATTCAGACCCATCTGCTTTCCACAGCGGTTCTGGCTTTTTCCAGTCTGATCTTTGTCTTGTTGAATGTCAGACGCTGGACAATGCCCCGAATTGTTTCTTTTGTCCAGTCGGCATTGATTGGCCTGGTTCTGGCCAGCGGCTTTCTGATTCAATATGTTGAACAGGCCAACTCCCAGATGTTCTTTTTCCATTGGGCGGCCCGCGATTATCCATTCAGCTATGACATGCTTTTGAAGACGTTCTGGTTATGGGAGTCCATTTTTCGCTCGGCTTACATTCCGATGCTCGTTGTATTGATTGTTTTGCTTGTGGTCATCAAAAGACTGAAGCCGTTTTGCCGGCAGCTGGTCATTGTCTGTGTGATTACATTTCTTTTGCAGACGCATCTGGTTCCCGGAATCAGCCTGCTCAAGCAGACCCCCGTACTGGTTTTACAGGATTTAAGGAGAATCTCCTTTTTTGTTCCCTTGCTGGTGGTTATGGCCCTGGCTTTATCCCTCTCACTGGCTATGAACCGACTGGTGCTTCTGGTGCAGGCGGTAGTCTATGGAATTGGCTGCCTGATGGTCAATTTGCCGACCGCTGCAAATCTGGAGCAGATGGGAATTCATCAGGAAGTGTTTGACCAGTCGCGAATCGATCCAGAGGTTTCAAGTTTTGGGGCGAGCGGGGATGAATATTTTACGCTCAATATCAATCCGGCCAATGTTGAGGCAGATGATTTTGGAACGTTCATGGCGTTAGACAATGTGGAAGTAACCAATATCCAAAAAGGCTATAACAATCTGGAATTTGACTATCAGGTGATCGACGAAAGCCAACCCGCCTCGATGATTGTTCCAAGAGTCTGGTACAAAGGCTATCAGGTGGAATACTCCAATAGGGCTTCCGGCAGCGAACCGGCTCTTCAAACCCGCCCTTTAACGGATGAACAGAAAGCCCGATACAAGAAAGACCGAATGCCAGATGTCGATGAAGAAGTGCTTTATGATGGCAAGATCAGCCTGGATGTTCAGGGCTCTGGTCATGTAAAGCTCTATTACCAGAAAACCGGTCTCCAGATTTTTGGCTTTGTGATCGAAACGATGGCCTGGCTGATGACTGGATTGTATAGCCTGTGGAAAATGCTGCTGGATCGCTCACAAGAGGATCCGGCCCTGGCAAAAAAGATGGCTCCAATTGAAAAAAAGCTGAACGAATTTTTTGGCCGTTTCAAAAAAGGTCCCTCCTTTCAGGAAAGCTAAAACAGTCCTGATCGGGAGAGTTTAACAGGATTATCAGAATCATCAGAATTACAAGAAAAACAAAAAGGTAAGTTTTGTCGAATTCGGGATCATTGAATCCCGGCTCGCGTAGAACTTGCCTTTTTTTCGAACAATTGTGAAAGGATCAGGAAGAACGCCGAAAAAGAAAACTAAATTTTTACAAACTGGCCCATTTGCCTCTTGTGTAGTCTAAAATGGTACGAGCAAGGAGGACATTGCGATGAATGAAGATGCCAGACGGGATCTTGTGCCCGCCTTGATGTTGTTTTTACTCAGTGTTTTATTTGGAGGTTCTGGGCTGTTTGCCCTGGTGAACATTGTATCCCTGCTCCCATTGATTTTTTATGGACTCTATCTGTTAAAAGTCATCAAACCTCGAAATGCGTATGTTTCGAAAAAGAAGCGGAAGTACAAATCCCGCTATAAAGATATTCCTTTTTATGAAGCGATGCGTGAATATCCTCATCCCATTCTCATGCCGCGCTGGCTGTATGGAATTGTCAGCCTTTTTCTTTCGCTTACAGGTATGGTTTTCTTTTTCATTCCGCCGGTATCCAAGTACTTTCTGAACTGGGGTGATATTTATTCGGGAATGTGCTCAAAGAAACTGATTCCAATTCCGGATCTGCCTGGAAAGAAGGATTTCAATGACCAGCCTTTTGAGGAGAACGAGATTCGTTTCGATAATGAAACGGGTGAATACGCCGCAAGCAAGGCGAAGAAAAATAAAAAACGTCAGCCCGATGGTCCGTCTATAGATGAAGAACAGATTGCAGAACTGGCCAAAGCTGTTGCCAGCTTTGTTCAGGATTCTACAAAGAATGTCAGCGAACTGTTTAAAGAATTCATGGCTTCGCAGAATGGTCAGACCGAAACCAGGACGCAAAAAACGAATGGCAAATTTAAAATGCCTAAACCGCCATTTGCTTCTTCAAATGCGGCTTCAACATCCCAGCCCAAAGAAGGGGCATGGAAAGAGAAGCAAACCAAACCGGACCCAGATCTGGTTCGTGCTCAGGTAGAAGCGAAAGTCATCGAACAGATTGCCAGAAATGATCAGGAACTGCGGGATATTTCCAAGGTTTCTGTTCATGCTTTGGATGTCATGTTTGGCGGAAGCAAGCTGACCAAGGATAAGTATCAGGCCAGCATTGAAGAAGCTGTTGAACTCTCAGGCAAGACTTTACAGGCGGCCAAAGAATATGTGCAGGTTGGTCATAATCCTGAAGTGCTTCAGAAATTTCTGGATCGTTCGAATATGATTAACCAGAAAACGGGTGAACTGCTCGATGCTCTAGTCACTCACCAGCAAAGTGCCGTAGAAGATGATGTGGATGATCTGACCGAGAGCCTGGAAGAACTCCAGAGCAACCTGAAGTATTACAAATACAAGTAACTGGATGGACAAGATTTCAAGAAGAACCAGCTTTCTTTCGTGAAGGCTGGCTCTTTTCTTTTGGCCGACAGGACCTGTTTCTCTTTTTGGCCTTTCGTTACAGGTTTTTGGCTGTTGATCACATAAAATTCAGAATTGTGTTAAGCAGTGAATTTTGGCGATTGGAATTCGTCGTCCATACGAAGACACTTGTAAAATCATGAAACACACGACAGTTTTAAGCGAGCGGAAAGGGAAAACAAAGGGAAAACAAAGGGGACAAAAGTGAAATCTTAAGGCAGAAAAGTCAGAAGAGAAAGCCTTAAATCGTCGAAAGATAAAGCATAAAACCAGGATGGTTGAGCGGTGTCAGAAGTGGAGGCCAAATCAGAAAAGAAAACAGGGGATGAAAGAGACGCTTTCAGAAACATGGGCGTTTCTTTTTCTTTATGGGATCTTCATGTCTATATTTCAACATGGAAATACAAAAGGAGAAGTTTTATGAAAAATGTTGGTTTATGGCTGAAGAAAGCCGCCCGCACCTACAATAAAACGAGTCTGATTCTCAGGATTCTGATTGGTCTGATTGTTGGTGTTCTGCTGGCTTTGATTGTCCCGAAATGGAGCTGGATTGGTGAGTTTGGAAACTTATTTGTCGGCGCCCTGAAAGGGACAGCACCAGTTCTGGTTTTTGTTCTGGTTTCCAGTTCGCTGGCTAAAAACTCGTCCAAGCTGGACAAACGATTTGGAACTGTCATCTGGTTATATATGTTAACGACTTTTCTGGCAGCGGTTCTTGCTGTCTTTACCAGTAACTTTTTCCCCCAGACGATTGCTCTGCCTGAGGCTGTAACCGATGCCGCTGCTCCCCAGGGATTGCAGGAAGTCTTCCATACCCTGCTCAATAACATTGTCACGAACCCAGTGCAGTCTGTAGCAGATGGCAACTATATTGGGATTCTGTTCTATGCGGTTCTTTTTGGCCTGGCCATGAAAACCATCGCTCATCCATCAGCGAAGGAATTTATGCAGGATACAGCGGATGGTGTCAGCAAGATTGTCCGCTGGATCATCAACCTGGCTCCTTTTGGTGTCATGGGGCTGATCTACACCACGGTTTCAACCAGTGGTCTGGCGATTTTTACCGACTATGGAAAACTGCTTTTACTGCTGGTGGGTACGATGCTTGTCATGGCCTTTGTCATCAATCCAATCGTGATTTTTGCCTATCTGCATGTCAACCCGTATCCGTTGATTTTCCGCTGCCTGAAAGAATCCGGTATTCCCGCCTTCTTTACCCGCAGTTCCGCAGCCAATATTCCAGTCAATATGGAACTCTGTAAGTCCCTGGGGCTGGATGAAGACTTCTATTCTGTCTCCATTCCACTAGGCTCGACAATCAATATGGATGGCGCAGCGATTACGATCACGATTATGACTTTAGCCGCCTGCAATACGATGGGCATTCATGTTTCGATTCCAGCGGCCATTCTGTTATCTGTTATGTCGGCTTTAGGGGCCTGCGGTGCTTCTGGGGTTGCCGGCGGCTCTTTGCTTTTGATTCCGATGGCCTGCTCATTATTTGGCATTCCCCAGGAAATTGCCATGCAGGTTGTTGGTGTTGGCTTTATCATCGGTGTGGTTCAGGATTCGGTTGAAACAGCCCTCAACTCTGCTGGGGATGTGGAATTTACCGCCGTGGCTGAATACTATTCCTGGCTTAAAACAGGAAAGAAGCTTCCCGCTTTCCTGCGCGGCAAAAAGTAAAACAAACAATCTTATAAACTTACCAATCTCTTGATCTTCTGATGCTTTCCTTCAGGAGATCTTTTTTCTTGGCGTTTCACAAGAGATCTTTTTTCTTGGTGTTTCATTTTGGCGTTTCATCTTCAGCAGTCAAAAAGAAAAAGCCCGATCCGAAGATCAGGGCACCTGGTTGAAAACATGAAATGAATGGGAATTCAGAAAACGACTTACCGGCGGCGATCGTTATTGCGGTTGGCGATGCCGATATACCGAAGCAGCTGGGTCAGGGACATGAAAACCGAAGCCAGATAGGTGCTGGCAGCCGCAATCAGGACTTTGCGGGCGCCATTGTAATCAGTCTGAGTAAAATGCGGGTCAGTTTTGAGAATTTTCAAAGCTCTAGAACTTGCGTTGAATTCAACGGGCAGAGTCACCAGACCAAATACCAGCGTCAGTGAGAACAGAATGATTCCTGCCCAGGTCAGACCCGAAAGATTCAAAAGCAGCCCCAGTAAAAATAAAGGAATTGCAGCATTTGAACCAATGTTGACAACGGGAACTAAAGCCGCCCGGATGCGGTTAGGCAGGTAGTGTCGGGCATCCTGAATAGCATGCCCACACTCATGACAAGCCACCCCAACAGCAGCGGCTGAGTAGGAATTGTAGGTTGACTGGGAAAGTGAAAGAACTTTCGTTGTCGGGTTATAGTTGTCGGTCAGATTGCCCCGGATTTCCTGAATCCGGACATTCTGCAGCCCGGCATGATTGAGAACATAGCGGGCGGCTTCATAACCGCTCATTGTGGATGGAACTTGAGAATATTTACGGAAGGTTGCATTGACCCAGGCAGAAGCGGCCAGTGACAGCGCCATTGCGATCAATACCCAGATATAGCCGGCATCCATTCGAAAGCCATATCCACCATAACCGTAGCCATAACCAAAAGGATACATTGTTTTACCTCATTGCTTTCTTGATGTTTCTGTCTCCATCTTAATCGAGAAGGATCAAACTGATCGATGCGATGAACAGAAAACAGACCGGCCTGCGCCGGTCTGGATCCAAATCATAATCGATTATGGAAATAAAACGAATGTTAAAAGATAGGCCTGAGACCTGAAAGACTGAATCCTTTCTTGACTTCAAAGCGATCTAGATGCCAAGAAACAGGGAGCCGACCTGATAGACAATTGTGGTTACAACCCAGGCAATCCCAAACTGGAAGGCAGCAACCTTGAACATGTAGGCAGTGGAGTGCGACTCCTTGCGAATTGTCGACAAAGCGGCAACACAAGGAATATAGAACAAGGTAAAGAGCATCATGCAATAGGCATTGAGCGGGCCAAAACCGGAAGCGAGCAGTTCGGCGTGCAGAAGCTGCATTCCTCCAAAACTGTTAACGTTGGCAATCCCGTAGAGAACCGCAATGGAGCTGACAACCACTTCTTTGGCGGATATCCCCGCGATCAGCGCCACTGCGATTTGCCAGAATCCAAGGCCGCATGGAATCAGGATGACGGCAAGACCTTTGCCAAGATAAGCGGCAAGGGAGATAGCGATATCCGATGTATAGCCAGATGGACCAAAATGCATGCAGATCCATAACAGAATTGATGCGGCAAAAATTGTGGTGCCCGCCTTTGTCAGAAAGTCTTTGACTTTTTCCCAGACATAGACCGCAACAGAGTGTGCGCTTGGTGTTTTATAGGCGGGCAGTTCAATCAGAAGCGGAATCGCGCCTTTTTCGCCATCCATCCAATGCAAAATCCATGCCAGAAGCAAAGCCATCGCAATGCCGATCAGATACATGGAATAGGCAGCCCACATGGCATTGTGGGCAAAGAACATGCCGGAAAACAGAATGTAAACCGGAAGTTTTGCCGAACAGCTCATAAAAGGAGTCAGCAGCATAACCCGCTTGCGATCTTTTGGCGATTCAAGAGCACGGCTTGCCATAATGGCCGGCACCGTACAGCCAAACCCAAGAACCATGGGAATAAAAGCGCGGCCGGAAAGCCCGATCTTTTCCATGATTTCATTCATGACATAGGCCACACGGGCCATATATCCCGAGTCTTCCAAAAAGGCCATGGCCAGAAAGAGGATGGTGATATTTGGTAAGAAAGTCAGGATGCCCCCGACACCCGAGATGATCCCATCACAGATCAGATTGATCAGCCAGTCAGAAGCGTGCAGGTTTGTCAGCAGCGACCCGACAAGCTGGGTAAACCAGTCAATGCCGATTTCGAGATATCCGGACAGCCAGTCGCCGACTGTAAAAGTCAGCGCAAAGACAAGCGCCATCATGCAAAGGAAGATAACGACACCCCAGAACGGTCTGGTCACCACATCATCGATTCGTTCGGTCAGGGTATCAGACTGCTCTTTGCCCAGCATGACTTCTTCCATGATGTCCTGAATCAGGTCGTAGCGCTGGTTGACGATCTGGTTGGCTTCCTGGCCATCCACAATTTCGGACAGATCCATCGGGTAGCGCTGTTTCATTTCCGGATCGGCGGTCAGCATCGAAATGGCAACCCACCGTTTGCGCGGGGTATCTGCGGGCAGCAGATCTTCAACCGCCTTAATTTTCTGTTCGATGTCATCGGAATAGACCATGACATGGGGCTTGATTTCTTCGGAATGGATCATGCGCGGCTGGTGGTTGGAGGCCTTGGCATCTTCAGCTTGATGCAAAGCTGCATGCAATAAAGTTTTCAGTCCTCGTTTTTTACGGGCAATGACTGGAATAACGGGGATCCCAAGAATTTCCTGCAGCCGGTGCAAGTCCAGATCGATGCCGCGCTTGGCTACAATATCCATCATATTTAAGGCCATGACCATGGGCTTTTCCATTTCGCTCAGCTGCAAGGTCAGAAACAAAGAGCGTTCCAGAGCGCTGGCATCGGCCACATCGACAATGACACTGACTTCATCCGAAATGATGAACTGACGGGAAACCTGTTCTTCCATCGTAAAGGAGTTCAGGGAATAGGTGCCTGGTAAATCAACAAGGCGGATTTTCTGGCCATGGGAGGAAATGGCCCCTTCCATTCTCTCCACCGTAACGCCAGGCCAGTTGGCCACTTTTAAATTAGCCCCTGTATATGCGTTAAATAAAGTTGTTTTTCCGCAGTTCGGGTTCCCGATAAACCCAAGAGTGATCTCAGACATATTTCACCTCAATGTGATCTGTGATCGAAGGACCCAGCGCAAAACGGGTTTTGCGCAGATCAATGATCATCGTTCCTTTTCCTTTGCGGGCCAGAACTGTAATCCGGGTCCCGATAATCATCCCCAATGACTGCAGCCGCAGGGCGGTTGCCTCATCGAGATCAAAACGGGTGACTTCTACTGTCTGCCCGATCTCAACCGTATTGAGTGTTTTCATAAAATAATCTGCTTTCTACAAAAATTCTGGATTGTCTGAAACGTTCAGACAAAGTTTGTCCAGCCTTATTATACTGAGCTGTACAAAAGCAGGTGGAAGTTGGCGCCTGAACGAGACAAAACAGTCAAAGAAAGTAATTCTAAACTAACAATTTGGAATCGAATGAAAAAACGAAAAGTCCTCCGGAAGCAAAACCAGAGGACTTGGAAGATGGAAAACATGGAAAACTGTGAGAGTAGATGAGTAGATAGATGAGTATGAGAAACGATTACGATTGAAGGTCCATGAGTTTTCTGGCCTCTTCAATCAGATGATCTGCACAAAGACCGAATTCTACCAGCAGCTTTTTCGCTGGGCCAGAATGACAAAACTTATCATTGCCCCTTCCTGTTTTGTGAACACGAGCAGATTGAGTAGAAAAGCTACAC
Organism: Allobaculum sp. JKK-2023; assembly: GCF_034745455.1. Lineage (NCBI taxonomy): Bacteria > Bacillati > Bacillota > Erysipelotrichia > Erysipelotrichales > Erysipelotrichaceae > Allobaculum > Allobaculum sp. JKK-2023. The sequence continues at coordinate 1,316,915 of NZ_JAYERV010000003.1, read as the reverse complement.
TTCGAGGATGAATGGAATCAAAAAACTGGTAATTTCGAAAAACGCGGCAATTAAAAGGACTGGAGACCACCGCTCCATTTCTTTTTCTTTGAATTCGTTTATAATTTTCTCAGAAAGAACATATCCTTCAAAAATTATGAAAAGAGACCAACAATCGATAATAAAACGTCATGAAAATATCATGAAGTTACTTAACGAACAACACGAGGTAAAAGTAGATAAATTAGCGGAGGTCTTCGACATTTCCCTGATGACTGCTCGCCGGGATTTGCAGCTGCTTGAAAGTAAAGGTCTGCTCATCCGCTATCATGGTGGAGCCAGACTCAATTCCAGTTATGTTTCCAACGAAGATCTCAAAGTCCAGAAGGCCAGAGATGCCATCAGTAATTACGCTTCAACCCTGATTGAAGATGGGGATTCCATTTTCATTAACGGAAGTATGACAGCTGCCGGAATTCTTGAATATCTGAAGGCCAGAAACGTATCCGTGGTCACCAATAATGCCTTTGCACCTGGCTATTCCAAACTAGAAACGATTCAGATTCAGCTGACTGGAGGCCTGTTGCGGGACCATATCATGGTCGGTGACTATTGCGTTCGTAACTTGCTGGATACCTATCGCAAGAAAGCCTTTCTGGGCTGTTCGGGAATTTCTCCTGCCGGCGAAATTCTGTGCGGAATTCCGGCCGAACTTGGGATCAATGAAACGATGATCTCCCATGCTAAGGAGTATTTCATCCTGGCTGATTCTTCAAAACTGGGCAAGACTGAATCCATGGGCAGTTTTACCCTGCAAAATCCGGGAACCATTATCACCGATACTGGAGCGGATCCGGCTATTATCAATCGTCTGCGTGAAAATGGAATGACTGTGGTCACAATTGATCCCCAGACCAGTCAGCCAGGAAAACTGGAAAGCGAACAGGAATCAGTCGAAAAATAAGCAGGAAGTCCAGTTTCTTTCGAAATGTTAAAAGTGTATCCGGCTTGTTGGCTGCATTTCCTGGATTTCTTGTCGTTTATCAAAAAGGTCAGTCCAACGACTATCTGGACTGACCTTTTTGATGTGTCTGATTGCCAAGAATGCCCCAAACGGAATGGAGTGGTCTGGCTATCTGAGAAGATAGGTGATTCCCCGGCCCGCCCCTTTCTTTTCTACATATCCTTTTTCTACCAGAGCATGCAGGCTTTTACGTAGATAATATTCGGAAAGCTGGGTCAGCTTGCATAATTCGGCAAATGTGTGCTCTTTTTTCTCTTTGTTTTTTAGAAAACAGTATAGAGTGGTTTTCTCAGCATCTGTCAATGAAGGATCGAGGTCCATGAGTCCTTCTGTCCATATGGTCAAGGTAGTCCGGGGGAGTGTAGATTTCAGATCCGGGATTTTCCAGTCACGTTTGAGGGCGGTTTCATAAATCTGTACTCCACCATATCCTTGCCTTTCAGCTGCTCCGATATTGCGAAACAAAGACATCAGCAATTCATTTCGGGGGATAGAAGTTCCTCCAGAGAAAAAGGAATCTTGATCAATCAGCATCTGGCCCGGATTTGAAAAAATAAAGCGATTTGAATAAGCCTTGATGACAACTGATGCATCACTCATCTGATAATCCGCATGGACTAAAGTATTCACAAGAGCTTCCCTCAGGGCGGTTTCAGTAAGACCAGCATCAGGCTTTCTTTGCATAGCAAAGTCAAGGGCAAATGGTTCGGATGCCACAGCACTAAGTCGGGTCTTCACTTTTTCGTAAAAGGTCAGAAGGTTAATTTCACTGTTCAGATAGTCATCATCAGAAATTCGATAATCCCATCGGTGATGAGAGTCACTATTGAATTCGAAATAGTCTAGATGAAAGTGAGGAAAAATCTCACGAATAATGTTTGTTTTCCCGATAAATAGGATGGTTCCGGCTTTTAGAATAAAGCTGTTGTCTTTACGGTTTCTTTTCGCTGCGCCAATACGAATCAGAAATTCTTCATCTGACATGGCCATCATATTCTGGGCAGGATAGCGGGAAGCGGTCAGCGCTTTCAGCTGGTGCAAAGAATATGGATCAAGATCGTCCATCGTGTAGTACTGAAGAAGTTCGGTATCAGCATTCAGATTCTGATTGCGAAACATGGCTTTCAATTCTTCATTGGTTGCTTTGCGATCTCCATCACCACTGCGGATATATGAATCTTCCAGCTTTCCGTTCAGATAAACAGGTTTGTGAAGACGGTCGGCCTCATTAACAAAAACAAGGAGGATATCGTGGTCATGGATTTTTAAAGCAAAGACATCTTCATTTTTGAGGATTCGAAAACTGACTTTGTTTGGATTGCTCATTCCGTTCCAGAGATCGGTTAACGTTTTAGTGGAATTGGCAAGGCCGATGATTTCGTTTTGGTTCGAAGGCATTTCTTTGATGCCCAGGATAATACAGCCGCCTTTCGTGTTCGCGAATGAAGAGCAGCTTTCCCAGAAGGATTTTGGCAGCTGGGAGCTTTCTTTTAGCTCAATCTGATCATTTTCTTTAATCTTCTTAAGAAGACGTTCAGCCTGAGATTCGGTAATCGTTGTTTGTTCCGTCAGCATTTTGAGCTCATTTAACATATCAATACCAACTCCTCTCTTCTATATCTATACTTTGATTTTATTATACGGTTTTGCGTGAGAATTCTCACGATAAATCTCACGCAAATGCAAATTATTCTCAAGAAAACAAAAAAAATCTCACGAAAATCTGATTTTCTCAGGAAAACGATGCAAATAGAGAAGATAGATCAGTCAGAACACAGCCAGCCATCTAGATAAGGCAGGCAGATCGGATGATGGATAAAAGCGCTCTTCACTGTTATGTGAGTGATAAATAACTTTCGATGGAGTGGATTCTGTGGATGAGAATAGTGAATTAAGCTGATTCAGAGTGGAAATCTGTATATTTCCAGAGCACTCCAAGTGAACAGGGTAGTTTTTCGAGTCGAAAAAAAATTGAAAGAAAACGGTCAATTTATGATCTAAATCTGTTTTTCTTGAGATTTGCGTGAGAATTCTCACGATAAATCTCACGCAAAAGAGAAATTTCTCAGGAAAAGAAGAGATGGAGGAAAAATCGGGAGCCTGACCTGCTGTTACACATCGATCAGGCAAAGAACGCAATTCAGAAAATGAAACAGAATTTCGTCTTTCTGAACAGCATAAAAATGGAAAAAAGGATATTGCAGCGACCATCGACTATCGATCAGATGCAATATCCTTTTTGTTTCGAATCTATCCGTTTTTTCTTCGATCTGGTTTCGGTCTGATCGAAGAAGCAATAGCTCAAGACGATTGGCCGGAATCATGAAGGCTCATAGGCGCAAAGGATGGCGCCGGCAACAATTCCAACACAAAGAATCCCCTGCACAAGAGTAGGAATCGTTCCCTGTAAAAGAAACGCAAAGACAACCGCCCATGCGCAATAGGTGGAATTAAGCGGCATGGCTTTATTGGCGCCGATCTGGCCAATTGCTTTGTAGTAGGAAAGGTAGCTTGCAGTTCCGCAAAACGAAGCAGCCAGAAGCAAAAGCCAGCTTTGATCCAGAACAGTTCCCGCAAAAGACCATGAACTGACCAGGGGAATAATCAGGAAGGCAAACACAGTGGCGGAAGTTGACTGCCGTAAAAACAGGCAGATCTCATTATCCAGATCCTCTTTCATCGACTGCTGGACAATGACACCTTCTAAAGCCCAGCCTACGACGCAGCAAATCGCCATGATCAGACCGAAAACATAATTGGAAGCCTGAGACTGGCCGGATACGGACATGGCCACAATACATCCAAGACACAGACACAGACCGAAAATCTGGCTTTTTCGAAGTTTCTGGCCAAAGAACACCCAGCAAAGAATCGCTGACAGCGCAGGATAAAACGAGGAAATTCCGGCTGTTAAAGAAGGACCAAGAAACTGAACCGCAAACACATAGCCACTCATTCCAACTGGTCCGCCAAGCAAGGCCGCAGCCATAACCATTCGCCCGCTGCGCACACGCAAAGCCTGCCCAATGGCGGACCATTTTCTTTTCAATGTAATCAGGCCGCCCATCCAGAGAGCAGAAAACAGATCATGGAGCCCAGTTGAAATCAGAGGAGCAGTCCATTCGAGTTCAAAAGGAGCCATCGCAATGGAAAGCAAAACAGTATCCAACGCCCATAAACAACCGCCCAGCAAGCCATAAAACATAGTTTATCCTCCATCTTTTTTACATAAATATCTTATCCTATTTTGGGCATTTATATTTTGGCATCTATCGCATAGGCCAAGCTTGTGAATTTTTCATTTCTGCTTCTCTTTTGCTGCTATAGCTCTTTCGATCCTGCTGCGTTTTCAGTGGTGCGGTCAGTTTTTGACAGAAGCAGACAAGGCGATCTGAGTTTGTGCAAAGGGTTTGCCGGATCGGTATCTGCTTCGGCACTGGCTGCTGGGCAGGAAGTGGGTTGAGATGAATGATCAGGCAGGGGATTTAATCCTTGTTTGATTTACAATGGTTGATAATGGCTGCCGCAAGGATGTAGAAACTATTCCCCTATACTCTTATTCGATTCAAGTTCTTTTAACCTGAACTCACGCTCAAAATATACCCATGAAATCGAAAATTGCTAGAAATACTTTTGCTAAAGTAAAAACAATTTATTGCAGAATAAATTTACCTCTTTTCTATCGGTATATTTACACTTATAGAAAATGCTTAATGCAAACGAATGATTCTTATTATTTATTTTATTAAAAGTGTTTTTATCTATATTTAGTCCAATAGGTGTAGTTTTTCCGTGAGTTCAGGTTATTAGGCTTGAGAATCGCTAAGAAGTATAATTTCGTGCGATATGCACGAAATTATATAAGAATCTCGTGCGTCTCGCACGAAATTATGTAGTAGTTTTCTTATAAGTTTTAATAGCTAAAACGCACGAATATGATAAATAGCGAAACCGATGCCTTTAGGTACTTGAGCCTATACCAGAAAAGAGCAGCCGTAAGTTCGAGAAAAGAGCAGCAGATTAGAAAAGCCATATTTCCTTGGGGGAATGCCTACGGAATAAAAAAGATCTTGTCATTGGTCCGGTGATGCGGCCAGAGTTCTTTGCAGCGAGGGATGGATGCACAAGCATCGCATGAAAGACTTAGGTCAGGACCATCTGGGCGAGCCGCAAATCTCGCTGCCCCAAAACGGCTGGGATCTTGAACAAGCTTCGATTCCTTCAGGGAGGTGAGAACCGCTCCCATGCTTTAAAGGCATTTCACGGTATGCAAAATGAGTATTCGCTATTTCACCAGTCGGGAAATACAATGAAATCAGTTCAGAAAAGAAGACAGAAAAGAGAAGTAACTAGCATCATGAAGATGTTTTATTTCATTTCAGCGAAACTGGGCGGCCTGATGATCCATCATTCAGACTGATGGCCTTCATCCGATGGATACGACCATCTGCAAGGATGCGCGGAAAGGGGAGATCTGCCTTGAGTAAACAGACAGCCATTGAACAGAATCTGAAAGCGGCCGGTTGTGATTCGGAGACCATTGAAAAATGTCTTTGCGATCTGAAAGCCGACCGGCCAAAGCGTTTGCTCCAGCGCCTGTCCCGGCATCGCAAAAATTTGGTCAGTGAGGTGCATGAAAAAGAGAAATGCATCGACTGCCTTGACTATCTGGTCTATGAGCTTGGGCGAAAAGACTGAATCCAGCGCTTTTCTTCTTTTCGGAACAGATCAATCGAATTTTGAAGAGATATCAATCAAAAATGATATTAAATAGTTAATATTTGATATCGACCAGAATGAATCCAAGTCTAATGATTGCAAGGAGGACGGATGATGAAACCTTTAGAATTGAATCTGAACTGGGATAAAACCTTTTTGAAGAGCGACCAGGTCGGTCATCGCAAAGTTACATTCCATAACCGATATGGCATCGAGCTGGCTGCTGATCTTTACGAACCGAAGAATCGTAAGCCAAAAGAAAAAATGGCTGCGATTGCGATCAGCGGACCGTTTGGAGCCGTGAAAGAACAGGCTTCAGGGCTGTATGCACAAGAGCTGGCCAAGCGCGGCTTTCTGACAATTGCCTTTGATCCTTCCTATACGGGTGAAAGCGGCGGTACTCCTCGCTATGTTGCTTCACCGGATCTTAATACCGAAGATTTCCAGGCAGCCGTTGATTATCTTTCGACCAATGATGAAGTCGATCCAGAACGAATCGGAATTCTTGGCATCTGCGGCTTTGGGGGCATGGCTTTAAATGCAGCCGCAATTGATACCCGGATTAAAGGCACAGTCACTTCTACCATGTACGATATGTCCCGCGTAAATGCCAATGGATATTTTGATGCGCAGAATTCAAAGGAAGATCGGCTGGCTAAAAAGCAGGCTCTCAATGCCCGCCGGACGCAAGACTATCTGGCAGGCGCGTATGCGCGAGATGGCGGAGTGGCTGCTCAAAGACCAGAGGATGCTCCACAGTTTCTTCAGGATTATTGGGACTATTACAAAACGGACCGCGGCTATCATCCAAGATCGGGTAACTCGAATGGCGGATGGAATGAAACTGTACCATTGTCCTTTATGAATACGCCTTTACTGACATATATCAATGAAATTGACACCCCGGTGCTGATGCTCCATGGATCCAAAGCGCACTCGCTGTACTTTTCCCAAGATGCTTTCGCCAGACTGACTGGTGATAATAAGGAGCTGAAAATCATCGAAGGGGCCAACCATACGGATCTGTATGACAACATGGATTTCATTCCATTCGATGAAATTGCCGCTTTCTTTACCAGAAGTCTGGCTGTCGCAGATAAATAGCAGGAATACAAGACTATAGGAATACAAGACTATAGGAATACAAGATGGATTTTCGCTGCCGATTGCTGCCTGTTCGAATCTTGCTTGGAGGATTGCTGAGCAGTTTCCTGTTTCTGAGTGGCTGCCACTTGGCCCCATTGGATTCGAGTTTATCGTCTGGATCGGATCAGATTGAATCCGGGTTAAAGACAGAAAAACTGGCAGAGATGGATTCAGAAGAGTTCGGAACAACAGAAGGGGATGAGACGAAAATGGCAAGAAGGATTGCGGTTCGGATTCAGGATCAGGTTTTCCTGGCTGATCTTGCGCATACGGTTGCAGCTGACCAGCTTTATACCTGGTTAGAAAAAGAGCCACTGACAATTACAGCGCATGATTATGGCGGCTTTGAGAAGATTGGCGATCTTGGACAGACTCTGTCTGCTTCTGATCACCAGATGACAACTGAATCTGGCGACCTGGTCCTGTATCAGTCTGATCAGATTGTCCTGTTCTACGGATCCAACCGCTGGTCCTATACGAAACTGGCCAGCCTGAAAGATACCACTGGTCTGGAAGATGCTTTAGGATCAGGTGAAATCAGCTACACACTTTTCATTCCAGAATCCTGATAGACCTGAAATCTGGATCCAAACCAGAGTAAAAACTGGAAGTTTAATGCAAAAATAGAACCCAAAGCTTCAGCTGACTAAATCGAAAATTCGGCCAGATGGATGAGGCTTTGGGCTTTTCTTGTATCTGGGCTGTATTTGATCGGTGTTTGGTCGTTGGTGGAAACGACTGTCGTCTGCCTGAGCCAGCTTAAGAAGATAGAAGTTCTGAACCAGAGACTTGAAAGGCCGGGTCAGGAGTGTGGCTGGCAGGCGAAGTAATGATGAGTGGCGTATTCAACCTGAGTACGGAAGAACTTTCTGGCTGCCTTGGCTTCTTTGGAAAAAGGAACCATCATGTCGAATTCGTGAAAAGCGGCTGGAACTTTGAGACAGTGAACAGGAATTCCAGCCTGTTTGAGATGATGCATATAAATCAGCATTTCATCATAAAATGGATCAACGCTTCCCACAAAACTGATTGCGGGTGGAAGATTGCGGTAGTTTCTGGCTCTTGCTGGAGCGGCATATTCTGTAATGATCTTCTGGCCGGCCAGGTATTGGCCCCAGGCTTTCCGATTCAATTCTTCGTTCCAGACCGGAGCATCGTTGTTTTTCATAGAATTGGTTTTCATCCGATCATCCAGCATGGGATAGATAGGCATCTGGCAGGCGATGTTGACGGTTCCAAGATCCCGGGCCAGAAGACAAAGAGCAACACACAGGCCGCCGCCCGCACTTTCTCCACCAACAAAAATCTGATCGGATCGCCCGCCCAGTTCTTCAGCGTGTTCTTTAAGCCAGAGCAGAGAACGATAGGCGTCGAATAAAGCAGCCGGATAGGGATGCTCGTAAGATAAAGCATAGTCAGGACTGACCACAATGCAGGAGTTCTGAAGTTCTTTGCCGGCGGAGATCCTGATCATTTCCGGAAATCCGCCCGCATATCCGCCGCCATGCAGCCATAAGACGACAGGACACTTCCGGTTGGTTTTATTTTTAGGGGCGCTCACAAGCAATCGCATTTTTGATCCATCTGAGCGGATGAGCTCGGTTGTACATTCGTTGCTTTTTAAAAGCCAGTTCATGGCCGGCATCTGCCCGTGCTTCAGGCTGGTATAGGGTGTGATCAGTTTAAGAAAATCGCCGGGAATGCGCAGATCACTGGCTATATCAGAATGCTTCACTTTCATGTTTTTGCTTCCTTCTTCTACAGTTTTCTAACTTTCTTTTCACCATATTGGCCGTTTGCTTCATTATAGTCACAAATCGATCCCCGCAATAGATGATAAATCATTTTGAGTGACAGTCTTGCGAAGAAAACCCTCATCGAGGTCTCCGGCATTTCTATGTTTTATAAACGAGCTGGAGGATACGATGAGGGAATTTATCGATTGGATACAGGTGCGCTGTATGTGGTTCTGTTTACCATCTTTTTGCTATGGATGAAGCTAACGAAGTGTTTTTCGAAGCAGATTGATTACATTCCCGCCCATGATCTGGGCAACTTCTTGTGAGGTAAAGCCATCTTCTGACAAAGCCTGGGCCAGTTTCTGATGCTCGGAGGCATCCTGGATTTCGACTTTCGAATTAATGCCGTCAAAGTCAGTTCCGATGGCACAGACATCAATACCGCCGACTTCCTTGAGATGACGAAGATGAGCAATCATATCAGAAATGTGAGACTTGTTATCGGTGTTTTCCTTCAGAAAATCAGCACAGAAATTCAACCCAATGATCCCGCCGGTTCTGGCGATCGCCCGGATCTGGTCATCATCCAGATTGCGGCTGACTGGACATAAAGCCCGACAGTTGGAATGGGAAGCGATAACCGGCTTGGTGGCAATATCCATCAGGTCCCAGAACGATTTGTCCCCTAAATGAGAGACATCGATCAGAATACCTAACTCTTCGCATTTTCGAACAAAGGCTTTACCATAGTCAGTCAGGCCCTTTTCGGTTTCGATGCGAAAGAGCGGGGAAGGGACTCGGTAATCGACTTCTTCAAGATCATCAAATGAAATGTTTGGCGAAGCAATCACATTTGGATAGTTCCAGGTTAAAGTAATCAGGCGTACGCCGGCGTTGTACCAGAATTCAAGCAGATCCAGATCCTGGAACATGACATCGCCTTCTTCCAGCGACAACAAAGATCCTAAACATCCTTTTTCAAGAACGCCATCAAGATCAGCCAGCGTCTGGATCGGGATGATGGCATCCGGGTTGGCAGAAATTTGTTTCTGATATTCATTGAGCAGACTTAATGCTTCGTGCTCCGGTGAATAGCCAGTTTTATTCTTTCGATCGGTAAACAACGCAAAGGTCTGGATAGCCATTCCTCCTTGCTCCATTTTTTCTAAGTCAATTGCAAAATCGTTTTTTGCCAGTATACGTGGGCTGCCCTCGCGACGGGCATCACGCAGGCGCAGAATCGTATCACAATGAAGATCACAGACAGGATAAGACATTATTTTGGCTCCTTTCATGTCAGTCAGATAGTCATGAAGATCAACGACAAATCAAACCTTTTTTATTATAGAGAAAACGAATAATCCATTGTTTTTTTAATGTATTTACATATAACAGTTATGAAAGAATGACAACAGGTTAGTCTTCGGGGTTTGTGAAGAGAATAAGTGCTTTAAAATAAATTCAATGAGATGAGTCAGGATGCTCTACTGTTATGCAGGGGCTTTGGAAAGCAGGAGCTTTGGAAACTTAGGCAAGTGAATAATTGAGGTGATTGAGGCAGCGGTATGAATAAAACGGACTTTATTATCCAGGATATCATCAGCAAGATTTATCAACGATGCTTTAAAGACAACAAACTGCCGACCCAAAGAGAAATGGCTAAACAGTATAATGTCTCACGGTTTACGATTCAGAAAGTTGTAGATCAGCTGTTTCAAATGGGAGTTGTTGACGTCATTCAAGGATCTGGGATTTTTATCCAGGAGAAGATTATAAAAAATCCACTTGTTTTCAATTCTCTGACAAAATCTCCGTATACAAAGATCGATTCCAAAGTCCTGGATTTTCACAGAAGAAGCGCAACGAAAGAGGAAACCATGATTTTTCAAATGGACAGCGACGTTTGGGAATTTACAAGAGCCAGATTTGTGGATTATAAACTGGAACAGGTGGAAAAAAGCTGCCTGCCGGTGCGCCTGTTTCCGGATCTGACTGTAGATCATGCTCGTAAGTCTATACAGGATTATGTTGAGTCACAGGGATATAAGATCTCGTATTATCTGACGCAATACATACCCACTGTTGTAACAAAAGAAGATGCAGAACTGCTTCTGTGCAAAAAAGGAACGCCGGCGATGAAAATACAGAACAGAGGCTTTTTAAGAAATGGACAAGTCTATGAGATCAGTGAAATTTTGGCGATTGATTACTCCGTTTCTTATATCCGGCCCTTTGATCGGGAACGGCACAGCCAGAGATTGAAGTAAATATCCAACCAACAAAGGTCTGTCCCAGACCAGGGAAGTATCCCTGATTCAGGACAGACCTTTTGATATTCCGTCTTCTACTGAGTTTGCGTTTTCGAATTTGTGTTGGGTGTCTGCTCCATGTAGATCTGGACTTTCACTTCTGGACTTTCACTTCTGGATGATCGTTCCTTGATTTCATGGATGATGATACGATTACAATTCTGCCAATTTGTTTTCTTCTTTCTATTTGGATTAAGGAGCAACAATGGTGCCATCTGGAGTTCTGCTCAGGGTCCATGGATGTTCTTTAAATTCAGCAGGAAACTTTGCAGCTAGTTCTTCATTGAAGTTTACTCCGATTCCATCTTCTTCAATTGGATAGAAATATCCGTTTTTCTGAGTAGGGATTGGATAAAAAAGTTTTCTGGAGTTTTCCGGGATCTCAATGTTTTCCTGAATCGCCGCATTGTGCAGGTGAATATTCAGATGAGTATTTACGGCCAATCCAATTGGTGAAATATCAGAAGGAGTATGCCATGCAATGCGGATGCCCAAGGCGTCGGCAAAGTGGGCGACTTTCAGTGCCGGTGTGATCCCACCAATCTGCGAGACATGAATTCTTAAAAAGTCGATATCTTTATTGACCAGCAGTGATTTCCATTCACTTGGATTATTGAATAATTCACCGGTCGCAATGGGGGTAGCCGTCTGGTTTTTGATGTTTCTTAACCAGTCATTGGCTTCAAGTGCGACAACATCTTCCAGGAAAAAGAGATTATAGGGTTCGGCCTGTTTGGCAAACCTTAATGCCTGGGAAGGCTCCAGTCTTTCGTGGACATCATGGAGCATCTGGAATCTATTTCCGTATTTTTCATAAATGGATTTAAACATATGAATGGTTGTATTCGCATATTGTTCTGGATCAAAATACGAACCATCCAGAGGATTTTCAGGGGTGCTTAAATTGCTTGCATTTCCTCCGTAAAATCCTAACTGGCAGCGGATATAACGATATCCTTCTTCTAAATATCGATCAATTTCTTTATATAAGTCGTCAAGGTTATCAGCTACTGCATGGGTATAAGCAGGAATTGCGGTCCGGGATTTTCCGCCAAAGAGCTGATACAGCGGCATCTTCGCAAGTTTTCCTTTAATGTCCCATAAGGCCATATCTACTCCGGAAATGGCGTTGTTTAATACGGGACCATTTCTCCAGTATGAGTTTTTATGCATCATCTGCCATAAGTCTTCGATCTGGTTTGCGTCTTTGCCAATCAGGATAGGCTTCAGGTATTCTTCTACGGCTTCTTTTACCGTGGTCGGTCTGAACTGGAATGTAGCGCAGCCGTAACCTGTGACGTTTTTATCTGTTTCTACTTTTACAACGACTAAGTTGTGTTTGTCTGGTTTTGTAATAAAGCACTTCACATCAGTAATGATTGTCGGCGTCATGTTGTTCTCCTTCTCTTTGTACGACCTTCATTGTAGAGGCTGGAATTTCATCTCTCAATGGGTTTTGCCAGTGGACAGGCAGAACGGAAAATAGACGGATAAAACCAGTCCAATTTTGAAAATAAGCTGTAAAAAACGATGATATATAAAGATAAAAATTAGTTTTCGGTTAAAAATTGGTCAGTTTTTGGAAGCGTTCGCAGATGCTACTATCTTGGTGTCCAGAGAGCACAGATACCAAGGAGGATGCGGATGAAAAAAGATGAGACCAGTTAGAAGTTGAGTGTGAATTTTCTTATCTAGATCGATCACAGACTGATCACCAGTCGATCTGGACGTTCCCAATTCAAACAGTTTTAAAAATCGGAAAGCATTTAAAGGCACATGACAGAGTGCATTTTTGGAGGGCGGAGAGCCTGGAGGAGAATACGTTATGAATAAGAAGGACGTTGCGAAAAAGATTATCAAAGCCGTTGGATCAGAGAAAAACATCAATAATGCATGGCATTGTATGACCCGGCTTCGTTTCGATTTGAAAGATGTGGATCAAGTTGATTACAAAGAATTAGAGTCGATCCCTGGAGTAATGGGAACAAAATTCCAGTGTGATCAGCTGCAGGTGGTTCTTGGAACCAATGTAGGTGAATACTACAATGAAACAGCAAAGATTTTAGGATTGGATTCAGCACAGGCATCACAGCCAAAAGAGAAAAAGGGTCTGGTTGCCATGTTCATGGATACAGTTTCCGGTGTATTTGGACCCATTGTTCCAGCAATTGCCGGGGCTGGAATGATCAAAGGTCTGATCGCCGGTTTAGCCGCATTAACCTTAGATAATCAGGAAAGTAGAAGCACACTGTCTATTTTTCCAACAAACCCTTTAAGCATCAATTAAATTTCATATCTTCCTCGGTAGAACTATACTAAATGTGCTTCTACTTTGAAGCATAGAGGAGTGTGCTTCTACTTATGGCTTATATCAAGGTTCAGAAAATCGTTCGTGATGCTGAAAATAACATAGTCTCTGGGTCCGCGGCCATTGTTAAGTCTATTTATGCGCCAGAGAGGAAAAACCATTCTGCTCAACAGGTTTTAGAACGTCTTGGCAAGGTGATTTCACTTGCTGAGGATAAGAAATCCGGGGTTTTTCTTTCTCCAACACGTGGTTTAGTTCACTATAACGTGACTACGGATACTTTTTCTCCTGTTTCAGAAGAAGAAAAAGAGAACCAATGTAAGCTGGTTTTCCCAGAGCCGCAAATTCATACGGTTTTTGGTGACTCATATCTACTTCTACAATTTTTAGAAAAACGTGGCCTGCTGGAGGTTTTCAAAACGGTTTTTCCAAAAAAAGAAGAACTGGAAAGGGTTCTTGCTCATATTCTTCATGGAGTTCTCAGAGATGGATCAAAAATTGGCTGTGATGATTTTCTTGAAAAATCTTATGCATCTTATTTATTTGAAGACTTGCCAATTCAATCCCTACACTCCGATACAGCTTTTTTCTCTTTGCTGGGAAGCGATAAAACCCGGGTGGCATTCTTCAAAGAGTTTATAAAGCTGATGAAGAAACAAAATCCAAAATTTGGCCAGGGATGCTACGTAGACTCTACTCCTCTTCCAAACCAGATTACCAACAACCCTTTTAATGCACTATGCTGCCATGGACTTTCGTCATCTGAAATTCAAATCCGCCTGGTCTTGGTTTTAGACGATGCGACTGGCCTGCCAGTTTGGTATGACATCATTCCTGGCAATGTGCTGGATTTAAGCACGGTGATGAACATTGTCAATGATGTCGCTTCGACTTTGGATATTGAAATTGAATCGCTGGTTCTTGATGCTGGCTATGTATGTGAGCCGCTGATAGCCGCTTTCCATATTGGAAGTTCAAAATCCGTCATCAGCCGGATGCCAGCCAGACGGGGGTACCCGTTCAAAGAACTCTACTGGCAGTTCAAAGACCAGATAAATAAAGGGAAATACCAGTTTGTTCGTAAGGATCACACCTATTTCGGAAGAAAGAAGAAAATCAAACTATACGGAAAATATGACGAATACGCCTACGTTTATGTAGATCAGAACAATGCGCTTTACCACTTTATTGATTATCTTGAAGACCACAAAGATGAGTTTCAAAAGATGAAGGATAAAGACAAGGACTGGATGACTGTCAAATTCGGATATTTTGTTCTTCTATCCAACATCGATACTTCTCCTGAAGATTTGCTTTATCGGTATTTCTGCCGCACTGAGATAGAGACAGTTTTCAAAACCAGTAAAGAATATTTGGAACTGCTTCCTCTTTCAAAATGGAGCGATACAACAGTCAGAGGGAAAATCCTGCACGATATTATCGATACAATCATTCTGTTGCTCGTTCGAAAACAAATGGAAAATACCGGCGTATCTACATCACGATTATTTGGGAAAACCCAATCGTTGATGTGCTGCCTAGGACCTAATAAAAAAGTTGTGATCGAAGTTCCTAACAAGCACGTAAAACAATTTTATAAAATTTTAGATATAGAAATTCCAACTCATCTAAACCTTGATAAGGAACGAAGTAGAATGCGCGGCTATACTCATCTGTAACAGTCATTGATGTGTATAGCTAAACTAGTTTAAAATCCAAAGTTGTGCTTCTACTTTTTCGATTATCTAAGGATTAAACATTATTTCCAACCAGACAGATACTTACCTTGTAATTGATATGCTGGCAAGCGGCGTATTTACGTTCTTACCGTTTTTCGTAGCTGCTTCCGCCGCAAAGATTTTCAAAACCAATCCGTATTTGGCGATTGCCATTGCTGCAACCTTACAGTTTCCAACCATGACCAGTGCGGCAGCCGCAAAAGAAATATCAAATTTCATGTTGTTTAATTTTATTCCTGTACCGGTATTTAACTATTCAGGAACAGTCATCCCAATTATCTTTGCGGTTCTGTGCTTAAGCTACATTTACCGCTGGGTCGACAAAATGCTTCCAGAAGTATTAAGAACAGTCTTCACTCCAACTATTTCACTGTTCGTTGCCGGTTTATTAACATTGACTGTTATTGGACCGATTGGAATCTACTTAGGCAATCTGTTAGCTGATTTCATCAAATGGATTTTCTCCATCTCTCCAATTCTTGGCGGTATTATCTTTGGAGCCATCCGGCCAATCGCGATCTTTACTGGGCTCCATCATGCAATGACTCCGATTGCCCTGCAGAACTTTGCCAACCAGGGATGGGATATGCTCATGCCAATGATGCTGATGGCCAATATGGCAATTACAGGCGCTACATTAGCTGTTTACTTCAAAATGAATAGCCAAAAAGAAAAATCAATCGTTTTTTCTTCCGCTGTCTCCGGATTACTGGGTATTACAGAACCAGCATTGTTCGGTGTTCTGTCCAAGTATAAAAAAGCATTTATTGCAGCAACTTGCGGAAGTGCAATTGCCTCTGCGTTTATCAGCTTCTTTGGCGTAAGAATTTATGGCTATATCTTATCGAGCATCTTCAGTCTGCCTGCTTACATCGGTGAATACTTTGTTTATGCTGTATTAGGAATCCTGATTGCTTTAGGTTCTTCTTTCCTGATTGCTTACTTCCTGATTAAAAAGCCGGAAGGTAACGATGTAAAAGCTGCCGCCAAAGCAGATGAGCAAACAGAGATCAAAGACATTGCGATGAATGCAGTTGCCCAGGGCGAAGTGATCGCGTTAGAAAATGTAAAAGATGAGATTTTCTCCAGCAAAATGGTTGGCGATGGATATGCCATTATTCCAGAAAAGGGAACTGTATATTCTCCAGTCTCCGGGACAGTAGAAACAGTTTTTCCAACAAAACACGCGATTGGCATTAAAACCAATACCGGACTGGAAATTCTGATTCATATGGGAATCGATACAGTCGAATTAAATGGTGAAGGATTCAAAGTATTTGTTGAACAGGGGCAGACCGTTTCGGCAAATCAGAAAATCGCTGAAATGGACCTGGAATTCCTGAAGAAGAAAGAAAAAGATCCAACGATTATGGTTCTGGTCACAAATATGGATGCAGTTTCCCAGATCAAACAGGTAGAGCCATCTGAAGATATGGAAATCGGAAGCACTGTTTCTCTGGTCGCTTTGAAATAGATCAGATACATTAAAAGTGAATCTCCAGTTTCAGTCTCGTTCAAAGATACTGAAAGGACTGCATAAGGGCAGCTAAAAGGTCAACCAGTTGCTCAGAGTCCATAAGACAAAATGTTCAGGGGTTGACCAGCAAGGGAGAGATCATCACCGGATTCGGTGTTGAATCTCTCCCTTTTTGTTCACCACACATTGATCATTATGGAGGAAAGGATGCCACAGCATTCATAGATGAATACTTCAAGCGTTTGAAACGGAAATACGGATCTGGTTGGCAACATCGATGCTATCGATAATCATTTTATCGATAGTGTCGATATTTTTTTATCGAGGATGTCGATAAAAAGTCTGTCGACAGTATCGATGCTCGTTTGTCGAGGGTCGTCCCTCTCGATCCAATTGAATCAGGAAGGAGAAGTCTATAGCCATACCGGTCAATCCAGTTCGTCTTCTTGCAGGAACACCTGGATAGATTGGAATATCTCCGATTGCCCTTTTAAGGAGCTGAATTGATCGAAAAACCAATATGGGTAACCGGGAAAACCTGACCTCGAAACCATTGACGATAAAATTATCGATAGCATCGAAAAAAATATCGATGGTATCGATGAAATTTCGTCGATAGTATCGATGTTTTTCTTGTCGAGTCTGTCAACAGTCGATACAATCAAGTCAGAAAGGAGAAGTCTATGGCAATACCTGTGAACCCTGTAGATCTTCTTGAAGGAGATATTGTTGAATCCTCGAGAATTGAATTGAAAGAGAATTTCAATCCAGACCCGATTACTCATACTATTTGTGCGTTTGCAAACGATATTGACAATATCGGCGGAGGCTACCTGTTTATCGGGGTTAAAGAAGAGAATGGAATTCCAGTACGGCCTGTAACTGGCCTGAAGAAAGAGAAACTAGATGAAATTCAGCTTGAACTGATCCGGTGCTGTCATTTCATTGAGCCCCTTATTATCCCGGAAATCCAAGTAGAAAAGATCGATGATCAGTTTGTTTTACTTGTTCGAGTTCCGGGTGGACACGGTCGTCCATATAAAACACTTGTAAATATTCCTAAGAAAAAGAAAGAACAATCCCAGAAATCTTCTCCAGAAAATCGAGATAAAAAATATTATATCCGAAAAGGATCTTCGACATTGGCCGCTTCTCACGAAGAGGAAGCCGAACTGTTTTACATTTCGAGTTCCATTCCGTTTGATGATCGCCCAAATTTAAGCGCCCATTTGGACGATTTGAGCTTGGAACGGATGAAAGAACATCTGCGATTGACTAACAGTACATTGTTGGATGACAAGCAGGAAAAGTCTTTGAAAGAATTAGCGGAAGATCTGCAGATTGTTGAAGGACCACCTGAAGATATTCGTCCACGAAATGTAGGGCTTCTGCTCTTTGGAAAAGATCCACAGAAGTATTTCCGTTATGCTCGAATTGAACTTGTCTGGATCCCTAGACCAGATGGAACTGGAATGGAGGAACAGATTTTTCAGGGCCCCTTGCAGTACCAACTTAAAGAAGCGCTGGAAACGATCAGGGGGAAATATCTGGTTGAAAAAATCATTAAACACGATGACCAGCCGGAATCATCCCGAATTTGGAACTATCCACTTCGGGCGGTACAAGAAATTCTTGCAAATGCGGTTTATCATAAGTCGTATGAGATTCCAGAGCCTATAACGGTACGAATTACTGAAGAAGAGATTGAAATTACAAGTCATCCTGGCTTTGATAGATCTATATTGGATGCCGATATAGCGGCTGAACGTATAAGATCCCGCAGTTACCGTAATCGTCGAATTGGAGACTTTCTTAAAGAACTTCATTTGATTGAAGGACGGAATACTGGATATCCAAATGCACGTAGAGCCTTAGAGCAGAATGGGTCTCCTAAACTAAAAATTGTTATGGATGAAAGCAGGCAATTTCTTTCAGTGGTAATCGGGATTCATCCCGCATTTTCCTCATCATCAGCACGCAGTTCGAAACAATTGGATTATGAAGCAAAAATTTTACAACTGTTGGAAGAACAGCCAGATTCGCTAACCCAGCTTGCTAAACGGATGGGCTATAAAGGGATTACTCCGAAATTATCCAAGACCGTTAACAAAATGATTGCTGAGGGAAAATTGGAAAAAGTAATTGATGGCCGGAAAATGCAAATACAAAGTACTAATCAAATCCAAAAGTAAAACGCCGTGATTACAGACTAAAAAATAATGGATCTTACGCAAATGTAGTTTTTAACACTGATGATTCTGGCGAATGAATAAGCTTGCATCATTCATATCGTTGATTCAATAACAATACCTAATTCAAGATGAGCTTTACTATCGCATTTTGGGTTATCGGAATTAGCGGCAATTGCCATCGTTGATAATAGTGATGGTAGCCAAACACACTGTTTGCGTAAGAACCAAAATAATCTGATTAGTCGAAGGGGGATTATCGAGTTTAATTGAAAAGATATATCTGTCGTAATATCATGTGATTGTCGATAAGTATGGATTCGAATACGTCGTAATTTAGCCGATAAAAAAGGAACTGGATTCCGTTTCTAGAATCCAGTTCCTTATTACCTTTATTTAAAGATATTTTTGAACCGTTTGGGACTTTATAAGCGAATATAAATGTGATTAAGTCGTTATTATACAACTCATCTTCAAACTCATAATTTCGAATCAGTCGTTATAAATACGATTATGTCGCAACTTTTCATTTGATTCAAAAGTAACTATTAGAGGTGAGTTACACGTTCTTTGATTTCCTGAGTACGGCCCTGGTTCCAGAACTGTGTGCCGATGTAGCCACATGTACGACGGGCAACGTTCATGGTTTCCTGGTTGGTGTTACCGCAGTTCGGGCAGCGCCAGATCAGTTTGTGGCTTTCATCTTCAACGATTTCGATTTCACCTTCATAGCCGCATTCCTGGCAGTAGTCAGACTTGGTGTTCAGTTCAGCATACATGATGTGATCATAAATGTGCTGGATTAACGCCATAACGGCTGGCAGGTTGTTTTCCATATTTGGAACTTCAACGTAGGAGATTGCTCCACCTGGTGAGAGTTTCTGGAACTGAGATTCGAAGGTCAGTTTTGTGAAGGCATCGATTGGTTCGGTTACATGTACGTGATAGGAGTTAGTGATGTAGTTCTTGTCGGTTACGTGAGGAATTACACCGAAACGGTCCTGCAGTTTTTTCGCAAACTTGTAAGTTGTGGATTCCATTGGGGTGCCATACAGGGAGAAGTCCATGTTGTTCTGGGCTTTCCATTTTGCGCAGGCAGCATTGAGGTAGTCCATAACCCGTTTGGCGAACTGGTAGCCATTTGGATCAGTATGGGAAACACCGGTCATGTAGTAGACGCATTCGCATAAGCCGGCATATCCAAGAGAAATTGTAGAGTAGCCGCCAAAGAGCAGTTTATCGATTGGTTCGCCTTTTTTCAGACGGGCCAGAGCACCGTTCTGCCACAGGATTGGAGCAACATCACTTGGAGTGCCAAGCAGACGGTTGTGGCGGATCATCAAAGCGCGGTAGCAAAGATCAAGGCGTTCATCGAAGATCCGCCAGAATTCTTTGAAATCGCCTTTGGAAGAGCAGGCAATGTCAACGAGGTTGATCGTCACAACACCCTGGTTGAAACGGCCATAATATTTTGGCTTGCCATTTTCGTCAACATAAGGAGTTAAGAAAGAACGGCAACCCATGGCTGGATAGCAGTTACCATTACCGTTGGCATCGATTTTGAGCTTGAGCATCATCTTTTCGGAGATGTAGTCAGGAACCATACGCTTCGCTGTGCATTTAGCCGCCAGTTTTGTCAGGTAGTAGTACTTGCTGTCGGGATGAATGTTGTCTTCTTCCAGAACGTAAATCAGTTTTGGGAAGGCTGGAGTAATGTAGTGGCCTTTTTCGTTCTTAACACCAAGGATACGCTGTTTGAGAACGGCTTCG
The DNA here is from genome assembly GCF_034745455.1 of Allobaculum sp. JKK-2023. Taxonomy (NCBI): domain Bacteria; kingdom Bacillati; phylum Bacillota; class Erysipelotrichia; order Erysipelotrichales; family Erysipelotrichaceae; genus Allobaculum; species Allobaculum sp. JKK-2023. The sequence continues at coordinate 1,296,516 of NZ_JAYERV010000003.1, read as the reverse complement.
ATGATGGAAGCAAGGTCAGCCTTTGTCTGTGGATCTTCTACTTCATTGAGGTACATGAACACAGTGATGAATGGGGCCTGTCCATTGGTTGTCATTAATGTGATGACCTGATACTGGATGGTCTGGACACCTTTTTCAATTTCCTTCTGAACACGCATTTCTGCGATTTCATTGACGGTATCGGTATCCGTTGGCAGGTTCATTGTTTTGAGTTCTTCATAGACTTCAGCACGTGCTTTTTCACGGGAAATCTGAACGAATGGAGCAAGGTGGGAAAGGGTAATGGACTGTCCACCGTACTGGGAGCTTGCAACCTGAGCAATGATCTGAGTGGCAATGTTGCAGGCAGTCGAGAAGCTGTGTGGCTTTTCGATCATCGTTTCGGAAATGACTGTTCCGTTTTGGAGCATGTCTTCCAGGTTGACCAGGCAGCAGTTGTGCATGTGCTGGGCAAAGTAGTCGGAATCGTGGAAGTGGATGACTCCATTGTCGTGAGCCTCCATAATGTCGTGGGGCAGCAGGAAACGACGGGTAATATCTTTGGAAACTTCACCAGCCATATAGTCACGCTGAACAGAGTTGACTAAGGGGTTCTTGTTGGAGTTTTCCTGTTTGACTTCTTCATTATTGCGTTCCAGCAAAGACATGATCTGCTGGTCAGTGGAGTTGTTTTTACGGACGAGTGCGCGCTCGTAACGGTAAGTGATGTAGTTTTTTGCAACTGCATAGTAGCCGTGGCTCATCAATGAAGCTTCAACCATATCCTGGATTTCTTCTACACCAGCAGAACGATTCATGTTTTCACATTCGTTGGCAACCTGGCCGGCAATCTGGAAGATATCTTCTTCAGTCAGCTGATTATGCGTCGTGGCTTTATTGGCTTTACGGATCGCATTCTCAATTTTTGCTACGTTGAAAATTGCTTCTTCACCGCTTCGTTTAATAACTTTCATAGCTGTCTCTCCTTTTCTTTTTATAAATAACATCTGATTTGAATCGGACGGTACAGGATCAAAATCCTGAAAAAACGAATATCCCGATAAAGGGGTCGAAAATAAAAATAGGGCTAGTCAGATCAAGCTGCTTTCAAGAAGACTAGGTGAATAGCGCCTGGCAGGTTCTCAAAAGGCAGCGGCTGGCAGCCATCTGCATCCTGAATGCAGAGATAATTCAGAACAAACTCGATTGTTCATTAAATTAAGTAGATCATTTTACAGACAAAGGTGAATCTGCAAAAGCAGCCAGAACAGCTGCCAGATTCTGTCTGTCCTTCTTCGAAGTCCACCAAGTGGAGGAAGAGGGTTCACGGATTAGTATAGCGGCAGATCACAGCCTCTGAAAGCAAAAAAGACCATTTTGGAAGAAAAGTTCAAACATTCCATCGAATCGTGAAAATTGGTTCATTTTTTAACTGAGATGCAACAAAAACTTCACAAAGTGGCGCAGAAGTTCATAAAAAGTATGAAAAAGGCCATATTTTTAGTTAATTGAATGAATATTGGTAAAAAAGCGGGAGAAAAAAGCCAGAAAAAAACCAGTCGTGTGAAGACTGGTTCAGAAAAACTGCCCCTTCAAAAGCCGGTATGCAGCAGCAGCTCTGTACAGAAAAATCAATGGAAAACGCTCAGCTCAGTCCGTGAATAAATGGCCCGGCCGATAATCTGGACGGGTGTCTCTTCGACTTCCTGAAGTGTATAGACTCTTGGTTCAACTGCAGCATTGGCAGCCTGTAAAATCCAGTAGCGGTCTTTTTTGATCAGCTTTTTCACTGTAACTTCCTCCCCGCCGATTAAAAGAACCGCAATGGAACCAGAGGGCAGATCTGTGCACTGCTTCACGTAGAGCAAGTCGCCATCGTGAATGTGTGCATCTTTCATTGAATCCCCAGTTACCCGCAGAAAATAATCACCTTTAGAATAATCGCTTTCGGATACTTCTACATAGCCATCGATATTTTCGTCAGCAAGCAGTCCGTAGCCAGCTTTGACGGTGCCAAGAATCGGGCGCTTGAGCTGCAGCCCGCGAATCCGGTTCATGTCTTCCAGATCGATATTGAGCATCTCGGCCAGTTTGGCCAGTGTTTCCGGTGCGATTTTACGGATTTTGCCGTTGCACCAGCGCGAAACCGTAGAACAGGTTACCCCGCAATAGTTAGCGATATAGTCGTTGGTCAGATTGTTGTCATGCTTGAACTGGTTCAGTGCTTCTGGAATATTGATTCTCATGGTCAGATTATAACACATTTAAAGGCGGGTCAAAGCAATTATCTTGCATTAAATGCAAATTAAATGCGAAATATCACCTGAAAACATGCCTGTGCAATGCACAAAAATCGGATTAGATTCTGACTTTCAAGCAGGTATCGGGCATCAAACAAGGAAATAAACAGGATTACGAAACATAAAATGCGTGATTGTTGCGTTAAAAAAAAGGAATGTCGCGTCGTCTGACCTATACTGAACCCATGAAACGAGTAATTGTACACACTCACTGACCCCATGGCAAGCCATGGGGGTTGAAATACACCCCTGTTGCTTGACAGGACAGCTTCGGCTGTTGTCTGTGAGTAGCCTTGATGAATATTGTTTTCGGACGATACGAACTCCGTTGTTTATGTCATCACACCTTTAGGATATCGTTCTAGTCTTAAGCTCTGTGGCTCTGCTTTAAAAACCTGTTCGGGGTAACAGGCGGTGAGTTGGAGCGTAAAAAGCATTTACAACATTGGCGAAGGACACCTTACAGCCTTCGGGCTGGTTTATTTACAGAAAGGAGGCATCTATAATGCCGGAAGCTTTGACCTATGTTCTGGACATTGATGGCAATCCATTGATGCCGACCAGACGATGCGGAAAGGTCCGCAGACAGGGATGTAACCGTTTTATCCTATCAGGGATAAAACAACCTCATTTAACGAAGGGTCCGGGAAACGTATTCGAAAGCGGGCGGCTGCGGCATCTGCTATACCTGTCGGATCGGCAGCCAGCAGCGAAATCTGTTCTGGGAAAGGAATCGCTGGTTTCTGGAATCGGAAGTCTATATTCCAGGATTAGAAGAAAGACAGAAGCTGCCGGAAAAATCAGAACGCTGAAAAACAAAACGAAAGGCAGATTCAAAATGTATTTTTCGGCCTGAATTTCTGGCAAAGCAGGAAGCTGATTTGCGCAAAAACAGAATAACGCTCCATCGATCAGACCGGCAGCTGCCTGCTCCAGGGAAAAGATAGGGAACAGAAGACCAGGAACAGACAGAAAGCCACTTTTAAGATCACACCCTGTACACATCAGCAGCCATCTGACTGGCTGCGCTTACCGGTTTCTTTCTCCTTTGCCTGTCCAGGAAAAAGAAACCGGTTTTTCTATGACAGGATGGAGATGTTGAAAGAGATTGCTTTTGGAGGATGACTATCCTTTTGGCAAGAACAGTCAAAAAGAAAAAGGCCTCGATTTCTGAAGGAAAAGAGACCTTATAATTGCTGGTAAGAAAGAGACACATCAAGAATTTTGCGCTTTTTCTACCATATTATTAATAACCTTATAAATGACCTGAATTCAACAGAATCCACAGTTCTTATTCGAAGCTTTGTTCGCCTGAATCCGGTTCCTCAAAGGCAGAGTCAACGACTGAATCGACAGTCTGCTCAGGAGCAGGAACATCGGAAGCCGCCTGATCCACAACAGGCTGGTCGGGGGATGGCTGTTCAGGGGCGGCCTGGGTTGGAAGTGAAGGGTCAAGAGGCGGCTGGTTTACAGCTGGATTGGCATCAGGCTGGCTTTGTTCCGCTGGAAGGCCTGGGTCTGTTGGGATTTCATTTGCTGGAGCTTCAGAATGAGTCTGTGAAGACGCTTCGCTGGCACCAGGTGCATCCGGTGAAGTGGAATCCAGCTGGGATTTGCCTGCCTTCGGGGTGGACAGCTCGATTTCACGTTCGGTCAGCTGGCCGTCCGGATTGTTTGGATTGTATTTCTCACGATGCTTCAGATAGTTCTGCGTAAAGCGGGGCAGTGAGGAGTATTGAGGTTCGACGCGCTGGTAGGAATACAGCTGAATCCAGCCCAGGCAGAAAGCCAGGTAAGCCACGCCCGCCCATGACAGAACGGCATAGCCGTATTTTTCATATTTGAAGAAGATCTTCGATACCGTCTTAAACGCAAACCGGTATCCTGCCACGACTGCAAGAATCACCGACGTAAAGCCTGGCATGATGTAGCGCCCTTGTGGCTGGAAGTCATCTGTCCAGGAATAATACAGGCTGAGCATGATGACCATCACGGCACAGATTGAAATAAATAAGAAGAACAGAATATTCTGATTTGCTTCATGATCCGCACAATGCTTCTTGATGGCATACCACAGTGCCTGAACGATCCAGACAACAAACTGGACGATAAATAAGGCCAGTCCAGTGACAACCAGGATGTAGAAGAAACGGTACAGTTCAGCCGGCATCAAGAAGTCCATCAGGCCAAGCAGCGCAAAGGAGGACATGAATGTCTTCGAGGCCCAGTCAAATGGGGATCCATTGAAATAGAACAAAGTATCCCAATAGGAAAGACCTTGCCGGATTGGTTTAAAGATGATGGACGGCTTCTTGGAGAAGACGGCATACATCTCACCCATAGCCAGACGGGTTTTTGAACCAAGAACATCCCCATCATAGAGCACGATATTCCGGATAAACCACCAGCCGGCAATCAGGAAGGTAATCAGGATAATGACGCCGGTCTTTTTCCAGGTTTCCAGTTTTTCTTCCCTGGTCATATGACGATGGAAAGCGGTCATAAAGAAAAGGGGGACTGAAAACAGAATATACGGATAGGCATTGTAGTAGGACTGAATGGTCAGTCCCATGGCAATCGCAAATTTGATGCAGTCTGGCCACGTCCAGTTTTCCTTCATGCCGCGCACCCAGCAATACAGCACGGCGGAGACACAGCACATGCAAAAAGTATCGTTGTTGTGATAGCCTGCCAGGAAAGTCAGCTGGGGGACAAGCGAGCAGATCAGGATGACACACCATCCCCATCTTGGCTTCCAGCCTAACCATTCACAAGTCCGAAACAGGAAATAGAGCATGGCGGTTTTGGAAAAAGCCGAGATAATGCGTACGCTCAACAGCAGGGCGTAGGGATCATCCGTAAACCAGGAGACCACCCACATATTGAATGCTCCCAGAATGTTGACCAGCATCGGGCGCAGGGCATACGAAAATCCCCACTCCCGAATGCGGACGGCCGGATCCCAGGCATTGGGCAGCTGGTCATGGAAGAATACATAATCCGAAAGAATGATTCGGACGGGTTCATCGGGGGCTTTGGCCATTGGGATCAGTTTCATCCACAGAATATTGAGGACCAGATCAAAAATCAGAAAAGCTGCCAGAAAGACCCAGGTCAGCTTCGAGTAGTGCGTAATAAACCGGCGTGCAGAAAACTCACGTTTTCTGGCCGTGCGAGTTCGTTCCATTTTCAACCTCCTTCGAAACAACCTTTTACGATGGTCAAACAGACAGGGATCGTCAAGATCAGCCGTTTACCTATCCAAAAGAAGAGATGGGATCCCAAAAAGTGAACAGATTGAAAGCTGTATCAATCCATTTTTGCGTTTTTGGATCCTGTACAGCTCAAGGTGTTTAAAAATAGCGCCTGAATTGTTTCCTGAACTGTCTAAGGAAAAATTTAACATACCGACCGTTGATTCTGAAAAATAAGATGAAAGAAAACGCAAGGAAGACTCTCTCTTTCGAAAGAGCAAGTCGCTTACAATAGGCAGATTTGGATGCTAAGAGAGTTTGCATGCGCGACTTGGCCGTCTATAATAGGTCAAGTATGAAAAAAACAGCCATCTTAATACCGTGCTATAACGAGTCGCGGACAGTCGAAAAAGTTGTCCGCGATTATCGGTCTGCCTTCCCGGAGGCAGACATTTACGTTTATGATAACAACTCAACCGACCACACGGATGAACTTGCCCGTAAGGCTGGCGCGATCGTGCGCTACGAGCACAAGCAGGGCAAAGGCAACGTTGTGCGTTCGATGTTCCGGGATATTGAGGCAGACTGTTACATCATGGTGGATGGAGATGATACCTATCCCGCCCAGGATGCAGTGAAACTGGCCGAGCTGGTCAATGAACAGGGCGTAGATATGGCCATTGGTGACCGTCTGTCTTCAACTTACTTTACTGAAAATAAACGTCCGTTTCACAACACGGGCAACCGTCTGGTCCGCTGGCTGATCAACACCTGCTATCAGGCGGATGTGACTGACATTATGACAGGGCTGCGGGCTTTCTCGTGGGATTTTGTCAAGTCATTTCCAGTCTGCTCCAAAGGATTTGAAATCGAAACTGAAATGACGATTTTTGCATTGGATAACAATATGCAGCTTGCAGAAATCCCCATTGGCTATCGAGATCGGCCAGAAGGCAGCGTTTCGAAGCTGAATACCGTCAGCGATGGTCTCAAAGTGCTCAAGACCATTGGAACTCTGCTTCGCGATACCAGACCCTTTGCCTTCTTTACCACGATCTCCCTGGTTTTCCTGCTGATTACGCTGGGGCTTTTTATTCCGGTGTATGCCGAGTATCTGAAAACCGGGCTGGTGGATAAGATTCCGACACTGATCATGGTGTGCATGTTTGGCATCAGCACCCTTCTTTGTTTCTTTACAGGTGTCGTGCTGACCAGCTTTCGTAAAAATCAGAAAAAAGAGTTTGAACGAGATCTGACTACGCTGCGGCTTGATCGAGAAATCAGCCAGAAGCTTCAGGCCCTGGAACAAGCTGCCCAGATTGAGATTGTTGAAGATCTTTCACAATCTGGAAAGGACATTTCATGATAGAAATGCTGGAAAGATGGCGTCCCCACGCTCCCAGAGCAAGACGGATCATTGAGATCCTGATCGAGAGCGGTCTCATCTTTCTGGTGATGCTTTTAATCGGCTATTACTTTCCCAAAGGTGAAATTGCCTATCCGATTGGAAGCCTGCTGATTGTTCTCAATCTGACCAGGCTTTGTTTCGGAGCGTTTTTAAGAGATTGCTTTGACTTTCTCTATCGCTGGCGCTGGGTGGTGGCCCTGATTGTTTTTACTCTTCTGGTCAAAAACAAAATTCATACCTCCAACGCAGCCGCTTTGATGGAGTACTTTACGCCGGATGCCTCGGTGGAAGATTCTATTTTGTTTGGAACGTATCGTGAAATTCGTTCCGACGAATACGCCGTTCAGCTGCCGTACTACTTCTCGCAGTTTTACAATGACTTCAGCCAGATTTCCCACCAGATGTCGGTGGGCGGTCAGGATATGATTGTCGGTTACAATGCGCCAGTACTGGGACTGACTCTGATCGGCAAGCCATTTGTCTGGGGATATCTGTTGTTTGGCAATGAATACGGACTTTCCTGGTACTTCTCGCTCAAGACCATCCTGATGTTCATGGTCAGTCTGGAAATGTTCCATATTCTGACCCGAAACCGCTGGATGTCGGTATTTGGGGCTTTCATTTTGACTTATGCACCTGCCATGCAATGGTGGTATTCGCCCCATTTCTATGATGTTTGTTTCTGGGCGGTCACTTTGTTTGTGGTCGGGTACTGGTTCTTCATGTTTACGGGCGGGAAAAAATGGGCGATGACCCTGCTGGCAATCTGTTCGCTGACCGGCTTCGTTCTGGCTTTATTCCCATCTTTGCAGGTCCCGATGGGCATTTTAATGCTCTGCCTGATGATTGCCTGTCTGTGGCGGGATCGGGCCGATTTGCAGTTTTGCAAACTTGATTTGCTTAATGTGGCCGTCGTCATCATTGGGGTGGGCATTGTCCTGGTTCCGGCGCTGCTTTCCATGCGGGAGGCTTTGCAGCTGTTAAACGAAACGGATTATCCCGGTGCGCGGATTGTGACGGGCGGCCGCTCTCACAATGCGCACTGGATGTACTTTATCAATCCAATTTCAATCGTTCAGCCCTTTGTTGACCCTTCATTGTCCAATAACAGTGAACTGTCCTCCTATTCGCACTTTGGAATTGCCTGTGTGCTGTTCTTTCCATATCTTGGCTGGTATCTGTTCAAACAGAAAAACAACAGCCGCTGGATTGGAGTGGTTCTGTTTGCGGCCATGATTATCCAGGGACTGTTCATGGAATTCGAAATTCCGGAATGGCTGGCCAGAATCACGTTGCTTTCCTACTGCAACCGGATGCAGACTGTCTATGGCTTTACGGCAACGATCTTTACCGTCTGGACGGTATGGATCGTTACCCAGGTTCGCCTGCCCCGAAAACAGCTGGTGGCTCTTGGCGTATGCGTTGTGTACACCATTGCTGCAGTTTCGGTGGCGCACTACATGACGATTCCGAGCACTATTGATGCCTTTAGCGAGGTGCTCGGCGCTCATACGCTGGATGCTTTTGGCGGAACAGAAACAGCTACCGTGTTTGTGGTCGTTGTCCTGGGCTTTTTCTTCTGGCTGGCCTTTACCAAATGGCGCCAGCTGTTTCTGGCCTTCATGCTGGCCTGGACAGCCTTAAGCGGCTGCCTGGTCAATCCGATTATGTGCTCGGATGCGACCGTAACGGACTATGCTTTTGCCCGTGAAGTGGCCAAGATCGTTGAAGACGATCCAGATGCCTGGTGGCTGACCACCGGCCATGACTTTTCGCAGGCTTTGGTTCTGGCCAATGGCGGGAAAGTGCTCAACGGCGTGAACTTCTATCCTGACTTTGAAAAGTGGGAACTGATTGATCCAAAGGGCAAATACCACAAGCTGGAAAACCGCTATGCGCATATTCTTGTTGAGATCACCAACGATAAAAAGATGAGCGTTGAAAAGATTCAGAATGACTGGGTGATGCTCCGGATTCCATCCACTGACCTGAAAAAACTGGATGTTTCCTATATTTCGGGTGGCGAGCGCGTGAAGCTGCTGCTCGATGGCCATAACTATCCCTATACGATTGTGTGGCATGATCCGAAAACCGACGACTATATCTTTGATGTTGCCCCGGATCACCATAAACAGGCCTGGAAGGAAAAAGAAGAAGTGGAAAAGGATCTGGATCTGGATTTGGAAGATTCTGAATCGGAACAGTCTTCAGAGTCTTCCAAGACGAAAACAGAAGACAAAACGACTTCTGATCAATCTGGGTCCTCTTCTAAGTCCGAGTCTTCCTTTAAGTCTGATAAGTCTGAGACTTCAAAAGAAGCCCAGAGTTCTGCTTCCAAAACTGCTCACTGAAATACAGAAGGAAAGATCTAAATGGACCTGAATTCTGATCGGATCAAAGAGAACAGGCTTAAAACAGAAGCGATGAAATCAATAAGCGATCAAACACAATAAGCGACCAAACATAAGAAAGGTGTCCTTGCGGGCACCTTTTTACGTGGCAAAAATGAGAAACCTCAAACAGCGGCTGCACGCAGCAACCCAAAAACAGGCAGCGATCCCGGACCAAAAGAAGGAAAGAGCGCTTCAAAAGAGCAAACTTGCACAAGGCACCTATTTCAGACTGTCGCCACTGAAAACCCGGTCCAGTCCAGCCAGTGGATGGGCAGAAATTTCAAAAGGCCCGGCATCCTGTTCAAGGGAAGCCTGATCTGGATTGAGAAACAGCTTGATTTCCGGAATTTTGATTTTACCGGTGGTATTCAGCCGGTCAAGAACAATCTGCGCAAGGCCGATATTGTTAGTGAGACGCGCATAGAGATAATCCGCAAAAAGCTGATTGACAAATAAGGTCGTAAAGATAAATTTCTCTTCAGTCAGCTTCCATTTACCCTGGCTGGCTTTTAAGGCGGGGTAGAAAAGCCACTTCACATAGTCTTTCAGACCATCTGGATCATGAAAGAGCGCGTTGAGGCGGGCAATGGATTTTGGCTTGAGCTGATTTTTGCCGGTCATGACGGACAGATTTTCAAGAATCAGCACAAAGCGGGTGCAGATCAGCGTTCGGGCTTTGGAAGGCAGAATCCCGTTTTTGCGGTAGGCAGCTGCTCTTTCTCTTTCAAAAGTGCGGATCAGCTCCAGGTTTTCGGCCTGGGCAAGTGCCTGGTCTACTTTGGTTTGCCAGAGCTGGCAGGCTTTTTCCATCGCCTGATAGAAACCAGCCTCATCAAGCTGCAGTTTCTGACAGATGCCATCGCGCAGGCTTTCCAGAAAGTCATCACTGATGCCGCTGGAGGCACCGGCATACAGATAGAGGCGGCATAAATGCTTTTCATCTTGTTTGCCATGTTCGAACTGGTCGTTGATCTGAGCTGGAGTCATGAAAATCTTCCTTTCTGAGATGGATCTGGGTCTGGATCGATATTTGTCTGCGATTTAAATCTTTTGGAATGGGGGATTGAATTGTCTGTTTCCTTTTCGCTTTGAGATTCGCTGCACTTTCATATTTTCCTTCATATTTTCCGGGCTGGAAAAAGGAAAGCTACACAAAAATGATCTCTGCTTGATGAACCGCTTAATTCAAGCTTTGATGTGCAATCTAATTCCATAGGAAATTCAGGACAGACCGGATGAATTTACTTGCCCGCTGTGAGCTTTTCTGTTATTCTTGTCCTTTCTTCCCAGATTCAGTGATCGAAAAGCCTTTTCAGATCGAGGCAGCAGATCTTCCATCCATCCACCTGAACAGTTTGAATTGCGAGCTCTATCCGTTCTTTCTGATCGATCTGAACAGTATAACCTGATGTATAACCGAATCCCTTCCTTTGAAAATGAGGAAAGTCCGCTTCCTCGCTCGAAAGGAGTTCTTCAATCAGATAAATTTCAGGCAGACTGTCTCCTGTCAAAAGCCTTGCCCCATGCGCTCTGACTGCGCAAAATGGGGCGTTTGAACTTGATTTTGTCGGGATTGTGATCAAAATTCGATCCTTTGAAGGCCTGCTTTATCGGGATTGGTCAGCTTTTCTTGCGAAAATGTTAAGAATCAGTTTAATGATAACCGCTTTACTTTCTGGACAAAGCCTTCACAGTCTGCCAAATCTGGCAGAATCATGGGTCAGGCCTGGATAGTTATCTATACCATAAAAATACGAGGAATCATGACTTTTTCGCCCGTTCTCATCGAGGATGGGCGTTTTTTGGTATGCGGACCATTTCCTTTTCCCTGCAGAAAGCCGTATATTTTGATAGGTCAAAAAACGGAAACAATATCGCAGGATCATCGCAATTTTGACGGATCCAATCTGGTACCGTCAAGGGGGTTGAAAAGCGTATTTTGTTTCACAGGCTCATATGGTATAAATACTCAAGAAATTCAGGCCCTGCCCGTGGATGGAACAGGGAACTGAAATGGGGAGGAAAACAATTAGATATGGCTAAAAAAATCATCCAGGTTGAGGAAAAAGTTCCTGCAAGTCTGATGTTGCCGCTCTCGGTGCAGCACTTGTTTGCCATGTTTGGCGCAACCGTTCTGGTGCCATTCGTTCTGGGAATCAATCCTGCGATTGTTCTGTTCATGAATGGTGTGGGCACCTTATTATTTATCGCAATCACGAAAGGAAAAGCGCCTGCTTACCTTGGAAGTTCATTTGCGTTCTTAGGACCGGCTTCGCTGGTCATCGCCCGCTGGGGGTATCCTTACGCGCTGGGCGGATTTGTTGCAGTCGGATTCATGGGCTGTATCCTGGCTTTTATCATTAAAAAATTCGGTACCAAATGGATTGACGTTGTTTTGCCGCCTGCTGCAATGGGACCTGTTGTCGCGCTGATTGGTCTGGAGCTGTCCAGCTCGGCTGCCAGCACAGCCGGCATTGTTGGCGATGGCATCCTGATGAGCAATGTCATCATCTTCTTAGTGACTTTAGGAACGGCAATCATCGGTAACTTGTGCTTTCGCAAGTTCTTCTCGATTATTTCGATTCTGATTGCAGTAATTGTCGGCTATATTACGGCGGCTTGTCTTGGTGCAGTCGATTTTGCGCCAATCGGCCAGGCTGCCCTGTTCCAGATGCCGAACTTCCAGTTTCCAAAGTTTTCCTGGAGCGCAATTCTGACCATGCTGCCGGTTATTCTGGTTATTGCCTCTGAACATGTCGGCCACCAGATTGTAACCAGCCAGATTGTTGGCCGTGATTTGATTAAAGATCCAGGTCTGGACAAAACGATCTTCGCGGATAACTTTTCAACGATGATTTCTGGTCTGGTCGGTTCCGTTCCAACAACAACTTACGGTGAAAACATCGGTGTTATGGCTTTAACGGGCGTTTACTCTGTATGGGTAATCGGCGGTGCCGCGGTTCTGTCGATCTGCTGCGCGTTCATCGGTCCGCTGTGTGCACTGATTCAGTCGATTCCTTCTGCGGTTATCGGCGGAATCTCCTTCTTGCTGTATGGAATGATCGGGGTATCGGGTCTGCGCATTCTGATTGATGAAAAAGTAGATTACGGCAACACTGTGAACATGATTCTGACTTCGGTTGTCTTCGTTACTGGTCTTTCTGGGGTAACCGTTCAGCTTGGTGACATTGCTCTGTCCGGCATGGTTCTGGCTGCTTTAGTCGGTATCCTGATGTCCTTGATGATTTATATCTTCAATAAACTCCATCTGCTTAATGAAAACTCTTCTGAGCCACAGGGTGAAATGAAAGTGCTCGAAGAAGTGGTTGAGGCTGAACAGAAAGCCAAAGCTTCAAAATAAGTCTTCTGTTCTTTCGAAAGAGGCTCCAGCATCGCCCTGCCAAATGTCGGCGGGCATGATTAAAAATTTCTGCCAGTCCATCAATGGGCTGGTTTTTTGCATTCCGGCCGTCTTGTTTCTTTCTTTTCGGTCAGCATGATCCGCAAACAGGAAAGGATTGTCAAAAATAGAGTTATGAAAAAGAATCCACAAGAAAAAATAGAATGGACTGTCGGGATCGTGTTGATGGCGGCTGGCCTGGCGTGTCTGTGCTTTCCGGTTCTGTCGGCGGATGGACTGATGATTACCGTTTCGATTGTCTGCACGCTTTCGGCTTTGCTGTTGCTTTACCAGGCGATTCGCCGCAAGAGTGCAATGGAAGGGCTGAAGGGGATTGGAGCCGGGCTGCTGGCTTCCCTGTTCTGGAGCTACCGCCTGGCTGGCGTCGGCCTGATCGCAACACTGTTTGGCCTGTATATGATCGCTACAGCGATCATCATGGTCATTCAGGGCCTGATGGACCTGCATGAAAAATCCAAAGAAGGCTGGTACTTTCTGGCGCTTGCAGTTGGCGAGTTGATCCTGGGGTCTATTGCTCTGTCTGGTCTTCATAAAGACCAGCGTTTTATTCAGATGCTCATCGGGGCGTACCTGCTTTATCAGGGGGTGCAGATGCTCGTTGAGCGCTGGGCATTTCGTTCCAGTTCCACCTCGCGGACCTGGTCGTTTCGCTACTGGAGTTCCCTGCCGGTTTACATCGTCGCCATGGGGCCGAGTATTCTTTTGCGAATGGCTGAAAAGCACAACATGAACTGTGAAAGCTTCCCCTTTGACGAGGCGAAAAATGACAAGCCGGTCAATCTGCGCGTCTTTATCCATACGGGGTTGAGCGGGGATCACCAGTTTGGTCATATGACCTTCTCCTATAAAGGGATCATGTATTCTTATGGCAACTATGATGTAGCTGAAGAAAAACTGTTCCGTACTTTTGGTCCGGGAATCCTGTTTACCGTGCCCATGGAAATTTATGTCAACAACTGCTGCCTGTATGAAGAAAGCACGCTGTTTGAATTTGGCCTCAGCCTTTCTGCCAGTCAGGAGGAAAAGCTCCAAAGTCTTCTGGCGGGCATCGAACAGGATATTTATCGCTGGTATGCCCCAATTTCCCGCCAGCCGCTCAGTGAAGAAGAATTCAGAAAACTGGAAAAAGACTATGCGTGCCGGCTTGTGTGGCGTACCGGAAGCAAATTTTATAAATTCCGTCATGGCATCTGGAAAACCTATTGGGTATTGGGTAACAACTGCTCATTATTTGCCTCTACCATTTTGCATAAGCTCGATGAAAACTATGTTCTGCCTCGCGGCATCAATACTCCGGGTGAATATTTCACCTTTTTCAGTCAGGCCTTCCAGGATCCAAATTCCAATGTTGTCTACCGTTCATGGCATACGCCAACGCTTCCGCATACGTTGTTTGATACCTGTGCCTGAAGCAGTCCAGTCAAAAATGCCAAAAAGCACGTACAGAGAGCCGTACGTGCTTTTTCAATATTGAATGGATTGAATGTGTTGAATTTTTCCTGAGACTCTTCGGGTCCATATTTGCAGGCCAGAAAATTGACTGTTCAATCAATCCGGCAAGTCTGCAACAGCCAGGGCAGCCGAAACAGTCTTTTTCTTTTTGGGATCAATTCGTTGTTCGGGCAGCCTGCGATAGACACGGGTGAGGTATTTGAGGTGGCGCATCGTATCTTCATCAAGCTGACCAGGAATCAGACGCCATTGCCAGCTTCCCAGCTCACCTGGCTTATTCATGCGGCTTTCACTGCCAAGACCAAGCAGATCCTGCGCCATGACAATCGTGGTATCTGATGGAGAATTGAGCAGCTGCGCAAACATGCGCCAGTGAATCTTGTTGGGATCCCAGGTATCCAGATACTCGCGCACATATTCTTGATCCACTTCGGATAAGGAATTAAACCATCCATAAATGGTGTCATTATCGTGAGTTCCGGCATAGGCAACGCTTTTGATGGGATAGCTGAACGGCAGATATTCCTGGCCCTCTGTGGTGTTGGCGAACAAGCCGAATTCCAGAACTTTCATGCCTGGATAGCCGACATCGTGAAGCATTTTTTCGACGGAAGGGGTCAGGATGCCTAAATCTTCGGCAATGATGTTGCGAGGGCCGATCTTTTTGGTCATCTTTTTAAACAGATTTGCCCCTGGGCCTTTGAGCCATTTGCCATCCAGTGCATTTTTCGCATCGGCTTTGACGGTGTAGAAAGAATCGAAGCCGCGGAAGTGGTCGATGCGCAGGATGTCATAAAGTCTGGACATCCGCTCAATCCGGTCGATCCACCATTGATAGCCGGTTTTCTGGTGGTATTTCCAGTCATAGACCGGATTTCCCCAAAGTTGTCCTTCTTTGGAAAAGGCATCAGGAGGGACAGCGGCCACACAGGTCGGATTGGAGTGTTCGTCCATCATAAAGAGTTCAGGATGCGACCATGCATCGGCTGAATCCATGGCAACGTAAATGGGAATATCGCCTAAAATTTCAATACCATGATCATTGGCATATTGTTTCAGCTGATGCCACTGATGGAAAAAGAGGTACTGAACAGCCTGATAGAGTTCAATTGTGTCTTTGAACTGTTCTTTCCAGACCTCAATCTTATTGCGGTCGTAAACCTTATACTCTTCCGGCCAGTCCTGCCATCCCTGGCCGCCCTGGGCGTTTTTAATCGCCATGAAGAGGGCATAGTCATCCAGCCAGGATTGATTGTCTTTCAAAAACTGGTCGTAATCGGCCGGTTTGCGATCCAGCAGCCGTCTGGCTGCTTGCTGCAGGACGGGCATGCGTTTTTGCGCCAGAATCGCAAAATCGGTTCGGTCCGGATAGGTATACCATTGTTCGTGCTGGAATTCGTGCCATTGCAGCAAGCCGTCAAAAGCCAGCTGATCCAGATCGATCAGATAGGGATTGCCCGCAAAAGTCGAGCTGGCCGCATAAGGGGAGTCACCAAAGCCGGTTGGATTGATCGGCAGAATCTGCCAGATGCTCTGGCCATTTCGCTCCAGCTGGTCGATAAAATCCCGCGCTGCCTGACCCATGGTTCCCACACCATAAGGACTGGGCAGTGAGGTAATGTGAAGCATAACACCGTTTTTTCTCATAGTTTGATCTCGTTTCCGGTAAATAACCTTTTCCATGCCATTATTTTATCCTGATCTTTATTTTATCCTGATCTTCTTAAATTCTCCTAGAAAGACTGTCTGTTCCCTTCGAATCCCCATCAGATCGAAAATGGTTGTCAGCGGTTTCAGGCCAAAGGAAGAAAAACAGGCATCCAGACTGGGATGGATGCAGCTTTTTGCGGGGAACCAGAAGTACATCAGCTCAGAAGCACCGGAGAACCGTTATTTGCGATTTTGCGCCTGGTGACGCCGACGGCGGACAATCAATCTTTCAAAGCTGCCATTTTCAATAAATTCGGCCAGCGTATATTGTTCAAGCATCGTGACGGTACAGGCTAAAGAGCCGGCCGTCTGATGGTACAGATCCAGTAAGGATCGGGGCAGCACCATATAGGCCAGACGCAGAGAAGAGGACAGGGATTTGGAAAACGTATTGAGATAGATCACTTTTTCATGGCTGTCCATCGCAAACAAAGTCTGCAGCATGGGGCCGTTCTGGAAAAATTCGGAGTTGAAGTCATCTTCAATCAGATAGCCTTCCCGCTTTTCAATCCAGGAAAGATAGGCCCGCCGCCTGGAGGCTGAGGCCTTGATGGCCGAAGGAAAACTCGAAAAGGGCGAGACATGCAAAAACTGGCTTGAACAGGAATGAAGGCTTTTCAGTTCAATTCCCTGATGGTCTAAAGGCAGCCGAGAGATTCGGGCCGCCGCAGCGGTATAGACCTGCTCGAGAACGGGATAGCAGGGAGACTCAATCGCCACGTCGAATGACTGACGGAACATGCGGCAAAGCAGGAAATATAACTCCTGGGTTCCGGAGGCAATCACAATCTGTTCGGGCTGTACCTGCATCTGGCGGCTGGTATGGAGATAGGAGGCAATCACATTGCGAAGCCGGCTGCTGCCAGGGGCCGGGCAGGTCTGGACCAGATAGTCCTGGTACTTACTCATCACAAAGCGCATCGTCTTAAACCATAAGGAGACCGGAAAGTCTGGATCCGGTCTGAGGGGATCGGGTGGAAGGGGAGTGAGGACAAACGAATCATTTTCCGCATTCTTCTGATTGCCTTCCAGAACAAAATAGCCGCGGCGTTCCTTCGGTTCAATGTAGCCTTCCTGCTCCAGCAGACTTAAAGCCTGCTCAACGGTGGACAAGGAAAGATGCAGATCCATGGCATATTGTCTTTTGGAGGGCAGGCGGGTGTGCGGGCCAAGAAGCCCGGATTCAATATCATGCCGGATTGCCCGGTAAAGTGAGAGGGCTAACGGGTGGGAAAGGGTGTAACTGATCATCTGGTCTGCTCCTTTTTTATTTTTCTGACCCTTTCGGTCAGATCAGTTCAGAGTATACTAGAGAGCAGTTCTGATATGAAAGTGGAAATGAAATGATCTGAAAAAGAATGTAAAAAAAGGAGTGATTGTGATGATTCAGACTTTAACCACAAAACCTGCATATCCAAAACGATATTCTGTGCTCTGGATTACAACCTGCGGGTTGTTCATGGCTTTAACGATCCTGCTGTCCAGCTTTGGTGTTCCTGTCCCGGGCGGCAAACTGTACCTGTGTGATCTGGCGATTACGACCGCTGCCATTCTGCTGGATCCGATTGGCGCGATGCTGGTTGGCGGGCTGGGGGCCTTTATTGGGGATGCCCTGTTTTATCCGGCTCCGATGTGGGTTTCACTGGTGGTGCATGGCCTGCAGGCGTATGTGATCAGCTATCTGGCCCACAATACCTTTAAAAACAAACCGATCTACGGGGCTATTCTTGGTGTTTCGGTTGGCTGCGTAATTCTGGTGGTCGGCTATACCTTAGGAAAAATCTTTGTGTATTCGACCTTTGAATACGCCATGCTCAAACTCCCGTATGAAATTGCCCAGGGGCTGATCGGAGCAGTTGGCGGAGTCTTTTTAACGTATGGCCTTCACCTCAAAAAGGTATGGCAGACGATGATCAGCCATCAGCGTTAAGTTCCATTCGATTTCCGGATTTTACTGACTGCGACAAACCAGCGGCTTTTTGGACAAGCTGAAGTCTGAAAGCCGCTTTTTTGTTGAGTGGACCTATACTGAAACCATGAACTATACCGCTATTGTCCTGGCTGCGGGCAAAGGATGCCGCAGTCATCTTTCCTATAACAAAGTCCTGTTTCCTTACCAGGGCCAGCCGATTTTACAGAAAAGCCTGGACCTTTTTGAGTCCGATCCGGACTGCACCCAGATTGTCGTGGTGTGTGCCCGTGAGGAGCTGGCTGATTTTAAAGCCCGCTTTGCCAATTCCAAAACCCTGTTTACGATCGGGGGCAAGACCCGACAGAATTCTGTTTTTAATGGGCTGAACTGTACAAAGGAGCCTTATGTGCTCATTCATGATGGTGCCAGACCATTTGCCAGTATCCAGCTGATTGAGCGCCTCAAAAAAGCCGTCGTGGACTATGAAGCTGTTGTTCCGGGCGTGGAAGTCGTGGATACCATCAAAGAAATTGATGACAAAGGCTTCTTTGTTTGCACACCGATGCGTGACCATCTGCGCGCGGTCCAGACCCCGCAGGCTTTTAAAACCGTGTTAGTCAAAGAGGCATTAAGACGGGCTATTGAAGAGGGAGTTTTGGTGAGCGATGATGCGATGGCTGTTGAGCTGTTTAAACGGAAAAAATCGTATTGTGTCCCTGGCGAACTGGCGAACTTTAAAGTGACTACCCCCCAGGATCTCGAACGACTCACCGAAGTAAAGGAAGAAGCCTGAAGTCGGAAGTCCGAAGCCAGAAGAGTCAGAGTCAGATATCGATCTTTGATCGACCAGCCGGCTTCGGCTAAAGAAAAACAAGCCCAGCCACTGATCTGCTTTGGTGATAAAGCCGATGCCTGCTTGAAGTAACAGAACAGACATCGGCTTTTTGATTTGTTTTGACAGGCGCCTGACCAGTTCAAAGAGAAAATTGTGACATGATCTTAAGGAAATCATAAGCTTCGTTTTACTTTGGCTTTACATCAAGGCTTTACAATGAAGGACATGAAACCTCTAGAACTCTTAGCGCCTACCAGTCTGAAAACCGGCCTGACTTTAGAGCAGGTCAGGCAGGCGCCCAAAAACCAAATTGATTCCAATCCTCAAAAAACCATCGGCCAGCTGGCTTTTGAGGAGTTTTTCTCGTTTTTTAATATCGTCAACTACATTCTGGCCGCCATTGTTCTCTATACAGGCAGTTATCGCAACCTGTTGTTTATGATTATTGTTCTGTCTAACACGGTGATTGGCCTGTACCAGAAAATTCATTCCCGCCGGATCCTGAATAAGCTGGCCTTGCTCCATGCCCAGAAATACCAGGTGCTGCGCGATGGCAAATGGCAGGCAATCGAAAGTGAGGACATTGCCCAGGGCGATATCCTGCGGCTGAATGCCGGGCTTCAGATTCCCTGTGATGGGGTGATTCGTTTCGGAGAATGCCAGGTCAATGAATCACCGCTGACCGGTGAATCCGATGCGCTTGACCGCATTGAAGGCGGCAGTTTATATGGCGGCTGCTTTGTTGTGTCTGGCACCTGTCTGATGCAGGCTGTTGATGTGGGCAGCGCGCAATATATGGCCACCATCATTAAAGAAGCCCGACGGGAAAAGGAATATCCCAGTCAGCTGCGGGATGTTTTAAATTCCATTATCAAATTCTGCACGATTATTCTTTTCCCAGCCGGCATTTTATTGTTTTGTAAACTGTTTTTTTACTCCGGGGTTGAGCTCAATACAGCACTGCTGAACACAACGGCATCGATGGTGGGCATGATTCCAGAAGGGTTGATCATCCTGACTTCGACCGCTCTGGCTGCAGCCGCAGTGAAAATGGCGCGCAAAGCCGTGCTGATTCATGAACTCTATTGCATTGAAAACCTGGCCCGGGTGGATACGCTTTGTCTGGACAAAACGGGCACCATTACCAGCGGCAAGATGAATGTAGTCCAGTATCTTCCGCTTGATGGCCAGTCAGAAGCGCAGATGAAGCAGGCTCTGGCCAATCTGTTTGGCTCTTTGGAGGATGACAACATGACCGCCCAGGCGATCAGACGATCGCTCTATCCATTGACTCCCACAGAAAAATCAAACGTCCGGTTTCCGTTTTCTTCGACGTGGAAATCTTCAGGGGCAGTATTTGGTGATACAACTCTGATTGTGGGGGCGTATTCCTTTATTTTTGAAAAGACAGACCCCAAAGTTCTGGCGCAGATTGAACAATATGCTGCCCAGGGATTACGGGTCCTGGTTCTGGCCAAAACCGGCCCCATTGAAAAACTGGCAAAAGGCAATTATACCCTTTGCGGCCTGATTCTGATTGAAGATGAAATTCGTCCAAACGCAAAAGAAATCCTGGATTACTTCAAATCACAGGATGTCGATCTGAAAATTATTTCCGGTGATATGGTCACGACTGTGGCCGCCATTGCCAAGAAAGCCGGTGTCGATGGCCATGCAGTCGACATGTCCAAAGTAGCCGACGACCAGATTGGAGAAGTCGTCGCGCACAATTCAATTTTTGGCCGGGTTTCGCCCACCCAGAAAATGTTAATGGTCAAAGCCCTCCAGCAACAGGGCCATACCGTGGGGATGACGGGGGATGGCGTCAATGATGTTATGGCTTTAAAACAGGCAGACTGCTCCATTGCGATGGGTTCAGGAGCGCAGGCCGCCATGGCCGTTGCCTCCCTGGTTTTATTGCAGGATCAGTTTGCGGTGGTGCCGCAGATTGTCGCCGAGGGACGCTGTGTCATCAATAATATCCAGCGAACGGCTTCCTTATTTTTGGTGAAAACCATTTTCAGCTTCCTGCTGACCGTTCTGACCGTCATCTGGATGCAGGCCTACCCGTTTGTTCCGATTCAGCTGACCTTTGTCTCCGCGATTGGTACCGGAATTCCAGCCTTTATCCTGACTTTTGAAAATGATATTTCCCGCCCGAAAGGCAGTTTTCTGGTCAGCGTGCTCTCCCGGGCCATTCCGGGCGCCCTGGCGATTTCATGCGGCATTTCGGTTTTGTATTGTATCGTGCAGTATGGTTCGGTTGATGTCAGTATGGAACAATACCAGACCATGTGCACTCTGCTGGCAGCGCTCAATGCGCTGGGTGTCCTGTATATGATCTGCCGGCCGCTTTCTTTTTTGCGGCTGCTGGTTTTAAGCTTTTCTGTGCTCATGGCCATTGGCGGCATTTTATTGTTGCCCAATATATTCTTCCTGTACCGCTTAAGCTGGACCCTGAACCTGATTGTCCTTGCCGTTGGGGCTGGCCAGGAGTTTTTGCTTTACCAGCTCTGGCAGGTACGCTGGTCAAAGTATCTCAATAAACTGCCACTGGTGGCCAGGTCAGCTGCCGTTTCTGATTGACAAACTGAGTATTGCGAACAAAACAGGCCTGAAATCTGGAGACTCTTTCCGGACTTCAAGCCTGTTTTCTTTTCGATTGGGATTAGGAAACTCCGATAGGTGAGGTGGTATTCGAAAGAAATGGAGGCTTCCTCTTGTTGGGCAGCTACAGGATACAGGAGCAAAGAACAATTGGTACTGATCGGTCTGGTGAAAATTAAAATGGCCAAAAACAGGCTTGTTAGAGGTGTTTTTGGCCAGTATCTGATTTTGATGAACGATTGAGGCTCGATAGAAATGAAGCCAAAATGACAGCTAAACTAAATGCTCATCCGACCATGATGGGATTGGAGATTGGCTCAAAGAAAGCTTGTCTGGTGTTTTCGTTAATCATTGGTTTTCACGGCTGACGAATTATCCGGCAAGTGTGAAAGTCAAAGGGCCAGCCAGAACACTGAGTCCAAAGCCATCACTGACGATGACTGAAAACTGGTAATCGCCATCCAGCCAGGGGGTTCCTGGATTGAAAGGTTCGCCAGTGCTCAGATCGTAAAGAACATAACCTGGTTTTCCTTCAACCAGATCCTGGGAAGAAATCCAGTCCAGAGAAACAGGCTGCCCGCCTTTAAACAGAGTGGCGTGGACGTAGTTTTGAATGGAAAAATCGGTTGTCAGGACAGGTTCATTTGGTGAAGTCAGCTCTATTTCTGGATTTTGAGTTGAACGGATCCAGACATTGATCGTTTCTGAATCAATCACCTGATCCTTTGAATCAATAATTTGTAGTTCTGCTTGCTGAATTTCCATCGTTTTGGCCTGATCGTAATTTAATACTGCTTTTAGAGATGGATCAGTAATCTGAACCAGCGATTGCAAGTCTGGATCTGTGCTATCTGGTTCAACACCAAAATCCGTTTCTCCGGTAAACACATATCCTTTCCTTTCGGTGTTCTGAACAGCGGACGATGTTTGCGAAGAGGGATCAGTTTCGCTGCTGCAAGCTGAGAGAAGGAATGCGAATGTAAGTAAATAGGCTGACAGTGTCTTAAAACTCTTCATTGGTATTTTTCCTTCCTTTGTAATTTAACACTAGCATATTTTTCACCTAATTTCCAGCCCAAAAGTTCGAGAACCCACCGCCCTAACCGGAGTCACTTGCAAGAGTCATCCTGAATTCCTCAATGCGATTCTGCCTGGGCAATCGAATAAGACAATATCAAAGCAGAAGGCAGCCTGGAAAAGGCATTGAAAGGCGGACAGACAAAGAAAAAACTCTGCCTTTTAATGAAGAGCAGAGTTTCTGGTGTTTCAAAGCAGTCGAAGATTCCAGCCTGGTCAGCCAGTGGATAACTGGATTTTTACCAGCCTGCGGTACAGACGAAATCTTGTAAAAAGATTAATGAAGAAGGATTTATCCTTCTACGCGGACAGATTTGATGACCTGTGGTTCTTTTGGCATATCACGAAAATCGGTTTTCACGCTGGCCACATGATCAACACCTTCCATGCCGGAAGTGACTTTGCCAAATGCTGCATACTGGCCATCGAGCCATGGAGAATCAGCGTGCATGATGAAGAACTGGCTGCCGGCCGAGTCTGGATCCTGCGCTCTGGCCATGGACAGAACGCCGCGGGTATGTTTGAGATCGTTCTGGGCAAAGCCGTTGGCCTTGAATTCGCCAGGAATGCTGTAACCAGGACCGCCGGTTCCATTACCGGCCGGGTCGCCGCCCTGGATCATGAAGCCAGGAATGACACGGTGGAAATTGAGTCCGTCATAGAAGCCTTCATTGGCGAGTTTCTCGAAGTTTTCAACTGTTTTGGGCGCTTTGTCAGGATACAGTTCGCCCTTGATGACGTCACCATTGTCCATGGTGATTGTAAATGTTTTAGCCATTGGTTTTCCTCCAATCGACAAGAATCCTTGTCTTCCTTGTATTATTGTAGCGGGAAGACTTCAAGAGTGGTCAGATAAGAACTGACTGGATTTGGAAAATGAAGTCTGAAGAAAACTGGATTGCAGATTCCAGAAATCGGATCCGCCAGGCAGCTGTAAAACAAACCGACCAATCATAAAGACTGCCAAAAAAAGGCGGATCATCAAAAGATCAAAGACTGCATATTAAAAGGCCAGAAATAGAAGTACAAGACTAAATAGAAGTACAAGACTAAATAGAAGTACAAGACTAAATAGAAGTACAAGACTACAAGAATACAGGAATAAAAGCATGAGAAGAAAACAGAGAATGGAGGAGTTTCCTCATGAGTGAGCGTGTCTATCTGTGCGCCCTTTCGGATCCGATTACGGATCGAAGCCGCTATGAAAAACTGAAACCGGAATTTGAAAAACAGGGAATTGTCCTTGAACTTTCCCCGCTGCTTGAAAAAGATCTGCCTGCTCCCACAAAAGCCGACGATTTTAATAAGGCGCTGCGCAGTGGGCGTTACAGCTGGATTGTCGATGTTTCCGGCGGAAATCTTGCCAATCTGGTGCTGCCGTATCTGGATTATGAAGCTTACCAGAGTGGATCGACCTACTATGCCGCTTTCAGTGATGGGACCTGCATCGTCAATGCGCTCGCCGCCAGAGCCCATAAAAAGGCCATGCTTTTTCCTATCTGGAATCAGACCGACTTTGGCCAGACCATTTCGCTGTTCAAAACCCGCAAGATGCCGACAACCATTGAGCCGATGAATCAGGCTAATCCGATGCCCCGCCATGGCCGGATTTTTGGCGGCAACATCCGCTGCTTTTTAAAGCTGGCCGGAACAGATGGCTTCCCGGATCTTTCGGATGGATATCTGCTGCTGGAATCGTCGAGTGCCAACTGGAATGCATTTCGATCGATGAGTGCGCATCTTGCCCAGATTGGGGCTCTGGACTCGCTTTGTGGAATCATTCTTGGCCGGTTCAATGTGCTCGAACGCCAGGCCCAGGGCAGAGAAAACGCGCTTCGGCTCATGGCGGCTTATCTGGATTCTTTGCTGATCGATTCCGTAGATTTTTACAGGGCTGATGGAATTGGCCATATCGCCAATTCACAGGGCATCTGGATCAGTGCCGGCAAACCGCTTTTGAAGCAGGGACACAGTCCGTTTTGGCAGTCAGAGGCTGGAAAAGAAAGTGTATCTCAAAAAACACAGGAAATGCCAAAGCCAGGTCCAGTTCAAAAGCCCATTGGGGCCAGCCCGACTCCTCCCCGAAAGCAGGGGAACGATCATCACCGGATAAAAACCAATCCTGAAGTGAACAATATGACCGGAAATAACGGGGAAACATCAAAAAACAAGCCGCATTCTTATACAATTTCGACAGGAGATGTCTATATCACGCCATTTGCTTCTTCTAAAAAGAGACAATGACGTGATCGGATGCTGAAAAATATGAAACCTTTAAAAAATCCGTTCCGGTTTACCAGTCTGCTGCGGCCGATGATCTACCTGTTTCTGTTTTCTCTGATCTATGGGTTTGGAACCCTGATGCTGCTGGATCTGCCTGCTCCATGGAATGACATCACCCGCACGCTGCTTCTGGCGGTGTTTGGGCTGGGACTGTATTTTGTCTCCACCCTGATCTGGGGCAAAAAGCGAAAAACTTTAGCTTTAAAACGGACGGCTGAAGTCTTTGGATTGTGCCTGTTTATGGCCGTGTTCACTACCGTGGTCATCTCGCCTTTATCCCTGCAGGGAAACCATGTGGTCTGGCTGATTGTCGGAGCCATTCTGGGAACGTTCTGTCTGTTGTTTGCCCTGCCGACGCTGGTCCTGTTTTTTCGGGCGATTTATGATGGTATTGACTCGTTTGGTGAGCAGGTTAAATTTGTCCGGCTGGCCTGGAAAGGCAGGTTCTGGTACATCCTGAATTTGTGGCTGATGTTGTTTGTCTTGATGTACGCCTGGGATAATTTCATGGGCGGCCCGTTGTACAGCGGCGGTGGTTTTGATGCGCCATCGATTTTTACTACTCTGATGTATCTCAAAGAGCCGACGATTTACTTTGAAATGATCCTGCTTCTCTCCCAGGGGGCGGCTGGAACCTGGGAGCTGACGATGCTTGGCATTCTGGAATCCTTATTGATGGTGTTTCTGGAATGCAATCTGATCGCCGCTATTGGTGAGGCTGGTCAGCAGATGTGGAATGAGTACCACTACAACAAGCCGATCGAAAAAAATTCACCAGTTTCCAGACGATGAGCTGATCCTTCTGGAAGACCTTCAAGCGCCGTGGAAGAAATTCCTGGCGCTTTTCTATTCGTCTTTTCCATTCGTGTGTTCATGTCGTGTTCATGGTTTTCCTTTGATTCTTATGGCTTTTCACAGGGATTCATTTTCATGGCTGCGAAATGAAAGTGCGGGTCCAATTGCCAATGGCAAAACGATCAGAGATAGGGGAAAATGAGAAGAAAGCTGAAACAAGAGAAAGCTGAACTGAAGAAAGGAGAGTGTCTATGGCTGAACGTAAAAGTCCCCAGGAGCTTAAGCCCCTCAAACTGACGCCTTCACAAAGTCAGTTTCTGGCCGGGCGAAAAATTGATACCCTCAGCCAGCTGCTTCATACCTATCCGCTGCGCTATACGCCGATCCGTCCCTATTTTCAATGGGAAGACGGGGATGAGGTTCTGTTTGAAGGGACTGTGATCCGCTCAAGCCGGGCTGTACGCATTGCGCACAATCGGATGGTGACGAAAGTTGTGGTCTATGCGTGGGATCAACAGCTGACCGTTTCCATTTTCTCGTATGGCTATTCGCCGCAGATCGCGGTGGATAAGCCCTTTACTGTATGCGGCACCTATCATCGACCAGACATGGTCAGCGCCAGCTGGACAAGTACGGCCAAAGTGATTGAACCCGGCCAGGTGCTCTATCCCAATTACTCGCTGCCGCTTAAAACCCGGCGCGACATGATGCTCAAAATCATGGACAAAGCGCTCAAGCATGTCGACGATCTGCCTGATCGCATTCCAGCCAGCCTGCGGGCAAGGTACAAACTCCTTTCCCAGGCTGAAGCCTTAAAAGCCGTTCATCAGCCGATGAATGAAACCCAGTTATATCAAGGGGTGCGCTCTTTAAAATATGAAGAGTTTCTTTGCTTCCATTGCGCAAGACTGATGCAGTCAGTGCGCATTGAAAAAACACCAAAGCAGTTTGATCAGAGTCTGATCGATCAGAAGATTGCCGAGCTGCCCTATACGCTCACCCAGGATCAGGCTTCGAGCATTCAGCAGATTCTCCAGGATCTGCGCTCTGATCAGGCGATGTACCGGCTTTTGCAGGGGGAAGTGGGATGCGGCAAGACGATGGTGGCCGCCATGGCCCTGTATGCCTGCAAGCTTTCTGGCAAACAAGCGGCTCTGCTTGCGCCAACTGAAATTCTGGCCCGCCAGCACGTACTCTCTTTGCAGAAACTCGGCATTGAAGCAACCCTTTATTGTTCATCCTTAAAGGCGGCCGAGAAGCGCAAAATTCGCAAAGAACTCCAGGAAGGAAAGATTGATCTGATTGTCGGAACCCACTCGCTTTTTCAGGAAGGGGTGGAATACGCTGAGCTGGGATTGGTCATTGCCGATGAGCAGCACCGCTTTGGTGTCTTGCAGCGAAGAGCTTTGATTGAAAAGGGCCATCAGGTCGACGTGCTGCTGATGAGTGCGACCCCGATTCCAAGAACTGCCGCTCATTTTCTGTATGGCGATATTGACCTGTCCGCCATCCGCACAATGCCGCCCGGCCGTAAACCGGTGATCACCCGTTATTATCGCTCTTCGAGTATGAAGCCGGTTCTGGGGCGGATTTTAGAGGGGATTTTGAAAGAAGGCCGGCAGGTGTATGTCGTCTGTCCGGCGATTGATGAAAATCCGGATGAGGGCATTACGGCGGCCACGTCGATTTATGAAGGGATGCAATCCGTTTTAGGCAGGCAGATTTCCATTGATCTGCTTCATGGCCGCATGAAGCCGGAGCAGAAAGAGGAAATCATGGACCGTTTTAAGCGCAATGAAACGCAGATCCTGGTTTCCACGACTGTGATTGAAGTGGGCATTGATGTGGCCAACGCGACGATGATGGTCATCTATGATGCCCATCGATTTGGTCTTTCGGCTTTGCATCAGCTGCGCGGCCGGTGTGCCAGGGGTCCGGTGCAGGGAGAATGCTATCTGCTTTCCAATACCCGCAATGCCCAATCCATCGACCGCCTGAAAAAGATGGAAACGCTCGATAACGGCTTTGATCTGGCGGCTTATGATCTGCAGCTGCGCGGGCCGGGAGATTTACTCGGCACCCGACAATCTGGCATTCCCGCGTTCATTCTGGGTGATGCCGGCAAAGATCTGGCGATGATGGACTGCTGCGAAAAAGACGCAGCGGAAATCCTGGAACATCCCGAAAACCCGGAAAACCGCGCAATGATGCACTACCTTAAGCAAGTCTCCCAAAAAAGCATTGTGGATTAGCCAGAGTGTTTTTCTTCCTGCCTTTCCTAAAGACAGAGGCATCAAAAAGACAGAGGGATTAAAACTGAGGGGATCAAAACTGAAGAAGCGGCTGTTGGATGGATGAAAATTTCTTTAGAATGAAATGGAAGAAAAGCTGCATCAATTGGCAGCTGAGTGTACAAAAGCAAAAGGAGAGAAAAAACAAATGGAGAACAGACCCAAATCGCCGCGGCTTGTGGCCGTGGATATGGATGGCACCTTTTTGCGCAGCGATAATACGTATAATCAAGATCGCTTTGTTGGAATTCTTAAAAGAATGAAAGAGCAAAATGCGAAATTTGTGGTCGCCAGCGGCAACCAGTATTATCAGCTGCAAGATTTCTTTTTGGATATTGAGGATGAGATTGCCTTTATTGCGGAAAATGGTGCGTTTGTCAAAGATGGAAAAGAGAGGATTTTTGCGGCTGACATGCCTCATTCAACCGTTGAGCAGGTCATTGACCTGTGTCGGAAATATCCACAAATCAATACCATCCTGTGCGGCGTGAACTCGGCCTATTGCCAAAAAGGTACAGTCAGTCAGGCGTTTTTTGACGTTGCCTCCCTGTATTATCACCGTCTGGCCTGGGTTGATGATCTGAAAGCTGTTGATGACCAGATCCTTAAATTTGCGCTGGAAGTTCCTGAAGAACGCACCATGGAATTTTATACGCTGCTTTGCCAGAATCTGGAGGGACTTGTTGAACCGACCGCAAGCGGCCATGGCTGCATTGACCTGATCATTCCAGGCTGCCATAAAGCTTCCGGCCTGGAAAGACTGTGCAAACGCTGGCAGATCGATCCCCAAGATCTGGCTGCTTTTGGAGACAGCGGAAACGATATCGAAATGCTGCAATACTGTGGACAGAGCTATGCGATGGCCAATGCCGACGACAGAGTGAAACAGACTGCCAGATTCCTCTGCGCTTCGAATGACGAAGATGGTGTTCTTGAAATTCTCGATCAGCTGTATCCAAAAAAACAATAGAGCATCCTATTGAGTTTTATGCCAGGATTCAGAATTCAGCAATCAAACCAGACCATTTGAAATTGGAAGAGAAATCCAGAAGTCAGAGAATCGCCAGAAGCCAGAAAAACATCAGAAGCCAGAGCATTACCAGGGAACCAAAAGAAAATGAGCTTGGCCTGGATGCTGCCAGGCTATGAAAAAAGCCGGGACCGCAATGGGGTCCGGCTTTTTTTGGGCTGTCCTGGATCAGAGATTTTCCTGGATGGCTTTGGCCAGGGCATCGAGGTCAGGTTTTGGAATTTCGTGGGTTTCAATGACCAGCGCATCTTTTTCAGGCTGGTTTGCATAGCGGGGAATGACGTGCACATGGAAGTGATCTACACTCTGCCCGGCGGCTGGCCGACAGTTAGCCAGAATATTTACGCCATCGGCATGAAGTCCTTTTTCCATGGATTTGCCCACTTTCTGAGCGATTTCAAAAATATGGCCTAATTTTTCTGCTGGATATTCAAGCAGGCTTGCGGCGTGTTCTTTGGGCAAAATGAGCGCATGACCAGCGCTGGTCGGGTTGATATCGAAAATCACGCGAAGATCATCGTCTTCGTACAGGGTAGTACTTGGGATTTCGCCATTGGCGATTTTACAGAAAATGCAGTCCATCGTAAGAATTGGTATCCTTTCCGGGCAAAAAAGCCTTGTCTTTTACCAGAATAAACGAAAAGCCAGGCTAAGGGGAGGCCTGACTTTTCATATTAAGGGGATTTGACGGTGCGTGATCAGGGATCCGCACCAGCAAAGCAGGAACGCCTTGCTGGTACGAATTATAGCATGTGTGGAAGAAGACGCCATAAAAAAGCAGAAAAAACCCGAAAATCTGACTGGTTAACTCCAAAAAAGCCTCGAAAGTGGCGAGTTTGTCACAATTTTTCCCATTGCTTATCCCAAAATGAAAAACAAACGGACGTTGGCAAGGGGGATTGGAGCAGTGAGTGGCGGCTGATGAAAGAACTTACAGGGGATTTGAGTCTTCAGGAAGTTTTGTACTTGCTTTTTTGATTGATATAATTCGAAAGAGGTTTAAGTATGATTACGATGAAACTGGCGGACGCTGCCGACGCAATGGGCGGCCAGCTTGTCCATGCCGATTTAAATACCGAATTTTGCGGCGTGTCGACGGATTCAAGAAAAATTGAACCGGGCATGTTGTTTGTTCCCATTGCCGGGGCCAGAGTCGATGGCCATCAGTTTGCCGATCAGGTCATGAAAAATGGTGCGCACGTCATGCTCTGGCAAAAAGACCACCTGCCCGTCCCCGAAGGGGTTCCAGCCATTGTGGTGGAAGATTCGATCCTGGCGATGGGCCGTCTTGCCAAAGCATGGCTGGCTAAAGTTTGTCCGTATACGATTGGGATCACAGGAAGCAACGGCAAGACCTCCACAAAAGACTTTGTGGCCGCTCTTTTTTCCAGCCTTGCCAAAACCTATAAAACCCAGGGCAATCACAACAATGAAATTGGCCTGCCGTTGACGGTTTTTGAAATGGACGCTGATACGAAGGTGCTCATTCTGGAAATGGGCATGGAAAACCGGGGAGAGATCGCTTACCTTTGTTCGATCGCCCCGCTCGATCTGGCTTTGATTACCTCCATTGGCTCGGCCCACATGGAAAATCTTGGCTCCAAAACCAATATTGCCAGAGCCAAGTGTGAAATCACCACTTCACTCAAACCGGATGGATCTTTGATCTATCACAACGATGGCCAGGAAATCCGCCAGGCGCTCAGTGAACTGAGCCTGGATCCTTCCTGGACGCTGATTCCCTATGGCGAAAAGACCGAGTATGACCCAGAAAATCTGAAAGTGACCCGCAAAGGGCTGTCTTTCGAACTGAAAGCCCTTGATTCAGACCCGTTCCAGATTCCCTCTGCCAATACGGTGCAGGCCTATAACGCCACCGGTGCGCTGCTGGCGGCAAAAGCCGGTGGGGTGCCCCAAAAAAACTGGCAGGATGCGCTGGCGCATGCCGCTTTAACCCCGATGCGCGGCGATCTGAAAGTCTGGAAAAACAGCTGCATTCTGGACGATACCTACAAATCTAACCCAGAAGCTGCTCGAAGTGCCATTTCTACCTTGATGGAAATCCCCGCAAATGTGCATATTGCTGTTCTGAGTGATATGCTCGATCTTGGTCCTGAAGAAAAGGCCATTCATGCCGCCATTGGCCAGTATGCCCATGATGCCGGGGTGGATGTCCTGTTTACCTGGGGACCTTTAAGCAAAGAAACGTCTGCTGCCTTTGAAGGGACAAAGCAGCATTTTGAAACGAAAGAAGACCTGTTGGCTGCCCTCAAGCCTTATGCGCTTGAAAATGCAGCAATTCTGGTCAAAGGCAGCCGGGCAATGGCGATGGATACCATTGTAAACGGCTGTTTAGAAGGAGAAAGCAATGAATAAAATTCGTCTTGGCGTCATTTTTGGCGGCCAGAGTTCTGAGTACAGTGTTTCACTTCATTCTGCCGGATCATTCTTACGTTCCGTTCACCAAGACCGCTATGAGATCACCATGATCGGGATTTCGATGGATGGCGGCTTTTACCACTATGAAGGAAATATTGAGGATATTGAACACGACCATTGGCAGGCGCATGCCAAGCCAATTGCCTGGGTTCATAAAGGAATCTTTGAAATAGAAGAACAGAAATTGATCGAAATGGACTGCATCTTTCCAATCCTCCATGGCAAAAACGGGGAAGATGGCTCCATCCAGGGCATGATGAATATTCTGGATCTGCCAATCGTTGGCTGTGATGTGCTGGGGTCTGCAATCTGCATGGATAAAGAAGTCATGCACCGCCTCTTTGAGCTCAACCACATTCCCGCTGCCAAATATATCTGCCTGTATGCCCATGGCGACAACCCGACGTTTGAAGAAATCGAACGTCAGATTCCACTGCCCTGGTTTGTCAAACCTTGCAATGCCGGCAGCAGCTATGGCGTTCACTATGTAGCCGACCGCTCTGAATTTGAATCGGCCATTCAAGACGCCTTCAAATATGATGGCCGGGGCAAAGTCCTGGTTGAAGAAGCCATCGATGGCTTTGAAATCGGATGCGCGGTTATGGGAGATGAACATCTGACGGTCGGCGAACCGGATGAAATCGAACTGGAAGGAAAAGTCTTCGACTTTGAAGGCAAATACGAGCTGGTTGGTTCCGCCATTTACTGCCCGGCTCGTATTTCTTCCCAGAAAGCCGCCCAAGCCAAAGAACTTGCCAAGGCCGCGTATCGGACGCTGTGCTGTCGGGATATGGCCCGTGTGGACATGTTTGTCTGCTCGGATGGCCGGATTGTGCTCAACGAAGTCAATACGATTCCAGGCCTGACTTCGACCAGCCGCTATCCAACCATGATGAAAGAAGCCGGCATCGAATTTGCGGATCTGATTGATCAGCTCGTCGATCTGGCCATGGAAAAAGAAATCAACATTTAATTTGTTATGACGGATACTGCAAAATTAAGAGCCTGGACTGAAATTGATTATCAGGCGATTGGCCATAACGTGGAGGAAGTGCGCAAGCTGGTGGGCAATACCAAGATTCTTGGCATTCTCAAAGCCGATGCATATGGCCATGGAGCCATTGAATGTGCGCATGAGCTTGCCAAAGCCGGAGTCGACTTCTTTGCGGTGGCCTGCCTGTCCGAAGCGCAGGAACTGCGAAAGGCCGGCTTTGACCAGCCGATTCTGATTTTAGGTGCCACCCCGCCGGCTGCTTTTGATGAACTGCTGGCCGGTGACTTTATTCAGACACTGGTTTCGCTGGAGTATGCGCAGAAACTTTCTGACTATGCCAAAGCTTGCAACACGAAAGCCAAAGGCCATGTCAAAGTGGATACCGGCATGAACCGGGTGGGTATCGTCTATCAGGAGGGCGCCCGCCGCTATGACCAGATCCGTGCCGTTTATGAACTCGACGGCCTGGATGTGCAGGGGATCTTCTCGCACTTTCCCGTCAGCGATGATTTAGGCTTTGACAGCCGGGAATTCACCCGCAATCAGGTCCGGCTGTTTAAGGAAGTGCTTGAACGCCTCAAAGAAGATGATATTGATCCAGGCGTGCGCCATATTCAGAATTCGTATGGCATTCTCAACTACAAAGATCTTGGCATGGACTATTGCCGGCCTGGTCTTTTGTACATGGGGGTGACCAGTGATGATCAGGTTCCGATTGCTTCGACCCCTGATTTTATCCCGATTCTGTCTTTGAAAACCAAAGTAGCCATGGTCAAGACGGTTCCTGATGGAGCGACTGTTTCCTATGGCCGCCACTACCATTGTCAGGGGGCGCGCCGCATTGCCTCGCTGATGATTGGCTATGCGGATGGTCTGCCGCGCCTGATTTCCAACCAGAATCTGATGATTTCCATTCGCGGCCACAAGGTTCCGTTAGTTGGTAATATCTGTATGGACCAGTGCATGGCCGATGTCACCGGCTTTGATGACATTGAAGAAGGCGATATTGCCACGATCGTTGGTGTTGATGGCCAGAACGTGATGACCATCGATTCGATCAGCCGCGCTGCCCATACCATCAACAACGAAACGCTCAGCACCCTTTCCAGGCGCCTGAGCCGCGTGGCCAAAGACTGAGCTTGTTTTTTGAACCTGGAAAAATCAAAATGATCCTTTGACTGCCGCACAGTCAGAATGCGGCAGTTTTTTTACGGTTTGGCAGAGGGAAGGGAAGAACTGTTGACGATCGGTTCGCTGTAAGTCTTTAAATTGGGCCTGATGTTTTACAATAAGAAGAGAAATCAAGAGGAGAAATCCAGAAAAGAGAAAAACTCTTAGAAAAGAGAAAAGACCAGGGAAGAAGCCCCGACAGAAGAAACCTCTGAAAAGAGGATGCTCTAAGAAAAGAACTACCCGACAAAAATCGCAGGCCATAAAAGCAGGCCATAAAAGCAGGCAGCCAGCCCCCAGAAAGAGCGTTCTGGATCAAACCCTGGGTCAGTGGCTGCAAACTTACATTCATAAAAATTCATAACAGGAATACATCCCCAGATGAGGAGGTTTATTTTGGCTAAACTACGACAATACCCAGCGGTTGATATCGCTAAATATATTGGCGCCATGCTTGTGGTGGCCATCCATACGTTTCCATTTGAGGACATTTCACCGTCCTTCAACTTATTTTTTATCGCGACTGTCTGCCGGCTGGCTGTACCGTTTTTCTTTGTGTGCAGCAGCTTCTTTCTGTTTCGCAAAATTCACCATACAAAAAATCAGGCGACAGAGGGCAAAAAGCTGGTGATGGCCTGGCTGAAACGCATCGGAATTCTGTATCTGGTGTGGACCGTCATTTATCTGCCCTATACGATCTGGAACTATTCAGAAGCCGGCTTCTCGTTTATGAGCCTGCTTGGCTGGATTCGAGATTTCTTTTTGAATGGTTCGTATTATCACCTGTGGTTTTTACCGGCCCTGATGCTGGGGATGGTGATTGTCTGGAGCCTGTATCGGCAAAAGGGCATGGTCTATGCGCTGGAAGTTTCCCTGGTATTATACCTGGCGGGCTATCTGATTAATGTTTATGCCCCGATCTGGGAATCGCTGCCTGGGGTGTATGTTGTGTATGGCTTTTTTTGCAAAACGCTGGTCACGGCGCGAGACGGCATTTTCTTTGCCCCGATCTTTATCTGCATTGGGGCTGCCGCAGCCAAATTGCGCCGTCCAAATCTGAAATCCTGTGCGCTCGGCTTTGCGATTTCTTTTATCTGCCTGATACTGGAAGTAACCCTGTACTCTGCTCTTGGCGTATTGACCGATAAAAGCTGCATGTTCTTATCGCTGATTCCAAGTCTGTACTTTTTGATGAACATGCTTTTGCAGATCCGTATTCCCAATCAGCCGATGTACACGACGATGCGGCGGGAATCTACCCTTATTTATGTCAGCCATATCCTTTTTGCCCGCCTGTTGCTGCTCATGTTCCCGCAGGTTCACCTGGTTGTCTACCTGGCAACTCTGGCCTGTTCCCAGGTTCTGGCCAGCACGATCATCCGGTTCACTCCGAAATATCCATGGCTGCACTGGTTAATGTAACTATGCTCAGAATCCACCAAGTAAAATGCGCCGACCCAAAGGACATCGAGGGCGCGCTGTTAAAAAAATTAAATATGCCCAGACAGGATCTTTTAAGCTGGAAAGTCCACCGGAAATCGTTGGATGCCAGAGGACAAAAGGTCCTTTTTTCCTTTATCATCGATGCCGAAGTTCGCAATGAAAAGAAATACCTGCGCAAAAAAGATGTCAGCAAGGCACCTGATGAAACTTTTACCTTTACCCCAAAAGGAACCAGCCCCCTTCAAAACCGCCCGGTTGTCGCCGGGTTTGGGCCGGCGGGGATGTTTGCGGCTTTGCTGCTGGCCCAATATGGCTACAAGCCGCTGGTCATTGAACGCGGTCCCCAAATCGACCAGCGCACCCAAGATGTTCAGGCCTTCTGGAAAGGCCAGCAGCTGAAGCCGGAAAGCAACGTCCAGTTTGGGATGGGCGGGGCAGGGGCGTTTTCCGATGGCAAACTGACCACCCGCTCCAAAGATCTCAAGAGCCGCAAAGTCTTTGATGAACTGGTTCGCTTTGGAGCCAGTCCCGAAATTCTGTATGAGCAGCATCCGCACGTCGGAACCGATGGCTTTGTCAAAATTATCAAAGGCCTGCGCGATGAAATTGAACGCTTAGGCGGAAAGTTCTGCTTTGACAGCCAGCTTGACGATCTGGAAATTGAAAACGATAGGCTCAAAGCGATTCATATCAAGGACAAAGGCTGGATTCCGGCCCAGGCTCTGATTGCGGCCGTCGGCCATTCTGCATCGGATACGATCCGCATGTTTGCCCGGCATGGCCTTGTTATTGAAGGCAAACCCTTTGCGATTGGCGTTCGCATTGAACATAAGCAGGACTTTATCAACCAGGCCATGCTCAAAGACAGAGCCTCTGATCCGGCCCTGCTTCCGGCCCGCTACCAGCTGACGGATACCGTTGCGACGGGCAAGGGCGTGTACAGCTTCTGCATGTGTCCGGGCGGCTATGTGATTGCGGCTTCCAGTGAACCTGAAACGGTTGTGGTCAATGGCATGTCGTATTCCGACCGGGCCGGCGAAAATGCCAATGCCGCCCTGCTGGTCCAGGTTGGCCCTGAAGATACCGGAAATGGAGTCTTTGATGGTCTGGTCTACCAGGAAAAGCTTGAACATGCTGCCTATGATGTCTCCCATTCCTACAAAGCTCCCGTCCAGCTGGCCAGTGATTTTGTCGAGGGGAAAGTCAGTGACCACTTTGAGGACGTCAGACCAACGTATCCATTAGGCACTGTCTTTACTGATTTCAGCACCTTGCTTCCTGAGCCGATTGCTTCTTCTTTAAAAGAGGCTTTAATCGCTTTCGAAAAGAAGGTTCCCGGCTTTTTGAAGGGTTCGGTTTTAACCGGGGTGGAAACGCGCAGCTCCTCTTCCGTGCGGATCTTGCGAAATAAAGAAAGCCTGCTGGCCAATGTATATGGCTTCTATCCATGCGGAGAAGGAGCGGGTTATTCGGGCGGCATCATGACCAGCGCGCTGGATGGCATGAAGTGTGCCATGGCGCTGATGGACAATTTTGACAAGCCCTCAAATTCCCCGCTAGAATAAGGAAATGAATCTGTTTTTACCCAGACAGGCGGTGGACTCGTTTCGCGATCTGGATCTGGCCTTGCTCAAGGCCAGAGGCATCCATCTGCTGCTTTGCGATGTGGACAATACGCTCTCGATCATCGGGGATCAGGGCTGTTCGCCACAGGCGGCCAGATTTCTGGATGAAGTTCGCAAGGCGGGCATCCAGCCGGTTCTGTTTACCAATAACTTCCAGGCGCACGCCCTCAAAGTCATGCATGGTCACCCCAACGTCGAAATGCATACCTTTGCCTGCAAGCCGCTGCCGTTTTCTTTCTGGTGGATGATGCGCAAAAAGCATCTGAAGCCAAGCCAGGTGGCCGTCCTTGGCGATCAGCTGTTTACGGATATGCTCGGCGGAAATCTCAGCGGCTGTTATACCATTCTGTCTTCGCCCCTTTCCAAAGAAGAAAGAAGAGATACCAAACTGATGCGCAAGCTGGAAGAGATGGTTTATACATCGCTTGAAAAAAGCAACAAACTGAAACGGGAGGAAAACCATGTCAGAATTCTGTAAAGGCTGCGGGGTGAAACTGCAAAATGAAAACCCCGACGCGCTTGGCTATGTCCCATCGCTGGATTCGCAATACTGCCAGCGCTGTTATCGTCTGCGCCACTATGGGGATGTGACGATCAATATGCAGCAGGGCATTGCGACCAGCCAGACTTTAGATAAAATCAACGAACTCGATGGAACTGTCTTCTGGACAGTCGATCTGTTCAACCTCGAAAGCAATCTGGTCAGCCGGCTCAACCATAAACTGCCGGGTAAAGAGATTATCCTGGTTTTGACCAAACGGGATATTCTGCCTCCGACCCTGACCGATGCCAAAATCAAGGCGTATCTTGAACGCCGTTTAAAAGAAGATGATATTCATGTCAAAGACATCATTATTGCCGGCTATATGACCAAAGACGGCGGCAAGAGTGAGGCTGTCATTCATGAAATCGAAGACGCTGCTGACCGGTATGCCAAAAATAAAGATGTCATCTTTATGGGCATGGCCAACTCCGGCAAATCAACCCTGGTCAACAAACTGCTTGGCTCTAAGGAGCTGACCATTTCGCGCAACCCGGGCACTACCCTGGATGTCATTGAACGCGACTGGCATGGCCGTAAGCTTTACGACACTCCGGGCCTGGAAAATGACAAATCCGTGCTGTCGTGGCTGCCATCTCTGGAATTGAAGGAAGTCATTCCAACCAAGCCGCTTAAACCCTATATCTGCCAGATCTATGAAGATCAGTCCTTTGCCGCAGGCGGTCTTGCGCGCGTAGATGTCGTATGCAATGGAAAGGCCAGCATTGTCGGCTACTTCTCGTTATCTTTGCCGATTCATCGCGGCAAACTGGCCGATGCCGACCGGTTATGGACGGAACATCTTGGCAAGATGCTCTCTCCAGCTCTCGATGAAAATCTGGATACGATGAAAACCTGGCATGCGCCCCGCCTGAAAGGCAAAGAAAAAATGGATGTTGTCATTCAGGGGCTGGGATGGTTCTGTGTCTCGGGAGATATCCAGGAAATTACAGTTAAAGCCCATAAGGGCATTCAGGTAACATTTCGAAAGGCGATGATTTAATGCTCAGTGCTCAGAATAAAAAGAAATTAAGATCCTTAGCGGTGGATCTTCCTTCCATGATCCAGATTGGAAAAGGCAACCTATCCGAAACCTTCTTTGAAGGCCTCGATGCCGAACTGGAAGCCCATGAACTGGTGAAAGTCACTTTACAGAAAACCAGCACGCTGACTGTCCGCGAGGCAGCCATTGAATGTGCCAGCGAAACCGGCAGTGAAGTCATTCAGACGATCGGCCGCACCTTCGTGCTCTATCGTCAGAGCAAGAACAATAAGCTGGGTATTTCCAAATGACCAAAAAAGTCGCCCTGCTTGGAGGATCATTTGATCCTGTGCACAATGGCCATATCGCAATGGCCGATGCGGCTTTAGAAAAGCTTGGCGTAGACGAGGTATGGCTGATTCCTGCCAGTCAGTCGCCATTAAAAAGCCGAATCCTGACCCAGGGCTCAAAACGGCTGGCCATGCTCAGACTGGTCTGCCAGCATCATCCGCAGTTTCGTATCTGTGATGTTGAACTCAAACGCCATGGCGTCAGCTACACCATCGATACGCTAAAAACCCTGCATGACCAGTATCCGGACTATGAATTTTATTGGCTGCTGGGCGCCGATCAGGCAGCTCAGTTTGAGCAATGGAAAGACTCACAGACGCTCAAAACGCTGGCGCACTTTGCGGTGGCTGAGCGCGGAGAGGTGCTGGAAAAAATCGGGATCCCCAAAGGATTTATTCCTTTGCCCATGGAACCGGTGGATGTCTCCTCCTCCCAGATTCGCAATGGCAAACGCCTCAATCTGATGCCGGACTATATCCGGCAGTACATTCTCGATGAAGAACTGTACCTGACCTGGTGGATCAAACCGCAGATGAACCCGGCCCGTTTTGCCCACTCCAACAGTGTCGCCAGAGTCTGCCGGGAACTTGCCAAAGCCCATGGCTATGATGAGCACAAAGCGTATCTGGCTGGTCTGTTTCATGATGTCGCCAAAGACATGCCCAAAGCCGAGATGGAAAAATGGATCCGGGCCTGCTTTCCCGAAGCCATCAATGAGCACCACGCCATCTGGCATGGCTATGTGGGCAGTCAGGTCATTGACCGTGTCTTTGGCATTCATGATCCAATGATTGCCAATGCGATCGGCAACCATGTCAAAGGAACCAGTTATGATCCGTATGCGATGATGGTTTTTATCGCCGATAAAGTCGATCCGTTGCGCGGGTATGATTCTTCGGCTTTGTATCATGCCTGCCTGCATGATCTGTACAATGGCTTTTTACTGGTGAAAGCGGAAAACAAAGCCTTCCTTGAAAAGGAGAAACAGAAACATGGAACCCTCTGAAATTGTTTGTAAAGCAATCAGCGAACGCAAAGGTCATGACATTCAGGTCTACGACACCACTTCGCTGACCCCATTTATGGATACGATGATTGTTGCTTCCAGCGACAACGCCAAACAAAACTACGCGATTGCGCAGAATATCAAAGACCGTTTATTTGAAGCCGGCTGGACGGGAACCTTCCGGATGGAAGGCAGCAGTGAGTCCCGCTGGATTCTGGTCGACTTAAAAGATGTCGTGATTCATCTGTTTGTCGGCAATGAACGCGACCTGTATTCGCTTGATCGTCTGTATGAAGAATGCCCGGTTACCCGGTACGAAGATTAGGACTGACAAGGGATTATGGCACAATACGAAACCTTGGGTCACTATTATGATGCGCTGGTCAAAGATGAAGAAGCCAGCCGGCAGTGGGTCGACTGGATTGAATCCTTCCATCCCGGCCGCCGTTTTCTTGAACTGGCCTGCGGCAGCGGGGAGATCACCGAAATGTTAACAGCAACCCACGAAATGACTGCCCTGGACCTGTCCCAGGCGATGCTTGAAAGAGCAGCCGCCAAGGATCCAGATAAAAAGGTCACCTTCCTTTGGCAGGACATGCGAGATTTAAGTTCCCTGGGGCAGTTTGATGCGATTGGCTGCTTCTGCGATTCGATTAACTATCTGGTGGAAGATCAGGAAATGCGCGATTTCTTCAAAGAAGTGGCCAGCCATCTCGAACCAGGCGGACTGTTTTTGTTTGACAGCCATGGCCTGGACAGGCTCGATGAGTTTGCCCAGGACTATGAAGAAGCCGGAGAATTTGACGACGGCACCCAGGTGCAGTGGGTAATCAGTGCGGATGATGAACTGATTTACCAGGACTTTGCCTTCTATCTTCCCGATGGCCGCACGATTGAAGAACACCATATGCAGCGTGTGTATGATCCGGAAGATCTCAAAGACTGGTTGCAGGAAGCCGGTTTTGAAGTGCTGGATCTGCGCGGCGATTTTGGCCAGGCGCCTTTGGCCGAGTGTGAAAAATATTTCTTTGCCTGCCGCAGAAAATAACAGGAAATCAATCGCGCAATCCAGAAGGCCAAAAAAACTGGAAAAGCATTCACGATTGACGTTTTGGAAGCAGAAACAGAAATGAGCAAAGAACACATGACGAAGAACATAAGGCGATGAACAAGAAGCAAAAGGGGAACACTATGATTGGATTGATTGCAGCCATGCCGCAGGAAATCGATGCGATTAGCGCGCGCATGGAAACTATCTCGATTTGCAAAGTTGCAGATGTTGAATTTCGTACAGGCACGCTTGGCAATAAAAACTTGGTGATTGCGCTTTCCGGCGTTGGAAAAGTCCATGCCGCCATTGCAGCGACATTGATGTGCCAGCTTTATCAGCCAGAATGCCTGATTTCCATCGGGGTTGCAGGGGGACTGTGCGATGAGCAGGAAGTTGGCGACCTGGTGATTTCCAATGAAGCCATCCAGGCTGATTTTGATACCTCCTTTATCGATGGACCAGAAGGAATTGGCCAAGTTTTCAAGGCCGATGCCGGCCTGATCGACCGGGCCGAACAAGCCGCCCAAAAGCATGGCATTCCCTATCGAGTCGGAGCGGTGGCTACCCAGGATCTGTTCATGGCCCACCCTGATGACTATGCCAGACTGA
Source organism: Allobaculum sp. JKK-2023 (assembly GCF_034745455.1). Classification (NCBI taxonomy): domain Bacteria; kingdom Bacillati; phylum Bacillota; class Erysipelotrichia; order Erysipelotrichales; family Erysipelotrichaceae; genus Allobaculum; species Allobaculum sp. JKK-2023. The sequence goes on along the minus strand of NZ_JAYERV010000003.1, from coordinate 1,255,618 downwards.
TGAAAAATTTCCCGCAGGCAGCCTGCTCGGAAATGGAAGGCGGGGCTGTAGCCCAGGTGGCTGATGCATTTGGTCTGCCTTTCGTGATTTTGCGCACGCTCAGTGATGTTGTCGTGCACGAAGACAATCCGGTTGAATTCTCCACCTTCAGCATTGCTTCGTCCCAAAAAGCCGCCAGCCTGCTTGAAACCTTCTGCTCCCTTTAATTGAAGATGAGCGGCCAGTCAGAACAGAAGACAGTTTTCTGTTAAAATCCGTCAGATTGGACGCTCTTTGTCAGATAGAAAAATCTTACAGAATGATCATTGTCGTTCATGGCTTCGGACATGAGCGACTTTTTTCAAGGGCTTTTTTGAATTTGGAATCAGAATCGTATAATACTTGCATGAGTAAAAAGACAGAGTCAAAAACCGGCCAGGCCCTCTCAACGCCCAAAGCAGTCGGTAAAAAAAAGACAACCCGAAACCAAACAAAAACCAAAGCCCGCTCTTCTAAAAGCAGGGCTTCGCATTCGATAAAGCCAGCCCGAAAAACCTATGGCTGGCCATTGACAGCAGGCCTTGTGTGCTTGCTTGTCGGGATCATCATGACCCTGTGGGCATTGTTTATCAGCGGCCCGGCACGCATTCATGAAGAATCCATTGAAAAAGTCAAAGCCGCCATTACCGAACAGGTACCCGAGATCCAGTCACTTCGTGAGACCGAATTCGATTTTGTTACCTGGCAGGGATATACCGAAGACACTTTATACTGGTTTGACGTCACAGGCTCCGTCATCACAACCAGAGAACTTTCGAGCCTGAACTATAACGCAGCCAGACAGAAAGCATTGGACACCTATAACATGGAGGCCGATACCGTTTTTCTTGCCTATGGCTATTCCGGTCCGGTCTACCAGCTGGAATCTGAAAACGAGATTCTGATGCTGGATTATGACACCCTGGACTGGGTTTATGAAAGGGGAACAGGATATGGTGGATCATAGTGACTGGAATCAGCCATGGTTCAGCCAGTTAAGCTGGGTCATGGGAAATCTGGAGCGGTTCGATCTGGATCCGAACCAGAAACTGGTCGTGGCCGTTCTGGCCTTTTTAAATGATACCCATCTGCCATTTACACCGGACATCATCTGTGAAAAAACAGGCCTGGATGAAGAGGTGGTGGATGACGTTTATGATTTTTTGATTACGGCAGGCTACGGGCGCACCGATTCGCGCAATAAGCAGCTTTTTTTTAATCTGGAAGGACTGCTGGATCTGCCAGCAGCAAATTTAAATGATCCGGTTTCGCAGTCTTTGTTGCGGGAGTTTTCCACCGAGTTTGGCAGACCACTTTCCGGATCGGAGATGGAACGGATTTTAAATCTTTCCAATGAATTTGATGAAGACATGATTCTGCATGCCCTGGATGAAGCCTCAGCGTATAACAAGCGCTCGCTCAACTACGTGGAGTCCCTGTTAGCAGCGTGGAAATCCAGAGGTCTGGATGCAGCCGATATTGAAAGTGGGAAACGCTGATGACTGGTGATGAAATTCTTGATCAGATTGAAATTCTGTTTCCGGATGCAAAGTGCGAGCTGCTCCATGACACCCCATTCCAGCTGTTAGTGGCCGTGGTGCTCTCGGCCCAGACTACTGATGCTTCCGTCAATAAAGTCACGCCAGCCTTGTTTGCACGCTGGCCGGATGCCCAGAGTCTTCGGCAGGCGGATGTGCATGCAGTGGAAAAGACCATACAGACCATTGGCCTGTATCGCTCAAAAGCCAAAAATATCGTGGCATTATCCCAGACACTGGAGGATCAGTTTCATGGGGAAGTGCCATCGACATTTAAAGAGCTGCAATCACTGCCCGGAGTTGGCCGCAAGACGGCCAACGTCGTCCGCTCGGTTGCATTTGATGTGCCCTCCTTTGCGGTGGATACCCATGTCGAACGGATTGCCAAACGGCTGGGGCTGGCCAAAGTGGATGACGATCCGCTTAAGGTTGAAACCAAACTGCGCCGCAAAATCTCGCGGGAGCGCTGGAATCAGGGGCATCATGATCTGATTTTCTTTGGCCGGTATTTCTGCACGGCGCGCAAGCCAAAATGTGAAGAATGCCCGTTTGTGTCGTTCTGTAAAAAAGACAGACTGGATGCCTATCAGGCCGAACTCAAGGCAAAGAAAAAAGCCAGAGAGCAGCAGATAAAGGCCTGATTTTCGGATTCAGGTAACACCGAACCGAAGAGATAAATCGAAAAGAAGAGAAAAAATTCAGGAGAAAACAGGATGAGTACTTCAAATCAATCTTTAGCCACTGTTCTGGTCTGCGGCCGGGGTGCGGTGGGGATGACCATGGGCGATCTGTTCGCCAAAACGCTTCCTCAAGGACAGTTCGCATTTCTTTGTGATCCTGCAAGGGCCAGACGGTATGCTTCAAAACCGGTTCAGGTCAATGGGACAGTTACGCAATATCCAATCCTTGCCAGTGATTCTTCCAAGCCATTTGTGGCGGATCTGATTCTTTTTGCGTGCAAGGCTTATTCTCTGGATGAAGCCATGGAACAGGCCAGACCCTTCATGAATGAGCAGACAATTTTAATGAGCGCTATCAATGGAATCAGCAGTGAAGAAAAGCTGATGAAGACTTTCCCCAACAATCCAGTGATTCATACCATCGCTCAGAATATGGACTCTCGCTATGACCCGCACGAGCAGACGCTGCAGTTTTCCACGCGCGGGGAACTGGTTTTCGGGGTGATTGCGCCTGAACTGGAAGAAAAAGCAGATCAGGTGCAGGAACTGTTTGATCGCTGCCATCTGCCCTATACTCGCTCCCAAACGATTTTGCTGGACCAGTACAGCAAGCTGATGTTCAACTGCGGCATCAATCAGGTCTGTGCGGCGTACCAGGCCACTTATGGGCAGGTTGCTGCTGATCCGAAACTGAATCAGATCTTCAGGCAGGCGATGGAAGAAGCCCGCCGGGTTCTGGCTGGCCTGGGTACTGATCCTGGCAAAGAGAGGATGGAAAACTGGGCGGCCAGACTTTCCACTCTCGATCCAGACTCGATGCCAAGCATGGCCCAGGATGTGATGTATCATCGCCCGGTGGAACTCGAACTGTTTTCAGGCACCATTGTCCCGAAAGCAAGAGAGTTCAACATTCCGGTTCCAGTGCTGGAAGATCTGATGACCCGCATTGAAAAGAGAGTGGCCAGTTTTTAAACGCTGCAGCCCGCCGGATTTCTTTTGGCCTGAATTTTTGTCTTCGAGAAATTCGATTTTTGTAAAAAACTCCGAACTGTCCAAAAAGACAGTCTCGGAGTTTTTTGCGTTTCTTACTTCTGCCTTTTTGGCATCAAGATGTTCAGTCCATTCACAATCAAAAAGCGAATCGCCCGGCTGGCGGAGATTTTAGAAGAGGAGCCAGTCGAAATCATAAAAATGCAAAAAAAAGTGAAAATCAATGATGGGCAATTTGCCTGATTTGGCCCACAATGGAAATAGAGAGGTACCTCTATGGACGCAAAGAAGAAAAAAGCATTGGAATCCGATTTGAAGGTTTTGCATGATATGCAGATGCGGCCGAATTTTGCGGAATTAGCCAGACACTACGGCATGGATTATCGAACCATTAAAAAGTACTACGACAATGGGGGAAAAGTCCCGCAGCGTAAAAAGAGAATCCAGTTCAGCCGGTGGGATCCCTATGAAGCAGAGATTACCCACAAGTACCAAGTGGAAGGAGCAACCATCCGTGCGATTCATGATGAGTATCGAAAGACCTTACCGCCCGACCAGCTGCCAGGCACGTATGCCAGCCTGAAGGCCTTCATCAACAAGAAAGGCCTGAAAAAAGGCAAAACCAATTCATAATCAAGAATCTGTCTTCTCATGGCCATCAGGCAGATTCAGCTTTACCGGCCCAAAGCGCAAAGCAATCCGAGGCGAAGGCTTTTCTTTTTGGCAAAAAAGAAAAGCCGCTTGAGGAAGACTTTGCGCTTTTTGTCTGTGATGAAAGGATCAGAACTTTGCCCAAAACCATTCTTGATTTGTTCACACAAAGGAGTCTGGCCGAATTTTTTCTTTGATCATGCATTTGAAACGTGCAGTCTCTTTCGGGGCTGTTTTTCTTTGCCTTGGCGAGCAACATCCAGACTTTAAGAAGAAGAGGCTTGCAAGTCAGGTGCGAGTCAATCATAAACCTGAAGAAAAAATGAACGAAAATTAGATGGAATAGGGAATTTACGATTCTTTATCGAAATTAACACATAAAAAATCCGGATTGAAAGGGTTTACGTTCGATCGGATGTCGGGGTAGAGTGCAGGTGGGTTTTGAAGAACCCGACAATTGTCCAAACAGATCTCGCGAGTAAACGAGTAGAAAGGAAATTCTATGCTTCAAGCGTTTATCCAACTTACTCTGAGCGCTGCCCTTTCTCTTGGCAGTCTGCTTGGGGGTGTCTGGCAGATGGCCAACAGCGATCCGCCCACGCTTTCGATTGAAGTCAGGGGAGCTGGTCAGGCGGATGTCGAGCAGGACGAGCACCACTGGAGCTGCAAAAACCAGAAGCTGCTCATCCCGTTGTCTGATCAAAGCTCCGTTACGCTGAGCGCCAAAGCCGATGAAGAGGAACAGATTGAACAGTTCCAAATCGATGGGCGGCAAATCCAGGAAGCGATCGGCCAGAACAGTTTCAGGCTGACCGAGACGATCAGCGCCAATACCCCGATTTACATCCGATTTTCTCAGTCTGGCCAGAATCAGGAGGAATCAGAGCAATCCAAAGTTGAAGTCAACAGGCGCTCTGAGTCAGAAAATGATTCCTCTGTTTTCCACAGGGAGTCTTCAGAGAATCGTTCGGATTTTAGGGATTTCTCTGATTCAGAGTCTTCTTCGACAGGAGTTCTGGACTGGCTGGAAAAGGTCGCCGGCCAGCTTTCCGCCGGCCTTGGATTCAACAGGAATCCGGCAAATGGACTCGATGGACAAGAGCTGAGCGGCGAACAATCTTCCAGCGTTTCTGTTTTGGAAGAAAGCGAATCCAGGGCTTCTTTGCAAAAACAGAATCCGGCTTCTGACTTTTCTGAGCCGATCAGTTTGCCGCAGGAAACGACTGAAGAGGAAGCGGCAAAAAACGAAACCATCGAAAAGGAAACCATCGAAAACGGGAAAGACAGCCAGCAGACTTCGAGCACCCTTTCGTCTTCTCTGGACGCCAGTGACGTTCAGGATATCCATTGGGCAAAGCTGGAGCAGCTGGACGTGGAACTGTTTTATCACGAATGGCATCTGGATTATTTGACGGTTTATTCCAACTACCGGCAGGGAAATGAAAGGGAATACCGAAATTTCCGAAAAGCCTTCGCCCACAAGTGTGAAGTCGAAAACTGGCTGGATGATGCTGGATTTCTGCCGGCCGAATTCTTCGAACAGATAGAAACTGTTCCTGGCTATTTGCAGGTCTTCAATTCAGCCGATGTGAAAGTTTCGGCCCCGCAAGTCCGCATGAAAGCGCAGGCCAGAGCCATGGCGCCAAATACAGGTGGTGTGGATGGTTCGGTCACGATTACCGATGCCCGACTCTATTCACAAGTCCCGGCCTTTGGCGGCTACACCATGAGCAACCATCTGTGGACGTTAGACAATGGCTGCAAGGCGTTTTGTGCCAATGCCCCGCTTTCCGAACCGGCTGCCGGTGAAAAGTCAATCTCTGTTGAACCATGCACCAAGTCCGATGTGCGAAAAGCCCTGTATTACGGCTATGGCGGCCCGGGAAATATCTTTGGCGGGTATTCGGTCAGCCAGCAGATTGTCTTTACCAACGAGATGGTCTCTCACGCTTACGCGAACACCTCCATTTCCGAGACGGTCTTTAACAACGCCATCTGGAATGGGGGGATGAAAGCGCGTTGGAATGAAGTCCAAAGCCAGCCAGACCCACCCGCCCGCTATAAGGTTTACATCGCGCATTTTGCGGGAACCGGAAGAAACTATCAGGGCAATATGGTCAACCGGCAGCCGCTGGCTTTTGGCTTTTTAGGAGAAGAAGACAAAGGGGCTTTCCAGCTGATCAAATCGGTCGATCCATCAACGGGCGGCCTGGCTAATGCGGCGCCGACAAACTATTCACTGACGGGTGCTGTTTACGAATATGGGGAAGGGTCCAAATCCAGCCCTGGCAAATCTCTTGGCACTCTGACCATAGGGTCTGATGGCTGCTCGCAGGTTGTCGAACTTAAACCGGGAACGTATTGGGTCAAAGAAAAGCAGGCCCCCAAAGGCTATGCGCTCGATCCCAATTATTACGAGGTGATTGTCACGGCAGGTTCTTCTACAGCGGCGCCAAACCGGATTGTCGTCCGGGATAAGGCGCAGGGCTGTAAGGCGGAGCTGCTGGTGGTAAAAACGGACCAACGAACTCGTCAGCCGTTAGCTGGCGCGGTGTTTGAGGTGAAGTTTTATAACCTGGATCCCTCTAAGGCCAATGCCGCTGAAGTAGCCAAAGCAAAACCGGTTGTCAGCGCAACCTACCGCACGGATGAGCAGGGCAAAATTTCGGTTCCAGGCCAGATTCTTCCGATTGGCGTCTTGACGATTCAGGAAATCGAAGCGCCGACAGGCTACCGAATGGACGATACGCTGCACATTATCGCTCTGGATCCTAAAGGAAGCACAAATGAAATCTTCATGACGCTCAATCCGGTTCAGGTTTCCAATGCGCCGATTGCCAGTCTGGTCCTTCACAAAAAATCCATGGGATCCCGCACACCTTTAAGCGGGGCCCAGTTTACCCTTCAAAGTCCATCCGGAAAACGAACCACGATTACAGTAGGCGAGCAGGGCTGCAAGATCATTCTCGATGAAAATGGAACCTGGACGCTCAAGGAAAGCCGAGCGCCGGCGGGCTATACGGCTTATACGCGTTCCATCAGCATCCAGGTCAATGGCTCCACGGTCCGCTGCACACAAACGGATGACCAGGTTGAATTTGACGAAAATACCCTCGAGATGACGGTGTTGAACGATACAGGCGGGTACACCCTCCAGGTTCATAAGGTCGATGACCAGAATCAGCCGCTGGCTGGGGCGGTTTTTGGACTGTTCGAAGATCTTAAGTGTTCCCAAAAGATTGACGAAGGAACAACAGATGAGCAGGGCAGACTCGATTTTGGACCGCTCAAAGCAGGGAAAACTTACTATCTGAGCGAAATCAGTCCGCCAGCTGGCTATCTGCCAATGCTCACCACCACGGGAAGGAAACTGGTCTGCATGATCAAAGCCTTCGAATGGGACGGAAACTACTCATTTACAACACCAGATACGGTGACCGATGAGCAGGAACCTGAATCAATGGGGACGCAGACCTACGTCTTCTGGAAAAAGGGAAGTCTTCCTTCACCGGTTTTACATGCAAAATTTGCCAACAAGAAAAAGGTTACCCTCCCTAAAACTGGCTCCTGGCAACGACTTGCTGCGATGGTCTTGGGAAGTCTGATCATTGCCGGCAGCTTGCTTTCTGGCAGCCGAAAGAAACATTCAAAGAATTCATTACCAAAAAGAAATACCTGAAAGCTGCCAGACAGCTTTCAGAGCTCAAAATACGAAGAAACATAAAGAGAAATTAAGAAAAGGAAATATGGTTATGAAAAGAAATCTTATCCGTCCGCACTATGCACTGGCCTTTCTGGCCGCTTCACTGGTTGTGCCGCTGACCACGATTCAAAGCATTCAGGCAAACCCTTCACCAGTTCTGCTGAATGAGCAGCCGGCAGACACGACTTGTACAATCACCCTCAATCCTGCATCCTCTGGTTCTTTGAAAGGAAGAAAGTTCAATGTCTATTCGATCTTTGATGTCACTACGGGTACAGGGGGAGCCATTAACTATACGTTTACGGATAATGCTTCCACCCAGCTTGCAATCCAAAAGGCTATATATAAATCTCGATATTCATCAGTAGAAGATGACACAAAAATTGCCGAGGAAGCCGGAAAAATTACAATAGCTGAGGCTCTGAAGTATATCAGCGATCTTCAGGAAGGTGAAAAGGCAGGAGATACAACCTCTCAGTCCGGCTCATTTCGAGGATTCAGTGAAATTCTGCGCAAAGAATTTGTCAGTGCAGGCATTACTCCTGTCAAAGAGTACACCGGTCATGGAGGAGAATCAGAGCAGATTACCGGCCTGAATAAGGGATATTACCTGATTGATGAAGTGACCGGCCCTTCTGATAAGACAGCGAAGGGTTATGGAAAATCACTCTGCATGGTGCTGACGGTAGATGGAGACGAAACGATCGATGTCAAAGGTGTTTATCCAACTGTGGAAAAGAAGATCCAGGAAGACGACGATAAGATCGGCTGGAATGATATTGGTGATTTTGAAATCGGCCAGACGGTTCCTTATCGCTATCTGACAACCATCCCCAACATCAGCGGTTACAAGACCTACAAGCTGATTTTCCATGACAAGATGGATCCGGCACTCGCTTTCCAGCCTGACAGTATTTCCATCAAACTCACTGGCCAGGACGACGCCGGACAAACAAAGGATTACACTCTCACATCAGATGACTATAAAGTTTATACAGATCCGGAAGATCTTACCGGTGAGGACAGCTTTAAAATCAAGATTGACGATATCAAAGGGATTATCGATCGTAAAATTTATGGGGCCGCAGAAGGAGGTGTGCAGGATCATACCTATGGCCAGAAGGTCGAAATCATTTACAATGCCAAGCTGACAACGGCCGCTGCTGCCGATCCGGGCAAGCCAGGTTTTGAAAACCATGTTTGTCTGGAGTATTCCAACAACCCGGACAGTGATGGTGAAGGCGATACTGGAACGACGCCATGGGATACGGTTGTTGCCTTTACCTTTAAAGTCGATGCAACCAAATATGCCGAACCGGCAGCTGGCAGTGAGCTGACTCAGCCATTGGCCAATGCCCATTTCCGTCTTTATCGCGATGCGGAGTGCACAAAGGAAATTCAGCTCAAGCAAAGCGAATCTGAGAATACATATATCGTTCAGGCTGATCAGAATAGTGGTGGTATTGACATTGTTACGGATGGCACCGGAAAAATTCAGATCATCGGTCTGGACCACGGAACCTACTATCTTAAAGAAACACAGGCGCCGGATGGCTACCATGCGCCACTGACTCCGCTGACGCTGACCATTACGGCAACTTATCCAGAAAACCGTAATGAATACGAGGCCGGCCAGGGAGATACGGAAGCGGTGCCCAGAGAGCTTGCGGCAACGGTCAGCTACAACGAAAGCTATGATGGCCAGAGTCACGAGGCAACACCGGAGGTGGAAGTCGACTTAGATGAGGGGGCTGTGCAATTTCCGGTGATCAACCGCACCGGTAAAGAGCTGCCATTAACGGGATCAAATACGGCCTGGATCTCACTGGCGACGGGAAGTGTGCTGGTCCTTGGCGGGATCGGCCTGCAAAAGAAGAAAAAGAACTAAAGGAACCCGAGCATGACAGGAATCAAACGGACCATCCAGACGATCATGTTGGCTGGAGGACTGGGGTTGTGCCTGGCGCCGACGATCTGGTCCTGTTTTTCCAGCCACGTGGCCGCTGACCAGATCCAAAGCTATCACGAGCAGACAAAACAGATTGACCAGTCTCAGCTCAATGCTTTATGGAATCAGGCCGAGCGCTGGAATGAACTGCTCGCCGGCCATTTGCCAGAAAACCAGATCGGCATCCTGGAGCTTGCCAATACGGGTGAGCAGGCCTTTGAACAGGCAATCAATGATGAAGTTTTGCCCTATGATCAGCAGCTCTGCGTTCTGGATCATGGAGTGATGGGAATCCTTCATATTCCCCGGATTGATGTCACGCTGCCGATTTACCATGGCGTTGAAGAGGAAGCCCTTTCCAAAGGGGCGGGGCATCTGCCTTCCTCTTCTTTGCCGATTGGCTCTTCGAACAGTCGGTGTGTGCTTTCCGCCCATCGCGGTCTGATGTCCAGTGAACTCTTTACCCGGCTTGATGAGATGGAAAAGGGTGATCTGTTCCAGATCGAAAATCCCCGTCAGACGATGGCCTATGAAGTGGAGAGCATTGACGTCATTCTGCCCGAAGAAGTCGAAAAACTGGCGATTGTCGAAGGCCAGGACCTTGTGACTTTGGTGACCTGTACGCCATATGGGATCAATGACCATCGGCTGCTTGTAACCGGGCATCGGGTGGAGTGGAATGAGCAGGTCGAACAAAAGATCAGTGAACCCGTTTCAACCAGGCCTTCTTTGCGCGAGCAAATCTTCCGGACATGGCCCTGGATGATGGCGGTTCTGGTTGCTTTGGTCTTGTTTATTTCCTGGCGATCCTCAAGAAGAAAGGAACTGAAATGAAACAATGGAAATCACTGATTCTGATCCTGATTGCGGGTGTTCTTTGTCTGAGTGGAACGATTTCCATTCTGGCTGCCCAGGAACTTGATCCTGAGCAGTTTAACCAGCAGACAGGCACCATTGAAATCCGGCTGGAACCCGCTGCTTCCGGACGGCCAAGCCAGGGGGTTGAATTTGAAGCCTACCGGGTTGCCGATCTGGTGGAAAGCGAGTTTGTCTTTCTGGACCCTTATCAGGAATGCAGCCTCAAAAGCAGTCAGCTTGATCAGTCTGAACCGATGAAAGAAGCAATTGGTTTTTTAAAAGAACACAAAACCACGCCCCAGGCCAATGCGAGCGTGGACAGCGATGGAAGTGCCTATTTCAAGGAACTGCCTTACGGTCTATATCTTTTCGTTGTCAGCAATCCTGCCCAATACGAACTGATAGGCGATTTTCTCGGGATTCTGCCGATCTGGAATGCCCAAGAACAAAAGGAAGAAAACCGGATTACGATCCGCGTCAAACCCAATCCGATTCCAGATTTGCAGATTCAGAAAATTGATCCAGACAACCAGCCGATCTGCAACGCCAAGTTTGTCTTTGCGGCTTACAATGATGCCAAAAAGAGTGGGATGATTGCGGCCAAAAGTGCGGATACAACAACGGGAACCGTTGTCTTCCGCCCGAATCTTGGTCAGACGATATACGTCAAGGAAATCACGGCGCCTGTTGGCTATCAGCTTTCTGAAAGACTGGTGAAGGTGACGATGGATCTGGATGGCAGCATGTATGTCGATGACCAGAAAAAAGAGCCTGTCGACAATCTGGTGACGATTCCCTATGAGAATACACCGCTGACTGTCCCTGTGCCCGAGACGAATGGAGATACGCCAACACCAGCCCCAGATCAGCCGGTGACAACACCAGGACCTGGAAACAACACCCCAGTCATCCAGACAACGCCTCCAACTTATTCACCCACCAAACCAGCTACCGCCACTTTAACCCAGGCCGGCTTATGGTTGAGTATTGGGGCTGCATCAGGCGGGGTGCTGGCCGCAGGCGGACTGTATCTGGCCTGGGAGAAGAAGAAAAAATCGCAAAGGCGGCGTCCCACTTATCTGGACAGGGATGAATAGTTCCATTTTTATTCAAGCTTGAAATGGAAATTCAGACTTATATAGATTGAAATCTAACTTGAAAATAATGAGAAGAAAGAAGAGAATCATGATCCATACAAAAATAGAGCAGCTTATCCAGGAAATGAGCAGTCTCCAGTTTCTGGATGACCCGCCATTGGCCAGGATAAACGCCCCTTATACAAAGAAGAATCCTAAAAAACGCCCTGGATTTTCCCGGACTCTCTATTGGTGCTTCTGGCACCCAGCCCAACGCCCGCCAAGACCTTCCGATGCGGGAACAGGCGCACCATGTGCGGCTTGCCGCCATGAGACAGAGATCGACACTGGCTTTATGAATTTTCCCGAAGATCTTTCAGGCCAGCTGCCTCCATCCAGTGTGCTGCTCGCTGGCTGAGCAGGTGCTTTGAGCAGAAAACGCTTAGAGCAAGAATTTGCCAAGGGAAGAAATTTCAGAATATGGAAACAGGCTGTCCAGAAAGAGGTTCTACCACACACTTTGCGTAAGAACCGAAAGATGGACCGCCTGTTTTTTCCATGGATTGTTTTGAATTTGGCTGCAGGGTTACACTTTGGCTTCAAGAACTTCGTCTTCGTCTTCGGATTCGGTCAGTTTTACACTGGCCCTGGCCAGATCAGCTCCAAGTTGGGAATAGTCCAGAAACAGATTGTACAGACCATCTTCACTTAAAACACCGCGATCGACGCCCTCATAGGCGCCAGCCTCATCTAAAGCGTAATCGAGCAGCCATTCAGGACTGAAATACCAGCTTTTCAAGGTCGTTAAGTCCTGCGCTGCCTGTTGGATTTTTTCTTCCATCACTTTAAAGGCATCATAGTCTTTCTCTAACTGAGTCATCAGTGCTTCCATCTTCTCAATCTGAGCCCGGCGCATGGCAATTTGTGCGGGACTCTGAGAGGCAGCAATTTTCTGGATGTCTGCAATTTCCAGGTTTTCTTCTTCCAGCCCTGGCATGGACGTGATTTCCTGGTCTTGATTTGGATTCCTGATCATATCTTTTTCCTCCTGCGGGATTTGATGCCGCGACAATGCGGTAAATCCTGCGGTATGTGTGTTTTAATATCTCAATTTTTTGATGAATCTACAATCTTTTTCAAAACAAATAGAAAACAGGAGCTGTTTTGAAGTGAATTCACAGCTTTTGAAATAAAAACCATAACGATGCAAAACGCCGTTGGAGGCTTTGAGTGGGCAGCAAATCGGTCAAAAGTCGATCATTCAAATCGAAAATGAACGCACCAAAACTGAAAGCATCAGAAAGAAGGATGTAAGAGCATCCAGAGAAGAAGAAAGCTCCATGAAGATGGAGCAGTTTTTAAAATCAGTCTTCTTCCTGAACAGCATCCCAGTCCGGACCAATTTCAGGAGGAGTCTTGCCATCCACTCGTGCCTGCAAAACCCGGATTTTTCGGTCCATGGCGTTGTAAGACAGTTTCATATAGCGGCGCAGAAAGTAATCGCGGCATTCGTTGTACAGCTGAACCATCTTGTTATATTTCTGTTCTTCGGTAAGATTTGTCGTTTCCATAAAAAAGCCCTCCTGCCCTCAGTATAAAAGAGGACAGGAGGGCTTTGGCTTTGGATGCCTTATAGATCTGGATCAAAGGTATGATCAGCCTAGAGACTCTGGGGAAGACTTCTCGACTTTTTCAAGGTACTTGGCCATACGGCTGGCTTCGTATTCCATGGTGCGCTCATAAACAGTTTTCAGGCCTTTAAAAATTAACTGGGGATCATACACGTCGATTTTATCGGTATGCTGGCAGATCACCCGGCCCAGGCCGCCGGTTGCAATGACTTTGAAATCAACGCCGGCTTCCTTGCGAAATGCATCCACAGTCTTTTCGAATCCGCCTAAAAACTGATAGAAAATACCAGCCTGCATGGCTGTCTGGGTATTTTTGCCCATGACTGAACGCGGCTTTTTGATTTCGATTTCCGGCAGCTGGGCTGTCTGACCCCACAGAGCATTGGCCCCTGTTTCAATGCCAACGCCGATGGCGCCCGCTTTGAAGACACCGTTTTCATCGACATAGTCAAAAGTCGTTGCGGTTCCAAAATCGACGATCAGTAAAGGGTATCCATATTCTTCAACAGCACCGACAACATCCGCAATCCGGTCTGCGCCAACCGAACGCGGGTTTTCCAGCTGAACGCTGACGCCGGTTTTGACGCCAGGCCCCATCACAAGAGGTTCAATGCCTAAAAATTTGATGATTCCATTGCGAAAGGAATGCATGACTTTCGGAACAACGGAACTGACAATCACGCCTTCAATGTCAGAGTTTTTCAGGCTGGCAGAATGCAGGAAGTTTTCGAGCATAAAGCCATATTCATCAGAAGTCCGGCGGACTTTCGTGTTCATGCGGTAGTTACAGATTAATTCGTCGCCATCGAAAACACCGATGGTAATGTTTGAGTTTCCTACATCAACGCACAATAACATCTGGATCTTCTCCTTTTTGCAAAGCAAGCATGGTCTTTAAAATTGTATGGCCTAAAGCTTCTTTGGACTGAAGGCCTAAATGTTCAGTATGGTCGGGGAATAACAGGGAAACCACATTGGTATCTGTCTGAAAGCCGGCGCCTTTGGTGCGCAGATTGTTGGCAATCAGCAGGTCACAGTTTTTGGATTCCAGTTTTACGCGGGCATTGGTATCCAGATTTTCGGTTTCCATCGCGAAGCCGCAAAGAATCTGTCCCGGCTTTTTGTTCTGGCCAAGGCCGGCCAGAATATCGGGGTTTTTGACCAGCTCAAGGGTGAGAACGTCCCCGGTTTTTTTCATCTTCTGTTCGTGATGATCCTTGAAGCGATAATCCGCTACGGCAGCGGCCATGATGATAAAGTCGGCGTCTCTAGCTTCTTCGATCATCGCTTTTTCCAGATCCAATGCACTGACAACAGGAACCATTCGAACCCCTTGCAAAGCTTCCAGGCTGACGGGGCCTGAAACCAGAGTAACTTGGGCCCCTAAATCACGGGCTGCACGGGCAATGGCATAGCCTTGTTTTCCGGAGGAATGATTGGACAGAAAGCGGACCGGATCGAGAGATTCCTGGGTTGGACCGGCCGAAACAACAACCCGCTTGCCGGCAAGAGGCTTTTGGTCGATCGAAGAATCACCCTGAGCGACACTGGCGGCAATCGCTTTGTTTTCCAGAATGGCTTTGATGTTTTTTTCAAGTTCTTCTGGTTCAGCCATGCGCCCTCTTCCAGCTTCCTGACAGGCAAGCATGCCGTAGGCAGGATCGATAATGGTCCAGCCGCGTTCATGCAGCGTCTGAAGATTGGCCTGGGTAGCGGGATTTTCATACATGTGGACATTCATGGCCGGAGCCGCTAACATGGGACAGGTTGCGGCCAGAATGGTCGAGGACAATAAATCATCCCCAAGGCCATGCGCAGCTTTGGCCAGAATATTGGCATCCGCCGGTGCAATTAAGAACACATCGGCCCAGCGGCTTAATTCAATATGGGGGATCATGGCTTCGTTGGTTCCATCAAACTCATCCATATAGACTTCGTTATGAGACAGGGCAGCCAGGGTCAGCGGGCCGATAAACGAAGCGGCATGTTTAGTTTCAATAACCCGGACTTCATAGCCCTGCTTGGTCAGTGAGCTGACCAGCGTAGCAATTTTGAAGGCGGCGATTGATCCGCTCAGACCAATCAGAATATGTGCAGATTCCATGAAGATCTCCTTAGAAAGAGGCAGGACTTTGAGAAGCAAAAATCCTGCTGCTGAAGTAATTTAATGATTTTAGCGCATCCGGAGCGAAAAGGCTAAAAATAATTATACCGGGTAGGTATATCCGAACATAATTTTTTCACCTTTCAATGCTCGAATTTCTTTTAGAGAGGGAAGAAATGCCAAAATTTGAGGCAGTTGCAAGTTTTCTTACACGCTGAAACCCCATCCCTTCAAGCACGAGCCTGAAAAGTACTATACAATACTGAGTATGAAAGTACTGATAGCTTCGGACTCCTTTAAAGGATGTATGACCAGCCAGGAGGCAAACCGCCATATCGAAAGCGGTATAAAACGGGCCGATCCATCGATCGAATGTTTCTCTTTTCCGATCTCTGATGGCGGAGAGGGGATGGTGGATGCCTTTGCGTTTGCCTATCACGCCCAGGTCATCGAAACCAGAACAGAAGATCTGTATCACCGGCCAATCTGGGTGCGCTGGGCGTATTGTGAGGAAAAACAAATCGCCTGTATTGAAGCCGCCAGTGTGGTCGGCCTGACTTTATACAATCATGGCCAGCGCCATCCCCTGGATACGTCCAGCTATGGACTGGGCCTGCTTTGTAAAGAAGTGCTGCGCCGCAAAAAAGTCAGACAGTTGATTATTGGTCTTGGCGGCACAGGCAGCAATGACGGCGGGATGGGCTTTTTAAGTGCCTTTGGCGCGGTGTTTTATGATAAATATCGCCAGGTGCTCGAACCCTGTACTCGCAGTCTCAGTAAAATTGCCTTTATCGACAAACGAAACTTCAATCCCCCGCGCCACGTCAGACTGATCGCCGCCTGTGATGTCAACAACCCCCTTTTAGGTCCTCAGGGGGCCACCTGGATTTTTGGGCGCCAGAAAGGACTGACTCTTGCCCAGCAGGAGATGGTGGAAGCCGGCATGGAAAAACTCAATGCCAAGATTGACCAGACGTTTCATGTCAATATGAACGATTTTATGGGTGCCGGGGCAGCCGGCGGGCTTGGCGGGATGTTAATTGGGGTGTTTCGGGCGCATATGGTGTCCGGAATGGAAGTTCTGGAAGATGGCGATCTGAAACGCGCTTTGCAGGAATGTGATTTTATTTTCACTGGTGAAGGCCAGACCGACAGCCAGTCGGCTGATGGTAAAGTGGTCAGCCGGCTTGCTGCATGGGCAAGAGAATACGAGATCCCAATGGTTGTGATCAGCGGTGCATTAGGCCCTGGCTATGAAAGACTGTATGATCAGGGTGTGGATGCCATGTTTTCGACAGCGGATCGGGCGATGAGTTTTGCCTATGCTCTGCGTCATGGCCCGCAGAAACTGGAACAGGAAACCTGGAATTTGATGCGGCTGATTCTGGCCGCCCGGCGCACGATGAAAAAATAGAAAAAACAGAAAAAAGAACAGATAAACAGAAACAAGAACAGATAAGGATAGTGATAGAAATGAGAAAGATTGTCGTAAAGTTTGCCACGCTGATGATGGCAGCTGCGATGGTCATCGGACTTGCTGGATGCAGCGAGAAAAAGACCATGGAACCTTTAGAAATTCGTGACCTGGATATGGCTGAGCTGGAAACTAAGATGAACGACAAAGAAACCTTCACCCTGCTGGTCGAACGGGATAACTGCAACTTCTGCCAGGCAATGAATACGTACATTGAACAGACCAGAGAAGAGCATCCGGGCGACTACAACGTCTACCGACTCAACACCACAGACTATCAGCTGTACCGCGAAAATGAAGGAGATATGACGCTGATTTCTTCAACGGAAGACGGCCAGAAACTGCTCACCCTGTTTCCTTATTTCCTGTATACCCCCGCAATTTACAAAATTGACGAAGGAAGACCGGTCGACTGTGGGATTGGCTATGATGAAAGCCGCCATACCGTTTCAACATGGGGCACAGACAGCACCATTGACTGGAATCAGGCAAGACCCGTTGATCTTTGGGAGTATCTTGCAGCCAATCAGGAAGACCTGGCAAAACTGACCTCGCCGTCTGCTTCCAATTAACACAACCAGTCCATTCTGCAAGAAAAACTGGCTTTGGAAAGCAGCAAACAGAGTGAAAAATGTGAACAGTGATTGGAAACGATGGATTCCGCGTCAAAAACCACTCATTCCACATCAGTGCTCTTGATCCCGGAATGAAAAACCTCTAATGTAAATGAATGTAAAAAGGGAGGGCGAAATGAAAGGAAAAGAAAAAGAACTCGAGAATAACGTGTTTTTCTGGCAGAAACTCGATACGCTGATTCTGTCGAGTCAGATTGAAACCATTCGTAAGAAAGGAGAGCCCAGTGTCGATTATCCGGGCCTGATCTATCCAGTGGATTTTGGCTGTGTGAAAGACACTATTTCTGCACCTGGCACTCCATTCTATTGTTTTAAAGGCACATTGAATTCATTAAGCGCAACTGCACTGATTGTTCAGGCCGATATTCTGTCCAGAGAAGTATTTACCAAAGTTCTGATCGGCTGTACCGAAGAAGAATGCCGCCTGATTCTCAAGTTCATCAACGCAACGGAATTTCAGAAAGCCATTCTCGTCCGACGGGGAATTGAAGTCCCATCCTGGGCGTCCAGTGACCAGTAACGTCCGAAATCCTCTGAACTCCACATGCTGACTATGCACGGCCCTTATACTGGCTGTGCATTTTTTTGTATCCATTTTCTTTGCGCAAGATTGGGAACCTGAAAGACAGAGACTGCATTTGGCCAGATGGTTTTGAAAGAAAGGAGTCGACATCAAAGACCAGGCTGATGGCAGATCTGGTCTTTGGAAAAGAGTGACAAGCCCACACCCAAAAGACGCCGGATTTTTATGGAAGAATCGGTTCTTCTCAGGCCTTGATTTTAGGGCGTTTTATAATTTGATGTGCTTGGAAAAAATAAAACGTCCAGTTAAAAATCGAATTGAGTCGTCGAAAATTTGCAAAAAGAGAGCGGATTGACTCAGGGAATAATCTTAATAGATTTATTTCTTTGCTTTTTGGTGATCTGAACACATAAAACTTATCGGTCGTTGAAGTGGAAAGGCGAAATCTCCTTCAAAGGATGAGATTGCGAATTTGGATGATTACTTTTCATTTTTTGTTTGATGCAGTCAGTTGCCTGTGTTTGAAATCTTTGAGTGGTGATATACTCATAGGGTAAACGGAGGTAACTAACGTTATGGAATTAAAAGGATCTCAGACCGAGAAGAACCTGCAGGCCGCTCTTGCGGGTGAATCCCAGGCTTACACAAAATATCAGTGGTTCGCATCTCAGGCTAAAAAAGAAGGCTATTGCCATGTAGCCAGCGTCTTTGCAGAAACTGCTATGAACGAAAAAGCGCATGCAAAACTGTGGTTCAAATATCTGCACAATAATGAAACTCCATCCACTATGGAATGCTTACAGATGGCATGGGATGGCGAAGATTACGAAACAACTGAAATGTACAAAGAATTCGCCAAGACTGCTGCTGATGAAGGCTTCAAGGAAATCTCCAAGAAGATGGAACTTGTTGGTGAAATCGAATTACACCACAGAGACAGATATGCAGACCTGATGAACCTGATCAAAAACGATCTGATGTTCGCTCAGCCAGAAGAAGTAAACTGGGTTTGCCTCAACTGCGGCTATGTTACAAAAGCAAAAACTGCACCAAAAATCTGCCCAGTCTGCAAACATCCTCAGAGCTGGTTCGAAGTTCTTGTTGACTACAACCAGACACTGGCTAACCCATCCGGCCTCTAAGGCTTTTGTTCTAGACAAACCGTTCTGTCTGCATTCCGTTTAGGCAGAACAATGATGATCATGATGAAATGACAATGCCCGCTGGCATTGTCTTGAAGCTTCCTGTATATCTCCTATACGGGAAGCTTTTTTGTTCTGGATGCTTTGCCTTTTCAACTCGGCCAGAAAGACACCCGCTTTCTTATGAATCCTTTTTGTTCATCCTTTTTGTTCATCCAATTTATTCATCAAAATCATTTGCTTGCAGGCGGATGATTGCATTCTCTTTCATTTCTGCTTAATTCGAACAGTAAATCATTAAAAACCACTTTTATAATCGTTTTATAATCAATTTATTCAGACTGATTTCCTATAACACTGTTTTATTTTTTCTTTGCTTCAGCAATTCTTTTCTTCTGGATAATGATTTGATCTTTCAGAAAAGATTCACATCTGGCACAAAAGTTAAGGTCCTTCCATCCTCACGGTTTCGTTTGCTGTGCGAGGCAATGAAATGACTGGGAATGAAAAGCATATTCGAGCCTTTTTGAAAAGAGCCAGTCTGACCACTTTGGCACCCAGAAAAGACATTGAAAAGGGGACGATAGCGAACACGCAACAAATAAGAAAAGCGCTGTGCTTTAACAACTTAAATATGCGTATGTTGAAATCTGCCTCTGCTTTGCTGGTACAGGAAATGAACCAGCAAAAAATCAGAACAAATCAGAACAAAATAGAAGATTGATTTTTAATGACATAGGATGAAAAATCATCGATCTCATGGAAAGAGCACTAAAAACGATTCAGCTCAACGCCAATCAACCCGGATTTCTTCAGATTCTGTCTTTGCCCACCCTGAATCCAAATCGGCGTGATTGAGTATGCCGATCAGAATAAGGGATTTAATCATGACTCCCACAACAAATCCTCTTTTCTTTTTCTTGACCAGCAGCTCAATTCATGATCTGAAAAATGCCATGAAAATGAAGATTGAGCAGAGAGAAGACTGACCCTTTTGAATGTCAAAATTTAAGGCTATGATTCAAAGCAAGTGATTTCAGATAAGGATTGGAAGGACCAATTATATAAAGTAAAACAGATTGGAAGCTGTCAAATTCATGTAAAAATTTTTTTCACAAAAAAACAAACATGCAATTATATTGTCACTATTAGCGCTAGTATAGAGACCATCCAGTCAGAGAACAGAGGAATTGTTCCTGTCAAAAATTATCAGCTTTAGATTTCAGGAAGGTCAGGCCAGGGAATAAAATAAAGATAAGCTGACAACCCCCTGTTGAAAGCAGCTCATCGAATACGAATTCATGATGAAAAATAAACACCAGAACGTATTTCCTCCCTCGATCTTCCAGAAAGCAAAGAAAGTGGATATCGAAATAAGATATCGAAGGAGAGCGCCTATGACGTATAAATCAAAAAATAATGCCAAAAAATCCAGCTTTGAGACAAAAGAAATCAAGCTTGTTGCCATGACTGTGTGCAGCGCGATTGCAGCCATTGTTGGCTACTCAGTGATGACCTCTCCAAAGAGTGTAGCGGCCCATCGAGTTACGGCCGATCAAGTGAAAACCACAGAAATGGTCCAGGCTTCTTCTTTTCTGGATGCAAAAACGGATCACAATTCTGATTCTGAAAACGCGATTGTAAATTCAAAAATGATCGAGTCCAAAGAGGCGGAAAAAAAGGAAAGGGATGCAGGCGTCGACGACACCAAGCAAAGCGCAGGGTCCAGACCCGATCAGGATCCGACAGCCCAGGTTGATGAGCCTTCGGTAGATACCCCGAAAGATTCAGCGGCAAAGACCCCGGCAGAGCCGCAGGAACCGGTTGTGGCGGATCGTTCTGCAAGCCTTCATGAACCTGCCGCTTCCTCAATGGATCCAGCGTTGGCTGCTCCTGATCAGACTGCCCCATCCGAAGCTTCTCCTGTTCCGGCTGTTGAAACTGAATTTGAACCGTTTGACGAGGCTGACCCGGATGGAAATGGAAATCTGACTGGCTTCGACGATGGTCTTGCTGTTTCTGTTCAGGATTCAGGAATTCCAGAAAATCAGATCTGGCCTGTGCATTACGTCTCCAGCTGGGGCGCTTCTTCCGCGCCTGCTGATGGTTCGGTTGGCCTTTGGGCAGACGGCTGGTTTATTGCCCATTCCAACATGACAAACGGAGATATGATTGCCTCGCAGCCGGCTTATGTCGAAGTCGACGGTCAGATTTATGCCCTCAGAGACTCCTGGGTTTCGGATGACTTTATCACCACGGATGAAGTGGCCAGAGCAAGAGCCAACAATGGCATTGTTTTCCAGACTTGCATTACCGAGACCACCAATCGTCTGGTTCATTATGAACCAGTAGATGGCCCGGGGTATCCCTACCAGTTTGATCAGTTCCCCTATACCGTTTCAGATCATGCCATCCTTGGTGTGTAAATTTGGTTTTCAAACTCCTGATCGATTCAGGAGTTTTTTTGGATTCTGCTTTTGGATTCTGCTTTTGGATTCTGCTTTTGGATTCTGCTTTTGGATTCTGCTTTTGGATTTCGTATTTCACGATTGGACAGGCTGCTTTCCGGAAAAAAGAACTCGCTGAATCAGACCATTCAAGAAAGGCCATCTGGACCGACATGGACATTTTCATTCGAACAGGAAGCTGGAGATGGATCTTTGAAATCTGCCTTTTTTGTTGGATATTGATCTGCCGGGATTCAATAAGCACCTCATAAGTCTTGCAATTCTTGCAGACATGAAAGGGAATTTGAAGTTTATGGGACGGTTGACTACAATGAGGGATATGAACCAGTATGATACTTTTTCTTCAATGAGACTGATTGATGTTCTCAAACAGGGATATACTTTGCGTTTTCTCGATCTGCCTGTACTTGTCCGTTTTGAAAATGGGAAGTTTCTGGTGAGTGGATCCAATTTTACCCTGCGGCTCGATCAGAATGGCTTTCTGGATACGTATGGCCGCTATACGGCGGTCGTGGCGGATTTCACTCAGATGATCGACGAGAAAAAAGACGAAGAGTACTATGCCTGGCGAAGGGAGAATCAATAGCGTATGGCTAAAGAAAAGAAGCCTTATCCTGTCCTGTATGTCCTGTCCACCCGCGGCAGCCTGTTTCGAAACGGCTCTGTCAATCCAACGCTGCATTTTCGGGTTGTACCCGATGAAGCAAGGATGAAAGAAGACCCGGAGTATTCCGCTTATATGGATGAGATGATCAATAAAGAAATTCCACAGGCGATCATCAATAAATTTGTCGTCAGTCAGCCGCTGTATCTGACTAACGATAAAATCCCGTTTCTGTTGTTTAAATCCAATATTGATCCCTACAGCCTGAAAGAATTCTGCAAGGCTATTTTGCAGGAAATCAGCTTCCACACGGGAGTGCGCCATGTCGGCGTTTATGGTCTGGATAAAACTCTGCTTCTGGAAATGAATAAGAATCCTGGCCTGCTAGGTTCCATGCATTTAAGCAATAAGGGAGAAAAACTGACCCGTTCAAAAGCAATGAAAGATTTTTCGCAGCCTCTTGAATTCGAGGGGGATTTCATGGATCAGGGCATCGTGTGTCCGTTTGAGATCTGGAAAGAAGAAAAACGGCGAGAGGCTTTGAAAGAACAGAAGCAATCGGATGACGAGGAGGAAATTGTTTTATGGTAAATGCTCAGACTTCCACATCGGCCAGGTTTTTGGGTCTGCGCCGAACGATCAGCATCTGCATAGGGTGCATGGGCATCTATTTTGGTGTCCAGATCATCGCCGCTTTGTATCCAAGCCTGATGATTGGCTTTATGAATGCCCGGCTTGGCTATTATTACTATTACTCACCAGTTTTTGACACTCTGAATCAGATTCTGATCATTCTGGTGACGCTGTTTGCGACGGTGGCTTCTGGGGGTATGGCTGCCTGGTTTGGCATCAAGATGATGGGGGTGAACCTGAAAGCACAGCTTGAGCAGACCCGTTTTGACCGCTCCTGGATTGTAAAGGGTGCTTCGATGATGTTTGCGGCCAACCTGATTCTTTCCTTGCTGGTCTCTTTGCTGAACAGCATTCTCGGTTTCTTTGGCGCCGGTATTGACCCGGTTGGCCTGAGCGGTTCGGGCAGTTTTGCAGGCATTCTCCTGAATTTTTTGATGGCGGTTGTCGCTGCGCCATTCTTTGAAGAAGTGATCTTTCGCGGCATCATGTGCAAGAGTATGGCTCGTTTTAATAAAGGCTTTGCGGTCATTTTTTCTGCGCTGCTCTTTGGAATTGCCCATATGAATCTGTATCAGGGGATTCCGGCATTTGGAATGGGAATTATCCTGGCTTTCGTGTATCTGCGCAGCGGATCTTTATGGGTGCCGATTCTGATGCATGCGGTCAATAATTTTATGGCTTTGCTTGAGACATACGCTCCAGGCGTGTTCTCCATTCTCAATGCGATTGTGATGCTGCTCCTGGCAACTGCTGGTGTGTATTTTATCTATAAAGAACGACATCAGTTTGCGGGTGTATTCCGTCAGAACCGGAAAGCAAAAGAAGAATGGAAAGCGGTTCGAAGCAATGGGGGCTTCTGGGTGCTGGTTGTGATCTTCGTGCTGATCTGCCTGCTTGGAATGATTGGTTCGATGTTCATGAATTTTATCCTGTATTGAGAGGTTGTCCTGTATTGAGAGAAGGAGCACTTATTCTTTGAATTGAATCGTAAGGCGGTTGACTCCGCCTTTTTTGGCGTTTTTCGGTGGACCAATATTTAAAAATAGGATGAAGATAAGAAACAAACGTGACTGAAAAATGTCAAAAAGATATACAAAGTCCGTGAAGACTTCCAAGATAGGATCTTACGCAAATGTGGTTTTTAACACTAATAATCCTGGAGAATGAATAAGCTTGCATCATTCATATTGTTGATTAAATAATCAATACCTAATTCGAGATGAGTTGGCCTATCGCATCTTGGGTTATTGGGCTTAGCGGCAATTGCTATCGTCGATAATAATGATGATAGCTAAACACGATATTTGCGTAAGAGCCCCAAGATAATGGTATGGGTTTGTGGGTTTTCGCCTTTCTGTTTTGGATTTATGGAAAGATGAATGCAGAAAACTGAAGAATGATAAAAACTGAAGAATGATAAAAACTGAAGAATGATAAAAACTGAAGAATGAAGAACGGGATTGCCAAGTGCATCCCCGTTCAAGGGTTTGAGGGACGAAGACAATAGCGGCCAGTGCCAGTCTAAGCCGCTGGCTGTCATTGCCTGAATACCGAAAATACCCGATTGAAGATACGCTGGTTAAGTAGACGATTTAATGAACAATCAATTCTCACAGGGCGCAAAAGGCCAACGAAAAATCAGGACGGAAGAGAGTTGAGAAATCGACGACACTGAAATACACAAGACCATTTAAAACCAATCCAACAAAAACAGACAAGACCATTGAAGAAGAGAAAGGGGAATATGGAATGAGATTGATCCATCTGGCTGATCTGCACCTGGGCAAGAAAGTCTTTGGCTACGATCTGATGGAAGAACAAAGAGATGCCTTGAATCAGGTGATTGAACTGGCCAAAGCGCACCAGATTGATGGGGTGATGATTGCAGGAGATGTGTTTGATACGCCTGTTCCACCGGTCGATGCGGTGGCTTTGCTCGATGAGTTTCTCACCCGGCTTCATCATATGCAAATTGAAGTGATGATCATCAGCGGCAACCATGATTCAGGCGGCCGTCTGGATTTTGGCTCCGGAATTTTTAAAGAGTCAGGCATTCATATTGCAGGCACCTGGAGCGGGGAGGTGGAATTTGTCGATCTTCAAAAGAATGGGGAAGTGGTGCGGATTCATCTGCTCCCATTTTTAAGACCCGGCATTGTCCGGGCCGCTTTAGGCGTATCCTGCCAGAACTGGAATCAAGCGTTAGAGCTGGCTTTACAGACGGTGAGTTTCGCTCAGGGAGCGACCAATATTTTAATGAGTCACCAGTTTTATGCGGGCGGACAGCTTTGCGAAAGTGAGGCAGCCAATGTTGGTACTCTTGATCAGGTCAGCACCAGTCTGCTTGAACCTTTTGATTATTGTGCGTTAGGCCATCTTCATAATCCACAGGCCCCGGGCAGAGCGGTGAATCGTTATCCGGGAACTTTGCTGAAATTTTCCTTTTCGGAAATCAATGCTCAAAAATCCATCACGCTCCTTGAAACCCATCCGGATCATTCGGTGACGATTGAAGAGGTTCCCGTGATCCCCAAGCGGGAAATGATTCATCTGAAGGGAAAGATGGCGGATTTGCTCGATAAAGACTATCTTCGCCAGATCGACCGGGAGGCCTATGTCTACATCACCCTGGAAGATTCGGAAGAAATCTTCCAGGCGTATGAAACGCTGCGGGAGCATTATCCAAGAATTTTAAAGATCGAATACTGTAACCTGCCCAAAGCCCATGCGATGGATGACTATGCAAGAGAAATTGAGCGCATGAAAGATCCGCTGGATATTGTGGCCGATTTTTATGCTCTTCAAAATGATAAAGATTTAAGTCAGGACATGATCGGACAGCTGGCGGGCATCTGGGAGGGACTTCATGAAACCAATTAAACTGACCATGCAGGCTTTTGGCCCTTATGCGCAGACGGAAGTTGTTGATTTTCAGGCCTTTGGCGATAAAGGGCTGTTTTTGATCAGTGGGGATACAGGGGCAGGCAAGACCACGATCTTTGATGGCATTGTCTATGCCTTATACGGAGAACTTTCCGGAGAACTGCGCAAACCGGAAATGCTGCGATCGAAATATGCGTCTCCAAAAGTGGATACCTTTGTCGAACTGGAATTTGAACTGCATGATCAGAACTACATCATCCGCCGTTCTCCTGAATATATGCGGGAAAAGAAAAATGGAAAAGGACAGACCAAACATGCCAGCAGCGTGGAAATGATTGAGGTCGAAAACAAGCGTTCGCTGACGAAAGTTGCCGAAGTGCGCGAAGCGATCAATCGGCTGATCGGGCTGGATGCGCGTCAGTTCAAACAGGTTGCCGTTCTCGCTCAGGGTGAATTTGTCCGGCTGCTGGTAGCCAGTACAAAAGAGCGGACTCAGATTTTCAGAGATCTGTTCCAGACCAGCGATTATGCGGCTCTGCAAAGTGAGGTGTTAGAGCGTTCCAAAAAAGCCCGCGATGAGGTCAATGCCGCCCAGGCGACCATAGATCGGCTGTATCAGTCCTTTCGGGGAATGGATGCCAGTACGCTGCTGGATCCCAAACGGATTGCAGAGTCACTCAAGGGGCACGCAAAAGAGCTTGAACGCCTGATTCAAGAGCAGGCTGACTGGCAAAAAGGGCTGGCAGAAGCTTCCAAAAAGAAAGGGCAGCTTGGCCAGCAGAAAGAACGCTTTGATCTCTGGTTCAAAACCAGCAAAGATCTGGAAACTTTAAAGCCCCTCTATGACAAAACCAGCCAGGAAGTCGAAGATCTGAAGAAAAAACAGCCGGAAATGGAAGAGAAGAGCTATGAGATCAAACGACTGACCGACCAGCTCGACCGGTTTGGCCAGTATCGCCAGATGGAAAAAACATATACGGACTTAAAGCGTGATCTCCATAAGAAAACGGAAGCATTTGAAGCGTTTAAAGCTGAATTTGCGGCCGACCAGTCCCGCCAGCAACAGCTTCAGGCAAGAGCAGAAGAATTAGTCAATGCTCCGGCTTTGCGCCAGCAGGCGGAAGCATTGTGCCTGCAGCTGCAGGAAGCAGCAAACCGCAAAGCCCAGCTTGATCAGCTCAATCAGGACATCGTTTTGCAGCAACAGACTTTTGCCACGCTTGCTGCTCAATCTGAACACGCCCAGCAGATTTATCTTCAAAAAAACAGCCAGTTTTTAGCCGGCCAGGCTGGCATTCTGGCAGGCAGCCTGCAGCCGGGGATTCCTTGTCCGGTGTGCGGCTCGATTCATCATCCAGATCCTGCTCCCCTTGAGCATAATATTCCGGATGAGCGGACATTGAAAAAACTGGAAAAAGAGGCCAATGACAAAGCCAGAAAAGCCCAGCGCCAGTCCGAACTCTGTGCAGGTCTGCTCTCACGCAGGGAAGAACAGGAAAAATCGCTGAGCCAGCTGGAAACCACCCTTCCACCCAATCAGAGCCTGGCTGCTGCCCAGACTTCACTGAAACTGTTTAATGATCAGTGCAACGAGCGCGAAAACATTTTAAATACCCTTAGTTCGCTGACGGCAAATCTCGAAAAGCGTCTGAAGCAAAAAGAGAATGGTCAGAATCATCTTGAACAGCTCGCTGCTCAGGCAAGTGAACTGGCTGGTCGTCTTCAAAGCTTTAAAGAAACCCTCAGCTTTGACCAGGAAGATCAGGCGAAACTTCGACTGAATACTCTGCGCCAGGAAACGGCAGCATATGACCAGCAAAAAACCAGAAGCGAAAAACAGCTGGACAGCCAGAAATCACGTCTGTTCCAGCTGCAGGGCATTCTGGAAACATATGACAGACAACCTGAAGATCCACGCCTGCAAATCGAACAGCTTGGCCAGCAGCTCATTCAGATTGATCAGGCTATGAATCAGGTCAACAGCCAGATTCGTGAACTACAGGGTCAACTGAAGATCAACACCTCAATCTTTGAACAGCTCCAGACCCTCGAAAAAGACATGCCCAGACTGTGCGAAAAAGCTCAATCTCTAAAGAATCTATCCGATACCCTCAATGGCACCCTGGCTGGGCAGACTAAAATCAATCTGGAAACCTATGTGCAGATCACATTCTTTGAGCAGATCATCTTGCGTGCTAACCAGAAACTGAATGTTATGACCAGCGGCCAGTATGAACTCATCCGCGCCGAAGAAGGCGGAAAAGGCAAAGTCGGACTGGGACTGGATGTGGTCGATCACTTCAACGGTTCCCGGCGCCCTGTACAATCTTTATCCGGCGGAGAACAGTTTCTGGCTTCTTTATGTCTGGCCCTTGGCCTTTCAGAAGAGATCCAGATGGAAGCTGGGGGTGTTTCCCTGCAGACCTTATTTGTCGATGAGGGCTTTGGTTCTTTGGATGAAGAGTGCCTGAACAAAGCCATTCAGGCACTGAACCAGATTGCGGATTCCCGGATGGTCGGCATTATTTCCCACGTTGAATCCCTCATGAACCGAATTGAGCATCAGATTCTGGTGACCAAAGATCCCGTCAATGGCAGCCGGGCATGCATCGAAACCCTTTAGCCGCAGAATCAACAGACAATAGATCGTGGATCGCCACAAAAGGGCTGAAGACCGGCAGGACAAAACATTCTGCCGGTCTTTCATTTCTGATCGAGGATCTTCTTTGACAAAGCGAAAAAGCCTGCCAGTGAGGCAGGCCGGATGGAGTCGTACAGCCCCAGACGGGCTTGTACAAAAGGAAAATCAAGAACTAACAAGAACTAACAAGAATCAACAAGAGCCAACAGGAATCAACACGAATCGGCAAAGTTAGTAAGAAATAGAATCTATAAAGAGGGAAAACACTGAATCCTAATATTTTGGATCGAGAATTAACGCCTGATGGGTGGCTTTGGCCTCTTCCAGATCTTCACCGGCATAAACATCGTTAAAAATATCCAGCAAAGCAAAGGTCTGCGTATCGGGATCAAACTGGAAATGGAGGACAGCAACGTAGTTTAAAGCTTCCGGTCCCGGAATCTTACCATCAGGTGCCCAATAGTCCATGAAGGCGTGATTGGCGCAGCTGTGCGCGACAGCCAGAACGTTCTCATTCTCTTCCTTGTTCATAATTTCAAGCAGCGCTCGATTCATTCGCTCCTGTACCTGAGCTAATGTTTCTCCGCCGTAGTTTGCATAGTAGGTTGCAAATTCACTCGCTGGAGCAGCCAGAAAACCAGGGCATCCTTCCAGCTTTCCAAAACACATTTCATGCAGATCGGTGACCTTCGTATAAGGAAGAGTTGTCAGCAGCTGAGTGGTCTGAATGCAGCGCCCTTCTGGAGAACAGTAAACGTGATCAAAGTGAATATTCCGGGATTCGAAATACGCTTTTCGGGTATGAATGGCCTGGGCAACACCATCCAGAACAAGCGGGGCGTTGACGACTCCCTGAATAATGTTGCGTTGGTTAAACAGCGTTTCGCCATGGCGGACCAGATAAAGATTTTTGAGCATAATGCCTCCTGAAAAGTCAGTCTTAATAGATTCAGTATAGAGGCGTCCGGATGCAGATTTCGATCATCTGCCCTGTTCGTTTTCGGAAGACTCTGGCCGGCAGGCTCGCCTGAAAATGGACTGAAAAGCAGAACTCATCAAAAACTGTATCAGGCTGAAGAAATTGGATTCATAAAGTGAAATCTAGAAATCGTCCTGAATTACGGTCTTTTTGGCTCTCTGGTTTTGAAAGCCGAATGATCTGGCGATCCAAAGTCAAAGATATGTTAGGATGCAAAGAGAGAAAGGGGAATGAAAATTTGATCAAAGTTATCGCATGCGACTTAGATGGAACATTGTGTGATGTGGATCATGACATCAACGACTATACCGCAAAGGTGGTTGCCAAAGCCCAGCAGGCAGGAATCCGCTTTATCGTCGCCACTGGCCGTTTCTATGAAGGAACGATGCGGACAGTGGATGGTGTTTTACAGGATGTGGATCTGCTTTTAAACAGTGGAGCCGAAATCCTGAATCCACAAGGTGAAGTCGTGATTCATCGTCCACTGACGAAAGAGTCGATCCGCCAGATTTATGAAGTGATGAAAGACGAACCGCTGACGACTAAGTACAATGGCTTTGAACGCAATGGATTTGTCGGGACCATAGATCAGCTTGAGCAGCAGGCGTTGAAGGATTACCTGACTTTTCATCCCAATATGAGACCTCAGGATGCGTGCCAGGATCGCCGGTTTATGAATATGATGGCCAAATGCCAGGCCTATTCCAGTATTGAAAGTCTTCAGGACGATTTGCCTGAAATTGCCAAGGTCTTCTGTTTTGGAGGAACAATCGAACAGACGCAGGCTGCTAAAGCAAAACTCAGGCAAATCCCGAAAATTGGCATCGCTTCTTCTTTTCCAACGAATATTGAAATTACGGATATCAAAGCGCAGAAAGGTCCAGCCTTGAAAGAATATATTGAATCGCTTGGCTATACGATGGATGAAGTGATGGTCTTTGGTGATTCGGAAAATGACTTATCCATGATGGAAATGGACTTTGTGACAGTTGCCATGGGCAATGCCGAAGAGAATATCAAAAAAGTTTCGAAATACGTTACAAAATCGAATGATCAGAATGGTGTGGCCTGGGCAATTGAGCAGCTGCTTGAACGCCAAGGACCAATTTGTGGTCAGAAAGATGAACAATCTGCCTGAAAAAGAAACGAAAATACAAGAATACAAGAATACAAGAATACAAGAATACAAGAAATGGATTACAGGAATACAAGGGCCAGAGCTTCGAAGCTCTGGCCCTTGTATTCAAGAAGAATCCTGAATCAGAAAAAAGCAGCGTTGAAAAGAAAAAGGAATAACCTTTCAAGAAGTATCTGAAGAATTTTGAATCGATTGTGAATTGTGCTTTAACTAAAGTAAATTATGACTTATGATTTTTCTTGGCAAAAAATGAATGTTTCTGCTTGCAAAAAATCAGAGATCAGGTATACTCAATGAGTCGAGTTCAGACAGGAACTTCACTTCTGATCTGCTTCTGAAGCAGTCAGAAAACTTAAAAAGTTTCTGATTGACATCGATTGGAAGTCCTGATATGATGATCGGGCAGTCAAGAACATGGGCCTGTAGCTCAGGTGGTTAGAGCGCATCCCTGATAAGGATGAGGTCGCTGGTTCGAGTCCATTCAGGCCCACCATTATTTCTTGATTTTATTGATGTGGGGTGTTAGCTCAGCTGGGAGAGCACCTGCTTTGCACGCAGGGGGTCAGGAGTTCGATCCTCCTACGCTCCACCATTTTGAAATTAATCTCCAGATAGAAATATCTGGAGTTTTTTTGTTTATATCGGTAGTGGTGAAATTGACGGAAACGTCGGTTTCGCCTTTTTTGATGCAAAGAATGAAGCAAAAAAAGAATCCAACGCCACAATCCTGATGATCCAGGCCAAAATTTGGAGCAGAAAAGAGGATCTAAGCACAAGCCAAAGTGGATTCCAATCTAAATACGGATGCCATCAAGCGTCGAAAAGATGAAACGCCCGAGAAGCCTGCTTGTTGCTATGCCCTCTTTTTGCCTGTATATAGCGAGTATATGGCAAGGTGTATAGTAAGCGGCAAGAGAGGGAAAAGAGTTCTGTTACTGTTCGTCCCTGTTGACAGATGTTGTGAAAAACAGGCGCAAGTGAATCCTGTAATAAATCAGCCAAGCGAGTAGAAAATTTCCTCAGTGGATTACGAATAAATCTGAATTGGAGCTGGCAACGGCCTCGATTTAAGGAAAGTTGCTGCCAAACTACATTAGGTGAGGTAACAGTTAACGAAAATAGCGAATTAGATAAAAAATTCAAAAAAGTCTGTTTTGATGTTTGACCTTCGAAAAACGATCTGTTATATTAATCAGGCAGTCAAGAAACGGGCCTGTAGCTCAGGTGGTTAGAGCGCATCCCTGATAAGGATGAGGTCGCTGGTTCGAGTCCATTCAGGCCCACCATTTTTTTGACTTATATGTGGGGTGTTAGCTCAGCTGGGAGAGCACCTGCTTTGCACGCAGGGGGTCAGGAGTTCGATCCTCCTACGCTCCACCATTTTGAAATCAGTCTCCAGGCAGTGATGTCTGGAGTTTTTTATTACGAAAATTTCTCCCACCGGGAATGAGATCCTGAATGGAATCCATCTGCACTGAAATTTATTATTTAAAATTTATTCTTTAGGTAAAGAATTTATAGCGAATTTCAAATGGTTTTTTGGAAAAAAGGTTGAATTTATATTTGACCTTTTCGAATGAATCTGTCATAGTATTCAGGCAGTCAAGAAACGGGCCTGTAGCTCAGGTGGTTAGAGCGCATCCCTGATAAGGATGAGGTCGCTGGTTCGAGTCCATTCAGGCCCACCATTTTTTGACTTATATGTGGGGTGTTAGCTCAGCTGGGAGAGCACCTGCTTTGCACGCAGGGGGTCAGGAGTTCGATCCTCCTACGCTCCACCATTTTGTAAATATTGTCTTCAGAGAATAGCTCTGAGGACTTTTTTATTTCCAGATTTGATTGCTGTTCCATATCGAATCCCAGAAAAGGGGAGCATAAGAATGGAAACTGGAATAGAGCAAGCCAGACTGAAATGAAATAAGCCGAATTCGGATGAAATTTGGATAAAATATGGCAGAAAATGGAGTTCGGGGTTGCAGGATTCAACGGGAATGGACTAAGATGATTTCGTGTCAGCAAGCCCTGCCGCATCATTTCTTGATGGGGTGTTAGCTCAGCTGGGAGAGCGCCTGCTTCGCATGTAGGAGGTCACGGGTTCGAATCCCGTACGCTCCACCACCTTGCTGATTGGCCTTCAGACGTAGTTCTGGAGGCTTTTTTTAATCAGTTGAATTTCAGAGAAGATTCTGGCTCAACTTCGTTCATTCCGCTTGTTATCGTTTTTTACTTATCCAATCAATCTTTTTTTGCTTGAATCTGCTTTATTTATAGTAGAGTTAACCATACCGAAGAATCTGGCCTGACGGAAAATGCCATTTGTAAAATAAACGAAACGGAAACCTATGAAATAGCCTCAAAATAACCAGCCTGATGGACAACACCTCTCTTTTTAGCCTCGGACGGAAAAGAAAGCTCCTGTTTGAATGGACAGATGGGAGCTTTTTGTGTGCAGGGGTGATGAAGGGCTGGCGTAAACTAAATCTATTTGTATACCAGAACTTCACTTAAGGGGCGATAGAGACTGTTTGAATGGGTGAGTTTTTGTCTTTTCATTGGAAAAATTGAACAAAATCATTGATGTGGATGTGTTCTTTGGTACAGAAGTCTGTATTATATGGGTAATGATAAGGAGCAGTGCCCATGGTCCGAAACAACTTTGAGATTGATATTAAGGTCAAATGCGTTCAGGCCGGAATGGTTCAGCGCACATTGGCCCAAAAGCTCGGTCTGACCTCCCAGTACATCAATCACATCATCAAAAAGAAGGATGGTCTGGTCAATAAGACCTTCGTTTCCATGATGGAAGGGCTTGGCTATGATGTCGAACTTCGCTATGTTCCGATCTCCGAGCGCACCCATCAAATTGAGAATCAATCTGTATAGAGCTGCTTACAGCTCTTTTTTTGCGCGTCATTCTTTTTTTTCCTCGCATCGCTCTTTTTGCGACAATCTTTTCGGTTTTCGCGAGCGATAAGCCTTACTTGTCCGCTTAAGATGATTACAAACAGGCATCGATTGAAAAGGAGGCACCTGAATGAAAATCGAATGGAATACAACCGATCCGGCCAAGGCGATTGTCATTTTAAGCAGGACTCAGTTAGAAACGGAGTATCCTGATTTATTGAAACGAACGATGCTGATTGTGGATGACCATAAATTTGGCTTTTCGAAAGTTATGAATTACCAAAATGAGCTTTCAGGAACCTTTGTGATTCCCAAAAAGTCCCGCCCGATTCAGGACCATCTTTCCTTTGGATTCATTCTGTATGGCGATACGCTTTATTTCATTAAAGATAAAGGAGATATCGAAGGACTTATCAAGAGTTTCATGGATCAGTATGATGCAACGATGAACAGCCCCTTTGAGTTTCTTTTACGGTTTATGAACTACATGATTCAGGAAGACGTCTACTATCTGGAGGATTACAATGCGAAGCTTGAAGAAATTGAGGAAGCGTTGTATGACGGCCATTCTTTAGGTCTGGAGCGGGTCATCATGATTGCCCGTAAAGATATGAATGTTCTGGGCAGTTACTATCTGCAGCTGACGGCTATTGGAGAGTCACTCCAGCAGATCATCATTCCTTTTAATAATGCGGACGAAAGCGCAATGTTATCCCTTTTCCTATCGCGCTGTTCTCAGCTTTTAAACCTGGTTGAAAATGTGAAGGATAACACCAGCCAGATCTGGAATCTGCGCCAGACCCAGCTTTCTGATAAGCAGAACAAGATCAGCACCTTACTGACCGTCATCACTACGTTATTTCTGCCGTTGACTTTAATGACAGGCTGGTATGGGATGAACTTTCCAAATATGCCGTTGCTGCACAATAAATATGGCTACCTGATGATCGTCTGCCTGGCGCTGGTGGTTTTAACCTGCGAGATTCTGTTTATCCGCCGCCGTCACTGGCTCAACAGTGATCGTACCGTGAGTGCTCTCCAGAAAAAACGGGAAGATGAAGATGCAGTCGCCGACTTTTTCAGCCAGGATAACAACAAGCCGTTGAATCAGTGAATCAGATTCATGATCATGTTCTGGTTTCGTTCGTTGATCTTAACGGCATTGCCTACTAAACTATCCAAAGAAGAAAACAAAAGAGAAGAGATATTTTCTGGCGGATTTCAAACGACAGAGCAAATTTCCAATCTTTCGTTTTCCCTGGCTGCCGGTCTCAAAACAACCAGAAGCATCTTTCAGGGGATCTCTGAAAACTCTTCTGTGTATTTTAGATGTGCGTCTGTATCTGCTGGTCAGAAAAACTTGTTTTTAACATCTGACAGAAAAAACAGACCAAGCAGCCAGAAGAAGATTGTCTTCTGAAACCTAGAAACAATCTGAAATTAGACAGGACAAACAGTGAATGCAAAAAGTAGATCCAAATAAAAAAACAAAAAAACCGGTGTGGAAACCGATTGCGATTGTCGGTGCCTGCGTTCTTTGTTTTGCACTTGGAGCAGGGGTTCCGTATGTAATTCAGAAAACGTCGACCGACTCTTCCAGTGAACTGGGCAAATTTGAAGAAGTCTATGGCCTCCTCAAAGACGGCTGGTACTATGGCAAAGACATCGAAGATCTGGATGACCGTCTGATTGAACAGGCATTGATGGGGATGACCACCTTATCAGAAGACCGCCACACCAATTACTTTGATCTGGAAAACGCCAAAGCTTTCTCGCAATCCCTGGCCGGAAGCAATGTCGGCATTGGAGTCTCCTTTTATCCAGGAGACGATGGCCAGATGGTGATCAAAAAAGTCTATATCAACTCCACTGCGGACCGTGCGGGGGTGCAGCCAGGAGATGAAATCGTCAAAGTCGGTGACCTGCAGGCAGGGACAACCGGGACGGATGAACTGATCAATTACATCAAGAGCATGGATGGCAAGCAGATCTCCATTCAGGTCAGACGTGGGGATGAAACCCTCGATATGGATGTAACCCCAGGTAACTTTGATTCGACCGTCAGCGCCCAGATGCTTGAAGAGGGTATCGGGTATATCGATCTTTCTTCTTTCTCCGCAGACAGCGGCAAAGACTTTACCGAAGCCATCGGCCGCATGCAGCGAGATGGTGCCAAAAATCTTATTCTTGATCTGCGCAACAACACCGGCGGCTACTTATCTGCGGCCAGAGAAATTGCTTCTTCGTTCTTACCAGACGACACAGTGATTTTCAAAGAACAGACGAAAGATGGTCAGATCAAAGAACTCAAAACCGACGACAACTATGCGCAGGTTGATTTTGATCATATCTATATTCTCCAAAACAAGAATACGGCTTCCGCCAGTGAAGTTCTGATTGGAGCACTCAAGGACAATATCCCAGATAAAGTCACAACCATCGGAACCAACAGTTATGGCAAGGGAACCGAACAGGTGACTGTTCCGTTTGATGATGGAACCTCCTTGAAATACACCGTTGCTGAATGGCTGACGCCCAACGGCACATCGATTAATAAAGTCGGTTTCCAGCCGGATGTTGAGGTTGCTTTAGAGGAAGTTTCTACGGTGACCTACACCGGCACTCGCGAAGGAGAAGAACTGCGCATTGAGCCGGATTCTGTCGATTCCAATGCGGCTGCTGTTCAGGTGTATCTGCGCTTTTTAGGCTATCCGGCTGAGCGTTCGGATGACTACTTCAGTGCCGCCAGCAGTGAAGCCCTCAAACAATTCCAGTCCGACAATGGACTTGAACCAACGGGTGTTGTCGATCAGACGACCTTTGATACGCTGCTTAAAGTGGTGGGCAACCGGCTGAGCGTCCAGGGTCCAGACCAGGATAAGGAGTTGAGCACGGCTCTTTCGATGATTCAAAACGGCGGACAGATTCCTGAAAGTACTCAGACACAGACTGAACAGTCAGACCTGTCAGTCGATGAAGAAATCCCTGCTGAAAGTGGAGAAGCAGAAACCATCGACGAAACCTTTGTAGAATAGTCGATCAGGCTGATCGTGGAGCGGCATAAACCTGTTCCGGATAAAAGATTGAACAGGACACATCAAAAAAATAATGAAAACCGTCATCTGGCAGACAGGCTGGATGGCGTTTTTTGATTGGGTTGAATTTGCAGGAATATTGATCAAATATTAACTGTTTAATATCAGCAGTGCCGAGATTGGTTGAGAAGCGGATGCCAAGGATTCAAAGAAAAAATCCCATCTGGCTGAAAAAGACAGATGGGATTAGTGTTGGGTAAGGCGATGAAGCAGAAAAGAGCCAGAAGAGGAATGGAAGAAGCGGCTCTTACGCAAATATTGTGTTTAGCTATCATCATTATTATCGACGATAGCAATTGCCGCTAAGCCCAATAACCCAAGATGCGATAGGCCAACTCATCTCGAATTAGGTATTGATTATTTAATCAACAATATGAATGATGCAAGCTTATTCATTCGCTAGGATTACTCGTGTTAAAAACTACATTTGCGTAAGATCCGAAGAAGCTGTAAGACAACACCAGGTTTTTTGGCTTTCACAATCAGCAGGATCGACCTTTTTGAGAAAAAGCAGGCTGAATGCTGCTTTTGTCATTTACTTGGATGTTTTCTTACGGCGGGCCTGGGCGCGCTTTTGGCTGCGTTCCAGTTCCCGGGCCTGCTTTTTGGTTTCCTGCCTTTTACGGAAACGGTTATTTAAAATTCGAACCAGAGCCACGAAAATGACTGGACCCGTTGTCCCTTCATAGGGAACAAGATCGCGGTCATAAACCATTGTCAGAAATTCTTCCCGATTCGGACTCTGAAGTCGGAAAAGCTCGACTACCGGCATTCCATTTTTGTGATACATGCCATCGACAGTCCCAAGAACGGGAATAGTCTTATCCTGATAGGTCAGATTCACGCACACTCGGGTGCCGGCATCAATGTTCCAGGGACGGTGGAAGACGATACTCATATGGTCTTCGCTCAGATGAAGCACCGCACCATCCCGGATAATCTGGGCGGAGGTTTCTGGCGAAACCGTTACACTCAGATAGTCACGATTCATCAATTCTGGACTGCCGGGTTTTGTATCGGCCACAAAGAGCAGCGCAATCAGATTGACGAACAGGTTGTTGATTAACCAGAACAGCGTGATCACCATACCAAACTGATGGGAGGAGGCCATCTGCCACAGTGCCGCAATCGTTGCTGTGCCAGTCAGAACCAAAGAAATGGCAAAAGGCCAGATGTAGCGAGGCTGATTGTGTTTCTGATCCGTTCCGCCTTTCTTTGTAACCTTGAAGGTTTTTAAGGAGATTCCAAACAGCTCATTGAGAATCGGGAAAAACAGAAACGGCGCCAGAATTGTATCGTAGACAATTGTCCAGAAAGAAGAGCGCAGATTATGAGTCAGGTGGTTGAGCATAAATGTCTGCGCCAGCATATAGGGCAGCCAGAAAGTCAGCGACTCCTGAATCGAACAATTGACCACCGCAATGCCAAATAGGGCAGAAAGAATTGGGGTCAGGCTGAACACTGCCCGGGTAAACGGGGAGAACCAGTACTGAATACTTGACCAGTAGCTCATTTTCTGAGCATTGGAATATTTGCAGGTAAAGAACAGGTTGATCTGGTAAAGCACGTTGATCACCCCACGCCCCCAGCGTTTGCGCTGCTGGATGAGAGAAGGAAAGTCTTCTGCGGAAAGTCCATACGCAAGCGGATAGCTGGTTCCCAGTGAAACGTAGCCGTTTCCTTCAATCAGGATGCCGGTCGCAAAATCTTCGGTAATGGCTTTGGTAAAAAAGCCGCCAACCGATTCAAGAGCAGCTCTTGAAAGAACTGTATTGGATCCACCGTAAATCACAGAGTTGGATAAGGTTCTGGAGGGCTGGATTTCACGATAGAAATAGTCCTGCTCATTGGCCAGACTGTTTTCACTGTAAAGGTGGAACTGGAATAGGTCCTGGTTGTAGAAGGCCTGCGGCGTCTGGATAAAGCCAAGCGGGATTGGTGGCTGGCCACTTTTGAGCAGCTGCTGATTGCGTTTGCGGGCATCAATGAAATACGGGATGGTTTCCATCAAGAAGCGGGCCCGGGGAATCATATCGGCATCAAAGGTGACAACCAGCGGGCTGTTTGTGAGCTTCAGGGCATTGTTCAGATTGCCGGCTTTGGCTCCTTCGTTGTTGTCGCGGGTCACATAGCCAATATGGGTCTCCTCAGCCAGCTGGCGGATTTCTTCACGTCGGCCATCATCGCACAAATAAATGTGGACTTTGTCCGGATCCGGGTACTGCATATGACGGCATCCGTTGATGGTTTTAAACAGGAGGTCTGCATCTTCATTGTAAGTGGCAATAAAGACATCGATGTCCGGCCATTCGTCCTCCAGGCTTGCTTCCGGCAGTCGGAAATGAAAGTCCTGGCTGATGGTTTTGCAGTGGTACAGGAATTCCATGATTGCCATGCACTCCGTCACAAACAGGATGATGGCCAGGACCATAGCCAGCGTACTGTGACTCTGAAAGGGCAGGGTGAATAAAAATCGCCAGCTCAGATAGAGCGAGACGAAATACATGACGATCACGTAGGCATAGGTCCGGGGCTTTGTCGGCCGGCGGGTGCCAGTTTTCTCCAGCAAATCCACATAGGTCCAGTGTGGTTTGGCCTGTTTAAAACGTGCCTGACGCATGATGGCTGCACCTGTAATGATACCCATCATGATCAGAACATCGAGAGTGTGATTTCCGAACAACCGATAGGCGGCCTGCCCGGCTATACCCGTACACAGGCCGGTATTCACCAGAAAGCGGGTGGATTCAGGAATTCGTTTTTTTAAGTCCAGCTGATCAAGTCTTTTGATCAGAAAGTGGTAGATCCAGAACAAAATCCAGTCGACAGTAAAGAAAAGCAGAAATTGGAAGGAGTCCGTTGGATCTGGAATAATCTGACTGACCCAGGTCCGCACATGAACGGCGGTAAAGCTGGTCAGTAAAAAAGGCCAGTACTTGTTCCTGATCCTGGCTGGAGCAAAAGCAGCAGCAATGGACAGAAGCAGAGTACAAAGATAAAGACAGGCAAAAATGTTGTTGTAGGCGTAGAGCTGCCCATTGTTCAAAGAGGGCGGCCAGTAAAAATTAGTGTCCATAGTCAGCAATTATAAGAATAATATTGTTTTGAATATGTAATCGTAGATACAAAGTATCTGATTTTATGTTGAAATTGGTCAGATTTGCATGACAAATCGCAGAATCTCTCTAAAAAAATCTGGCTTGCCAAATTCACAGATCGTGATTATTGCCAAATCTTCTTTTATGAAAGGGATTTAAAGAAAAAAGAAGAAACTC
The DNA here is from genome assembly GCF_034745455.1 of Allobaculum sp. JKK-2023. NCBI lineage: Bacteria > Bacillati > Bacillota > Erysipelotrichia > Erysipelotrichales > Erysipelotrichaceae > Allobaculum > Allobaculum sp. JKK-2023. Next base: position 1,216,027 of record NZ_JAYERV010000003.1, on the reverse strand, counting down.
CGTTTGTTTTGGCTGGCACATAAAGAAAACGAAGTATGGAAAACGGAAAGACTGGAGTCTGATCCTCTTTCAAAGCAACCACCAGCCAAGGCCGGTAAATGTATGCTTTTGGGGTATTTTAAAGGGATATTGTTTTGCGCCAGGAGGGATCAGGACACAGACATTGACGCAGGCCCAATGGATTTTTATAGTTGGAAAGACAGAGTAGAAAAACAGGCGTTAAGTGCATCGGAGACGGGGAGTTGATCCGGTGACGAAAAGTATTTCCTTGCGGTCTGTTTTTCGCATCCCGCTGCAAACGAAAAAGACCAGCCTCCTTTTTCATCTGCATGGGAAAGGAGGTTTTTTATATGAAATCTGTTCAAGCCTTACTCCACTGGAAAAGCGCCCGGGTTACTGAGGTTAAAACGATGACAACCCTTGCTTTACTGATTGCCCTGTATTGTGTCTTACAGATGGTGACCATCAATCTCTCCACGACCCTGCGCATCAGTTTTTCCTTTATCGCCTTAGCACTATCCTGCGCTCTTTATGGGTTCTGGCCGAATGTGGCCTTTGCGCTGATCGCGGACTTTGCGGGCTATCTGGTTCATCCCGATGGTGCGTATATGCCGTTGTTTGCGCTGATTCTGGTTGTTAAAGCTGGGATTTATACCTGGTTTTTCTATCAGCGCAAGACCATTTCCATCAGCAGACTGATTTTAGCCCAGCTGATCGCCGTGGTTGTCTGCAATGTGCTGCTCAATCCTCTAGTTCTGACTTTGATGTATGGGATGCCATATTGGGTGCTGGTGACCTCCCGCCTGGTTAAAAATGCCCTGTGCTTTCCGTTTGAATGTGCAGCCTTGTATGTCGCGTTTAAAGCAGTTTTGCCTATCGTATACCGGACAGCAAAGGACAGAGTGTGAGCCGTTCTGCCTGATTGACTGGCCTGCAACAGCTTCTGGTAAAGCCAGCTGAATCAACGAGATCAGGAAGATAGATTGTGAATATCGAGTTGAACAAAGTCTTTCAAACTGACAAGGATTTCTGCCTTGTCTGGGTGGAAGGCTTTTTTTCTGGATACCCGTTCTTTTTTTGCCAGCTGCTTTTAAAAAATAGATTCTGTCTTTTGGGTGAATGGTACAATAGCTTCACAATCATTCCAGCTGTTTCAAATCGGCTGTTTTTCAAGCAAGGCCAGACATCAGGATCGGACATGGACTTTCATCCTGCGAATCCTGTAGCTGGAAGTGAAAAAACAGAAAAGTGCAGTTCGTCATCCTGTCAGTTCATTTTTACAATCACACATAACACCTAGAGCACTCTCATAAATTCTAGGATGAATCTGAATAAATTATTAACTAATTAGAATCTATTGTACTTTAGGTGGGCTTTCGGATCGAAAAAAGGGATGCCCTCTTTTTTTTCATTGATTTTAGCAGCTTTATTGTGCACTGACCTGAACCTTTCAGAGATTTGTAACCGAAGAAACGGAAGTCGTTCTGCGAAAAGCCATTGTGGATGGCGCTCGGTACGAAGACGACATTTTGATGGCGATTCTGGAAGATGAATGGCACGCTCTGAAACAGATGGCGGCTGCCCCACACGTAGAATGAGCGAATGGCAGCCACAAGCAACCGAAGAAATAAAAGTAAAAAAGCCTTCTGGCCCTTTTCCACGAAAAGAAGAGAAGTCAGAAGGCGGATTTGTTTTTAAGCGGCAGCAGGAACAGGTTCTGGTGCTTTTGAAGAAAGCTTTCTTACATCTTTTTCATACAGAATCACAGCAAGAAGCAGCGAAAGAATATCAGCTACCGGCTGCGCCCAGACAAGCCCATTGATTTCAAGCCAGGCTTTAAGAATGAACAGAGCTGGAATGTAGATCAGACCTTGACGACTCAGATTGATAATCAGTGAAGGAACCGCGGCTCCCATAGCCTGCAGGGCGTTGGTCAGGACATAGAAGACGCCAAACAGAGAATTGGTCGAAAGCAGGATCCGGGAGAATTCAACACCATATGCAAAGGCACTTGGATCTGTGACAAAGGCAAGAACAATCTGGTCGGTAAAAATATAACAGAGAAGAGTCATGGCAATTCCCAACAGCAGCGCAAACCACAACGAGAATTTCATGATTTTTTTGTATCGATCCCATGTTTCCGCCCAACACAATAGCCAAGCAGCGGCTGAACGCCCTGACCGATTCCCATCGCCAGCATACCGGTGATCATAGTGACTTTCATGGCCACTCCGATTCCAGCTAACGCCATATCCCCATAGCCCCCCATCAGGCTGTTCATGACAATCTGCGAAATGCTCATTAAAAGGGAACCAAGCGAGGCAGGAATGCCAATTACAAGAACACCGCTGCAGATTTTATCTTTCATCGAAAAATCTTTCAGGCTGATACTGAGTGTTGACTGACCGCGTAAGAAATAAGCAATATGGTAAGCCGCAGCCATGAAGTTTCCGATCACCGTTGCGATGGCTGCCCCGGTAATCTGCCATCCAAAGCCTAAAATCATGATCGGATCCAGAACAACGTTGAGAAGGTTTCCGATAATCTGGCCGATCATGGCTTTGTTCGCCTGGCCCTCAGCCCGCAGAATGTTCGAAAAGCAGTTCGAGATCAAAACAAAGACCCCGCCAATGGAAACCAGCGTCAGGTAATCTTTGGCATAGCTCCAGGTCGCTTCGCTGGCTCCAATCAGATTTAAAAGGAGATCCATGAAAGCTAGGAAAAGAGCGGTCATGGCAAGTCCCACAACCACGCACGCCCACATACAGAAGGAGCAGACCTTTTTGGCATATTCTTTTCTTCCTTCACCAAGAGCACGGGAAATGACAGGCGTACCGCCGATACCAAAGATAGTTCCTACAGCCATAAAAATTAAAAAGACAGGGGTCGCCAGCGAAACCGTTGCAACCTGATACGCATCATGCGTCTGACCGATAAAGAAGGTGTCGGCCAGGTTGTAAATCAGCACCATCAACATAGCCACCATGGCCGGAACTGCATTTTTGATGACAGCTTTTGGAACCGACATTGTACTGAATACGTCTAAAGACTGATTGTTATTCATATTTTCATTTTCACCTCGTTTGATCGTCCACGTTTCCATTCGTCTGCGACCAAAAGCAAGAGATAGAAAGCTTGCTATTAATAGCATACAATTGAACGGAGGATAAGCAGGTCCGCTCTTACGAACGGACGCTGTTAGTTTAGATTTTTACTGACTTTTCGAAGCAGAGAGATAAAGGTTTTCTGTTCTTCTTTTGTCAGGGGGGATAAAAGAGATGCCTCGGTTTCTTTCATATTGTCCTGAGCTTGCCGACAGCACTGTTTCCCTTCGGGGGTGATCTGGACCAGTTTGATGCGCCGGTCAGAAGGATCTCCAAAACTATTGACCAGGCCTTTGTGTTCAAGCCGGTTCACAATGCCCACGGTGGTCGATTGCGCGACATGCAGAGCCTTTTCCAGTTCTTTTAAAGTAGCTTTCTGCTCAGGAAAATTCAATAGAGTCAACAGAGCGGATACTTGCGTAAAAGTCAGGTCTTGCTTACGCATTGCGTTGTTGGCTCTTTTCTCCAGGTCATCATGGATCTGTTTGATCATTTGCCCGCATAAATACTTTTCATCCATACGATTCATCTCCTTTCGCCAGAAAGTATAGCTGACTATCTATCTGCAATCAATAGCATGCTTTTGTTTTTTTTGAAAAACTGGATTTGATCAGACGCATCGAGAAAAGCCGGCAAAGAAAAAAGAAGATACCGTGAAAGGGATCTTCTTTGGAGCAAAACGTTGAAATCGATAAGATACATCAAATGTTAACTGTTTAATGGCATAGAAGGGCTGCTTTTTGGGATTGTATTTCGTTGAAGCTATGAAGTCTGTTTATTTCTTTTTAGGGCAGGAGTTGTTTTTGTTTTTCTTGTTTTCTACAGGCTGGTCCAGCTGGAAATCCGGATGGAGTTCTATCCACTTTTCGAGAACCGCTCCCGCAAAATAAAGAGAACCACAGATTAAAGCAGGCTCTTTTGCCTGGGTTAGATCTTTTATCAGGTCATCAAAGGAAATCATTGGGCAGTTGTATTTGGCAGCAACGCTTTCCAGATCGGCCAGCCGATAGGTATCAAAGTGGACCAGAACGATAGGAGCATGAAGATCCTGCAGGCGTTCAATCATTTCCCCAGCCTGCTTGTCAGCAAGGACGGAAAAGTAAATCGTCTGCAAGGAAGCAGCTGCTGGAGCAGCAAAATGAGCAGAATCGCTTATATCGGTAGAAGATTTCTGGTTTCTGTCAGATCCACTCAGGCCTTTTTCCAGCAGAGCAGTGACCAGAGCGTTGATTCCATCAGGATTGTGCGCGCCATCCAGCAGGATCATTGGATCTTTTTGCAGCAGCTGGAAGCGGCCGGGCCATCTGAAATGACTGGCAGCTTTTTTCAGCTCGCCTGGGCAGAATGTCATGCCGGCCATCTGTAAAGTCGTCAGTGCACATAAGAAGTTTTCTTTCTGGTAAGCTGGCAGAAAAGCTGGCCAGAAGGAAGAAAAGTCAAAGGTTTTCGGATCTGGAATCTGAACAAGCCAGGCATGTTCTTTCAGGCAGGTATCCGCAAAGATTTTCAGACAGGCAGGATCGGTTTCAGCCGTGATGACAAACATATCCTGATGAATAATTCCGGCTTTGGCTTTTGCAATGTCTTCTTTGGTTGGACCGAGGTAAGCCATATGGTCCATGCCGATGCGGGTGATGATGCCAAAGGGGTAAGAAAGAATATTGGTGGCATCTTTGCCGCCGCCAAGTCCGGTTTCCATCAAAACCCAGTCCGGGCGAAAGTTCTGGAAAGCACGGGCGGCCATCCATAAATCCATTTCAAACATCGTCATCTGCCGCTGCTGAAAGATGGGTGCAAAGGAATCGTAGATTACTTCCCATTCATCCATGGAAATGGGCTTGCCATTGATGCGGATGCGTTCGTTATGGCTGATCAGGTGCGGAGAAATAAAGGAACCAGTGCTCAGTCCTTTTGTTTTCAGCAAAGCTTCCAGCCATTGAATGACTGAGCCTTTGCCATTGGTTCCTGCAACGTGGATTGAGCGAAAAAAGCGGTGCGACTGGAAGTCTTTGTCGTACCAGTTGTGTAAAGTCAGCTGCGGATGATTATTCGATCGGCAGGACTCCATCTGAAGTATTTTCTGTTGTCGAGTGATGGGCATGCATCTATGATAAACCTGAATTGGAACGAAAAAACAGGAAGGGAGATGTATTTTTCAATCATGAACTGGGAAGAGTTTATTTCACAAGAATTTGATAAAGGGATTCTGGGTCCTATCCGGGACAAAGTAGGCCAGGCATATGAGCAGGGGACTGTTTATCCGGCCAAAGAAAATATCTTTAAGGCTTTGGAAATGACCCCGCTCGATCAGGTCAAAGTCGTGATCCTGGGCCAGGATCCCTACCATGGTCCTAACCAGGCGCAGGGATATTCGTTTTCGGTTCCGGCCAACCAGAAGATTCCACCTTCACTGGTCAATATTTACAAGGAAATCTCACAGGAGTATCAGATGCCTGTGAATCGCAGCGGGGATTTGTCGGACTGGGCAGAGCAGGGCGTATTGCTGCTCAATTCCATCCTGACTGTTGAACAGGGCAAGCCCATGTCGCATTCTGGTTTTGGCTGGCAGAATTTTACCGATGACATCCTTCGAGAGCTCGACAAGCTGGATCAGCCGATTGTCTTTTTACTTTGGGGAGCGCAGGCACGCAATGCGGCAAAACTTTTACACAACCCCAATCATCTGGTTCTTGAAAGCCCGCATCCTTCTCCGTTATCGGCAAGCAAGGGCTTTTTTGGCAACAATCATTTCCGGACGGCGAATGATTTTTTGCAGGCAAAAGGCGTAACGCCTGTCAACTGGACGGAAAAGAACTGGCCAGAGACGAGTTCAAAATAATGAATTTACGCGATTCTGGTTAAAAGAAAGGACGTCAGGAGGAGTGAGAGTATGCACAGAACTGAGAAGGACACAGCCATTGTCATCTGCCAGGAAGATGGAACGACGCTGGACTTAGATGAATTCTTGCTGGAGCATGGCGTAGAGCAGACAATGGGACTATTAGGAATTCAGGGCAATGCCACCCTTGAAGAAACCCTGGCCCGCTACTTGGAAGTGATCCGTGAAGTGATGAAAAGCGAAACCAGACTTTTAGCCTGCGAACGGGAAGTCGAAGAACAGATCGCCAGACTATCTGAAGAACAGTTTGAAGAACTGCTTTCCTCACTGGATCATGAAACCCAGGATGAAGCAGCCAACGAACTGACCGAAATCTTTCGCCAGAGCCACCCCGACGAAGATGCCTTCGAAGATCCGCTGGAAGGCATTGACGAAACCGGAGACTTTCATCTTCTGCATTAGTTGTCTGCATTAGTTGTCTGCATAGACCGATTGTTCTGACCAAAGAAATGAGGCCAGAATCTGTTTTCTGTCTGGAGCGGGCACTTTGAGGGAATGATCAGGTTACAAAATTGCCATTTAAAAAACCGTCAGAGAAGAATCTGGCGGTTTTTTTTGAAGGACATTGGACTGTACTCGAATGGTGAATCTATGCCTGTGAATCAGACATCGTTTTAGACAGATTTTTGAATCAGGTCATCAGATTGTTAATTGTTAAAGCGGAAAGTTGAAAAGATAAGACCTCAAGACTCAACAAAGACCTTTGAGTTCCATAACCATATCACGCAGTTCAGCAGCGCGTTCGAAGTCGAGATCGGCTGCAGCCTGACGCATTTCGGTTTCGAGCTCTTCAATATATTTGGCTGTATCTTTCTTGTTGAGTTTCTGTTTCTTTTTTAGGTAGCGGGCGGTCATTTCCTTGGTTTCCTTGGAATGAACGACTTCGCGGATTGGCTTGATGATCGTTTTTGGAACGATACCGTGCTTTTCGTTGTATTCCATCTGGATCTTACGGCGACGGGCAGTTTCGTCAATGGCATACTGCATGGATTCGGTGATCGAATCTCCATACATAATGACCTTGCCTTCAGCATTGCGGGCGGCCCGGCCGATGATCTGGACCAGTGAACGTTTTGAACGCAAGAAGCCTTCCTTATCGGCATCGAGAATCGTGATCAGGGAGACTTCCGGAATATCCAGACCTTCACGCAGCAGGTTAATCCCGACCAGAACATCGTATTTGCCTTTGCGCAGATCCTGAATAATTTCGGTTCGTTCAATGGTTTTGACTTCATGGTGCAGCCAGGCCACTTTGATATCCAGGTTTTTGAGGTATTCGGTCAAGTCTTCAGCCATCCGCACGGTCAGTGTTGTGACCAGGGTCCGTTCGTTGCGGGCAATGCGCGCTTTGATCTCTTCAACCAGATCATCGATCTGTCCCTGGGTTGGACGGACTTCTACAATTGGATCGAGCAGACCGGTTGGACGAATGATCTGTTCGACGACTTCACCGCCCGTCTGATCAAGTTCATAGTCACCAGGCGTAGCGGAAACATAGATGGACTGGGGGGCTTTTTCTTCAAATTCACTGAAGGTCAGTGGGCGGTTGTCCAGCGCTGAGGGCAGACGAAATCCATAATCGACCAGCGTCTGTTTACGGGCACGGTCACCGTTATACATTCCGCGAATCTGCGGCAGAGAAACATGGGATTCATCGACGATCATTAAGAAATCGTCAGGGAAGTAGTCGAACAGGGTATATGGCGTTTCACCGGGCTTACGGCCATCGATGTGACGGGAATAGTTTTCAATCCCCGGGCAGACCCCCAGTTCACGCAAGGCTTCGACATCATAGGTGCACCGCTGAACGAGTCGTTCTTTTTCCAGCGGCTTTCCCATGTCATCAAAGTATTCGGCTCTTTCTTTCAGTTCGGCTTCAATGGAATCGGCTGCTTTGTGAATGATATCCATGCTTGTGGCATAGCCGCTGGCTGGATACAAGTTATACAGGTTGTATGCCTGGATCAGTTTGCCGGTTAACGGCTCCACTTCACAGATACGTTCGATTTCGTCGCCGAACATTTCAATGCGGATGATGAAACTGTCGGTATGACCGGGAGCAATTTCAATCGTGTCCCCGCGAACCCGGAAAGTGCCTCGGGCCTGCTCGATGTCGTTGCGCTTGTATTGCTGGTTCACGAGGATTTTTAAAAGATCTTCGCGCTCAATGATATCGCCCACACGGATGGTATCGATCATGTCCCGATACTGATCCGGATTCGAGGCACCATAAATGCAGGCAACGGAAGCGACAATAATCGTATCCCGTCGATGCAGAACCGAATTGACTGCGGCCATGCGCAGCATGTCGAGTTCGGCATTGGTCTTGGTGTTTTTATCAATGTAGGTGTCGGTTTTTGGCATGTAGGCTTCAGGCTGATAGTAGTCGAAGTAGGAAACAAAATATTCAACGCGGTTATGCGGAAAAAACTCTTTCAGTTCAGAATAGAGCTGACTGGCCAAGGTTTTGTTATGGGCGAACACCAGCGTCGGTTTATTGACCTGCGCGATGACATTGGACATCGTGTAGGTTTTTCCCGTACCGGTTGCCCCTAACAGAACCTGATGCTTTTTGCCTTCCTTGATCCCCTCGACCAGCTCACGAATGGCTTCGGGCTGATCACCGGCAGGCGGATAAGGAGAGACAAGTTCAAATTTTTCATCCATGGCGAGGATACTCCTTTCTTGCGGGACGTGAACGATCCAAACACAATCTGCTCAGACAGTTTATACTCATTTTATCAGGGGCGTGTCGGGATGGCGTCGGATGCGGCTGGCAATGCGCTTTCCATTGTTCTGGCCCATGGAGGATGGACTTTTCTCAAGCCCTGAAAGGATTATAAATACAAAAAGGAAACAGAAAATGAAACGAACAGAAACACGAAGTGTCAAAGTCGGCAATCTGGAAATCGGCGGGAACAACCATGTCGTTGTCCAGTCGATGTGTTCTATCAAGACCGCAAAAGTTGACGAAGTGATCCGCCAGATTCTGGAACTTGAAGGTCAGGGATGCGAACTGATCCGTGTATCGGTCATGGACTTTGAAGATGCCAGAGCCATCACGGCAATTAAAGAGCAGATTCATATTCCGCTGGTTGCTGATATCCATTTTGACTATAAACTCGCTCTGGCTGCGATTGAAGCCGGAGCCGATAAAATCCGCCTGAATCCGGGCAATATTGGTCCAAGAGAAAATGTTGAAGCGGTGGTCAAAGCCTGCAAGGAGCATGGCATTCCCATCCGCATCGGCATCAACTCGGGATCCCTGGAAAAGGATATCCATGAAAAATATGGAAAGCCAACGGCCGAGGGCATGATTGAATCAGCGAAGCGGCATGTGGCCATTCTGGAAGATCTTGATTTTCATGACATCGTTCTCTCGTTTAAATCGAGTGACCCATTGCTTTGCCTGGATGTTTATCGCAAAGCCAGTGAAGAATTCGACTATCCGCTCCATCTTGGAGTGACGGAAGCAGGAACTGTTATGACGTCGGCCGTGAAATCCACGCTCGCTTTAGGACCGCTTCTTTTAGAGGGCATCGGCAATACGATCCGCATTTCGGTCAATGGCGATGCAGATCTTGAAATTCCAATTGTGCGTGAACTGTTAAAAGACTGCCGCCTCATTGAGGATGTCCCCAATCTGATCGCCTGTCCAAGCTGCGGCCGGACGGCATGGGATATGAAACCAGTTGTGGATGAGATGGAAAAATGGCTGCAAAATATTCACAAACCTGTGACTGTTGCCATTATGGGCTGCGCAGTCAATGGGCCTGGAGAAGCCAGACATGCGGATATCGCCATTGCCGGCGGACGCAATGAAGGTCTGTTGATCAAAAAAGGAACGGTAATCGAAAAACTGCCGCAGGAAAAGATGGTGGAACGTCTCAAGGAAGAAGTTTTGAAATTTTAATGTCTGGATTGTAATTCATGCCCCATCCTATGCAAAAACAGGTTAAAATTGATATCAGAAGGCAATTTCTAACAGGAAAAAGAAAATTTACCATAACTAAAAGGGAAATGATAGCTTGTGAAGAAATTGACCAATTTTGCAAAGCAAAAGCCGCGTGCTATATTTAGAAACGAGGCAATTGCCTGAAGAGGAAAAAATCATGATCATCTCAAAATTAGCAAAAATGATTGAGGGTAAAGGTACCCGAATCGTATTTACCGAAGGCTGGGATCCACGTGTTATGGGTGCAGCCGTTCGTCTGAAAGAAGACAACTTAGTCAAACCAGTTCTGCTTGGCGAACATGACGAAGTCAACAAATGTGCAGCTGACAATGGCTTTAATCTTGAAGGAATCGAAGTCATCGCTCCATCTGAATTCCCAGCAGAAGAAAAAGAAAAAATGGTTACCCGTATGATCGAACTGCGTCGTGGTAAACTCGATCACGATGCTGCAAGTGCACTGTTAGATCATACAAACTACTTCGGAACGATGCTTGTTGAAATGGGTTACGCAGATGGATTGCTCGGTGGTGCGACTTACTCCACTGCGGATACTGTACGTCCTGCGTTGCAGCTGGTCAAAACAGCTCCAGGTCAGTCCATTGTATCTTCCACATTTATCCTGGTAAAAGGCAGCGAACAGTTATTCATGGCTGACTGCGCAATCAACCGTGATCCAAACCCGGATGAACTGGTAGAAATCGCCATCCAGACTGCTGCTACAGCAAAAAAATTTGGTGTTGAACCAAAAGTTGCAATGCTTTCCTACTCTTCTTTTGGATCTGCCACCGGTCATTGTGTTGCAAAAATGGACGAAGCAACAACTCGTTTGAAACGTATGCCAATTGGCTTTGATGTAGATGGTGAAATGCAGTTCGACTGCGCTGTTTCTCCAGAAGTAGCAAAATTAAAAGCACCAGATTCCAAAGTTGCCGGCCAGGCGAACACGTTCATCTTCCCGAACCTGTCTTCTGGTAACATCGGTTACAAGATTGCAGCCCGTCTTGGCGGCTGGGAAGCTTTAGGACCAATCCTTCAGGGTCTGAACGCTCCAATCAACGACTTAAGCCGCGGTGCCAACGAAGAAGAAATCTACAAAATGGCAATCGTTACTGCAGCCCAGAATGTTTCTAAGACTGAACCACTGCCATTCTAAACTCCTCTAAGGCCGAAACATGACAGGATAAGTCAGAGGAAAATCTGATTTGTCTCAATTAAGATCGCATTGAAACCACCTTCGGGTGGTTTTTTTTACGCTCGATTTTTGTGCTTTTTTGCCCTCGTTTTTGCCCTCGTTTTTGCCCTCGTTTTTGCCCTCGTTTTTGCCCTCGTTTTTGCCCTCGTTTTTGCCCTCGTTTTTGCCCTCGTTTTTGCCCTCATTTTTTGGCTTTCTGCTCTTGGTCGTCTGGAGGGAGGGCGGATAAAAGTCTGGCAGTCAACACAAATGGACAGCAGGCAAAAACCGAATGCAAACTGCTATACTTAGACATATGAAAAAGAATGAAGTTTTTCCATGGCCTATGGAAGAAGGAGCGGCCATGGATTTTGTAGATGGCAAGCTTTTACTGGTTGTCAAAGACGATGAATGGAACGAAAACCAGCTGGCCAGTGCAGCCAGAGAACCATTCAGCGTCATGGCGTGTGAGACCAATGGCATGATCATCTTCCTGCTGGAGGGCGGCCCATTGGATACTTGCGATTTTTATTTCAACATTCAGGAGTGTGATGAAAAGGATCAGCTGCTGGCTGCAAAGAATATTGATGTGCAGGCAGTGCTGCTTGATGCCAATAATGTGATAAAAGTCGTAAAAAGTGCCACGCTTGCAGCAAAACCGAGTGAAGAGCTGCACAAGCTTTTCGAAAAACAGGCTAAGATGGAGTTCATGCCGGGAGAATATGACGTCAATCTTGACGGACTGATGGCCACAATGGAGCCAGCGGAACTGGCCCGTTATGGGAAAGTCAGCTTCCAGCTCAACTGACCTGGAAATCTATCCCGACATCAGGACTGCACAAAGAAGTCCAAAACCCGAATAGAGGAGAAGTTTGAAAAGTATGAAAGCTGTTATCAGTGTAATCGGACAGGACCGCGTTGGAATCCTGGCCATGTGCGCCAATGTCTGTGCCGGACATCAGGTGAATGTTCTTGAAGTTTCACAGACTATTCTCGATGGTATGTTTTCGATGACGATGATCGTCGATATGGACCGGATGGATATTACCTTTGACGCCTTTGCGGGCGAACTCGAAACACTCGGAATTGAAAACGCTCTGGTTATCCGGGTCATGAACTACGAAATTTTCCAGGCGATGCACACGATTTAGAGGGCCGCTATGCAGACAGATAAAATTCTGGAAACCATCAAGATGATTGATGAGGAGTGCCTGGATATCCGCACCATTACGATGGGCATCTCCTTGCTGGATTGTGCGGATGCTGACATTCATGAATCCTGCCGTAAAATTGAACGAAAAATCTGCACGCTGGCCAAAGACCTGGTCAAAGTAGGCGATGATATTTCCCGTGAATATGGAATTCCGGTTGTCAATAAACGGGTTTCTGTCACCCCGATTGCCATGCTTGCAGCCGCAAGCGGCGGCGATCCTGTTGAATATGCACTGACTTTAGAGCGTTGTGCCCAGAAACTTGGTGTGAACTTTATCGGCGGCTATTCAGCTCTGGTGCAGAAGGGCTATTCGCATGGTGATCATGCGCTGATCGAAAGTATTCCAAGAGCCCTTGCGGCTACCCAGCATGTGTGTGCTTCAGTCAATATTGGCAGCACAAAAGCCGGTATCAACATGGATGCGGTCAAACAGATGGGGAAAATCATCCGCGAAAGTGCTGAACTGACAGCCGATGACAACTGCCTTGGGGCAGCTAAACTGGTTGTCTTCTGCAATGCCCCTGAGGATAACCCATTCATGGCGGGTGCTTTCCATGGCGTTGGTGAAGGAGACTGCGTCATCAATGTTGGCGTATCCGGTCCTGGCGTGGTCCGGGCTGCGCTGGCGAAAATGCCAAAGGATGCACCGATGAATGAACTGGCTGACCTGATCAAGCGCACCGCCTTCAAAATCACCCGCATGGGACAGATGGTCGGCCGTGAAGCTGGAAAACGTCTTGGCGTTCCATTTGGTATTGTCGATCTGTCCTTGGCTCCGACACCAGCCGTTGGGGACTCGGTTGCCTATATTCTGGAAGAAATGGGCCTGGAAACCTGCGGCGCCTATGGAACCACTGCCTGCCTGGCCATGCTCAACGATGCAGTAAAAAAAGGTGGGGTGATGGCTGCAAACAACGTTGGCGGCCTGTCGGGTGCCTTCATTCCAGTTTCTGAAGATGCCGGCATGATCCATGCGGCATCCAAAGGTGTGCTCAAACTTGAAAAACTGGAAGCGATGACAGCGGTATGCTCAGTAGGTCTGGATATGATCGTTGTTCCAGGATCGACCAGTGCGGACATCATTTCGGGTATGATTGCGGATGAAGCGGCGATTGGTATGGTGAACTCCAAAACGACAGCTGTCCGTGTCATTCCAGCAATTGGCAAAGAAGTCGGTGATGTCCTCGACTTTGGCGGCCTGCTGGGATCCGGTCCGGTCATGGAGATCAACCAGGAAAATAACTCCGTCTTCGTCAACCGCGGCGGCCGCATTCCAGCTCCTTTACAGGCGCTGAAAAACTGATGGCAAAAAACGGATGACTCTTGTGAGAACTGTGAACTGATGGCAGAGGGAGCGAATTGTCGAGATGGATCCATCAGACAGAGATTTGATCCATCAGGTAGAGATTTCTGGTGATGTTTGGCAGAGAGTCTGGCGAAGTTCTGGCAGATGGTCACAGGTAGAGACTGGCAAAGAACTGGAGTTACGAACTCCATAGAGAGAAAGCCGGCTGTTTTGAGAATTTTAGAAGGCCTGATTTTTGAATGGAGATTCGTTTCTGATGAAAATGTCCATTGCCTATAGACAGAATTCGAAATTCAAGTGAAAAATGTGAATTTATGGTATGTCATCCGATAAATCCGACAAAATTGGGCGTAGAATTACGAAAATGGTGACTATCGTTTGCCTTTCTTGAATCCCTGTGCTTAAATCTTCGCATAAACGAAGAAGAGAAGTAGTAAGGACCGGAAACTTGCAGAGAGACGGCGGTTGGTGAAAGTCGTCAGTGGAACGTCCTGAACGTGTCTTGGAGTGCGGGTTAATCCCTGCCGTTGTCCGCGTTAAGGATAAAGTGCCCTGATCAGACCGAAAAAAAGGATCGTGAATCAGGGAAGTTAGGTGGTACCGCGTGATCAAGCGCCCTTTCAGAGAATGAAAGGACGCTTTTTTTATTCAGGACTTCTCAAGGGACCGATCCCGGAAAGGAAAATGTTATGAACAAAACAGCATCAGCAGCTTTATGCTCCGTCTTTGCCCTCGCTATGGCAGCATGCTCTTCCAATGCCGGCAGCACTTCTTCTGCCAGCAGTGCAAGTTCCACAGCCGCAGCAAGCACCGAACCAGAAACAACGATTCTGATTGGTATTTCTCCAGACTACCCGCCATATGAATCCAAATCCGCCTCTGGAGAAATCGAAGGATTTGATATTGATATGACTAAATGGATTTTCGATTATCTCAACGAAAATGGTCATAACTACAAATATGAATTTGAAGAATTGTCTTTTGATACCATCATCTCCTCCTTGCAGGCAGGACAGATTGATTTAGGGATTTCCGGTTTCACTTACGATGAAGACCGCGAAGGAATTTTCTCGGATTCCTACTATGATTCCGCTCAGGTTCTGGTGGTTTCTGAGGACTCTGATGTAACCAGCACTGATGATTTGAATGGCAAAACCGTCAGCGCCCAGATGGGAACAACGGGCGAGGATGTAGCCAATGGCATTGAAGGCGCCAAAGTTCAGGCTGTCAGCGATGCGAATGTCATGATGGAAAACTTAAAAGCACACGGAATCGATGCAGTTGTCATCGATAGAGCAGTTGCCGACAAATATGTAGCCGAAGGCGGCTTCAAAGTTGTTGGCGAAGATCTTATGGATGAAGAAAATATCATCTACTCAACAGAAGACCACCAGGATCTGATGGATCAGATCAATGAAGCAATTAAAGCGTTTAAGGAAAGCGAAGATTACCAGACTTTAACAGAAACCTGGTTCTCGAACAGCGCTGCCGAATAATTCTGATTTCGGATGAGTAAAATTTTAACCCAGCAGAATCTGCTCTTTCTGCTTAAAGGAGCCGGAATTTCTCTGGCTCTTGCTCTTGGTGCTCTGTTGATTGGAATGGTGATCGGAATTCTGATGGCTGCCGGCCGCCTTTCCAAAATTAAAATCCTGAACTGGCTGTGCACAGGCTATGTGGAGATTTTCCGTGGAACTCCAATGCTGATGCAGATCATGTTCTTTTATCTGGCTGTTCCGGTTCTGATCCGGATGGTGACTGGTGTGCGGGTGCGCATGGATGTATACATGGTTGCCCTGACGGCTTTGTCCTTAAACTCCGGCGCCTATCAGTCGGAGCTGTTTCGCTCTGGGATTCAGGGCGTCGACAAAGGACAATGGGAAGCCTGTGAAACACTTGGCATTGGCTACTGGCCGATGATGTTCAAAATCATTCTGCCTCAGGCTTTCAAGCGCATCATCCCACCTCTGGTTTCTGAATTTATTACGCTGATCAAGGATTCCTCGCTGGCCAGCTGTATCGGGGCCGGAGAGCTGATGTATAATGCCCAGGTTCTGGGTTCTCAGTATTACAACTATCTGGTACCGCTGGTTGTTGCCAGTGTCATGTATCTGGCGATGACACTGATTATCAGCTGGCTGTCCCGCAAGCTGGAAAGGAGGATGGCTGTCAGTGACTGATTCAAATGCAGAATATATGATTGAAGCCAAGGACCTTTCCAAATATTTTGAACGGCTCCATGCTCTGAAAGGAGCCAGCCTGAATGTGAAAAAAGGTGAAGTGGTCTGCCTGATCGGTCCATCTGGATCCGGGAAATCGACGTTTCTACGCTGTATTCATGGTCTGGAAACCCCGGATCAGGGGGAAGTCTATCTGGATGGGGTCAAGATGGATCCGTCCAACAAGGTGCAGTATCGTGAACTGCGCAATAAGATGGGCTTTGTTTTCCAGCACTTTAACCTGTTTCCGAACCTGACGGTTCTTGATAATTGCAAGTTTGCCCAGATCAATGTCCTGAAACGATCGGATGAAGAAGCTCAGCAAGTGGCTATGGAATATCTGGCTAAAGTCGGTCTGACGGAGAAGAAAGATGCCTATCCAAATAACCTTTCCGGTGGACAGAAACAGCGCGTGGCGATTGCCAGAGCCCTTTGCATGAATCCGGAAATCATGCTCTTTGACGAGCCGACTTCTGCTCTTGACCCGGAAATGATCAAGGAAGTTCTGGAAGTTATGCAGGAACTCGCCGATCAGGGAATGACAATGGTGGTCGTGACTCACGAGATGGGTTTTGCCAGAAAAGTTGGAACCCGTGTTGTTTTCCTTGAAAACGGCCGGGTTGTGGAAGATGCGGACAGCGAAACCTTCTTTACTGCTCCTAAATCAGAACGAGCCCAGGAATTTTTGTCCAAAGTCATTTACGACTGATCTGAGTTTTCAATTGAATTCAATATTCATCGACCGTTCCAGCCTGGCTGAACGGTCGATGAACTGTATATAGGGATCCTGACAGAGGATAAAGCAGATGAGAAAGTGGAACAGCGCCAAAATGGCCGCATCAAAACAATAAGGAAGACAATATTGAAAGAGTAGAGGAAAGGAAATATGGAAATTAAGGATTTTCTGACCGAAAAGTGGATGAACGACTATGAAAGAGCAGCCCGGTTTAATCTGACCGACACTTCCTGCGACGCACTAAGCGTGGCGGATCTGCTCGCCTTACAGCCAGATGCATTAGACAATCTGGCTCTGGACTATGGCTGGATTTCGGGAGATCCCGCTTTACGGCAGGAGATCCTTTCTTTGTATTCCAGCCAGGATGAAGACACCCTGACCACCACCTGCGGGGCTTTGCAGGGAAATGAAATGGTGATGGCAATTCTGCTTGGAAATGGAGATCATGTCATTACCTTTACGCCAGGTTATCAGCAGTTCGCGGAGTTTCCACGCTGGCTGGGTTGTGATGTAAATGAAATCGAACTTTGCGAAGAAGACTGGTCTTTGGATCTTGCTGCCCTCAAAGCTGCTTTAAAGTCCAATACGCGGCTGATTGTCTTTGCCAATCCAAGCAACCCAACCGGTACGTGGCTTGATGAAAAACAACTTGCAAAGCTGATTGATCTGGCAAGAGACCAGAATCAAAAAACGGGGCAGCCGCTCTGGATTCTTTGCGATGAGGTGTATCGCGATCCAACGGATAAAAAACAACCGGCGATCAGTGATCTCTATGAATACGGTGTTTCTTCCGGAAGCTTTTCCAAGCTGCTGGGACTTGCGGGGCTTCGCTTAGGGTGGATCAAAGGCAATGCCGATCTGATTGGCCAGATCAATACCTTCCGGGACTACACCATTATCTCGGCTGGTCCATTATCTGAACGTTTAGGAGCGATTGCTCTTCAGAATAAAGAGAAGATTTTGAACCATACGCACCAGACGGTTGCCAATAATCTTGAAGTTTTGCGCAAATGGCTCCAGCAGACCCCATACTTTTCCTGTGTTCTGCCGGAACATGGGACTGTGGCGTTTTTAAAAATTCCAGAAGGCGTTTCAAGTGAGCGCTTTGCCAGAGATTTGCTGGAAGAGACCGGAATTTTCTTTGTTCCGGGCAGCTGCTTCCAAAAAGAAGGGTATGCCAGACTTGGATTGGGGAAAACCCATGAAAATCTGGCGGGGGTTCTTGAAAACCTCGATGCCTGGACTGCAAACTGGCTGAAGCATCTTGATTAACCAATCCGAAGCTTCTTAGATGTTGAGAAGTTTCGGATTTTTTAATCCAGCTACGGTTAAAACTGACTGCGGTTGATCGACGAAAATCACCAGAAAGACCGGTGATGACGAAAAATGAAGGAAATTGATGCGAAAATCGGGGAGTTCGAGGTTGTACAGGGCAACATCTCTTACAATTTTCAATCGCTTGAGATGGCCGTGTTAGAATGAGGGAATGAAAACATGGAAAAATATCATCCTTCTGGCAGTTTGTGTGCTGCTTTCAGGATGTCATTCAAAGTCAAAAGTCGATCCGGCTACCTCTTCAAACTGGCAGTGCACCCAGTCCACGACAGTTTTCCAGCTTGAAAACAACCAGGATACCCTGCAGAAAACAAGACAGGTTTTCATTCTGCCTTATGATGCCATCGTTCATGATGAAAATACCGATACAGACACCGCCAGGCAGAAAGCCCTGGAACTCTGTGCACAGATGTTTAAAGATATCCATGGCGTCACGTTCGAGAGTGAGGCTGTTGAGACCGGAATTCAATGCACGCTGACCATTGATTATGGACAGGCGGATCTTTCGCAGCTGAAGGAGGCCGGACTGACGGATGAACTTGGATTAAAGGAAGGCTATATTTCTCTTTCCGATACCATCGATAAACTGGAATCGGATGGATTTGCCTGTCAGGCGGTGAGCCGATGAGATATTACATTTCGGACTGCCATTTCTTCCATCGCTCCTTATTGACCAGCATGGATAAAAGACCGTTTGAGAGCGTCGAAGAAATGAATGAGTTCATGATCAAACAATGGAACTCACGGATTAAAAAGAATGATGAGGTTGTGATTCTCGGTGATTTCAGCTGGGGAACTGGAGAACAGACTGAAGAGCTGCTCAAGCGGCTCAATGGCCGCAAATATCTGATCAAGGGCAACCATGATCTCTATCTGAAGGATAAAAACTTTGATGAGTCTTTGTTTGTCTGGGTTAAAGACTATGCGGAAGTTCATGACAATCGTCGTAAAGTTGTTCTGTGCCATTATCCGATTGTCTGCTATAACGGTCAGTATCGGCTTGATGACAACGGCCAGCCGAAAACGTGGATGTTATATGGCCATATCCATAACACCCATGATCAGGATCTGATCGATCAGTACGCCAAAGTTGTTGGCAAGAGCAGTCATAAGCGGATTGGAACCGGAGAAGAAGCACCAATTCCATTCCAGATGATCAACTGCTTCTGTGTGCGCAGCAACTATATTCCTTTGACGCTGGATGAGTGGATTGAAGTCGAAAAGAAAAGACAGGCCGCTCTTGAAGCGGGCGAAAAGTCTTTGGAAAATGTGTCCACCCCAGCCGATCCAGAAACGACGGAGAAATAGAAGAACAGAAACGAAGAAGAAAATAAAATGCGGATTTCCGAAATCTTCCATAGGAAGGTCGAAAATCCGCATTATTTGTATAGGCGGCTTGCAGTCAGCCGTCGGTGAGCAAGAAACGAAGAGCAGAGCGCATGGACCGGATGACTTGAGTCCAGAAAAGGGAGATAAAGAAAAACGGCAGATCATCTGACCTGCCGATTGATTTCAAATGGTGACGCGTACGGGATTCGAACCCGTGAATGTATGCGTGAAAGGCATATGAGTTAACCGTTTCTCCAACGCGCCATTTGTGTTTGTTTTCTGTGCTGCGCCTCAGCGCTCATTTATAATATCAGATCCCGTTTGGATTGCAAGCAAAATATAAAGAAATTTTTAAAGACTGGATAAGCCCCCGAAACCAAGCGTTCTTCCAGCAATGGATGACCCTTACGATCCGTTTTTCAGAAAAGACAGATCTTGGGATGGCCGCTTTTAAATTGGCTGTAGGAGTATTCTAATGGAGTCAGTGATGGATATCCAGCAGAAGATATAAGAAATACAAGATATAAGAAATACAAGATATAAGAAATACAAGATATAAGAAATACAAGATATAAGAAATACAAGATATAAGAAATACAAGATATAAGAAATACAAGATATAAGAAATACAAGATATAAGAAATACAAGATATAAGAAATACAAGATATAAGAAATACATAGAAAAGAGAAGACTGGAACTTTGATCTTGAATCAGGGACCGGACTCGGAATGGACTGAATAAAAGATTCGCCGACAGAGTGGTGAGCCGAAGCCTGAGAATTGGGGCTGTTCCTTCAGATTGGAAGCAAAAATAGATTCAATCATGAAATCGAGCGGTAATCATGGAATATTGGTGGATATACCCGACAGGAAAAAGCAAATTGCAGCAGTTGAGTAAACAGGAGAAAGAAAAATCAATTGGACTTGTCCTTAACAATTCGCTTTTGAGAGGAAATTATGCCTGCTATCCAAATTTTGTCTATAAAAGCATGAAAGAAAACAATCGAAGTTCCAAACGATGGGAAATTACAGAATTAATTGAATAAGAGTTGCTAAATCGGCTGATATGGATGATAATCCTCCTGTTCTTCCAAGAGGGAAGAGTAAATGCTGGATTTCGGCAGGGCCAAATTTCAAAAAAATTTGAAAAAAGTCCTTGCAATCCTGAATGGATATGGTATCCTAAACAAGCGCTGATTGAAGCGCGAAACAAAAACTGGCGCGTTGGAGAAACGGTTAACTCATATGCCTTTCACGCATACATTCACGGGTTCGAATCCCGTACGCGTCACCATTTGAAATCAACCGGCAGATCAGATGATCTGCCGTTTTTCTTTGGCTGGTCCTAGGCATGGGAGAACAGGTAGAACAGCAGAGATAAGGCTGTGTTTTTCTTCCTGTTCTGTCACCTAAATTCCCCACTATATACAGAGATGTAGTGGTCCGAAAGTCCTGATATTACTTTTTATAAAGAAATATCAGGACTTTTCTCTTGACTTATTAAGTATGTATAATCTATAATATTTACAAGTTATACATATGTTTTGGAGGCCTGCTATGTCATCTCAAGTGAAGGTTAAAGGTAAAAATGGTCGGATTTATGTTTATGAGGTTGAGTCATTTTGGAACAAAGAGAAGAAAAAACCTGATTCTCATCGTAAATGCATCGGCCATATCGATGAACGGACGGGAGAAATCGTTCCGAATCGGCCTAGAGCTAAAAATGGAAACGGACTTTGTCAATCTAAACCAGAGTCACAGATTACTGTAACTGGCAGCGGCAGTTTTTCGATTGTGGATAAGGCCGCTCGTGAAACGGGGTTAATGGACTGCCTTAAAAAAGTCTTCCCAAATCACTGGCCTTACATTATGACCTGCTGTGAATTTCTAGCCTCTACCGGTGATCCGCTCTACTTAATTGACCGCTGGTCTGCTCATAATGAAACCTACCTTCCTAATGGTTTAATCAGCCAAAGAGTCAGTGAGCTTCTGCAATGTCTTACCTTGTCAAAGCAGCAAGAATTTTTCAGAACATGGATAGCTCATAATGAGTCTAAAGAATACTTTGCCCTGGACATCACAAGTGTTTCATCCTATTCCGAATTCATTTCCATGGTGAAGTATGGCTATAACCGCGATCATGAGCCTCTTCCCCAGATTAATCTTCTGATGATTACAGGGCAGAAAAGCAAGCTTCCTATCTATTTCATGCCCCTTGATGGCAAGATCAAGGATGTAAAGGCACTGAAGTCCGTTTTGGAGAACCAGAAGATGATTACCCCAAAAATGCTTTCTTTGATCATGGATAAAGGATTTTTCTCGTTATACAACCTGGAGGCTCTCTATAAGGACCATTTTCACTTTGCGTTAGGTGTACCTTTTACCAGTAAGATCGCCAAAGAAGCCGTAGAAAAATACAGAGATACGATTGAAAGCCACTACAATGTGGTGAGTGTTGCAGGTGATGAGGTTTATGGAGTAACAGAGCTGCAGAAATGGGAAGGCCATCGTCTCTATCTCCATATTTATTTTGACAGCGATAAAGCTGCTGGAGAAAAGAAAGCATTCAATCATAAATTGCATACTACTTACCAGGCGCTCTGCAACGATGAAAAGGTAAATGATGAGAAATTCGTTGAAACGTATTTCACCATAAAAGAGACAAAAGTCAGAGGACGCAAGGTTCTCTATAACGATGCGGCCATCGAAAACCATCTAAAAAACAGAGTGGGCTGGTTTGTCATGGCCAGTAATTTCATCAAGGATAAAACAGAAGCATTGACCATCTACAGAGAGAAAGACTGCGTTGAAAAGTCATTTGATGACCTGAAAAATCAGATGGATATGAAACGATTGAGAGTCCACAGTGAAGAGACAATGAACGGGCGGATATTCATACAGTTTCTGACATTGATCCTGGTTGTTTGGATTCGTCAGAAGCTTTCAGAAGTGAAATGGTCCAATAAGTATTCCTATCAGGAAATCATGAATGAGATTGGAGAACTTAAGAAAATCAGCGTGGAAGGAAAAAGAAAAAATCTGACTCTGCAGACAACCAGTCTACAGAATCAGATTATGGAACTATTCGGCCTTTAATGGACATGTGTATAAAGGCGGGAATTTAGGCTGTCAGTGAATTCAGCGAGTCTGGCAGTCTGCTGCTTTCCAGTCCCTTTGCCCGCACGCATGAACAACTGATACGTTCGAGTCATTTAAATCGGTTTGAAAACAGACAGGATCCGAATTGAATCCTGCTTATAGAAGTTCTGCTGATAAAACAGATCAAACGCAGGGCGCACAAAGAGCGGTTCATTGAATTCCAGACGGCTTTTAACAGTATGATCCGGGCCTGCTCTGGATCTGCTGCGTCTGGCCGTTTATTGGCCCAAAATCTTTAGGCTGCATTTTCTCTTTCCTGATTTACCTGAAAGAGGAAAATTCAAATCCGAATCGGACATTGCCAAGTGACCAGACAATTTTTGATTTTCCATCTCTAAGATCAGAATTCCCGTTTCCATCGGATATCTGTCCCTTGATTCTGGCTGATTGTGGTGGTAAATCCGCCAAATAAGTAAAGAAAATCGGATATAGTTCATTTAGAGTTATTTGATCAGACATGGAAATTGTTGTCGATAAATAAAGTGAATTTTCTTCATTTAATAGTTGTAAATCGATTCGAAAACGAGTATTATACACGGGCATGCGTGGGAGGGCCCTGTGCCCGGAAACCACTGCATAAGACCCAATACAGGAGGAGTGTCTTATGGCAAAGAAAAAGAAAAAGAAGATTACCAAAGTTGTAAAACTCCAGTTCCCTGCAGGTGGAGCTAAACCAGGTCCAGGTCTTGCAGGTGTTGGTATCAACATGCCTCAGTTCTGCAGCGCATTCAACGATGCAACGAAAGAACGCAGAGGCGATATCGTACCAGTAGTGATTACTGCATACGAAGATAAGAGCTTTGATTTTGTACTGAAAACAACTCCAGCCGCTCAGATGATCAAAAAGGCTGCAGGTGTAGCAAAAGCATCCGGCGACCAGAAGCAGACTGCAGGAACGATTACTGTAGATCAGCTCAAAGAAATCGCTGAATACAAAATGCCAGACCTCAATGCCAATGACGTTGAAGCTGCGATGAAGATTATTGCCGGTACCGCTAAAAATATGGGTATCAAAGTAACAGGATACGAAGGATAAGAGAGGAGAAGACAATGGCAAAAGTAAGTAAACGCTATAAAGCTGCTAAAGAGCAGATCGACCGTACAAAAGTCTATACCGTTGAAGAAGCTGTTGATCTGGCTAAAAAAGCCAGCTCCGCTAAATTCGATGAAACTGTCGAAGTTTCCTTCAACCTGAACGTAGACCCACGTCACGCTGACCAGCAGATCCGTGGTGCTATGGTTCTGCCAAACGGTACTGGTAAAAGCCAGACTGTTGCTGTTGTTGCTGAAGGCGACAAAGCAAAAGAAGCTGAAGATGCAGGAGCAGATTTCGTTGGTTCCGACGAACTGATCCAGAAAATTCAGGGTGGATGGTTCGGATTTGACGTCCTGATCGCTACTCCGAATATGATGGGTAAACTCGGCCGTCTCGGTCGTGTGCTTGGTCCTAAAGGATTAATGCCAAACCCAAAAACCGGTACAGTAACAATGGATGTTGCTAACGCTGTTAACGAAGTAAAAAAAGGTAAAGTAACTTACCGTGTTGACAAAGCTGGAAACATCAACGTACTGATCGGAAAAGTATCCTTTGACAATGATAAACTCGTAGAAAACTTCAATGCGATCTACGATGTAATCAAAAAAGCAAAACCAGCAAAAGTTAAAGGTACTTACATGAAAAACCTGGTTCTGTCTACAACTATGGGTCCTGGTATCCATGTTGAAATCAAGTAATCTTGATTTGACAATCTAGTTTTTCGTCATTAAACTTAGTTTGTTCTCAATATTCCAAAGACAGTAACGGCGAAAGCTTAATTATGTTACCGAGGGATTGATACGCATTTTTTCTATGCCAATCAAACCCGCTTAGCGGGTTTTCTTTTGAATATTGATGCAAAATACAGAAAGTAGAGGAATTCTCATGAACAAAGACGTCCTTGCTCAAAAGGAAGCTGATGTTGCTGAGCTGTCGAAAAAGATTTCTGACTCTAGTTCTGTCGTTGTCGTTGAATACCGTGGTCTGAGCGTAGCTGACATCACTGAATTACGTCACGCTCTGCGCAAAGAAAACGTTGAAATGAAAGTATTTAAAAATACGATCGCTCAGCGTGCGGTAGATCAGCTTGGTTATGAAGGTCTTGAAGCTGCTCTGAAAGGTCCAAACGCTCTGGTATTTGGTACTGATCAGGTTGCTCCTGCCCGTGTTCTTGCTGACTTTGCAAAAACACATGACAAACTGGTCTTAAAATCCGGCATCGTCGATGGAGCCGTCGTAGACGAAGCAACCATCAAAACTCTTTCCAGTCTGCCAAACAAAGATGGCATGATTGCAAAATTTGCATCTACCCTGAATGCACCTGTTATTAAATTCGCGCTGACTCTGAAAGCTTTAGCTGACAGTAAGTCCGGCGCTCCTGCAGAAGAAGCTGCAGCGTAATTGGAGGATAAAAGAAAATGGCTAAATTAACTCAGGAAGATATCCTTGCTTACCTCGAAGAGGCAACTATTCTTGAACTGAACGATCTCGTAAAAGCAATTGAAGACAAATTCGGCGTTGTTGCAGCTGCTGCTGTAGCAGGTCCAGCTGCTGGTGCTGAAGCAGTTGACGAAGGACCAAGTGAAGTAACTGTTACCCTGACTGACGTTGGTGGAACTAAAGTTGCAGTTATCAAAGCTGTACGTGAAATCACTGGTCTTGGTCTGGTTGATGCGAAGAAACTCGTTGACTCCACTCCAGCTGTCATCAAAGAAAACATTGCTCCAGAAGAAGCAGACGGAATCAAAGAAAAACTCATGGCTGCTGGTGCAACTGTTACTGTTAAGTAATCGAACACACAGTCAAAACCTAACCATAAACGCAAGGCAAAACGCTTTGCGTTTTTTTCTGCTTTGTTGGACGATGCGCTGTCTCTGGTTCCTGGTTTGATCTGATCTGTTCTGCTTTTCTTCATGCTCTTTTCCATCCTGGACACCTGTGCTTTGATTCCTTCTCTTTCAGGATTTCCATTCTGCATCCATTCGATTTCCTGTTTCTTTGGCTGCGTATCTTCTTGAGGATATTTGATCCTTAATCAGATTTATTCTTATCAAAATTGAATTTGTTGCTTATGAAATGAATGAATTGTCT
The DNA here is from genome assembly GCF_034745455.1 of Allobaculum sp. JKK-2023. NCBI lineage: Bacteria > Bacillati > Bacillota > Erysipelotrichia > Erysipelotrichales > Erysipelotrichaceae > Allobaculum > Allobaculum sp. JKK-2023. The sequence goes on along the minus strand of NZ_JAYERV010000003.1, from coordinate 1,190,473 downwards.
TCAAATTCGAAAGGATCAATTCACTATCTTGAAAAATATGGTAAGGTAACGAAGATTTGCTTCGATTTGAGAGGATTTGGTCTCTTTTGAATTTCGATCAGATCTGAATTGAAGAATGAGAGAATGAGAAGAAGAACGATCAGCAGAAAAGAGGATCGATCGGCACGCGAAAATAAGATCAGTCTGCTATAGAAATCGATCTGCAGGTTCAGAAACAGAAAAGGAGAAAAGAGAAGAATGAAATCAAGACCCGGACATATGCTGCCTGTCGGGGCAGTGGCCCTTTCAATACTGGTCAGCCCGATTCAGCCTTTGCTTGCGCAGGAGTACCAAGATGAAACACAGACAACGTCTTCGGCACCGGATGCAGATGGGCGATCCTCTGTCAGCGAGGAAGGAAAAACTTCCCCAGTCACAAAAGAAACCGTATTAAGCCGCTATGGACAGAAGGCTGATCTGGAGAGTGAATTCCAGATGGAATCGCAAGGACAGGATTCGCAAAAATCAGAGGATAACGATAAGAAAGTTGGTCGTGTTTCGATGCTGCGTGTCTATAATCCAAATTCCGGAGAACATTTCTATACGGCTTCCCAGGCGGAAAGAGACCTCCTAGTGAAAGCTGGATGGCATGACGAAGGCATGGGCTGGACTGCCCCTGATCAGGGGGATCCTGTTTATCGTCTTTACAATCCAAATTCTGGCGATCATCACTACACCTTGAGTACTGAAGAACGGGATGATTTGGTCAAATTTGGCTGGGATGATGAAGGAACGGGCTGGTATTCAGATCCGCAAAAGAGTACTCCGCTCTATCGTCTTTATAATCCGAATGCTGAAACCGGAAACCATCACTATACAGTTGATACCAATGAACGACAGTTTCTGATTGGTGCCGGCTGGAAAGATGAAGAGATTGGCTGGTATGGCCTCCACACTCTTTCCAATACGATTCGCTTTGAAAAAGATGGATATTGCTATTCGGAAGATGGTGAAAAACATACCGGTGTTCAGAAACTGAATGACAAGTTTTACTATTTCGATCCGGCCCAGGATGGCAAGAAAGCTGAATTTACCGGGCTGAAAAAGACGGATCAGAATGATCTGATTTACGGCAACGGGGATGGAACGCTCTATACTGGACTCAAAGTCATCGACGGAAAACTCTACTGCTTCTTAACTGAAAGTGGAAAAGCAGCCCGCAATCAGTTCCGCCTGCTTCCGGCTGACCACAATGATGGAACTATTGACTTTGCCTGGTTCAATAATGAAGGCGTAAAAGAAACAGGTCATGCCTCAACCGCCAAAGAACAGGCGGCTTTTGAAACCTGGGCAGCCGACGGAAAGTCCTGGTTTACAGATTCTTCGACTGGAGCTGTAATTCCTGTTCGTGAGTATCTGATGCCGCGCCTTGGCAATGACAGGCTGAATCTGTTCATGGAGGAAGCTCTCAAGTATGAAGGCACTCCCTATGTCTGGGCTGGTAAAAGTCCACAGACTGGATTTGACTGCTCGGGACTTGTGACCTGGAGCATGCGCGCCAAATGGGGAATTGATGTGGATCCGATGATGACCAATGCGGCCAAAATTTATTCCGCCTATTGCAGACCGGTTGCAAAAGGATCACAACAGCCAGGAGACTTGGTTTTCTGGCAGGGAACTTATGGCGAAAATCCAAATTATATTTCCCATGTCGGCATCTATATCGGAAATGACTGGATGTATTGTGCAGGAGATCCCATCGGATTCTATCCGGTTGATTCTCCTGAAAAGCCTGATGGAACCCCAGCTCCTTATTTATTTGGCAGAGTCTGATCTTTGACGGTGTCTGGTCTTTGATGGAGTTTGATTGACAGGAAAATAGCTGGATTCTCCAAACAGAAATCTCAGTTTCAAAATCAATTCAGAAAAATACATACAGAAAAACAGGAGTAATTTTAAACTGAGCATTCAAATCTGAATATGAGAGGTAAAATATCGCTCTGGCAAAGTCTAAGGACGGCCGGAGCGTTTTTCTTTGGAATGAACAGACAAATCGAAAAGAGAACCGATAGTAAATAGAATCAAATATTAGCTGTTTAATATCGTAGAACAGCATCATAAAGAAAAACGTTCCAATCCAGATGGATTGGAACGCTGAAGATCAATAAAAAGAAAAAGCCGGAATAAAATCCGGCACTTGAAGACGAGATTTTTACCTGACATGCCGTCAAGTGGTCAACTTACTCAAATTATAAGGATACCGACGGAACATGGAAGAGGTTATTACGAGAATAACTGTCAACCATGTTGACGGTTTTCGACAACAAATAAGAGGAATCAGTTTACCTTATCTCAATTGTAGGAAAAATGCTATATCTCCAAGCGACATCATTATAGCAAATCACTTCTTCAATGTCTCTCTTGACAACGAATTTCTTTAAGATTGAAAAAGGAATATTCCGGGATTGAATATTCAATTTTTTGCTTGATTTTTTCAGGGTGTGCGCTATAGCTTGAATAAAGGCGGCCCAAGCAGCAGAAAAGAAGCTGGAAGTCAAAGTCATGCCTGAAGGAGGGGAAAATATGGAAAGAGACCAGAAAGCGGCTGGAAAGATCGCGACAGATCCGAACCCGGAAAGATCCGGGTTGGAGGAAGAAGCTCTCGATCCAAAAGAAGAAGTCGTGGCCGGCCTGGAGCAGGCGGGAATTGAACTGGATCAGAAGAAAATCCTGGAAGGAATCGATCTGAAGATTTATCCAGCCAGCCGGATCGCCCTGATGGGGGAATCCGGAATTGGCAAAAGCACCATTCTCAAGCTTCTGGCAGGAATTCTTGAGCCCACTGAGGGAAAAGTTGTTCGCCCTGAACGAATCTCCATGGTTTTTGACCAGGAAGGACTTTACCCGATGCTTTCTGCTATGACCAATATTCAGCTCGGGATAGACTGGTCTGCCTGCTCTCGCAAGGAACGAAAAGAAAAAGCCCAAAAGTGGGGGAAGTTATTCAATTGCGAATCCTTCTGGGATCAGCCGGTCTCTACCCTTTCAGCTGGGCAGAGAAAACGGATTGCTCTGGCAAGAGCCATGATGAAGGAGCCGCAGCTGCTCTTGCTGGATGAAATCTTTCATGCCCTGGACAGCCAGCTGCGAATACAGATTATGGAAACGGTCAAAGCCATCTGCCAGAAAAAACAGATTGCTCTTGTTTTTGCCACCCATGATCCCTCTGAAGCAGAATTTTTTGGCGCTGAAATTTTTCAGCTGGAACCGTCTGCTCAATAAACAGCCGGAAATGGAAAAAATTAGAATTGAATGCTGTCCGAAATGAAAAATACCCATAGCTGAGAAGGGATAAGGAATAAAGCCGGTTTCAGCACAACAGTGAGCGCAAAAATTGAATCAATCGATAGCCTGCTGCAGAGAATCGAAAAAGAAAAAAGAGTAGAGAAAAGAAAAAAACGAAAAAGATAAAAGTAAAGAGATAGAAATGACAGGTGATTTTTATGGCACAACAAACAAATCCTGAACTTGAGCAGAAAATAATGTATTCGGTCTTTGTTCGCAATCATTCCCAAGAAGGAACTTTTGAACAGGTAACAAAGGATCTGGAAAGAATCCATGGACTCGGCGCAGATATTCTCTGGCTCATGCCAATCTATCCAACTGGAGAGGAATGTCGTAAGGGAAAGGATGGAAGTCCTTATGCGATCCGTGACTATCGAGCGATTGATCCAGCCATGGGAAACTGGGACGGTCTCAAAAAACTCGTTGAAACAGCCCACAGTCTGGGCATGAAGGTGATTGTCGATATCGTATTCAACCATACCTCACCGGACTCCGTTCTTTATCATGAACATCCGGAGTGGTTTTATCGCAACGAGCAGGGAAGACCTTCCTCGATCGTTGAAGACTGGAGCGATATTATCGATCTTGATTTCTCTAATCCGGGATTGCAGGACTACCTGATTGATATCCTGAAACTATATGCTGGAATCCTGGATGGATTTCGTTGTGATGTGGCAACCCGGATTCCGGTTTCCTTCTGGAAGCGGGCACGCAAAGAATGTGGCGAAGTCAATCCTGATCTTTTCTGGCTTGCTGAAAGCTGCCATCTGCCTTTCACCAAATTTATTCGCGATCATCATCGGACTGCCGAATGTGATGCCGATCTGTACCAGGCTTTTGATGTTCTGTATGACTACGATGCGTATCCCTATGCCGAGAAGATTTTTAAAGAGCATAAACCTATGCAGGAATGGATCGATGCCCTGATTCGCCAGGATGCCGCGCTGCCAGCCAATGCGATCAAATTGCGCTATCTGGAAAACCATGATAATAACCGCATTGCCCAATATGTTTCAGACCTCCTGTTGTGGAAAAACTGGACGGCTTTGCAGTTTTCGTTAAAGGGCCTGCCGCTGGTTTATCATGGCCAGGAGCAGCGGGAAACACACCGGCCAAGTATTTTTGACCAGGATCCAATCCGCTGGAAAGAGGATCAGGAAGCAGCCGGCTGGATCCGGCGCATGAGTACGATCCATAAAACTTATTTTCATCCCCAGAGCGTTATCGAATACGGACCTGATGAGGAGCAGCATCTGCTGAGCGTTATGCGGGATGGTCTGACTGGCTTCTTTTTGCTGGAGAAGCCGGCAGACCAGATCAAGCTGCCGCTTGAAGATGGAATGTATCTGAATCTTTTTGATGAGAACGAAATTCAAGTCAAAGATGGCAGAGTATCGAAAGAGGCTTTTCCGCTTTTGGTTGAAGGATCTCATGGATCCAGCACAACCTTCTGATTTCATCTTCTTACCGCATCTTCTGACTCGGTACTCCGTCTTCATGGCTTGGAGACGTGCCCCTGAGAACGTTTCGAATTCAGAGTCGGTGTGATGAGGATGACAATCTGCTTGCTGCATGTTCGCTGGAAATGCAGCGGCTTTTGTTTTTGAAAACCCAAGAGGCTGCTGCTGGAGGTGCGGCGTTGTCGCAGCGCCTAGTGAAGGATCATGGTATAGAAATGGAGTTGGAAAATCGGAAAGTTCGATGAAGTCAAAGAAAAGGAAAAAGGAAAGGAAAAGGAAAGCGGACAGAAGAATTTCGCAGATTGCTTTCTCGCCTGTTTTCCGCAAAAAAATACCCATTTGATCAGGATAAGGAGGACACAACGTCGCACTCTGCAGGACGAACTGTATGAAAGTGGTAAAGAAAATGGCTCATCAGATGAAACAACGCTTCCATAAAATTTTCATGAATTTCATAAAGATTTGCAGTTGACATGAGGTTGTGAATTTTGTAAGCTTTCTGAGCATGCAAATGGGTGACCAAGCCCGCTTTTTTAAAGGGATGTTTATGAACCACCCGGATTCGTTTGCATGAAACGTTAGATTAAAAGGATAAATAAGGAGAAGCAATGCCTACAATTAACCAGTTAATTCGTAAAGGCCGCCAGTCCAGCCAGAACATGTCTAAGTCTCCTGCGCTGAACCGCGGCTACAACTCTTTAAAGTCCAGAGCTACGAAACAGACTAGCCCACAGAAACGTGGTGTCTGCACTCGTGTTGGTACAATGACCCCTAAAAAACCAAACTCTGCACTTCGTAAATATGCCCGTGTTCGTCTGAGCAACGGCATGGAAGTAACTGCATATATTCCAGGAATCGGACACAACCTTCAGGAACACTCTGTTGTATTAATCCGCGGCGGACGTGTTAAAGACCTGCCAGGTGTTCGTTACCATATCATCCGTGGAACACTTGACTGCGCTGGTGTTAACGAACGCCGTCAGAGCCGTTCTTTATACGGAACTAAGAAACCTAAGAAATAGTCGTCAATCGTGAAAGGAGAATAAACCAATGCCAAGAAAAGGACATATTGCAAAACGGGATGTTTTACCAGATCCTATTTACAATTCCAAACTCGTAACTCGTTTAATCAACAAAATCATGATTGATGGTAAACGAGGAACAGCCCAGAAAATTCTGTACAATGCATTTGACATTGTCGAAGTTAAAACAGGCAAACAGCCTATGGAAGTTTTCGAGCAGGCTCTCGAAAACATCATGCCTCAGCTCGAACTGAAGGTTAGACGTGTTGGTGGTGCAAACTACCAGGTACCAGTTGAAGTCAGCGAAGAAAGAAGACTGACTTTAGGTCTGCGCTGGTTAGTCAACTACGCAAGACTGCGTAACGAAAAAACAATGGAACAGCGTCTTGCTGCTGAAATCATCGATGCTGCCAACGGCAACGGTGCTTCTGTAAAACAGCGTGACAACGTTCACCGCATGGCTGAAGCCAACAAAGCATTCGCTCATTACCGCTGGTAATTTTGTGGCAATTGCTTCAGCACTGCTGAATCTGAATTTCCGTTTTATATTAAGATAGATTTTGAATCAGGAAGGATGTCGAATCATGCCAAGAGAATATTCACTTAACGATACCCGTAACATTGGTATCATGGCTCATATCGACGCCGGAAAAACAACAACCACTGAACGAATTCTGTACTACACAGGTGTAAACCATAAAATCGGTGAAACTCACGATGGTGCATCCACAATGGACTGGATGGATCAGGAAGCTGAACGTGGTATTACAATTACATCTGCTGCTACAACCGTTCACTGGAAAGGCAACCGAATCAACATTATCGATACTCCGGGTCACGTTGACTTCACAGTAGAAGTTGAACGTTCCCTGCGTGTACTCGATGGTGCTGTAACCGTTCTGGATGCCAAAGCCGGTGTTGAGCCTCAGACAGAAACCGTATGGCGTCAGGCCTCTGAATACGGTGTACCACGTATTGTATTTGTAAACAAAATGGACTCCACCGGTGCAGACTTTATCATGAGCTGCAATACGATCGTAGATCGTCTCGGTGCTAAATCCTGCCCAATTCAGCTGCCAATCGGTGCTGAAACTGCCTTCGAAGGTGTTGTTGACATCATCGAACGCAAAGCCCTTTATAACAAAGGCGATAAGGGAATTATCGTCGAAGAAGGACCTGTACCAGAAGACATGGTCGATCAGATGGAAGAATATCGTGAAAAACTGCTGGAATATCTGGCAGACTACGATGAAGATCTGATGATGCAGGTTCTCGAAGGTGAAGAACCATCCATTGAAGACATCAAACGCGTTCTGCGTGTTGCTGTTTGCACTGGTGAATTCTTCCCTGTATTATGCGGTTCCGCATACAAAGACAAAGGTGTTCAGCCAATGCTGGATGCAGTTGTCGCTTACCTGCCAAGCCCACTGGATGTTCCAGCAATCAAAGGAACTCTGATGGATGGCGAACCTGCTGAACGCCACGCTTCCGATGACGAACCATTCTCGGCTCTGGCATTCAAGGTTATGACTGATAAATACGTCGGAAAACTTACGTTCTTCCGTGTATATTCCGGTACTGCTGATTCTGGAAGCTACGTTCTGAACTCTTCTAAAGACCAGAAAGAACGTTTCGGCCGTATCATGCAGATGCACGCTAACCAGCGTCACGAAATTCCGAAGGTTTACTCTGGGGATATTGCTGCCGCTGTTGGTCTGAAAAACACCACAACTGGTGATACCCTGTGCGATCCGGATCACCCAATTATTCTGGAAAAGATGCAGTTCCCGGAACCAGTTATCGAACTGTCCCTGGAACCAAGAACGAAAGCTGACCAGGATAAGATGGGTCTTGCTCTGGCTAAACTGGCTGAAGAAGACCCAACCTTCAAAACATACACCAATAAAGAAACCGGTCAGACCATCATCGCTGGTGTCGGCGAACTTCAGCTGGACGTTCTGGTAGAACGTCTGCGCCGTGAGTTCAACGTAGATGCCAAGATTGGTAAACCACAGGTTGCTTACCGTGAAACTCTGCGCAAAGCGGCTGAGTGTGAAGGTAAATACATCCGTCAGTCCGGTGGTAAAGGTCAGTATGGTCACGTATGGATCAAATTTGAGCCAAACGAAGAAGGTAAAGGTTACGAATTCATCGACGCTGTTGTCGGCGGAAGCGTGCCAAAAGAATACATCAAACCAACTAACGAAGGTCTGCAGGATGCGCTGGAAAAAGGTGTACTTGCCGGCTATCCAATGATCGACGTTAAAGCCACTCTGTTCGACGGAAGCTACCATGATGTCGACTCCTCTGAACAGGCCTATAAGATTGCTGCTTCCATGGCTCTTCGTGAAGCTGCCAAGAAGTGCAACCCTGTTCTGTTAGAGCCAATCATGCTCGTTGAAATCACAGCACCATCGGAATACCTTGGTTCTGTAATGGGTGACGCATCCAGCCGTCGTGGTCAGATCACTGACCAGGAAGAACGTGGCAACGCTACAATTGTACGTGCCATGATTCCACTGGCTGAAATGTTTGGTTATGTAACTGACCTGCGTTCCTTCACTCAGGGTCGTGGAAACTACTCCATGCACTTTGACCACTACTCCGAAGTACCAAAATCTGTTGCTGAAAAGATTATTGCCGAAGCTGGCAAGTAGTCTGTAACAGACTGGCCTGCGGAGTCTGAAAACGCTAAGTCTTATCTGATTTTTGTTTAAAACAGTTCATTCGCTGTTAAAAAAGAATGCGGGCTGGCCGTCTGCCTGATCCAAAGGACGGTAATGATTGATTTCGGTTCCCGAATATCATAGAATATCAACAGTCTGAAAATTACTCTAGGAGGATATAATGGCTAAGGAAAAATTTGACAGAAGTAAAACCCATGTCAACATTGGTACAATCGGCCACGTTGACCACGGAAAAACTACTCTGACTGCAGCTATCACCAGCGTTCTTTCTAACAAAGGTATGGCTCAGAAAACTGATTACGATCAGATCGATGGTGCTCCAGAAGAAAAAGCTCGTGGTATCACCATTAACACAGCTCACGTTGAATACCAGACAGACAAACGTCACTACGCTCACGTAGACTGCCCGGGTCACGCTGACTACATCAAAAACATGATCACTGGTGCCGCTCAGATGGATGGCGCAATCCTCGTTGTTGCTGCTACTGATGGTCCAATGCCTCAGACACGTGAACACATCCTGCTTGCTCGTCAGGTAGGTGTACCAAAAATGGTAGTGTTCCTGAACAAATGCGACATGGTTGATGACGAAGAACTGATCGACCTTGTTGAAATGGAAATCCGTGAACTGCTCGATGAATACGAATTCGACGGTGACAACACACCAATCATCCGCGGTTCCGCTCTGAAAGCTCTCGAAGGCGATCCAAAATGGACTCCAGCTATCGATGAACTGATGGAAGCTGTTGACAACTGGATCGACGACCCAGTTCGTGACGTTGATAAACCATTCTTAATGGCTGTCGAAGACGTTATGACTATCTCCGGTCGTGGTACTGTTGCAACTGGACGTGTTGAACGTGGTACTGCTCATCTGTCCGACAACGTTGAAATCGTTGGTATCAAACCAACTCGTACAACTGTTCTGACTGGTCTGGAAATGTTCCACAAACAGCTCGACGAAGCTCGTGCTGGTGACAACATCGGTGCTCTGCTCCGTGGTGTTGCACGTGACCAGGTACAGCGTGGACAGGTTCTGGCAAAACCAGGATCCGTACATCCTCACACAAAATTCAAAGCTCACGTTTATGTACTGAGCAAAGATGAAGGTGGACGTCACACTCCATTCGTTTCCAACTACCGTCCTCAGTTCTACTTCCGTACAACTGACGTAACTGGTGTAATCACTCTGCCAGATGGCGTTGAAATGGTTATGCCTGGTGATAACGTTGAAATGAACGTTGAACTGATCGCTCCTATCGCTATCGAAAATGGTACTACATTCTCTATCCGTGAAGGTGGACACACTGTAGGTGCCGGAAACGTTACTGAAATCGTTGAATAATCATCAATAGACTTCAAAGCTGCGAAACTTCGTTTCGCGGCTTTTTTTTTACCATAATTGCTTCGCTTGCAGCAGGATGAAACGGTCGTTCTTTTCCAGCGCTCTCAGTCTGCCTTTGCCACAGAAAAAAAGTCCGGCGCCAAGTCCGGACAGGGAATCCAATTGACTGGTTCTGATCATCAGTCGGCTCCATAATGAAGATTTGGATCGATATGGTTGGTTTCGTGATCAAAACCTTTTTCAAAATGCTGGTAGTCATTGCGGCCTTGCCAGATGCCGCCCCACGTAAAGCCGTGCTGTTCAAAAAGCTGAACGGCCAGGTCATTTTCGTCCATCATATATGGGCGCTTGTTTTCACGATCAACATAATCAGCGGCCGCTGGCGGCAAAACGGTGATGCTCTCTTCTTCGACGATGACTTGCGGGTTATAGAGGGCGTTGAGATCAACGGCCAGGCCTAATGAATGCTCATGTTCCTGATACTGGCCATCTTCACCAGTGGTAAACGCCTGCGCACGGGTAATATCAGCTTCCATGATCGCATTATCATCCTGGCCATATTCCACTGGAATATAAATGTGATCGATCGGATAGGCGTTCTGGTACAGTTCGTAGAAGATTTCTTCGATATCCTGCGCAATCTTTTCGTTCACAATCAGCTCCCCAACGCGGCTCTGACCGGAAAAATCGCAGAAGAGGACCCGGACAAGACGCAGCTGATCGGGCGCGATAAAGGACTGGTCGCTGGAATAGATGCTATCGCCATAAGCAAGCAGCTCTTCTTCGCTCAGTTCAATACTGTGAAAAGCATTTCGGATCAAAGCCGGATCCAGTCCAGTCACATCAACAACCGTTTGCGCAGGGCTCTGGTTAATGAGATCCAGTCTGGCCTGAGCCTCCTGGGCAGCCTGATCAGCAATTATCTGGGAGGCAGAATTCTCTTGTGGGGAAGAGGCGGAGAGGGCCACAGAAGAATCAGAGGAAGTGGATTCTTTTGTGGATCCATGACAGCCGCAAAGCGCCATGGAGGCAGCAAGGGCAGCTGCGAAAAATGCAGGGCAGGTTGCGCGGGATCTGGCGGCCCGTTTGCAGCAAGTAGACTTTGGTTTTCGCAAAGAAGAAATTGGCATAATCGCTCCTTATCAAATCAACATGGATGAAATCAGTATTTATGGTTCAGGATTTGCGGCCAGGAATAGACCGGATTGAATCATGGCGCCACCAGATCCCATCCTGAAAGCAAGTGGTCGACAACCAGGTTTGGCGGTTCCTTGCAGCAATTGTGGCAGGATACACAGGCCAGCATGCGTCATGAAGCTGTTGGGTGCTCAGGGATCTATTTTTAAGGGGGTGCCTATTATTTTAACCCTTCGTTAAATGAGACTGTTTTATCCCTGATAGGATAAAACGGTTACATCCCTGTCTGCGAACAGTGTTCAGCATTAGCCGGCGGGAGAAGGGTTAAGATACAAGATCCTTATCTAAGCCCCGCTTTGAGGACCAAAACTCCCCGAAGGGAATCCAAATCCAAATTTTATGGGATACAGCCCAGTATCGCAGTACTGGCATCCCGCATCCCCCTTACCGACGCAGGACCAGCCCTGAGACTTTGGCCCAATCCGAAGATCGTTCCGCCGCCAGCTTCGGCAGGGGGAGTAAACAAATATGAGTTCAGAACTCATATGGGATTTTTCTATGTGTTCGTGCTTGATGTTCACACTTGTTTTTGGTTCGTATTTTTTGTGCAGAAAAACGAATTACGCAGGGTTAGGCGGATTTTGCACTGCTTAACCCTTTTAATGATGCAATAAGGCTGCAGACGGTCTGGTTATAACATTCAGATCTTTTTTCATAAAACTGCTGGACCGTTTTTCTTGGGGTCCATTTGGTGACTTCAGGATGATTTTCATACATCCAGACGAGGTTATGGGCGGCGTTGATATCTGCATTGAACTGTCCATGCAGCTTACAACGCGCATTTTCATAATGAGATTTGTCTCTTTGGATTTTGCTTCCGCAGATATGGCAGTATTGGGAACTGTAAGCCTGGTTGACATACGAAGTTTTAATTGACTTCAATCCAGCTTTGTATTCCACTCTTTCCTGCAAGAGGCCATAAATCCAGCCTGACAGCCTGCGGTTTAGTTTTGACCAGGTGCTTGCCTGTCCCCTGATGTCCAGGTTTTCCATGATGATGTGCCCAATATCCGAGTCTGCTTTGAGAACTAAGGCAATCTCTTCATTTGTGATTGTCTTTAAATGATTCTGGATTCTCTGGGACTGCCTGCGAAAGCGTTTGTTTCCTCTTCGGTTGTTTTCCTCAATCCGCTTAGCTTTGCGTCTAAGGGCATAGATCTGGTCTTCCAGTTTCTTTTTCTCGTCTTCTGAGCATTTTGATTGTGGATCGTTAAGCAAAAACTGGATCTGGTCTGCTTCTTTTAAGGCATTTTTCCTGCGGTCTCGAATCCGGTTGCGCTGGATTCCCCGCTCGCTGAGAAAATCAGAAGCAGAATAGCTGAACTGCTTGAAGGTTGTATGGTCAAGCGTTTGAGCCGCCTTGCTGTTTTTCTCTTTCAGTTCTTTTTCCTTCTTGGCAAGCTTTTCTTCTTTTAAAGAAGCAGAAGCCATATCATGGGAAGTGCTGAGCAGTGACGTGATTCCGGCATCCATCCCAACCTTTGTCTCTGACTGGTTCGGGCGGTTTCTGACTTCAACCATTCTCTGGAAAACTAAGCATTTCCTGTCCCGGTCATAGACAACAGTAAGATTGCTTCTCGTCTTGCCTGTTTTGGCTGTATAAAAGATTCCTTTCAGTTCAACATTGAATTCTTTCTGGCTGCCTAAGCTGTGCATAGAAATAAAAGTCGTTCCATTTTTATGCTGGATGCCATATCCATTCTTATCGATCTTCATCCATGTATTTTTATTCGTATGAACTGGCCGAAGGTATTGTCTGTATCTTCTTGCTGCGTGAGCAATGAGTTTGTGGAGCCGCTTAGGATCGCATTGCCGCAGATGGCCATTGATCTCTTTGTTTGAAAACTTTTTGGGGACTTCAAACATTCTTTTTTGAAGGATCTTCTTAAAGACTTTGGGAGATTTCGCCACGTACATGACAACTGCCGCTTCATGGGCCGTCATCTTGTAATCTGCATACAGCTCTTCCTGAATCCGCCTGAAGATTTCTTCATCCATAGACTTGCGGTTCGCTACTGCAGAATGCAAAGCCATTGTCCATAGCCAGGATGGAAGCATTCCATCAGGAAAAGCGACCCCAGTTACTTTTGCAACATGAGTCGTGATGTCTTTTAACACCTGCTTTTGCTTGCGCAGATCGTCCCGGATCTTTTCTGCACTTCGTCCATAAGAATTGATGGAACAGGCAATAGGAGAGAGCAGGTTATAGGTTTCCACGTAAGCAGTAAACAAATTCTCGGCGAACATCTGCTGGTCATCATTCAATTTGATTGAAACCATCTGAATCGTTTTCTTCGATTTGCTCATCTGCTCCATCTCCTTTCAACAGCCGTTTACTTTCCTCAATGATTTTTTTGGTCTTGTTGCTTCTGGAGCCATACAGCCGTCCTGAAAATACAGTAATGATCGCAATCAAGTCATCTGTTAATTCCTGGGCGCTGTTTCTTTCTTCGCCCTGGTTAAGAACTACGATTTCTGTATCCATCTTTTTGGCAATATATTCAATCAACTCAAAGCCAAAACGAAGAAGCCTGTCTTTGTGGGTAATGACAATATGGCTGATCTTTCGATCCAGTAAAAGATCGATCAGTTTTAAAAGCCCCGGCTTTTTATAGTTCATCCCAGATCCAGTATCTTCAATGATTTGATATTTCCAGCCTTGCTTTTGCATATAGATTTCAACCACATCTGCTTGTCTTTCAAGGTCATCTTTTCTCTTTTTGGTTGAAACCCGGCAATAGCCAACGGCCATTCGTTCAGGAAGAGCAGGAGCTTTGCCAATGTATTGATCCATTTCTTCCTGGTCAAACATGTAGTGTCCGCCAATAGAGCGATGGGCAGGCATTCCATCTTCAATCATTTTGTACAAGGTGTGCCTGGCAACCCCAAGGTATTTGCAGGCTTGTGACGTCTTCATTCTCATGAATTTATAATAACACATCTATATTCATTAGAAACTGTTTTTTCCTTAAAAACCTAATATAACCAACTGTTAAAATCCGTCTTGGGCATGCACTGTCCATATCCCAAAAAGAGGCTGTGTCCATTAAAACCTGCCTGAATAAAAGAGATACTGAACAAAAACAATATGGAGCGAAAATTAAAATGTCCGTGATATCTGAACAAAATAAAAATGCGTGCTGTTTACATTGAAATATGAAAGCGCAAAACAATCACTCAACCCATAAGCCGATATCAATCTTAAGAAAAACATATGGTTCTTAAAAGAAGATGAAATAAGTATGAAAATTCGAAATCACATTAAAATCCGCCTTTTTTGATAAATTATGACATTCTTAGAAACCATTCTTTTGAAAGTTTCTGTATGAAATGTAAATTATTGCCTTTCAGAGATGATAAATTTCATAAACAGGATTCCCATCTTTTTGGACACCATCACAAAATTTCAAATATAGGTCACATTTCACTGTTTTTATGGGATAATGACCGGGTGAAAGGAGTGTTTTTCTATGTCTTCCAACAAAGGTACTACAGCTGCTTCGGATGCGAAGAAGATCAGCTGGATTACCCTTGCGTTTATGGCGTTTTCCACTGTTTGGGGCTTTGGTAACGTAGTAAACGGATTTGGTTACTTCAATGGTACACAGGTCATCTTCTCATGGATCATGATGTTTGCCCTGTACTTTGTACCGTATGCATTAATGGTTGGTGAACTCGGTTCTGCGTTCAAAAACGCAGGCGGTGGTGTTACCAGCTGGGTTCTGGAAACGACGAACCCAAAACTGGCTTATTACGCTGGTTATACTTACTGGGTTGTTCATATCCCATACATTGCTTCGAAAGGAAGCGGCGGTCTGAAAGCACTGGCCTGGATGTTCTTACGCAATGAATGGTATGATTCTCTGCCTTCCTGGCAGGTTCAGCTGGCAACCGGTGTTGTCTTTGTCTTCTTCTTATGGGTGGCTTCCAAAGGTCTGCAGCCTTTAAAAGCTTTGACCTCCCTGGCTGGAAGCTCGATGTTTGTCATGTCCCTGCTTTACATCGTTATGATGTTTGCGGCGCCAATGATTAACCCATCGGCTACTTATGTTCCACTTGACTGGAGCTGGGAACATTTAATTCCACAATTCAATGTTCAGTATTTTACCAGCCTTTCGATCCTTGTCTTTGCGGTCGGCGGCTGTGAAAAGATTTCTCCTTATGTAAATAAGGTAAACAATCCGGGAAAAGATTTCCCGAAAGGCATGATTGCCCTGGCGATCATGGTTATGATCTGCGCTGTACTCGGTACCATCGCAATGGGTATGATGATTCCTGCGGCTGAAATCACTGGTGAAGCACAGGCTTCCTTCATTGCCAACGGTGCTTACGAGTGCTTCCAGAAACTTGGTGAATACTACCATGTGGGCAGCTTCTTTGTTATTGTTTATGGTGCCTGCAACGCCATCGGTCAGTTCTCGACTCTGGTTCTTTCGATCGATGCTCCATTGCGTATGCTGCTCGATGATGAATCCGCCAGACAGTTTGTTCCAAAAGGTCTGCTCAAACAGAACAAGAATGGTGCTTACGTCAACGGTATCATCCTGATCGGTATCCTGTCCGGATCCATCATCGCAATTCAGCTGTTAGGTAAATCTGCAGCCGACATCATCACATGGCTGACCAAGCTGAATTCTGTATGTATGCCAATGCGCTACTTATGGGTATTCTTTGCCTACATCATGCTGCGCAAAGCTGGAAGCAAATTCCACAGTGATTATGTCTTCGTTAAGAATAAAAATCTGGCGATCTTCTTTGGCGGTTGGTGCTTCTTTGTTACAGCGGCCTGCTGCATCCTGGGTGTCTACCAGGAAGGGGATATGCTGCGTACAATCCTGAACATCGTTATGCCATTTGTTTTACTGGCTTTAGGTCTGATCATGCCGGCTATCCGTAAACAACAGGATGAGGCTGAAAAGGCTGCTCTCCACTAATTCGGGCGGGATGTATTCTTAGTGAACCAATTCTGCAACTGAAAACTGAAATCAAAATGAAAAGTCCTTCATGACTCCCCATGGTCATGAAGGACTTTTTTGCTTGGAGGGATTTGGTCGGGCAGGGTGGGGCGGCTGCTTCTTGTTTTTGAGAAGGTATCCAGCTGCTTTTCAAGGATTATCATGACTTCATCAATGGATTCTTTGCGGCCGCCTTCCAGCCAGGTTTTCAGCAGACTGAAAATGATCCCAGCATGCAGGTTGAGTGCATAGCGGGCTTCTGTATCATCCGTCCAGGAAGAAGCACACAAGGGAACTTTTTCATCTTTGCGCATTTTCCCGGAGGTCTGTAAAAGACACTGATAGAGAATAAAGGGCTGTCTGACTTGAAGCATCAGCTCAAAGAATTCGGACTGCTCCATCCAGAACGCTACAAAGTGACGGGTCAAAGCCAGTTCGTCATGCTGGTCTTCTTCACTGATGGCTTCAAAAGAGCGGGCTAAATACGTGTCACACGTCCAGTAGATGACGTCACTCAGATTATCGAACAGGCGATAGAAGGTGCTTCGGGAAACGCCCGAAGCTTTCTGAATGTCAGTGATGGTAATTTCTTCGAAAGACTTGGTTTTCAGGCACGCCTGCAGGCCGGCATAAATATGTGTGGCAGAGCGGATGGTCCGTTTGTCATTGGGAATATGGTACATATCTTGGCGGGCTCTCCTTTCTGTACAAGAAAAGATCTTGTCTGTCTTCTTTCGGGTATATCCAGGCAGCCTGAAAAAGACTGGACCGGGATTGAAAAACAAAACGTTTCTTTCGCTCGTGGACCGGGCAGATCATGGATCCAGACAGTGCTGGATGATCTTGCTGGATTTGCAGGCTGTGGTGAAGAGACGGATATTTACTCTTGTCTATTCAAATCTCTATTCAAATCTCTATTCAAATCGTGATGGAGCCTGATCACTGTTTCTTCAGACCTGGATCATAGATGCATACTTCTGAAAACAAAAACAGAATGAAGATGGATTCGTCCGCAGAGCGTTATCGCAATTGTAGCCTAAGAAGGTAGTCCTTGAAATCGTTTTCGTATAATTCATCGCGATTAAAGCAGGTTCAGGGATAAGAAAAACCTAAAGAGGATTGTGATTATTACTTAATCGGCAGATTTGTATGTGCTATTGTGATGGTGGAGGTTTATCTATGTCCTACAAACAATTCGCTCAGGAGCTGACCCAGTTTATTGCTGAGTGCCCCAGTATGTTCCATTCCGTTGCATCCATTGAAAAACTGATGGCGGCAAAGGGATACACGCATTTAAAAGAAAAAGAGGCCTGGAATCTGGAACCGGGCCACGGATACTATGTAATCCGCAACAATAGTTCCATCCTTGGCTTCTATATTCCAGAGAATCTGACTGACTATCATTTCCAGATGAGTGCTGCTCATTCTGATTCCCCAACCTACAAAATTAAAGCTGTGCCTGAACTGACAGGCCCGGCGCAGTATCTCAAACTCAATGTTGAAGCTTATGGCGGCATGATTGACTCCACATGGCTGGATCGTCCATTATCCATTGCCGGCCGTGTTCTGGTTGAAACCGAACAGGGCATCGAAAGCAAACTGCTCTACATCGATCGCGACATCCTCACGATTCCAAACGTGCCCATCCATTTCAACCGTCAGGTCAACGATGGCTATGCATTCAACCGTCAGGTTGACCTTTGCCCATTGATGTCTGCTGGCGAAATGGCAAAAGGATCCTTTGATGCCATGGTCGCCAAAGAACTTGGCGTTGATGTTGACGCCATCCGTGGAAAAGACCTGTTCTTAGTGAACCGTATGCCTGGTGTTGTTTGGGGATATGCGGATGAATTCGTTTCCTCTCCAAAACTGGACGACCTTGAATGTGCCTATACCACGCTGCAGGGCTTCTTAAATGCCGAACACGGTGGCAAGATTGATGTTTATTGCTGCTTCGATAACGAAGAAGTTGGTTCCAACACCAAACAGGGTGCGATGTCTACGCTGCTGCAGGATACTCTACATCGTATCAATGACTCCCTGGGTAAATCGGATGAAGATTACTACCGTGCAATTGCCGGAAGTTTCCTGGTTTCCGCTGACAATGGTCATGCCGTTCATCCCAATCATCCAGAAAAAACAGATGCTGAAAATGCGGTTGAACTGAACAAAGGCCCAATCATCAAAGAAGCAGCCAACCAGAAATACACAACCGATGCTTTCTCAAGAGCTATCTTCAGTCAGATCTGCAAGATGGCTGACATCCCTGTTCAGTGCTTTGCCAACCGTTCTGACATTGCCGGTGGATCGACACTGGGCAATCTGTCCAATACGCAGGTTTCTGTTCATGCCGTCGATATTGGTCTGGCTCAGCTGGCCATGCACTCTTCCTTCGAAACAGGCGGAGCGAAAGACCCATACTATCTGTATGAAGCCATGAAGAAATACTTCAGCACCAACATCCTGATCGATGGGGCGGATTCGGTATCCTTCGAATGAGTTTTCTCACTCCAGACTGGAATACCAAAGCGCTCAATCGGAAGGCAGCTCCATTAAGTGAAGATGTCGAATACACTCGTGCTTTCCAGAGCATTGAGAAGATGAATGAATCCGTCGGGATGAAGCATCTGCTCATCAACTGGGTGACAGACCTGCGCCTGGAAAATAAAAAGATTCCGGATAAACTGCTCTCCCGCAAGAAAAGCGCCTCGTTTCTTGACAGCGTAGCAGCCACCCTGCGGGATGACCTGACCATCTTTCGCATCAGCGGCATGATCAATATGATCTGCGCTTCGCTGGTGTGCATGTTCATCAAGGCGGTTTTGAGCAATAACTATCTGATCAACTTCTCCGTGGATGCTCTGATCGCCACTGCAGCGCTGGTTATTTTGCTGCTGGATCTGACCTCCCAGCTCAGGACAGTCGGCTTTTACGGTTCGATCAAAGATTTCGTACTGCTTGATGGGCTGGCGGTTGTCCTCTGGCTGCTGCTGACCTATCTGCTGCCCGCTTTTGATACTTCACTGATCGTGTTCTTTGCTGCTTACTATTTTGAAAAGAAAAAGTTTGTCAAAATGCAGGATACTTTCCTGAGTGAAAACAAGATTTCCATTGAAGGGCACGATGTGCGCAGCTGATCCGGTTTTCTGACCAGAAATTGAATTGAGATCCAAACGCCTGGATAATGGTTTTTTCCTGAAAGAGGGAGGAGTCGTATCCAGGTTTTTTGGTGTGCTTTTGGATAGGCACCAGCGGCGTTCAGAAAATCATCAGAAAGCCAGTCGATTCCGGTCATGAAGTCAGCCAAAACGAAATTTTATGAGAAAACAGCGACAGGATTCGTAAAATAGGATCGAGAATGAAGGTCCTGGAAAGGACCGAAGCCCAGGATGGAATTGAATGCCAGGAAAGAGTTAGGAGAGATCCAAGAAGAAGGAGACGAATATGAAACTTCCTCTATATATCGAGACCCTGCCTGAAGACTATCAGGAAGTCTTTCAGGTAGATGCAGCCAATAAGGAACTGGCAGTCAAAATGAATATTGCAGCGGCAGTCCCCATGATTGCAGCCCTGATTGGCGTGGTCGTTTATGACTTGAAGACGAAAACCTATGACCACTGGAGTTTTCTGGGGATGCTTGGCGTCTTTTATATTCTGCTGCTGGTTTACATAGTCGCCCATGAACTGACTCATGGAGTTGTCTATGCAGCCAGGACGCACAAGAAGCTTTCGTTTGGATTCAATGGAATGATTGCCTGGTGCGGCGTAAAAGATGTTTACGTCAGCCGTAAAGTTGCCATTGAAGCTCTGGCAGCCCCGCTTGTTGTTTTTACAATTGTTTTTGGATTGGGAATCCTGCTTTCACCGGGCTGGTTTTTCAGGGAGGTTTTCATTTTGCTTCTGGCAAGCCATTGGGGTGGCTGCGTGGGAGATATTTATGATCTTTATCTTTTGTATAAAAAGTTTCCGGAACCTGCACTGCTGATGCTGGATACCGGACCGACCCAGACGTTTTATCTGCCATTCAATGAAGCAGGCTCAGATCATCCGGGGATGGTCGCAGGCGGCAGGACAGATGGAATCCAAAAAGAGTCCAAAGCGCAGCGGGATTCACAGGCGGATGGAAAATCGGAGAATCAGAACCAGATAAGAATCTGATTTGGATAAACAAGGAAAAGGTTAGAGAAACGATTTTAACAGAAAGAAGATTCGAAGAACCACAAGACCATCACAATCGGCAAAGAATCACCAGAAGAATAAAATAGAAACAGAAGGGAAACGGGAAAGGGAGCTGTCTTGCAGGATGGCTCTTTTTTTGTTTGTGGCGGCTTCCGTAAAAAATACTCAATTTGGTCTTCTGCCTGCCATAAGATCCGGCGGATTTTGTGAATTGTGAGCATGTAGCTTTCAAACCATGCAAAAGCGGACTCTGTTGAGTAGAATTGAGCCAGGCAGATAAAGAATTCTTAATCGGATGATTTGACTGGAAAGCTGCGAAATCTCTTCCCTCTTCTCTTCGATGGATGATCTGCCCATAAACATGCAGGTGACTGCAAACATCCATTCTGGTGGCAATGATCAATCTGGACCTTTTAAGATCATGAAAGCCAATCTGGACACCGATTTTCGTTTTGAAGACGATCGCGACGTCTTTTACGACGCCCTTTCGGCTCAAACCAAGCGCTTATGGCCTTTCTGGCGCAGACCTTCTGAAAGCCCGCTTACATGAGTCTGAAAGCATTTCCAAGATTAAAAACGGGATAACCCTTTAGGTTTCGGAGTTTTGAGTGATAAAAAATGAAGAAATCGTAGAGTTTCTACTTGCGGTGCTGGATAGAGAATGCTAGAATACCAAAGCACTGCAAGGAAGTGCGAGGTTGCTGACCCACTGAAAGACGTTGTCATGGAATGGGTCAGGGAATTCGCATGGAGCATGTTTATCTTGAATAAACGAAAGGAGCAACCATGGCAAAAAACACTATGAGAATCCGCTTAAAAGCGTATGAGCATCGTATCCTGGACGACAGCGCTAAGAAAATTGTAGAAGCTGCACAGGCACATGGTGCAAAAAAGGTTGTAGGACCTGTACCACTGCCTACAGAAAAACAGGTCGTTACGATCCTTCGCGCTGTACATAAGTACAAAGATTCCCGGGAACAGTTCGAAATCCGCACGCACAAGCGTCTGATCGATATTGTTGCACCGAACAAAGAAACTATCGATGCACTGCAGAGACTGGAACTGCCCAGCGGCGTTGACATCGAAATCAAACTTTAATGGAGGAAGTCATCGTGAAAGGTTTGTTAGGAAGAAAGTTAGGGATGACTCAGGTCTTCACAGAAGATGGCTTGCTGATTCCTGTAACTGTAATCGAAGCCGAACCAAACGTAGTTCTGCAGGTTAAAACTGTTGATACAGATGGATACAATGCAGTACAGCTCGGTTTCGAAGATGTAAAAGAAAAAAATTCGACAAAACCTGAAATCGGACATGCAAACAAAGCAGGTACCGGTCCAAAACGTTTTGTCAGAGAAGTACGCGACTGCGACCTCGATGTCAAAGCAGGCGACACAGTCAGCGTAAATATTTTTACCCCAGGAGAACAGGTCGATGTCATCGGCACATCCAAAGGTAAAGGATACATGGGTACCATCTACCGCAACAATGCGCACCAGGGCCCAAAATCCCATGGTGGATCCAAGAACATCCGTCACATCGGATCTCTGGCTACCAACGGTATTACTTCCCGTCAGGGACGCATCATGAAAGGCACAGCAATGCCTGGTCATGAAGGTCATAAGAGAACAACCGCTCCAAACCTGACTGTTATCAAAGTTGATACAGAAAACAATTACGTTCTGATCAAAGGTAACGTTCCAGGTCCTAAAAAAGGCATGGTAATGATCCGCACTGCGAAAACAAGCAAAGGCGATAAAGCTCCAGTTGTTCTGATCGACCGTACTGAAAAGGAGGTCACTGAATAATGGCACTCATCGACGTATTGAACCAGAAAGGTGAAGTCATCAGACAGTACGATCTGAATGACGAAATCTTCGCCATTGAACCTCATACAGAAGCTCTGTATGAAGCTGTAAAAATGCAGCAGGCCGGCAAACGTCAGGGAACTCACTCCACAAAAGGACGTTCCGAAGTTTCCGGTGGTGGACGCAAGCCTTACCGCCAGAAAGGTACAGGCCGTGCCCGTCAGGGTTCCATCCGCGCACCTCAGTTCCGCGGCGGTGGAATCGTATTCGGACCAAAACCAAGAGATTACTCTTACCGAATCAATAAAAAAGTTCGCAGACTGGCTCTGAAATCCGCTCTGTCCAGCAAAGTTCTTGATAAAGAATTCGGAATGATCGACCAGCTCGTACTGGATGCGCCAAAAACAAAAGACTTCGCGGCAATCGTTGAAGCAGTGAAGGCGCCAACAAAAACTCTGTTCGTCGTTGGTATGGATGAAGAAGGATTAGACAACGTTTATCTGTCTGCCCGCAATATTCCAGACGTAATGATGATGAACTCTAAAGCAATCAACGTATACGATCTGCTCAATGCCAACGCAGTTTACATGACTGAACAGGCAGTAAAAGAAGTAGAGGAGGCCCTCGCTTAACATGAAAGACTACAGAGATGTTATCATCCGTCCAGTTGTAACTGAACAGTCTGTTGCAGCGATGGATGACCTTCGTAAATATACCTTCGAGGTTCCAAAACAGACCAACAAAGTAGAAGTACGTCAGGCTGTTGAAAACCTCTTCGGCGTTAAAGTCGAAAAAGTAAACATCGTCAATACAAAAGATAAACCAAAACGTTATGGCCGCCACACATCCACAATCCATGGATTCAAAAAAGCCATCGTTACTTTAAAACCTGGTTATCAGATTGACATCTACGGGGAAGAAGAATAGTTCTGCCCATCAGGGAGAAGACGCTATTTCCTGAATAAATATCGCGAATGAGAGGAGAAAAAGTTTATGCCAATTAAAAAGTATAAACCGACTACACCTGGCCGTCGTGGAATGTCTGGTCTTACCTTTGAAGAAATCACAAAGAAAAAACCAGAAAGAAGCCTGACTGCTCCATTAAAGAGCAAAGGCGGACGTAACAACACCGGCCGCATCACTACTCGTCATCAGGGTGGTGGACACAAGAGAACCTATCGAATCATCGATTTCAAACGGAATAAAGACAACATCCCAGCTACAGTTACTGCAATCGAATACGATCCAAACCGTACTTGCAACATTGCTCTGCTGACTTACGCTGATGGTGAAAAACGCTACATCCTCGCTCCAAAAGGCCTGGAAGTAGGAATGAAAGTCGTTTCTGGTCCAGAAACAGATATCAAAGTCGGCAATGCTTCTGAACTGAGAAACATGCCTGAAGGTACAATCGTTCACAACGTTGAACTCAAACCTGGCAAGGGTGGACAGATGGCACGTGCTGCCGGTGCTTCCGCTCAGATCCTTGGTATCGAAGAAAAATACGTAACCCTGCGTCTGACTTCTGGCGAAGTTCGTAAAGTGCTCGGCACTTGCCGCGCGACTGTCGGAACCGTTGGCAACGAAGACCACAGCCTGGTTAACCTTGGTAAAGCAGGACGTACTCGCTGGAAAGGTGTACGCCCAACTGTTCGTGGTTCCGTTATGAACCCGAACGATCATCCACATGGTGGTGGTGAAGGCCGTACCCCAATCGGACGTAAAGCGCCAATGACTCCATGGGGCAAAAAAGCTCTTGGTGTTAAGACACGCAATAAGAAGAAAGCTTCTAACAAACTGATCGTCCGCAGAAGAAACGGCAAATAGAACAAGGAGAACGTTGAAATGAGTCGTAGTTTGAAAAAAGGGCCATTCATTGATGAGCACCTGATGAAAAAAGTACAGGCTTTGAACGCTTCCAACAAAAAAGAAGTCATCAAGACCTGGAGCCGCCGTTCAACAATCTTCCCTGAATTTGTTGAACACACATTTGCCGTTTACAACGGTAAAGAACACGTACCTGTATACGTAACTGAAGATATGGTTGGTCACAAACTCGGTGAGTTCGTTCCAACCCGTAAATATACCGGTCATGCATCGGATGATAAGAAAGGCAGAAAATAGGAGGTCAGCATGGAAGCAAAAGCAACAGCAAAAACACTTCGCATTCAGCCTCGTAAAGCCAGACTTGTTCTGAATCTGATTCGTGGCAAGAACGTAGAAGAAGCAGCTGCCATCTGCAAGTTCACACCAAACAAAGGTGGGGAAATGGTTGGTGCTGTATTAAAATCCGCAGTCGCTAACGCAGTGAACAACCACGATATGGATGAAGACAAACTGTACGTTAAAGAATGCTATGCAAACGAAGGCGTAACCATCAAACGTTTCATGCCTCGTGCAAAGGGAAGCGCAAGCCCCATTAACAAGCGCACCAGCCACATCACAGTTGTAGTGGCTGAGAAGGAATAAGGAGGATCCCCATGGGTCAGAAAGTAAACCCGATTGGAATGCGTACCGGTATCATCCGTGACTGGCAGTCCAGATGGTATGCAGACGATAAAGAATTCTCGAAATTTCTGATGGAAGACGTGAAGATCCGTAATGCCGTAGAAAAGTATTATGACAACCTCTCCAAAGCAGCAGCAGATAAGAGAAAAGCCGATCCTCAGATTTCCCGAATTGAAATTGAAAGAACGCAGAACCGCTTGACCGTGATCATCCGGACTGCTCATCCAGGCGTTGTAATCGGCCAGGATGGTAAATCCATCACCGGTCTGAAAAAAGAACTGCAGAAACTCACAAATGTGAAAAACGTGCAGATCAACGTCGTAGAAATTGCCAACCCTAACCTTGATGCCAAACTGGTTGCCCGCTGGATCGCTAACGAACTCGAAAACCGTAAGTCTTTCCGTGCAACTCAGAAAAAAGCAATCCAGAACTCCATGAGAGCTGGTGCGAAAGGAATCAAAACTTCCGTATCCGGCCGTCTTGGCGGTGCTGATATTGCCCGTACAGAAGGTTACTCTGAAGGTGTTGTACCTCTTCATACACTCCGTTCAGATATCGACTATGCCCTTGAAGAAGCCATGACTACTTATGGAAAACTGGGTGTAAAAGTATGGATCTGCCGCGGTGAAGTTCTGCCAGGTGAAATGGTTAAAGAACCAGAAGCACCAAAACAGAGACGTCAGCGTCCTGCAAGAGGCAGAAACGGACGCGGCGGCAATGATCGTCGTCAGGGTGGCCGCAATAACCGCGGACCACGCAGAGAAGGCGGACGTGCAAACGGCGGCGAACGTCGTGCACAGGCAGCTAAGCCAGCCGCTGCTCCAGAAGGAGGAAACGATTAATTATGTTAATGCCAAAGCGCACTAAATATCGTCGTCCTCACCGTTTAAGCTACGAAGGCCGTGCTAAAGCCGGCCGCAAAGTAGAATTCGGTGAATACGGCCTGGTAGCTGAAAGCGGAAACTATGTTTCTAACCGTCAGATCGAAGCAGCCCGTGTAGCGATGACTCGTTACATGAAGCGTGGTGGTAAGGTTTGGATTCGAATCTTCCCACATCTGGCAAGAACGAAAAAACCGCTTGAAGTCCGCATGGGTTCTGGTAAAGGTGCACCAGAAGGATGGGTAGCTGTAGTAAAACCTGGACGTGTAATGTTCGAGGTTGCCGGCGTACCTGAAGAAGTCGCAAAAGAAGCCCTGCGTCTGGCAGGACACAAGCTTCCTGTTAAGACTCGTTTTGTACGGAAAGGAGAAACTGAATAGTCATGAAAGCAAGTGAACTTCGTACTAAATCTGAAGCTGAACTGCTTCAGGAAATGAACCTGCTGAAAGATGAGCTGTTCAATCTCCGCTTTAAGCAGGCTACAGGACAGCTGGAAGACACAGCTCGTCTGAAAACCGTAAAGAAAGATATCGCTAGAATCAAAACTGTTCTTGGCGAAATGAATAAGTAGTCAGGGAGGACGCAAACATGGAAGAAAGAAACAACAGAAAAGTTTACCGTGGCAGAGTCGTTTCTGACAAAATGGACAAGACTGTTACGGTTGCTGTAGAAACGATGAAAAAACATCCTCTCTACGGTAAACGCGTTAAATATACAAAGAAATTTAAAGCCCACGATGAGAAAAACGCAGCCAGATACGGTGACTTGGTAGAGATCATGGAAACAAGACCTCTTTCCAAAACTAAACGTTTCCGTCTGGTACAGATCGTTGAAAAAGCCCGTGGATAAGCTGGGAGGACAAAGCAAATGATTCAAAATGAAAGCCGTTTGCGCGTTGCCGACAACACGGGAGCCAAAGAAGTACTGGTTATCCGTCCACTTGGCGGTAGTAAGCGTAAATTTGCCAACATCGGTGATGTCGTTGTTTGCACTGTAAAACAGGCAGCTCCTGGCGGAACCGTTAAAAAAGGTGACGTAGTAAAAGGCGTTATCGTTCGTACAAAGTATGGTGTACGTCGTGAAAACGGAACTTACATCAAATTTGACGACAACGCAGTTGTTCTGATTAAAGATGACAACACCCCTCGGGGAACTCGTATTTTTGGCCCGGTTGCACGTGAACTTCGTGATGCAGATTTCATGAAGATCGTGTCCCTGGCTCCGGAAGTACTGTAAGGAGGATCTTTCGTGAAGATTAAAAAAGGTGACAAAGTCCAGGTAATGACCGGGGCTTACAAAGGTACCGTTGGCGAAGTCCTGACTGTATTCCCGAAGGAAGACAAGGTCATCGTTGAAGGTGTCAATATTGTCAAGAAACACCAGAAACCAACTCAGGCTAACCCTGAGGGCGGAATCATCGAAAAAGAAGCAAAAATCCACGTTTCCAACGTTGCTCTTTACGATGAAAAAGCCAAAGAAGCTGGCCGTGTAGGCTATAAGGTCGTAACTGACAAAGACGGTAAAGCAACAAAAGTTCGTTACTTTAAGAAGAGCGGTAACGAAATTAAGGAAAAGAAGTAGGAGGATAGACAATGAACCGGTTAAAAGAAAAATACCAGACCGAGATCGTTCCAAGTCTGATGAAGCAGTTCAACTATTCTTCCATCATGCAGGTTCCGAAGATTGAAAAAGTAGTTGTCAACATTGGTGTTGGTGACGCGATTCAGAACTCCAAGTTCATGGACGAAGCAGTTGAAGAACTTGCTGCCATTACTGGACAGGCTCCAGTAATCACTAAAGCCAGAAAATCCATTGCGAACTTTAAAGTTCGTGAAGGAATGCCAATCGGATGCAAAGTGACTCTGCGCGGCGAAAAGATGTACGAATTCCTGGATAAGTTATTCAACATCTCCTTACCACGTGTACGTGACTTCCGTGGTGTTTCTGATACAGCGTTTGATGGACGCGGAAACTATACTCTCGGTGTAAAAGAACAGATCATCTTCCCGGAAATTGACTTCGATAAAGTCAACAGAACTCGTGGTATGGATATCGTTATCGTTACAACCGCAGAATCCAACGATGAGGCAAAAGCTCTGTTAACAGACCTCGGTATGCCTTTCGTTAAGAAGTAGGAGGAACTCATGGCAAAGAAAGCGATGAAGTTAAAACAGCAGCGTCCTCAGAAGTTCAAAGTTCGCGAGTACACTCGCTGTCAGAGATGCGGACGTCCGCACTCTGTACTGAAAAAATACGGCATCTGCCGTATCTGCTTCAGAGAACTGGCCTACAATGGCCAGATCCCTGGTGTCAAAAAAGCAAGCTGGTAAGCAAGGAGGTAAAACAACATGACTATGACCGATCCGATCGCAGATATGCTTACACGTATCCGCAACGCTCTTGCTCAGAAGCATGAAACTGTCTCCATGCCTTCCAGCAAAGAGAAAGAACGTATCGCAAAAATTCTGGTTGAAGAAGGCTACGTTAACGGTTTCTCTACAGAAACTGATGGTGTGAAGAAAACCCTGACTATCGACCTGAAATATGGTAAAAACGGCGAAAAGGTTATCTCTGGTCTGCGCCGTATTTCCAAACCTGGCTTCCGTGTTTACGCAAAAGCAGAAAACCTGCCACGCGTTCTCAACGGTCTGGGAACTGCAATCATTTCCACCTCTAATGGTGTAATGACTGACAGAGACGCTAAAAAAGCCAACGTAGGCGGCGAAGTTATTGCCTACATCTGGTAAGAATCAGAAAGAAAAGCCAGAAGTTTCTGGCTTTCTCTTTGACTGATCTTGCCCCATCCAGCTTTTTCATTCAAAATGCTGGATCTAGCAGGAGGAAAATTTGAATGTCACGTATCGGGAATAAACTGATTACCATTCCTGCTGGAGTTACTGTAGAAGTTGCTCCAGGGAATGAGGTGACTGTAAAGGGGCCAAAAGGGACTCTTTCCAGAAAATTTTCTGACATTCTCACAATCGAGAACGAAGGAAACACAGTCACTGTTAAACGCCCCAATGATTTAAAGGCAACCAAACAGCTGCACGGCACTACCCGCGCTCTGTTACACAACATGGTTGTTGGGGTATCTGAAGGATTCCAGAAAGACCTCGAACTGGTCGGAATTGGTTTCCGTACTGCCGTGAAGGGTAAAACACTCACAATGAACGTTGGTTACTCTCACCCAGTAGAAATTGAAATCGTAGATGGCCTGGAAGTTACTTGCCCAAGTGCTACAACCATCAACGTAAAAGGTATCGACAAACAGCTCGTTGGTGAATTCGCTGCCAACGTCCGTGCAGTCCGCAAACCAGAACCTTACAAAGGAAAAGGTATTCGTTATAAAGATGAACACATCCGTCGTAAGGAAGGTAAGACTGCTGGTAAGAAATAGTAGTGGGAAAGGAGCAAGACTATGATTAAAAAACAGTCAAGAAATCAGGCAAGACAGAAACGCCATTTACGTCTGCGCCAGAAAGTAAGCGGAACTCCTGAATGCCCACGTCTGAATGTATTCAGAAGCAACGCCAACATCTCTGCTCAGATCATCGATGATGTGAACGGAAAAACTCTCGCTTCCGCTTCCTCCGTCAACATGGACATCAAAAACGGTGGCAATGTTGAAGCTGCGAAACTGGTAGGCGCTGAGCTCGCAAAACGCGCGCTCGAAAAAGATATCAAGAAAGTTGTGTTTGATCGCGGTGGTTATCTTTACACTGGCCGTGTTCAGGCATTAGCTGATGCCGCTCGTGAAGGCGGCCTGGAATTCTAGGAGGTCGCCATGGCAAACGATAGAAGACAGAGAAGAGAACCGAAAGAGTTCGACGAACAGGTAGTCTCCATCAACCGTATCTCCAAAACAGTAAAAGGTGGTCGTAAGATGCGTTTTGCTGCTCTGGTTGTTGTCGGAGACCGCAAAGGCCGCGTCGGTGTAGGAACCGGAAAAGCTAAAGAAGTACCTGAAGCTATCCGTAAAGCCTCCGAGGCAGCTAAAAAGAACATGTTCACTGTACCAATCGTAGGTACTACTATTCCACATGATGTAGTAGGTACATTCGGTGCTGGTAAAGTGTTCATGAGACCAGCTTCTGAAGGTACTGGTGTAATCGCCGGCGGTACCACACGTGCAGTTCTTGAACTGGCAGGTATCACTGACGTACTGACCAAAAACCTGGGAAGCCGTAGAAAAATCAATACCGTGCGTGCTACAGTTGAAGGTCTGAAATCCCTCAGAACTCTCGACCAGGTAGCTGAACTTCGTGGCAAAAAGCCAGAAGAAATCCGCGGGTAAGAAGGAGGAAACGAAATGAAACTGCATGAACTTTCCACAAATCAGTCCCGCAAATCCAGAAAAAGAGTAGGTCGTGGACCTGGTTCCGGTCTTGGAAAAACTGCTGGCCGTGGACAGAAAGGTCAGAAGGCCCGTTCCGGAGGCGGAGTTCGTCTTGGTTTCGAGGGTGGTCAGACTACTCTTGCAAGACGTCTGCCAAAGCGTGGATTCACCAACTTCAACCGTAAAGAATACGCTGTGATCAACGTTAAAGATCTGAACCGTTTCGAAGATGGTACACATGTAACTCCAGAACTTCTGAAATCCGAAGGCATCCTGAAAAAACAGCTTGCTGGTGTTAAGATTCTGGGCGAAGGTACTCTCGAGAAAAAACTGCACGTAACTGCAGCTAAATTCTCCAAATCAGCTGAAGAAGCTATCGTCAAAGCAGGCGGAACCGTAGAGGTCCGTTAAGATGCATGCAATTAAGGCAATGTGGACGAACAAGGATATTCGCAAGAGAATCCTGTTCACTCTCTTTGCCTTTCTTGTTTATCGTCTGGGTTGCGCAATTACCGTCCCGGGCGTAAACACAGAAGGTCTGGTAGGCAGTCTGGAAAATAACAGCTTATTTGCGATGATGAGCCTGCTTGGAGGCGGTGGCCTGGAACAGTTCTCCGTATTTGCGATCGGGGTCACTCCATATATCACTGCATCCATCATCATTCAGCTTTTGAGCATGGATGTTATTCCATCTCTGACCGAACTGTCAAAATCCGGGGCCAACGGCCGTAAAAAACTCGACCAGTATACCCGTTATCTGGCTGTAGTTTTCGGATTTGTACAGTCCTTCTCCATCAGTTACAGCTTCAGCCATATGTACAGTGGATTATTCATCGGGGGCTTAAACACTGCCCGTCTGCTGTATACCTCTATGATCTTTACGGCTGGATCGATGTTCCTTGTCTGGATTGGTGACCAGATTTCCGCAAAGGGAATTGGTAATGGTGTATCCATGGTCATCATGGCAGGAATCGTAGGCCGTATGCCCCAGCAGTTTAGTGCCGCGTGGACCAGTCTTGTTGGTGCAGACCATCCAAATGGTGGATGGGTATTTGCAGCTTACATTCTGATCTACCTGCTGATCATCGTTTTCGTCACGCTGATCAACACCGCAGAACTTCGTATTCCGATCCAGTACACATCCAGTTCGATGTCGCTGGCTAAGAACTCGAAAATGAACTATCTGCCCTTAAAGATCAACTCTGCATCCGTTATTCCAGTCATTTTTGCTTCCTCATTGATGATGGCTCCTATTCAGGTCGCCAGCTTCTTTGCGAGCAACCAGAGCTGGTATCAGACGATGCAGCAGTGGCTGGGTCTGAAAACCTGGTATTCCGTTGCGATTTATGTCATCCTGATTATTCTGTTTACATTCTTCTATGCGAAGATGCAGATTAACCCGGAACAGGCAGCCGAAAATCTCGGTAAATCCGGCGCGTATATTCCAAGTGTAAGACCAGGGAAACAGACTGAAACCTACATCAATAAAGCATTATCCAGAATTACTGTTCTGGGGGCAGGTGCCCTGGCACTGATCGCGGTTCTGCCGCATCTGATGCCTTTGCTCTGGCCGGAAATGCCAACAAGCATGGCGCTTGGCGGTACCGGAATGATCATCGTTGTTGGTGTAGCGATTGAAACTGTTCGTCAGGTGCAGGGTCTGATTACCCAGAAGGCGTACAAGAAGTATTACGACTTTGACTAATTGATCGACTTCACATCCATATCGGTAAATACCGGTATGGATTTTTTTATGTTCTTTTTTGGGCTTGTAAAAATGGCGCCATCTGATGGAAAATGACAACAGGTGGAACCTGTCTGTTTTCTTTCCCCCTGACAGGTTCAATTTCTTTTTGTTTTTGAATCATGCTTTCAAGGGCAGAAGCGGTCTGGGTATAGCCGCCTGCGCAATCATTTCTTCCTAATATTTATATCGGATATTTAGATCGGTATTCATTTCGGCATGAATTTCGGTGTGAATGATGAATTGTGAATACGGATCAGCTGGGCTGTTCTATCAACGCCAGAACCGTCCGGCGAGAGTCTCACGGATGCAGTCAGCTCTATTGTTCCCGAAAAACTCTGGTGGTCTGGATCCTGGTCAAAATGCAGGCGTGTTAAGCCCTTTGGAAAGCTGGACAGACTTTTATGTATTCTTTACGAAAATGGGGCCTATAACGGCTGGAACGTCGCGGAATGCCCGGATTGGATACTTTATGAACGGATCTGGACGGATTCACGACGATTCAGTCCAATTGTCCTTTTTATCCTGGCACCAACAGATTTCTATGCTCTATACGGCTGAATGGTCTGAATTCAATGCCCGAATCCCTCCTGACAAGAAGGGATTCTAAAGGGATTCTACAAGTACTCAAAACGAAAGGTCAGATCGGTTCCAGCTGCAAATTGACAAGATCACTGGATTTTTACGAACAGGGAAGAGAAAACCTGTCAGACCTTTGAACGGAACCCAGAAATCGGCTTTTTAAGGATGGGCCGGCCAGTTTCATAGGTCCAGCCATGCTTATGTATAGATCAGGTTGATGTATATACTTAATCCTTATCTATATATAAGAGAAGCAGTGAAGAAGAGAAAAAGTGACGAAACGAAGAAACTGGATAACCCGATCGATAAGTCAGTCTGAGAAGAGACTGCCTGCCTTAAAACTGGATCTGAAGAACTGAAAAATCAAAAGTAATATCAATCGGATTGTGAAAGCGGTATGGACGATTCAAAAGAAAAAGAGTTGATCTGGAGTGTGGGGAAGCGTTGAATAAACAGGTCCGCGCTAAAATTCATGCGAACCATAACTGCTCAATCTTCTGTGAACGCCTTAGGTTCGAAAGCTCTCGGGTCTGTCACAAAGAACATGGCTTGTATGAAGCAAAGAGATTCTGGCCAGAATCCAATTATAACTGGTTCTGGCAAAGACTGAAAAATGGAGGAAATATGAATCTTTTAATTATGGGTGCCCCAGGTTCAGGAAAAGGCACATTCAGCAGCCGTCTGAAAGACAACTACAGTCTGGCTCACATTTCGACTGGTGATATTTTCCGCAAAAATATCTCTGAGAATACTGCACTTGGCCAGGAAGCAAAATCCTACATGGATAAAGGTTTGCTGGTCCCTGATGATCTGGTTAACCGTCTGGTGTTGGATACGCTGGAAAACTTGCCTGAAGGCGTAAATGGATATCTGTTAGATGGTTATCCAAGAACACTCGAACAGGCAAAAGCATTTGACGAAGCGACCAAAGGAACCGCAAACGAAGTGGATCAGATCCTGTTCATGGATGTGCCCCATGATGTTTTGAAGAAACGAATTCTTGGTCGTCGTACTTGCCCGAAATGTGGAGAAATCTACAATATTTATTTCAAGCCGACAGCTGTTGAAAATGTGTGCGACAACTGCGGATCTGCGTTAAGCGCAAGAGCTGACGACAATGAAGAAAGCCTGAAGACCAGACTTGGTGAATATACCCGGATGACACAGCCTGTTATTGATTACTATGGTGAACAGGATAAAGTAGCAGCCATCAATGCGGACAATGATTTTGAGACAATCTGGGCTCAGATCACGGAAGCTTTGGGTAAATAAAAGTTCGAAAAAGAATGCTTGCATGCAAAACAAATTGCGTCTATACTATCTAGGCGCAATTTGCTTGTATTCAAGGTTCCGAATTTGCTTTAATAGCAAATGGGAAACTTTTCCCTCGCCGTCTGGCCCGCGGTCAGTGCCCAACAGGGAATTCTGCCACATGGTGGTAGATCGTGCCAAGCAGACTGTCACGTTTCTGCTAAAATACGTTCAGTCCTGAGGGGATTTTAGCAGGTTGAATACGTGAAAATCGAAAGGGGTAAACACACATGAAAGTAAGACCATCCGTGAAACCCATCTGTGATAAATGCCGTGTTATCCGTCGTAAAGGCAGAGTCATGGTAATTTGTGAAAACCCAAAACATAAACAGAGACAGGGTTAATTAAAGGATTAACAACAGGAGGAACAAATGGCCCGTATCGCAGGAGTTGACATTCCAAATAACAAACGGACTGTCATTGCCTTAACCTATATTTATGGAATCGGCAATTCAACTGCCGAAAAGATTCTGAAAGACACAGGCGTTAACGGTGACATTCGTGTTAAAGACTTAACCGAAGAACAGTTAAACGCTCTGCGTAAAGCAGTTGACCAGATCAAAGTTGAAGGTGACCTTCGTCGTGAAGTTCAGCTCAACATCAAACGTCTGATGGAAATCGGATGCTACAGAGGTATCCGTCATCGTAAAGGTCTCCCTGTTCGTGGACAGAGAACCAAAACAAACGCAAGAACCCGTAAGGGAAAAGCTAAAACAGTAGCGAATAAGAAGAAGTAGAAAGGACAGGTGAAATACTAATATGGCAAAGAAACAGCAGCAGGTCAGAAAACGTCGCGTTAAAAAGAATGTTGCCAGAGGTATGGCTCACATCCATTCTACTTTTAACAACACGATCGTAACAATTACTGACGAAGGCGGAAACGCCATTTCCTGGAGCTCCGCTGGTGCTCTTGGATTCAAAGGAAGTCGTAAAAGCACTCCTTACGCTGCCCAGATGGCAGCAGAAGCAGCTGGTAAAGCTGCAATGGATCATGGAATGAAATCCGTGGCAGTTGAGGTGAAAGGTCCAGGTCCTGGACGTGAAGCCGCTGTCCGTGCTCTGCAGGTAGCAGGTCTGGATATCACTATGATCAATGACGTAACACCAATCCCACATAACGGATGCCGTCCGCCTAAGCGGCCACGCGGCTAATTTCCTGATTACTTGTTAAACTGTAAAGGAAATAACAATTAACAGGAGACCAGTTCTTCAGTTTTTTGGGACAATAAGGAGGTACGGCAGATGACACAATACGAAATCACCACCCTGGAAGAAAACCAGACTTCCGGAAAATTTGAGATGGCGCCCCTTCCCGATCAGTTCGGAATCACCCTGGGCAATGCACTGAGACGAGTACTGCTCTCAGCCATTCCAGGCGGTGCTGTTTTCAGCATTCGTATTGATGATGTATATCACGAGTTTACAGGAATTGAAGGCGTTGCCGAAGATGTGGCAACCATCATCCTCAACCTGAAACAGCTCATTTTAAAAATCAATATCAGTGACAACAATATTTACACATTGCGCATTCATGAAACAGGACCTTGCGTTGTTACTGCGAAGGATATCAAGTGTCCGGAGGGAGTTGAAGTGCTCAATCCGGATCTGCCGATCTGTACGCTTTCCGCCGGCAAAGATTTCACCATGGAAATGCAGGCCAAACTTGGCCGCGGCTATGTCGGCTCGGAAATCAATAAACACAGACAGTCTGGCGACAGCGCACCTCTGGGTGTGATTTATACAGACTCTCTGTTTTCCCCAGTAAAACGCGTAGCTTACCATTCCGTTCAGAAATTCAACGAGGACGGAAAACCATACGATGTACTGACCATGGAAATTGACACAGATGGAACCCTGAAACCATCTGAAACACTTTCGATCGCATCGAAAATTCTTCGAGATCACCTGTCAATCATCACTGAAGCAGACTTCATCATGAGGAATGCTCAGGAAGCTGAAGAGGAAACCACGAAAGAACGTGATGCTTCTCTGAAATCTAAAATGATTGAAGATCTCGAACTTTCCGTACGTTCTTACAACTGTCTGAAACGTGCCGGTATTTCCACGGTCGACGAACTGTGCCAGAAGACTGAATATGAAATGCAGCATGTTCGCAACCTTGGTAAGAAATCGCTGCAGGAAATTAAAGACAAAATCTACTCTCTGGGTCTGCACTTCAGATCCGGTGGAGAAAACGCATAGGAGTCGAAGATGAAAAACCGTAAACTTGGCCGCACTTCCGATCATCGAAAAGCCCTGCTTCGTAACATGGCTACTTCCCTGATCGAAAACGGCAGCATGGAAACCACTGAAATGAAAGCGAAAGAGCTCAGTTCAGTGATGGATCGTCTTGTCACTCTCGCAAAACGTGGCGATCTGCACGCACGCCGTCAGGCTGCTGCATTCGTTCGCAACGTTGAAGTTGACGAAGATGGAACCACTGCTTTACAGAAGCTCTTCAACGAAATTGGTCCAGCTTATAAAGATCGCAACGGTGGATACACTCGTGTAGTTAAAACACGTATCCGTCGTGGAGACGCTGCTCCAATGGCAATCGTTGAATTCGTGAAGTAATTCAATCAATACATGAAGCAATCAGGCAGGAAGGAAAATCCCTTCCTGCTTTTTTTAATGCACTTTTGAATGCTGACCGGATATCCAGCCAGCGTTTTTTCGCTCGGCTGCTCTTGGCAGTCCTTTTGCCTGAGATTTCTGGAGCCAGCTTCTTCTGGTCGTGATGGGCCAGGTGTTGTCTGCTTTGGCGGCAGTGAGACAGGATCAGATCTGACTCCTTTCCTTTTTCTTATTCCAGCTCTTTTCCTCTCTTCCAATTCTCAAATTTCTTTGTCATAAGCCTTTCTAAACGCTTTTTACCATTGATGAATAATGGAACAAATCGGTGAAAAGATGCCCAAATCAGCCGGATATGAGGCCGATAAGGACGTCTGGTCATGAATGGTCAATGGATCGTCAAGAGTGGATGATGCTTCGCAAAGACCTGTTTGAAGAATATCGCAAATCCGTTGAGTCTGGCGATAGTCGAGAAAATTTGCGGTTCAAAAATTTTTAAAAAATTCACCTGTTTTTGCGACACAGATTTGAAAACCGCGTATATGGAAGTGAATGGTAAAGATAACCATCTATCACTTCCATTGGTTACTCGCTATTCATGAGTATTGGTCTGCAGGACATTGACGACGTTCAAGAAAGGTCTCTTGTCTTTCTGAAAAGCATGTCCATCGATGATTCTTGCACCGAAGGAGAAAAATATGAAAATCGAAGCAAACACTACAACTCAGGACCAGGAAATGCTGGATCCAAAAACAACGCCGCAGGCGCGCGTCGACGCGGCCTCAATCCGGCTTCTGTCTGATCCGGCAGTCCTGCCAAAACTCATCAAAAAGTATGTGGCTCCCTTCTGCGACTGTACAGAAAGTGAGATCATCAACAACTGCCTCATTGGCAAGCCATACCTGACCTATCATGGCGAACTCGGCGAAGAGCTTGGTTACTATGGCGTCGAATGCATTCTCAAGGCGCCAGACTCAGATGAACTGGTGGATGTCAGAATCTTTATTGATTCACACGCCGTCTATACCTTCGACTATTCCTTTAGCAGAGGAATGCAGGGATCTGACAAAATCGACCTGGCGACTGGTGAACCTGTTTACATCGGAGATCTGGACCATGCGCAGTATTCACTCTGGATCTGTATTGATCCTATGGAAGTTGAAGAGAATACTGTCGCCCGCGCGATGGCGCTCCATTACTGTCCATCGGATGATCAGGAGAGCGTGGAACGAATCGGAAATCTGAATCGTATGATTCTGATCAATCTTGGCAGCCCGGAACATGGGCATTACGCAGGCGCCCTCAAGATGCTGGATTTGATGTTGCGAGATCCGATGAATCTGGAAGAGAAGTGTGCCTTGTTGAAAGAGGAATACCATCTTGAATTGACTGACGATCAGAAAAAGGATCTGGAATTCATTCGCGCATTTCGTGAAGACTATGCTCGTAAGCATTGATCGGCACGATATGAGATGTTGAATTTGGGCTCAGAAGAAATGTGTCCTGCAAGACAATCATCAGGACTCACCTGGTCAGAAAGGAAGGAAAAACACTCACAGACCCCATGGCAAGCCATGGGGGTTGAAATACACCCCTGTTGCTTGACAGGACAGCTTCGGCTGTTGTCTGTAAGTAGCCTTGGTGAATATTTTCTTCGGACGATACGAACTACGTTGTTTATGTCATCACACCTTTAGGATATCGTTCTAGTCTTAAGCTCTGTGGTTCTGCTTTAAAAGCCTGTTCGGGGTAACAGGCGGTGAGTTTGAGCGTAAAAAGCATTTACAACATTGGCGAAGGACACCTTACAGCCTTCGGGCTGGTTTATTTACAGAAAGGAGGCATCTGTAATGCCGGAAGCTTTGACCTATGTTCTGGACATTGATGGCAATCCATTGATGCCGACCAGACGATGCGGAAAGGTCCGCAGACTCTTAAAAGCAAAGAAAGCCAAAGTCGTAAAGAGAACTCCTTTTACCATCCAGCTTTTATATGAACCTGATACGCACGTGGTTCAACCGATCACATTAGGCGTAGACGCAGGATCCAAACATATTGGATTGTCTGCCTGTACTGACGAAAAAGAACTCTATGCAGAAGATGCGCAGTTGAGAACCGATGTGTCTAAAAAACTGACCGCAAGAAGAGCGGCGAGAAGAACAAGAAGAAACCGCAAGACAAGATATCGAAAGCCAAGATATAACCACCGGGTGCATTCAAAACACAAAGGATGGCTGGCGCCTTCTGTGGAACAAAAGATTACATGCCATTTAAATGTCATCCGGAAAGTGACAAAGATCCTGCCGGTTTCAAAGATCGTGATAGAGTCAGCCTCTTTTGATACCCAGAAACTGAAAGCACAGCTTGCAGGAGCAAAACTTCCTGAAGGCAAAGATTACCAGAATGGTGAAATGAAGGACTGGTTCAATGTCAAAGACTATGTACTGTACCGGGATCGATATACCTGCCAGTGCTGCAAAGGAGAATCCAAAGACAACAAACTGCAGGTCCATCATATTCACCAAAGAAAAGATGGCGGCGACAACCGTCCGGAAAATCTGATTACACTCTGTAAACACTGTCATCAGGAATACCATAAAGGGAAGATCAAACTTCCAGATAAGATTCTTAAGCCGGCTTCATTTGCGGATGCGGCTTTTATGGGGACCATGCGAAAGACTCTGCTGGAAAGAACACAGGCAGAATTTGCTCCCATTCCTGTAGAAGAAACATTCGGATATCTGACCAAAGCAGAACGTCTTAAGCATGAGCTTCCCAAAGAGCACTACGTTGATGCAAGATGCATCGCAGGCCATCCAGAAGCAAGACCTGCTCAAATCGTCTTTTTTAGCAGGAAAGTGAGATGTCATAACCGACAGATCCATAAATTAAATCCTTCTAAAGGCGGCATCAGAAAACTGAACCAGTCAGCAAAGGTCATTATGGGATTCCAGCTGTTCGATAAGATCAGATACCAGAAAACGGAATGCTTTATCTTTGGAAAAAGAGCGTCAGGATACTTTGATATCCGAATGCTTGATGGGACTACGGTATCCGCTTCTGCTTCATGGAAGAAATTAAAAAGGCTTGAGTCATCGAATGGATGGCTTATTGATAAGCAAAAAGCAGCGTTCTAAATATCGAACAGAAAGTGCCGGTGGCAATTCCTCCCCACAGCAAGCTATGGGGTTTCCTTGCCGTATTAGATGAAATACAGGAAAGAATACCCCCTATCACTGCTTGTGAAGAGGTAAGAATCTGGTTCTTTCATGCACTCTGCCCAGACTTCAGGGGTCTGAAAACCGTGTGAACTCGTTTTGTGATACCATCATTTTATGAATACGTTTGACGAGCTGACACGCTATGGAATTGTACATCTCGTTCCCATTTTGCAGGCAGATTCGATGGAATACATGGAGTCACTGCTCAAAAGTCTCAAACCAAAATGGTTTCTGGAAATCGGAACGGCAATCGGCCGGACAGCCATCACTGCAGCGATGACTGTTGAAGACCTGCATGTCGTGACGATTGAAAAAGACCCGGAAATGGCAGCCCTTGCCCGTGAAAACATTCGTAAAGCCGGACTGGAGGATCGGGTTCTGCTCATTGAAGGGGATGCTTTAGAGACAGAGATTCCCAAAGAATCCTATGATCTGATCTTTATCGATGCGGCAAAAGGCCAGTACCAACGGTTTTTTGAACGCTACACTCCGTATCTGAGTGAGGATGGGGTGGTGGTTTCAGACAACATGTTCTTTCATGGTCTGGTCCAGCATCCAGAGCGGACAAATAACCGCCATACAAAAGGTCTGATCAAAAGACTGCAGCGCTATCGTACGTTTCTGGAATCTCTGGATGACTTTGAAACCGAGATCCTGGAGATGGGAGATGGGATTGCATTGACAAGGAGGAAGAAGCAGCATGTTTAAATTTCTGTTAAAAGGCGCTCTGGTGATTGGAGCGGCCGGCCTGATTCTTGAAGGGTTAAAAAAACTGACTGAAGACAAGAAAACGGATGAAGAAGATCTGGTTCTTGATGATCTGTATGAAGAAGAACCTGAAGCTTACCAGCCTCCTGTACAGGAAACGGCTCCAGAAGAAGAATCGCTGCCAGCGATTGCCCCAGAAGGAGAAGTCAATCCAGTTACAGAAGCGCCTGCAAAGCCTGAAGAAGTAGAGAGTGTACCAGCGATTGCCCCGGTTGAACAGGACCTGCCTGCACAGTCTGAAGAAAAACCAGCTGCTCCAGAAGAAGAGAAGCCGGCCGAAGCCGCTGAAATACCTGAAACGGAAGAGAAACCGGCCGAAGAGTCTGAAGCCTGAATCAGTCTGGAGGAATAAGGATGAAAGCACTGGAGAAAGTATTAAAAGTCCTGGCTGCCTTTGCGGCCATTGCAGCTGCCTGCTATGCCATTTATCGTCTGATTGAAAAACACAACGCGAAAATGGATGAGCTGGATGCTTACTTAATGGATAACGAAGCCGACGAAGACACCGAAGATGAAGTTCCAACTGCGTACCCGGCTGGGGATGAAGAATACCTGGATCAGGATCTTGGTGAATGGAATGAACTGGATGATGATGCCGCTGTTACACTGTCTTTCTTAGTGGATCCATCGAAAGCAGAAGAATTCCAGAAAGCTCTGGCAGATGCTGGCTATTCAAGCACGTACGAAAACGATACCAAAGTGCTGGATGCCATGATCCGTGGCCCAAAAGACCGCAAAGAAATTGAAGAATTTGACGAGCTGCTCAAATCGCTGCTGGTCAGCACCAATTCGACTTATCTGGGATTTGCTTTTGAATAAGCAATCCCTTTTTTTCTTGGTTGAGCTTGCTGGCGGATAGAAGAAGATGATGATGCAGTGATTTAGGTCTCTTCGGCAGAGAATTGGATGCACAATTTTATAATGAAAGTAGTGAAGTCAGTTCAGGATAATAGATCCTGATTCATGAGGCAAAGATCAGAAGATCGGAGATCTTCTATGGCTTCATGGATGGAAAGGAAGAAAATGATGACTGAAACCAATCCAATTTTTAAACGCACCTCTGTCCGTCAGTGGACCAATGAACCGGTCAGTGATGAACAGATCCTCAATATTCTCAAAGCTGGCATGCAGGCGCCTTCCGCAATGAACTCGCAGCCCTGGCAGTTTATCGTAATCACCAACCCAGAGCTTAAAAAACAACTGTCTGAGATTTCGCCCTATTCGCACTTCGCGGCCAATGCCCCTGTATTGCTTGCCGTGATCTGCCGCAAGGAAAATACATGCCCGCCCTACAATGCCATTGATATGGGAATCTGCATTGAAAACATGCTTCTGGAAGTAACAGCCCAGAATCTTGGCGCAGTCTGCCTTGGAGTGGCGCCGCTTAAAGACAGAATGGAGAGTATGGCAAACCTTCTAAAGTTGGATGAGAGCGTTGAACCTTACGCCCTGATTCCAGTTGGCCATCCAGCCCGTGAAAGCAAAGTGGTCGAACGTTTTGATGAAAGCCGCATCACCTGGATTCGTTAGGACAGAAACCAAAAGGCAAGTCAGAAACCGAAAGAACGGATTCAGAAGCCCAAAAGAGATGTGCAGAATAACAATCAGTCTGCACGATTGATCGACTTGGGCCTAATCAAGAACCTAAGCTAGAATAAGCGCTCAGGTTCTTTTTTCGTGAGTGCTCAAAACAGACAGAAAATTGCTGAAAGCCCTTTGAAAAAAGGAAAATCATGGAGCAATGCAGGCTATATGATGGATGGCGGCAATCATTTTGTATAATACATAAGATATTTGGAAAGGCGGAGAATATGGAAGCCATTGCATTAGATCGCCTCTCGTTTTCGTATGATGGCGAGACACCGGTTTTAAAGGATATTTCCTTATCGATCCCTCAAGGCAGCTATACAGCGATCGTCGGTCATAACGGTTCGGGGAAATCCACCCTGGCCAAACTGATCATCGGTCTGCTGGAAGCAGGTTCTGGAACCATTCAGGTTCTTGGCACACCTTTGACGGATGAAACTCTCTCTGAAGTCCGGGATCATGTTGGAATTGTATTCCAGAACCCGGATAACCAGTTTATCGGTTCTACAGTAGCCGATGACATCGCATTCGGTCTGGAAAACCATTGCGTCCCGACTGAACAGATGCAAAGTATTATCGAAGAAAGTGCCGCTAAAGTTGGAATGAGTGCCTATCTGGATGCGGAACCGACCAACCTTTCCGGCGGCCAGAAACAGCGTGTGGCGATTGCTGGCATCCTGGCCATGGCGCCGGACATCATCATTTTTGATGAGTCCACCAGCATGCTGGATCCGCAGGGAAAAGCCAGTGTCAATGCCCAGATCCGCTGCCTCAATGAAGAAAAGAACATCACCATTCTTTCGATCACCCATGATATGGAAGAAGCGGCGCAGGCCGAACAGGTGATCGTTCTTGATAAGGGAAGCATTGCAGCGGTTGGCAAGCCCGAAGAAGTGTTCCTGAATGACCAGCTGATGAATCGCCTGCGGCTCGAGCTGCCCTTTGCCTTAAAGGCAGCCAGAGCATTCAATCAAGCCGGCCTCAATCTGCCGCCAGTGCTTACAACAGAAGATCTTGTGGAGGAGTTATGTCCATCAAAATAAACGACTTAGAATACACCTATTCGCCAGGCACTCCGTTTGAACACAAGGCCCTCAAAGGCATCAACCTGGAAATTCCCGAAGGAAAAGTCACCGCGATTATCGGCCAGACTGGATCTGGAAAATCAACGCTTGTCCAGCATCTCAATGCGCTGTTAAAGCCAACATACGGAAGTATTGAGATCGAAGGTTTTCATATCACTCCCGATACAAAGCTTAAAGATGCCAAGATGCTGCGCAAGAAAGTCGGCCTGGTGTTCCAGTTTCCGGAGTACCAGCTCTTTGAAGAAACAATTGCCAAAGACATTGCTTTTGGCCCAAAAAACTTTGGCGTCTCGGAAGAAGAGACCGAAAAGCGAATCAGAGAAGTCCTGCCGCTGGTCGGCCTGGATGAAAGTTATTTGGAACGTTCGCCATTTGAACTTTCTGGCGGCCAGAAACGCCGGGTAGCTATTGCGGGCATCCTGGTGCAGGACCCGGATATTCTGGTTCTTGATGAGCCGGCTGCTGGCCTGGACCCACAATCTGCCAAAGAGATGATGAGTCTGTTCATGCGCCTGAATAAAGAAGCCGGCAAGACGATCTTGCTGGTCAGCCATGATATGGAACATGTTTTGGAGTATTGCGATGAAGTGATCGTCATGGCCGATGGTCAGGTTAAATCCCAGATGCCTGTCCACGAGTTTTTCAAGCATCCAGAAATTCTTCGTGAGATCAATATCAATCCGCCTGGAATTGTCAAACTCAAAGAAATGCTTCGCAACAAAGGCTTCCAGATCAATCCAGATACCTATTCGCTAGACGAACTGGCCAGAGAAGTAGAAAGACAGGTGAATGGGCATGAATAATATTGCTTTAGGCCGCTATCTGCCCATGAACTCGGTCGTCAACCGGATGGACCCGCGCGCCAAGATTCTCATTTTGTTTATCCTGATGATTGCGGTCTTTATTCCAGCTGGCTTCTGGGGCTATCTGCCCATTGTGGCCTTTATCATCCTGGCTTTATACCTGTCCAAGCTTTCGCTTTCCTTTGCGATGCGCGCCTTGAAGCCGATGCTTCTGATGATGGTTTTCCTGCTGGTCATCAATGTGCTGGTGATGCATACGGGAACTCTGTTATTTGCGTGGGGGTGGTTTAAAGTTTATTCCGACGCCCTGGTTCAGACTGCCTATATCATCATCCGTCTGACGCTGATGATCATTCTGTGTACGATTCTGACGGCAACAACCAAACCGCTGGATCTGACATTAGGAATTGAAAAGCTGCTCAAGCCATTTGAAAAAATCGGATTGCCAGCGCATGTCATTGCGATGATGATCTCGATTGCCTTACGATTTATTCCAACCCTGATTGATGAGACCAATCGAATTATGAACGCCCAGGCTTCGCGTGGCGTTGATATGCAGAATGGTACGCTCAAAGAAAAGATCAGTGCTATTCTTTCCCTGATCGTTCCGCTGTTCGTTTCTGCTTTTGACAGAGCTGATCAGCTGGCCAACGCAATGGAAGCGAGAGGCTATGATCCATCCCGCCCGCGTACACGGTATAAAACGCTGAAGATGACCAACGTGGACTATATCGGTCTGGCCCTTGCGTTTTTAGTTCTTGGCATCGATATTGCGATTGCCTGGTTATAGGAGAAAATACAATGCGGTATAAAGTGACTGTTGCTTACGATGGCCATCGTTATGCCGGATTTCAGAAACAGATCAATTCAAAAGGCATTCAGTCCGTGATTGAAGAAGCCCTTGAAAAAGTGATCCATCAACCTGCTGCCATCACGGCTGCCGGCCGTACAGATGCCGGTGTGCACGCGCTGGGGCAGGTTTTTCATTTTGATGGACCGGACAACATTTCTGAATACGGCTACTACATGGCTTTAAATACTCTGCTTCCTAAAGACATCCGGATCCAGAAAGTTGAGCAGGTTCCCGA
The DNA here is from genome assembly GCF_034745455.1 of Allobaculum sp. JKK-2023. NCBI lineage: Bacteria > Bacillati > Bacillota > Erysipelotrichia > Erysipelotrichales > Erysipelotrichaceae > Allobaculum > Allobaculum sp. JKK-2023. Next base: position 1,146,014 of record NZ_JAYERV010000003.1, on the reverse strand, counting down.
TCGGTTCCATGCCCGCTTTTCAGCCTGCTCGAAGCATTATGAATACGTGATCACCACCGAAAGAGACAACCCCTTTACAGAGCCTTATAAAACCTATGTCTACCGCCCAATGGACCTGGAGAAGATGCGCCAGGGCACCAAAATTCTCGAAGGAACCCATGACTTTACTTCGTTCTGTAATGCGCAGATTGATCCGCGCAAACCTCGCGTGAAGACCATCACCAGCATTGAAGTCAAAGAAGAAGGCAAAGATGTCCGCCTTGTCTTTAAGGGTAATGGCTTTTTGCGCTATCAGGTGCGGATGATGAGCGCAGCCTTAATTGCGGTGGGCACAGGCCAGATTGATCTGGCTGAGCTGAAACGCATCTTAAAGGCCAAAGACAAAAACGCCTGCCGGTTCAATGCTCCCGCTAAAGGCCTGTATCTGATTGAAGTCGGCTATCCTGAAGAACTCCCGAAACTTACTCTGGATCTGGCCAAGGCCATGGGCGTGGATAAGGAGAACGATGAGGCCGATCATCAAGAACATCAATAACATCAAGAGGCGGCTCATGAACAGATAGCTTATGTTCAGGCTGACCACAAAGAAGCAGAACCCCATTCAATCTGACAATCGATGAAAATAAGGCAATTGGATGAAAAACATCTGAAAACCATCTGGAACCTGCCTGGCGAAATTGTCAAAATAGGGAAAAATTACGGTTAAAAGCCATCGAATTGCGGCTGCTTTTTCAAACGCTTCAGGCAAGATGAACCCCTGATAATTTTTTTGAAAAAAGAAGCAGAATTGTTTTGATTTCTGCGAAAAATTTATTACAATCGAAAAGATCTCTAATCAGGATGACACGCCTGAAAGCGTGTAACATCTGATCGGATTGAAAAAGGGATCTATTCCAGGCGGCCCACCCTGGAAACTGATGAATACAAAAGAAAAGATTACCGATGGATAAAGCCGCAAAACCAAATCTTCTTTCAAATCGCAAATGTGATGGTCGACAAAAAAAGAAGGCGCGCAAACAGCATCCTGGATTGACATCCGGCGCTTGTTTGGCTAAGATATTCCGTGGCTGTATCCAAGCCTTTGAGCCCCGGTAACGCTCATTGAAACGGAGGAAGCGAATCATGCGTCAGACAACAATGGCAAAACCTGCTGAAGTAGAACGCACTTGGTATGTAATTGATGGCGAAGGCCAGACTCTTGGTCGTCTTGCTACAACTGCAGCACACGTTCTGCGCGGTAAACATAAACCTTCATATACTCCAAACGTGGATTGTGGAGATTATGTAATTATTATCAATGCTGATAAGGTCGAAATGACTGGTAACAAACTTAACACTGAAAAGTATTACAACCATTCCGGATACTATGGTGGATTACGTGTTCGTACTGCCAAAGAAATGAAGGAAAAATACCCTGTTGAATGGGTTCGCAGAGCTGTTCAGGGAATGCTCCCTCACACTCGTCTTGGTGATGTTCAGCGTAAACACGTTCTTGTTTATGCAGGTCCAGAACATCCACACATGGCTCAGAAGCCTGTAGAACTCAAGGTAAAAGGATAGGAGAATAGGAAATGGCAAAAAAAGAAAACTTTGTTCAGTATCTCGGTACCGGACGTCGTAAAGAAGCCGTTGCCCGTGTCTTCCTTCGTCCAAATGGAACAGGGAAAATCGTAGTCAACGGTAAAGAACTGAAAGAATACATGCCATCTGAAGTCCTTCAGATGGAAGTACGCAGCCCTCTTGAACTTACGAATACTCTCGATCAGTTCGACGTACTCGTAAACGTACAGGGCGGCGGCTACACAGGCCAGGCTGGTGCCATCCGTCATGGTATCACTCGTGCCCTCATGAACGCTTCTGAAGATTACCGTCCAGTGTTAAAAGCAGCCGGTTATGTAACTCGTGACCCACGTGCTAAAGAACGTAAGAAATACGGTCTTAAAAAAGCACGCCGCGCACCACAGTTCAGCAAACGTTAATTTTTCATTGTCTGATCTCCCTGCGATGTTTATCGCAGGGATTTTTTATGCCCAAAAGAAAAAACCGCCTGGGCGGTTTTGGGAGGAATCAGACCATGTAGCCGATTCCTTTGCGGGTGATAACATAATCGAACAAATCAATGCCTTCGAGTTTGCGGCGCAGCCGGTTGACGTTGACCGATAAGGTATTTTCGTCAATGTAGCAATCCGTTTTCCACAAGGCATCCATCAGCTGTTCACGGCGGACAATCCGATCTTTGTTTTCCATCAGAATCTTCAGTATCTTTGCCTCGTTTTTTGACAGATCAATTGTTTTCCCGTTATAGCTGACTTCGTTGCTTCCAGTATCCAGACGAACTCCCTTATGCTCAAGAAAATCGGTGCGGGAGGTATAATCAAACGTTCTTCTCAGCAGAGCACGAATCTTTGAAACAAGAACCGAAATATCAAATGGCTTCGTGATGTAGTCATCTGCCCCCTGATTGAGGGCGGTGATGACGTTCATATTTTCATCCGCACTGGAAATGAAAATGATGGGGACTGAGGAGAACTTCCGGATTTCGCCGGTCCAGAAAAAGCCGTTGCGTTCTGGCAGATTCAGATCCATGAGCACCAGGTCTGGTTTTACGGATTCAAATTGTTCGAGGATATCATCAAATGTTTCTGCCCTTCTCGCATCAAAGCCCCAGCTTTCCAGTACGGAAGCCAGAGCTCCAGAAACAGAAGGATCATCTTCAACGATCATGATTTTGTACATGCACCTATTTTAGCAGTGCACAAAGAGGGCATTGTGAATAATTTATGAACTTCATAGTAAGAATCCCGTAAGAAAAACCTTTGATTCTTAAACCATGTTCATCTATTCAATAAACATGACAGATGCGCAAGATAAGTGAAAGAATAATGTAAGATTAATCAAAAATGATGGTCATCTGCAACAAACCGGCAGCTGCTGTAGCGAATCGAACAAAGACTGTAAAAAGATAGGTCGGACCGATCAAAAGCCAGATAAACAGCAGGATTGAATCGAGTTTGGGCCAGTAGAAAATTAAAAGCCGCATCGGTAAAGAAGGGAAAAGTCGGATGACCAGTCTGGTAAGAGACAGAGCCAGTACGGATTTAAAATCAGCAAAGAGTTAAAACCAACCAGCAGGGCCGGAAAATATACCAGAAAAAGAAAATAAGAAGCACCAGAAAATAAGAACGGGAAGATTTCACCAGATCGAATCTGGGCAATCTTCCCGTTATTTTTGATCACTCTTTGGCAATCGTTCTGTTTTTAATTGAAGTCTTATCCATTCCTTCAAATTACCCAGCAAGATTAAGACCTGAGTCCTGGAACTGGGAGTTGTAGAGTCTGGCGTAGGTACCGCCTCTGGCAAGCAATTCTTCATGCGTTCCGCTTTCGACCAGGTCCCCATGATCCATGACCAGAATCAGATTTGCATTGAGAATCGTGGACAGACGGTGGGCAATGACAAAACAGGTTCGGTTTTTCATAACTTCATTCATGGCTGCCTGCAGTCTTTTTTCCAGACGCGTATCGACGGAGCTTGTCGCTTCATCAAGAATCAGAATCTTTGGATCCTTCAACAAGGCACGGGCAATCGTTAACAGCTGCTTTTCTCCCTGAGAAAGGTTCTGGGCATCTTCATTCAGCTCGGTCTGTAAGCCATCAGGCAGAGCCGCCAGCGTTTCAGTCAGTCGGGCTGTTTCAATGGCTTTATGGATTTGCTCATCACTCAGATTATCTTTGGCATACTTCAGGTTTTCTTCAATCGTGCCTTCAAATAACCAGGGATCCTGGAGCACCAGACCAATCAGATCACGCAGATCTTCAAAAGAGAGATCATTGATATTCTGGCCATTGATCGCAATCTGGCCGCCATCCAATGGATAGTAGCGTTCCAGCAGATTGGTCAGCGTTGTTTTTCCGGCGCCGGTATGGCCAACGATCGCAACCGTCTGATTGCGATCAACGTGGAAGGATACATCTTCCATCAAAGGCTGATCCGTATAGGAAAAGCGGATATGCCTGAAGTCGATCTCTTTGATTTCATCAATCGGTTTTTGGGTGAGAGTCTGTTCTTCTTCATCAAGGTCCAGAAATGAGAACAGACGGTTCATTCCGGAAAAAGCCGACTGAACGGCTGAAGACAGGGATGAGAGCTGCGATAAAGGATCATTGACATTCCAGATGTAGCGGATGAAGGCTTGCAGGGAACCCAGCATCAGATGACCGGAAATCACCTGGAAAATCCCGTACAGACAACAAAGTCCAATCTCGATATAGATCACAATCGTTGTCCATGGGCCAATCTGGCCGGACAGAGTCTGCGCTTTGAAGCTGGTTTTATACATCCGCTCATTGGCTTCATCAAAGGCTTTTTTGGCAAAGTCCTGCTGGTTGTAAATCATGATCTCGCTCAGGCCGCCATACATTTCGTTAACGGTACTGTTCAGGGTGGCCAGCGCTTCCTGTTGTTCATCGAAGATGGGCTGGGTCTTGCGGACAATGAAAACTGAGATGGTGATAATCAGCGGAATACCGAGCACAACCATTCCAAACATCACCCGGTTGATCGTAAACATCATGATCAGAATCAGCGTGGTGGAAAGGAATGCTCCAATAATACGGGAAAGCGTCTGCTGAAGCGCATTGGAGACGGTTTCGACATCGTTGGTAATCCGCGAAAGCAGATCGCCGGTCTTGTGCGCATCAAAGTAAGCGACTGGCAGGCAGTTGATCTTATGCTCGATCGCATTGCGCAGATCGTACATCGTTTTCTGAATCGAATCGGTCATCCAGATTGTACTGAGAAACTGGCCAGTGATCTTGATAAGATAAATGCTCAACAGAATGAGAATCAGATGGACAATGACATCCATCTGAACGTGGATTGGACCACCATTGGCAGAGGTGACATCCATCTGCAGCTGCGAGGTGATTCTCCCTTCCGCAACCGGCATCGCAATGTAGGTCAGGTTGGTGATGACCACCATGATAAGACCCGCCCAGAGTTTTTTCTGGTTTGGACGGATAAAAGTATAGAGATGCTGGAGGCACTGGCGGAAGGTAAGGTTTTTCGGCATATCACTGTGGATGGCCGGTGTAGTTTTCTTACTCGGCATAGCGATCTGCCTCCTGTTCACTCATCTGCGAGAGCACAATCTGGCGATACAGTTCGCAATCCCGGTACAGTTCTTTGTGCGTGCCAGCTGCAGCCAGATGTCCTTGATCGAGGACCAGAATCTGATCGCAGTCCAGAATGGAAGGGATCCGCTGGGCAACGATCAAAAACAAGGCATCTTTCTGAATCGGTTCAAGCGCCTTGCGCAGTTTGGCATCGGTAGCCAGGTCAAGTGCCGAAAAGGAATCATCCAGAATATACAATCCGGCATTGGTTACGATGGCCCGGGCAATGGAAAGACGCTGCTTCTGTCCGCCGGACAAGTTGCTTCCTTCTTCACTGACCAGGTCTTCAAGACCGTTTTCGCGCTCGGCAATGAATGCCTGGGCCTGAGCGATCTGAATGGCATGATCGATTTCTTCATCCATCGCCTGGCGGTTTCCAAAGGTGATGTTGTCTTTGATCGTTCCCGAAAACAGATGGGCTTTCTGGGAAACCATTGCAGTTTTGCATCGTAAAGATTCGAGCGTATAGGTGCGGATATCCTGGCCGTTGATTTCAATCGAACCCGCACTGGGATCGTAGAAACGGCTGATCAGTTTGGTCACCGTTGATTTTCCTGACCCTGTCGACCCGATCAGCGCAACTTTCTGACCCGCTTTCGCTTTGAAGCTGATATCGGTCAGGGAGTGATTCTTGCTGTTGGGATAAGCAAATGAAACGTTTTTGAATTCCAGTGTATCCACATGATCGAGCACGCTATGGCCACAGGATTTGATCGAAGGTTCTGTATCCAGAACCTCCTCAATTCGTCTGGCCGACACTGCCGCCCGCGGATACATCATGCAGATCATGCAGACGACCAGAACACTCATCATGCAATGGAAAAGGTATTCGACAAACATCAAAAGTTCGCCAATCTGCAAAGAGCCTGCCCCAATCATGTGCGAAGCCACATAGTAGATGGTAATCGAAGTCAGGTTCATCAAAAAGAAAAAGAGCGGTTCAGACATGGCCATGAGCTTGAACAGTTTCGAGGTCACCGTCTGATATTCTTTGTTTTCTCTGGCAAAGCGTTCTTCTTCTGTTTTCTGGCGATTGAACGAACGGATGACCCGGATGCCGTTGAGGTTTTCACGCAGGATCTGATTGATGCGGTCAATCGACTTTTGCTGGCGAGCAGACAGCGGACCGGCTGCTTTGAAAAAGCCATAGGCACCAATCAGAATGACTGGGATCGTTCCAAGCACAAACCAGGAAAGAGTGGGGGATGTGGTGATGACCAGAATGGAACAGACCACCAGCATGATCGGGGCAAGCAGCGCGCTGCGAAAGATTTGATGACAGAACATCAGAATCTGATAGGCGTCCGATCCGGTTCGCGTGATCAGCGAAGAAACAGTAAAGTGATCGATTTCTTCGACTGAAAACGTCATTACATGGGCAAACAGATCTTTACGGATTTCATAAACGATCAAAGTAGACAGCTTGCTGGAGGTATAGGCAAGCAGACTCATGCCAATGGTCGTGGTGATGGCTGCAATCAGAATCAGAAAAAAGCACTGATAATAAAATGACTCTGGCCCCTGATCGAGGTAGTTGTCGGTCATCCGGCCAAACAATGTCGGGATGCCAAGTTCGGTTAAAGCGAAGCTTCCGGCACAGATCAGATTCAACAAAAACAGAAGCTTGTGTTGTTTCAAATAGTGAAAGATCAGTTTCATAAAAAAGAAATATTCCTCCTTTCTTTGATGAAGATCTTTCTTTCTGGACCAGTATTTTGTAGAGTAACATAAAATGCCCAAAAATAAACCGATAAATCAACACAAAACAGAAAAAATACGTCAAGATTCCTCCAAAGTCAGAAAAATAGAAAGAGAGTAAAAATGATTATTAAATTACCAATAGAAAAAATTACAAATATCGATGATTATGAAATGAAACGTGTTTAATTTATCCAATCTGATGGAAATCCCAAACTATCCAAAATATATCTAATCCGTGACTTTCTAAAAGCGAAACTTGTTCTTCTACAGACTTAAACGGCTTTTTCATAAATTCTTCTAACATAAAAAGGTCTCCAAATGGAGATCTTTTTACACGTACAAGTTCCGTAGAATCCTTGTCGTTCTCAGTGAATCCATAATAGACTCAATTGAATTTTTTTGGTCAACAATAAAACCAATTTATCTTTCTTTTGAAAGTTTGGCGAGGGTTTTCACATGTCCACTTTATTTTACGTCGGTTTGCACTATAAGTGGTGATATAGACATATTGATAAAATGCGACCGACAAAAGCATTATAGGCAAATTTATGTCTACTGTATATGAACAATTTCGCTTGGTATTAACAGTTTAGAGTGTATTTTGGCTATGTATTAAGAACAATTTTTGATAACCTTAACCATGAAAAGGATACAGAGGCCCATGAAACGATCGCTAACGTGAGCAGACATGGTCAATGCATCTCCTGCCTCAAGTATGTGGCTGAACAGGTGTTTTTGGTGGAATCTGTCGTAACCTATTAGATAGGATGCAGCCGACATAACTAGAGTATGCTGTTTATGGCAAAGATGAATTGGCCAATTATAAACGTTCAATTGTGATTTAGGAAATAAATGTTCAGAATTGTTTGTTTGTAAAAGATAAATTGAGGCGCTTTAGTTCTGAAAAACTAGGGAAGAAATTCGAATCGGTTTCGTATTCTGCAAAAGGAGGATTTTATGAAGTCAAATACTTCAAAAGCTGTATTGTTTGCATTTTTAGCCGCTGTGTTTTATGCGCTCAATGTTCCGTTTTCTAAACTGCTTCTCGCTCATGTTGCCCCTGTGTATATGGCCTCCTTCCTGTACTTTGGAGCTGGTGTAGGGATTGCTGTTCTGTACCTGTTTCACTGGAAAGAAGAGACAGAGTTGGACAGACTGTCCAGAAAAGATCTTCCCTATACGATTGGCATGGTTGTTCTGGATATCATCGCTCCGATTCTTCTGATGATGGGTGTTGAAATTGGCTCTTCAGCCAATGCAACCCTGCTGGGAAATTTTGAAATTGTCGCAACAGCCCTGATTGCATTCCTGGTTTTTCGAGAGAAAGTTTCGAGAAAACTGTTTGTTGCTATTCTGTTCATTACTGCTTCCAGCATTGTTCTGTCTTTTGAAGGATCAGATAGTTTCCATTTTTCGCTGGGTTCCTTACTCGTGCTGCTGGCGACTTGCTGTTGGGGGCTTGAAAACAACTGTACCCGTAAAATTTCGGATAAAAGTTCCTATGAAATCGTTACGATCAAGGGATTATGCTGTAGTCTCGGTTCGTTTATGATTGCCCAGGTCATTCGTGAGCCGTTTCCAGAGTGGCAATCTATTTTCCTGACCATGCTGCTGGGTTTTGTGGCGTATGGTTTGAGCATCTTTTTGTATGTTCGGGCTCAACGCGATCTTGGTGCAGCCCGCACCAGCGCCTATTATGCGGCCGCCCCGTTTATCGGAACGTTCCTGGCATTTTTTATAAATGGAGAATCCCTGTCGGTTTCTTATTTCTTGGGTCTGCTGTTTATGGTGACTGGAACGGTTCTTGTCGTCAGCGATACTCTTATGACTTCTCACCAGCATGAACATGAACATATTCTCTATGATTCCAATGGCAAAAAACTCAAAACGATCCGCCATACGCATCGGATCTTACGCAAATGTAGTTTTTAACACTAGTGATCAGTAGAAGCCTCTCATTCTGACTGTTTCTCATTCATGATCATTGTTTAAATGACCGTTTTGTCTTCCCAACGTGATTTTTCAATCCAGTCTGCTAACAAAGTTCTGGCATTTAATCCACCACACGTTATACTAGATTGGGCATAAAACTTATGGAACAGGTGTTCAATGTTGGCTCTGCCAAACATGGTACGTTTGACAAGCTTATAGCGGCAGTTGCCGCCTTCAACGAACCCGCTGCTATGCTCATAGGATATTGCGTTCTTGACCGGCGCAATATCTTTTTTTATGCCGTTTATAAAGCCTTGGATTCTACTCTCCTCATATTTGGTACAGAACCAGTCAAGTTTATCTGGATTGTCTCCCATCAATGTCTCATGGAAATCCTTCCAGAGCTGATCGCAGAATCTCACTGCAGGATACTTATCCAGAATCTGTTCGTACACTTTCGCAACTTCAGTCTCCTTCATCTTGTCCCGATCGCTGGTTACCATGTATTTCACGATGTCGTAGCGTTTGACCTGAACCGCTTCAGTGCCCCTGTCATAGTCAAAAGGCTTTATGAGTTCGTCTTTGATATGAGTATTCTTCATCTGATGAATATAATGCAAGACCGTACCATAACAGGCCTTGCATCCTTTAGATTGCAGGTATGAATAGATGACAGCGGGTTTATGGCCATCAATAACCATTTTATAAATTATATTGATATAGTTATCCATGTCTGTCTTATACTTTGGTCGCTTTCTAACCTCTTTTATTCCTTCAACTTCCTCTTCCGTCATCTTCAGGTATTTTTTTAAAGTAGGATAGGAGATGTCATATTTCTCCTGAAAATCCTTGAACTTAGGCTTCACGGTCTCAGCCCATTCTTTTCGCAAAGAACAGATCATTGCGTACTTATCAGAACAGACTTTTGCCTGTCTTTCATACTGTTCTGCGTAAAAATCGTCACTTTTGGCTTTGTCTTTGATGATCTGGCAGTTTGTTTCGGCAACGGGTGTATTGTCATATTCCACTTTTTCTGCAACAGCAGGCGCGGCTTTCTCTGTCTCAGGTTTTACTGAAGTAATCTCTCCATCCTTTACATAGAGTGTAGATGGAATTTCACACTTCAAAATATCCTTAATACGGCCTACAAGATTCTGGAATAAGTGGAAACGGTCTGCTATCTGAGTACAGTCTGGCAAGATCTCAGAAATCGCTGAAGCAAAAGCGGAAGCACGATCACGGGTTACAATCTTAACCTTCTGGTGTTTTTTCAGCCACTCCTTAAGTGCCTGGCCATCTCTTCCATCAAGCAGCGCAATAACCTGGTGCGTTTTCAGATCGTAAATAGCTGTGTGGTAGGTTCGCCCTTTTCTGGAACTGACGTCATCGACACCAATGGCCTTGATATCAGGGTTATCTACGATTGTAATGTTTTTGTAGATTCTGGTGATGGTATCATGGCAGACATCAATGCCCATGGACTGGCACACGTGTGCTGCCACATTTGCCGAGCAGAAGAGTGAAATAGACAGCAGAAAAACAGTAAGTTCGTCACTTTTCCGCTGATTAAAGCGGTATCCCTTGACAGGAAGCACAAAAGTAACTTTCTTACCATGCTTATTGAAGTAGACAAGGCGTTCCTGGCGAATATGAACATAAGCAGTCTGGCCTCCAACAGGCATGGTCTGACAGATGCGTTCCTGATATCCATTTGTGGAAATACATTTTTCACCGTTTGGTCCACTGATTTTCCCGGTTTCTGGAGCATGAATACGAAAAAAGTGGAGGCAGCCATACTTGTCCCGATAATCCTGTCGGTCAGCATCTTTAATCAAATCTTCACCAAAGAGAGAGGACTCAATATCGTGAACAGGCTTATTCTCTTCGTGAATACGGATAAAACTCAGTTTGTTCATTGTCACCACAGTCCTTTCAGAAACCCCTTAAAGAGCATGAAATTCTATGATAATGAAATAAACAATAATGAGCAATAAGGTTATTGATTATAGATGCTTAACAAACCTAATAAAGATAATTAATTTATTTAAATGATCAAAAAAGGGACTGTCATTGCGGACAATCCCTACTGATCACCAGTGTTAAAAACTACATTTGCGTAAGAACCTACGCATCGGCATACCCATGTTGGAAATCTGGATTCTCATCACCATCACCATTTAAGAGCTTCCCAGCTTTAGCGATTCGCCATGTCCTTTTGTCCTTTCTGTTTCTATCTTTAACTTGGACTGCTTTTTCCGCCAGACAGGGATTGTCTGGCGGGATTGCTTTTGATGTGAATTTTGTTTCGTTTTCAGATAGATTCTGTACAGACTGATGACTGTATGTGTTTTGATTTCATCGTTTTAATGTAAAGTTCACAGAATCCGCTTGTTCATTTTTTGACTTTGTTTCTTTTTTGTAGAAGATCTTTTACACTGAGTACATTAAAAAAACTGTTTACTAGAAGCAGAAATGTTAACGCTTTAACAAAGCTAGTCTTTTCGTTTCGAAAACAGGAAAAGTAAGTATAGGAGAGTATGACGATGGGAATGTATGAAAACAAAGTCTGCATCATTACAGGCGGCGGAAAAGCAACTCTGAAAAATGGGCAGCCAGGCGCAATTGGATATGGAATCGCGCATTGCTTTGCCAAAGAAGGTGCAAATCTGGTTATTACCGGCCGGAATGTGAAAAAGCTGGAAGATGCCAAAGCAGAACTGGAAGAAATGTATGGCATTCAGGTTCTGCCTGTTCAGGCAGATATTTCTGCTGGTGCTGATAATGCAGCAACTGCCAAAATGGTTGTCGATAAAACTCTTGAAAAATTTGGACGGATTGACGTTCTGATCAATAATGCCCAGGCATCTGCTTCTGGTGTGACTCTGGTTGACCACACAACCGATCAGTTCAACCTGGCTCTGTATTCGGGTCTGTATGCGGCCTTCTATTATATGCAGGCGTGCTATCCAGCTCTGAAAGAATCTCAGGGTTCGGTCATTAACTTTGCTTCTGGTGCGGGTCTGTTTGGCAACTTTGGTCAGTGCGCTTATGCAGCTGCCAAAGAAGGCATCCGTGGATTGAGCCGCGTTGCCGCTACTGAATGGGCAAAAGACAATATCAACGTCAACATCATCTGCCCGCTGGCCTGGACTGCCCAGCTCGAAAACTTCAGCCTGGCTTACCCGGATGCATTTAAGCAGAATGTAAAAATGCCCCCTGCTGGTCATTATGGCGATGTGATTCAGGATATCGGCCGTGTTTGCGTTCAGATCGCCGGTCCGGACTTCAAGTATATGACTGGTGAAACCATTACCTTAGAAGGCGGTATGGGTCTGCGTCCATAAGCGGATTCATTCGCTGCTGCGGATCTTTTCGGGAATGGTCCTGAAATCGGGATTCTGTCTGCAGAAAACTGTCTGGCGAAATCTTATATTCGTTTTGCATTGAATGCACTTAGAATTCAAACCTGCCGTCATCCTATCCAAAGTGGTGACGGCTTTTTTTTCTGGAGAAAATCAGCAGATGGTCAGAAGGTCAGTTGTGATCATCACGTTTAAGAATTGGATGCGGTTTTGGAAAACTGATCACAGTCTTTGAAAACTGGCAGAAGAGCAAGGATGAGGAACAGGGGTGAGACACAAGGATGAGACACAGGCAAAAGAAAACCCGTCCTTGTGGTCTTCAGGACGGGTTTGTCGATGACAGAGATAAAAAGAAGAAGAAGAAAAGAAGTGAGAAGAAGATTTGAAATGAAGATCTGCCTTACTCTGCTCCAGTCGGGTAAGGCAGCCTGGAGCAGGAAGGAGAAACTGAAAAGCCAGAAAAATTGATGCAAGTGAGTAAGAGAGAGACTGGCTTTCCAGGAGGAACCTGCCTGTCAATGGCTGCCCGACAGGCAGGTTCAGTTTTGATCAGGATCGGCGATCTGAACAGAGGAGGATTTGTTCAGGGGAATGAGTTATCTTTAGAAAAAGGGTGGATCTGTCAAACAGATCGCAAAGGCATAACTGTTTGTGGACTGTTTTTGCTCAGGGTTTGTAAATTTGGTTTAAGCCTTGTTTGCTTGATCTTTTTTGCGGGAAGGAACAAAGAGCAGCAGGGCGATTGCGGCAAATCCGATGGCAAGATAGATGCTCTTGGTAGTTGTGGATGGACCAGAAGTTTCTGCTTTTGTGGCAGCTACGACCAGATCGCCGGTTTCCGTATCGCGGGAATAGTTTTTGAAGAAATTCCAGATGTATTGTGCTTCGGCTTTGTTGTTCCAATGCGCCTGGTCTTCAATCGCAACCAGTTCCATGTACGTTGTTCCATCCTGAGCCAGACGGGAAACGTGCGCTGTTTTGCCGCCCAGTTCGATGTCTTCTGTTTCAGTTGGGGTAATTCCAAAGTAAGGATCCGCTTCCATATCCATATCGGCTGTTTCGAAGCCGTTGGCTTTCTGGTAGCCGGTCAGAATCGAGTAGATGTGGGTGTTTTCATCTTTTTCCCAGATGCTGAAGTCAAACAGGTCTTTGGTTCCATGTTCGCTGGATCCATCGACAGGAATCATCTGGAAGAAGTCGTGGTCGCCGCAAAGATACATGAATGGGATCTTTGCGCCATCATAGTCAGCCTGAAGCTCTTCAATCGCCTGGTGACGAGAGTTGACGCCGGAAACAGAAGCTGCTGCAGCAAAGACATTGTTATATTTCAAACCCAGGTAACTGGTAAGGGCGCCGCCCTGCGAAAGACCAGTGACATAAATCCGGGAAGGATCGATCTGCGGATATTTGGTTTCGAGCATTTCGATCAGGTTGATCACACCATCATCGCCCATGCCTTCCACTTTTCCGTAAATTTCAGTATTTCCTTCCTGAGTGAAGTAGCCATGATCTTCAGCGGTCTGGTATTCAGGGGAAACAACCATGAAATTTTCCGCTGCAGCTAATTCTTCCCAGCCAGTGGTATCCCCCTGGAGGCGTGGGTCGTTCTGGTTGCCATGTAAAGTCACAACCAGGGGAACGGTCTTCTCTTCGGCTTCAAGGGCTGCCTTGGGAATGTATTCAAACCAGGCATAATCAGATCCTTCCAGACCATCAATGCTTTGGTGAACCATTTCGTTATAAGTCATATCCAGATCTTCAAAGACCGGAGAATTGGTCAGTTCAAAATTATATTCAAGCGTGTTTTCACGATCGGCTAAAGCTGGCAGGTTGTAAAACTCAGTTAAATCATTGTGGGAGCGATAATTGCGGATAAATAGCTGATCATAAGCATTGGCGAAGGCATCGGCTAACGTTTCATCTTCACCCACAATGGTTTTCTGTAAATCAGAAGCGATCGATTCCTGGGCATTGGCTTTTTCATAGAAGGCTTTGGAGTTGTCATCTGGATTCACAAGATAAACAGGAATCGCCTGATCGACTTCAATGCCATCTTCCTGGGTGCCGTTGACCAGCAGCATGCCGGCAATGTAATTGGCATGATCAGCAATCTTATTGTTGATAAAGGCTGCTCCGTCATCAATACCAATCAGTTTGATGTTTTTAATTGGGGCGTGAGAAATCATCGTTTCAAAACTTTCAACGTCTGCATCGGAATAAGTCTCTCCATTTTTGGGTGTAATAAAGGTAATGGAAGATCCCCACTCGTTGAGTGCATCTTCTGCATCCATCTCATCGATCAGGTCTTTCATGTCCGCTTCACTCAGGTTCCCCGCAAAGACATAGTATTCAGGCGTCATAATGTCTGAACGATGCGAATAACTTGGTGGTTTCCAGAAATAGCAGCCGGAATCTTCGTTTCTGGTCAGGGTGATACCCGTTTCAGACTGGGCTTCAGTCTGTGAAGTTTCTTCAGCAAAAACAGGAGCGGTCTGGATCAGACTTCCTAAAGTAAGAGTGGCAGCAAGCAGGCAGGTGCTCATTGAGCGTTTCATCGTTTTTTCTCCTTTTCATGGGGTGGTAAAGTCATCAAATTTCAGCTGGATTTTGATTTTTCTGAAGTTCTCCTTGACTTCAGGTTCGGTTCTTATGGTTTTAGTTTATGGGTTTTACCGCTCGGATGAAATGACAGAATCGCGTATGCTGACTGCTAAAAATTGCCAGAATTTTGGGAGATTTGAAACGTTTGCTATAGGTGTGGCAGAGAAAATGAGGGGAAAAAATGAAGGGAAAAGAAAATGGATAGAAAAAAGGAAGCCGGCTAGAGCTGGCTTCCTGAATCAGAGTGAGCAAGAAGATGAGCGATGACTTGAAAAGGAATAGGGAAGATCGAAAAAGAAAACCAGACTGAAAAGCAAGAAAACAAGGGCAGTTCAGGCAGGCAGAAGAATCAGTTCGACAGAGGAATCGTAGTCGCCAAGGATTTCGTAGTGGATTGCAGAAGGAACGCGCAGCAGCCAGGTGATTTTTCCATCGACCCGCTTCCAGTTGGATTCGATCCGGCCGTGGATCGTATCAATTGAGCAACAGACTTCATTGATCTGTTTCGAGAAGTATGGTGCAACCCGGATAGAATCAAAGCCAACTGCGTTTTTGTCGATCTGAATGCCGCCTAAGGCTTCATAATACCACTGGATAAA
This sequence comes from Allobaculum sp. JKK-2023, assembly GCF_034745455.1. NCBI lineage: Bacteria > Bacillati > Bacillota > Erysipelotrichia > Erysipelotrichales > Erysipelotrichaceae > Allobaculum > Allobaculum sp. JKK-2023. The sequence continues at coordinate 1,130,644 of NZ_JAYERV010000003.1, read as the reverse complement.
GGAAGTAAACATGGCATGATTGTCGGAATAGCTTTCACCCGCAAATAATTCGGCCATGGCCTTGGAGCCGTTCGAGAGCATTTTCTTGAAGGAGATATCGGAATCCTGAGTCAGCCAGTATTCAGTCAGATCGTCCCGGCCAAGTTCGTGAGCCAGGTCATACATGAATTTTGTTCCAAAAATTCCAGCATTATAGATGCCGTGGTCGGCTTTTACTTTTTCGATGAGCAGTCGGCCGGCCTGATCTGCATTGAGTACGCCGGCGCCATACAGGAAAGCAATCCCGGTCTGTTCACCTTCGCCAAACGTGCCATCCGCATTGGCAAATCGTTCGAGAATCTCGGTTTTGAGAAGATCTCTGGTCTTTTCGTATTCTGAGACTTTATAGCCAAGCTCATGGGAGATTTTGATGAACGTATTTAAGAAAAGCAGAATCGCACAATAGCCGGCTAATGGTTTATCTGGGGTTGGCTTATAGAATTGTCCCATGATCAGAATGCTTCCATGGTCGCCTAAATCATGCTGGGAGAGTTCGGCAGCATCCCAGGAAAGCAGGTAATCTATGTTCTTTTTCAGATATGGATATTCACCGCGCACAAATTCTTTATCGTCATAAAATTGAATCAATTTGTTCAGAATATACGGATAGACATATTGCCACATCAATGGGCCTTCGCCCTGGGCTGTGCCTTTGCTTTGGATGCCCATATAAGGAGCAGTTTCGGGAAAACCGCCGGCTGGGGTCTGGTCATTGCGAAAATCGATGATGATTTTTTCATAGACGTTTTTCAGATCAAAGGTATACAGATTGGAATCGGCTAAGGTCACCATATCGCCGCCATAGCCTAAACGTTCTCTGGCACAGTCCTCGAAGGAAGAATGCAGGTTGTTTAATTTGGTGCGCAATGCTGCATCATACAGATCATTATAGAAAGCATTATCGGTATGAACTGTTCCGATCTGGCGGACGTTGGTGTGAACATAGATGGCATGGGCAGCCATCAGATCTTCTTTTTTCAGACCGTCAATTTGCACGTAACGGAAAGAATGATAGGAGAAGCGATTGCAGAAATGATTCTCACCCGGACGGGAGACCAGAAGATCCTGCTCAACTGCAACTTCAGGGGCCCCCGGGCCGCCAGGCGTCTTGATACCATCAGGACGAACTTCGCCAACAGATCCGTTCGCATTGGAAAAATAGTTCAGACTGCCATCTAGGTTACGGCGTTCGGCAAATTTGCAGAGAATCTGCGCATTGTCCGTGCTGTTCCAGTCGAGTTCAAAGAAACCGGAAATCATTTCCCCAAAATCAAGTTCCAGACCCTGTTCGTTTTCCACAACAGAGATGGGATCGATAGACTGATGTCTGGTGATTGGCTCCATAAAAGAAGGAGTCAGCGGATAAGGCGTTGTGGAGACGGTCACCGGATGAATCTGAGAATCGGTCAGGTTAAAGTCGACTTTTTCGCCTAAAAACAGATTGTTAAACAGCAGGTTGCCTTCTTCGGCTTTCCAGGAAGAATCGCTCTGTAAAACAATTTCGTCGTTGACCATCAGCTGCAGCCACATTTTCGGATCGCCGACTTCGCTGAGGTTTTTGCGCAGATTGTATTTGCCAAAGTAAGTGATGGGAGAAGGATTGTAATAGCCATTGCCCAGTTCGACTTCGATTGTGTTTTCTCCCTCTTCAAGCAGAGCGGAAACGTCGAATGTATCGTAGTAAACAGTTTTCTGATAGTTGGTCCAGGGGCCGTTGAGCACGCTGGTGCTGACGGGCTTTCCATTAATCCGGCATTCATAAAAACCAAGAACGGCAAGATGAAGCAGGCAGCTGTCGGTCTGATGGGCCTGGAAGGTGTTAAACAGGATAGCGTTGCGATGATCCTGATAGTAGCCGGCATCATCCTGTCCGTAGTCAACGGCGGGTGCGGAAATCCAGCTCTGGGGATATAAAATGGTCTCTTTCATTTGCATAGTCATATTTCCTTTTCATAAAAGATGAAGCAGCATTCATCCCTTGCAGTCTTGCCAAGCAGAGCAGAAGGATGACAGTGAAAATCAAGCGGACAGGCGGTTTGGTATCATTCTGATTTATAGGAAAAAAGAAGCTCTGGAGGCCAGGGCTTCTTTTTTAAGCGGGAAAGATTATTTGGCGGGAGCAACAGCAGTTTCTTCTGCTTCTTCCTGGCGGATTGATTTGTCAGCGTGAGTATCAGTAATTGTGGCAGCTGCAGCCATCTGCGCTTCTTCCTGGCAGATCTGTTTGTCAGCAATTTTAACGAATGGCAGCCAGATGGCAACGGCGGCAACCAGGCAGACAAGCTGCAGGATGGAACCAGCGATGGAACCAGTCGCAAAGTATCCGGAGATTAACAGCGGGGTAGTCCATGGAACCTGAGCAAGACCAGTGCAGACTGGAACCAGACCCATTGCCATGGCAGCATAGCTGATCAGGATCGAGACAACGTTTGCAAGTAAGAATGGAATCAGATAGATAACATTCATCATCAGTGGCAGACCGAACAGTGTTGGTTCACCAACGTTGAAGATATATGGAACCATTGCGATTTTCTTCATTTCTTTATAGCGGGCACTCTTGGCAACCAGGCAGATACCGATGATGGATCCGATAACGCCGATGGAAGCGAAGGAATCCCAGAAAGACTGGCAGATAATATTTGTCGGAACAGCACCGGCTAAAGAAGCAGCCTGGTTTTCCATCTGTAAAACCTGAAGGATTGGAGTCATTACAGCGTTGGTGATCGTATCCCCATGGATTCCGAAGAACCAGAGAACCTGAGAGAACAGTTTGACAAAGATAGCGCCTGGTAAAGAACCACCGATGGCCTGTAATGGAGCGCCGAGTACTGCATTAAATACTTCAAGAGCACTTCCTAAGCTGAAGTTATCGATTGTTAAGCGAATCAGCCAGAACAGAACGATGCAGACAAAGGAAGGAATAATCGATTCAAAAGGTTTGGAAACAGCAGGTGGAACACTGTCAGGCATTTTGATCTTGATGCCTTTCTGGTCAATTTTGCGGTAAACCAGACAGGTAACGATCGAAATAATCAAACTTAAGAAAATCGACTGAGCACCTAAGAAAGTAACGGAAATGAAATTACCAGCATCATCTGCACCAAATGGGATCAGCAGAATGTAGGAAACCAGAGCGGTCAGCTGAATCTGTAAAGCATCAATTTCCATTTTTTCAGCCAGACGACGGCTGACTGTCAACAATACGAGCACACCACCAATACCCAGAGAAGCGGAGTTGACCATCGTCAGGGCGCCAACCCAGCCGGCGCCGAAGATGGAAGCCATGAAATCCTGGTAGGCCTGAATGGGCAGGAACGCGATGATCAAAAAGATCGATGCGATGAAGGTGAATGGCATATAGGCGAGCATGCCATCTTTGATTGCTCCAATATAGATGTTGGACGTTAATTTCAATGAAACGCCGCCCAGAACATCGTAGAGTTTATCGAAGTACTTGTTGTTTTCCATAAATGAACTCTCCTTGTTTGTTCTTCTTTTTTTCTCTCAAATCTTTCAAACCGGTTTGTGTTTTGATGGCTTTAGTATACGGAAGGTCGAGGAAGGCCGAAATGTTAAAATGTGGCCGATAGACTGTCAATTTTTGCGGGATTTTGAGAGAGGTTACAGAATTCTGTAAGAAAATGATGTGCATTATGAACGAAAAGAGCCGTCAGAAAATCACAAAGATAAATACACGCCCATGAACAACAGGGAAATAAGATAAGATACAGATTTGTATTGAAAAGAATGTCATTCATGTTTATAAAGGGAGTAAAGCAGATTATCCCTGAAGAAGATTCACGGATATTGATCTTCTAAAGGACCACTGCCAAAACCATAAATCAGCAGCAAGAACATGCTGTAAGAGAGAATCTTCTCGATGGACTGCAAAAATTTGAATTGCAGAAGTCTGAATTTCAGAAGTGAATTACAAAGAGAAAATTGAAGATTAAGAAAAGAGAGAAGGAGAACTGGAAATGTCCGAATATATTGACCTCGAAGACTATCTGGCTTCGGAAGCAACGAGTTCCGATAAAACGGAACAGGGAATTTACGCCCATTTTGCCGAGAAGTGCAGTACGGTTCCATACCGGGATGATGTTCTGTTTGTTTTTGATCATGAGCGGGATTTTGACAGGCTCAACCATCTGATTCAATTTCATCCGCGAAATTCCCCGACAGTCCCGTACCATATCTATCACTACATCGTCATCAGCTATTGCTATTCGGGCAAAATGGTTTATGAAATTGACGGTGAAGGTCTGGAAATCCAGGCAGGCGACTTTCTGATTCTGGATCGTCACGTTCCGCATAAAGTTTTCCCGACCGGACCTGAGGATCTTGGCATCAATATTATTCTGTCGGATTATTTCTTCAGTCACCGGTACATCAACCGGGTTTCCAAGCAGCGCTCCTATGAGCAGTTCATGATTGAACTGATGAATATGGACAGCAAGCATATCCACTACATGCTTATCCATGCCCAGGACGATCAGCTTTCCAGACAATGTGTGGATAATATTCTCAATGAGCGCGTGATTAATATGGAAGGCAGTGATGACATCATTGACAGTTTCATCATGATTCTGCTGACCCACCTGCCACGCCTGGAAGCTTATCAGACCAATCTGGTGTTTTCTTTACACAAACACCGTGAGCTTGTGGATGAGATCCTGGTTTACATCAAACATAATTATGCCCAAGGAAACCTCAACGAAGCGTCTGCCACAATTGGCTATGACGTTTCCTATGTCAGCAAGCTGATCAAACAGATTACCGGCCATACCTTTAAGGAACTGGTTAATGAAGAGCGGATGAAACGCTCACTGGCTCTGATCCAGAACAAAGAAATCCCGATCTATGAAATTGCTCAGTCTGTCGGCATCTCGAATCTGACGACGTTCTATAAACGATTCCAGCAATACACCGGTAAAACACCAAAACAATATCGGGATGAGCTTTAAAGCGACGATTGAGGACGGCGGACAAACAGATTACCATTGGGATATTGCATGGTTTGAGTTAAATGCAGATATTAACGCTGCGAAATCTGGACAGGGAATCCCCTCCCAACAGGTATGGTATCTGCGGGAAAAATATTTAAGAATGAAACGAGATGACGGAGGATGCTTGATTTTACCAACCTTCCAGTGCGCAATAAAACATATGCGGGAGCTAATAGAAGCAAAATCTCTGTAATTTATAACGGATTTTAACAGTTGGTTATATTAGGTTTTTAAGGAAAAAACAGTTTCTAATGAATATAGATGTGTTATTATAAATCCATGATAATGAAGACGGCATAAGCCTGCAAATACCTTGGGGTTGCCAGGCACACCTTATATAAAATGATTGAAGATGGAATGCCCGCCCATCGCTCTATTGGCGGACACTACATGTTTGACCAGGAAGAAATGGATCAATACATTGGCAAAGCTCCTGCTCTTCCTGAACGAATGGCCGTTGGCTATTGCCGGGTTTCAACCAAAAAGAGAAAAGACGACCTTGAAAAGCAAGCAGATGTGGCTGAAATCTATATGCAAAAGCAAGGCTGGAAATATCAAATCATTGAAGATACTGGATCTGGGATGAACTACAAAAAGCCGGGACTTTTAAAACTGATCGATCTTTTACTGGATCGAAAGATCAGTCATATTGTCATTACCCACAAAGACAGGCTTCTTCGTTTTGGCTTTGAGTTGATCGAATATATTGCCAAAAAGATGGATACAGAAATCGTAATTCTTAACCAGGGCGAAGAAAGAAACAGCGCCCAGGAATTAACAAATGACTTGATTGCGATCATTACTGTATTTTCAGGACGGCTGTATGGCTCCAGAAGCAACAAGAACAAAAAAATCATTGAGGAAAGTAAACGGCTGTTGAAAGGAGATGGAGCAGATGAGCAAATCGAAGAAAACGATTCAGATGGTTTCAATCAAATTGAATGATGACCAGCAGATGTTCGCCGAGAATTTGTTTACTGCTTACATGGAAACCTATAACCTGCTCTCTCCTATTGCCTGTTCCATCAATTCTTATGGACGAAGTGCAGAAAAGATCCGGGACGATCTGCGCAAGCAAAAGCAGGTGTTAAAAGACATCACGACTCATGTTGCAAAAGTAACCGGAGTCGCTTTTCCTGATGGAATGCTTCCATCCTGGCTATGGACAATGGCTTTGCATTCTGCAGTAGCGAACCGCAAGTCTATGGATGAAGAAATCTTCAGGCGGATTCAGGAAGAGCTGTATGCAGATTACAAGATGACGACCCATGAAGCGGCAGTTGTTATGTATGTGGCGAAATCTCCCAAAGTTTTTAAGAAGATCCTTCAAAAAAGAATGTTTGAAGTCCCTAAAAAGTTTTCAAACAAAGAGATCAATGGCCATCTGCGGCAATGCGATCCTAAGCGGCTCCACAAACTCATTGCCCACGCAGCAAGAAGATACAGGCAATACCTTCGGCCAGTTCATACAAATAAAAATACATGGATGAAGATCGATAAGAATGGATATAGCATCCAGCATAAAAATGGAACGACTTTTATTTCTATGCGCCGCTTAGGCAGCCAGAAAGAATTCAAGGTCGAACTGAAAGGAATCTTTTATACAGCCAAAACAGGCAAGACGAGGAGCAATCTTACTGTTGTCTATGACCGGGACAGGAAATGCTTAGTTTTCCAGAGAATGGTTGAAGTCAGAAACCGCCCGAACCAGTCAGCGACAAAGGTTGGGATGGATGCGGGAATCACGTCACTGCTCAGCACTTCCCATGATATGTCTTCTGCTTCTTTAAAAGAAGAAAAGCTTGCCAAGAAGGAAAAAGAACTGAAAGAGAAAAAGAGCAAGGCGGCTCAGACGCTTGACCATACAACCTTCAAGCAGTTCAGCTATTCTGCTTCTGATTTTCTCAGCGAGCGGGGAATCCAGCGCAACCGGATTCGAGACCGCAGGAAAAATGCCTTAAAAGAAGCAGACCAGATCCAGTTTTTGCTTAACGATCCACAATCAAAACACTCAGAAGACAAGAAAAAGAAACTGGAAGACCAGATCTATGCCCTTAGACGCAAAGCTAAGCGGATTGAGGAAAACAACCGAAGAGGAAACAAACGCTTTCGCAGGCAGTCCCAGAGAATCCAGGATCATTTAAAAACAATCACAAATGAAGAGATTGCCTTAGTTCTCAAAGCAGACTCGGATATTGGGCACATCATCATGGAAAACCTGGACATCAGGGGACAGGCAAGCACCTGGTCAAAACTAAACCGCAGGCTGTCAGGCTGGATTTACGGCCTCTTGCAGGAAAGAGTGGAATACAAAGCTGGATTAAAGTCAATTAAAACTTCGTATGTCAACCAGGCTTACAGTTCCCAATACTGCCATATCTGCGGAAGCAAAATCCAAAGAGACAAATCTCATTATGAAAATGCGCGTTGTAAGCTGCATGGACAGTTCAATGCAGATATCAACGCCGCCCATAACCTCGTCTGGATGTATGAAAATCATCCTGAAGTCACCAAATGGACTCCAAGAAAAACGGTCCAGCAGTTTTATGAAAAAAGATCTGAATGTTATAATCAGACTGTCTGCAGCCTTATTGCATCATTAAAAGGGTTAAGCAGTGCAAAATCCGCCTGACCCTGCGTAATTCGTTTTTCTGCACAAAAAATACGAACCAAAAACAAGTGTGAACACCAGGCACGAACACATAGAAAAATCCCATATGAGTTTTGAACTCATATTTGTTTACTCCCCCTGCCAAAGCTGGCGGCGGAACGATCTTCGGATTGTACCAAAGTCTCAAGGCTGGTCCTGCGTCGGTAAGGGGGATGCGGTAGGCCAGTACTGCGATACTGGGCTGTATCCCATAAAATTTGGATTTGGATTCCCTTCGGGGAGTTTTGGTCCTCAAAGCGGGGCTTAGATAAGGATCTTGTATCTTAACCCTTCTCCCGCCGGCTAATGCCGAACACTGTTCGCAGACAGGGATGTAACCGTTTTATCCTATCAGGGATAAAATAACCTCATTTAACGAAGGGACGAGATTGCTCTTGCACCGGTCTATGCCTGCGGAAGCTGCCTGTTTCCCCAGATGAATGAAGAGATTATGAAAAAGGTATTAGAAGATCCAGCAGAAAGAGATCTGCGGATTTTTGAAACTCCTCTTTCCGCAATTAAAGTCGATGGAAAGAAAATCCGATACTTTGACTTTTTGTCTTCTTTGCAGAACCAGGACTGCAACAAGGCACTCAAGCGGATTCTTCCAAAGATTAATATGGAGAAGATCAACCGGATCATAGACGAAACGCCGTTTCTGTCCGAATTGCAGGCTTCTTTTTATAAGACCATGCTGAAGGAGCGAAAAGAGAAAATTTTGGATTTTTCTTACCAGAAACTTTTAGAACAAGAACAGACAAACTCACCGGGGCATTAAGCTGCCAAAAGCAAAATTATAAACTTCATCAGAGCTGATTGGGATGATCCAGTCAGCTCTTCCCGTTTTTGCATTCTCCTCTTGTAAGAACTGTCGGTCTTGATTGAACCAGCGCCAATCCATGATTATGGATTGAGTTTATTGTTTCGATTTACTTTTTGCGGGAATTGAGGTGTAAATGTTTGACAGAAAAGTGCCTCAGAGCGTATAGTCAAAAAGCTGTTTTTCAGGCAATGAGAAATGGCAGATGAATTCTACAAGGGAATACTTACCGGTTATCGGTGAATGGCTGTCTTGTGAATTCTCAAAATATTTTCGCAAAAGTGCTTGGCCTGGGATACCACCCGGTGTTATAGTAACTGAGCGTTAAGAAACACGGCGACAAAGCTGCTGATCTAACGCAAATCATCTTTAGATATCAAAGAAATCATCGGTTGTGAAATTCTTAAAAAATATTTCGCGAAAGATGTTGACTTCTGGATCTGCTGATGATAAGATAAACAAGCCTTGTGAGGGAAATTGATTCGCTCACAAACAGATGGCTCTTTGAAAACTCTGATTACAGACAATTCAATATTCGAAATTAACACGTCGATTCTTGAAACAACACTTAATACTTCAATAATCAATTCACGAAATATAAACGCAATAGCGTTGAGTCAATATCAAATGGAGAGTTTGATCCTGGCTCAGGATGAACGCTGGCGGCATGCCTAATACATGCAAGTCGAACGGAACACTTTTGTGTTCAGTGGCGAACGGGTGAGTAACACGTAGATAACCTGCCCATATCCGGGGGATACGCTTTGGAAACGAAGTCTAAAACCCCATAGGAAAACAGAGGGCATCTTCTGTTTTTGAAACAGGCCTTAAAGCCTGGGAGATGAATGGATCTGCGGTGCATTAGTTAGTTGGCAGGGTAAAAGCCTACCAAGACGATGATGCATAGCCGGCCTGAGAGGGCGATCGGCCACACTGGGACTGAGACACGGCCCAGACTCCTGCGGGAGGCAGCAGTAGGGAATTTTCGTCAATGGGCGCAAGCCTGAACGAGCAATGCCGCGTGAGTGAGGAAGGTCTTCGGATCGTAAAGCTCTGTTGCAGGTCAGAAAAGAAGAAAAGAGGAAATGCTTTTCTTTTGATAGTAACCTGCCAGAAAGTCACGGCTAACTACGTGCCAGCAGCCGCGGTAATACGTAGGTGGCAAGCGTTATCCGGAATGATTGGGCGTAAAGGGTGCGCAGGCGGCGTGGCAAGTCTGAAGTGAAAGGTACGGGCTCAACCTGTACAGGCTTTGGAAACTGCCACGCTCGAGGACAGGAGAGGGCGGTGGAACTCCATGTGTAGCGGTAAAATGCGTAGATATATGGAAGAACACCAGTGGCGAAGGCGGCCGCCTGGACTGTTACTGACGCTCAGGCACGAAAGCGTGGGGAGCAAATAGGATTAGATACCCTAGTAGTCCACGCCCTAAACGATGAGGAGCAGGTGTCGGGGGTAATGCCCCGGTGCCGAAGCTAACGCAATGACTCCTCCGCCTGGGGAGTATGCACGCAAGTGTGAAACTCAAAGGAATTGACGGGGGCCCGCACAAGCGGTGGAGTATGTGGTTTAATTCGAAGCAACGCGAAGAACCTTACCAGGCCTTGACATGGGATGCGAAGACTTAGAGATAAGTTGGAGGTTAACATCCACACAGGTGGTGCATGGTTGTCGTCAGCTCGTGTCGTGAGATGTTCAGTTAAGTCTGGCAACGAGCGCAACCCTCGTGATCTGTTACTACCAGTAAGATGAGGACTCAGATCAGACTGCCGGTGACAAACCGGAGGAAGGCGGGGATGACGTCAAATCATCATGCCCCTTATGGCCTGGGCTACACACGTACTACAATGGCGCCTACAGACGGAAGCGAAGCTGTGAAGTGGAGCGAACCCGAGAAAAGGCGTCCCAGTTCGGATTGAAGTCTGCAACCCGACTTCATGAAGTTGGAATCGCTAGTAATCGCGGATCAGCATGCCGCGGTGAATACGTTCCCGGGCCTTGTACACACCGCCCGTCAAACCATGGAAGCCGGCAACGCCCGAAGCCGATGGCATAACCTGAAAAGGAGTGAGTCGTCGAAGGCGGGGCCGATGACTGGGGTTAAGTCGTAACAAGGTATCCCTACGGGAACGTGGGGATGGATCACCTCCTTTCTAAGGAGAAAGTACAAGGAAGCATTAAGTAACTAAGTTGGAGTCTGTAACAGAGTTTTGGAAGAGCGATCTTCCAGACTGATTAGCTGCAATAGCGGCACTGGTCTTCAGAAATGGAGAACAGTTCCAGTCAGTCACAACATGGATCTTTGAAAAACGAACATCAGTATAAGACATAACAGAAGGTCTGACGTAAGTTGTAAGTAACAACGTTACGAAAGTAACCGACTGAAAAGAGAGAAGAAATTCGATCTTTGAAGTCACAAGATTTACCAAGTCAGAAAACAGTTAACAGTTCTTATTAGAAAAATCTCGAAAAAGCATAGTTAAAAACAAGCATATTTGAAACTAGATCAAGCAAGGAAGGGCGTACGGAGGATGCCTTGCCACTCTTGAATGATGAAGGACGCATCAGACTGCGAAAAGCTGCGGGGAGCTGTCAGGAAAGCGACGATCCGCAGGTATCCGAATGGGGGAACCCGGCTGGAGTCATATCCAGTCATCCATATTTCTGAATGTGGAGAGCAACCCGGTGAACTGAAACATCTAAGTAGCCGGAGGAAAAGAAAACAACAGTGATTTCCCGAGTAGCGGCGAGCGAAAGGGAATTAGCCCAAACCATAGCGATATGGGGTTGTAGGAGCGCAACAGATGAAACGCGAGTGAACAGGAACGTGATGGAAAGCACGGACACAGAAGGTGAAATCCCTGTACTGGAAAGCAAGCAAAGTAGTCAGCGAGATCCTGAGTACGACGGGACACGTGAAATCCTGTCGGAAGCAGGCGGGACCATCCGCCAAGGCTGAATAAGTAAGAGTGAGCGACAGTGAAGAAGTACCGTGAGGGAAAGGTGAAAAGAACCGCGCAAGCGGAGTGAAAGAGAACCTGAAACCGTATGCCTGCAAGAAGTCAGAGCCCGTCAAAGGGTGATGGCGTGCCTTTTGTAGAATGAACCGGCGAGCTGCTTTTGGATGCAAGGTTAAGCAGGAAAATGCGAAGCCGAAGCGAAAGCGAGTCTTAACAGGGCGAATGAAGTAGCCAGGAGCAGACCCGAAACCGGGTGATCTAGCCATGGGCAGGTTGAAGCAGAGGTGAAACTTTGTGGAGGACCGAACCGACCATCGTTGAAAAGCTGGCGGATGACCTGTGGCTGGCGGAGAAATTCCAATCGAACCCGGAGATAGCTGGTTCTCCCCGAAATAGCTTTAGGGCTAGCGTTAACGCAAGCCTGCGGAGGTAGAGCACTGAATTCATGATGGCCCCATCCCGGGGTACTGAATGGAATCAAACTTCGAATGCCGCAAGGATAGTAGTTGGCAGTCAGAGTGTGGGTGATAAGGTCCATGCTCAAGAGGGAAACAGCCCAGACCGCCGGCTAAGGCCCCAAAATGATGACTCAGTGGAAAAGGATGTGGGGACGCACGGACAACTAGGAGGTTGGCTCAGAAGCAGCCACCCTTTAAAGAGTGCGTAACAGCTCACTAGTCGAGTGGCCCTGCGCCGAAAATGTACCGGGGCTAAGTCATCTGCCGAAGCCGCGGATAAGGATTGAAAGATTTTTATGGTAGGGGAGCGTTGCATGTTCATGGAAGCAGAATCGTGAGAGTCTGTGGAGGACATGGAAGTGAGAATGCCGGTGTGAGTAGCGAGATGCAGGTGAGAATCCTGCACACCGAAAGCCCAAGGATTCCAGGGGAAGGTTCGTCCGCCCTGGGTCAGTCGGGACCTAATGATAAGCCGACAGGCGAAGCAGATGGAAAGCAGGCGAAGATTCCTGCACCCGCAATAAAGGCGATGGAGTGACAAAGACGGGAAGTGTGACCCTCTTAATGGATTGAGGGCCAAGCGCGGCAGTACGGATCCAGGCAAATCCGGATCAATGCGTACAGAGCGTGAAGGGTAAGCGAAATCGAAAGAAAGTAGCCAAGCACATGGAGCGGCTTTCAAGAAAAGCTTCTAGCTTAAACTTTATTGCGGCCCGTACCAAAACCGACACAGGTGGGCGCGCTGAGCAAGCGAAGGTGAGCGAGAGAACTGTTGCCAAGGAACTCGGCAAAATTGCCCCGTACGTTCGCAAGAAGGGGCGCTCGAGAGAGCCGCAGTGAAAAGGCCCAAGCGACTGTTTAACTAAAACACAGCTCTATGCAAAGCCGCAAGGCGAAGTATATGGGGTGACACCTGCCCGGTGCTGGAAGGTTAAGGGGATCTGTTATCCGCAGGGAGAAGCAGTGGTCCGAAGCCCCAGTGAACGGCGGCCGTAACTATAACGGTCCTAAGGTAGCGAAATTCCTTGTCAGGTAAGTTCTGACCCGCACGAAAGGTGAAACGATTTGGGCGCTGTCTCGGCAGCAGACTCGGTGAAATCTTAGTACCTGTGAAAATGCAGGTTACCCGCAACTAGACGGAAAGACCCCATGGAGCTTTACTGCAGCCTGGTATTGGGTTTTGGATGGTCATGTACAGGATAGGCGGGAGGCTATGAAGAAGGAACGTCAGTTTCTTTGGAGCCGCCGTTGGGATACCGCCCCTGATGATTTGAAGCCCTAACGTGAAGAGAGAATCTTACAGACAGTGCCAGGCGGGCAGTTTGACTGGGGCGGTCGCCTCCTAAAGAGTAACGGAGGCGCCCAAAGGTGCGTTCAGTCTGGATGGAAACCAGACAGAGAGTGTAAATGCAAAAGCGCGCCTGACTGCGACACCAACAAGTGGAGCAGGGACGAAAGTCGGGATTAGTGATCCGGCGGTACCGAATGGAAGGGCCGTCGCTCAACGGATAAAAGCTACCCTGGGGATAACAGGCTGATCCCGCCCAAGAGTTCACATCGACGGCGGGGTTTGGCACCTCGATGTCGGCTCATCGCATCCTGGAGCTGGATTCGGTTCCAAGGGTTGGGCTGTCCGCCCATTAAAGCGGTACGCGAGCTGGGTTCAGAACGTCGTGAGACAGTTCGGTCCCTATCTGTTGTGGGCGCAGGAGATCTGAGGGGAGCTGTCCTCAGTACGAGAGGACCGGGATGGACCTGCCAATGGTGCATCGGTTGTCACGCCAGTGGCACAGCCGGGCAGCCAAGCAGGGAATGGATAAGCGCTGAAAGCATCTAAGTGCGAAGCCAGCCCAAGATAAGATCTGCGGTAGATAAGACCCCTTGAAGACTACAAGGAAATAGGCTGGGTATGGAAGTGGAGTGATCCATGAAGTTGGCCAGTACTAATCGGTCGAAAGCTTAATCTAAGATAACGAGAGCGCCTGTTGGAGTGATGAAGAAGATGGAAACAGAGTCAAAGACACAAGTTAAAGACAATGATTCCAGAATCATTCAAAATCACAGACAGGCGGTAATAAGAAGTAAACGATCAGAAATGATCAGATCATAACTGTAACCAAGGTTATGTCGAAGCTGGTGTTTGTTTTTGAAAGATCCATGAGATAAAATGGTTAAGTCGTAAGACAAACCGGTATGGTGACGATAGCCAATGGGTCACACCCGTTCCCATCTCGAACACGGCCGTTAAGCCATTGAACGCCGACGATAGTGTAAAAGCAAAAATAGGAAGTCGCCAGACGAAGTTAAATCCCTGAAGAATAAAGGAGAAATCCGATATTCTTCAGGGATTTTTTTGTAGTCAGAGTCAGACACTTTGAACACGATTAAAAAAATCACGATGCAAAGAGTAGCGCCAGATCCTTCCATCTTTTTCGCGCCAAAGATCAGTTTCAAATTCTTTTACCATTTTCTGAACCATTGGTTTTGAGCAGTTCAGTTCTTTGGTAATCTCGTCCTGACTCAGTCCAATCAAACCATAAAGAGTCGTCTTTGCCATCAGCTTGAGAAACGCCTTTTTGTTTTTAGAAATGGACATTGCATCGATGAGTAAAAAAGTTTGCTGGAGGTTTTCACGAGTCTGTTTCACCATATGGATTCCTCTGTTCATGGATTCTTTGATCAGGTTGAGCATCATGATCAGAAATGGAGTCAGATCTCCACGATTGAGAGGATCTTCTGCCAGTTCGAAATTTCGATAATACTCGCTTCGATTTTGCTTAACGATCAGCGAAAAGTTGAGAAGGCCGCAAAGGGACAGATCCTGGGCCAACAGGCGGATTGTCAGATAACGGCCCATTCTGCCGTTGCCATCATAAAATGGATGAATATAGCCAAAGAGAAAGTGGAAGATGCCTGCCTGGATGAGTCTGTTGTATCCGTTGAGATCGTGCAAACATTGATCAAGCGCCACGATGATTTTTTCTTCTGGATAAAGTCCTTGGTGGATTGTTTTCAGATCATTTCCGACAAATACCTCTTCTTTGCGAAATAATTTTCCATCCGGAATATCGGCCTTGTCAATTCCAAGAGGTGTGCCAAGAAACATCTTGTGATAGAGCTCAGAAATTTCCTGCGAGTTCTGGGGAAATTTCTGTTCGGGCTTTAAGAGATTTTTGTAAAGCCTGACCTGGCTGGAAAAACGGCTGGCGTGATGGATAGAATAATCCAAATCGGATCTGAATAATTCTTTTTTTGAACTATTAACCCCTTCAATTGTATTGCTCTGCTTAATTTCCTCCAAAAGAACTGTATACAACAGGGCATTCAGATTGTCGACGGTTTGGGACAGTGCGGTACATTGGCTGTTCAATAACAAAATCTCATAGACCAGATCGTTTACTTCCTGATTCTGCAAAAAGAAAAATGGATTATTTTCTTTCATCAACGACAGGCGGACGCATTGGTCAGAATGGATCCGCTGGCCGTAAATGCTCTTCTCGTCACACGAAGGATCATGAAAGCATTTTTTAAGGGAACGATAAGCCATATCTCTACCTCCAGTTTTTCTCGAGATGATCATTGTGATTTTCTGTTTCTGTGTATTGAAGCGGGTTTGCCAGAATAAAGACTCAAGTCTGGAAGAAACATTATGATCTGCCAGGTCAGATTTTTTGATTCTGAACTAATAATGGATGAGACTATTTTATCAGCCAGGACAAGAATACGGATTTCACTGATAAAATTTGGCCAAAATTATCAGTTAAGTTCATCAAATCGCGTTGACTGATAATTTATATCTGTGAACAGAGAAACAAGATTCAAGAAATTTGAGAAGGAAAGAAGACCAGGCAAAAAAATTGAATTTCTTCGCAGATTGTTCTTGACCGTGTAGTTGCTCCACGGTTTAAAACAATATCAGCAACGTTGCCTTCCTCTAAAACATATCTTTTATCGATAGATAGTGATGCTCAAAGCTGGATTGTACTTTGAGAATTTCCGGCGTCTGCCGGATTTTGAGAAAGGAGTCTTATCATGCAAAATCTTCCCATCCCTAAACTTCTTCTGAAAATGTCACCACCCGTGATGCTCACATTGTTGATTGTTTCGGTTTATAACGTGGTTGACAGCTATTTTGTCGCCCAGTATTCGCAGACAGGTCTGGCTGCCCTGTCCCTGGTCTACCCTTTGCAGCTGCTGTTGACGGCGTTTTCAACGGGAACAGGAACAGGTGTCAATATTCTGATTTCCCGGCTGGATGGTACGGGCCAGAAGGACAGAATTCATGATGTTGTCCGCACTGCCCTGATTCTGGGCGTTTTTTGCGGTCTGGTTTATCTTTGTGCGGCCTTTGCGGGAATGGGGACCTACTTTGCGATGAATACCCGCCAGGCAGATGTAGCTCAGGCCGGTATTCTTTATTTCCGGCTGGTCAGCCTGTTTGCTCCGGTCTTGTTTCTGGAGGCAGTCTGCACCAAAATGTTGCAGGCAAAAGGAAATATGGTTTTGCCGATGGCCGGGCAGGTCTGTGGTGCTCTTTCTAATATCATTCTGGATCCAATCCTGATTTTTGGCCTCTGGGGAGTGCCGGCGCTTGGAATCACAGGTGCTGCGATTGCAACCGTAGTGGGTCAGTCTATTTCGATGGTCATTGTCTTTGGGGGCGTCATTCATCATTTTTCTTTGAAGAAAGGACAGTCCAGTTTTTGGTTGTGTGGACAGATCCTCAAAGAAAGTGTCGCACCAATTCTGAGTCAGGCATTAGGGGCGCTCTACGTGGTAGGGCTTAATCTGGTTTTAAAATCGTTCTCAGAAGATGCGGTGACCGTTCTGGGAATTTACTATAAAATCCAGACTTTCTTCTTCATTCCATTGATGGGTCTGCAGCAGGTTATTTTGCCAATTGTCAGCTTCAACTATGGAGCTGGTCAGTATAAACGGATTCAGGAAACCCTGAACTGGTCGCTGGGCATCTCGTGTGTCCTGATGAGTTTAGGCACCCTGATCTTCTTGTTCTTTCCAGAGCAGCTGGTGGGTATTTTCTCCCATGAACCTTCGATCCTGGCTATTGGTCCAACTGCTTTTCGGACTATTTCGCTGAATTTTATTCCGGCTGGCATTACGTTGATGCTTTCCGTCTATTTTCAGGGAATTAACCGATCGAATGACTGCATTCTGGCCATGGTTTTGCGGCAGGTTGTTTTACTGGTGCCTTTGGCCTGGCTGTTCCATTTCTTCGGCCTGGAAGCTGTGTGGCTGACTTTCCCGGTCACTGAAGGAATCGTGGCAATTGTCTGCCTCATTCTGTACCACCGAAATCGCACCATTCTGGTTTCGCGCTATCTGCCGGCAGCCGTTTTATCCTGAGCAGAAAAGAAAATGAAGATTATCGTCCAAACGCGGGATCAAAAAAACCAGAAGATCTGAAAGCCCATCAGTCTTCTGGTTTTTTTGATCTGAAAACTGGATAAAATGCTCTGTGGATTTTCGATCTGCAGAGCTTCTGATTGCTGATTCGAGCTTTTCCACTTGCTGGATTTGGAGAATCAAAGAGAGATCAGATAAAAAGAGGAATCAGAAAAAAGAGAGACTGAATGAATGGAAAGAGAGAATAGTAAACAGTATAGGGGAATTTGATTTTGCGGGACAAGATTAACAAACGATCGTAAATTTGCAAATACTAATTCCGTATAGGTGAGATAAAACTGAATTGTTGTTGAAACTACTAGACATTAAACCGCAAATGTCTAAATGAAATATGAAAGATAGATAGAGATCATACGGAGAATCCTGTAGGATGTAAGAGGTTGCAGGCAAGTCTGATCAGGGTGAGCGCGCATAAGAATCCGACAGATGAACCTGTACGCGACGCGTCATCATTTCTGTCTGGCTGATTCAGCCAGAGGGAAGGAGCCTATCATGTTACCTTACGTATCAGAGTTTATTGGAACTCTGCTGCTGATCGTTCTGGGAGGAGGAGTCGTTGCAAACGTGAATCTGAATCACTCAGGAATGAAAGGCGCTGGTTCCATCCAGATCACCATTGCCTGGGGTCTGGCGGTTATGATCCCGGCATTCATCTTTGGCGAAGCATCGGGAGCCTCGTTTAACCCGGCACTGACCATTGCCCTTGCGGTTGATGGTTCATTTCCGTGGAACCGGGTGGCTGGCTATATTGCGGCCCAGGTTGCGGGAGCCTTTGTCGGTGCTTGCATTGTTTATCTGCTGTTTAAAGGACAGTTTGATGCAACGGACGATCCGGACATCAAAAAAGGGGTGTTCTGCACCTCTCCATCGGTCCGGAATCTGTGGCTGAACTTTTTGAGTGAGTTTGTTGGGACGTTCATTCTTGTTTTTGCGATTAAGGGAATTTCCAATGTAACGGGACTGGCCAGTGGTGTTGACAAACTGTTTGTATTTGGAATTATTGTGGCGATCGGTATGTCCCTTGGCGGACTGACGGGCTATGCCATCAACCCAGCTCGCAATCTTGGGCCGCGTCTGGCGCACGCTGTTCTTCCCATTCAGAACAAAGCGGACAGTGACTGGAAATATGGTCTGCTGGTTCCGATTTTTGGTCCGATCTGCGGTGCGATCTGTGCGGTTCTGGTTTACGGAGTCATTCCCTGGTAAGCCAATACGATAAGAAAAGAGAAATAATTCAGACCATTCTGGATGCTTTCGGACGATCTGATTCAAAGAATAATTTTGAATGCCCACTTAATTGGTAAGACCAATATTAGCGTGATCTTTAGAATTATACAGATCGTCCGGTAAGCATTCCTGCTTAAAAGCGATGTAAATCGGTCTGGATTGAACTGAGGAATGCGAAATGAGCTTTTATGGAGAACCGGACGAAAGCGAAAACCAGCATTCCATCAATACGAGAACAACTGTAAATAAATCAAAGTTAACAACTTTTACACTGTTGAATCACTATAATCATTCCTTCATTTCAATGCTGGCAAGAAAAAGTTTCCCTCTTTTCCAGCTCATGATCGCAAATTCTGGCAGGACTTTGGTCAGCACAATCGATCATGGCTCTTGTCTGGGCAGACTTTTATTTGTGGATCTTGTCCTCAACAAAAGGGCTGCAGCAAGAAGAAATGAAGAAAACAGGGGACTGGTTCTGGACAGGATCAAGAGGCAGCCAGGCGTGCAGGGGGTTCCTGTTTGGATGGATCAGACCTTACAATTTAAGAGGAATAGATAATGGCAGACAAAGAATACATCATGGCCATTGACCATGGAACAACATCAACACGGGCGATTCTGTTTGATCATGACTGTAACAGTGTGGCTACAGCTCAGCGCGAGGGCGGTGTAGACTATCCGGCTCCGGGCTGGGTGGAACAGGATGCAATTTCAATCTGGCTGGATACAATGTCCGTCATGGCTGGGGTACTCAATAACAGCGGCATCGAGCCAAGCCAGATCAAGGCAATTGGAATTTCTAACCAGCGTGAAACAACGGTCCTGTGGGACAAGAATACCGGCCTTCCTGTTTATAAAGCCATCGTCTGGCAGTCTCGCCAGACCAGTGACATCTGTGATGGCTGGAAAGAAGAAGGATTAGAGGAGATGGTTCGTGAAAAGACAGGCCTGAGAATTGATCCATACTTCTCTGCATCGAAAATTGCCTGGATCCTGAATAATGTTCCGGGTGCCAGAGAAAAGGCAGAAAAAGGAGATCTGCTCTTTGGAAATATGGATTGCTGGCTGGTCTGGAAACTGACCGGCGGCCAGCAGCATATTACGGATGCGACGAACGCAAGCCGTACTTTGCTTTGTAATATCGAAACGGTTGACTGGGATGATGAGCTGCTTAAAGCGTTCAATATTCCAAGAAGCATTCTTCCGCAGATTGTTCCAACCTCAGATGTTTATGGAAATACTGCACCGTATGCTTTCTTCGGTCTGGAAGTGCCAATCTGCTCGATGGTTGGAGACCAGCAGGCAGCTTTGTTTGGCCAGCTTTGCCTGGATCGCGGTATGGCGAAAAACACCTATGGAACGGGTGGATTTTTATTGATGAATACAGGTCCTGAAATTGTGCGATCGAAAAACGGACTGTTGAGCACAATTGCCTGGAAGATCGGCGAACAGGTGACTTATGCCCTGGAAGGCTCAATTTTCGTCTCCGGTTCGGTCATGAAATGGATGCGTGATGAACTGCATCTGTTCACCAATGTCAATGATACAGAAGAGATGGCCAATCGAGCCGGAACGACTGCAGGGGTTTATGTGATTCCGGCCTTCGTTGGACTGGGCGCTCCGTATTGGGACGATAAGGCAAAAGCATCTATTGTGGGACTGAGCCTGGGTACAAATCGTGATCATCTGGTCCGGGCGGCCATTGAATCGATGGCTTATCAGGCCAAGGAAGTTCTGGATGCGATGGAGCAGGATTCCCAGATTCCAATCCAGAAATTGAAAGTCGATGGCGGGGCGGCTGCCAATAACTTCCTGCTTCAGTTCCAGGCGGACCTTTGTCAGATTCCAGTCGATCGTTTCAAAGTCAATGAACTGACTGCTCTGGGGGCAGCTTTCCTGGCCGGCCTTGCTATTGGTTTCTGGAATCAGGATGAACTGAAAATAGAAGTTGGCCGCAGTTTTGAACCACAGCGCTCAGCTCAAGAGATGGAAAAACGCTATCAGAACTGGAAGCATGCGGTTATGGCGTGCAAAGAATTCAAGCCGGAGATTTTATAAAAAAAGTATTGTTGAATTTCAACCTGAATTATGTGAAATTTTCTGACAAAATAGATAGGAGAAATCTAGGATCATGAAACAGACAAGGTTTCTGAAGAGCAGACCCGTTAGAATGTAGGGCAATACGCATCCGGACTGATCTGTTTCACAATCTGGAAAAGGAAATTAAAACCACCATAAAGCATTTTGCTTAACTCTGTAAATGGTGGACCAAGAAGCTTAGAAAATAAACGAGGTACTGATATGGATTTTGATGTCGTAATCATTGGAGGCGGAGTAACGGGATCAGCGATTGCTTACGAACTGGCAAAGACGGATCTGAAGGTTGCCCTGCTGGAAAAAGAGGAGGATGTCTGTGAAGGAACTTCAAAGGCAAATTCGGCGATTGTTCATGCTGGATTTGATGCTCTGCCCGGAACGCTGAAGGCTAAACTGAATGTCGAAGGATCAAAAATGATGCCAGAACTGGCCAGACTTCTTGATTTTGAATACAAGAACAATGGCGCACTGGTTCTTTGTTTTGATGAAGAGCACCGCAAAGGTGTTATCGAACTGTATGATCGTGGTCAGGCCAATGGTGTAGAGGGTCTGCAGATTCTTGAAAAAGAACAGGTCAAAGAAATGGAGCCCCATGTATCAGACGAGGTAGTCTGCGCTTTATATGCTCCGACTTCTTCCATTGTCTGTCCATTTGGACTGACCATTGCGCTGGCCGAAAATGCAGCCGACAACGGAGTGAAGTTTTTCTTCAACCAGCCGGTGGAAACGATCGAGAAGATTGATGGCGGCTGGAAAATCAATGACAAGTACACCACGAAAACCATCGTCAATGCGGCAGGCGTATATGCGGATGAAATTCACAATGAGGTCAGTGAAAAGAAAATTCATATTACCCCAAGACGCGGTGAATACGTTCTGTTAGACCGTTCAGCTGGAGATTTGTGCTCGCATACCTTATTCCAGCTTCCAACCCCAGCCGGGAAAGGTGTTCTGATTACGCCAACTGTTCACGGCAACATGATGATCGGGCCGAATGCACAGGAAACAGAAACCAAAGAAAATACCAATACCACGTCTGAAGGTCAGGCTGAAATCCGTGCCAAAGCCTTAAAAACCATTTCGTCGATTCCTTTCCAGAAAGCAATTCGAACGTTCAGCGGCCTGCGGGCTACACCAGAGGGCGGAGACTTTATTCTTGAAGAAAGTGCGGATGGATTTTTCGATGCAGCCGGTATTGAATCCCCAGGTCTTTCTTCTGCACCAGCAATTGGCAAGATGGTTGCTGGCATGGTGGAAGACAAACTGAAACCAGGTAAAAAAGAAAACTACCAAGCCACCCGCAAAGGCTTTGTGAATGTTAAAAATCTGACGAAAGAAGAATGGGACAAGCTCATTGAACAGGATCCTGATTATGGAACCATCGTTTGCCGGTGCGAAACCGTTACAGCAGGTTCCATTAAAGATGCTCTTCATCGTTCGATTCCTGCCGTTTCGCTCGATGGCATTAAGCGCCGCACCAGAGCCGGAATGGGCAGATGCCAGGCTGGCTTCTGCTCGCCGCGATCCATGGAAATCATTTCGAAAGAACTGCATATTCCAATGGATGAAATTTGTCAGTCCGGTAAGGGAAGCAAACTGATTACTGGCAAAGTGAAAGAAGGTCTGAACAATGGAAAATAAGCAGCTTGTAATCATCGGCGGCGGACCAGCTGGACTGGCAGCAGCGGTTGCAGCGAAAAAAGCAGGTCTCGATGATATTCTGATTCTGGAACGGGATACTCAGCTTGGCGGAATTCTTAACCAGTGCATTCATAATGGGTTTGGTCTTCATACCTTTAAAGAAGAGTTGACTGGACCTGAATACGCCCAACGCTTTATCGATCAAATGCTGGATCTGGAAATTCCCTATGAGCTGAACAGTATGGTTCTGGATATTTCCAAAGACAAAACAATTCGCTATGTCAACAAGGATGAGGGTGTAAAGGATATCAAAGCCGATGCAATCATTCTGGCCATGGGATGCCGGGAACGTCCGGCGGGTGCCCTGTCGATTCCAGGGTATCGTCCAGCAGGGATCTATTCTGCCGGGACCGCCCAGAAACTGGTCAACATGGATGGCCTGATGCCAGGTAAAGAAGTCGTGATCCTGGGATCTGGCGATATCGGGCTGATCATGGCCCGTCGTATGACTTTTGAAGGGGCTCATGTTCATACCGTTGCCGAACTGATGCCTTATTCTGGCGGTCTGAAACGAAATATTGTTCAGTGTCTTCAGGATTTTGATATCCCCCTGCAGCTGTCTCATACCGTCACCAATATCAAAGGCAAAGAACGCGTGGAATCCATTACCATTGCCGAGGTGGATGAAAACCGAAAACCAATTCCGGGAACGGAAGTGGAGTATCCCTGTGATACTTTATTGCTGAGCTGCGGCCTGATTCCGGAAAACGAGCTGAGTCAGCAGGCAGGCGTTGAACTTTCTCGGATCACCAATGGACCAGTGGTCAATGAATCTCTGGAAACCAATATTGAAGGCGTCTTTGCCTGCGGCAACGTTCTCCATGTCCACGATCTGGTTGACTTTGTTTCACAGGAAGCAGCCAAAGCCGGCCAAAAAGCTGCTCAGTATGTTCTGGAAGGCATCCCCACAAGCAAGCACGAAATTCCAGTGAGGACTGGCGGCCTTGTTCGCTATACTGTTCCATTTACTGTGGATCCTGAACGGATGGATGAAAACCAGGTAGTCCGTTTCCGGGTGGGCAACGTCTTAAAAGGCGGATATGTGAATGTTTATGTGGATGATGAACGCAAGATTCACCGTAAGAAAATGATCATGGCGCCAGGTGAAATGGAAAACATCATTCTGAAAAAGGAATGGATCAAACCGGAGACCAAGACGATCCGTGTAGAAACGGAGGAAGCCTGAGATGGAAACAAGAGAACTGATCTGCATCAACTGCCCAATGGGATGTAATCTGACGGTTACGATTGAAAACGGCCAGGCTGTTTCGGTAACCGGAAATACCTGCCCTCGTGGAGCAAAATATGGAATCAGTGAAGTCACCCGGCCAGTCCGGATGGTTACAAGCATCGTTCCAGTCAAGGACGGCGTGATTCCAATGGTTTCCTGCAAGACAGCCGCACCGGTGGATAAAAATAAAATGTTTGATGTCATTGAAGCCCTTAAAAGTGTGGTGGCCATTGCACCGGTTCATATTGGAGATATTTTGCTGGAAAATGCCGCTGACAGTGGTGTAAACGTCATTGCCACCAAAGAAGTCAGACAAAGATAGCTACAATGCCAAAAACCAGAGACTTTTACCCTATGAAATAGATTTCGCTTGATTTTCAAAAAGAATATGCAACAATAAATCCCTATCGCCAACGCAGCGGTAGGGATTTTTATATCCATATACCTATCTCAGATTCAAAAGGGACGCTTAGACCAGAATCTGAATATCCTGATTGAATCTTTACGGCCAGAAAAAGGTCCGGTTGTGAATTATAAAAACATTTTCACAAAAACGCTTGACCCGGAATACCACCCGGTGTTATAGTAATTGAGCGTTAAGAAAACGCGGTGCCAAGCCGCTGATCTGACGCAAATCATCTTTAGATATCGAAGAAATCATTGATTGTGAAATTCTTAAAAATATTTCACAAAAGATGTTGACTTCCTGTCTGGCAGATGATAAGATAAACAAGCTTGTGAGGGAAAATGATTCACTCACAAACAGATGGCTCTTTGAAAACTCTGATTACAGACAATTCAATATTCGAAATTAACACGTCGATTCTTGAAACAACACTTAATACTTCAATAATCAATTCACGAAATATAAACGCAATAGCGTTGAGTCAATATCAAATGGAGAGTTTGATCCTGGCTCAGGATGAACGCTGGCGGCATGCCTAATACATGCAAGTCGAACGGAACACTTTTGTGTTCAGTGGCGAACGGGTGAGTAACACGTAGATAACCTGCCCATATCCGGGGGATACGCTTTGGAAACGAAGTCTAAAACCCCATAGGAAAACAGAAGACATCTTCTGTTTTTGAAACAGGCCCTAAAGCCTGGGAGATGAATGGATCTGCGGTGCATTAGTTAGTTGGCAGGGTAAAAGCCTACCAAGACGATGATGCATAGCCGGCCTGAGAGGGCGATCGGCCACACTGGGACTGAGACACGGCCCAGACTCCTGCGGGAGGCAGCAGTAGGGAATTTTCGTCAATGGGCGCAAGCCTGAACGAGCAATGCCGCGTGAGTGAGGAAGGTCTTCGGATCGTAAAGCTCTGTTGCAGGTCAGAAAAGAAGAAAAGAGGAAATGCTTTTCTTTTGATAGTAACCTGCCAGAAAGTCACGGCTAACTACGTGCCAGCAGCCGCGGTAATACGTAGGTGGCAAGCGTTATCCGGAATGATTGGGCGTAAAGGGTGCGCAGGCGGCGTGGCAAGTCTGAAGTGAAAGGTACGGGCTCAACCTGTACAGGCTTTGGAAACTGCCACGCTCGAGGACAGGAGAGGGCGGTGGAACTCCATGTGTAGCGGTAAAATGCGTAGATATATGGAAGAACACCAGTGGCGAAGGCGGCCGCCTGGACTGTTACTGACGCTCAGGCACGAAAGCGTGGGGAGCAAATAGGATTAGATACCCTAGTAGTCCACGCCCTAAACGATGAGGAGCAGGTGTCGGGGGTAATGCCCCGGTGCCGAAGCTAACGCAATGACTCCTCCGCCTGGGGAGTATGCACGCAAGTGTGAAACTCAAAGGAATTGACGGGGGCCCGCACAAGCGGTGGAGTATGTGGTTTAATTCGAAGCAACGCGAAGAACCTTACCAGGCCTTGACATGGGATGCGAAGACTTAGAGATAAGTTGGAGGTTAACATCCACACAGGTGGTGCATGGTTGTCGTCAGCTCGTGTCGTGAGATGTTCAGTTAAGTCTGGCAACGAGCGCAACCCTCGTGATCTGTTACTACCAGTAAGATGAGGACTCAGATCAGACTGCCGGTGACAAACCGGAGGAAGGCGGGGATGACGTCAAATCATCATGCCCCTTATGGCCTGGGCTACACACGTACTACAATGGCGCCTACAGACGGAAGCGAAGCTGTGAAGTGGAGCGAACCCGAGAAAAGGCGTCCCAGTTCGGATTGAAGTCTGCAACCCGACTTCATGAAGTTGGAATCGCTAGTAATCGCGGATCAGCATGCCGCGGTGAATACGTTCCCGGGCCTTGTACACACCGCCCGTCAAACCATGGAAGCCGGCAACGCCCGAAGCCGATGGCATAACCTGAAAAGGAGTGAGTCGTCGAAGGCGGGGCCGATGACTGGGGTTAAGTCGTAACAAGGTATCCCTACGGGAACGTGGGGATGGATCACCTCCTTTCTAAGGAGAAAGTACAAGGAAGCATTAAGTAACTAAGTTGGAGTCTGTAACAGAGTTTTGGAAGAGCAATCTTCCAGATTGAGTGATAGAGAAATCTTCATTCGATCACAACATGGATCTTTGAAAAACGAACATCAGTATAAGACATAACAGAAGGTCTGACGTAAGTTGTAAGTAACAACGTTACGAAAGTAACCGACTGAAAAGAAAGAAGAAATTCGATCTTTGAAGTCACAAGATTTACCAAGTCAGAAAACAGTTAACAGTTCTTATTAGAAAAATCTCGAAAAAGCATAGTTAAAAACAAGCATATTTGAAACTAGATCAAGCAAGGAAGGGCGTACGGAGGATGCCTTGCCACTCTTGAATGATGAAGGACGCATCAGACTGCGAAAAGCCGTGGGGAGCTGTCAGGAAAGCGACGATCCGCGGATATCCGAATGGGGGAACCCGGCTGGAGTCATATCCAGTCATTCATATCCAAGATATGAAGAGCAACCCGGTGAACTGAAACATCTAAGTAGCCGGAGGAAAAGAAAACAACAGTGATTTCCCGAGTAGCGGCGAGCGAAAGGGAATTAGCCCAAACCATAGCGATATGGGGTTGTAGGACCGCAATACACAAAACGCGATTGAACAGGAACGTGATGGAAAGCACGGACACAGAAGGTGAAATCCCTGTACTGGAAAGCAAGCGGAGTAGTCAGCGGAATCCTGAGTACGACGGGACACGTGAAATCCTGTCGGAAGCAGGCGGGACCATCCGCCAAGGCTGAATAAGTAAGAGTGAGCGACAGTGAAGAAGTACCGTGAGGGAAAGGTGAAAAGAACCGCGCAAGCGGAGTGAAAGAGAACCTGAAACCGTATGCCTGCAAGAAGTCAGAGCCCGTCAAAGGGTGATGGCGTGCCTTTTGTAGAATGAACCGGCGAGCTGCTTTTGGATGCAAGGTTAAGCAGGAAAATGCGAAGCCGAAGCGAAAGCGAGTCTTAACAGGGCGAATGAAGTAGCCAGGAGCAGACCCGAAACCGGGTGATCTAGCCATGGGCAGGTTGAAGCAGAGGTGAAACTTTGTGGAGGACCGAACCGACCATCGTTGAAAAGCTGGCGGATGACCTGTGGCTGGCGGAGAAATTCCAATCGAACCCGGAGATAGCTGGTTCTCCCCGAAATAGCTTTAGGGCTAGCGTTAATGCAAGCCTGCGGAGGTAGAGCACTGAATTCATGATGGCCCCATCCCGGGGTACTGAATGGAATCAAACTTCGAATGCCGCAAGGATAGTAGTTGGCAGTCAGAGTGTGGGTGATAAGGTCCATGCTCAAGAGGGAAACAGCCCAGACCGCCGGCTAAGGCCCCAAAATGATGACTCAGTGGAAAAGGATGTGGGGACGCACGGACAACTAGGAGGTTGGCTCAGAAGCAGCCACCCTTTAAAGAGTGCGTAACAGCTCACTAGTCGAGTGGCCCTGCGCCGAAAATGTACCGGGGCTAAGTCATCTGCCGAAGCCGCGGATAAGGATTGAAAGATTTTTATGGTAGGGGAGCGTTGCATGTTCATGGAAGCAGAATCGTGAGAGTCTGTGGAGGACATGGAAGTGAGAATGCCGGTGTGAGTAGCGAGATGCAGGTGAGAATCCTGCACACCGAAAGCCCAAGGATTCCAGGGGAAGGTTCGTCCGCCCTGGGTCAGTCGGGACCTAATGATAAGCCGACAGGCGAAGCAGATGGAAAGCAGGCGAAGATTCCTGCACCCGCAATAAAGGCGATGGAGTGACAAAGACGGGAAGTGTGACCCTCTTAATGGATTGAGGGCCAAGCGCGGCAGTACGGATCCAGGCAAATCCGGATCAATGCGTACAGAGCGTGAAGGGTAAGCGAAATCGAAAGAAAGTAGCCAAGCACATGGAGCGGCTTTCAAGAAAAGCTTCTAGCTTAAACTTTATTGCGGCCCGTACCAAAACCGACACAGGTGGGCGCGCTGAGCAAGCGAAGGTGAGCGAGAGAACTGTTGCCAAGGAACTCGGCAAAATTGCCCCGTACGTTCGCAAGAAGGGGCGCTCGAGAGAGCCGCAGTGAAAAGGCCCAAGCGACTGTTTAACTAAAACACAGCTCTATGCAAAGCCGCAAGGCGAAGTATATGGGGTGACACCTGCCCGGTGCTGGAAGGTTAAGGGGATCTGTTATCCGCAAGGAGAAGCAGTGGTCCGAAGCCCCAGTGAACGGCGGCCGTAACTATAACGGTCCTAAGGTAGCGAAATTCCTTGTCAGGTAAGTTCTGACCCGCACGAAAGGTGAAACGATTTGGGCGCTGTCTCGGCAGCAGACTCGGTGAAATCTTAGTACCTGTGAAAATGCAGGTTACCCGCAACTAGACGGAAAGACCCCATGGAGCTTTACTGCAGCCTGGTATTGGGTTTTGGATGATCATGTACAGGATAGGCGGGAGGCTATGAAGAAGGAACGCCAGTTTCTTTGGAGCCGCCGTTGGGATACCGCCCCTGATGATTTGAAGCCCTAACGTGAAGAGAGAATCTTACAGACAGTGCCAGGCGGGCAGTTTGACTGGGGCGGTCGCCTCCTAAAGAGTAACGGAGGCGCCCAAAGGTGCGTTCAGTCTGGATGGAAACCAGACAGAGAGTGTAAATGCAAAAGCGCGCCTGACTGCGACACCAACAAGTGGAGCAGGGACGAAAGTCGGGATTAGTGATCCGGCGGTGCCGAATGGAAGGGCCGTCGCTCAACGGATAAAAGCTACCCTGGGGATAACAGGCTGATCCCGCCCAAGAGTTCACATCGACGGCGGGGTTTGGCACCTCGATGTCGGCTCATCGCATCCTGGAGCTGGATTCGGTTCCAAGGGTTGGGCTGTCCGCCCATTAAAGCGGTACGCGAGCTGGGTTCAGAACGTCGTGAGACAGTTCGGTCCCTATCTGTTGTGGGCGCAGGAGATCTGAGGGGAGCTGTCCTCAGTACGAGAGGACCGGGATGGACCTGCCAATGGTGCATCGGTTGTCACGCCAGTGGCACAGCCGGGCAGCCAAGCAGGGAATGGATAAGCGCTGAAAGCATCTAAGTGCGAAGCCAGCCCCAAGATAAGATCTGCGGTAGATAAGACCCCTTGAAGACTACAAGGAAATAGGCTGGAGATGGAAGCGGAGTGATCCGTGAAGTTGGCCAGTACTAATCGGTCGAAAGCTTAATCTAAGATAACGAGATACAGAGCGAAAGCTCTGACAGTAAGAATCATGGAGAGAAAGAGTCATCAATGGCTTCACTCTTCATGAACGAAGTAAAGTCATAACTGTTTGAAACGGAAGTTATGTCGAAGCTGGTGTTTGTTTTTGAAAGATTCATGTTATGAAAACCAACCCACGGTATTCCAAGGAATACTGAAACCGAATCCGACATTGAATAATCATCCAAGGATGCGCTGATTCAATGCGCAGTATGGTGACGACAGCCAATGGGTCACACCTGTTCCCATCTCGAACACAGAAGTTAAGCCATTGAACGCCGACGATAGTGTAAAAGCGAAAATAGGAAGTCGCCAGACAAAGTAAAGCCTTGGAGGATATGAGAAATCATATCTTCCAGGGCTTTTTGCGTATTGAAGAATTAAAAATAAATGACTTTGAAAAAACTAATGGGCAGCAGGAATCTTTGCGAGTGCTTCCTGAATTGGTGTTGTGCCATTTTAACCATGATCAGCTGATGATAGGTGTTTTTCATGGTCAGGACGTCCGCCAGCACACGGGCAATATTTGGAATGGCAACAGGACCTTCGTGTTCCGGATCAATTTCAATTAATCCTGTTTCTGGCTCTTCGCGAAGCAGGCCGGCTTGAATAATCGTCCAGTCCAGATCTGTATTCTTTTCCAGCCAGGAGTCCGCAAAGAACTTTGCAATATTGTAATCCGTAATGTCCTTGATGCCCGGTTCATTCCATTTTTCTGGTTCAAGCGCAAACATGGAACTGAGCACGATGAACCGGCTGATTTTCTGCTTTTGTGCAGCCATCATCAGTTTAACCGCTCCAAATGCATCGGTCTGAAGCAGATCAGTTCCTCGTGAGCCGGCTAAAAAGTAGATGGCATCACATCCAGCGATGATTTTTTCGAGATCTTCAACACTGGCATGCAGATCCATGACAACTGGTTTGAAAGATGGGGTTTCCTTTAAGGATTCAGGATGACGGCATCCAGCGACAACCGTATTTCCCTCGGCCAGTAAATCATCGATGACATAATGAGCAACGCGTCCCGTTGCTCCTGCAATGAAGACTTTCATCAAAAAATTCCTCCAATCTGACAGGGTTCAGCCCCATCATAAAAGGAAAGCCACAGATTGGACAGGGAAACAACTGTAAGAAGACTACCTCGATGGACTGAGTTCGTCGATCACCCAATCCCTTTCATTGAAGAATGTCAGGAATGGATGCAGCTGCGTTATTTTGGGTGCATTTCAGATTTTCCGGTTTTGAGTTACCAGCCCATGCTCTGCAGCCATGTTGAAACCTGTTCCTCTCTGGCTCTCTCATCGCTTTCCTTAAATTTTCCCAGCTTCAGTTCCCCCTGAATCTGACCATCGAGCAGATACAGAATTCGATCACACTGGCTGGCGACTTTGCGATCATGGGTGACCAGCAAAATGGTCATTCCTTGTCGGTTCAAGGTGTTGAGGACATGAAGAACATCCTGGGCAGCGGCCTTGTTTAAAGCGCCAGTTGGCTCGTCGGCTAACAATAATCGCGGTTGATTCATCAAAGCCCGGACAATGCAGGCCCGCTGCAGCTGTCCACCAGAGACTTCATTGATTTTACGGTCTGCCAAATCTGCAATTTCAAGCTGGTTCATGAAATGACGGGCCTGTTTCTGATAATGATTGCGGCGTTTTTTGCGACTTGTGAATGGTTTGTTGGTGTCGGGATCGATTTGTTTGCGCATTGGTGTTTCCAGAACCGGAAGCAGAATGTTATCCAGAAGATTGAGTCTGGCCATCATATTCATATTCTGAAAGACAAATCCCATCTGATGAAGACGTAAACTGGCCCGCTTGTCTTCGGTGAGCTCAACAAGGTCATGATCATCAAAAACAAGATGGCCCTGATCTGCTTTTTCCATTCCGGCTATGGCATAAAGCAGAGTGGATTTTCCTGAGCCTGAAGGGCCCATGATGGCAAGCATCTCCTGGTCAGCCAGTTCAAAGCTGACGTTATGTAAAATATCGCGCAAACACAGATCATTGACCTGTAAGACGGACTGGTTCATCAAAATATTCCTTTCCATATATTAGAAGATCGCTATAGAAGCAGATCTCTGAATCTGATTGAAGAAGATCCTGAATCTGCCAGCGAGCTGACTGTTGAATCTGTAGTTCGAAATTTTTAATCCGATCTCTTTGTAAATTATTCCCGGCCATGGCAGCACTCCTGTGGTTGAATGACGGTAATGGGCTGGAAGGCCAAAAGCAGGGCGATCACTCCAAGACCAAAGAGAATCAAAAAGACGATGCCGTTAAATGGCCAGTTGATCGTAAATTTGAATCCGCTGGCTCCAAGTCCGGCAAGAATCTGCCCGCAGATCAGCTGGCCTCCAAAATCTCCAGTCAGGATCCCGGCACCCAGACCAAGCCCAACGGTAAGCAGAGCAGGTTTGAACTCTGAAAGAATCAGGTGACGGGAACTCAGGCCAAAGGCTTTCTGCAAAGAAAGCTCATAGCGGCTTCTTTCGACCAGCAGCCGCATAAACAAAAATAGAACCACAAACAGGACGATGGCTGAAAGAATCATAGCCATACGTAATGCAAGCTGAAGCTGACTGAGGGTCTGCGTGTAGGTGGACTGAATGTAGTCCTGCAGATCGATGACATCATATCCTTCACTTTGATATCGGCTCATCCAGTCTTTGACAGAGACATCTGGATTCAAAGTGACGTATCCGACGCTCCAGATGATGGGCAGACTCGAATCTTCAGCTCTGGTTTTGGCGGTCTTGCCACCATTGGTTACATCCGCATAGATTCCACAGACTTCCATTGTTCTCTTTTCACCATTCCAGTCGATCTGCAGTGTCGATCCAACATCCAGTCCCAATGCCTGGGCATTCAAGGAAGAAAGAGCGATTTCCTGATCATTCTCCGGTGCATGGCCTTTTGCATACTGAACAGGGAAAACGGAATGATCCCCCTGTTCAACGAGAAGCGAAACTGTTGATCCATCTTTGGTGACTGAATTCATTCGTCTGGTTTCCAGCAGACAGAAGCGGCTGACTTCTGGATCATTTTGAAGCTGGGTCTGCAGGAAGGAGAATTGATCGGCCAGTGTGGAATCCGTTTTTGAATTCTGACGCAGATCGATGCGGATCTGACTTTGACCAATGCCCATATAGCGGACAAATCCAGGATCTTCCAATGTGGTGTAAAGGTTGAGAGGGACACAGACCAGAAAGGCACAGCATCCACAAAGCAAGTCAACCAGAAGGGTCTGCTGCAGACGGGATTTGGGTCTGCCGTTTTCAAAGAGTGCCTGCAGAGCGCTGAGTCGATCCATCTTCTTTAAAGAAATCCATAAGGAACAAAGAATGATCACTTCTGGAATCAAAGCACCAATCACGGCCCAGAACAGACTGAACTGCACCTGGAGTCCTTTTCCATATAATTCCTGCAGCTGTCTGAGCATTGTGGAAGAACAGGCCAGAGCCGCAAAGATTCCAATGACAAAGGCCATAAGGCTGAAGAAGACATATTTCTTAAAAAAGCGCATCCGGACCTGCCGTCGGCTGATGCCCAAAGCTTTCATGAGTCCGATTTCTTTTCGATCCTGCGTCAGCTGTATGGAAAGGATGAAATGAACACAGATCAGGGCAATGAGCAGGACAACGACACTGATCAAAAGCAGAACCAGAACTGTTGTTCCATCACTGATGGCGTTGATCAATGTGATCAAGGGCCCAGTGATCATCGGTCCATTTGCGGGAAGACCAGCCTGCTCATACGCCTGGACCAGCGCGTTAGGATCCCCGCCTTCTTTAAGCTGGTATTCAATGAGCCACTCGACCTCACCGTCTGGTTTGAGTTTTTCATAGTCTTCTGGACTTACAAGAAATCGTTTGGAAGAAGACATCATGGAATTCATCTGAACATCCTGAACAAATCCTTCCAGAACGAATGGCTGGCCGGCAAGCGTGATCGGAAGTCCAGGTTCCAGCTGGTACAGCCCTTTATAACTGCTTGGCAGATAGATTTCACCAGGTTTTACTTCCGGCTTCTGGCCATTGTCATCGAGCAGGAAATCAAAGGCTTCATTTTGCATCACGACACCATGGTCCTGGTTGCTGGCAGCAAGATTCTGACCATTGAGAACGACTTCATCGCTGGCCAGATTCAGAAAAGGCGAAATCTGCCAGCTTTCAATTTCTGGATGATCCGACGCGAATGCTTCCAGATTTTCAAACTCGATTTCACCGGTATGCATCTGTAAAAGATCCGACCCTTTTGCCAGGGTATTCAGCTGACTGATCGAGCTGATCAGACTGGCGCCGCTTAATAATGTCAAGGCAAGCAGGGCACTGGCTGCACTGAGTAAAATCACAGTGCCCATGGAGAGCAGCCATCCAGAAGAAGAACGGGAATGCTGAAACGAAGATGAGTTCATATACTTTCTCCAATCAAAGAAGCAGGTTCTGTTTCAAGAGAGCGAATGGATCGTATCTGGTACGCCACCACCGCAATCAGAGCGCAAAGAATCCCGCTGATCACAATCAGATAACCGGATCCCTGACCAACCGAACAATGGAAAAGACCGGCCAGAGCGTCAGCTCCCAATCCACTCAATCCATAGGCAAGCACATAGCCAAGCTGGGAAATGAAACCCACCAGTCCCCAGATCCGTCCCTGCATTTTGTCTTCGACCCGCAGACGGACCAGATAATCCAGAGCGGTATTCGCAAACGGCAGGCATGCAAAGAAGATAAATCCCGTTATGGCAAGATACACTCCCGAACTGAAGCCAAACAAAACCATTGCCAGACCTGCCACAAACAAAGATCCACTTAATACCGCTGCATAATGAGAAGCAATTCCTTTTACACCCAGATACAGACCACTTACTAACATGCCGGTGGCACTGATCGTTTCAATCAGGGCCAGCGTAGTACTGGAAGCCTGATCGAGAATGAATGGCTGACAAAGAACCTGAATCACTCCCATGAAGAAAGTCAGGCAGGCGGTCAATTCTAACAGGTGCAAAAGACCAGGTTGTTTTTGGAGAATCTTCCAGCTCTCTTTCAGATCTTCCATAAAATGATGGCTGGATTCATCGCTGGAAACTGGACTGGATACTTTTTGCCTGATGAATGCTGCACAAAGAACAGTCGGAAAGAAGGTCAGGGCATCCAGCAGCAAGATCAGCTCAATTCCTCCATGAACCAACAGCCAACCCGCAAGAAGTGGAGAAATCAGATATCTTGCCGAACTAGCCAGTGAAACCAGTCCACTTGCTTTGGCATAATCTTCCGGTGTTAAAAGATCGGTAATTGTTGCCTTAAAAGCGGGCTCCAGCAAGGCTGAAAACAGAGAACTGATAAATACTCCCAGGCAGATCTGCCAAAGACTGACCTGACCCTGGTTCAGGCAAAACCAGATATAGACAATGCCCAATGCGGAAAGTCCATCGCCAAGCATCATCAAAAGCCGGCGGTCAAACCGATCCGCCAGCCATCCGGCAGGAACACTTCCAAGCAGAGTCGGAAGAAAAGCGGCCAGGGAAATCAGAGCCGTCGCATTGGCACTGCCGGTCAGCTGGAAGACATAGACAGCCAGACCAAAACTGGTCAGCCCGCTGCCAATTCCAGAAATCATCTCGCCGCCCCAAAGCAGAAAGAAGCGACGTCGGTTCTGTTGGATCTCCATAATTATTCTCCTTTTACATAATCATTTTATAAACCGTCAGTCGGTCGGTTATGCTGGAAAAAGAAAAGGAACGATGTCCCTTCTTCGTGTTCTCCATGAATGACCAGACTGGCACTTTGACGAAATGGACCAGAATCAATCTTTTCCATCTTCTCCATTCGGATCTGGAAAACCATCGCTGGCTGTTGAGTTTTGCGTAAAGATAGGTAAGATCACTTCAGCCATAACACCAGGTTTGGTTCCAAATAAGCGTTCCAGATTGTAGATCAGGGCCTGAATCTGTGTGGTGCGCTCCTGCTCACTAACCTCCATCAGGTTATCGAAAGCAGAGGTGGTATAAATCAGAAGCATTTCAACTGTCTGTTTTGGATAGTCCGTCTGGCAGATTCCCTGTGCATTAGCCTCTTTGACAACTTCGGTCACTAACGGGGTAAGACCAGAGACCAGATGTTCCTGCATTTTCTGATGGAGCAGGGCATTTTGCGGCTGATGAACCTGTTCAACAATTTCAAGACCAACTGGATCAGAAACATTCATTGCCTGCATCATTCTGGTCAGTCGGACCAGTATGGGCAGACTTTGATCGCTGGCAATGGCTTTTGCTTTGGAAAGCAGACGATTTGAGATTCGCTCAATCATCGCATCCAGAATCTCTTCCTTGGATTTGAAATGGTAGTACAGTGTGCCTCTGGCAATTCCGACTTCCGCAAGCAGATCATTGGTGCTTGTCTGATCAAACCCTTTGGTCCCAAATAATCGTTCAGCTGCATCAAGAATTTCATTTCTTCGAACGGCCGCTTCTTTCACTGTCCGCATCCGATCATTCCTCCTTAACCGACAGGTTGTCGGTAATATTTAAGCGCCAGCAAGACGGGGAAGTCAAGAAAAAAGGAAATTCCATTTTTCTGATTCTCTTCAGATGAGCAGAAAGGACAAGATTTTGCATGTACACAGCCAGTTTCAGATTTGACAGAAAATGTCAAGTTAAGGTAAACTGGTCCAAGTTGCTCGAAAGCGGGCAACCAGAAGGAATACCAGAAATCAAGTCGTGTTTCCCTAACAGGAAAAGAGTTGATCGATTGTGAATATATAAAATATTTTCACAAAAGTGCTTGACCTTGGTCAGGACAGATGGTATCCTATATGAGCGTTAAGGAAACGCGGCACACAGCTGCTGACCTGACGCAAATCATCTTTAGATATCGAATAAAACGTCGATTGTGAAATCCTTAAAAATATTTCACAAAAGGCATTGACTTCTGAATCTGCTGATGATAAGATAAACAAGCCTTGTGAGGGAAATTGATTCACTCACAAACAGATGGCTCTTTGAAAACTCTGATTACAGACAATTCAATATTCGAAATTAACACGTCGATTCTTGAACAACACTTAATACTTCAAATAATCAATTCACGAAATTTAAACGCAATAGCGTTGAGTCAATATCAAATGGAGAGTTTGATCCTGGCTCAGGATGAACGCTGGCGGCATGCCTAATACATGCAAGTCGAACGGAACACTTCGGTGTTCAGTGGCGAACGGGTGAGTAACACGTAGATAACCTGCCCATATCCGGGGGATACGCTTTGGAAACGAAGTCTAAAACCCCATAGGAAAACAGAAGGCATCTTCTGTTTTTGAAACAGGCTTTTAAGCCTGGGAGATGAATGGATCTGCGGTGCATTAGCTTGTTGGCAAGGTAAAAGCTTACCAAGGCGATGATGCATAGCCGGCCTGAGAGGGCGATCGGCCACACTGGGACTGAGACACGGCCCAGACTCCTGCGGGAGGCAGCAGTAGGGAATTTTCGTCAATGGGCGCAAGCCTGAACGAGCAATGCCGCGTGAGTGAGGAAGGTCTTCGGATCGTAAAGCTCTGTTGCAGGTCAGAAAAGAAGGAAAGAGGAAATGCTTTTCTTTTGATAGTAACCTGCCAGAAAGTCACGGCTAACTACGTGCCAGCAGCCGCGGTAATACGTAGGTGGCAAGCGTTATCCGGAATGATTGGGCGTAAAGGGTGCGCAGGCGGCGTGGCAAGTCTGAAGTGAAAGGTACGGGCTCAACCTGTACAGGCTTTGGAAACTGTCACGCTCGAGGACAGGAGAGGGCGGTGGAACTCCATGTGTAGCGGTAAAATGCGTAGATATATGGAAGAACACCAGTGGCGAAGGCGGCCGCCTGGACTGTTACTGACGCTCAGGCACGAAAGCGTGGGGAGCAAATAGGATTAGATACCCTAGTAGTCCACGCCCTAAACGATGAGGAGCAGGTGTCGGGGGTAGTGCCCCGGTGCCGAAGCTAACGCAATGACTCCTCCGCCTGGGGAGTATGCACGCAAGTGTGAAACTCAAAGGAATTGACGGGGGCCCGCACAAGCGGTGGAGTATGTGGTTTAATTCGAAGCAACGCGAAGAACCTTACCAGGCCTTGACATGGGATGCGAAGACTTAGAGATAAGTTGGAGGTTACCATCCACACAGGTGGTGCATGGTTGTCGTCAGCTCGTGTCGTGAGATGTTCAGTTAAGTCTGGCAACGAGCGCAACCCTCGTGATCTGTTACTACCAGTAAGATGAGGACTCAGATCAGACTGCCGGTGACAAACCGGAGGAAGGCGGGGATGACGTCAAATCATCATGCCCCTTATGGCCTGGGCTACACACGTACTACAATGGCGCCTACAGACGGAAGCGAAGCTGTGAAGTGGAGCGAACCCGAGAAAAGGCGTCCCAGTTCGGATTGAAGTCTGCAACCCGACTTCATGAAGTTGGAATCGCTAGTAATCGCGGATCAGCATGCCGCGGTGAATACGTTCCCGGGCCTTGTACACACCGCCCGTCAAACCATGGAAGCCGGCAACGCCCGAAGCCGATGGCATAACCTGAAAAGGAGTGAGTCGTCGAAGGCGGGGCCGATGACTGGGGTTAAGTCGTAACAAGGTATCCCTACGGGAACGTGGGGATGGATCACCTCCTTTCTAAGGAGAAAGTACAAGGAAGTAATTAAGCAACAGTTGAGTCTGTAACAGAGTTTTGGAAGAGCGATCTTCCAGACTGGTCAAGCTGCGAAAGCGGCACTGGTCTTCAGAAATGGAGAACAGTTCCAGTCAGTTCAAAACATGGATCTTTGAAAAACGAACATCAGTATAAGACATAACAGAAGGTCTGACGTAAGTTGTAAGTAACAACGTTACGAAAGTAATGAAAGATTTACCAAGTCAGAAAACAGTTAACAGTTCTTATTAGAAAAATCTCGAAAAAGCATAGTTAAAAACAAGCATATTTGAAACTAGATCAAGCAAGGAAGGGCGTACGGAGGATGCCTTGCCACTCTTGAATGAAGAAGGACGCATCAGACTGCGAAAAGCCGTGGGGAGCTGTCAGGAAAGCGACGATCCGCGGATATCCGAATGGGGGAACCCGGCTGGAGTCATATCCAGTCATTCATATCCAAGATATGAAGAGCAACCCGGTGAACTGAAACATCTAAGTAGCCGGAGGAAAAGAAAACAACAGTGATTTCCCGAGTAGCGGCGAGCGAAAGGGAATTAGCCCAAACCATAGCGATATGGGGTTGTAGGACCGCAATACACAAAACGCGAGTGAACAGGAACGTGATGGAAAGCACGGACACAGAAGGTGAAATCCCTGTACTGGAAAGCAAGCGGAGTAGTCAGCGGAATCCTGAGTACGACGGGACACGTGAAATCCTGTCGGAAGCAGGCGGGACCATCCGCCAAGGCTGAATAAGTAAGAGTGAGCGACAGTGAAGAAGTACCGTGAGGGAAAGGTGAAAAGAACCGCGCAAGCGGAGTGAAAGAGAACCTGAAACCGTATGCCTGCAAGAAGTCAGAGCCCGTCAAAGGGTGATGGCGTGCCTTTTGTAGAATGAACCGGCGAGCTGCTTTTGGATGCAAGGTTAAGCAGGAAAATGCGAAGCCGAAGCGAAAGCGAGTCTTAACAGGGCGAATGAAGTAGCCAGGAGCAGACCCGAAACCGGGTGATCTAGCCATGGGCAGGTTGAAGCAGAGGTGAAACTTTGTGGAGGACCGAACCGACCATCGTTGAAAAGCTGGCGGATGACCTGTGGCTGGCGGAGAAATTCCAATCGAACCCGGAGATAGCTGGTTCTCCCCGAAATAGCTTTAGGGCTAGCGTTAATGCAAGCCTGCGGAGGTAGAGCACTGAATTCATGATGGCCCCATCCCGGGGTACTGAATGGAATCAAACTTCGAATGCCGCAAGGAGAGTAGTTGGCAGTCAGAGTGTGGGTGATAAGGTCCATGCTCAAGAGGGAAACAGCCCAGACCGCCGGCTAAGGCCCCAAAATGATGACTCAGTGGAAAAGGATGTGGGGACGCACGGACAACTAGAAGGTTGGCTCAGAAGCAGCCACCCTTTAAAGAGTGCGTAACAGCTCACTAGTCGAGTGGCCCTGCGCCGAAAATGTACCGGGGCTAAGTCATCTGCCGAAGCCGCGGATAAGGATTGAAAGATTTTTATGGTAGGGGAGCGTTGCATGTTCATGGAAGCAGAATCGTGAGAGTCTGTGGAGGACATGGAAGTGAGAATGCCGGTGTGAGTAGCGAGATGCAGGTGAGAATCCTGCACACCGAAAGCCCAAGGATTCCAGGGGAAGGTTCGTCCGCCCTGGGTCAGTCGGGACCTAATGATAAGCCGACAGGCGAAGCAGATGGAAAGCAGGCGAAGATTCCTGCACCCGCAATAAAGGCGATGGAGTGACAAAGACGGGAAGTGTGACCCTCTTAATGGATTGAGGGCCAAGCGCGGCAGTACGGATCCAGGCAAATCCGGATCAATACGTACAGAGCGTGAAGGGTAAGCGAAATCGAAAGAAAGTAGCCAAGCACATGGAGCGGCTTTCAAGAAAAGCTTCTAGCTTAAACTTTATTGCGGCCCGTACCAAAACCGACACAGGTGGGCGCGCTGAGGAAGCGAAGGTGAGCGAGAGAACTGTTGCCAAGGAACTCGGCAAAATTGCCCCGTACGTTCGCAAGAAGGGGCGCTCGAGAGAGCCGCAGTGAAAAGGCCCAAGCGACTGTTTAACTAAAACACAGCTCTATGCAAAGCCGCAAGGCGAAGTATATGGGGTGACACCTGCCCGGTGCTGGAAGGTTAAGGGGATCTGTTATCCGCAAGGAGAAGCAGTGGTCCGAAGCCCCAGTGAACGGCGGCCGTAACTATAACGGTCCTAAGGTAGCGAAATTCCTTGTCAGGTAAGTTCTGACCCGCACGAAAGGTGAAACGATTTGGGCGCTGTCTCGGCAGCAGACTCGGTGAAATCTTAGTACCTGTGAAAATGCAGGTTACCCGCAACTAGACGGAAAGACCCCATGGAGCTTTACTGCAGCCTGGTATTGGGTTTTGGATGATCATGTACAGGATAGGCGGGAGGCTATGAAGAAGGAACGCCAGTTTCTTTGGAGCCGCCGTTGGGATACCGCCCCTGATGATTTGAAGCCCTAACGTGAAGAGAGAATCTTACAGACAGTGCCAGGCGGGCAGTTTGACTGGGGCGGTCGCCTCCTAAAGAGTAACGGAGGCGCCCAAAGGTGCGTTCAGTCTGGATGGAAACCAGACAGAGAGTGCAAATGCAAAAGCGCGCCTGACTGCGACACCAACAAGTGGAGCAGGGACGAAAGTCGGGATTAGTGATCCGGCGGTACCGAATGGAAGGGCCGTCGCTCAACGGATAAAAGCTACCCTGGGGATAACAGGCTGATCCCGCCCAAGAGTTCACATCGACGGCGGGGTTTGGCACCTCGATGTCGGCTCATCGCATCCTGGAGCTGGATTCGGTTCCAAGGGTTGGGCTGTCCGCCCATTAAAGCGGTACGCGAGCTGGGTTCAGAACGTCGTGAGACAGTTCGGTCCCTATCTGTTGTGGGCGCAGGAGATCTGAGGGGAGCTGTCCTCAGTACGAGAGGACCGGGATGGACCTGCCAATGGTGCATCGGTTGTCACGCCAGTGGCACAGCCGGGCAGCCAAGCAGGGAATGGATAAGCGCTGAAAGCATCTAAGTGCGAAGCCAGCCCCAAGATAAGATCTGCGGTAGATAAGACCCCTTGAAGACTACAAGGAAATAGGCTGGGTATGGAAGTTACGTGAGTAATGAAGTTGGCCAGTACTAATCGGTCGAAAGCTTAATCTAAGATAACGAGATACAGAGTGAAAGCTCTGACAGTAAGAATCATGAAGAGGAAAGAAAGCCACAAGCAATCTTCGCTCTTCATGAACGAAATGAAAGTCATAACTGTTTGAAACGGAAGTTATGTTGAAGCTGGTGTTTGTTTTTGGAAGATCCATGGTAAGATGGTTAAGTCGTAAGACAGACCAGTATGGTGACGACAGCCAATGGGTCACACCTGTTCCCATCTCGAACACAGAAGTTAAGCCATTGAACGCCGACGATAGTGTAAAAGCGAAAATAGGAAGTCGCCAGACAAAAATGAGGATCTTACGCAAATGTAGTTTTTAACACTAATAACCCTGGTGAATAAATAAACTTGCATCATTTATGCTGTTGATTAAATAACAATGCCTAATTCGAGATGAGCTTGTCTATCACATTTTGGGTTATTACTATTAGCTACAATTGCTATCGTCAATAATAGTAACAGTAGCTAAACACGCTATTTGCGTAAGAACCAAAAATGAAACCCGGAAGATAAAGGAGAAATCCAATATCCTTCGGGTTTTTTGTTGTTGTAAAGGATGGAATGTATAAGTCTATATTTCCTGCTTATTTCGTCGAGGTGTCGTTTGGATCCGGGTGCTGTTGTTTAATTGTTTCCAGGTCTTCATTCCAGGGACTTGCATCGACCGAGCAACCGGTCTGTTTGTTTTTAGAAGTCGATTCTATCGATGATTATAGCGAAAGCATGTTTACAGTAACTGCTCTGCGCCTGGCGATATCATGCCATCAGTGATTCATTAGTCTGGATTATTCTGAAGAGTTGTCCTTCTTTGCTTAGTCGGACTTTACGGGTTGTTCGATCAAAAAGGAAAGCCCCAACTCCTTTTTCCGGCCTCTGAATATGCGTAGACAGAACGGGTTGTGAAATATACAGGGTTTCGCTGGCTTCCTGATCGTTCAGCGTTTCGGCAAGAGCAACAATTCCTGTAGATATTCGATTTTTATCCCTGATAACTCCAGCCCTGATCATCATGGTAGATCATCAGATGGGTCATACCGCCATCGACCACAATATTT
The DNA here is from genome assembly GCF_034745455.1 of Allobaculum sp. JKK-2023. NCBI lineage: Bacteria > Bacillati > Bacillota > Erysipelotrichia > Erysipelotrichales > Erysipelotrichaceae > Allobaculum > Allobaculum sp. JKK-2023. The sequence continues at coordinate 1,088,467 of NZ_JAYERV010000003.1, read as the reverse complement.
TCACCTGTAATAAAACCAGCCTCATCACTGGCCAGAAACAAAGCCAGATTTGCGATATCTTCCGGTTTTCCAACCCGGCCGGCCGGATGCTGGGTTACATCTGCGCCCGAATACGTTCTGCCTTTCGTTTCAATCCACCCCGGTGAAATGGAATTAACCCGGACTTTTGGTCCTAAAGAAACCGCAAGAGCATGAGTGAGACTGGAAATGGCTCCTTTAGTCGCAGCATAGGTTTCAGATTCGGGCATGCTCATTCGATCGCGTGAAGAAGAAATGTTAATGATTGAAGATCCTGGTTCAAAATACGGATCAAACAGTTTCGCCAAGTAGAATGGAGCAGCCGCACCAACCGCCAGAGCATTCATCATATCTTCATAGCCAGCTGAGTGAATACCAACAAAGCGCGGCAGAGCGTTATTGATCAGAACATTTATTTTTCCTTCCTGATCGATAACAAACTTCACAAATGCTTCCAGGGTGTTGGGATCTGCCAGATCTCCCTGAAAGCTGCAGGGTTGATTGAGATCGATGGTGTAGACATGGGCCCCTTCTTGTTCAAAGGCTTTGGCCATACACGCTCCAATTCCAGCAGCACCGCCAGTAATTACAACAACTTGATTCTCAAATCGCATTTTCTTTCCTCCATCTTCTCTCTTTCAAAGGATTGCCTGCTCTTTCCGATAAAAGATCCGACTATAAAGCCGAGTGTTAACCTCACGCTCCTTTTTTTCAGTGCGATTCTAAGCCAGAACTGTCGATTATAAGTGGAGTCGGACAGGCAATAATTCTAGTTTTATTGTGCCAAAGTTGAAAAAGAGCGCAATACCAATTGGAACAGAAATAACCCATAAATTATGCAAAAAACGAAAAAAGATCCTGCAGGCAAATGCGTGATGCTTGCTTACAGGATCTTTTGAATTGAACGAAGCTGGATGACTGGTCCGTTATTCTTACTGCTAGAAGAGGATTACGAAGCCCTCGAAGAGACGGTTCTGGCTTTTTTCGGAAGTGAATTCCAGACTACAGCCCCGATCACGATGGCTGCCCCAATTAAAGAAAGACCGGAGAGCTTTTCATAGCCGGCTAACGCCACCAGCGATGGGTTGAGAATCGGCTCAAAGGCACTGATCAAAGAGGCCTGCAGTGGAGAGATCAAAGCTGTTCCTAACGAAAAGAACAGATAGGCTGCACCAACCTGGAAAGCCCCTAACCACATGATGGAAAGAGTATTTGGTAATGTCCACTCACAATGTAAAGCCTGCGGACCAAGGAATACTAAAGAGACGATCTGACCAACCAGTACGGAAGAAAGAGCATCTCCGCCTTTGAGAGAATTGATCATAAACAGAACCGCATAGAAGAATCCGGAAATGATCGCACATAAGTCACCGACAATATGACCGGCACTTAACGAATCCAGAAAGAAGCACAGAATTCCGATCGCAACCAGAAATAGCACGAGAATCTCTTTGTGGGTTGGCTTTTTATGAAACAAAACCAGGTTGAACAGGACAATCCATACCGGGCAGGAAAACTGCAGAACAATCGCATTCCCGGCGGTTGTCAGCTGGTTGGACAGTACAAACAGGGTGGTCATGGCCGCATAGGAAAAGGCCCCAAGAATAGTCGTTGCGTTTAAGACGAGTTTGCGGTGCGTGACGACCATAAACCCGCCAATGACGAGAGCGCCGAAAAAGGAACGGGCACCATTGATTGCCAGAGCAGGCCAGTCACACCATTTGAGAACCAGCCCCCCGGTTGAAAACAAAAGCGAGGCCAGAACCATATACAGAATTCCACGCTGCGAGCGGGAAAGGGAAAAAGACTGAGACATATACCCTCCATGGCCAAAAGGCCGAAAGACAGAAAATCAAGTTTCAATATAAAATCGGTTTTTAGCTCTGTCCATGAAAAGCGGCTGAAGATTTAAGTATGGCCAGAAAGATCAGAGAAAAGAGGATAGAAAATCGCAAAAACAAAGCGTCCAACTTTCCACGTCCCATCTATTTTTCATCCACCCCTCCTGCAATTCTATCTACTTCCTATCTATTCATCCTGCCAACTCCATCTATTTCTCACCCATCCCTCTTGCAAATCTCTCTCAATGTCATTAATGTACTTATTGTACATGTACATTAAGATTCTGATTGGAGATGAGAAGATGGAAATCGAGATTGCGCTGAGCTTCCAGGGAGATACCCCGATTTATGAACAGATCGAAACCCAGATCCGCAGTCAGATTCTTTCCGGAAAGCTGGAAGCGGGAACACCGATTCCAAGCATGCGGGCTCTGGCCAAGATGTTAAAGGTAAGTGTCATCACGGTTCAGAAAGCCTATGAGAATCTGCGCAATGAAGGATTGATTGAATCGGTGGTCGGGAGGGGAACGATTGTTTCGGCTTCCAACCATCAGGCGATTGCGGAAGCCAGACAGCGAGAACTGGAAGAAAAAATCGAAGATGTGATCAGACTGGCTAAAGAAAGTGGTCTCAGTTTAGACCAGCTGCAGGATCTGGTCAGTCTGCTTTTCAAGGAGGATTAACAATGACGGAAGCCCTGAAAATTGAACACCTCAATAAACGCTTTAAACATTTTGCCTTACAGGATATCAACCTGGATGTGCCCAAAGGCATGGTTGTCGGGCTGATTGGAGAAAACGGATCAGGCAAGAGTACGACACTGCGCTGTATTCTCAGTCAGGATGTTTTGGACAGTGGAACGATCACCATTTATGATCAGAACGCGCTGACAGATCCAAAAATTCATGAAAAACTCGGTGTGGTCAGCGATGGTCACTGTTTTCCGGATCTTTTCAGTGCCAAGACGATTTCCGGGATCATGAAAGAGATCTTTCCGCATTGGGAAGAGGCTTATTTCTTTGATTTTCTGAACCGCTTTTCGGTCCCTGTCGATCAACCGCTGCGCCAGTTGTCCAAAGGAATGCAGGCCAAACTGCGCATTGCCTGTGCGCTGGCTCACCATCCCGATCTGCTATTACTGGATGAAGCCACGGCCGGACTCGATCCGGTGGTCCGGGAAGAAATTCTCGACCTGCTTCAGGAGTTCATGGAAAATGAAGACCATGCAATTTTGATGACCAGTCATATCAGCTCCGATCTTGAGCGCATTGCGGATCGCATTGCCTATATTCAGGATGGAAAGATCGACTTTGAACTGTCCAGAGAACAGATGGACGCCTTAGGTCTTGCCCAGGTTGCCAATGAACAGCTGGAGTTTATCGATCCGGCTTTGGTGATGACCAGACGCAAACAGCCGTTATCTACCGAAGTTTTGATTGCGGATCGCTTTGAGTTTAAAAAACGCTACCCGGACTATGCGATCAGTCCGGCCAGTCTGGATGAAATCATTGTGATGATTTCGAAAGGAGAACAACAGGTATGAAGGGACTATTGAAAAAAGATTTTCTGCTGGCATTTAAAAGCTGGCCTGTGATGCTGGGGATTTTAGTGATTGCCACCGCCACCATGGCCTATCTGAATGCCACGGTCGGCCTGTTGTCGTTTACTGCCATCTTTTTTCTGATGCAGGGCGTAGCCAGTATCATTACCGACCGCATGAGCGGCTGGAATCTGTATCAGACAACCTTTCCAATTTCCAGAAGCCGGGCCATTACGGAGAAATATCTGTTCAGCCTGATCTGTGGTCTGGCCGGATTTGGACTTGGATTTCTAATCTGCCTTTGTTTTGGATCGGCGCAGGAAGAAGCCTTGCTTGTTTCGAGTCTGCTTGGCGGCATTCTTGGCCTTTCGGCCATGAGTGTGGGCATCCCACTGCTGCTCGCATTGCCCAAAAACGCCTTTCCAGCCGCAATCTTTGCCGGATTTATTCCCGGCGCGTTTTGTGTGGTTCTCTGGAACCAGGAGCTGACCAGACAATCCGCTTTAGTCCAGGCATCCCAGGGTGCGATTGCCTTTAACATGCGAATCGATCTGTTGTGGATTCAGCTTGCCTGCATGGCTGGCCTTTGTCTGGTTTCATGGATTGTTACGCCAATGGTGTTATCCAGAAAAGATCAGCGATAAAGAGAATGCATTTTCCTCTTCACTGTTTCATCAGTGGCATTGATCAACCTTATCCATCAATTGTTTCGATCAACCAGAAGCCGGACCACCGGCTTTTTTACTGTCTGATCTGCCTCCTGCCCTGAATGATACATCAGAGAGATACGGTAACGGTATGGGACAGAGAAAGCAGGGAACGGGAAAACAAGATATAGAAACGAACCAGAAAGAAAATATGCATTTAAGAAAAACTTCGGAATTGTTTGGAAAAATGATCTTGTGTCGATGCTATACGAAATATAGTATTATCTCAGGAGTAATGCTATGGCGATGACAATAAGCGGCAGCCTGATGGAGCTTTGTGTACTGGCTCTTGCTGCCAGAGAAGATTTGTATGGATACAAACTGACGCAGCAGATGAAGAAGCGTTTTGAAATTTCGGAGTCCTCGCTGTATCCAGTTTTGCGCCGGCTGACCAGAGCCGGCCTGTTAAAAACGTATGATGTCCCGCAGGATGGACGGATGCGTCGTTACTATGCTCTGACGGAAGAAGGCTGGAAGATGCTGGAAACGTATCGGAAAGAGTGGCAGGAATTTTCGGGAAATATCAATGATCTGGTCAATCTGGATCCCGATCTGAATCAAAGGAGGTTATCAGAATGACCAAAGAACAATATCTGAGTGAACTTGAAAAACATCTGGAAACCGTTCCGCCTTCTGAAAAGCGGGAAGCGCTGCAGTATGTTGAAGAATATTTTGAAGAGGCGGGTGTCGGTAGTGAAGATCAGGTGGTTGAACAGCTTGGAAGTCCAAAAGAGTATGCGGACCGCATCAAAGAAGAACTTCCTTCCATACCACCAATCCCCATGGAGGACGTCCAGGAGAGCGAGTTTTCTTTTGATCCGTCTGACTCTGATCGCTTCGTATCGTATTCGGATGGAAATCCAAAAAAAGAACATGAAAAAGCCTATGGATATGGGTATGAAGAAGATCATGAAGCGTCTTCCTGGAATGGATATTCGGGATATGGAAGCACGGCCGCAATCGGATCTCATTCCAGAAGTCAGGTTCGATCCTCACGGATGAGTCTCTGGCGCATTGTTTTGCTGGTGATCTGCCTGCCATTGATTCTTGCTTTATTTGCGGTGGCTTTGATGATTTCAGTGATGGTTGTGATGTTTACCTTTATGGTGATTCTGGCGATGGTCCTGTTGTTGATTGCGGTGATGGTTGCCGTTCCGGTGTATCTCTATCGGACCAGTCAGCTGCTCTTTCATGCTCCATTTGAAGCCCTTTTTCTTGCCGGAACCAGTCTGATTGCGGCCGGCCTTGGTGTCATGGATTTTGTGGGTCTGCGTCTGCTTATTGGCAAGGGTGTTGGCAAAGTTTTGCATTGGCAGATTGACAGCTGGAAACAGATTTTTGCGTTCTTTACCCAGACCTTTGGACTGGCTTAGGGCTGGCCGACTGGAGAATCTTTCATGATCAGGAAGATAAACTCCAAAAAGCAGCCGCTAAAGACCTGGATGAAAACAGGATCGAAAAACAGAACACCGTTATGAGGAGACCACTATGAAAAGTGAAAAACGAAGAAAACACGGCCTGCGTACAGGTCTGGCCTTTGTGGGCCTTGGAACTTTGATCTGCGCTGCCGCCTACGGACTTGGCGGCAGTGCCGTGGTACGGGCCGACAATCTCAATATCGAAATGGGTCCGGTGAAAGTTGCCATGCTGGTGGATAGACAAGCAGTGACCAGCGAGACCAGAAACCAGATTGCAACCCATCATGATGAGATCGTAGAGGACCATCATTCAGGAAAGTGCATGACCGTTGAGGAACCAATTGATACTGTCCAGATCGATATCACTGTCGGAAATCTGATCCTGCAGGGTGGATCCAGAGCTCAGATTGAGATGGACAGCATGGAGGATTCCTGCTGGAAAGAGCTGGATCAGTCGGTAACCAATCACTGCTGGTCGATTTCCCAGCATACGGATCACCATTCCATTCCGCTTTTTTCCGACACCTCGGATCTGGTTATCACCATCCCGGACAGCGTGAAATCGATTGAAATCCATAATTCAATGGGCACAGTGACCATTCAGAATCTGAAAACAGATTTCCTGCTTGTTGATGTTTCAGCAGGTGATCTTCAGATCACCGACAGTACCATCACCAACCTGCAGACGGATGTTTCAGCAGGTAATTTAACCCTGGAAAAAGTAGTTGTGAACGATGCAGATTTATCTCAGTCTGCCGGTGAGGTGAATGGGGATAACATAGAAGTTCTGAACGCTTTACAGGCCAATGTTTCAATGGGCAGCATCTATCTCAACATGGCAGGATCGCAGTCTTCTTACAACCTGGATTTGGATACCAGTATGGGGGAGATTATTCTGGAAGACGATATGACAATTGCCAATGGAAGTTATCATCCTGCTCACCAAAAGGATCTGCCATCTATTGAAGCTTCGGTCAGCACCGGGGAAATTATGATCAACTTTCTGGCCGGTTCTTTAAGTGAGAAAGCCGGGGACATCATTAGCTCTGAGCTGCCCATTGAGCAGGAAGCTGTCTATGAGTCGGAAAGTATAACTGTATTTCAAGATTGAACAAGCTAAGAACAAGTATTCAACCTTCTTAAAGTAAAAGGAATTTGAAACAATAAAAAGAATTGAAGTGAAGAGAAATTGAAAAGGCAGCAGGCCAGGATTTGGTTATCCATGGCTTGCTGCCTTTTTGGGCTGAGTCAAAAATATAATCGTCCGCTCGATAAAACAGGTCGCCAAACGACAGTCTGATCAAGGGAAGTCTGAGCTATAAAACAGTCCCTGATTTATGTTGTCAAAAAGAACTTATTCTGATGTTTCTTCTTGATCCATCCGGACAAACTGAAGGGTCTGAGAACTGTCGGTTCCCTGAGGAAGATCAAGCAGCAGACCGCCGTCCATCAAAGCCGCACCCGTATAGACATTCCCGGTATCGAGCTGCTTATACCAGACATCCCGTTTCAGACCACGCAGCTGGATTCTGGGAAAACGAACATTGGGTTTTTGCTCATAAATGACGCTCTGAACCAGAATCTGCAAACCGTCTTTAGAAACAAAGGACCAGGCGGCCAGATCATGATCAAACGGATCACTTAAGCGATAGTAGTCGCCGTCAAAAATCAACGGCTGCAGGGTTTTGTAGGTTTGAACCTGCTGGCGCACTTCCTCCCTCTGTTCGGGACTTAAAAGGGTCAGATCGAGTTCATAGCCGAAAGTTCCAGCCATCGCCACGGTGCCCCGGGTTTTCAGAGAAGTCACCCGGCCAGTCTGATGATTGGGAACGGCCGATACATGCGATCCAACGGAACTGATGGGGTAGAAGAAGGAGGTTCCGTACTGAATCTGGGTGCGGCAATGTGCATCCGTATTATCGGAGCACCAGTATTGCGGGAAGTAATACAACATTCCCCCATCGAAGCGTCCGCCGCCACCCGCGCAGCCTTCAAAAAGAACCTCTGGGAATTCCGTGGTCAGCCGGTCAGCCAGTTCATACACGCCAAGCATGTAGCGATGGGCCAGTTCCCCCTGACGCTGTTCTGGCAGGTAAGAGGAATAAAAATCACTGATCGAGCGATTCATATCCCACTTGATGTAGTCAACTGAATTTTCCCGGATCAATTTGGAAAAGGTCTGATACAAATACTCAACGACTTCAGGATTGCCTAAATCAAGGACCAGCTGATGGCGGCTGCGGGAAGGATAGCGTCCGGGAATCCAGAGCACCCACTCGGGATGGGTACGGAAAAGGTCAGAGTCTTCCGAGACCATTTCTGGCTCAATCCAAAGACCAAACTGCATCTGGCGATCATGAATGGCTTTTGAAAGATCAGCCAGCGGCATGCCGAGTTTTTCTTCGTTAACATGCCAGTCCCCAAGGCTTTCAGTGTCCGAATTCCGGTTGCCAAACCAGCCATCATCCAATACAAACAGATCGATTCCACACTCCTTTGCGCTGTCGGCAATTTCAATCAACTTCTGGCCATTGAAATCAAAGTACGTGGCTTCCCAGTTGTTGATCAGAACCGGACGGGGGCGATGAACGAATGTGGAGCGGATAACGTGTTCGCGGAACATGTCATGGAACTGGTGGGAAAGTTTTTCAAATCCCTGATTGGAATAAGACAATAAAGCCTCGGGAGAGTGGAAGGTCGCCTGTGGTTTCAGTTTCCAGTGAAAGGTCGATTCTTCCAGACCCATGACCAGGCGGATCTGTTCCAGCTGATCTTTCTGGACCTCAACCTGGTAGCAGCCTGAATACAAAAGGCAGGCTCCATAGCAGGCGCCATGACTTTCGTCTGTATGGGGAGCAGCCAGGATGACTGCGGGATTATGCTGGTGTGAGCTATTGCCGCGTCGAGATTCAAAACGAAAAGTTCCAAAGCCTAATGGCAGTCTCTCTTTGAGGCGTTCCATTGCATGCCGGCCATGAAAATGAAGGACTTCCAGATCGCCATCCGGCAGATCCAGACACAACGAGCTGAATTTATCAAGACTCAGAATGTGGTCGGTGTTATTTTCAATCTCAACCGAACGGGCAATGACATTTTCCTTTTCAAACGCATTGTAGTACAGATGGACGAAAATAGGATAAAGCGCATCTTTTAAGGTGATTTTGAGGGTTGGGGTCTGAAGGGAACGATCAAAGGAAGCCGGCAGATGAGCAATGCCTGGTTTATGATTCAGGACTTCATACCCCGCATATCGTAAATCGAGCGCACTGGATCCATCGGGGTGGACAATGCGCAAAGCGGGGGTGCGATAGTCGGTCATGCCTCCTTCGGCATACTCGAGGGGGCGGTCATTGAGCGAATAGTCCCGGCGAGTTCCAGTATCGGCGAGACTTCCAGAAAAGGAAATTTCGGGGTACTGGTTGAGATAGCTCATACTCATTCCGGTTTTAGGGCCATACCAGAGATGGTTGAGAATTCCGTATTCGTCTACCTGCATCTGGTAGAGCGTATCCTGGGTGGAAAGGGAAAAGAGATTCCCGTCGATTGAAATAGGCATACATGGTCTCCTTTTGTCAGCTCTTTTTTCAAGCCAAAGGTTTACACAAAAAAGTTTTTTCTGTCAATGAGACTCAAAGCCTTGGCAGGCAGAAAAAACGCTCTTACCAAAATCGATTCTGGTCTAGATTCAGCCAGAATCGAAAATTTCAGGAGAAGTAAATTTTTTTAAAAAAATTGCGTTTTGCGGGCCGAAGTTTACTGAAAACGAAGCAAAGATTCACTAAAACAATGCCCACCTGCCCCCAAAGCTGGATCTGCGCTCAAAAGGCCACAAAAATCGAGCAGTCATTGGCCAAAAAGAAAATCAAACAGCCGCTTTTTGTTTTGTGGCCTGCAAAATTCCATTACATTTTGACAACCATCTGCACAGGATGAAGCCGGTTCTGGTTGCGCCACTTTGAGGGGGTGGTGTTATAGGTTTGCTTAAAGGCTCTGGAAAAGTGCATCTGGTTTTCATACCCGACCTGAAGCGCAATTTCATTGATTTTCAGATCTGTTGTCCGAAGCAGGGCCGCAGCTTTGCCAATCCGGTAGGCCATCAGAAATTTCTGGGGCGGCTGACGCATGATCCGTTTGAAGATTTTCGTCAGATAACTCCGGCTGATCCCCAGTGAGGCCGCAATGTCTTCAATGGAAATGTTGCGGGTATAGTTGTTTTCGATAAAGGAAATGGTTTCCCGGACGTAATAATCCGCCAGCGAATTGCTTTCAACCAGATCTGGAATTCGAGCTGACTGAATAAAGGCTTCCAGAAACAGATACAGATGACCACTGATCAGATAGGGCGAGCTTTTCGCATGTTCGAGCAGAAACTGCATTTCATTGACCATGATGTCGCGCTGGCTGTTATCGATGCTTTCGTAAATGGGATAGGCCGGTCTCATTGTGGTCTGTTCCAGGGCAGGGGTCACTTTCAGACCATCAAATTCCAGCCACATGTACTCCCAGGGGTCTTCACCATCCGCATAGTAGGTCGTTATGGTATCCGGGTATAACAAAAATCCCTGCCCGGCGTGAAGAGAATAGGTCTGATTGATCCCTGAAACATCGGGACTGATCAGTGAGCCTTTCCCTTTGAGAATGTAGTGGAACAGATAGTGCCTTCGGGAAGCGGGTCCAAACAGATGACCCGGCAGACATTTTTCTCTGCCGCACTGATAGACGGTCAAATCGACTGAGTTGAAATTTTCAAAAATTGTAAAGGTGACATTTTCCTTCCGGTTGCCTTCGACAGGTTTCACGTTCTTTTCTCCTTTGGTCCGGGCTGCATGAGATTTTTTTCTCCCCCCGGCATGTTTTCTTCTTTTTTCGAAGTTTGCAGATCTCATCGTTCAAAATCTGCTTTTCTTTTTCACTATTGTCAGAATCAGTCTTCTTTCGCTTTTTCTCAAAAAGGCGCTTTATCCTGATCCAGGAGTTTTTTGCTTGTTGAGAGGACAGGGAATCATTTTTGAATGAATCTGAGTATCTTTTGGTCCAGATTCTGACTTGTTTTTGGGCCGCCTGAAAAGATTCGAATTGATGGTGTTCAAAAATCGATTTCTTTTTCTGTTTAGGAAAACCCTTTCAACAAAAATATACCCAAATGGCGCCTACTTTTACATAAATTAGAAAAAGTCGCGATATTGGTATAAAAATGGCTGTTTTATTTCATTTTCACGCCTTAAGGGGAATGGTACGATTTGGCCATGAAGAGAGAAACGAAAGGAGAACTCAATATGAAGCTGAAAAAAGCCTGGCTTGCTGCCATCGGTACAGCAGTATGTTTGTCCATGGGCGGCTGTTCAGATTCTTCAGGAAGCGGAAAACGAGAAATAGAAATTCTGAACTACAAGCCGGAAGCGATTGATACGATGCAGAAAATTGAAGATCGCTTTAATGAGACCCACGATGACATTCATCTGACCATCTCATCCCCCAACCAGGCAATGACCATTCTCAAAACCAGACTGATCCGGGAGGATGCGCCGGACATTGTCGGAATTGGAGGAGATATCAACTACTCCAACTTCCTGGATGCTGATCTATTTGAAGACATTTCGGATGTCGAAGCGGTTTCGAAAGCCAAAGAGGGCTATATGGACATTGAAAAATCCCTGGAACTGGTCGAAAAAGACGGAACGTATGCCCTGCCGTTTGCCGCCAACGCAGCCGGAATTCTTTACAACGTCGACATGTTCGAAGAACATGGCTGGCAGATTCCTGAAACCTGGGATGAATTTATTGAACTTTGCAAGACGATTCAAAGTGAAGGCATCACCCCATTGTACTTTGGATTCAAGGACACCTGGACAACACTGGCTCCCTGGAATGCGTTAGCTGTGGAAACCGCGGATGCCGATGTCTGCAGTCGTGTCAGCAAAGGGGAAACCACGTTTGAAACGGAATATCGTGAAGTAGCTGACAAGATGAAAGAAATGATGGAGTATTGCGAACCAAACCCATTCGCCTATTCCTACAATGATGCGGCAATCGCTTTTGCCAATGGGCAGGCTGCCATGTGGCCTATTGGAAGCTCCGCCATTCCCCAGATTCATTCCAACAATCCGGATCTGAACATTGGATCCATGGTTTTCCCGGGAACCAGCAGCCCAGATGGCCGAATTTTGAATTCAGGCGTGGATCTGCAATTTTCGATCATGAAAGACTGCCCGGACAAAGAAGCAGCCAAAGAAGTGCTGAATTTCCTGTACTCAGATGAAATTCTGGATCTGTATCTGGAAGAGCAGGGCGGCATGTCGGCTAAACAGGGAGATTTTGAAATTCCATCCAATCTGAGTGGTATGACAGAGTTCATCGAGAGTGGCCATGTCGCGGACTTCCATGATCACCACTATCCAAGCGAAATGGCTGTCGATGCCCTGATTCAGACTTACTTGCTCGACGATTCGGATCAGGCAGCAACAACCTTCCTGCAAAAATTTGATAAAGACTGGCAGCGGTATAACCGTGAATTGATCCGCCGCCTGAAAGAAGAGGCTGGAAATTAGTCCGGCTGCTGAGGAAATTATGAAAAAGAAAAAACTTTCGAGAAAGGAACTGACTTACATCAAGATTCTGGTGCCCATCGTCCTGCTGTTTTTCCTGTTCAATACTTGGCCGATGCTCAATGGTTTCTTCTACTCCTTTACCAACTATAAAGGCTATGGCACCTATCAGACCGTCGGTCTGCAAAACTATATTGATCTATTCCAGGATGAGCGGGTCTTGCACAGCTATCTGTTTACCTTCAAATATGCAATCTGCGGAACCATTCTGGTCAATGTGATCTCCTTGATCATGGCTCTGGGTCTGAATTCCAGAATCCGGTTTAAATCCGCTCTGCGTGGAGCTTACTTTGTTCCAAATATTCTGGGTGGACTGATTATTGGGTATATTTTCAGCTTCATCTTTACCTACATCCTTCCCGCACTTGGCGAGATGTGGAATATCGGCTGGCTGAAAAACTCAATCCTGTCTTCTCCAACTTATGCCTGGATTGGTGTTCTGATTGTTGGTGTCTGGCAGGCAGTGGCTATGACGACGATTATTTATATTTCTGGCTTACAGACGGTTCCAGAAGATGTCTATGAAGCAAGCCGCGTAGATGGCGCCGGAAAATGGACTGAATTTTTCAAGGTCACACTGCCTCTGATCATTCCGTTTGTTTCCATCAACCTGATTCTGACCACGAAAAACTTCATGATGGTTTTCGATCAGATCATGTCCTTAACCAGTGGCGGTCCGGCGCAGTCGACAGAATCCATTTCTTTTCTGATCTATAAAAATGGTCTGGATGGTGGACAGTTTGGTTTCCAGTGCGCAAATGCCGTCATCTTCTTTATCGTAATTGTGCTGTTCTCTGTCGTTCAGCAGCAGATCACAAGTAAGAAGGAGGAACAGCTCTAATGACACTTTTCTCGAAAAAAGACAAACCCGCTAAGGAATATAAAGAACACAAGAAAACAAATTGGGTTTTGACGACTGTTCTGGTTCTGGGGACTCTGACTGTCTTCTTCCCATTGTACATGACGCTGGTCATCGCCTTCAAACTGCCCAGTGAAATGACCAATGACGTATCTGGAGCTCTGGCGCTGCCCAAAACCTGGAGTTTTGCCAACTTTACCGAAGCCATGCGGGTTACCGATTTCTGGAATTCGCTTGGAAATTCGCTGCTCATCACTCTGACGACCATTGCCTTAAGTCTGGTGGTTTACTCTCTGGCCGGATACGTGCTGGGGCGGACAATGCAAAAATACAAAGCAAGCAAGTTCATTTATCTGTATTTGATTTCCGGTATGTTTGTTCCATTTGCCATTCTGATGATGCCGCTGGTTAAAGAAACCGCCCAGATGCACCTTGGCAACCAGCTTGGTGTCATTCTGCTTTACCTGGTGTTCTACATGCCGATGAATACCATGCTCTATGCTGGCTATATGAAAAATATCCCGGTTGCTTTAGAAGAAGCCTGTGAAGTCGATGGTGCGACCACCTGGCAGACGTTCTGGCGAGTGATCTTCCCGATGATGAAACCAATGCACGCAACCGTTGCAATTCTGACTGCATTAGGAACCTGGAACGACGTGATGACGCCGTTGGTTATTATGTCTGGAACTGGCATTAACACCCTGCCCATTGCACAGCTTAACTTCCAGACCGCATTTGGAACCAACTATAACCTTGCCTTTGCCTCCTATACCATGTCTTTGATCCCGATCCTGTTGTTCTATATTATTTGCCAGAAGCAGATCCTCAGCGGCGTAGCCAATGGAGCAGTCAAAGGATAATCTGTTCGTATTTTTCCAGAATCTTCTTTGCATCAGCCAGAAACAGGCGCCAGAGCAATCGCCGGTCAGTAAGTGGAATCTGTCCTGGCAAGATGCAATGGATGGAAGGAAGACCGGACTGAAGCAAAAAATAACAGGTATTAATGATTGGAAAATATAGTTTTTTTGATGATTGAAGCCTGTTTTCTGTATAAATCTCTGTATACCTCTCTCTGTATTTTTGAGCATAACCTGGCTCACAGGGAAGGGATCCAGATTTTTGGATTGCTTTTCGACCTTCGTATTTCTCTGTCTGTTCTCCTCCTGTTTTCAGGCAGACAGATCTTATTTCTCACCAGAAAGCCTCGCCAGCTTTCTGGTGAATTTTTTTTTGCGTTTGGAAAAAGTTGTTCAAAGAAAGTGTTCAAAAAAACATTCAAAGGACGAGTCTGAGTGTCGCAGGAGAAGTTCCTGGTCGGCCATGTCAGAATACAGCTGAATCAGATCCTTAGAATAAAGATGGTTTTAAGGATCTATGGCCAAGGACGAAAAACAGAAATCCTGTTTTTCACCTGAAAGCAGGAGGATGAATTATGCGTTTATTTATTGCAATTCAATTGCCGGAAACGATTGTCGATTGTTTTCTGGAAACGATCTCAGACTGGAAAGATCATGGAGTTACCGGAACGTGGACCAAACCCGTCAACTTTCATATTACCGCCGCCTTTTTAGGAGAACAGCCTGAATCCAGTCTGCCTGTAATCAAAAAGATTTTGCAGGAAGTGCCTTTTTTTGCAATGGATCTCAAGATCGCAGCCGTGGGGAACTTCAAAGATCTTTATTACGCCCAGATTACTGATCTTCAAAACAATCCCTGCAAGCTTCTGACAGACTATGTTTACCAACTTCGCAAAGCTTTGCAAGAAGCAGGATTTGTTTTGGATCAGCGGTTTAAAGCGCATGTGACGATGGCGAGAAGACTGAAAAATCCGGATCATTATTCATTGACAGTGCCAGAACAAACTTTTCATGTTGATCAGGTTTGCCTGTATCAGTCTGTTTTAAGTTCCCAAGGACCAACCTATACCATCCTGGATCGGTTTCCGGCTGCTGCAAAAATCAGCAAATAGAGATTCAGATTCCATCGTCCTGAAAAATCCAGACGTCTCTGATTCAGGACAGATCGTTTTCGCAGAAAAACATGTCGAAGAATAAATAAAAACAGGATGTCTGGACTTTCAGATCCAGGCATCCTGAAATGCATTTATGACCCCAGCCGCTCCATCAGGGCGCTTTCTAAAACACGACTAAAGTTGATTCCTTGTTCTTCCGCTTTTTCTTTTAACCACGCAGGAATAGTCGTGTTTGTTTTCACGCGTCGATTTCTACGTTCTTCGGAATAAAGTTCCGGATAAATTGTGATCGGAGCGATAATATTCCCAACCAGATCTTCTGGATTTAAAGATTGTGATGGTTCTGGAATCATATCATGGTCTTTTTCTAAGCCGTAGTAATGAAGAGTCAGAGCTTCTTGACCCATTGCAATGGCTTTTTCAAAAGTCTTTCCAAAACTGATACATCCTGGAAAATCAGGAAAATAAACGCTGTATCCTGATGGCCCAGGTTCTAAGATAGCTAAATAAGTTACTTTTTTCATAGTCTGGCTTTATGAGTTGACGGCTGAAACTTTACGGCTTTATTTCAAGCCAGCCTGTTTCATGATGCTGTTGACTGTTCCTTTAGATAAATCGCCAGAATGTTTTGGAACAGTGACTTTGCCTGTTTTTACAGGATGTTTGAGTTGGATGTGCGATCCTTGTTGGTCTACTTTTCTCCAACCATCCCTTTCTAAAAGCTTTAAGATTTCTCTGACCGTCATCACTCTCCTTCTTAATATACTGTACGCCTTATAATACGCATGTCAATGAAAACGAAATGGTTTTGGCTGGAGAACACTATGGTAACAGCTAAAACGATCACAGTATTTTAGAGGTGGCAATAATCGGGAATCCCTTATTCTTAAGGAACAGTCCCTAAACAAATTGATCATTCAACCGATAAAATTGCCTTCTTTGCTTATTGGCGCTTTGTTCTCTAAAATGAAGCTACAATCTTTTAATAAATCAAAAAAATAATTAGAATTATATTTTTTTGCTTGAGATCAATGCATGCTTTGTGATCCAATAGTAGATTGATGAAAAATGATCAGTTCATTAACGGTCTGTTCCTAAGCTTAGTAAAACTTAATCGAAAGGGAATTGCGTGAATTTCCTCCTTTCTAATGCCACGGTTATTTTTTGGAACCATACAATATAGTTTTAGACAAGGTATTGTTAAGCGTAGATGTGAGTGTGACTTGATGTTGAGCGCATTTCCATTTTTTTGCTAATGGAGAATGTGAACTTCAATCTCATCCACTCATTTATCTATACGCAATTGTTTAAATAGGGATTCGTCATTCACTCTTTTTTTGATATTGTCCAAAATCTCTTCTAAATTTTCCTCTATCTTTTTAATCGTTTCTTCAAGAATGATCTATATTTACAATTTTTTCTTCATGATAGGGTATATCTTTTTAATTGTTGACTCAAGATAGGATCTATCTTTTCAATTGATTCATCAAGATAGAGCCTATCTTAAAAGTATATATGTTAGGATAGGGATACAAGCATGAAATCAAGGATTGAAACTATCACCAATAATAGTCATGAAAGAATAAATTGGTATATAGAATATCGACCAATAGAGTTGATACTAAATGATGGATGCAGATGACAGAGATTACCATCTGTATGGAGGAAGATGGAATGGGTGTTTTAGGAAATAGAAGATCGGAATCAAGAACATTGGAGTACAAAGAGGCCTTGACAAAATCTTATTTAAAGACTGTTAGTGCGTTTGCCAATTATGATGGAGGATCGGTAATTTTTGGCGTTCAAGATAATGGTGAAGCAATAGGGATTGAGAATCCTGAACAGCTGCGATTATCTGTGGAAAATCAGATTAACGATAATATTCATCCTCGTCCTCGCTATTTATTGGAACAATATGAGGAAGATGGAAAAGTTCTTGTGGAACTGAAAGTCGAAGCTGGTTCACAACCTCCTTATTATTATCAGAAAAAGGCTTATATCCGAAACGACACGTCAACCATAGAAGTAAGTGACTACGAGTTCAATGATTTGATTCTAAAAGGCCGAAACCTGACATACGATAAATTGTCCTCTCCCAATCAGGAACTGACGTTTAACAAACTTACTGATACTTTTCAAAACGAGACGAATAATGCGCTTTCCACCAACGATCTTCCTGCAATCCTTGGACTCTATACTTCTGGATTAGGTTATAACAATGCTGGATTATTGTTCTCAGATCAGAATCATTTTCCGGGAATCAGAATCGTTAAATTTGGAAAAGACGAAAATACAATCTGGCTTCGACGCGATCTTGAAAATATCTCCATGATTGAACTGATGGAAAATGCGCTGGAGACGTATCGCCAACAATATCAGCCAGAAAAGATCGAGGGAGCCAAAAGAATTACAAAGTCAATGATTCCAGAAGAAAGTTATCGTGAAGCTCTGGCTAACGCGCTTGTTCATCGGAATTGGGCAATTGATTCGCCTATATTAATTAAAATGTATCCAGATAAAATTACGATTTCGTCTCCTGGTGCACTTGTAGAGGGAGTACAGCCAGATACCTATCTTAGAGGTGCAATGTCTAAATTCAGAAATCCGGTTATTGGATGGATTTTTTTAAGACTGGGTTATATCGAAGGACTAAGTACTGGAGTCATGAGAATTAATGCTCCATATGCGAATGCCTGTCAGAAACCAGAGTTTGAGTTCTTGTCTAATGCTTTAGTTATTACTCTTCCGGTACTGAACGATACACCACGCCTTACCAGCGAGCAGAATCAAATTTACCAGCTTTTCAATATCAATCGTGAATTGTCTTTAAAGGAAATTCAAAAGCTGACTGGACTCAGTTCATCTAGCGCAAGAAACAATACCAATTTTTTGGTCCAGAGACACATCTTAGAACGGATTGGAGGCGGACCGAAAACCAGGTATCGAAAAAGCACGATGAGATGACAAGGTATTGTTCAGAGTTTTTCTGGCTTGTACGTTTTTCTTTTGAGTCTGGCTGGCGAACTGCGTTCTGGTCATGGATTAATAGCGATAATTCTGGAAAGCGGCTTCGGATTTGAGGCGAAGCTGGGTATTTTCTTCGTAATGAAGATTGAAATAGACCAGATAGAGCAGGTTGAGAACATATTGGATACTGAAACGAGCCGCAAACGTGGACAGTTTAAAGCCAGAACTTTCAGTCTGCGGCAAATCAAGAATCACAGAAGCTTCACTGCTTAACGGGGAGTTGGAGTTTGAGGTCACGACAATCATTTTTACATTGTTTTCCAGCAGGGAAGCAAAGATGGATTCAAGTCTTTCAGACAGACCACTGTAGCTGATGAGGATTGCAGCATCCTTTTCGTTGAGCGTCCTGGCCAGAATACTCTGCTCTCCTGGAAGTGGAGTAAACTGAATGGACTTAGACAATTTCATCATTCGATTCTGAAAGGACAGGGCATCCAGAAAGGAATCTCCAATCGCAAACAGAGCAATTCGGTCGGCTTTTTCCAGTAAGCCGGCCGCTTTTTCGTAGGCGGCGGCATTCAAAGACTGATAGGTCATCTGCAAAGTCTGCTGTTCGAGATCGAGCAGGTTGCGGGAAATCTCAAAGAAAGAGTCATTTTCAGCCATTGGAAAATCTGGATTGACCAGAGTGGGAAGATCCTGGCCTTTCTGCAAATCAGAAGCCAGCTGGATTTTAAACTGGGCATAGCCATTCAGCCCCAGCTTCTGGCATAGCCGGACAACCGTAGAAGGAGAGACAAATGCTGCTTTGGCCAGCGCCTGTACTGACAAAGACAGGACTTGCTGGCGATGCTCAAGAATGTAGTCGGCCAGATTCCTTTCAGAAACAGACAGATCCTTTCGAGTGGTGAGTGCTTTTTGCAGGTTCATGAAATCTTCCTCCTTTTTGAACAGTTCTGAAATATTATTCCATGATTTTGAACCGGCCAGCAGGAAAAATGAGAACAAATTTCCAGAACCCGAAATCACCTTTATTCTTCAGGATATTGAACTTAGACTGAAATTGTCTTCAAGAAGAAGGCAAAAAATCTGAAAAAACAAAACCGCAAAACCAGAAAGATTGAAGAGGCAAGACGGACAAATCAAAACGTCTTCAATCCAGACAGCTCAGACAAAACAGCAGTTCAAAGCAATGAACAGACAGGTCTTAAACCTGCAGGAGGAAGAAATGAAACTTGGAATTATGGGCAATGGCTCAATCGTACAGGTCGCATTAAATACCTTCGCGACAATGCCAGAGATGGATGTCAAAGCGATTCTCTGCCGCAAGAAAAGTGAAGAGCGTACCAGAGATCTGGCCAGAAACTATGACATCGAAAAAATCTACACCAATATGGATGAATTTCTGGCGGATCCTTCATTTGACACGGTCTATGTGGCCGTGGTCAATACGCTTCACTATGAGTATTCGAAACGGGCTTTAGAAGCGGGCAAGAATGTCATCTGTGAAAAGCCGTTTGCGACCAGCGGCAAAGAAACCAGAGAACTGATCGATCTGGCCAAAGAAAAAGGCTGCATGCTGTTTGAGGCAGTGCCAACCCGCTATCAGGATAATTATGCCCTGATTGCTTCACTGCTTGACCAGATTGGACCGGTCAAAATGATCCAGGCCAATTACTCTCAATACTCACGCCGCTATGACAAATACAAAGAAGGTGTCGTTTTACCGGCTTTTGATCCGGCTCAATATGGTGGAGCGTTGTTTGATCTCAATATTTACAACCTGCATTTTGTTGTTGGTCTTTTTGGCCTGCCCAACCAGGCCAGTTACTTTGCCAACCGAGGACTTAATGGTGTCGATGTCTCTGGCACAGCCGTACTGGATTATGGCTCGTTTAAAGCGGTCCTTTCAGCAGCCAAAGATTCTGCAAGCAAGCCATTTGTGATTCTTCAGGGCGAAAAGGGAACCATTGAGGTTCATTCCATGCCCAGTGAAGTCAATAACATAACGCTGACAATACATGGCCAGTCAACCCAATCTATTGGTGAAGATCAGAACGATCGCTTCAATGTTCAGTTTGGAAAAATCGACCGCATCTTAGAAGCAAAGGATATCGACCGCTGCTTTGCGGACATGGAAAAGACTTACAATGTCATGGCTTTAGCGGATGAACTGCGAAGCCAGGTCCTTGAATGAATACAGAATCATCGAAGAGAAATTCGAATCCCAGACCATCCGGAACAACAATTCAGCTCCAAGTAATTCAGACCCAAATAATATGGAAAAGGAGATGCCAATCATGAAATTTGATGCCATCATGCATATCTCGTTTTACACCACTCAGCTCGATAAGATGGTGGACTTCTACACAAACGTCTTAGGGGCCCGACAGAAAGTAGTCGTCCGGTACAAAGAATATCTCAGCCATCCCGAACGAAAGGCAATGTACCAGAAAGCCCTCACCAGTCCCGATGACATTTTCTATACCTATCTGGAACTGGCTCCCGGACAGTTCATTGAACTCTTTCCGGCCACTCCAGACCAGAAACCACATCGGCCATGGAATGAAGCCGCTGACTATTCACATTTTGCCCTGACTGTCCCGGATATCCATGAAGCCTCCCGGATTTTGCAGCAAAGAGGTCTGAAACCCGACACAGCGATTTCACAAGGACCGTCGCATACCTACCAACAATGGTTCCATGATCCGGATGGCAATAAATTTGAACTGATGCAGCTGACCGACCAGTCCTGGCAGGTTACAGGTCATTGTTAGAAAGGCAGTCTTTGGCAGCCAAGAGAAGCCAGAACAAGGCCAAATTTAAAGCCAGATTAAACGGAAAAAGAAACCGTGCAAAAATGAAGCGATGCAGAAATGAAGCGGTGTAAAAAATGAAGCAGTGCAGAAAATAGAAGCACCATAAAAACGAAACAGGGAGGACTTTCAGACCATGATTCAGCATTGAATCAGGCTGATGAGTTCTCTTTTTTTGCTTTGCCTGGATCGGGATTTGGGCTTGTTTGGTCTATACTATCTGTTCACGGATTTTGACAGAATCTATTGGTCTTTGATTGGATGGATTGACAGACGACCAGAAAAAGAATCAACATGGAGGAAAGGATGGCTGACGATGAAAGAAAACAGAAACAATAATCACTTTGAAAAGGACCAATTCCAAAGAAATACAGATGCATCTCCTCGTAAAACGAGTAGACTCAGATGGAAAAGAGTAAACAAGATCGCCAGAATGGCAGGCGAAATCGCTTTGAGTCTGGCTGCAGCCTGTTGTGCAGTGATGTTTTGGCCCCAGAGCACAATGGCGAAAGAAAGTGGAATCGATATGTACCGTTTGTATAATCCGAATTCAGGAGAGCACTTCTATACGGCTTCGGGCGGTGAGCGGGACTCATTGATCCATGTCGGCTGGCAATATGAAGGAACCGGCTGGGTGGCTGTCGAAAAGGGAGATCCCGTGTATCGGCTGTATAACCCGAATGCGGGGGATCACCACTATACGCTCAATTCAGCTGAACGCGATATGCTTGTTGACTGTGGGTGGAAAGCAGAAGGTGTCGGCTGGTATTCGGATCCAGCGAAAACCCTGCCCGTCTATCGGGAGTACAACCCCAATGCGATCAGCGGCGCTCATAACTACACGACTGATCTCAATGAACATGAGCATCTGATTAATCTGGGCTGGCGCAACGAAAATATTGGCTGGTACGCACTTGCACCAGGAAAAGCGGTGGTCTGTCAGGGACTGAGCCAGCTGCATGTTTCAGGGACAGATCTGCTGGATGAAAACAACCGGAAAGTCGTGCTGCAGGGCTACAGCACATTTGGACTGAACTATGCTCCCCAGTATGTGGATGAATCCGTTTTTCGCTTTCTGAAAAACGAAATGCACTCGCAAATCATCCGTCTGGCTTTATACACGGAAGAATATGGCGGCTACTGCAATGGCGGCAATCAGGCGCAGCTTGAAGCACTGATTGATAAAGGGGTTCAGGCCGCAAAGGCAACGGGCCAGTACGTGATTATCGACTGGCATATTCTTTCTGATGGCAATCCCAATACGCATCTGGAAGAAGCAAAAGCTTTCTTTGCGAAAATGAGCGCTCGTTATAAAAACGAAAAGCATGTCATTTATGAAATCTGCAATGAACCCAATGGCGTCAGCTGGGATCAGATCCGCTCGTATGCCCAACAGGTGATCCCAGTCATCCGGGCCAATGATCCAAAGGGGATCATTCTGGTCGGGACTCCAACCTGGAGCCAGGATGTAGATATTGCCGCCAGCAACCCGTTGACAGGCGTGACCAATGTGATGTATACGCTCCACTTCTATGCAGCCACGCATAAAGAGGGCATCCGTGACAAACTGAAAACAGCCCATGCCAAAGGCCTGCCAGTTTTTGTCAGTGAATTTGGTATCAGCTCTGCTGATGGCAATGGATCTTTGGATGAAGCTTCCGGCAATGCCTGGATGTCGCTGTTGAATGAATATGGAATCAGCCGCGTTGGCTGGGCGGTGAACAATAAAGCCGAAGCCTCTTCCTTATTCTTGCCAGGCACCTCTACTGCTTTGAGCCTGAATGATCTGAGTCCTTCGGGCCGCTGGTTTGAAGAGACCTATCAGAAAAATTACAAACCACTACCGGGTATTTGTCCTGCTCCAGACCAGGGGCAGGATGCACCGTCCAATCCATCCACGCCGACAACACCAAATACTCCACCCACTCAGCCGTCCGATCCATCCCAGAGTACAGCCACTTCGGGATCGCTTCGGCAGACAGTGACGCTCAAAAACCACTGGACAAGCAACGACCAGAACTTCTGGCAATATGAAATCCAGTTGACTAATATGTCAAGTACATCACTTTCTGACTGGATGGCAGCTGTGACCTGGAATCAGCCGGTTACTATTGACCAGAGCTGGAATGGACAGTACTCAATAAATGGTTCTACATTGACGATTCGACCGGTTCCCTATAATGGAACGATTGCACCTGGACAGAGTCTTACTGATCTTGGCATCATCGTCAAAACGCCGGCTTCTTCCAAAAATCTGAGTATCCAATAAGCCGAAGAACATCTACAAAAGAACATCTATAAAACAGATTGAATATTTGCCTGATGAATATCCGCGGTTTGAAAAGAACTCTTTTTCCTTATGACCTAAGAAAATATTTTTCTGATGACCTAAGAAAATATTTTTCTGGTCCGAATCCGAATATTCTGATGCTTTACCGCCATTCAACTGAGGCCTGAAACCTGGCAATTGCCAGAAACCGAGGCTTGTGAGAAAAACAGGGAATTGAAAAGTCTATAAAAACCATGCCAATCAGTTGAGCGGCATGGTTTTTTGAATTTAGGAGAGTGGGGATCAAGACGGTCTTTGAGCAGTCAGAATCTGAAAACAGCTGGAGGGCTTGAATTGCTTTTTAAGTCGAATACATTGTCTCCTTCGTAATTATAGCTGGTATCAATGCCTTTCCTATAGACTTCACGGTCATTGATCTTATCTGTTAAAGCATTAAAGCATCTTTCAGAAGAACTTTAATTTCTACGTCTTTGACAGGGCTGCGTTCCATCACCAGCAGATAATCAACTTTATCTGCTTTCGACCAGTCTACAACCATACCAATTTCGTGTTTCAATATATGGTCGAGCCAGATTCTCATACTTCATCTATTTCCTTCGCGAAATGGATGAGCAATATTCATTTCAACATGCTTTTCGATACTCTCGTCAACAGTAGACTGGGGCATTTTTTCAATGATTTTTATAGAGGCGTCATACATCACGGGAGCAAACCGAAAATAGTTTTTAGCCAAGTTTTCATGCCGGATTTTCCCTGCAACTGGCTAGTTCTGCTTTGTTTTTAATCCCTAAGCGATTGGTCAAGGCCATTTTCTTTCTCCTCCTTCTTTTGCTTGCTGTTGCAGCCTGGTGACCTGAAACAAGCATTGACACATATGTGGACGAACAAGATTTCTATGGACGAACAAAATCTCGCCTGTTTGTTTATCAAACCATACGAGACTTTTTCGATGGCTTTTAATACTTCCAGAATAGACGCTGGCTGAATGTGAAAGAGATTTGGCTGGTCAAAATCGAAAAGCTTGAAAAGTTTTTTTGCATGTCCTGTCCAAGACTATAAGGATCCGTTTGGCTCGTTTCTTACAATTCTAATTGAATCTATTGTTGAAGTCTTTAATGGCCTTCATTCAGATTCAATTATGCAAGAAGTAACAGGCACGTTAGAACAAAACATTTAGATTCAAATGTTTATCTCATTTTTTTTGTCGAATGCTGGCAGTGGGCAGATGGTAGAATGGTATTCTTTGAGTAATGTGATGAATTACTTTGGATGCCTGCTGGAAATGCTGGTCATGAATCTGTGATTCTGACTGTCAACAAAGCAGATTTCCTGAAGTAGAAAGGGAAACTATGAAAATAGGTTTGGAGAACCTGACCAAGGTTTTTCCTGGAAAAGGAAGAAAAAACAAAAATAAAGAAGTCGTTGCGGTTGATGATTTCAACTTTACGATTCCTGATGGCAAGCTGGTCGGCCTTTTAGGACCTTCAGGCTGTGGAAAGAGCACCACGCTGAATATGATCAGCGGCCTGCTGAAGCCGACCTCTGGAAAAATTTTCTTTGGGGATAAAGATGTGACCAAT
Source organism: Allobaculum sp. JKK-2023 (assembly GCF_034745455.1). NCBI lineage: Bacteria > Bacillati > Bacillota > Erysipelotrichia > Erysipelotrichales > Erysipelotrichaceae > Allobaculum > Allobaculum sp. JKK-2023. The sequence continues at coordinate 1,063,854 of NZ_JAYERV010000003.1, read as the reverse complement.
CTGCCCCCAGAAGAGCGCGGGGTAGGCATGGTCTTTCAGAACTATGCGTTATATCCGCATATGACCGTTGCGGATAATATTCAATTTCCGCTTGAAAATCTCAAGGGTGACCAGAAACTGAGTGACCAGCAGATGAAAGAGCGGGTTGAAGAAGCAGCAAAACTCGTCAAGATTGATGAACTGCTGGATCGAAAACCGGGTGAGCTTTCAGGTGGTCAGCAGCAGCGCGTGGCAATAGCCCGTGCGCTGGTCAAACTGCCCAGAGTTTTATTGTTAGATGAACCGCTGTCGAACCTGGATGCAAGACTTCGCCTGCAAACACGCGAAGAAATTCGCCGCATCCAGCAGGAAACGGGCATTACAACGGTATTTGTCACCCATGACCAGGATGAGGCGATGAGTATTTCGGATCTGATTGTGGTCATGAAAGATGGGGAAGTTCAGCAGATTGACTCCCCGCAGAAAGTCTATGACGATCCGGCCAATCAGTTTGTGGCTCAGTTTTTAGGTATCCCGCCCATTAACTTGTTTGATGGCCGAATAGCCGATGGAAAACTGTGGATTGGCGAGGATCCGGTGCTGGTGGTTGAAGATGTACCTGATCAGGAAGTGGTTGTCGGGGTGCGCCCGGAAGGATTCGTTCTGGCTCACAACGGTCATCTCAAAGATGAAATGGTCCGCACAGAAGTCACAGGGCGGGATATCAGCATTGTTTCGCGCAACCCGGCTTCACGAAATCCACTGGTGCGCTCTATTCTTTCCAGTGATGATTTGCACCGGATTGTTGAAGGAGAAGCGAACTTTAATCTCAAGCCGCACAAGGTTTTCCTCTTTGAGGAAAAGAGCGGGAAACGGTTAAGAGGAAAGCTCAAACCGCTCCATGATCAACTCCATGATCAAAGCCAGGCACCTTTGCAAAAAATTGCTGACCAGATCGATGACGATTTGATCGATAGCCAAAAAGATCGTATTGAAATCGAACTGCTTGAAAAAGCAGAAAAGCAATAGAGGGAATCCGGTATGAAAAAGTACAAGGGATTTCTTTATCTGCTTCCGGCCTTTCTCTTTCTGGCGGTCTTTTTGATTTATCCGCTGATTGATGTATTTATCTACTCGTTTGAAGAAGGCTACAGTTCGGCAAGTCAGAGTTATTTTGGTGTGGGCTGGTACAACTACGACTATGTGCTGCATGATCCGTATTTCACGCAGGCGCTGGTGAATACATTCTTATTGGTAGTGATCACAGTTCCATTATCGACTGGCTTTTCGCTGGCGATTGCGTTTTTGCTGACGAGGATTGAAAAGCTGCGCTCGCTGTTCCAGACGATTTACTTTCTGCCCTATGTAACCAATACCCTGGCGGTTGGGATGGTGTTTATGGTCTTGTTCAAGCAGACGCCGTATTCAGAGGGCTTTGTTAATATGCTGATCGGCTGGTTTGGCGCTCAGCCGGTAGATTTCATTGAAGGACCGTACTGGGCCAAGATGTTTGTGTTGTGTTTTTATACGATCTGGATTGTTATGCCCTTCAAGATCCTGATTCTGACCAGTGCGCTGGCCAGCGTGAATCCGATGTATTACAACGCAGCCCGCATTGACGGCACAAGTTCATGGCGGATTTTTACCCGCATTACCTTGCCGTTGATTTCGCCTTCCGTGTTCTATCTGGTTATTACTGGATTTATCGGGGCATTCAAGGCGTACTCCGACGCGGTTGCCCTGTTTGGAACAAACCTGAATGCAGCTGGCATGAATACGATGGTTGGCTATGTCTTTGACATGCTCTATCGCGATGGAGGTGGGTATCCTTCCTATGCGTCGGCAGCGGCCATTCTGCTTTTTGCGGTGGTGCTGACCATTACGGTAATCAACCTGATGGTTTCCAAAAAGTATACCCACTACAGTTAGAGGTGCTTGATGAAAAAACATAAACCCATTACCTGGTTCTTTCTGATTGTGTGGGCAATTGCAGTCCTATTCCCGTTTTACTGGATGGTCTTAACCTCCATTAAAGGCTATGCCGCCTATAATGCGGAATATGTACCCCAGCTTTTTACCACTGCTCCGACAATCGAAAACTATATTTATGCATTTACCGAAGTCGATCTTGGCCGGTATCTGCTCAATACCCTGATTTTTACTGTCATCACAACGGCTTTGATGGTCTTTGTATCCATCCTGGCGGCCTTTGCGTTTGCCAGACTTGATTTTCCTGGAAAGTCACTCATCTTTACTGGCTTTCTGGCGTTGATGATGATCCCCAATGAGCTGGTTGTCATCACCAACTTCCAGACGATTACCGAGCTGGATCTGCGCAATACCTTTTTAGGGCTGATCCTGCCTTCGGTGACTTCCGTCTTCTATATTTATCTGCTTCGCGAAAATTTCGCCCAGATTCCAGACTCGCTTTACTATGCGGCCAAAATTGATGGCTCATCCGACTGGAAATTTCTGTGGCGGATTATGGTGCCAATGTGCCGGCCAACGGTTGTGACCATCACAATCCTGAAAGTCATTGAATGCTGGAACAGCTACATCTGGCCAAGCCTGATTACCGATGATCCGAATTACTATCTGGTTTCCAATGGCATCCAGCAGATTCGAGAATCCGGATTTGGACGAGCCAATATCCCGGCGATGATGGCGGCGGTGGTCGTCATCAGTATTCCGCTGATCGTTCTCTTTCTGATCTATCGCAAGCAGATCATGTCCGGTGTAGTCCGGGGAGGAACGAAAGGATGAAGCGCCGAACATTTGGGGGATGGCTGTTGTCCTTGCTGATGGCCTGCTGCCTGTTTGTCAGCGGTTGTCATGGTGCCCGGGCAAAAGCTGCTTTTGCGATTCCCGAAGCCTTGGATGAGTCTCGCCCGATTGAAATTACATTCTGGGCAAAAAATGATACGAACAAAAATCAGACGGCGGTCTATAAAAAGGCCATCGAAGATTTTGAAAAACTGTATCCCAATATCAAAGTCAATCTGAAGCTGTATACCGATTACGGCAAGATTTATAACGACGTCATTACCAACATTGCGACCGGCACCACGCCTAACGTTGCGATTACCTATCCAGACCATATTGCTTCCTACATTCAGCAGGATGGAGTGGTTGTTGGACTGGATGAACTGATGGTCGATGAGAAGTATGGTCTTGGCGGAACAGAACTGAAATTTGATGGTCCGGATGCCGATGAGCTGGTCGACGCTTTCGTAGAAGAAGGGGTCATCAATGGCACCCAATATGCGATGCCATTCATGCGCTCGACTGAAGCGCTCTACATCAACAAGAACCTGGTTGAAAAACTTGGCTATACCATTCCGGATGTCGTGACCTGGGACTGGATCTGGGAGGTGGCCGACGCGGCGGCAGCGACCAAAGGAGCGGATGGGATTTATTCTCTCAATGGCCAGAAAACCCTGATTCCGTTTATCTACAAATCAACCGATAACATGATGATTCAGCTGCTGCGTCAGCAGGATGCAGGTTACAGCAATGAGGAAGGAAACATTGAAATCTTCAATGATACGACTTCTGAAGATCTCAAAACGATCGCGCAGGAAACCAAGAAAGGGGCTTTCTCCACTTTTAAAGTTTCCGGTTATCCAGCCAATCTGCTTAACGCTTCCCAGACACTGTTTGCGGTAGACTCCACAGCTGGAGCAACCTGGATGGGTGCGCATGCCCCATTATCTGATATCAGCCCCGATGCCTTTACGGAATTTGAAACGGTCGTCCGTCCGGTTCCCCAGGTCAACACCGATGAAATTGAAATGATTTCGCAGGGACCTTCGATGGCCATCTTTGGCAAAGATGATCCGCAAGAAGTTCTGGCGTCATGGCTTTTTGTTCAGTATCTGATGAGCAATGAAGCACAGATTGGTTATGCCAAAACGGAGGGGTATCTTCCAGTCACTGAAAAAGCGCTCAACGATCCTGAGTATCAGGACTATCTGTCCAAAGCCGGTATTGATAATGATGAACATTATTCCGTCAAAATTGATGCGGCCAGACTGTTGATGGATAATCTCGACCATACCTTTACGACTCCTGTATTTAACGGATCCGCTTCTTTACGAAATGCGGCAGGGGAGCTGATTGAAGATGTTGTTCGTTCGACCAGACGCAAACAGACTGTTGATGATGCCTATATTCAGGAACTCTATGACAAAGTGACTTCCTTATATCGACTGGATCAGCTTTCTCAGGGCATCCAGTCAACTGGATCCATGGGCCCGATGCCAGCTTCTTCGATCTGGTTCTTAGGCATTCTTGCCGGAACCTGGGTGGTCATCGGGGCTATTTATTTGCGCCGCTACCTGCAGCAGCGAAAAGAGAGCCACGCTTAACTATTTGAAAAATCAATGAATCGGATTGAACCTCAATCTTTTTATAACTTCATAGCTTTATAGCTTCATGGCTTCATTGTTTCGATGATGAAGCCATTTTTTATGGACAGAGTTATGGAGAAGACAAGGAAAGACAGCCCAAAGGGATAACCTGTCCAGAAAAAGTCAATGGCCAGTCCATGTGAGATTTTTGCCCAAAAAGCGTCAGAAGATGAGTTTGAGCGATTTGCGTGAAAGAAATGAATGCTGTTGAAACAAGAAAATATAGCGATTTCATCGCGATCGGATGACACGCAAATTTAAAAAAACAACTCTCTGGCTCAGACAATTTACGCCACTTGTTTAAAAAACAAGTAAACTAAAGATACCTGCCCGCCCTTGCGGGCTTTAGACGATTTCTGTCGTCTCGAGGAGAAAATGATGAAAAAGACTGCCTTAACCGCTCTGCTTCTTTGTGCAGGCATGGCCCTGACTGGCTGCTCTTCCAGCTCCCAGTCTTCTTCCACAACATCGACTGCTTCCGAAACAGCTTCCAGCACTGCGACTGCTGCCGATCCAGCTGCTAAATCGGAAGGTGTCATGACGTATCAGGAATATGTAGATGCTGACCTCGATACTGAAGTGACCATCGAAGCCTATGTTCAGGCGAAACAGTCCTGGTGGGAAGATAAAGCTACGATCTATGCTGAAGATCCAGACGGTGCTTACTTCATTTACAATGCCAATGTTTCTGAAGATCTGTACAACGAATTATCTGATGGCGCCAAAATCAAAGTAAAAGGTTTCAAGACTGAATGGTCCGGTGAAGTTGAAATTGCTGAAGGTGCCGAAGTGGAAGTGATCGAAGGCGAAACCTGGAAAGCAACTCCAGTAGATGTGACTGACCTGTTAGGCAACGAAGAAGAACTGATCAAACACCAGAACCAGCTCGTTGATTTCAAAGGTCTGACTGTTGAGCCAGCGGCAGAAGGATCTGACGCTGCTTATCTGTACAACTACGATGGTTCCGGTGAAGAAGGCGATGACCTGTACTTCAACGTATCCAAAGATGGCAATACTTACACATTCGTAGTTGAGTCCTACCTTACCAACCAGGACACTGATGTTTATAAAGCTGTCAAGAACCTCAAAGTTGGCGATGTTATCGACTGCGAAGGCTTCTTATACTGGTATGAAGGAGCTAACCCACATATCATTTCTGTTACTGTTGTTGAATAATCAGACTAACCATACAGAATGAACCAACAGAACTGATCAGACCGTCCACGTGGCGGTCTTTTCTTTATTTCTTCTGTTCTTTGCTCTTTCTGGCATAGAAATCCATCACCATCTCTACAAAAGCCGCAGCTGCCTGTGAAAGTGGATGGATGGCGCTGGTTAAAAGTACGATGGTGCGGTTTCCTTCCAGCCATTTCGGATGGAGAATGCGCACCTTGTATTGCTCCAGACCATCATTTTGGGCAACAACCGCAATGCCGACATTGCGCTCAACGAGTCTGGCAATAGATCCTTCGGAATATCCGAAGTAGCGAAAATCCGGTTTGAAATTGAGATGCTCAAATAAGGCAGCCAGATTGCGCGCCATCGGATAATCCTGATGATAGCCAAGTAAGACAGCTTGTTGAAACTGATTGAGATCATCATAGTCATTCAAATCATCAAGGGGAGTAATCAGGCAGAAAGGCTGCTGCATGAGTGGCTGACGATGAATGAGTAGATCGCTTGGAATCATGGAACACAGACCGACATCAATTTTGTTTTCCCGCAGGGCCTGGGCAATTTGGTCACTGGGGATTTCGTTACCATAAATCCGGACGTGGCCCTCATTCTTTTTGAGAAAAGCCGCAAACAGATCAGGAATGGTCTGATCTGCAAAAGCAGCCGTATATGCGACTCGAAGTTCGGCTGTATCCTTGCGGGCAAACTGATCCATATGGTTCAGAGTCTGGTCCTTCTGGCGAAGCAAAGCAGTGGCATCTTCGAGGAAAATTCGTCCAGCCTCTGTCAGAGTCACCTGCTTGCGATGTGCTTCGATTAAAGAAACGCCGAGTTCTTCTTCCAGTTTGTGAATGGCAATAGAAAGAGATGGCTGCGAGATATGGATCCATTTGGCAGCTTTTGAAAAACTGCCACAGGTTGCAACTTCCACAAAGTATTCAAGCTGAGTTAAGGTCATAAAAAACTCCTTCTGACAAGGTTCAGGGATGAAAAGAAAAATAGTTTAAAACTATTTTATAATACAAAAAATATATTTTACTCCTATCTTGCACGCTGATAGACTTCTTGCAAACAGCAAGGAGAATTCTATGAGCAAGCATGGGCAAGACGTAAAAGGCGTCCTGGATCTGACACAAGGCAAGCCTTTACCTTTAATCTTTAAATTTTCGCTCCCGCTGGTGGCGGGAACCATTTTTCAGCAGCTGTATTCTTTTGTAGATACGATCATGGTCGGGCGGCTGGTGGGACAAGGTGCCCTGGCGGCTGTAGGGACGACGTATTCCCTGAACTTTCTGATTTTAGGATTTGTTCAAGGCTGTTCGGTTGGATTTGCGATCCCCCTGGCTAAGAAAATCGGCGCCCGCAACCGCGAAGAATTTCAGCACTATTTCTGGAACGGCTGTTGGCTGAGCATTTTTCTTGCGCTGGCTTTAAGTTTTGGATCCGTTGGATTCAGCCCATTTTTGCTGAACATGATCCAGACTCCACAGGAGATTCTGGCTGCAGCCAATCAATATATTCAGATTATCTTAGCGGGAATCCCGTTTTCGTTCCTGTTTAACTATGGATCGGCCGTCTTAAGAGCCGGTGGAGACTCAAGAAGGCCGACTTTGTTTCTGGTCGGTTCGAGCTTTCTCAATATTTTGCTGGACTACATCCTGATTGACTGGTTTCAGGCAGAAATTGCCGGGGCAGCATGGGCAACTGTGACGGCTCAGGGAATCAGCGGCCTGCTGAATTTCTGGTGGATCTTTACGAAGACTGATCTACTTGCTCACTCCAAAAAGCAGATGAGCTGGTCTTTCCATCATATTAGAGTCCTGGCTAAGGTCGGTCTGCCGATGGGTTTTGAATATTCCGTTTCGGCTTTGGGTGCCATTGTCATGCAGTCGGCGATCAACTCCATGGGCTCATTGGTCATCGCCGGTCAGACAACAGGTGAAAAAATCCGTCAGATGCTCACACTGCCAATGGAATCTGTCGGAATGGCAATGGCTACTTATGCCGGCCAGAACGAAGGAGCTCACAAGCCGAATAGAATTCTGGAAGGAATCCGCGCTGGCCTCACAATTCAGCTGATTTATTGTGCGGTGATGTGGGTGCTGGTTTTTGTTGGCCGTCAGTTCATGACCGATCTGGTTCTGGGAAGTGATGGCGGACAGGCGGCCGCTTACTCTAATCGGTATCTGATGATCATGTCCTGGCTGTTCTTCCTGCATGGCTCCTTAATGATTGTGCGCAATACCTTGCAGGGGATGGGGTATTCGCTGCAGGCCGTTCTTTCAGGCCTTGGAGAAGTGACTGGGCGGGCAGTTGGCAGCTTTGCAGCTGTTCATGGGCTTGGATTTGTCGGTATTGCTCTGGCTAATCCATTTGCCTGGCTGCTGGCGCTGGTTTATTGCTCTATTATGGTCATGATTTACCTACGCCCAAGACTGAAAACAGGGAAGAGAAAACCTGATTTTCAAGACAATTCTATCCAGGTTGCCTCGTAATTCTTGCTGGATCTTGCTTTTTCTGGTGATTTTCGATGGGTCACCAGTTTTTTTTGTGCTTAAATTTGACTTTGAATTGTTAAAGGATTATAAAGATAAAGTTGTTTTTCAGTGGATGAAAAGCAGACATCAATACCCGGCACAGAGAATCGTGCTTTAAAGATTCTTCAAAGCCTGGAAAAGGCGAATTGTGAATTTGTAAAATATTTTCACAAAAGCACTTGACCCGGAATACTGCCCGGTGTTATAGTGATTGAGCGTTAAGAAACACGGCAACAAAGCCGATGATCTGACGCAAATCATCTTTAGATATCGAAGAAATCATCGATTGTGAAATTCTTAAAAATATTTCACAAAAGATGTTGACTTCCTGTCTGGCAGGTGATAAGATAAACAAGCCTTGTGAGGGAAGTTGATTCACTCGCAAACAGATGGCTCTTTGAAAACTCTGATTACAGACAATTCAATATTCGAAATTAACACGTCGATTCTTGAAACAACACTTAATACTTCAATAATCAATTCACGAAATTTAAACGCAATAGCGTTGAGTCAATATCAAATGGAGAGTTTGATCCTGGCTCAGGATGAACGCTGGCGGCATGCCTAATACATGCAAGTCGAACGGAACACTTCGGTGTTCAGTGGCGAACGGGTGAGTAACACGTAGATAACCTGCCCATATCCGGGGGATACGCTTTGGAAACGAAGTCTAAAACCCCATAGGAAAACAGAAGGCATCTTCTGTTTTTGAAACAGGCTTTTAAGCCTGGGAGATGAATGGATCTGCGGTGCATTAGCTTGTTGGCAAGGTAAAAGCTTACCAAGGCGATGATGCATAGCCGGCCTGAGAGGGCGATCGGCCACACTGGGACTGAGACACGGCCCAGACTCCTGCGGGAGGCAGCAGTAGGGAATTTTCGTCAATGGGCGCAAGCCTGAACGAGCAATGCCGCGTGAGTGAGGAAGGTCTTCGGATCGTAAAGCTCTGTTGCAGGTCAGAAAAGAAGGAAAGAGGAAATGCTTTTCTTTTGATAGTAACCTGCCAGAAAGTCACGGCTAACTACGTGCCAGCAGCCGCGGTAATACGTAGGTGGCAAGCGTTATCCGGAATGATTGGGCGTAAAGGGTGCGCAGGCGGCGTGGCAAGTCTGAAGTGAAAGGTACGGGCTCAACCTGTACAGGCTTTGGAAACTGTCACGCTCGAGGACAGGAGAGGGCGGTGGAACTCCATGTGTAGCGGTAAAATGCGTAGATATATGGAAGAACACCAGTGGCGAAGGCGGCCGCCTGGACTGTTACTGACGCTCAGGCACGAAAGCGTGGGGAGCAAATAGGATTAGATACCCTAGTAGTCCACGCCCTAAACGATGAGGAGCAGGTGTCGGGGGTAGTGCCCCGGTGCCGAAGCTAACGCAATGACTCCTCCGCCTGGGGAGTATGCACGCAAGTGTGAAACTCAAAGGAATTGACGGGGGCCCGCACAAGCGGTGGAGTATGTGGTTTAATTCGAAGCAACGCGAAGAACCTTACCAGGCCTTGACATGGGATGCAAAGACTTAGAGATAAGTTGGAGGTTATCATCCACACAGGTGGTGCATGGTTGTCGTCAGCTCGTGTCGTGAGATGTTCAGTTAAGTCTGGCAACGAGCGCAACCCTCGTGATCTGTTACTACCAGTAAGATGAGGACTCAGATCAGACTGCCGGTGACAAACCGGAGGAAGGCGGGGATGACGTCAAATCATCATGCCCCTTATGGCCTGGGCTACACACGTACTACAATGGCGCCTACAGACGGAAGCAAAGCTGTGAAGTGAAGCGAACCCGAAAAAAGGCGTCCTAGTTCGGATTGAAGTCTGCAACCCGACTTCATGAAGTTGGAATCGCTAGTAATCGCGGATCAGCATGCCGCGGTGAATACGTTCCCGGGCCTTGTACACACCGCCCGTCAAACCATGGAAGCCGGCAACGCCCGAAGCCGATGGCATAACCTGAAAGGGAGTGAGTCGTCGAAGGCGGGGCCGATGACTGGGGTTAAGTCGTAACAAGGTATCCCTACGGGAACGTGGGGATGGATCACCTCCTTTCTAAGGAGAAAGTACAAGGAAGTAATTAAGCAACAGTTGAGTCTGTAACAGAGTTTTGGAAGAGCGATCTTCCAGACTGGTCAAGCTGCGAAAGCGGCACTGGTCTTCAGAAATGGAGAACAGTTCCAGTCAGTTCAAAACATGGATCTTTGAAAAACGAACATCAGTATAAGACATAACAGAAGGTCTGACGTAAGTTGTAAGTAACAACGTTACGAAAGTAACCGACTGAAAAGAGAAGAAGAAATTCAATCTTTGAAGTCACAAGATTTACCAAGTCAGAAAACAGTTAACAGTTCTTATTAGAAAAATCTCGAAAAAGCATAGTTAAAAACAAGCATATTTGAAACTAGATCAAGCAAGGAAGGGCGTACGGAGGATGCCTTGCCACTCTTGAATGATGAAGGACGCATCAGACTGCGAAAAGCTGCGGGGAGCTGTCAGGAAAGCGACGATCCGCAGGTATCCGAATGGGGGAACCCGGCTGGAGTCATATCCAGTCATCCATGTCTTAGATATGGAGAGCAACCCGGCCAACTGAAACATCTAAGTAGCCGGAGGAAAAGAAAACAACAGTGATTTCCCGAGTAGCGGCGAGCGAAAGGGAATTAGCCCAAACCATAGCGATATGGGGTTGTAGGAGCGCAACAGACGAAACGCGAGTGAACAGGAACGTGATGGAAAGCACGGACACAGAAGGTGAAATCCCTGTACTGGAAAGCAAGCCAAGTAGTCAGCGAGATCCTGAGTACGACGGGACACGTGAAATCCTGTCGGAAGCAGGCGGGACCATCCGCCAAGGCTGAATAAGTAAGAGTGAGCGACAGTGAAGAAGTACCGTGAGGGAAAGGTGAAAAGAACCGCGCAAGCGGAGTGAAAGAGAACCTGAAACCGTATGCCTGCAAGAAGTCAGAGCCCGTCAAAGGGTGATGGCGTGCCTTTTGTAGAATGAACCGGCGAGCTGCTTTTGGATGCAAGGTTAAGCAGGAAAATGCGAAGCCGAAGCGAAAGCGAGTCTTAACAGGGCGAATGAAGTAGCCAGGAGCAGACCCGAAACCGGGTGATCTAGCCATGGGCAGGTTGAAGCAGAGGTGAAACTTTGTGGAGGACCGAACCGACCATCGTTGAAAAGCTGGCGGATGACCTGTGGCTGGCGGAGAAATTCCAATCGAACCCGGAGATAGCTGGTTCTCCCCAAAATAGCTTTAGGGCTAGCGTTAACGCAAGCCTGCGGAGGTAGAGCACTGAATTCATGATGGCCCCATCCCGGGGTACTGAATGGAATCAAACTTCGAATGCCGCAAGGAGAAAAGTTGGCAGTCAGAGTGTGGGTGATAAGGTCCATGCTCAAGAGGGAAACAGCCCAGACCGCCGGCTAAGGCCCCAAAATGATGACTCAGTGGAAAAGGATGTGGGGACGCACGGACAACTAGGAGGTTGGCTCAGAAGCAGCCACCCTTTAAAGAGTGCGTAACAGCTCACTAGTCGAGTGGCCCTGCGCCGAAAATGTACCGGGGCTAAGTCATCTGCCGAAGCCGCGGATAAGGATTGAAAGATTTTTATGGTAGGGGAGCGTTGCATGTTCATGGAAGCAGAATCGTGAGAGTCTGTGGAGGACATGGAAGTGAGAATGCCGGTGTGAGTAGCGAGATGCAGGTGAGAATCCTGCACACCGAAAGCCCAAGGATTCCAGGGGAAGGTTCGTCCGCCCTGGGTCAGTCGGGACCTAATGATAAGCCGACAGGCGAAGCAGATGGAAAGCAGGCGAAGATTCCTGCACCCGCAATAAAGGCGATGGAGTGACAAAGACGGGAAGTGTGACCCTCTTAATGGATTGAGGGCCAAGCGCGGCAGTACGGATCCAGGCAAATCCGGATCAATGCGTACAGAGCGTGAAGGGTAAGCGAAATCGAAAGAAAGTAGCCAAGCACATGGAGCGGCTTTCAAGAAAAGCTTCTAGCTTAAACTTTATTGCGGCCCGTACCAAAACCGACACAGGTGGGCGCGCTGAGCAAGCGAAGGTGAGCGAGAGAACTGTTGCCAAGGAACTCGGCAAAATTGCCCCGTACGTTCGCAAGAAGGGGCGCTCGAGAGAGCCGCAGTGAAAAGGCCCAAGCGACTGTTTAACTAAAACACAGCTCTATGCAAAGCCGCAAGGCGAAGTATATGGGGTGACACCTGCCCGGTGCTGGAAGGTTAAGGGGATCTGTTATCCGCAAGGAGAAGCAGTGGTCCGAAGCCCCAGTGAACGGCGGCCGTAACTATAACGGTCCTAAGGTAGCGAAATTCCTTGTCAGGTAAGTTCTGACCCGCACGAAAGGTGAAACGATTTGGGCGCTGTCTCGGCAGCAGACTCGGTGAAATCTTAGTACCTGTGAAAATGCAGGTTACCCGCAACTAGACGGAAAGACCCCATGGAGCTTTACTGCAGCCTGGTATTGGGTTTTGGATGATCATGTACAGGATAGGCGGGAGGCTATGAAGAAGGAACGCCAGTTTCTTTGGAGCCGCCGTTGGGATACCGCCCCTGATGATTTGAAGCCCTAACGTGAAGAGAGAATCTTACAGACAGTGCCAGGCGGGCAGTTTGACTGGGGCGGTCGCCTCCTAAAGAGTAACGGAGGCGCCCAAAGGTGCGTTCAGTCTGGATGGAAACCAGACAGAGAGTGTAAATGCAAAAGCGCGCCTGACTGCGACACCAACAAGTGGAGCAGGGACGAAAGTCGGGATTAGTGATCCGGCGGTGCCGAATGGAAGGGCCGTCGCTCAACGGATAAAAGCTACCCTGGGGATAACAGGCTGATCCCGCCCAAGAGTTCACATCGACGGCGGGGTTTGGCACCTCGATGTCGGCTCATCGCATCCTGGAGCTGGATTCGGTTCCAAGGGTTGGGCTGTCCGCCCATTAAAGCGGTACGCGAGCTGGGTTCAGAACGTCGTGAGACAGTTCGGTCCCTATCTGTTGTGGGCGCAGGAGATCTGAGGGGAGCTGTCCTCAGTACGAGAGGACCGGGATGGACCTGCCAATGGTGCATCGGTTGTCACGCCAGTGGCACAGCCGGGTAGCCAAGCAGGGAATGGATAAGCGCTGAAAGCATCTAAGTGCGAAGCCAGCCCCAAGATAAGATCTGCGGTAGATAAGACCCCTTGAAGACTACAAGGAAATAGGCTGGGTATGGAAGTTACGTGAGTAATGAAGTTGGCCAGTACTAATCGGTCGAAAGCTTAATCTAAGATAACGAGAGTGCCTGTTGGAGTGATGAAGAATGAAGAAGATGGAACCAGAGTCAAAGACGCAAGTTAAAGACAATGATTCCAGAATCATTCAAAATCACAGACAGGCGGTAATAAGAAGTAAACGATCAGAAATGATCCAATCATAACTGTAACCAAAGTTATGTCGAAGCTGGTGTTTGTTTTTGAAAGATTCATGTGAAATGAAATCAACCCGCGGTATTCGCAAGAATACTGAAACCGAATCTGTCATTGAATGATCATCCAAAGATGCGCTGATTCAATGAAATGGTATGGTGACGATAGCCAATGGGTCACACCCGTTCCCATCCCGCACACGGAAGTTAAGCCATTGAACGCCGACGATAGTGTAAAAGCAAAAATAGGAAGTCGCCAGACAAAAGCAAATCCCTGAAGGATAAAGGAGAAATCCGATATTCTTCAGGGATTTTTTTAATGGCTGAAAAACGGGCAACGATTGTTGGCAAAAAGATCGCACCAGTAGTTAACGCAGTAATTTTCATCGGCTGCTCAGGCAGGCTTTCTGTGCTCCTTTCATACGCGGAGCGATTCGGATCGTTCCAGATTCTGCTTCATTTTCTAAGAGATTCGAAAAGACCTTGCCATAGTTGTCTACAACATGTAGTCTTAAAGCAATACTACAAGTTGTAGACAGGAGGTGCCGTCTATGGCAGAAATTCAGTTAGGGACTGTCGAGTCCTGTTTTGCGGATCTGATCTGGGAAAAAGAGCCAGTGACAACTGGTGAGCTGGTCAAGCTGGCTTCCGATGCCTTTTCCTGGAAACGCACCACAACCTATACGGTCCTGCGCCGTCTGTGCGATAAAGGGCTGTTCCAAAACAACAAAGGTACAGTCACAGCACTTCTTTCACGAGATGAGTTTTATGCACGCCAGAGCAGGGAGTATGTTGATCAAACCTTCGCCGGTTCGCTTCCGGCTTTTCTGGCAGCCTTTACCAGCCAGAAGAAACTCAGCCCTGAAGAAATCGCTGAAATCCGCGACCTGATCGACCGGGCAGGTGAATAATATGGCTGATCTTTTTGTAAAAGTTCTGAATATGAGCATTACCTCGTTCTGGCTGATCCTTGCGGTCATCTTTCTTCGCTTTTTCATGAAGAAGAAAGCACCAAAGTGGATTGTTATTCTTTTGTGGGGGATTGTTGGCCTGCGGCTGAGCGCTCCGTTCTCTTTTGAAAGCAGGCTGAGCCTGTTGGCAAGCGCTGAAACGTTCAACGTCCATGCTCTCCAGACCCAGGTTCCTGTCACCAACAGTTCAATTCCGGCTGTCAATCAGGCCGTCCATCCGCTTTTGAATGCGTCTTTGGCGCCAGTGCCGGCTGAAAGCCTGAATCCGGTTTATAGCTGGACCTTTATTGTGTCCATACTCTGGCTGAGCGGAATCGTCATTCTGATGGGCTGGGGACTTTTCCGCTTGCTGAAAATGCGCCGGACGGTGGCTGAAAGTATCCCTCTTGGAGCAAACATCTATCTTTGCGATCAGATCAAATCGCCGTTTATTCTCGGACTGATCCGGCCGAAAATTTATCTGTCTTCCGGCCTGGATCCAAAGACGACCAGATCCGTGCTGGCCCATGAAAAAGCCCATCTGGAAAGATACGATCACTGGTGGAAATGGGTTGGATTTGTGATCCTTGCAGTTCACTGGTTCAATCCCTTATGCTGGCTGGCCTATATTCTGTTTAGCCGCGATATCGAGATGGCCTGTGATGAAAAGGTTATCTGCTCGATGGATCTCGCTGAAAAGAAGCAGTATTCGACGGCTTTATTAACCTGCAGTACAGCCCGGCGGGCCGTTCTGACCTGTCCGCTGGCATTTGGAGAAATCGATGTAAAAGAGAGGATCAAAAACATACTCGACTATAAAAAGCCAGCGGTATGGGCTGTCATTGGATCAATCATTGCCTGTCTTGGTGTCACGGCCTGCTTTGCGACCGATCCAAAAAAGGACATTTCTCAGACCAATCGGACTTCTGTTGAGAATCTGGCAGATAATGGAAAGAATCAAAATGGTGCTGGCTATGACTCCAGCAGTAGTTCTGCTTTGGGTGCTGATGAAATTCAAACGGCGGTTGGATCCGCTTTGTTTCTGTCCGCTGAAGAACAGGTCATGTTTCGTCAGGCAATACTGAATCGCAATCAGTCCTGGCATCCGGAAGAATATGACCTGGCGGCCGCACATTTTCTTCCTTTGAAGAAAGTTTCCAGTCCAATGAGCTCAGGAAGTGACGGTGAACACGTCACCTATTATGGAATGGCTTTTTATGAAGAATATAAAGTGACGGCTAACGGTTTTGATTCAGTCGGCGGCAGCCACATCCCAGTTGCAATTTCCTTTGACCATGACAAAAATGGATATTTCCTGACTGAGTACTGGCAGCCGCGGGATGGCAGTCTGTACGCAGCGGATATCCGGGAAAAGTTTCCAGACGATATCGGCGAAGATGCTCTCAACAGCCAGAATTACTCCGATGTGCAAAGGCAGGAGTGTCTGAAACAGGCTAAGGAGATGACCGGTCCAATGATCGGATCCCTGATCGATACGATCTGCCAGACTCCTGCACAATCATCCGACCCTCAGGAGTACATCCAGGCGCATTCTGATGAATTTTCAAAACTGGTTTCTTATGGCCCCTACACGCTCCAGTACTGCTTCGGTGAGTTTTTAAAAGGATGGCAGACGGAACTTCGCGGGCAGATTATGCAAGCTGCTATCGATGCCATCGCTCCGGAAAGTCAGCTTAAGCTTGAGGCAGCCAATGGACAGGAATACTTTGATGCCTGGAAAGATCAGGCCCTTTCCATCGCCCGTCAGCATGATCGACAATGGATCGATGACAAACAACCAGCAGTCGGCATTCTGCTGGATCTGATTTCACAGGCATGATGGACAGTGAAAAGGGCTGCTTGATGGACAAGGCAGCTTAGGGATGACCAAATTTCAATTTTGGAAGATTCACCAGATAAAACAGCCATTCTGCAGAATTTTATTCAGAAGAATATAAACCTGTAGATATAATTTATAAGAAGCTCTGCAATTTATGGGAATTTATTTGATGGTCAATGTCAATATTTTTTGGTCGGATGCGTAGAGGCGTATAGGGAACGCTGCATAAAATCCAGCCGCCAGGCGATGGCAGCTGAAGAAGACTGAAAAATTGGTCGGCTTGATCTGGCCGCATGGAAAACAGAGCGGACTCCCATATCGTTTTGGTGACCAAATTCCCATAAGAAAAGCAGAGGATGAAGAAGCAGAGATGCAGGATGCGAGGAAATTGAAGGATGAACCCTAAAAAACTTGGTTTTGGACTGATGCGTCTGCCGCTGGCAGATCCTAATGACACAACGAAAATCGATTATGAAGCCCTGTCGGAAATGGTAGACCGTTATATGGATGCCGGATTCAATTATTTTGATACGGCGTATCCGTATCATGGCGGAAAAAACAGTGAAATTGCTTTTGAAAACTGTGTCGCCAAACGTTATCCCCGTGATGCGTATACCATCACCGATAAGCTGTCTTTATTCGTTGTCGATAAGGCGGAAAATCTGGAAGACTACTTTAACGGCCAGCTCGAACGCTGCGACGTGGAGTATTTTGACTATTATCTGCTGCATGCTATGAATAAAAACTACCTGGAACTGGCGGATCGCATTGGCGCGTTTGATTTTGCTCTGCAGAAAAAAGCGGAAGGCAAAATCCGTCATGTTGGATTCTCGTTCCATGACACCCCAGAAGTTCTTGAAGAAATTTTAACCCGGCATCCAGAAATGGAATACGTTCAGCTCCAGCTCAACTACCTGGACTGGGACAGCGATGATGTGCAATCTCGTGCCTGTTATGAAACGGCAGTCCGTCATGGAAAAAAAGTCCTGGTTATGGAACCAGTCAAAGGCGGTCTGCTTGCCAATGTGCCAGAAGAAGCGCAAGCGCTCATGAAAGAGAACCACCCTGATCTGTCCGTGGCTTCCTGGGCAGTCCGGTTTGCAGCATCACTGCCTGAAGTGGCAATGGTTCTTTCGGGTATGAGCAATCTTGAACAGATGGAAGATAACCTTTCCTATATGAAGGAGTTCAGTCCACTAAGCGAAGAGGAACAGAACCTTGTGAAGCGGGTAACCGAGATTATCGCTTCGAAAGAAAGCATTCCCTGTACAGCCTGCCGGTATTGTGTCGATGGCTGTCCAATGCAGATTGCCATTCCGGATTATTTCAAACTGATGAACAACATCAGCAAATTCGGTGATTCTCAGAAGTCTAAAGCAAAAGCCAGCTATAAACGGTTTACGGAAACCCAGGGGAAAGGGAGGGCCTCTACCTGTATTGAATGCAGACAATGTGAAGAGCACTGCCCGCAGCACTTATCCATTACCGACTACCTGAAAGAGGTGGCTGCTGTTCTGGAATGAAATACCTTGAATGACCAGGGAGAATTTTAAAGAAAAGGAATTTTGAAGAAACGGAAAAGAAAAAATCGAACGAAAAGGGACTGAATCCATTGCGATTCAGTCCCTGAGTTTGTTTTTAAGCTTGAACCATACTTGCCAGCCTGAAGGATTCAGGTTTGATTGGCAAAGATTCTCGATCATTCAATGACCGGGAAGGAAATGTTCTATGATTGAGCTGCTTCCTTCTGGTGCTCCAAATACTGAAACCGGCCCAGCAGAACATCAATTGCATATCGAAGCAGAAATCTTTGGTCTTTCAGATCGGCATCGGCTCTACGGTGACAATTGCTCACCATATCGGTGAAAGAAAACCGCAGCTGGCCGGGCGGACTGTAGGGACGACGGTTGTCTTGTTTGGAATTCTTGGTGTTGTGATGACGGTGATTCTGGAGCTTTGCATTCCCCAGCTGGTTGCCATGATGCAGGTTCCGGCAGAATCTGTCAGTCTGGCAATTGATTATCTGCGCATCTGTTCTGGCGGAATTCTGGTGATCATTGCTTATAACGTCATTTCCTGCGTGTTACGTGGTGTAGGGAATGCCAATCTGCCGCTTTTGTTTGTGGCAGTTGCCTGTGTGGTGAATATTATCGCGGACTTTGCGTTTGTCGGAGGTCTGAAGATGGATGCTGCCGGGGCTGCCTGGGCAACGGTTCTTGCGCAACTAGTTGCTGTGATTGTAGCTTTGTTCTTCATGAAGCGTACAGAACTTGGTTTTACGTTCAGCAAGCAGGATCTTCGTCTTTATCCAGCAGAACTGCGTCAGATTCTGCGTATTGGAATCCCGATTGCCCTGCAGGAGCTGACTGTGCAGATTTCTTTTCTGTTCATCAATGTCATTGCCAACAGCATGGGACTTTTACCTTCCGCCGGATATGGTGTCGCCCAGAAGATTACCTCCTTCATCATGCTTGTTCCCTCTGCTTTGATGCAGAGTGTTTCGGCCTATGTCGCCCAGAATATGGGGGCGAATTTAAGATCGCGGGCAGATCGGGGTACCCTGATTGCGATTCTCGGTGGTACGGCTGCCGGACTGGTTTTATTTGCGGCTGGCTTTTTCCAGGCGCCATTGCTGGCAAGCTTTTTTAGCAGTGATCCGGGAGTAATCGCCCAGGGAGCCGACTATATCCGCGGTTTCAGTTTTGACTGCGTGCTGACCTGTACACTGTTCAGCTTTATTGGCTACTTCAATGGCTGCGGCAAAACGACGCCGGTCATGCTGCAGGGAATTATTTCTGCCTTGTTTGTCCGGATTCCGGTTTCTGCCTGGATGGCAAGTCTTCCAGGGACATCCCTTTTCCAGGTCGGACTGGCTGCTCCAATTTCAACTGTATTTGGAATTTTCTTCTTCCTGGTCTGCTTTTATTTCGATCGCCGTAAATTACCTAAAACATCTGGAAGTCAAGGGTGAATTCTGAATATTGTTGAGTATAAAGAGTATAAATTGAACGACATTAAAAAGCCGTCTGATTCATTATGAGGATGAAATGGACGGCTTTTATGGTATACAGCCAAACCGCACATCTATTCATTACAAGCTATCGGGATTTGTCACTAATACTCTTTGCTTTTATTTTAGGTGAAGTTAAATCTAGATGTTTTCTGTTTCTTCTCCGTTTGCGTTCGATGCTTGGTATAGCATAATTATCGTAATCAGGTTGGAAATTTAGGGCAGTAAAAACATGGACATGCACTTTCAGGATCATGACGTTCTATCAACAATGTCAGATTGGATTTCAGACTGCTGTTTTTATATGACCGAGCAGGAAGTCTCTTCTTCTGGGAAGCAAAATGGGAAATTTCACCGACTTGCAGCAGGCAGGTGTCATCCAGAGAAAATATTGATGCGGTTTATCTGATAAGTTACTTTAGAATGTCCAGAATGGTCATTTAAAAAGCAGAGGAGTAGAGGTATGAAGGTGAAAAAACAAAAGGGTGCAGTTCTGGAAACAGACAGGCTCCTGTTGCGACAAATGAACGAAGATGACTTTGAAAATGCCCGGCGTTTTCTGGCAGATCCAGAAGTGATGTACGCTTATGAGCATGGTTTTGACGATCAGGAAGTTCGTGACTGGATTGCCAATAATCAGCGTCGGTACCGAGAAGATGGTTTTGGTCTCTGGCTGATGATGGATAAAAAGACTGGCCAGAGTATTGGGGATTGCGGGATTACATGGCAGAAGGTCAATGAAACCCCGGTTCTGGAAATTGGCTATCATCTGGAAAAGGGAAAGTGGCACCAGGGCTATGCAATTGAAGCAGCCAGGGCGTGCAAAGCCTATGCGTTTGACATCCTTGGTGCGGATCGGGTCACTTCAATTATCCGGGATACGAATTCAGCCAGTCAGAAAGTTGCCATACGCAATGACATGAAACCGGTCGAAATGGTCATCAAATCCTATCGGGGGTATACCATGCCGCATCTGGTTTACGAGATCACCAGAGAACAATATGAAGCGGATCAAAAGAAGAATCAAAAGAAGAAGAGGGTCTGAAAGAAGGCGGAAATAAAATCTGTAAAAAGGAGAAACCTGGCATAACAGGTAAAAAGCAGATGATGAGACGGGCAAAAAATTTCAGGTTAATAATATGGAAACCTTTCCATATTATTAACCTGAAATTTCGAATGTTTGTATAGAAAAAAAGACGAAACAATCTGGATCAGAGAATAAAAAATATCTATTTTAAAAGGGAAAATTTAACTTATTCTCGAATCGTGGCTAAAAATGGAATGGTTTACATAAAAGCACTTCCAAATTGAAAACTGTTGTAGTGCGCAATTGCGATTCTTGGTAGGATAAGACCGTGATAGACAGGGAATAGATGGTGAGAGAAAAATGAGAACAACTCTGATGCAGGCTTTCGAATCCAGAAAGCTGAAGATGAATTTACTTGAAGCTTTAAAAATTGGATTGGGCGCGGCTGTGGCCGTAGTTGTATGTACCTTTCTTGGATTGCCCCATCCTGCTTCTGCCGGAACGGTAGCCTTACTGACGATTATGGTCCAGACCCGGAAACAGACTGTTTCGTTAATCTATAAGCGGCTGATTTCCTATCTGTTTGCGGTTTTTTTAAGCTGGTTGATTTTCCCCCGTGTCAGTCCGGCATTCGTAGCGTATGGGCTGTATCTGTTCTTGATTGTCTTTATCCTTTGGACGATTGGCTGGAAGGATACGCTGTCGGTCAATGCGGTGTTTGGAACTGTGTTTTTGTTAGACCAGAACTTTTCTTTGCAGAATATCTTTCTGGAGTTCTGCGTTTTACTGGTCGGCATTGTGATTGCTTTTGTCTTAAACCTTTACCAGCCAGACCGTACGATTGCTTCGCTGGTTTATGAGCAGATCTGTCTGGTTGAAATCGATCTGAGAGCTGGGCTGGACGAACTGGCTGACTCGATTTGTGGGACGCGAAAGGCTAACGCTAATTCAAGAACGCTGAGCCATATCCTGGAAGATGCCCAAAAGGGAAGAGATCTCATTCATAAATACACACAAAATAAACTGCTTGCCAAAGATGAATGGGTGCTTTCCTATCTGGAGCTTTGCTTTGCCCAGCATGCTTTGCTTCATGTCCTGGCCGGACAGATTGAAGCCAATCCGGTAGACACCCATGGACATTATGGAGTGGTTCAATATATTGAACGGCTTGCCAACTCGGTTTCGGATTATGTCCCGCCCGAAGATCTGCTTTTGACCAACCAGGAGCTGATTGAAAAAATTGAATCCAACTCTCTGGAGAATATGACTCCACAGACACAAAGAGTCCTGCTTGTTGTGCTGTATACCCTTGAGGATTTTGTCTACCTGAAAAAGAAATACCTGGAAAATCTTTCTGGGCAGGGACGAAAAGAATTCATCGCCCGTCATCACCTCCAGCTTGAACCAAGAGAGATGCGTGCGAATCGAGCGCAGGCATGATCAGAAATTCAAAAGTCAGCAGTTTGACCAAAAATCGAATCGATAAGAGCACATCGCCTGACCAAAAATGGTTGGGCTTTTTTAAAGCGCTCTCATAGATATGGGATAAAAAATCAGACAGTCATGGTTCATGCGGTTTGTCCAGAAGATCATCATAATTGTCTTGTTAAGATGTCTGATCCTGACGAACGGATGATTTAAGAGTAGGATTCAGATGTAAAAACGGAGGGAACACGATGTACGATACAATTATTATTGGTGCCGGCCCAGCTGGAATCAGCAGCTCTATTTATGCAAAAAGCCGGGGCAAAGACGTTCTGGTTCTTGATCAGAAAGGTGTAGGCGGCCTGATTGGCAATGTCTCTACTGTCACTCACTATTCTGGAATTCTTCCAGGTGAAACCGGACAGACCTTTGCGGCTAGATTGAAAGAACAGGCTGAGGGTTCTGGCGTTGAAATCCGCGTTGAAAAAGTTGAAGACGTCGATCTGGTCAGTGAACCCAAAAAGATCAAAACCGACAAAGGTGAATATGAAACCAAAACTGTAATTCTTGCCAATGGCGGATCTCCAAAAATGCTGGGGATCCCAGGTGAAAACCTCGGGGGTATGCGTCTGAATGCGCCACGTGATGGCAGAAACTATAAAGGTAAAACTGTCTATGTCATCGGTGGTGCTGATGGTGCTGTCAAGGAAGCTCTGTATCTGAGCAATCTGGCAAAGAAAGTTGTGATTGTCTGCGTTGAAGACGAACTGATCAGTATTCCTGAATTCAAAAACAAAGTTGAAGCTGCTGAAAACATTGAAGTTATGCCACATACTTCTTTGACAGCTGTTGATGGTGGGGCTCATCTCAATAAACTGGAGTTCACCGATCTGGCGACAGGTGAAAAGACCATCGTCGAAGATCCAGAAGCTGGAGTCTTTGTTTATGCAGGTATTGTTCCAAATACTGCCATGTATCCCCAGCTGGAACTGGATGCAGCCGGCTTTATTCCAACTGACGAAAATATGGAAACCGCAATTCCAGGTGTCTTTGCGGCTGGCGATATTCGCTCCAAGAAAATCAGACAGGTAGCCACCGCAGTCAGTGATGGTGCCATTGCCGGCATCCAGGCTGCCACAAAAGCTTAACCATTTACCTGCAGATGTCTTTTGCAGAAAAGATCTTTCCCCCAGAAGATGATTTTCTGCAAACTAAATCTCAAGCGATTCAAAACGATCCAAAAGGCCCGGGCAGGGCCTTTTCTTTATGGACGCCGGCAGACATGGGTAAAAACTGTCCCAGGACTTTAAAGCAGACTACAATCAAAAGCAGAGTACTCCATGCGAAAGCATCGGTAAGTCCTGATCGAAACCAGTCGGGCCAGAGTCTGGCTGGAAAAGGAAAAGAGGAAGAGACAATATGGCAGATTACGTATTCAGTGTTCCCGTCAATGAGCAGGGGATTGAAGATCTCGAACAGGAAGTCGAAGATTCTTTGGCGATTCATGATTATGAAATGAGTGAAGAAGAATTTAAGGGGATGGAGAAAACTGGCCTTCTGGACAAGATCAACCAGGAATGCGGTCTGAATCTTGCCAGGGGAAGAATTACGCAGATTCCACTGGATCAAGCAGATCAAGTTTTGAAACTGCTTGCTCATACCGGATATGAGAACTCTGGTCTGGCGGCTGCGTTGATCGACGCTCAGTACTTCATGACCTGGGTGGAATGCGTGCTGTAAAAATCCAGATCTTTTCAAACGAAGAGTGAGACCATCTAAAACCGAGAATACGAAAAGAGCAGCCCACAAAAACAGGCTGCTCTTTTCATTGAAGAATAAAGTTGATCAATAAAAATGTGGTTGAATCAGAAAGTCAATAAGCTTTAAGCTTCTTCGTCGATGTTGATCAGTTCATACTCACGGTTGCCGAAGTTCAGAGCTTCTGCAGCTTCGAGAATATGACGACCATGACGGCTTTCGATCCGTTCTACCAGGTGATCACGTCCTGGATCGTCAGAAGCGAAGATCATATCAATGCAGGCCTGGTCGATCGCAACGGGGTCAGTCGAAATCATGACACCAATATCTTTCATGCATGGGTCTTCCGCAACATGGCAGCAGTCGCAGTCTACAGACAGGTTGACGAGCGCGTTGATATACACAACGTTATCTTTGAAGTAGGTATCCACGGCTTCGGCAGCATCAGCCATTGCTTCGATGAACTCTTCCTGTTTGACTTCTTTTTCCCAGCAGTCTCTCATATCTTTGGACTGACCGCAGGAGTGGATAAAGCACTTTCCGGCAGAAGAAGCGCAGCCGATGGACAACTGTTTCAGTGCACCGCCAAAGCCGCCCATTGGATGACCTTTGAAGTGGGATAAAACGAGCATGGAATTGTATTTGGACAGATCACGTCCTACATAGTCTTCCTTGATGATTTTGCCATTAGGAATTGGCAGAACCAGATCTGGGCCCGTTGAATCCAGGATCTGGACGTTGAAGTTTTCGGTCCAGCCGTGCTGAGCCAGAACTTTTTCGTGTTCCATCGTGGTCGAGCGATGACCGCCCATGTCATGACCATAAGCAGTATTGCATTCGACAACCGTACCATTGACTTCATCGACAATTGGTTTTACGAATTCAGGACGCAGATAGTTCTGGTTTCCCTGTTCGCCAGAATGCAGTTTCACTGCAACGTTTCCTTTTAACTCTTTGCCTAACGCTTTGTAGAGTTTGACAAGTGTGTCAGGATAAGTGCTTTTCGAAAAATAAACTTTAGATTTTGCCATTGGGCTCTCCTTTTCTCTTTTTTGAAACTTCTATTGATGAATCTGTAAAAACGAAAATCTGTACTTCGTTTTCAGCAACCAAAAGCCAGAAAACATCTCTTACTTCAGATGGCCTAAATCGAAAACGAGATCAAAGCGGGCGGGGTCCACGGTCTGGAAGTAGTTTTCTTCCAGCGGGATCCAGCGGCTTTTAAAGTCCTGAAGTTTCTCTTTGCCGTTTCGTTTCTCGATCCTTTCCAGCTGCAAATCAGGATCGATTGTAGTCAGAATCCGCAGGTCGGCATAAGGACCAAGATCCGAGTTGGCAGCATAAGACCCTTCAAGAATCAGAACCTCTGGCTTTCCGATTGAAACAGGGGCCTGTAAGGACATGCTTCGACAGGAAAATGGCT
This sequence comes from Allobaculum sp. JKK-2023, assembly GCF_034745455.1. Classification (NCBI taxonomy): domain Bacteria; kingdom Bacillati; phylum Bacillota; class Erysipelotrichia; order Erysipelotrichales; family Erysipelotrichaceae; genus Allobaculum; species Allobaculum sp. JKK-2023. Next base: position 1,038,903 of record NZ_JAYERV010000003.1, on the reverse strand, counting down.
GGTATACAATGGGCAGGCCATGCCTGGCTGGTTCGAGAATTTCTTGAATGATCCGTTCAGAATCGATGTTTCTTCCCGGCGTGGCATATCGCTTCGGGGTGCGTTGGTAAGGCTGGAGGAAAAAATCATCCAGATGAATCACCTGGCTGTTTTCAATCTGACTTTCCAGTAAAGCAGCCAGAGAGGTTTTTCCAGAAGCACAGCGTCCGTCAATACAGATGATCAGCAAATTTGAAAAGTCAGCGACTCCCTTTGAATTGGTCTTTTCTTTCTGATCCCGAAAAGAAGCCAGCTGTTTCTGGACCAGGCCGGCTGCTTCTTCGAGACTTGAAGGCTGAAACAAGTTGGAATCCATCAGGCTTTGGCAACAGCTTTCTCACTCTGGAAGCGAAGAACGCCAGTTTTATTGAGCACGAGCATAATGGTTGGAATCAATAAAAGCTGAAGGACAATACCTGGCAGACCGCTCATGATGGCCGCGTTCATAAAGATCTGGAAGGAATAAGGCTGACCGAGCAGGGAAGTAATCGTCGTCATGACCAGACCATAGATCAGACGACCTCCAATCATTGCGCTGATTAATGCCTGATAAACGGTACCCAGATCCTGTTTGGAACTGGAATTATAAATCAGACCACTGATTGCCCCGTATGCGGCCAGCTCGAAAGCCATCGCAAAGGCTATTGGAAATAAGACGGGCATGCCAAACAGTGCACTTCTTACCAGTGGAGTGGCAAAACCAACCGCAAGACCATATTTCCATCCACAGATCAGCCCGCAAAGCAAGATAGGAATGTGCATTGGCAGCAACATCGAGCCGACGTATTGAATCTGGCCCGTTAAAAACGGAAGCAGTAATCCAAGAGCCAGAAACAGAGCCGCCAGCGTAAGTTTCTGAACAGATTTCATTTTCTTTAATCTCCTTTCCCATAAAGTTCAGTCATTTGACTGTTCTTTTTCCATTATAGACGCTAGGAGGACCCTGTACAAACTTTATCTTCAAATTGAGTTATGCTTATTTTGGGTATGAATTCGAATTAAGAATGCTCAAAAAGCATTAAACGAGAAACTCTCGCTCAGTGGATGGAAAAATGACAGGATAAGAATCATTTGGATTAAACAATCGCTTTAAATAGCGGATAATAAAACAGTCAACAGATGAGATAGTTCAAAGCGAAAATAAATTCACAAATAAACTTGCATTCTGCGAGGCACTTATGGTAGAGTAATCAAGTACTTGCGAAAGATTTCGCAAATACAGATCATCATCAATTCCGAAAAACGTCTGAAAATATGTTGAGAAAATCTTCACAAAAGATGTTGACTTCTGGATCTGCTGATGATAAGATAAACAAGCCTTGTGAGGGAAATTGATTCGCTCACAAACAGATGGCTCTTTGAAAACTCTGATTACAGACAATTCAATATTCGAAATTAACACGTCGATTCTTGAAACAACACTTAATACTTCAATAATCAATTCACGAAATAAAACGCAATAGCGTTGAGTCAATATCAAATGGAGAGTTTGATCCTGGCTCAGGATGAACGCTGGCGGCATGCCTAATACATGCAAGTCGAACGGAACACTTTTGTGTTCAGTGGCGAACGGGTGAGTAACACGTAGATAACCTGCCCATATCCGGGGGATACGCTTTGGAAACGAAGTCTAAAACCCCATAGGAAAACAGAAGGCATCTTCTGTTTTTGAAACAGGCCCTAAAGCCTGGGAGATGAATGGATCTGCGGTGCATTAGTTAGTTGGCAGGGTAAAAGCCTACCAAGACGATGATGCATAGCCGGCCTGAGAGGGCGATCGGCCACACTGGGACTGAGACACGGCCCAGACTCCTGCGGGAGGCAGCAGTAGGGAATTTTCGTCAATGGGCGCAAGCCTGAACGAGCAATGCCGCGTGAGTGAGGAAGGTCTTCGGATCGTAAAGCTCTGTTGCAGGTCAGAAAAGAAGAAAAGAGGAAATGCTTTTCTTTTGATAGTAACCTGCCAGAAAGTCACGGCTAACTACGTGCCAGCAGCCGCGGTAATACGTAGGTGGCAAGCGTTATCCGGAATGATTGGGCGTAAAGGGTGCGCAGGCGGCGTGGCAAGTCTGAAGTGAAAGGTACGGGCTCAACCTGTACAGGCTTTGGAAACTGCCACGCTCGAGGACAGGAGAGGGCGGTGGAACTCCATGTGTAGCGGTAAAATGCGTAGATATATGGAAGAACACCAGTGGCGAAGGCGGCCGCCTGGACTGTTACTGACGCTCAGGCACGAAAGCGTGGGGAGCAAATAGGATTAGATACCCTAGTAGTCCACGCCCTAAACGATGAGGAGCAGGTGTCGGGGGTAATGCCCCGGTGCCGAAGCTAACGCAATGACTCCTCCGCCTGGGGAGTATGCACGCAAGTGTGAAACTCAAAGGAATTGACGGGGGCCCGCACAAGCGGTGGAGTATGTGGTTTAATTCGAAGCAACGCGAAGAACCTTACCAGGCCTTGACATGGGATGCAAAGACTTAGAGATAAGTTGGAGGTTATCATCCACACAGGTGGTGCATGGTTGTCGTCAGCTCGTGTCGTGAGATGTTCAGTTAAGTCTGGCAACGAGCGCAACCCTCGTGATCTGTTACTACCAGTAAGATGAGGACTCAGATCAGACTGCCGGTGACAAACCGGAGGAAGGCGGGGATGACGTCAAATCATCATGCCCCTTATGGCCTGGGCTACACACGTACTACAATGGCGCCTACAGACGGAAGCGAAGCTGTGAAGTGGAGCGAACCCGAGAAAAGGCGTCCCAGTTCGGATTGAAGTCTGCAACCCGACTTCATGAAGTTGGAATCGCTAGTAATCGCGGATCAGCATGCCGCGGTGAATACGTTCCCGGGCCTTGTACACACCGCCCGTCAAACCATGGAAGCCGGCAACGCCCGAAGCCGATGGCATAACCTGAAAAGGAGTGAGTCGTCGAAGGCGGGGCCGATGACTGGGGTTAAGTCGTAACAAGGTATCCCTACGGGAACGTGGGGATGGATCACCTCCTTTCTAAGGAGAAAGTACAAGGAAGCATTAAGTAACTAAGTTGGAGTCTGTAACAGAGTTTTGGAAGAGCGATCTTCCAGATTGAGTGATAGAGAAATCTTCATTCGATCACAACATGGATCTTTGAAAAACGAACATCAGTATAAGACATAACAGAAGGTCTGACGTAAGTTGTAAGTAACAACGTTACGAAAGTAACCGACTGAAAAGAGAGAAGAAATTCAATCTTTGAAGTCACAAGATTTACCAAGTCAGAAAACAGTTAACAGTTCTTATTAGAAAAATCTCGAAAAAGCATAGTTAAAAACAAGCATATTTGAAACTAGATCAAGCAAGGAAGGGCGTACGGAGGATGCCTTGCCACTCTTGAATGATGAAGGACGCATCAGACTGCGAAAAGCTGCGGGGAGCTGTCAGGAAAGCGACGATCCGCAGGTATCCGAATGGGGGAACCCGGCTGGAGTCATATCCAGTCATCCATATTTCTGAATATGGAGAGCAACCCGGTGAACTGAAACATCTAAGTAGCCGGAGGAAAAGAAAACAACAGTGATTTCCCGAGTAGCGGCGAGCGAAAGGGAATTAGCCCAAACCATAGCGATATGGGGTTGTAGGAGCGCACCAGACGAAACGCGAGTGAACAGGAACGTGATGGAAAGCACGGACACAGAAGGTGAAATCCCTGTACTGGAAAGCAAGCCAAGTAGTCAGCGAGATCCTGAGTACGACGGGACACGTGAAATCCTGTCGGAAGCAGGCGGGACCATCCGCCAAGGCTGAATAAGTAAGAGTGAGCGACAGTGAAGAAGTACCGTGAGGGAAAGGTGAAAAGAACCGCGCAAGCGGAGTGAAAGAGAACCTGAAACCGTATGCCTGCAAGAAGTCAGAGCCCGTCAAAGGGTGATGGCGTGCCTTTTGTAGAATGAACCGGCGAGCTGCTTTTGGATGCAAGGTTAAGCAGGAAAATGCGAAGCCGAAGCGAAAGCGAGTCTTAACAGGGCGAATGAAGTAGCCAGGAGCAGACCCGAAACCGGGTGATCTAGCCATGGGCAGGTTGAAGCAGAGGTGAAACTTTGTGGAGGACCGAACCGACCATCGTTGAAAAGCTGGCGGATGACCTGTGGCTGGCGGAGAAATTCCAATCGAACCCGGAGATAGCTGGTTCTCCCCGAAATAGCTTTAGGGCTAGCGTTAATGCAAGCCTGCGGAGGTAGAGCACTGAATTCATGATGGCCCCATCCCGGGGTACTGAATGGAATCAAACTTCGAATGCCGCAAGGAGAGTAGTTGGCAGTCAGAGTGTGGGTGATAAGGTCCATGCTCAAGAGGGAAACAGCCCAGACCGCCGGCTAAGGCCCCAAAATGATGACTCAGTGGAAAAGGATGTGGGGACGCACGGACAACTAGAAGGTTGGCTCAGAAGCAGCCACCCTTTAAAGAGTGCGTAACAGCTCACTAGTCGAGTGGCCCTGCGCCGAAAATGTACCGGGGCTAAGTCATCTGCCGAAGCCGCGGATAAGGATTGAAAGATTTTTATGGTAGGGGAGCGTTGCATGTTCATGGAAGCAGAATCGTGAGAGTCTGTGGAGGACATGGAAGTGAGAATGCCGGTGTGAGTAGCGAGATGCAGGTGAGAATCCTGCACACCGAAAGCCCAAGGATTCCAGGGGAAGGTTCGTCCGCCCTGGGTCAGTCGGGACCTAATGATAAGCCGACAGGCGAAGCAGATGGAAAGCAGGCGAAGATTCCTGCACCCGCAATAAAGGCGATGGAGTGACAAAGACGGGAAGTGTGACCCTCTTAATGGATTGAGGGCCAAGCGCGGCAGTACGGATCCAGGCAAATCCGGATCAATGCGTACAGAGCGTGAAGGGTAAGCGAAATCGAAAGAAAGTAGCCAAGCACATGGAGCGGCTTTCAAGAAAAGCTTCTAGCTTAAACTTTATTGCGGCCCGTACCAAAACCGACACAGGTGGGCGCGCTGAGGAAGCGAAGGTGAGCGAGAGAACTGTTGCCAAGGAACTCGGCAAAATTGCCCCGTACGTTCGCAAGAAGGGGCGCTCGAGAGAGCCGCAGTGAAAAGGCCCAAGCGACTGTTTAACTAAAACACAGCTCTATGCAAAGCCGCAAGGCGAAGTATATGGGGTGACACCTGCCCGGTGCTGGAAGGTTAAGGGGATCTGTTATCCGCAAGGAGAAGCAGTGGTCCGAAGCCCCAGTGAACGGCGGCCGTAACTATAACGGTCCTAAGGTAGCGAAATTCCTTGTCAGGTAAGTTCTGACCCGCACGAAAGGTGAAACGATTTGGGCGCTGTCTCGGCAGCAGACTCGGTGAAATCTTAGTACCTGTGAAAATGCAGGTTACCCGCAACTAGACGGAAAGACCCCATGGAGCTTTACTGCAGCCTGGTATTGGGTTTTGGATGATCATGTACAGGATAGGCGGGAGGCTATGAAGAAGGAACGCCAGTTTCTTTGGAGCCGCCGTTGGGATACCGCCCCTGATGATTTGAAGCCCTAACGTGAAGAGAGAATCTTACAGACAGTGCCAGGCGGGCAGTTTGACTGGGGCGGTCGCCTCCTAAAGAGTAACGGAGGCGCCCAAAGGTGCGTTCAGTCTGGATGGAAACCAGACAGAGAGTGTAAATGCAAAAGCGCGCCTGACTGCGACACCAACAAGTGGAGCAGGGACGAAAGTCGGGATTAGTGATCCGGCGGTGCCGAATGGAAGGGCCGTCGCTCAACGGATAAAAGCTACCCTGGGGATAACAGGCTGATCCCGCCCAAGAGTTCACATCGACGGCGGGGTTTGGCACCTCGATGTCGGCTCATCGCATCCTGGAGCTGGATTCGGTTCCAAGGGTTGGGCTGTCCGCCCATTAAAGCGGTACGCGAGCTGGGTTCAGAACGTCGTGAGACAGTTCGGTCCCTATCTGTTGTGGGCGCAGGAGATCTGAGGGGAGCTGTCCTCAGTACGAGAGGACCGGGATGGACCTGCCAATGGTGCATCGGTTGTCACGCCAGTGGCACAGCCGGGCAGCCAAGCAGGGAATGGATAAGCGCTGAAAGCATCTAAGTGCGAAGCCAGCCCCAAGATAAGATCTGCGGTAGATAAGACCCCTTGAAGACTACAAGGAAATAGGCTGGGTATGGAAGTTACGTGAGTAATGAAGTTGGCCAGTACTAATCGGTCGAAAGCTTAATCTAAGATAAACGAGAGCGCCTGTTGGAGTGATGAAGAATGAAGAAGATGGAAACAGAGTCAAAGACGCAAGTTAAAGACAATGATTCCAGAATCATTCAAAATCACAGACAGGCGGTAATAAGAAGTAAACGATCAGAAATGATCCAATCATAACTGTAACCAAGGTTATGTCGAGGCTGGTGTTTGTTTTTGAAAGATCCATGAGATAAAATGGTTAAGTCGTAAGACAAACCGGTATGGTGACGATAGCCAATGGGTCACACCCGTTCCCATCTCGAACACGGCCGTTAAGCCATTGAACGCCGACGATAGTGTAAAAGCAAAAATAGGAAGTTGCCAGACAAAGTTAAATCCCTGAAGAATAAAGGAGAAATCCGATATTCTTCAGGGATTTTTTCGCTTTGGGCAGATAAACGTCATCCGTATAACTGAAAATAATAGCTTTCCAAAAGAAAAGAACCTGCCGCAGATTTCGGACAGGTTCTGATGTTCAAGAAGATAAGAAGATTCAGGTTAGGATGAAGAGCAAACCTTACTCAGGCAAGCGCCGCTTCTTCTTGGACTTCTTTTTTAAGAGCTGTGGCTTTGAGCCGTTTGTTGGCAGGCTGGGTAAAGATCAAAGCCAGAATCAACAAGATCGCTGCACTACCCAGCGAGAGGGGGAAGACTGCAAGAATGGTCTGGAAGGTTGGGTTCATTGGGAAGATGAACAGAATCCAGAAGATGCGCAGAACGCACACCCCAAGCGTAGTGAGAACGGCTGGCAGAACTGAGATGCCAAAGCCGCGCAGGTAGCCGGAAATCACTTCGTACTGTATGGAGAAGAAATACGAGCAAAGCAAGGTGACTAAACGCAGATAACCATATTCAATGACTTGGGGGTTGTTGTTGAAAAGCGCAAGGAGCTGATGGCCAAAGAGAATGATGGTTCCGGCGCTGACAAAAGTTACCAGGAAGCCTTCTGTCAGACAGGTTTTGAGAACCTTCTTGCAGCGTTCGATCTTGCCGGCTCCATAGTTGGCGCCGGTAAATGTCGTGCAGGCCTGACCAAAAGAAGACATGATGTTGTATTCAATGGCTTCAACGTTAATGGATGCACTGCTCGAAGCCATGACGATGGTTCCTAACGAGTTGAATCCGGATTGGATGACTACATTGGCAATGGAGAAGACAGAAGACTGAATTCCAGAAGGGATGCCAATGCGTAAAATGCTGCCCAGCAGTTCCTTTTGAATCGGATGATCAAATAAGGCATTGAAAGTGACAAGTTTATTTTTAAGCAGAAAAATGAACAGTACAGTCCCACTGATCAGATTCGAAACAACTGTAGCAATAGCTACTCCATCGACGGTCATATGAAAGCCGGCAACCAGAACAATATTGAGAATGACGTTGATGACTCCGGCAATGCTTAAGGCAATCAGTGGAAGCTTTGGATTGCCGACGCCGCGAAAAATGGCGGCTTCAAAGTTGTAGAGCAAGATGACCGGCATTCCCAGCATATAAATGGCAAGATACAAATCAGCCATTTCAAAGACTTCATCTGGAACGCCCATCCAGTGCAGAACGGTGGTCGCAATCGCTTCTCCTAAAAGAGTCAGGCCGATGCCGCCGATGATCGCAATCCAGATGGAAGTGACAACAGCTTTACGCACTCGCTTATGACGATTGGCTCCAATGGCATTGGCAATGACAACATTACTGCCAAGGGAAATGCCGATAAACAGATTGACGAGCAGGGAAATCAAAGAACCACAGGCACCAACAGCAGCCATGCAATGAGCGCCCAGTTCTCCGGTGAACTGACCGACAACGGCTACGTCAGCCGCATTGAACAACTGCTGCAAGACTCCGGTACAGGCTAACGGCAGGGCGAATAAGATGACCTTTTTCCAGAGCGAACCTTCAGTCATATTCATTCCCTGGATTGCTTTTTTGCCTTGCTTTTTTACATCATCCTTGGCAGATTTTGTTTTCAAACTCTCTTCTTCCAAAATATTTTCTCCTTCCTGTCAGAACAGACCGTAGTTTCGATATGGATGTATGGCTTTGAGGCATCCTTTGGCGAACAGCTTAAAAGGTCCAGCCTGATTAGAATCAGTCTGGACAGTTTGAATTCGTTGAAGGAAAGCTGCTTTAGATCTTTTGATCCATCGAAGACGGCTTGTTGTTTTTCCTTGTCGACCGAAATCATCGATCTGGTAAAATTCCGGATCTGTATAAAGAGTGGTGGACAAAGCATGTCAATCATAGACCATTTTGATGTTTTTGTTTGACATTTTTAGAAAAACGAAGTAAAGCGTTTTCGTTTGCTGGAAATATGGCATGATTTTGTTGCAATGACGCAAAGTTGAAAGATCGACATTTTGGGGCCTGTCGTAAGAAAAGCGGAATATTTCTGAATGGGTTCTGATTGAACTCCATTGATCGCAAGATCTGTTGAGTTCATGAACCTGCAAAGCAGGATCGAATCAGGAATGTTCAAGTTAAAGGAAAATTGTGGAAATAAAGCTAAAAGCCCAATGTCATTTAGCTAGAAAAATATGACCTCAAACTTTGTATAAAAATCAAAGACAAAGTGGATGATAGGAATAGAATTTGCTGCTGATTATATCCATATGCACCAACCAAGCACAAAATATACTGATTGATTTGGCTGTATTCATCAAAATAGGTGCACTAAAAACAACCCTTCGATAAGAGCCGTTTTTAAGAATTGTATGGGTGGTTTGTATCAATAAGATGCGCATATAATGCACTTATCGATAGGCGAACCATATCAAACGATTGGGATGGAGATTTCGCTTGAAGCTCCTTTCCGGCCGAACGGGCAGTTTTTCTCTTAGCAGCTCCTCGGTCAGAGCTTGAAACTCCGCTTTTGTAATTTGACAGATTGTTCGTTTTTTCGTCCATTTCGGAGTAAACGTGTTCCTGATAGCCCGTATCGCCTTAGTTGTATTGATTTGGTATTCATAAGTTGTCTGCTTCTCTTCTTTATTATCCGATTGAGATGATTCAAGAACACACTTTTTGATCTCGGAAACCAGATTGTAGAAGATAAGGGATGAATAAATCTCCTGAATGATGTATTCTGCTTTTATCGAGTGGATACGTTTCATTCCTATTCCATATTTAAGCCAGGAGAAACTCTGCTCGATTCGCCACCTTAGGTGGTAAATAAATCCAAGAGCCTCCGGAGGAAATTCTGCTTCATCCAGATTGGTAATCAGTCCTTCCCAGACGTTGTCGCCAATCTCGATAGCTACCACCCTGCAGTCAAAATCAATAAATTCAGATTCTTGATCAATCTGTCTCATTGATTTTTTGACCAGGTATTTCATCTGGGGGTTTTCTTTTTCCTCTTTTCTTTGGTGGTGGGTAAGAATGCGGCTGATCTGCTGGTCTTCTGTATGGTCAAGCTGTGTATAAGTCAGGCAGCTATACTCTCGTTCTTTCATACGTATGAGGTATTTGTGCCCTAAGGATTCAATAAGCTTACACAATGGATAAGAAAAATACCCTCTGTCCATGACAAAGAGAAATGTCTCGCCAGGATAAGCTTCATGAATCTCCTTGACCATTTTCATAGCAGCGCCCCGTTCGTCTTTGGACCTCTGGTCTTGAGTGACGATGGCTAAAAATTTGTCATTAAGTACGTCATAGGCTGCGTTAACGTGAATACCGGCCCGGATAATGTTTTCCTTGTTCTTGGTATAAATGATGTAGTCAGGTTCATCTTCATTTGGCGCAACAGGTTCATTGGTTCCGTCAAAAGCGATTACCCTGTGTTCTTTATATTTTTTATCCATGGAATAAAGTGCCAATGTGGCTTTGTGCAGTGCTGAAAATACGCTGACTGGAATCTTGGCTTTTGTCTGAACAAGTGCCGAAGCAGATGGTCTTACACTGCCCATGCCGAAATAGTTCATGGATAAATCGGAGAGTGTTGATCCATTCCCGATAATGGATGTATTCAGGAAATGGAACAAGTTTATTTTTGATGATCGATAATGACTTCGTGAGAAAGCTCCTGTTTGAGAAGCAAGAATCTTCTCCTGTTTGTAGGCAAATTCCTCAAGGGATTTCATGAATTTTTGATAAATCACGGACGGCGAAGTAACTTTAGTTGCCATATTTTCCTCCTTATAAAGTTATGTTTTCAACGTGATAAGGATTAAATTAGACAATTATAGAGTTGTTGTCAAAGCTAATTTTCGTTAAACCAGAAAATATAAAATCCACCATCTGTGCACGGATGGTGGACAATACTAACTATCAAAAACTAAGCTAAATGACATTGGCTAAAAGCCCCGAAGAAAAATCTCTTCAGGGCTGTTTTTTCATCAAGTTTTGTTTGTTCGTCGAGTGTATAAATCTTGTCAGCGTTAAACTCCAAGGGGCGATTTAAGGGTGACGTTTTTGGGATCGCTGCTCGTTTTTTCCTTCGGGCAACGAGTCGCGTTGCTTTCGACGCTTTTAAGCTTGGCCATATTGGCGCGTTTGAGAGCGAGCGTTGGATGGACGTAGCGATCCAGAGTGATCTTGACAGAGGAATGGCCGAGAATCTCACTCAGGCATTTGATGTCAAAACCAACTTCAATGCTGCGCGTCGCAAACGTGTGACGAAGGGTATGGAAATGGGTCCCCTTCAGACCCAGTTGATTGGTAATTTTCGCAAATCGAGCCTGTAAGGTCCGGGGTTCGACATAGTGCTTGTTTCCGGACAGAATGTAACAGTCCGCACCACCCTGGTGCTTCTTGCACAGTTTCACCAGTCGTTTGGTCAGCGGGATAATCCGATCCGATCCAACACTTTTTGGCTGGGTGACTTTCACGATGGTTTTGGATGGTCCGTCATCTGCGCGAAGACGTTGAAGTGTTTTGTTGACATGAACGGTTTCGTCCTCCAGATCAATATCTTCCCAGCGCAGAGCACAAAGTTCTCCGATTCGCACACCCGTATACAGGGCAAACAGAATCCCAAAGCCAGTCAGGTTCGTCTGACATTCCAGAGAGCGTTCAAGTCTTGACTGCTCAGAAGGGGAGAGAACCCGTAAGGGCTTTGCCTGCTGACGCGGGCAGATAATGATCAGTTCGGGCAGGCTCTGAGCCATCAGAGCAGATCCAAACTGGAGGATGGAGTTGAATTGGTTGATCAGATTGCGGATGGTGGTCACACAAAGCCGGCAGGGGTTGATCAGATAAGAGATGAAGTCCTGGACTTTCTGATTGTCGATGGCTTTGAGCTGCATGGGTCCAAAAGTGGGAAGCAGGTAGAGGTCCAGATTGTTTTCATATTTCTGATAGGACGATTCTTTCACCTGGATTTTTTTGCCTGCAGCCAGACTTTGGAGCAGTCCGCAAAGGTGAGGTCGGGCTGATTGAGAGTATTTCCGAAGTCGATCCGAGTCTGCTGCGGCAGTTGATCCTGTGTGACTTCAGACAGGATCAAGCTGGTGCTTTCGAGCTCTGGATGGATTGCGGCTCCATCATTAACCGTGTTCATAGTGTTCGTGTTGGCCATAACGGCTCCTTTCTAGAAAACCTCAAAGGAGTCCGCAGCGAAACCGGGATGGAGAGCGGATTCGCACAATAGTGATAGAAATCCAGAATTGCTTCTGAATTTTTAAGATGGCCGACGGTATGTCTGAAATCTTGGGGATGAAGTGCTTTTCTGCCTTTCTGAATCTTTCAGGAAGCTAACTGACAAATTCAGCCCAATCTGGCGTTCGTGCGTCCTGAGAGACTTTCTTATGATTTAAAGTCTTGTCGATAACCGGTATGACCTAAAAATGCATGCCCGATAAAAGCATTATCTTCATTTTTTGCGGGGAGTAAAACTTTCCTCAACAGGATGAAATAACAATCTGATAAGAATGAAATACATAAGCGTTAAGAATTGTAACTAATAAAAAAGTCAGCTTTTATCCGATTGATACCGGAAAGAAAAGCTGACTTTTTGAAGTTAAAAGTATATTTTCACAGGGTATTGAAAGAACTAAGGATACTGTTCTGAATCGATCTAAGCAGATAAAACAGATGGACGTTTTACAAATTAATCAAAAAATGCCCATTATACGATGATTTATCCGGTTCGTATTCACTGACTGTCTGCTCACTGGCCGTTTTGCTTAACTGACAGAAGCAGATACAGGCAGTCTCGAAAGGATGGTCTGCATCTGCCGTTCTGCTTTTTGTTTTTGAAGCAGATAGCGGCGGCGATAGTAGTTGAGTGTCCGATAGCGGACAATATCTTTCCATTGCGCCAGCAGATCCGGATGGTTCAAAAATGGATGCAGCTGTTCATTGATCACCAGCCGATGTCCATTTTCCTCTAACAGAAACAATCCTTTGGAAGACTTGGCCAGAAAGTGGAAAGGATTAGAGCGGATATTGCTAAGATGTTTGGCATCCGAGAGTTTCTGCAAACTGGCAAAAGAATCGACTCTGGGCAGATCCTTCCAATTTTCGTTGCGGGCAAAAAAGGCTTTCCAGACCGAAAGAACTTCTTGATCGGTTCTCGATTTTTCAATTTTAGAGTCTGTAAGAAAAGCTTCAAGCACTGGCATTTTATAGCTGCGTGTCATGCTTGTGCTTTCCAGCAGTTCAATCAGCTCTTTAGCCGGAGAGGTATAAAGCGTCTGTTGGAGATCTGAAAGCAGATCATGAGCATGCAGAAACTCAAAATAGTGGTTGAGTGGATTTTTGGCGCCTTTGCTTTGGCACAGATCAAAGAGATCGGAATTCATCAGGTTGAACATTTCCACCCGGCCTGGCACATGACCAAGCTCTTTTTGCAGCAGCCTGACTTCGGCAAGAAACCGCTCTTCAAACTTCTGTTCGCGCTTTTCCATTTGAGCAAAGAGATCCAGCAGATCCAGGTCAAAGTCAATGACGCAGTCGATTGGCGGTTTTGGCTGCGTCAACTTTCCAGGGTTGTTTTCGCTGCCGTCTTTTGGTCCGGTTCCATATAAATACTGTGGGATTTTTGCACACGATTTATAGTTGCCAATGAAATCGAGAACTGTCAGATACTCTTTGCCTTTCGCTTTTCGCAGGCCGCGTCCAAGCTGCTGTAAGAAGATGACAGGAGACTGGGTCGGCCGAAGAAACAGGACCGTATCGATATCAGGAACATCAACGCCTTCATTGAGCATATCTACACAGAAGAGGGCCTGGATTCTGCCTTGCTGGAGATCATCGAGAATCCGGGCTCGTTCTTTAGAGCCAGACCCGGATACCAGGACTTCACTGCCCACATGCCGGCTTTGAAAGTACTGGGCCATCTGGTGCGCATGGGCCTTGGAGGCACAGAAGGCAATGGTCTTCTGGCCTCCGCGCTTTTGGTAGTGGCGAAAGATCAGTTCCATGCGCTGCTGGTTGAACAGATACAGTGACTCTAACTGGGTGCTGGTATAAGTTCTGACGGAGGGAAGAATTTCATAGTCAGTCTGGTCGTAAATGCCATAGTAGTGAAAGGGACAGAGAACGCCTTTATTAATGGCTTCCTGGAGTGTGAGGTTGTAGGGCACATTGTAATCACAAAGCGCAAAGACATCCTTCTGGTCCAGACGTTCCGGGGTGGCGGTCAGGCCAAGCAGAAACTTCGGTTTGAAGTAATCCAGAATCCGCTGGTACGTGTAGCTGATGGCATGGTGGAATTCATCCACAACGATGTAATCAAATGCATCCGGGGCAAAACAGGCCGGATTGAGATACTGATTCTGTCCAAGCGTGGCCACCGAAGCAAAAAGCAGCTGGGTATCCATGGCTTTCTGATCCTGGTCAAAAAAGCCGATCGAATCGTCTGGCCGAATGAGATGGAAGGAGTTTGCGGCCTGCAAAAGGATTTCTTTGCGATGAGCAAGGAACAAAACTCTTGTATAGGGCCGCGAATCGAAGGCAGCCAGGTAGGTTTTGCCAATGCCGGTGGCTGCCTGAACTAAAGCCTTTTCCATACCCTGCTGGCGGGCGTCTTTGAGCGCATAGAGCGCTTCAATCTGTACGCCGCGCGGTTCGATGGCCTTTTCGGATTCTGGCAGCCTTTCAAACAGGTCAGCCTGTGGAATTCGTGGTTTTGTCCAGCTAGCCGTATAAGCGTTGAGGATTTCTCTGGTGATGACAAGTGAATGGTTTTCAAACAGATCCACAAATTCAGCCTGAAAATGGGCCGCTGCCATCGGATCTTCTTTTTCATGTAGGCGATAATTCCATTCAATCCCCGTTACTAAAGCACTGTAAGAAAGATTGGAAGAGCCGATATACATTTCCAGACCTTCTTCTTGCTGGAAAAGACAAGCTTTGGGGTGGAAGGCAATATCATTTTGAGCGCAAAAGCGCAGATCAATCTGCGGGCATTCATTTTTCAGGATCTGTAAAGCCCAGGGTTCGGTAATCGACAGATAGCTGCTGGTCAAAATCCGGATGGGAACCTGGCGTTCGATGGCTTCTTGGAGATCTTTCACCAGCAATTTCACGCCGCTGACCTTAAGAAAAGAGATGGTCAGGTCAATGGAACTGGCGGTTTTCATACTGCGTTTGAGAGCGGTTAAAAGCCGGCTGTTCTGGCCGGTAAAGGCATTGGTTTCTGTCATACTCCTTCCTTTCCTTCTGTCGATATCTGTTCAAAGTTTTTGTTTGACCACTGGCTATTCGCTCTTGTCAGGGGATTGTCGTTGAAAAGAGGATCTCTTAAAATTGCCCATTAAATATAAGGAATAGGTCAATTGTTTCTGATCAACGCAGACGGCATAAAGACTGTGAGCCAATCAGAATCAAACCTGAATCAGAGAAGCAAGATCAGATCTTTTCTGGAGTGGATTCAGGTTTTTGAAACAGGGCATTGGTCCATTTTTCACTCGGACGATCTGTTCTTACATCCTCGCTGGTCCAGGAGGCAAGAGGCTGGAAGGTGGTGCTGCTCTGGGTCAGTTTTTTGAGAGCATCAATGGTCAGATCACAGAAATAACGGCCATTTCGAAAGCCTTCAAAGTCACTCTGCTTGAAAGAGCAATAAAACACTCCGCCAGGTTTCAGCGAGTTTTCAATACGGCTAAACAGATCGGGCAGATCTTTTTTCGGACAATGAAGCAGGGAAGAACAGGCCCAGAGGCCATCAAACTGGTTTTGTTCATGGAACTGGTCAAAGCTTTGGCACTCCACGGGGATTTGAAGCCACCTGGAAGTGGTCTGGCAAAGCTTTGCACTGCCATCAATGGCTTTGACCCGATAGCCGGCATCTAGAAAGGCTTTGGCATCCCGCCCCGAACCACAGCCCAGATCGCAGATGAGACCCCCATCAGGTACATATTGTAGAAAGCGATTCTGTATGGCTGAAAAATCAAGATCGCGGGTGTTGTGAATAAACGCTTTTGCGTTTTGATCGTAGTAATTCAAAGTGACATCGTTCATAACCTTCAGTTTATCATCCATTTCTCTTCACGACGATCAGAGGTTTTGGGTTTAAATGTTTGAAGTAGATGCGTTTAACGTCTTTAAAAGATTATCAGGCACGGGAATGGATAGGATTTCAGAACAGATTAGGATAAGTTTAATAGGAATAAAAGGTATCCGTATGACAGATGATCATGTAAAAAAACTAGGATATGTCGCTTCCGTTATGTCGGTTGTGATGTATGTTTCCTACATCGCTCAGATTTATAATAATTTGCATGGGGTGAAAGGAAACTTTCTGCAGCCGCTGGCTGCCTGCCTCAACTGCATTTTGTGGACCATTTATGCCTTTAAAAGCAAGCCAAAAAATATCCCTCTTTTGATTGCGAACCTACCGGGCATTCTTCTTGCGGCGATCACAGTTGCCACTTCTTTCTAGCGGACAAATGTCCGCTTTTTTTCTTTCCCCTGGGCTGCAAATGAAATTCGTTTTTTTTTGCAGGATGGATAGAAAATCATCGCTATAAGAGCATTGTATTTTAGGCAGGAACCGCTAAAATAAGGCCAATGGAGTGCAACAAATTGCAAGTAAATGCAAATTTGCGCAACATCAGTCCGTATCCATCTGAAAAGACCAGAACCTGGTCAGGAGAGAAAAAATGAAGCGATATGTCTATGGAACCCCGATCGAAACGGGAGCTGTGGTATGCAAACCGGAAACCACTTCTGGAAATCCTGAAGATCTGTCTATGTCCGTTGCCACCAAAGAGGACAACTGGACACTGTCTTTGCCACTTGAAGAAGGCGATATTGTCTATGGTCTAGGTGAGACCGTACGCGGTATCAATAAGCGGGGCTGGAAATATATTTCCTGGTCTACAGATGAATTTGATCACAGTGAAGGCAAGAACTCCTTATATGGAGCGCACAATTTTCTGATCATTGCCCCAAAACCTGGATCTGATCGTAAGCCTGTTGGACTGTTTATCGATCAGCCAGGCAAAGTGACTTACGACATTGGCTATCAAAAGCAGGACGAAATGACCATCACCTGTGATTCTAATCTGGAGCTGTATGTGATCGAAGGCAGTACAGCTTATGACATCGCCAAAAAATTCCGTTCCATCATTGGCAAACCATACCTGGCTCCGCGCTTTGGCTTTGGCTATGGTCAGAGTCGCTGGGGATACAAAACCAAAGAAGATTTCTATAAGATCGCAGACAAGTTTAACGAACTCAATATGCCAGTCGACATGATTTATATGGATATCGACTACATGCAGGACTTTGAAGACTTTACTCTTAACGAAAAAGAATTTGCGGATGATTTTCCAGGTTTTGTTCAAAAGATGAAAGACAAAGGCATCCGTCTGATTCCAATTATCGATGCTGGAATAAAAATGCTGGAAGGCTACGGCATCTATGAAGAAGGGGAAGCCAAGAATTACTTCTGCAAGCTTGAAGACCATAAGACCGATTTTACTGGTGCTGTATGGCCTGGCTATGCGGCTTTTCCAGACTTCCTGAATCCAGAAGCCCGCAACTGGTTTGGCATGAAGTATAAAATTCTGACGGATGCAGGAATTGAAGGCTTCTGGAACGATATGAATGAACCGGCACTATTCTACTCGGCTCAGGGGATGCAGGAACTCAAGGAATACCTGACACAGTTTGCCAACGATCCTGCAAAACCCGTGAACTGCTACGATGTCTTTGATCTCAACGACCACGTCGGCGGCATCAAAAACTCAATGAAAGACTACGAACGCTTTTATCACAATATGGACGGCCAGTGGATTCGACATGACAAAGTGCATAACCTCTATGGTTCTCTGATGACCAAAGCCGCGACCGATGCATTCAAAAAACTCCGCCCTGAGCAGCGCACGCTGATGTTCTCCCGGGCGAGCACAATCGGCGGACACCGTGATGGCGGGATCTGGACCGGAGATAATGTTTCCTGGTGGTCTCACCTTGGCCTGCTGGTTCATCAGCTGCCGGCCATCAATATGAGCGGCTTCTTATATACGGGCGCTGATCTGGGCGGCTTTGGCCAGAATACTACCCGTGACTTGGTTTTGCGTTTCATGCAGATTGGCATGTTCACCCCATTGATGCGCAACCACGCGGCTCTTGGCACCCGTGAGCAGGAGCCGTATCAGTTCGAGCATCCCGAAGACTTTACCTTCCTGATCGAGCAGCGCTATCGTCTGATTCCATACCTGTATTCGGAATACCTGAAAGCCATCAAGACTGATGACATGATGTTCCGTCCGCTGGCTTTTGACTTTCCTGAAGATCCGATTGCCAGAGAAGTTGAAGATCAGCTGCTCTTTGGTCATGAGCTGGTGATTGCTCCAGTTCTTGAGCAGAACAAAACCGGGCGCATGGTCTATCTGCCTGAGTCCATGATGGAAGTCCGTTTCGCCAAAGATCAGCCGATCCAGACCCAGCCAAGAGAGGCAGGCTGGCATTATATCTGCTATCCACTCAACGAACTGGTCTTTTTCGTTCGCAACAATAAAGCCATTCCAGTGGCTGAGCATTCGGCCCGTCGCGTGGATGAGATCAATGATCAGGATCTGACTTTGATTGGCTATCCAGAGGCCAGATACGTGATGGTCGCGGATGATGGGATTTCGCTTGATCCTGCCAAGGCCGGCTATCATGAAACTGTGCTGACCAACGTTTAAATTCTTTGTCAGAAATTATTCGGATACCGAAACAAGCGTTTCGGTATCCATTTTTTGTGCAGCCTGAAGACAGTGAAGAGCAGAAAGCAATTGAAAATGAAATTGGTCAGATTTCCATCACTGAGAAAACAGGGGGATCATACTGGTTTTTTGAACCTGCTCTCAAGCAATACCGCAGTGGAAAAACTGATCCTCAAAAACATTCAGTTTATACTGATTGAAATTGAATCTGAAATTCGAAAAGACGAGTCCATCCTGTTCTGGCAACCTCCAGGAATCTGAAGCTGAACCTGAATATTTCTGAATATTTCTGAATCTTTCTCACTCATATTCCAATCGCGAGTCCGCATTTCATTGCTTTCCAGTGGGGTGTGGACGTTTTTTTTAAGTGGTCAAGATCAATGTCATTTAGCTAGAAAAATATGACCTCAAACTTTGTATAAAAATCAAAGACAAAGTGGATGATAGGAATAGAATTTGCTGCTGATTATATCCATATGCACCAACCAAGCACAAAATATACTGATTGATTTGGCTGTATTCATCAAAATAGGTGCACTAAAAACAACCCTTCGATAAGAGCCGTTTTTAAGAATTGTATGGGTGGTTTGTATCAATAAGATGCGCATATAATGCACTTATCGATAGGTGAACCATATCAAACGATTGGGATGGAGATTTCGCTTGAAGCTCCTTTCCGGCCGAACGGGCAGTTTTTCTCTGAGCAGCTCCTCGGTCAGAGCTTGAAACTCCGCTTTTGTAATTTGACAGATTGTTCGTTTTTTCGTCCATTTCGGAGTAAACGTATTCCTGACAGCCCGTATCGCCTTAGTTGTATTGATTTGGTATTCATAAGTTGTCTGCTTCTCTTCTTTATTATCTGATTGAGATGATTCAAGAACACACTTTTTGATCTCGGAAACCAGATTGTAGAAGATAAGGGATGAATAAATCTCCTGAATGATGTATTCTGCTTTTATCGAGTGGATACGTTTCATTCCTATTCCATATTTAAGCCAGGAGAAACTCTGCTCGATTCGCCACCTTAGGTGGTAAATAAATCCAAGAGCCTCCGGAGGAAATTCTGCTTCATCCAGATTGGTAATCAGTCCTTCCCAGACGTTGTCGCCAATCTCGATAGCTACCACCCTGCAGTCAAAATCAATAAATTCAGATTCTTGATCAATCTGTCTCATTGATTTTTTGACCAGGTATTTCATCTGGGGGTTTTCTTTTTCCTCTTTTCTTTGGTGGTGGGTAAGAATGCGGCTGATCTGCTGGTCTTCTGTATGGTCAAGCTGTGTATAAGTCAGGCAGCTATACTCTCGTTCTTTCATACGTATGAGGTATTTGTGCCCTAAGGATTCAATAAGCTTACACAATGGGTAAGAAAAATACCCTCTGTCCATGACAAAGAGAAATGTCTCGCCAGGATAAGCTTCATGAATCTCCTTGACCATTTTCATAGCAGCGCCCCGTTCGTCTTTGGACCTCTGGTCTTGAGTGACGATGGCTAAAAATTTGTCATTAAGTACGTCATAGGCTGCGTTAACGTGAATACCGGCCCGGATAATGTTTTCCTTGTTCTTGGTATAAATGATGTAGTCAGGTTCATCTTCATTTGGCGCAACAGGTTCATTGGTTCCGTCAAAAGCGATTACCCTGTGTTCTTTATATTTTTTATCCATGGAATAAAGTGCCAATGTGGCTTTGTGCAGTGCTGAAAATACGCTGACTGGAGTTTTGGTTTTTGTCTGAACAAGTGCTGAAGCAGATGGTCTTACACTGCCCATGCCGAAATAGTTCATGGACAAATCGGAGAGTGTTGCCCCATTCCCGATAATGGATGTATTCAGGAAATGGAACAAGTTTATTTTTGATGATCGATAATGACTGCGTGAGAAAGCTCCTGTTTGAGAAGCAAGAATCTTCTCCTGTTTGTGGGCAAATTCCTCAAGGAATTTCATGAATCTTTGATAAATCTTATGTGGTGAAGTAACTCTAATTGCCATTTTATTCCTCCTTAAACGGTTACATTTTTGATTGAGTAAGGATTAAATTAGACAATTATAGAGTTGTTGTCAAAGTTAATTTTCGTTAAACCAGAAAATATAAAATCCACCATCTGTGCACGGATGGTGGACAATACTAACTATCAAAAACTAAGCTAAATGACATTGTGGTCAAGATGAGAAAGAACGAGAAGATGGAAAAAGCAGAAGATCGAGTCGAGAAATTTTGAAGAAACATCAGGGATTGGCAGCCACATGCCGGAATGAAAACAGTGAATGGACAGGCGCTGCTTTCAAAGTAGTAAAAAGTAATAAAAAGGAATGACAGGTAAAATAAGCAATAGACGAAAGAACGATAGATAAAATAAAAAACGGCTTTACGCCGCTTTTTATGATTATTGTATGTAATGTATGAATTTTTGTTTATGTGGAGTTAAATTAGTCCAGAGTTACAGCACCAGTTGGGCAAACACCAACGCAAGCACCGCAGTCGATGCAAGTGTCAGCATCTACTACTGCCTTTCCATCAGGAAGAGTAATCGCACCAGTTGGGCAAGCACCTTCGCATGCTCCACATCCAATACACATATCGTCGTTAACTTTAGCAGCCATTTCAAAGGCCTCCTTTCTTCGAAGTTCTGTTCCTATTATAGTCAAAAAGGCTCAAAGATAAAAATAATTCTTCCGCGTTTTGGTTAGGTTTAACAAACAGGATACAATCCTAAATCGACGATATTCGATCGAATGAAGGGATACAGCTCAGGTTAAGTATCGAATCTCAGGGCAATGAAAAGAATTTGTGCAAATTCAATCTTCTATCAACAAAATGTTGCTTCTGTCAGTTTTGTACTTGACAAAATGGCGAAAAGGTTCAGTTCTCAGGCGATACATTTGGTCGGGTTATTTTTTAGTGATAAGGTGTTGATAATCTTTTCTTAGGTAACCGAAAATTACACACAATGTGTTTGAGTCCCACAAAAGGGATGAAGTGTCTATGTTATCTAGGAATTATCGGAATATGATTGAACTACCTTGAATTCAGGTACGAACAGGAGTGAACAATATGGGATTTAAAGAATCGGCTACCCGAACCACAATCAACACCGCTTTGTCATACATTAACGGCAACCCGGAAAAGAATCTGCCAAGACTGATGGCTTTTATCAATACAGTGATGCGTAACGATACTTCGTTCCCAGGACCTCGTGCCGCCATTACCAAAGTAATCAATGACCCGGACAACAATCTCAATCAGCTCGTTCAGGGACTGTTTGACGATATTGATTTGAGTATTATTAAAAAGGCATTTACGAACTTCGTTGTTAATGCCAACTTTATTGGCTGGGAAAAGCAGCAGAAAGTGCGTGAGGAATACGGATGCAACGTCCCCTGGACGATTTTGATGGACCCCACTTCCGCATGCAACCTGCACTGCACCGGATGCTGGGCTGCTGAATATGGAAACCGTCTGAATTTAAGCCTGGAAGAACTGGATGACATCATTCAGCAGGGTAAAGACATGGGTGCCTATTTCTATATTTATACTGGCGGCGAACCACTGGTCCGTAAAAAAGATCTGATTGAACTGTGCCGTCGCCACAATGACTGTGTATTCATGTCTTTTACCAACGGCACATTGATTGATGACGAATTTGCCGAACAGATGCTGGAAGTGAAAAACTTCTTCCCGGTTATTTCTGTAGAAGGTCTCGAAGAAGCCACAGATTTCCGGCGCGGGGATGGAGTCTACAGTAAAGTTTTACGCGCCATGGATATTCTTCATCAACACAAACTGCCAATCGGTATCAGCTGCTGCTATACCTCCAAAAACATTCCATCTATTGTTTCGGATGAATTTATTGATGAAATGATCAGCCGCGGCGTTAAATATGCCTGGTATTTCCACTACATGCCAGTTGGCAACGATGCAGCCACGGAATTGCTGCCATCCCCCGCCCAGCGTGAATTCATGTATCACCGTATCCGCGAAATCCGCGGCAAGAAACAAATCTTCCCGATGGACTTCCAGAATGATGGTGAATATTTACAGGGATGCATTGCCGGCGGCCGTCGTTATTTCCATATCAACGCCAATGGAGATATGGATCCATGTGTGTTCATTCACTACTCGGATTCCAACATTCGTGAAAAGACCATTCTTGAAGGTCTTTGCAGCCCAATGTTCATGCAGTACAAGAACCATCAGCCATTCAATGGCAATCATTTAAGACCTTGTCCAATGCTGGAAAACCCAAATGCCATTGCCGAAATGGTTCATCATACTGAAGCCCATTCGACTGACCTTGAGTCTCCGGAAAGTGTTGAACATTTAGTTGAAAAGACTCAGGAGTATGCCAGAAACTGGACGCCAGAAGCTGAAAAGCTCTGGAAAATGTCTCACCATACTCCATATAAAGAAACGCATGAATATGTCATGTCCCGTGAAGAATATGAACGGGAAATTGTACCAAAGCTGAATCGGCAGATCCGTAAGAATACGAATGTCGACCGGCATTTCTAGCTTGAAAAAGCAAAAGTGGCTTTATCTTTGGTATTCTAAAATCAATGTCATTTAGCTAATCAGTTAGCTTTTGATAACTTCTAGGCTGATTGTCTTTTGAAGATGAACATGCAGCTTTAGGCAAGTGTTTTGTTTAGTTTTAGCTAGGCTTAATCAGGTTATGCAATATTTACGCACCAAAAAATGTCTTATACCGTCTGTTTTTGGAAAAAATGGCATACTAAAACCAGCACCCCCTCATTCGTGTTTTTTGGGATGATAATGTCATTTTGATGCGGCTATGTTGCACATCTATCGATACTGGAAGGGTATTAGCCTGTTTGGATGCATATTTCTGGGAAACGACCTACCGGGACGAATTGGAAGTTTCTCTCTGCTAATCTCTTCCACAAGGTCTTGTATTCGTCTGATAGATATCTGCTTTCTGGTCCCATTGGAATGCCATTGTCCCACAAGGAATTTACGAATGGAACGAATGGCCTTAGTGAAGTTGGGCTGATACTCGTAGCGGGTGCCTTTTTCTTTGTTTTCACAGGCACTTTTTAATTCAACGGTATCGGTATTCTTCGTATCTTCTATACAGGTACCCTTTGCCTCACTATCCTCAATCATCAGGTCGATTTCTGAACAGAGGTTGTAGAAAACCATTGAAAATAAGATTTCCTGCTTGATATATTCTGCTTTTCTGGACAGAATCCGTTTGGCTCCGACACCGTACTTAAGCCAAGAAAACGAGCTTTCGATTTTCCATCTCCCGTGGTAAAGGAGCTTAAGCGCCGCCGCTGAAAATTCATCCGAACTTAGGTTCGTAATCAGGCCTTCATAGGAAGCAGGTCCAATCTTGAAACTGACGAGACGGGCTGAAAAGCCAACCCATTCTGCAGAAGATTCAATCTCCTGCAGTGACCGTTTGGCCAGATACTTCATCTGAGGATCTTCACGCTCCTCTTTCCTGAGATGCCAGGTAAGTATTCTGTCTACCTGCTGGTCAGCCGGGACATCGATAGACTGTAATGCCAGCGCTTCGTAGTCCCGATCTTTCATACGGATAACATACTTATACCCATAAGTGTTGCACAGTGCGGATAACGAATAGGAGAAGTATCCACGGTCCATTATGAAAATGAACTTCTCATCTGGATAAGTTTTCTTGAACCATTCGATGATTTCTTTTGCGGCTTCGCGCTCATCCTTGTTCTTTTGATCCTGAAAAACTATCCTCAGATATTTCCTGTTCAGCGCATCATAGGCAGCGTTAATGTGAATACCCGCGCGAATAATGATGGCTGTGTTCTTTTTCAAAATCAGATACTCCGGCTCACTGATATCGGGCGGGATAGGCTCATTTGATCCATCAATGAGAATAGGTATGTATCCCTTAAGAATGGGGTTATCTCTTTTATGGTCAGTATATTGCTTTATATAAAGCGAATTTGTTTTTCTAAATACATTTTCGGCAATATAGAGCGGTGTCTTGCGTTTCGCCTGTGACAAAGCAGAGGCGGAAGGACGAATGGAACCCTGGCCAAAGTAATTGGCAGCTACATCAGACAGAGTACCGCCGGCGTGGAGAACGCCCATCTTTATGTAGCTTTCCAGATCGACCTTCTGAGATCCCGGTCTTGAGTAGGCTCCAGAATTTGAGGATAAATTCCGGCTCTCTTCCTGTGCAACCGAACGTATGGCCTGGTTGACTGCCTTATACAGATTCTTTATACGATGAACAACATTCATAAGCAAAACCTCGAAAGGACTATATTCAATCCTTTATTCATCGTTAATAATGGATTGAGATTACTATAGGTCGTCAATCGAGATGCCCAAGTTTGTTGCGAGTACTTGGTGTCTATCCTAGAAAGACATTCACAGATTTATATGGATTTAAAAGCCCTTAGCTAAATGACATTGATTCTAAAATTGTAAATGGCTTTTAAATCACCGGCTCTAAACCATTGTGTGGATTTTCGGTTCACATAATTGGTTTAGAGCTTTTTTAGATGGGTCTTCTGTATTGGTCTTTCCGCTTTGATCCTGCCTTGGCCCCAGATTGCTTTTTACACAATGATGCTCTTCGCTTTTTGCTTTTTTGCCTACCGAAACTACAGAGTAACATTCCGGCTCCTGACCATGGAAAGACTAAGAAGGATGGCTTGAAAGACCAACTTTAGAAGAAAGTGCGTTTCGTGTTGCTGTTCATCGAGAGTTCCGTTAGTTAAAACTAAATCATTTTGAGATTATTGTTGCGTTTTATTGACTTTTATAATTCCTTATCTTTGAAACCTGTCCCGGATCAATCAGGCAGATTCTCATTTCCAGACGATTGGAAATCAGGATCTGTCTTTTTGCCTGACTGAAAAGCATCCTGCATTGAACGCGGCTTAGAAAGATCAGAGCCGCCTTGAATAAAGAAGAATTTTTTCCTTGGCTTTCTGTCTCTTTGTCCAGCCGCCAGTTGACGTTTCTCTTACATCCTGCCCACAGAATGGTAGAGCAGGTGTTTTCTAACTCGATTTTGATTTTGCAGCCGCTCTTTTATACTGACGGGGGATGGAGGATCGTCATGAAAACAAAAATCATCGCAGTCACTCTTGGAATTGCCGCTCTGATTACAGCCGTTGCAGCTTATCTGATCCATATGGAAAATTATGACCAGTTTTTTTATTGCAAGGTGACAGAAACAGATTCGTACAAGGAAACAGGAGCTGGCAGCGATCTGCCTTATGAGTATACGCTGACGGGATACAGCGAGAAAGGCGAAGCAAAGAAACTGACCTTTAAAACTGCACAGAAACTTGAACCTGGTGAATGCCTGAAACTTGAAGTCAGAAGTGCCGGTGTTTACCACTATGATCAGATTTCTTCGGATCAGCTCCCGCCGATTGTTTTGCAGAAGTATGAAAACGAAAAGTGAACAGTCTGCCCAAACGGATAAAGAATCAGAATTTGCGCAAAACAAGTTCTGGAATGTCTCCGTGTGGATGAGGCTTCAAAGCTGAAAAAAAAAACAGGCCCGTATGGAATTGAATCCGTACGGGCATTTTCGGTTAAAACCAGTCAATTTCAACAGGCAGATCGTAAAGCTGTCCAAAAGTAAAAGCAAATCAATGACCTGAATGAGCTGCCAATGCCCCAAAAAAGGAAGCTTTGGCTAAGAACTCCCTGATTGGATCGGTTGGCTGACACAAAAGAGCAGCCGATGGTTCAAAGAAAAGGCAGATTTTCTTGGCCGGGCCGATTGAAGAACAGAAGAACAGTTGTTTACTTTTCAAAGGGATAAACCAGATTCCATTGTTTACGCACATCGGTCATCACTTTCATGACGGAACGGATTTTATCCAGATTCGGTTTCCAGTCAGCCTGATGGCTGGCATAGGCTTCCATGGCTTCGAGTTCATAGAGAAGGGCATCTTCACTCTTTCCATCCTGAATCGTTGTCTGATGGCCTTCTGGATCCGTCAGGATGGCTTCATTGCCGCGTGGGAAGTTATAGATTTCGAAATAGCCGTTTTCGCCGGCAACCATGCCGCGTTTTGGCTGTTTGGCTCTGAAGGTCAGGGAAATGGTCGCAATTTCGCCAGAGGGGTTTTTGAGCAAGATCCCGCTGGATTCATCAACACCTGTTTCAAAGCGTTCCATGGTTGTCAAAACGACTTCTGGATTCTTGCTCATGAAATAGCGCGCAAAGCTGATCGCATAGACACCAATATCCAGCAAGGCACCGCCGGCCAGATCCATGCTGTAGAAACGATTGGCTGGATCTGGATCCTTTAAAGATCCAAAATTAACCTGGATCATCTTGATCTTACCGAGTCTGGGCAGAATTTCATTTTTGAGTTTGGCATAGATGGGCATGTGGAATAAGGTCACGCCATCCATAATGGCCAGATCTTTTTCATTGGCGATTGCGACACATTCTTCCAGCTGGTCTGAATTAACCGTGATGGCTTTTTCACAGAAGACATTTTTGCCGGCGATAAGCGCTTCTTTCATCACTTCATAATGGTTGGAATGGGGAGTGGCAATGTAGACGATATTGATTTCTGGATCGGCAAGCAGATCGTGATAGTCCGTGTAGGCTTTGGCGATTCCATACTTGTCACAGAAAGTTTGTGTTTTTTGAAGGTTTCGCGAGCAGGCTGCATGAATGGTTTTGTCGGCTTTCTGTAAGGCTTGTGCCATTTCAGAGCCGATCCAGCCGATTCCAATAATGCCCCAGACAGGTTTAAACATGAAAATTCCTCCATCCTGCTGCTGGTGAAGTTTGTGGCCTCTTTTGCCGTTTTATGGCTTTTTTTCGTTTTACGACTTTTTCGTTTTACGGCCTTTTTATTGATCAAGAAGGATCAGGCCAGATTCAAGATTTCAATCCGCGTTTTTTGTTTGATTGCCCCGAATTCATCGATCTGGTCAATCCCCGTTCTTTCCATTCTTATCTTCAGATCAGCAGACAGTTCTTTGATCAGTTTCAGTGTAGCAGAAAGAGAATTTTCCATGCTTGAAAGCAAGAGAACAAAGTCAAACGTTTTTTGATAACTTTTGAACAAAACAAAAAGCGGCCGGAGCCGCTTTTGTTTTAAAAATTTGATTGTTTCCTTTATGGACTGGCCAATTCTTAGCAGCAGCCCTGTGCTTTCATGGCTTGTGCAACTTTCAGGAATCCGGCAATGTTGGCACCGATGACATATTCATCAGGATGACCGAATTCAGCTGCCGTGTTCTTGCAGTTGTTGAAGATGCCTACCATGATGCCTTTTAACATTTCATCGACTTTATCGAAAGTCCAGCTTAAATGTTCAGCGTTCTGGCTCATTTCCAGACCGGAGCAGGCAACACCACCAGCATTGGATGCTTTACCTGGAGCATAGTAAACACCATGGCTCATCAGATAGTGAATGGCATCTGGAGTCGTTGGCATGTTTGCCCCTTCGCACACGCAGAAGACTTTGTGTTCAACAAGTTCTTTTGCATCTTCGAGGTCGAGTTCGTTCTGGGTAGCGCATGGAAGTGCGATATCGCAAGGAACAGACCATGGACGTTTGCCTTCCATATAGACAGCATCAGGATGCGTTTCGACATATTCTTTGATGCGTCCACGGCGAACTTCCTTGATTTCTTTGACAGCGGCCAGATCAATTCCGTTTGGATCATAGATCGAACCATTGGAGTCAGACATCGTAACAACCAGGGCGCCTAACTGCTGCGCTTTCTGGCAGGCATAGATCGCAACGTTTCCGGAACCGGAAAGAGCGACTGTTTTACCCTCGAAACTTGTGCCTTTATCGTTAAGCAGAGCTTCTGTGAAGTAGCATAAGCCATAGCCGGTCGCTTCAGTTCGAACAAGGGATCCCCCGTAGGAAAGACCTTTACCGGTTAGAACACCAGACCATTCGTTGGTAATTTTCTTGTACTGGCCAAACATGTAGCCGATCTCGCGGCCGCCCACGCCGATGTCGCCAGCCGGAACGTCTGTGTTTGGACCAATGTATTTGTAGAGTTCTGTCATGAATGACTGACAGAAACGCATAACTTCTGCATCGGATTTTCCTTTTGGATCAAAGTCAGATCCGCCTTTGCCGCCGCCCATGGGCAGGGTAGTCAGGGAGTTTTTGAATACCTGTTCAAAACCAAGGAACTTAATGATGGAGATGTTTACACTTGGGTGGAAACGTAATCCGCCTTTATAAGGGCCGATTGCGTTGTTAAACTGAACGCGGTAACCACGGTTGACCTGCGTTTTGCCCTGGTCATCCACCCATGGAACACGGAACATGATCTGACGATCTGGTTCAACCAGTCTTTCAAGAACGCCCTCGTCGAGCAGTTCTGGTTTTTTATCCTGAATGACTTTCAGAGATTCAAAGACTTCTTCTACAGCCTGTAAGAATTCTGGATCATTGGGATTTCTTTTTTTGACAGTTTCGTACAATGCGTTAAGGTCTGCCATAAGTCCTCCTTATTTGTAATTTCGTGACTTCACTAGTATAGGCACCGAGATAAGGGATGGAAAGAAATGTTGTAAACGATTTTCATAATTTTTTGAAAAAGCGTGAAAAAACCGACAGTTTCACACTGAAACCCCCTTGTTTTTGTCCATGAATGATCAACTTGAAGCTATTGAGAATAGACAAAAAGACTAGAAATCTAAAAAAGGCGGCTGGAACGAAGAGAAATACCACCCAGGCTGAACAGTTGTGCGAAAATAGGGAAGACACAGTAACGATAAAAGGAGACCGAAAGTTATGAAAAAAGTTGCAATCGCCAACGACCATGCGGCGACCGATATGAAAAAAGAAATCGTCAAGATGCTAGAGAATGAAGGCTATGAAGTTCTCAACTTTGGAACCGACACCAACGACAGCGTCGACTATCCTGACTATGCGAAAAAAGCAGCTGATGCCGTCATCAATGGCGATGCAGATTGTGGAATCGTCATCTGCGGAACCGGCATTGGCATCAGCATTGCCGCAAACAAAGTTCCTGGAATTCGCTGCGGCTTATGCAAGGACGTGACGGATGCCCGCCTGACGCGTGAACACAACGACGCCAACATGTTAGCCATGGGAGCTCGCACCACTGGACTTGAAACGGCTAAGGATATCGTTCACACTTACCTGACTACACCATTTTCCCAGGGAGCCAACCACATCCGCCGCATTGAAAAACTCGGCAAACTCGATGGTTCTATCCAATAGGCATAAATAGGCATACGAGGCAATCCCGCTTAATCCTCTGAAATCCCACCAGAAAGATCCCGCCCCTCTATCTGAAATGAAGTCCTTTCTGATAGAGAGACGGGATTTAACAGTTGGATAAATAAGGCAATTTTAAAATAATAAGGGCTAAATGATTGAAATTCCGTTATCGGCTCATCTTCCATTTTTCACCTGTCCACTATTCTTTGCATGTCCATCGTCACCAACATGTCCTTTGTTATCAAGCTAGGCGAATACGCCATGGCTTGCCATGGGGATGAAAGCCCTCTGAAAGATGCTTTTGAGATTCAATAATGGATAAGATGCGACCGACAAAAGCGTTAAAAGAAATTTTTGTCTGTTATATATGAACGTTTACGCCTGAAATCAACATTTTAGAGTTTGTTACGATCATTAATTGCGAACGTTTTTAGTCAACTTGACCATGAAAGGGACATTTGTCAGGCCTATCTGGATAAATAAAATAAATGCGTTTTCGGTCTTTTTATTGCGCATTTTTTGCGTCTGATGTACAATAAATTTTGCGTCTGATGTACAATAAATATAGAAATAGAAAGCGCGCAGGTCTGCCAGTATTTTGGAGTTACCAGACATACTTTGTACAGAATGATCAAAACTGATAACCTGCCTTATCATCTTTCTATTGGCGGCCATTATATGTTTGATTCTGAAGAGCTGGATGTCTATCTTGGGAAGACTCCAGAAAAGTCGCAAAGAACCGCCATTGGTTATTGCCGTGTTTCTACAAAGAAAAGAATGGCGGACCTGGAAAGGCAGGCAGATGTTGTTGAGATCTATATGCAGAAGCAGGGCTGGCAATACCAGATTATTGAGGATATTGGATCTGGAATGAATTACAAAAAGCCAGGTCTGTTTAAACTGATAGATCTGCTTATAAACAGAAAAGTCAGCCACATTGTCATTACCCACAAAGACCGCCTGCTGCGTTTCGGCTTTGAACTGGTTGAATATCTTGCCAAAAAGATGGAGACAGAAATTGTGATCATCAACGGAACTCACAGACGACCTGATTGCCATCATTACTGTTTTTTCTGGCCGCTTATATGGTTCATGCAGCAACAAGAATAAGAGATCTTGAGCAATGTTTGTTCCGAATAGTTTGTTTCACAATTTTGAAAAAATTTCATAAGTAATCTGCCCAATAGACATAGGAGTGATTTCTATACCAACGAGTCATTAATGGAAGATTGAAAATTTTCATAATCACTTGAAAGCAAAGTCTTAGAACAAACATCGCACAAGATCCGAATAAGAAAATAATTGAAGAAACCAGGAAACTGCTCAAGGAGGACAAGGAAGATGAGTCGATCGAAAAAAAACAATTCAGATGGTGTCCGTCAGACTGGACAAAAACCAGAGCAGACAGGCAGATAACTTATTTCTCGCCTGGAGAGAAACCTATAACCTTCTTGCTCCTTTTGGCTGTTCCATTGAGTTGATGGGAAAGTCCTGGAAAAAGTGCCGGGACCAAATCCGCGCTGAAAAACGACAGCTTCTTAAAGATACGACCAATCACGTAGCTAAATTGACGGGTATTTCTTTTCCAAAGGGAATGCTTCCTTCATGGCTCTGGACATGTGCTATGCAGTCTATCATCACAAACCGTAAATCCATGGAGGAAGAGATCATCCGCCGTATCAAGGATGAACTCTATACGAAGTACAAGATGAATGCCCAAGAAGCCTCAGTTGTATTTTATGTGGTCAAGACGCCTTCGCTGTTTAAACCAATCATTCGAAATCATCGGTTTGAGCCTCTGGAGATTTCCAATAAAGATATCGCTGGCCGCCTGAAAAAATGCGATTCTGTCAGAATCCACCGGCTTCTCACTCATGCGGCAAGAAGGTATCGACAGTACCATAAACCAGTTCATACCAACAAAGGCAGCTGGATGAAAATTGACAAAAACGGTTATACAATCCGTCATGAAGAGAATACAACAATCATTCAGCTGATGGGGTTAGGAAACCAGGAGCCATTTGAAGTCAAACTCCGGGGGATTTTCTATACATCCAAAAAAGAAAAGACCAGAGGCAACCTTACTGTGCTCTATGACCGTGAAAAAAACCGTCTGGTCTTCCAGAGACTTGTCGAAGTAAGAAACCATCCTTCCAAGTCAGAGAAGAACGTTGGCGTAGATGCTGGAATTACTTCTTTGCTCAGCACTTCCAATGATATTTTATCTGCTGAACTTAAAAAGAAGAAAACTGAAGATAAAAAGCAGGCGTTGTTCAAAAACAAGAGCAAGGCGGCTGAAACCTTAGACCAAAGAACTTACAAAGAATGCTTTTATCCTGCTTCTGATTTTCTGAGTGCCCGAGGAGTTCAGAGAAACCGAATGCGGGATCGAAGAAAAAATCTTTTAAAGCAGGCTGACCAGGAGAAGTTTGCCTCTAAAAAGCCAGATCTTTCCCCTCAGGAAAAGAAAGCCTGCGAAGAACGAACATACTCGCTTTTGCGCAAGGCAGAAAGGATCAGAAAGAACAATACCCGTGGTAGAAAGTCCTTTGCCCGCCAGTCCAGAAAGATCCAGGCCCATCTGGAATGCCTGATCAACGAAGAAATCGCTTTGGTCCTGAAGACAGACCAGAGTATCGGTCATATTGTAATGGAAGATCTGGATATCCGAGGGGCGGCCAGCAAGTATAAGCGAATGAACCGCCTGCTTTCGGAGTGGATGTATGGCGTCCTGCAGGAGAGAATCGAATACAAAGCCGGCCTGAAGGAGATCGGAGTCTCGTATGTCAACCAGGCCTACAGTTCCCAGTACTGCCACATCTGTGGAGCAAAAGTTACCCGCGACAAATCAGCTCATGAAAAGGCGTTTTGTCCTGTGCACAAAGAAATGAACGCCGATATCAATGCGGCGTCCAATCTTGTATGGATTTATGAGAATCATCCGGAAATCACCAAATGGACTCCCCGAGAGAGCATTAAGAAGCTTTATGAAGAGAGAATCGAGCAGTTAAAGAATCAGCAGGCAACAAAACAAGAAACAAAACAAGAAACAAAACAAGAAGTAAAACAAGAAACAAAACAAGTAACCAGTCAAGTAACACCATAACTCCCTAACTAACTAACTAACCAAGTAAACAAATGAATAGACAGCCATAATGACTGTCCGAGCTTTCATCAAGCCCGGCCGGAGCTGTTTTGTGAAATCTTCGGGTTTCTTAAAACTCAGGCCTGTACCGCGCCGGACGGGCTTTGAGGGGGACCAATTCTGCGAGATTGGGGTATGCCCCTTAAAATTACAAGCTGTACTTTCCCCGGAAAGTGCGGTGCGTAAAGCGGGACTTAGATAAGATTGAAGATTCAGAGTGGAGTCCAAAAGACAAAGCTTTGGGTCACCATTCAATTTAACCCTTCGACCGCCGGCTAATGCCGAACACTGTTCGCAGACAGGGATGAGTACATTTTATCCTTCCGAGGACAAATTCTACTCATTTATTGAAGGGGATTTTTATCGGTTCTGAGTTCGAGGCTTTGTTTCCGGCTGCCAGCCAGATGAGACCAGTTCGACCAGAGCAGTCAGACCAGTCGATCAGGCCGAAAAGCACAGAGTCACCGATTTACGACCACTTTGTCTTCGTTCGTTTTTGAGTCAGCTTTTTTGCGGTTTCGGCGGGTTTCAACACGCGAAAGCAGAACCATATAAAGGATTCCGATCCACACCATCACCACGCCGCACCAGTCAGCCATTGATGCCGGATGATCCTGGGCAAAAATCAAGTACGTCAGTCCGCATCCAGTCACCGCCATCAAAACCTGAAGACAGATTCGAGTGTGTCGATACGTTTGAGGAATATAAACAGTTAAAATGCAGCACCAGGCATATCCAATACAGAATGCGATCAGATATTGCTGCTGGCGCCACTGCATAAGAATCAACACCATCTGAATCAATAACACAGGGATTAAACCGAGCGGAGATGTTTTTTTCATCATGTGCCTCCTTGTATCGGTATGCTGCCGATACTGGTCAATGAAAATCACTTTCTAAAAACCACTTCTTATCACTTCTTATCAGGAAAAGAATAAAGCGCCTGTATTTCAAATTCAATCCGGTTTAAAGACTAAAGCTGAATTGTTCACTGACAAGAAAAGAGCAACAGGAACGACAGGAACAAACAACAAAAACAGGAGAAGGGAAGTCCTTCTCCTGCGCTGCATCTGAAATACGCGAACAAAGAAAGCAGAATGATCGATCGAAATTACATCAGTTTGCGGAAGAGTTCCTTCATATCCGCTTCGCTGGTTTCTTTCGGGTTTCCTGGACGGCATGCATCCGCATAAGCAGAAGCGGCAAGAAAGTCGAGATCTTCTTCTTTTAAGGCGGGCAGTTTTTCTGGAATGCCAACGTCTTTGGACAGGGCTTTCACCGCATCGATGGCCGCTTTGCGATATTCATCAACGGACATGCCTGTTGTATCGACGCCCATTGCCTCAGCGATATGTTTGAATTTATCGCCAGTGGCTTCCTGATTGTATTCCATTACGATTGGCAGCATCATTGCGCAGGCAACACCATGCGGCGTGTCATAAACAGCGCCCAGCGTATGGGCCATGGAGTGGGCAATTCCCAGACCAACATTGGAGAAGGCCATGCCGGTAACGAACTGACCTAAAGCCATGCCTTCGCGCCCTTCTGGATCATTTTCAACCGCTTTGCGCAGGTTAGCGGAAATCAGTTTGATGGCTTCCAGGTTCAGGCAGTCAGCCAGCTCCCAGGCAGCAGCCGTGGTATAGCCTTCAATGGCATGAGTCAGGGCATCCATACCCGTAGCAGCACTCAGGCCTTTCGGCATGGTGGACATCATGTCAGGGTCAACAATGGCTACGTTTGGAATGTCATTGACATCAACGCAAACGAATTTACGTTTCTTTTCGGTATCCGTGATGACGTAGTTGATGGTTGCTTCGG
Organism: Allobaculum sp. JKK-2023; assembly: GCF_034745455.1. Classification (NCBI taxonomy): domain Bacteria; kingdom Bacillati; phylum Bacillota; class Erysipelotrichia; order Erysipelotrichales; family Erysipelotrichaceae; genus Allobaculum; species Allobaculum sp. JKK-2023. The sequence continues at coordinate 1,004,379 of NZ_JAYERV010000003.1, read as the reverse complement.
CAGCTGTTCCGGCTGTCGTTGGAACAGCGATGGTGAAGACTGTTGGGTTTTTGGTTGGAGCAACACCTTCGAGGGAGCGAACATCTTCGAATTCCGGGTTGTTGATGATAATCCCGATGGCTTTTCCTGTATCCATAGACGAGCCGCCGCCAATGGTGATCATGTAATCCGCACCGGATTCTTTATAGGCAGCCACACCATCTTTTACGTTTTCGATGGTTGGGTTTGGCTTGATTTCAGAGTAGATCACATAGTCCATGCTGTTGGCATCGAGCAGGTCGGTGACTTTCTTAGTCACGCCAAATTTAACCAGATCCGGATCGGAAGCGATGAATGCTTTTTTGAAGCCTTTGGCTTTGATGATGCCGGGAATTTCCTCGATGGCACCTTTTCCGTGATACGAAATGCCATTCAGGACAAAACGATTAACCATAAAATATTACCTCTTTCTCTTATCGGTCTGTTCTTTTTTAAACAGCAGGCAAACGGGATAGCAGATAAAACTGCAACCGCTTTCTTGATTTATAGTATCGCAGATTTGAATGTTCGAAAATGTCTTTTTCTAAGGATTTGACTGTCAATTTTTGCAGGAAGGGCTGGAAACCATCAAATTTAGATTGGGTAGAAAAACTGCACCAGAAAAGAGAAGGCAGTCCCTGTCCTAAGAAAACAGGAAACAAAACGGCATCCTTGACCGCATGATCTCGCCCTCCATCCAATGAATTCTGGATGGTTAAAGGCAATCGAAATCGGGAGGTATGATTTGTTGAAGCTTCGTTGCAAAGACTTTGAAAAGCAAAAATTGGAATCTCTGCCTGGGTCCTGGATGGAGGATCCAAGCAGAAAATTCATGCTCTGATTGATATTTGATTCGAATCGAGACTCGTCTTTTCATTCAAAAACCGTTCATTTATGCGGTCAGGGAATTTCAAACCTTTATGTTAAGATACAGGTAATTGAAGATAAAAAATAAACAGAAATGGATACGAGTGAGGTTGTTTTATGGAAGAATCAACACTTCAGTCCAAAGCCATTCACCCTTCTGCACCCAATTACTCTGCAAAGAGCACAGTCAAGCAGGAAGATGCGGCTTTGCGACTGTATCTGGATGAATGCTGCGGTGTCATTGCCTACACAGGAAAGCTGCTGCTCGAGTGCGGAGGTGAAGTCGAGCGCGTTGAATACCTGATGCAGAAAATCGGAAAGTCTTTTGACAAAATCGATCAGGTAACACCATTTGCCATTCTGACTGGCATCATGGTGACCGTTTCAAGCGGCAGTCAGTTTGCCACAAAAATCGTCCGGATTTATGGAATTTCAAATAATCTGTCAAGACTTCGTCAGATCAATGCCCTGGCTCACGATCTTTCCAGGCATCCGCAGACTCCCCTGACAGTTGCCAAAAGACTGGAAAAGATTGTCGAAGCCCCAAAATTTAAACCCTGGCAGACCGTTTTATTTGCGTCCATTGGAGCAGGAGGCTTTGGGTTTTTCTTTTATGAAACACTGCCAGGTATTGCCTGCGTCTTTTTAATTGGGGCGCTGGTGCAGCTGGTCGGCAACTGGTTTGACCGCTATCAGATCAACCGATTCTTAAAGATTTTATGTGAAGCCTTTATTGCGACGATTGCCTGCAAGCTGGCGGCGCTTGGCCTGGCGGGAACACATTTTGATAAGATGCTGCTTTCCGTTTTGATGCTGCTGGTTCCGGGAATGACGCTGACAAACTCATTGCGGGATACTGTCTCGGGCAACTATGTTTCCGGCATCAGCCGTCTGACCGAAGCTCTGCTTGTCGGCGTCAGCATTGCGATGGGTTCAGCGATCGCCCTGACCCTGCTGTAGAGGTAACGAGTATGACGATGATCTTATTACAGGCTTTTTTTGGCGGCACATTAGCGGCCATCGGCTTTGGTGTTCTCTATAACATCACATCGAAAACGACGCTGCTTTTAGCTGGCGTAACCGGCGGGATTGGCTCGTTTGTCTATCAGCTTTGCGTGGAGCTGGGGATGACAGTACTGTCCGCCAGTTTCTATGGCGCAGCTGGCTTTACGCTGGCCGCCAGTCTGTTTTCCAAACTGCGTCATGAACCGGATACCATGTTCCTGGTTCCGGCTTTGATTCCATTGGTTCCTGGAGGAACTGTTTTCCAGATGATGACTGCTTTTCTGGAAGGACGGTTATATGTCGGTCTGGGACGGTTTCTGGACGCCATGGCCATTGCCGGTATGCTTGTCTTTGGGATGATGGTGGTCAGTGCAGTTTTGAAACTGGTTCTCTTTCTCCAGCATGGAGCCACCAGAACCACAAAGAAGATTACCCGCGGGGCTGCCAATATCTGGCAGGGCGTTTCTGAGGGAGATGGCGGCATGATTTCCATCATGGGCAATTTGCCTTCTTCCCATACCACAGGCCGCCGACTCAGACGCAAAAAATGGAACAATGCCGCCAAGACAAACGCATCCAGTTCCACCACTGCCCACAGCAGTGTTTCTGCCAGGACGGATGAGCATCAGGCGCCGGATTCAAATGCCGAAATCCAGAAATGAAAATCCAACCACCAAAGTTCAGAAAGGGACGTCAATGACCCCACCCAAACTGCTTCTCAATTTGGATGGGGTATCCTTGCCTAACATATGAAATCCATCCCAAAAGAAATGAATCCTGAAATCTGAAATTACGCTGGTCTCTTTAACGGGGATCAGCTTTTTTTGTGCAATGAAAAACAGCCGGGCTGGACTGCCTTGGTTCTTTTTCCATCACTTTCCGACAAAAAACACACTGATCGCATAAATTGATGAAAAATATTTCATCGGAAGGTCAAAATTTTGTAAAATTTTTCAAATTTGATAGACTTGGAACAATTCTCTTTGAAGAGACTCTTGTAGAAAGAAGGTTTTTGAGTATGAAGACATATGGAAAAGGAACACAGGCCGTCCAGGGCGGATACCGTCCCGGATCTGGGCAACCCCGCCAGGTTCCCATTGTTCAATCCACGACATTTAAATATGATACCGGCGAAGCCATGGGCCGGTTGTTTGATCTGGAAGATTCGGGCTATTTCTATACCCGTCTTCAGAACCCGACCAATGATGCCGTAGCTGCTAAAATTGCCGAACTGGAAGGCGGAACGGCGGCCATGTTAACAAGCAGCGGCCAGGCGGCCAATCTGCTTGCAATTTTCAACATTGCCAGTGCAGGGGATCATGTGGTCAGTTCTTCGAGTATTTATGGAGGGACTTACAACTTGTTTGCGGTCACCATGAAAAAGATGGGGATTGATTTTACCTTTGTAGATCCGGATGCCTCTTTAGAAGAAATTCAGGCGGCCATTCGCCCGAATACGAAAGCCATTTTTGGCGAAACCATTGCGAACCCGGCGTTGACCGTTCTGGACATTGAAAAATTTGCCAAAGCGGCCCATGACAATGGCATTCCGCTCATTATCGACAATACCTTTGCAACCCCAGTCAACTGCCGCCCATTTGAATGGGGTGCCGATATCGTTACCCATTCGACAACGAAATATATGGATGGTCATGGAGCGGCTGTCGGCGGTGCGATTGTCGATAGCGGCAACTTTGACTGGATGGCCCATGCTGAAAAATTCCCCGGCCTGACGACACCCGATGACAGTTATCATGGCATTACCTATGCCGAAAAATTTGGCAAAGAAGGAGCCTTTATTACCAAAGCCACGGCGCAGCTCATGCGTGATTTTGGCTGTATCCAGTCGCCGCAGAATGCGTTTTATCTCAACCTCGGCCTGGAGTCTTTGCATGTCCGCATGCCCCGCCACGTTGAAAATGGTCAGGCGGTTGCTGAATTCCTGTCCAGGGATCCACGGGTTTTCGAAGTCTTCTACTCAGGCCTGCCAGAAGATCGCTACTATGAACTGGGCCAGAAATATCTGCCCAATGGCGGATGCGGCGTTGTCTCCTTCCGCTTAAAGGGCGGCCGCAAAGCAGCTGAACAATTCATGGGCGCCTTAAAACTGGCCGCCATTGAAACCCATGTAGCGGATGCCAGAACTTGCGTTTTGCATCCGGCCAGCACGACCCACCGCCAGATGACAGAAGAAGAACTGACAGCCGCTGGAATTTATCCAGATCTGGTTCGCTTCTCCTGTGGTCTGGAAGATTCCAAAGATCTGATTGCGGATATTTCCCAGGCTCTTGATTCGATTGATGCCAGCGCCTGATTCAACCGAAAAAACATCGCCCGTTCATTGTGGACGGGTATTTTTTCACACTGGACTTTCATCTGCACGAAAGACCAAAAAAGAGACCAAGTTGAAACGATTCACAGGCAGCCGAAAAGGCGCCCAGGGATCTAAATGAACGAACCGAAAATGCCGGAATAAACGCCAAGAAATAGAAAGCCAAGAAACAGAAATAAGAGAAAACTGAACAAAGAAAGGAAGCTGAACCCATGCCGATTAAAATTCCTGAACAACTGCCTGCCACCCAGACGCTGATTGACGAGAATATCTTTGTCATGACTGAAAAGCGGGCGCTCACGCAGGATATTCGCCCGCTGCATATTCTGCTGCTCAATCTGATGCCAACCAAAATCGAAACGGAAACGCAGATTGTCCGCCTGATTGGCAATACGCCCTTACAGATCGAACTCGATCTGCTCAAGATGGATACCCATACTTCCACCCATGTTTCTCAGGAGCACATGGCCCATTTCTATACCACCTTTGATTCCATCAAAGACCAGTACTACGATGGCCTGATCATTACCGGAGCTCCATTGGAACACCTCAGTTATGAAGAGGTTGAATACTGGCCGGAACTCTGCCAGATCATGGACTGGTCTTTGACGCATGTCTATTCCACCCTCCATATCTGCTGGGGCGCGTTTGCGGGGCTTTACTATCATTACGGCATTGACAAAAAGCCGCTGCCAGCTAAATTGTTTGGCGTCTTCAAACACCATGTTGAACGCAAGTCTTCAATTCTGTTTCGCGGGTTTGATGATACGTTCATGGTTCCGCACTCCCGTCATATCACTTTGGACCGCAAAGATGTTGAAGCCGTTGACCAGCTGAAAATTCTGGCTTCTTCTCCCCAGGCAGGTCTGTATGCGATGTCCACGGAAGGCGGAAGACAGATCTTTATTACTGGCCATTCTGAATATGATCAGCGCACACTGGAAAAAGAATACCTTCGTGATAAGAATGCCGGCCTGCCCATTGCGGTTCCGGAAAACTACTATCCAAATGACGATGACACCAAAGCCCCAGAAGTCTCATGGCGTTCTTCTGCCAACCTGTTTTTTGCCAACTGGATCAACTATATCGTCTACCAGACCACCCCATATATTCTGGAAGACATTGAAGTGGTCCGCGAGTTTTCTGACAAAGAACCATATGGCCGCGCCCATACCAGAAAGAAGGACTAGAAAATCTCAGGAAGAATTCTCCGCCCGCAAACCCCACCACATTCAAAAGCCGCCCAGGCGGGCGGCTTCGATGTTTATGGCAAATCATCAGAAAGCTTTGATGAAAATGGAAGGCAGAATGGGAAGGCTGCAGCCAGAGATCCGATCCCAAAAGAGATCTGATCCGAAAAGGGAAAAGATTTGCATCTGGAAATCCATCAAAAATTCAAAAGGATGAAAAAGATTTGATGGCCGGCAGTTTCTGAAGGTTAAAGAACGTAGGTTTCGAGAACTTCAGCCACGGCATCGTGGTTATGGTCGCGGCTGGTTACCACATCGCAAAGCGGGAGGACATCTTTGTAGACATTGGCTACGCCAACACCAAGGCCCGCGGCTTCAATCATGGCCGCATCATTGAGATGGTCGCCAATGCCGATGGTTTCGGCCAGGTCGATGCCCAGAATCTGGGCGAGCTTGCGCAGGCCCGAGCCTTTATTGATGCCTTTTGGATTGAATTCCACATAGCGGTTGGAAGAGAAGGAGACCTCGCACTGGTCACTTAAAGCGTGAATCCTGGCAGGAATGGGCTTGAGGGATTCAAAATCGCTGTTTTCAAAGAGGACTTTTAAAACCGGCTGACCGGCTAACTGATCAATGTCTTCGAGATCTGTGTACTCCATACGGCCCTTTAAAAAGCTGGCTTCATCCGGATTGATGTTGGAAATGTAGACTCCATCGGGTGTGTAGGCATGAACACAAAGATTCATCTTCTGACCAGCATTGAACAGGTCTCTGGCCAGATCAAAATCCAGCGGCTGCAAGGCCAGGACTTTGTTGTCCTTGTTTTCGGTGATCATGCCGCCGTTAAAGGAAATCGAATACTCTCCAGGCTCATTCCAGGTGCCGATTTCTTTGAGCGTTCCCTGAATGGAGCACACCCCGCGGCCGGTCGAGCAGACAAACTTGGTGCCTTGCTTTTTGGCCTGCTGTATGGCTTTGCAAGTTTTCAGGCCCACATGTTTTTCACTGGTCAATAAGGTTTCATCAAGATCGCTGACAACTAATTTGTACATAGAGATTTCCTCGCTTTTCTCTTTCTTTGACAAATTGATCGTACCATGAAAAGCCCGAAATCCCGGTACATATTTTGCGTAATCTGTACCGGAATGAATTGTCTGCGAGGATCCAAAAAAGTCAAAAAGCAAGAGGCAGTCGGTTGAATGGGAATGGAAAGACTGATCAGTCGATCGTTTTGATGACTTTGGCCGGAACGCCGCCGACAATCGTTCTTGGCGGGACGTCCCTGGTTACGACCGCTCCGGCAGCAACCACCGCCCAGTCTCCAATCGTCACACCGGATAAGATCGTCGCATTGGAGCCAATCCAGACATGGTTACCGATTGTAATCGGAGCATAGTGATTTTTGCGGTTTTGAGCAGGGTCCAGGTCATGATTGATGGTAGCCAGAACCACGTTGTGACCAATCAGAACTCCATCTCCAATCTTGATCCCGCCCTGATCCTGAAAGTGACAGCCGGAATTGACAAAGACATTTTGACCAAACTGGATGTTTTTTCCAAAGTCGGTATAAAAAGGCGGAAACAGGTGAAAGGATTCATCAACAGAATGGCCGGTGATCTGCTCCATCAGCTGGATGATTTCTTCGGGCGTATGGTAAGTTGAGTTCAGTTCCATTTGCAGCTTCAGGTTTTCCTGGCAGATTTCGTTGAATCTGGCAGCGCGCTCTGGAGTACGGGGAATCTGGTTGCCTTCCTGAAAACCGGCAATAACTGTTTCTAATGTGACTTTATCTTGATTGGGATTCATATGGGATTCTCCTTGTCTGTGCCTTTAGCTTACGAAAAAATACAGAAGACTGGAAATACCGGATTCCTATGAAGGACCATGCAGAAAATGAATACGATAAGAAGCAGCATTCTTTCTAAAAAGAGTGAAGAAGGAGATCAATCTATGGAAATCCGCGTCCTGCGCTATTTCCTGGCGGTAGCCAGAGAAGAAAATATCACCAGAGCAGCTGAGCGGCTGTATATCTCTCAGCCTACCCTTTCCCGCCAGCTTAAAGAACTGGAAGAAGAACTGGGCAAGAAACTGTTTATCCGCGGCAGTTCCAAAATTACGCTGACTGAAGAGGGAAGACTGCTGCGCCGGCGCGCTTCAGAGATTCTTGACCTGGTGGATAAAACCGCCGATGAATTCAAGGCGCTCGACGAAATCAATGGCGGGGATATCCGGATTGGCTGTGCCGAGTCGCAGGGGATTGGCTGTGTGATGCACGCAGCCGCCAGTCTGAATGAGGAATATCCCAACATCCGCTACCATCTCTACAGTGGCGGAACCGAATCGGTGATTGAGCATCTGGATCAGGGGATTCTGGACTTTGCGATTGTGGTCGAAGAAATGGACCCAACCAAATACAATGGCCTGAAGCTGCCGTATAGGGATAAATGGGGATTGGTTCTGCCAAAAACCAGCCCGTTGGCCCAAAAGAAAACCATTCAGGTTGAAGATCTCAAAGGACTGCCATTGATGTGTTCTCGTCAGGCTTTACAGGCGGAAATGGCGGCCTGGCTTGGGGATACGTTTGCGGATATGAATTTTGTGGCAACGTATGATCTGGTTTTCAATGCCGCCATCATGGTCCAGGAAGGATTTGGCTATGCGCTGACCTTCGATGGCCTGGTCAATACCGATGAACTGAGCGATTTGTGCTTCCGTCCGCTTGAACCGGAACTGCTGGTGCCGATGTATATCATCTGGAAAAAGTATCAGGTTTTTACGCCAGTGGCTTCACTGTTAATCGAAGAACTCAAAAGCCGTTTTTTACCGGCCAAAGAGAAAAATCCGGAAGGGAAGTTCGCTGAATGAAGAAAAACTTTGGCTTATCCAATTTTTGATGGTGGGTCTGGAAAGGGGGAAAAGAAAGGATGGCTTCTGATCCAAAAACGGAGTTCAAAACACAACCCGAATCCAATCAAAAGATCAAAAAAGCGTTGAAGGCTGCGTTTCCCTATACGATTCCAATTTTTGCGGGGTTCTGGTTTCTGGCACTGACCTATGGAATTTATATGCATGCCTGTGGATTCAGTTTCTGGTATCCGGCATTGATGAGCCTGACGATTTTTGCGGGATCCATTGAATTTGTCACCGTCAGCATGCTCATGGGACCATTTGATCCATTGTCTGCTTTTCTCATGACGTTGATGGTCAATGCCCGTCATCTGTTTTACGGAATTTCCATGCTGGACCGCTATCGCGCGATGGGCTGGAAAAAGCTGTACCTGATTTTTGGCATGTGCGATGAGACGTTTTCCATCAACTATACGGCAGACATTCCTGAGGATGTTGACCGCGGCTGGTTCATGTTCTTTGTCACATTGCTCAACCACTTCTACTGGTTTTCAGGCGCATTGGTTGGCGGCCTTTTTGGATCATTGATCCAGTTTAATGCCGAAGGTCTGGAGTTTGTGATGGTGGCCATGTTTGTGGTGATTTTCATGGAACAGTGGCTCAAGGAAAAGCAGCATATCAGCTCTTTAATCGGTCTTGCCCTGGGCGCCGGATGTCTGGCCATTTTTGGAGCGAGTCAGTTCATGATTCCGGCGATGGTTTCGATTCTGTTTGTGCTTACACTGCTTCGCAAGAAGATCACGGCTCTGGAATGCGGGCCGGATCTGGTAATCAATATGGACGCTGCAGATACAGATACAGAGGACGATTCCGCTCTTAACGCCCAAAGAAAGGCAGATATCCTCCAGGAGGAAATGTCATGACGATTTTTCAGCAGATCATGACGATCGCAATGGTGGTTCTGGCGACGATGACCACCCGCTTTCTGCCGTTTATGGTGTTTGGCGGCAACCGGCCGACACCCAAATATATTCAATACCTTGGTTATGCTCTGCCAGGAGCAGTCCTTGGATTACTTGTTGTGTACTCTCTCAAAGATGTTTCTCTGCCATCTGGAAGTCATGGCCTTCCAGAGTTGATTGCGATCGCGGTTGTGGTAGGATTGCATCTTTGGAAAAGACAGATGTTGTTGTCGATTGCGGGTGGAACGATCTGTTACATGCTGCTGGTTCAGCTGATTTTCTAGTCTGACAGCGGTTAGATATTTCCACACGAGTACTCTAAGGATGACAAATGGAGATTCTCCACTTTGGAGTACCTTTTTTGCTAAAAAAAGAGCCGCCCGGTAAACACTGAGCGGCTTTGAGCTTTGCTGCAAAATTTAAAGAGTTTGAAGGTAGGCAGCGATGTTTTGTTGAGCAATAGACCAGCTGCGTTGAGGATTCTCTACGACCAGTTTCTGGAGCGGAAGCTTGCTGAGAATTTCGAGTTCTCGTTTCTGTCTTTCTTCCAGACAATCCAGATATCCATTCAATCCTTTGGCCTGGATGCTTTGGCCATACTTGCCCGAAATATGGTAGTCGATGACAGCTTCCAGCCAGCCGGGACGGTTTTTGGAGGTCTGCTCGATGGAGTCGGCAATGTCATTGTTTTTAAGATAGATCACGACAGGATTCATTGGCTGAATGATTTTGACGATCTGTTCAATGTGGTTTTGTGATTCTTCTCTCAATGTCATTTAGCTTAGTTTTTGATAGTTAGTATTGTCCACCATCCGTGCACAGATGGTGGATTTTATATTTTCTGGTTTAACGAAAATTAGCTTTGACAACAACTCTATAATTGTCTAATTTAATCCTTATCACGTTGAAAACATAACTTTATAAGGAGGAAAATATGGCAACTAAAGTTACTTCGCCGTCCGTGATTTATCAAAGATTCATGAAATTCCTTGAGGAATTTGCCCACAAACAGGAGAAGATTCTTGCTTCTCAAACAGGAGCTTTCTCACGAAGTCATTATCGATCATCAAAAATAAACTTGTTCCATTTCCTGAATACATCCATTATCGGGAATGGATCAACACTCTCCGATTTATCCATGAACTATTTCGGCATGGGCAGTGTAAGACCATCTGCTTCGGCACTTGTTCAGACAAAAGCCAAGACTCCAGTCAGCGTATTTTCAACACTGCACAAAGCCACATTGGCACTTTATTCCATGGATAAAAAATATAAAGAACACAGGGTAATCGCTTTTGACGGAACCAATGAACCTGTTGCGCCAAATGAAGATGAACCTGACTACATCATTTATACCAAGAACAAGGAAAACATTATCCGGGCCGGTATTCATGTTAACGCAGCCTATGACGTACTTAATGACAAATTTTTAGCCATCGTCACTCAAGACCAGAGGTCCAAAGACGAACGGGGCGCTGCTATGAAAATGGTCAAGGAGATTCATGAAGCTTATCCTGGCGAGACATTTCTCTTTGTCATGGACAGAGGGTATTTTTCTTATCCATTGTGTAAGCTTATTGAATCCTTAGGGCACAAATACCTCATACGTATGAAAGAACGAGAGTATAGCTGCCTGACTTATACACAGCTTGACCATACAGAAGACCAGCAGATCAGCCGCATTCTTACCCACCACCAAAGAAAAGAGGAAAAAGAAAACCCCCAGATGAAATACCTGGTCAAAAAATCAATGAGACAGATTGATCAAGAATCTGAATTTATTGATTTTGACTGCAGGGTGGTAGCTATCGAGATTGGCGACAACGTCTGGGAAGGACTGATTACCAATCTGGATGAAGCAGAATTTCCTCCGGAGGCTCTTGGATTTATTTACCACCTAAGGTGGCGAATCGAGCAGAGTTTCTCCTGGCTTAAATATGGAATAGGAATGAAACGTATCCACTCGATAAAAGCAGAATACATCATTCAGGAGATTTATTCATCCCTTATCTTCTACAATCTGGTTTCCGAGATCAAAAAGTGTGTTCTTGAATCATCTCAATCGGATAATAAAGAAGAGAAGCAGACAACTTATGAATACCAAATCAATACAACTAAGGCGATACGGGCTATCAGGAATACGTTTACTCCGAAATGGACGAAAAAACGAACAATCTGTCAAATTACAAAAGCGGAGTTTCAAGCTCTGACTGAGGAGCTGCTAAGAGAAAAACTGCCCGTTCGGCCGGAAAGGAGCTTCAAGCGAAATCTCCATCCCAATCGTTTGATATGGTTCACTTACCGATAAGTGCATTATATGCGCATCTTATTGATACAAACCACCCATACAATTCTTAAAAACGGCTCTTATCGAAGGGTTGTTTTTAGTGTACCTATTTTGATGAATACAGCCAAATCAATCAGTATATTTTGTGCTTGGTTGGTGCATATGGATATAATCAGCAGCAAATTCTATTCCTATCATCCACTTTGTCTTTGATTTTTATACAAAGTTTGAGGTCATATTTTTCTAGCTAAATGACATTGATTCTTCTCTAGAAAATCCAAAGCGCATCATCGTTTCGCACATTGGGTTTTGAAGCAGGACGCAGTTGAAAACATAAATGGTGTCCTTATCTTTTTGAGCGTTGTCGACAAACGCCTGCCACTTTTCCAGCATAAGCAAACTTTCGGTTTTCCAGTCCAGACCATCGTAGATTTTATACGGGAGCAGTTTTTCCAGAAGCTGGCCGGAAAACTGGGACAGGGGAACAATCTGGCTTTCTTCCGATAAAAGTCCAGCGGGAGCCAGGGCGTGAAATTCATAGTCAGCTGGATGGTCGCCGGTTCCCTCATCTACAAAACAGACTTTCTTGTTCTGGCCCAAAAGGGAAGCAATCCAGGCGGATGTGGTGCTTTTTCCAGAACAGGGAAGGCCTTCAACGATAATGAGCTGAGCGTTCATATGCGTACCTCGTTTTACGCCTGCTTTGCCAAATCTGAAGTCTGAGTATGATCTTCAATCTGTGGAGTTTCTGCGCTGGTCGGTGAGTTGTTTGCAGAGCTGGATGAAGCAGGTAGGTTCTTTTCAGAATCTGGCTTGATATCATCAGGATCTGGCTTGGTATCGTCAGGGTCTGGTTTGGTATAGGAAGAAAGATTGGAACTGCTGTTGTTGGCAATTTCTTTTTTTAGTTTGTCTTCGGGCTGGTTTTGCTGGTCGATATGAGCTTTGATGGCCGTCAGGAAAGCTTTGCCATACCGTTCGAGTTTAAAGGCGCCAACGCCGCTGACTTCAAGCAGGCTGTCTTCATCAGTAGGCAGTTTCTGGGCCATCGACAATAAAGTCGCATCGGAGAAAATCAGATACGGCGGCAGGTCATACTTGGTCGCAAGCTGGCGGCGGACCGTTTTAAGCTTTTCAAACAGTTCGATGGAAGATGCACTGCCGGATGGGGTTGTTTTCTCTTTCTTTTTCTTTTTGCGATCTTCCAAAGAAGCTTTGCGCTGGAAAACAATTTTTTCGTTGTTCTTCAAGGCGAGGGCCAGTTTCTGAGTGGAAGAAATGACCTGATACTGGTCGACAGAACGGGTAAGGTATCCCTGAATGAGCAGGCCTTCGAGAACCATGCGGATCTTCTCATCGCTCAAAGTATGCAGTGCCCCAAAACCAGGCACGGAAGTCAGATTGGATTTTCGCAGCTTGGCGATGTCTTTACCTTTGAGAAAATCAATCATCATCGTAATGCCATAGGCTCTTGGAAGGCGTCTGATGGCTTCTGCGATTTGCTGGGCTGGTTCGGTGATGTCTTCTGTAATCCACTCGGATGTACAGTTGGAGCAGTTTGAACAATGGCCGCTTGAGTTTTCTCCAAAGTATTGCAGGATGTAGCTGCGCAGGCACATGGGTGTGGTGCAATAGCCCTGCATCTGGTTGAGGCGGTGAAGTTCGCGCCGTTTCTGGTCTTCATTTTCGGTTTCTTCATTGCTGCGCTCAATCAGAAACTTGTTGGTCATCAAATCAGATCCGGAATAGAGCAGCAGACAATGAGCTGGGGCCCCATCGCGCCCGGCGCGTCCGGCTTCCTGGTAATAGTTTTCCAAAGAAGAGGGCATGGAATAGTGGACGACAAAGCGAACGTTGGATTTATCAATCCCCATGCCAAAGGCGTTGGTCGCGGCAATGAGCGGGACTTTATCATAGAGAAAAGCCTCCTGGTTGGCTGCCCGCTCTTCCAAAGAGAGACCGGCATGATAACGGGTGCACAAAAAGCCCTGTTCATTGAGCCTGTCGCAGACTTCTTCGGTTTCCTTGCGGGTCAGGCAATAGATAATGCCGCTTTCATGGGAATGCTTTTCCAGAAAGTTTTCCAGGGCCGCAAATTTATTGCGGGGTTTCTGGACTTCGAAATAAAGATTCTTCCGGTCAAAGCCGGTCACTAAGACTTTGGGATTTTTCAACTCCAGCAGGCGGAGCATATCGGCTTTGACCGGGCCGGTTGCGGTGGCCGTAAACGCCGCCATGATCGGCCGCTTTTTCAGCGAATTGGCAAACTTGGAAATTTCCAGATAGCTTGGCCGAAAGTTCTGGCCCCATTGCGAAACGCAATGCGCTTCATCAATGGCAATCATGGAAATATCGACACTCTGCGCAAAATCCAGAAAGCCGGGGGTGTTCAGGCGTTCTGGAGCCACATAGATAATTTTGTAGCGGCCCTGCTTGGCAAAGTAGAGGGCCTTTTTGTATTGGGCAAATGTCAGCGAACTGTTGAGATACGCTGCTGGAATGTGGGCTTGCAGCAAGGCCGCTACCTGATCTTGCATTAAGGAGATCAGCGGGGAAATGACCAGCGTAATGCCAGGCATAAAAATGGCCGGAATCTGGAAACAGACCGATTTGCCTGCTCCAGTCGGCATAATGCCCAGCACATCCCGGCCATCTAAAAGCGCCTTGATCAGTTCCGGCTGGCCGGGCCGGAACTGATCGTAGCCATAATATTTTTTCAACGCCTTTAACACAGGCGGATAACGTTTTTCGGACATATACAGAAATTCTAGCAGTTTTTCATGGATTCTGTGAGCACAGGGGAAAGATGAGTCAAGAGGGATGGAGGGGGATATGCTACAATCAAGCGGGAAACAGGCAGATTTGATCTGTTTGCCTAAAAGAATTACCAATCAAATCCGTACAGAATCTTTGTGCGGACTGATATAAAAAATACAGAACAGATTATTTCTGGCCGGCTGAATCAGCTGCCAGTTTTCAACTCTGACTCTGTTCTGTAAGCAAGGATTCGAAAACAATTTCGCCTTCAAAAAAACGAAACTGGATTTGAAAGCGATGAATAAGAAAAGAAAAGGAGATCGTATGAAACAGGGCTTTGATAACGAAAAATACCTTAAAACGCAATCCGACCATATTCGCGAACGCATTGCGCAATTTGGCGACAAGCTGTATCTGGAATTTGGCGGCAAGTTGTTTGATGACTACCATGCAAGCCGGGTTCTGCCAGGTTTTCAGCCAGACTCCAAACTGCAGATGCTTCTTGAGCTGAAAGAAGATGCTGAAATTGTCATTGCGGTTTCCGCCAATGATATTGAAGGCAACAAAATCCGGGAGGATCTGGGGATTCCCTATGACGAAGATGTTTTACGTCTGGTTGAGGAATACCAGAAAGCCGACTTATATGTCAGCTCCGTTGTCATCACACGCTATGCCGGACAGAAGAGCGCGCAGAAACTTCGCCGCAAGCTTCAGCATCGCAACATCAAGGTTTACTATCATTACGCCATTGAAGGCTATCCAACCGATACCAAGAAAATTATCTCTGAAGATGGCTTTGGAAAAAACGACTATATCGAAACAACCAAACGTCTGGTTGTCGTGACCGCACCAGGACCTGGCAGCGGCAAGATGGCGACTTGCCTGTCCCAGCTTTATCATGAACATAAGCGCGGCATCAAAGCAGGCTATGCCAAATTCGAAACTTTCCCAATCTGGAGCCTGCCGCTTTCTCACCCGGTCAATGTGGCCTATGAAGCGGCTACAGCCGATCTGAACGATAAAAATATGATCGATCCATTCCATCTGGATGCCTATAACAAGGTGGCGGTCAATTATAACCGTGATATTGAAATTTTCCCGGTTCTGCGCAAAATGTTTGAAGAAATCTACGGCACTTCTCCTTATCAGTCGCCAACCGATATGGGGGTCAACCGGGCTGGTTTCTGCATTTATGATGATGAAGCGGTTCGTGAAGCCTCCATCCAGGAAATCCTGCGCCGCTACTTTGCCTCCCGGACGCGGGCCATTCAGGAACTCTGCTCCAAAGATGAACTGCACACCCAGGAAATGCTTCTTGGTCAGCTTGGCCTGACCGAAGAAAGCCGCGCCTGCGTCAAGGCAGCACGTGAGCGGGAAGCAAGCCGTAAAGTCTATTGCGGGGCCATGGAACTTGACGATGGCAAGGGCACGATGATTCTTTCTGCCAACAATAACTTCATGGGTCCAAGCGCCGGTCTGGTCATGAATGCCATCAAAGCCCTGGCCGGGATTGATGATAAAGTGCAGCTCATTGAACCAGAGGCCTTCAAGCCAATTCAGATGCTGAAAACCGACTTTATGGGTTCGGTCAACCCGCGTCTGCACACGTATGAAACCCTGATTGCCCTGTCCATGTCCGCCAAGTCCAACCCAGAGGCCGCAAAAGCTTTAGCCCAGCTGCCAAAACTCAAAGGCAGCCAGGCGCATCTGACCTGCGCCCTTTCGGATACCGACCTGAACACGTACAACTCTTTAGGCATTCAGGTGACTTACGAACCGGAAAAAGTCTGAAGCTAAAAAAGCAAACGTCTGAAGAACGAAAAAACAAAAAGACTGAACAGGTAACAACCACAAGCAAAGATTTCCTGGCCCGACAGGTGTCCGGAAATCTTTGCTTTTTCTTATTTTGAAGGTTTCATCGAATCTGTTGAAGCCAGGCTTTAAAATCCCTTTTGATGGCTTGAGGTCCGGTTTAAAAAACCAAAAGCATCGTCAGGAGTGCCATTTCAGGTTGTATCCGAAGAAGCAGACTTTACCGCTAATCAAGGTGGTTGATAAACTACATTCGACAACTTGTAGAAAGAAGGAATATTTATGGGAAAAAAACTCACTCTCACGGGTGCCAATGCCGTGCGGACCATTCTGAAAAATAAAGAAGACTTCCGCGCCGATCTGCGGGATGAAACCAAAGACGGTGCCCGGACAACGTATGTCTTTGATTTCGAATATGATGACCATGTCGGCACGTTTACCATTGCGACAGAAGATGGTGACATTAAAGTAGCCGTTCTGAACCTTTCAATGGGGCGGATCATTTCTCTGGTCAATGATGCAAACATCAAGAAGCTGGCACAGTATGTCCTCGACACTTCACTATAGCGTTTCGCTGCACGTCGTGGTCAGCAGCCTGGATGACACCACCGTTCAGATTGTCCAGGACCAGCTGAAAACTTTCGTGCCGGACTTTTCTTTTTCGCCAATGCGTGAACAGCCATCTTTGCAGGACTGCATTGAGTTTTATGCCAGCGCAGATGTCACTCAAGAGCAGCGTCAGCTGTTAATCGACTCTCTGGATAATGACTGGGACAAAGATGAAGACGATGATACGTATTGGGCTTATGGATTCAATACCAAGACGTTCAACCCACTGGTCTACTACATGCAGCTCGACTTCCAGAAGCTGCATCAAAAGTAGGCCCGCTGCCTGATTGAAGCCAGACAAGAAAACCAGATCAGAAAATCAGACAAAGCGGCCAGCTTCCTGAATTCAGGTTCAGGAAGCTGGCCGCTTGATTGTGTTTTGAGGCTTCGATCGGCTGGATCAACTATCAACTGTTGAATATTCTCTTTAAGAATTGGACTCTCGAATCTGAGTGGATGGCAAGGGAATGAACGAGAGATGGCAAAAAACGGGAAGAACAGTTGGGCCAGGATCAGACTAGAAATGATCCTGAATCCGGTCGTACTCTTGTGAAATCACCAGAAATTTCGTCATCAGGAAATGTTCTGCCGCTGTACAGACGTCCGCAAACGCCAAATTATGGCTGATTTCCATACACTTTCCATGCAAACTCTTTCAAAATAAATGCCGGCTTCTGAAGGTTTGATGCCAGATTTGTGAAGAGGATCTGATTGTGGAAAATCCAGGACTGAAGGCATGGCAGTTCATTTTTGTCGGTTTTAGTTTGTTTTGTTCAATCAACTGAACAGATCACGCAAAACTTTTTTACAAAGACGCAGATCTGAGTTCGGCCTGATTCAGTCTTGCTGGAGGCTGGTCAGGCGGGCAAAGACAGCCGGAAAATTCTGGATCAGATCCAGCGGGGTAAAGGTGTAGGCCGAAATATGATCTCTGGCTGCCTGGTTGTGGATATAGGCACCAAGAGCGGCCATCGCAAAGGCATCTTTTTTCTGGGCGTACAGGCCGCTGACCAGGCCGCACAACACGTCGCCGCTGCCGCCTTTGGCCAGCGCGGGATCCGGGCGGTGGATGAAAACCGAACGCCAAGCGTTGATGACCAGCGTAAAGTCGGATTTTAAAATCAGCGTCAGGGCTGGGTGATCCTTGCAAAACTGGGCAGCCAGATCAAAGGGGTTGGCCAGCACTTCATTCATCGGCTTGTTGATCAGGCGTGAGAATTCTTTGAGGTGCGGGGTAAGGATCGTCGGCCGCGTGATCTGGTTGAGCAGTTCGGGATTTTTTGCGAGCAGATTGATGCCATCCGCATCGATCACCATGGGAAGCTTTGCTGCGATGGCCGCTTTCAATACGGCCAGGGCACCATCCCCCGTGCCCATGCCATTGCCAACACCAATCAGGGAGTAGCTGGAGATCATCGGGGCAAGTTCATCCGCTGCCTGCTCATCGAAAAAGCCGTGTTCATCTTCTTTGGCGGGGATGATCATGGCCAGATCCATTTTGGAAGCGATCGCTCTGGCGGCTGAATCTGGAGTAAAGAGGGTGACGGTTCCGCATCCCGCATGGAAGCAGGAATCAGCGGCCATGGATAAGGCGCCCTGCATCCGAAAACTTCCACCCACCAGCAGCACTTTGCCAAATGTCCCTTTGTTGCCACAGGGATCGCGCACCGGAAGAAAATCGGCCGTCTGTTGTTCGTTCAGAATGGGAATGGCGCCGTTTTTGGCGTGGCTTTTTGGTGGAATGCCGATATCGGCAACGGTGATCTTGCCTGAATGCAGCCGGCCATCCGCTAAAAGGTGTCCCCACTTGAGGCAATCGAGGGCAACGGTATGATCAGCCTTGATGGCATTGCCCATGATCCGGCCGGAGGTGGCGTTGATGCCGCTGGGCATATCGATTGAAAGCACCGGAATGTGGCTGGTATTGATCAGGGTGATCAGCTCGGTAAAGGGAGAAGTCAAAGCCCGGTTCAGACCGTTTCCAAATAAAGCATCCACGATCAGATCTGCATGGGGTGTAAAGGCATCAAGGGGTAAAACAGTCAGTTTAAGCGCTTTGCAGATCGCAAGCTGATGCGCTTCGTCGGCCGAGAGCTTGTTTTCATCGAGATAGACTTGTACTTTTTTATGGTCACTGCAGGCCAGGATGCGGGCAAGCGCGAGGCCGTCGGCTCCATTGTTGCCCGGGCCGCATACAATCTGAACCCTTTGGATATCCGGGAGGTTTCGGATTGCATCAGCCGTCGCCTGCGCGGCATTTTCCATCAGTACAAGTGAGGGAATCTGAAGGTTAGAAATTGCATAAGAATCTGCGCTTCGCGCCTGGCTGGCGCTGCAAAGATAAGCGTTTTGAATCATTAGGTTTCACCTGCCTGTCAAATTGGTGTGTTTGTCAAGTGACATCTTAAGTCATGCTATAATTTTGGATTGAAGGGAAAGACTTTTATTGAATCTATGAAGCAAAATAACAAAACAAAAACCGCGTCGGCCGCGAAAAAGTCCATTATCGCGGGCGGTCTGATTGGGACCGGCGGGTTTTTTATTGCCAAAGCGATTGGTCTGATCTACTCGATTCCGTTTTCGAGCATTCTCGGATCGGATGCCTATATGGCTTACTATGGATCTGCCTATCGCATTTACAGCTATCTGCTCAACGTCTTTACAGCCGGAGCACCGATGGCCATCGCCACGATGGTTGCCAAGTACATCACCCGCAAAAACTACCGTACAGCTTTAGCGGTCCAGAGAATGTCCATCTTGGTGATGGCTTTGCTGGGAGCGCTTGGCATGATTGTCATGATGGCCTTCTCTGGCATTTTAGCCTCTGCCATGTCCGAGGGCACGCCAGATGGCCAGTCTATTATGACGATCATCCTCTGTCTGTTGTCGATTGCCATCTTCTTTGTTCCCATATTAAGTGCCTATCGGGGATTTATCCAGGGGTGCAAAGAAATGGAAGAGTATGCTTACTCGCAGGCCTTTGAACAGATTTTCCGTGTTGCCTTTCTGCTTGGCGTCAGCTGTCTTTTGGTGTATGGCTTTAAGCTTTCAAGCGTGTGGGCACTGTATGCGGCGGTGCTTTCAACTTCGGTTGCAGCGATTGCCGGAATTGCCCAGGTCTATCGCTTTTCCAGATCCACAACCGCTGAGCTGCAAAGAATGGGCCATCGCCAGAAAATGCGTGCCGTGCCCCTTAAGCCTTTATTCAGAGAGTTTGTGCTGCTTTGCGTTCCATACTTGCTGTTTGCGGTCATCGGTTATGCCAACGATATTTATGATGCCATCCTTCTGCCAGTTGGCCTGAAGCTTTCGAGTTATTCCACCGAGCAGATCCAGACGATGACTTCGGCTGCCAACTATGTCGGCATCAAGCTGACCGCAATCCCCATGATTCTCTCGCCTGGCTTTGTGGCCGCGATTATCCCCCACATTACGTCAGCTCTTGAAACCCACGATATCAAAGCCGTGCGAAAGGACATTCTTGAATGTATCAATATCGTATTGTTCATCGCACTGTTTTTAAGTTTTGCGATTTTTATGTATGCAAGACCATTGTTTTATACGCTTTACTACACGGCCGACCTGAATTTGAGTACGACCAGCGTGCGCTGGATTGCCATTGAAGGTTTATTCGGAACAATTACCCCGGTGATCTCTTCGATGATGATGGCCTGCCGCATGCGCAAGAAACTGTTGGTGCAGATGCTGATTTCTGCTGTGGTCAAAGGCGTCCTGATGGTTCCAATGGTGATGTGGTGGGGGCTGGGCGGGGCGGTGTTATCGACCGTCATCTCCTACAGCTGGATCATTGGATATTCGTTATATATGATGAGTATTCAGTATTCCATCTCCTTTCGATCGACGCTCAAGACCCTCATCCAGACGGCCATCTGTCTGCTTGTGATGGGTGTCGTGGCCTGGCTTTTAACCACGATCGGTCTTGGCTCGGCAAGCCATGGCAAGATTGTCTGCCTGTTGGGAATGCTGATCAATGGAATCATTGCCTCGATTTTCTTTGCGGCTACGGCTGTATTCTTTGGAATTCCACAGCGCCTGTTCCATTTCAAGTTCCGTAGAAAGAGGGCTTAACTATGTATGATGTGTTAGTGGTTGGCGGGGGGCACGCCGGGATTGAAGCGGCTGCCGCGGCAGCCCGGATGAATCAGAAAACCCTGTTAGTGACCAATGATTTGTCCATGATCGGTTCGATGCCCTGCAATCCCAGTGTCGGCGGTCCGGCCAAGGGAATTGTGGTCCGTGAAATCGATGCGTTTGGCGGGCTGATGCCCAAAGCGGCCGACCAGACCGCATTGCAGTTCAAAATGCTCAATACCGCCAAAGGTCCGGGCGTTCGCTGCCTGCGCGTCCAGTCGGATCGGGAGGCGTATAAAAAGTGGATGCGAAACGCTCTGGAAAAACAGCCAAACCTGGATTTGCTTGAACAGAAAGCTGCCCGCATTCTTTTGGATGGAAACAAAGTAATCGGCATTGAATGTGAAGACGGCACGCAGATCTGCTCCAGAACAGTCATTCTGACTGCCGGAACGGGCATGAATTCCGCTATCTTACGCGGTCATACGTCGACAATCAGCGGGGCCGATGGCATGCCGACCAACTCCACCCTCTCGCAATCGTTAGCCGATGCGGGACTGAAGCTGATCCGTCTGAAAACCGGAACCCCTCCGCGGATCATTAAAGACACAGTCAATCTGGAAGCGGCTGTCATTCAGCCGGGCAGTGAAGAATTCCTGCATTTTTCCGATGAAACTACACCGGACCAGGTTATCAGAGTCGAAGACCAGCTGCCTTGCTATCTGATCTATACCACCCCCAAAACCCATCAGATCATCAATGACCATCTTCAGGATTCAGCGATGTATTCCGGCCTGGTGACCGGTGTCGGTCCTCGGTATTGTCCAAGTATTGAAGATAAACTGGTCCGCTTTGCGGATCGGCCCCGTCATCAGCTTTTTCTGGAACCGGAAAGAGCGGCGTATGACACCTTCTATGTTCAGGGCTTTTCCACTTCGATGCCAGAAGATGTGCAGGAGCTGATGGTTCACTCGCTGCCAGGTCTTGAACACTGCACGATTCAAAAATATGCGTATGCCATTGAATACGACGCGATTGATCCGCTGCAGATGTACCCCTCGCTGGAAAACAAGGTCGTTGAAAACCTGTTTACTGCCGGCCAGGTGAACGGCACCTCCGGTTATGAAGAAGCTGCCGGCCAGGGTTTGATGGCTGGAATCAATGCGGCTTTGAAAAATCAGAACAAAGAGCCGCTGGTTCTGGGACGAGCGCAGGCCTACATTGGGGTTATGATCGATGATCTGGCGACCAAAGGAACTCAGGAACCCTATCGGCTGTTAACTTCACGCGCTGAGTACCGCCTGCTTTTGCGCCATGACAATGCCCATGTCAGACTCGCCCCAATTGCCCATGCCATCGGCGTTCTGCCAGAATCCATGTGGAATCATTTCCAGATGCAGCAGGCCGAAGTCAGCCAGGGCATTGAAGATCTGAAAAAGGCCCATATCAAGCCGGGTAAAGAAATCAATGACCTGCTGGCCAGTGTGGAGGCCGGCAGCCTGGAACATGGAACGGATGCTTACACGCTGCTCAAGCGGCCCAATGTAACGATTGAACGGCTTGAACCATTTACCGGGGTGAAGCTTTCCAAAGATGCAGCAACGCAGATTGAAGTGGAATGCAAATACGAGGGCTATATTGCCAAGGCCCAAAGAGATGTGGACCGCCTGGCAAAGCTGGAAAATGTCCGCATTCCAAGGGATCTTGATTTTAATTCTGTAACCAACCTGGCTCTGGAAGCACGCGGCAAGCTGGACAAAATCCGGCCGGCTACATTAGGACAGGCCAGCCGGATTTCCGGAATCAATCCAAGCGATATTGCGGTGCTGTCCGCGCTGCTGGCGAACATGAAGAGCGAAAAATAAACAGTCCTAAAATGTCATAAAGAAAACAGAACGGTATTTGTTTTTATCTTCACAATTTTCAAAAGCGGAACAAACGAACAAAATTGTTCGATTTGTTCCGCTTTTTTGGTTTCAATAAGAATTGTCAGTTGATTTTTTGTGAAAGATGTCTTTCGTTATTTATGTCTGCTATACTTGGACAAGAGGAACGTATGAAAAAGAGAAAACATAAAGTATCCAGCAAGCTTGGCATCCTGTTTTTACTGGTGAGCTTGCCGCTTTCGGGCTGGCTGGCTTTTCAGGGAATCAATGATGTACAGACGTTCATCAACCTGAAAAGTGAAGTCAAAGCCAATGAAGAACTGTTAGATGCCACCAAAGCAGAGCAGGAAAAACTGGAAGCCACAAAGAAGAATCTGACCAATCCGGACTATCTGGAATTAGTTGCCCGTGGAAAGTATCATGTCCTTCGTGAAGGAGAACAGGTTTTCGTCTTCCCGTCGCTGTCCGAGACCCAGAATGACCGGGTTTCAGACAATGAGGCATCGACTTCCTTAGCCCAGTCTCAGGCAGCTGCCCCCAGCACCCCCGCTTCGAAAGCAGCATCTGAAAGCGCCCAAAGCGGGCAATAGGCAAGATGGATCCAGCTGGAGTTTCCAGCCATCGACAAAGAGTTGAACCAGCAGGCTTCGGCCTGCTCTTTTTTATTGCCTGGGCGCAGACTTCAGGCCGCTTCAGGCTCATGACTCGACTTCAGATCAAGCTTCCATAAGTGGACATCTCCATGGGCATTTCTGCTTTCCAGATCCCAAAGGCCATTTGAAGGACATGACAGAATTAATTCATAATTTCATCCAAATTCTGTCATTTAATCATCATTTATCGAATGTTTGGGAAAATGCAAAAAGGTCATAAGATAGGCGTGTCAGAACTCTGACAGGAAAGAAGGAAATTTATGTATACCAACCTTGCCAACTCCAGCCAGAAAAACGATCTGCTGCTGATCGACTCCATGTCCAGACGCCTTTGCGATACACCCCGCAAAGAATGGGATTCCTTAACGGCTGCCGAAAACAGTGTCTATCAGACCGGGGATCTGGTGGTCGATCGATACGCCAAGACAATCTATAAAAAGGGTCAGACGATAAATCTGACGCCAACGGAATATGAAATCGTCTTATTCCTTGTCGACAATGTGACGCTGGTCTGTCCGAAAGAGGCGGTGCGCAATATGATCAAAATCCGCTTCCACCGGGTAGTCAGCGACAATACAATCTCCAAACACATCGGCCGAGTCCGCAGTGCACTGGGCCAGAATGCGGATCAGGAATATATCGTGACCCGCTGGACCAATGGCTATAAATGGAATCTGCCCGTGCGCCGCAAATTCATCTCCCGCCGCCCGATGGATTACGAGTAGAAAATTCAGGCGGCCAATTCCAGCCGCCTGTCGACCTTTCAAGAAAAGGATGGAGATGGTCTTCCAGGGCAGCAAAGACTTTGCAAAACCCGTTTTCTGGCCTTCAAATGCAAGCAAAATTCTCAATGTTTTTCGTTGAGGAAAACAAAGATGGCTGTTTCAAAGCGGAATGGTGAGTTTTCAAAAAGTATAAGCGCTTACAACAACACTTCATTGCTATTCAAAAATCACATATAATGGATTTATTTATCCGAAAAACGATGAGATTGTGGTGAAATTGTCTCAGACATGTCTGTACAGCCTTGCCAAGTGGTTCGAGCTATTCGATAATTCTTTGCATTGGAGGACAATATCTCATGAAGAATCTTTTCAGCGACGTTGAAACTTTCAAGGAGGCCCTGCAGACTGAAGTCTCCGCTCAGTTCGGACGCGACTTTGAAGACGCATATCCCGAAGAGCGTTACCTTGCCTTAACCTCTCTGATTCGCAACCAGTTAGGGTATTCCTGGAAAGCAACGAAAAAAAGCGTAGCCGAACATCATACAAAGCAGCTTTACTATTTCTCGATGGAGTTTCTGCTTGGACGTCTGATGACAAGCAACCTGATGAATATGGGTGTCTATGACGTTGTCAGACAGGGAATGAAAGAACTGGGCATGGAGCTGCACGATCTTGAAATTCTCGAGGCCGACGCCGGTCTTGGAAATGGCGGTCTGGGTCGGCTGGCGGCTTGCTTCCTTGACTCTCTGGCTTCTTTAAACCTGGCTGGAAACGGAAACTGCATCCGTTATCGCTATGGTCTGTTCAAACAGGAAATTGTCAACGATCAGCAGGTTGAAAAACCAGACTGCTGGCTGCGCCTTGGCAATGTTTGGGAAGTCTGGAAGCCCCAGCATGCTGTACAGGTAAAATTTGGCGGTACATTAGACGCTTATATGGACCAGTATGGAAAGTTCCATTCCACCTACCATCCTGATTTCGTCGTAAAGGCTGTCCCTTACGATATGCCAGTGGTTGGTTATCATACCTTGACGACCAACACCTTGCGGTTATGGGATGCCCAGGTCGATGAAGAATCCGTTCAGGCGGATAACCTCAACCATTACCTCAATGCGGTTTCCGCTCTGACAGCCAACGTGTATCCAGATGATTCCACCAACGAAGGAAAAGAACTCCGCTTAAAACAGGAATATTTCTTTGTCTGCGCTGGAATCGATCAGATTATCCGCAGCCATCTGCGCATCAATCCAAGCCTGGACAACCTTTCAGATGAAGTGGCCATCCAGCTCAACGATACCCATCCTGTTCTTGTAATTCCTGAACTGATGCGGGTTTTGATGGATGACTACAACTACAACTGGGATGATGCATGGAACATCGTCACCCACACCGTTGCTTATACCAACCACACCATCATGTCCGAAGCCTTAGAACGCTGGCCGCAGGATCTGATGCGCAATCTTCTGCCGCGTCTTTACATGATTATCGAAGAAATCGAACGCCGTTTCCGCTGGGAAGTGGATCGTGCTGGCATGGGCTACCGTTTTGGGGAAATGTCGATTTTAAAAGATAACCAGGTCCACATGGCCAATCTTGCCATTGTGGGCAGCCACAGTGTCAATGGCGTAGCCAAGATCCACAGTGAAATCCTGGTCAACGATGTTCTGTCCGCCTTTGCGGCTTTATATCCAGACCGTTTCAATAACAAGACCAATGGAATTACCCACCGCCGCTGGCTCGTGTATGCCAACCCGCAGTTGACTGATCTGCTTAAGGAATATATTGGTGACAGCTTTATCCGTCATCCGGATGATCTGCGCAAGCTTGAACGCTATGTGGACGATTCAGAACTCCAGAAAAAATTCTTTGAAGTGAAGCGCCAGCGCAAGCAGATTCTGGCTGACTATGTCAAAGAGACTTTAAATATCGATGTCAACGTCGATTCGATGTTCGATGTTCAATGCAAACGTCTGCACGCCTACAAGCGTCAGCTGATGAACATCATGCACATCATGTATCTGTACCTGCGTATGAAACAGGATCCAAACTTCCGCATTCAGCCGACCACTTACTTCTTCTCGGCCAAAGCTGCACCAGGCTACAAACTGGCTAAAGAGATCATCAAGCTGATCGTAAAAGTGTCCAACCGCATCAACTCTGACCCTCAGGTCAGCCAGTACATCAAGGTTGTCTTCATTCCCAACTACTCGGTATCCATTGCCGAAATGTTAACCAATGCGGCTGATGTTTCTGAACAGATCTCAACAGCAGGTAAAGAAGCTTCCGGTACCGGAAACATGAAGTTCATGATGAACGGCGCTCTGACTTTAGGCACCCTCGATGGGGCCAACGTGGAAATCGTCGAACAGGTTGGCTATGAAAATGCCAAGATTTTCGGTCTGAAAGTCGATCAGATTGAAGCCATCAAGCGCGATAACAGCTACGATGTATGGCGCATTTACAACTCCAACCCCAAACTGCGCATGGTGATTGACTCCCTGACCAACTGCACCTGGTCTGAAAATCCAAACGAATTCCAGCTGATCTTCAATGATCTGATGCTGCACCGTGATGAGTTCTTCGTTCTGGCTGACTTTGATGCGTATCTGATGGCCCACAACGAAGTGGCTGGCTGGTATGCAGACAAACCAGCATGGGCAAGAGCGATGCTGATGAACATCGCCCGTTCCGGCTACTTCTCTTCCGACCGGACCATCCGTGAATATGCCGAAGAAATCTGGGGCCTGGATGAAGTGAAATTCACAGAAAAACAGTTCAAGGAATTTGAACTGAGCAAAGAAGACTATCTGCTGGCAAGCGAACCTCTCGAAGTCTGATCGAGATGGACAGTCTTGAAAGATAAAACGGAAAGTTGAAACTGATCTGGATAAAACGCTTTATCTTTCGTAAATACAAAAAGAGATTCATTTCATGTCCTATCATGGAGTGAATCTCTTTTTTCTTTTTGAAAACGATTTTGCAAAGAATATGGTGCCAAGTTGATAAAATGGCATCGAAAACATCCGGATTTTACCGAAATATGGAAATACAGGAAGTATCGAAATACAGGGACAAAGAAATAAAGAAATAAATATAGGTAGAAATAAAATATCGATAGAGAGATAGAAAGTATTGAAAGATACAGGAGGTCACTATGGCAGAAGACAGAAAGCCACGAAAAATTTTATTGTTGGGCGCGACGGGATCAATTGGCCGGCAGACTTTAGATGTATTGAGCCAGCATCCTGATGATTTCATCGTGACGGGAATCAGTGCGGGTCATAACCGTGAAGGACTGGAAGAGATTGTCAAAGAGCATCCGACCATTCAGGCAGTTGGCCTTTCAACTTTAGATCATGATGAAGAAATCGATGGCGTCGTCTGGTATGGCAAAGACGACCAGATGGCAAGACTGGCCCAAACATGCGATTATGATTTAATGGTCAATGCGGTTGTCGGCTTTCGCGGGCTGAAACCAACTTTGATTGCCATTGAGCAAAATAAAGATCTGGCTTTAGCCAATAAGGAATCTTTAGTGTGCGGCGGGGAACTGGTCAAAAAGGCTCTGGCCAAATCTTCTACCCATTTAACTCCGATTGATTCCGAACATTCTGCGATTTTTCAGTGCCTGCAGGGCAATGATTTCCAAGATGTAAACCGCCTGATCATTACAGCTTCCGGCGGCAGTCTGCGCGATCTCGGCCGGGATGAATTAATGGATATTACGCCAAAGCGCGCCTTAAAGCATCCTTCCTGGAATATGGGTGCGAGAATTACGATGGATTCCTCGACGATGGTCAATAAAGGCTTTGAGGTCATCGAAGCCCACTATCTTTTTGATCTGCCTTATGAAAAAATCGATACCGTCCTGCATCCACAGTCTATTGTGCACTCCATGGTAGAATATAAGGATCATGCGATCATCGCCCAGCTTGGCAGTGCCGATATGCGTCTGCCGATTCAATATGCATTGTTTGCACCACATCGTCCAGTTCTTCAGGAAGACAAGCCGCTCGATCTGACCAGGACACTAACGCTCGATTTCAAGGAAATGGACTTCGATCGCTTTCCAATGTTAAAGACCGCCATTGAAGCGGGAAAACGCAAGGGAAATGCGGGCTGCATTTTCAATGCGGCGGATGAAAAGGCAGTGGAGCTTTTCTTGAATGGCAAAATCAGCTATCTTCAGATTGAGGACGCAATTGTCCAGGCTTTAGAAGCGATTGACTATATTGAAGATCCAAGCTATGAAGATCTTGAAGCCACGGATCACAAAACACGCCAGTGGGTGGAAAAGACTTTTGCCTTTGAAAATGGCAAGTAACGCTTACATCCCAAAAAAGATCTGATGATTTGGACAGGAAAGATTTCTGATTGAAAATCTGGATCCCCAACCCAAGATATCTCTATAATGAAATGATAAAGTTTGCGAATCTAACGAAAAAACGAACAGACTTTAAAGACCACATGCAAAAAGGAGGGGCTTATGAGAAAAAAACATCTGTTTTCACTGGCTGCCCTGGCAGCCACACTTTGTGTGCCGATGACGCCAGTGCTGGCCATCAGTCCTCTTGCACCGGAACAGATTCCTGAAAATCTGAATGCCGACCAGTTTATCAATCTGTTTGCCGGCTCGGTTGTTGAAAGTGCCCAGGGCGGATACGTCGTCCGCCAGTTTACCTGGTTTCGGCAGGCAACGCTTGACAACGCTGGCCTGATCGTTCAGGGAAAAGAAATTTTCGATACCCTGGATCCTGCTTTGCAGCAGCAGATCCTGGTCCAGTACCAGGCTGAACAGATCGATTATGAAGCACTCTGCAAACAGGCAAATGCTCTGATCAATCCAAATCCCAGTCAGGCTATCGAACCGGATGTCCCTGTGATTCAAAATGAACCAGAAAATGAACAGCCAGCCAGTGAGACTCCTGAGCAGACTCCGGCAAACCAGACGCCTGCCCAGGCTTTAGCCGACCAGGAAAATGAGCAGACCCCTGCCGACGGGCAAACGCCAGGTTCTGAAGCCGACTCCACTCCAGTTGACGCAAAGCAGAGTGATGCTTCAAACCCGCAGCCAGCCGACCTGCCTGCTTCAACGACCCCGGCCCAGGAAAATGAAAATACCCAGCCTGATTCTGAAACCCCCATTTCAGAACAGACCACCCCGGCCCAGTCCGAAAGTGAACCGACGGATCTGGTCTATATTCAGACTTTAAAACCAACGGAACAGGAACAGACTGTCCTGCAGGCCATGTATGCCCTGCACACCAGACCGGTTGCCGAAAACGATTCGGATCTGGCTGGAATTGGGCCAGTGGATGAAACAGATTCAGAGCTGGCCGCCACGCATCCAGTCAGTGAAAATATCGTGGACCTGCTTGGCACTCGTCCGGTCAGCGAGAAGGAAAGCCAGGATTCTGAAAAGACATCAGATTCCAGCGGGGATGAAAATCAGACGGATTCTTCGAAGAACAACGTGGAAGACTCCGAACAGGACAGCGGCGATGCAGAAGACAACAAATCTGAAGAAAACCCCAGTTCGATTCTGGACGTTGAACCCATTGTTCCTGGCCAGCCAACCATCGTTGTCCGTCCCCAGGGCGATATTGACCCGGACGTAAAATTCCTCGAAGAAAAACGTCCAGCAGGGCTCAGCTTTGTAGATGATCTGGACGCCTTTGATGCCAATACCGAAAAACTCATTCAGGCTTTGGCTTCTAAAGCTGGCTTTACCATCTTTGAGGCGCATCCGGTGACATATACGTTTGAAAAAGACGGCTTATCCGCCAGATCGGTGGGACTGATTAAAGTTTCGGAAAACTGCAAGCCAGTCCTCTTCCAGATCCAGCAGATTTCAGATCATGATGCCGATATTCTCTTTTTCAGTGATCAGAGCTGTGAAATCGACGAAAATGGTGTATTGAAATTACAGAATACTGGCTCAATGCATCTCGATTTCCTGGAAAATGAACAGATTGATTCCTCTGCCAAGGACAACACGGATGCAGCCATCGATGCCGATTCTGAAAATCAAGAAGATTCAGCCCTGAATGATGCATCCACCGCCGACCCGAATCCGGACCAGCCGGATGATGCAAACGCCCCAAAACAGGGTCCGCTCCAGGATGTTGATCCTGTGGAAGAAACAGCCACAGAAGAACCATCCGCCAATGAAGAAACAGCCCAGGTTCTTGCCAAACTGATTCCAGAAACGGCGGCCTCGAAGCAGGTTGTCGAAGTGTTCTCTACCGATGGTACGCTGCCTGTCCTTTCGGCAGATGAATCCACATCCAGCAAGGACAGCGCGGCCAATGACTTTATCAACCAGTATTGTCTGTATGGCGGCCAGGTCATCAAGGAGGCCAATGCGAGCAACTATAAGACACTGCTTGGTGGAGCAAAAGCATGGAATGCACTGTCCAATGTGTCCCGGACAACGGTCAACAACTACCTCAACAATATGGGATCGACCCGCTGGCAGCTACTTTATCAGCAGGCCAACCGGATCCGCCTGGGTCTGCCTGCTTCTGGCACTTCCACGTCCAGAACGCCGGCAACGGGCGTCGAAAGTGAAGTGCTCAGTTCGCTGGCCATTGCCGGTATTTCTGGTGAAATTATGATCTATTGTGCAAGCAAGGCCCGTAAATCCAAAGCCGACAAGTCCGCCTGAGTTTCAGACGGACTTTTTCGAGATTGTAAAGCGGTTTTTTGTTTTAACTGATGATTTTGATGACAGTGATACTCGTCTGAAGACAAGGAGGTTCTATGGGACAAAACTCAAAAAAAGAACTCGAACGGGCGCGACGGGTCAAAGAAGAAGAACTCTACCAGAAAGAAGGCTATAAAAAAGCCGTCTATCTGGGCAGGGATTTTACGGATTACACCAATCACCTGTTCGCGTTTCTGATCGATCTGAATATCTGTCTGACCCCAGTGTATTTGTGGGGGGTGGAGTTCATCCTGATCTTAACTGGCGTTATTCCACCCGCATTTTTTGACTTGTTGTTTTATCTGATGTATGGTCTGCTCTTTTTGACGAGCTGCATCATGCTTCCTCTCTATACCGCAGCGCATGGCGGCCGCTCCTGGGGATGCCAGTACATAGGGATGCGCCTGGTCCGGGCCGATAAACAGCCAGCTTCGGCCATTCGCCTGGTCTTGCGCCAGTTGTTTGGCTTTGGCATTCCGCTGATGTTATTTGGCTATTTTTTCTCCTTCTTTGGCATTTTTGCCTGGTGGGGAGCCCAGGCACTGGTTGTCTTGCTTTCGCCCCGCCAGCAGACTATTTTTGACTGGGTTTTCAATCTGGTTGACGTCTACACACCGCGCTATGAGATGAAGGTAGTCAAAGAGCCAACGGAAATAGACCAGAAAGGACAGCAGGAAGTTCTGCCAGCCCCGGCCGATCCAGCCGCAGCCCAGGTGCTTTCCTCCGCCGCCCGCAGACAATCTACCCCTGCTGTGGCCCCGGCTGCACCGACTTCCAAAATTTCGAAAGAAGAGACAGCCAAGCCCAAAAAAGGTCGCAAGGAAAAGACCAAAGACAAAACCAAAGAGAAAGAAAAGGCCAAAGACAAAGAAAAAACCAGTGAGAAAAAGCAGCACCGCAATATGTCTGAAGAGGGTTCCAGCCCGGTTGTTCAGATGGTTGAACCTTTGCAGCCCAAACCGGAAATCTCTAAGATTGACCTGCACATTCGTTCCAACTTCTCGGATGATTCGGATGCTGAAGTCGAGGAAATTTTCCAGCAGGCTCAAGCCAATCATATGGAAGTCATTTCCATCACCGACCATAACAATGCCAGAGCCAATGCGCTGGCCTTGCACTTTGCCAAGCTGTATCACATCAAATACATTCCTGGCGTTGAAATCGACTGCCAGCTGTATGGAGAGCGGGTACGGATTCTTGGCTATTACATCAACTGGAATGATCCGTTTTTTGATGGCGTTGAGCGTCTGTCACTCAAACGCGAAAAAGATGTCTCTCAGGCCCGGATTACAGCCCTTGAAAAAGCAGCTGGCCTGAAAATCGATACGGATTCCCTGCTGGCTAATTCACGCTTCAAGATTCTCAAACCGCGTGAACTGACGGACCTGGTCTTTGAAACGGATCAGGCAAGAGATCTGCCGGCCGTTGCCCAATACCTACAGAAGTATCCAGACGAAAAAGCAGCCCGCGAACACTTTCGTAAAGACTACTTTGGTCCAGGCGGCAAGTGTGAAGTGCGCACTGAATATCCAGGGGCGATCAAAGTCATTGATGCGATCCATAAAGCTGGCGGCATGGCCATTCTGTCCGGCTGGCGGCTCGATGAGATTTCCAATGATGTCATCACCGCTTTATTGGAAGGCGGAATTGACGGCTTTGAAGTCTTTGCACCCAATAACTCAGATCGGATTAAAGCGTTCCTGCTGGCTCTGGTGAACGATGAAAAACTCTTCATCACGGCTGGATCTGATTACCATGGGATGTGCAAGCCGGATCGTCAGCTTGGCGTCACCACGGCCACCCCGAAAGGCGAGCAGTTTGTTTCGATTTTTACCCGCGCCGTCCGTCAATCCTGAACAACAAACCCTTAAAGCCGTCGAAAACTGACGGCTTTTTTTGCGGATTTGTCAAGGTGCCTTTGGAGTGCCGTCTTCCCCAGAAAAGTATGATAGAATTTTGTTCGGATTCACAACAGATCTGGATTCGCCCTGGCGGCGCTTTTTTGCGCTTTGCGCCCGGTTTGTCTTCGTGCTTTTCTTGATAAAGCAGATAGACAAACAGGAAGCGGGCATTAAAAAGCTAAAAAGCTAAAAAGTGGAAAGCTGCCAAAGAGGCAGAATCGGAATCTGGACTCTTTTGTGAAAGAATAACAATGTTCCTAACAAGCTCATGTTTCGTTTCCTGGGCAGACTTTGTCTGCGACTGACTGAATTTTTCAGGATGAAAACTGGATTGTGTTCTTTTGGCCTGGATTTGAGAGACCAAAAGAGAAATCACAAAAAGGAAAGGGGAAAGGTGAGCTTGACGATAGAAAAGAAAAGAGAGGTGGTCCGCATGGATCCAAAGAAAGAACCTTATTTTTTAACCACGGCGATTGCCTATACATCCGGTCGTCCTCACATCGGCAATACCTACGAAATTATTCTCAGTGATGCCATCGCCCGTTTTAAACGGGCTCAGGGCTATGATGTGTTCTTCCAGACTGGAACCGATGAACACGGCCAGAAAATCGAAGAAAAAGCCGCTGCAGCGGGTGTAAGCCCCCAGGAATTTGTGGATAACATTTCCGATCAGATCCGTTCCAACTGGAATCTGATGAACACCAGCTACGATTATTTCATCCGTACAACCGATCAGCCCCATGTCAAAGCTGTGCAGAAAATCTTCAAGAAACTGTATGAGCAGGGCGATATTTATAAAGGGGAATACGAAGGCTGGTATTGCACGCCCTGTGAGTCGTTCTGGACTGAATCCCAGCTGGTTGACGGCAACTGCCCAGATTGTGGAAGACCTGTTCATAAAGCCAAGGAAGAAGCGTATTTCTTCAATATGCAGAAATATGCCGATCGTCTGATGGAGTACATTGAAACGCATCCTGATTTTATTCAGCCAGAAAGCCGCAAAAATGAAATGATCAACAACTTCCTCAAACCCGGCCTGCAGGATCTGTGCGTTTCCCGTACATCCTTCAGCTGGGGAATTCCGGTTGATTTTGATGATCGTCACGTTGTTTATGTATGGCTGGATGCGCTGACCAACTATATTACCTCACTGGGGTATGATCCGGATCTGCCTTTAGAAAAACAGCCAGAAGCTTTCCAGAAATACTGGCCGGCGACTCATATTATCGGTAAGGACATTCTGCGCTTCCATACCATTTACTGGCCAATTTTCTTAATGGCCTTAGGTCTGCCGCTGCCCAAGAAAGTCTTCGGTCATCCCTGGATGCTGATTGGTGATGGCAAGATGTCCAAATCCAAAGGCAACGTGATTTATGCTGAAGAACTCGTCGACGAATTCGGCGTGGACGCTGTCCGCTACTATTGCCTGCACGAAATGCCATTTGCCCAGGATGGAACCATTACCTGGGATCTGATCATTGAACGCATCAACTCTGATCTGGCCAATGTCTTAGGAAATCTGCTTTCCCGCACCATTGCCATGTCAAATAAATACTTCGATGGCGCCATCGAAAATCCAGAGGTTGAAGAACCTGTTGATCAGGAACTGAAAGAAGTGGCCGCTGCAGCCATCACCAATATGGAGGCAAAAATGGACGCTTTCCAGGTTGGCGCAGCTCTCGATGAAATCTTCACGCTGCTTCGTCGTTCCAATAAATATATTGATGAAACCGAACCCTGGAAACTGGCTAAAGATCCAGAAAAAGCGGATCGTCTGAAAACGGTTCTGTACAATCTGCTTGAAAGCCTGCGCATTGCCGGTGTTCTGCTTGAAAGCTTCATGCCTGAAACATCCAAAAAAATGCTGGATGCTCTCAATACCAATGAACGCTCTCTTGATTCTGCCCGCACGTTCGGTCTGCTCGAACAGGGTGGTCATGTAGCCAAGAGCGTAGAACCTTTGTTCAAACGCATTGATCCAAAAGAATTTGCTAAAGAAGCCAAAATCAATGACGAAAAAGTGGATCAGAAAGCGGCTAAGGCCAAGAAAAAAGCGGAGAAGAAAAAGAAAAAAGAACCCGCTGCCCCAATCGAAATCGACGACTTTGCCAAAGTCACTTTACAGGCCGGCAAAATTCTCGATGCCAAAGTGCATCCAGATGCTGACAAGCTGTTAGTCGAAACGGTTGATCTTGGCGAAGAGGCTCCTCGTCAGATTGTTTCCGGAATTGCCAAAGCCTATAAACCAGAAGATCTGATCGGCAAGATGGTTATGGTGGTTTCCAACCTCAAACCAGCTCAACTTCGTGGGGTCGAAAGCCAGGGAATGCTGCTTTGTACAACCGGCAAGGAAGGACCAAGAGTGGTCTTCCTCGATGATTCGGTCGTTCCAGGCACGACAATTCGATGAATCCCCGCCAGAAAGTTCTCTTTACCCAGCTGCAGATCGCTTCGGTAGGTGTTTTGCTGGCAGCGTTTGGGTGGATGTGGTCGGAAACCTGGCTGAAAGTTTTTGGGGTGTGCATTTTTGTCTATGGACTGCTGCGGGCCTGGATTTTTTCCAGAGTGATTTCCCAGCAGGATGAAAATGAAGAACCGATGGATCTGAGTCTGGATCTTTCACCAGAAGACGAAGAGGATTCAGGTGAATATCCAATGGATGAATGGGAAGAGGCGTTCATGCGCCGCTTCGGTCAATCCAAAATGATGCGGGCCATGGAAGCTGAACTGGATGAGAAAAAAGCAAAGAATCCCGATTCTTCCAGGCCTGGCCAGCCGCCAAAGCAGACGAAAATCCCAGATTTGAATTCTTCTCAGAGCCCGTCGCCGAAATCCTGAGCATGCAGATTTCTGAAGCACGCCTTCTTCAAAAAAGATCAGAGTCCGTTGCAGGATTTGATTTCATCCGTTTGGGGTGAAACCTGTCCGTTTTTGAAAAGAAAAGAAATTTTAAATGTACAAGTAATAGAGACCAGTTTCCCCGGCGGGGGACTGGTCTTTTTTCAGGTGGGGAAGTCCAGAATGTTGAAACAGGCTTCCCATAATTTTCACCAATGAGGGATTCGATTTTATTGCTATCTGGATGATAATAAATAGGAACAGGTTGAAGCGCTTACATCTATAGATAATATAGAATCCAAAAATGATAACCTTTTCACAGGCTTTCAATGGCAGGAGTGAAACGGAAAGGGAAGTGGTGGATTGGTCAGTTCGGGAAATCTGTCAGTAAAATCTGTGAATGTTTACTCCTTTCGTATAAATCCAGCCAAATTCCTGAAAAATGAAGGGAATAAGATTACTAAAACAAAATGGTAAAATGATGGGATAAGCGTCGATAATTTTACTAAAATTTAATTGAAAACCCTACCAAAATTCATTGTATTCAATAAAACCCTATGTTATCATTCGGGTGTAATTAAAACGCAACCGCGTTCTCTTTGATAAAGAGGGTATAGAAAGGGTACAGAACGTACTATGGAATTTAACAAACTTTACAAAACAATGATGGTTGGTGCGATGGCGCTGTCCATGGCTGCCTGCTCCAGCAGCTCTGATTCTTCCACAGCTTCCAGTACTGCAGATTCAACTTCTGGCGCTGCAAGTTCCGGCGAAGGTGAAGTTTCTGTTTTCTACTACACATTCGGTGATGACTACATCTCCACTGTCCGCGCTGCTCTGGACAAAGATCTGTCCGATGCCGGCTTAGTCTACAACGACTACGATGGCGGCAACAACCAGACGACACAGACTGAACAGATTCAGACTGCAATCTCTAAAGGTTCCAAATGCCTCGTTGTCAATCTCGTTGACACAGCCAGCCAGGATGCTGCCAAGAACATCATCGATATGGCAGAAACGGCTGGAATCCCAGTTATCTTCTTCAACCGTTCCGTTGACGAAGAAGTCATCACGGCTTACGACAATGCTGCGTTCGTAGGCACTGACTATGAAATGGCCGGCAAAATGCAGGGTGACATGGTTGGTGACTACCTCAATGCCAACTATGACACCGTTGACCTGAATGGCGATGGCGCGATCTCCTACATCATGCTCAAGGGCCAGGAAGGAAACGCTGAAGCTGATGCTCGTACCCAGTACGGTGTAGAAAATGCAAATGCGAAATTAACTGCCGAAGGCCACGACGAGCTCGTTTATTACAAGAGCGATGCTCCAACCTTATACGAACTGGATAAAGATGGCGCATGGTCTTCTGCCCAGGGAACGGATATCGTCCAGAACGCTCTGTCTCAGTACAACGAAGAAAATGGCGACATGATCGAGCTGGTTATTGCCAACAACGATGGTATGGCTCTAGGTGCTCTGTCCGCATTACAGAATGCCGGCTACAACAATGGCGATGGCACAACAACCATTCCAATCTTCGGTGTTGACGCGCTTGAAGATGCAAAAACGGCAATCGATGAAGGCAAAATGACTGGTACCGTTAAGCAGGATGGCGAAGGCATGGCTGCTGCAATCTGCCAGATGGTTCAGAACATGCTCAACGGCAGCGACAAATTTGCTGAGCTGGATGCTGACAATGTCATCGGTACATGGCGTATTAACATTCCATATTCCGAATACAAAGCTGACTAATTCCAGTCATTCCATTTACTCTTGATATCTGATCTGATCAGCCACGGACATCCGTGGCTGATTTCAGATCATGGCGGTCTTTTGATGATCAGAAGGCCGTCATGATCTGAATCCAGCAGTTGTTGGACAGATGAATACAGAAAGGAAGTTTCATGAATCAGGAAACCAAAACAGCCAGCCCTGTAACACAGGCTGGCATGAAGAATACGACCGTTCATGATGAAACCTGGCAGAAAGCCCATCCCGTTGTTCTGGAAATGAAAAACATCAGCAAGTCATTTCCAGGCGTAAAAGCGCTTGATGGCGTTTCCCTCAATGTGCGCGCAGGTTCCGTTCACGCTTTGATGGGCGAAAACGGGGCTGGCAAGTCCACTCTGATGAAATGCCTGTTCGGGGTGTATTCCAAGGATGACGGAACCATCGTCTTTGATGGCGGGGAAGTCAACTTTACCAACTCCAAAGAAGCCCTCGAAAATGGAGTGGCCATGGTGCATCAGGAACTGAACCAGGCGCTCAAGCGCACGGTCATGGACAACATCTGGTTAGGACGCTACCCGACTAAATTCGGTCTGGTCTCCGAGGCCAAAATGTACAAAGATACCCAGGCGGTCTTTAAAAACCTCGAAATTGATGTCAATCCAAAAACCATCATGTCTACCATGCCAGTCGCCCAGCGTCAGATGGTTGAAATTGCCAAGGCGGTCAGCTTCAACTCCAAGGTCATCGTTTTTGACGAACCGACTTCCTCACTGACGGAAGAAGAAGTTGAACATTTGTTCAAGATTATCAACATGCTGCGAGATCGCGGCGTGGCGATCATTTACATCTCACACAAGATGGACGAAATTCTGCGCATCTCCGATGAGATCACCGTTATGCGTGATGGTCAGTGGGTGGCCACAGAATTTGTCGAAAATATGGACATGAACAAGATCATCAAACTGATGGTCGGACGAGAACTGACCAACCGGTTCCCGCCCAAAACAAACAAAGTCGAAGATGAAATTTCGCTTGAAGTTGAACACTTGAGCGGAATGTACTCCAAACTGCATGATGTCTCCTTCCAAGCCCACAAAGGCGAGATCATCGGTGTGGCTGGTCTGGATGGGGCAGGACGGACGGAACTGCTTGAAACCATCTTTGGCGTTGCCACCCGCAAAGAAGG
The DNA here is from genome assembly GCF_034745455.1 of Allobaculum sp. JKK-2023. Taxonomy (NCBI): domain Bacteria; kingdom Bacillati; phylum Bacillota; class Erysipelotrichia; order Erysipelotrichales; family Erysipelotrichaceae; genus Allobaculum; species Allobaculum sp. JKK-2023. Next base: position 965,969 of record NZ_JAYERV010000003.1, on the reverse strand, counting down.
AACTCTCAAACTTCATGGCAAAGAAATCAAGATTAAAACCCCAAAAGAAGCCGTTAAAAATGGCTTTGCATTGCTGACGGAAGAACGCCGGGCAACAGGGATTTTTGGAATTCTGGATATCAATGCCAATACGACCATTTCCAACCTGCCAAAATACGTGAAGTATGGTCTTCTTTCCGACAAGAAAATGAAGGAAGATACCGACTGGTCAATCAGGGCGATGCGCATCAAAACGCCTAGCCAGCAGACCAAAATCTCCACCTTGTCAGGAGGAAACCAGCAGAAAGTCATTCTCGGACGCTGGCTTTTGACCACACCGGAAATCCTGCTGCTTGACGAGCCGACGCGCGGGATTGACGTAGGCGCTAAGTATGAAATTTATGAGCTCATCAGCAACCTTGCCAATCAGGGCAAAACGGTTTTGATGGTCTCTTCCGAAATGCCGGAATTGCTTGGTGTGTGCAACCGCATCTTAGTCATGTCAGGCGGGCGCCTGGCTGGCGAAGTCGATGCTGACAAGACCAGCCAGGAAGAAATTATGACTCTGGCTGCCAAATACGTATAAGAATTAGAGAGGAATCATCATGTCAGAAACTCAGACAAAAAAGAAAAACCGGATGCAAATCTGGCTGGACGAGTACAAGGCGATGAACCCAACCGACAAACGTCGGGCGATTGGATCTTTGCTGCTCAACAACGCCATGTACATCATCATTCTGATCGCCGTGATTTTCATCGGCATCAAAGAACCAAAGTACTTTTCGATTAACTCAATCGTCAACATCATCAACCTGACGGCTTCCAAACTGCCCATCGCGCTTGGAATCGGTGGATGTATCGTTTTGACCGGTACCGATATTTCAGCCGGTCGTATGGTTGGTCTGGCTGCGGTAATCATTGCATCCATGTCCATTACCAACAACCGTATTTTCCCAGGGTTAGAACCACTTCCTATTATCGTTCCTTTACTGGCTGCGATGGCTGTGTGCGGATGCATCGGTTTTGTGAATGGGTTCTCTGTGGCAAAATTCAAGCTGCATCCCTTTATCGTGACCCTGGCTACCCAGCTGATCACTTATGGTCTTATCCTGATCTACCTCAAACTTGGGACTAACAACGGTCAGACGCTGTCCGGATTTGACCCGGTCTATCGAAACATCGTCAATGGAACGTTGCTCTCCTTAAGCGCAACCGCAAAAATTCCATTCTATGTTCTGTATGCCGTAATCCTGGTTGCTGTCATGTGGGTCATCTGGAACAAAACCACCTTTGGTAAAAATATGTTTGCGGTTGGTTCCAACGAAGAAGCTGCAACGGTATCCGGCGTAAACGTATCAAAAACTATCATTATGGTTTTCGTTCTTGCCGCGATCATGTACGCCTTAACCGGCTTTATCGATGGTGCACGTATCGCTTCAGTTAACGCCAATACGGGTCTGAACTACGAATGTGACGCCATTGCTGCCTGTGTTATCGGTGGCGTTTCCTTCGTCGGTGGTACTGGCCGTATCTCCGGCATTGTGATTGGTGTTCTGTTATTACAGATCATCTTTACCGGCTTGAACTACATGCAGGTTGACCAGAACTATCTGTACATCATCAAGGGTCTGATTATCTTGGTAGCCTGTGCAATTGATATGCGAAAATACCTTACGAAGAAATAATTTCAAGTCCTTATTCAGCCTGAGCCTTTTTGTTCGGGCTGTTTTTTTGTTCGGATTAAGAAGTCTGCTTTTTCAGGTATAAATTTTCAGATATAAAGCGGATGAGAAAGCAGATTTTCACAAAAGGGTTTGATGACTGCTGGTTTTAGTGGCAGCCAAAAGTGATGATCACAAAACCGAAAGACAAGAAACTGAAGCATTACAGATAGAAATGAGGAATAAAAATGAATCTAAACTCTCCAGCACCCAAAGACAAACCAATCCTTCAACCGAAACCAGCAGTGGAAGAAAAAACAATACCCGGATCTCCCTCCAAAATCCAAAAAGATGGCGGTCTGTACAAAAACCTGAATGTCCCGGTAAAAACCTTATCCATGGTGATCATTGGTGGTTTGATTGCGCTGGTCTTTCTGGCTGTTTGGGGCAGTCAGTCTGAGGGCTTTTCGGTCCGTTATAGTTCGCAAGGCGGTTCCGACGTCTCTGAGCAGACATATAAGTATCTGGAACCGTTAAGTAAGCCAGAACAGCCAACGCGCCAGGGATACAGCTTTGAGGGCTGGGCTATGGATCCAGCTTGTCAGATTCCTGTTGAATTCGGTTTGCAGGTTGAGCAGGCAATGGAACTGTATGCCTGCTGGAGTCCAAGTAAATAAGGACTGACTTAAACGCAAAATGTTTAGCAAGGCAAATCTAAACGATAACTCCCACATTTTCAGAACTAAAAAAGCGAATATATACCCCGAGAAGATACATACTAGCAGAATATAGATAACTTTAAGTGCAGTATATTGAAGTCGTTGTGAGTAAGCTAAATTAATTAATATGCGGGATTTTACCTTAGTCATAATATGACTAAGGTAAAATAGCTAACAATTAAATAACTTATTTGTAGATTAGTTGAAAATATATTCTTTAGTTAAAGCATATTTTATATTTTATCTATAGTCCCGAAACTCACTATCCCATTTTTATTAGTACTGCATTTCAGGGCGTTATCGTCTAAAGACCTTCAGACCCCATTCTTCAGAACATGGATCGGGAATCTTTGACCATTCAATGACCGAGTAGTTCAGGTCAACTCAAAGCAGGAGCAAGTCAGCAAATGCCAAGTATGGGCACCGAATAAGGAAAATATGGGCTGTAAAATCAAATTATGCGTAAATTTTGCGTAGATATTTGAAAAGTCGCAGGGCCTGTTTTATACTTGACCTATGAAAGGAGTCATTACACGAGAAGGCACCAATCATATTTCTGGATTTACAGCAGGATTGCATCGTTTGCAATCGTTCCTGTAGAAATTTATATTTTCACGCGATCTGGCCGATCTGCATGACGGAAACAAACTTAATTAAATTACAAAAACATAAATCAGAATTCCATCCCATTGGCTTTTTGTGTGGTCCTCGGATTTAGGACCACTTCAACAGTTCTTTAGGTAAAGAATATTGAAGAGCTGATTGTGGATAGAAAATATTCAGAATACGATTGAGATAAAAAGATAGCCTTGTGCCAGTACTTATTTGAATAAAAACTTGTTATTCTAAAAAAAGGAGGATACCGTGCCCGATAAAAACTCACTTTCCGAACCTGCAAAATATCTGGCTTTTCCAAAACCATGGATTGATAGATGGATTAAGCTGATTCTTCAATTCAAATTATTTCCGGCTTTTATCGCAAAGTTTGCCAATCCAGAAGAATGCGGAAGTCTTTCCATTGAAGAAATCATTCGCTTAATCAGTGATCCTTCCCGTCCGTTCCTGTTCGATTCCGATGTTCTTCATCAGAAAATGGCTCATACCTCTGTTGAAGATACCGACAGTTCTGGAACTGTCCGTTTTGATTACCTCAGTCATCTGCATAATGACCGCAAGGAAATCATGCTTTTGAATATTGAAATTCAGAATCATATTTCCATTCAAAAAATCGTGGACCGTACGATTTATTATGTGAGTCGTCTTTTCTCATCCCAGAAGAACAGCGACGATGCAGGATTTGAAAACGATAATTATGAGCAAATGACGCCGGTTCGTTCCATCTGGATTTTCCCATTTGCAGGAAAAAAGAGTCACTCCCTTCGAATTCACCTGCATAGCGATGAATTTATGTTAAGAATCGAGGGACAGGATGCAAAAATGGTTCTTCTCGATGAACTTTCAGAAGATATGCTGCCGTATGCTCTTGCTTTCCAGCACGAACTGGATATCACCATGATTTTCATTGGCGATGATTACGATCAGGCTATGGATAAGGATATGAATAGTCAATCGCTTGTCAATCCCGCTTTATATATGGGCATGCTTTTCCGTAATCCGAATCAGGCTGAAAAAATCAAATTCTTAGAAGAGAAAGGTGGGTTAACTATGCTGACAACCATTGAAAAACAGGAAATTAAAAACGTAGACGGTCTCAATTTTTTCTCAGACAGACAGATGAGACAATTTGATGAGATGGAGAAGCAGTTGAACGAATCCAAAAAACAGCTGAACGAATCCGAAAGACGTGCGCGTGAAGCAGAGAAACAGCTGCGTGAATTGAAGAAACAGCTGCGTGAATTGAAGAAACAGCTGCGTGAATTGAAGAAAAGCGGCATGGATGAGGATGCTATGAATAGACTCATCTACTCCTGGACAGAGGAAGAAAAATAAAAAAACGATTTAACCATGCTGACAACCATTGAAAAACAGGAAATTAAAAACGTAGACGGTCTCAATTTTTTCTCAGACAGACAGATGAGACAATTTGATGAGATGGAGAAGCAGTTGAACGAATCCAAAAAACAGCTGAACGAATCCGAAAGACGTGCGCGTGAAGCAGAGAAACAGCTGCGTGAATTGAAGAAACAGCTGCGTGAATTGAAGAAAAGCGGCATGGATGAGGATGCTATGAATAGACTTATCTACTCCCGGACCAAAGAAGAAAAAATCAAAAGGTGATAACTTGGTCCATTCCCAAATCTCGAAATAGTAGGGATTATTAAAATGCTTGTACTTGAGATTGAGTGCTCTTCAGTCTGCCCGTAAACCAAGTAGCTCAATCGATTCTAACGGTCGTTCAATGTCATTTAGCTAGAAAAATATGACTTTAAACTTTGTCTCAAAATTGAAGACAAAGTGAATGATCGAGACTGAATCCGGTCCTCATCCATTCATATGCACCAAATAAGCACAAAATATATTGATTAATCTGGATGTATTCGTCCAAATAGGTGCACTAAAAACAACTCTTTGATAAGAGCTGCTTTTAAGAAATTAACAAGCACATAACATTCATTAAATGCGCGTATAACGCACTTATCGGTAAGTGAACCATATCAAACGATTGGGATGGAGATTTCGTTTGAAGCTCCTCTCTGGTCGAACAGGTAGTTTTTCTCTGAGCAGCTCCTCAGTCAGAGCCTGAAACTCCGCTTTTGTAATTTGACGAATCGTTCGATTCTTCGTCCACTTCGGGGTGAACGTGTTCCTGATAGCCCGTATCGCCTTAGTTGTATTGATTTGGTATTCATAAGTTGTCTGATTCTCTTCTTTGTTATCTGATTGGGATGATTCAAGAACACACTTTTTGATCTCGGAAACCAGATTGTAGAAGATAAGGGATGAATAAATCTCCTGAATGATGTATTCTGCTTTTATCGAGTGGATACGTTTCATTCCTATTCCATATTTAAGCCAGGAGAAACTCTGCTCGATTCGCCACCTTAGGTGGTAAATAAATCCAAGAGCCTCCGGAGGAAATTCTGCTTCATCCAGATTGGTAATCAGTCCTTCCCAGACGTTGTCGCCAATCTCGATAGCTACCACCCTGCAGTCAAAATCAATAAATTCAGATTCTTGATCAATCTGTCTCATTGATTTTTTGACCAGGTATTTCATCTGGGGGTTTTCTTTTTCCTCTTTTCTTTGGTGGTGGGTAAGAATGCGGCTGATCTGCTGGTCTTCTGTATGGTCAAGCTGTGTATAAGTCAGGCAGCTATACTCTCGTTCTTTCATACGTATGAGGTATTTGTGCCCTAAGGATTCAATAAGCTTACACAATGGATAAGAAAAATACCCTCTGTCCATGACAAAGAGAAATGTCTCGCCAGGATAAGCTTCGTGAATCTCCTTGACCATTTTCATAGCAGCGGCCCGTTCGTCTTTGGACCTCTGGTCTTGAGTGACGATGGCTAGATATTTGTCATTAAGTACGTCATAGGCAGCGTTAATGTGAATACCGGCCCGGATGATGGTTTCCTTGTTCTTGGCATAAATGATGTAGTCAGGTTCATCTTCATTTGGCGCAACAGGTTCATTGGTTCCATCAAAGGCTATTACCCTTAGCCCTTTATATTTTTTATCCATGTAACAAAGTGCCAATATGGCTTTGTGCAGTGCTAAAAATACGCTGACTGGAGTTTTGGTTTTTGTCTGAACAAGTGCTGAAGCAGATGGTCTTACACTGCCCATGCCGAAATAGTTCATGGACAAATCGGAGAGTGTTGCCCCATTCCCGATAATGGATGTATTCAGGAAATGGAACAAGTTTATTTTTGATGATCGATAATGATTGCGTGAGAAAGCTCCTGTTTCAGAAGCAAGAATCTTCTCCTGTTTGTAGGCAAATTCCTCAAGGGATTTCATGAATTTTTGATAAATCACGGACGGCGAAGTAACTTTAGTTGCCATATTTTCCTCCTTATAAAGTTATGTTTTCAACGTGATAAGGATTAATTTAGATAATTATGGAGTTATTGTCAAAGTTAATTTTCGTTAAACCAGAAAACATAAAATCCACCATCTGTACACGGAGGCTCTTACGCAAATGTAGTTTTTAACACTGATAATCCTGGTGAATGAATAAGCTGGAATCATTCATGCTGTTGATTAAATAACATTACCTAATCTGAGATGAGTTTAGCTATCACGTTTTGGGTTATTGTCATTAGTAGTAATAACTATCGTTTATAATAGTCACAATGACTAAACACGCTATTTGCATAAGAGCCTACACGGATGGTGGACAAAAACTAAGCTAAATGACATTGAACGGTCGTTAGAAAAGAAAATAAGAAAAGCTGCCGTTGAGAAAATACTCTCAACGGCAGCTTTTTGAATGTGATTCCTTCGTTGATCAGGGCTTTCTATGGTTTTATGTGTCTTTGGTTTTATGTGTCTTTGGTTTTATGTGTCTTTTGGTTTCGCATTTTTTTTTGACACCTCTATTGAATCACTTATCAAACAGGCGAACAATTCCGATTTCTTCTTGAATTGATAAGTAAAACTGATCGATAATGGAGATGGAAGAATCAAAGAAATAACATGGAAAGATCTTTCGAAAAGAGTGAAAGACAACGTTCAGGAAAGATACAGAAACAGAAGTTCATCAGATCAATCAGGAAAAGAGTCAAGGAGAGAAGAGGATGTTTCCCAAAGAGATGGAATATTTTCAGGCGGTTGTGCAGACAGGAAGCTTTTATGATGCCGCTGATGTCTGCCATGTTTCCTAGTCCGCCATTTCTCAGCAGATCAAAAAACTGGAAGCCGAGCTGGGTGTCGAGCTGCTGGAGCGGCATAACCGAACGTTTTCCCTGACGCCGGCTGGCAATTATTTTTATGGACAGTCCTTGAAGCTGCGCAGACAGATGGATAAGACGGTTGAAAAAACCAGAGAGATTGCCAGACCCAGGCAGGAAGCTTTACGGATCGGCTGTTTCAGCGGCATCCAGATCGATGAGCTCTCTTTGGCAATTGCAAAGTTTGGCCAGATTTATCCGGATGTTTCACTTTCGATTACCATTGGCTCGCATGAAGAGCTGTATCTGGGCATGGAAGAGGGGAGCATTGATCTGGCCATCAATGACCAGCGGCGGGCTTTTTCAGATACCTACAAAAACATTATCCTGGCTCAAAGCCAGATCCAGATTGAAATCGCGGCCAGTCATCCTCTGGCTCAAAAAGAGCAGATTGATCTCAATGATCTGGAAAATATGAACTGTATTCTGGTGGCCAGTCCAAAATCGCAGGAAAACGAGAAACAATATTACCGACAGGTGGTTCAGATTCGCTCGCCATTTGTCTTTGCCTCTTCATTACCAGAAGCAAGGCTGCTGATCTTAGGCGCTCAGGCGTATTTACCAGTGGATGTTGTGGAGGGGAGTGCCTGGTTCGATACAACCGTAAGCCGTCTGCCATTGATTCGCGATGGCAGCCCGGTTTATAAAAACTGCTGCCTGTTCTGGAAAAAGGAAAAGGCCATCCCTTCGCTGGAAGCTTTTGCCAGAATTCTCCTGGAACAGTTTTAGGGATAGAGAAGTTCGAAGCCCAGAAAAAACAGAATCGCAGCAAATAGCCTCCGAATAAGAGGTGTAAACAAGGTGTGGATCATCGCAGAATCGTTTTTGTAAAAAAGCAGACCGCTTCCATGAAGTCGACTTTAGCCAAGTCGGACTATTCCGAAGTATTTTAAGGAAGAGTCAGACAGATACGGTGCATTGTCCGGCAACAACTGGATAACTTGCCTTATAATGGCAAGGAAAATAGTCGTAACAAGTATAAAGAGCAGGTTAGAGAGTCAGCTCTGTGATCCTGCACCAACCTCACGTAAGGTGGTCCAGCTGACGAAGATACGAAGCGCTAGAACATGTTTTCTAAGCATACTTCGGTATGCTTTTTTTTAAAGGAGAAAATTAATGAAAGACTATATTTTTACCAGTGAGTCGGTTACTGAAGGGCATCCTGATAAAGTCTGCGACCTGATTGCGGATTCTATTGTGGATGAAGCTCTGCGCCAGGATCCGAATTCCAATATGGCTGTTGAAGCGACGATCAAAGATGACTTTATTCTTGTATATGGAGAAGCCAATACCAAGGCCAGTATTGACTACGAAACAATTGCCAAGGATGTCCTCAAAAAAATTGGATATCCTGAAGAATATCACGTTACGACTGTTGTCAATGAACAGTCTCCTGAAATCCATAATGCCGTTAACAAAACGGAAGATGGCAAGCTGGAAGTTGCAGCCGGAGACCAGGGCATCATGTTTGGGTATGCCACCAATGAAACGGAAGAATTCATGCCGGCTCCCATTTATTATGCCCACATGCTTTCCCGCCAGCTGACCAAAGTCAGAAGAGAACATCCAGATCTTTTAAAACCAGATGGCAAGACGCAGGTTTCTGTTGAATATAAAGATGACAAGCCAGTGCGCATTGACACGATTGTTCTTTCCACTCAACATTCCAAAGATCTTTCCCAGGATGATCTGAAAAAACTGGTGATGGAAGAAGTCATTAAACCTGTCATTCCAGCCAATATGCTCGATGACAAGACCAAATACTTCATCAACCCAAGCGGTTCTTTCGTGGTGGGCGGATCCTTTGGAGATTCCGGAACCACCGGCCGTAAGATTGTCTGCGATACATATGGCGGCATGGGGCACATTGGCGGTGGTTGTTTCTCTTCTAAAGATCCAACCAAAGTTGACCGTTCCGCTGCGTACTATGCACGCTGGGTAGCCAAAAACCTGGTGGCAGCCGGTCTGGCCGATAAAGCAGAAGTTCAGGTTTCCTATGCGATCGGCCGCAAAGAACCTGTTTCCATCCTTGTCGATACGTTTGGCACGGGCAAGGTCAGTGACAAAGAAATCATGGATATCGTCAAAAAGAACTTCAACTTTGAAGTTGGCAATATCCTCGAAGAACTGGATTTAAGACGTCCGATTTATGCCCGCACCACAAACTATGGACACTTTGGCGATCCAGAACTGCCGTGGGAAAAAATTAAAGAATTAAAACGCTAAGGTTTGCGCATTTAATATCCTGTTACGAATTTTCATCCTGTCGGGCGTTGATGCTAGATAGGTTTTTAAGGACATGGAGCGGGAATCCTCGGCCATTCAATGACTGAGTCGTTCACTAGACACAACAAGAACTACAATCAGGCAGCAATTCTCGCAAAATGAATGCAGATTCTGCCTGGATACACAAGAAACAGTCCAGCGATCGATTGTATGCATTAGTTAGATTGACTTAACTTCCGGAAATCTTTACACTGAACGTATGAAACCAGATAAAAAAGACCCGAAGCTGACGGAATCCGTAGAAGACTATCTTGAGTCAGTCCTCGTTCTTTCCAGCCAGCTGCCGCACGTTCGCAGTGTGGATGTAGCCAGTCACTTAGGATTTTCCAAACCTTCTGTCTCGCATGCAGTGAAAATGCTTGCTGAAGAAGGCTTGCTGGAAGTGACCCCAAACAAATTTCTGCTTCTGACTGAGAAGGGAAAAGAGGTTGCGCAAAGTACTTATCAGCGACACGTTTTCTTTACAGATATGCTGACCAGCATTGGCGTGGATCTGGATACTGCCCAGGAAGATGCCTGCCGGATTGAGCATGTGATTTCGGAAGAGACGTTTCAGGCTATTCGTCAATTTTACAAAAACCAGGACAAAGAGCAGACGGAAAAATCAGAATAAACCGTCTGCTTTTTTTGCATGTCGTTTTTTGTACTGATTTTTCAGGTGGCTTTTAATGTTCTTCGGACCATCTTCAGTTCATCCAAGTGCCTTGCCTGACCAAAATTCCATACAATCAATCTAGACTTACATGAGAATCAATAACGACAGGATCCATAGGATCCCAGGAGAATTTTGAATTTATGAATGCAGAAGTTCTAGCCCCGGCCGGTAATCGGGAAGCTTTAGATGCCGCTTTTGCGGCAGGTGCCGACGCCGTTTATTTCGGGCTGCCTTTATTTGGTGCCAGAGCGTTTGCCAAAAACTTTTCCCTTGAAGAAGCACGAAAAGTCATTGAACAGGCGCATCTGGCTGGAAAAAAGATCTATATCACGATGAATACGCTGATCGAAGAAGACCGGATGGAACAGGCGTTTGAATACGCCAAAGCCCTTAATGAGATGGGGGCGGATGCGCTGATTATTCAGGACCTCGGCCTGATTCATCTGCTTCACCATCGGCTTCCAGATCTGGAACTGCATGCCTCCACGCAGTTATCAGTGACAACACCCTATCAGATTGAACAGCTGCGCAAACTTGGGGTTTCGCGCGTTGTTCTGGCCCGCGAGGCGACGTTAGATGAAATTAAAGCCTGTGCCGCAACCGGAATGGAACTGGAAGCGTTTATTCATGGTGCCTTATGTATTTCCTATTCCGGACAGTGCCGGTTTTCGCAGGTCCGCTATAATCGTTCAGGAAACAAAGGGGCCTGCGCCCAGCCGTGCCGCATGGAATACACCCTCGAAGAAAATGGCAAGCCAGTCAAAGCTCAGGGACGATTCCTGCTTTCACCGCGTGATCTTTCGTTAGTGCGTAATATCTCCGAACTGGTCGATGCCGGCGTGTATTCACTTAAAATTGAAGGGCGGATGAAATCCCCTGAATATGTTTATGAAAGTGTCAGCGCGGCCCGCAAAGGCGTTAATGGCAAAAAACTGACCAAAGAGGATATCACCGCCATGCAGACAGCTTTTAACCGCGGCTATACCCTTGGCCATACCTTTGAAAAGACTGGTCTGGATCTGATGAATCCGGTCACAAGCAACCATCAGGGAGTACCCATTGGCAAGGTTCTTGGTCAGAATAAGGACAAAGTCAAAATCAAACTGGATCAGGATCTTTTTCAGAATGATGGGCTGCGTTTTGTGCAGGGCATGCAGTCTACGGGTGGCAATGCCAACTTTATTTATGATGGCAAAGGAAAACTGATCTCCAAAGCAAGAGCTGGCGATGTAGTTGAAGTCAAAGTCAGCGGCCATGTCCCGCCGCATGCCGAAGTTCGCCGTACATCCAGCTTCGTGATGCATAAGGAAGTCGAAAATGCGATCAAGAAGGTTCATCCCCAGGCGCCAGTTTCCTTTACGCTCGAAGCGGATGCGATTGGAAGTCCGCTTCGCTTAATCGCAAAAGATGGTGAACATACCGTGACGGTCGATGGCCCCAAACTGCAGGAAGCCAAGACGGCTCCGACAAGCAAGGAGCAGATTGAAAAATCGCTGACGAAGACCGGGAATACCTGGGCATATATCAATACAGTCATTCTCCACCTGCCCGAGCAGGCCTTCCTGCCGGCCAAGGTGCTTAATGACATGCGACGCCAGGCTCTCGATGAGCTGGAAACTCTGCGCCTGCAGCCAAAACCTTTTCGCGTACTCGATTATGATTTCCACCCAGAAAAACCATCGCCTATGCCAAACATTGTCGAAATCATGCGCAAAGATCAGAGCCTGGACGATGGCCTGATGCAGGTCAGTGAATTTCCATTCAAGGATGTTGTCCATAGGGCATCGCTGTACAAGGATGAAGGACTGTTCACCGATCATTTAGGCAAAGGCCGAATTGTTGAAAGCATGAACATCACCAACTCTTACGCTCTGGCTGCCTTACTGGAGCTTGGTTACGATGGCGCAGTTCTGTCTTATGAAATTACCGATAAAGGCCGCAGGGAGATGCTGGAAGCCTTCAAAGAACGGTATGGCTTTGATGCACCAATCATGCAGACCGTCTATGAAAAACCAAGACTGATGTTGATGAAACACTGTCCGGTGAATACGACCTTAAAAGATGGAAGCCGCACCAACTGCAGTCTGTGCCGGCAGAATCGGTACACCCTCAAAGGCAAGGACGGCAAGACGGCTATTCTGTATGGCAATCCAGACTGCCGGATGCAGATCTTTGATGAACATCCAATCGATACCATCGATGAAATCCCGGAATACAAAGACCTTGGCATTGAGAGTTTCCGGATGGTGCTCACGGATGAAAATGCCGAAGAATCCAGGAAATTAAGGGAACAATTCAAAAAAGAATTGAGCGCTGACAATCAGCTGGTTTAAAACAATTTCAATTCTATTCATTCCTGAAATCATGATCGTTTCGATGCAATTTTACCAAAGCAGAGCCTCAGGTATACGGCGCTATGAAAACCGAAAGGTAAGCGATAAATTGATTATGGAAAAGGAAACTGACCGGAATTTCATAGTCGTTCGCGAAAGCAAAAGCCACTGTGATATAATTACGCCGTATAGAAGGCAAAGGAGGAAATATTACATGCCTATTATTACGGACGTCTACGCACGTGAAGTCCTCGATTCCCGTGGAAATCCTACTGTAGAATGCGAAATTACAACTGAATCCGGTGCTTACGGACGCGCTATGGTACCAAGTGGTGCTTCTACTGGTGAAAGAGAAGCTCTCGAACTTCGCGACGGTGACAAAACTCGTTACCTTGGAAAAGGAACAACGAAAGCTGTTGAAAACGTAAACACAAAAATTGCTCCTGCTATCATCGGTATGGATGTAACTGACCAGATCCTGATCGACAAAACAATGCTCGAACTGGATGGAACAGATTTCAAATCCAACCTTGGTGCAAACGCTACTCTGGCAGTTTCCATGGCCGCTGCATGGGCTGCTGCTGACTACTATGGCATTCCTTTCTACAACTACGTTGGTGGATGCAATGCTCATGTAATGCCAGTTCCAATGTGCAACGTTATCAACGGTGGAAGCCATGCCGACTCCACAGTTGACTTCCAGGAATATATGATCATGCCAGTTGGTGCTACTTCCGAAAAAGAAGCTGTACGGATGGCTGCTGAAGTATTCCACAACCTGAAATCCGTTCTGAAAGCTAAAGGCTACAACACAAACGTTGGTGACGAAGGTGGATTCGCTCCAAGCTGTGTAGACGGAAACGAAGAACCTCTCGAACTGCTCGTTGAAGCAACGAAAAAAGCCGGCTATGTTCCTGGCAAAGATATCATGATCGCTATGGACGTTGCTGCTTCTGAATTCCACAACCACGAAACTGGTCTGTACGAACTGAAGAAATCCGGCGGCGGAAACAAGACTTCCGATGAAATGATCGAAATGTACAAAGAATGGGTTGAAAAATATCCAATCATCTCCATCGAAGATGGTCTTGGCGAACGTGACTGGGACGGCTGGAAGAAACTGACAGACGCTCTTGGCAAACGTATCCAGCTGGTTGGTGATGACCTGTTCGTAACCAATCCAAAGATCCTTGCAGAAGGTATCGCTAAAGGTATCGCAAACGCAATCCTGATCAAAGTTAACCAGATCGGTACTTTAACTGAAACATTCGATGCAATCGAACTGGCTCAGAAACACAACTACACAACAGTTGTATCTCACCGTTCCGGCGAAACTGAAGATTCCACAATCGCTGACATCTCCGTTGGTACAAACGCTGGCCAGATCAAAACAGGTTCCCTGTCCAGAACTGACCGTATCGCTAAGTATAACCGCTTAATGCGCATCGAAGACGAACTGAACAAACGTGGAACAGTATCTATTGCTCAGTACCCAGGCGTAGACGCATTCTATCAGTTAGACATGGCTGCTGTTGAAGCTGACATGGCTAAACAGAATAACTAAGTATTCCTCTGACTTCGAAAGAGAAGGTCCTCGCGATCTTCTCTTTTTCTATGCCTTTTTAAATCGAATACTCTTTTCGGGCAGGGAAGGAGAGTTCAAAGCACAATCCTGAAAGCTTCCAAAATTGTTCCTGAAATTTTCTGTTTATTGTTCATAAATTAAAGACAAATGCAGAAATGGTTCATTTTTACAGATGGCCTGTTTTGTGATTTCTAAAAAAGAAGCAGCTCTTCAAAACTGAATCAATCTGGCGTATTGATGAAGAATCAACCTTTTCTTCCAGGGTTAAAATGCTCATAACTATCAGGGTTTTAATCTTTCTTTAATTTATGGACTGCTTAGGATAGCCAGTGAATTCTGATTACAGGGATTTTAGAAACCGCTTCAAAGAAGAGTAGAATAGGATTAATTATCCGCTTTCTTAAGAAATTGGTAAGAATTACAGTAGGACAGTCTTTTGACTGGTTGAGTCTGGTTGTTTATGTCTGATAGACTGTTTCCAGATCGCCTCCCGATTTTTTTAGTGGAAGGGCGGCGCTCAATCCAGAAAAGGAGGACATATGATGAAGTGGACAACAAAACTTTCGGGACTTGTCTTTGCGATGCTCATGGCTGTTCAATCCAGTTCAGCAATTCTGGCCAATGAAACCGTCGCAGCCGAATCAGCTAAACTTTCAATCCCTGTGCTCTTTAAAGAAGATCATGTCAACAATCAGCTCGACTTATCCAGCATTGCGCATGCTGCAAAAGTCGAAAAATATAGCGAAGGACTCCTGGTCGCAGCCAATGTCGATGGAACTTTAAAAGTTAAAGTTAATGATGGCTCGGTCAATGTTCAGCCAAAATGCCTGGCGATTTCCGATGAAGATAAAGATCGTCTGCGCAAGGAACAGGAAAAAGACGCGCAGAAGCAGGAACGCCGTGAAGAGGCGCAAAAAAAAGTCGATGCCAGCCGACCTGCCTCCAGCGAGGAGGATGATGAAGATGGGCTGACCATGGACGAAATTGAAGCCCGCGCATTGGCTATGACGGATGGTGATTTCACTTACGAATACAATGGAGAAGTCCTCAATCCATCTGCCGGCACCATCATGGGTCCTTCCGGCAAGGAAACCTACTACAATCTGCCAATGGAGGGCGTCATTGAAATCATGCGCTCCATTGGCAATACCGACCGCTACTGGGTCCGCGAGGATGGAGTAAAAATGTTAGGCAACTATGTCATGGTTGCTGCCCATCTGCCAACCCGCCCAAGAGGCTCTTTGGTTCCAACTTCTCTTGGCATGGGTATTGTTTGTGACACGGGCACCTTTGCGCTGAGCAACCATACCCAGCTTGATATCGCGGTCAACTGGTAATCAAAGCTGCTATCACGAGATGAAAACAAGAAATTCGAAATACCAGATCATTGCACAAGAACTGATGATTGAACAAGAGCTGATCCTTGAAAAGGATGTAGGTGTTCAAAACAACAATACAGTTCGGATTTTAGGAAGACATCGACATCTTTGTTGGTGTCTTTTATTTTCTTTATTTTTGCCTTCATGGGCTGAAGGCAGGTGCTGCCAGCATGTTGAGCAAGATCTCTGTTATCAGATTCAATGTTCATGCTTCATTTCCAGCAATAAGGAATCAGAAAGTTAAAGAAAATACTCGACCCGGTGAAACAAGCCTTCGGCTTTTGCGTATATGCAAATATCAAAGAAAGGAGCGGTTTCAATTGGAAGCGTAAGATGCCGGTCTATCGCAGGTAGAGGAATGGATCCGCAGATGAATCGGCCAAATATATATTGCCTTCCAGTCAGGATGAAAAACCAAAAGGAAAGGGGATATTGTAATGGCATGCAAAATGATCGAGGAAGTATTCAATGAAGGAAAAGAAGAAGGCAGACAAGAAGTAAGAGCAGAGATCGCTGGCCGTTTATTGATCGAGTCAGACTGGCCGATTGAGAAAATTGCCAGAATTGTTGAGCTTCCAGTTGATAAAGTCAGGAAACTGAAAGTAAAGCTCGAATCCAAGAGATAAGTCCAAGAAGACAGAAATCCAGTCGTTATTGGATCTGGCAAGCGAGTCGTTTTGATTGATGCGCTTACCATGGCTGCAGATCAGGCAGATATGAATTGTCATCCAGCCAGGACTGGACTGAAGCCGAAAGAGGCAGAGGAAATCCGAATGACATGCAAAATTATTGAAGAAGTAAAAGAAGAAGGAAAAGAAGAAGAAAGAGCAGTGTTTGCTGGTCGTTTATTGGAAGAGTCAGAATGGTCAATTGAGAAAATTGCCAGAATTGCTAATCTTCCCGTTGAAGAGGTCCAGCAATTACAAGCCGCACAGGTCGCTTCAACAGGGGGGCGTCCTGTTGAAATTGTTGATCAATAAAAGACTTCGATAAGGAAGATAGTCAGAACTATTTCTATTCATAATAACGATTTTGTTCTACAGAAAGAAAACGGCAGGTCTGCTAGTGAGCAGCCTGCCGATTTTTTGAAGTCTGAGCCTTTTCAATCTGTTTTTGAAGAGTTGATGGTTCTTCTGTTTTAATTTCGAGGATTTCTGTTTCTGCGCAGACAGGAGCCTCTGTCTTCGTTTCCAGATCTTTCTGGGAAGTGAAAGCCGATTTGCTGGAAGAAAGAGCGGCTTCATTGACTTTGCCATCGATCAGTTTGTTTGGCCGCAGGTTCAGATACGCTTCCAGGCCGCCCATCAATAAAGAAGGAATGAGGGAGACCCAGGAAAACTGAAACAGTGCAATCAGTACACAGAAAACAGTTGGAATGACAGCTGCTGCCACTTTCACTCCCTTTTTGAGAAGAAGGGTAATGCCGCCGCAGGCCAAAGCTATAATTCCATAAATTGGGGCAAATAGAATATAGGCCGAGCACAGTACCGCAACGCCCTTGCCGCCTTCGAAATGGTGCCAGAATGGAAAACAATGGCCAAGCATGACACCAGCACCTGCATACAGGGCGGGCATTGCTCCCTGCGATGGAAACAGCCATCGACACAGGACAACTGCAAGAATGGTCTTGAGAATATCCCCGCCAAGAACCAGAGCGGCTGGTCCTTTTCCTAAAACATGAAGCGTGTTGGTCATGCCCGGATTGCCGGAGCCATGTTCAAACAGGCTTTTGTTGTGGATCCGGCCAACCATTTCAGCGGTGATGAAGTTGCCAAACAGATAGCCGATACCCACGCAATACAATAAATCCATAAAACGAATCCCTTTCACTTTTTTTTGCTTGTCAGATACTTTGAGGCTTGCTACGGCATATGACAAGAAGGATGAATCAACTGAGTCCTTTCCTTTGAAAATCATATCCTTTACGGATGCTTTTGACTGTCAATGACGTCTGAAAGCCGGTAAAAGAAATCAGAAACGAAGGAAAAAGGGAATTTAATTTGTTAAATCTGGACGTAATGAATTTCAGGAAAAGCAAACGTCTGATGAACTCAGAGCAATCAGAGCAGAGAAGAGCGAATGGCAGAACATAAAGACAAAGCAGAAAAAAGCTTTCGAATGCAGTGATTCGAAAGCCTGACTTTTTACCATCTGGTTTGAAACAAAGTTTAAAATGGATTGAAAGATTACGGGCGGAAGAGAAGAGACGGACTTTGTTTATTCGTCATCCTCATCTTCGTCATCGTAGTCTTTTTTTCGGCGGCGGCGACGGGAAGGTTTTGGTTCTTCAACCGGTTCTTCTTCGAACTCATCTTCGTATTCATCGTAGTCATCTTCGTCTTCGTCACCGAATTTCTTCTGGATTCCACGCCAGCTTAAGCCAAAGCCCCAGACACAGATCGCAAAGAGTGTGAAGGTGATCAGGAAAGCCATGCTGACATCCGATAAGTAGTGAACGCCAAGGAAAATACGGCTGATCGCTACAACAAGAACGACCACAGAAGAAAGTGCCATCGTGAAGTTGACACTGCCTTTCTGGGTATAGACAGGAATCAGTGCCCATAAGAATAAGCAGGTAATGGATTGGGTATGACCTGAGGGGAAGGAACGGAAGTAGTCATGATCCTGGGCATACAGAGCCGCAAACTGATTGATGACATCCCGATCCGGTTGATACCAGCGGGTAAATGGAATGTCCGGATTGTTTTCCAGTAAGAAGAAACGAGGACGATACCATATGCGCTTAAGTACTTGTACGGCAAGTATACTTCCAACACAGACAATCAGCAGGATGATGATGCACTGGATCTTGTCCTGCTCCGATGTGTTGCGCATCAAAACTGCGTACAGCACGCTTGGCAAAACGCTGACCAATAGTCCGGTGATCCAGGCAGCCAGCCAGTTCATGTCGATTTCTGTCATCAGGCTGTCGATCATATAGACTGGTCCGGCCAGCAGCATGACAAAGCCAACACCCCAGCCAAGCCACCAGATTGATCGATCCCGAAGAACATCAATCAACAGACATCCAGCTGCTCCAATGCCCCAGAAAGCGGGGACTGGACCAAAAGCCGCCAGGTATTTGGCCCACGAGGCATCAGGCTGGTAGAGCAGCTGGTCAATTTTCAAGTCGAAAAAGGTTCCAAGTGCCAGCCCGGCTATCCCAAGCAGCAGTCCGCAGATCAGCCAGCTGCTGGAGATATATTTTCGTTCATCTATATACATGTCTCTATGGTACCAAATTCTGAAGAACTGTATCCGACCAAGTTGCAACATTGTTGAAAGAAATCTATACAAATTGAAAATTTAACGGTGATCAGCCGGTTTCAAAAAAAGACCCTGAGGATTTTCAGAGTCTTGAAGGAAGTCATCTTGGTCAGTTGCCACAAACTGGCAGGCAGAAATCTTTCTGTTCAAACTTGTTTACTTAAGATGTTTAGAGTTTGTAGCAGGTTTCCTTTTTCAGCTTGTCCGCTGCTTTTTTATCGACCAGTTTTTCAATCAGATCAAATGCGAATTCAAAGGCACCGCCAACCGAAATACCGGAGACAAGGTGGCCATCGACCACCGCATGTTTCTTTTCGAAATGGCCGCCAAACGAGTCTTCATTCAGATCAGGAACGCAGACGTAATTTTTGCCTTTGTAGACGCCAAGTGAACCGACTAAAGCACTGCCTGCACAGATGGCGCCCAGGATCTTTTGTGAATTTTCACCAAAGTGACGGATTTCGTCTTCTACCAATGGAGTTTTGCCAAGAATCTGTGCGCCAGGGCCGCCGGGAATAATCAGAGCATCAGTGGTTTCAAAATCAAATCCACGCAGTTCAATTGGCGTTTCAATGATCAGGCCGTTTGCTCCTGTGGCTTCTTTTTTGTTTTCTACATTGACCAGTTCAACCAGAATGCCAGCGCGTTTGAGCAGATCAAAAGGAACAATGGTTTCGATTTCTTCGAAGCCGTCCGCAATCAGGATTGCAGCTTTTTTCATGGATATCACCTCATGACCAGTGTAGGGAAAAAATTTCCAGATCGGATTGGATCTGACTACATTTCTGATCTGATCCATGCGATTGGAGAAAAGAAAAAGCCGGTCCATCCATCTGAAGATAGATGCCGGCTCAAACAGGAGATCTGTGAGGAAAACAGGTATGGAAAAATGGAAAGGAGAAGACAGAACCTCCGGTTTGAATCATGCAGGAAGAAGAGAAGAATAGATGAAAGAGGATCTTCCCGCACTGTATCCCCTGGCCTGTAAGAAACAGGCCAGGGGATTTACTGAGTAAAAACAGTCAGCAGAAAACGGCTTTAAAGTTCGTTTTGATGAGTGGCATAGCCATATTCAGCCAGAGTATGGCGAACCCGATCTTTGACCAGGTCTTCCGGATCATTTCTCAGTTTGCCTTCACGGACTTTGGTGTACTGCTCGGGCATGAACTGGGACAGAACCGCAAGATTGATTCCTTCCTTTCGCAGGTTGGCAAAGAGTTTTTCCATCGCTTTCTGAACGTTTTCGTTGGGCATGTAGTAGCGGGAACGATCAGAGAAGGAGAATTTGCGTTTGAACCAGAGTTCGTCCGGGCTCCCATGATAATGCTTAGCCCAGTTTTTGGGGTCTTCAAGCATCGCTTTTTCGAGAACGTCAATGAAGTGGCTGGTCTGCTCTTCGCGGCCATGAAACATCATCTTTTCCATGTAGGCTAACGCAAACAGGGCTTCACGGGCGGCATAAGTCAGCCCTGGTCCGACTTTCAGAATCCCGACACCATCTTTAACGAGTTCACGCAGTTTGTATTTGGTCTGGTAGTCGGTGGAGTGGCCTTCAAAGATAAGATTGTCAAAATCTTTGATGCTTGCCATCAGATCTTTGGCTTTCTTTCGATCGTATTCAGTGCAGCCGGCATCTTTTTCTTCAACACCAGGCTGAACAACGACACCGATGACATCCTTCCAGGTTTCTTCAAGACCATGATCTTTAAAGGCTTTTTCAAAGGCAGCTACGGTATTTTTGAAATCTTCGACACGCGTGATTTGCATGCCGGAATTATCTCCGGTTGCCCCACCTGGAATCGGAACTTCGGAGCCAACAATATAAACAGGACGAACGGCATTTGGATTTTCTTTTAACAGTTCCTGGTAGGCATCTTCGCACACGCGGGCCAGTTCAGCACCACGACGGGCAATGGTTTCATCGCTCAGACGGACGTTGGGGTCATCGTCAGCCACTTTCATGCTTGTATCGATATGGATTTTGGTAAAACCGGCTTTGACATAGTCATGGACAAGCTGTCTGGCGTAAGCCATGGCTTCTTTTTCTGGCAGATTGGTTACAGTTAATGGACCTAAATGGTCACCGCCTAAATAGATCTTGGCAGGATCGGCACCGATCTTGGCGGCTTTTTCAAGGACGAAGGCTTTGAAATCAGCCGGTGTCATACCGGAGTAGCCACCATTCTGATCGACCTGGTTGGCAGTGGATTCAATGAGGCAGACTTCGTTGTCATCCCGGCTTTTTTCGAGGACAGCTTCAATGACAAATGGATTGGAAGAACAGGCGGAGCAGATTCCGACCGGCTGACCGGCTTTCTGCTTTCTGACAATGTTTTTTAAGGTGTTTTCGGGCATTGCTTTTCCCTCCTCAACAGTATTGTAATCAATCGGATCTGAATCAATTTGCACATATTAGTAATCTTCGATAGCATAATCGACAAAAAAGATAAAAAATTCAAAAATCCCGTGGGATCGATGCAGGAGCCAAGGGGGCTGCGGTTGAAAGACGCGTTTAGAAGAGGGAGAGACAAAGGTGAGGAGTCTAAGGCTGAGGCAGGGGCAAGAATGCGTGGGCATCTCTTTCCATGATGGCTTCTAAAGAGGGAACGAATATCCGAATAAGCATGAGGTTAAGGAAATGGACCGGTTCTGAAAACTGCCAGACAAAGACTGTCCCAAAACGTTCAATGCAAAAAGACCCAAAGTTTTAAAGTTTGAACAGTCTGCCTGGTTAGAACAGTCAGCCAAAAAATCGGATTGAGGCCGCTTTTGCTTGCCCCACAGGCGATCCAGCAATTTAAAACATTTCCTGTTGCCAGAAAGAGTAAGGGCGCTGCACGAAAAAGTAAGGCAAAGAAATAAAGAACAGAAAAGACTGATATAAAGGAAAAATGTCCGAAAAAGGGATGTTTTCCAAAGTCAGAAAGAAAACAGAAAGGAAATTTGGATCTGGCAGATGAATTTTTTTTTGCGGCAGGTCTGGATTTGGAAAGGTCGGAATTCGCGTATTCATTCTGGTCTGCCGTATTTATGCAGGAGTATGGGAAGTCAAAAAGAAGAGGTTTTAAAGCAGAAAAAAAAGTGGAAGCGATCAATGAAAGTGAAAGCCTCCCCAGTAAAAAAATCCGAAATTCTATGGGCATCTTAATACGAAATTAAGTCAATTCTGTTTGACTATGGGTAGAACTTGTCTGAAAGTTCTAGGGAAGGTGGAATTATGGCAGCATTAGCTCCATGGGTTGCGGTCGCGATCTTCTTGTTGATGTTCATCCTGATCATCCTCGATAAATGGCCGCATCATTACATCACTTTATGCTGCGGAGCTGCGACCCTGCTTCTGGTATTCGCGCTTTGCATGCAGTCGTGGGATGCGATTTGGCAGACATTGAATGTGCAAAGCATCTTTACGCCAGAGTTCTGGCACGTGACTTCAGAAGGAGCTGAATCTTCTTCTGGAATCAACTGGTCAACCATCATCTTTATTGCGGGCATGATGGTTATGGTCGAAGGCATGGCCGAAGCGGGATTTTTCCAGTGGTTATGCCTGAAACTCGCAAAGCTTGTTCATTACAAAGCTTCCGCAATCTTTATTGTCTTTACGATTATGGCCGCTGTTCTTTCCATGTTCATCGACTCCATCACGGTTATTCTTTTCCTGGCTGCGGTGACGGTCGAACTGGCCAAGATCCTCAAGTTCAATCCAGTCCCTGTGATTCTGGCAGAAATCTTCTGCTCGAACCTTGGCGGCTCAGCGACAATGTGCGGTGATCCACCTAACATCATCATCGGGACTTCATTAGGTCTGACATTCTTTGACTTTCTGACCAATACTGGTCTGATTGCCGGCATTTCGCTGATTGCAGCGGTTCTTTACTTCTGGTTTTGCTTCCGTAAAGAATTCAAAGAAGCCGACCGCCAGGAAATTGATCCCAAGACGCTTCCAGTTCCAGCTGAAGCGATTAAAAACCAGACGGCTTTTATCCTGTCGGTTCTGATCTTTCTGGTAGCGGTGGTTTTACTGGTTTCTCATGCCAATACCGGTCTTACTGTAGCCTTTATCGGTACATTCATTGGTCTGGTTACATTGATTTGCAACTACAAGAAAGCCGGCTTGATTTTAAAACGCGTCGACTATAAAACCCTGTTATTTTTTATCGGATTGTTTATAGTTGTCGGTGGACTTGAGAAAACTGGCGTCCTCCAGCAGATTGCCTACTTCATTGCAGACATCTCCGGTGGTAATGTAGTGTTAGTGATTGTCATCATTCTGTGGATTTCTGCACTGGCCAGCGCATTCGTCGACAATATTCCGTTCTCGGCAACTATGATTCCAATTATCACGACGCTTGCCTCTACGCAGGGAATTTCGATCCGGACTCTTGCCTGGGCTTTGAGTATCGGTACGGATATCGGTGGAAGTGCAACGCCAATTGGCGCCAGTGCCAACGTTGTGGGAACCGCAGTGGCAATGAAAAACGGTTACCCGATTGGCTGGAAGGAATATTGTAAATATGCTGTCCCTGCTACGATCCTTGTTCTGGCAATTTCGACAGGCATTATCCTTCTGCGCTACGTGGTACTTGGAGGATAAAAGAGAATGGAAGAAACACCTAATCATCAGCTGATTATCGCAATTGACCGTGAGTTTGGCAGCGGCGGTAAGGAAATCGCGACCCTGATTGGCGGGCGTCTCAAGCTGCCGGTATTTGAAAAAAATATCTTACAGAGCTTAGGCATTGCCAACCAGAAAGATGTTCAGGATCTGTATTACCGGGATGAAAGTCCACGCTGGAAACTGACCAGCCGGACCGTCAAGGGTTTGACCAACTCCAATGAAGCGGCATTGGCCGCCATGGAATTTGACTTTCTGCGCGATAAAGCCCGCAACGGCGACTCCTTCATTATTCTTGGGCATTGCGCTGAGGAAGTTTTGAAAGAGTATCCCTGCATGGTTGCTTTCTTCGTTTCGGCCGATGAAGAATTCAAACTGCCCCGGATTATGGCAGAGCACGGCTTATCCAGAGAAGATGCCGTCGCCATGATGAAGCGGCACAACTGGAAACGAAAGAACTATCACAACTCCTATTGTGAACACAAATGGGGTTCGTCGGAAAACTACGATCTGTGCATCCGCTCCGATAAACTTGGAACCCAGCGGTCTGCAGATCTTCTGATCAAATTTATCGCTGAAAAATATCCTGATATTTTTGATCACCACGTTAACAAATAGAAACAACGAAGGCAGGTTCAGTCCTGCCTTTTTTGATGCCCAAACGGGCGGCTTAAACGCCTTTTTGCGTGCAAAAAAATCCGAAAATTCAAATTCCGGAAATTCTTTGAATAGCTTGATCAGCTGGATTCGATTTACAATTGAAATATCAGGCTGCAAAATTTCAACCTTGATCAGGAAAACAGCAACCAGAAAGTGAGGATCTGCCATGGACGAAGTATCGGTTTATCTGCCTTTTGATTCCATTCATAACTGCCGCGATTTAGCGGGTATCAAAACCTGTCATCACAAAGTCATTAAGCCGGGGATGTTAATCCGTTCCGGCCATTTAGGCCATGCAAACCGTCAGGATCTGCTGACTTTACAGGGTATGGGGATCAAAAATGTTGTGGATTTACGGACCACGTGGGAAACAACTTTTTTCCCTGATCATCCCGTTCCTGAAAGCACCTATATTCATGATCCAGTGTATCGGGAAACTGATTTGTCGCAAGATGCGGGCGGCCAGGCAGAACTGGTCGAAGAAGCAGCAAAGGATTCCAGACAACTGATGTGCAGCATGTACGCCTCCAGCATGAGTGACAAGGACGCGATTGCTGCCTGGAAAGAATTTTTTAATATCCTTAAAAACAATGAAGGCGGTATTTTGTTTCATTGCACCCAGGGAAAAGACAGAACCGGCATGGCAGCCATGCTGCTGGAGACCGCCCTGGGCGTCAGCCCTGAAGATCGCCTGAAGGATTACCTGCAGACCAATCTCTATATGGTCAAAGAAGCAAATAAAGATGAAAAGCTGGTTCAGAAGGTGGCTGAAAACTTTGAAGTCACCCTTGATGATGACATCGACAGCTATCTGTATGCTCATAAAAGCTACTATGACGCCGCCCAGAACAAAGTCATTGAAATGGCCGGCAGCTGGGAAGGATACCTGATTCAGATTCTTGGACTGACCGAAGAGGATCTCAAAGTGCTGCAGGAAAAATTTTTGATTGACGAAAAAGAAGCGGCCAAAGAAATGAAAGCCAGTCAGCCCGCTGACCAGCCAGTCTGACAAGCGGGATTTGGATTGAAAACGAAATCCACCAAAAGAAGACTGTTCGTTTCCAAGGAAGATTGATCGTTTTCCAGGAAGACTGACTGTCCAGAAGGAAGACTGACTACTCTAAAATGCGAAATAAAAACAGACCGGATGTTATGAATGTCATAAAATCCGGTTTTTTTTACAGGCAGCAGGATTTGGAACTCATCCGGATGGCCAATATGGCCAATGATGATTGACGACCAGCCGCAAAAAAAGGCCCTCTTGCGAGGACCTGTAAATTGCATTGGCAGCGCGTACGGGATTTGAACCCGTGAATGCAGCCTTGAGAGGGCTGTGGCTTCAACCACTTGCCGAACGCGCCATGTGCCATTAAATCTACCACACGGTTCAGGCAAAATCCAGAGAAAGACTGCTATTCTCGAATAAATGTCAAAGAACCACCAAAAAATGGATAGCCAGATTCAGTCAGGCCCAGCCGCGCAAAGCAAGCTGAATCCGAATCCCTTACCTGAGCCTGCAAAACCCGCAAATCGACAGAGCCATCGTATGGACAGCAAGCAGAAGGGAGAGTGGACACGGAAAGGGCAGCCTAATTGTCTCAGGAAGTTTTCCTGTTTGGGGAGGGGCGGATTTTTAGGCCTGGGAGTTCTGGACCAGGATCAGCGCAAAAAGCGTCACTCAGTCGATTGCAGTAGGTGTCAGTTCCATCAACACTCAACATTCATTTTTCATCGCTTTGAAGCCTGGCGCTGCTGCCGGCGTCTGGCTTTGAAGTCGTAAATGGCCTGATGGATGGCTTCGGTATCGTTTCCAGCCAGTTCTTCTTTAAGCAAGGTATAAAGCTGGTAGGTGGCAATGCAGTCATCAATCGCCCGGTGTGTATTTTGGTAGAGATGGAACAGGGAAGTCATGGCAGAAAGGGAATGAGACTTCTGTTCAGGGCGGGCAATCTGGGCTAAAGGCAGGACATCGAGAAAACTGTTGGCTGGCGTGTGTTTGGTCGTATGAACCTTAAGAAATGACAGGTCAAAATTCACATTGTAGCCCAGAATCGGATCCGCGCCAATAAAGTCCCAGATCCAGTAGCTGACTTCTTCGATGGACGGAGAATTGATCACCATTTCGGTGGTGATTCCGGTCAGAGACGTAATGAAGGCTGAGATCGGAAGCTTTTTGGGGCGAATGAGAACATCCATCTTGGAAACCGGCTGATTGTGGCGGATTTTGAGGATTCCAACTTCAATAATTTCGCATGAATTCGCTTTCAGACCGGTGGTTTCCAGATCAAGAACACAATAGTCGTCAACGAAATAGTTTTGGTGTTGTGGAAAATACATAAATACCTCCATAAAAATGTGAAAAAACGCTTCGATTTGTCCGCCTTATCACAAAATAATTCCATTGTTTGGCGGGGAATTGATATAGTAGGGAAGATTTGAGCCTAGAAAGGAAAGGTAAAATATGAATAGTCTCAACATGGAGACAATTCTGGTCATCGTCATGATCGTAGCGGCTTTCGCATTATGCTATGCTGCTACTTTATACGGATCGGTCAAAAAAGAAAGTTCCGGAAGCGAGAGGATGACAGAAATTGCCTCCTATATTCGCGAGGGTGCAATGGCGTTTTTATCCCGCGAATATAAAATCATTGTAATCTTCGCGATCGCAGTCGCTATCCTGCTGACTGCGCTCGGATTCATTCCCTCCTTACAGGGAATTGACGGCGTCGGCTGGAGTGGTGCCATCTGCTTCTTAGTCGGTGCAACCTTCTCAGCCCTGGCTGGTTTTATCGGAATGAAATCGGCAACCTATGCCAACGTCCGTACAGCAGAAGCTGCCCGTACTGGCGGAATGCCAAATGCTTTGCATGTGGCATTTAACGGGGGTTCCGTTCTTGGAATCTGCGTCGTTGGTTTTGGTCTTTTAGGCCTGACTGGCTTATTTTTGCTGTTTACGTTTGTCTTTGGCGAGCCTGAACAGGCTGTGCCCGTTGTGGCTGGCTATTCCCTTGGCTGCTCGATGATCGCTCTGTTTGCCCGTGTTGGCGGCGGTATTTATACCAAAGCGGCTGACGTTGGGGCTGACCTGGTTGGTAAAGTCGAAGCTGGAATTCCAGAAGATGACCCGCGCAACCCGGCGGTTATCGCGGATAACACGGGTGACAACGTTGGAGATATCGCCGGAATGGGATCTGACCTGAACGAGTCTTATGTTGGTGCGCTGGTTTCCTGCATTGCCTTAGGTCTGACCGTTACGATCAATGGGCAATCGTATAGCCTGCAGGCTACACTGTTCCCATTCATCATTGCTGGATTTGGAATCATCGCAGCGGTTCTTGCCCAGGCTTTCGTCCGGATGAAACGCTGGGAAAACCCACAGCGTGCGTTGGATATTGCCACTTACGTAGCTACCATTATCGAACTGCTCAGTTCCATGGCTGCTTCTTTATGGCTGTTTGGCCAGATTGCTCAGTTCTTCTCTGTTGCAACCGGTCTTGTGGTTGGTATCCTGCTTGGTAAGATTGCTGAATACTATACCAGTGATGAATATCCGAAAGTAAAAGAAATCGCTTCTGAATCGGAAACGGGTCATGCGACAAACATTATCTCCGGCTTCTCCGTTGGTATGGAATCCACCGCATTAACCGTTCTGGTTCTGGCTGCTGGTATCGTAGTTGCCTATCTGTTCTCTGGTATGTATGGAATTGGCTTAGGTGCTGTTGGTATGCTTTCAACCTGCGGAATTACCGTATCTGTTGATGCGTATGGTCCAATTTCTGACAATGCCGGTGGTATTGCGGAAATGTCCAACCTCGATCCAGCCGTTCGCAAGATCACGGACCACCTGGATTCTGTAGGAAATACGACCGCTGCGATCGGTAAAGGATTCTGTATCGGATCGGCTGCCTTTACAGCTCTGGCTATGATTGTTGCCTTCGCTCAGGCTGCTGGCTTAAATTCCATCTCCCTGTTGCAGCCTGGTGTTCTGGTTGCCCTGTTAATCGGATCCATGCTGCCCTTCTATTTCACAGCCCTGACCATCCGTTCGGTTGGCCGTGCTGCCAATAAGATGATCGAAAACGTTCGTGAACAGTTCAGAAATGATCCAGGTATCCTTGCAGGTACAAGCAAGCCAAACTATGTAGAGTGTGTAGATATCTCCACCAAAGCTGCCCTGCATGAGATGATTGCTCCAGGTCTGATCGCTCTGCTCAGCCCAATTGTTGTGGGTCTGTTCCTTGGCTCTCAGGGCCTTGGCGGTATGCTTTTAGGCGGTCTGGTTTCCGCGATCATGCTGGCTGTTTTCATGGCCAACTCTGGCGGCGCCTGGGATAATGCTAAAAAGTATATCGAATCCGGTGAGCACGGCGGTAAAGGTTCTGACGCGCATAAAGCGGCTGTAACTGGCGATACCGTTGGTGACCCATTCAAAGATACAGCTGGCCCCGCCATGGATATCCTGATCAAACTGATGTCTGTCATCTCCTTGATTATGGCCCCGATTCTGGCCGAGATGACTCCATGGTTAAGCTTCTTATTCAATTAATGACTCAAACCACGCCCGGTGCAAGCCGGGCTTTTTCTGTGGTTTGAGTCATTCGTTGAGTCAATGGCCGGCCGGTTTTGAATGTCCGGCTTTTTTTGGATTCAAAAAGCAGGGCCATTGGAGCGAAAAGATCTGGAAAAGAGAGAAAACTGGTTTTGATTACCGGTGCTAAAAAATACAGAAGATCTTACGGAATTGTCAGAAATAAACCGGATCGAGTCTGCCGGGCCGGACAGATCTTGAACTGAAATGGACACATTGTTAAACTCAGAGATAGAATTTGTTTCCCTTTGTGGAGTCTGGATCAATCATAAGAAGAATCCGAACCGAAAAACTGAGGGAAACAGAAACAGATCCGCCACGAAAGAAAGGAAGAAACGAAGTGAACATATCATTAAAAGGAAAAAAAGCGCTTCTTGCTTTAGCAGCGGCAACCATGGCCCTGTCCAATGTGCCTTCGATTGTCTTTGCCCAAGAAGAAAGCTTTGAAGAATCGAGTCCATCGAATGATGAAGTGTCGACTCCCGTCGCCGTAGGCGAGAGCACCATCAAAGACATTAAAGCCTCACTCAAAACCCAGAAAGACCGTCTGGAAAAAGAAACCAATGCGGCCATGAAAGAGCAGATCCAGGACTATATTGATCAGCTTGAAAACCAGCTTGAACGATATGAAATGGTTCCGATGTATCGTCTGTACAATCCAAACTCCGGCGAACATCTCTACACCAAAGATGGAAACGAACGCAAGACTCTGATCGGCATCGGCTGGAAAGACGAAGCCGTTGGCTGGTATGCGCCAGTCAATATTGGGGATCCTGTGTATCGTCTTTACAATGGCAAAGGCCGTGAAGGGGAACACCACTACACGCGTTCCAAAGAAGAACGGGATGATTTGATTGCAGCCGGCTGGAGTGATGAAGGAGTTGGCTGGAATTCCATGTACAACACCGAAGAAGATGTAAACGCGCAGCCGGTCTATCGTGAGTACAATCCCAACGAATATGCCAACAACCACAACTACACAGTCAGCAAGAATGAAAATGACACCTTAGTCAAACTCGGCTGGAATGCAGAGGGCATTGCCTGGTATGGTCTGATCCGCTACCTCAAAGAACCGGCTGCCGATGGCGGCTTTACGTATTTCGACCAGGAAGAGGATAAATACCTGTCCGGCTGGAATACATTCGATGCGGCAACCTTCTATTTTGATCCATCCAATGGCAATAAGGCCGCAACCGGATCGTATCAGATCGATGGCAAATACTACCTGTTCAACGATGAAGGCCACCTGCAAAGAGGTCAGGTCGACTATAATGGCGAACGCTATTTCCTCGATGCCGGAACTGGCCAGGCCCTGACTGGGTATACACTGCTCGAACCGGGCCAGGCCGATGGTGAGTATCGCTTTGTCTATCTGGACAGCACCGGCAAAGCCGTCCGCAATCAGAGCGTCAACGGAATGAACTTTGATTCCAACGGATTTAAAACCAATCTGACTCCAGATGAAACCATCCAGATTGAAGCGCTGGAAGTCCTCGACTCTACTGGCCATGACCTTGGCAAAGCCTTTGACTGGACCGCTAAAAACATCGCCTACAAACACTATGAACCTGAATACTTTCCCGCAAACGCAGGCATGACTCAGGAACAGACCTTCGCACTGGTCGGATTGCAGCAACGCGTAGGCAACGTGTATGTCTACTCTCAGGTCTATGCCGAACTGGCTAAAGCCTTAGGCTACCAGGCCAAAATGGTTGTTGGAACCATCAAAACCACTTCGGGTGAAACTCCGCATGCCTGGGTGGAAATTGTTGTGGATGGCCAGAAATACATCTGCGATCCAGAAATGTATGCCAAAGCGGATGGCTTTCCACGCAATTACTGCTACATGCAGCCAATCGACAAAACAACTTTTGTTTACAATTATTAAGCAGTGATTCAGGATCGATCGGCGCCTTCTTGAAAGAAGATTTAAGGGACGATTGAAATCAGATTCAACAAGCCGGACTTACCAGAAGAATCCGGCTTTTTCCATTTTCCATGACTGAAAGTGAAAGCGGAGCGTCTGAAAGGGATCGCCCTGTCGGGCAAATGTGGCAGCACAATCCAGAAAGATCAGGACTGGAAGCCAATCCAGACAAAAGCGGATTTGAAATCAATCCAAAAAGGAGGACCCAATAGATTTCGCTCAATGGCCTGTCTGTGCAATCAAGCCAGTATGTAACCGCTGTAAAGAATCGAAAAATCATTGCCTGTATTGGCACGAATACTGGAAATGTTACAATTCCTGCGAGTCAGCCTGACCTTTCCAAAGTGTAAAAAATGGAAAAGAGGACTGGATCTTTTCGCGATAAAATTGATCTCATATTCGATTGTCAAGTCGATCCGGCCATTCAGTGGCTGACAATAGAAATGTTTTTCCATTACCCAGATTTCAGGAGGAGTTTCTCAATGAAAAAATCCGTTTCTCTGTTCATGAGTGCGCTGATGGCGGCCAGTGTTTTTGCCGGCTGCTCATCCGCCGCTAAACCCGAACAGACATCAACTTCCAATACATCGACCACCCAAAACGCCAGCGCCCGCCTGGTTTTAGGTGAAGAATCTGATCAGGCTAAAAAGGTGATCCTGACCAACAAGACAGGCAAGACGATTATCAGCGTTTCTTTACAGCCATCAGGCGACCAGCAAGACCCTGTCAACCTGCTTAAAAATGAGCGTACCTGGATGGATTCCCGGCAGGCAGATCTTTACATTGCCAACAAAGACCAGGCAGTCGATAACCTGGAACTGGTCATCAGGACAAAAGATGGCCAGGATGAACAGGAATACCGTCTGGAAAATTTCCCGGTCCATACCATTGCCCAAAAGGCTGACCTGATTTTAAACGGCGACATTCTCGAGGTCACATGGGATGAAGGCGGCCAGACCCAGGCCAGCACATCCCAATCCACGCAGCCAGCTGAAACCACAACGAATACGGATTCTGCAGGATCGGACACGGAAGAACAGGATCCTTCCATCCAGGACAGCGAGCAGGAACCCATCTATATTGAGCCTGTCTATGTCGAACCGGATTATGTTGAACCGGATGTCGACAATGGAACCGATGCTGTAGAACCAGACGTGGAAATTGATCCCGATCTGCCGGTTGAAGGGGATGGAGAATACGAACAGGGAACGCCTGACGATGCTTATCAGGAGGGCATGGAATAAGCATTCCACCGATGATGATCTCATTCGATGAATTCATTCGATGATTCATTCAAAAATCTTCACCAGATCCATGTCTATCACCAGATGCAGGCATTTCATCCGATGCTATAGAGATTGGACGCACAAAAGGGGCGAATCTTCCGATCAATGGAAGATTCGCCCCTTGATGTTTGTGTTCGTTGAAGAAAAACGCAAATCAGATTTCAAACCTGTTCTGGCACCTCAGAGGGCCGATGAGTGATTCGAAGCTGAACTTGAGGGGGAATCCGGTTGTAAGACTGGTGCAGATTCTGAAGAAGGACTCAAGGATTCCGGTTTATGAATGGCTGCCAAAACAGCGGAAGAAACAGCTGCCGAGACCGCTGCACTCACCGCTGCACTTGTCGTGGAGACAACAGTTTTTGAATTTTTTGCGCCAAGGGATTTCTTGGATAAAATCTGATCCGGTTTGTTGGGATGGTTGAAATCCTCTTCATCCACGGAACGAAGCTCACGTTCAATCAGCATCACCATACAGGCTTTGATCAGAATCAACAGAAAAACTTCAAAGATTTCTAAAAGGCTTGTGGCGGTGACGGTTCTTAAAATCTCAGCACCCAGCTTGAAGGACAAGCCTAAAGACTGGCCGTGAAGCAGATAGACTCTGGCATAGCGTTCATGCCTGAACAGCTTGAAGAAGGCTGCAACGGTCGAAAACACGATGATACAGATCGAAAGCAATTCAAGGATGTACATCGACCAGGAAGCAATGTCCATGGTCAGCTCATGCAGAAACTTGGTGTTCGATGACATATAGGTTTCACTGGCCATCAGGCCGCTGGTAAACAATAGAGATGGCATACAAATTCCTGACTTTCTATTTTGATAACTTTCCAGAAAAGACAGACATAATTATTCTGTTATCTAGATTGTACTCTAGTCTACCATTTACTTCCCCAGACAGAAATTGGAAAATAGCGTATCCAGCAGATCCTCGCGATGAACTTCCCCAAGAATCTCTTTCAGGTGATTATGGCTGGCTTCGATATCGATTTCAATCAGGTCCGGCTCAATGCCTGCTTCCATTGCATCCTGGGCTCGAAGCAGATCCGTCCTCGCCTGTTCCAGCAGACCAATCTGGCGCTCGTTGGAAAGACGTGGTTTCCAGGCAAGAGAATCGGTATCGAAATAGGATTCGAGGGCTTTTTCCAGCGCATCCATTTTCTTTTCTTTTGCACTGATCGAAACGACTGGATTCAGTCCAATCGCTTCAGGCTCAAAAGCTGATGGCAAATCATTTTTGTTGAGCAGGACAATCCGCTTACGGTCCTGGGTTTTTTCCAACAGATCATAATCTTCTTTTTCCAGCGGTCTTGAGCCATCAAGAACCAACAGGACCAGGTCCGCGGCCTCCAGCGACTGACGGCTTTTATCAATGCCGATCTGTTCAATTTTATCGGCACTTTCCCGGATGCCCGCGGTATCGACCAGATTGAGGGTAAAACCGCCAACCCGAACCCGTCCTTCGACCAGATCGCGCGTGGTGCCTGCAATATCGGTGACGATGGCTTTTTCTTCATCAAGCAAAGCATTCAATAAAGAACTTTTCCCAACGTTTGGCTTACCGACGATCACGGTCTGGATGCCATCCTGCACCATGACCCCTTGCCTGGATCGTTTCAGCAGATCATCCATCCGTGCAAGCAAGGCTTTGGAGCGGGGAAGCAAAGTCTTTGCGGTGAGCTGTTCGGCATCTTCATATTCAGGATAGTCAATATTGACTTCAATGTTGGCGATCAGATCCATCAGATCATCGATTAAGGGCTCAAGCAGTTCACGAATCTGACCGCGGATCGAATAAATCGCCTGCTTGCGCGAAGAATCCGTCGAGGCTTCGATCATATCTTCAACGGCTTCGGCCTGCGACAGGTCGATTCGACCATTGAGAAAAGCACGCTGGGTAAATTCACCCGGTCTTGCCAGCCGCGCGCCATGGCTGAGTACAAGCTTTAAAATTTCACGGGTAACCAAGGGTCCGCCATGGGCATTGATCTCAACGCTGTCCTCAGCGGTATATGATTTTGGTCCTTTAAACACACTGACCAGGACTTCATCAACAGGCTGGTCTTCATCGACGATATAGCCATAATTGATCGTATGGCTGGCTGCCCTGGTCAGATCCCGGCTGAAAATTGAATTGGCAATCGCAATCGAATCCGGGCCAGAAAGCCGGATAATGGAAATAGCAGACTCTGCAAGGGGAGTTGCGATGGCCGCAATGGTATCATCAAACATGCAAATCCTTTCTGGAAACAAAACCTGAGGATCAGGCTGGTTCACTTTTCTTTACTATACCCGAATTTGGAAAGAGGAGCTTTTGGCACGTCAGCCGAAATCCGCCATGCATTGCCAGACAAAAGAAAACGACTCAGTGAAACAGACAACCCGACAGTCAGAGGTGACAGCTTGCCGGGCAGGAAAACAAAGTCCGCAAAGTCTACAAAGTCTACAACGAACAAAAGTGAATCCCAATGAAACCAAAATCCCAGAATCGAAACAACCAGAGCAGAAATGGAGGAATTCATTCGTGAAAGAATATCAGGCCGATCAGGTCGAACAGATGGCAAAAGCCCTTAACGAGGGAAAGATTTTGGCCTTTCCAACCGATACGGTTTATGGCGTAGGCACAATTTATGGGGATGCCCAGGCCTTAAGCCGTTTAAAACAGATTAAGCACCGCCCGGAAACTAAACCGGTGCCCATGATGGTCTCCCGTCTGGAAGCCATTGAATCAATTGTAGAGGTCACTGACATGGCAAAGATTCTTGCTGACGCCTTTTTGCCTGGCGCTTTAACCCTGATCATGCCCTTAAAAGAGCATGTTGATCGCTGCTGGACCAATGGCAAGGATACCGCGGCGGTGCGCATTCCCAACGCACCGATTTTATTAAAGGTTATGGATCAGCTGGATCGACCATTAATGGTGACTTCAGCCAACATTTCCGGTGAACCCGCCGCCCTGACCAAAAAGGAGGCCATGGACATGCTTCCTGGACTTGACGGCATCCTGGATGGCGACTGCCACGATTTACAGGCATCCACCATCATTGACTGCACAAAAGAAGAACCGGTCGTTTTACGCCAGGGCCCGATTTCCCAAGAACAGATTGAACAGGCCTGGAAAGCAGGAAAGAAGCAATAAGGCAGACTGGAAAACCACCTTGGCAAAGGACAGAAGAGGCAAAGGATAGAAGAAAAGGAAGGGAAACCGGTCTGCTCTGAACTGGAATCTCTCATGCAAAAGGGATCAAAACCGGCTTCAGATCTCTCCTCCATCCCGGTTCATGTCTTTTGAACAGGCATTGAGGAAAGCCGCTGTAAGCCTGTGCGAAACTCTTTTTGGCCCGAATTCAGGTGGGATTTGACAGACGCATCAAAACTTCTTAATGTAAAACAGATAAGTCGACAATAACCAGAGCGTCTCAGGCATAAGGATGAAGTCTGGTTGTTTTATACAGACAGAAAGGAGACCCGAAATGAGTCAGAAAAATACTGGCGGCGTGAAACTGACAGAACAGGAAAAAGTCAGACGCCAGAAAATGCAGGATCTGCGCGATATGGGTGTGGATCCATTTGGTCATGCTTACCATCGAACCCATAAAACCGGTGATATTGTGCCGGTCTATCAGGATAAAACCAAAGAAGAATTAGAAGAGCTCCAGATCCCTGTAAAGGTAGCTGGACGAATCATGACAAAACGCCGGATGGGCAAAGCCGGCTTCATGCACATTCAGGATCTGGATGGACAGATTCAGATTTACATCCGTAAAGATACAGTTGGGGATGAACAATACGAACTGTACAAGAAAGCGGATTTAGGGGATATCGTCGGCATCGAAGGTGTGCTGATGAAAACCGATCATGGTGATCTTGCGATTCGCGCCAAAGAATATACTCACCTGACAAAAGCGCTTCGTCCGCTTCCAGAAAAATATCATGGCCTGACTGACGTGGAAGAACGTTTCCGTCGGCGTTATGTGGACCTGATCATGAATGACGAAGCCCGCCGTATTGCTATCACCAGACCTCGTATTATCCGCGCCATCCAGCATTATCTCGATGGTCAGGGATTAATTGAAGTCGAAACGCCTGTCCTGAACACGATTCTTGGCGGGGCTGCGGCTCAGCCATTCGTTACCCACCACAATACATTAGATATTGATATGTATTTACGGATCGCGACCGAACTGAACCTGAAACGTCTGATCGTCGGCGGCATGGAAGGGGTATATGAAATCGGTCGTCTGTTCCGTAATGAAGGCATGGACCAGACCCATAACCCTGAATTCACAACTTTCGAAGCGTATGTGGCCTACTCGGATCTGGAAGGCATGATGGATCTGATCGAAGGTTTAATGCGTTCGGTTGCACAGGAAGTTCTGGGCACGCAGGTCATCACTTACCAGGGAACAGAAATCGATCTGTCTAAACCCTTTGCACGCGTTCGCATGAACGATGCCGTTCTGGAAAAAACAGGGATCGATTTTGAAAAGATCACGGATTTTGACGAAGCTGTCCGTCTGGCGAAAGAACATGACATCGAACTGGAAAAGAAACACAATTCCATCGGTCATATCCTGAGCCTGTTCTTCGAAAAATATGTCGAAGAAACCATTGTTCAGCCAACTTTCGTTTACCACTATCCAATCGAAATCTCCCCGCTGGCCAAGAAGAACGCCGAAGATCCACGATTCACGGACCGTTATGAACTATTCATCAAAGGTCATGAATACGCCAACGCTTTCTCGGAGCTGAATGATCCAATCGACCAGAAAGAACGTTTCGTAAAACAGCTCGAACTGCGTGAGCTTGGGGATGATGAAGCCAATGATATGGATATCGACTATGTCGAAGCCCTCGAATACGGCCTGCCGCCAACCGGTGGTGTTGGACTTGGTGTCGACCGCCTGGTTATGCTTTTAACTGACCAGTCTTCCATCCGTGAAGTTCTCTTATTCCCAACCATGAAACCGCTGGCTTCGGAAAAAAAGGACAAAAAAGATAAGAAGTCCAAAGACGTCAAAGTGATTAAAGAAACCAAGGAAGATCAGGAAGCCGTAGAAACGGTTGATGAAATTCTCAAGGAAGCCTAAGCCTTTCTTTTAAACCAATACTGGATCTGTTTTCAGGATTCAGTAAACTTATCTCATATGACAATCAAGGCCGTCAGATTCAGTTCTGGCGGTTTTTTTTTATGCCTGAAGGGTTAAAGCACTCTTAAAAAAACCAGCCCTCAATAAGGAAGTCTGGTCTTGGAAGCGAAAATTATGGGATGCAGAACAGCCGGTTCGACGGTGATAAAATTGGCTAATCTGCGATAAGTTTCGTTGATCAACTGGTTTTAGTTTAGGGGCAATCATCAATAAGTTAACATATTTCTCACATAATATAGCGGTAAAGCAAAAGTACATAAGAAATGGATCGTTCAAGCCCTGATAAGATTTAGATAGTTGTTTAATTCTGCGTTCAGAAAAATGAAGACAACGATAAATCAGTCAAATTGCAAATAATCAGGGTAAAAAGTTCTTCCGGACCTCCCGGACTGCTGGGGGTCTCAATCTAAATAATAAGATAAAAAGAAATGAGCAGCTATTTCTCTTTAGATTTGCACTGTAAGGAGCGAATACCAAAAATTTCGTAGATTAGCCAAAAATGCGAAATAGAAAA
Organism: Allobaculum sp. JKK-2023; assembly: GCF_034745455.1. Classification (NCBI taxonomy): domain Bacteria; kingdom Bacillati; phylum Bacillota; class Erysipelotrichia; order Erysipelotrichales; family Erysipelotrichaceae; genus Allobaculum; species Allobaculum sp. JKK-2023. Next base: position 928,512 of record NZ_JAYERV010000003.1, on the reverse strand, counting down.
GCGAATAAATCGGTATTCTGCGGCAAGAAGCAAGCACGTAAACAGACACAGAGAAAGGAAACGTACAAAGACAATGAAATACAACAAGATTCTTGCGGTAAGCTTAGCGACGGTATTATCTCTGACCAATGCAGCAAGTCTGAGGGCAGTTGAAACTACCTTTGCTGTGGAAACAAATGAGGAAAATACGTTTGATACCAAAGTCTGGCCAGCTATTCAACAAAATACATCTCTTACCTATACAGTCCATAAGCTGCGTGCGGATGGCCGATTTTCAGGAACAACTGAAACACGTACTTTTGCGACAGCAACCGCAGTTCTGAATGATGTTCTGACTTCTCAAACTAGTGGCAAAAAATATTATCTTGTTTCTGTAACACCTAATGTAGACTCGGACGAATATATTTATCTTGTTCCAGGTTATGGTTATCTTCCAGGTGAAGGAGCAGATAAAACCCAAGTTAAACCAGATCCTTCCTTCCAATTTCGCTTTGTTGAAGATTCTAACGGGAACATTACCAAAGACTTCGATTCTACAACAGATGTTTTGACAAACATGAATGGTGAGAATCAAGCAGGGTTGGTGACGGGAAAGGAAGGAGAATTTGTGGTTGGACCACTGCCAACAAAACTGGAGCATCTGACCGTTCGCTGCCAGTCGAATACCACTGGAAAAAACTATGATGTATCTCTATCAGATTGTCCGGTGAATAACGTAAGCGATCCTTGCACGACTTTCTTCTACTGGCAAGGCCATTCTCCAACTGAAGGAATGGGTTGTGGAAAGAGTTTTCGTGGCGAGATTGAACTTCGATCAGTTCTTGAAAAATTAAAAAATCTTGTTGGTAAAGATGTAAAACTAACAGATATCGGATCGCAAGCTATTACGAAGAAAGAGAGTCAGTCAATCGAGGCAGCGATAAGCATTGGCTATATCATTCAAAATAATGTATTGCCAGGTAGTTTTATCGGCAATGATCAGGAAGAAGAAACCTATCGGTTTGGTGGAGAGAATACTTGGGATGTTTTGTATTTTGATGAGTTCACCAGTCCATCTGGTTCAGACTCGGGATCAACATCTACATCTAAACCAACAAAACCTGCAGATCCACAAAAGCCTTCTGATGATCATACGCCGGTAGCTTCCTATCGTCTATACAATCCAAACACGGGTGAACACTTCTATACGACTAACCGAGCTGAACATGATATATTGAAAAATTCCGGTTGGAATTCTGAGTCTGGAAACTGGAAGCTGCCAATGAAATCTGAATATCCAATTTATCGTCTATACAATCCTAATTCCGGTGATCATCATTACACACTGAGCCAAGGGGAAAAGAATGTGCTGATTGGATTTGGCTGGAAAGATGAAGGGATTGGCATGTACTCAGCGACCAATGATGGTGAAGTGATTTATCGTCTGTATAATCCGAATGCCAAAGTTGGTCAGCACCATTACACCAACAACAAAGCGGAAAAAGATATGCTGGTGAAGGTCGGCTGGCATGATGAAGGAACTGCCTGGTACGGACTGAAATAGCACTAATAAAAAAGACTAAGATAACTTATAAGCTGTGATTTTTAAGGTCTGAATCTTTTTTGAGACTAGATCTACCGTTTCACGGAGCGGATTGAAAAATGCGACAGAGAGACAACGGCTCGAAGGAGAGGTTGGATTCTGTCGCTTTTTGTGCTGAACAGCTGCGGCAGCTATATTCAGTCTCAACTTTCACCGGGGGATTAGAACTTATGTGGAGCATTAAAAAATCTCGATTGGAGCAAGAAAGTTCTTGTTCTCTGGTCGAGAATTTTTTTGCAGATACGAAATTCAAGCTTTTTTGCAGTTGAACTCTACAAAGTCTTTGGTCAGCGTTTTTGGACCGGAAACCTTAAAACGAATGATGTAGCTAGTCGGTGTTTTACGGATGACTTCGCCCACCCCAATTGTTGGATGAGAAACAAAACTGCCAACTGGAAAGGACTGGCGGCGCTTATCCGAACGCAGCTCATTGAGCTGAAGCGGGCCTTCCTTTTTCTGGGACTGCTCTTTGATCTCGGTAATATCCTGAGCCATCATAATTTTTTTAAACCCCTCAAAAGTACGGGCTTCTTCCAGCAGATTCAGCCGGGCGAGGGAATTGAACACCGCACAGGCTCTTGCCTGGTTGTTTGTTCCTTTATTTGGGTTAAATTCAATGTCACAGAAGGCATCAGTCTTTTTGACTTTATCGGCCAGACCAGGATTTTCAAGCAGGGCAGTCAGGTAGAGCCATTGATAAAACAAGAAGTCCGGATTGACCGGATACTGTTCTTTTTCCAGGGTGAAAGAGACAAGATCCCCAGAATCTAACAGTCTGGGATCCGCCAGCGCTTTGTTTGGCGTTACCCCAAGCAGATCCACATATGGGCCGCCATGACGGAAGGTTTTCGAAGACTGGTAAATATTTTCAACCGGAAATTCTTTGCGTAAGCTCGGAAGCCGGCGAGTCAGATTAAACGGCGAGAGCTTGACACCAGCTGGGTCGTCAGATTTCGTGGAGACTTCCAGGATTTTTTCTTCAGGATGTTTCTCTTTCCACAGGCTTTGTAAAGTTGCAGAATTTTTCTTTTTTTGAGCCGCAGCCTGACCCGCTGCCCAGTCGAACTCGAAATTTTCGATTGTATAGAAAGGGCGGGAAAGCTTTGGCGTATATACAGGACGGGTACTCATGTCCTTATTATAAGGCGCAATAAGAAACCCATCGGTTTAGCGCATCAGTGAAAAACGAAAGCAGAAGAGCAGAAGAAAGGAGAGATCGCAAATGTGTCGAGACACTCCTCAAGAAATGTGTAAAGAAAAAGACCAGAGCTAGCAAAGCGTCTGGTCTTGCATGTGATTATGAATCTTTTCAAGACGATCGGCATAGAGTGCATAAAGCCTGTCATCATCCAGCAGGCGGGCAAGGGCATCCCTGGCTGCCGCCCGGGTTTCTTCATCCTGATCGAGAGAGAAAAGCGCCTTTTCAAAGGTATCGAGCAGTTTGGCTCCTTTCTGGCGCAGAGTTCTCTCGTCATAGACCCCAAACAGATTGAGCAGAACCGCTAACAGCGAGCTTTGCGCGAGCAAGTCTTCTGGCCACAGCTTCAAGTAGGCCCGGTAGCCTTCCACAGACTTCTCGTACAGCTCAATGGCCCTGGCCGGGTTGTTTTCGACGTCAAGGTTTCCCAGTTCGTTTTGGACAGAGGCAATACAGAACAGGAAAAACTTTGGGTCCTTAAACACACAGCGCTCAAACTCATCGAGAGCCTGTTCATACAGCTGGCGCTGGCTGACATCCCCGGCCAGCTTTGGATCATAACAATACGCAGCATAGTAGGCCGTGCGGGCCAGATATTCTTTGGTTGCGGCCGGAAAGCGGGTGAGATACTGGCTTTGAAGCTTCCAGGCATCGAAGAGCTTGATAAACGGGGTATACTTCGGATTTTCGGAATACAGCTCGCAAAGGCCGCTGATGTATTCCATCCGGCTTTCCCAATACAGGCGTAAAGGCATGTCAATCTGATTGGCGATCGGTCTGGCTTTTTTTAAAATCTCTTCTGCCTGAGACAGGTTATCCTGAAGGGCATAAAAGTTGGCCATGGACATCAGAATTTCGAGCCGGTAGCCATCCAGATCGAAAATCTGATCATCCTGAATTTCCTCAATGGATTTCCAGGCCTGTTCATAAACAGAAGCGGCTTGGTCCCAGTATTCAAACTGTTCATAGACATCCGCAAGGTTGTTCAGTATTAATGCTTTTCTAAGCATACGCCAGTTTTGCGGACAGGAATCTAAAAGCCGTAAGGATTCCCCATAGGACTGGACTGCCTTTTTTAAGTCTCCTTTTGCGGAATACAAATCTCCGCAAAGCAGCCATGCTTCGCAGCGGATTCTTCCTGTTGATGCCTTTTCTTCACCTTTGGCCAGTCGCAGGGCCAGATCAAGAGCACCATTTAAGTCACCCCTTTCATAGTCGAGCAGGGCGCCATAAAACAGGCGATCGCCATCTGAACCGTTAACCGGGTTCTCGAGAACCTCATTGTACCAGTGAGCAGCCTGATCTAACCGCCCGGTCTGGGTGAAGTAGTGCGTCAGCCGCAGCCCGATTTTATTGGAAAGATCAGGAGAATCGGAAAGCTCAAGAGCCTTGCGATAGTCCTGTTCTGCCTTTTTCCAGGCATATACGGAACTGTGGCAGATCCCGGAATTAAACCAGTCTGCCGCGCTTTTTTCATCTTCAGGGATCGAATCCAGCAGGGCAAGAGCCTTAGAAAAGTGCAGCAGTTCCATTTCCTGGCGGATTTCGCTATGAAGGTTCTTCATGGCTTTAGGATAAATCATTTTGAAAGTTTTTAAAATGGTCGAAACCGCAAACAAACGAAAAAAGAACGAAATCGGATCGAACAGACACCAATTTAAAATCAGGTTATTGGTTTGGTGCATAAGTCAAGTTTCCCATATGCAAATATCAATCAAATCGGATACTAGACGACAGCTTTGTGAGATGTGGTTTAAATTTAATAATCGAACATTTGTTTTGTTTTTATGAAAAAAGCCGGCCAAATAAGGACGAATATCCTTATAAATGGCCGGCATTTGGTTGGGCATTGTTTGATTGAAAACAGCGTCTGCCAGGGATTTCCAGACGAAAATTTTCTTTCGAGTATGAAATAAATGGATTAAACGGTTAATCAAACCGTGGATTAAATGAAAAATCTACGCTGTAAGACAACTCTATCCAGCGCCGAAAAAATACTGCTGATCCATCTTGAAAACCTCCAGAGCCAGAAAGGCTTTTTCCAGAGCCAGAAGAACTCTTCCAGCCACAGAAAGATCTCACAAAAAGAGAATTGGCAGTTTCTCTTTGAATGAAGAATGGGTTTGCCTTTGGTTTAGAAGAGAAAACCAGAATCCTGATTCAGGCCTGCTTGCGGTCGGGACGGATTTTATCGAGGAACAGTTTGCCAAAGACATTGTTGAGAATCAGATAGAATTCTCCGCAATATTCGCCGACTGTTGCCCCCAGATTTTTCTTGAAGAAATAAACGCCATACCCTTCTTCTTCGGGTTGAAAGTTGCCGCTGATCCCCCAGAAGTTATAGCGCTGCAAGCCGTGGTCCAAAGCCAGGCGGATCATTTCTTTCTGGTTGGCATAGGGTCCCATATACCGGGCTAAAGCCGGGTTGCTTCCTCCGAAGAGATAAATCATCTCTGATGGCGTTTCTAGGAAGATGCCAGAGGCCAGAGGAATCCGCTTGCGGGGTTCAGTTTGTTTCAGTTCGGCCAGGGCTGCGATCTCTTTTTCGTTGTGGTTTTTCTGCTCCTGGATTTCCAGCAGCTGGTTGCGTTTCTTTTTGGAGTTTGGCATTTTTTCACAGACTTCCATAGCTGCCTGTTCTTTGGCGGTGAATTCAGCTTCTTTTTCATTCAGGAAGTTTTCGTAAGCTTCTACATCCAGATAAGCGGTCGAGACATAGCCGTGATTTCCAAAGGAGCGGACCAGATCTTTGCGGTGCTCTTTGGAGCCGACACCAAAATGATGCTTTTCAGCGCTGGCTTCTAACAGTTCGTCAAAATCCGTCAGATCGAAATCCTCGGTTCCATCTTTGCGGACAGTCACGATATAAGGCAGATCGGTTTTCTGGAAAGAACGACGGGTATTGCCAGCCATTTCCTTGAGCAGTTCCTGCCATGTGTATTCTTCCAGACCGTTGGCTAGAGCCATTGGATAGCCATGGCTGGTTTCAGGCATGTTTTTTTGGAGGTCGATCCAGGAAACCCAGCGGGATTGTCTGCTTTCATCATAGCCACGCCATAAGCAGCCTTTTTCAAAGCCGATACGTGTCAGCATTTCGCGATAGTCTTCGTTCTGGAAGCCATCCTCTAAAACATCGCCGTTGCGGTCATGCTGCTGATACTCAATGCTGCTTTCCACCAGCCAGACAATGGCTTTTTTCTGTTTCAGTTTTGCGGAGACGCCGGCAACAAAATCCTGGAGGCGTGTTTCGTCCTGAAGCAGTTTTGGATTTGCAGCCACCCATTCCCGCAGGCTGGATGCGTATTTAAACAGTTTCATGGCCGGGCGGAAAATAACTGGAAGGGCATAGAGCAGCTTTCCGTTTTCAGCACCGCCATAAATTTCAATCTCGTCATGAGCTTTCATATAGTTCACAAATGGCATGCTCTGCATAAAGTTATAGGCCATTCTGGAGTCTTCCAGAAACTGTCCGTACTGTTCTGGAGTCAGGGTAAGAATTTCCATTGTGTTTCCCTCATTTCTAAATGTACAGCTGTTTCGGGCTGTCTTTATTTTCAGCAGGTAAGCTTCAATGTCGTTTGGCCAGAAATTATAGTGGTTATAAAGACATTGAAGTTTATCGTATGGTCGTCACGAAAGCGATGAATCTGGATGCCGGAAGACAGGGGGAAGTCTGAAAGAAGAAAGAGTCTCATCGACAGAATCGTCTGATTCAGGAACCCAGACAGATAAGAATTCCATATTCTGCCACTGAAGGCAACAAAAATCAGGGCTGAGAGTAAAGAGAAATTCAGAATCTGGCTGAAAGGCCGATCTCTTCCGGATTTGGTCTCGCTTCCATGGCATAGACTTTTAAAAAGTTTTTTGCAAAGACAAAGAAGTGGATTTTTGTCGCCTTGCTGCCTTGATGAAAGATACGCCGGCAAAAAAGAGCGGTAAAAAGGGCAGCTGGCGGCCGCAAATATGATAACATGTTCAGCGCCGAAAAAAGATTGAATAAAAAGACTTGACCTTTTGCTTCAAATCGGGCATGATAACGCTCGTGAGGTTCGAAACCATCTCGAACGGACAGGCAAAAAGCAGATCCGATCGGATGACAAAGAACTTCTCATATCACCAAGCTGAATTTCAATCGAAAAATTCTTTGAAAAAAAGAGTTGCGTTCGATCTGAAAATCAGTTATGATGATCAGGCATTCAAGTGATGGAGGCTTAGCTCAGTTGGGAGAGCGTCTGCCTTACAAGCAGAGGGTCAGCGGTTCGAGCCCGTTAGCCTCCACCATTATTTGGAGAGATAGCGAAGTGGCTAAACGCGGCTGACTGTAACTCAGTTCCTTAGGGTTCGGCAGTTCGAATCTGCCTCTCTCCACCACTTGCAGGTGTAGTTCAATGGTAGAACTTCAGCCTTCCAAGCTGACTACGTGAGTTCGATTCTCATCACCTGCTCCACTTTGAATGTGACCATGTGATCGCAAGATCGCATTTTTTTTGGAGAGATAGCGAAGTGGCTAAACGCGGCTGACTGTAACTCAGTTCCTTAGGGTTCGGCAGTTCGAATCTGCCTCTCTCCACCACTGCAGGTGTAGTTCAATGGTAGAACTTCAGCCTTCCAAGCTGACTACGTGAGTTCGATTCTCATCACCTGCTCCATTTTGAAGATAATGGTGTAATCGTAAAGGTTGCACCTTTTTTTTATGCCCAGAAGACCTGAAGGTCGTCTGCTTTGGAACGTCTGAAGCGGCCAGTCATTTCATACCCCAACAAACAGTCCTTTTTATTCGCTGGCCAGAAAAAAGTCATTTGGATGTTTTTCTTTGCGCTCAGCTTGTCGATACAATAAAGCCATGAAAAATTTTTGGAAAACTTTTGCGATTGTCCTGCTTGTGATTTTGATTGCGGCAGGCGGCTTTGCGGGCGTTATGTTCTGGCGGCTTTCCCAGACCATTCAGTCGATCGCCAGCCAATACCAGACGATTGAAACTTCCCAGATCGAAATTTCGGACGAGTCGACCCTGACTCAGTTTTATCAGATGCTTTTGCAGGATCTGAACCAGTATGGAGACCTCGCCCAGACTGAGCAGGCCAGCGCCGATCTGCTCACCCAGATTTTTGTGAAAACAATGAAAGACTGCACCGTTCGTTCGATTGAATATGAAGCGGACAAAATCGTTGTCCATGTCCAGGGAATGGCCGTTCCTGTGGATGAGATCAATGCCGGGCTGATTGCCAAAGCTTCTGGCAAAGCGGCTTTGAGCTATCTTGGCCGGGACTTTCTGGGGGCGGCCGGGGCATTGCTTCAGGGAGAAGAGGCCATGAAGCGTTCTTTATATGGGGCATATGCCAATGAGGTTCTGGTCACCCTGAAAGATGAAATCAAAGAGATGCCAGTTGAACCTGTTTTCTATCAGATTACGATTCGGCTTCAGGATGGCAAGTGGATCATTGAATCTGTTAAAACCGAAGTCTCCAGTGAAGACCTCAACTCTGTTCATCGCCTGGACTCTGAAGAATTAAAAGACGCATCGTCTGCAGCTGCTGGTTAAAGCAGGAAGATTCCAGCTTGCTTTTGTTTCAAGATTTTATTCTGTTCTCCAAATCAAGAGGGCAGCCGGTAAAAGACACGAGACTTTTACAAGCTGCCCTCTTTGTGGTTTTTATGAAGCGTGAATCGATAAAGAAGAATCTGAACTTTGAATCCATCTCGTCAATTTTTCTGTTGGTTTCCGGGTTTGGATGTACTGTCGGAAAATTGTGAATCAGTCTTACGCAGCTGGTCAGACAGTTTTGAAATCTGGGTATCCGAAAGTTCATCCAGATGTTCGAGCTGATAAACCATGCCGGCCACCGAGCCGCTGCCATTTTCCCGGACTTTTTCAAAAAGCCAGCTGGCTCCAACTCCAGTGATAAAACCAATGGCCAGGATGCCATACAAACCCAGAATAACCGCCAGCATTCTTCCTGCCAGGGAACTGACAGTCAAATCCCCAAATCCAGTCGTTGTCACCAGCATGAATCCAAACCAGATGGCATCGGAAAGTGTTTTGATATTGGGATCGACCAGCCAGATCAACAAAATCAGGACTGTAAAGACCACCACAAAGGAAACCAGAAAATGCACGGTTTTTGTCTGGCGCAGAATAATCGCAAACAGATCCAGGTTTTTCATCGCGTGCCTTCCTTTCGAATCGACAGGGAGAGATTTCGCTTTTCCTGTTGAGTCATGCTGTCGAGATTTTGCAGATCGTTCAGATGCTTTCTGACAATTGCATCCCGGCGCCTTGAAAGAGACTGAAGGTAGTAGGAGGCGATCAGCCCGGGAATATAGGCTTCCATTACACAACCGTACACACCAAGCAAAATCGTAAAAAAGCGGGCGGAAGATGCAGTGACGGAATAATCCCCAAGCCCAATCGTTGTCGCTACGCTGAATCCCATCCATAAAGCATCACCATAATTTTCCAAAGCCGGATCGCACAACATGATGATCCAGCAGTCTGCAAAATAGAAGATCACAAAGCCAAGCAGCAGTTTGTCTCCGTGCGTCTTTTTGATCATCAGCCAGTATTCTCTGATCGTTTTCATTCGTATCCCTCCATGGCTTCATTGTAATCAACGAAACAGCTTCATCTTTTTGGGATGACTGCCAAGGCTTCTTTACTGTCAGCCAGATTCTGAAAGTTATTGTCTGGGCCAGATCAAAGGAAAGAAGACGAATATCCCGCTCAATTCAAAAAAGCAAAAAAAATACGCCAGTTAGAAAACAGATTTCCCAGCTTCGCGTATATGGGAGTGTCAGGGGAAGGAGAAGGATTCAGTTGAAGTATCGGCGGTCCTAAATTGTTTGCTTCTATTCTAGTCAGAAAGATCCTCGTTTTCCGGCCGGCTGGCCATGGAAATAGAGGTGTTCTTTAAAGAAGACTGTGAGATCGAGCATCAGCCAGCTAACTCTTTTCACTTCACCGAATTCTTCAACGATTCGATACCTGCTGTTTAACGAGAATATCGATTGAAACAGCAAAAATTCCCTTGCCAGTCTGGTATCGAGTCAGGCTGCAGGCCAGCAAAGCGAAACGGCTGCTGATACAGATTTACGTACACAGCGACCAGGTAAATCAGAATCAGGAAGATTACTTTGTCCCTGTACGAAGAAAGGAAGGAAATAATGGTTTTAAAACAGAAGAAACAGCTTTATCGATGGCGTGAAGAAGATTTGGAGCGGTTACGAAATTTTCGCCTTTTAGACGACGATTTTATGACAAAGTGCTTTGAAGGAGATCCGCGGTATATTGAGTTTGTCCTGCGAATTATCCTGGACATGGAAAACTTACAGGTGATTGAGGTTCATACACAGGCTTTTGTGGACAACTTGACCAACAGATCAGTCAAACTGGATGTCTTAGCAAGAACGATTTCAGGATGTACAATCAATGTAGAGATTCAGCGGGCAGATAAAGGAGCAGGATTTGTGCGTGCCAGATACCACCACAGCCAGATTGATTCTAACCTTCTTCCAAAAGGGGAAAAAGTCGAGGATCTGCCGGTAACTTAGGAACTTCGTAAAAGTAATTCCATATTTAATGCTACACATAATTCCCATAATTGATTTTCTCAGTCCGACCGAATCCACTGAGACAAAACTGTGTTTCTGATTTTAGCTTCCATTCGTTCTATACTTTAACCGAAGAACTCGTTTTCCTTTGGAGGTATGGATAATGAAGAAAGCCTACGAACCCAGTGATGAAGTTAATTACTACCTTGAATTCTACAATGCCATGCAGGACAGCTTTGATGAACCAACAAATCGAAAAGCTCTTGCCTGGATCTGCGAAAAGTGTGGATACGGAACTCAGCACTATGTCCAAACCGTTACCCATACTGACCCTAAAACGATTGAGCGGGGCAGAAAAGAACTTCATGGGGAGGTTCCAACTCCAGAGCAGGGACGCCAAAGGCTCAAGGGATCAGGCCGTAAAACGGTCATAGACCATCACCCAGAGATTTTGGATGACCTTCATATGATCATTGACGACCATACCTATGGCAATCCGATGAATCCATTGTCATGGACCACTCTTTCTGAATCCAAAATTTCCGAAAAATTCATGGAAGAATATCAGATTTCTGTCTCCCCTTCTGAAGTTGGCATTCTCCTTGAAAAAGAAGGATATAGCCGTCAGAACAACAAGAAGATGCTTCAGGCAGGCAAACCGCATCCAAACCGTGATGAACAGTTTCAGACGATTAACGCGACCGTCAAAGAATTCCTTGACGCGGGGGACCCAGTCATCTCTGTAGATACAAAGAAGAAAGAGAACCTTGGCAATTTTAAAAATAACGGTACGGAATACCGGCCGGCTCATGATCCCAGACTTGTTTTGGACCATGACTTTCTGGATAAAGAACTTGGAAAGGTCAATCCTTATGGGGTCTATCTTCTCAATAACAATACAGGGTTTGTAAATCTGGGAACAGATCACGATACGAGTGATTTTGCCATAGAAAGTATCCGCAGATGGTGGAATACTGTCGGAAAACCGACCTTTCCAAATGCAAAGCGCCTATACATCAACTGTGATGGTGGAGGAAGCAACGGAAGCAGATGCCGTTTATGGAAAGAAGATCTGGCTAAACTCGCTGAAGAAACAGGACTGGAGATCTGGGTCAGCCATTTTCCTCCTGGAACAAGCAAGTGGAACAAGGTCGAACATCGGCTGTTTTGTTATATCACCCGAAACTGGGAGGGCAAACCGCTTTATGATATCGAGACAGTAGTTGAGCTTATCAGCTCAACAACGACAAAAACCGGACTGAAGGTTAAATGCGTTGTAGACGATCACGAATATCCAATTGGCAAAAAGGTATCGGATGAGGAAATGTCCAAAATCGACATCACACATTTCGGGAATGAAGCACATTGGAATTATATAATCAAGGGGCTTAAGTCTGAATAAATTGGGATTTATTTTTACGCAATTCCTTATGTCATTTTCATCACTGAACATGATGTAATCGGCTGTGGTTTGCCGATTTATCATTTCGAAAAGCGCATCGTAGAAACTGGCCAAATTATTGATGATGGCCAGCATACTCTTTATGTGAATGGTGCGTATCGGGATGAATCCCCGATTGGCAAGCTGATGCATGATTTTTCCTGTACCAAAGCAGATGATATGCATTACAGCCTGCTGGCTGAGAGAGTACGCTTTTTTAAAGAGAGCAAGGAGGGCGTTGATATTATGTGCAAATCGATGGAAGATTTGAGGGACAAGAGCTGGAAAGAAGGTCGTGACCAAACGATAAGGGAAAATGTACTTGGTATGCTTGCGACTGGAAAACTATCTCTTGAAGAAGTGGCATCCATTACTAAAATATCAGTAGAAGAAGTAAAAAAAATCCAGGTAGAGTCTGCTTCTACTGATTAACACTTTTGAAATCATTCGGGTAGAAATCTGAGAACAGTTTTTTGCCTTTATTAAAGAAAAACGTATCACAGAAACAACCCAGAGGATTGGCAATGGCCAGCATACAATCTACGTGAATGGTGCGTATCGGGATGAATCCCCGATTGGCAAGTTGATGCATGATTTTTCCTGCACCAAAGCAGATGATATGCATTACAGCCTGCTGGATGCTAGAGTGCTCTTTTTTAAAGAGAGCAAGGAGGGCGCTGATATTATGTGCAAATCGATGGAAGATTTGAGGGACAAGAGCTGGAAAGAAGGTCATGAAGAAGAGAAGGAACAAACAGTTCTTCGAATGCTTGAAAGTGGAAAATATTCTTTGGAAGATGCGGCATTTGCGGATCTTACGCAAATGTAGTTTTTAACACTGGTGATCAGTAGAAGCCTCTCATTCTGACTGTTTCTCATTCATGATCATTGTTTAAATGACCGTTTTGTCTTCCCAACGTGATTTTTCAATCCAGTCTGCTAACAAAGTTCTGGCATTTAATCCACCACACGTTATACTAGATTGGGCATAAAACTTATGGAACAGGTGTTCAATGTTGGCTCTGCCAAACATGGTACGTTTGACAAGCTTATAGCGGCAGTTGCCGCCTTCAACGAACCCGCTGCTATGCTCATAGGATATTGCGTTCTTGACCGGCGCAATATCTTTTTTTATGCCGTTTATAAAGCCTTGGATTCTACTCTCCTCATATTTGGTACAGAACCAGTCAAGTTTATCTGGATTGTCTCCCATCAATGTCTCATGGAAATCCTTCCAGAGCTGATCGCAGAATCTCACTGCAGGATACTTATCCAGAATCTGTTCGTACACTTTCGCAACTTCAGTCTCCTTCATCTTGTCCCGATCGCTGGTTACCATGTATTTCACGATGTCGTAGCGTTTGATCTGAACCGCTTCAGTGCCCCTGTCATAGTCAAAAGGCTTTATGAGTTCGTCTTTGAGATGAGTATTCTTCATCTGATGAATATAATGCAAGACCGTACCATAACAGGCCCTGCATCCTTTAGATTGCAGGTATGAATAGATGACAGCGGGTTTATGGCCATCAATAACCATTTTATAAATTATATTGATATAGTTATCCATGTCTGTCTTATACTTTGGTCGCTTTCTAACCTCTTTTATTCCTTCAACTTCCTCTTCCGTCATCTTCAGGTATTTTTTTAAAGTAGGATAGGAGATGTCATATTTCTCCTGAAAATCCTTGAACTTAGGCTTCACGGTCTCAGCCCATTCTTTTCGCAAAGAACAGATCATTGCGTACTTATCAGAACAGACTTTTGCCTGTCTTTCATACTGTTCTGCGTAAAAATCGTCACTTTTGGCTTTGTCTTTGATGATCTGGCAGTTTGTTTCGGCAACGGGTGTATTGTCATATTCCACTTTTTCTGGAACAGCAGGCGCGGCTTTCTCTGTCTCAGGTTTTACTGAAGTAATCTCTCCATCCTTTACATAGAGTGTAGATGGAATTTCACACTTCAAAATATCCTTAATACGGCCTACAAGATTCTGGAATAAGTGGAAACGGTCTGCTATCTGAGTACAGTCTGGCAAGATCTCAGAAATCGCTGAAGCAAAAGCGGAAGCACGATCACGGGTTACAATCTTAACCTTCTGGTGTTTTTTCAGCCACTCCTTAAGTGCCTGGCCATCTCTTCCATCAAGCAGCGCAATAACCTGGTGCGTTTTCAGATCGTAAATAGCTGTGTGGTAGGTTCGCCCTTTTCTGGAACTGACGTCATCGACACCAATGGCCTTGATATCAGGGTTATCTACGATTGTAATGTTTTTGTAGATTCTGGTGATGGTATCATGGCAGACATCAATGCCCATGGACTGGCACACGTGTGCTGCCACATTTGCCGAGCAGAAGAGTGAAATAGACAGCAGAAAAACAGTAAGTTCGTCACTTTTCCGCTGATTAAAGCGGTATCCCTTGACAGGAAGCACAAAAGTAACTTTCTTACCATGCTTATTGAAGTAGACAAGGCGTTCCTGGCGAATATGAACATAAGCAGTCTGGCCTCCAACAGGCATGATCTGACAGATGCGTTCCTGATATCCATTTGTGGAAATACATTTTTCACCGTTTGGTCCACTGATTTTCCCGGTTTCTGGAGCATGAATACGAAAAAAGTGGAGGCAGCCATACTTGTCCCGATAATCCTGTCGGTCAGCGTCTTTAATCAAATCTTCACCAAAGAGAGAGGACTCAATATCGTGAACAGGCTTATTCTCTTCGTGAATACGGATAAAACTCAGTTTGTTCATTGTCACCACAGTCCTTTCAGAAACCCCTTAAAGAGCATGAAATTCTATGATAATGAAATAAGCAATAATGAGCAATAAGGTTATTGATTATAGATGCTTAACAAACCTAATAAAGATAATTAATTTATTTAAATGATCAAAAAAGGGACTGTCATTGCGGACAATCCCTACTGATCACCAGTGTTAAAAACTACATTTGCGTAAGAACCGCATTTGCATCTGGTCTTTCCATCGAGGAAGTAGAAAAGATTCAGACTCAAAATGATTCCGCAAACAAATACGCTTAAAACAAATCAAGACAGAAATCTGAGAACAGGTTTTTGCCTTTATTAAAGAAAAATTGAAAATAATTTTTTCAAATATGGTAGTGAGGCATCGAATCAGTCTGTCCGGTTCATCTGATTCACGGTAGAATAGAAGGTATAAGAAGGAGAAGAAAGCTCTCCTGTGGAAAGGACCACTATGGAAAAAGTATCTGATACCGTATTTTCTGTAGGCTGCGATGATTACGATATTGACTTATTCGAAAGTCAGTACAAAGTACCACATGGCATTGCCTACAACTCTTACCTGATTAAAAGTGAAGCAGGTCCAACTCTGCTGGTTGACACGGTGGATCGCCGTAAAACTGACGAATGGCTGGCTCATGTTGATGAAGTCCTTGAAGGAAAACCTCTTGATTATCTGCTCATCCAGCATCTTGAACCGGATCATTCCGGCAGCATCGATGCTCTGTTAGAAAGACACCCGGAAGCAAAAGTCATTGCTTCTGCAAAAGCCTGGCAGATGATGCCAAACTTCCAGGTTCATCCAATTCCGGAAGAAAACAAAATCAGCGTCAAAGAAGGCGATACTCTTGATTTAGGTGACCGCAAACTGCACTTTGTCGCTGCCCCAATGGTTCACTGGCCAGAAGTGATCGTCACTTACGATGACAAAGACAAAACTCTCTTTGCGGCTGATGCCTTTGGTAAATTCGGCACGCGTGATGCCGATGAACCCTGGGAGGAAGAAGGCCGTCGTTACTTCCTGAATATCGTTGGTAAGTATGGCCCGCAGGTTCAGGCTCTGCTCAAAAAAGCAGCAGGTCTGGACATCAAAACCATTGCCGCGACTCATGGCCCGCTGTTAACAGAAAACCTTGGCCACTACATTTCTCTGTATGACACATGGTCCAGCTATAAACCGGAAAAAGAAGGAATTCTGATTCTGGTTGCTTCCATCCATGGCCATACCAACGTGGTTGCTGAGAAGATGAAAGATATCCTTGAAAGCAAAGGCCAGAGCGTAAAACTGATGGACGTTACCCGCTGCGATGTGCATGAAGCGGTTGCCCAGTGCTTTGTTTATCCAAAAATCCTGCTGATTGCCTGCTCTTATGATGCCGGTGTCTTTGCACCAATGGAAAGAATGTTAACCATCCTGACGCACAAAGGATTCAGAAACCGCACAATTGGTATGATCCAGAATGGTTCCTGGGCTCCAAGTGCTGCCAAGACCATGAAAGAGATCCTGGCAAAACAGCAGAATCTGACGTATGTAGATCCAGTCGTCACCATCAAAACCAGCATGAAAGAATCCGATCTTCCTGAAATGGAAACTCTTGCGGATAACCTGATTGCTGCTTAAGGCTGCTAATCGCCCCTGAACATCAGACCAACTGTTCTTCAGCCTTGCAAAAGGCTGCTGTGCAGTTTGAAATCGATAAAATGAACAGCAAGTATTCAGGCAGAATCCAATTACGGGTTCTGCCTTTTTTACGAGTGCATAAAAGCAGGAAAGGGAGCGGCTGGCAGCCAGAAATGAGGGTAATTATGTCCGAATGAGGTTGGAGATCAAGATAAAGCTGGAAGGGACGACACACAGGTGAATACACAGACCAACAGGCGCATATTATTTCAAAACTGCTAAAAAAACGCCCGAAAAACTTTACAAGTGTGGTGATTTTATGCGATGAATTCAATGGATAAAAAACAGTCTGTATTGCTCTTTGGCGAGCAGCAGGCTTGTGATCGATCAGGCTCGTCTTGCAGGAAGGTGTTTTTCTGGGTAAAACGGGATTTAACAGTTGGATAAATAAGGCAATTTTAAAATAATAAGGGCTAAATGATTGAAATTCCGTTATCGGCTCATCCTCCATTTTTCACCTGTCCACTATTCTTTGCATGTCCATCGTCACCAACATGTCCTTTGTTATCAAGCTAGGCGAATACGCCATGGCTTGCCATGGGGATGAAAGCCCTCTGAAAGATGCTTTTGAGATTCAATAATGGATAAGATGCGACCGACAAAAGCGCTAAAAGAAATTTTTGTCTGTTATATATGAACGTTTACGCCTGAAATCAACATTTTAGAGTTTGTTATGATCATTAATTGCGAACGTTTTTAGTCAACCTGACCATGAAAGGGACATTTGTCAGGCCCATCTGGATAAATAAAATAAATGCGTTTTCGGTCTTTTTATTGCGCATTTTTTGCGTCTAATGTACAATAAATATAGAAATAGAAAGCGCGTAGGTCTGCCAGTATTTTGGAGTTACCAGACATACTTTGTACAGAATGATCAAAACTGATAACCTGCCTTATCATCTTTCTATTGGCGGCCATTATATGTTTGATTCTGAAGAGCTGGATGTCTATCTTGGGAAGACTCCAGAAAAGTCGCAAAGAACCGCCATTGGTTATTGCCGTGTTTCTACAAAGAAAAGAATGGCGGACCTGGAAAGGCAGGCAGATGTTGTTGAGATCTATATGCAGAAGCAGGGCTGGCAATACCAGATTATTGAGGATATTGGATCTGGAATGAATTACAAAAAGCCAGGTCTGCTTAAACTGATAGATCTGCTTATAAACAGAAAAGTCAGCCACATTGTCATTACCCACAAAGACCGCCTGCTGCGTTTCGGCTTTGAACTGGTTGAATATCTTGCCAAAAAGATGGAGACAGAAATTGTAATCATCAATCAGGGAGAAGAACGAAACAGCGCCCAGGAACTCACAGACGACCTGATTGCCATCATTACTGTTTTTTCTGGCCGCTTATATCTTATATGGTTCACGTAGCAACAAGAATAAGGAAATAATTGAAGAAACCAGGAAACTGCTCAAGGAGGACAACGAAGATGAGTCGATCGAAAAAAACAATTCAGATGGTGTCCGTCAGACTGGACAAAAACCAGAGCAGACAGGCAGATAACTTATTTCTCGCCTGGAGAGAAACCTATAACCTTCTTGCTCCTTTTGGCTGTTCCATTGAGTTGATGGGAAAGTCCTGGAAAAAGTGCCGGGACCAAATCCGCGCTGAAAAACGACAGCTTCTTAAAGATACGACCAATCACGTAGCTAAATTGACGGGTATTTCTTTTCCAAAGGGAATGCTTCCTTCATGGCTCTGGACATGTGCTATGCAGTCTATCATCACAAACCGTAAATCCATGGAGGAAGAGATCATCCGCCGTATCAAGGATGAACTCTATACGAAGTACAAGATGAATGCCCAGGAAGCCTCAGTTGTATTTTATGTGGTCAAGACGCCTTCGCTGTTTAAACCAATCATTCGAAATCATCGGTTTGAGCCTCTGGAGATTTCCAATAAAGATATCGCTGGCCGCCTGAAAAAATGCGATCCTGTCAGAATCCACCGGCTTCTCACTCATGCGGCAAGAAGGTATCGACAGTACCATAAACCAGTTCATACCAACAAAGGCAGCTGGATGAGAATTGACAAAAACGGTTATACAATCCGTCATGAAGAGAATACAACAATCATTCAGCTGATGGGGTTAGGAAACCAGGAGCCATTTGAAGTCAAACTCCGGGGGATTTTCTATACATCCAAAAAAGAAAAGACCAGAGGCAACCTTACTGTGCTCTATGACCGTGAAAAAAACCGTCTGGTCTTCCAGAGACTTGTCGAAGTAAGAAACCATCCTTCCAAGTCAGAGAAGAACGTTGGCGTAGATGCTGGAATTACTTCTTTGCTCAGCACTTCCAATAATATTTTGTCTGCTGAACTTAAAAAGAAGAAAACTGAAGATAAAAAACAGGCGTTGCGCAAAAACAAGAGCAAGGCGGCTGAAACTTTAGACCAAAGAACTTACAAAGAATGCTTTTATCCTGCTTCTGATTTTCTGAGTGCGCGAGGAGTTCAGAGAAACCGGATGCGGGATCGAAGAAAAAATCTTTTAAAGCAGGCTGACCAGGAGAAGTTTGCCTCTAAAAAGCCAGATCTTTCCCCTCAGGAAAAGAAAGCCTGCGAAGAACGAACATACTCGCTTTTGCGCAAGGCAGAAAGGATCAGAAAGAACAATACCCGTGGTAGAAAGTCCTTTGCCCGCCAGTCCAGAAAGATCCAGGCCCATCTGGAATGCCTGATCAACGAAGAAATCGCTTTGGTCCTGAAGACAGACCAGAATATCGGTCATATTGTAATGGAAGATCTGGATATCCGAGGGGCGGCCAGCAAGTATAAGCGAATGAACCGCCTGCTTTCGGAATGGATGTATGGCGTCCTGCAGGAGAGAATCGAATACAAAGCCGGCCTGAAGGAGATCGGAGTCTCGTATGTCAATCAGGCCTACAGTTCCCAGTACTGCCACATCTGCGGAGCAAAAGTTACCCGCGACAAATCAGCTCATGAAAAGGCGTTTTGTCCTGTACACAAAGAAATGAACGCCGATATCAATGCGGCGTCCAATCTTGTATGGATTTATGAGAATCATCCGGAAATCACCAAATGGACTCCCCGAGAGAGCATTAAGAAGCTTTATGAAGAGAGAATCGAGCAGTTAAAGAATCAGCAGGAAACAAAACAAGAAACAAAACAAGAAACAAAACAAGAAACAAAACAAGAAACAAAACAAGAAACAAAACAAGAAACAAAACAAGTAACCAGTCAAGTAACACCATAACTCCCTAACTAACTAACTAACCAAGTAAACAAATGAATAGACAGCCATAATGACTGTCCGAGCTTTCATCAAGCCCGGCCGGAGCTGTTTTGTGAAATCTTCGGGTTTCTTAAAACTCAGGCCTGTACCGCGCCGGACGGGCTTTGAGGGGGACCAATTCTGCGAGATTGGGGTATGCCCCTTAAAATTACAAGCTGTACTTTCCCCGGAAAGTGCGGTGCGTAAAGCGGGACTTAGATAAGATTGAAGATTCAGAGTGGAGTCCAAAAGACAAGGCTTTGGATCACCATTCAATTTAACCCTTCGACCGCCGGCTAATGCCGAACACTGTTCGCAGACAGGGATGAGTACATTTTATCCTTCCGAGGACAAATTCTACTCATTTATTGAAGGGGCGAGTTGGCCTAAAGGGGGTGGATGATTGCAGAAAACAAGCAGAAAGACCAGGCAGTTGATGGTGGGCGCGGCCGTTTTAATTGTCCTGGCGGTGGCTTTGCGCATTGGCGGGATAATTCTGGACTGCAAAATCTGTTCCGTCTTTGGGCTTGCCCGTTCGGCTATTTACCTTTTTCTGATCATTGCCTGGGCAGTTTTGCTTGCCAGACGGATTATCCAAAAGCAGCTGCGCCTGTATCTGCTCGGAATTGCTGGATCCATGCTGCTTTGGTTTGGGCTTCGAACAATCAAGTATTTTTTCGTTCCATTCGGGGCGGATCCGGCTTTGAGCCGCTTTCTCTGGTATGCCTACTATATTCCGATGCTGACCATACCAGTTCAATCCCTGTTTGCCGCTCTTGCTTTACGCAAACCTGAACACTACCAGCCATCTGGGTGGATCCAGCTTGCCTGGCTGGTGACAGCAGGACTGGCTTTGCTGGTGTTGACCAATGATTTTCATCAGCTTGTCTTTTCGTTTTCAGAGCCGTATCCAGCCTGGTCGGATAAAAGCTACAGCTATGAGAAGCTGTACTGGGTTGTGATTTGCTGGATGGCGGTATGCAGCGCGATTGCTCTTGGAATCATGATCTGCAAGTGCTCGATTCCTCAGAAGAAGACCTTTCTCTGGCTGCCGATGATTCCGATGGCATTGATGGGAATCTATGGAAGTTTGTGCGTAGTCATGTGGGAGCTCGTTAAGCCGTTTGCGGGGGATATCACAGCTGTTTATTGTGTGCTGATCGGGATGACATTTGAAAGCTGCATTCAATGCGGCCTGATCCAGTCCAACACCCGCTATGCTCAGCTCTTTGAGATTTCGACCATTGCGGCCCAGATTACTGATCGCAATCTCCATTTGATTTATGCGTCTGAAAATGCCGGTGACTTTGATCAAGAAAGCCTTGCGCAGGCAAAAGAAGAGCCTGTTATTGTAGAAGAAGGAATTCGTCTTTGCGCAGCGCAGATCTTTGGAGGCTTTGTGTTCTGGCAGGAAGATATTTCCGGGCTGATGAACCTGATTGAAGAGTTGAAAGGAACCAGGGAAGAGCTCAGAAGTTACAATGGGCTGCTTGAAGAAGAAAACAAACAGAAGCGACGCAGAAGGCAGCTTGAGGAACAGAAAAGACTGTTTGAAGCCGTAGAAAGACCGGTTCGCTTGCATCTTGATTTGCTGGCCTCATATGTTCAGCGGCTGGAACAGGCGCAGCACGATGAAGAAATCAGCCAGATTTTGGGTTGGATGACGATCATTGGAGCTTACATTAAGCGGCGAACCAATTTAGTGATGCTTGGCGAAGGAGTCCGGATGCTTCCGGCTGAAGAACTCTGCTTCTGCTTACAGGAGTCCTTGTCGAATCTTCAGCCCAACCGGATTTCCTGCGGTCTGCAGTTTCAGCTCAACGGTGTTTTGCCACTGGAGCTGGTCGAGACCTTCTTTGACTTTTATGAAGCGTGTGTGGAATGTTCGCTGGAAACGATCACGGATCTGGTCGTTCTGGTTGGAGAGGATGACCAGGACTGGAAACTGACCCTGCTGCTTTCAGGGGCTGATGATCTAAGTCGGCTGGTCCAACGCTTTCAATCGGCGTCCATCTGCTGGCAAGAGGGAATGAGCCGCTGTATTTTGAAGGTATCAAAAAAGGCTGATACTGTCGATAAAGGGGATTTGAACGATGATCAGATGGTTTTCAAAACGGATCAGCCGCTCGTCGATTAAAGAAAGCTTTGACAATCTGCCGACGGGAATCTGTTTTGCGGATTCGAACGGTTTGATCGTTTTATGCAATAAACGCATGCATCAGCTTTGTTACGAGCTGATGGGAAAGGATCTTCAGCATTTATCTGAACTTGAACGGGCGTTGCATGCTTACTTTCAGGACGCGAAACGAGTGCAGCAAAGAGAAGACGGGGTCGATCTTTCGTGTGAAAGCATTGATAGGCTGATGTCATCCCAAAACACGGATGCGCTCAATTCTGGGGCGGTTGT
Organism: Allobaculum sp. JKK-2023; assembly: GCF_034745455.1. Classification (NCBI taxonomy): domain Bacteria; kingdom Bacillati; phylum Bacillota; class Erysipelotrichia; order Erysipelotrichales; family Erysipelotrichaceae; genus Allobaculum; species Allobaculum sp. JKK-2023. The sequence goes on along the minus strand of NZ_JAYERV010000003.1, from coordinate 906,656 downwards.
TCTTTGCTGGCTGGCAGGCCGGATCTGGCGCTTTACGAAAAGTCGCGTGACGGATCGTGAAGAAAACGTCTATACCCAGATGCAGGCAATTGATGTGACTACGCTTTATCAGGCCCAAAAAGAGCTGGAAAAAGAAAATCGCCGGCTGAAAACGATCAACAGTCGGGCTGTCCGGCTCTATTCGCAGCTGGATGAAATTGTAAAAGAAGAAGAAAACATGGCCGCAAAAACCCGGGTTCACGACCAGATGGGAGAACTGCTTGGACTGACCCGAAATCTCATGAATCAGGACAGCCTTCCCAAAGAAAAATTGCAGGCCATTGCTTCGCGATGGAAGCGGGTGACTTCCGTTCTGGTCACCGACGGGCAGATGGACCAGCCTGCTTTTGACCTGGACCAGGAGTTGTCTTTGTTGACAGAGACCATTCTGGGAATCGGTGTCAGACTTCAGATCCAGGGAGAATTTCCTGCCGATGAGCAAAAGGCAAGATTGTTGATGGCGGCGATTCGGGAATGTGCGATCAATACGGTTCGTCATGCCGATGGAGATGAAGTGCAAATCATCCTGAAAAATGACAGGAATAGCTTAATTGCGACAATGACCAACAATGGGTTGCCTCCTGAAACAACAATCCGGGAGGGTGGAGGCCTTGCGGGCCTTCGCCAGCGGATTGAAAGGATTCAGGGACAGATGAGAATCGAAAGTTTTCCAGCGTTTAAAATAATCCTCAGGCTGCCTTAGGCATAGAAAACTGCCATGGCACTTTCCCTGAATGTGAGCAGAGAGCACAGAGACTGGCATAGATCTTGGCCAGGAGATTCACGGTGGATCTGTGAAGAACGAGAAGAAAGGATGTTGAACACGATGCAGGTATCAGACTGGAAGAAAAGAGCCTGCCCAATCCAGAAAGCGCCTGATTTTTCCATGTTTTCTTTTACAATGGAGATGGATTGGGCAGACCAAATCTGGTTTTCGAATGAACAGGATTTACGTCAAGGTGTTTTGGTTTTGCGTAAGCAGGCTCTTTATTTCAGAAAATTCAGGCGCGAGGTGCGTGTATGGTAAGAGTCCTTCTTGTCGAAGATAAGAAAATGTCGCGGGACTGCATCATTGGCTATATGAAAGACTCTGACCGCTATGAACTGGCCGTCCAGACCGCCAGTGCCGGCATGGCCGAACTCCTATGCATGCAAAACCAGATTGATCTCATTTTGATGGATGTATGCACGGCCAATCGGGAAGATGGCATCGAAGCAACCGCCCGGATTAAGCGGCATTTTCCAGAGATCAAAGTGATTATTGTAACCAGCATGACGACCATGGATTTGATTGACCGGGCTCGTCTGGCTGGCGCAGATAGTTTCTGGTATAAAGAGATTGAGGGAACAGAACTGTTAGACGTCATGGATCGCACGATGGATGGTGAAACAATTTATCCGGACACGACACCAATTGTCCACATTGGGAATATGGCCTCTACCGAAATTTCTGACCGCGAACTGGATGTCCTTCGCCTGATGGCCCAGGGATATATTGATCGGGAAATTGCCCAGAACTTGTATATCAGTGTCTCAGCTGTCCGATACCACATTACCCAGCTGCTCCAGAAAACGGGATACGAAAACCGGGTGAAACTGATCGCGGATTTGATCAATCAGGACTTTATCATTCCCGGCCTGTAGAAAAACTAATTGTTTAGGACAAGAAAAAATCTGTACACAGACATTCAAACTGTGTACAGATTTTTTTATATCCAAATAAGACTGTCATTTCTGATAGGGAAAAGTCCAGTTCGTCTCCGTATAGTGGAAACGCATCCAGAACTGTCTCGAACGGGCCGGCCCGTTTTGGGACAAGGCTGGAATGAAGAAAAAAGAAGAGAGAAAAGGAGAAATCAAATGAAAAGAAAAATGAAGGTTCCATTGGCAGCTTCTTTGGTCATCAGTCTGTTCAGCATTGGCGGATGTTCAGCCAAAGACGGTGGAACGGAGCAGAATTAGAATCCATATACAGGGAAATGGATTGCGGTTTCTGCCGAAATGATGGGGATTTCGGTATCGGTTGAGGACATGTTTGAAGATGGCTTTTCTTTTGATATCGAGAATGAAAACCAGATTGTTTTCAATGCAGATGGAACGAAAGGCCAGGGGACGTATAAGGTTCAGGACGATGAGATTTCCATTGCACTCGAAGGGGAAGAGATTGAAGGAACGATTGGTGACGACACCATTACCTTTGATGACCTGATGGGAGAAGAAGGGATCAAGGTCATCTTTGCCAAAGAAGGAACTGAGGCCGCCAATCCGGCGCTGTACCTGTCGGATGAAGAAAAAGCGTTTATCGGAAACTGGATGTCTGATGGCGTGGAAGAACTGCTGGAAGATGAAATGTCGACCACGATGGATGGCGTCGATGATATTCATGATGCCCTTCGCCTGGAGTTTAACGCCAATAAAGAAGTGACGGTGGTCTATAAGAAAGAAGAACTCGGAACCTATGCCTGGTATGCATTTAGCGACACGGCAGGAATTGAATGTGAGACACCTTCCATTCTTGTCGGGGTCAATGAAGACGGAACCTTGAATGTTGATTATTCGGACGACGAGAACTACTACACCTTCCATATGGTAAAGGCAGAGTAAAAGGCAGGGTTTGGCGCAGGTGATGGAGCCAATGGCATCATCGCCAAAAGCGGCGGCCATCTGTCACAACAAGATCAGAAACTGACTCTGAAGTATAAACAAAAACAAAGATTGAAAATGGAATTTTCCAGAAGAACCGATGGATACAAGACTGAAATTCAGGCAGAAATCTGAATAGAAAGCTGAACAGAAAATTGAACCGTAAAAGGAAGAAGGAGATCAATATGGGATTTATAAAAGCTTTTGCCGGGGCGATGGGCGGAACACTGGCTGACCAGTGGAGGGATTTCATTGTCCCACGCGATGATGTGAATGCAACGAGTGCCGTATTCGGGGCCAGAAGAAAAGAAACAGACCGGCGTCGCGGAGCCAATATGAAAGGATCGGAAAATATCATTACCAACGGCAGCCGGATTGTTGTGCCTGAAGGAACTTGCGCCATTACGATGCAGGATGGAAAGATTACGGGCTGCATTGCCGAACCGGGAGGCTTTATTTATACCAGTGAGGACCAGAATTCCCAATCCATTTTTGCGGGCGACGGGATGATGAGTTCTTTGTTGAAAAACTCGTGGGAACGGTTTAAATTCGGCGGCATTCCCAGTAGGGAACAGACGATCTTTTTTGTCAACTTAAAGGAAATCCCGGGAAACAAGTTTGGAACTCAGTCAGAAATTTACTGGGATGATGCGTTTCTGGCCACACAGGCCGGCGCGATGACGCGCGGAACGTACACTCTGAAAATCGTTGACCCGATTCTGTTTGTCAAACGATTTGTTCCGGTGAGCTATTTGCGCCCGGACAGTGAAGTGTTTGATTTTGCCGACTATGACAATCCAGCAGCCGACCAGCTGTTTAACGAAGTGGTCAGCAGCCTGTCCGCTTCTTTTTCCATCTACTGCAATGATCCATCCAAAGGAAACCGGATTTCCAGAATCCAGTCTGACCAGATTGGTTTTGCAAAGTGCCTGTCCCAGGCGGTAGAAGAGGGCTATGCCTGGCGTTCCGACCGCGGCCTGGAAATTGTCAAAGTCGCCATTTCGGCGATTGAATACGATGCGGACACCAAAGCCCTTGTTAAAGATGCCCAGAAAGCCGATGCGCTTTCCGGTGCCCGGGGGAACTCATTTATGCAGCAGGCCGTCGCGCGCGGCTTTCAGGCGGCCGGTGAAAATGGCGGCGGCAGTGGAATGGCCTTTATGGGCATGGGCGTCAATGCAGCAGAGGGTATCATGGGAAATTTCCAGCAGCCTGCCAAACCTCAGTATCAGCAGCCGACCGGCCCAGCTCCAGCTGATCCGTTTGCCGAGATCCAGAAATATAAGCAGCTGCTGGATTGCGGAATTATCACGCCGGAAGAATTCAACCAGAAGAAAAAAGAACTGTTAGGACTTTAGAAAAATAGCAGCTGCCATGACTGTGACATGATTGATGGTGCAAAAATGCTTTCACAAAAGAAATCCGTTGTGAAAGCATTTCTTATTTCAAGCCGTAAGAAAGACCGAAAAGAGGATTGGATCAGAAAAGAAAGCAGGTCAATTGATGGAAGAAAACAAAGAAAGAATCATTCAGACCGATCAGGGAAAAGAACATGGACAAACCAAATGTCCCAAGTGCGGGTCGACAGAAATCGCTCTGAACCCCAAAACGGAGAAGCTTCGCTGTCTGTTTTGCCGCAATGAATTTGAACCAGAAAAATTCGAAGAAATGGAAACAGATATTGAGCATCTTGAAGGAGAAATCATCGGCTCAGGGGCTGCTGACATTCAGACGGATGCCGATGATCAGATTGTGACGCTGAAATGTTCCAGCTGTGGAGCCGAAGTAGTCATCGATACGGACACCCAGACGCAGGCCAGATGCCACTGGTGCCGGAATATCCTTTCGCTCAATAAGCAGATTTGCAATGGAGCCGTGCCGGATGCGGTTCTGCCTTTCAAAGTCAATAAGAAGGAAGCCAAAGAATGCATCGAACAGTTTGTTGGAAAACGGCAGCTTTTCGCTCATCCAAAGTTCAAGGAAGAATTCACGGCTGACAATGTCATGGGTGTTTATCTGCCCTATATGGTCATTGATGCCAATGCTCATGCTTCGTTTGGCGGGCAGGGGGAAATCGAAAGCCGTCAATACACCAGAAAAGAAAACGACAAGGAAAAAACATATTACGATGCGAAGCTGTATAACGTGGATCGGGAATTTGATCTGGGGATTGAAGGACTGACAGTTGAGTCCAGCCAGGACAAACTGGATGTCCATTCCCGCGATCGGACCAACAATATCATTAACTCGATTATGCCTTTTGACACGGAAAACTGTGTGCGATGGAATGCCAATTATCTGCATGGGTACACCTCAGAAAAAAGGGATGTCAATGTTGACCAGCTGTCCCCTGTGGTCCAGAAGCAATGTGAAGAGATCGCAAAAGACCGGGTAAACGAAACCATTTCGCAATATGACCGCGGCGTGCGCTGGGATTCGCGCAATCTGGTTTTTAAAGGCCGCCAGTGGAAATCAGCCTATCTTCCCATCTGGCTGTACAGTTTCCAGGAAGAAAAGAACGATCAGAAAATCATTCACTATGTAGCCGTCAATGCACGAACTAAAGAAACCATGGGCAGTATTCCCATCTACAAGCCAAAGCTGCTTTTATTTTCGGCTGTCATCGAGCTTGTGGGGCTGATCGCGGCACTGATTTTGCATTTTACTGTTTTCGATCAGGGTCAATGGTATCCCTGGCTGCTGCTTCTTTCGGGCTTCATTTATTATCTGGTGTTCCATAACAAATACCGCAACAGCTCAGCTGTCCATCACTATGTAAAAGAGACGAAATGCAAGGTTTCCAATATTGAAAAGCAGGACACCTTCATAAAAGAAAGAACCGGACTGGACAGCCCAGCAATTGAGGGAGCCAACAATTGCTGAACAGGTCCACCAGACCCAACAGGCAGATGGAAAGTAAAAAATCTGGTTGAGTACTTTGCAGGGATAGAGGTTTTGAGCCCAATGACGTGGCAGAGATTTCAGAGAAGACGTGGCCTGTCTTCAGGCTTTGGAAAAAGAGGCGGTTGAGATTGGTGATAAACTGAATTCGATCTTTAAACAAGAGATTCGGTCTTTAGACAAGACAGGAAAGCGGGGAATTCAGGATGAAAATCAACGGTCAATGGATTGAACAAAAACTTTCCCAGAATGGCTTCACAGTTCAGGATCTGTCAGATCAGAGCGGTCTGGATGTTGCAGAAATTCAGAAGATGATTGAAACCAGTGAAGGGAATGAACTGGACTGGAATACAGTTCTAAGCACCCTTAACCAGTATCCGGCCTTATATGCGCCTGCTAATGATCTTTTAACGATCATCGAAGGCCAGATGGAACAAAGCTCTGCAGACGAACCTTGCACAATTTTTTATGGTGTCAACCAGAGTGATCTGTTGTTCGTGGCCATTCAGTTCAGTGACCTGAGTGTTCATGGGGCCAATGTCAGCCGTGACTATCTGCACCGGATTGATCAGGTCAGTCTTGGCCAGGCCTATGCCCTTTTCCAGGCTCAGGCGGATGCAATTGCCAACGCGGGCGCCAAGCTTAAAAATAATCGAGAATAAAAAAACAAGCGGAAAAACCAGATTTGAAAGAGTTTTTCCGCTTGTTTCCTGTTTTTAGAAGAGAACAGTTTTGTACTCATTTATGGTTTTTATGCCATGAAAAATCAAAGCCTGTAAACTCGGTAACGATAAATCTGTTTTTACAGCTGTAAAACAATGCCGACTACCGCACAGATACAGATCAGTGCGATCGGGTGCAGCTTTTCAAATTTCCAGGCAAAAAGGGCAGCTAAAGCCATCAGGCCGACATTGATCCAGAAGGAACCATCCAGCACCAGGGCGTTGGCTGGAAAAAGCACACTCGCAAAAACACCAATGGCAGCGGACAGAATCAGCCCGCAGGTGGCCGGGCGCAGGCCATAGAAGGCTTCCTGGACATACTGATTGTCCCGATAAGCTTTCAAAACTTTCGCAATGACGCAGATGATGATGACACTTGGCATTACCAGCCCGACTGTCGCAATGACGGCACCCAGAATGCTTCCCCCCGTGACGTGATAACCGACGTAGGTCGCCATATTGACCCCAGTCGGGCCAGGCGTAGACTCGGAGATGGCGATCATGTTGAGCAAATCGCTTTGGGTAAACCAGTGATACTTTTCCATCATTTCGTACAGGAAAGGAATCGTCGCCAGACCACCGCCCACAGAGAACAGGCCAGTTTTGAAAAATTCCCAGAACAGGATCAGATAAAGAGATGCAGAACTCATATTCACTGACCTCCTTTGTCAGATTCATTTCCTGAGGCAGAGGCAACTTCTTTCTTTCGCGCAGGCAGTCCCTCGCCAGCCGATTTTGCGGCCGGATCTTTACCGGTCTTTTTGAGGACGATCAGGCAATAGACAATTCCAGCCGCCGCAGCGCCAATAACCGCAACGGAAACGGGAATCAGATTGAAATAGGTCAGCGCCAGGACAATCACAAACAGGATTATTCCAAAGATATCTTTGACCCCTTTGCGATAGAGCCGGATGACGGCCTGACCAATCAGGACGCACACCGCAATCCGGATGCCGGCTAAAGCGTGCTGGACAATGGGCTGATCCGCAAATGAAGTCAGCAGGGAAGCGATCAGCAGGATAATGACCAGCGAAGGGGCAACAATTCCGGTTGTCGCCACAATGGCCCCGGTGATCTTTTTTTGCGAATATCCGACAAATGTGGCAGTATTGACAGCGATGATGCCTGGTGTACACTGACCGATGGCGTAATAGTCCACCAGTTCATCATAGGTTGCCCAATGCTTATTGGTGACGACCTCTTTTTCCAGCATAGGAAGCATTGCCAGTCCACCCCCAAAAGTGAACAGGCCGATCTTGAAAAAGGTCCAGAACAGATCAAGGTAAATATTCATATTCTACTCGTATAGTCACTCCATTCCATTCTTTTGATTTCATTTATATCCGAAAAAACCGGATGGTCAATAATTAAGACTTTGTAAGATCGTCTAGACTGACATATTGGCGTATCATGGAGACGATGGAACTGATTCCCCCACTTGCTTGTGGGGAAGTTTTGCCTGGAGGTTTTGATTCCTGTAAAAAACGAGTACAATACTGCTTTGAATTTGAAACGAGGTACATATGAAACTGAAGAAATTGCTTTCCAGCCTGGCCGGTGCAGTTCTGATCAGCCAGTGCTTGTTTGGCTGCTCAGGCAACTCCAAAGGCGACCTCAAAGTCGTCTCTACCAAGACGGTAGAGCTTGGTGAGCCAGTCTCTTTAAAAGCATCAGATTATCTTCTCGAACAGCCTTCCCAGACTGTGCTTGATGAAATTACGGTTGATTCCGATCTGAAGACAGACTCTAAATATAACTACAACGCGTTTTCCGAAACAGTCAGCACTGCCAACAAAGACTTTCTGGAAACAGGCAGCTATACGATTACGCTCAACTACAAGGGGCAGAAGTATCCGGTTGCGCTGACCGTTAAAGATACGGTCATGCCAGAATTTGTCTCTCCGGCTGCTGTTGTGACCATCCCAAAAGGAACCGCAAACTTTGACTTCTCCAAAGTCTACCGCACGACCGATAAAGACAGCGTGACGCTCAGTGTTGATGGTGATTTTGATGTCAATAAAGTCGGTGCTTATCCCATTACCCTGATCGCAACGGATAAATCTGGAAACTCTAACTCTCTGGAAGTAACCATCAATGTTGTGGGCAACAACACCCCAATCAAATCCACGGACCAGTTTGATAATGAGCTGGTTCCATCCGAAAGCGATGACGATTCCCAGGCCAGTGATGCCAATGCCAACCAGCAGGATTACACCACCATCCCGGATGACAACACCACAACTGATCCATCCAATCCGACGACCGACGTCACTTTGCCGGATCCTGACGATGACCAGACAACAGATCCATCAACCCCATCAACGCCCACTGTGCCAAACAACCCAACCGCATGCGGCATTTCCAATCAGCCAGCCGGTACTTCCGTTTACCGGACGTTCTCAGATCTGTACAGTGCCGGAACGAACTGGAACAAGCAGTCTCCCAACAACTATTTCTATTATCTGGAAGGAGTTGATGACTGCGGCAACAAAGTTTACTTCCTGACAACAGGAACCCAGGAGTTGATTCCAGGACCAGATGCACCAGTCAATCCAGGTCAGGGCGTGACTCAGCCATCTGAAGGTGACGATACAAGCACACAGCCTGACATGTCGGAAGACATCCATAACGCCCAAAGCGATGAATAGTGTTCAGCATTGAATCACGAAACTGAATCCAAGCCAGACTGAACCAACCCAAGCTCATTCCAGCTGATCCAGACTGAAACCTGAGTATCCAACAGACCAGTCACAAAAGGACTGCTTCTTTGATCTCCTGATTGAAGAAGTAGTCTTTTTTTCTGGAATGAGAGACCAGCCAGGCATCAGGAAGAAACATTAGCCAGAAAGCAGAATTCCAGAAAACCACAACCGCAAGACACGAAAAAACCGGCCGCATGGCCGGTCAGATTCAAACTGAATTCTCTAAGAAGAGGATCCTGACAGATCGCTCTACCAGAACGAGTACGCTTTGATGACAGTATCGATGGTTGTATCTGGATCGAGAGTCACTGGAGATGCTGATGTCGTCGGATCATAAGCAACCCACTGTCCATTGGCGTCTACGCTATCAATCGCATAGTATTTGGGCGCTTCATAGGAACCCGTTACGATGATCGTTGGATATCCCTGCGAAACGTGGTCGGTAATCTGGGTTTTGTAAAGCGCAAGCGGAATCATAGGAACACCATAGGTTAAGGCTGCCCCTGAGAAGATGGAATCCTCAGCTTCGCTGACTTCATTGTTTTCATAGCCGGCTTCTTTGGCCCAGCGCGCAATGGAAAGCGGCGTGATCGTTGGATCGTCCAGGCAATAGCTGAAGACATCCGCAATGACAGTTGGAGCGCCGCCGCTGATCGCCATGATGGAGTCACGATAAGGCACATAGCCCCAGGCCTGATCAAAGGTTTTCAGATCTGGCATCTGCTGGGTCACATCGCCAAGGGTTACATCCGTTCCAGAATCATTGGCGTGGTTTGGATATTCGAGAACAAAAGCCACCAGCCCCGGATCTTTGGCCAGAGCGACGATATTGGCCGGATAGCTAGACGCATTGTTGAAGAGGTCTTCATATTGCTTGATGGGTTCCTGAACCTTGGCTTCCGTCTGGCCTTCGAATTTGGCAGCAGCCTGGGCATCCCCTTCTACGGCTTTATTGAGTTCTTCAAGATCCGCTGTGCTGTAGGCATTGAGAGCAGCAGTTTTGAGAGTTTCAAAGGTCTCATCATCCCAGTCGGCAGGTTTTTCCAGGTTGTTCACCCAGTTGACATAGTCGTTATATTGTTTTTCCTCCGCTTTCTGCAACTGAACGATTGGGTTGGAGGATTCCTTGTGATCCATCCAATAGGCAGCTCCAAGGGAAACACCGCCTAAAGCAATGGCAACGACCAGACAGGGAATCCAGAAGTTTCTCTTTTGATTGCGCTGTACACGGGACAGCTTTTTGCGATTGTCATCGTCAAGATCTTCTTTCCAGTCAGAACGGAAAAGATCTTTTTCATCAGCGCCTTCTGGCGCCTGGTTTACATGTTTAACCTGTTTCATGCGGTTATTTTAACATGACGTATCATAATTTTTTGCGGCTTTTATGGAACATTGCAGGATTGATATTCAATCCTGTCAAAAACGGATGATGAAATACTAATTTCTAAACACTTTTTGCAAAAGCAAACGCTTCAGATACGCAGCTTCAGATACGCAGGGGATGGATCCGCATCATCCAAACCCATGACAGTCATTTTTAAAAGATCACCAGAAAAATCCGCAAGTTTTCCACAGCCGTCAATCGACCTCCTGATAAGCTCAGTCGGTTTCGTGCACAAGAAGATCAGAAAAAGAAGATCAAAGAAGAGGATCAGAAGGAGAAGATCAAAGAAGAAGAAAACCTGCTCAAGCCAGACAGCAGAAGACACAGGCGTAAAAATTTTGAAAAAATGTAAGATTTAGGGCGGCTTGATCTCCAATCTGGATTGGCTACAATAATGAGCATGGTAGATCACTATCCAAAAACAAATCCAGCGGCCCCAAAGAGCCGCTTGCCAAAATCGACTTCTGTTTCGAGTTCAAAAACCGTAAAAGCAAAAGTCCGTAAAAAACGCCTGCGCCGCGGCCTGATTCGTGCAATCAAAAAGTTCTTCATTGCTTTGATCGCCATCGCCTGCTGCCTGGTGTTCATGCATACTTTGATCGTGCCTTCGATTGTCGATACCCATCTGTCCAGCGGTGAATTCAGCGATGAACAGATGATTGCCTTTGCCAACGAGCGGCTGTTAAACCGTTCCAGCAAATCTCTTTCCCGCATTCCTGTCTTTGCTCACCGCGGGTTTGTCAATGACAGCTTGGATAACTCCTATGCATCTTTTGATCTGGCTCTTTTATCGGGATGTCCGCAGATTGAGCTGGATGTTCATGCCAGCAGTGATGGCGTGCTCTATGTCAGTCACGACAACAATCTTTCTGGCATCTCCGGATCCAACTGGAAGATAACGGATCATACGAGTGCCGAACTGGATGGCATCCTGATGAAAAACGGAGAAAAGCTTCATCGCCTGTCCGAGGTCATTGAACGCTATCGCGATCAGATGATTTATCTGGTTGAACTCAAGGATGACAGCCCGGATCCAGCCCCATTCCTGGATGTCGTGCGCGGCCATCCTCAGCTGGCTGAAAACATTCAGGTGCAGTCCTTCTATCCGGAAGTTCTCGAAAACATCCGCACTGAGCTTCCAAACATGTTTGTTCAGTATTTGGTCAATGACCGGAACACTTACAACGAAGCATTGAAGATGGAGTGGCTTGATTCCATTGCCCTGGACCAGAAACTGGTCAGCCAGGATGTTATCAATCAGGTTCACCAGTCCAGCAAGGAGATCTGGGTCTGGACGGTAGATTCGATCGATAAAGTCCGTGAGTATCTTCGCATGGGGGTGAATGGCGTCATTACGGATCTGGACAGTGCTGTGATCATTTATAAAGAGATGAGCTTTGAAGAAGACAAGTAAGAACGTCAAAGACAAGCGGCAGCTGTAGAGTGGCAATTTCTTCCCACGGCAAGCTAGGGGGAGAAATTGCCGCATGAGATGACTAATGCTAAGAATACGAGTCCAGAAGATGGGCGCCATGATTGCGATAGCCCAGGACAGCCCAAAAAAACGAAACCAGACAGAATCTTTGCCAGGCAGTTTTCCTTTCGAACTTTCGTGAATGGAAAGCTGCTTTTTTCTTGCCTGGTGCAAATGGCTTGCCAGGCAAAGCAAAGATTTTCACGCTGGTGCTGAGGAGAAATCATCTGAATGTCAATAAAAGTGAATTTCACAAAATTCAGATCTAATTTGGGAGCTGATGGCAAAGTCAAGTTTTTTAGCGTGAAAGCTGAAATCGGTGGAGCACTTTATTTCTTTCTGTATAAAATAGGTCTGCCACAGATGGACTGGACTTAGACAGCAAATGAATTCCTGTGGTATGATCCTGTTTTGGATCAGTAACCTGGTCCAGACAGAAACGAACTGAAAATCAGCGCCGTTAGGCTATAATGATAGGCAGAGTAAAGGAGAAACGCATGGCCAAAAAAAGTGTCTATGCAGCCCTGGAAATCTCGGATCACGAGGTTCGTCTGGTTGTATCAGAAATCTTTAATGATCGAAGCAATATTCTCCGTGTCGAACGTGTAGAACACAATGGCATCCGCAATGCGCGGATCACTGATGAAAAAGCAGTAGCCGATGCAATCGAAACGGCAGTCCGCCAGGCACAGACTGCATTAGGCTATCGCATCGAACGCGTTCTGCTGGCAATTCCTGCCAGAAACGTAAGACCGGTTAACAATAAAGTCCATGTGGAAATTGAAGATGGGACCCATACCGTCCGCCGTTTCCATATCCAGCAAGGACTCAAAAGCGCGCTGGGCGCCCAGAAGTTTGAAAATGAAGAACTTGTAAACGTCAACAGAATTGAGTGTTTCGTGGATGGAGCCCGTCAGGATAAAATCCCACTGGGCAAAGATACCGAATCCTTTGATATGGAAGTCGATCTGCTTTATGCCGATAAAGAGATCGTCTACTCCTACGCAGCAGCCGTTGAAAAAGCCGGCCTGCAGATCCTGGATCTGGTTTTGGATGTCTATGGAGCTGCCAAAGAGACTGGCGCTTTAAGTCAGTCTGCTGACAAACCAGTCATTCTGATCGATCTTGAAGCTGACCATACAACGCTCGCTTTTCTGATCGAGAACAAGATCGCATTTACAACCACCCTGGATAAGGGCTACCGTTCCTTTATTCAGACCCTGCAGGAAGAATACGGATTATCCGACGAGACCGCATGGCGCCTTCTCGAAAATCTGTTTGAATCCCGTGAGATGGATACGCAGGATGTTGTCATCTATATTGAACAACAGGAGGACAAACGCATCGAAATCACATCCCGTCAGCTTGCCGACGCCGTCCTGCCCAAGATTCGCAGCTGGATTGCCGACATCAATGCCGGATGTGCCAAGATTCTTGAATCGATGCCAGCCCGCTATCTGATCACCGGCCAGGGAGCCAACATCCCCGTGCTGAAAAACTTCTGCAGCGGCTTTAACGCCCCGGCATCGGTGTATGCCATTTCCACCATTGGCGCCCGCAATGGAGCCTTTGTCTGTGATCTTGGCATGATTTACAGCTGGATGGATTCCAAGCAGTACAACAACCGCGGTGATCAGACTTCCGTCAATAACAACGAGCTGGAAGAAAGTATCGAATCCATTACCCGCTATGTTAAAGACGCCGAAGGCGGCTTTACCCGCAAACTCAAAAAAGCAATGCTTGCCAATAAAGAGTAGCCAAAAGCAATCCTTGAAAGCTGCTTTGAAGCAGGGATTGATCATGTTCACAACAACCATCTGCCCGTACATGTCTTACATACAACAGGACATAAGGTGAAGACAGAGTGGATAGAAAAAGAAAACGATCTCATAAAATTCTCATTTTATAGTCATTTCTTACTATTCCGTCAACTGTGAACATCCTACAAGAAATTAGCTGAAAAACTTCAAAAAACCTGAGGGACAGCCCTTTATACAGGTAAAATTAGAAACGGCAGTCAAAACGAAGTAGAAGCAAAAAGAGATCGAAAATCAGAAATCCAGCCTTTGTCATTCTGGATTTCTTTCGTTCTGTTTTTCCTTTTGCCTGTCCCTGCAAAAAGATCGCAGGATCGAGTCGCAGATCGTTTTGTTTGCATGGACAGACAAGAGCATACTTATCCTGAATCCTTTCTTGTTTCTTTTAAACAGAAGAAATCCATTCAGACCACATGCCTCTTGATCAGCTTTACGCCAGAAAGCAGTCGCAAAGCTTATCGAACCAGACAGTTTAAGCTTCGATTTATCACCCAGAAGCAAACCCCAAAATCGAAGAAGACTGTTTTTTACCAATCCAGAAATCCAGACAGAAAACCAGGAGGAAGAAAGCAATATGCCAGAAATGAATCAGAACGCAGATATCCGTGTCATTGGCGTGGGCGGCGGCGGAAGCAACGCTGTTAACCGCATGATCAATGATGACGTTCAGGGAATCACTTGCTACGTCGCAAATACTGATGTACAGGTTCTCAAAAGCTCCGCAGCCGAAAACAAAATCGTTCTTGGAAACGATGCCACAAAAGGTCTTGGTGCTGGCGGAAACCCAGATGTAGGCCGCAAAGCCGCTGAAGAAAGCGAAAGCGACATCCGTGAAGCCGTAAAAGGTGCTGACATGGTCTTCGTTACAGCGGGTATGGGCGGCGGAACCGGTACCGGTGCAGCCCCACTGGTGGCTAAACTTGCCAAAGAAGAAGGCGCTTTAACCATTGCCGTTGTTACCCGTCCATTCTCCTTTGAAGGAAAACGCCGTGCGAAAAATGCGGAAGAAGGCATCGAAGAGTTGAAGAAATACGTAGACTCCCTGATCGTTGTTTCCAACGACAACCTGCTCGAAGTGATCGGCCGCAAACCAATCGAAGAAGCGTTCCAGGCTGCTGACAACGTACTTCGCCAGGGCGTTCAGACGATCTCTGATCTGATCTCTGTTGAAGCGCTTGTTAACCTTGACTTTGCGGACGTTCGTTCCATTATGCAAAACCAGGGCCGCGCTCTGATCGGTATCGGTATGGCAGAAGGGGAAGACAGAGCCATTGCCGCTGCTGAAAAGGCCATCCAGTCTCCATTACTCGAATCCGACATCGCAGGCGCTAAATCCGCGATCATCAACATCACAGGCGGCGACAAAGTCTCCCTCTATGATGCGCAGAATGCAGTTGCAGTGATCCAGGATGCAGCCGGCGGTGAACTCGACAACATCTTCGGTATCGCCATTAACGAACAGCTTGGCGATGCAATCATCGTTACTGTCATTGCGACAGGTTTCGAAGATGATCAGCCAAACGCGAAAAAATCCAGCAAAGCTGCTCCTAAAAAAACAGCGGCTTCAAGCAATACAACGGCTAACCCAGGCCTGTTCACTCAGCCAAAAGTATCCGCTCCAAGACCAAGCGGAGTTTCCACATCTGTAACTGAATCGGATACAGATGATTCCATCCCTAACTTCTTCTTTCAGAACCGTGGTTAATCCGGCAGAAGATAGGAAGAAAACTCTAGACCATCATCCCTCAGACAATCAATGTCTGGGGGATTTTTCGTGGCTAGAAGTTTGAAAAAAATCATTGGAAGAAATATTCAGATTTTCTTCTATGGCAAGGACATCGATTATGTTTTCTTTCCCTAGGATCAAGGCTGTTCAACCCGAAAAGACAGGGATTTCTAGTCTTACCAGTGCTCTACATTCCAATTTTCAGATATGAATTCGAAATTTTTCATCTGAGAATTGGAAAAGCTCTGCTCGTGTTGTAGTCTTACGAAACAGGACCAGAGCTTTCTGGAAAAGAGAGGTTTTCAAACTGTTGAAAAAGACGGGCCTGATGATTTTTTGATAAAACCCAAGGAATGAGAATAACGAAATCGGATTTAATTTGCTTGTTAGTGAAAAGAAAGATTCATCTTTTTGTTGTGGTGAGTGAAACTCTTTTTCTAGGATAGCTTTCTTAACCAGAACTGAACTTTCAAGTGTTGCAGCGTGACTTGTGTAATTTTTGGAATTGCAAGCTTATTTGGATAAATTCAAGAGTGGCCACTTTGCTATGGAGATAAATGTCGTTAAAAAAGCATTAACGGTTTATCTGAATTTTGCGCATAATCCAAGCTTTTTATTGCGGATTTATAGCGTGGATAATGCTTTGGATGTATAATGTTTACAGATGCTGCTGAATGATATCGGTTTTTGTTCGGTTTGCTGAAGCCTTTCTAATCGCTCTTTGAAGTGAAAAGAATGAGGATTGAGATTTTGTATCATGCTTAAGTACCATTAAAATAATAATAAAGGGAGGAATCGATTATGAGAAATGCTTCTGAAACGGCAAACTTCTTTCTTTCTAAATAGTCAATGTCAAATAAGAAACTGCAAAAGCTGACTTATTATGCTTATGCTTGGACATTAGCTCTTTTGAATGAAAATGCTGAAAAAATGCAGTATCACTTGTTCAATGAACCAATTGAAGCCTGGGTCCACGGACCAGTGATTCCGGATTTATACCAGAAATATAAAGAGTATGGCTGGATGGATATTCCGAAAGATAATCCATCCTTCAATTTCTCCCCTGATGAGTTGGATATCCTGAATCAGGTTTGGGATGCTTATGGATCCTTTAGTGCGACTCACTGACCCCATGGCAAGCCATGGGGGTTGAAATACACCCCTGTTGCTTGACAGGACAGCTTCGGCTGTCGTCTGTGAGTAGCCTTGGTGAATATTGTCTTCGGACGATACGAACTCCGTTGTTTATGTCATCACACCTTAGGATATCGTTCTAGTCTTAAGCTCTGTGGCTCTGCTTTAAAAACCTGTTCGGGGTAACAGGCGGTGAGTTTGAGCGTAAAAAGCATTTACAACATTGGCGAAGGACACCTTACAGCCTTCGGGCTGGTTTATTTACCGAAAGGAGGCATCTGTAATGCCGGAAGCTTTGACCTATGTTCTGGACATTGATGGCAATCCATTGATGCCGACCAGACGATGCGGAAAGGTCCGCAGACTCTTAAAAGCAAAGAAAGCTAAAGTCGTAAAGAGAACTCCTTTTACCATCCAGCTTTTATATGAACCTGATACTCATGTGGTTCAGCAGATCACGTTAGGCGTCGATGCAGGATCTAAACATATTGGATTGTCTGCGTGTACTGACGCAAAAGAACTCTATGCAGAAGATGCACAGTTGAGAACCGATGTATCTAAAAAACTGACCGCAAGAAGAGAGGCGAGAAGAACAAGAAGAAACCGCAAGACAAGATACAGAAAGCCAAGGTTTAACCACCGGGTGCATTCAAAACACAAAGGATGGCTGGCGCCTTCTGTGGAACAAAAGATTACATGCCATTTAAATGTCATCCGGAAAGTGACAAAGATCCTGCCCGTTTCAAAGATCGTAATCGAGACAGCCTCTTTTGATACACAGAAACTGAAAGCACAGCTTGCAGGGCAAAAACTTCCTGAAGGCAAAGATTACCAGAATGGTGAAATGAAAGACTGGCTCAACATCAGAGACTATGTACTGTCCAGGGATGGATACACTTGCCAGTGCTGCAAAGGAGAATCCAAAGATAAGGAACTGCAGGTCCATCATATTCATCAAAGAAAAGATGGCGGCAGCAGCCGTCCGGAAAACCTGGTTACGCTCTGTAAACACTGCCATCAGGAATACCATAAAGGAAATATCGAACTTCCAGATAAGATTCTTAAGCCGGCTTCATTTGCAGATGCGGCTTTTATGGGGGTCATGCGAAAGACTCTGCTGGAAAGAGCGCAGACAGAATTTGCTCCCATTCCTGTAGAAGAAACATTCGGATATCTGACCAGAGCAAAACGTCTTGGGCATGGTCTTGCCAAAGAGCACTACGTTGATGCGAGATGCATTGCAGGCCATCCAGAAGCAAGACCCGCTCAAACCGTCTTTTTTAGCAGGAAAGTGCGATGTCATAACCGACAGATTCATAAATTCAATCCTTCTAAGGGCGGCATCAGAAAACTGAATCAGTCCGCAAAGGTCATTATGGGCTTTCAGCTGTTCGATAAGATCAGATACCAGAAAACAGAGTGTTTTATCTTTGGAAAACGAACATCAGGCAGATTCGATATCAGGATGCTTGATGGAACCAAGATATCTGCTTCTGTTTCCTGGAAGAAATTAAAAAGACTTGAGTCATCGAATGGATGGCTTGTGGATAAACAAAAGGCAACAGTATAAATATCGAACAGGAGGTGAGGGCGGCAATTCCTCCCCACAGCAAGCTATGGGGTTTCCTTGCCGCATTAGATGACCCCACCCAAACTGCCTTGCAATTTGGATGGGGTATCCTTGCCTATCATATGAAATGCTGTCTTCGTCCTCTCTTGCTCAGAATTTTCAGATAGAGATTTTTTTAATACTATGCTTGGAAATTGTGGTGATAAGGCCAATTGGATTTATGCGGTTCCAAAATAATTTCATGATCTTATATTGCCTTTGTTTATTGACTTTATATTCATTTACAGGGCGGATTTAGTTCTCTGTTACTGTTCATCGAGGATGCCAGTGGCTAAAAATTAAGTCACTTTCAGAATAATCCACTTTAAAAATACAAACAGGTCAGCCGACAGAAGATCGGCTGACCTGTTTTCGTGTGCCAGGCATGACGCTTCACTTGCTGGTGGAAGTCCAGCCATAGGTTTACATTGCCAAGTGTAGAAAAGCCCAAGGATCGTGGGAACAAGCATCGCTCAAGATCCATGAAAAAGCAATGGTGCTTTTTCTTGAGCAACGGGAGCTGTCTTAGAATGCTGATTGGGGAAAAATCGTTTGAATCATCTTAAATAAATTTGATTTAAGGTTTCGACAACATGACAGGAGGATTGAAATGACTTTGGAAGGAAAAAAGAGAATTTCAGGTTTTTGAAGAGAGAAGAAGAGAACTTGCTGTCATTGATTTGTTTCTCTCTGGCAAATGCGAACAGGCATCTCTAAAGAAATTGAAAACGAAAAGATGTGTGAAATTTTGGAAAGTCGAATGGACTGGGTATGGCTTTCAGGCGTAGACTTTCTGAAAAATGAATCGGATTGGGTGCCAATAGGATAAAAAAAGGATACAAAACCCGGTTTAGAAAGCCAAAAAGGACGATATCGTGAGTCCTGTGTAATCCGCAAGACATTGCTTTTAGCTTTTGTGTTCTTTATTATTAACGATGGATTTCTCTGGAGGTACGAAAGTATGGCGACTGGAAGGACATCGAGAGGATCAGGAGCTGGATACGGATCTGATCCTTATTATCAACAGGGAGCAAGAACGTCCAATCGTTCGAATGCTTCACGAATGAATGCCTATTCCACTTCGGGCTCTTCCGGTTCTGGAAGACGGCCTGCAAGTTCAAAAAAATCGAAAAAACAAAACCGCAGGCGAAGGCCAGGCCCACTTTCGTGGCTGTTATGGCTGGCATCAGTTGCCGGCGTCGTGTGGTTTTTATATCAGCTCATCCGGATTAATATTCTGCCGGGGCAGCTGTTGCTTTTGCTTTGCGGGATTCTGGTGGTGTTAACAACCCTGCTCAGTATGATCTGGCTGGTTTACACCCGTCGCAGGTTTACCAAATTCGTCATGTGCTTTCTTGTCTGTGCTATTGGAGCTGGAAGCTTTGTTGGCGGCGGCATGTTGCAGAGTACGGATGACATGTTCTCACAGGTGACCAACCTGACCGATAAACAGGTGAACTCGGTAACGGTTTATGCGATGAAAGATTCGCAGCTGACAGAACCTAAGCAGCTTGGTTCCTCAACCATTCTTGGGACTGCATCCGCTGTGGATCTGACGGGAACAACCGGCATGCTCAATGAGCTTGAAAAGGCTGGCGCAAGCCCGCAGATCGTGAATTATGACAATGTGTATGAGCTAGTTGATGCCCTTTATAACGGTGAAGTGAATGCGATTGCTTTTCCGGAAATCGCCCATGACGCGCTGTATGAGCAGGCCAATGACTACAATAAATACAACGCGCTGACAACATTCACCAATATGGTTGATAATTATCTGTATTACACGGACCGCGATCCATCGTCGATTAACCGTCCGGATCCGGTCGCCAATATCATGACGGATCCATTTATCGTCCTTGTCTCCGCAAACGACAGTTATGGAACCATCGGAAGCAACTCGCGATCTGACGTGAACATGCTGGTTGCTGTCAATCCAAAAACCGCTCAGGTTTTAATGATCAACATTCCGCGTGATTCTTACTTGCCAGTTTCCTGTAAGAAGAACCAGACGGCTTGTGAGATGGTTTCCGGAATGGAAGACAAACTGACCCATACGGGCCTGTTTGGCATTGGTACAACGGAAAGTACAGTTGAAGATGCCTTTGGCATTACAATCAACTACTACGTGCGTGTCAATTTCTCCTCACTGATCAACATCGTGGATGCGGTGGGCGGAATTGATGTGGAAGTAGAACCGGGCCTGGAAGTCGAAACCTTCTATGCCAATGGTACTGAAGGGGTGCACGCGGGAACCAACCATCTTGATGGGGAACGGGCTCTGGCTTTTGCCCGTGAACGTCATGCCTATGTGGATGGCGACATGCAGCGTATCCGCAATCAGTCGATTGTATTAAAGGCCCTGCTGAAATCTCTGCTATCGCCAACGATGGTTGTGCGCTATCCAGAGGTCATGAAAGCCTTGTCGACCGCGTTTGATACAAATATGAGTGCCAATGAGATCAAGTCGCTGCTGACCTTAGAAGTTTCGCGTTTCCCCCGCTGGAATTTCCAGTCCTATGCGTTGGTCGGTGAGCCGACCGAAGCCTGGAGCCCATCGGCTGGACAGAACCTGTCAGTAACGATGCTCAACGATGCAGAGATTCAGAAAGCGGACGCCCTCATCCGTCAGGTGGAAGAGGGTCAGACCATCAATCTGACTGAAGCCGATCAGCCGGTTGAAACCGATGAGTATGAAACCAATGTCAACCACAATTACATTGACAATGAAGTTGATCATACAGATCTTTACAACCAGGATGGTACGGTTACCCAGCCGATTCAAAGCGATCCGTATGGCGGCCAGTACAACGACAGTGTGTATGACCCGTATGGAGGGTATGGCGGCGATGAAGACTCCGGCGGCCATGGAACGTATACGGATCCATATTCTTCCTATGAGCAGCCATCAGCGGCGTATGAAGATCCATATGGCCAGCTGTATTCACCATACGAATAAGCAGCATCAAATCGTTTGGATGGGATTTAACAGCTGCTGCAAAATAAAATTCAAACCAATTGTCGATCGTTTTGGTAAGATCACGGGCTTGAATTACAGCAGATATAAAATCTGATAGACTACAGGGGAACTTTGCTTCCCCTTTTTTAATGCCCACAGGGTATGTTTGAGTCCTTGAAGGATTCGTCCCTGAATCAATCCCGCTCCCACTACACCTGGCCTTAGAAGCAAAAAGCGAAGAAACGATGAGTCGAAAACAAGAAAATACGAAAATAAGAAAAAATGAAATATAGAAACAGAAATTGGAAAGAAACGGAGGAACCTGAATGCCAAATTCTACCCAACCTTCAAGAAGACCTTTAACGCCTGCTCAAAAAGCAGCCCGCAAAAGACGACGCCAAAAAATCAGACGACGCCGGATGATGCTTGTATTTGGCGGCGGACTGGTTGTGGTTTTGCTTTTGATCGCCCTGATTACGTTCTGCCTGCAGCAGTTTTACTTCATTCCGAAACAGAAAGCCGAAATTGCCAGACAGGAAAGCATTGCCTATGAACAATCTGTCCAGCACCAGCAAGAACTCCAAAGCGAAATCAGCCAGATCCAGAACCAGCAGCCAAGCGGTGATATCGCCCAGGAAACCCTGGACGCCTTAAAATCCAGTGCCCTGGAAGGATACTCCACCGATGCCCAGGGAAATATCAGTGAAACCAATTCAACCACTGCCACGCAGGCTAAGTATTTCCTGGACCATATCAGTGAATATGATAACGATATTCTGCTGTTCTATCTCAATAACACGGAACGCTATGACTTTGTCAAAGCCTATCCCGAGCGCGACCAGTACCAGAACCCGCCAGAAAAACTCAGCGAATCCCTGACGGAGATGCCGGCCCTCTATCAGTGGTCACTGGACTGGGGGTATCTGCCTTATGGTGACAGCACAATGTACTATGCGGGATGCGCACCAACGAGTCTGAGCATGGTGTTCAGCTATCTTCTGCAAGATCCAACCATTACGCCAGCTGTTTTAAAAAGCTATGCGGAAAACAACGGCTTTTATGTCAGCGGAGCCGGCAGTGCTCATGATCTGCTCAGTGCAGCGGCCACGGAATATGGTCTGAACGTTGAGACGATTCCAGTGGATCAGGAGTCAATTTCCCAGGCGCTCAATGAAGGCAAGAAGCTGATCTTCAACATGGTCCCGGGTAAATTCACCCAGGTCGGCCACTTCATGGTGGCAGCGAAAGAAAAAGATGGCAAGCTGGTCATTCATGATCCAAATAACATCTCCCGCACAGAGCAGCTGTGGGACTACGATGACGTTCTGCCCGAAACCGCCATCGTCTGGTCGTACTGGAAATAGCCAGAACGAAAAACAGCAGAGCAGACTTTGATCATCCACCCGCATACAGTTTGGCCATCCATCTGCATAAACTTTGATCATCCACCAGCATAAAAAGGATCGAGATCATTGAATCATGGAAAGGATTGAGATCATCGAAATCCTCTGCTTTTTGAAGAAGGAAGAACCCGCTTACAGGCTTCTTCCTTCTTTTTTGCGTTATGGCCGGCTGCATCCTGATGGCAGAGTTTGGAAAAGTGGGCGGGATTTCCTATAATAGTCTCGATATGACAAAAAAGGCCTTGTTAAGCAAATTAAAATATTTCTTATGGATTTCAGTGTTTATTCTGACGAGCTTTCTGGTCGGTCTAGCGGTTTATTTTCGCACTTAGATAGAAGAGGTCGCCTTTATGAATACATCCCAAAGAAAACCGATACGTACTGCGATCCTGTGCATCAGTGACGTCTATCTTTCCCGTGGTCTGCAGCTGCAGGCTTTTTATGAAGCACGCGGGGAGGAAGTCATCATTCTGACACCGGATTTTTCGCATCGCCATAAAGCCCCCATTGCGCCCGCTTCCAGAAAGCGGGGCGTAGACTATCTGCACCATCGGCCGTATCAGAAAAATCTTTCCTGGCAGCGGCTGCTTGGCCATGCCGAATTTGCCAGAGATGCCCGCAAGTATCTGGAAGCCTGGAAGCCTGACCGGATTCATGCGCTGGTGCCAGCCAATACGATTGCCCGTGAAATGGACAAGTATAAAAAAGAACATCCAGAAGTGCTGCTGTACTTTGATCTCATTGACTTATGGCCCGAATCTCTGCCCGTAAAAGGCTTTGAGAAAACACCGCCGGCGTGGATCTGGAAACATCTGCGCAATGCGCATCTGTCTGCTGCCAACAAAGTCTTTGCGGAATGCGGCCTGTTTGCAAGTCGAATTGAGCAGCAGACGGGAATCCGTCCACAAATCCTGTACTGGTCCATTCCCGATGACAAGACCGATTCGAAACTGAATCTTCCTGCCAATCGGCTTTCTTTGTGTTATCTAGGCTCCGTCAATAACATCATTGACCTTGAGGCCATGCAGGCCTTTCTTTCCTTACTGGCAAGCCGCATGCCTGTTGATCTGCATGTGATTGCCAACGGGGAAAAGAAAGAGGAAATGGTTGAAAAGCTCTCTGGCATTGTCCATGTGATTGACCATGGTCTGGTCTATGATCCCCAGGCCAAGCAGGATATCTTTGACGCCTGCCATTTTGGCCTTAATCTCATGAAGCCGGAAGTGGTCATTGGCCTTTCGATGAAGTCTTTGGACTATCTCAAAGGCGGCCTGCCGATTGTCAACTCTTTACAGGGGGATCTGCATGACTGGATCGACACCAGCAAGTGCGGCATCAACATTGACCATGATGACCTTGAACTTGCCGCCAGACAGGTTCTTGAATCGCTCAAAGAAGAAAACTTGCAGATGCGGGCCAATGCGCGCAGACTGTATACACAAACGCTTTCAATCGATGCGTTTGAAAGCCGTTTAAATAAGATTCTGACAAGCCGGTAATTTACCGGCTTGTTTTCAATCTTGTTTTAATAAACAAGACCTAGAGTCATCAACAGTCCTCAGAAACGACATGCCAAAGGATCTGAAAACGATAAATACCATTGGAAAACAGATGATATTCTTTGCATATCCGATAAGAAATAGCCTGATCCGGACAAGAATAGACAGGAACAGGAACAGGAGCAAAAGGATTCGGATACCCAGATCGAAAGAAAATCAGATTTGAAATTGCATTCCAGATCAAAAACCAATGTTCAGATCACAAATCTGTATTCAGATCACAAACCCATATTCAGATCACAAACTGGATCCCAGACCGGCCTGGTCTGCCGCTTTTTTAAGCCTGGCAAGACACAAATGCATAAGGGGCTGGCTTTGCCTCAATAAAAAACAAAAATGACTGAAGTCCTAGACGCGGCATCATTCATATTCAATTTAAAGGAGTCAAAGCCAGAAGCATTTCGAGCCTGAATTCATGACCGAATTCAAATCAGGATTCAATTTCCTTTGGAATATGTCCATGAGGGGAGGGGAACCGGATGAAAACAGAAAAGATCAGTTGTGCACTTACAACCTGGAATTCCAATGCATATCTTGAAAAACAGCTGGACAGTCTGAACAGTCAGAGTGTCCCGTTCGATGAAGTCATCATTGTGGATGATGCCTCCACCAATGACACCGTGCAAAGGCTGCACGCCTATATTGAAAAACATCATCTGAAAAACTGGAGGGTGATTGTTCACCCAGCCAATCAGGGCTTTATTTCGACTTTTCAGGACGCTTTAGCCGCCACAAGCGGAGACTTGATCTTTTTGTGCGACCATGATGATCTGTGGTACCCCGATAAAGTCGAGATCATGTCCAAGCAATTTGATGTCAGACCCGGCCTGCAGGTTCTGGCCTGCAGCTTTGATCTGATTGATGGAGCAGACAGAAAAATTGAAGATAAGGTATCCAGCCATCATGGAAACCACAATCTCATCCGCAAGCCTGTCATTCCCGGCGGATTTACGCCAATCACATTTGAAGATCTGATGGGCTATAATTTTGCCCCGGGCTGCACCCTGGCTTTAACCAGAGAGATTAAAGATCAGTATCTGAACAGGGCGGTGGATCTGAATCTGCCGCATGACTGGGCGATCAGTGCGATTGCGGCCATTCAAAATGGTCTGGGGTATCTCGACCAGCCCTTAATCGGGTATCGCCAGCATGGAACCAACACCCTGGGCCTTGCGCGCCGGACTTCTTACGTGACCCGCACACAGACGGCCCTTTTAGAAGCCGAACAGAAAAAGTCACTTTCGACCCTGGCTAAACGTTTTCATGCTTCCAGCTGGCAACAGGTGCGGATGAATAAAGTTGCCAACATGTATGCGCGTCGGGCGAGAAGTCTGAAAAAAAGAAATCCGATGATTCTTCTGCCTTTGTTTTTTGCCCCGGTTCCAAAGGGATTTCGTCTGACTCTGGGCATGGATCTGAAAACGATGATGGAAAAGAAATGACTTCGCAACACAGGAAGAAAAAAACAGGAAGAAAAGGAATTCGGGTAAAATTCAGGTCAGTTTCTGACTTCCCATCTTCCTGAATTTGTATTCCTGATCTTTTCAATCTGATCGAAAGAGAGTGAAGATCGACAGCAATCTGATACGATCTGACTTTCATCTGTTTCTGTAAAGGGCGTGAAAAAGAAAATCTGGCCGTTTGTAGCTTACGATACTGTCATAGACGTTCAAAAATGGATTCAGAGAAACAGATTCATCCATACAAGCTTGGATTTCTCGAATTCATAGAAATGGTATAACAGTTCATAGTCGGTCCATAGAGATCAGGTCTAAAGCGATCAAGACTGAAGACTGATTAAAAAGGTGGCTGGAGATCAGCCAAAAAAGCAACTGAAGATCAACTGAAAGAAGAAACTGAATACCACCTAAAATAAGTAAAGGAAAGGAGGGAAGCGCAGGAGATTCAAAACCTCCCGCACCAAGATGACGACTAACCCTATGTATACAAAAGCCCTGCCCGCCAGGACAGGAAAAGAAAGTCCAGTCAGCGACTTCCTCGATACTCTTTCCTTTCGTGAATTGTCCGGACAGTTTCTGGCTACGCAAAATCCGGCCAGATTATTTCGCATGGCCGATACTATTGACCCGATTGACCGGTATGAACCGACTTCGGGAAAACATCTCCATGCCCAATCTGCACTGGAAACAGAAGAATACGAAGATCTGCCGGCACTGTCGATCGTGCTGGCTGCCTATAATGGCGAGCCATACATCCGCGAACAGCTGATGAGCATTGTCTGCCAGATGGAGCATCAGGATGAGCTGATTGTTTCCCTGGATCCCTCAAACGACAATACCCAGCAGATTATTCAGAATATTCAAAGTACCAATGTCGATTTGAACATTTTGCTTGTTCATGGGCCGGGGCAGGGATTGATTGCCAACTTTGAAAATGCGCTTGGCTATGCGCATAATCCGGTCATCGTTCTTTCCGACCAGGATGATCGCTGGAAAGGTGACAAGCTCGATGTCATCCGCCATGAATTTGCGAAAAATCCAAAGCTGGCGGCTTTAGTTCACGATGCCAGAATCTGCTCCGAAGAGATGGAGACTTTAGAACCATCATTTATGAAAGCCCATGGCTCGAAAAATGGTCTCTTCCAGAATCTGGTCCGCAATTCGTTCATTGGCTGCTGCATGGCAGTGGCCAAACCCGTTATTGATGCCTGCCTGCCCTTTCCCAAGCCCATCCCCATGCATGATCAGCTGATCGGCCTGCAGGCACTTCGCATGGGAGAGGTTGAATTCATTGATGAAGTCCTCGTGGATTACAGGCGCCATGATCACAATGCCAGCCAACTCCATCCAAGTTCTTTAGGCGAGCAGATTCGCTGGCGCATGCAGATTGTAAAAGCACTCTGGAAACGCAAGCCACAATCCCGCGCACATTGAATCCGGGCCTATTGAAGAAGGTGCTGAATAGGGCATTGAACAAGCGCATAGAACAATTGAACAGCGCATTGAACTGGGAAAAGAAAGATGTGATCCACTTCTGTTGCTGATTCCTCTTTTCTGGCCCATCTTTTCTGGTCTGTTTCATCTTGCTTTTCTTGCCAGTCTTTCGTTTGGCAAACCGATTCTTCCGCCTGTGCGGGCATAAAAATAAAGTTTCGTTGATCTTTTGCGTCCAGCCAGATTCTGGCTGGACGCTTTTTGAATTTGTTTTCAGACAAATGTCAAGAATGAGGCACCTGTATCCTAAAAAAGAAGTGAAAATGTTTCATTTTCCTGTAAGCTGGCCAAGGATCACGCAATCCAGACCGAAAATCAATGTTGAAGGCTTACATAAGCCCCTGAAATGGCAATCAGTTTCATTTGGCACGATTAGTGGTTAAAATAAGCCTGAATGTAAAAGGAGATCTGTAATCTATGAAAGGCATTATTCTTGCCGGTGGGTCCGGAACCAGACTTTATCCCTTAACCAAAGTCACAAGTAAGCAGCTGCTTCCCGTTTTTGACAAACCGATGATTTACTATCCAATGTCCATTCTGATGGAAGCGGGAATTAAAGATATCATGATCATTTCAACCCCTGAGGACACCCCCCGCTTTGAAGAATTGCTGGGGGACGGCCATCAGTTTGGTCTGAATCTCAGCTACAAAGTCCAGCCTTCCCCCGATGGACTGGCTCAGGCCTTCATCCTGGCAGATGAAGAAGGATTTATCGGTGATGACTCCGTTGCCATGATCCTGGGTGATAACATTTTCCATGGCCATGGCCTGACCAAGCGCCTGGTAGAAGCCGCCAACCGCAAAGAAGGCGCAACTGTCTTTGGCTACTATGTTGAAGACCCGGAACGTTTTGGCGTGGTGGAATTCGATGAAAACGGCAAAGCCATTTCGCTCGAAGAAAAACCGGAAAACCCCAAATCCAACTATGCGGTAACCGGCTTGTATTTCTATGACAACGACGTTGTCAACTATGCAAAAAATCTGAAACCATCCGCCCGCGGCGAACTTGAAATCACCGACCTGAACCGGATTTATCTCGATCAGGGCCGCTTGAATGTCACACTGCTTGGCGATGGCTTTACATGGCTAGATACCGGGACGCATGAATCCTTAGTGGATGCGACCAACTTCGTTAAAACTGTCGAAGAACACCAGCATCGCAAAATCGCCTGCCTGGAAGAAATTGCCTTCCGTCAGGGCTGGATTACACTCGATCAGTTAAAAGACGCTTACGAAATTTATAAAAAGAACCAGTATGGCGCCTACCTCAAAAAGCTGATTGACCGCAAATACGTCGATAAACGTTCCTAGAATATAGAAAAATACCATAGAGAACCATATTGATCTGATTAAATTTCGAAATTAGAAGCTTATAAACAAGAAGAGATTTTACAGAAAACAGAAAGAAATAAGAAAAGACTGAAAGGCGTGGCACAGGATTTTTATTGGCCGGCCTTAAGTCTGGAAGGACAAAAGCATCATGAAAGTTACTGAAACCGCAATTCCAGGCGTGCTGATCATCGACACCGATGTGTTCGGCGATCATCGCGGCTACTTTACTGAAACGTATTCCAAGCCCAAATATGAAAAACTGGGCATTGATGTCGACTTCGTCCAGGATAACATGTCCTTTTCCGCAGCCGAAGGAACAGTCAGAGGCCTGCACTGGCAAAATCCGCCGTATGCACAATCCAAACTCGTTTCCTGCACAAAAGGCCGTGTCATTGACGTAGCGGTGGATATCCGCAAGGGTTCCCCGACTTTTGGCAAATGGGTCTCCTGTGAACTGTCTGCAGACAACCATCGTCAGTTCTTCATCCCGCAGGGCTTTGCGCATGGTTTCTTAACCCTCAGCCCGGATGTTGAGTTCCGCTACAAAGTCGACAACGTCTATAACAAAGAATCCGAAGGCGCCATCCGCTACGATGATCCAACCGTTAATGTAGACTGGGGAACTTTGTTAGAAGGACGCGAAGCCATTCTTTCTGATAAAGACAAAATCGCGCCTGAACTTGCCGACAGCAACAATCACTTCGTTTATGAAGAAATGATCAAAAAGTAAGCGGCAAAACCCGCCCCTGAAAACAGGAATCGATCCTCGAATCCCCAGCAGGACTGGATCACACCAGCAAAACCTGATCACAGGAGCAAAACCTGTCAACAGGAATAGAACCTGATCACAGGAACAAAACTAAGCAATACAATCAAGCAAACCCCCTCTTCCTTCCTGGAAGAATTGAGAAATATCCCATGCATTTGAATGGGTGCATCCCGCAGATCCCCAAAGAAAAAACAAGGCAGGCCTGAACACCTGCCTTGCCCATTGGGCCAATGAGCAGGCTTTGCCTGTCAGAATCATTGACCTTAAAGATCTGCACCACTTAGAAAAGGAAGTATTCTATGAAAATTTTAGTAACCGGCGGCGCTGGCTTTATCGGTGCCAACTTCGTCAACTACATGGTCAACGAACATCCGGAAGATGAAATCATCAACCTCGACTTACTGACCTATGCGGGCAACCTTGAAAACCTCAAGGACGTAGAAAACAAGCCAAACTACAAATTCTACAAAGGCGATATCGCGGATCGCGAATTCATCTTCAACCTGTTCGAAAAAGAAAGACCAGATGTAGTCGTAAACTTTGCTGCTGAAAGCCATGTTGACCGTTCCATCGAAAATCCATCCATCTTCGTTCAGACTAACGTATTGGGAACAACCACTCTCCTGGACGCTTCCGTTAAATATGGCATCAAGAGATTCCACCAGGTATCCACGGACGAAGTGTATGGTGACCTGCCACTGGATCGCCCAGATCTGTTCTTTACAGAAGAGACACCAATCCACACCAGCTCTCCATATTCTTCTTCAAAAGCAGCTGCTGACCTGTTCGTACGTGCTTACCACCGCACATTCGGTCTGCCCATCACGATTTCCTGCTGCTCCAACAACTACGGTCCATACCAGTTCCCTGAAAAACTGATCCCATTAATGATCTCCCGTGCAACAGCGGATGAAAAATTACCAGTGTATGGGGATGGCGCCAACGTTCGTGACTGGCTCTACGTTCTTGACCACTGCAAAGCCATCGACCTGATCCTGCGCAAAGGGAAAGTCGGCGAAACGTACAACATTGGCGGACACAACGAAAAGACAAACCTTGAAGTTGTAAAAACTGTCTTAAAAGCTGTAGACAAACCAGAAAGCCTGATCACTTACGTCGAAGACCGCAAAGGCCATGACCGTCGTTACGCGATCGACCCAACAAAGATCGAAAACGAACTGGGCTGGGTGCCAGAAGAAAACTTCGATACTGGAATTGCGAAAACGATCCAGTGGTACCTCGACAATGAAGACTGGTGGAAAAACATTCTGTCCGGTGACTATCAGAACTACTTCCAGAAAATGTACATCGACAAGGGCCGTGTTTCTGAATAAGAGTACCCGTTCCTGAATCAGACAATCGAAATTATCTTTTGAAGATTGTTTTCATTCCATACATTTTCTGAAACCTGAAGCCCTCTTTAAGCAGAGAGCCATTCAGTGAACAATTAAACGAACACTTTTTTCAGATTGGAGCACGAATACCCGCTTCCATCTAAAATTCTTATACAATCAACCAGCCGGATCCGGAATCGAATCTTCTGTATCCGGTTTTTCAAAGGAGGAAATTATGAAAATCCTTGTAACCGGAGCCAAAGGCCAGCTTGGCAACGATGTGTGCATCGAAGCCAGAAAAAGAGGATACAACCCAGTCGGCGTTGATGTTGCCGAAATGGATATCACAAACAAAGAACAGGTTGAAGAAGTCATCTCCCGTGGTGACTACGATGTTGTTGTCCATTGCGCAGCCTGGACAGCCGTTGATAAGGCCGAAGAACCAGAACTGTTCGAAACGGTTGAAGCCGTCAATGCATTAGGAACCAAATATATTGCGGACGTATGCCGCGATCTCGATATCCCATTAATGTATTTCTCCACTGACTATGTTTTTGATGGTCAGGGAACAACGCCATGGAAAGAAGACGACGAAAAGAACCCGCTCAATGTTTACGGTTTAACAAAATCCGAAGGCGAAGACTACGTTCTTCAGAATCCGAAAAACTGGATTCTGCGTATTTCCTGGGTATTTGGAGCAAGCGGACAGAACTTCATCCGCACCATGATCCGTTTAGGCAAGAGCAGAGACACGCTGACCGTTGTTGACGACCAGGTGGGCCTGCCAACCTATACTGTTGACCTTGCCAAACTGACCGTCGATATGATCGAAACCGATAAATACGGTATCTACAATGTCTGCAATACCGGTGACTTTATCTCCTGGTACGATTTTGCCAAAGAAATCTTCCATCAGGCAGGTATGAACAAAGTGAAAGTCGTTCCTGTTGGATCCGACCAGTATCCTGCCAAGGCAAAGCGCCCAACCAACTCCCGTCTCAATCTGGAAAAACTGAGTGCCAATGGCTTTGAACAGCTTCCTGCCTGGCAGGATGCCTTAAGCCGTTATCTGGAATATCTCAAGACAACTGGCGAACTTTAAAGCTTGAAAGCTGACGGTCAGGTTTAGCCGAACTGTCTTTCAATACAATTTGAATCATTTGGTTTCGAACTCCTGGTTTCTCAATGTCAGAGCCAAAAAAAAACCAGAAAAATAAGAACCAGTCAAAATAGTGTGAATGAGGAATACCTTTATCATTCACACTATTTTTCTTTTTGTGGCTGGGGCGAACGAAGTGTCGAATATAAAATGGTGGATACACCAACTGATGCTATTTATTTTCAGAGTGGTATTTCAGAGGATCGAAATGCTGTCGGATTCAGGGCTGATCTAAAAACGCTGTACGACTTCATGGGTACTGTTTATTCTAGTTTAAAATGAGCGATGTTTATTTACGTTTATACAGAACAAAAGAGTTCTATCGTTTCTGACAGAACTCTTTAGCAGGAGATGAATGGAGATGAAATATTAAACTTTACGATATAGGTGTTTCACACTTCCAATAATATCCTCGTAACTGATATCCGCAGCATACGAATATTTTTTTTGATACGATTTCCACAGGTGGCGTAACTGTGTATCTTTTTCAACCGCAGTGATAATTCGAGTTCCTTCTGTCTTCAGGCTCTCGGTCCCTCGCTTTTCGCAGGTTGCTTGGAATGCTTTTTTCAGAATATCCTCATCAATCTCCTGCTTATAGATCGACAGGAGCATATTTATATCATAGAAATCCCTCATTCTTGTATTCAGAAGGCCTCTCACAAGGACTGTCTGAAGCTTTTCGGATAAAATGGTTTCAAGATTATAGGACCACAATTGAATGCTGCGACCATCTAGCAACAGTTTGTATTGATACTCGATTGCTCGTGGAGTAATTACATCTCCTGTTGAGATGTCGATTTTCATTGGTGTGATCAGTTTTTCCATCATAGCGTTTATTGTAAGGCGAATTCCCGGATACTCCATTTCATCCATAATATTGGAAACTTCCTTGATTTCGAAAACTACCCCATCATCAAGATCAATGTTTGCTATCTCATTAATAATTTTTCTGGCATCTTCTGCCGAGAGATTCTGATTTTTGAGGCTTGTATCAATGTCCATCGTAGAACGGTTAGCTACTCCTACCATTGCAGTCACAAGCATCCCACCTTTGATGACAAAGTTGTCTTTATACTTAGAGTTAGACAGTCGTTCCAGAAAACGTTCCATCATATAAATACGCATGAGCGTTCTGGCATCCGCATTATTTTTCTTTGCTACATTTTTTATTCTTCCCTTAACCTGCTCTGGCGTAAGCTGCATTTTACAATAATACCTCCATATATCTGCGGATCACATTTTCCACCCGAAACAGCTTGGCATACTCCATAAGCCGATTCAGATTTTTGTCTTTTCTGGAAACATACCTCTTAAGAGCGGAGCTAAAATCCTGTACTTCAATGGAACTTCTACTTCTCATTAAGTCGCAGATCGTTCTTTCCAGGTCATACATCGGAATCAGATTGCCATTGTTGTCTTTCACAATAATCTTCCCCACATCCAGCAACTCTTTTTTAATTGTGTACGATTTACTACTTCCATCTGCTGTAAGACGATGCGTATTATATCCACTGTAAATGGTAAAGGTATGAACGATTGGTTCCCTGTCTGTCAGCCCGTGATAGTAAAATGCTTCATCATGGGAAAAAACAGCATGAGGGCACCTCTGATGCAGAACATATAATTCATCTATCCATTCGTCCCTCGCAGAATAGATTCCCCGACTTACAGGCTCCAGCCCATTCTCATGGACATATTTATAGAATTCATATTTTGAAACGCCGGATTGTCCCGCAATTTTCGGTGTCAGATAATCGTGATTTTGAACTAATCTTGCCATCTCATTCATGGAATCACCATCCTTTCGTGCTTATATTATATTCAAAATGCGCACGGTAGACAAACGCAGTCAACTGTGTGGTTTTCTTCTTTGAGATATGCGTCATCTAATGCGGCAAGGAAACCCCATAGCTTGCTGTGGGGAGGAATTGCCGCCTACACCACCTATTCAATGTTTACAATATTGTTTTGTCGCTTATCAATAAGCCATCCATTCGATGACTCAAGTCTTTTTAATTTCTTCCAGGAAACAGAAGCAGATATCTTGGTTCCATCAAGCATCCTGATATCGAATCTGCCTGATGTTCGTTTTCCAAAGATAAAACACTCTGTTTTCTGGTATCTGATCTTATCGAACAGCTGAAAGCCCATAATGACCTTTGCGGACTGATTCAGTTTTCTGATGCCGCCCTTAGAAGGATTGAATTTATGAATCTGTCGGTTATGACATCGCACTTTCCTGCTAAAAAAGACGGTTTGAGCGGGTCTTGCTTCTGGATGGCCTGCAATGCATCTCGCATCAACGTAGTGCTCTTTGGCAAGACCATGCCCAAGACGTTTTGCTCTGGTCAGATATCCGAATGTTTCTTCTACAGGAATGGGAGCAAATTCTGTCTGCGCTCTTTCCAGCAGAGTCTTTCGCATGACCCCCATAAAAGCCGCATCTGCAAATGAAGCCGGCTTAAGAATCTTATCTGGAAGTTCGATATTTCCTTTATGGTATTCCTGATGGCAGTGTTTACAGAGCGTAACCAGGTTTTCCGGACGGCTGCTGCCGCCATCTTTTCTTTGATGAATATGATGGACCTGCAGTTCCTTATCTTTGGATTCTCCTTTGCAGCACTGGCAAGTGTATCCATCCCTGGACAGTACATAGTCTCTGATGTTGAGCCAGTCTTTCATTTCACCATTCTGGTAATCTTTGCCTTCAGGAAGTTTTTGCCCTGCAAGCTGTGCTTTCAGTTTCTGTGTATCAAAAGAGGCTGTCTCGATTACGATCTTTGAAACGGGCAGGATCTTTGTCACTTTCCGGATGACATTTAAATGGCATGTAATCTTTTGTTCCACAGAAGGCGCCAGCCATCCTTTGTGTTTTGAATGCACCCGGTGGTTAAACCTTGGCTTTCGATATCTTGTTTTGCGGTTTCTTCTTGTTCTTCTCGCCTCTCTTCTTGCGGTCAGTTTTTTAGACACATCGGTTCTCAACTTTGCATCTTCTGCATAGAGTTCTTTTGCGTCTGTACATGGGGACAATCCAATATGTTTAGATCCTGCGTCGACGCCTAATGTGATCTGCTGAACCACATGACTATCAGGTTCATATAAAAGCTGAATGGTAAAAGGAGTTCTCTTTACGACTTTAGCTTTCTTTGCTTTTAAGAGTCTGCAAACCTTTTTGCATCGTTTGGTCGGCATCAATGGATTGCCATCAATGTCCAGAACATAGGTCAAAGCTTCCGGCATTACAGATGCCTCCTTTCGGTAAATAAACCAGCCCGAAGGCTGTAAGGTGTCCTTCGCCAATGTTGTAAATGCTTTTTACGTTCAAACTCACCGCCTGTTACCCCGAACAGGTTTTTAAAGCAGAGCCACAGAGCTTAAGACTAGAACGATATCCTAAGGTGTGATGACATAAACAACGGAGTTCGTATCGTCCGAAGACAATATTCACCAAGGCTACTCACAGACAACAGCCGAAGCTGTCCTGTCAAGCAACAGGGGTGTATTTCAACCCCCATGGCTTGCCATGGGGTCAGTGAGATCTTTTCAGAATGGTATCCCAGAAGATCTAAACATGTTGTCGTACTCAGGGGGCGATCTAAAAACGCTGTACGAATTCATGGGTACTGTTTACTCATCCACTAAGTCCTCAAAAGTCAGAAAGATCAACCGGTTCTGAAACTTCTTCAACTTTAAAATTGCGAACTGCCTGGTCCATTGCTTTGAGTGTCCGAGCAGAAATGCTTTTTGGCTTGGTTAACTGGCGCGGTTCCAAAACAATACAGCTATTAGCATATTTTTTTACATTGTAGTATTGAAACGATGCTCTCCGAAGCGTTAAACGTTTTTTCGCGTCGAGATGTGCATTATATTGGTTGGTCACTTCCATAAAGCAGCCTCCTTCCAAAGTGGGATATCCCACACAACTGTGATATCAAATTATAGGTTTTACTCATCTCTTTTGGTCTCGTTTTCTCAACTGCTCCATTAAAAGGGTTGAAATCAAAAATCTTGAAGCAGGCAGGTCTGAAATAAGGATCTTACGCAAATGTAGTTTTTAACACGAGTAATCCTAGCGAATGAATAAGCTTGCATCATTCATATTGTTGATTAAATAATCAATACCTAATTCGAGATGAGTTGGCCTATCGCATCTTGGGTTATTGGGCTTAGCGGCAATTGCTATCGTCGATAATAATGATGATAGCTAAACACAATATTTGCGTAAGAGCCCCGACTTTTTCCTGCGCTTGCCAGGCTTTTTCTTTTGCTTCTTTGAGGTCTTTTTCGAAGGCTTCTTCGACTGCTTCTTCAACTATTTCATCAAAAAGCTCTTTAAAAGTACTTGTCATAATTTTTCGCCTTTCTTCTTTTGCTTGATCCGCTGAATGAATTATCCAGAAAACAGGAATCAGCAACCATTTGATCTACTTTTTGTTGGCAAAACAGTTTTTGACTTCGAACTGCTTCTTTTTGTTTAGGTGTTTTCTTCATAATTTTGCGTATCCTTCTGACTCCATATACGCAAAAAACGGAATCTGTTTTGCTGTTTGCCAGTTTTTTTGAAAAAATTTCCCGGATCTGATTCGAAACCTCTTTGTCAACCCAAGCCAAGCCAGGAAGGTTTTGGTAAAGGAGAAAGGTGTCGGTTTAAGAGAAGTTTTATTTTTCAGAGTCCTAAAAAGAAGAAATGGCTTTAGCTTCTGGCCAGGTCTTGTTCATTCCTTCGCAAACCGGTTCTCTTTTAAAAAGAGAGATTGTGTCTTTTTTTACCGGTTTGAAAACGGACACAAAATAAAAAGTGCTATCTTCGTCAGAAAGTGATCGAGATTTATCGTTTGGTACTGAAATTTCGTAAAAATCCGTTAAAATAATTAGCCGAAGAGTCCGCAATAATTTGAGTGCAATCCCGTCCCTGTACATACCAGTCGGTCGGTTTTGTACACACGGGAGACAGGCTTCTGCCCGTGATCAGGATCAGAGATCTGGAAGAAATCCTGAACAAATTTCTCACTGCAGCCAGATTCCTTTGAACCCCTCCTGACACTCCTGGGCTCTTCAACAAAGCTGCTGGATATTCTCTCTCGCTTATCCGGTGGCCTTTTTTTGTGCTTTCGTGAAGTTGAAGCAGATTCGTCCTTTAAATATCCAGTATATGAAGAAACAAATAAAATAAATATGATCCATTCGTTTTAATATTAATTCTAATAGATACTTCTTCCATTTTGATTTTGCTTGAGAAAACGGCAGGCATGCAAAGGAAATGCGTAAATTTTGCAGGTATAAAATTGAATCTTCTATCTGAAATATTCACAATTATCGCAGTGAAAAATGGACCAGAAACAGAAAAAGGAATGCCATTTGATATTCAACCCGATCGAAACCGGCCGAAATTCCAGAGCGGATTTCGTTTTTTTTTTTTGGCATCTGAAGGATGGTGCGTACAAAAAATAAATTACTTTATTTGTACATATTAATATACAGATTGATAGATTAACTTATAAATTAATTAAATGATCAGAAAGAGAAAAACAAATAGAAAAAGGAGCTGTTGTACAGAGGTTTCTGATCAAAATCAATCACAGTCTCTTCTTTTTTCTCTTTGTTTTTCTCTCATCTTTAGAGAGATTGATATGCACCGGTTCCAGAAGGATAGTTTCAGATGCATGGATGCAAAGCGCACGAAAAAACCCGCCGCAAAAGCAGCGGGTGATAGGTAAAGATTGAAAATTCCAAACAGAACAGAAATGCAGAGTCTAATGCTCTTTGGGTTCAGACTCTAAATCGGATTTTGATCTTGTTTCAGTCTCATTGGATCCGTCAGAAGATGTTTTTGAAGCTTCGTCCATTTCGATGGCCAGATCCATTCGGGGCTGCATCGACGTCTTGGAAACGTCGACCAGTGGATAGGAAGCCGGATTTGAGTCTTTTGTCTGGTTTGAATCAGACGCTTTGGCGGATCTGGCTTGATCGGATGCCCTCACTTCAATTCCAGTCAGTGCCTGCATGATGGATTGGGCTTCTTTTCGTTCCTGATGGGAAGCCTGTTCAATCGCAATTCGGGTGATTTCATCCACACTGGCTATCTTCGAATCTGATCCATCCTTTCGAATGGCGGCATTCGATGATTGTTCAGGCGTTGAAGTCTCGTACACGCCGGTGTGCGTGTAATTGCCCACGGTTTCTTTCTGGCGGTCCTTCTTTTCTTTTGGTTTCTGGGGACGGAAAAGGGAAGCAGCGGTGACGTTGCCAGCATTCAGATCAGCCGCATTGAAATCTGAATCCAGACGCGTTTTTTCAAACAGGACATCACTCAGCTCCAGCGTTGAATCCCGGCCTTCGTGCATCGAAGCCATCAGCTCATCGCGAATCTTCAGATCCAGGCTGGTATCCGTAAAGGACATTGTCTGAGAATCTGAAACAAAGCGGGCGATCTTTCCAGGCTTCAAGGAAGCACTGGCTGCAGTGGATGGCTGCTTTTCTTGAAAAGAAGCTTCAGAGTCCTTCTTGGCATCGGCTTGCGCTTTGGATCCTGTTTTTGAATTGTCTTCACTTTGATCAAACAGATCTTCAAAATTCTGCCGGCCAAAGATCTTGCGCAGCAGCTTGCGAAAAGCCCGGTAGATCGAATGCACCGGATGGAATGAAGAAGAAATCATGCCGGTTCGTTCAATAAAGACTTCAATACAGAAAAGAAGGACACACATGACAACCAGACCGGCGATCCGGTTGTAGATGTAAATAAAGGCACTCAATCCAAATCCGAATGTAAAGCCGCACATGATGATGACGCTGTTGGTCTGGCCAAAGCGCTTCATCAGCTGATGGTGCAGATGTGAACGATCCGCCTGATCCATCGGGATCCGTTTGATCTTTCGCCTTAAAATGGCCGAGAACGTATCAATAATTGGCAGAAGCAGAATCAGAATCGGAAAGCTTAAGGTCATCATGGTGGAAGACTTAAAGCCTAAAAGCGACAGGGAAGCAATCGTACTGCCTAAAAACAACGATCCACAGTCGCCCATGAAAATGGAAGCCGGATGCGAGTTATAGAGCAGGAATCCTAAAATTGATCCCATTAAAATCAAAGACAGCAGCACCATGTCCCCGCGCCGGTCCACAATGGAAATCGCACAGACAATCGAAAGTACGACCAGAATCATGCCCCCGCAAAGGCCATCCAGACCATCCAGCAGGTTGATCGCATTGGTAATGCCGACTACCCACACCACGGTAAACGCGGCGCATACCACGGGATTGGTAATCTTCCAGCCAAGGATGCGCAGCGTATCGACCCCGACGCCATAATAGAGCAGAATCAAGGCCGCCAGCACCTGCAAAAGAAATTTAAACTTGGCAGGCAGATCGACAAAATCATCCCAGAGCCCAATTAAAAACATGAGCGAGGTACATAGATAAATCCCCAGAATCGAGCGGTCTGGTTTAAAAAACAGAATCATCCCGATTGAAAAGGACAGAAAAATTGCGATCCCGCCAATGCGCGAAATAATGCCATGGTGGATCGTCCGGCTGTTCTGTTTGGCCCAGGCATCCGTCAGTTTTGAGATCCATTTGACAAATGGGATCAACAGGGCCGAAAGCCCAAACGGAACGCCAAAAGCCAGAATGGTATTCATAGCAGCCCCCTTCCAGCGATCGCCACACTCGACCCGAAAAAAAGCATCCGGCCAGCATGGCGTGATTTACAAAAAAATAAAAAACAAAGAAAACAAAAAGTTCTTCAAACAAGGTCTCCAGTTGAAACTGGATACAAAAAAGATGATCTACATCCTTTGGGCAGATCGTTCTTATTTTACATGATCAAGGCGCCCTTGCCACCTTCCAGCGCGTTTGGACTTTGTACTTTTGGTTTTGATCCCCATTCAGGCAAAGTTTTTGGCAAGCCGCCCGCTTTCATATTCACAAAAACTGAACGTCCTGATGGAATCAGGCAAGGGCAGATCCTCCAAAGGAAATGAAAGAAAATCGCCAGCTAAATCCTAAGCGCACAGCCGCTGAAATCCAGTTTCAGCCGGTACAATCGGATCAGGATTGTTGCAGCGTCTGGTCTATTTAAAATAGAGTTTTCAACTGCCCAGACCGATCATAATTGAAAACCGGCAGAAACTCGGCGGATAACCAGACCGGATTCAAAGGGAAGGAAACGATGAAAGGTTTTCCAAAGTGAAACACCCGTACCATTTCAACAAACTTCTTTTCATTTTTTCAGACGGATATAAAAGTGAAACAGAAATGCGAAGAATGGTGTTTTCGAAGCAGGTTGAACTGATTACAATGATCTTCTGAAGTGACGATCTCTTGCCGGTCTGCCCGCAGAAAAATGTTCGCCAGACAATTCGACAACAGAAAAACAGATCTTCAAAGACTCACAAAGGGATCAGAAGTCGAATCGGAAGACAAAAGAAGAACCAGGAAAACCAGAAACAAGTCAAACAGGAATCGGAAAACAGGCAATAGAAAACCAGAAGCGAGTCAAACAGGAACCGGAAACAAGCAATAGAAAACCAGAAACAAGTATAAGGAACAGAAACAAGTATAATCGACAAGTAAGGGAAAAAAGAAACAAAACTGCACATAGAAATGAGGAGGCGTTGGCGATGCTCAAAATGCTCATGCTCTACAATCCCTGCTCCGGGGATGGCCGGATTCAGGGATCGTTGTCCGAACTGGTAGATGAACTTACCCGAAATGGATATCTGGTGACCGTCTACCCGACGCAGGGGGCCGGGGATGCAAAATCCATGATTGAAACCCAGGGACATCTCTATGATCGAATTGTTGTCTGCGGCGGGGATGGCATGATGCATGAAGCGATCAATGGCTGGATTGCGGGCCATGATTTGCCAATCTTAGGCTATGTGCCCTCCGGAACCGTCAATGACTTTGCCAATACACATGATATTCCAAGGGAAATTCTGCCGGCGGCCAAAGTTGCAGCGGGGGAGAGCTGGACGTATCTGGATGTCGGCCAGTTCAATGACGAATATTTCAGCTATGTCGCAGCCTTTGGCGTGGGCACAAGCGTTTCCTATAAGACACCGCAGGAAAAAAAGAAAAGACTGGGTCCAACGGCCTATATTCTTGAAGCGCTCAATACCGTGGACTTTGCGCACTGGGAAAACAATTGCGAAACGATGAAAATCTCATGGCAGGATAATGCCTGTGAAGGGGATTTTCTGTATGGCATGGTCTCCAATTCAAGATATGTCGCCGGAACGGATGTTTTTACCAAAGACCTGTTCAACTGGCATGACGGCCTGCTGGAAGGATTGTTTATCCGCCGGCCAATGAATCTGATTGAACTCAATGCGATCATTGCGGGGATTACCCGCTCTGATTTTTCCAATCCGCTGTTTATCCAGGTCCAGTCTCCCTGGTTTGATTTTGAATGTAAGCAGGCGGCCTGGACACTCGATGGGGAATTTGGCGGCCGGCACGATCATGTCATGGCCAGAGCTGTTGCCAAAGCGCTGAAAATGGCTTTGTCCCAGGACTACATTCAATCCGAAGGCTCAAGCCTGGTGCGGTATGCGGATGTGGAAGAGGGAGGATCGGCCGCCAAGAGGACTGCCGAAAAAACAGAATCCCACCAACGCGGCGCTCTTCGCAGTTTCTGGAAAGATCCCGATGAATACCACCCGATCAAAACCGAGCAGGGCACCTATATTATGGCCGTGCAGGACAGCCTGATCTACCATATCAAGGCGGCAGATTCTTCCGGTGCGGCGGATTCTTCCAGCCCAACGAATTCATCCGAAAATTTTGCCGCTGAAGAAAAGCTGGAAAAGGGGAAGGCGCCAGAACAAGGAAAGAAACACACGCCAGAACAAGAAAAAAACCACACGCCGCAACAGCGACAGAAAAATACGCTGGAAAAAAGAAGCGAAAACAAGCTGGCAAGTGAAAAAGAAAGATCAGCCGGGAAAGAAAAGTCAGAAAGTATGAAAGAGGAAGAAAGGTCAGAGCAAGAAATGCCCGAACAAAAAAGGCCAGAGCAAGAAATCCCCAGGGAAGAAAGACCAGAAAGCAAACAAGAAACCTGGCCCAACACAAAAGAAGAAGAAAATCGGATGAAGTGGATGCATGGAAACGAAAAGTCGGTAAATACAGAAGAAAAGTGGACGGACAGCGAAACGAAAATCATGCCGTACCATAGGGAAGTCCATCTGGCAGAAAGGAAACACTGAAATGATCCAGGATGATTTTTTGCTCAATGACGCCCAACAACAGGCTGTCGAAGCCACTGAAGGATATGTAAGAGCCATTGCCGGGGCCGGATCGGGAAAAACCAGAGCGCTGGCGATGCGTTTTGCCTGGCTGGTTGAAGCCATCGGCATTCTTCCTTCCAATATTCTGTGCATGACCTTTACCAACAAAGCCGCTGCCGAAATGCGCACCCGCATCACAAACCTGATCGGCGATGAAGATTCGGGAACGATCTGTACGTTCCATGGCCTTTGCAACACCATCCTCTTAGAAGAAAGCCATGCGATCAATTATCCAAAATCATTCATGGTGCTGGATAACACGGATATCGACGACATGCTCAAAGTCGTCTATGAAGAGCGAAACCTGACTTTGCGGGATATGACCTTTGCCAAAGCCAGGGACATGATTGAAATCAAAAAGATCAAAGAATATCCGCAATACACCGAAGATCTGATCCATATGACTTCCCAGGAACTCAACCGCAAATACGAACAGGCCAAAGAAGTCGATGACATCATCTTTTTTGGCTACATGGTCCAGCAGCGCAAAAATTTTGCGCTCGATTACAACGACCTGATCTTGCTGACCCTGAAGATCTTTCGCGAAAATGCGCAAATCCGCTCGAAGTGGCAGCAACGCTTTGAATACATCATGGTCGATGAGTTTCAGGACATTGACCCTTTGCAGTATGAACTGATGGAAACCCTCGCCAAAGGCCATAAAAACCTGTTTGTGGTCGGCGACCCCGACCAGACGATTTATACATGGCGCGGCGCCAATGTAAACTTCCTGCTGCATTTTGATGAACACTTTCCACCCTGCCAGACGATCCTGTTCAATGAAAACTACCGCTCCACCCCACAGATTCTCACTGCGGCCAATGCCCTGATCAGCCAGAACCACAACCGCATGAAAAAAGACCTGGTTCCCACCCGGATGGATGGCGCCCAGGTTCACGCCGGCCACTATGAAGACCCACACCTGGAAGCCGCAACCATTGCCGCCCAGATCCGCCATCTTCAAAAGAAAGGCTATGCCTATAAAGATATGGCGATCCTGTATCGCGCTCACTATATGAGCCGGCCTGTTGAAGATGCCTTTCTGGAAGCGGGGATTCCCTATGCGATTTACAGCGGGGTGCCGTTCTTTTCAAGAGCCGAGATCAAAGATGCCCTCTCCTGGTGCCGCATGCTCGTGTATCAGGATGATATCGACTTTCTGCGCACGATCAACCGGCCCCGCCGCAACATCGGCAAAAGCCGCATCGCCTTTTTAAAGGAATATGCCAGGGAGCACCAGATGTCCCTCTACCAGGCATTAAAAGCCAACCTGGAAACGGATCTGTTTCAAAAGACAGAAGCCGAACAATACGTTCAGCTCATTGAAGACTACCCCTGGAAAGAGCGATCGATTACCCGCATTCTCGATGATCTCCTTGATCTTTCGGGATATGAAAAAATGTTAAGACTCGAAGGCGGCCAGGAGCGACTCGATAACCTGGCCGAACTCAAACAGGCCGCCGGTGAATATGAAATGAGCTGGGGCGAAGATGTCAATCTCGAAGGCTGGCTCAACCACGCCGCCCTCTTTTCCAATGGCGATGCGCAAACCGAAACCGATAAAGTGCGGATGATGACCATTCACACCGCTAAAGGCCTGGAATTTGACTGCGTCTTTTTAATCGGACTCAACGAAGGCATGTTTCCCTCCAGACAGACAAGAAATCTCGAAGGCATGGAAGAAGAACGCCGCCTTTGTTTTGTCGCCCTGACAAGAGCCAAAAAAGAGCTCTATCTTTCCGAAGCACAGGGCCAGCTGCATTCTGGCAGCAACCGCTATCCAAGCCGCTTTGTTTTTGACATCGGCCTCGACAACGCCAAATGGGATCCACCCATTCCCAAAGATCTTCAACAGGCCGCCAGGCGCATGATCAACCTCAAAAAAAGCCTGCTGCCCCAAAACCAACAATCCGACGCTCTGGAAGCTGGAGATTTAGTCGAACATCCCGTCTTTGGGGTGGGCACCATCCTGGAAATCGATGCCGAAAAACAGGCGATTGTCGTACAGTTCGACAAACTCAACACCCGCAGAACCCTCTCGACCCGCGTCCGCCTGAAAAAACTCGACAAACCCGCCAGCCAAAAAACCGGCTGGCTCAACTGAGGACAGACTGACCAACGTCAGGATGGACGGAGCATCAG
The DNA here is from genome assembly GCF_034745455.1 of Allobaculum sp. JKK-2023. Taxonomy (NCBI): domain Bacteria; kingdom Bacillati; phylum Bacillota; class Erysipelotrichia; order Erysipelotrichales; family Erysipelotrichaceae; genus Allobaculum; species Allobaculum sp. JKK-2023. Next base: position 862,605 of record NZ_JAYERV010000003.1, on the reverse strand, counting down.
GACGATCGCAGCCTCAGGATGAACGCAACCACATGATGAACGATGGATAAGCCAGGCCAATCAGCCAAGCCAATGCGTTGATCCGCTAAAAAGAGATGCTGTTCAGCCAAGAGAATGAGTCGATGAGCCAGGAAGATCTGTTGATCTTCCCAAAAGATATGTTGATCAGCCAAGCCGATGAGCCAGGCCGACCAGCAGCCAACAAGCCCTGGCTGGTCCGAACTGTACTGGTCTTGCCGGTCAGAAGGTTTACAAAAGTCTATTGTCCTTTGTTGGTCTATCCTCACCAGTCAGAAGGAAATGGATGAGATTGCGGCCAACAGAAATGACTCCTGTTTTTGAACAACAGGAGTCCCCAATCGGCTCTATCTACCCAACAAATTCCCAAAATATTACAGAAATCAAACAAAAACAGCCGGAAACGGCTGTTTTGTTCTTTTTGGGCAATAATTCGCAAAAAACAGGCTAAAATCATTGTGGTATCGACTGCTCTTTCAGGGGATGATACCCCAACAAATCACAATGTCAGGCATCTGAAAGGACACTGAAAGAGACAATTGCTCTCTTTTATGAAATTCTTTATTTACGGCATGAAACCTTGTCATGTCAGATCATCAGGACTTTGTGTCTGCCTTTGTCAAATGGCAGGCCATAAGACTGAATCGATTGGATGCTTCAGGATTGATCCAGAAAAGAACAATCGATATCCAAAGGGGAACGTTTTACAAGCATTACAAAGCAGTACAAGCATTACCGGAAAGGGAAGATTGGGGAATCTGACCTTTTCGCAAAAAAGCAGGAACAAACCAATTCATAACAACAGATTGATTGAATCGACTGCTCGTTTTTTTGGCAGGAAACATGGAACCGGAAATTCCATGGGACTTTGCGAAAAGAATGCAGGGAAAAGAAATCAACAAAGACAGACCAAAGAGAAAACGATCTGATGCAAAAAGGACAGCTGAAAACTGAAAAGCGATGAGTGGGAATTGCGTTTCTTCTTTCAAGGGGAAAGAAAAGACGTGATATAGGGGCCCGCTGATCAAAGATACAGTGCGCTTGTCCATCAACGATCAGACATCTGTTTGAAAAGAGGTAAGGGGCTTTGAAGACAGATGGAGGAAATCTTGCAGATCTGATTTCGATTTCAGCCCGATGCACTTTAGGATGCATTTATTTTTGAAAAACGACAGTCACCAACATCCGCCTGAACAGCCAGGAAGATCTGAATGTCTCGGGACCGCAAACAAGACGAAATGGCAGCCCGAAACAACAGCCCCAAGCTGCAGGCGAAGCTTTAAAAGATGTTTGAAAAGAAATTTTAAAATGTGAAAAGCTCAATACGCTCGAAAACACCTGGATTTGAAAAAGGATGCACCAACAAAAAAATCGAGTCCAAAAAGCGAATTTCATCGTTCATGCAAACTAACTGACCAACCGATTTTTAACCGCCGTATGAAAGAAGAAAATTCGAATCAGGCCGAACCGTTTTCCAATCCCGAGATGAAAGCACTTAGAATTGAGCAAAGAATTATTTTTGAAATCAGAAGAAGTATTGCTTTACAATACGAATCTGAACATTTAAGGAAGAATACAAAAAGGACGCCATATCGAAAATATTCTGAGAAAACGAAAACACTCCGATAAAACGGAGAGATTCCGATAAAAATCAGATATGGAATCCTGTTTATATATGTAGAGGGGATCACAATGAGCGAAGAAAAGGAACCAGCCGTAAATCTTTCAGAGATCCGCCCCGATCCAGCGGACTCTGATCAAAAACCATCCGACTTGGCAAGTCAAAGGGGAACGCCCGAGTTGGAAGCGGACAATCAAGGGGAAAACATCATTACGGACATCGAACTGCTTCGCAGTATGGATGACATCAGTGAAACAGGCGTCGAGATCGAAGCTTCAGCAAGCGATCTGATCTCCCTGTTTGAAAAAATGGATTCCGAACCACCCCGAAAAAGTGCAGGAACGCAAAATCAGCCAGGAACACAATTCACAAGCAACGCCGGCTCGAAAAAAGGAAACATCCGCAAAGCCGCCCCGCACCCTGGCCGAAAACCAGCCACCACACCAGTCATGCCACAGACGGACCAGCCTGAGCCAGGGTCGATGAATACACCCGCAGGCCGCCACCATAATTCCACCGGCGCAAATTCATCCACCGTCTCACAACCATCGACTGAACCGATTGAACAAAAACCACATCATTCATTATTGGATTCAAAGACTACCCAGACGGATCCTCATCATCCGCCCGAAACCACACCATCCGTTTTTCAAAACCAGAAAACGGACTCCAACCAGGCAGATCCGTCAAACTCGGCAAACCTGTCACAAGCCAGTGCTTCTGATTTGGAAACGAAATCCAAAGCCATTGGCGGCGACATTTCGTATCTTTCCAAAGAAGACCAGCAGTTTTATGAATCCATCATGGTCGACCAGGCTCCGCCTGGTGCAAGACTCAAAGAAAAAACACAGGCCGATCTGCCTGAACCACCGGCAGGCTTTTCACCGGATGCCATCCTCAATGAAATCCTGCTCGAAACCGAAGAAGAAAAAAAGCAACGACTCGCCAAAGAAAAAGCCAGCCGGCTGGGTGGATCTTTTTCCGCCCATAAGCTGGGCCGCAAAGACCGCCGCAAGAAAAGCCGCAACCGGAAAAAGAAACAATCCACAAGCCAGAATTTCGCAAATCCGGCCGTTTCAGCCGATCCAATGCCAAATTCACCCTCAACGAACTTCAACCCATTGGCAGCTGAAAATCAGGCTCCACAGGCTGAAAACAGATCCAATTCATTGATGGCCTCAACCACGCCGCCGCGCCGGCATTTTGTCAAAGTCAAAGTCGACGATTACGCAACGAAAGCCGAAGACCATGAAATGAAAACCGTACTGGATCTGCTTTCTGATGGAAACAATGGAGGCAGTGTAGTCAACGGAGTCAGTGGAGCCGACGAAGGCAATGGAAGCAATCCAGCCAACCAAGGCAATGGAGCCAGTGGAGTCCATGAGACCAGTCCTCTCCATGAAAACAGTAGGGAAGGGGAACCTGCGCCAAACCAGGACGCCGCCGGTTTGGCCTTGGCGGCTCTGTCCAGCAAAACGCAGGAACCAGACGTGCTGAAGGAACCGGACCTGCCCAAGAGAGCAGACCAGCCAGAAAACCCTTCTCCTGTGCAAACCGATGGCACCAGTGCGCCCCGACGCTTTCGCAAACAGCGCGAGGGCGACAGCCGGGCATCAAACGAAACAGACCCACTGGAAGAAAGGGAAATTAATCTGGCTGATTTTGGAAACCTGGTGCAATCAGAAAATACAGCTGCCAACCATGGCGACCAGGCCAGCATCGCCTATGTGCCAGATCAGCCAGCAGGCAGCCTGGATAACACAACCCTGAGGCCCGCAGACTCTGCCCACGCAAACGATCCACGCCCAAACAAGAACCGCCGCAAAAACCGAAAAGGCAAGAGCGGTAAAAACGGCGAGAAGGACAAGAACAGCAGGCAGGACAGGAACGGTAAGAGCAGCGAGAACCAGCCGGGTCTTCTTTCTGGAACATCCACTCCAAACAACGACCCGACGGCTTTTCAAGATGCGTCTTCAATCGACCAGACCGAGTCCGCATCCTGGCCTGATTCAAATCCAGATCACAAGGCAGACAAGATGGATGGAGGCCCAGTCATAAATGCTGGCTCTGGCTCTGATTCTGACTTGTCTGCTTCAAACACCCCCGGGGAAGAAGAGAATGCTTTCGAAAACCAGAATCAGTCCAAAGACTTCCCGGCGAAGTTTGGAAACCTGGGCCGCCGGATTTTTGAAGAAGAGTCAATTGAAGAAATCCAGAAGAAAAAAGAAGAACGCAAAGCACTGCCCTTCAACGACCGACTGAAGCTGTTCTTGAAAAACACCCTCAGACGACCAGGCACCTATGGCCTGCTCATTGCATTTGGAGCCATCGTCTATACCCTGATTCGAATGTCGCAGCTCAGCCTGCTCAAACTCTCCATGGTTGGACTATTTGTCGGCCTTGGCGCTGCGGGACTGTTGCTGGCAGGTTTCTGGTTCTTTCTGACCCGCCACAAACTCTGGCATTTACCTGCCTTTTTGCTTTGTGCAGCCATGGTCGCCGGATCTGTCTCCGTGGATAACCGGGTGCAGGCCATCTCGGATTCGCTGCGTGAAATGAGTGAACCAGCCGATACATACGTCCAGAATATTGGCCTCTATGTGCCATCCATCATTCCGGTTTCCGATTTGAATTCTTTGAACGGGGAAACCTTTGGCATCATGAAAGGCCGTGATGAAACCGGCGTCAACACCTTGCTTGTCTCTCTGGCCGATAAAGGCATCTATGTCAAACTGAAGTTTTATAACAATCTTCAGCAACTCTATAAAGCTGTCCGCGGCCAGGCCGTGCGCGCCGTGATTCTGGATCAGGGCGATCTGCGCCTGATTCAGACTATGGCTGGCGACCAGACCTCCAACCAGCTCTCGCTGGTCTATTCCATGCCCGTGGATACAGGTGTCTCTGTGCCGGTATCGGCCAAGAACCTGGAACAGGATCCATTCACCATCCTGGTGACCGGATCGAGTGATTCGATTGATGAACCCTCCTATCGTTCCAACCTGAATGTTCTGGTGACCGTCAATCCGACGACGCACCAGGTTTTGACGACCGTCCTGCCGCGAAGCCTGTATATCTATAATGATTGCCAGGAAGCTTTAGCCTGCCAGCCCGCCGACGTGCCGGACCGCCTGTCGTTTGTCAGCTACCACTCAACCGAAGCCCTGCGCGAAACGGTCGAACATCTGATTGAATCGCCAGTCGATTTTGTCGTGCGCCTGAATACCGATAAGATCTTGCAGCTGTTTGATGTCGGCCAGACCATCCGCTTCAACCCCTATGGGGAATACACCGACCTCAACCTCAATGACGGCAACGTCATGACCGGACCGCAGATCAAACAGTTCCTTGGCGTTCTCAACGATCTTTCCGATGAAGATCTCAACCAGGAACTCAACCAGCTCCATGTGCTCTACACCCTCTGCCGGTCGACCAGCCTGTTTGACTCTTCAACCTTTGGAGAAACGATGAAAGTTCTCGACGAATCCGTCTGGACCAGCTTCACCTATGACCAGCTGTGCGAACTGGCCAAAATGTTCTTCCTGTTTCCTGAACAGATGAACGAATCCTGGCAGCTCGTCACGGGAACAAGCTCCATTCTGTATTCACCAACCCTGACCGAAGCGACCTACATGACCCAGCCCGATCCCGATGTCCTTCAAAACGCCCGCAAAGCCATCCAGGATGTTTTAAATGGCCAGACGCCAGTTGCAAGCGGCCTGCCAACAAGAGAAGCGCTGACCGGCATTCCAGCCAGACCAGCAGGAGATTCGGTCCCCTTTAACTTCATCAACCCATCCGAAACCCCATCCGCTGCCACACAGCCGGATTCTCAATCGGATTCCTCCGCAAGCCAGAGTGATTCTGCTGCCTCGAATCCAGATCCACAGCCAACCGACACCGCAGCTACAACATCAGCTGCCCAAAATAACACCGTGCCAACTGTTGATCCCGCTACAGACCCGCTGGTGGACGATCCTGACTTGGATCTCTATCCCGATCCGGATCTAGATCCCGATGCCCTCAACGATCCAGCAGCCGACCCATATGGCGCAGATGATTCCGATCTTTACGAGTAGGCAGAAGATCGAAGATAGAAGACCGAGATCGAGAATAAGAAGGTCGAAGAAAAAAGATCGAGACTCAAGACCGAAAATCAAGATCGAAGATGAAGATCGAGACTAAGAAGATCGCAGACAAAAAGGTCGAAGGAAGAAGATCAAGATCGAAAGATAGAAGATCGGAAGATCAAGAAGAGCAGAGGACAGGTCAAAGCAAACCAGCTTTGCCACAGCGCCTGTTTCAATCGCTCCAGGCAAAACACAAAGACACAGGTTCAGAAAATCGGAACCGCCAGACAAGACAATCCCTCTGAACCCATAAACCAGTATTGAAACCAGCATTCAAAATGAAACAAGCCAGGATGTGAGTCCTGGCTTGTTGGCGTTTATGGGGAAAAGTTGTAGATTGAAACCGGAAAGCGGGTGTGCAGGCACCAACCGCCTGAAATCCATCTCGATCCATTCAGCCAACATTTGGCCATTCATCCACCACATAGCCAAAATACGTTGAACCTGAAAACATTGGACAATCATAATAGAGACCCCTATCACATCCGCTTTCTGCTTGGTTTCTGATTGTGCTGCAAGCCACAAAAAAAGACAGGCAATCCAACGACAGGCAATGGCGATAAGCAGTTCTATTGTTGAACAACCATATCGATGATCAGTCGTATTGATAAGCAGCCCTATCAAGGATCAGCCGTATCGATAATCCATATTCAAACCCAGCAAAGATGCCTCCTCAAAAAGCCTGCAATCAAATTTCGAGAATCGGCCAGAATCGGTCAGAAACAGCTGACTTTTCCTGCCCGAAACCAACAGCTGACTCCCGTAAACGAATCCTGCCAAACCAACAGACAGACCTTCACAGCTCGAAATGGACTTTGAAACAAAACAACGAAACGAAACAAAGAAACGTAATAAGGAAACGAATCAAGAAAAGAGGAACCCTCAATGTTAAAAACAAAAGACTTATATTCCTTTGAACACTCCCTGGCCGGAGAATACCTGAAACAATATGAATACCCCTGGCAGGCTTTAAAAGGAATCGGAGACCTGATCAAACAGCTCTCAAGAGATCTTGGAGACGACTACAAAGAACTCACACCCGGCGTCTTTGTCCATGAAACAGCCAAAATCTTTCCAAGCGCCTATCTGAATGCGCCATGCATCATCGGACCAAACACCGAAGTCAGACAGTGTGCCTTCATCCGCGGCAACGCCCTGGTCGGTGCCGATTGCGTTGTCGGCAACTCCACTGAATTAAAGAACGTTATTCTCTTTGATCACGTTCAGGTTCCTCACTACAACTATGTCGGCGACAGCATTCTTGGCTACTACTCCCACATGGGCGCCGGATCCATCACCTCCAACGTCAAAAGCGACAAAACCTTAGTCGTTGTCAAAGACAAAGACGAAGAAATCGAAACCGGACTCAAGAAAATGGGTGCTATGCTGGGCGACCACGTCGAAGTTGGCTGCAACTCCGTGCTCAACCCCGGAACGATCATCGGCAAAGGAACAACCATCTATCCACTCTCCTGCGTCCGTCATGTCATTGGCGAAGGCATGATCTTCAAAGACAAAGACCATATCGAAAAACGGAAATAGGTAGCCAGAAGCAAGAAGAAAGACCAGAAGCATCGGAAGGGAAGCAATGGAAGAAAAGAAACAGAAGAAGCTGAAGAGAAGAAACAGAAGCAATTAGAAGAATCAAAAGCAACAAAAGAATAGAAGCAATAGAAGATAAAAACGGAAGGGAGGAAATAGAAAAGAAGAATAGAAGCAACAGAAGCAGAGAAGAAGAAACAAACAAAAAGAACAGAACACAAAACATATCGGATCAAAGAAAAAGGGCAGGGAAAACCCAGAAACAAAAACCAGAAAAGAAAAATCCGCCCCAAAGACCAGAAACGGACTCCACTATCTCTGGATCCAGCTTCAATCCGCTGTCTGTCCGACACGTGTTCTTACCAAGAGAAAACGAATTGATCCGATCAAGAACTGCCGCCAACAATCATTCGACCAATCATCCACCCAATCATCTGCCACCTCATGGAGAGTCGATGCAAAAAACGGCTGCGAGTCCTCTCAGCACCAAGAAATCAAGGCGGATTGACCCCAGTACTTACCGATATCACTTGTATCACTTGGCCTGTATACCTGGCCTGATGAATAGGAATACTCAAACCATTGAAGGCCCATTCCTGAAAGTGAACATGTAGCATGGAACCAGAAAAAGGGAAGAGTGCAAACAGCCTTCAGGAGGATTTCAGATCCGAAATGGAGAAAAATGCATGGATTTTGCGATGAAAGCGACCGATTTCAAAACATCTGGGCATACGTTATTTTATACAGAACCAGAAAAGTTCGCATATTTTGCCAAAAATCTGTAAAGATCCCTATATCTTGCCCCACAGAAGAGAAAAACGGACCGATATACGAGGATTGGAAAGAAAAAGATCGGACCTTAAGAAAATGTTAATGATTTTATATGGAAAATCACCGAAAATGAAAAGGCTTTTATCTATTTTGAGGGATGAACACCATATTGGAAGAAGATTCTTACACAATCGGCAGTTTCAGAAACAATGTTGAAAATTCAATTTATCCAAATCGAGATGAATCCAAAATCAGCGAAAGATAAAGAGAAAATCCAAAAGAGTCAATCAATAGGATTTCGGTCAATCTTCTTGAAAGACATGCCAATCTCCCAATAAATTCTTAAAAAGAACGAAAGAACGACGGTGTTTTTATTGCTTTTTAGCAATGGGTATCGTAAACTGACCATGCTGATACCGAGAAACCAGACACCGACTGATCATTCTGGGGCCCACATCAGGCGGCAAAGCTGATTTGAGTGACTGGATCTGATGATCTAAATCCTTTGAACCAGCGGCGGTATCAGGATATTAAAGACAGGCTTCGTTAACAGCTGCCCATAACTGTTGTTAACCCACTCCAAGTCCTATCTGCAAAGGCTTCTGCTTCTCTCAAATAATGTAGGTTTCAGATCATGAAAATTGTTTTTCGAACAAGCAAACAGTTTTCAGAACCTGATTTCCTGGACATGATATTTACCAGTTGTGCGATTCGATATTTATTACAACGTAGTCAAACGCATACTTACCAATACTCATCGAACGGGTTCACTCCAAAGCCCGGCTGAAATTGTAAGGGAAAAGCAATCGTGAAACCGTTGACAGATCGATAAGGAAACTTTAATATTTTTTCTGGAAATGTTTAATTTCTGCTTGAAATTCGCATTCTATCTTAGATAGAATTAGCGCATAAGGTCTTCACCGAGCAGAAATTCTAATGAGCTTCTACTCGTGAAGACCTCGCTCTTCAATCATGAAGAGACAAGGAAAGAAGGAACAATATGAACAAAAAGATTTTTGCCGCTCTTGCTTCCGCAACAATGGCTCTGAGCGCAACAGGATCTCTGGCTGTGTTCGCTGAAGACTTTGTTGAAGAAACAAATAACACAGTGACTGGTACTATTACTCCATCTGCCGAAACAGTTGCTTTTACAAAAGAGAATTTTGGCGATTTAGTGGATAATGCTGATCTCAAAACTACTTTAGGTGTTACTAATATTGGTGATTCCGTAAAGAAAGCCGATTTTGAAAAAGTTACTACTATCACTTTAACGAATGAAGCGAACATCAAAGGCTTAAACTTATTTACGAACCTTAAAACTTTCAGTTCCACAAGTTCAAAACTCACTGTAGTAAACTTGTCAGAAAATACAAATCTTGAAACTCTTGAGATTACGAATGCTGAAAACTTACTGACTGTGGAACTCCCCGCTACCTCTCTTTTGAATAAAGTGAAAATCGCTGGTACAGCAACTAACCGCGCTCCATTAAGTTTGTTAGACCTTTCTAAAAACAAGGGGCTGACTGACGTTAGAATTAACTATACTCAGATTGGTATGCTGGATCTCTCTGATAACAAACACTTAGAATTTGTAAATTTAAAAGATAACTTCATCAACTCAGTTGATTTGGATGGTGACTATGATCTGCAGCAGGTTAGCTTAGATAATAACTATCTGTATGGTTTGGAATTACCAAATTCTTCTACTTTGTACGCTTTGGGTCTGGCTAATAATATGGTACAGTCTTTAGACGTTACCAATCTTCCAGGACTTACGTCATTGGTTGCTACCAATAACGAAATTCGTTCCATCGATCTGTCTAAGAACAAAGCGTTAGTATATTTGGAAATTGCAAATAACCATATTGGTGCTCTTGACCTTTCTGCTAACACGAAACTTGAAGATATTAAAGTTAGCCCACAGATGGACTATATTGCTGAAGATTACGACTCCGTTAACTTAGCAGATAACTTTGATAATTTCAAAGCAAAAAAATATACATTTGGTGGTGGTGATGCTACACCGGATGCAGATGTAGATGGTGTGGTTAATGAGATTACGGGTAATTTCTATTACACATACGCTACGGGAAAAGGCGATCCAATGGAAGTAGCCATTGTTAGAGCAAACCCAATGAATCGTTTGTATAATCCTAATTCTGGTGAGCACTTCTATACAAAAGATCTTAACGAAAAAGACGTCTTAGTGGATCTTGGTTGGCATGATGAAGGCATTGGATGGGTAGCTCCTGCTAATGTTACCAATGTACCTGTATTTAGACTTTACAACCCTAACGCTGGTGATCATCATTATACTACGAGCTCTGTAGAAAGAGATTCTTTAGTAAATGTTGGTTGGAAATATGAAGGTATCGGATGGTACTCTTATACTGGCGGCACCACATACACTTATGCTACTGGAGACGGTAATACAGCAACTATTGATAGTGTTGCAGTTCTTCGTCAGTATAACCCAAACGCAAGAGCTGCTGGGGCTCATAACTATACTGTAAATCGTGCTGAAAATGACTTCCTTGTATCAGTAGGATGGTTGTTCGAAGGCCGTGCTTGGGATGCAATGAAGTAAAAATTTAGATACTCTAAAATTTTATGAGGTTTTGATACCAAAATGCTTTAAAATAGCTTGAGGTTTCAAAGCCTCATTTTTTGGTCTTCCACATTTGCTGGTGGTTTACGGTTGTGTGGGGAATGTGGGTGGATGTGGTCGGACCACATTTTAATCGTAGAGCGACGATCTAATGTAAGAAAACATCATTGATTTGAAATAAGGAGAATGATGGATATTGTCCTTCATCGTTTTTGAAAACTAAGATGCATTTTCAGCCAGATCCTCTCATAAATTTTTCCTCCGCTTAAACCCTTGACAGTGGGACCCCTGCCCCCTGGCCCCCTAAAAAGCGTCCCGGTCGGTTGAAAAATATCTCCCGATCGGGACGCTGGCAGTCTACCAGGGGGCAGTCCACTGTAAAGGGCCGCTTCGAAAAAATTTAATCGCTCCGTAAGTCAATGGGATACCGATTCTCCATAATGGTTGAAACCTCAATGGAAATTGGTCCCCTTTAGGCGACTGCAAATAGTTTGTGGAGGGGTACCTCCAAGAAAGTGTGGGAAACCACAATTTAGTTTGGAGGAGTAGACCAACCACCCACAATCTTGGATATTCTTTATTAAGGAGATATAAAAAACAGGCGCGATTCAAGCCTAAATTCATAGTTGAATCGCGCCATTTTTTCTTTGGCTACAAATCCCTGAAAAGTTCAGGTTATTCGATACTTCTTCTGCTGGCAGTTTACTGTTTCACTTTTAGACCGTTCCAGGCAAGTCCTTCACCATTCCACCCGAGAGAAATCAGATGGTCATATTCAGCTTTATTTGTGGTGTAATGATGGTTTCCAGTTTTAGCATTCGGGTTGTAAAGGCGATAGACTTCAACAATATTTTTGCCGGTATCGTTGGCGTACATACTGATTCCCTCATCTTTCCAGCCAAGTCCAACCAGAACATCTTTTTCATGGACATCTTTTGTATAGTGATGATCCCCGGAGTTCGGATTGTAAACACGATAAACGGGTTCACTTGACTGTTTCATAGAAATCCATTCGACTTTTTCGTTGTTCCATCCTGCTGCCGTCAGGTGATCTCTTTCAGCCGCACTGGTCGTATAGAAGTGTTCTCCAGTATTTGGATTGTACAAACGATAGTTTTCGGAATGCTTTGTTGTATCAAATTTTGGAGCAGTATCAGTAGGTTTTGCTGGGGTGGATGGTGTATTTGGGTTTGAAGGCTTAGATGGTGTAATTCCTCCGCCCTCCGAGAACTGTATAACATATTCGTAACTATTATTAACAAGTTGTCTTCCCAGACTGAAAAGTTTCTTTTCACTGTCATAGGTGAAGCCGCCATGCAAATTATTGCCATTCAGGCTATATAACGGACCACCAGCAGCTGCTTCATCAGCAGTTTTACCAGGGTTGTAATACTGCCATTTAAATTTGTTTAAAGTCACTTTTTTGTTTATTATTCCTTCAAGTGCATCTGTAATCAGTTTTGTCTGGATGTTTCCAGTAAGACTGACAACTTCAGGCACTCCTGATTCAGGCATCTCTGTAAATGAACATCTATCACAATCAATTTTTACATTTTGGAAATCCAAATTATATGGCTTATTTGTTGTTTCTGATTTCGAATAAACCTTCAGTTTTGGAAGACTGGAAATCTTTGGCCCTGCAAAGATTTCCTTCTCTCGAGGGATATATTGCGCTTGCGAGGTAAATTCCCACGTTTCTTTTTCCTCATCAAATTGAAATGGAAAAGATACTATATTTCCATAGTCTATAGATGCGGAAATATAGTTATAGGGAATATAGTTATCATCGATTTGAGCCTGGATTTGAATATTCAATGAGGCTACTCGAACATCTGTTGATTTTCCATCAATTACCTCAAAGGTGAAGCTGTCTCCCACAAGCTGAGAATCCGTCGTTCTAGGTTCTTCTCCATAATTAAAATAGGTTATAGAATATTTGATACCCAAATCACTCAAAATTTCCTTTACTTTATCATGGCTTGCATTTGTAGGATCGAAACTAAGCAGTGATTCTGGAAGCTTATTCGGCGTTCCAGACGGATCCGAATCATCATTTCCGGTGGATGATTTCACCTCTCCATTCTCTGAATTTGTTTGATTGGAAGTAACATCTTCAAATTCTTCTGCCAGAATCAGGCTGGCTCCATTCGTGAGAGTCAGCATTGCTGCCAGAGCAGCACCCAATACTTGTCTTTTTTTCATTTTTGTATTTGCTACAGTCTGAAGTTACTATAGCTTTCTCCTTTCTTTTCATCACTGTCAACTTGCTCTTATGACCGGCTGGGTATTAATCCCCAATAATGGCTATTGATCCTCTTCACGTAGCGCAGAAGTGACGATTACTTTTTGGGATTTAATTTCTTTGCAGTTTCTTATCTAACTTTTTCCATGATCTTAATGAGGATGAATTAGTTTCGATTCCAGATTTAAGCAAGGTAAATCCCTGGCTCAAAACAGAATTAAGATTCGATCCTGAAAGCAGTGAGTTGATTCATCGAATATCATGGATAAATGGTTTCATTATAAATTTATCTTTATCTAGCTTTTACCTCCTGTTTGCAGACAAATACAACCAGTTTGATCAGTTTGATATGGAATACTTTCTAAACTATATTTCTATGCCCTGCAAGGTACCGAAAGATACTCTTCAAATTTCAAACCGAATACTATTTACAGTTACATTATAATCACATACTAATATTCAATTACCATTGGGTACCAAAATGACCATATGATGTACCCAATGGCTGATTTTAAATTTAAACATTCGGAAATAACCTTAAAAATGAATCCGGCTTCTGCTGATCGTGCGAGAGTAGAAGCCGCGGAGCTGCCGGATTTGAGAATCCAGATCAGTGAATCCGAAATACAGTCCGAACTTTGAAAGAAAGCGTGGTCGCCTCTCCTCCCTATGATTCTTCTGGACGAAAGCCCAGAAAGTAATCGCCAGAGATCGACGCCCTACTCGACAAGATTCTTGACGATGAAGAAACAAAATCAAAGGAGTTGACTTCCAAAAAGCAGCAGCTCAGCTGCCGACAAATTCATGATCTGATTCGCAAAGAAGGTTATGAAATCGGTCTGACAACCATTACGGCTAAAGTGAAAGAAAAACGAAATAAGCACAAGGAATGCTTTATTGCTCAAAGCTATGAATATGGGCAGCGATTTGAATATGACTTTGGTGAAGCCGAACTGTTCATTGGCGGCATTAATCTGAGTTTTGCAGGAATATATAATGCATTAGTTGCAATATCGCTAATATTTCCTTATCTATAAGGAAAACAACATTTTTCTTAAACAATACGCCTGAAGTTATCTATTATAAATATAATAGATAACTAAGCTTTACTAATGTATATTTTTATGTCGGAATTTTATATAAAGCTCGTAAAACCCGAATAATTCATGGCTTTTTTCACAAAACCATTTTTCGTGATTTGTCTTCAAAACGCAAACAAATCTTTCTCGATTCGGTTATCCACATTGTTTCCGGTGGAGGGGGGTACTTGATTTTTTCAAAAATGACGGGCAAAAACTGGTCGAAATCGCATATAACAACCTTTTGTCCACGACAAAAAGACAGTCCGAAGGCTGTCAAATTTAAAATTTTACTTTATTTAAAATAGATTCAACACAAATGAGCGGCTATCCATCCGATTGTCCTGGACTTTTGCAGATATCGGGTGAATCTGTCGGCATGACGAAATGAACTGGCAATCTTCAAGTGAAAACTTCGCGCATGAAAGCTCAGCCTTGAAGCAACTTTCTGATACTTTTTCCGGAATGATCCACATGTCATATTCTGATCAGCACCTTCCATCACCCGAAACTGGAAAAAGTGAAAAAGGTTATAGGCAAGGCATTTCAGAAGAAATTCAAAGGCATTGGCTTCAAATGAGCGATGCGAAAGCGTATTTGCCATGAAGTCACTTTTCAACTCCTTGGTGTAGTTTTCGCTGTTGCCTCTCTGACAATAGAAGTCGATGACCTGTTTTACGGTCATGTCTTCGATATTGGTGATTACCGCAAAAACATGAGGGACCAGCAGAAGCTGAGCCTGCCCTTTCTCATCCTCTTCTTCGGTGAAATAGAGCTTAAAACAGACCCTTCTGCTTTTTGAAGAGTTGGACATCTGATAGCGGATTTCTCCATAAAAAGGCTTAGCTGAAGTATAAGTGCTGTCTTCTTCGTGATCGGAACTGTCGTAGTAGGCATCCTGACATAAGCTTTCAAGTCTGTCTGTTCCTTTGGCTCTGATGGCATAACGAACTGGATTGAAACGGCCTTCAAACAGATCCATCAGGCCGCCCGAGTAAAAAGCAGCGTCTCCACGGAACATGATAATCCGTATTCTGCCAGCTCCAGTACAGTCAGGCAGTCGTTTGAGGACTTCGGCCATGATCGATTCAGCTTCGTCGGCAGAATAAGTGGATCCAGGACGCAGCCATGCCCCAACAAGGGTTTTCGAGTTGTATTCGTTAATGACAAATGGATGATATCCAGTCTGACTGTAGTGATGGATCCATGCAGCCCCTTCCTGCTTTCCATAGGTATCGGTTTTTGTCGAATCGGCATCGAGAAGAATATCGTCCTGGTTAGAACTGATAAACTGACAGGCCTGATTCATAAAAATCTGCCAGAAAGCATTATTCGTATCTTCACAGACACGGCTGAAAAAACGGCTGACAGAGCTTTGGGAAGAAATCCCCTGAAAGTACTGACAAAGAATTGGATCTTTGGCAAGAACCTCCTGATCAGCCTGAGACGAATAACCAAGGAGATACTTGAAAACCTGCTGGCTCATCAAAGAGAAGTTGGAATTTTTCTGATGGCAGGATTGCCTTTCGTCCGAAAAAGGAAGGTCTGCATAAGGCTGAAGAAGTGAATTAGAATTGATGAAATCGAGAGGGAGAATTGCACCGGTATCGGAAGAAAGATCCCCTCCATTAAATGAAATGTTGCATTCAGGAATAAAACCGGCCATACTGTTGTTCAGGGTGTGTGTCATTGTTCAAAATCCTTTCTTTTTGGTGTGTGACTCAATGTCATTTAGCTTAGTTTTTGATAGTTAGTATTGTCCACCATCCGTGCACAGATGGTGGATTTTATATTTTCTGGTTTAACGAAAATTAGCTTTGACAACAACTCTATAATTGTCTAATTTAATCCTTATCATGTTGAAAACATAACTTTATAAGGAGGAAAATATGGCAACTAAAGTTACTTCGCCGTCCGTGATTTATCAAAGATTCATGAAATTCCTTGAGGAATTTGCCCACAAACAGGAGAAGATTCTTGCTTCTCAAACAGGAGCTTTCTCACGAAGTCATTATCGATCATCAAAAATAAACTTGTTCCATTTCCTGAATACATCCATTATCGGGAATGGATCAACACTCTCCGATTTATCCATGCACTATTTCGGCATGGGCAGTGTAAGACCATCTGCTTCGGCACTTGTTCAGACAAAAGCCAAGACTCCAGTCAGCGTATTTTCAGCACTGCACAAAGCCACATTGGCACTTTGTTACATGGATAAAAAATATAAAGGGCTAAGGGTAATAGCCTTTGATGGAACCAATGAACCTGTTGCGCCAAATGAAGATGAACCTGACTACATCATTTGTATTTGTTAACTTAAAAGTGGCCAATTTCTTCCGAATATCGGTTGAAAAGTTGCCACTATTTTTATTACTCCAATTCTGATAATTTATCTCAGAATTGGAGGCCCCAGAAGGTGATTAATTACATGGATTATCAAACACTCATCAACCTGAAGCTCAAAGGTTTATCGAATCAAAAAGTCGCAGATGCAATTGGAGTTTCAAGAGAAACAGTCAGAAAGCGATGGAAAAAATATTGTGAAGAGCACGAGAAACTCGTTGAAGGCGGGTTATCAGCTGAGGAACTCGAGAATACGAAAGAAAAAGTTATCGCTCCGCCATCTTATGGTTCTTCTCACCGGCAGCCAAGAAAGTACACCCCTGAAATTGACGTGCTGCTTGATAAAATTCTTGCCGATGAAGAAACAAAGTCGATGGAACTGACAACCAGAAAGCAACAGCTGACCTGCAGACAGATCCATGATCTGGTTTGTAAAGAAGGCTACGATATTGGTCTGACAACCATTACGGCTCACGTGAAGAAAAAACGGGATAAGAATAAGGAATGCTTCATTGCTCAGAGCTATGAATACGGACAGCGGTTTGAATATGACTTCGGGGAAGCTGAACTGTTCATTGGCGGTGTTAAGCAGAAAGTGCAGATGGCAGTCATTGCCTGCCCCGCCTCGGGGTATCGCTGGGCAAGACTTTATACCAATCAGAAAATGGAAGTCTTTCTGGATTCACAGGCCCGCTTCTTCACAGAAATGGGCGGCTGCTTTTCAGAAGGCGTATATGACAATATGCGAAACGTTGTCAGTCAGTTTTCCTGGAAGGAAAAGGTAGTTAACGAAGAGCTGATGAAGCTTTCAAGATATTACGGATTTCATGTCAATCTCACAAACGCAAGAAAAGGAAACGAGAAAGGAACCGTGGAACGCTCCGTTAACGTAGTCCGCAACCGAGCATTTGCCATACGTTATAAATTCGATTCATTTGACCAGGCCCAGGAATACCTGCAGGAAGTTCTTGACGATATGAATGCCAGATCAAAGATCGAAGAAGAAAAGAAAGCTCTGAAATCTATTCCACAGGCCCCCTATGAAACCGCCATTATCACATCCGCAAAAGTAAACAAGTACAGTTTTATCCGTGTTGACAATAACTCTTACTCGGTTCCGGAAGCACTGGTCGAAAAAACAGTGAAGGTCAAAAAGTATCCTGAACATATCCTTGTGCTTTATAAGACGCAGATTGTCGCAGACCATCCTCGTCTAAGCGGTAAAAATAAAACGTGCCTCGATATTCGTCACTATCTCGGCACGCTCAATAAAAAGCCTGGCGCTTTAAGAAATTCCACAGTCTTAAAACAACAGCCAGTACTTGAAGAATTCTTCAAGAAGTATTTTACAGAAAAGCCGAAGGAATTCATAGAATTTATCCGTCAGCACAAGAATGTTCCATTCGGGGAGCTTGAAGAGCTGTATCGGCAGGAAGTGCTGCTGATCGGTAAATCTTCAGAGATTTCAAAACAGACAGGCTCTGAAATCTGTGCAGTGAGCAGTCTGTTCATAGGAGGAGATTAAACTATGGGGATTGTCGAAAAAGCCAGATATCTTCACTTATCTTACATAAGGGAGAACTATCAGGAGCATATTCGGGAGGCAGCCATGAAGGAACAGAGCTATGAAGAATTTCTGGACGGGCTGCTCGAAGGAGAGTGCGCTCAGAGAAAACAGAATGGAATACTGAAACGGATGAAGCAGGCCCGTTTTCCTTACCAGATGATTCTGGATGATTTTAAACGGGACCACCTGAAACAGGAAGTGAAGCAGATTATCAGAGAACTCGAAACACTGGAATTCATTGCCGAAAAGAAGAACATCATCCTGATCGGCAACCCAGGAACCGGAAAGACAGCTTTGTCTATTGCTCTTGGATCAAAGGCCGTCGAAACAGGCTCCAGCGTGCTCTTTGTCAGTGTTCCCAATCTTCTGATTGAACTGAAGGAAGCAATGAGCGCCAATCAGATTACATCCTACAAAAAGAAATTTGAAAGCTATGATCTGGTAATCCTGGATGAGCTTGGATATTGCACATTCGATGTTCAGGCCGGAGAAGTTCTTTTCAACCTTCTTTCCTGTCGTAATGAACACAAATCAATGATCATCACATCAAATCTTGCACTTGACCAGTGGAATGAGATTTTTCGTGACCAGCTGCTTACAGGCGCCATTATAGATCGTCTGACCAATCTCTCGTATCTGGTCAATATGACGGGAAGCAGCTATCGAATCCAGCAGACAAAAGACTGGATGCAAAGTCGAAAAGCGGAACTGGGCACAGCGTCCCAGATATAAAGAAGTCAAAGGAAAACAGAACATGAATACAGAGAATTTAAAGAAACTGATCAGAGCACTCACCCAGGCAGATCTGACGATTAAAGATGCTCAGAGACTTATGAAGACATGCTACGAAGAAGTGCCGGAAATCGAGAAGAAAATGGCGGCTGAGCTTCAGAAGCCGGTCTCTGAGCGTCAGGCTGTTGTTTCATCAGATGATAAGGACAGACAACCCTATACGTTATTGGGCTACGATACGTATAACCAGCTGGCTTTCATTGAAAGACAGAATGACAGACACCACTGCTCATATCATGTGTGTGATGCGATAGAGATTGAACGGTTTATCAGCAGAGAATATGGATTTGCCCAATAACCAGCAGATCCAGAAAAGCTGCTTAACAGGTCAGACAACCTTCCCGGAATTACGATAAGCGATTGGGCGATATCCTTATTCCTCCGGAGGCGCCTTCAGCGGGACCAACTTGTGCAGTTGGATCGCACCAGCGTGGCACGCTGGACCGCAGCTCGCTCCGGGGAAAAGTGGGGGTGTGAACTTTTCCCCATCGCACGCTCGACGACCATCGTCGCACAGCCGTTCCGGAGATGCAAGGGGCGCTCCGCAAGCTCCGCTTAAACCCTTGCATCTCCGGCCCGCCCGTGCACTCAGGTCAATCATCGAGCGAAGCGACGGTGAAAAGTTATTCCGCACCGCCATATGTCCTGTAGTAGGTTCTGTCCACGAGCGGGCAGAGCCCTTACGTGGACGCCAGGGGGACAGTCTGGTTCGGAAAGAGGATGTCCTCTTCCTGCCAATCTAAGGTGAACAGCCTACACCAATTCAATTGTTTCAGTGCAGTTGTTCTCATCAACAGCTGCCAACTTTTTAAACGAAATTATTGCAACTTTTCAGTTGACATCTACATCATTTATGCCAAGAACAAGGAAACCATCATCCGGGCCGGTATTCACATTAACGCTGCCTATGACGTACTTAATGACAAATATCTAGCCATCGTCACTCAAGACCAGAGGTCCAAAGACGAACGGGCCGCTGCTATGAAAATGGTCAAGGAGATTCACGAAGCTTATCCTGGCGAGACATTTCTCTTTGTCATGGACAGAGGGTATTTTTCTTATCCATTGTGTAAGCTTATTGAATCCTTAGGGCACAAATACCTCATACGTATGAAAGAACGAGAGTATAGCTGCCTGACTTATACACAGCTTGACCATACAGAAGACCAGCAGATCAGCCGCATTCTTACCCACCACCAAAGAAAAGAGGAAAAAGAAAACCCCCAGATGAAATACCTGGTCAAAAAATCAATGAGACAGATTGATCCAGAATCTGAATTTATTGATTTTGACTGCAGGGTGGTAGCTATCGAGATTGGCGACAACGTCTGGGAAGGACTGATTACCAATCTGGATGAAGCAGAATTTCCTCCGGAGGCTCTTGGATTTATTTACCACCTAAGGTGGCGAATCGAGCAGAGTTTCTCCTGGCTTAAATATGGAATAGGAATGAAACGTATCCACTCGATAAAAGCAGAATACATCATTCAGGAGATTTATTCATCCCTTATCTTCTACAATCTGGTTTCCGAGATCAAAAAGTGTGTTCTTGAATCATCTCAATCAGATAATAAAGAAGAGAAGCAGACAACTTATGAATACCAAATCAATACAACTAAGGCGATACGGGCTATCAGGAACACGTTTACTCCGAAATGGACGAAAAAACGAACAATCTGTCAAATTACAAAAGCGGAGTTTCAAGCTCTGACCGAGGAGCTGCTAAGAGAAAAACTGCCCGTTCGGCCGGAAAGGAGCTTCAAGCGAAATCTCCATCCCAATCGTTTGATATGGTTCACCTATCGATAAGTGCATTATATGCGCATCTTATT
Organism: Allobaculum sp. JKK-2023; assembly: GCF_034745455.1. Classification (NCBI taxonomy): domain Bacteria; kingdom Bacillati; phylum Bacillota; class Erysipelotrichia; order Erysipelotrichales; family Erysipelotrichaceae; genus Allobaculum; species Allobaculum sp. JKK-2023. Next base: position 842,060 of record NZ_JAYERV010000003.1, on the reverse strand, counting down.
GATACAAACCACCCATACAATTCTTAAAAACGGCTCTTATCGAAGGGTTGTTTTTAGTGCACCTATTTTGATGAATACAGCCAAATCAATCAGTATATTTTGTGCTTGGTTGGTGCATATGGATATAATCAGCAGCAAATTCTATTCCTATCATCCACTTTGTCTTTGATTTTTATACAAAGTTTGAGGTCATATTTTTCTAGCTAAATGACATTGGTGTGTGACTAATATTGTATAGGAATGATGAACGATTTACACTCACCTGTTTGGTGAAAAGCAAAATGGCCGGAAACACGTTCTTTAAAGGTGTTTCCGGCCATTTGTCGGTTTTGATGAATTGTTCAGGTAAAACAGTTAGTTCTTTTATATTCTAAAACCATGCAAAACTCAGAGCATTAAGATGAAAGCCCAGATGGCAGTGATTGCCTGTCCGGCATCTGGTTATCGCTAGGCAAGGCTGTATCACAATCAAAAAATGGAAATCTTTCTGGACTCTCGGGTCCGTTTCTTTGAAGAAATGAAGGGAGGGTTTTCAGAAGGGGTATATGACAATATGAGAAACGCTATCAGCCATTTTTCCTGGAATGAAAAGACAGTGAACGAGGAGCTTATGAAGCTTTCAAGATACTATGGATTTCATGTCAACCTCACCAATGCCAGAAAAGGAAACGAGAAAGGAAGCGTGGAAAGATCAGTCAACGTGGTGCGCAACAGATCGTTCGCCCTGCGTTACAAGTTCGATACGTTTGAGCAGGCCCAGGAATAATTGCAGGAGGTTCTTGACGAGATGAACGCCAATTCAAAGATTGAAGAGGAGAAGGAAGTTCTCAAGCCAATTCCGGAAGTACCTTATGAAGCAGCTGTGATCACAACCGCAAAAGTCAATAAATACAGCTTTATCCGAGTCGACAATAACTCTTATTCTGTTCCAAAAGAACTGGTTGGTAAAACTGTTAAAGTCAAAAAGGATCCCGAGCATATCCTGGCACTTTACGACAAGGAGATTGTTGCGGATCATCCCCGCCTGAACGGTAAAAATAAAACGTGCCTCGATATTCGACATTATCTCGGCACGCTCAATAAAAAGCCTGGCGCCCTGAGAAATTCAACCGTCTTAAAACAGGAGCCAGTACTTGAAGAATTCTTCAAGAAATATTTTACAGAAAAGCCCAAGGAATTCATAGAATTTATCCGGAAGAATAAGGATGTCCCATTCGAGGAAAAGCAATGAGACGTTTTTGTTAACGGGCGTTTCCAGCTCTATGATTTCACCCCCCCCCCCCCCCCCCGATTCCAGCAGGTTGTTTCAGGGGTCTTTAACGGAATCGCAAAAAAGTGGATTGCCAAATACGGATCTCTATTGAATGACTGTTTGACTGTATAGATGGCAAACAATATTGGCCTTGCGCGTACTTTGCCATGAGTAAGACGAATTTCTTACAACAAGCAATCCATTGTCATCCATTATCACTCTTGGTACTGTGCTTGTTTATGCACTCATTCCTTTAAGAACCTTCAGAAGTCAATTCTGTTGTTGATGCAGGAGAAAAATGCCTTTAGAAAAAGAGTCCAGGTAAAAGTCATCTTGGTGGGTGCTTGTTCATAAGACGATCTTCAGTTGTTCAATTGCTGCCACATCAATCCGGAATATTCGATTGTTGGCAGCCAGAAGATGAAGGCTCAATTCTCGGATCAGAAAATACAAATGGCAAAGGTAGAGAAGTCTCAACAGGACAGAAAGAAGAAAGTTATCACATCATACTTGACCTGCCGGTTTAGTTTAGAGGTTTGTTTAGGCTGTTTTTTTTGAAGGTGGCGTTTGGTTGTTGACACTTTTACCCAGCTATTCTGATGCCAGGACTGATCACCAGGGGTGGATAACCGTATTTTCAGGATGGAATGCAATAAGCAGAAACCGGACGTATATACGATCAACAGGATAAAAAAAGAAGAGAGAAATAATACAGATTGAATGAATCAAAAACATAAGCTTTAAAATATCGATAATAGAGTTATTTGAATTAGTTATAGTTGCCAATAGCTTAACGTAATAATTTGTTAAGATAAGATAGTCACTTTAAGTTTATAAAATATTGTCAAAAATATGTTTTAAATTACGCAAATATAGATTATACTGTGTTCAGATAGAGATCTCCATCATACCGATGAGAGGAGTACAAAAAGATAATTATAAAAAACAGAAAAAGAATTGGATTCAATGGAATGAACACGACAAATTTCATTGTAATCAATATTATAGTCTGAATCCTTTTAGAAGAATACTGGCAATAGGCGCAATAGATATGGTCAATTCTAACGATCCATTTATTGGGTGTAATTCCACCATCAAATAAGTACTAGTGTTGCGTTTTATTGACTTTTATATTAATGAGACTTTGCACCATTAGAGCCTTGCACTTTATATAAAGATCTAATGGCAATTCTGTCTTTCGAGAATAAATATAAAAGTCATTGGGACAGATCACTAGAATACCGATGATTTGCAGACAGAAGATTTCATTTTTGACGATTTCCATTGTGTCTGTCCTGGATAAGTAGACATGCATTTATTATCCCTTGTAAAGAGCGTGATTGTTCAGTTGTTTTTGGTAGGGAGTACCAAACTACGTTTCGGATTTTCTATCCAGACGCATGCGGATGTTCCTTTGAACGTATTTTGGGAGTGCAGATTGGATAGATCTTGGCACATCACACTCCTTTTCTTGCCTTATCGGACAATTCAAAAGTGAGAAGTTGAAGCACCAATCCTATTGCTTTCGGTCTGCTTTTTGAGAACTTGGGTGCTTGAAGGATGGATGTGAGTATTTGCATCCCTTGATAACAAGGCTGCAGTGTGGTGGGATTCTCCCTCTATGCTTATCCTTTACAGGTTGTCGGTGAATACCGCCCAAATAGACTTTCTGCTGCTACAAGCAAGCAGGGAGAGCATTGACTGACCAGGGAAACTTACCCAATATCGATGTGGTCAATGGCAATGGTATCTCAGTAGACCAATCTATCAAATAGATTGTACTTGATGAAGGGATCGTCGTTTCTGAACATACGATTCAAATGATGTTTAGATAAAAGACAAAGTCAGGAATAGGAAGAACTTGGATCTGCAAAAAACTTCTTGATCTGTTTCAAGTCGCATTGAGTTTCAGTATTACAACTCATGGACTTGATGACCAAGAAGTGGAATTGAAAAACAACGGTTCTCTTTTCAAATAAGACGATCCCTTTATCTTGCACACTTGCAATTTACATTCTACCGAAGCAATCATCCAAAGCTGAAAAAACGATGATCATCGCTACTGGAAAGAATTGGAAGGATATGCAAAGCGGGTAGGATACTCATTTCTAAAAGATTCAGATGTAACTGTACCAAAGATGTTTGACAAGAATTAGTTAGAAAACTGTTCAAGTTTTCGGGAAGGATACAAGTATGTCAAAACAAGCTCTGGTTTTTGCGGTTTTATCAGCTGTTCTGTTTTTAAGTCCTTTGCCTGTATGTGGAAATGAAGTGGCGATTCATACAGACAATAGTGATGTGAGATCAAAGTCAATTCAAAAGAATGCTGATCTTTATGAATTGAATGTGAAAGAAAGTCTTAATGTTGACTCTATAGTCAAGTCTAATACCGATGGTGGATATAGTCTTCAGAATCTCTTTTGGGCTGAGGAACAACTGCTCTTCGCCAATTTTATTGAAGAGATCGACAACTCTGATCCCCTTGATCGATCAAACGAGACACAAACGATTCTTTATAACGATGATCATGAGATTATCAGTCTGGATCTAAGCAAGCAAAATCTGACCAATCAACAGCTTCTCAATAAACTGAACAACATGGACCTGACCTACTCGCTTCGCAGCCTCAACATCTCAGGAAATCAGTTAACCGGAACCTTGGATATTTCTGTTTTTCCTAATCTCTGGTTTCTTGATTGTTCAGACAACCAGTTATCCAACATTGTTTTTTTATCTTCGCAAACGCAAAATCCTCCACATCCTTATGGACTGGATTGTTCTGGGAATAAGATTCTCTGGCTTTCTGCAGGGATTCTCGCCAATCCCGATGACTGGGCGGTTACAAAAGACGTGTTAATCGAATACCAGGGCTGCCAATGGGCTGCAAGCCTTCCTACCGTATCGAACGATTTCAGCGATCAGTCAGTAACACTTTCTGTAGATACCGATCAGGATACTTTTGACTTTCGCGACGCAGTTCCTGAAATGGAGGTGCGCAACCTCTCGTTAAGCGGTGTTGACAAATCCAAACTGATCAACTGTGACTTTTACGCCGGGCAAAAGGGCTTTATCTATAGCGAACATCTGATCTATGGTAGTCAGGACACGGTGCCAATCAGTGGCACACTGAGCGTAACCAAAAGTGGAAATCATTCGACAAACACCTCTAACAACAATCCAGATCTTTCCAAACCCCTTACTGGCCAAAACCCCAACCAGCCTTTGCTGCCAATTGAAATTGTTGATCCTTTAGACCCATCCGTTCCTGGTACGGTTACAGATCTCCAGCAAAACGCTGGCAGTGTCAATGCGTATCGACTGTACAATCCAAACTCAGGTGAACACTTCTATACCGAAGACCTGGTTGAACGTGACTTTCTGATCAACATTGGCTGGAAAGATGAAGGCGTTGGCTGGATTGCCCCAAGACTTTCCACAGTTCCGGTCTATCGCCTCTATAACAGGAATGGTGGCGATCACCACTACACCGTATCGATCGATGAACGCGATGAACTGAAACGCCTTGGCTGGAAAGACGAGGGTATCGGCTGGTATTCCGACGAAGGAAAGTCCGTTCCCCTGTTTCGACAATACAACCCCAATGCCAAAGCAGGCTCGCATAACTATACTCCTGACCAGTATGAAAACGACTTCCTGGTCAAAGTCGGATGGCGTCCTGAGGGAATTGCCTGGTATGGCCTGCCTGGATCTGAGCGAAGATAAACCCGCCCATTTCTTAATTCGCCTCAAATAGGATTGAACTGACTGTCAGTATCACCCAATATTCATCTGTTTTCAGTCCCAACGCCATAGCAATCTTTGATTTATATTTCCGTTTATTTCAATCTGGTTATATCAGACCGGCTAAGCTTTAATCGAATTTAGCGGCAATCAGTTCTTCACAGATCTGATTGTCGCTTTTAAGATTATGAATACCCATTGTTAGGAGTAGTCCTTCATATTTGTTGGTACTTTGCGATTGTGTGGGAAATGTGGATGGATGTGGTCGGATCGCATTTTAATCGCTCCGTAAGTCAATGGGATACCGATTCTCCATAATGGTTGAAACCTCAATGGAAATTGGTCCCCTTTAGGCGACCACCAATAATTTGTGGAGGGTACCTCCAAGAAAGTGTGGGAAACCACAATTTAGTTTGGAGGAGTAGACCAACCACCCACAATCTTGGATATTCGTGAAAAGCCAAATGGCCGGAAACACGTTCTTTAAAGGTGTTTCCGGCCATTTGGCGGTTTTGATGAATTGTTCAGGCAACTAACTGATCATTATTTTAATGCTAATCTTTATATCTTTCTTATCCGTACTTGGAAGCTTCTACTTCACTTTCAGTCCATTCCAGGCAAGACCTTCACCATTCCATCCAAGAGAAATCAGATGGTCATATTCAGCTTTATTTGTAGTGTAATGATGGTTTCCAGTTTTTGCATTCGGGTTGTAAAGGCGATAGACTTCAACAATGTTTTTGCCAGTATCATTGGCATACATGCTGATCCCCTCATCTTTCCAGCCAAGTCCAACCAGAACATCCTTTTCGTGGGCATCTTTTGTATAGTGATGATCCCCGGAGTTCGGATTGTAAACACGATAAACGGGTTCACTTGACTGTTTCATGGAAATCCATTCGACTTTTTCGTTGTTCCATCCTGCTGTCGTCAGGTGATCTCTTTCAGCCGCACTGGTCGTATAGAAATGTTCTCCAGTATTTGGATTGTATAAGCGGTAATTTTCTGAATGCTGTTTCGAGTCAAACTTTGGAGAAGTATCAGCGGGTTTTGCCGGGTTGGAAGGTGTATTTGAGCTAGGATTAGATGGAGTATCGGTTCCTGAGCTTTTAGTTTTGAATTTCAGTGTGATATCTTTGCGCCAATTGTCTTTGAGACTGTACTCGAGGTATCCAAGCGGCTTATAGCTGTCATCATATGCATCGGCTGAAAAATAGGCTTGCAGCTGACCGTCAGAAACAACAGGCGCGTAACAGTCATTTGGTTTCCCGTTGACTGTCTGAACTTCATAGCCAATATAGGCGATATCTCGATCAATTTTGTGGATACTTCGAATTGCCTGCGTGATTTTATCAAATGAAATTGTCCCAACAACCGCATTTCTGTTGAAAACTGTATCCTTATTCAAGAACTGGAGGTAGGGAACCTGACGGAAGGGGACAATTTGCGTTTCTGCATATTCAATGGTGCTGAACTCAACATTATCGAGATTGATGTCAAATTCTTTGCCGTCTACTTGGCAGTGGACTCTCAATCTCGACATAGCATACGGCAGCTTGCCAGCATAGAAATCGAAATATTTCATCGCAGGGATACCTGCATTACTACCATTCAAACTGGTAAAATTTGGCACCGGAATATTCGGATTGCTTTGATCCCACGTATCTGCTGACTCTGCAAAACGATATTCATCCTTAACAGAGTCATACAAAATATAATATGTCCATTCAAATTCCTGACCTTGCTCGCGTCTATACAGATGGTAACCGGCATCTTCTAAATCTTTCGGCAACTTGGCCTTGACCCTGACTACATAAATTTTTGTATCTTTGTTTGTTTTCGAAGTCCAAACATCATACAACGTTGATGTTGAGTCAGCAAAAGAGATTTTTCGATAGTCTATGACTTTTTCATCATCGTCTGTTACATACATCGTGTAGAACAGATCTTTATTTTTACAAATCTTCTCTTCCCATGGACCGCCTGTTCCGTAGAAGTTATCTTTGACATCCTGCGGAACAACAGGCTCATTATAATCAGTAGCACTTTCAGAAACTGCATCGAATTCCGTGGCGTTGATAAGCATTGGCGTGCCATGGAAAGCTAGAATAGCGGTAAGTAAAGCTAGTGTTTTTGAATGTCGCATTGTGTATTTCCTTTCTCGTATTGGTAGGAGAGCAATCGGATTATAGGGTGGACTTAAAGTAGCAGTTAGCGAATGCCAGCTTATAACGGACAAAAACTCCTGAACTTTTCAGAAAATTGCAACCAAACACCGATATTTCATTTGTAGTAAAGCGGAAGGTCACTATGACCCCTTTATATAAAGTGATATTAAAGCTAATCATCCGCTTTTATCTGGAAGAATCGCATTCAAAGTTCGGCTATATCGGCTATAATTGTAACCAAAGTATTTAACTAACAAAGTTCTTCCATCTTCATAGTTTATAGATACAAATGATATATCAGTTTTTTAACAAATGTATAAGAGTTATCTCAATAAACCGATCTATAATTTGATGATTCACGATTACAAATCGTTGCAAAGTTCAGGAAACCTATTCACTCCAGTAAAGAAGTGTGAACAGTACAATGTCATTTAGCTTAGTTTTTGTCCACCATCCGTGTACAGATGGTGGATTTTATGTTTTCTGGTTTAACGAAAATTAACTTTGACAATAGCTCCATAATTATCTAATTTAATCCTTATCACGTTGAAAACATAACTTTATAAGGAGGAAAATATGGCAACTAAAGTTACTTCGCCGTACAGGATTTATCAAAAATTCATGAAATCCCTTGAGGAATTTGCCTACAAACAGGAGAAGATTCTTGCTTCTGAAACAGGAGCTTTCTCACGCAGTCATTATCGATCATCAAAAATAAACTTGTTCCATTTCCTGAATACATCCATTATCGGGAATGGGGCAACACTCTCCGATTTGTCCATGAACTATTTCGGCATGGGCAGTGTAAGACCATCTGCTTCAGCACTTGTTCAGACAAAAACCAAAACTCCAGTCAGCGTATTTTCAGCACTGCACAAAACCACATTGGCACTTTATTCCATGGATAAAAAATATAAAGAACACAGGGTAATCGCTTTTGACGGAACCAATGAACCTGTTGCGCCAAATGAAGATGAACCTGACTACATCATTTATACCAAGAACAAGGAAAACATTATCCGGGCCGGTATTCACGTTAACGCAGCCTATGACGTACTTAATGACAAATTTTTAGCCATCGTCACTCAAGACCAGAGGTCCAAAGACGAACGGGGCGCTGCTATGAAAATGGTCAAGGAGATTCATGAAGCTTATCCTGGCGAGACATTTCTCTTTGTCATGGACAGAGGGTATTTCTCTTACCCATTATGTAAGCTTATTGAATCCTTAGGGCACAAATACCTCATACGTATGAAAGAACGAGAGTATAGCTGCCTGACTTATACAGAGCTTGACCATACAGAAGACCAGCAGATCAGCCGCATTCTTACCCACCACCAAAGAAAAGGGGAAAAAGAAAACCCCCAGATGAAATACCTGGTCAAAAAATCAATGAGACAGATTGACCAAGAATCTGAATTTATTGATTTTGACTGCAGGGTGGTAGCTATCGAGATTGGCGACAACGTCTGGGAAGGACTGATTACCAATCTGGATGAAGCAGAATTTCCTCCGGAGGCTCTTGGATTTATTTACCACCTAAGGTGGCGAATCGAGCAGAGTTTCTCCTGGCTTAAATATGGAATAGGAATGAAACGTATCCACTCGATAAAAGCAGAATACATCATTCAGGAGATTTATTCATCCCTTATCTTCTACAATCTGGTTTCCGAGATCAAAAAGTGTGTTCTTGAATCATCTCAATCAGATAACAAAGAAGAGAATCAGACAACTTATGAATACCAAATCAATACAACTAAGGCGATACGGGCTATCAGGAACACGTTCACCCCGAAGTGGACGAAGAATCGAACGATTCGTCAAATTACAAAAGCGGAGTTTCAGGCTCTGACTGAGGAGCTGCTCAGAGAAAAACTACCTGTTCGACCAGAGAGGAGCTTCAAACGAAATCTCCATCCCAATCGTTTGATATGGTTCACTTACCGATAAGTGCGTTATACGCGCATTTAACGAATGTTATGTGCTTGTTAATTTCTTAAAAGCAGCTCTTATCAAAGAGTTGTTTTTAGTGCACCTATTTGGACGAATACATCCAGATTAATCAATATATTTTGTGCTTATTTGGTGCATATGAATGGATGAGGACCGGATTCAGTCTCGATCATTCACTTTGTCTTCAATTTTGAGACAAAGTTTAAAGTCATATTTTTCTAGCTAAATGACATTGGTGAACAGTAACTAAAAAGACCTGTTCCACCAGTCAGCACCGAAAGAGATCCACCATTCAAAATGAATACCATTTACAGCACCATTATAATCACATATTAATATTCAATGGCCGTTAGGTACCGAAATGACCGCATATGGTACCCAACGGTAGAATTCAAATTCAAATATCCGGAAACAACTTAACTAAGGATCAGGGATCTTATACAGACGTAGCTTTTAACACTAATAGTCCTGACGAATGAATAAGCTTGCAACATTCGTACTGTTGATTAAATAACAATGTCTAACACGAGATGAGTTTGTCTATCGTATTTTGGGTTATTGCCCTTAGGCGCAAGTCCTACCACCTATAATGGTGACAGTAGCAAATGGCAATCCAATGAAGATTTTGACCTGGACAAATCTATCTGAAAGGAAAATCGCCGAGCGCCTGAAAGAAGACTACGGAATCAATATCAGCTATGTTGAAGTCGCTGTCTATCTGAAAAAGATGGGATACAGCCTGCATGAGAATCGAAAAATGCTTCAAGTGGGTAAAGAATCTCCCGAACGGGACCAGCAGTTTCAGTTTATCAACAATAAAGCAAAGGAATTCATCGAGAATGGCCAGCCCGTCATTTCTGTTGACGCGAAGAAAAAAGAAAATCTGGGCAACTTCAAAAACAACGGAAGAGAGTATCGCCCCAAAGGCGATCCAAGACTGGTGAATGACCACGATTTTCTGGACAAAAAACTGGGTCAGGTCGCTCCTTATGGTGTTTATGTTGAAAATAACAATACAGCCTTTGTCAATTTAGGAATCGACCATGACACCAGCGACTTTGCGGTAGAAAGCATTCGCCGCTGGTGGTGGACAGTTGGTCATGCCACTTTTCCGAATGCCACGCGCCTATATATCACCTGTGATGGTGGAGGCAGTAACGGAAGCCGCTGCCGTTTATGGAAAAAAGATCTTGCCAAGCTTGCTCAGGAGACTGGACTGGAGATCTGGGTCTGCCATTTTCCACCAGGAACAAGCAAATGAAACAAGGTCGAACATTGTCTGTTTTGTTATATCAGTCGAAACTGGCAGAGCAAGCCACTTTATGATATCGAGACAGTAGTTGAGCTGATTGGCCCTACAACGACAAAAACAGGACTGAAGGTTAAATGCGTTGTAGATGATCACAAGTATTCAATCGGCAAAAAGGTATTGAATGATGAAATGTCCAAAATCTATATCACATATTTCGGGAGTAAAGCACATTAGAATTACACAATTAAGGGGATTAAGTCTAAATAACGAATGCCCAAGATTGTGAGTGGTTGGTCTACTCCTCCAAACTAAATTGTGGTTTCCCACACTTTCTTGGAGGTACCCTCCACAAACTATTTGTGGTCGCCTAAAGGGGACCAATTTCCATTGAGGTTTCAACCATTATGGAGAATCGGTATCCCATTGACTTACGGAGCGATTAATTTTTTTCGAAGCGGCCCTTTACAGTGGGCTGCCCCCTGGTAGACTGCCAGCGTCCCTATCGGGAGATATTTTTCAACCGACCGGGACGCTTTTTAGGGGTCCAGGGGGCAGGGGTCCCACTGTCAAGGGTTTAAGCGGAGGAAAAATTTATGAGCGGATCTGGCTGAAAATACATCTTGATTTTCAAAAACAATGAATATCAATATACATCATTCGCCTTATTTCAAATCAATGATGTTTTCTCACATTATATCGTCGCTCTACGATTAAAATGTGGTCCGACCACATTCACCACACAATCGTAAAGCACGAGCAAATGTAGAGGACACAAAAAAATGAGGTTTTGAAACCTCAAGCTATTTTAAAGCTCACAGGTATCAAAACCTCATGAAATTTTAGAGTATCTTTATAAAATCATCAAATTACTTAATAGCGTTCCAAGCAGTTCCTTCTTCAAGCCAACCAACAGACACTAAGAAGTCGTTTTCTGCAGCATTCACAGTATAGTTATGAGCACCTGCAGCTTTCGCATTTGGATTGTATTCGCGGTAGACTACTACAGACTGTGGCATTGTGTTATCAACTACGTTGGCAGCAGCTGGGAAAGCAATTTCATTAGACGAACCAGTATATGAATACCATCCAATTCCTTCATATTTCCAGCCATATGTGACTAATGTATCGCGTTCAGCACTATTCATAGTGTAGTGATGATCACCTGCATTTGGATTGTAAAGTCGATAAACAGGTTTAGAACTTTCTACTGGAGATGTCCAGCCAATTCCTTCATCCTGCCATCCAAGACCAACTAAAACGTCTTTTTCCTCAATATCTTTGGTGTAGAAATGCTCACCAGAATTTGGATTATACAGACGATTTAAAACGTCCGCTTTAAGAACCTGTACGTATAAAATAGGTCCGGTATTTGAACCATCAACGTAGTAATTGTACTGAGCCCCATTAGACTGAATGTTTGATAAAATTCCTTCATCATAATCCATTTCAACTGTCGAAGGCTCAAATACGTTATACATTACAGAGTCAATATCGAAATCTTCATAGTTTTCTTTTAAATTAACTGCATTATATTCTGGCGCAATGTAAATTCTCTGACTAGAGAAGTCCGAGTTAGCGACATCTAAGCCAGCAGTCTGCTTAGTGGTCAAATTAAGAGCAGCCATGTGGTTGTAGGATACATTAAGTTTAGCATTCTTAAAAGACACTTTAGAAAGATCTAACTTATTCAGCTCATTATGAGAAACATTCAGGTCAGTCACATCAGTTAATTTTGGGAAATCCAGTTTCTGAAGGACGTTATTGCTAACATCAATATATGTAAGCGCGGCAGTTACAGCTGGTAAATCAAGACTATACAGTACGTTATCTGAGCAATCTAACTTAGCAATATTGTTACTAGCATTTAAGTTCAGAGTATTCAGAGAGTTATTGTCAACAAGAACATCAGTCAAGATTAAATTTCCTGAAAGATCAAGATTGGCAACATTAGTGTCCTGAACAGTTACAGTCTGTAATCTTTTATTCTGAGAAAGATCTAATGCATCAAGACTTGGTGCAGTAATAACTGTAACATTATTGAGGTTAACTCCACCTGGAAGATCAATTGTGTTAAGCACTGGTGCATCTTCTACGTATAATTCAGCTAATTCAGCATTATCAGCTAAATTAACAGTATTTAACTTAGCTGCATCGATGATGCATACATTTTCTACTTTAGTATTAGCGCTTAAATCAATATTCTGAAGAGAAGCAGCACCATTTACAATCAAGGTTTCGAGATTTGAAAAATATTCAATTCCAGTTAAATCAACAGCATCAGACTTAGTGATAGTAGAAAAACTAGGAGCAGCAGTAGGGTCAGTAGGCTTTACGGTTTGATCTTTACCCTTTCCAGTTACGGTAAACGTATTAGTAGGAAGGGCATAAAAATCTGTAGGATCGGTCGCAGTTGGAGATGTATAACCAGCAACGTCGCCAATTGCAATTGTGGTTACAGCATCAAGAGCAGCCTTTGATAATCTAGATCCGTATTTAATAGGAGTTGTTTCTTCAATATCTTTAATACTTAATGCATTAAGATAATCAATCAAGCTTGTTCTGAAACCGTCATCAGGAAAATTTGTCGAGTCGATAACTAATCCGCTAGCTGGAACTACAGTACCTGTTGGAGTATTCTGTGTGCCATCTGCTTCAGTAACAACATCGAAGTCTTCAGCGAACACAGCCAGAGATCCTGTTGCGCTCAGAGCCATTGTTGCGGAAGCAAGAGCGGCAAAAATCTTTTTGTTCATATTGTTCCTTATATGCAATCGGTTTATTACTGGGTAGTCAAGCAGTAGAATACTTTGCGTTTGATGATTACCATAAGCGTCAAATAAATCGTCCATATGGAAAGTGGATGTGCATAAACAGTCAGGCTTAATTGAACGGTCACAATGAATTTGCAGAATTTTTGGAAACATTGCCCCTGAAAGATCAAGAAAAACTAATGACCGTAATTTACTTAGTTCAAGAAAATGGATTAGCTATCTCTCAGCGAATGAAATGGGTCAAGAAGATTGACAGTGATATCTATGAAATTCGGTCGCAGGTGGCGTCAAATATCCAGCGGGCTTTATATTTTCATGTATTTGGAAATAGAGATGTAATTACTCATGGTTTTACAAAAAAGACACAAAAGACCCCTGTGAGAGAGATCGAGCATGCAAAAATGTTAAAAAAGGAATTTGAGGAGAGTGATCAAAATGGCAACAGTTAAATTTAATGAATATTTGAATAGTAAAATGCAGGATGACGATTTTAAAGAAGGGTTTTTAAAAGAGAAAGCGATTTTAGAAAGTTCGCTTGCCGTATATCTTGCAAGACAAAATGCCGGGTTATCTCAAAGGGAACTTGCCCAATTATCTAAAGTTCCCCAGTCTACAATTGCCCGAATAGAACGTGGAGATAATACAAGAATTGATACCATTAGCAAAATTGCAACAGCATTAGGAAAACGTCTTACAATCACTATTCAATAAGGGATTTCATGCGAGTATTGCGTTTCATTGACTTTTATATTAATGAAGCCTTTCATCATTAGATGTTTGCACTTTATATACAGTCCTAATGGTAATTCGCTCCTTTGAGATCGCTCAAGATTCTTGATCATCGTCCAAATGGCGTTAGATACAACACCGAACGTGTTGTAGATCGTAATCAGAATCTCTTTTTTGACACCAGCTTATCCTTTCAATATTGCAAATATCAGGGAACGAAAATGAAAATCAGGAAGAAATAGATACATATACTTTACGATGTAAACCAAATAATCGACGAAAATAAAGTAAACTCCTATAATAGAATTATGAAATGAGCGCATGCTTTAAAACAATGCTTAATAGGGGGATTCATATATGAGCACAGTACCTACTCAGATTAGAATAGATGAAGATTTAAAAAAACAGTCGATGCAGATTTTTAAGTTATTGGGAATCGATATGTCCAGTGCAGTGAATATGTTTCTCAGGCAGTGTGTTATGCGGGGCGGTCTACCGTTTGATGTAGTCGTTCCGCAGTATAAACCAGAGGTTATTGAAGCCATGGAAGAAGCTAAAAGAATTAGCAAGGATCCTGACACTAAGAGATATAAGAGCTTTTCTGAAGCTATGGCGGATCTTGATTAATGGCGTATGAGTTAATTCTTACTCGCAACTTCAAGAAAAGCTTGAAATTAGCCAGAAAAAGAGGTCTTGATATTGCTCTTCTGGAGAATGTAGTGAATATGCTTCAGAACAATATTCCCTTAGAAAAAAAGTACGAAGACCACAGCTTAAAAGGTAAATATCGAGGATTCAGAGAATGCCATATTCAACCTGATTGGCTGTTAATTTACTTGAAGGAAGATGATGTTTTAACACTGACCTTGGTAGATACAGGAACCTATGCTGATTTGTTAAATATGTAATAGCCTTATTCACCTAACGGCTTGAGAATATTCCTTAATCTAACTGTTGCTGTTCTGTTCCGATCACATTTGCGATTACTCGCACTTATTGCCTGTCTCTCGACTTGAGCGGCAGGCTTTTTGATTTATGTGAAATTAGGTTACGAGCTAGATTTCCATGAGATCATGGAAGTAAGAAAGTGTTGAATATTGGTATTTACGGACAAACTCTTTGGGGTGAAGCGGGGCGCTTCCAACAAGATGCCCAATGTATCCTTCAACATAAGCTACGGCTTCAGCAGCAATTCGCTCAAGATTCTTTTGGACTGCATTGAATTCATCCTGATCAATGGCAACTTTCTTATTGTCCAGGTAATTATCCTTGTTGATCAGAACTATTTTTGAGTAGTCAAGGCCAGATTTTGAATGAATGGATCGTTGAGTGAAGTTAGAATAATTAGTGGACAAACCGAATAGAGTTTATTCCTAACCGGTTCTATGTCATAGAGTTACAATTCGAAACGAACAGGAGAGTATTTCTATGGCAAACAAACGGAAACAAATTACTGAAGAGCAGCGAAGAGACGCTCTTCAATATGTTAAAGACCATCCCGATCTGACGATGAAAGAATGCGCAGACAACCTTGGAATTGGGCTGAGCACTTTGAGTCGATTCAAGACACAGGCCAAACGCTCAGAGGATGGTGAACCGGAATTTATTGGATCTGGTCATTATACCAATCCAGTTGAAAAGGAAAATGCCCGTCTCCAAAGGGAACTCAAAGATGCTCTTGAGGCGCTAAAGATCTTAAAAAAAGCTATAAGCATTCTGGGAAATTAAACTCCACGCTCTATAGCCTGGTACACGAAGAAAGCGAAAAAGGAGAAGACTTCTCCGTGGCCAGAGTGCTTAAACTACTCGGCCTCTCCAGATCTGGTTATTATGCCTGCCTCAATCGAAAACCCAGTAATCAGGCGATACGTAAAGAAGATGTGAAAAAACAAATACAAAAAATATATGATCAGAGTCACCAAAATTACGGTGCCCCGAAGATTGGAGTTCTTCTACGCAGGCAAGGCTACACGATTACAGATCGAACCGTCGGTACCTATATGAAAGAGATGGGTATCCGGGCACAATGGATAAAAAAGCCACAGCGGCCTTCAATTATCCCAGGAACGGATCAAAAGCTCAGAAACATTCTGAAGCAAAAGTTCAATCCTGATCAACCAAATGCGGTCTGGTGTACTGATATTACCTATATTCACACCCGACAGGAAGGGTTTGTCTATTTAACCTGTATCATGGACCTCTTTTCAAGAAAGATTATTGCCTGGAAATTATCCAGAACCATGGAGGCTGAAGATGTTCTGGAAGCGCTGGAAACGGCTAAAATCAGGCGAAAATCCGATCGGCCAATTGTATTGCATACAGACCAGGGTATCCATTTTACCTGCAGCCACTATCAGAATCTGACTTCCGATATGATTCGCAGCTACTCCAAAAAAGGGTACCCTTACGATAATGCCTGCATTGAATCCTTCCATTCTCTAATCAAAAGAGAGTGGCTTAACCGATTTGAGCTGGAAAATTACTGGCAGGTCTATCGCTTATGCGATCAGTATATCGAGAGTTTCTATAACCCGGTACGAATTCATAGCCACTGCAATTACCTGTCTCCAAACACCTTTGAGCAGATGAAGGCAAGTTCTAATGCACAACCATTTACAAATGAAAAACAGAAAACTGCATCCGCAGAAAAAACGGATAGTGGAGGATGATAGCCGCGTTGCCAGGATCCAGTTCTCGAAAGGCGCAGCCGCTCGAGAACGTGAGCTGTCATACGGCATCATAGGTAGCTTGAAAGACTTTCACCGTCGCTTCGCTCGATGGAAGACCTGAGTGCACAGGCGGTCGTAGGCTGACAAGGGTTTAAGCGACAGCGGCCCTTTTCAGCCGTAGACCGAATGTGCGACGATGGTCATCGAGCAAGCGACGAGTGAAAGTCCCACACACCTCACCGGAGCGAGCTGCGGTCCAGCGTGCCACGCTGGTGCGGTCCAGCCGCAGAGGCTGGTCGCCGATAGGCGAAACGGAAAACGAACAAATAAGGCTAAAGGAAAGCCGCAGAAAAAAGTAGTAAGGGCTTCTACTGATAAGAAACCTCTATTTTAGTTGTACTAAATCTTGACATAGGACCAGAGTTCCATGGAATAAAAAAGCGTTTTTGTGGTTGATGTGTGAGCGGAAAGGAATACAGATGTAATAGTTGTAATGAGTTGCAACTAAGAGACAGCTGTATGGACGACCTAATTTGTACATGAGTTCTGGGTAATCTGCTTTGGGATAATCGTTTATAAAATCTTGAGTCAATTGGTAAATGTCTGCAGTAAAATCCATTTTCGACTTCCTCTCGCATAAAAAAAACGGGGAACACCTTTCAGTGTCCCCGTTGGATTCTTCGCTCGGTCAATTTTTATTTTACCGACGAGTCAGAACCGTCACTCGTCATCTTCGCTCGGTCAATTTTTATTTTACCGACGAGTCAGAACCGTCACTCGTCATCTTCGCTCGGTCAATTTTTATTTTACCGACGAGTCAGAACCGTCACTCGTCATCTTTTAGCGAAGTTGAGAATCGATTGCTCTTTTCCTATTTCTAGTTTACTGAATAAAGGTTCAGGTCGCAATAATAATGGTGTTTAGGAGGTAAAGAAGGGCAGAAATATGGTCAATAAAGCTATTTCCGTCCTTGTTTAGTTTCGGGCATCATGTCAGATGAAACGCGGAACAAAATACTTTGCCACTCTGATGGTAGACCACGTATTTTCGTTTTCGCGTTTTCTGCAAAGGTTATCCAGTTAAGTATCCAACTTGATGAGAGATCGGGCTCTCTAACCTGCAACCCTAGAGGGCGCTTGGCAACCTATAAATAGTTGTAATCAGACTCGAGGAATTTATACTTTGCTTGTTGTCTGCTTATGATTCTTTAATTTCCTGATCGTAGACTTTTTCAATAAAGCCAGCCAGATCAGAGTGCTCTGACAATTCGTGCTCTCTTCCGTGCTTTTTCAGATAGGTGGTCACTGCGTTAACCATGTTTAAAGTGTTGGTTTTACCTTTGCCTTCTCCAAGGGAGAAAAAGTAGTCCTGATCTCTTTTTGAGATAATTGGTCTAAATGTTTCGAGAGTAGTCATGTTATTTTTACCTTTCTTTTTGATGCTGATCAACATTTCTTCTGCCAGGCTTCTGGAGTTTAACAATGCGGTCATCGTTCGAATAGTCTCTTCGACGTGTTTTAATGGATGGTTGAGTTGAGGCACTTCTTCTTTATTTCGAAGAGCTTTGATCACAACGGCAATGTCGTGGAGATCCGACTGAAGGCAGTCGATCTGTTCGTTACTCAGACCTCCGAGATCGATTACTCTTACGCGAAAATCCGAATCAGTTTTGATTTCCGGAATGTTTTGGACCTCAACTGGACTCAGGTTCTGCAGTGACTCACCTACGCTTTTAGCCTGCGGCCAGGGTTTGTCGATTCCAAAGTATAAAACAATCGTTAATACAGCGCCTTTTTTCTTTTCCAGCAGCATCTGGCTCAATTCCATTTCGTTCGAACTCTTGGTATGAAGAGAAATGTATGGATCAATAGAGGATCTGTTTTCAATACCAAGGCGCAGATAATACTTTTCGCCATTTTCCAGTTCGTGGACGATCTGTTCCATCGAGACGTCGCGTTCAATCTCATGCAAATCATTATCCACATTTAATACCGGCAGGCGGGTAACAAGATGCTGGAGTTTATTCTCAGAAATATTGAGAGGGGCAAAATCATCGACCAGGTTGATGACATCCGCAAACACATCAGGATGCGAGAGTAAATGCTTGGATGAAATGTCTTTATTGTGATTTCGAGAATTCGTTTTTTCTGCCTGTGGAGCAGGGCTTTCTGTTTGTTTACTGCTTGTGTTATTGATTTTTGGCGGAGCATTATGATTATTGTACATACAATCTCCTTTGGATTCTCCAATAGTAAAGACGAATCCTAAAATTAAGTTTTGAATCCTATAAGGCGACAGTCTGGTTTGCCTCTGAAGGTATTGGTTGTCTGTCTGCCAAAGGATTACCTGTTCAATCTCTTTTAGATTGAATGGAGATTCAGCTAAAGCCGTATGGATAAACTGCGATCCACAGATATGATCTGCAACGGCTTAACTGATTCCAGATGCTTGAACGAATGCTTATTTTCGCTCAAACTGTTGTTCTTTAGTGATTACGTCATCTAATGCGGCAAGGAAACCCCATAGCTTACTGTGGGGAGGAATTGCCGCCTACACCTCCTATTCAATGTTTACAATATTGTTTTGTCGCTTATCAATAAGCCATCCATTCGATGACTCAAGTCTTTTTAATTTCTTCCAGGAAACAGAAGCAGATACCGTAGTTCCGTCAAGCATCCTGATATCGAATCTTCCTGACATTCTTTTTCCAAAGATAAAGCATCAATGTCATTTAGCTTAGTTTTTGATAGTTAGTATTGTCCACCATCCGTGCACAGATGGTGGATTTTATATTTTCTGGTTTAACGAAAATTAGCTTTGACAACAACTCTATAATTGTCTAATTTAATCCTTACTCAATCAAAAATGCAACCGTTTAAGGAGGAATAAAATGGCAATTAGAGTTACTTCACCACATAAGATTTATCAAAGATTCATGAAATTCCTTGAGGAATTTGCCCACAAACAGGAGAAGATTCTTGCTTCTCAAACAGGAGCTTTCTCACGAAGTCATTATCGATCATCAAAAATAAACTTGTTCCATTTCCTGAATACATCCATTATCGGGAATGGATCAACACTCTCCGATTTATCCATGAACTATTTCGGCATGGGCAGTGTAAGACCATCTGCTTCGGCACTTGTTCAGACAAAAGCCAAGATTCCAGTCAGCGTATTTTCAGCACTGCACAAAGCCACCTTGGCACTTTATTCCATGGATAAAAAATATAAAGAACACAGGGTAATCGCTTTTGACGGAACCAATAAACCTGTTGCGCCAAATGAAGATGAACCTGACTACATCATTTATACCAAGAACAAGGAAAACATTATCCGGGCCGGTATTCACGTTAACGCAGCCTATGACGTACTTAATGACAAATTTTTAGCCATCGTCACTCAAGACCAGAGGTCCAAAGACGAACGGGCCGCTGCTATGAAAATGGTCAAGGAGATTCACGAAGCTTATCCTGGCGAGACATTTCTCTTTGTCATGGACAGAGGGTATTTCTCTTACCCATTATGTAAGCTTATTGAATCCTTAGGGCACAAATACCTCATACGTATGAAAGAACGAGAGTATAGCTGCCTGACTTATACAGAGCTTGACCATACAGAAGACCAGCAGATCAGCCGCATTCTTACCCACCACCAAAGAAAAGGGGAAAAAGAAAACCCCCAGATGAAATACCTGGTCAAAAAATCAATGAGACAGATTGATCCAGAATCTGAATTTATTGATTTTGACTGCAGGGTGGTAGCTATCGAGATTGGCGACAACGTCTGGGAAGGACTGATTACCAATCTGGATGAAGCAGAATTTCCTCCGGAGGCTCTTGGATTTATTTACCACCTAAGGTGGCGAATCGAGCAGAGTTTCTCCTGGCTTAAATATGGAATAGGAATGAAACGTATCCACTCGATAAAAGCAGAATACATCATTCAGGAGATTTATTCATCCCTTATCTTCTACAATCTGGTTTCCGAGATCAAAAAGTGTGTTCTTGAATCATCTCAATCAGATAATAAAGAAGAGAATCAGACAACTTATGAATACCAAATCAATACAACTAAGGCGATACGGGCTATCAGGAACACGTTCACCCCGAAGTGGACGAAGAATCGAACGATTCGTCAAATTACAAAAGCGGAGTTTCAGGCTCTGACCGAGGAGCTGCTAAGAGAAAAACTGCCCGTTCGGCCGGAAAGAAGCTTCAAGCGAAATCTCCATCCCAATCGTTTGATATGGTTCACCTATCGATAAGTGCATTATATGCGCATCTTATTGATACAAACCACCCATACAATTCTTAAAAACGGCTCTTATCGAAGGGTTGTTTTTAGTGCACCTATTTTGATGAATACAGCCAAATCAATCAGTATATTTTGTGCTTGGTTGGTGCATATGGATATAATCAGCAGCAAATTCTATTCCTATCATCCACTTTGTCTTTGATTTTTATACAAAGTTTGAGGTCATATTTTTCTAGCTAAATGACATTGGATAAAGCATTCCGTTTTCTGGTATCTGATCTTATCGAACAGCTGAAAGCCCATAATGACCTTTGCCGACTGGTTCAGTTTTCTGATGCCGCCTTTAGAAGGATTGAATTTATGAATCTGCCGGTTATGACATCTCACTTTCCTGCTAAAAAAGACGGTTTGAGCAGGTCTTGCTTCTGGATAGCCTGCAATGCATCTCGCATCAACGTAGTGCTCTTTGGGAAGACCATGCCGAAGACGTTCTGCTTTGGTCAGATATCCGAATGTTTCTTCTACAGGAATGGGAGCAAATTCTGTCTGCGCTCTTTCCAGCAGAGTCTTTCGCATGACCCCCATAAAAGCCGCATCTGCAAATGAAGCCGGCTTAAGAATCTTATCTGGAAGTTTGATATTCCCTTTATGGTATCCCTGGTGGCAGTGTTTGCAGAGTGTAACCAGATTTTCCGGACGGTTGCTGCCGCCATCTTTTCTTTGGTGAATGTGATGGACCTGCAGTTCCTTATCTTTGGATTCTCCTTTGCAGCACTGGCAAGTATATCCATCCCTGAACAGTACATAGTCTCTGACGTTGAGCCAGTCTTTCATTTCACCGTTCTGGTAATCTTTGCCTTCAGGAAGTTTTTGCCCTGCAAGCTGTGCTTTCAGTTTCTGTGTATCAAAAGAGGCTGTCTCGATTACGATCTTTGAAACCGGCAGGATCTTTGTAACTTTCCGGATGACATTTAAATGGCATGTAATCTTTTGTTCCACAGAAGGCGCCAGCCATCCTTTGTGTTTTGAATGCACCCGGTTGTTATATCTTGGCTTTCGATATCTTGTCTTGCGGTTTCTTCTTGTTCTTCTCGCCTCTCTTCTTGCGGTCAGTTTGTTAGATACATCGGTTCTCAACTGTGCATCTTCTGCATAGAGTTCTTTTGCGTCAGTACACGCAGACAATCCAATATGTTTAGATCCTGCATCGACGCCTAACGTGATCTGCTGAACCACATGAGTACCAGGTTCATATAAAAGCTGGATGGTAAAAGGAGTTCTCTTTACGACTTTAGCTTTCTTTGTTTTTAAGAGCCTGCGGACTTTTCCGCATCTTTTGGTCGGCATCAATGGATTGCCATCGATGTCCAGTACGTAGGTCAAAGCTTCCGGCATTACAGATGCCTCCTTTCGGTAAATAAACCAGCCCGAAGGCTGTAAGGTGTCCTTCGCCAATGTTGTAAATGCTTTTTACGCTCAAACTCACCGCCTGTTACCCCGAACAGGCTTTTAAAGCAGAGCCACAGAGCTTAAGACTAGAACGATATCTTAAAGGTGTGATGACATAAACAACGGAGTTCGTATCGTCCGAAGACAATATTCACCAAGGCTACTCACAGACAACAGCCGAAGCTGTCCTGTCAAACAATGGGGGTGTATTTCAACCCCCATGGCTTGCCATGGGGTCAGTGAGACCCTCTCACCATCCTTTCTAATTGCATATACGCGGGACTCGCAAGACTGTTTCCATTTCACAGAAATTTTTAAAACTTTTTTGTGTGGTAGAGATTCCATTGCTTTTTTGACTGGTCAACACATCGTCATGACCAAGATCTCTGGATACGCCAGGCTCTCTGAAGTTAGATCCAGAGTTCTCATGCAAAGAAAATCCAAAGATATAAGCGATAGACGATATGGAAGAAGTGGATCTGGACGGAAACAGGCAGGCAAGGCCAGTGGGCAATGGAAACGAATAGGTCCAGATGTATGGACGGACAGCAGATAAAGAAGAAGGGATGCAGATCGGCCTTTCGAAAATGATCTTTGCTGCACTTTATTCGTCCGTCTTTAACGGATAACAAAGAGCGAAAAAAGATATCGATCAGTATCCGGTCTGAATAAGACTTGTCGTTCCATGCAGAAGTTCAGAGTGGGGAAGTGGAAAGGCAGATTGGGTGGTGGAAAGGCGATAGATTGCCTTTCTGGAATTCAAAGAAATTGATTCGTCTTTGCGACAGACTATATTCACTGGAAGATCAGTTTTCTCTCTTCTAATGCCTTTTTGATACAAAACCAAATCGAATTTTAAAAAGAAAAAGCGATTGAATGAACAGAGAAAATTAGAAAAAACGTATGGCATAAACGAATAAAATATGGTTAAATTATGGGTATAAAAACCGTTTTGTTGATCTGATTCAATAATGTTTGAAATGATTTCCTTTGAAATTCCGGA
Organism: Allobaculum sp. JKK-2023; assembly: GCF_034745455.1. NCBI lineage: Bacteria > Bacillati > Bacillota > Erysipelotrichia > Erysipelotrichales > Erysipelotrichaceae > Allobaculum > Allobaculum sp. JKK-2023. The sequence continues at coordinate 818,819 of NZ_JAYERV010000003.1, read as the reverse complement.
AAAATTTCCTGAATTTGGGTGATGGGAAAAAGAGAGAATTGTCTAATACGTTTCTATTCTGATTCTGATGATTTGATTCGCTTTGAAGATGATAGTTGTCAAAATGATTTTGATTCAATTCGAGATAGCGAAGATAAAGTGATAAGAAAAGAGCATATTGCTAGACAATTATACGATATTGATCACACGATCCGAAAGATTCGACAAAATTTTTTCGAAATTGTAGATGAAAATTATGTAAAAAATTGGAAGAACAGGGTATACTGAAACGGTAAAATCAATTGTATATATGTTGCGTATCAGTTGATTTGTCTTTACTTGGCAAAAGCCAAGTCTCATAAGGAGGATGAGCGAATACATGGTAGGAATTATTCTTGCTAGTCATGGAGAGTTCGCGAATGGAATCAAACAGTCTTCTGAAATGATTTTTGGGCCGCAGCAGGATGTTCAGGCTGTCTGCCTATATCCAAATGAAGGACCGGATGATTTCCGTAAGAAGCTGGAGGATGCGATTGCTACACTGTCAGATCAGGAGCAGGTGATGATCCTGTGTGATTTGTGGGGTGGAACACCGTTTAACCAGTCCAGTGCATTGATGAAGGGACATGAAGATACCTGGGCAATTGTGACAGGTATGAACTTACCTATGATCATTGAAGCGTATGGACAGCGCTTCGGCACTGAGAATGCCCATGAAATAGCTACTCACGTCTGCAAGACGGCTGAAGAAGGCTGCAAAACTGTTCCAGAAAGTCTTCAGCCTGTTATGGAGGGAGCTGCTCCGGCGAAAGCTGCTGAGCCAGCTGCTCCACAGGGTGCCATTCCACCAGGAACGGTGCTTGGAGATGGACACATTAAATATGCACTTGCCAGGGTCGATTCCCGTCTGCTGCATGGTCAGGTCGCAACAGCCTGGTCAAAGACGACAAACCCGGATCGAATCATTGTTGTATCGGATGCGGTCGCTAAGGACAATCTGAGAAAATCACTGATTGAGCAGGCGGCTCCCCCCGGAATTAAAGCCAATGTTGTTCCGATTAACAAAATGATTGAGGTTGCTAAAGACCCGCGTTTTGGAGCAACGAAAGCTCTCTTGCTCTTTGAAAACCCAGAAGATGCGCTCCGTACGATTGAGGGCGGTGCTGACATTAAAGAAATCAACATGGGCTCGTTAGCTCACTCCAAGGGAAAAGTTGTTGTGAACAATGCGATTTCTCTTGGAAAAGAAGATGTTGCTGCAATTGAAAAGCTGAAATCCATGGGTATCAAGTTCGATGTCCGCAAAGTTCCTGCTGACTCGAAGGGTGACATGGATGCTCTGTTAGCCAAGGCTAAAGCAGAGCTGAAGTAACCAGGAGGATTTATGTCATTCAATTTTATTCAGATTATTTTAATCTTTATCATTGCCTTCCTGGCTGGATGTGAAGGAATTCTGGATGAGTGGCAGTTTCATCAGCCACTTATTGCCTGTACTCTGATTGGTCTGGCCGCAGGAGGTCACAACGTTGCTACATGTATTATGTTGGGTGGTCAGCTTCAGATGATCGCTCTTGGCTGGGCCAACGTTGGCGCAGCCGTTGCTCCGGATGCTGCATTAGCCGCCGTTGCTTCTGCCATTATCCTGATTCTTGGTGGTGGTACGGAGCATGAAATTGGTACTGCAATCGGTCTGGCAGTTCCTCTGGCTGTTGCTGGTTTATTCTTGACCATGCTGGTTCGTACAATGTGCGTTCCTATCGTTCACCGTGAAGATGCAGCAGCAGAAAAAGGTGACTATAAAGCGATTGAAAGATGGCAATGGATTGCAATCTGCTTACAGGGGCTGCGTATTGCCCTTCCGGCTCTTTTCTTGATGTTCATTCCTTCTCAGGCTGTTATTGACGCATTAAAGATGATGCCAGCCTGGTTAACGGATGGTATGACAATCGGCGGTGGCATGGTTGTAGCCGTTGGTTATGCAATGGTTATCAATATGATGGCTAATAAAGAAGTATGGCCATTCTTCGCTCTTGGTTTTGCGCTGGCTGCAATCAGCCAGTTAACACTGATCGCTTTAGGTGTTATCGGCGTTGCAATGGCACTGATTTATCTGACTCTTTCTGAAAAGAGTGTTGCAGCTGGTGCGAATGGCGCAGCTGTTTCTGGGGATCCTTTAGGGGATATCCTTAACGATTACTAGAGAGTAGGAGGCTGTTATCATGGCTGATGAAAAAACAAATGTCCAGAATGGAACTGCCAACAAAGTCTCTCTGGATAAGAAAACGCGTCAAAGCGTAATGTGGAGATCTGCATTCCTGCAGGGCTCCTGGAACTATGAACGAATGCAGAATGGTGGCTGGTGCTATGCAATGATTCCAGCAATCAAGAAACTGTATTCAACAAATGAAGATCGTGCAGCGGCTTTAAAACGTCACCTCGAATTCTTCAATACCCATCCATATATTGCTTCTCCAATCATTGGTGTTACCCTGGCTCTTGAAGAAGAAAGAGCAAATGGTGCTCCGGTTGATGACACCGCCATTCAGGGTGTCAAAGTCGGAATGATGGGTCCTCTGGCCGGTGTTGGTGACCCTGTCTTCTGGTTTACTGTTCGTCCAATTCTGGCTGCCATGGGTGCTTCGCTGGCAATGTCTGGAAACATCCTTGGCCCAATCCTGTTCTTCGTTCTCTGGAACGTAATCCGTATTGCCTTCTTGTGGTACACACAGGAATTCGGTTATGAAGCCGGTACTCGTATTGCCTCCGACCTGTCGGGCGGTATGATCCAGAAGGTTACAAAAGGCGCATCCATCTTAGGTATGTTCGTCCTTGGCGCCCTGATCGAACGCTGGGTTAACGTTACGTTCACTCCAGTTGTTTCGACGGTTAGTCTGTCGGAAGGTGCTTACATTGACTGGGATAAACTTCCAGCCGGAGCCGAAGGAATCAAGCAGGCTCTGTTAGATCAGGCTGCGGGCATGTCTTTAACTCCAACGAAAGTCACGACTCTTCAGGAAAACCTGAACTCCCTGATTCCAGGACTGGTTCCACTGTTGCTGACACTGTTCTGCTGCTGGCTGTTAAAGAAGAAAGTTTCGCCAATCGTTATCATCATCGCTCTGTTCGCTGTTGGTATCATTGGACACCTGATTCATTTGCTCTAATCAATTGAGTATTCGAAACAAGCGCGATTCACTTCAAAATCGAAGCGAATCGCGTTTTTTTATCGGAATGAATCTATCCTGATTTTGAATCTGGATGGAAGTAATCGATAATAAAGGTTGAAATGCAAAAAATCCAAAACAGTGCCAAGCGTGTTCCTGGATCAATGCTGTACAAAACCTTTCCATATATATAGGATAACTCCCACATTTTCAGAACTAAAAAAGCGAATATATACCCCGAGAAGATACATACTAGCAGAATATAGATAACTTTAAGTGCAGTATATTGAAGTCGTTGTGAGTAAGCTAAATTAATTAATATGCGGGATTTTACCTTAGTCATAATATGACTAAGGTAAAATAGCTAACAATTAAATAACTTATTTGTAGATTAGTTGAAAATATATTCTTTAGTTAAAGCATATTTTATGTTTTATCTATAGTCCCGAAACTCACTATCCCATTTTTATTAGTACTGCATTTCAGGGCGTTATCGTATATAAGCAAGATATATAAGCAAGGATACAAGAAGGAGGAAAATTTATGGTCCAGTCTATAAACCACAAAGCGGACTTTGTTACGAAAGCCACATCCTTTCAGGGATTTGATGAATATGGCCAGATCATGGTTGGAGATCAGGGATTGGAATTTTACTCCGATCGTAATGTGAATAAGTATGTCCGCATTCCCTGGAGTGAAGTCGATGTCGTTCTGGCTTCTGTTCTGTTTAAAGGAAAATGGATTCCAAGGATCGGAATCCGCACGAAAAAAGATGGAACATTCATGTTCGCTGCCCGCGAACCGAAGAAACTGCTCCATCATATCAACCAATACATTCCAGCGGACCGCATGTACCGTTCCTGGACATTCTTTGAAGTCGTCAAAAAGAATATCCAGCGGCGTAAGGAAAAAAGAAAAGCAAAGCGAAAATAGTGATCATTATTTTGTCTTGAGATCATAATTTCATATCATTTTAGAGGCTGGTTTTCAGATTTCCAGGACTAATAAGGTTGTAAGTAAAAACGGAATCACCCATAAGTGTTACGCGTCGAATTGATTTGACATAATACGTTAATTTTTATTGCAGTTATTTGCTCCAGAAATCTTTCTAAACATCTTGATTTCAATAAATCGATATGAATTATCGCGTCACTTTCTTTTTCAAAAATATGACCCTTGGCTTTTTGATAAAATTAGTTATTGATAATTAAAAATGAGATCCGATGCATTTCTTGCATCAGATCTCGTTTAACTATTCAGAAAGGCAATTCTGTATTTGCCCATTCTTTCGCTTTTTCGAAACTATAGTATTCGTACTGGGCTACAGGGTCTACCGTGTCCCAGATCCGATAAGGCCCAAAGATAAACTCTTCAATTTCAAGACTTTTCATCTCCTGATTTTTACTGCTTCCGTACGCACCAGTTCGGGCCTGTACAAAAACTGTACGGTGATCAGGATCATAGCCTGTAATTGTATAGCGCGGCTCTTCAATGCCATCTGACCTTACAACGACTGCGTGGCAATGCTCCGATGAAAGGTACTTTCGGATGAGATATTCATAGGCCGGAATTTCTTCGTTGCGTGTCTGTACTGCCTGCGCAGCTTCTTCATAGCTTGATCCTTCTTTCTTCAGGTAGTGAAAGAGATCATAAGGATTAAATGTTGAATACATCATCTTCATCTCCAGTTCATTTTAAATGTCAAGTTCACAGTCTTCACGGGCAATGGTTACAATATCAGCTGTGATCTGCCGCTTTTTCTGTGCAGCTGCTTCAATCATGCTTTTGGAAAGAAGCGAATCCATAACCCTTACTGAACCCTGCGAAAAGCGCCAGGCTGCTTCAATGGCATCTTCAGAAAATACCGGTTCTTCGCAGCCCGATTCCTTCAGACACCACTCAACATACTGTCCTGCTTCTTTTCGACTCAGGCCATTTGCGTGATAATTCACGATGATTCGCTGTCTGAGAGATTCGTTGATGCTCTGTTTTAAAATTCGATTCAGTCCGGGAAGACCCGAGAGAATCAGAATGCAGCAGTCACGAGAATCCATTTCAAAGTTCAGAAGCATAACCAGATCCCGCAGAATGGCATTGGATAAATATTGTGCTTCATCAATGATAATCACCGGCGTACATTTCTTTTCCTCGCACTGATAGCGGATTTCATCTTGGATTTGCCGAAACAGGTCAACCTTTTTATATTGCGGCTCAAGACCAAGCTCACTTGAAAGCATCCGAAAGAACTCCGCAACAGTGACAGTTGTCATCTGCAGGTAAATCACTTTAAACGAAGCTGGATTAAGGTTGTTGGTAAATTCACGGATCGCAGCAGTCTTGCCAGTTCCGGGTTTGCCAGTAATCAGACCAATTCCGCGAACCTTTTTTAAATGTTCCAGTCGACCTTCAAGCTGCTGAATATCTTCTGTTTTGTAAAGATGCCGGTAGCGTGAAGATTTCTGAAAGGGCAGCTGCCGCAGGCCAAAGAATAATGTCGGTTCCATTACTGTGTCTCCTTATGCGGGTAAACAATATGGCGTTTGCGATGGGTATAAGCATTTTCATGCTTATCTACCTTTTTTACAGAAATCTGCTTGTTTGAGATCGGATCCAGGATCCATGCCCGATCATCATTAAGAGGGTCGATAAAAATTTCGATTTTCTGCTTCATGAATTCTGAAGGAACTTCGTAAAGGACATTCTGAACCGAAACAGTCGAGTTTGTTTTGACTTTTCGCTCATACCTGCAGACAAAGATAGAATCCAGTTTTTCCAGAGGAATTTTATGGATGTATTCCTGATCCATAAGGAATCTTTCTCTTGGTGTCAGACAGGTACCATCCTCTTTGGCTAGAGAAGAGTGAGGTTTATTGATATACTCAGGGTAGAGATAGTGACTGAACGAGCTTTTTACTTCTGCCAGGTCGTTGAAACTTGTCCAGTCAATCTGATTGAGCCATCCTTCCTTCAGGGTTCGGTTCAATCTTTCTACCTTCCCCTTCTGGGCCCCATCCCGCACAGCACAATAACGCAAAACGATTCCTGCTTGTGCGCAGGCTAAGGCCAGATGGTGGTTTTCATAGGTTCCGCCGTGATCAAGAAGCAGCTTTTCCGGTCTTCCATTCCGAGCGATTGCGTCCTTAAGCACTTCAAGAAAATTCGCGGCATTATCGTGGGTATAGATACCGTACCCAACAACCATCCGGCTGGCATCGTCCACAATGAGCATCAGACAGACTTTTTCACCATTTAAATTCTGCAAGAAAGTGGTGTCTGCCTGCCAGCACTCGTTGGCATGCCGGAACTCAAAAGCCTTCCTGTCCTTATTCTGATGAATGGCAGGGAGCTTTTTTTCTGGTCTGGCCGTTCTGACAAAGCGATCAATTGTTGACTGAGAAAGCGAATCATCAATAATACCCTCGTCTTTCAGCCTTTCTCTCAGCTTCACGTTGGAAATTCTTGGAAACTGATCAAGGATCTGACAGATTCGGCTTTGAACCTGGGGAGTAAGGGCGCGAAACACCCCCTGGTCTTTTCTGCTGCGCGAAATAAGACCATCCAGTCCCGAAGATTCAAAGCAGTGGCACCACCAGAGAAGGGTGCGTGGACTGTAAAACTTTGATACCCCAGTGACAGGGTTCATCAATGGCGATGAAGCGATTTTTTTGGCTAAGGCATGTCTGGATTCATCCTCTTTTTTCCGATGAAGGATAGGGGAAATGACGCCAACTTTCCAGATTGCGATCTTTTCTTTGTTTTCCTGATTCAAGATTTCACCTCCAATAAGATCAATCCCAACATACCATCAAATCGGCCGCTTCTACTATGTCCAAATGATTTGAGTGTGGTCATATGCATAAATTCCATACCCCATAACAGATGAACGACCAGTGGCTTGATATTGGAAAGTGACGCGTAAAAAAAGATTCACTGTGGATGTGAAGAAAATCAACAAGAAAGTCTATGAGCCTCTTAGAAGACTGGGCAAGCTTGCAGGCTGTCCGGCCTCTGGACAACTGATTTTGATGGGCAAGTCTGGTCTGCATAATTCTCCAGTCCTCGGCCGAGTAACGATTAATCAGGCTGCGAATGGTGGATCGGGGTAAATGGAAGTGCGTGGCAGTCGTCTGAAACTGCTCTTTCCCCGGGCCATAAAAATAGCCAAGAACACATACCAGAAAACTATATGTAAAGACACAGAAAGGACATATCCAGAGCGGTAAAAATGCATGATATGGATGTTCACATGTTTTACATTCGCAACGAAAGACGGTCACAGTCAGATGAAATGGTTTTGAATTTTTACTGGTATATAGATAGCGTTGGTAATGGGAATGAACCTTCATTTTGCCAACAGTTCCGCAACAGGGACACTTAGAACGTATCCTTAGAGCATTTTTTAGATCCCGGTCATAACGGTTTTGAAAGTTGGATGAGTATGAACTTGGATCAATGCTTGGGAGTTTTCCGACAATACACATGATAATCACCTTAGAATAATTTTAATCCAACTGTTAACGTTCTAAAATGTAAATTTAATATGATGCAAAAAAGCACAATCCATTTCATACCTGCCTAGGCAGGTATGAAATGGATTGTGCTTGAAATCCCGAAATCTATGTAATACAAGATGCCTCGTAACAATAAGTAACGCATCAATAGATATCTAATCTACCGTGGTTAGATCAGTCATAACGGGACTAAGCTAACTTTTTGGCAATTAAATAACTTACACTAGAAACGAAAATGATATTTCAGCTAGAGATTAAGCGTTTTTCTATTGGTTTAGATAGTCTAGAATCACGAATTTTGAGCACCATTAGTCCTCTCTTTGCAGAAGTTAATGTTTAGAATGATGAGCTTTAAACATTAAACAGGGTGAAAAGCATCCAAATACGCTGGTTCTTACGCAAATGTAGTTTTTAACACTGGTGATCAGTAGGGATTGTCCGCAATGACAGTCCCTTTTTTGATCATTTAAATAAATTAATTATCTTTATTAGTTTTGCTAAGCATCTATAATCAATAACTTTATTGCTCATTATTGTTTATTTCATTATCATAGAACTTCATGCTCTTTAAGCGATAACTCCCACATTTTCAGAACTAAAAAAGCGAATATATACCCCGAGAAGATACATACTAGCAGAATATAGATAACTTTAAGTGCAGTATATTGAAGTCGTTGTGAGTAAGCTAAATTAATTAATATGCGGGATTTTACCTTAGTCATAATATGACTAAGGTAAAATAGCTAACAATTAAATAACTTATTTGTAGATTAGTTAAAAATATATTCTTTAGTTAAAGCATATTTTATGTTTTATCTATAGTCCCGAAACTCACTATCCCATTTTTATTAGTACTGCATTTCAGGGCGTTATCGTTTAAGGGGTTTCTGAAAGGACTGTGATGACAATGAACAAACTGAGTTTTATCCGTATTCACGAAGAGAATAAGCCTGTTCACGATATTGAGTCCTCTCTCTTTGGTGAAGATTTGATTAAAGACGCTGACCGACAGGATTATCGGGACAAGTATGGCTGCCTCCACTTTTTTCGTATTCATGCTCCAGAAACCGGGAAAATCAGTGGACCAAACGGTGAAAAATGTATTTCCACAAATGGATATCAGGAACGCATCTGTCAGATCATGCCTGTTGGAGGCCAGACTGCTTATGTTCATATTCGCCAGGAACGCCTTGTCTACTTCAATAAGCATGGTAAGAAAGTTACTTTTGTGCTTCCTGTCAAGGGATACCGCTTTAATCAGCGGAAAAGTGACGAACTTACTGTTTTTCTGCTGTCTATTTCACTCTTCTGCTCGGCAAATGTGGCAGCACACGTGTGCCAGTCCATGGGCATTGATGTCTGCCATGATACCATCACCAGAATCTACAAAAACATTACAATCGTAGATAACCCTGATATCAAGGCCATTGGTGTCGATGACGTCAGTTCCAGAAAAGGGCGAACCTACCACACAGCTATTTACGATCTGAAAACGCACCGGGTTATTGCGCTGCTTGATGGAAGAGATGGCCAGGCACTTAAGGAGTGGCTGAAAAAACACCAGAAGGTTAAGATTGTAACCCGTGATCGTGCTTCCGCTTTTGCTTCAGCGATTTCTGAGATCTTGCCAGACTGTACTCAGATAGCAGACCGTTTCCACTTATTCCAGAATCTTGTAGGCCGTATTAAGGATATTTTGAAGTGTGAAATTCCATCTACACTCTATGTAAAGGATGGAGAGATTACTTCAGTAAAACCTGAGACAGAGAAAGCCGCGCCTGCTGTTCCAGAAAAAGTGGAATATGACAATACACCCGTTGCCGAAACAAACTGCCAGATCATCAAAGACAAAGCCAAAAGTGACGATTTTTACGCAGAACAGTATGAAAGACAGGCAAAAGTCTGTTCTGATAAGTACGCAATGATCTGTTCTTTGCGAAAAGAATGGGCTGAGACCGTGAAGCCTAAGTTCAAGGATTTTCAGGAGAAATATGACATCTCCTATCCTACTTTAAAAAAATACCTGAAGATGACGGAAGAGGAAGTTGAAGGAATAAAAGAGGTTAGAAAGCGACCAAAGTATAAGACAGACATGGATAACTATATCAATATAATTTATAAAATGGTTATTGATGGCCATAAACCCGCTGTCATCTATTCATACCTGCAATCTAAAAGATGCAAGGCCTGTTATGGTACGGTCTTGCATTATATTCATCAGATGAAGAATACTCATCTCAAAGACGAACTCATAAAGCCTTTTGACTATGACAGGGGCACTGAAGCGGTTCAGATCAAACGCTACGACATCGTGAAATACATGGTAACCAGCGATCGGGACAAGATGAAGGAGACTGAAGTTGCGAAAGTGTACGAAAAGATTCTGGATAAGTATCCTGCAGTGAGATTCTGCGATCAGCTCTGGAAGGATTTCCATGAGACATTGATGGGAGACAATCCAGATAAACTTGACTGGTTCTGTACCAAATATGAGGAGAGTAGAATCCAAGGCTTTATAAACGGCATAAAAAAAGATATTGCGCCGGTCAAGAACGCAATATCCTATGAGCATAGCAGCGGGTTCGTTGAAGGCGGCAACTGCCGCTATAAGCTTGTCAAACGCACCATGTTTGGCAGAGCCAACATTGAACACCTGTTCCATAAGTTTTATGCCCAATCTAGTATAACGTGTGGTGGATTAAATGCCAGAACTTTGTTAGCAGACTGGATTGAAAAATCACGTTGGGAAGACAAAACGGTCATTTAAACAATGATCATGAATGAGAAACAGTCAGAATGAGAGGCTTCTACTGATCACTAGTGTTAAAAACTACATTTGCGTAAGATCCAATACGCTTTTCACCCTGTTTTTACTTTTGTGTCTTTACTAGCAGATAGATCTGCTGATCGTTTTTTGAAAAAGGTAATGTCGAATATGGAGGCAAATCAAACTGGACCAGAATTTTATTGAATTTGACTTTAGTGATTGTTCCTTTCCCCAAAGATTCATGGCGAACACGGTCACCGTTTTGCAAGCGCAGACCGTGACCAAGCCTGACTTCTCGAATAACTTCTTTTATAGGCACTTCTTTTTTGAAAGAATCTTTGGATGTTGATATCGTCTGAGAGACTTCAGGGAATGAAGAAAGTGATTCCTGTTTTCCAGTTATTGTCTGTGGCAAGACGGGCGAATTGACCGGTAAACTTGATTGAGACTGTGGCATATCCGAGATCACCGCCCTATGATCGGAATCTTGTCTGCTGTTTGGCTGATCGGCGCTGGAATTCCTGAGAGTGCTTCTACCGGAAGCTGAAGAAGAATCGTCTTGTGTCTGCTGCTCTAAAATTCCTGGTGATTGGATTTCTTCCTTTTGACTAATTTGTTCGGTGGAAGAGTAAAAAGTCTGCACTGGGGTCTCTAATAGTTTTGCTTCCATATCTTGGCTGACCTGCCTGATAGAGGATTGAAGAGTCTGGGACAGATTTTCCAGAAGTGACTTTGTCAGTTGCTCAGCTATTTCATTAAGCTTGTCTTTCATTGCCTGCTCAATTATCACCTTCAATTGTGATTCTAGGACGCTACTGTCTGGAGTCTGAGTAGGCAGATCTGGTTTACGAAGGAGTCTACGTTGAGAATAGTCTTGATGCACCAGGGATCTGGACCTTTTACCATTTTGGATAAGTGAAGGGGAGTACACTGATTCATCATTTTTTCTAACTCTTCGGCTGACGTTGTTTTCATAGTTGCAATGCGTAGTGGAGGAGGGGCGACGGTGCAAGGATAAACGACGCTTGTTTGAGTGAAGCTTTAATGGACCAGGAGAAACAGTTTCTTTCTGCTGCAGAGCCTCTAGTGAACCTTCAAAGGCTTCTTGTTCTGTTTCCGGATCAGTCATCTTCACAATATTATTTTCGTCTGCTTTTTCCTGAGAATCAGTAGTACCTGTGGTCAAGTCACCTTGAATCTCGAGTGCTTTCATCGAAGGGTTTACATTTACCTCTTGATTCAGGTTTGTTATCTGAATTGATGGATCTGCGATCATTAATTCAGGCTCATTCTCTGGAGTGATGAATGAAGAATGAGGTGGGAGGTGACCGGTGGTAGAAACTCCAGAATCCGAAATGAGATGAATGGGTTCTGAAGCTGAAATTGAATCCGATGAAGTTGTATTACTGGCCGACTCTGGAATATGAGCAGAATCTTTTTCGTCAATAATTAGGCCTTGAATAGATAGGGAGGCCATACTTGAATCAACGTCTTCTTTTGATTTTCCTTCTTTCTTTTTGGAAACTTGGGGAGAAAGCTTTTTTTTCAAGTCTAAAGAAGTTTTTAGTTCTGTGTCAGCCTTCTCTAATGGTTTAGACTTGTTGTTTTTGAGATTTTCCAGAACCAGATCAAATTGTACAGAAATTTGATTATCAAGGAATTGTGGAGTCATTTCTAGAAGATGATTGGCAGTTTCTATTAAGAGATCTGAATCTAGATTTCCCGTTTTTAGTTCGGCTGTTTCCAAGTCTGTCGGGATAGACTCCATGCTTTTCGAGTGTGTAAAATCTGAAACGGAACAGACAGGAAATTTGGGAGTATTGCCGACAAAGCCAGAGGTAGATTGCTGAAGAGCAGGTTGAGCATTGGCAGCAGTAATGGGTTGATTAAAGGCAATCAGGTGCTGAAGAGCTCGGGTAAAGGCTACATATTTTTCGTTGCGGGTCATTCCATCTGTAATAGCGAGAACATAATTGAATTCCAGACCTTTAGCATCGCGAATATGATAGATCGGAAAGTTTTCCAGGCTGCCTGCTTTGATAGACGAATTCTTCTGGAAAAATACATCAATCTGTTCTTTGACAGAAGGACTTTTATAAATGATGGCGCAACTGACCTGAGAGTTGGTAATTAACAAATCAGCGAAGCTTTTTAAAGCGTCATTCAGTCTTGTAAAGTGATCGTTGACAGGATCAAACGAGTCTCCAACCGCTGTCATATTCATGCCAAAGGAGTGGTTACAGTAATCAGTAATATTGGATGGGTTTCGGTAGTTTTGATTGATAGTAATCGTTTCTAGGGCAAGAACATTGTTCAATTCTTTCCAGCTCGAAAGACCTCGATACGGATAGATGTTCTGATTCTCATCTCCATATAAATTGAAAATAGAGTCGGCACCATGGATTTTTTGAAGCATTCGATATTCGGAAAGAGATAGATCTTGCGCTTCATCAATATTTAACATGGAGTCTCCATGAGCAGCCATTGACTCTTCATCATTGGGACGATCATAGGCAAAGGTGGCTACCATCAGGTTGAGATAAAGTTCGAACCGATAATGTATAGTTGTGGGTGATAATTCTTCCCCGACTTCTTTTGGAAGACGGTTCTGAATCAGATTCTGGTGGAGTGTTTGCCAGCTCCATGCCTCACGAAGTGCTTCGATTTCATTTTGCAGTTTTGAAAGATTAATCAGCTGGCCATTTGGTAGTGAGCCAAGTTCCTTATATTCTTCCACAGTCTGAAGCAGAGAAGATTTTCTTTCCATCAGTTTTCTCATCTGTTCCAGATAATCCATTGTTCGAGAGAGAGGGAAAAGCTGGGAAAGAGGTGTGAAAAGAAGCTTATCCTCTAGAATTGCAATCTTACTAAGCGAAGCAAGGTTTTCTTTTTTCTGGATCTCCAGAATATCCACTTCCAGACCGTTAAGCTGTTCAACAATCTGGTGACGGTCTTCGTTAGATAGTTTGGACAGGATAAAGTCTGTTTGTATGAGTACTTCAAGACGGTTGATCAACAGTTCTCTCCATTTTAGACTCTGTTGGATTATGGACCATAGTTCTTTCCATCCAGTTGTCTTCTTCTTACTTTCTGAGGAGTCATCTGATGAGATGTGATCGTATGAATCTGTCAGATTTTCGGAGCTGGCATTTGAAAAAAGACCAAGAAGTTGAGTCTGATTACTCAGTTGAAAAAGCAGGCTTGCATCTTTATATATGTCTTTATTTTTAAGAATTTCAATATCAGCTTGCAATAATGCAATGGACCTTTCCAGCTCTGAATTTTCCGTATCGCTGAGGAGATTGTCAGCCTTATTCAAGTAGTTGAGCAGACGGTTAGAGTTACCTCGCAGATGTTTTAACAGTCCTTGCTTTTCAACTCGCAGAAGATTTGTCAGCGGAGAGTGATTTCCATATAGCAGTGAGTTGCGTGCGATGAGAATGGCATTGAGAAGTACTGATTCCAGCTTGGCTGTACTTTCACTGAGTTTATGTAGCTGTTGGCTCTGGTCGGAGAACTTTTTTAACAGCTTTTCCCTTCGAAGGGCATCCCCAGAACGCTGTATTTCGTTGAAAGATGATTCCAGCATTTCGATAGCAGAAATTCCAAATTCATATTCAGCTTCGGGAATGATTTGAAAGGGGTAAGGATATTCACTTTGCAGAGCCGTCCACAAAGAAAAGACCATTTCTTCGGTTTCATCGTAGAAATCCTGGGAATAAACAGTACGTAAAAACTGGCTGTCAAATCTGGCTTCATCGTCACCTTTGTAGGTAACAGGCGATTTGATCCCAGCGTTGTTGAGGCGAATGGCGAGCAAATACGAATAATAGTCTTCCAGAGAGAATGTCTGGATCCGTGCAGGATCCAGCCCCAGACTGTTCTCTACAGACTGAATATACTCATTAAAATTCTGATTTGGCGTGAGAATGACGATAGCCCCTTTATTTTTCAGCTTATTATTCCCCTGCAAATAAGCGAGGCGATGCATCAGAATCTGCGTTTTTCCGGACCCGGCACAGCCCTGAACAACAAAATTTGCCGAAGGACGTACTCGAATAATCGCATTTTGTTCAGATTGAATCGTGGAAACAATATCTGTTAGCTTGGCGTTTCTAGTTCTGGTTTTATTCAGAACTTTAATGATATAAGGGTCAAGCTGGCCATCCTGATACTTTGATTTTCCATTTTCAAAAGTGGTGTAGAACTCATAGAGTTCTCCGTTCTCAATGTTAAATTTTCTGATAAGCTGAGGAACAACTCTGTCATTTCCCTCTATGATTTCTTCAAAGTTATTACCCTTAGATAATCGAAAAAGTAGAAGCACAACTTTGGATTTTAAACTAGTTTAGCTATACACATCAATGACTGTTACAGATGAGTATAGCCGCGCATTCTACTTCGTTCCTTATCAAGGTTTAGATGAGTTGGAATTTCTATATCTAAAATTTTATAAAATTGTTTTACGTGCTTGTTAGGAACTTCGATCACAACTTTTTTATTAGGTCCTAGGCAGCACATCAACGATTGGGTTTTCCCAAATAATCGTGATGTAGATACGCCGGTATTTTCCATTTGTTTTCGAACGAGCAACAGAATGATTGTATCGATAATATCGTGCAGGATTTTCCCTCTGACTGTTGTATCGCTCCATTTTGAAAGAGGAAGCAGTTCCAAATATTCTTTACTGGTTTTGAAAACTGTCTCTATCTCAGTGCGGCAGAAATACCGATAAAGCAAATCTTCAGGAGAAGTATCGATGTTGGATAGAAGAACAAAATATCCGAATTTGACAGTCATCCAGTCCTTGTCTTTATCCTTCATCTTTTGAAACTCATCTTTGTGGTCTTCAAGATAATCAATAAAGTGGTAAAGCGCATTGTTCTGATCTACATAAACGTAGGCGTATTCGTCATATTTTCCGTATAGTTTGATTTTCTTCTTTCTTCCGAAATAGGTGTGATCCTTACGAACAAACTGGTATTTCCCTTTATTTATCTGGTCTTTGAACTGCCAGTAGAGTTCTTTGAACGGGTACCCCCGTCTGGCTGGCATCCGGCTGATGACGGATTTTGAACTTCCAATATGGAAAGCGGCTATCAGCGGCTCACATACATAGCCAGCATCAAGAACCAGCGATTCAATTTCAATATCCAAAGTCGAAGCGACATCATTGACAATGTTCATCACCGTGCTTAAATCCAGCACATTGCCAGGAATGATGTCATACCAAACTGGCAGGCCAGTCGCATCGTCTAAAACCAAGACCAGGCGGATTTGAATTTCAGATGACGAAAGTCCATGGCAGCATAGTGCATTAAAAGGGTTGTTGGTAATCTGGTTTGGAAGAGGAGTAGAGTCTACGTAGCATCCCTGGCCAAATTTTGGATTTTGTTTCTTCATCAGCTTTATAAACTCTTTGAAGAATGCCACCCGGGTTTTATCGCTTCCCAGCAAAGAGAAAAAAGCTGTATCGGAGTGTAGGGATTGAATTGGCAAGTCTTCAAATAAATAAGATGCATAAGATTTTTCAAGAAAATCATCACAGCCAATTTTTGATCCATCTCTGAGAACTCCATGAAGAATATGAGCAAGAACCCTTTCCAGTTCTTCTTTTTTTGGAAAAACCGTTTTGAAAACCTCCAGCAGGCCACGTTTTTCTAAAAATTGTAGAAGTAGATATGAGTCACCAAAAACCGTATGAATTTGCGGCTCTGGGAAAACCAGCTTACATTGGTTCTCTTTTTCTTCTTCTGAAACAGGAGAAAAAGTATCCGTAGTCACGTTATAGTGAACTAAACCACGTGTTGGAGAAAGAAAAACCCCGGATTTCTTATCCTCAGCAAGTGAAATCACCTTGCCAAGACGTTCTAAAACCTGTTGAGCAGAATGGTTTTTCCTCTCTGGCGCATAAATAGACTTAACAATGGCCGCGGACCCAGAGACTATGTTATT
Source organism: Allobaculum sp. JKK-2023 (assembly GCF_034745455.1). Lineage (NCBI taxonomy): Bacteria > Bacillati > Bacillota > Erysipelotrichia > Erysipelotrichales > Erysipelotrichaceae > Allobaculum > Allobaculum sp. JKK-2023. Next base: position 802,443 of record NZ_JAYERV010000003.1, on the reverse strand, counting down.
TTCAGCATCACGAACGATTTTCTGAACCTTGATATAAGCCATAAGTAGAAGCACACTCCTCTATGCTTCAAAGTAGAAGCACATTTAGTATAGTTCTACCGAGGAAGATATGAAATTTAATTGATGCTTAAAGGGTTTGTTGGAAAAATAGACAGTGTGCTTCTACTTTCCTGATTATCTAAGGATTACTTTCTAAAGTGTAGAAATATTGAGCTTTTTTTTCATACCACTCGTAAACTTTTACATCTTCTGAAGGGAGCAGCGTGCTACTGAAATTCTTGTATCCGTTTTTCCCGATATATACGCTCGATTGGTTAGAGTGTTTAGTTTCTGGGTTGACTTGATCGTAAACTAGACGGGCAAAATAGGGGATTTTTTTAAGCTCAGAAAGTTCGATGCGTTTGTCTTTCTTCTTTTTGAGCTGTGCATTATTGAATCGATAACTATCTGCATCATCGTAACCGAATGTATCATGGATATCACATTGAGCTTCGAGCTCTTTAATTCTTTCTTCATTTTTTGAATAGGTCTGCTGAATATCTTTTTTCAGCAGCCTGAAATGATCCCATTCTGCCGCTTCGCTTAGTTGAGGCTTCTGGGTGCTTTCTGAATCACTCATAAAATGGTAATCCTTTCCTTTATATAATTAGCTGAATATTAATAGTTGACTGCTCAAAGGAACTTGGTTCACCCTGTCCGACTCTTCAGTTTTATTAGGCCAGTTCAGCGAATGTAAAGTTATGTTGAATGTTCTGTGAGCAGACAAACTGAAGAGGATCTTTGCCTTTCTTTTGAGGCTGAAATTGAAGAGGAGCTCCACAGATTGGGCAGATCAGGGATCCTTTTCGTTGTTCGATAAACTCTGTTACCATTTTCTCTGAAATGGGCGCAGTGAATTTGCAGTTTGGATAGTCTGTACATCCAAGGAACAGGTTGTTTCTGTTGGAAACGAGATGCATCGCGGATTCACATTCCGGACACCATGAATGTTTCGCCAGATACAAGTCAAATTCGTCTTTCAGTCCAACAATCTGATAGGCATCCTGATCACGCATCGAAAGAATCTGTTCGATCTGGTAACTAACAAACTTTCCTTCTAAACGGAAAACAGGGTTGCGACTCGAGGCTGACTGAATGGTGTCATTGTTCTGAAAAGTCAGAACACAGCGGGGCATCCCATACCAGGTGATGGTTTTATCAATAACAGTTGCAGGATCAGTAGCTTCCTGACTGACGATGGCTATCTTTTCAAATTGTTTAGGGATATCTTTTTCCTTCTGAACTCGGATAATCACCTTGAAATCGGGACTGTTTTGCTTTTTCTCGAGAATAGCTTTCATCTTAAGCAGATAAAATTTCTGGTCCAAAGATAATGGACCGGGAAGGTCAATGCGAACACGTGATTTGGCATCTTGCAGGTCGCGCAGATAGAGATTCCAGTTCTTTCCTTTATTCTCCAGGTACTGAAAGATGGGCTGGGCAGTTGGAGAATTGACTGGCGTCAGTTTTGAGGCCATCTGTGAGAGTGTTCGCAGTTGTTGTTCCAGTTCATCACCGCTGATTTCAGTCAAATCTAATTTGTCTTCAGAATTAAAATCCATCCAGTTGAAGAATTTATTCAGAAGCAGGACGCGGTCTGGAGCAGACTTTTTCCGAACGGGACTGAGCTTATCCGTAAAGAAGCGGCGATGGACAAGAACAATCAGCTTAGCTTTGGCCCGGGAAAGCGAAACGTTAAACAACCGGTTTGCCAGGTCGTTATCACGCCCTGACAGCAACCGTGAGACATAGCGTGCCTTATAACAATCAGTCATATCGAGAATGACCACATCGCTTTCGGATCCCTGGAATGAATGAACAGTAGCTGCTTTGATCTCGTGAAGAGATGGGGTTGCGAAAGGCCGAAGAATGGATTTAGATAGATTATTGTTCATAGCCTCCAGATTATAGAGATCAGGAGACTGTAGATTTTCTGTTTCATCTATTTCACTCGTTGGTTCTTCTCGATCGGAATCTGCTCCTATTGTCAGATTCAGGCGGTCGAGGTCCCGAAATACACTTCTAATCATCAGGGATTGAGCATTGTAGGGAGAGATGACAGCAGCCGTAGACGTTTTGGAAGCAATGATAGCCAGTGCCGTAGCTAATAAAGCGGACAGAATATTGACTCTTGAGTGGCTGGGTAGAACTTTGCAGCAAGTGTGAAAATCAGAGCAGTCAATGAGAACAATTTTGCTGCCTGGAAAAGGAGCCTGCTGAATTTTAGGTTCAAGTAACAGGTCCAGTTTTGGTGCAGTTTTCAGTTTGTCAAAATAGTAATTCATGCTGATAAAGCTTGAAATTTGAGAATTCATACGATATTGCGTGTCCAGCATGACCAGCCAGTTGTGTCCACGATTGTGCTGCAACGCATCAACGATTCCAAAATAGCGGAAAGCATCCACCTGTAAACCAGAACTTTTCGTTGGTGGGAGTTGGTTAAAATCTCCCAGACAGACGAAATGATTCAGGGCACATTGGGCAACAATCATGACTTCAGGTACGGGCGCCATACTGATTTCGTCAAAAAATACCGTATCAAAAATCAAAGACTGAATTTTTGTACTGGCGATAACAGCAGAAGAAGTAGCAAATACAATTTTGGCATTTGACAGAGCTTCAATCTTCAAGTTTTCAATTCGTTGTCTTAACAGAGCAGCCATCCGTTTCAGCTCGAGTAATAAATTTGCGGCTGAAGTGTTTCTGGAGATCCGTAGCTTGCTTTGGGGATCTTCCTTCCAGTCTGGCAGACTACAAATTTTCTGTATAAGGAATGAAGTTTCATTCTGAAGACTGGCTAGTTGCTGAGCTGCCTTCTCTGGTTTCAATTTGTCTATATGGATTGCCCTCTTGATTAAAGCAGAGGTACTCTGAAGACATTCAAAGCATTTTCCATCTTTAAAACGAGCGTAGTTATCCAGGGTCAGATAGGGATGCGATGAAATGGAGGCATAAAATGGTGATCCATAGCGAATTGCTTCACCGGGCTGGAATGAAAACGAAGGTAGGCTTAACAGCTTTTCGAGTGCCTGATCGAGGGCGGCATTGGAAAAGGCTGTAACCAGAACGGTGCGCTGCTGGTGAAAACAGTCTGTGATCATGTAACAGAGGGTAGTGGTTTTTCCTGTTCCTGGAGGTCCCCAGATACAGGTGATGGGTTGTTTATTGATCATGGTTCTCGCTTGCTTTTGTCCGGTTTTCAGGGGTGTATCCTCATCTTGCAACTGAAAGCGGCCATTAAGAATCAGATCTTTCACCAGAGGTGAAGGGTCTTGACAGATAAACCGAGAACGGTTTTCGCAATGGCGGGTTAACCAGACCATATCCGTTGAAATTTCCAGAATTTCGATCTCTTTTCCCAGATTTTCAGTGGTCTGTACAATAATTTGCATATTATCCGTAGACAGGACGGTTCCAGTAAATTGGAGATGATTTAAATGGAGTGTAACTTCGGTATTTGCAGGGATGCTAAGCTGTCTGACAGAGTCAAATTGATATTCATAAATCGGTGGAATTAATGTGTCATAGACCTGAACGAGAATACCGAAGAACAGGCGTTCTTTTCGTGTTTCAGTGGTGAAGACCTGATACATCTCTCTTGAATACGCAAATGTGAAGTACTGCTGGAACTCGCAAACTGAAGAAAATCGGGGAACGTCCGGTATCTTTGAGTCAGTTGACTGTTCTGGCTCGAAAAGGAGCTTCAGGGCTTCAAGAATTTTTCGGCTGCATCCGAAATCTGAAAAGAAAGCTTTTCGTGAGACAAAGTCTACAGGAAAGCGTGCAACGCCTTTATCTTCTCCAGATTCATTTTGTACGGTGAACTTCCATTCTTTCCTGCTGGTCTGAGTGAGGGTGCTGGTGTGGCCGGACAACGCGGGATATGAGTCAAAAATTCGAATTGGCTGATTGAGGCAACTACTCAGAATTTCTTCAATCGAAGTATCAGTCATGTTTTTCAGTCAGTCCTTTCCAAAAAAGTCATCAAATGAATTAAAAGAAGGTGAACAGTTCATTTTACGTCTTTTCCTAAAAGCTCATTTGTAATTTGTTTCTTATCTAAAGCATAAGAATAGAATATGTGAGCCGAATTTAATGTTATTCCCTGAAGTGAATAAAAATCAAGAAAACATCGAATTAATAATAATAATTGAGTTATGTTTGTGTGAAAAATCATTGAATAGATTGGTTTTATTGTGAAATTTCTTTAATGGATCGGAAAAGACTTGAGAGTGTAAACGAAAAGGACAGAAGCCGCGTATAAAAAGCAGCTGCTTGAAATCCGATAAAACAGCTGCTGTTTTTAAGGTTTAAGAATTATGGCCGGCAAAGGGAGCAGGGGATGTATCCCTGATCGAGAAGTTCTTCGGCAGTCAGATCGGTAACCTTGCGGAAAGGAGACCAGAGTTTTCGGACTTTCAGGCAGGTGGGGCGGTGATAGACTTTGCCGATCCGTTCGATGATGTAGTGATCGGGAGAAGGAAGAACGCTCAGGTCAATATTTTCCAGATCACCTTTTTCGGCAACCCTCCAGGCAACCGCTCCATTGGTCCAGCCAAGATCCAATAAGCCGTTGTACTCTTCCACATCAGTGGTGTAGTGATGAGAGCCTGACGAGGCGTTGGGATTGTAGACGACGTACAGATTGACGTTCCCGCCAGAATAGAAGACTGGTTGGCCATCATTGTCGAAAATCCACCCCAGATTTTTGAGGGCTGTGGCTTCTTCAATGCTGGCGGTATAGTAGTGATCCCCGCCATTGGCATTCGGATTATACAGACGATAAACGGGATCGCCGCTGAGAAAACCGCGCCAGCCAAGTCCTTCGTAGTTCCAGCCAATGTTGAACAGCGTATCGATTTCCTTGAGATCAGCCGTGTAGAAATGTTCACCGGTATTTTCGTTGTACAGACGATAGACATCAACCATTTCCTGGTCGGCACTGATGCTGGTGTCATCTTCGTCAAAGGAGTCGGCCATCAAAACGGTGGGTGTCCATACGGGAAGCAGAGCGATGGCCATAAAGCCAGCCATCATGTTTCGGGCCAGGGCGCGGCGGTTGTTCTTTTTCTGTTTGGTCCAGAGGTGGGGATCCTTTTGCGAAAGCATCGGCCGATTGAATAAGGTGGATTGGGTTTTATGGTCTTTATGGAATGCTGATTTCATAAACTCCTCCTGTTGCTTAGAGATCTATCTCGAAATTCTAATGATCTATATCTTATTGAATCTTATCGGGGTGGAAAATCCACCAGAATCACTGAAGTATCGTCTCGAAGTTTGAGCCGGGGCAGAATCTGGCACGCTGCATCCTGCTCCTGCCTGTCATGCAGCAGATCAAGAATTTCGCTCTGATGGTCAAAAATATAATTCAGAAAATCCTGATCAGACTGGATGGTCTGGTCCGCCTGTAGGAAAGTATGAAGCTGGTCAAAACCATCACTGTACAAAGCGGCTCGTTTCAGAGCGTTGAGCGGGATCGTTCCGGTCAGTTCACGACCAGCCCAGCGGGTTGTACAGTCGGCAATGGCATAGCCATCGGGCTGGTTTTTCTTTTTGCGATTGGCAATCAGAATTTCATTGGCCAGCAAGCGCTGGGCAAGAAAGGGTTCATTGGACGCTTGGCTCTTGGCTTTCATGAAATCCAGAGCAATCCCATCAAAAGAAGCGATGGTGGAATCGGTGATTTTACAAACTGGGGAATCTGGCCTGTCGAAATTGAAGTTCGTTCGACCTTCTTGATCTCCTTCTTTATTCTCGTCTGCTTTCGCGTTATTTTTATCTTGATCTGCATTACTTTTGTCTGCTTTTGCAAGCTTTTCCTGGTTGATGATTCTCTCTTGACCAGCCGGTTTTTCAGGATCAACAGGAACTTGACTGTAGACGAGTTCTGCCAACAGGACGCAATCACCAAGAACAAGGTATTCAAACTGCTGCCTGCTTTCGTTTCGATACAGAATGGCAATCGCTGCAGAAGGCATTTCCAGCTCCGAACAAGAGGGGAAAATCGCTGCGGCCTGTTGGCAGGCAGAGGCAAGAATCTCAGAAAGAGATCCGGTTCGGGCAGGGCGGTCAGGAAAAGAGAAAGCGGTCTGCACAGAAACCTTGTCATCCGTCAGGGCTGGCTGCAGGGCTTTTATAATCCGGTTGACCAGAAAATGGGAAAACCAGGCGGCATCACTGCCTTCATGCATCCAGTCGGTTTTGGTCAGGCCGCTGGCTGCATCGCAGACAATCCAGAGGTTGTCTGAGGCGTAGATAACGTCTTCGTTACGCTTTTTCTCGGTTCGGCTTTCGGAAAACATAGACCTTATCCATCCTTAATAAATTGATCTGGTAGCCAATGCCGTTCTGGGCTCCGTTGTATTTGGTCACGCGGCGGGCGCTGTCTTTCACGGATTGCTGGGCATTTTTCATAGCGATGCCTATTGTATGGAACATGGCAGACTGGTCTTTTTCGGATTCACCAAAGTAGAGAATCTTATCCGCTGACAGGCCAAACTGAGCCATGCCAAGTTTCAGGGCATCAAACATATTGGTTTTGGTGGGAACAACTTCCAGGTTGGCTGAAGATGGATGGAGGATGCGGAATTTTGGCAGATCAAAGTTATCTTCGAATTTGCGCAGGTTCTTTCTGGATCCGGCGACGGTCACTTTAGAGAAAGTGGTGTCAGGATTGATAAGTCCAAATCCTGAAAAATGAGGGAAGCGATAAATACGGACCGCATAGTTTAAAGCCCACGGATTAAAGCCATTGAAGAAGATTTCATTGTGGTAGCCTACACCGCAGACCAGGTTGTATTTGGCAGCGTTTCTGGCGATTTCCAAAAGTTCATCTTTAGATAAGGATACCAGGTAAGAGCGCTGCCGGGTTTTACAGTTGAGATACTGGGCCCCATTGCAGCCAATTAAAAAGGAAAACATTCCTTTCAGCTGCTTGGATTCCAGAAAGTGTTCCAGCCAGACAATGGATCTGGAGGAGGTTAAAGCCAGCACAACTCCTTTTTCTTTCAGATCACGGAGAATCGAAAGAGTGGCTGGCGGGATATCGATAAATTGATTCGCAAGTCCATTTTCCAGGGATGCGACGATTGCATTGATTTCGGTCATAGACTCATTTTACCAAGCGTGATGCGATCACCAAAGATAGATGGCAAAAAGATGAGAAATCTCAGATTTTCCCTATCCGTTTCGGATTGACTTTTTTAAAGACTTCAGACGGGGGCTGAATGGCTTCAAAATGTAAATTGAGGGCTTTTTCATCGTGAGTTTAAAGAAGGTAGAATTCGTCAAAAAGGAAAGCAGTTACCTTCAAACAGGCAGCGTAAAAACGAAAGTTTTCCTTAAAGATTTAACTTAAACTGTACGATAATTTTGTAAGAAACAAATCGAAAACTATACATGATGATCGAGAAATGGTTTAATGAGTTTCTGAATATAGAAGCAAACTGGATCGGTTTTTGATCTGCTTTGCGCTTTGCCGCTGTTTTTTCGCTCAAGCGCGTTTTCCAGACAGAAACAGGATCGATCTGTGAGAGATAGAGACGAGAAGGGGAGGATTTAATGAAATATTCAAAGAAACCAGGCCTGAACCGGGCGCTGGGACTGGCTCTTGCAGCCGTTGTTGCCGGCGGATCCCTGACAAGTACTGTGATGCCTGTGTATGCGATTGAACAGGATTTTGAAGATGGCGGTTTTGATGAGTCGCCTGCAAATACAAATTCTTCTGCTGGAAGCAGTTCGTCTTCGACCGGTTCGAATGACAGCTGGGTAGAAGATCTTGATCATGGAACTGGATCAAACCCGGGTGGGGCGACCACCAGCAATGGCAGCCGGCCAACAGGTGGAAATGCCGGGGAAAACACCAGTGATTTTTCGGGAACGGTAAATGGAGTGGCCGATGATTCAAGCCGGCCGGCGAGTGAAGATGCAGCTTCTGACACCTCTGGTCATATGGGAGCTGGTGCACAAGAGGAATCTTTACCAGATGAGGAGCTGTTTGGGATGGAAGAAGAATCGGATCTGATTCTTGGCGATATCGATAACCATCGCCAGAGCAGTACCGTTCTGGACGGAATCGATATTTCGAACTGGCAGAGGACAATCGACCTGGACCTGATTGATGCTGATTTCATCATCTGCAAAGCAACTGGTGGAACGGGTTTTAAGGATCTGTCTTTTGACTACTTTGCAAATAAAATTCTGAATTCCGGCCGCCTGTTTGGGTTCTACCATTTTGCCCATGACTCTGGCTATGAAGGTTCTGCTCAGGACGAAGCAAAGTTCTTCTACGAGCAGACAAAACAATATATTGGAAAAGGAATTCCAATTCTGGACTTTGAAGATCATGACGTTCTGGCTAAAGGGGCCTCATGGGCTTTAGATTTCCTGGAAACCTACTACAAGCTTTCTGGCGTAAAGCCAATGCTGTATACAAGCAGCTATTACACCAGAACCATTGACTGGACACCCGTTGCCAACGCTGGCTATCAGTTATGGGTAGCCAACTATGGCAAGAACGATGAGCAGCAGGGTTATCGGGAAACCGCTGAAGTGAAGACAGATCTGCTGGGTACCGGGGCATTTGAAGAGTATTACATGCATCAGTACACCTCTCGGGGAAAACTCGAAGGCTATGAAGGCAATCTGGACCTGAATAAGTTCTACGGGACGAAAGACGAGTGGCGTATGTTATCTTCGCCAGAAGGCATTTCCAAGACTCTGCTTCGCCTGTATAACCCAAACTCTGGTGAGCACTTCTATACCGCAAGCCGGGAAGAAAAGAAAATCTTAACCAGTCTTGGATGGACAGATGAAGGTTTCGCCTGGACCACTCCAAGAGCAGGGCAGAATGTCTATCGTCTGTACAATCCAAACTCTGGCGACCACCACTATACTGTTGATGTCAATGAGCGGGATACGCTGATTTCCTATGGATGGCAAGCCGAAGGAATCGGCTGGCTCGCAGTAGAAGATCGCAAGGAAGGCATTCCGGTATACAGAGCATACAATCCCAATGCTGAAACCGGAGCTCACCACTTTACCACCAGCGTTGAAGAGATCAACGCCCTGGTTGCGATGGGCTGGGAAAACGAAGGGGTGGCCTGGTATGCAGTTGACCCGGGAAAAACCATTGAAAGCGCCGAAGAGTTTGAAGAGATGCAGCAGCAGATCAAGCTCCAAAGACTGCGTCCTTTCAAAAACGCCATGCCTTACTAATGAGGCAAACTGTGTTTTTTTGAAGCAACGGACAAAGATCAGGACAAACTCGAATTTGAACATCTGTTAGACCAAGAAAACTGCCGGGTTCTATCACTTTCTCGAAAGTGAAGAAGCTGGCAGTTTTCTTATTTGTCACAGACATTGTGTCAGAGCCGAATATTTCTTATCAGCAGCTTAGGAAGAGGTATTTGGTCTTTGGACCTGTAAATTGAAAAAACGGCGCGATTCGTAATATTGTAAGCCGACAGCGTGAATCAGCTTTCTGTATCGTCAAGAACCTCAATAATACGATAGACCAGCGTTCCAGTTTGTTTTGCGATTTCATCAAGCAATTCGCAGTCTGTTTTTCTGTTGTGTGGGTCCAGATACAGCTTTGCTCGTTTGGCTGCAAGGTGAACCTGTTCTGAGGTGATCTGGTAATTGGAATAGTTCTTTTTATACTGCGGGATATGCTTACGTAACTGGCGCATTAATTCATCTTTTGAGTTATAGCCATGTCGTGTTTGTTCAAAGTGGAGCAGAAGCCAGTACTCAAACATAGGATTGGATGGAATGAACAGAATTTGATCTGTGGTATTCTTTTTTGCAAATTCGATCTTCTCTTTCCAGTTGTTGCTATCCAAATCTAGATCGAAAAGAATAAAGGCATAGTCAATCTGATCTTCCCTGGAACTTTGGATCTTCTTTCTTGCGTCCTGATAAAGCTGTTTATAAGCTGTAACCGAACTTGTCTGATAGGTAGCAGTAAATCTTTTATGATCGATAAACTTGGTAAAGTAATTTTTTTCGGTCTGGTTGATCTTGCCGCCTTCACTGCAAATGTAAATTTTCTTTTTCCAGCAGCGCTTGACTGGAGTTTTGGAAAGCGGTTTTCTTGAAGAAGTTCTACTCATAGACGCACTCCTGATAGTCGTTCTCCTGGATTTCAAACATCAGATTGGGAATCGCCCCATATCGGCCAATCAGGTAGTTTTTCAAGTAGTCTTCGTTCACTCTTGGCGAGAAGTCTGCCAGTGAGTATAAATCGGTCTCCTGATGAACAGAGTCTTTGTCGACAAAGTAGATTTGATCTCTGCGAAGCTTTTCGAGTTCAAGTAAAAGCACATCATGAGTGGTGAAAATAATCTGCGCATGATGCGGATTGGCCGCTTCACTGTTGAACAGAGACGTAATTTCTTTGACAAGCAAAGGATGGAGGCTGGTTTCAATTTCGTCGATAACCAGAACGTTGCCGTGATTTAAGCATTCCAAGATAACTGGCAGCATATACAAGTAGTTTCTGGTTCCGTTGGATTCTTCTTTCAAAGGCAGGGAATAGATCTTGCCGTTGACAGAATGAGTCGTTGAAGATTTGTCGACAGAAAAAAGATCCTGCAGCAATTCTTTGTTTTGCAGTTCCAGATCTGAATCTTCCAGCTTTGGAAAGAGATGATTCAGATCTGCTTTTTGAAAGTTGATCGAAAAGTCAGTGATGCTGAAATCGGCAGAATTAAGCATCTCCTGAATCTTGGCCTTGTTCTCTTCTGTTGCATAGCTGTTTTTGAGCATGAGTTTCCCTACTTGCGCAAATGTTGATGGAGTCGACAGAATGATGTCCTGAGTAATGTATCGATAGGCAATTGCTGCCGGATTATCCGGCTGATCGGTCAGTTTGCCTGCTGTACCCAGAAATAACATATTGGGCCGGGCCATGGATCCATACTGTTTCAGCTTTGATTTCCATCGTTCATTTATGGAAATCTTTTGACTTTGCCGATCAAATACTTTGGTTGCCCGTGAGGAATAATAGGCAAACAGCCATTCATCGGTTACAGCAGTTTCGGTAGCTGAAAATCCATAAATGTAGCGAACTTGCGCGACTGTGAATTCGATCTGGAAGGTCGTAGGCGCATCGACAGTATCCGCAGAGAAGTGAAACGGAACAATACCTTTGATTTTTTCTCCTGGTTCTGTATTCAACGTGTTTTTTAAGACAAACTGCATAGCTCGAATAGCCTGGAGCAGGACTGTTTTTCCAGATCCGTTTGCTCCGATGATCATAGCCTCAGGAAGGATTTTTTGGTTTCGAAAGGGGATGAGCCTGGATTCGAAGTCCTTCTGGTTGTTTCTTGCCACCATAGAAAGCGCCATTCTATTTTTAATGGATTTGTAGTTTTCAACAATGAATTCGAGTAACATGTTTCCCCCTCCTTATTTGATATTTTACGGATGAAAATTTAGAAAATGAACAAAAATTTCAATTTTCTCCATTATATTCTGAATTTTAATTGTGAAACTGGGTGATGACTAAAGTTATTATATTGTTTGCCTTTTGGCGAAAAAAGAACAGAGGGATAGATTTAAGCAAAAAAATTCTCTGCAGTGGTCCCTTAATTAGCTCTAAAAACACTAAAGCTGCCGAATAGACCAATACAATAAACTCCTCCTCCTTCAAGGGGAGCTACACCGATAAACCACTTGTAAAAGTTTGAAATTTAAACTTTATCAAAAGAATGCAGTGTGGCTTTGCTGAAATTTCCGGCCTTCAGTCACGGTCTTATCAATTCGGATTGAACTGGCTCCTTGTTTTCGAAAGTGAACACTTTTAATCCATCTCTTTATCTTTCACTCTGACGGATGAAGTGAATATTGGAAAAGCTGCAATGTCATTTAGCTAGAAAAATATGACTTTAAACTTTGTCTCAAAATTGAAGACAAAGTGAATGATCGAGACTGAATCCGGTCCTCATCCATTCATATGCACCAAATAAGCACAAAATATATTGATTAATCTGGATGTATTCGTCCAAATAGGTGCACTAAAAACAACTCTTTGATAAGAGCTGCTTTTAAGAAATTAACAAGCACATAACATTCGTTAAATGCGCGTATAACGCACTTATCGGTAAGTGAACCATATCAAACGATTGGGATGGAGATTTCGTTTGAAGCTCCTCTCTGGTCGAACAGGTAGTTTTTCTCTGAGCAGCTCCTCAGTCAGAGCCTGAAACTCCGCTTTTGTAATTTGACGAATCGTTCGATTCTTCGTCCACTTCGGGGTGAACGTGTTCCTGATAGCCCGTATCGCCTTAGTTGTATTGATTTGGTATTCATAAGTTGTCTGATTCTCTTCTTTGTTATCTGATTGAGATGATTCAAGAACACACTTTTTGATCTCGGAAACCAGATTGTAGAAGATAAGGGATGAATAAATCTCCTGAATGATGTATTCTGCTTTTATCGAGTGGATACGTTTCATTCCTATTCCATATTTAAGCCAGGAGAAACTCTGCTCGATTCGCCACCTTAGGTGGTAAATAAATCCAAGAGCCTCCGGAGGAAATTCTGCTTCATCCAGATTGGTAATCAGTCCTTCCCAGACGTTGTCGCCAATCTCGATAGCTACCACCCTGCAGTCAAAATCAATAAATTCAGATTCTTGGTCAATCTGTCTCATTGATTTTTTGACCAGGTATTTCATCTGGGGGTTTTCTTTTTCCCCTTTTCTTTGGTGGTGGGTAAGAATGCGGCTGATCTGCTGGTCTTCTGTATGGTCAAGCTCTGTATAAGTCAGGCAGCTATACTCTCGTTCTTTCATACGTATGAGGTATTTGTGCCCTAAGGATTCAATAAGCTTACATAATGGGTAAGAGAAATACCCTCTGTCCATGACAAAGAGAAATGTCTCGCCAGGATAAGCTTCATGAATCTCCTTGACCATTTTCATAGCAGCGCCCCGTTCGTCTTTGGACCTCTGGTCTTGAGTGACGATGGCTAAAAATTTGTCATTAAGTACGTCATAGGCTGCGTTAACGTGAATACCGGCCCGGATAATGTTTTCCTTGTTCTTGGTATAAATGATGTAGTCAGGTTCATCTTCATTTGGCGCAACAGGTTCATTGGTTCCGTCAAAAGCGATTACCCTGTGTTCTTTATATTTTTTATCCATGGAATAAAGTGCCAATGTGGTTTTGTGCAGTGCTGAAAATACGCTGACTGGAGTTTTGGTTTTTGTCTGAACAAGTGCTGAAGCAGATGGTCTTACACTGCCCATGCCGAAATAGTTCATGGACAAATCGGAGAGTGTTGCCCCATTCCCGATAATGGATGTATTCAGGAAATGGAACAAGTTTATTTTTGATGATCGATAATGACTGCGTGAGAAAGCTCCTGTTTCAGAAGCAAGAATCTTCTCCTGTTTGTAGGCAAATTCCTCAAGGGATTTCATGAATTTTTGATAAATCACCGACGGCGAAGTAACTTTAGTTGCCATATTTTCCTCCTTATAAAGTTATGTTTTCAACGTGATAAGGATTAAATTAGATAATTATGGAGCTATTGTCAAAGTTAATTTTCGTTAAACCAGAAAACATAAAATCCACCATCTGTACACGGATGGTGGACAAAAACTAAGCTAAATGACATTGGGAAAAGCTGAATAAAAAAAGATTTTAATTTTTGTTCAAGCTGAGAATACGTCTGCTTTCATCTGTTTTTGAGACTTTTATGCAAGTGTGAGGGGATTGTGGGTATGGATGGATTGACACGCAAAATATCGACTGTTAAGATGACCGCAAATGTTGAGAAATAAAAGATAGAGGCTGCGGTGCAGATGAGTACCTTCTCAAGGAGGCGTCCGATGAAGGAAGGGAAAGGCAATCACCGCCGAAATTCACACTCTGGCAGGAGCGTGGGTTGGGATGCAGGGAAATACTTTGCAGACTCCTTCAGTCGAAGAGGCGTTATCTTGAAACCTTCTTTTTGAACTGTGGGGACCACAGTTTTTTTATTTCCAGAAAAGGAGAAAAATTATGAAAAAATCAATGTGGACTGCCGCATGCGCAATGCTCGTTCTGGCTGGCTGCTCAAGCAGCTCTTCTGCTTCAAGCACTGCAAGTACCGCTAGTACATCAAGTTCGACAACATCTGCTTCCAGCACAGCCGCTGCTTCTGGCGACACCTTTACTGTAGGAATGGAGTGCAACTATGCTCCATTTAACTGGCAGACAACGGATGCAACTGAATCTTCTGCAGAATTACCAAATGGTGCAGGATATTGCGACGGCTATGATGTCAAGATTTCTCAGGACCTGGCTGACAAACTGGGCAAACAGCTCGTCGTAAAGAAGATTAACTGGGATGGTCTGCAGCCTGCTCTGGAATCCGGCGAAATCGATGCGATTGTTGCTGGGATGACAGCCAACGATGAACGTGAAGAAGGAATTGACTTTACAACTCCTTATTATTCTTCTGACATGGTGATGATTGTTCCAAAGGATTCTGATGTTGCTTCCTTTACAAGCATCCAGGATTTCTCTGGTCATAAAGTGATCGGTCAGAAAAACACCAACTACGATACCATCATCGACCAGATCGAAGGTGTAGATCACGTGACTCCAAAAGCTGCTTATCCAGAACTCGTCCTGGCTTTACAGACAGGGGAAGCGGAAGCCATCACTGCCGAGCTGCCAGTTGCCAAGGGTATCGTTGCTGCCAACCCGGATCTGACTTACATCACATTTGAAGATGGCAAAGGATTCGATGTAGACACAACGGTTTCCATCGGTCTGAAAAACAACACAAGAGATACACAGGAATTCAAGGACGTTCAGGCTGCTCTGGACGAAATCTCCCAGGAAACCCGTGATGAATATATGCTGGATGCGGTGAACAACGCTCCAACCGGTGAATAAGCGTCATGTCCATTGATTGGTCATATGCTTGGCGGGCACTCGTAAAAAACTGGCCGATGTTCTGGTACGGCATGAAAGTGACAATCGAATTTGCACTGGTGGGTACCGTCTTCGGCTTTCTGATTGGTCTGGTGGTCGGCGCGATCCGTTCGGTTCCAATCGATCCACTGGATTCTCCATTGATTAAGGGATTAAAGAAATTTGGCCGCTGGATTACCGGATTGTATATCTGGGTATTCCGCGGCACACCAATGATGATTCAGGCGTGCTTTATTTACTACCTGCTTCGTCCAGTGATTCACTGGGGTCCAATTACGGCTGGTTTTGTGATCATTTCAATCAACACTGGTGCGTATATGGCAGAGATTCTGCGCTCTGGAATTCAGTCCGTGGATCCAGGTCAGTTAGAAGCATGTAAAGCGATCGGAATGAGCAACTTCCAGGCGATGGTGTATGTCATTTTCCCACAGGCGATCAAAAATACCTTCCCGGCCATTGGCAACCAGCTGGTTGTCAACCTGAAGGACTCCTGTATGATGAACGTTATCTCGGTTACGGAGCTGTTCTTCCAGTCGAGTTCGATTGCGGGCTCGAATATGCGGTTTGTTGAGATCTACTTTGATACCGCAATCCTGTATCTGATTTTAACGACTGCTGCGACCTGGCTGCTCAATCTGATTGAGCGCCGCATGAGTCAGGATGAGGATACAGCGAAAAAGAAGAAATTCTTTATGGAGATGTCCGCATGACAAGCCCAGTAATTTCTGTTGAACATCTCAAAAAGAGTTTTGGTGCCCAGGAAGTTTTGCATGATATTGACTTCCAGATCGAAAAAGGGGAAGTCGTTTCCATTATCGGATCTTCCGGTTCCGGAAAAAGTACGCTGCTTCGATGCATCAACCTGCTTGAAATTCCAGACTCGGGAACGATTTCGTTCCATGGCCAGAACATTTTAGGCGGCGGCCTGAAGCCAACGGACTATCGTTCCAAAGTTGGCATGGTCTTCCAGAACTTTAACCTGTTTGCTAACAAGAACGTTCTGGATAACTGCATTCTGGGCCAGCGAAAAGTTCTTGGTCGCTCCAATGAAGAGGCGAAAAAAATTGCGCTCCAGCATTTAGAACGCGTTGGCATGAGTGACTTCTTAAATAAAAATGCCACCAAGCTTTCTGGCGGCCAGAAACAGCGTGTTGCCATTGCCCGTGCGCTGTCGATGGATCCGGAAGTTCTGCTTTTCGATGAACCAACCAGTGCGCTTGACCCGGAAATGGTCGGCGAAGTTCTGGATGTTATGAAGGGTCTTGCAAGTTCAGGATTAACGATGATTGTAGTTACCCACGAAATGCAGTTTGCCAAAGACGTTTCTGATCGCGTGATCTTCATGGATCAGGGCGTCATTGCTGAACAGGGAACCCCGGATGAAGTTTTCAATCATCCGAAAAACGAACGAACCAGACAGTTCCTTTCCCGTTTCCGTGAAAGTGCGAACTTATCGTAAGGATTGAAGCGACGAAAGCGAATGTCTGGATCCTGACCAATAGATTTGAACTCAGTTGAAAACCGGCGTCCGTGACAGGATACCGGTTTTTTTCAGTGGCAGAATATTGTCCACGCGGCCAATAGGATGGTTGATTAAAAACGATCGCCTTTTTTCTGGCAGACGCAATGGATCAAGACTGAGGTACAGAATTTGATGCTTTTTTGGAGAAGGCCTGATCTACAGCCTGGTGAAGTTCGCTTTCACTGACTTCGGTATACACATTCAGGGTTGTTTTGACATTGGAGTGCCGGGCGAGTTTCGCTGCAATCTTTGGCTGAACGCCGCTGCGGATCAGATTGGTGACAAACGTATGACGGAGCATATGATAATGGAAATCCATGCCCAGCTCTTTGACTACCACACTGATTTTGTGCTGAATCGTCGTTGGCGCCATAAAACTGCCTTTCGGATCAGAAACGATCAGATTATAGGGATGAACCTTTTGATACTCCAGCAGAAACGTTTTGAGCACCTCACAAAGGGGAAGCACGGCGGTGCTTGAATCTGTTTTCGGGGATGTGGTTTTGAACTGAGACTTTTTCCCACCGGTGAAATCCATCTGCCGGCTGATCGATACAGTATTGTGTTCAAAGTCGATATCAGAAAAACAAAGCGCCAGGGCTTCAGCCCGGCGTAATCCGAGATAGTAGCCAAGATACAGATAGGCGATGACGGTGGGTTCATCCTTGAAGTGATCACACAGGCCGAGAAAGTTTTCTTCTTCCAGATACATCTGCCGGCGGGTCGTTTTCTTATCACTGTGCACATAGATCAGGCTGAGCTGATGACTGTTGATGTAGCCGGCTTTCTGGGCATAGTCCAGGATGTTTTTCAGGCAGGAACGAATCAGATCCATTGTTGACTGGCTGTTATCCGAGAACGTGTTGAACAGGCTCTGAAGAACAGGATACTTTACCTGTCTGATGTCCAGACTGCCAAGACTTGGCCGGATAAAGCGTTCGTAATGATAGGTATAGGAAACTTTCGAATTGGCAGCAAAGCGGATACTGTCAATGGCGAGCCATTCCTTATAAATATCGTCCACGGTCCGAATCTGGTTGGTGTTTTCGCTGCTGGCACCCAGAAGCGCTGCGGAAACGCGGACGCTGTAGGCCTGTGCTTCATGTTTGGTCGGGAAGGTTTTTGTATGCCTGACCATTTTGCCCTGTTCGTCGATGGATTCAACGGAAACTTGATACGAAAATTCTCCGTTCGCCTTTTCAAGTTTTTCGATTTGCATGAAGATCCCTCCTTGTTGAGAATCAGGAATGCAGATTCTGTTTTTCAGGCGCAATCGGAATGAAAAAGATTCAAAAAATAGGTCGGATATGGATTTGGGATTCGCTGCCTGGCGGCGCTTTTTTCTGATTGCATGAACAGACTGCATGTCTGGACTCAATCTGCTGCTTCTATTTTCGAATGAATCGCTCTCTTTTTCCAAATTCAGTAAAGAAGGCAGTTTTTTATCGCAATCCTTGCAACATTTATCTCTTGTGGCTTTCAGCAGAGAAGACAACTGCCTTTGACTATTCATCTGTTAAGAAAAGAGGCTGGATGGACAGATCAGGCAGAGTGGCGCAATGAAGTTTTTATTTGAACTGAAGGCGGTTTCTGTAACGCTTTTGTCTTTGTGCTTTTTGGTTTCAGTTCTTTCAACCCGTTCTTCTTCTTTGGGTTTCGTAAAAAATGTTGGAGGACAGCTTTGTCCGGTTTTCCAACCTGATGTCAGAGTTTATAATGGATAGGAACGAAAGTTGTATTAAAAAGATGTATTTAAAGGAGGAAACAAAATACATGGCAAGAAAACCTGTTGTACTGGTTGTCATGGATGGCGTCGGACTGTCTGACAACGTTCTTGGCAACGCAGTGAAAATGGCCTACAAGCCACATCTGGATATGCTCTGGGAAAACTGCCCCCATACGGAGTTAAGAGCTCATGGTCTGGCAGTAGGCCTGCCAACAGATGGCGATATGGGAAACTCAGAAGTTGGCCATAACGCAATCGGAAGTGGTCAGATCTATTCACAGGGTGCAAAACTCGTAAACGAAAACATTGAATCCGGTGAAATGTTCCAGTCCGCTGCCTGGAAAGAACTCGTTGACAACGCGAAAGCCAACAACTCGACTCTTCATTTCTTAGGTCTGCTCTCTGATGGAAATGTACATTCGCACATCAATCATTTAAAGGCCCTGATTCAGGAAGCCAAAGCAGAAGGTGTTAAGAAAGTCCGCGTTCACGCTCTGTTAGATGGACGTGATGTGCCTGAAACTTCCGCTTTAAAATATGTAGACGAAATCGAAAACTTCATGAACGATCTCAACGATGAAAACTTCGACGCCCAGATCGCATCTGGCGGTGGACGTATGCAGATCACGATGGACCGTTATGAAGCCAACTGGCCAATGGTTGAAGAAGGCTGGAAGATCCATGTCCGTGGTCTTGGACGTCAGTTCAAATCCGCTACGGAAGCCATCGAAACTTATCGTAAAGAATCCGGTGTTGTTGACCAGGATCTGCCAGGATTTGTCATTGTTGACGAAGAAGGTAAACCAAAAGGAACAATCGATGACAATGATTCCGTCATCCTGTTCAACTTCCGCGGCGACCGTGCTCAGGAAATCTCCTTAGCCTTTGATGGGGACGAAAGCTTCGACAAATTTGACCGTGTTAAAGTTCCACACGTTAAATTCGCTGGCATGCTTCAGTACGATGCAGATGCGCAGATTCCAAAGCGTTACCTCACTGAACCACCAAAAATCCATTACACACTGACTGAACAGCTCGTTGCAAACGGCATCAGTGAATATGCAATTTCCGAAACTCAGAAATATGGCCATGTCACTTACTTCTGGAACGGAAACCGTGCAGCTAAATTCGATGAAAACCTCGAAGAATACGTAGAAATCGAATCCGATGTAATTCCATTCGAACAGCGTCCATGGATGAAGTCTGCTCAGATCACGGATAAACTTTGCGATGCAATCCGCTCCGGTAAATACGACTTCTTACGCACCAACTATCCAAACGGTGACATGGTTGGCCACACTGGCAACCTTGAAGCCACTGTAATCGGTGTTGAATCGGTTGACCTGGCTTTAGGCCGCGTGATTCAGGCTGTCAAAGACGTTGATGGTGTTCTGCTTGTTACAGCGGACCATGGGAATGCGGATGAAATGTACGAAAAACGCAAAAAACCAGATGCTCCTCTGAAAGCAAAAACATCTCACACCCTCAACCGTGTTCCATTCATTGTTTACAACTACCCATGCACACTCAAACACGATGACGATATGGGTCTGTCCAATATCGCTGCAACTGTCTGCGAAATCCTGGGTGTTGAACCAAACGAACACTGGAGAGCTTCCATCATCGAATCTAAAGACTAATCACGAACTGGTCTTGATCGCTGGATGATCTGATCCTTTTCGATCAGAAGCAAACTCAAAATTATGGAACGAATCATGCTGGCAAGTTGGACTGCAAGTCCGCTTGCCAGCATTTTTTTGAATTGCGAAGAGGTGGAACCTAGCAGAAAGGCAGAGCGTCGCCCGTTTTTATGAATCATGCAGGGGAGCTGAGAAGTCGAGTCCCTCTAATGATTGCGGATGTACACTTGCTGCCAAATGTTTTGGCTGGCGAAGAAGCTGAAAGTGAATTGTGTCATTGAAGGTTCAGGATGCCTTTTTGCGCCCTGTAAAGTACAGACGGCTATTTTCAATTTTCAGGAACAATTTTCTCCCTGACAAAAAAAGCCTCTTGCCG
The DNA here is from genome assembly GCF_034745455.1 of Allobaculum sp. JKK-2023. NCBI lineage: Bacteria > Bacillati > Bacillota > Erysipelotrichia > Erysipelotrichales > Erysipelotrichaceae > Allobaculum > Allobaculum sp. JKK-2023. The sequence continues at coordinate 782,210 of NZ_JAYERV010000003.1, read as the reverse complement.
GTTAAGACAAGAGGTAAAAAGTAAACTTTTTCACGGGCTATTTGTGATTTGCGTGACCGGTAGCGAAATGGCTATTTTCAGATCTGTTTCTCTTTAACTACTGCTTCCACTGCTGGTAGGACCCAAAACAAACTTATCGCTTTGGAATAGAAGCTAATTTGACTTTCGCATGCGATCTAATAAGATGATCGAAGTCTTTGATTTCTTTTATTGTTTTCGTCCTTAACCAAACTCAATAAACCTGTCATTATCATCTTTTTCAGGAGATAAGAGTTAACATAATTATATGTCTTCCCTATATGATTTGCGATTTCCTTCCTTGTGCGAGGTGTTCTGCAGTATTCTAAAATCTGCCTTTCGGTTTCTGTAAGTGCCTGCTCAACGGACTTGTTCGGAGCACTCCTCAAAATCACTTTGAATGTTGTTCCCGTATTAATGAACTCTGGATCAGGAAGTCCAGCTCTTTTTAACAAATTCCGCATAGTTGGAATTCCAGAATAGCGATTCTCAGAAATCTTTAAAGTTTCAAGAATAGAAGTCAGAACACTGTTTCTTGTTTCCAGACTTTCATATCCGAGAGACTCAATCCTTGCCCTGCCGTATAATCCACCAGGACTGGTTATTTCTAGTCTATCTGTGAAAATTTCAACTCTAACGGGTGAATTCTCAGAAAATACACTGTAATCTCTATGGATTAAAGCATTGAGTACAGCTTCACGAACTGCTTCAGGAGGGTATTGTTCTACGTCGTTGCGTACTCCAGATGAATCGATCACTGTTCTATTGGCAGTATTCTTCAAAATAAAATCCATTGTCTCAGAAAGAATAGAAGGTATTGAGCCATTTATTCGCTTATTATCCAGGAAGCGGGTACCATCACTTAAGTTATCGCCTCTTTGCGTTCCAGGAATTACAACGGCTGTAACGCATAGGTTGTTAAAAATAGCCTGAGGAAACTGTGAAAATACCAAAAATGCCGCTAAAGTCGGTTTTTCCTTCTGAGTAATTCGGAATAGCTCCAACATTTTATCCTGTGAAACATGTTCAAACAAATTTCTCTTCCCAATGGTAACCTGCTCTAAATAGTGATTAAGTAAATTTTTATCCAGAAGTGCCCAATCACTTTCGATAATTCTTTGATCGTCATGGATCCCTTTTTTATAGGCTTGATATTTGTATATCTCATAATCTGACATTCTTTTATCCATGTCACCTGCTCGAATCCATGATCCTTTTGTTAGTCCGGCTTTTTTCCAATATACTGGTCTGTCTGAATAATCAGCAGAAGGAACCTCAGCAGTTACAATCTTCTTGCCATCTATACTTATACAGGAAAGTACAGGACGGACAACCGGCACCATTTCCTCGCATTGTTCTCCGACTCTCTTCTGTACCAGTTCCGCATCTAATACGCCACACGGCTTATAATTTTCTTCGTTTATACCAAATACGATAACCCCACCCATGTCCTGATTCGAGAACGCGGATATGGTGTCATATATTTTTTCAGTAACTCCTTTTGATGAACTTTTTAGTTCGATTACATTTGTCTCACATTGTATTTCTCCGATTTTATGGACTAACTCAATGATTTCTTCATCTTTCATACAGTCTTCTCACATTCTATATCTGCTCATCTTGGTTCTATTATACTCGATTATATCGATGATGTACTCTATTTTTTGCGCTATATACTCGATTATATCGATGATGTACTCTATTTTTTGCGCTATATACTCGATTATATCGATGATGTACTCTATTTTTTGCGCTATATACTCGATTATATCGATGCTATACTCGATTTTTCGCTCTTTATACGTTAAATTCCACAAATTCGAGTTTATTAGTCCCGAATTCGTGGAATTTAACGTTTAGAAGAGCAACAATCTGAAGAAATCCGGCCTTTGTCTGACTGCAATTGAAGCCATATGAAAAGGTCACCTTCAGAAAAACTTGATGTTTTCCTGAAGGTGACCTTTTTTTGCTGCTTGAACTGTTTTCGTATTTCGCTTCCTGCTGCTTTTTTTACAGACCGAGGCGTTGGAGTGAATCTGGATCGATCATCGATGACACATTATTGATCATCACCGTAGTCATCATGATGGCCAAAGACCCGAAAGAAGAAGGATGGCTTTTCATTCTCATCATCTTCTTCATACCCATCGTCCTCTTCGTATCCATCACCATACTCGCCAGTAACGTACCGGTTATCGTTGTACGGATCTTCTTGATCGTGATCCTGATTTTTGTTCGTGAAGATCGAAAGAATTCGATGGCCGGAGCGGGGTGCATCGTCATTCAAATCGGTATCCTCGTCGTGATATTCTTCGTCCTGGTCAGGATCCTGTTCGTCGACGAGTTCGAATTCGTAATCGGAGAGATCCTCGTCATCGAGATCCTCATCGGAAACAGAATGGCTGTCCTTGATTTCAGGAAGCTTGAAGGCAGGGAAGATGCCAACAATCAAAAGTCCATAACGCAAAACTTCCAGCATCAAAAACAGAGTAAAGACTTTCATGGAGTAGTTGACCGTATCAGAATCATAGAAGCCTTTTAACATCATGCCGCCAAAGATGGCGACGCCAATCTGGGCGACGACACAGAACCATAAGATCTTTTTACATCCTGGCTGTTTGAGATACAGAAAGAAAATCGGAAGGGTCCAGATGGCCCCGGTCAGAATACACAGGGTAAACATGAGATTGAGTGCAAAGACAGAGGTATTGTCGATGGAGACAAAGTTATTCTGGAACAGGTGAACGATCAATGGAAACAGGATCAGTTCGCCATAGACCACAATGGCCATCCGGATTGCCATGCGGGGATATTTGCTGGAAAGCTGACGCCGGTTTTCTTTCTCTTTCTGGCGTCTGGCCGCGGCTTCTTCATGGGAGTTGCCTTCAATATCCACCGGGCTTTTCACGGCTACCCGAACTGGCTGGGGCTTGGCCGGCGCATTGTTTTGAGACTGGCGGCTATTCGATCCATTTTGGGCTGGAGCAGATTTCACTCTTGAGGTGATATCCGGCTGAGAGCCAAAATTGGAATACGGATCATTTGGCTGCGCATAGTTTCCATTGGCCGAAGCCATGCCGGGCTGGAAATCTGGTGTCGGCCAGGAAGCAGGCTGTCCGGTTGGAATGATCTGACCTGTATATGGATCATAGTATTGACCCGTCGATGGATCAAAGTTGAGCGGGCGGCCTTCTAAAGGAACCTGGTTTTCGTTAGAAGGGTAGGCGCCGTTTTGAGCCGGGTAGTTTGGATTTCCGTATCCATTTTGCATCTGGGCTGAGTATTGGCTATACCCGGTCTGCTGACTGCCATAGCCAGAAGTCGGGCTGTTGGCTGGATAGGGACTGGAATAGCCATTGCCATAGCCTTGCTGGGGCTGGTTTTGCGGATAGCTGCTTTGAGGAACATTTCTATATCCGTCTGGCGATCCATTTTGAGTTCGATAACCAGCCTGCTGCGAATAACTGCTGTTTGGCTGGGCATAGCTTCCTTGCTGGGAATAGCTGTTCTGGCGGGAAGCATAAGCTTCCTCCTGGTTTGCTTTCTCTTTTTGGGCGCGGGCTTTGGCCGCTTTCTTTCTGGCCTGCTGCTCACGGGCTGCCTGGCGCTCCTGTTCCTGGCGTTCGCTTTCAGACAGCGTGATGATGTGGTCAAAGAAAATCCGTGACCACCAGGAATTGCGCAGCCACTTATAGAGCCAGAGCAGATAGAAGTTCTTGACCATTTCCAATGTGATCCAGACCAGATAGACCGCAATGAAGGAGGTATGGATGGTCAGATCATAGATCAGCCATCCACAGAAGGCGATTTCTAAAAAGCATCCAAGCAAAACCAGATGTCTGGTCCATGATTTGCCGGAGGAAATCGCAAAGAAGATCACCATCCAGACAACCATCTGGACTAAGGTGACAAGTAAGTAGAGGACGGTAAAAAAATCAGGCCGGGTGAAAATGGGCTGGCTGAGCAGGAAGTACATCCCTGCCGGCCAAAGACAGATCACCAGATAGGAAAGAATCAGAACCGCCTGGATCCGACGCTTTGCTTTTTTAAGGAGCCTGAGATCATCTTGATATTGAGTCATAACTCAAGTTTATCGGATGAATGAGCTAAATCAAATTCCATTCCTGAAATTGTCCATTCGCAAAGCGCTTAACACAAGACTGATCAAAGTACAGGCCAATTTTTATAAGCGTGGTACGATAGCGGCATATGGAAAGAGTACTTGGATTGACAGTTCATGAGACCTGGTCAAACCTGCTCTGCTATCCATCCTGCAGGCCAGATCGACCGCAACGGTCACTTTGATCGTGAATCAGAATCAAAAAGACAGGTTCTGAGTCTGGACGGATCATTTTTATATCAAAATAAGATGAATTCCAGTTTTCTTCTTCAGCAGGCCATCAACGGGCCATCAAAAAGACAGACTGGAAAAATCCTGCGGGATGCTATGAAGGGGAACAATCAATATGGAACTTTACTCTGTACTTTATCGAACTGTTGAAGCCCAGAACCTGGCTATGGTCATGGGCAGCGGTGACTTGCCTGTTCTGGCTACACCGCAGATGATCGCCTGGATGGAAGAAGCATCCTGCAACATTGCCGAAACCAAAGAAGGCTATACCACGGTCGGCATTTCCATGAATGTGACGCATGATGCTCCATCACCGTTACATGCCCGCATCCGTATTGTCAGCCATCTGATTGAAACCAACGGCAAGATCTTTACTTTTGAAGTCAGTGCTTATTGCAACGACACGTGCATCGGCAAAGGTGTTCATCAACGGGCTGCCGTCAATCGGGAACGTTTTATGGCCAAGGTGAATGCCCAAGCTTAAACGCATAGGGAAAAAGCAGATCGTCTCATCGATATTGAACTGAGGTCAATGATATTAAACAGTGAATATCTGACCCCCCCTTCTTCAACTGCTTTGCAATTTGGAGGGGATCCTTGCCTATCGAATGAAATCAACGGGGGAAAGAGCGCCCCCCTGTTTTTATTTATATGGTTCGCCCGGGAATACTATCGTGTGACTTTGTCAACTTACTGGATCTTTTCATCCGCCCGAAAATCCTGTAAACTACATACTTCAAGTCCCATGACTCTGATCCATTTATAAAGGATCAAATTTCGGGACTGAAGACAGGTCAGCCTGAAAAACTGAGTTTGAATGATTGCGGTTACGATCCAAACCGCGTGCGAAATTGCAGGCAATAAGACAGCCAGCTTGAACAGAGGAGAGATTTTCTGTTATTAATAGGGGGATCAGCTGCTGCATAAGCAGATCAAAAGAAGTCCTTTCGGATTTGACCGGCTTTCTTATCATTGGTTTTTGCCAGTCATGCGGAAATTAAGTCGTAAATGACATTTTGATCTGCTTTTCAACTCAAACAAACGACAACCGTTTTCAACATTTATACGGTATTCGTACGGTGCGATTTTTGCTCTGAGTGACAAGATGAACTCAGGCAGTGTGCTGATCCTGAATGCGATCAACCGAAACGTTCGCGATTCTTTTTTGCCAGGCCTTTTCACTTTGCTTTCTGGCAAAAAAATGAGCACGGATCCTGATTTCAAGCGTGTATCCGCTTATCCTGTCCAATTCTTTATGCGGGTCAGTCACTCTTCAAAGCTGCGCTTTGATTTTGAACGAAGACTGAATGGTTTCAAACGCAAAACAATTTTATGGATCCAGATCAAGAGTTCAAAGTAAGCTCAATTTTTGAAAACGGGCGGCAAAGCTCTTTTTAGTCCGAAGAGTATGCCGCCAGTCTGCCAGTCTTTTATTGTGCCCAGATCAGAAACGACAAGCTGCCTTCGAAATTCTCTTTGAAGAAATCTTTTCGTGTGCCTTTGAGAAGGGAAGAAAAGAGAAAAAGAAAAAAGGAGGAGAAACGAAATCTGGCACTTTTTCGATATGAAATGAATAAACCGGCTTATCAACCCAGACGGTTTTTGATCAACAGGTTCAGGAAACAGGAAACGAACGAAATCTGGTTGAATCGATTGCAGGCAAATCCTGCTTAGATTCCGGAGTACTATGAAAAACAGAAATGAATTTCTTCTGATTGTGGATGGCTCTTCCTTATTGGCAACCAGCTACTATGCCTCACTGCCAAGAGCTCTTCGCAAAGAAAAGGATGAAGAAAAAAAGGAGCAGATGTACCCCCGCCTGCTCAAACAGGATAAACATGGCCATTACTGCAATGCCCTGGAACTCTTCTTCCATACCTTATTTACCATTGTCACTTTCCAGCGCCCCAGCCATCTGGTGATCTGCTGGGACGCCGGCCGCAATACGTTTCGTAAAGAACTCTGGCCGGCGTATAAATCGAACCGTCAGGCCACCCCGGCCCCGCTGCGCCAGCAGTTTGAAACGGCTTATGCGCTTTGCGGACAGCTGGGCATCAGCCAGGTGCGTGATACCCGCTATGAAGCGGATGATTTTGCGGGAACGATTGCGACCCGGATGTGTGAATATATTCCGGTGCGCATTCTCACTCGGGATAAAGACTATTTCCAGCTGATCAATGACGAAATCCACATCTGGTATGGCATGGCCGACTTAAAGAAAGTCAAAGCCTGGCGCAAAACCCATAACATGCCCTCGTCCTTGCCAAGCCGGGTGGTGCTGGTGAATGAAGATGTCCTGTATAAGGAATTTGGCTATCATCCCAAAGCGGTTCCCATGATCAAATGCCTGTTTGGCGATCCTTCTGACAATATTCCTGGAGTTTCAGGGATGGGGGAAAATCGCTCGATCAAACTGGCTGAACACTACCATTCTGTGGCCGAACTGTACGATCCGATTGATGCCGTACGCACCAAAGCGGACCGCCAGAAACTGGCGCGCTTATGGCGGACATGGGGCATTACGATCTCCCCTTATTCCGTATTGACCCGCAAGGGAAACGATACAAGACTCAACGCCCGGCAGATGGCTGAAATCTGTTATGAACTGGGCAAGATCCGGACCGATCTGGATCTGGAGGATTGCTTTGAGGGCGAATTCGGGCCTGATTTATTCCGCTGCCAGTTCGATCCCCAGACGATTTTTGATGTCCTTGAACCTTTTGAAATCGAACTGAAAATCGGCCGCAAGAAAAACGGTGTCCCTGGCCGATCTCTCAGCAAACCGAGTGCCGTTTGCCGGGGGACGAAAAAACGGACTTCAGCCCAAAAGGGAGCGCCAGGCGAAAGAAAGAAGTCTGGCTCTTCGAAAGCTTCCACAAAATCTTTCCTGGAAGTTCCAGTAGCCAAGTCCAAAAGCAAAACCGCCAGAAAAATGGCAATGGCTGCTCCAATCGGACCAGCTGCTTCCAATGGAAAAGTGCCAAAAAACGGCCAGCCAGGCAGCGCAGCCTCAAAATCTCGAAAAAAATCTGCCCAGGCTGCTGCTTCTAAAAAACAGATCTTTCTTGAAACCCAAAGGATCCAGGAAGATCTGTTGGCAAAAGAAATTCAGGGGGATGCCCGCCTGAATGCATCCACTGACGCACCGACAACGTCCAGAACACAAACCACACCGCCAAAAAGCCGAAAGCCAAAAGGCAGAAAAAACGCAAATCCAACAAAGACCCGAAAAATGGCAGCCGCAGCTTCTGGACTCTCTGTAACCCAAGAAAATGACTTCTCCTTACAGGCTTTCGAGCAGTTCGAAGCTAGTGAGCCTTTTGAAGTTGTTGTCGCCGGCTTTGATGATGGTCAGGAAGAGGATTACGATTTTGAAGTTTCCAGCCGTTCTTCTTTTGCCAGCCGCTCCAGCTCAAAGCCAAAAGCGGCACCCGGCAGGAAACCATCGCGCCCGACCTCTTTAAATGGGCAAAACCATGGCCCAAGTGAAAAACAAGGCGCCAAAAAACGCCAGGCTCACCCCAGACGCAACCAGCGCAGCTATAAGCAAAAAAAGCAGCCTGGCCACCAGACGCCCCCACAGGTTTAATTCCTCTGGTCCAGGACAGCTGCCAAAAAAGGACCTGAAACAGAACCAGACAAAAGAACCCCAGAATTCATGGATGATCATGAAGTCTGGGGTTTTTGATGAGATTTAAATGAGGTTCAAAGGGGATTCCAATGAGGTTCCAATGAGGTTCAGACTACAGGCCGACTTGAAGAGAACTTTCGCTTTTGTAGTCATCCAGCGGCTTTTTGGACGTAAGATGAGAGTGCGGCCGGTGGCGGAAGGTGCGAAGCTGGAACAGCAGCAGGTAAGCAAGACATGTTCCATTGATCGCGCCGATTTCATCGAGAATCACATCGCGAAACTGGCAGGCCCTGTCGGCGACAAAGCTTTGGTGAATTTCATCAATTCCCGCAAAGAGCAAAGAAAAAAGAACCGCCCCCAGGACAGCTTTCCCGGCCACAAAGCCTAAGGAATCAAAAAACAGATACCACAGAATCCCCATCACCAGATAGACTGAAAAATGAGCGGCTTTGCGGATCAGAAACCGGATCTCGGGCAGGGATTCAAGATGAAGCAGATGGATCAGCCGATCCGACAGAGCCTGGGAATCAGAGCCAGTCTGGCTGGAAAAAAGCCAGATGGCGCAAACAAGAATAAACAATAGAAGCAAGTAGAGAAAGGCCAGCGGCAGATTGGCTTTTCTGTTGGTAGAAGCGCTGTAGGTTGGTGTTTTCATAACTAAATTTTACCGAATTTTCAACATGGAAGGAATGTCATTTTATGCATTTCTGACTTTCAAAACAGGTCTGTCTCTGTCACTTTAGAATTACAGAAAGACTGATGCATACAATGGCAACAAAAGGCCTTTCATATGGTCTGAAATCGATTCGGCCAGGCCGTCAGTGACGGCCTGGTCGAATCCGGGCGGCAAACGTGGTACAGTAATCGCCATATCCGGCACAAGAGGCAGGCATGTTTGGATGCAATCTATTCTTCCACCTTTTACAATGATAAAAACAGAACTCCCACACGCCTGCCTGATTTTTTGTCAAATCTTTACCGGATTGGCAAAAAAACTGGATTGGACTGGTCTTCAAAAATCGGCCTGGATCAAAGGGCAGAGTGGATAGAAGCGTGTCCAAGGAGTATAAAGGTTCGGATCCAAACAGGCTTCTCGTTTTTTTGGGACCTGGTTGAATCCATCCAGAAAAAGGAAAAAGTGAAAACGTATGGTAATTCGACGAATACAGAAGTGGTTTTTCAAGCTCACCCCCGCAAGACTGCTCGTACTCGGGTTTTTAAGCGTCATCCTGAGTGGCGCCTTCCTGTTGTGGCTGCCAATTTCACGCTATGCGGGCGTGCCGCTCAGTTTTCTTGATGCGTTGTTTGAAGCGTGCAGTGCGGTTTGTGTAACCGGTCTGACGGTCGTTGTTCCTGGACAGACGTTTAACCTGTTTGGCCGGACGGTGCTGGCCATTCTGATTCAGATTGGCGGTATGGGGATCGTCCTGGCGGGAATGACGTTTATGCTGGTATCAGGGGGCAAGATCAGTTTTAAAACCCGGGCTCTCTTTGTCCAGGCGCAAAATCTTTCCGGCTATACGGGCCTCATTCATATTGCCAAGTGCATTCTGTATCTGACCTTTGGCATTGAAGCCTTGGGGGCTTTGCTGATGTGGCCGGTGCTGATGATGCATTTCAGTCCTTTGCAGGCGCTTGGCCATGCCGTCTTTTTATCGATCTCGGCGTTTAACAACGCTGGTTTTGATTTGTTTGCAGGCGGTGATTCATTAATTCCGTATGCGAACAATCTGCCGCTGATTCTGGTGGTCAGTGCGCTGGTCATTATCGGCGGCTTTGGCTTTATCGCTATGGTCGATCTGGTCCGCAACCATTTTCGCTGGTCCAGGCTGATGCTGACAACCAAGATTGCCGCCTTCATGACAATCCTTTTGCTGGCGGGCGGTACGATTCTGTTTAAGATCCTGACGCCCCAGACGTGGCTGGAAGCGTGGTTTCAGTCGGTCATCACCCGGACGGCCGGTTTTGCAAGCTACCCCCTCTCCAACTTTTCAACCGGCGCTTTGCTTGTCTTTATCGTGCTGATGTTTATCGGTGCTTCGCCAAATTCGACGGGCGGCGGAATTAAGACCACGACCGCTTTTGCGATCTCCTTAAAAGCCTTTTCCTCGAGCGCCGGTCATGACGAAGATTCTGTGTTCTACCGCCGGATTCCGGACATCTGCTTTACCAAAGCTTCGACGGTGCTCTATTTTGGCCTTTTGGCGGTGCTTTTGGGCACCATTCTGATCTGCGCCTTTGATCCGCAGTTCACGCTGGCGGAAGTGCTGGTGGAAGTGACCAGTGCCCTGGCAACGGTTGGCTCTTCGATCGGGATTACGGCCCAGTTATCCGAGGCCAGTGAGCTGGTCATCATCGCCCTGATGTTTATGGGGCGTCTGGGAACGGTAACGATTGCCAACCTTCTGATTACCGGCAAGGAGCCAAAAGCGCACTATTCCGAAGAAAGCATCCTGATTGGATAAATAACGCTGGCTAAAAAAGCCGCAAAGGAAATAAAACAAAAGAAACAAAAGAAAATTCCAGAAGGTTGGGATCAGTCTGGATCGAAGATCCAGTCCTGCTTGTTGCCTTCTGTTTCAGGATAACGATGAGTCTTAAGCGAAAATGAAACGTGATAAAAAGACTCGCAAATTGAAAGGGAAATCTTCATGCGAAAGAATTTTGACATGTTTAAAAAGAGCCGCTCGGCGTATTGTGTCATCGGCCTGGGCCGGTTTGGTTCCGCCGTTGCCGAAACCCTTGTCGAAAATGGCCAGGATCTGATCCTGATTGATAAAAACCCGGACCGCGTTCGGGAAATGCGCTATCTGACCGACTATGCCTATGTCATCAACCATCTTGACCAGGCTGCTCTTGAAGAAATCGGGGTCGGGGATTGTCAGGTCGCAATTGTCGCGATCGGCGAAGAGATCGCCGCCAACATTCTGGCTACACTCTATTGCCTGAATCTGAAGGTGCCGGTCGTGATTGCCAAAGCCAACAGCAAAGATATGGGCAACATTCTCAAAAAAATCGGGGCGGAAGTCGTCTATCCGGAACATGAAATGGGTGTCCGGCTGGCCAATCAGCTTTCCAACAAGAAAGTCATCGACTACTTCTCGATCTCGGGCAACATTGACATTGCCCAGCTTGAAGCCCCTTCTTACTTTACGGGCAAGCCGCTGAAGGCTTTAGAGCTTCGCCAGAAGTATGGTATTTCGATCATCGCCATCCAGACTCACAATGGAACGATTGAAGAAATCGATCCAAACTACGTCTTTGAGCGCGGGGATATTATCATCGTCATCGGATCCAATGAAAATATTCATAATTTTGAACGTTCCGTTGGAGATTAAAGCAAATCCGGCACATAATTATGCCGGATTTTTTTTGTACAATAAGGCGATACCTGCCTGAAAGGAATAGGTTTCTGGCTTGATTTTCAAAACGATCGGATCTCTTCTGTCTTCAAGTAAAAAAGAAGATCGATTCAAAGCAAGTCCGACCGTAAACCCCAGACCAGAAAATTCCAGACCAGAAACTCTCAGCAGCTTTTTCTGGTTCGAATCTGGCAGGTTCAGACTGGACTCCATACTGACCTGAAAAAGGCCTGCACCAGATCCAGTTCACCCACAAAATCAACCTTGACCATAAATCCCTTAAAATACACGATTAGAAAATACAAGCTTTTTTCCAGTCATCACAAACCATTCCGTCTGGAAAGGAAGCTTACTGAAAGGATGTGACTGTTATGGAAAAATCACTGGTCCTGATTACAGGCATGAGTGGAGCAGGAAAAACCTCCGCAATGAATGCGCTGGCTGATCTTGGCTACAACTGCATTGACAATTATCCAAAAGAACTCCTTCCGGCTTTAGAACAACTGATGGAAAGCGGCGATCCACAATACGACCGGCTGGCTTTAAGTGCAAGCAGCCAGGATTACGTGGATTTCATGAACTTTTTTGATACCCTCAAGCGGCCGCTGCAGGTCGTTTTTGTCGACGCAAGCGATGAAGAATTACTGCTTCGCTATCGGTTTACGCGCCGCCTGCACCCGCTGCTTGTTCACAATGAAGCGTCCACTCTCGAAGAGGCCATTGAGCTGGAGCGGGATTCTTTCCGTTCCCTGGAAGAAAACATGAAGGATACCTTTCATCTGGATACCACCCGCCTGACTCCGCAGGCGCTGGTCAATCTTCTCAAACCATATTTCAAAAGCCAGACTGAACCTGAATTTGCGATTACGTTCCAGTCGTTTGGCTTTAAGCATGGCCTGCCAATGGATGCTGATATCGTTATCGATGTCCGCTGCCTGCCAAACCCCTTCTATGAAGCGGGGCTGAAAAAACTGACGGGCAATGATGAGCGGGTGTACAAATACGTCATGGACAGAGAAGAGACACGCGAATACGTGAAACGCTTAAGCGCTTATCTTGATTTTGTGTTTGACAGCTATCGCTCGCAAAACAAAAACCACATGATCGTAGCCGTCGGCTGCACGGGCGGCCAGCATCGGTCGGTTTCCGTGTGCAACTGGCTGTATGACCACTACAAAGATGAATACAAAGCCTTCAAATCCCACCGCGACCTGGATTTAAGGAATGACGTCGCATGAAAAACGTTGTGGTAATCGGCGGTGGAACCGGACTTTCCGCCATGATGAATGGATTCAAGCATCTGGAAAATGTCAACCTGACTGCCATCATCACGGTCGCGGATGATGGCGGATCAACGGGACGACTCCGCGATATGTATAACGTTCCGGCAATGGGCGATATCCGTCATGTGCTTTGTGCCATGGCCGAAGATGACGAGGATCCATTGTTTTCCCAGCTGATGAACTACCGCTTTTCCGGATCGGAAGATATCGGCGGCCACCAGCTTGGCAACCTGATTTTCCTTGCCATGATGGATCTGACTGGCTCTTACATGGGCGCGGTTGAGGCGATTTCCAAGGTTTTGAAAGTCAAGGGCAACATTTTGCCTTCCACTCTGGATAATGCGATTCTGTATGCTTTGATGAATGATGGAACCTTAGTGCGCGGGGAGAAGAACATCCCCAACGCCAACAACTCCATTGCCAAAGTCTTCTATGAAGACGATATCCGTGCCTATCCGAAAGCCATTGAAGCCATCCGGCAGGCCGATCTGATTATTTATGGCATTGGCTCTTTGTATACTTCAATTCTGCCCAATGTCATTGTAAAAGGCGTTCGCGAAGCGATTGCGGATACGACTTGTCCCAAAGTCTATTTCTGCAACGCCATGACCCAGCCAGGTGAAACCGATGGGTTCTCTTTGGAAGACCATGTGCGCGCCATTGAAACCCATACGTACAAAAACCCCATTGAGATTGCGATCATCAACCGCAATCCGATCGACGAAAAGACACTTGAACGCTATGCCAGACAAGGCAGTGTTCCGGTGGTCCAGAAAGAAGTCGATCACGCCTATAAAGTGTTCCATCGCGATCTGACGATCGTCGATGAAACCGGCCGCATCCGCCATGATTCCAAGGCGATTGCGGATTGTCTGGTGGAAATTCTGGCGATGATGGAAAAGGAAGAAGTTCATGTCGTTTTCAAGTGATGTGAAACAGGAGATCAGCAAGCTTGAGTTTTCAGGCGGGCAGGCTAAAGCGCTTTTATGCGCTTTATTTTTGTCCCGGGCTTCTTTGAACTGGAACCGGGGCGAAACCTGGCTGTCTTTCCAGACCCAGAACGCCTCCATTGCCAAGCTGGTCTTCCGCCTTTTGAAAAGTGAATACCATGTCGATGTGCAGATTGCCTCGATCAGACGGATGAATCTGAAAAAGAACAACATCTATCGTCTGACTGTGTACTCGCAAGCCAGCGAGATTCTCGAAAGCCTGGGCATTCTGCGCACGGGCGGACTGTATAACGTGCCGCCCTATTCGTTAATTCGTTCCGAACGCAACGCCAGAGCGTTCATTCAGGGACTGTTTTTAGCGGCGGGCTCCATCAACTCTCCCAAAACAACCAACTACCATATGGAACTGACCCTGCCTTCACAGGATTTAGCCGTGATGGCCGTGAAAATCCTTGACCGGTTTTATATTCCGGCCAAAATCACGCTGCGCAAGCAATCGTATGTCGTTTACACCAAAGTCGGGGACAAGATTGCCGATTTTCTGCGTCTGCTTGGCGCCAGCCAGTCTTTGTTTACATTTGAAGACCAGCGGATCCAGCGCGATTTCTACAACCAGCTCACCCGCCTGGACAACTGCGAGGTGGCCAATGAGATGAAAACCCAGAAAGCCGCCAGAGAGCAGCTCGAATGGATTGCGATCATTGAAAAATCGGGATGCAAAGTCCCGGAAAAAATCGTCCACGTCATGGAAGCCCGCAAGCAGAATCCTGAGGCCTCCAATGTGGAGCTGTGCGATGCCATCTATGCGATGTATGGGGAAAGTATTACCAAATCCGGCATGAAACACCGCATGGCCAAGATGAAAGAACTTGCGCTTTCGGGGGTGCAGGCATGAGCAGAGCCAGAAACGAGCAAAAGAATCTGGAGTCTGTTTTAGACTCTCAAAGTCCATCCAGCCTCAAAAACGCTTCTTCAATAGAAGATGCTTCTTTAATAGAAGATTCTGCTGTTCTGCTTGCCAAGCAGAAAGAGAAGGGAAAAGAGGAAGGAAAAGAGAAAACTCTCTTTTCCACCCGCCGTCTTTCCCGCACCGCCAGAAGGCACAATTTAAAGACTTCCCAGAGCCAGTCGGATCTTTATTTCAATCTGGGTAAGCGGAGCAGCACTGAGCAGAGGGCACAAAAAAAATCGGCCGTTGAACAGTCAACAGCTGGACAATCAGCCGCAAAACAGCCAGCCGCCAGAGAAGAGACGATGGAGCACGAACCCATCTTTTCACTCACCCTTGATCGATTGTCCGTGGAGGATCGGTTTGGGCGCGAAGAGCTGTATGAAGAAGACGAAGCCGAAAACGATTCGCTTAAAATCGGCGGTGCGTTTGAAACGGATGCGCCCTTTGAAATGGAAGCGTTATTCCAGAAAACCGGGCCGGATCAAAATCGGACCGTTGATCCTTTCAATGGCCGACGCTGGTATACCGATCTGGATTTGGAAGAAAAGAAAACCCTTGAAGTCACCAGTTTTGGACAGGGCGATGCCCCTTCATTATGGCAGGGGATGGTCGAAATGTTCCGGGAGTCTTCACTTCACAAAAAACTCCAGACATCCAGAGTTCTTTGGCTTTCTGTGATGGTTATTGGGCTTTCAGTCTTTGCGGCCGTACTCAATGTCGGGCTTTCAGGCTGCACCAGATCGTTTCAGCTGACCAACCAGACATTTGTGATGGAACTGGGAACGGATGTGTATGCCAATCCGTCGCTTTACATTGAAAATGCCGATCAGGTAGATCTGAGCAATCTTTCGATTGAACCCAGATCGCCGGGCATTACGATTGCCGACAACCGGTTCATTACTGTTTCTTTGGACTATCTGGGGGTGGGTTCGTATGACTTTGTCTTAAAGGATGGAGATGCCGAAACTCCATTTGTCATCAAAGTCAAAGACACCAAGCCTCCAACGCTCAAAAACTCTGTCGAGGCCATTGAAATCGGCTGGGGACAGAAGGTGGACTGGAATGAGGTCTTTGGGGCGACGGACTTATCCGGGGTTTACTATGAACCTTCGTTAGATTTTGAGACCACTGTCGGTGAGCATACCGTAGAGGTCAAAATCCGGGACCGCTTTGGCAATGCGGTTGTCAAAACGGTTAAAGTGACGGTGATCCAATGAAAAAAGCAGATAAAATTCTGGTCAGCTTCTTGCTGGTGCTCTCCCTTGCTTTGCTGATCCCACTGTTCTGGATGCAGGATACGGGAAGCTTTGCCGTTGTGAAGGTACGCAACGAAGAAAAGCTGCGGCTGGATTTAAGCCAGGATGGCGAATATGAAGTCCAGGGAACACTGGGTCCGGTTCATATTGTGGTATCAAAAGGCAAAGTCGAAGTCACGCAGGAAAATTCGCCGTTACATTATTGTTCGAAGCAGGCACCGACGGATAATGGGGTCGTTCCGATTGTCTGCCTGCCCAACGAGACGGTGATTACGATCGAAAATGCCAGTGAAAACAGTGAGGATACAATGATTCAATGAAAAAGCAGAACTTTAAGATCATTACAACCCTGGCGATGTTAACGGCCGTCGGGATTGTCTTGCAGATTGTCGAATCCTTTTTTCCACTGGTCATGGTGATTCCAGGCTACAAAATCGGTCTGGCCAACATTGCCGGATTGTTTGCTCTGTATGCCTATGGAAACAAGGAGATGGTGATCGTGACGGGGCTGCGCGTGTTTATCGCCGCCCTGGCCACGGGAACGTTATTTTCCGTTTCCTTTCTGTTGTCAATGACCGGCTGCACGCTGTCGTGTCTGGCGATGATCCTTGCCAGGCGCTCTCATCTCTTTTCAATTTATGGGGTAAGTGTGTGTGGAGCCGTGTTTCATACCTTTGGTCAGACTCTGGCCATTTCTTTGATTTACCAGCAGTTTTTTATGGCCAGCCTTTTGCCGGTGCTGACAGCGCTGTCGGTGGTGTCAGGGCTGGGAATTGCCTGGATTACAGCCACCCTGTTAAAACGGCTGCGGCCGCGTGAGTGGAAAGCGTACTTGCATCAAGTCGGGCTGGAAAAATGAATCGGCCCGCTTTTTTAATGATTGAAGCCGAATATTCAAGCGGTGAAGGGATTTGACGAAAAAAGAAGAGCCGATTTTCCTGAATGGTTGTATCCTGAAATCAGGGGATAATTGAATAATTAGGTTTACAAAGATGCAAAAGGGTTTGCCAGAGCTGAATGTCTAGTCCTTGTTTGGAAGACGTAAGGATAAAGTCTGGCTTGATCGGCATCAATCCCCTGTGAATTTGTTATACTGAAGTATCTGTGCCACCACCAGGAAAAAGAAAAGGAGGAAAAGCATGGAAAAAGATGTCGAGTACATTGCGCTCGTCCAGATTGAGCGCTCCATGAAAAACGAGATTTCTGCGTTTTCCATGTCCAACTCCCGATTCCTTGAATATTTAAAGACACTGAAAGGCTCACCACTTTCCCCCAACGCTGTTCTCAAGGCGATGGCCATGCTGGAAAAGATGGATGGCAGTCAGCGCAATCCAGGATCAGCCAGAGCGCTCCGATACTGGCAGAACGCGATTCTTGAAGCCTGGGGCAGACCGTTAAAGGGAATGCTTTATGAGTCCATTGAGTTCAATCAGCCGATCTATCCACAGTTTGAGCCAGATGAAAAACTGCTCGCTAAATTTCGACGCTATCCTTCTAAACTTGCCTGGATGGCGGTGATTGGCGCAGCGGTGTTTTTAGGGGTGCTGACAAGCCTGCTGGTACTGGTGTTTCACTGGAATTTCTGGGGGTGCTTCTGGAGCGGCCTGCTGATTTATGGGCTGCTTGCGGCTTACTATTTTCTCTGGTTTGAAAGACGCCTGGAGATCAGGCGCCTGAAGATGATGACAAAACGGATGAGTGAGCCAAGCCGTCAGTTTATCCGCTCTTTACCAGTTCGAAACCTGCCGCTCTTTCCGGATCTCTATGATCTCAAGGAAATGTATGCCGCCTGGAAAGAGGGAAAAGACCGGGCCAGACTGGCACGTCAGAAAGCACGTCAGATTCAACAAGAACGCCGCTTTGGCCTTGACCAGGCCAGAACCCTGGAAAAGCAGCAACGACAACAACAAACCAGGCGCACAACCGCCGCCAATGGCAAGACTTCAAAACCTTCCAGAACTCTGCTTGGCCGCAAGCCGCGCCGCCAGGTCAGTCCGGTTGGCGCATCCCGCGCTGTGCGTTATGCCAATGCTTCTGCTTCTCAGCCGGCTTTGAGCGCTTCTGGTCCTGTTACCCTGAACAATCTGGATCAGACCGGATCGCTTTCGACGGAGGAAAGAGAACAGATTTTAGAGCGGGTAGAAGCCAATGCATTGCGAAATGAGCAGCGAAGACAGAAATCACGCTTTGATATTTCGGTCGATGATCTGCCGGTTATCGATGTGGATCTGTCCCTGTTTGACCTGTCGCGCCAAGAGCCTTCCAACTCGCAGATGTAAATAGAAATGATGCAAAAATCATGCAGATGTTTAAGGACTGCATTCAAAATCAGAACATCAGATCAGGAGTGATCCTGGATCTTACGCAAATGTAGTTTTTAACACGAGTAATCCTAGCGAATGAATAAGCTTGCATCATTCATATTGTTGATTAAATAATCAATACCTAATTCGAGATGAGTTGGCCTATCGCATCTTGGGTTATTGGGCTTAGCGGCAATTGCTATCGTCGATAATAATGATGATAGCTAAACACAATATTTGCGTAAGAGCCGTGATCCTGGTCTTTTTTTCTGTTTGGTTTTCAGTTTTTGAAGGGCAGTTTCTGTTTTCTTTTGCATCGTTTGGCAGTCTGGAGAGCGGATCAGCGAGTTTGTAAATATTGCTCGAAACGATCCATGGAAAGAGTACTGAAGCGAACTTCATGCCCAAATGGGGAAGTGGAGCAAATCTCGTGCATTCAGTCTGGATGAAAAGCCTTTCATGATGCAAAAAAGTCCAGAGTTCCTGGCCAGAATGCGCAACTTTTTAACAGGAGTTTTGTTAATGTTGATCGCAAATTCACAAATTGAATTTTAGATGGTATTATGGGTGCGGTGATGAAGATGAAAAATGCAAACTCTGTTCCAAAGGCAACGCTGCAGAGATATCCAGTTTATCTCAAGGCATTACGCAAACTGCAGAAAAACGGGGTCTCGAAGATTATGTCCCGGGAACTGAGCAATTTCGTAGATATCGAACCAACGACCATTCGCCGGGATTTTTCTTTCCTGGGCAGCCTTGGCAAGCAGGGCTATGGATATGATGTAGACAAGCTGATCGACATCTTCAATTCTGAGCTTGGAGTCGATTTCGACGAAAAAATTATTCTGGTCGGCGCTGGTAACCTTGGGCGGGCCTTATTAAACTACAATAAATGGGATTATGTGGTCGGTGAGATCACCTGTGCCTTTGACACAGACCCTGCTAAAGTCGGCAACATGTTTGGAATTAATGTCTATCTGCTCGATGAACTTGAGCAGCGGATTCCCAAAGGATGCCGCATTGCGATTCTGACCATCTCGGAAGATGTGCAGAATACAGTAGACCGTTTGATCGAAAACGGAATTACCGGGATTGTCGATTTTACCCACCAGCATTTTCAGGTTCCGCATGGAGTTGCTGTCAAAGCTGTCGATGTGGTATCTTCTATCCAGGAACTCGTATTTACAACAAACTCGATGGATTCAACGGCATCGAAGCAGTGAAATTCCTGCAACTCTGGCCTAGAGAGACGGGGCAATGGTGAAACCCGGAGCAGAACCAGGAATTTGAACACCTGCCCAGCCGGACTGGAGAAGTTCTTTAGAATGGTAGACAGTCCCGTTGGCCGCGTTAAGGCCTAATCAAGTGCCCGAAAAGGGAACGCAGGATGGTACCGCGGTAACAATCGCTCCTCACGACTTTTAAGTCATTGAGGAGCGTTTTTTGTTTCCTGCTTTTTTTCACGGCGGTTTGCTGATGACGGGCATGCATGAAACCATACTCACGAAGTTCAGCCAGAAACTTTTACATACAGAAAGGAATTTGAATATGTTAGTCAAAAAACTGAAATCAAATCTTCAGGATTACGATGGAAAAGAAGTCACCCTTCAGGGATGGGTCAGAACCAACCGTAAATCCAAAAACGTCAGCTTCATCGAACTCAACGATGGCTCGACATTCTCCAACTTACAGATCGTCTACACCCCTGAAATGGGAGGCTATGATGAAGCAACAAAGATCACAACTGGATCCGCTATTGAAGTGAGCGGGGTTGTCAAAGTGACACCAGAGGGCAAACAGCCATTAGAAATCAACGCGACAAAAATCACGGTTTTAGGCATGGCTGATCATGATTACCCACTCCAGAAAAAACGCCACAGCTTTGAATACCTGCGTGAAATCCCCCACGTCCGTCCACGTGCCAATACATACTATGCGATCTTCCGTGTCCGTTCCGTATTGTCCATGGCGATCCATACCTTCTTTCAGGATCGCGGATTTGTGTATGTCCACACCCCAGAAATCACCGGAAACGATGCCGAGGGGGCAGGCCAGTGCTTTACTGTCACTACCATCAAAAACCAGGACTATGAAAAAGATTTCTTTGGCAAACACGCTCAGTTAACCGTATCCGGTCAGCTGCACGTTGAACCATTTGCCCTGACTTATCGCAACGTCTATACATTCGGTCCAACTTTCCGGGCTGAAAACTCCAACACAACCCGCCATGCTTCCGAATTCTGGATGATCGAACCAGAAATGGCCTTCGCGGATCTGTCCGATAACATGGATGTGATCGAAGATATGGTTAAATACTGCATCAACTACGTTCTTGAGCACGCACCCGAAGAAATGGCCTTCTTCGAACGGGTCATCGACAAAGACTGCATCAACCGTGTCAAAGCGGTGGCCAGCTCGACCTTCAAACGCATGCCTTATAGTGAAGCCATTGAAGAACTCCAGAAAGCCAAAGGACGTTTTGAAAACAACGATATCTTCTGGGGGATGGATCTCCAGTCTGAACACGAGCGCTACATCTGTGAAGAAGTAGTCGGCGGCCCGGTTTTTTTGACAGACTATCCAAAAGAAATCAAAGCCTTCTACATGCGGGAAAACGAAGACGGCAAGACAGTAGCGGCCTGCGACCTGCTCGTTCCTTATGTCGGCGAACTGGTTGGCGGAAGCCAGCGTGAAGAGCGCTACGACGTTCTGAAAGCCAAAATGGATGCCTTAGGCATGGATGAAGAAATCCTGCAGTGGTACATGGATCTGCGCCGCTTCGGTGGCTGCGTTCACTCCGGATTCGGATTGGGATTTGACCGTATGTTAATGTACCTCTCCGGTATTCAGAACATCCGTGACGTCCAGCCCTATCCACGGACTCCAAGAAACCTGATTTTCTAAATCGAAGAAGTACGCAGAATCAAAGAAGCGCACACTCTCAAAGAAAACAACTCAACAGATCCCAGAACCTTCCTGGCTATGGGATCTGTTTTTATTTGTTCCTGTTCTCTGGTTTAGAAGGACAGGCAATCAATCCCTGTTTGGCCTTAGTCTGGATAAAACGCTTCTGCTCATTTCCTTCGTGTGATGATGAAGGATTTTTTGGTGAGGTCAAATGCTTGCTGACAGGGAAAATGAAAAGAAAGCAGCCTCATAAAACCCCATCACCCCATCTTGTCATTGAAATATCAAATGTATGAAAAACGGCGAAAGCAGTGTGTTCACCGATACTTCTTTCGAATTTCGTAAGAATTTCGGTATTCAAATGTGATTTCGAGCTTTGCAAAACGTCGGATTATGATGATCTAAAGGTCAATTTCAGGCCTTTGAAATCCGCAAAATTGTTCATCATACATAGAAGATTTATTAAAGCAGGATTAAAGATGATTGAATTAAACGGTCTTAAATGCGCCCGGAAAATAGGCTGAAACGGCTTTCTTTCTGTCTGTGGAGGTTAGAGAACTGATTATAATATGTCTACGAATAATGAACAACTTTAAATTCCATGATTTTCAACAGAATCCCACAAAATCCCAATACAGTTGTAAATGGTTTTTATTTAAAGGGTGTCAAGGATAATATTGTCCGTAATTATTAAGAAAATCTAAACAAAATCTTTCCGATCATTTTGCTTTCAAAAACGAGGATTGTTAATCTGTTCGAGTCAACAAGGAGGACGCGAACATGAAAAAACAGATTCGAAAAGCAGTTCTTTCGCTGGGCACTACTCTGATGATGACTGGAGCATTCACAGGCGCTCCTGTGTGTGCCGCTGAAACTGAGCCAACAGTTAAATCGGTTCAGATTGCTAGTCTCGATAATAACCGGGCTAAAGCCGCTACAGAAGGTGTACAGGCAACCCGTAAGACCGGTTTTACTCAGATCAATGGGAAAACCTACTACTTAAATGAAAATGGTGAAAAATTAACAGGAACATTCAAAGACGATTCCGGCAGCTACTACTTCAATGAAAAAGGAGAAATGGCTACAGGATTTGTAAACCAGAATGGATCTACTTACTACTATAACGAAGAGGGTCAGCTCGAAAGCGGACTGATCACTGAAAACGGCAAGACTTATGTCCTGGACAAAGAGGGAAAAACTCAGGCCGGCTGGGTCGAAAATAATGGCAAGCGCTACTACCTCAATGAAGATGGAAGCGCAGTAACTGGAGAAATCAAGACCATCGAAGATAAACAATACAGCTTTGCTTCGGATGGTGTGATGGAAACCAATGTCACGCATGGCAATTATGCTTATGGTGCAGATGGCATTGGGGTTGGCGACCCGGCTGCGTATGATCGCATTGCCCAGGCAGCCTTGGCACAGATTGGCGTCAATCAGGACTGCACCATGCTGGTGACAAATTCCCTGAAAGCAGTTGGAATTGACTTTCATGGCGCTCCTGCCGCTTACCTGTCTTTAGGACCTCTCACAGACAATCCGGTTCCAGGAGATATCATTGTCTACCAGGGACATGTGGCGATTTACATCGGTGATGGACAGGCTGTTCATGGCGGATGGAATGGATACACCACGGCCGTTTTCAGCGTAAACTGCTCTACACCACTGGTTGGATACGTTCATCCAATCCTGCCCTAATCTTTAAGGCGAACTGAATCATTCTGCGACTGCCACGCTGTTTCCAGCAATCAAGGCGGTCATTTTTTTATGCCGGCTGCAGCGAAGAATCGCTCAGCTAAGCTGCGGTAAATTTTGCGGATGTTTTTGCGTAAGCAAGAGATGAAAAATGAGGTTAAAAAAATCGCCAGACTGCCCAAAGTCAGTCTCTGGCCAATGGTAAGCCTGCGGACTTATTCTCCCTTTAAGGAACCGTAAGTCGTTCGGAAAAGAAAGTCAGAAATACTCAAAAATCGATGTCTGCTTTTTTGAAAGTGGATCAAAGATTTCCCAAACTGCTCATCTGGAGCAGCAGATTTCCGGATCTCAAAACGAATTACGGAAAATATGCCCAAATCTTATAAAAGTCGAGCAGGCTGCTTATCGACCAAGCTGGGAGTACATTCAGAAAGGAACAAATTCTCTTCATCGTCATACCCATTTGATTTGTCTTTTAATTGATCGTTATCACCTGTTAAAACCTGAAGCCCAACAAAAACTCAAAGAACTGGGATATGTTTCGGATTCGGAAAATGATTGACCTGAAGAGATAATTTTCCAGAAACCTTTTCCGTAATAGACATGGAATGTCAAAGAGCCTGATGGATCAAGAAGGATTTTGGGCATGACAGGCCAATAAGGCAATCGAAAAAGCCGCAAATAAAAAAACGGGCGTTTACGAGCCGTTTTGAAATCAGATCCTGTATTTTTGAATCAAGGAAACCAGACAGCAGATTTCCTTAGATTGTATTTCCTTTCTTATCTCTTTCTCTTCTCATATAATAGACGCAATAACCGACCGGGTTTCGCCACCTCGGTCGGTTATTGCGTTTTAGAGAAGTGATCTTCGG
This sequence comes from Allobaculum sp. JKK-2023, assembly GCF_034745455.1. Classification (NCBI taxonomy): domain Bacteria; kingdom Bacillati; phylum Bacillota; class Erysipelotrichia; order Erysipelotrichales; family Erysipelotrichaceae; genus Allobaculum; species Allobaculum sp. JKK-2023. The sequence goes on along the minus strand of NZ_JAYERV010000003.1, from coordinate 758,630 downwards.
TCTTTGCAACTCATATCCAGACCTTTTCAGTTTCAATGTTTAGCTTTTTCGTTTTGCCTGGATCCGGGCTCGAGATGGATATAGCTGTCTGCTCATACCTGGCGCATGGCGGTGGCAGGGGTCTGTTGGCTTGGATGGCCTAAAGATGTCCAGAAGTTTTGTAAAGAAGTTATAAAGTTTATGAGCGTTAAAATTGGGAAGATTCAGGAAATCAGGTACAGTATAGCCAAGGAAATCAAGCAGCAGGTTTCCTTAAATTTCCTTTCTTTTTTCTCTTATCATAGTAGAAACCCGGTCCCCGCCAGATCGGGTTTTTACGTGTTTAAAAACAATCAAAGATTGCGCAACTTGCTCTGGCACAACACGGGGCATTTCAATGGAGTTCTGATCAGAAATGTTTATCGAAAAAAGCAGGGCGTTCGGGGATGGCAGGAATCAGGGATCCAAAAAAGACAGCTGCAGGCGAATCATTGGCGATCTTGAATTTGCAGGATGGCAAAAACAAAATGAAAATGAAATGGAGTGTTTCGGAAACAGTTTCTGAAAAATGTACGAAACTGGCATGTTTTTGGGGATGAATTTTGGAGGAAATGCTGAAAGAATTGAATTTTTCTGGACCGATAACGGGTCAGAAAAAGGGATCAAAGCCGATTTCCAGTTGCCTTAAAGAGACTTTCATATTCAGCCAGGATTGGATTCTAATGCAAAATGCGTTTCAAGACTTCAGAAAAATTAAGATTCGACATTCTCCACAAAATTCCGCTCATAACATCGGAAGAAAAAACTCAATGTTCATACACCAATCCCATAAAGAATGTGGTAGGATTAGGCCATGGAAATCAAGCAGCGGATTTCCTAAATTTCCTTTCTTTTTTCTCTTAACCATATTTTAAAAACCGGAGATCTCGCCCATCTCCGGTTTTTATTTGTTCTGGATTATGACTCTGCTGCCTTCCATGGCGAAAAACGCGAAATTGCGGCCGATTTGGTTTGTTTTCAACTTCTGATCAGACGGGATGGTCTTGAAAATGGATTTGTGCAGAAAGGATCGAATCCATTTTCTGAACACCTTTTCTGGCTTTGAGGTCGGATCAGAATCTAAAAATCCAGGTTAATTTTTAGAGCAGCCGAAAGAGACTGGGATTAAGAAGCGCCTGGCTTGTCATAAAGGCTGAATAAAAAAATCAAGCAAAATACATTTCTGCCTGAGGGCTTTCTGCTAGGATAAAGCCATGGAAATCAAGCAGCAGGTTTCCTCATTATAATTTCCTTTCTTTTCTCTTACTCTCATCTGATAAAAATCTGGATTTCGCCCATCCAGATTTTTATTTTGTTTCGGCATGTTGTTTTCGCAAAATTTCCCTGAGGATTTAATGTTCTTTTGAGAAAAGGAATGTATATTCAAAACCGTCAGATGATCCCGCTCTGACATGCAGAGTCTTTTCTGCAAAATCCCTTTCTTTTCTCTAAAGCCGATGCCCGTCGGCTTTTTTTGTGGATTTCATTTTTTCGGGCGTAAAACACAAGACCAAAAAAAGCAATGTTATAGTGAGCTTGGAAAGAAGATAACGAGCAGGGAACCAGAAAGCGGCTGGTTCAAAGTTGAATCTTTCCATTATTTCCTCTTTTAATCTTATAGCTTTGGGAAAAGAAGGGTTGTCGCAGCTCTTCTTTTTCTTTGCTTTTTTTTTGGCTGAGATTTCGATACTCTTAAACCATGACCAAGAAGAAAAATAAAAATCAATATAAAAAAATCCCGGATGGCAAGAAGCCATCTGCTTCGAATAGAAAACCAACGCGCAAGCGTTTCAGCTCAAAAAGCAAGATTCTGGCGAGTGCCCTTGTGATTGGGCTGGTGATTGTAATTGCTTTGTGTCTTTGGCTGCCAAAAGCTTTCAGTCCAAAGCGTTCCATGACTTACCTCGATCAGATCCAGCTGTCAGATCTGAAAGAACTGCCGCAAAGCACCTTTGAAGATACGGTTCAGGTGGAAGATATGACGATTTACGGGACATCCCTGGTGTTCTATGATCGCACTTTTGAACCCATGGAAACCGATGGCTTTTTTGGCCGGAATGTGTCTTTGCGCAATATTAAAGATGGAAATACGATTTCCTCGACCTTCAGCGGCGGGGCCGATGCAGGCATTGACTTGCAGCTGCTTCCCGAAGGAGTATATGAAGTGTATCTGTCCGATGGCTATAAGCCCAAACGCGCCTACACCGAAAGTGCGACCCTTGAAGATACGTTTGTAACCATGCGCGACAATGATAAAGTCAAAAAAGTGCAGGTCGCTTCCAGTCCTTATTATCTGGATCGCTACAATATTCAGACGGACAAACCATATTTGTATATCGCAGTCACGGAAAGCGATCCGCTGGAGACCGTTGCGGATGTTTGCATTGATCCAAGCACCCTGGCCTGGCCCGCAGATGAGATAACCTTTGAAGATTCAATCGATGGCTTCTCCGAAACCCAGCAGGCCTGGGCTTTGGCTGAAAAGATCAAAGCCAATCTGGAAAGCACAGGACTGAAAGTCATTTATTCCCATCAAAAAGTCAAAGAAGCGACTTATGTCGGCCCCGAGAGCACAATTGAAACGGGCTATCGGGCACAGGCAAAAATTTTCTTATCCCTGAGCATGTATACGCAGGATTATACCCGTCCGTTTGTTCTGTCCAGCCCATTTACCAATGGCAGACTGGGGAATGAAATTTCGGTCTGCCTGAATCAGAATGGGGTCGAACTGGAAAATATCTCGACCCTGACCCAGCTCAATCAGGGCAATGGGTATGATCTGTTTCAGCCGGATGAAAACTACAACTATACAAAACTGACCAATACGGCCGCAATCCGCGAATCTGGTGGTAAAGTGACCAGTGCTGGTCAGGCTGCCGGTTTTGAAGTGAACAGCCAGTATTCACAGGCCTATGGCATGAACGGTGTTCTGTTTGGCTTTGCGTCCACCGAAAATGCCGAAAGCCGGACTTACTTTCTCGAACATATCGATGCGATTGCCAGAGGAATCAGTGAAGGCATCCTTCAGTATGCCCATATCTCGACGCCCATTGATCTGAGCAGGCTGAGCACGCAGCAGGCTGGTTCCAGCCAGATGGCAGTCCAAGAGTCTGAAACTCCGGTAACCGAACCGGCTGAACATGCCGATCCTTCTTTGAGCGCCCCTGTAGAAGAGCCCATTCAAGAACAGCCAGCCATCGATGGCCAATAAGCCAATCAATAGAAAGACAAAAAAGCGTTGTCTTAAAATCGGAGAATCCAATGTAAACAGAAAGAACAAGCTTACAGGAAAGCCTGTTAAGCACGTCTATAAATTGAACACATAAGACTAACCGGTACAAGTTTATATACTGTACAAATTTATATAAGGAAAGAGTCCGCCAAAAAGGACTCTGGATATTCAGATATGGAAAGGAGGGCGCGCAATTCCTTCTCCCTGCATTCCATCTGCCTTTGTCTGAGAATTTCTGTTTTTGCCAAGGTCTGCCTTTTATTGATCCGGAAAGCAGACCACCCTCTAAAAACCTAGCCCAGGCAGAAAAGAGCAGGGAATCCTTGCGCTTATTGCAAATGAAACTTCAAGTTTCGAATCTGTATAAGTCATTTGGCGCGCATGACATCTTGCAGGGGGCAAGCCTGCAAGTAAAAGGAACTGAAAAAATCGGACTGGTCGGCCGCAATGGATGCGGCAAGACCACGTTGTTAAATATCATTTCCGGCCAGGAAGACGTTGAAAAAGGAGAGCGGATTATTCCGAATGCCACCCGCATCGGAACCCTCTCACAGACTGTATTTAATGACAAAACCATCACGGTCAAAGAAGCACTCGAAAAAGTATTTGAACCCTTGAAAGCTCTGGAAAAAGAGCTGGAAAAGCAGGCCATGATTCTTGGTGAAGACCACTCAGAAAAGCAGCTCGAAAAGTATGATCGCCTGCAAAATGAATTTGAAACCCTGGGCGGGTATGATTACGAGCATGAAATGAAGTCGGTTTTCTTCCACTTCGGCTTCGAAGAAAAAGATCTGGACAAACGTCTGGATGAATTTTCTTCCGGCCAGCAGACCCGCATTGCGCTTGTTCGCCTGCTGTTAGAAAAACCGGATGTTTTGCTGCTCGATGAACCAACCAACCATCTGGATCTCGATTCCATTGAATGGCTGGAAAGTTACATCAGCCGCTATCCAAGTGCCGTCATTCTTGTCAGCCATGACCGGATGTTTCTGGATCATGTCTGTGATGAAATCGTGGAAATTGAACATGGAAAAACAACGCGCTATCCCGGTTCTTATACCCACTATGTCAAAGCCAAGGAAGAATGGATCGAAAAGAACCATGAAGCCTATCTGCGTCAGCAGGATGAGATCCATCACATGGAAGAACTCATCGAAAAATTCCGTTACAAAAAAAACAAAGCAGCCTTTGCGCAATCCAAAATCAAATATCTCGAGCGGATGGACCGGATTGAAGATGTCAAAGCCGATAACTCAGTGATCAAGGCAACTTTTACTTCTGGCCGCAAAGGGGGCAACCGCGTTCTGGAAGTAGACAACCTGGTTTTTGGTTATGACAAACCTTTATCCAAAGTCAGCTTCAACCTGTTTCGCCAGAATCGGGTCGGAATTATCGGCCCAAATGGCATTGGAAAGTCTACGCTGCTCAAAACCCTGACCGGCAAACTGCCAAGCCTTGGCGGCCAGTATGATTTTGGCCACCAGATCGATATTGGCTATTTCGACCAGGAAACAGCTGCTATGCATTCGACCAAGACGGTCATTGACACCTTATGGGATGATCAGCCAGACAGCACCCAGACGCAGATTCGCAATGTGCTGGCTGCTTTCCTGTTTACCAAAGATGAAGTCTTCAAGGAAGTCAATGACCTGTCGGGAGGCGAAAAAGTCTCCTTATCGCTGGCCAGACTGATGATGGCCCATGACAATTTGTTGATTCTTGACGAACCGACCAACCACCTCGATATTCCGGCCAAAGAAGCACTGGAAAAAGCGCTGCAGAACTATGATGGCACGCTGCTGTTTGTCAGCCATGACCGAATGTTCTTATCCAAAATGGCGGATAAAGTCCTGGTTGTTGGCCCGGAAAGCAAGATGTATGACCTGAGCTATAACGAATATACAGAAAAGAAAAAAGCTGGCACACTCAACCAGATCGAAGCTGCCCCTGCTGGCCGCGGCCGGCAGATGAAAAAGCCGGAACCGGAAAAAACAGCGGCCATGCTTCGTCAGGAAAAGAACCAGCTGACCAATCGCTGCGCTAAGCTCGAAGAGCTGCTTGCCAAAGCGGAAGAAGATCTGGAAACTCTGCGCGATCTTCGTTATGAACCGGAATACTATCAAGACTACCGGAAAATGGACGAACTGGAAGCGAAGATCGATGACAAGCACAATGAAATCGCCAATCTGACCAAGGAATGGGAAGAAAAAATGACCCGCCTGGAGGAAATGGCCTAAGAGCACTGGCTTGAAGATTGAAGCCAATCTCTTGAAGGGGTTTTTGAATTTGTTTTTGAAATCCTGCTTGAAGCCTTGCTCGAAGGAATGCTTCAATCTGAACTTTCAGCTTCTTTGAACTCTCTATACAAACAAAGAGCTTTTCACTCACCGATCCAAATGATCAATAAGAGTGAAAAGCTCTTTTTTATGCAGCTTCGTTGGCCACAATGCTCCTCTGGCCGGCAAACAGCTTTGCCGTCTCAGCCAGACAGAACGGTCGGCCGGTAGCCAAAGCAAGCTTTTCCTGGCGCGTCAGCTGCTTAATCCGATATTCGCGGCGGAGTGCCTCGTGCCGGTCCAGAAATACTTCATGATAAATCAGATAAACCGGCGTTCGGGCTTTCGTATATTTGGCACCCCGTCCAGCATTATGAGTTTTCAGGCGCCGGATTAGATCGGGTGTATAGCCGGTATAAAACGTTCCGTCATGACAGACGAGTATGTAGACAAAGTAAAGCGGTGTTCCTTCCATGCCTTACATTGTATCGATTCACGCATCGGCCTTCAAACCACATGGAAAGAGTTATCGGCACAAATACCCACCGCAAAGACCGGATCAATCAATGGCAGATAAACCAATAGGATTTTGGGAAAAATCTTTCCGACAGAAAATGAATTCCCACTTTCATTGCTGGACGACATATTCATGGATCCGCCATACTCTCAAGAGATAGTTAAGTATACCGCCCGGTGGCGAATGTTTCTGGCTTTCCTAAAGAGCCAAAATAAGAGCCAAGGTTTTATTGCCGGAAATGAAGTTTGATTTTGCGAAGAATCAGGAAAGGATACGACGATGGAAGACAGCAAATGATTGAAAAAGATTGATATGCACTGCCCCTTATGCGGTAAGGAACACGAAGTTGAAGAAAGAGAACGAACAACATCGCTGATCATCAAGGGACAGGAAGTCACTTATGCAGAAAGATACTATTTGTGCAGGAATGCTTCGGAAGATGAAAATGAATTTGAGACCGGAGCGATGAGTGACGCAAACCTACTGAAGGCAAGAGATGCGTATCGAATTCAAAATGGTTTGCTTACCTCTGATGAGATGGTCAAACTTAGAGAAAGTTGCGGCCTGTCGCAAGTGGATCTGGCAAAGCAGCCTTATATACGTCTGAGGAATTAGAAGGGGCTTGTCAGGACAGTGACCTAAAAGCCAAGATCATCTTCACTGAGAAACTGATCTGCAGGATCTTCTCTCATTCTGGCGTCCCCAATTTCATATCGTCGTGTAATGAACTTGCTCAACGGAACAAGCCGAGCACTTGACCATATTGCTCGGAAACGAATGCGAGTTCCTGTACTGGGCAGATCCACGACGGAAAAAGAGCGTGCTCATAGCCACAGTTTTCTGCCTGACATTTCAGGATAACGATATCTAACACGTAGCCTGATTTATGATCCTCTTGACAGTTATAAAAGAATCGGCTGTAGGTGCGGCAGCGCTTAAACGTACATTGACAACCGCAATGCGGACAGGCAATTGAGGAGAAATCGCCTGCGGACTCGACAAAACTGTTGTATAGATCTTGCCAGTCGCCGGATTGACCAGCTTTAAAGTTAATGGGATTATTCGCAATGATAGCCGCATTAGTCACCTGCAGAAAGACATCTGGATTCGGAGGTTAAGACGGTTGAAAAACCTGACATAATTTCATTATGGAGCAACCAGTTATCGTGCAAAATAATTAAATGAAAAACGTCACAATCTTTTGCATGAAGGGGTACCCCTTCATGCAAAAGATTGTGACGTTTTCTTCAAAAAGTTGACCAATAGAATGTGACTGATAACACTTGGATGGGAAGAATCCGCCATTTCCAGGTATGAAAGCAAAGCCATTCAGGACGAAGCCTGCGATGCAATGCTTCGCCGCATCCTGTCGGATCCGTTCCGAGCTTGAAAGTTCTCGATAAAAATGGATCTGAATTTACCACGGCAAAGAAAGAATAAATTCGCTCAAAGCTGCTTGAAAAACTGGGAGACTATCAATGTCATTTAGCTAGAAAAATATGACCTCAAACTTTGTATAAAAATCAAAGACAAAGTGGATGATAGGAATAGAATTTGCTGCTGATTATATCCATATGCACCAACCAAGCACAAAATATACTGATTGATTTGGCTGTATTCATCAAAATAGGTGCACTAAAAACAACCCTTCGATAAGAGCCGTTTTTAAGAATTGTATGGGTGGTTTGTATCAATAAGATGCGCATATAATGCACTTATCGATAGGTGAACCATATCAAACGATTGGGATGGAGATTTCGCTTGAAGCTCCTTTCCGGCCGAACGGGCAGTTTTTCTCTTAGCAGCTCCTCGGTCAGAGCTTGAAACTCCGCTTTTGTAATTTGACAGATTGTTCGTTTTTTCGTCCATTTCGGAGTAAACGTGTTCCTGATAGCCCGTATCGCCTTAGTTGTATTGATTTGGTATTCATAAGTTGTCTGCTTCTCTTCTTTATTATCCGATTGAGATGATTCAAGAACACACTTTTTGATCTCGGAAACCAGATTGTAGAAGATAAGGGATGAATAAATCTCCTGAATGATGTATTCTGCTTTTATCGAGTGGATACGTTTCATTCCTATTCCATATTTAAGCCAGGAGAAACTCTGCTCGATTCGCCACCTTAGGTGGTAAATAAATCCAAGAGCCTCCGGAGGAAATTCTGCTTCATCCAGATTGGTAATCAGTCCTTCCCAGACGTTGTCGCCAATCTCGATAGCTACCACCCTGCAGTCAAAATCAATAAATTCAGATTCTTGATCAATCTGTCTCATTGATTTTTTGACCAGGTATTTCATCTGGGGGTTTTCTTTTTCCTCTTTTCTTTGGTGGTGGGTAAGAATGCGGCTGATCTGCTGGTCTTCTGTATGGTCAAGCTGTGTATAAGTCAGGCAGCTATACTCTCGTTCTTTCATACGTATGAGGTATTTGTGCCCTAAGGATTCAATAAGCTTACACAATGGATAAGAAAAATACCCTCTGTCCATGACAAAGAGAAATGTCTCGCCAGGATAAGCTTCGTGAATCTCCTTGACCATTTTCATAGCAGCGGCCCGTTCGTCTTTGGACCTCTGGTCTTGAGTGACGATGGCTAGATATTTGTCATTAAGTACGTCATAGGCAGCGTTAATGTGAATACCGGCCCGGATGATGGTTTCCTTGTTCTTGGCATAAATGATGTAGTCAGGTTCATCTTCATTTGGCGCAACAGGTTCATTGGTTCCATCAAAGGCTATTACCCTTAGCCCTTTATATTTTTTATCCATGTAACAAAGTGCCAATGTGGCTTTGTGCAGTGCTGAAAATACGCTGACTGGAGTCTTGGCTTTTGTCTGAACAAGTGCCGAAGCAGATGGTCTTACACTGCCCATGCCGAAATAGTTCATGGATAAATCGGAGAGTGTTGATCCATTCCCGATAATGGATGTATTCAGGAAATGGAACAAGTTTATTTTTGATGATCGATAATGACTTCGTGAGAAAGCTCCTGTTTGAGAAGCAAGAATCTTCTCCTGTTTGTGGGCAAATTCCTCAAGGAATTTCATGAATCTTTGATAAATCACGGACGGCGAAGTAACTTTAGTTGCCATATTTTCCTCCTTATAAAGTTATGTTTTCAACGTGATAAGGATTAAATTAGACAATTATAGAGTTGTTGTCAAAGCTAATTTTCGTTAAACCAGAAAATATAAAATCCACCATCTGTGCACGGATGGTGGACAATACTAACTATCAAAAACTAAGCTAAATGACATTGGGGAGACTATGGAAAAGAGAATCTAACTCACCAAATTCCTATCATCAAATTCTTAAAGGTGAGTCTGTTCATCTCCCGGATCCCGCTGATGCGACAAACGATAAGAGAAAAATCCTATAGATATGGGGAGAATAGTGATGTGTATGAAAAGCCGATGGCATTTCAGGATTAGAGGTATTTGCGCCTCATCGACTTTTTGTTTCTGATAGGCTCTGGAACAGGGACAGCCGGTCGAAAAAATTAAAAAAATTAGATTTAGAGTTGCATTCAAAACCGAGGAGTGCTTTAATATGGGAGTTCGAGTTGAGCGAAACAGTTCGAATTCAAAGCCAAATAAATTTCCTAAAGAAATGCTTGACTTTGATTCTGATCTGGAGTATCTTAAATGAGCGTGATCGCATTGGGGTATAGCCAAGCGGTAAGGCAGCAGACTCTGAATCTGCCATTTCCGTGGTTCGAATCCACGTACCCCAGCCATATGAAAATAGATCAGCAATAGCTGATTCCTTATACGCCTGCAAATCGCAGGTTTTTTTTTACCCTTCTGGTTCTGACGGCCAGGCGTTTTCTTTTTTTCGGGTTTCGTTTCCCGATCTTTCCTGGATTTTTATCCGTTAACTTCCACGAATTGTAGACGAACAAAAAGAGGCAGCAACCAGGTTTGCTGCCTCTTCTAATTCATCCAGGAAGATGAATAAGGGAAGGTGATTTCTTCCTGAATTCTTCGATAGGATTTCCAATGTCAAAAATCTGCTCTTGAAGTTTCACCATAATGAAAGGTCGACAAATAGAATCAACCATTGTGTCTTGATAAACTTCCTGATTTATAGTGAGGACAAAAGGCGAAGCTTTTATTCTTGGTGTTATTCATGTTTGGTGCTGTATTTTTTAATTCTTTGTTCCAACATCCAGAATGTCAGGAAAGATGCAGTGGTAAGAATAGCGTAGAGAACTAGACTTATCAGTCTAAAATGAAGCAGGCCGATGAGCAAAAGCACAAGCAAACTCAATACTATTTTGAGGACTACCGTCAGAGCTCTTGTTTTACTTGCTGCCATATAGCTCGTTTAAAATCGTTCAGGTCGAGTGCTTCTTCGGATCCGGCTTTCATTTCGTATCGATTTTCTTCATCGATATAAAAAATCCACGGATTTAACCGATGGATAGTCTCTTCAGAAACTACAGCTGAATCTGAATTCTTTGGATTGTTCTCGGCTGCTAAGGCATGAAAGGATGGAGCGCAAATTAATAAGGCAGACAGAGCAAAAGCCGAGAATGAGCGAAATTTCTTCTTCATTCGTTTACCCCTTTCCAATTCAAAACTGAACGATCACCTTCTGCAGTCCTCAAGACGCTATGCAAAGAAATGACTTTGTTATTAATAAGTATCCAATCGAAGTAGAATTACACATTTATTATATCCGCTTTCACCGAATGAAGATATAGCCTTTCCATATTCAATCGATTTCTTTCCCATCTGTTAGATCCAATTTATTGCCCCTTTAAACCTATAAATTCACAACGCGTTTAACAGCTCGCTTCCAATTCATGAAAAATGTCCAGGAAGCTCATGAGTTTTGATTTTGATAGACAGTTTTTCGAAATCATTGAGATAGGTGTATTCAACAGAAAACTTATGGAACCTCTTAAACAAAATCATGTATGGTAGAAAAAAGTCTGCGGCTCCTACCGTTATGGCATGGTGATGGCGGACAAGGGGGATTTCAATTCGAAAAGGAGCGGAAGATGTCGATCTTTTTGCAAATCCAGCCGGTATCGACTACACTTTGACTTGATTAGTAAGGAGAAATGATTGTCATGACAAAAAAAGTCAGAACGCGGTTTGCCCCATCCCCAACCGGATATATGCATATCGGCAACCTGCGGACCGCATTATTTGAATATCTCATTGCCAAACATGAGAACGGCGATTTTTTACTTCGAATCGAAGATACTGACCAGGGTCGTAAAGTCGAAGGTGCCGTTGACATTATTTATAAAACCCTCAAAGACGTTGGCCTGAACTGGGATGAAGGACCAGATATCGGCGGCGACTATGGTCCTTACGTTCAGTCTGAACGTTTAGGCATGTATAAAGGCTATGCCGAAGAGCTCGTGAAAACCGGCCACGCTCACTATTGCTTCTGCTCCGAAGAAGATATTGAAGCCCAGCGCAAAGAAGCTGAATCCCTGGGCATTTCCTTCAAGTTCCAGGATCCATGCAAACACCTGTCCAAAGAAGAAATCCAGGCCAGACTTGATGCCGGTGAACCTTATGTTGTCCGTCAGACCATTGCCAATGTTGGTGAAACTTCCTTTGATGATGAAGTCTATGGCCACATTGAATTTGACGGCGACCTGCTTGATGAGCAGATCCTGTTAAAGTCCGATGGTTTCCCGACTTACAACTTTGCCAATATCATCGACGACCACACCATGAACATCTCCCATGTTGTCCGTGGGAATGAATACCTGTCTTCTACACCAAAATACAACCTGATCTATGATGCCTATGGCTGGGATCGTCCTACGTATGTTCACGTGCCCCCTGTAATGAAAGATGAACACCAGAAACTGTCCAAACGAAACGGTGACGCTTCCTTCCAGGATCTGGTGGCTAAAGGCTATTTGCCAGCTGCAATCATCAACTACATTGCCTTGCTTGGCTGGGCACCCCCTACGGAACAGGAAATTTATTCTCTGCCAGAATTAATCGAAGTCTTTGATGTAAAACGAATTTCCAAGTCACCGGCTATTTTCGATATTGATAAGCTGACCTGGATGAATGGCATTTATCTGCGCAATATGGATGAGGACACTTACTTCGAAACGGTTCGTCCATATCTTGAACGCGCGATAAAAGGCCCATATGATCTCAAAGAAATTGCCAAGATCATTCAGCCAAGAATTGATGTGCTGACTCAGATTGAAGAATCTGTAGACTTCTTCGATAAACCTGGCGACTATGATCTGGAAATGTATCGTCATAAAAAGATGAAATCCACTCCAGAATCCGCGCTGACTGCTTTAAAAGCTGTCCGCACTGCACTGGAAAATCTGGAAGACTGGACAGAAGAATCCGTTCATGAAACCCTCTTGGCTTTGCCAAAAGAAATGGGGGTAAAAAACGGTGTTGTTCTCTGGCCTGTTCGGACTGCCCTTTCTGGTAAACAGTTCACGCCAGGCGGAGCCATTGAAATTGCCTGGATTTTAGGCAAGGACGAATCCTTACGCCGAATTGATACGGCCATCGCACGACTCGAAGCGGCTTTAGCTTAGTTTTTTCTGCCGAACTCAATCCTGGATTGAGTCCGGCTTTTTTTGAAAATGATCCATTCTTTGCAGGCTGGTGCATCTGTTCAATTGGATAGGCCAATGATAGGCCAATGGCTGCCTGATTCTCTTGCCAGGAAAGCAGATGGATGCATGCTGAAAAAAATTGCGAATGGTGATTTTGAAAGGAAGGGAAGTATGAGCTGGGAACAATTTCTTCATAACAATTTTCTGATTAAACTGCTGGCCGCAATCGTCGAGCTGATGGTGGGCTATTTTTTAGGTCCGTTCATCAAAAAACAGATTATGCGGCTGCACAACCGCAGGGGCGTGGATGAAGGGGTTCTGACCTTTACTGGCTCTTTTGCGAATATCTTTATCCGGATTCTGGCTGTGATCGTTGCTTTAGGCCAGATCGGTGTCGACATGTCCGTAGCGGTTGGTGCTTTTTCGGCGTTAGGCCTGGGCATTTCGCTCGCTTTGAAAGACAACATGGCCAACGTAGCCGGAGGCCTGGAAATTCTGATCACCAAGCCTTTTAAAGTTGGTGACTATATTGAATGCAATTCGCTGGAAGGAACCGTCCAGTCCATTGAAATCATGTTTACAACCCTGGTTACCTTTGACAATCAGGAAGTCGTAATTCCCAATGCAACCCTGATTGCCAATCCGGTCACCAATTATTCTGCATTGCCAACCAGGCGGATTCTGATTCTTGTTCCGCTGTCTGTTCAGGATGATTATGAACGTTTCCGCCAGGATCTGACCGAGATGCTTCAGAAAGAATCCGGCGTTTTGGCCAATCCAGCACCAAAAACGATTGTCGGTGATTATACGCCAGATGGCATGGGCATCCAGATCAAGGTGATCTGTTATTGTCAGACCGATAATTATTGGGATGTTCTGGCCGATCTGAAAGATAAAATTGAACAGCTGCGCAAAGCCAGTGCGCTCAATCCGCCAGTTGATCTTGTGCAGGTGCTGAAATGAACCTGTATCTCTATTTCAAGGCCCCGGCTATTCAAAGTTACGCTCTGCCAGGCTGGGCGAAAAGAAAAGGCCGTCAACTGATTTTTGCGATTCGAAAGACCAATGCGCCCATTGAAGAGCAGGAAAAGCTTATCGGCCAGATGATCCATGATCTTCACCAGCCACAAGCCAATGAAACCTTGCTGGAACAGATACCGGCCAAAGTGGCTGGTCTCAAGCAGAAATACGCCGCATCTTCTTTTGGGGCTGGCCGCGAGCTGGCAGATTTTCTGTTGTTTGCACCGTGCTGGATTGGATTGTACCAGACGCTTTTTATTCAGGGGCTGGAACAGCACAACCTGCTGGCAGCCATGCCTTTTGGTCTGGAAAACATTGCGCAGACCATTGGTGCGTATGTGGTCGTGAAGCTTTTGATTGAATGCCTGCTTCGTTTTGAAGGCGGCTGGAAGCGCTGGCTTGGGCTTGGCAGCCTGTTTGTTTTGTATCTAAGTGTGATGGGTGTGGCAAGGTTTCTACCTGGTAAGCTTTATGTTTCGCCAATCAGTGTTATTCTGTTGAGTGGTATCGTGTTTTTTCTTGGCTTTGAACTCCATCGAAAACTCTTTGGAGCTGTCCGCCAAAAAGAACGCGTCATCTGATCCAGATTTCGGGAAATAAAAATCTGGACTGAAGAGGAAAGAAAGTATGTCGCAAATTGTATCCAGACAGGATCTCTTGCTTTCAGCAATCGTACTGGTTGTGGCGATGCTGATGATGCTGATCCCGTTAAAGTGGTTGTCGCTGATCACGACGCCATTTTCCATGCGGACCTTTGGAATCCGCAAAATCAAGCGCTGGCATTCGCGCACCGATACCCTTGGCAATCTGATGCTCTGGATCAGCCTGATTTTCTGTGTCGGGTTTCCATGGATCCCCTACAGCCCGCTGATCTATTTGTTCTGGCTGACCTTTACGTGGCTTTGCACCGTTTCAAGAGCCGTGCGGATGAGCCAGGTCCGCTTGCGCTCCATTAAGATTCAGGTGATCTTCTTAATCAACCTGATCTATGGAGTGGGGATTCTGGCTGGCTTTGGTTTTTACAATGACTATGTCTTATGGGTTCGCTCCTATGAGTACGCCAATCTGGTTGTGGCCGGTGAAGCCTTGCAGCCAATGTTGTACCTGACTAACTCTGCCCCTGCCGCGTATCTGGTGCAGGTTCTGATTCTGGCCGTTCCGGTGATGAACCTGTGGGGCCAGTTCAAGTACATGCGTCTTGAAAATACCTTCAAGGCAGCCAACATGTTTACCTACTGGATGAAATCCCTGCTGGTTCTGGCTTTAACCGCCGGACTGGGAATTTTTGGCGGGGAAGGCCTGCATCTGATTTACCAGCATCAGGATCCGGTGCCCATCTATTCCATCGTCCCGATGGAACGTCAGGATCTTGAAGATGTGCCAGCAGATGCTGCCAATCCTGAAGACCAGGCTGCTGATCCCAATGCCGGGCAGACGGATCCGAATGCAGATCCCAACGCCCAGCCGACGGATCCAAATGTCGATCCCAATGCGCAGCCGGCTGATCCAAACGCGGATCCCAATGCGCAGCCAGTCGATCCGAACGTCGATCCCAACGCCCAGCCTGCAGACCCCAATCCAGAGATTGTGGATCCGAATATCGATCCAAATGCCGTAGATCCTTACACCGCCCCAGTTGACCTTTACGAGGGCGAAGGATATTAACGAAGAAAGATGAAAGCAGTTTTGCCTGAATGCGCCAAGCACAGGCAAAACTGCTTTTTTTGATGGGTTTCTGGATGATCACTGGATCTCTGGATTTGATGATCGCCCGAGCCGGAATGAAAAAAGAAATTTCAAATTAAATGCCCGGATTCTGTTGGTGAGAAGAGAAAAATGTTGGAAAAGTCAGAGAATTGTGTTGAGAAACTCATCGCAGTTGTAGATAATACTTGCGATATCGATGAGTTTTAAAACGCATCAAAAAAAGAAAGGATATACAACTTATGAAAAGAAACTTTACAGCCCTGATGGCTGCGGTTCTGGTCGCTTCCATTGTCAGCACTCCAGCAATGGCCCAAGAGACACCTGCTGCGCCGATTGTAGAAATAACCCAGGAAGCCGGCACGATTGATCTGGCACAAGAGATTCCTGATTCCAGCCTGCGTGCTGCGGTGTTTGAGGCTTTAAACGGCCAGGCTGAGTTGGATGGAACTCCTGTTACCCAGGATGCTCTGGATAAAATCACTTATTTGGCTACGTCGAATCAGGGCATCAGCACGCTTCGCGGGATTGAGCTGCTGCGCAAGCTGAAAATTCTCAACTGCTCTGGCAACGACCTGACCATTCTGGAGGGCGTTGAACAGCTGAAAGATTTAGAAGTTCTTGACTGTTCCAACAACAAGCTGGTGGAACTCAATCTTGCTGGCAACAAGAAACTCAAAACGCTTGACTGCTCCAATAACAACCTGACCACGCTGGATTTAAGCCAGAATATCAATCTGGAAAATCTGACTGCAGGCGGAGATGGACTCACGACTTTGCTTCCCCCTGGAATTGAAAAACCAGATCCAGTTAAACAAGTGGAAATGGCCCGCCTGTACAATCCAAACAGCGGCGAACATTTCTATACCGCCGACGAAGCCGAAAAGGCAGATCTGCTCAAACGCGGCTGGCAAGATGAGGGACTGGGCTGGATTGCTCCTGACAAGACGGATTTGCCGGTGTATCGCCTGTACAATCCAAATGCGGGTGATCATCACTACACCATGAGCACCGAAGAAAGAGATGCCCTCAAATCCCTGGGGTGGAAGGATGAAGGGATCGGCTGGTATTCCATGGAAGAAAAGAGCGGCGTCCCAATTTATCGTTCTTACAATCCAAACGCGACCAAAGCCGGAGCCCATCATTACACTTCATCAATTGCCGAACAAAACCAGTTAAGCATCTTGGGCTGGAAGGATGAGGGCATTGCCTGGTATGGCCAAAAGTAGAACTCAAAAAAACAGACAACTCTTTGAAAAACAAAATTAAAATCCGGATCAAAAAAGGATCGGCCCAGGTGTTGATCCTTTTTCAGTGGAAAAGAGAAATAGAACAGAGAAGGGAAAAAAGGGAGTCGGTCCAGAAAGCAGAATTCGGATGAAATCATCCGCTTTCCATCCTCAGAAAGTCCGATTCTTACCACTTACGGGGAACTTTCCTATAATAAAAGGCAGAAAGAAGGTAGTTTATGATTCCAAACAGACTGCAGCTGCTTCGGCAGAAAATGGCAGACCATGATATTCATGCATTAATCATCCCGACTTCAGACTTCCACGATACCGAATATGTCTGTGACTATTTCGGCGCCCGCAAGCACTTCTCCGGCTTTACCGGCAGTGCCGGCGTCCTGGTTGTTCTCGATGACCAGGCTGGACTCTGGACTGATGGCCGTTACTTTATTCAGGCCGCTAAAGAACTCCAGAATACTGGCGTGGATCTGATGAAGATGGGAATGAAAGAGACCCCCTCGATTTCCGATTACATTCTTGAAAACGTAAACCCTGGCCAGAAAGTTGCCTTTGACGGGCGTTGTGTAAGTATGCAGGATTTTGAATCCTATCAAAAAGACTTTGCGGATAAAGATCTTGAAATCGTCACCGATCTTGACCTGGCAGGGGAAGCCTGGCCGGATCGTCCAGCCCTTCCGGCTTCTCAAACCTTCCATTACGAAGACAAATACACGGGTAAATCGGTCGAAGACAAATTAGCCGAAGTCCGAGTCCTCATGAAAGAGAAAGGGGCCAGCTCCCATGTCACTTCTAAAATCGACGAAGTGGCCTGGCTGTATAACTTGCGTGCGGATGATATTCCAAGTTTCCCGGTTGCTTTAGCCTATACCCTTCTGCGAGAAGATGGCGGGGCTTTATATATTGATGATTCCCGTCTGGATGAAGTCAGCCGCAAACTTCTCGAAGACAATGGCATCGAAATCAAACCGTATGATGCGATTTATGAAGACGTGGAAACACTCGAAGGACCAGTCCTTTTAGAAAAAGACTTCATCAACTCCCGGATTGGCCGGGCAGTGAAGGAGCCGCTTTGGGATGACAATCCAATTCAGCTGCTGAAAGCCTGCAAGAACCCGGTTGAAGTTGAAGGCTTTAAAGAAGCGCACAAACGCGATGCGGTTGCCATGATCAAATTCTGGAAATGGCTCGAAGAAGAAATGGCAGCTGGCCATTCGGTCACTGAAATCAGTGCCAGAGGGCATTTAGGTAACCTGCGCAGGGAACAGCCAGAATTCCTGGAAGATTCCTTTGAAACGATTGCCGCTTATGGCCCAAATGCTGCTATGGCTCACTATCATCCTGATGAAGAAAACCCGGTTCCACTCGAAGCCCGCGGTTTCTTCCTGGTCGACTCTGGCGGCCACTACTTACCGGGAACAACCGATATTACCCGGACCTTTGTCATGGGCCCGATTACCGATGAAGAACGCGATGGCTTTACCCGTGTCTTAAAAGGTCATATCAATCTGGCCAAGGCTGTCTTCATGAAAGGCGCCCGCGGTCTGAATCTGGATCTGATGGCCCGTGGACCCTTGTGGGAAGTGGGTCAGGACTTCAACCATGGTACCGGTCATGGTGTTGGCGCGATGCTCAGTGTCCATGAAGGCCCAAATGGCTTCCGCTGGAAAGTTGTACCTGAACGGAAAGACTCCTGTGTCCTGGAAGTGGGTATGGTGACTTCTGACGAACCAGGTCTGTATGAAGAAGGCAAATTCGGCATTCGTCATGAAAACCTGCTCGTTGTGGCTCCATACAAAGAAACCGAGTATGGCGAATTCTTGAAACATGACGTTCTGACCATGGTTCCATTTGATGTTCGCGGCCTGAATCTGGATCTGATGAACGACGAAGAAATCAACTGGCTCAACAACTACCACAAGACTGTCTATGGCACCATCGCCCCGCGTCTGAGTGAAGAAGAGGCTGCCTGGTTAAAAGAAAAGACTGCACCGATTCATCGCTAATCGATACAGTCTGATACTCTGACTTTGGATCGAAAACAGGCCAGATTGAAACCTTCCAGCCGATCTGGACTGGATTGAATTGGTCTGATCAAGCAGAATGAACGCAAAGAGGCATCTATTGTTTTGGATGCCTTTTTTTGGCGGCTGGAAAGGAGAAGAAATGAAAAAACGTGTCTTTGAATTTACCTGTCCAAACTGCGGCAGTTCCTTTTTCATGGCCCGGGATACTTACCTGATCAAAGATGCAAAATCTCTGGACTATTCCAGACTCAAGGACCATACATATTTTCGCCATCAGTGCCAGAAATGCGAGGTGCTTTTTGATCTGGATTATCCTTTGATCTACCGGGATGGCCAGCGGCGATTCAGTCTGGTCCAGGCCCAGTCGCTGCCCGAAGGGATGGCAGGCCAGGTGGTTCTGACGAAAAGTCCGGCCCAGTTTCTCGATGCTTTTTCGATTCTGGATCTGGAACTTGATCCCAGAAGAGTACTGCCGATTCTGATTGCGCTGCGCAAAAGCCATGGTGAAAATACCTATCTTTTCGATTTTGATGCCCAAAACCATCTTCTTTGGTTCCAATCACCGGATGGACCGCTGACAGTCGGGTATTATTGAAGTCAAACTCACACAAACCGGTAAAATGGAAGCATCAAATAAGGAGATTTGAATATGAAGAAATTTTTTGACGAATTCAAAGAATTCATTTCCCGCGGCAACGTCATGGATATGGCTGTTGGTATCATCGTGGGTTCTGCTTTCACCGCTATTGTGACTTCATTGGTGAATGATCTGATTATGCCTCTGGTTGGTATCATCACGGGTGGTATCAACATTTCTGACCTGGCCGTAACCGTAGGGACTGCCGACCTGAAATATGGTTCGTTCTTACAGGCAGTGATCAACTTCCTGATTATTTCTTTCGTTGTCTTCAGCATGGTCAAAGCCATGAATGCAGCGAAAAACAAAGCCGAAGCGCTTGCCGGCAAGAAAAAAGCCGAGGAAGAGAAAAAAGAAGAAGAAAAACCAGATCCCCAGATCGTTCTGCTTACCGAAATCCGCGATCTGCTCCAGAAAGAAGAGAAATAACCTCGACTCTCAAATTTGGATTCTGACCAGAATGAATCCATTCTCACAATTCATCCAACAAAATCTAACCAACAAAAAAACGGATGGCTTTCCTGATGGAAGGCCATCCATTTTTTTGAACCCATATTGGAATGATTAACCTGAAATCGATGAAACTTGAAATCAGAAAGGACACGGGGTCTGCTTTAAAGAGAAGTGCAGATTTTGAGTGTTGAATTGAGGGGAGTACTGGACTCAGACTTGCCGGGGATTACTGGTTCTGGTCCTGGTGTTCTAAAAAGAAGCGGGTTTCCATCAGACGCTTGGCAGCCTGGCGGATGGTGAAACTGTTGACCACCAGAGCCAGGCGGACATAGCGCCGGCCTTCTTCTCCTAACGCATTGCCGGGGGTAACCAGAATGCCGGTATCATTGAGCAGCTTTTTAGCAAAGGTATAGGAGTCTTCATATTCATCTGGGATTTTCGCCCAGACAAACATCGTTCCGGCAGGCAGATGAATCGGCCAGCCGGCAGCGGTAAATTCCTTTTCGATCAGTTCACGGCGGGCCATATACGTTTCACGGGTCTTCTTGACAATATCCTTGCCGATTTTAAGGGCCGTAATGCCGGCGTATTGAACCGGAATGAAGATACCATAATCCAGATTGGACTTAAGCTTTTTGTATTGGGCAATGACTTCTTTATTGCCGCAAAGAACGCCAAGTCTGGCCCCGGCCATCCCATACGATTTAGAGAAAGAATTCAGCTCAACACCAACTTCACTTGCCCCCGGGAAGGATAAGAAACTCTGACCGGGTTCGCCTTCAAAGACAAGATCGGAATAGGCATTATCATAAACAACCAGGATCTCGTTGTCGTGGGCAAAACGGATCAGTTTTTCAATAAACCAGTCTGGAGCCGTAGCGCCGGTTGGATTATTCGGGTAGCAGACAATCATCATTTTGGCTTTGCGGCGGGATTCTTCATCAATCGCATCAAAGTCAATGAGAAAGTCGTTTTCTTCTTTGAGCGGCATGTAAATGATGTCAGCCTGCGCAATATGGGGAGCATCGACATAGGCAGGGTAGTAAGGATCCTGGATCAGAATGCCATCATGCGGATTGCAGTAAAGCAGCGGCAGGTTGACTAAAGCTTCCTGGGAGCCTTGCAGCAGACAGATTTCATCCTGTTCGAGATGGACACGATAACGTGTCTGGTACCATTTCTGAATGGCTTCAATCAGCTCTGGCAGAGGATCTACCGCATAGCGGTAATTGCCTGGATGTCTGGCTTCGATGCATAACGTCTGAATGACCGAAGGCGCAGGCGGGATATCGGGAGAGCCCAGGGTGAAATCCAAAACCCGGGTTCGGGTATTCTTTTCAAATTCCTCTTTTTCAGCGCGCAGATCGGTAAAGACCGATGTCTGCAAAAAATCCATTCTTCTGGCAATGTCCATAAAAAACCTCCAAAGCATCTGCCTGATATGCAGCAGGTCCATACGACAGATGCACTGTGTTCATTCTAACAAATCCCCCCTTAAAAAGTTCTGAATGTTTTTCTTGCCTTTTCAATTCGTTTCCGTTATTCTGTTCTCTAGTTTTGCAGTTTTTAGAAGATAAAAAGGCCAAATGGCTTAATTTAAAGCACTTTTGGCCTTTTTTACTTGTGCACGAACTTGCGTAACATTTTTGCCTTTCGAATTTTTCAAAAATTTTTTTAAATTTTGTAGAGTAATCACTTCTCTATCTACATTATAGTTAAAAATATCTATAAGTCTGTCTGTTATTACGTTTCTCTCAAATGATGGCACATAATAATCGTTCTTAAGGCGATGAACATTCATTTGTCGGAGTGTTTTAAAAATTTCAAAGCAGCTATCCATGCTTTCCAGATATTGCTCCAGAATTCTGTAGACTAACAGAGCTATGAAGCAGATTAGCAGGTGTCCTTTGATAGCTTCTTCCCGGCTAACGTAGATTGGTCTGCTTTCAAGTTCTGACTTCATGATCATGAAACTTTCTTCAATCTCCCAACGGCTGTGATTAGCTGCCAGTATTTTATTTACATCATCATATAAAAGATCTGTTGCCACGCAATAAAATCCATCATATTGAGCTTCTTCATCGATTCTTGCCTGGTCCAGTTCATAAATTTCGTGATCTGCAACTTCTCCTTCCTGGGTGACGCTCGTTTCTGAGATGTAATATCGTGGATCACGGTTATTATTACTCTTCTTCACTTTCCCCTGTTTAATCAATTTCCTAGCTCGTTCCAATTTCTTTTCACGTATAAATTCATTATATTTCTTATATTTTGTGTTGTATGTAACGACAATGCGTTCCGTCAGCTTCTCCTTTTTTCCGGTTAACTGAGACTTCTTCTCAGTTTCCATCCAAATCTCTTTATAGAAAGTAAGCCGTTTTGTTTCATATTTAATTCCGTCTATATTAATTGTATCCTTTAAGTTATTAATCGAAAACTCGCCTTTAAAGCCGCTTAACTTCCAGCCGTCTGGCTTCAAAGCCCACTCTTTATAATTATTCCTGAGTTTTTTTATAGACTGAGTGACGATATAGGCTCTGTTTTTCTTTCGGTCGTTATAAACCCAAATAATTCATGGCTTTTTTCACAAAACCATTTTTCGTGTTTTGTCTTCAAAACGCAAACAAATCTTTCTCGATTCGGTTATCCACATTGTTTCCGGTGGAGGGGGGTACTTGATTTTTTCAAAAATGACGGGCAAAAACTGGTCGAAATCGCATATAACAACCTTTTGTCCACGACAAAAAGACAGTCCGAAGACTGCCGAATATAAAATTTTACTTTATTTAAAATATATTCAACACAAATGAGCGGCTATCCATCCGATTGTCCTGGACTTTTGCAGATATCGGGTGAATCTGTCGGCATGACGAAATGAACTGGCAATCTTCAAGTGAAAACTTCGCGCATGAAAGCTCAGCCTTGAAGCAACTTTCTGATACTTTTTCCGGAATGAGCCACATGTCATATTCTGATCAGCACCTTCCATCACCCGGAACTGGAAAAAGTGAAAAAGGTTATAGGCAAGGCATTTCAGAAGAAATTCAAAGGCATTGGCTTCAAATGAGCGATGCGAAAGCGTATTTGCCATGAAGTCACTTTTCAACTCCTTGGTGTAGTTTTCACTGTTGCCTCTCTGACAATAGAAGTCGATGACCTGTTTTACGGTCATGTCTTCGATATTGGTGATTACCGCAAAAACATGAGGGACCAGCAGAAGCTGAGCCTGCCCTTTCTCATCCTCTTCTTCGGTGAAATAGAGCTTAAAACAGACCCTTCTGCTTTTTGAAGAGTTGGACATCTGATAGCGGATTTCTCCATAAAAAGGCTTAGCTGAAGTATAAGTGCTGTCTTCTTCGTGATCGGAACTGTCGTAGTAGGCATCCTGACATAAGCTTTCAAGTCTGTCTGTTCCTTTGGCTCTGATGGCATAACGAACTGGATTGAAACGGCCTTCAAACAGATCCATCAGGCTGCCCGAGTAAAAAGCAGCGTCTCCACGGAACATGATAATCCGTATTTTGCCAGCTCCAGTACAGTCAGGCAGTCGTTTGAGGACTTCGGCCATGATCGATTCAGCTTCGTCGGCAGAATAAGTGGATCCAGGACGCAGCCATGCCCCAACAAGGGTTTTCGAGTTGTATTCGTTAATGACAAATGGATGATATCCAGTCTGACTATAGTGATGGATCCATGCAGCCCCTTCCTGCTTTCCATAGGTATCGGTTTTTGTCGAATCGGCATCGAGAAGAATATCGTCCTGGTTAGAACTGATAAACTGACAGGCCTGATCCATAAAAATCGGCCAGAAAGCATTATTCGTATCTTCACAGACACGGCTGAAAAAACGGCTGACAGAGCTTTGGGAAGAAATCCCCTGAAAGTACTGACAAAGAATTGGATCTTTGGCAAGAACCTCCTGATCAGCCTGAGATGAATAACCAAGGAGATACTTGAAAACCTGCTGGCTCATCAAAGAGAAGTTGGAATTTTTCTGATGGCAGGATTGCCTTTCGTCCGAAAAAGGAAGGTCTGCATAAGGCTGAAGAAGTGAATTAGAATTGATGAAATCGAGAGGGAGAATTGCACCGGTGTCGGAAGAAAGATCCCCTCCATTAAATGAAATGTTGCATTCAGGAATAAAACCGGCCATACTGTTGTTCAGGGTGTGTGTCATTGTTCAAAATCCTTTCTTGGTTGTTTGTGCGAATAACATTGTACAGGAATGATGAACGATTTACACTCACCTGATTGGTGAAAAGCAAAATGGCCGGAAACACGTTCTTTAAAGGTGTTTCCGGCCATTTGTCGGTTTTGATGAATTGTTCAGGATAAATCTTATTTTCAAATCCATTCAGTCCGGCATCTGCACATACGATAAATTTTGAGTCTTTAAAATCGGCGTCAATTTTATCCTCGAGAGTTCTAAGTGAAGCTTGTTCATTCTGATTGCCATCAAAGACGATATCTGCCAGGGGGATTCCCTTTGAATCCATAAAAAGACCGTACTGAACAATCGGATTCGGACGATTTTCCTTACTTTTGCCATACTTTCTGAAATCATCTTCATCTTCTGTCTCGTAATAGAAATTTGTGCAGTCGTAAAAGAGAACGGTGGTATCCCTTTCGCATATTTTTGAACTTTGGTCATAAAGCTTTGACTCAATGAAATATCGTTCTGAAGACAGGATTGGGAGTGATCTATAAATATCATCGAGGGAATAAGTTATCGGGTCGAAGAATTTTTTTACTTCGCGAAATACAGATCGCTTAGATCCCGGGAAAACGACTTGAGCACAAACAAGATCAGAAACAATCCTTTCCAATGGAAATTTAAATTGATATTTGGCTTCTATTTCTTCACAAATTCCTTTTATGGAGAGCATGTGAAGAATTTTATTTGGAAACAAGTATCCCACGTTGTAGATTGGAGCATCCATTGGAATCTTCTTGTTTTCATCGAGAACGACATTAACAAGATTTGACCCAGGTGCTTTTCGTTGATCGTCTTTTTCTTTAGCCAGCTTTTTTAAATGAGCAACAACAACCGAGGGATCATTGGTGTTCAGTTTTTTAAACCAGTAAGTCTGGTTGCCCAGTTTTTCGACAACTTCTGTAGACCGTTTCTTGGTCTCTGGATTTGTGTAGTCTGAGATTATAAAAAACGAAACAGAATTTTTTGATTTAGATTGTTTGAGCCGATACGACATATGATCACCCTATTGCATCATATAGAATTACGAAAAAGTACGCATTTTAAATGACTGAAAATTTGACAACAAAAAAAGTCTGCCGTAACTCGCTACTGCTGACTTATAGATTTTTATAATTAAGATGTAAATCACCTATCAAATCTGACTTTTTCAAAAACTGCAAAACATCCGTGAAATCCAAAACCCGGGTTCGGGTATTCTTTTCAAATTCCTCTTTTTCAGCGCGCAGATCGGTAAAGACCGATGTCTGCAAAAAATCCATTCTTCTGGCAATGTCCATAAAAAACCTCCAAAGCATCTGCCTGATATGCAGCAGGTCCATACGACAGATGCACTGTGTTCATTCTAACAAATCCCCCCTTAAAAAGTTCTGAATGTTTTTCTTGCCTTTTCAATTCGTTTCCGTTATTCTGTTCAAGTCGTAAGGCAGATGCCGCTTCGAAAAGGGCCTCGAAAAAATAAAAAAATCGAGTTGCACTTCTCAAACGAGTCTGTTAGAATATACGAGCGCTTAGGGGTATAGTTCAATGGTAGAACAACGGTCTCCAAAACCGTTGATGTGGGTTCAACTCCTGCTACCCCTGCCATTTCGAAAGTATCGGTATCTCATCACTGAGGTGCCGTTTTTTTTTGCTTTTGTTCTTCTATGCTTCTGTGTTTTTTTATTTTTTTGAAAAGACGAAATCCAGCTTGTTGCCTGGAGTTGAAATAAGGAAAAATGGGCAGAAAGTGAACTGGAAAGACGCTGAACAGAACCGGATTGAAAAAGGAAAACGCCCTTTTGCATTCCAGAACAAGTTTTTAAAGAGTTCTGCGAAAATAAGACCATCAGGAGGAAGTTCTTATGCATGAACAACAGGCAATCCTGCAAATCGAACAGGCAGCAGGGCGTGAATATACATATCTGGGGGAGGATAAGAGTTTCTTCAACAGCATCGGTCATTTTGAAGTGCTCGATGATATGAACTGCTGCGCCCCTACAAATTCGGTTCTGTTTGCGTTTTATACCAAAAACCGCAGAAAAGTCATGAGCGCAGAAGAGTTTCTGGAATTTTTTGCCCATTGTCTGGAAAGAAAAGAGAGTCCAGAAAACGAATAAATTCGAATCCATCGAATGATCAGGAATCTGCAAAAGGCGGCTCGTGAATACCCAGTCAGAAAGAGAAGTCGTTTTAGTGGAAAAGCCAGAGAGACTCCGGTATTCTTGGAAAACGAACCCAAAACTGAAGAACAAGAAAAAGGCAGGCCAGATCCTCGAAAGGATCCGGCCTGCCTTGATTCATTTTGAGACAAAATGGGTTTGATTCATTCAGTGGACTGCCCGCAAAACTAAGCAGCCTGGTGAGCCGCTTCAGTTTCCTGGGCGGTTTTGGCGGCATCGGCACTTGCCTTGTTGGCCGCAATCAGAGCTGGCAGTTTGTGTTTGGCGTAGCGGTAGAACATGAAGGCAGTCGTAACGGAAGCAACAACATCCGAGATCGGTTCAGCCAGGAATACCGCAAAGACTTTGTCTGGGATAAACGTTGGGAGAATGTAGATCAATGGAATCAGCAGAATGATTTTTCTGAAGACAGCCAGAAACAGGGAAGTCTTTGCGTTGCCAAGAGATACAAATGTCTGCTGGCAGGCAATCTGCATGCCGAAGATACAAATTCCAGCAATGTAAATGCGTAAAGCCCAGCTTGTGTATTCAATCAGCTCTGGAGTTGACGTAAACATCCGGGCCATCATTCCTGGTGCGATTTCGCAAAGCAGGCAGATACTGATGGAATACGTTAAGCAGCAGGTCAGCAGCAGTCTGAATGTATGCAGGACACGATCTTTGTTACCCGCTCCAAAGTTATACGACAGAATTGGCTGACCGCCCTGACAAAGCCCCTGCAATGGAAGAACCGCAAACTGCATCACGGAAGACAGAATGGTCATCGAACCAACGGCTAAGTCGCCGCCATAGCGCATCAGCGAAGTGTTGAAACTGATGGTCAGCAGGCTTTCGGTAATCTGCATGATGAAGGGGGACAGACCTAAAGCCAGACATGGACCAAGAATCCGGAAGTTCAGACGCATATATTTCTTCTGAATGTGCAGATAGGAGTGTTTCGAGTTTAAAAACCAGAGCACGAAGATGGCGGAGACACCCTGGGAAATAATGGTAGCCAGAGCAGCCCCTTGAACTCCCATGTTGAACACGAAGATAAAGATCGGGTCCAGAACAATGTTTAACAAAGCGCCAATACATACAGTGGCCATGCCCCACATGGAGTAGCCCTGAGCATTGATAAACGCATTCAGACCTAAAGCGACCTGAACGAAGATGGTTCCCATCGCATAAATCCGGATATAGCTCCAGGCATATGGCAGCGTGGTTTCACTCGCACCAAAGGCAAGAAGCAGATCCTGACCGAATATTTCAACAATTACAGTCAGAATCAGGGCAATGAGGACCAGCAGAGTAAACGAACTGGAAAGAATCCGTTCAGAGGTTTCTTTATCGTTGCGGCCTAAAAAGATCGCCGCCCGCGGGGCAGCCCCCATGCACACCAGCGCCGCAAACGCGGAAACGGTGGTGATCAGCGGCATCGTAACCCCAAGTCCGGTCAGGGCTGCGTAGCCGACGTTTGGAATGTGCCCAATGTACATCCGGTCAACAATGTTATAGAGAACATTGATGATCTGGGCGGTAATACAGGGAATCGCCAGTGAAAACAGAAGTTTGCCAACGGGTGCGGTTCCCAAATCCGGTTTAGCGGATTGGTTCTTTTTCATAAGATCAAGTTTTCATCCTTTCTTAATATTTCCAGTACGCTTATGACGCTATGGAAATTGTACGTTGATTGATTCACTTTTTACAGTGCTCAAAATCGGCTTAAAGCCAGACGGTGCTGAATCTGGCAGTTGATCTGAGAACAGGCAAATGAAAGGCGTAACCAGAGGGCAGATGATTAGAATGGAACCAGAAACAGCTGCCCAGTCAGTCAAATTGCTTGTCTGTAGATCAAAAAGAATCCAGATAGGATGATATCATCTGATTCTGATTAAAGGATTTCAATCCATCATAAGGAAACCGCTGCAAGATCGGTGCGTTCTGTTGGATTTTGAAAGCAAGACAAGGCAATCAAGGAGTTCTATGTCAAAAATCGTTCCGAACTATTCTTTCCAGCAGGGAATGCTGCATGTCCACATTTTTTCCTGTAAACAACCCGATGCCCCCATCATTTATCTGCATGATCTGAATGGCTATGGCCGCCAGATTCTTCCCCTTTTAAAAGACTATCCATCTTTTCATCTGGTGACGATCACCATTCCTGACAATCTCTGGTCGCACATTCTGGCTCCATGGAATACCCCGGTTGGTTTTCCGGAGTATGTGGCCTGCACCGGTGGTGCGCCGGAATACCTCAAAACATTTGTCGAAGAAATCATTCCGCATGCGGAAAGCCTGCTGCCGCCTGTTTCATGGCGGGGAATTGCAGGCTATTCGTTAGCCGGTCTGTTTTCGATTTACGCGATGTGCGAAACCGAGTTGTTCGACCGGGTTGCCAGCGCCTGTGGTTCGCTGTGGTTTCCAGACTTTGAAAACTGGTTTACCCGCCACCTTCCTTTGAGACTGCCAAAATCTGTCTATTTTTCTTCAAGCCGGAATGAATACTATACCACCAATCCATTTCTGGCCCCAAACCAGAAAACAACTGAGTCCATTCAACACTGGCTGGATCGCCACCATGTCCAGACCACTTTTGTACTCAATCCTGGAAACCATTATCAGGATGCCATCCCCCGAACAGCGGCCGCTGTGGGCTGGATTCTTGAAAATCCGCGCGGCTAGAGTGAAAATTAATTTTCAATCGAAAGGTGAAGGAAGGACCTTAATGGATCGCCTTCCCTTTTTTATTGCCGCTTTTCATGCGGCCTCAAGCCAGGGAAAGTAAAAATACACGCAAAGGAGTGCCAAGAAAAAGGCCAATGAAGAAAACCAATGAAGAAAACCAATGAAGAGGCCGATGAAGAAAATCGTCCCCAGGCAAGAAAGGCTGGCTTGGGCGTCTGTCTGAAGACTGAAAAGAGCAGGATTTCTTTGGGACATGCCGCTTCTTGCCAAAACGCCTGTTTTGAATGAACCGGATTTGGTGATTTTTTTGCGGAAAAGAGATGGAATTGACAGGCTGTAAGGGATCACTGACGACTGTACAAAACAAATAGTGTGGTTTTTCGTATAATTGAACCATCCGTAACTTTATGGAACTCTTCCATAGAGGCGGTAAAGCGGATATTTCTGCTTTTCCAATGGTATCACTGCCATTTTTACAGATCGTTTTGCGGCTGTGACCAGAAATGATCTGTCTGATTGACGATTTTAAGTCAGATTTTGCATAAGAAAGGAGGATCTGATGTCGAGAGTCAAGAGTTGGATGAGCAAGATCCAGGCAGTGGGCGATCGTCTTTATCGTCCCTTTACAAAAATTAAGAGTCTGCCGCTGCGGGCAGTCGCCGTTTCTTTGTGCCTCAGTTCTGTGATCTGGTTTGCGGCCGCTCTGATCATTCGACTGGCCCCTTTTGGGGATGAGTCTTTATGCACCAATGACGGGTATGCGCAATATATGCCGTTTTTATCGGAATTCTGGTCAGTCTTCAGAGAAGGCGGGTCAGTGCTCTACTCGTGGCATGGCGCTCTGGGGTCAAATTTCTATCTGACCATGGCTTATTACCTGTTCAGCCCCTTCAGCTTTCTGGTGCTGCTTTTTGACAAAGCACAGATTCCAAGCGCGGCCAATCTGATCATCATTCTCAAGAATATTCTTGTGATTGTGATCATGGCCTGGTATCTGGCGACCAGAAATGCCCGCAAGAATGGCATTGCGCTGGCGGTTGCCTGTGCGATGGCTTATGGCTTTGGGTATTACTTTTTAGGCTATGCGGTCAATTTCATGTGGATGGATTCCATCGCCCTGACGCCATTGATGCTTTATGGTCTTGAGCGGATCAATACCCGCAAAGGACGATGGTTTTATCTGCTTTCCTTAACGGGAGCAATTTTGATGAACTTTTATATGGGCGCCATTCTGTGTATTTTCCTGTTTCTGTATTTCGTGGTCATCGAATGGAAATGGAACAGGGAAGGCTGGAAGGCGGCCGGGTGGTTTGCCGCCTGTTCGATCAGTGCGGCCCTTTGTGCGGGCATCATTTTATTTCCGGTGATTTATGGCATGCTCATGGCCAATGCCTCACGCATGAGTCCGCCGGATTTTGAAATTTTCAATGACTGGAAGTATTTCTTTTCCAGACTGCTGCCAGATGCAGGCGTGGTGCGCATTACCCATAATCGCGGAACAATCAATCTGTATATGGGCACGGCTGTACTCTATGGCTGTCTGCTCTACCTGTTTTCACCCCAGCCATCCAGAAGAACCAAATACGGCCTGTTGTTTTTATGCCTGCTTTATCTTGCAGCCACGCAGGTCAGCTGGCTGAACTACGCGTTTCACGGATTCTACCTGCAGCGCCAGGTTCCAAACCGGTTTGCTTTTTTGGTGGTCTTGCTGGCGACACTCATGATGGAATCGGGTTTCCAGTCGATTAAAAAGCTGAAGTTCTGGAAGATTCTGAGTGCAGGGATCATCAGTGCCGTGTATTTTGGAGTGATTGTGGCCCTCACCGACAAGGATCGGCTCTGGCTGGCCTTTCTGCTTCCAGCTGTCTGTGTTCTTTATCTGCTGGCGGCCATGCTCAGACGCCGCAAGGTCATCAGCCTGCTGGTGGCGGTTGAAAGTGTTGTTGGCCTGACGATGGTTGCTCCAGGTTCGCTGGATGAAAGCTTTACGAATATGTCGGCTTACATTGAAGCGGCAAGAATGACTCCAGGAGGCCGGGCGGAGATCGAATGTTCAGATATTGCCAATGCGCCAACGCTGTATGGCATGAATGGGGTATCAGCCTTTAACTCGGTCATCAACCCGAAAACAGCTTCCTTGCTTGGCAAGCTGGGCTTTGCGAGCGGGGAAAACTATTATCGCTTCTTTGGCTACAACCCATTGAGTGCTTTGTTCTTTAATATCCGCTCCATCACAACCAAAAAGAATGCTGTTCTTCCGTATCCATACGTTAAGACGGTGGAAGTCCAGGACATGGAAGTCTGGACTTCACCTTATGAAATCCCGATTGGTCTTTGCCTGGAAGACCCGGATGTAATTTTGAGTTCATCCAATAAGTTCGACAACAACAACGAACTGTTCCCAGATGCCTTTATTGACTATGAACTCACCGCCAAAGGCAGCGGCGACAGCACATTCAAGAGGGAAGATGGCGTTTATACATTCACTGACATCAAAGCGGATGATCTCAATGTCCTGACGCTTGATCCCGTAGAAGCCGATAACTTTTATCTGTATGCCAAAGTTGATGGCACCAAGAAATTTACGGTTACGTACAATGGCAAGATCATGGCTGACAATAAATACGAAGGCAACATGGTCTACATCGGCGATGTTCTTCCTCAGGATAAGATCCAGATCAGCTTTAAAGCGGAATCGGATAAAGAAAAAGCAACAGTTCGACTGCAAGGAGCGATCCTGCCCAATGCTCACATTGAAGCTGCGGCTGAGTATCTGATTGACAACGGTCTGAAAGAGGAAAAGATCGACAAGAATGTCATTACGGGCACTTACCATACCGACCACGAACAAACGATGATCTTTACGGTTCCATTTGATGAAGGCTGGAAAGCCCAAGTCAATGGCAGACGAGTGGAAACTTCGGCCTGGCAGGATGCCCTGGTTTCCATTCAGGTTCCCGAAGGCGACAGTGAAATCAGGCTTGTCTATATTCCAGCAGGCCTGAATCTGGGAATCTTTGCGAGTGTACTTGGTGGAATCAGTGCGGCTCTGATTCTGGGGGGGCCTTATGTCATGGATCGCAAAAAACAAAAAGCCTCCAGAGCCAATCCGCCAGAATCCAATGGCGAGAGTTTTGGAGTGCCTGGTTATCCGGTTTATTTTGGTGAGGATGCCAGACCATCCACGGTTGTTGATCTTTCGGAAATCCGGCAGGAAATACCAGCTCAAAGAGAAGAAGAGCTGCAGACGATCTTTGACGAACCGCAGGAAGATCTCGAACCAGCAGAAAAATCGGCTCAGCCAGAAACTTCTGAAAAATCGAAAGATTTGGAAGATAAGGTCGCCACGAACGTAGCCGAGCAATCAGGAAATCCTGAAAAATCAAAAGAAGTTGAAGACCAGTCCCAAAATGGACGGATTTTAACAGATAGTTCACAAACGCCAGAGAAAAAAGTCGAAAGTTCTGGAGACCAGAATTGACCCATTGAACCGGCAGAAGACGAAAATCAGAATCTCAATTGACGAAAGAGGGATTTTCAGTCGTCTGAACGTCACCTTCTCAGATCACGAAGCACCCCTGTCCTTGCAAAGAAATACTTTGCAAGGACAGGGGTGCTTTTTTCGTGTTCAAGAAAACAGGAATCGGCATCAGAAACCAAAAAAGAGAGAATACGCCCTCAATCAGAGAGAACACAGATCCTCTGCGTCTAACTTCCGTTTCAGTCTGGTCAATGAGCAACAGAGAAGATCTGAAAATAAGACTATGCTAACTTAAATAGCGAGAAACGCCATTTTTTGGCAGTAAATGACTGTTTCTCTGTTAAAAACAACTGATTCCAATCTGAATCCAATTATAGAGGAAAAAACTGCCTGTCTTCCAGTTGACTTCAGCCATTTATCGCCTGCTGAAGAGTGGATTCAGACTGGATGCGATACCGATGCCGTCAGCAGCTTTGAAAAGAGAGAGGCCTTTGACTAAGCTGCTGCCAGGCAAAACAGCCTATGCTGTTTGAAAACTAGAAACCAATATTGGCAAGACCAATTACAATTAAAGGAGAATTTTATGAGCAATCAAGAAACAATGTTCTGTTTCCAGTGTCAGGAGACGGCCGGCAATCGCGGCTGTACCCGTGTTGGTGTCTGCGGAAAAACGTCCGATGTGGCCGCTATGCAGGATCTTCTGATCGATACCACCAAAGGGTTGAGTGCGATCACCACTGAGCTGCGCAAAGAAGGAAAAGCAGTCGATCAGGATATCAACCACCTCATCAGCCTGAATCTGTTTACCACCATTACCAATGCCAATTTCGATCGGAAAGTCATCGAGATGCGCATTGAAAAGACTCTTGAAAAAGAAAAAGAGCTGCTCAGCCAGCTTGAAGACACATCCGCTTTGCCTGAGGCATCCCTCTGGCAGGGTGGAAAGGATGAATATATGGACCGGGCAGGCAAGGTTGGTGTGCTGGCAACAGAAAATGAAGAGATTCGCTCTTTGCGCGAATTGATTACTTACGGTTTAAAAGGCCTGGCTGCCTACTCCAAGCATGCCAACGCTCTGCTCAAAGACAACGAAGAGGTCGATGCCTTCATGCAGCGTGCCCTGGCCGATACCCTGGATGATTCGAAGAGTATCGAAGATCTGGTTGCTTTAGCCCTGGAGACAGGTAAATATGGTGTTGATGGCATGGCTTTACTCGATGCAGCCAACACTGCTGCCTATGGCAATCCGGAAGTGAGTAAAGTTGAGATTGGAGTGCGCAATCGGCCGGGTATTCTGATTTCCGGCCACGACTTGCGGGATCTGGAAATGCTTCTCGAACAGAGTAAAGACAGTGGCGTCGATATCTACACTCACTCTGAAATGCTTCCTGGCCATTACTATCCAGCGTTCAAGAAATACGATCACTTCGCGGGCAACTATGGCAATGCCTGGTGGAAGCAGAAAGAAGAGTTTGAATCCTTCAATGGTCCAATTGTCATGACCACCAACTGCATTGTCCCGCCAAAAGACAGCTACAAAGACCGTTTGTGGACTACAGGAGCAGCCGGATATCCAGGATGTCGACACATTCCAGGAGAAATTGGCGAAGAAAAAGATTTTTCGGCTGTCATTGAACAGGCAAAACAATGCAAGCCGCCAGTTGAAATCGAACAGGGTTCCATTGTGGGCGGTTTTGCGCACAATCAGGTTTTCGCACTGGCAGACCAGATTGTCGAGGCGGTTCAGTCCGGTGCCATCCGCAAATTTGTCGTGATGGCAGGCTGCGATGGCCGGATGAAATCTCGCGAATACTACAAAGAGTTTGCCGAAAAACTTCCAGAAGATGTCGTGATCTTGACCGCCGGCTGCGCCAAGTATAAATACAACAAGCTTGATCTTGGTGACATCAACGGTATTCCGCGGGTTCTGGATGCTGGTCAGTGCAACGACAGCTACTCTCTGGCTTTGATTGCCTTAAAGCTCAAGGAGCTTTTTGGTCTGGAGGATATCAATGATCTGCCACTGGCTTTCAATATTGCCTGGTATGAGCAGAAAGCCGTCATTGTTCTGCTGTCGCTGTTATATCTTGGTGTCCATAATATCCATCTTGGACCAACTCTTCCAGCGTTCTTGTCGCCAAATGTTTTGAAAGTACTGATCAATGAGTTCAATATCGGCGGCATTACCAAAGTGGACGAAGATCTGAAAACGATGATTGGCTGAATCGGTTCACAACGCATCTTGGTACACAATGCAATGCGTTCTGATTTGTAAAGGATGCAGAATACAAAAATACGGCAAGCTTACAGAATAGATTTCTGCAAGCTTGCCGTATTTTTTGTTTGTGTGTTTTGCTCCTGCCTGAGCTTTTGTTTTTAATTGTGTGTTTTTACTCTTGCTCAGATTTTTACTGCTTCTTTTCTTACTTGAAGACAACAGTCAGCGGATCCCGGCTGGCGGGATATTTGCCTTCCAGCTCGTCGATGGCCTCCATTTCATTTGGGGTCAGTTCAAAGTCAAAGACATCGAGATTGGACTGGATCCGATCGGGATGAACGGATTTGACCAGGGGCAGGGTGTTTTTTTGCAGGGCATAACGGACGCACACCTGGGCGACGTCTTTGCCATGGTCTTTGGCAATGATGCGCAGCAGCGGTTCTTCTAATACTCGCCCGCGTCCTAACGGGCTCCAGGCTTCAACCAGGATGCCATGCTTTTTGCAGTACTCTAATGTTTCAGGCCATGTGCAGCCGGGGTGAAATTCAATCTGGTTGACCATTGGGACAATTTCCATTTTCATCAGCGGATCGAGCTGCTGGGGCAGAAAGTTGCACACGCCAATGGCTTTGACTTTTCCTTCTTTATACAGATCAATCATCGCTTTCCAGGAGTCCTGGTTGATCTGGGACCAGGTATCCGGATATTCAACCGGATTGGCCGGCCAGTGAATCAAGAACAGATCCAGATAGTCCAAGCCCAGTCTTTGCAGGGAATCCTGGCAGGATTGTCTGACGGCATCGTAGCCGCGGTGGTCATTCCAGACTTTGGACACCACAAAGAGATCTTTGCGGTCCAGCCCGCTGCTGGCGATAGCTTTTCCTACGCCTTCTTCATTTTTATAGAAAGCTGCTGTATCAATATGGCGATAACCCGCATCCAGAGCGTCTTTGACCACCTGGCAGACGGCTTCGTTATCGATCAGATAGGTTCCAAAACCGGGGGCGGGAATATGAGTTTGATTGGAGATCGTGAAATATTTTTCGTTGGAATATTCCATGGGCACAGTTCACTCCTTCTTTATTTACGATCATGTTTGCGATCATACAGGATCTTGCGATCCCGGTTACGATGGCGGATCCAGTTTCCGACGATCCAGGTTTAGTTCTGGAGTTCTGTCTTTTTGTCGGTTCAGGCCCAAAAGACAGTAAGCTTCAGAATTAATCTTGTTTTTCAGTCTGGAAAGGAGAATGGATCCGTCAGATAAACCACTATCAGTATAGGCAACAATGTTAAAAAGAACATTGAAAGGCGTCAGGATAATGACAGCGTAAGAAATCTGACCACTTGTTCACGTTGAAAGCCAAAGCCATGCCGGCCTGGCCTCGATCAGAAGATAAGATCGGATGCGGCAGCCAAGGGACCAGCTTTTTGCAGACTGGAAAGGAAAAGCAATCCGTAAAGGCATCCGGATATCCAATAACGCCATGAGCCTATTGTTTTACTTTTTAGCGCAGCTTCGAAAAATATGCCGGGCAGATGCTCTTTAAAATGTAAGAGGAAAGATAAATGAGCCAGATCGGCCAAATTGGTCAGGAAAATGGGCATGGGCGGTGGAGGTTTTGATTTTACTATCAGGCTCGATATACTTATATTCGGTTTTGTTTTTGCAAAATCGATAAGGAGATATGAAGAGTATGAGTACCCAAGTCGTAGTCGGCACCCAGTGGGGTGACGAAGGAAAAGGAAAAATCGTAGACGTTCTGGCCGATCGAGCTGATATGGTCGTTCGCTTCCAGGGCGGAGACAACGCGGGACATACCGTTGTTGTCAATGGCAAAAAACACGTGCTGCATCTGCTGCCAAGTGGCGTATTGCGTGACGAGGCTTTATGCGTCATCGGACCGGGAGTTGTATGCAACCCATTTGTTCTGCTGAAGGAAATGGAAACCCTGAAAGCCAGTGGAATGTCAACGGATCACATCCGTATTTCAGACCGGGCCCAGATTCTGATGCCTTATCACTGCTACCAGGATGAACTGGAAGAAAATTCTGCTTCTCATAAAATCGGAACCACCAAACGCGGGATTGGTCCCTGCTATCAGGATAAATATGCCCGCACTGGCATCCGGTATCACGAATTTAAAGATTTTGAACATTTCAAAGACCGTTTAAAAGAAAGTGTAGAACGGAAAAACAAACTGTTCACTGACGTCTATGGCGCCAAACCGATGGACTATGACCAACTGGAAGCTGACTTTGCGGCGATCCACGATCAGATTGTTCCCATGATCATTGAAAGTATTCATGTTGTGAATGATGCAATTGATGAAGGCAAGAACGTTTTGTTTGAAGGCGCCCAGGCTGCCATGCTGGATATTAACTATGGAACTTATCCATATGTAACATCATCCAGCCCGACGGCTG
This sequence comes from Allobaculum sp. JKK-2023, assembly GCF_034745455.1. Classification (NCBI taxonomy): domain Bacteria; kingdom Bacillati; phylum Bacillota; class Erysipelotrichia; order Erysipelotrichales; family Erysipelotrichaceae; genus Allobaculum; species Allobaculum sp. JKK-2023. The sequence goes on along the minus strand of NZ_JAYERV010000003.1, from coordinate 721,775 downwards.
CTGGTGTGACTGTTGGAGCCGGCGTTGCGCCTTCCAAAATCGATCAGGTGATCGGTGTGGTCAAAGCCTATTCTACCCGTGTTGGTGAAGGTCCATTTGTCACGGAACTGCTCGATGAACAGGGGGACTGGCTGCGTGAACATGGATTTGAATTTGGCGCTACAACGGGCAGACCTCGCCGTTGTGGATGGGAAGATCTGGTTGTCATCAAACATGCCAATACCATCAATGGCCTGACGGATATCGTTTTAACGAAACTTGATGTTCTGGGCGGCCTGGAGGAGATCAAAGTCTGCATCGGTTATGACATCGATGGCGAAATCATCGACTATGTTCCATCCGACCAGATGGATGTCGCCAAAGCGCGTCCGGTTTACAAGACCCTTCCAGGCTGGAAAGAAGACATTTCTAAATGTACCACATGGGAAGAACTGCCACAGGCAGCCCGTGAGTATGTCCAGTTCATTCAGGACTTCACCGGGGTACCTGTTTCCATGATTTCCGTTGGCCCGGACCGCATCAACAATATTTATCTGGGCAGCAGACTTCTGCCAAAAGAAGACTAGTTGAACAGATCCAGCTCAATCTAAGACAAGCAAAGCCGCCGATCGAAAGACCAGCGGCTTTTTGAGTGGAAGAAAACAGGGAAAACGAAAAGGGAAGGAAACAAAAAAGTCGGAAAAGAAAAATCAATTCAGAGCAGTAACCACGCTTTGGCTTCTTCACTTGAACTGTTCCAGGTCTGTTTCCTGACTTTATCTTCTGTAGGTCTGCTTCCTGACTTTTACTTTTTGCCGGATGGAAACTGGAAGGCATACATCAGAATGCTTCCGGCAATTGCGGCATTGAGCGATTCAAAGGAAGCCATTTCGATATGGACCAGCTGGGAGCATTGCTCAAGCAGCTTTGGACGGATGCCCTGGCCTTCATTGCCAATCATGATCGCAAAGGAGTCGGGAATCGCCAGGTCATGGAGTTCTCTGGAGTTTTGATGTAAAGCAGCACCAAAAACGGGAACATCATTGGACTTCAGCTTTTCAATGGCCTGACATAAATCCTGGCTGATCACTGGAATATGAAACAAAGCCCCCTGTGAGGACTGGATTGTTTTGGGTCCATATGGATCGGCACAGTTTTCTGACAGGTAAACGGCTTCCAGGCCAAAGCTGACGGCCGAACGGATCAGCGTGCCTAAATTGCCGGGATCTTGCAGATGGTCGAGCAGCAGGACCTTACGGGGTGTCAAATCCAGACTGATTTGGGGCTTCTGGCATACGCCAATGTAGCGGGCGTCACTTTTCTGGGCGGAGAGCTTGTTTAAAACGAGCTGGGAACAGAAAGTCACTGGTGCATCTGAAAAGACAGGCTGGTCAGAAAGCTGATAAACGTGTTCGAGCAGTCCTGCCTGGCTCGCTTCTTCTAACAGATGCCAGCCTTCAACTAAAAATCGGCCGGACTGATCGCGTTCCTTCTTGGTTAAAAGACGGGATAACGCTTTAATGGTGGAATTTTGAGTAGATTCGATTTTCATAGTTTCAGTTTAGAAAGGGCACGAATTTGAGTCAATTGAAAGGGCCGTTGTTGATTTAAAGCATTGAATTGTTACAATGGTTCCAAGCGTCGAAGGAACCGTGGCAGATTCAGGCGGCTTGCAGAGAGTCCTGGGGTGGTGAAACAGGGCAGCCAAGTGTCTGTGAATTCATTCCGGAGCTGGAGGATAAAACCTCCCCGTTTCATACGGATATCATGACAGAGTGTGTCAATTCAGGACGAAGCGAAATGGTACCGCGGGGAATTCCCCGTTTTCGCATTCGTCCTTTTTTTATTTTTGAAAGGAGAACCTATGCCAAATTTTGAAGAGCTTAAAAGCGAAATCGCAAAACGGTTTGATGAAGCCGATTCGCTGGAAGCTTTAAATGATCTGCGCATTGAATACCTGGGTAAAAAAGGAAAAATCGCGGATCTGATGAAACAGATGAAATCTGTTCCGAAAGAAGAAAAACGTGAATTCGGTCAGGCAGTCAATCAGATCAAGACCGAAACTTCCGCATTATTTGACGAAAAGAAAAGGGCTTTAGAAGCTAAAGCCCTGGAAGAAAAACTGGCCAGTGAAACGATCGATTTAACCCTGCCTGGCCGCAAGCCTGCCCATGGCAACCTGAACCCGTTAACCCTGATCGAACAGGAACTGGAAGATCTGTTCATTGGTCTTGGCTATCAGGTCATCGAAGGGGATGAAGTGGTAGACGATCTCTATTGCTTTGAAAGGGCCAATATTCCTAAGGATCACCCGGCCCGTGACATGCAGGATTCCTTGTATCTGGATCCTGAACACCTGCTGCGTACGCATACCACCGCCATCCAGATGAAAGTTCTGGAGCAGGATGCGCCAAATCCAATTAAGGTTGTCTGCCCAGGCAAGGTTTACCGTCGAGATGATGACGATGCCACCCACTCTCATCAGTTCATGCAGATGGAAGGCCTGGTCATCGGGGAACACGTCCCTCTTTCTGACTTGAAGGGAACCCTGGAATTCTTCGCCCGCAAGATGTTTGGGGAAGAGCGTGAAATCCGTTTCCGTCCTTCCTTCTTTCCATTCACGGAACCTTCCGTTGAAGTTGACGTTTCCTGCCACATGTGCGGCGGAAAAGGCTGCCCGACCTGCAAAGGAACCGGATGGATTGAAATCCTGGGCGCCGGTGAAGTGAACCCGAAAGTGCTGGAAATGGCCGGCTATGATTCAACCAAGATGAATGGCTTCGCCTTCGGTATTGGTATCGAACGTGTTGCCATGCTCAAATATGGAATTGACGATATCCGTCATTTCTACACCAACGATCAGCGGTTCAATGAACTCTTTGATCGGATGGACTAAGGAGGGCAAACGATGAAAATCTCTGAAAAATGGCTCAGACAGTATATGGACTTAGGCGATCTGAGCATGGAAGACGTCGCCAAAGCCATTACCGATGCCGGATTTGAAGTGGAAGACGTCATTCCAATGTCCCAGGGAACCAACCTTGTCATTGGTGAAGTTCTGAGCTGCAAAGATCATCCGAATTCTGATCACCTGCACTGCACAACGGTAAACATTGGCGATGAAATTGTTCCAATCGTATGTGGGGCTCCAAACGTTGCCGCTGGCCAGAAAGTCATCGTGGCCAAGCCTGGTGCAGTTCTTCCAGGTGGTGAAATTAAGTCGGGGGTAATCCGTGGCGAAGTGAGCAATGGCATGATTTGCTCTTTATCGGAACTGGGTGTCGATAAACACGCCTTAAGTGAAGCGCAGTTAGCTGGCATTGAAGTGCTGCCGGAAGATGCTCCGGTTGGATATGACAATCCAAGAGAATATCTGGGGCTGGATGACACGGTTCTGGATGTTTCCTTAACGCCTAACCGTGCGGATTGCCAGGCGGCCTGGAACATGGCAGCCGAAACAGCCGCCATCTTAAAGAAAGACTATAAGTTGCCTGAATGCGAAGGGGCTTCGGATGCCGGTGCTGATGTCGATACCCGCCTGGTGGTTCACTCTGAAGCAGCAGGCTGCCCACACTTCTATGGCAAAGTCATTAACTCTGTCACTATCAAGGAATCCGTTCCATGGATGAAAGAACTGCTGCGTGCTTCTGGCATGCATTCGATCAACAACGTGGTCGATATTTCCAATATCGTCATGTTAGAGACCGGCCAACCCATGCACTTCTACGACATCAACGCCCTGCCCGCGCAGGAAATCACGGTCAAAGAAGGCCTGGATTGCGAGTATACCGCTCTGGATGGTGTGACTTACCATCTGCAGCCAGAAGATCTGGTCATCACAACGGAAAACAAACCAATCGGTATTGCTGGGGTTATGGGAGGCGATGACTCAAAGATTGAAGAAACCACAACCGGTCTGATCATTGAATGTGCAAGCTTCAATCCGGTCAAAATCCGCAACACGGCCCGTCGCCTGAACCTCAATACCGAGTCCAGCATCCGTTACCAGAAAGGCATTGAACCACTGGCAGCGAAAAAAGCTATTGACCGTGCGGTTGAGCTGTTGGTTGAATATGCCGATGCCAAAGGAATTGAAAAAACGGTTGAATATGGTTCGGCCAACTTCGTGCCAAGAACAATCACCACAACCTTAGATCTGCTCAATGGCCGTCTGGGCACTGCATTCAGTCTGGAAGAAGTTGTCGACGTGTTTGATCGTCTGAACCTTCAGCCGGTTGTGGAAGGGGAAACCATTACCGTAACCGTTCCAAGCTCCCGTACAGATCTGGAGGGTATGGCCGACCTTTCTGAAGAAGTGATCCGTATGATCGGCTATGATCGTCTGCCTTCGACTCTGCCAGTGATGGAAATGACCGAAGGAAAATTGAACCCCCAGCAGCGTCAGCGTCGTTTCATCCGGACCCTGCTGACCGAAAACGGTCTGCAGGATGCGATCACGTATACTTTGATTTCCAAAGCGAAAAAAGAGGATGCAATCTACTCCACGGGTGAATCTCTCGAACTGCCTGTCCCTCTTTCCGAAGAACGACGCTACTTGCGTACATCCATCCTGCCTTCCTTATTAGAAAGCGCAGCCTGGAACCTTGCCCGCGGCAACAAGAACGTCAACCTGTTCGAGATCTCCGAACTGACAAGCAAATCCGGCGTCATCGAACACCTTGCCATCGTACTGACGGGCAGCCTTGATGAAACCAAATGGCTCAAGGACAGCACACCGGCTGATTTTTATACGCTTAAAGGTTTGATTGAAGTGTTGCTTGAACGGCAGGGAATTGGTGAAAATCGTCTGTATTTCAAACCGAACAAGAAAGACACAACTCACTTCCATCCAGGCCGTTCCGCTGAGGTGTATATCGGTAAAGATCTGATCGGTCTGATGGGTGAAATTCATCCAACTTATGGGGTTCGCACTGGCGTCAAGAATGCAGTGATTGCGGAACTGGATCTGGACAAAATCCTGAAAACCAAGAAGTCCAAAGTGAAATTCGTTCCTGTTTCCAAATACCCATCTGTTATTCGTGACCTGGCCTTTGTCGTTGAAAAAGACCTGCCAGCCAGCCGGATCATCGATGTCATCAAACGTTCCGGTAAACTTGACAAGGAATCCGTTGTCCGCAATGTTGATGTCTTCGATGTTTACGAAGGGGAACACGTTGGTGAAAACGAAAAATCGATTGCCTTGACCATGACTTTCCAGTCTGACAAACAGACTCTCAATGAAGAAAAGATCAATACTGTCTTCAATGCCATCATTGATGCGATTCAAAAACAGTGTCATGCCAAACTTCGTTCCGCCTGACCCTGATATCCAGAAATTTAAAAGCAGAGGAAAAAACCTGAAGGTTTTTCCTCTGCTTTTTTTGAATGTGTGGGCGTGCCCAATAGTCTGGAGAGATTGGTCAGCCGTCGGCAATCTTGGACGTTTATTCATTCAACCAACCAATCAACCAACCAATGAGTGAGTGAGTGTGGTTTGTTCCTGAGCAGGATAAAACGTCCGCGTTCCATTTCTGATTTTTGAGAGAGCATAACGCCTTTACTCAATAAAGAAGGAAATGAGCAATTGGATATCAAAAAAATTCTCGAAACTGGACTCCGGTCTTCTTCTGTCGATTGCAACACGAGATTTTAAATCTTCAAAGTTGAGGCCTATCTTGTCGACTGAGAAAGGCGAGTGTCCAAAGCCGAAACATTCAGAAAGGAAGGCTGAGTTTGAGAGTCCGGGAAAAAATTTCGCCAAGTTCTTCAATCAGATCCGGATCCAGCGGGTCGAAAAAGCCCTGGACATCCGAGTCGAGATCAAGAACGCCCATGAGAATATTGGAGGGCTTGAGCGGGATCACCAGTTCGCTTTTGGAACGGGCATCGCAGGCAATATGGCCAGGGAAACTATGGACATCGGAAACAATCATGGGGGCATTGGCATCCAGCGCGGCTCCAATGACTCCCTGATGAGCAGGGATTTTCATGCAGGCGGGAAGTCCCTGAAATGCATCTATATAACAATCGCCAGTTAATGGATTCAGCAAGTATATCCCGGCCCAGGTAATATGAGGATCGGCATGAAATAAAGCGGCAATCTGGTTGACGAGAATGCTGTTAGCGGGCAGGGCAGGATCGTAAAATGATTGCAGCTGACTGCAAAGAGAATAGTCAATCATAACAGTTTTTCTCCTTTTCAATTGAACTGCCATCAAAAGACGCCAGGCTTCACGATGGTCAAGAGGCAAAAATGTCTTGAATGGATGCTGGCTTGTTGATGGAGTTTCGGGATTAGACTTATTTTAACCTGTTTGTCTTTAAATCCATATGATGTTTTACAATTGTGGCTTTTCTATTTAAGAAAAGAAAGTCATCCTAAACCAGATCGAGCAGAATTGAATCGAATCAAATCGAATCAAATTGGCTTGCTTTGACTTCATGGTTCGTGACTCGGCTCTAAGAAAACAGAGGATAAGGAAGAATGAAAACTGGAAATAAATTGGAATTAAAGTGCTTTTTATATAAAATCAATTTAAAATGTTAAAACTTATTTTATAAAACAAATTATTATGTTGTACAATCGGTAAAGAATTGGAAATTGCATATTCTGAATCATTGTTCGGTCTTTCTGGATCGATTCTGGGATTCGATGATCAATTTTTCTTCCGTGGATAGTCAGGTAAAAGTACACTGCACGCAATCCGGGTAAAAAAACAAAAATCGGCTTTTGCTCAACAGGGTTAAGCTTGATCAAGAAGCGGGAGTGTTTTTCCAGAACATTAACATTGACTGGACAGTTTGATCCATGCGGATGAGGATTAGGGATGAGAAGAAATAAACAGCAGAAAAACCAGTCTGATCTTTCACAGATCAGACCAGAACTGGCCGGCCAGAAAGAAAAGGATCGAGCATTAAAGACGATTTCTGTTCAATCCACGATGCCAGAGCGAATCTGTCCAGTCTGGAGACAGGATCAGGAACCAGAGGTACCTCGAATTCATTCCCGCGAGGAATTTCAGGACTATTTTCTGCCAGCCGCCCTGGAAGATCTGGACAAGATTACTTCTGCCAATACAGATGGCGTGAAAGTTCGGTCCGGTAAGCGAATTCGGATTGAAAGCGGACCAACTTGTTTTTACAGCTTTACTGCATGTTCGAGTTTTCGATTTACGACAGGCCATAAGGTCAGCCTGATTGTCAAAAAGCAGGCATATTCCTGCCAGGTGGTTGAAACCGAAGGAATGACAGTTGTTGTAAAGATTGGCCGTGATTTGGGCGCGCGTGTCAGTATGGCGGTAATCACGGAAGAATCCTTGTCTGGTCTGCTGTCAGTCATCGACTGGATGAAAAGAGGAATGCCAGGAAAGAATCCTCGACTACTGGATCAGCTCATTCAGGCGCCCACTCGTACTGACCTGATCTGTGATGAATTCCAGACGTCCCAGCAGACGGCGGTTGAAAAAACACTCCGTCAGCCTGTCTGCTTTATCTGGGGGCCGCCTGGAACGGGCAAAACGACAACAATCGCAAAAATCGCCAACGCCTTAATTCAGGATGGTCGCCGGGTTTTGCTTCTTTCCATGGCAAATGTTGCGGTGGATGAAGCGGTTTTGAAACTGAAAGACCAGGCCCACCAGCATCCAGGAACGATTCTTCGGTATGGCTATCCCCGGGATCCTTTGATCCTGGAAGATCCGGATCTGTATTCTACAAGACGAGCCCACCACCAAAATGCAGAGATTGTGAAGCGGATTGACGAGCTTGTCGAAGAGCTCTCTTCGCCTCTTGACAGTGAAGAGCGTGAAAGTATTCGAGATGAACTGACTTTTTTACGCAGGCGTCTGGAAATAGCTGAACTCAAACTGATTAACGAAGCGAGATTTATAGCTTCAACCATTGCGCTCCAGCAAACCAAATTGGAACTGTTCCACACCTCTTTTGATACGGTGATTGTTGATGAAGCGAGCATGCTGGATGTACCGACGATCTTGCAGGCGGCAAGCCGCGCAACGAAAAGTTTTGTCTGTCTGGGAGATTTCCGCCAGCTTTCCCCTATTACTTTTTCTCGAAAAGGATTGTTGAATATCGATTTGTTCCAGTATTGCCAGATTGCGGAGGCCGTTTTGAAACAAAAAGGTCATGTATGGCTGACGATGCTGAACGAACAGTATCGAATGCCGCCCTTTTTAAGTGACTTGCTTTCTTGTTCTGTCTATAACTCTTTGCTGCACACTGCCCCCTTACGACTTGCGCAAAGCGATCAGGGAGAAAAGACAATCCAGGATCAGGACGAACGACCAGAATTCAGCCCGGATGATCAAAGAGGGCAGGATTGTTTACCCGCCTGGACCAGGTTTGAAAGCGTTCCGCTCTTATTTCTCGATCTTTCAGGACTGGGAAACTTTCAGCAGCCCGGACTGTCGGGTTCAAGAATGAATCTGCTCAGCGCCATGACAACAGTTACTCTGGCAGCTTATTTTGCGTTTAAAGGAACAGTTGGCATTATTACTCCCTATGCCAGACAGGCCATGCTCATCCAGAACCTGCTGGACCAGACTGGCTTGAATGAACTTTCGATCTGGAACGATTCTGAACATCCATCCAATGAAAATGTTCTGAATTCCAGGCGCATCAAGGCCAGCACAGTCCACCAGTTTCAGGGAAGTGAGCGAGACTATATCTTGTTTGATACCGTCGAAAGCTATGGAAGAAATCGTCCAGGCGTAATGGTAACAACCATGCATAATAATGAGTCTACCCGACTGATCAATGTAGCCATTTCCAGGGCCAGAAGACAGTTTATCCTCATATCCAACCAGGAGTATCTTCATACCAGCAAGCTTGATAATAATCTTCTTAAAACGATTTATAATCTTGACGGATGTGATCAGCAGGCAGGCAATGGCCAGCTTCTTCATCTTGGCGGAAAAGAGGTGCTGAATGTTCTTGATTTTGCGCAGAAAAACCTGGAGCAAAGGCAGAGCTTATGGAAGGAATTTTCTGGGACCTCTTTTCCTACTTTTCCCTGGTCTTATCGACAGGCAGACAATTCTGAAGCTCTGTTTGTGGAATATCTGAAGTCAATTAGTCGTGCCCATAAGGAAATTCGGATTGACATTCCGACCTGGAATTTTTCAAAAGACCATGGTGAACGACTCACCTATCTTCTTGGGTCCGTTGCCCGTCACTGCCGACTGGTCATTCGATGCAACGATAAGGCTGAACTTCCCGAAAGTCTGCGTCAGTACAGTGCGGCTGGTTATGTACTGGAAAGTGCCACTTTGATTGACCGCAATGAATGCTGGATCAATCAGCCTTTAGTTGGCTGCGCAAAATTTTATGAAGAAAAATTACCTGAACGAAAAGAGTGGATCTTTCCAGTCTTTTATATTCAGAATGGCGAGACTGCTTTAGAAATTGAGCAGTATCTTGAAATGTTGAATGTTTATGATCGAGAGGTGAGTGATGATTTGTCTTTAACTGCTTCTCGTCAGTCGGCTTCCTTTTCAGGATACATCAGCGCTCAGGCAAGATGCTCGTGCGGGGGAAACGTGCGATACCTGTACTCCAAAAAGTTCAATAGACCTTTTCTTGTCTGTGATTCCTGTAAGAAGTACTATCTAGTGACTGTTGAGATGGCAGAGGGCTATCTGAACCGCGACCCTAGAAAGCCAGTGACTTGTCCAAGGTGCGGGGGAAGACTGTATGCGGTCAGTCGAGGAGGAGGCGGAATATTTTTTCGCTGCGCAAATGATCCCCATCATACGTTTTCACTTCACAAAATCTGAAGGCGGAATGTCCAGCTTATCAGGCTTTGGCTGGACGTTTCCTCAAGGCAGCAATAGACAGACTGTGTCCCCTGAAATTTTTCAGGCGATGATTTCAGGGGATACTGCTTGCTGCCGCTTTTGTTTGTTAGAGGATAGGATAGCATCTGGGAGTAAGGCGGTTGAGGAAGTTGTTGAATCAGTGCCGGGCTTCTATTCTATTGCAAAATTCGATGCTGAACAGGGTGGATAAAAAAATTGACAAACCAAGCCCAAATGAGGTATAAAGGATAAGCTGTTTTTCGCTTCGAAGGACAGTGGGAATGCCAGAGGGATACACAAAAGTGCCCAAGGGCAAGATTCTATAAAATCTAAAGTTGTGAATTTGCAAAATATTTTCACAAAAGTGCTTGACCCGGGATACTGCCCGGTGTTATAGTAATTGAGCGTTAAGAAAACACGGCAACAAAGCCGCTGATCTGACGCGAATCATCTTTAGATATCGAAGAAATCATCGATTGTGAAATTCTTAAAAATATTTCACGAAAGATGTTGACTTCTGGATCTGCTGATGATAAGATAAACAAGCCTTGTGAGGGAAATTGATTCGCTCACAAACAGATGGCTCTTTGAAAACTCTGATTACAGACAATTCAATATTCGAAATTAACACGTCGATTCTTGAAACAACACTTAATACTTCAATAATCAATTCACGAAATATAAACGCAATAGCGTTGAGTCAATATCAAATGGAGAGTTTGATCCTGGCTCAGGATGAACGCTGGCGGCATGCCTAATACATGCAAGTCGAACGGAACACTTTTGTGTTCAGTGGCGAACGGGTGAGTAACACGTAGATAACCTGCCCATATCCGGGGGATACGCTTTGGAAACGAAGTCTAAAACCCCATAGGAAAACAGAAGGCATCTTCTGTTTTTGAAACAGGCCCTAAAGCCTGGGAGATGAATGGATCTGCGGTGCATTAGTTAGTTGGCAGGGTAAAAGCCTACCAAGACGATGATGCATAGCCGGCCTGAGAGGGCGATCGGCCACACTGGGACTGAGACACGGCCCAGACTCCTGCGGGAGGCAGCAGTAGGGAATTTTCGTCAATGGGCGCAAGCCTGAACGAGCAATGCCGCGTGAGTGAGGAAGGTTTTCGGATCGTAAAGCTCTGTTGCAGGTCAGAAAAGAAGGGAAGAGGAAATGCTTTTCTTTTGATAGTAACCTGCCAGAAAGTCACGGCTAACTACGTGCCAGCAGCCGCGGTAATACGTAGGTGGCAAGCGTTATCCGGAATGATTGGGCGTAAAGGGTGCGCAGGCGGCGTGGCAAGTCTGAAGTGAAAGGTACGGGCTCAACCTGTACAGGCTTTGGAAACTGCCACGCTCGAGGACAGGAGAGGGCGGTGGAACTCCATGTGTAGCGGTAAAATGCGTAGATATATGGAAGAACACCAGTGGCGAAGGCGGCCGCCTGGACTGTTACTGACGCTCAGGCACGAAAGCGTGGGGAGCAAATAGGATTAGATACCCTAGTAGTCCACGCCCTAAACGATGAGGAGCAGGTGTCGGGGGTAATGCCCCGGTGCCGAAGCTAACGCAATGACTCCTCCGCCTGGGGAGTATGCACGCAAGTGTGAAACTCAAAGGAATTGACGGGGGCCCGCACAAGCGGTGGAGTATGTGGTTTAATTCGAAGCAACGCGAAGAACCTTACCAGGCCTTGACATGGGATGCGAAGACTTAGAGATAAGTTGGAGGTTAACATCCACACAGGTGGTGCATGGTTGTCGTCAGCTCGTGTCGTGAGATGTTCAGTTAAGTCTGGCAACGAGCGCAACCCTCGTGATCTGTTACTACCAGTAAGATGAGGACTCAGATCAGACTGCCGGTGACAAACCGGAGGAAGGCGGGGATGACGTCAAATCATCATGCCCCTTATGGCCTGGGCTACACACGTACTACAATGGCGCCTACAGACGGAAGCGAAGCTGTGAAGTGGAGCGAACCCGAGAAAAGGCGTCCCAGTTCGGATTGAAGTCTGCAACCCGACTTCATGAAGTTGGAATCGCTAGTAATCGCGGATCAGCATGCCGCGGTGAATACGTTCCCGGGCCTTGTACACACCGCCCGTCAAACCATGGAAGCCGGCAACGCCCGAAGCCGATGGCATAACCTGAAAAGGAGTGAGTCGTCGAAGGCGGGGCCGATGACTGGGGTTAAGTCGTAACAAGGTATCCCTACGGGAACGTGGGGATGGATCACCTCCTTTCTAAGGAGAAAGTACAAGGAAGCATTAAGTAACTAAGTTGGAGTCTGTAACAGAGTTTTGGAAGAGCGATCTTCCAGGCTGGAATTCATCTTCTTCTCGAAGAACAAAGTTCAAAAGAGAAGTACAGAAGAAACAGTCTAAACCATGGATCTTTGAAAAACGAACATCAGTATAAGACATAACAGAAGGTCTGACGTAAGTTGTAAGTAGCAACGTTACGAAAGTAACCGACTGAAAAGAGAAGAAGAAATTCGATCTTTGAAGTCACAAGATTTACCAAGTCAGAAAACAGTTAACAGTTCTTATTAGAAAAATCTCGAAAAAGCATAGTTAAAAACAAGCATATTTGAAACTAGATCAAGCAAGGAAGGGCGTACGGAGGATGCCTTGCCACTCTTGAATGATGAAGGACGCATCAGACTGCGAAAAGCTGCGGGGAGCTGTCAGGAAAGCGACGATCCGCAGGTGTCCGAATGGGGGAACCCGGCTGGAGTCATATCCAGTCATCCATATTTCTGAATATGGAGAGCAACCCGGTGAACTGAAACATCTAAGTAGCCGGAGGAAAAGAAAACAACAGTGATTTCCCGAGTAGCGGCGAGCGAAAGGGAATTAGCCCAAACCATAGCGATATGGGGTTGTAGGAGCGCAACAGACAAAACGCGAGTGAACAGGAACGTGATGGAAAGCACGGACACAGAAGGTGAAATCCCTGTACTGGAAAGCAAGCGAAGTAGTCAGCGAAATCCTGAGTACGACGGGACACGTGAAATCCTGTCGGAAGCAGGCGGGACCATCCGCCAAGGCTGAATAAGTAAGAGTGAGCGACAGTGAAGAAGTACCGTGAGGGAAAGGTGAAAAGAACCGCGCAAGCGGAGTGAAAGAGAACCTGAAACCGTATGCCTGCAAGAAGTCAGAGCCCGTCAAAGGGTGATGGCGTGCCTTTTGTAGAATGAACCGGCGAGCTGCTTTTGGATGCAAGGTTAAGCAGGAAAATGCGAAGCCGAAGCGAAAGCGAGTCTTAACAGGGCGAATGAAGTAGCCAGGAGCAGACCCGAAACCGGGTGATCTAGCCATGGGCAGGTTGAAGCAGAGGTGAAACTTTGTGGAGGACCGAACCGACCATCGTTGAAAAGCTGGCGGATGACCTGTGGCTGGCGGAGAAATTCCAATCGAACCCGGAGATAGCTGGTTCTCCCCGAAATAGCTTTAGGGCTAGCGTTAACGCAAGCCAGCGGAGGTAGAGCACTGAATTCATGATGGCCCCATCCCGGGGTACTGAATGGAATCAAACTTCGAATGCCGCAAGGATAGTAGTTGGCAGTCAGAGTGTGGGTGATAAGGTCCATGCTCAAGAGGGAAACAGCCCAGACCGCCGGCTAAGGCCCCAAAATGATGACTCAGTGGAAAAGGATGTGGGGACGCACGGACAACTAGGAGGTTGGCTCAGAAGCAGCCACCCTTTAAAGAGTGCGTAACAGCTCACTAGTCGAGTGGCCCTGCGCCGAAAATGTACCGGGGCTAAGTCATCTGCCGAAGCCGCGGATAAGGATTGAAAGATTTTTATGGTAGGGGAGCGTTGCATGTTCATGGAAGCAGAATCGTGAGAGTCTGTGGAGGACATGGAAGTGAGAATGCCGGTGTGAGTAGCGAGATGCAGGTGAGAATCCTGCACACCGAAAGCCCAAGGATTCCAGGGGAAGGTTCGTCCGCCCTGGGTCAGTCGGGACCTAATGATAAGCCGACAGGCGAAGCAGATGGAAAGCAGGCGAAGATTCCTGCACCCGCAATAAAGGCGATGGAGTGACAAAGACGGGAAGTGTGACCCTCTTAATGGATTGAGGGCCAAGCGCGGCAGTACGGATCCAGGCAAATCCGGATCAATGCGTACAGAGCGTGAAGGGTAAGCGAAATCGAAAGAAAGTAGCCAAGCACATGGAGCGGCTTTCAAGAAAAGCTTCTAGCTTAAACTTTATTGCGGCCCGTACCAAAACCGACACAGGTGGGCGCGCTGAGCAAGCGAAGGTGAGCGAGAGAACTGTTGCCAAGGAACTCGGCAAAATTGCCCCGTACGTTCGCAAGAAGGGGCGCTCGAGAGAGCCGCAGTGAAAAGGCCCAAGCGACTGTTTAACTAAAACACAGCTCTATGCAAAGCCGCAAGGCGAAGTATATGGGGTGACACCTGCCCGGTGCTGGAAGGTTAAGGGGATCTGTTATCCGCAGGGAGAAGCAGTGGTCCGAAGCCCCAGTGAACGGCGGCCGTAACTATAACGGTCCTAAGGTAGCGAAATTCCTTGTCAGGTAAGTTCTGACCCGCACGAAAGGTGAAACGATTTGGGCGCTGTCTCGGCAGCAGACTCGGTGAAATCTTAGTACCTGTGAAAATGCAGGTTACCCGCAACTAGACGGAAAGACCCCATGGAGCTTTACTGCAGCCTGGTATTGGGTTTTGGATGATCATGTACAGGATAGGCGGGAGGCTATGAAGAAGGAACGCCAGTTTCTTTGGAGCCGCCGTTGGGATACCGCCCCTGATGATTTGAAGCCCTAACGTGAAGAGAGAATCTTACAGACAGTGCCAGGCGGGCAGTTTGACTGGGGCGGTCGCCTCCTAAAGAGTAACGGAGGCGCCCAAAGGTGCGTTCAGTCTGGATGGAAACCAGACAGAGAGTGTAAATGCATAAGCGCGCCTGACTGCGACACCAACAAGTGGAGCAGGGACGAAAGTCGGGATTAGTGATCCGGCGGTACCGAATGGAAGGGCCGTCGCTCAACGGATAAAAGCTACCCTGGGGATAACAGGCTGATCCCGCCCAAGAGTTCACATCGACGGCGGGGTTTGGCACCTCGATGTCGGCTCATCGCATCCTGGAGCTGGATTCGGTTCCAAGGGTTGGGCTGTCCGCCCATTAAAGTGGTACGCGAGCTGGGTTCAGAACGTCGTGAGACAGTTCGGTCCCTATCTGTTGTGGGCGCAGGAGATCTGAGGGGAGCTGTCCTCAGTACGAGAGGACCGGGATGGACCTGCCAATGGTGCATCGGTTGTCACGCCAGTGGCACAGCCGGGCAGCCAAGCAGGGAATGGATAAGCGCTGAAAGCATCTAAGTGCGAAGCCAGCCCCAAGATAAGATCTGCGGTAGATAAGACCCCTTGAAGACTACAAGGAAATAGGCTGGGTATGGAAGTGGAGTGATCCATGAAGTTGGCCAGTACTAATCGGTCGAAAGCTTAATCTAAGATAACGAGAGCGCCTGTTGGAAGTGATGAAGGATATGGAAACAGAGTCAAAGACGCAAGTTAAAGACAATGATTCCAGAATCATTCAAAATCACAGACAGGCGGTAATAAGAAGTAAAACGATCAGAAATGATCAGATCATAACTGTAACCAAGGTTATGTCGAAGCTGGTGTTTGTTTTTGAAAGATTCATGTGAAATGAAATCAACCCGCGGTATTCGCAAGAATACTGAAATCGAATCTGTCATTGAATAATCATCCAAGGATGCGCTGATTCAATGCAAAGTATGGTGACGATAGCCAATGGGTCACACCCGTTCCCATCTCGCACACGGAAGTTAAGCCATTGAACGCCGACGATAGTGTAAAAGCAAAAATAGGAAGTCGCCAGACAAAAGCGAAACCCGAAGAATAAAGGAGAAATCCGATATTCTTCGGGTTTTTTATTATGCTTGGTGTTAGTTGATACTAACATGGATTGAGCTGGATCTAAAAAAGTGTCCTTCAGCTGTCACCAAAGAGAAATTGGCCTCTGATAGTAAAATTTCAGATTTGGGATGTTGAATAATTTTGGCCTACAGTTAATTCTCAAATGCGTTCTGAGGTGAGGCAAGCAGAGAGTATTTTTATGGGTTTGACTTTGTTCTGAGCAGGCCAGCCAGTTCCTCTGCGCATTTTGCCTGCAAGAGATTCTCACGATCTTCAGGTTTTTTGAAGTACGATCGGATTTCTTTCAGCAAAGGAAAGTGGGTACTCTGGTCAATGGCTCCCAGAACAAACAGAAACCTTGCCGGACGGCCAAGAAAATCCACCGGTTCTCTGAAATAGGCCAGCGAGATACAGAGTTCATTGACTCCTTCTTCAGGCTTGGCATGGGCAATGACAACATCATTGGTCATGAACATATAAGGACCCATTTCTTCGCTTAGCCATATCATGGTATTGATATAGCCCTGGGTGATTTCATCGCGTTCTAACAAAGGAGAGGCAGCCAGACGTAATGCCTGCTTCCAGTCCGGAGCACCATCGAAAACTCGAATGCGGCCGTCTAGCATTGGAGCAAGATGAACAGGCCTTGCTTCTTTTTCGTTCCCTGCAAAACTGAAGTAGTCGATCAGTCTGGTTTTAAGGGTTTCCCGGTTTTCTTCGCTGACCAGATCTGCAAGGCGCAGATAAAGAGCCTGAGCGTTGCCCTGACGCTGATGGGCAGCGACAAGAGGATGGTTGAGAATATTGTTTCGGTCCTCTCTGGTTAAAACTGGATGAACCATGATGACCGGAATTAATGCCTGGAACTCAACTGAACTGATAATCAGATCAGCTTTGAGATGTGGATTGGCCAGAGACCGCAGGCTTTCAATTCCAGTGATTTCAACACTGGGCAACAGCTGGCGGACTTCTCTGGCAATCATGTTGGCAGCGGAGATTCCGCTCACGCAGACGATGAGAATGCGCAGTTGGTTTTCTTTCTTGTGGGGGAGGGAAAGAAAAGCCCCAAAATGTAAGGCCAGGTAGGCGATTTCACCATCGGTGACATGAACCTGCAAAGCCTGCTCAAGATAGACGGCTGTTTCCTGGGTAATTCGGAAGATTTCCGGATATTCCTGGCGAATATCTTTTTCTAAAGGGCTGCCAATCTGAATCCCATAACGATATCTGTAGCGGGAAGCTTTGATGTGATGAAACAGAGCCTGACGCAGCGATTTGAAGTCATCAAATTCAACACAGGCTGCATTTTGGAATTCCTGAATAAAAGCATCCGTAATACTGAGCAGTTCCGGATCTGCACTGTCGAAATCTTCTTTAGAAAATCCGGTCAGTCGGGAACCCAGAAAGTGAAGAGTCAGATAGATCTGTTCATCTCTGGACAAGAAATCAAAGAATACCTGAACAGCCTGAAATTCTTCACTGGCTTCAATCCGGTTTCGATCCATCTCTTCAAAATTGATGGATTCTTGATTGCAGAATGTAAGCAGAACCGCCAGATCATAGAGATCTTCTTCAATATATTCATGATGCAGTCTGGCTTCGACGCGTTTGAGCAGAATGTATCGTTCCTGAATAGCTTCCAGTCTTGGTCGATATAGATAGGTCTCTTTAGGCAGGGAAGGAATGCGGTTGAGCAGCATTAAGAATAAAGCCCGTTTTGTGACCAGGCATCCCTCAATTTCATAGCCCGCGCGACCTTTACTGCTCAGACTCAGGCCATAACTGGCCAGTGAAGACTGAACCGCTTTTAAATCGGCAAGCAGCGTAGTCCGGCTCACTTCAAGCAGATCTAACAGCGTTCCAATCAGAATACGATCGGTTTTGGAAAGGACCAGTGCGATGATCAACCACACCCGCTCCTGGGGAGAAAGAATATACAGATTCTTTTCTTTCTCTTCTAACCGACGGCGGATGGAACGGATAACATTGGAAGAAAGCGGCTCAATTTTGCCGCGCTGGATTTCAATGGGGGCAAAGCCGCTGGATTTAAGCCAGACATTCGCCCGGTCGATTTCGTTATAAATTGTCCGCCTGGCAATCTGGAAGTGTTCGCCGATTTCTCCCAGACTGACGGGCGAAGAAAGCATTAATAAATACTCTAGAATGGACTGGGTTCTCTCATTCAGCCATCTCATCGGTCGCGCTCCTTCAGCCAGGATTGAATGACCTTGGCTGCTTCGTTTTCATCCATCAGATCATGCAGCCCCCGGACATCCTGACTGACATGTAAATTTGGTGCAAGTTCATCGGAGCATAAAATCAGGTTGGCCATCATGGGGATGGCAGAAGCCTGGCCAAAAGAAAGTTCATAGTTTTTCAGCCCAACGATCTCCAGTGCTTCTTCAACCGTCATTTTGAGCATCAAAGAAGAACCAAGTCCGCTGGCACAGCAGCAGAAAATCGAAATGATCGGTGAGTGGACAGCTTGAAGGTGAACTGGAGCAGTGGATTCCTTTTTGTTGATTTCCTTCTTATTCGGATCTTTCTTTTTAAAAAAGCTTGTCTTTTCTTTTTTCATAGGGAAATGGACCTGAAATGGGCGGCCTGAAAACAGGACGCGTTTCAGATTTTCCTTTCTTTTCTCGTTGGAAATGTAGTGGTTCAATTGTAAATGGCTTTCAAAGAGATATGACTTTGAAAATCTTAAGACCAGATTCAGTGCAGAAGCTTAAAGACCGATTCAAAGTGAGCAAGCAGCTGCTCGTCGGTCAGTGTTTCCAAATATTTGGCGGTGTATTGACCACGCAATCGTGCAGCGAGCTGACTGATCAGAGCCAGGTATTGCGGCTTATCTGGGGCACATACGGCGATCATCAAGGTGACTGGTAGGGAAGTCTCGTTAAAAAAGACCGGCTGGTCACATCGAGCGATGTGAAGACCGGTCTTTTTGATCGTTTCCGACGCCGGACCATGGATTAAAGCCAGGCCGGGACGAAGAATGCAGTAGGGCCCCAGGTTTTCAATCTGCTCAATGACGGTCTTTTCGTATTCAGCCGGCGCAATACCGGCCTGAAAGAACGGGTCCAAAGCTTGATGAACGGCGTCTTTCCAGTCCCGTGATCTGCAGATATGACTGATCTGTTTTTCTGAAACTAATTTGCCCTCTGTCTTCATGCTTTAGTTGTATCAGTTCGATTTACAAAGGTCAAAACTTTTTTGGCGATTGACTCAGAATCGAGACCATAGGCATGGAGTAATTCGACACCACTGCCGGACTGGCCAAAGCGGTCTTCTACACCAATGCGCAGGACTGGGACTGGATGGTTTTCGCTGACGATTTCAGCAACCGCTGAGCCAAGGCCGCCGATAATGTTGTGCTCTTCAATTGTGACAATCTGCTGGCATCTGTCTGCGCAATCGAGAATCAGATCTTTATCAATTGGTTTGATAGAAGCCAGATCCACAACGCGAACCGACACCCCTTCTTTTTCAAGAGCTTTTGCAGCTTTTAAAGTTTCCTGGACCTCGATGCCAGTTGCGATTAAAGCTACATCTTCGCCTTCTTTTAAGATTTTTCCTTTTCCAATCTCAAACTGACAGTCCGTATAAACGGCTTCAACCGGATGACGGCTCAAACGGACATAAACGGGTCCTTCATATTCATGGGCCGCCCATAAGCAGGCTCTTGTTTCCTGATCGTCACATGGATTTAAAACAACCATGCCAGGAATGGAACGCATCAAAGCCAGATCTTCGATCGCCTGATGTGTTGCCCCATCAGCTCCAACACTGATACCGGCATGAGTAGCGCAGATTTTGACATTGAGATGCGGATAAGCGATGGAATTTCGGATTTGTTCAAATCCACGCCCAGCCGCAAACATTGCAAAAGTAGAAGCGAAAGGAACCAGACCGGTTGTGGAAAGACCTGCGGCAGCGGTCATCATATTGGCTTCGGCAATTCCACAGTCGATGAAGCGGTCCGGATGAGCTTCTTTAAAGAGTTTGGTCATCGTTGCGCCGGATAAATCGGCATCAAGGACCACGACATTAGAGTCCTGATCTCCTAAATTTACAAGTTCTTCGCCATAGCTCTGGCGGGTTGCAACTGCACTCATTCTGCTTCCTCCTCTAAGTCATGCATGGCCTGCATCATCTGCTCTTTATTTGGGGCCTTGCCATGCCAGCCGGCAACGTTTTCCATAAAGGAAACACCTTTTCCTTTGATTGTCTGGGCAATGAGCACGCAAGGACGGTCACTTTTCCGCTTTAACTTTTCAAAACCATCCAGAACTGCATGGGCATCGTTGCCATCGACCACTTCAATATTGAAATTGAAGGCTCTGAATTTTTCGTCAATTGGATAAGGAGAATTGACTTCATCGATGGTTCCATCGATCTGAAGATTGTTATTGTCAACAATCAGGGTCAGATTGTTCAGACCTTTGGATCCGGCAAACATAGCCGCTTCCCAGACTTGACCTTCCTGTAATTCACCATCACCAAGCAGTGCATAAACATGAGCAGGACTGTTTTTCATCCGCAGCCCATACGCCATTCCCGCAGCAGCTGATACGCCTTGACCTAAGGAACCGGTCGACATATCGACTCCAGGAATATGTTTCATATCAGGATGACCCTGGAGGATCGATCCATATTTCCGTAAGTGATCGAGTTCTTCTTTATCAAAGTAGCCGCGTTCGGCTAAAGCAGCATAGTAAGCTGGAGCACAATGGCCTTTGGATAAGACAAAGCGGTCGCGATCCGGATTTTTCGGATCAGCTGGATCGATATTCATTTCATGGAAATACAAAGTGGCAAAGATTTCAGCGCTCGACAGAGATCCACCGGGATGACCGGATCCGGCCAGATAGACTGAGCGAATCACGTCCTGTCGAATTGCCCGGGCTTTTTCTTCAATATAAGAGGTGGTACTAGCAGTGTTCATTTGTTTTGTCTTCCTTTCTTGTGACACCTCGATCCTACCAACAAAAATCTTCAAAAAAGAGAACGGCTTTGTGCACAAAAACATGCACGAAGCCGTTCTTATTCTGGTTGCAAAAATTTCATATTCTGATGGTGCGAACAGCGAAGAGGAGAAAACAAGACATGGAACAATTCGCCCCCTCCTTAATGTGTATGGACCTGGTTCAGATGAAAAGACAGCTGAACGTTCTGGATCAACAGATGGACCTCTACCATTTCGATATTATGGACGGCCACTATTGCAAGAATATCACTCTCAGTCCAATGGTCTTAAAAGCCGTTCGTCAGTGTACAGATAAATATATTGATGTACATCTGATGACAACTGAACCGGCTGACTGGGTCGAGGCTTGTGCAACTGCTGGTGCCAGCTGCATCAGCCCCCATGCGGAAACGATCAATACGGATGCTTTCCGCATGATCCATAAAATTAAAGACGCCGGTTGTGATTTTGGCGTCGTTCTCAATCCAGCAACCCCGCTCTCCTATGTTGAGCCTTACCTCAATTCCGTAGACATTCTGACTATCATGACCGTCGATGTCGGATTTGCCGGTCAGAAGTTCATTGAGGAAATGCTCGATAAAATCGCTCTGGCAAAAAAACTTCGTGAAGAGCGGGGGTATCACTACCGCATCCAGATAGATGGCAGCTGTAACAAAGCAAACTACAAAGCCCTCAGGGAAGCGGGTGCCGATATCTATATCATCGGCAACAAAGGACTGTTCTCACTCGATCCAGATCTGAGAACAGCATGCGAAAAAATGAAAGAAGAATTCAGAAAGGAGACCGCATGATTGAAAAACTGCTGCAGCCTGAAAACTGCCGCCAACAAGAAGGCGTAAAAGACTGGAAAGACGCCATCCACACCGCCCTGATTCCTTTACAGGAAGGCGGCTGGTGCACCTGGGAATATGAAGATTCTGTTCTGGAAAACACCGCCAAATATGGACCTTACTATGTTTTATGTCCTGAACTGGCCCTGATTCACGCTGGCTTTGAAAAAGGAGTCAACGGAACACAGATGGCCGTCACCGTATTAAAAAATCCGGTCCGCTTCAGTGAAGAAGGTCCTGATGTTCACGTCCTGGTTGCCTTAGCGGCAAGTGATCGAGAGTCCCACATGGAAGGGATTCGGGCTACCGCCAACATCTTTATGAATTCATCCAAAATTGATTCGATTCTTGGCGCCGGTACTCCTTCAGAGATTTACAACCTGTTTGTCGAAAGCGCTGCTGCTTAAAAAGAAAGACCAGAGCAGATCGAAACGGGTCCTTTGCATAAAGCTGCAAACCAAAAGAAAAGTTATGAAGTCACGTCGAAAAGGTCATCCAAAGATGGTCTGGCGAAAGGAAGTGAAAAACGAGACGGTCGTTTTTGAATAAAAGAGCATTCAAAATATTAAAATCCAGCATAAATAAGACGCGCTTTAAGTATTCAATCATGGATTGACCGCGTCTCAGCCAACCGCTATAAAAGAGATAAAACAGCTAAATCAGATTTACCATTCTGGAAACTGGATGCCCATCCAGAATAAAGATTTCCAGATCCATCAAGAAATATTGAAGATCTACGACAAAACTCCAAAGGGCAAGAAACCCAAAAGGACAAGAGAGGAAAATTTATGTTGAACTTTATCATTAACATCCTGTCTACCCCATCGATCCTGGTCGGCCTGCTGGCCTGTATCGGTATGGTATTACAGAAAAAACCGATTGAAGACGTTATTAAATCGACGATCAAAACGATCGTCGGATTCCTGGTGCTATCTGCCGGATCCTCCTTTTTACAGTCCGGTTCGCTGCTTGCGTTCGGTGACTTATTCAACTATGCCTTCAACATGCAGGGGGTTGTTCCAAACAGTGAAGCCGCTGTTTCCCTGGCTTTAAATGATTTTGCAACCTCCACAGCTTACATCATGGCTCTGGCAATGGTCCTGAACATTGTTCTGGCCCGTTTCTCCAAAATGCGCTACATCTTCCTGACTGGTCATCACACTTTATACATGGCAGCCATGATCTCCGTCCTGTTAAGTGTTGCGGGTCTCAACGGCGTAATGCTTGTCATTTCCGGTGCGATGTTGCTGGCGTTTATGATGTGTTTCTCTCCAATGATCTGCGAACCAACCATGAAAAAGATCGTTCATACCGATCAGCTTGGCTTTGGGCACTTCGGAGGCGTTGGCTACTGGCTCTCTGCCCAGGTTGGAAAACTCTTCAAAGGTACTAAATCCACTGAAGAGATTCCATTCCCCCAGCGCCTGACTTTCTTACGCGACACAACTGTATCGATTTCTTTAACCATGATGATTTTCTTCTTAATCGTCTGCTCTGTGGCTGTTGGCCGCGGGATCTTAACGGCTGATCCAGAAGTCATCCTGGCTTCCTATCCAAATCTTGGCGGTCTGCTCAACGTAGGCGCTGAAACGCAGACAAACTGGATTGTATGGTCTTTAACCTCTGGTATGTCCTTTGCGGGAGCAATTTATATCATCCTGTCCGGTGTTCGTTTAATTGTTGGTGAACTGGTTCCTGCTTTCCGTGGTATTGCTGAAAAACTGGTTCCTGGTGCTGTTCCGGCAATTGACTGCCCAGTTGTCTTCCCGTATGCTCCAAACGCTGTATTAATTGGTTTCCTTTGCTCTTTTGTTGGCGGCATTCTTGGCATGATTATTTTGATTATGGCCAATGCAAACCTGACGCCAATCGCAATCATCCTGCCAGGGGTTGTTCCTCACTTCTTCTGCGGCGCAACTGCTGGTGTATTCGGAAATGCTGAAGGCGGCTATAAAGGCTGTGTTCTTGGATCTTTCGTTCATGGTCTGCTGATCACCTTCCTGCCAGCACTGTCCATGTTCGTGTTCTCCAACTTTGGTTTCAGCAACACAACCTTCTCAGATGCAGACTTCTCCGCACTGGCCATCCTGTTTGGTAACTTCATCAATATGGCTCCAGGCCTGCCAGTCTTCATCTTGTGTGCAGTGGTTTACTTCGCGCCAATCATGATGTATGTGTTCAGCCGTAAAAAAAAGCCCGCTGAAGTAACCGAGGAAGAAGAAGCTGCCCTTGCAGGCAGATAAACAAAGAATTACCTGATTCTTGCAACAAGTAAGAGCCAACAATAAAACCCACTGTTTCGGGAGTCGGACTGATCCCGGATCCCGAAACAGTTTCTTTAAATTTTGAGTCTGCCTATTCTTCTGGATTGAATCCTTACCATATATCAGTATATCGGGGTATATGTCGGTTCATGTATACGGGTTCGTTTTGGTCCAGTGGATCAGAGTCTGATTCATCCACTACTCATTCCATATCTACATTTCATAACAGATAAGGGCAAAAGCCATCAGGAGAAAATATTATGAAAACCATCAGAACTATTCTTTGCTGCTGCGGTTCCGGTCTTGGATCTTCCATGATCGTATCCATGAATACAGAACGCGCTCTTTCCAGCCTGGGCATCAACGGAGTCAGTGTTGACCACACGACTGTATCGGAAGTCAATGTAAACAGTGCCGACCTGTTTGTTGTCGGAAAAGACTTGGGCTACGTCTTCAAAGACTATCCAAGAGTCATTGTTCTTGATGAACTGATGAACATGAACGAATTGACTGCAAAACTGAAAGACCAGTTTGCTGCTTAAAGCCAAATTTGGAAGCTGAACTTTCCAAACGGTCTGCCGAACTGTTCCGCGGATCAATTAGATCCGATCTGGTTAAAAACGATGAAATATAAGGAGAAAACATTATGAAAACCATCAGAACTATTCTTTGCTGCTGCGGTTCCGGTCTTGGATCTTCCATGATCGTATCCATGAATACAGAACGCGCTCTTTCCAGCCTGGGCATCAATGGGGTCAGTGTTGACCACACGACTGTATCGGAAGTCAATGTAAACAGTGCCGACCTGTTTGTTGTCGGAAAAGACTTGGGCTACGTCTTCAAAGACTATCCAAGAGTCATTGTTCTCGATGAGCTGATGAATATGAATGAACTGACAGCAAAACTCAAAGATCAGTTCGCTGCCTGAACAATCTCTGCATCAAACAGAAGAATCAGAAATCATTAACTACTCCCCAAAAACTTCTCTCCACTCTCTCATCTCAAATCCTATCCTGAAAGATCCCGTCTGCCCTCCCGCCAGACGGGATCTTTGTCTGCAAGCCAGCATCAAGGTCATGTTAACGGCCAGCGGCAGAATTAAGCAGTCCAGTAAAATGGAAAGTTCCAGAAAGATCAAGAATAGGCAAAAGGATGCCCTTAAGAATTTCTTCGAAAAAAGATGCGGATAATAGGTTTTAAAGAAAAATTGACATCCTGTAACAAAATTCTATGGAAAAATCGGCATCCTGTAACAAAATTCTTAGATCTGGTAAAGTAATCCAGAAGAGAAGACTTAGATGAAGTATAAGTGCTGTCTTCTTCATGACTGGAACTGTTGTAGACATCCTGACAGAGGCCTTCAAGTCTGTTTGTTTCTTTAGCTCTGATGGCATGAGGACTTCAGCCATGTTCGATTCAGCTTCGTCGGCAGAATAAGTGGATCCAAGACGCAGTCATGCTCCCACAAGGGCTTTCGAGTTGTATTCATTAATGACAAACGGATGGTATTCAATCTGACTATAGTGATGGATCCGTGCTGCCCCTTCCTGCTTACCATAGAGATCGGCTTTTGTCGAATCGGCATCGAGAAAGATATCGTCCTGATTGCTACTGACAAACTCGCAGGCTTGATCCATAAACATTATTGGCGCTTTTTTAGGGGCAATGTGTGGAAGGGGTACAGAAAAAATTTTTGTACATGACGTTAGGTACCTTCACAGAAAGATGCAGGATCAGGCAAGACTGCCCAAACTAGACCGCCAGACTTTTGCTATGGTGAAACAAGAAAAAGAAAAATGAAGAGAAGCGTTTGTTCGACCAGACTGCGAAAAATCATGCAATGACTGATTGCATGATTTTTCTATCTCGCCTTCCAGAATCATCCCCAATCCATTCACGATCTTTGTATAATAAACCGTGTAACCGATTCGATGAATCGAATCCTTTAAGTTTTAAATGAAAGAGAAATAAAACATTCTTGGTAAGAAAGGAAATGTTCTTCACTATGCTTAGTCAAAGACAAATTGATATTCTTCAGGAATTTTATTCAAATCAGGGAGCCTTTCTTCCGGCATCTGTTTTCTGTGACAAATTGTCTGTCAGTCTGCGCACAGTTCAGTCAGATATCAAAGTGATTAAATCTGTCCTGGCGGAGGATTCCGGAGCCAGACTGGAATCCAAATCTAACAAGGGAACCTGTCTGATTGTTGAAGATCCGGCTCAGTTTACTTCCTTTTTTAAGGGGATTTATCAGAAACTGGGGGCGGAGCAGTACGCCAGTCCGCAGGATCGTGTCACTCAGATGATTCTGCTTTTGCTCAACCGGCATCGGGCAATGACTTATTATGAACTCGAGAATAAATTCTATATTTCACATTCAACCTTGATGGCCGATCTGAAAAGGGCGGAAGAAATTCTGCATGAATATCAGCTTGAACTGCTTAAAAGCAGCAGCCGGATTCTAATTGATGGCAGTGAACTGCGCAAGCGTCGGTTTCTGTCCGATCAGGATCTGTATATGACCATCGATGAAAACAGCCAGACGCTTTATATTGATGAATACAATCTGGAACGGATTCAGGACCTGCTCACTGAAGCGTTTGTTGAATTCCGATTTTCTATCAGTGAAACCGATCTGACCAATCTGTCGCTGCTGATTAATATTGCGGTATTCCGGATGCAGAATGGCTTCAGACTGGAGGAGATGACCAGCACTTCTGCCACAGAAACCCTGCAGACAGATGATCTGGCTAAAGCCATCATGCAAAAGATCGCTGGAGCATTTCTGGTCCCGTATTCGGAATATGAGAAAGACTTTATTTCGGTCTGCCTGAGCAGTTTGCAGAACACTGATGACAACAGTGTCCTGAATCAGCAGACGATGGTGCTGGTTTCCCGTGGACTGGAAGAGATTAAGAAAGCTTTTGATATTGACTTTACCCAAAATCTGTCTCTGAAAACAACACTGGCTTTGCATTGTCAGTCTTTGATGATGCGGGCCCATTATGGTCTGCAGATCCAGGAAGAGCCATTGGCCTTTATCCGTGAAAGCTATCCATTAGGCTATGAACTGGCTCAGTATTTTACCTATATCCTGGAGCAGGACAATCCCGAGCGGATCTCCTCTCCAGAGTTATCTTTATTGGCTCTGCATTTTTACTCTGCTTTATTGGATGTTCATAAACCTGAAGCAGGGAAGAAAATGCTTGTATGCACCGCTCAGCGTAAATCGATTACTCTGCTGATTCGTCAGACGTTGCTGCGCTGGTTTTCGCAGTCAATCAGTCAGCTGGATTTTTGCCAGGAAGCGGATGTTGTTCCAGAGATGTTTGATACCTATGATCTGATTCTGACGACTGAAAAGAACAGACTGTTTGAATCCGGAGCGGCCATGCTGATCTCGCCATTTCCTGAAAAACGCGATTTTATCAACATTCAACAAAATATGAATGGTTTTAAGAGTGTGGATGATGTGGTGAATATTTTCCGTCAGGATTTGTTTATGACTGTCAGAGATGGACTGAAAAATGAAATCCTTCATCAGATGTGTGAACAGGCGCAGAAGGTTTGCGAGGATCTGGATGGACTGGAGATGGAAATCATCCGCCGCGAATCCATTGGCAGCACCTACTTTGGTCATCATATTGCTCTTGCGCATCCCATGCAGGCGGTGAGTGCGGATACTTTTATTTCTGTATGCATCTGTGAAAATCCAGTGATCTGGGATGGAGAAGGCCATACCGTCAGCCTGGTGTTGATGATGCATATTGGCCGGAATAATTTGCGGGCTTTTTCGTTATGGGACTATATGGCCAGAATTTTCAATGATCCATCTTTTGCCTCCCGTCTGGCGAGAACTCCTCAATACTCTCATTTTATTTCGCTGATTCGAAATACACTGGAAGAGCAGCCGGTCCGCCTTTAAAGCTTTCTGGCTGCAACCAGACTGAATTGATGAAAATAGAAATAAGATTTGACACATTCGAAAGCAGAAAATTAGAAATATACCCAGCAAAGATAAAATTGAAATTGAATGATCACGACCAGTCGATTATCCTCTAAAGATAAAAGGCATGCCAGATGGCATGCCTTTTATCGGTAAGGTGGAAGATTCCAGCAGGAAAACAGATGAAGAGAGAATTTTTGGGTATTTGTTAAGAGGATTGGGCATGTGTTGAAAGGAAAGGAGAGTCACGGCGATCTGAAATGCTGGAACGATCCAGAAACCAATCCTCAAAAATCAATCGGTTTCAAGCGATGATCAAAGGTCAATGACTCAAAATGGCTGGCAGAATTTAACTGTTAATGATTTCAACCAGTTCTTTGGCTTTGGCTGCAACGTTGTCTACAGCATCCAAAGAAAGTTCGATGACGCTGCAGCAGGCGGGATTCTTTTCATAAGCCTGACCAAATGTTTTTACAAATTCCTTTCGTAAGTCAGAGCCATAATTCACTTTTAATAAGCCGGCATCACGACCTTTACGGATCGTGTCAAATGGAATTCCGCTTCCGCCATGCATAACCAGTGGAACAGGGGAAACGTCCGCAATTTCTTTAAGCAGATCCAGATCAACTTTCGGCTGGATATCCAGTCCATGAACATTTCCCACTGAAACGGCAAGTAAATCACAGCCAGTTCGTTCTACGAAATCTTTAACCATTGCTGGATCGGTATGGCAGTCAGCTTCCGAAACGTGATCATCTTCTTTCCCCATCAAAGCGCCAAGTTCTGCTTCCACTGGAATTCCGTAGAAGTGGCAATAGTCAACGGCTTTTCGGACTTCCTTGACGTTTTCTTCAAAGGGCAGATGGGACATATCGATCATGATAGAAGTAAATCCAGCATCAACACAGGCTTTTACATCTTCATAGGTTTTGCCGTGGTCAAGATGAAGAGCAATTGGAGTATCTACATCTTTTAATGCATCGCGTGTCAGAGCAACGATAGCTTCTGGTGAAGACAGGCGCAGATTGTTCGAGGAAATCTGGATATAGCCTGGCAATCTGGCTTCGTTAAGTCCCTTGGCGATCGCATACGTCATTTCCATATTGGTTGTGTTGAAAGCAGGGAGCAGATAGTGGTATTCCTTTGCGTAGTTCATTAAGTCGTAGCCGTTAACAATTTTCATACTGGTTTTTTCTCCTTTTCCTAACTCCTGAATTGCTGCAAGAAGATCGATGACCCCAAAGTCAGCACTTCCTGCGCGTTCTGTTTGCTTATCCGGCATTCTTTAATCTGTCTTTTCTAGAGCTGTTGATATAGCTGTGCTTTTGTCTTACCATCGGATGCTTTTTACTCCCTCTCTTTATCTTTATCTTTTTCTCTTTATCAGTTTTCTTTTCTCCTTATCATTTTTCCGTTTCAAAATTCTCCTTCTGTATAGAAGAGAATTCAGATCGCAGAGTCAGATCGCAGACAAGGAAGCTTCTGATCAATCAGAAAACTGATTCAGTCGACTCTTTGGGACCGCAGCAATTGACCGGAAACTTGGACCAGTACAACGAGCCAGAGACTGAGTATGGAATCAGACTGGTCAGCCCAAGAAGAACCTGATGGGAAGTTTCGAACTTTTTCCTTTTTGATAAAGGAAAATCAGCACACTTGGATGAAGCAGCCGGTATCAGAAGTTTTGAATACGCTCAAAGTATAGAAAACGAAGCAGGACAGAAAGACTATGGTTTTGCGGCTGGTTAATGCAGATTTTAAAGCGGCTTTTACGCAAGATTTATCCCATTTCAGGATTCTTTACGACCTGCAGGAATTGCATGATTTTTTTTACGGCTGCATCAATTGACGCAGATTTGCGGAAATGAAATTTGCATGAACTTGAAGCAAAACATTGTGAAAGGACTTTTATGGGGGTTGCTATACTGCGAGTGTCAAGTGAGTTCCCCCACAAGACAGGGAACACAAACGGGGAATCCCAAAGAAAAAAGGAACAAACAAGAAAGGAAAAATCACTATGAAAATGATTGTTGTCTCGCATGGCGGTTTTGCCAAAGGCATCGTTGAAAGTGTCCAGATGCTTTCCGGACCGCAGGAAGATCTCAAAGCATTTGGCCTGATGCCTGAGCAGACCGTCAACGACCTGACGGATGAACTTGAAGAAGAACTGAAAAGCACACCTGCTGACCAGGAGGTTCTGTTCTGTACAGATCTCTATCATGGAAGCCCGTTCAATGCAGTTGTATCCCTGATGCGGGATTACAAATTTGAACACCTGACCGGTATTAACCTGCCGCTGCTGCTCGATATGGTCCTGAGCCGATATTCAGGCAAGAGCGCTGCCCAGATGTGTGAAGATGCTGCCAGACAGGCCGGCGACACAGTAATGAACGTATCTCAGTTATTTCAGAACGCCGAGTGTGACGGCGATGAGGAGGAAGATTAATTATGAAAAACATCGTATTAGCCCGCGTGGATGACCGTCTGATTCATGGAGAAGTTGTTTCTGTCTGGACACCAGCTCTTGGTGTTAACCGCATCATCATCGTTGACGATGGCGTTGCTGCTGACGAATTCAACAAACGTGTTGTAAAAGCACTGGCTCCGAATGGAGTCAAAGTGAATGTCTATTCCACTGAGCGTGGAGCAGAAATTCTGAAAAAAGATTCCAAAACTCCGAATGAAAAAGTTATGGTTCTGACCAAAACTCCAATTACTTACCATCGCATGCAGCAGCTGGGCTTGGATCTCAAGGAAGTCAATCTTGGTGGCATGGGATTAAGAAATGAAAGAACCCCATTCATCAAAAATGTTGCCTGTGATCCAGATGAAATTGAAAGCATCCGCGAACTGAGAAAAAACAATGTCCGCGTCTACTACCAGCTGGTTCCTGAACAGCAGGTCATTGAAGTCGACAGCTATCTGGCTTAGGAGGAAGGCACAAATGGAAAAGATCACTCTTCTTCAAGCCTTTATTCTGGGCGTTATCTATTGGCTTTCGGTTGGCAACCTTCCTTTTGCAGGGCTTTGGTCCCTGCAAAGACCTCTGGTCTGCGGAACCTTAACTGGCTGTGTTCTGGGCGATCCTGCAGCAGGTGCCATGATCGGAGCAAGTATTAACCTGGTTTACCTTGGATTCATGTCCGCTGGCGGATCGATGCCGGCCGACATGGCCTTAGCCGGTATCCTTGGAACTGCTTATGCAATTTCAGGCGGCCTGGATACGGAAACGGCTTTGGCTCTTGCTGTTCCAATCGGAATTCTTGGAACGATCGTCTGGTCTGGCCGTATGACATTTGATTCCTTCTTCGTTCACATGGCTGACCGCTACATTGATGAAGGCAAATACAACAAGATCTGGCTGGCCAATGTTGTCTATCCACAGGTACTCTGCTTCCTGGCTACCGCCATTCCATGCACCCTGGCTGCTTACTTTGGAGCCAACTATATCGAAGGGATTCTGAACATTCTGTCCGGCAAAGTTCTGACAATCTTCCAGGTCATCGGAGGTCTGATGCCTGCATTAGGAATCGCAATTACTCTGCAATACATCTACAAAGGCGAATCCCGCGTCTTCTTATTCCTGGGATTCTTGCTTGCCGTATATTCTGGCCTTCCATTATTAACACTGGGTATTATCGCCCTGGTTGTGGCCATTATTTATGTACAGATTACCGATTCCAAACAGAAAGAAGTGATGGCGGGTGCTGTTTCTTCTGATGAGTATGACGATGAGGAGGATGACTGAAGATGTCCGAAAAAAAGAGTTCACTGATTCCAAAATCAGCATTAACCAAAGCCTGGCTGGTCTGGGAAACATTTCCTCAGACTTGCTATAACTACGAACGAATGATGGGACAGGCCGTTGCTCAGGTTTTCTCCTGTGTCATCTACTATCTCTATAAAAACAATCCTGAAAAGCGAAAAGAAGCCATGAAACGTGAAATCGAATTCTTCAATGTCCATGTTGAATTCGGCGCCTGCATCATTGGTATGGCGATTGCCCTGGAAGAACAGAAATCAGAGGGCAAAAATATTCCAGGTGAATTTATCACCAACCTGAAAACATCTTTAATGGGTCCATTAGCCGGCATGGGCGATACCATCTGGCAAGGTGTGGTGATCCCAATTCTGTTGGCAATCTGTATTGATTTGGCCAGATCCGGAAATGGCAATGTCTGGGGCGCAATCATTTATACAGTTTTGATTCTTGCTGGTGCTTATGCACTTTCCTATATCAACTTCATGTTCGGATACCGGGCAGGAAGTGAAGCCATTATGGACTTTCTGGAAAAAGGAATTCTCAACAAGCTGATCAAAGGGGCTTCTGTTATGGGCTGCATGGTGATGGGCGGCCTGATTGTGAACTATGTCTCTGCTGTCTGCGGTCTTGAAATTGTGTCTTCCGCTCAGACCTACTCGATCCAGACAAATTTCCTGGATGCGGTCTGCCCGAAAATTCTGCCGCTTGGAGCAACAATGCTGATTTACTACCTCATGAGTAAGAAACGCTGGTCTTCTTTAAAGATTATTGCCCTGATTATCGTCACGGGTATTGTTGGCGGTCTGACAGGTATTCTGACTTATTAATCAGCAAAACGTAAGAAAGGAAGGTTTCCATTCCGGGATCTTACGCAAATGTGGTTTTTAACACTAATAATCCTGGAGAATGAATAAGCTTGCATCATTCATATTGTTGATTAAATAATCAATACCTAATTCGAGATGAGTTGGCCTATCGCATCTTGGGTTATTGGGCTTAGCGGCAATTGCTATCGTCGATAATAATGATGATAGCTAAACACGATATTTGCGTAAGAGCCCCATTCCGAAGAGGGCCTGATGAGTTTTTGATCTATTGGTACGGATTGGCTGCAAATCTGGCAGCCGGCCCCGGATTCTGGATTGAATCCGGGGCCTTCCAATAGGTCATCGACTGAACAAAGGCAAACCGAAAAAACACCGCAAAGATTTGCCAGGATTGCTCATATAGGTCCACAAAAAGCTCAAACCATAACGCCATACATCCATGATGGGCACGATCAATTGACTTTGAGATTTTCTGGATACAAAGCAGCCAGCAGACTGAACAGAAAGAACTATACAGAAAAAGATCTGCAGGAATAAACAAGATAGAAAGACAGGTAATCACTATGAAAATGAAAGCAATCATCCTTGAACAGCCAGAACATTTTTCCATTCAGGAAATTGAAGTTCCCGAACTGAAAGACGATGAAGTATTGATCCAGGTGCGTGCGTCGGGAATCTGCACCAATGATGTCCGTGACTTCCATGGCGACTGCAGCTACAGCTATCCCCGAATTGGCGGTCATGAATACTGCGGTACGATTGCCGCAATGGGTAAAAATGTCAGCGATCGATGGCATTTAGGGGACAAAGTTGTCAGCTATATTATTGACGATTGTAAACAATGCTACTATTGCAAACATGGGGATGAAAACATCTGCGAACATCATCCCAAAAGTACAATTTTCCATAATAACAACGGCCTGTCCGGATACGGGGGATTTGGTCAGTATGTGAAAGCCAAAGCTGAAGATCTGTATCTCTATCCTGAACAGACTTCTTTTGAAAAAATGGCCTTTACTGAGCCGCTGGCTTGCGTAGTCAATTCGATCAACCGGACTCAGCTTACCTATGGTGAAGATGTCGTCGTCATTGGTGGAGGAACAATGGGCTTGCTGCATGTTGTTCTTGCCAAACTGCGCGGCGCACGGGTTATTTTAAGCGAACCAATGAAAGAACGCCGCGAAAAAGCATTGGCATTAGGTTGTGATGAGGTCATTGACCCGTTAGCATCTGATGCAGTTGCCCAGGTCAAGACACTGACAGAAGGAAGAGGCGCAAAATACGTTTTCAACACCACAGCAATTCCGGCTATTGCCGGTCAGGCTGTTCAGATGACCGCCCCAACGGGAACCGTTGTGATGTTCAGTTCCATTCATCCCAATACTCCAGTTCCTGTCGATATGGGTTCCATTCACTCTAACCAGATCACGATCACTGGAGCCGTATCTCCGACAATTAAGGCCTTTGCTCAGTCTGTAGACCTTATCGCCAAAAATATTGTAGATCCAACGGTTTTCCTGGAAAAAACCATTGATTTTGAGAACTTTGGCGAGGCGATTACTCTTGCCTCCCGCCCTGGTACCTATAAAGTAATCCTGACTTTTGGAGAATAGTCATGGCAGTACTCGGGATTGATCTGGGAACAAGTTCCGTCAAAATCAGCCTGGCTGATCAAAACGGTCAGTTGATTCAAAGTTCGAAGCGGGAGTATTCTCTTGACCAGCCGCAGGAGGGATATAAGGAGATTGATCCCGATCGCTGGATTGAAGCCATTCAGGATTGTCTGTTTCAGGATTTTACAAAGTCGCAGCGAAACACCATTCAGGCCATTGGTGTAACGGGTCAGATGCATACGCTGATTGTTCTGGGTGAACAGGGAAGACCGCTTCGAAAAGCCTTAATGTGGAATGATCTGCGGGCTAAAGACCAGGCAGATCGCCTGAAGACACTTCTGGATCAAAAAGAAGCCGCCCGAAAACCCGGAAAGAATCCAAGTGGAATCACCTCGATTCTTTCCGCCGGCTCTCCGGCAGCTGCCCTGTTGTGGATGAAAGAAAACGAGTCGGATCTGTATCGGAAGATCACGAAGATTCTGATCGCCCCTGACTATGTGGTTTACAGACTGACTGGACAAGCGGTCTCGGATTACTGCGACATGAGCACATCCTCTTTGCTGGATTACAACAGCGCAAAACCAAGTATAAATATGTTAGAGATTCTGGACCTGGACCTTTCGGTTCTTCCTGAAATTACGGGAATCGAACAGCAGGCCTGGCCGATCACAAAAGAAGCAGCCGACTATTTTGACCTTCCAGAGAATTGTCTGGTTCTGACGGCCACCGGAGATAATTCAGCCAGCGCGTTAGGACTGAATTTATTTGAAGAGAGAAAACCGATTCTTTCCATTGGAACGAGTGGCGTGATCATGGCGTGCCGCGATCATCCTGATTTTGATCATCCAGGAAAGAACATTCTCTTTTCCCTGGATGGCAAAACGATGCTGACAATGGTTCAGGGGTCGCTTGCAAGCGGCGGTTCGGCATTGAACTGGTGGGTTCAGAATATCCTGAATGCAGATTTTGATCGGGTCTTGAATCAGGCAGATCCTGATCATCTTGATACGGGATCCTTGATTTTCTGTCCCTATCTCAATGGTGATAAATATGTCTATCCCAATTCAGGTCTTCAGGGGATTTTTTATGGCCTGACCGCCCGCACGGATGCGCTGCAGATGGCTCTGGCTGTAATCGAAGGCGTTGCCTTTGGTCTGCGGACGCTGGCACGTGAAATGGATATCGATCTGAAAGTGTATGAGTCAATCGAAGTAACAGGCGGCGGCAGCCGCTCAGATGTATGGATGCAGATGCTGGCCAATGTCTTGCAGGTCCCTCTCAAAGCCGGAAAATCCGCTTCTTCGGCTGCAGAAGGGGTCATGCAAAGTGCTCTGCGCGTTTTGCACAAAGAACGAAAGGATAGAATCGATGGCTGCGCTCAGTCCGAAACCAGTAGTCAAAGGATTGAGCATTCAAAAGAACCGGCCGAAAAAATATATCAGCCAGCCTGTCTTCCAGAACTTGAAAAGAAATATCAGCGCTTTTTGAACCTGATGGAAATGAGCGTAGTCTTCAATCAGAACAATGAATAACCAGAGATTTTGCGCAGAAGTTTTGAATAGAGTTTCATCAATGATTATCCAGAAAGATCAGGAATGACACCAAACGGCTAACACCCGACCTAAAACGGTATAAAACGGTATAGAAAAACAATATAGAAAGGAAAGGGCCGCATTGCTGGTTCTTACGCAAAGTCTGTGGTTTTTCCGGAAAATTCTGATTATGTCCTCTTAAAATCCTTTAAGTAAAGAAGGCTTAACCAGTGATTCCTAGTGGACCACACAGATTGCGTAAGAACCGCATTGCTCGGATCCCAAAAAAACTATGAAAACTTGTGCAGTCTGCCATCAGCCACTTAAGCCACTTCATTCCTTCCGCTTTCAGGAAGGAAGTCTTTGCCCGGAGTGTTATCGAAAAGCCAGCCTGTTTTATAAGCAGACGATTACGGATTTAAGCTTCGATGAAGTCGTGGCCAATATCGTAAAAGCAGGCCAGACCCCGGATGGATTTGAAATCAGTGAAAAAATCGGCCCTTTTCTGGCTGTCGACCGAAAACATCACCAGTTTGCGATCCTTAAAGGTGGAAAATTTCAGGAAGAGTTTTCAACGGTTCACGCTTATCCAGCCGATGAGATTGTCGACTGCCAGGTGAAAGGTGATCCTGCTGCTGAGATGTCTGCTTTATCGGTTCAGGTGAAAATGAAAGACCATTCTGATCTTTCGATCGATTTGGCTAAAAAACCAATTCGCACTTCCAGTTTCGCTTTTCGCCAGTCCTACCATCTGGCCAGACGGATGAAAGACTGCCTCGATAAAGAAAAAATCGCGAACAGATAGAACAGATAATGGATCTGCACCATCTGGCAGACTCCATTAGCTGCTGATTGAATTGTTTTTCTCTCAAAGAATGAAAACTGATATCCTGTCAGAGAATAAAGATTGATTTCTTGCCCAACCTGATCAGGGTTGTCCGATAAAAGGGCAGCCCTTTTTTGGTTTCAGATTTCAAGGGGAAGAGAAGGGCAGCCAAAAGGCAATCATGAAGGCAATCTTATGCCTTACGAGCATTGGTTAGTTGTACAAATAAGCATTTCAACCTACCAGGCAATTCTTCTACAATAAAGTCATCAGCTTCTAGCTCGAATCTGGAGACTGGAAAGAAAAGCAGAGGACTTCAAAAAGGATAAGCAAAATCATTTCTGGATATTTTCTGCTCGAGAGAAACAGAGAGGGAGAATCACGATGGAATACACAACTCTTGGCAATACCGGAATCAAGATTTCCAAAATCTGCCTTGGATGCATGAGCTTTGGCAAACGCGGCACGATGCATGGCTGGACACTGGGTGAAGAAGAAACAGAAAAAATCGTCAAGCATGCCCTGGATGCCGGAATCAATTTCTTTGATACCGCAAACTGCTACTCCGAAGGAACGAGTGAAGAATATCTGGGAAAAGCCTTACGCAAATATGCAAAGCGCGAGGATGTGGTCATTGCTTCCAAAGTCTATTTCAACCCTGGCCGTTTAAGCAAAGAAGCAATTTTCCGTGAAATCGATGGAACACTTAAGCGTTTAGGAACCGACTATCTGGATCTGTACATCATTCATCGCTTTGATTACGACACGCCAATTGAAGAAACGATGGAAGCTTTAAATGAGCTGGTCAAAAACGGAAAAGTCCGGGCGATCGGCGCTTCGGCTATGTATGGCTATCAGTTTTATAATATGCAGCAGTGCGCCAAAGATCATGGCTGGACGCAGTTCTCGGCTATGGAAAACCACTACAATATGCTTTACCGCGAAGATGAGCGGGATTTGATTCCAATCTGCAAACAGATGAATGTCACGCTGATGCCTTATTCTCCACTTGCGGGCGGTCATCTGACTCACCCAGAATGGAAGGGAGACTCGTTAAGGGCCCAGACCGATAACGTTTTGAAGGGAAAATATGACCGCATGGAGCAGGAAGATATGAAAATTGTTGCCCGTGTTGATGAACTGGCCAAAAAACATGGCTGCAAGATGAGTGAAATTGCCCTGGCCTGGCAATGGGCGCAGGGCATTGATGCCCCAATTATCGGAGCCACAAAAGCCAGATATATTGATGATGCAGTGAATGCCCTCAACATCCACTTAACACCTGAAGAAATCGCTTGTCTCAATGAAGCCTATGTTCCCCATCCGGTTGTTGGAGCAGTTCTGCAAAATCCACCTGCCGGTACAGTTTTAATCGACGAAAAGAAAGATGAGAAATAGACCTTCGTCCTTATAAAATAGTCTTTAACTCTCATAAAACTGATGCGTTACCACCAGACGGAAGATGTCATTGGATGTCTTCCGTTTTTCAATCTCTGACTCAGTATAAAAAGGAAGCGGCTTGTCCGCTTCCCGACATATCTATCCATTTTGATCTGGAATGAAAATTCCATTTCCATCCTTAGAAATACCTTCAAGAGAATAGACGTTAGTCTCAAGTGTAATCAGATCTCAGATTACGAGTTGCGTTGGGGTCAGATAACAGAACTGACCATTTTTGACAAAGGTGAAGGGAGGTCGGCCTTCTGTAACAGGAACAACGGAATCTGAAAGGACTAAATCAGTAGCAGTGTAATTATCCGGATTGATCAGAACGGCCGGAATATTGAAGAAATCAGTTTCACCGTCATTGGCAAGGGTACACAACTGTTACCTTATCTTGGTGAATCAAGATATTAATATTCCTATATAACTATTTTATAATTCAACTAATTGTGGATTTTTTATGGTATCATTCAAACAGGAGATGACGTTATGATCGGTCCTGAAGACTTAAGAAGAGAACGCTATACCACTGGACAAATTGGAAAACTTGTAGGGAAAAACTACCATACAATTGCCTTTCATAAAAACAAGGGCATGATTAATATGGTGCAGGATCCAGTTTCCGGGTTCTGGTATGCCGATAAAAAAGACCTGATTGATTATCTGAAAAAACTCGGGTTATGGAACAATTCCGAGAAAAAGAATGCTATCTATGCCAGGGTTTCTTCCCATGATCAAAAGAAACATGGTGATCTGGACAGACAGATCGGCAGGCTCTGCCAGAAAGCTTCTGGCGCAATGATCTTTTCTGATGTTGGCAGCGGCCTGAATACAGAACGCAAAGGACTAAATAAACTCATAGATGAGGTCATTCATAATAAGATTGATGTCCTCTATATTACTCATAAAGACAGACTCACCAGATTTGGATATGGCTATCTTGAAAAGTTTTTCACTGCCCATGGAGTCAAAATCATAGTGACCGAGGATAAGCCGGATAAGAACTATCAGGAGGAGCTGGTAGACGATATGATGTCGCTCCTTGCCTTCTTTTCCGGGCAAATGTATGGAATGAGAAGTTCTCAAAGAAAAAAGATTGCACAACAGGCCAAAGAAGCAATTGAAGAACCTCTCAAACAGGAAGAAACAAAAGATTGAGAGGCCTGTAAAAGAAAGGAGCTGTGTATATGGCGACAAAAATGAAGATTCGAGAAAAAGTCCCTTATCAAAGAGCAGCTCTTTTTGATGAAGAGTCGTTTACACTCACTTCCTCCGGCCGTTTTGGTAAAGAAGGATGTCTGGATAAAAAATCACTGCTCAAACCAAAGGAAGAAGCTGTGGGGCAGCTGGCGGAACTTAGAGCCTATATTGAAACAATCGCAGAACATTTTTCGCGGATGGTTCATTCGGCATGGGTGA
Organism: Allobaculum sp. JKK-2023; assembly: GCF_034745455.1. Taxonomy (NCBI): domain Bacteria; kingdom Bacillati; phylum Bacillota; class Erysipelotrichia; order Erysipelotrichales; family Erysipelotrichaceae; genus Allobaculum; species Allobaculum sp. JKK-2023. The sequence goes on along the minus strand of NZ_JAYERV010000003.1, from coordinate 682,628 downwards.
TGATCTGCCACGGAATGGAAGATGGCGAGATTAAAGCTTCTCTTGTCGAAAAGTATTCTGTTAAATCGAGAGCAGCGAATGCGGCGATTAACCAGGCCCGCACCAGAATGAATTCCCTGAGTGCTCTCAAAGTGACACAGATGGAGGAGCTTGAATCCAAAATCAGCGCCTACGAGGAGCTGCTTGAAGATCAGAAAAAGGAGCATAAAGAATGGCACCAGGGCGTAAACTGGCATAAGCCGCAAAAAGGTGACTGCCAGAAAAACAGATACTGGAAGCGAAAACTCAACAACATGAAAAACCGCCTCCATGGAATGAAGCAGAAACTGGCGAACTGGAAAGAAAAAATTGAAAACAGTTCTTTTTCATGCTGCTTTGGATCTAGAAAACTCTTTAAGGCTCAATACCATTTAATAGAAGCAGGATTTGAAAACCATGAGGAATGGAAAGCAGCCTGGAGAAAAGCCAGAAAGAAAAGCTATTATCTGTTTGGCAGTTCGGATGAGACTCAGGGAAACCAGTTGTGTCAATTAACACCAGAATCTAAACTTGGCTCTGACTGGTTCAGTCTGCTTCTTAGAAGCGGGTTTAAAGATGACAAAACTGAGCATCACATCGCAGTGCGGATTCCATATCTGAAAAAAGAACTGAAAGACAATCTCGAAAACCGTTCTGTTTCCTATCACTTTGTTCTGAAAGATAAAGGACTGTATACCCAGCCGGTGGTCACAATCCAGAAAAAAGAAACCTATGAACCACAGGGAATGCTTGGAATCGATATTAATGATGGATTCTTCTCGGTTACTGAAAGTGACAGCCAGGGAAAATTTGTTTCTTCCCAGGATATCACCTATTCAAATTCAGGTTCCAAAGCGGTAAATGCCACCGTTATGGCCCAGAAGCTGTCTGAAATTTTTACCAGAGCAGAGAAGCTCCATTATGGGGTTGCCATCGAGACAATCAATCTTACGAAGAAGAAAACAAAGATTCAAAAGAGATGGGAAAGAAAATATAACCGAATGATTTCAAATTTCCCATACTTAAGATATATGGACAACTGTGAAGCATTATCGCTTAAAAGCGGTGTTCCACTTTATTATGTTTCTCCTTACTGGTCATCCGTTCTTGGAGACGAGAAGTACTCTGAAAAGCTGGGGATCAGCCGTCATCAGGCGGCAGCCTATGTGATTGCCCGGCGGGCTCAGAATTACAGCGAATTCTATATTCCTCCCAAAAAAGGAAAGTCCAAAGCAAAGAAAACTGAAACAAAGAAGTCTGAAACAAAGGCATCAAAACCATGTGCGTAACTGGCATTCAGCAATGATGTAAAGTCCATTCTGCTTTGAAAATTCAGCCTCTTAGTCCACTTGATTGAAGAGGCCTCACTTGTTTTTATTGCGCCATGGGCGAAAGCCCAAGGTGTCTTGCGATGTATTTTTGAAATGCATTTAATCTGCAGTCCGCTATATATGAAGCGAGTCCAACTCTGTACAAACGCAAGTTTGTTGGGCACGGAAAAGTTTATCCTTCATCCCGGTTAATGGCCAGCGGATCATTAGCCTTGCTCTGAAGGTGAAAGAGCTTTTTTCAACCCGGCAGAGGAACCAGCCGTAGGGACTCTGGGGCAGCTTCATTTTATCCGTATAGCTGGATTAGCTAAAAATAGGCTACGGTCCTTTGCAAAACAACATTACCACTGACAGAATCATGACTGAGTGAACCACCACTAGATATATCCAGATCGATCTTCTGGCCTATACTGGCACCACTGTCCAAGTCATAAACAAGAACGGTTTGAGCTTTCAGACCACGACCATCTGAGCCTAAGCCCTGTTTGTTTACATTTGCAAAAATTTTTGAACCGACAATCAATGTCATTTAGCTAGAAAAATATGACCTCAAACTTTGTATAAAAATCAAAGACAAAGTGGATGATAGGAATAGAATTTGCTGCTGATTATATCCATATGCACCAACCAAGCACAAAATATACTGATTGATTTGGCTGTATTCATCAAAATAGGTGCACTAAAAACAACCCTTCGATAAGAGCCGTTTTTAAGAATTGTATGGGTGGTTTGTATCAATAAGATGCGCATATAATGCACTTATCGATAGGTGAACCATATCAAACGATTGGGATGGAGATTTCGCTTGAAGCTCCTTTCCGGCCGAACGGGCAGTTTTTCTCTTAGCAGCTCCTCGGTCAGAGCTTGAAACTCCGCTTTTGTAATTTGACAGATTGTTCGTTTTTTCGTCCATTTCGGAGTAAACGTATTCCTGACAGCCCGTATCGCCTTAGTTGTATTGATTTGGTATTCATAAGTTGTCTGCTTCTCTTCTTTATTATCTGATTGAGATGATTCAAGAACACACTTTTTGATCTCGGAAACCAGATTGTAGAAGATAAGGGATGAATAAATCTCCTGAATGATGTATTCTGCTTTTATCGAGTGGATACGTTTCATTCCTATTCCATATTTAAGCCAGGAGAAACTCTGCTCGATTCGCCACCTTAGGTGGTAAATAAATCCAAGAGCCTCCGGAGGAAATTCTGCTTCATCCAGATTGGTAATCAGTCCTTCCCAGACGTTGTCGCCAATCTCGATAGCTACCACCCTGCAGTCAAAATCAATAAATTCAGATTCTTGATCAATCTGTCTCATTGATTTTTTGACCAGGTATTTCATCTGGGGGTTTTCTTTTTCCTCTTTTCTTTGGTGGTGGGTAAGAATGCGGCTGATCTGCTGGTCTTCTGTATGGTCAAGCTGTGTATAAGTCAGGCAGCTATACTCTCGTTCTTTCATACGTATGAGGTATTTGTGCCCTAAGGATTCAATAAGCTTACACAATGGATAAGAAAAATACCCTCTGTCCATGACAAAGAGAAATGTCTCGCCAGGATAAGCTTCGTGAATCTCCTTGACCATTTTCATAGCAGCGGCCCGTTCGTCTTTGGACCTCTGGTCTTGAGTGACGATGGCTAGATATTTGTCATTAAGTACGTCATAGGCAGCGTTAATGTGAATACCGGCCCGGATGATGGTTTCCTTGTTCTTGGCATAAATGATGTAGTCAGGTTCATCTTCATTTGGCGCAACAGGTTCATTGGTTCCATCAAAGGCTATTACCCTTAGCCCTTTATATTTTTTATCCATGTAACAAAGTGCCAATGTGGCTTTGTGCAGTGCTGAAAATACGCTGACTGGAGTCTTGGCTTTTGTCTGAACAAGTGCCGAAGCAGATGGTCTTACACTGCCCATGCCGAAATAGTTCATGGATAAATCAGAGAGTGTTGATCCATTCCCGATAATGGATGTATTCAGGAAATGGAACAAGTTTATTTTTGATGATCGATAATGACTTCGTGAGAAAGCTCCTGTTTGAGAAGCAAGAATCTTCTCCTGTTTGTGGGCAAATTCCTCAAGGAATTTCATGAATCTTTGATAAATCACGGACGGCGAAGTAACTTTAGTTGCCATATTTTCCTCCTTATAAAGTTATGTTTTCAACGTGATAAGGATTAAATTAGACAATTATAGAGTTGTTGTCAAAGCTAATTTTCGTTAAACCAGAAAATATAAAATCCACCATCTGTGCACGGATGGTGGACAATACTAACTATCAAAAACTAAGCTAAATGACATTGAACCGACAATACAAAAAGAGGATAAGGAGCCATCATAGAGACCAAAATCCAGATCACGAACGACGTTGAAATCCTGATCTAATTCCAGTAAGTGATTTTCGTTGTAAGCATAATCTGATCCTTCTGGGATGAATCCAAGCAGAAGATAGTAACGGCCATCTTCTGTTGGCAGCAGTTTGGTTTCAAGCATTATTCTGGCTTCACCATTTCGATAGTTCAGGGTCTTTGTTTCCAGATGATTCAGATCTTTGTCATAAATTTCAAAACAAAGTTCATTCATCTTGTTATTCGAGGCGATGATTTGATCGCCGTCAAAAGCCAGCACGTTAATATCAATACCAGAAAATTTTGTACGTTTAACTGAAAGATCTGACTTGCTAATTGCTTCAATCCAGACTCCCATATTGTTGTCTGTACTTGTTTTGACATACCAGTTTTCTGGATCTTCGAAAATTTTTTCTGAGTAATACCAGAGACCGCTATCGCCTTTTGGTTTTTCGTGTTTTTCGATGACTGTCATGGTATCACCATCCAGATCGGTCAGCACAAGTTGATCATCGTCGACAGAGCTTAACTACGAAACTATGTACAAGTTTCAAAAATTAGGACAACAGTTAAAGACCGTGCGAAAATGACATCCATTTCTAATCTTGCTTTCAATCATTTGATTTTTATGCCTTTTGATATGGAGAATCCATAAAATGGAATTGGATGCCTTACATCTTATTTGATGATAAGCCGGATTTTGGAATGTATGAAGGAGAGGGAAGAACAATGAGTGAATGGATGAGCGTGAACGGAAAACCATTTGAAGTAATCAAACTGCTCGGGAAAGGCAAAGGCGGTTATTCGTATTTGGTTAAAGATGGAGATCAACAATACGTTCTCAAGCAGATTCATCATGAGCCATGCGATTACTATCAGTTTGGCAACAAGATTGAATCCGAAATCCGGGATTATCATCATCTCAAAGACTTAGGGATCCGTATGCCGCGGATGCTGGATGTTGATGTCGAGAATGAGCGGATTCTCAAGGACTACATTGAAGGAGAGACCATTTTTGATCTGGTCAGTCAGGATAAAATGGATCCTTCCTATTTTGAACAGGTCCATCAGATGTGCAAACGCCTCTACCCGGCGCATACGAACATCGATTATTTTCCGACCAATTTCATCGTCCAGAATAGCGAGCTTTTTTACATTGATTATGAATGCAACAGCTATATGGAGGAATGGAATTTTGAAAACTGGGGTGTGAAGTACTGGTCAAAGACCCCGGAATACCTGGAGTATCTGCGCCAGCATGCAAACTGATTTTTACAGACAGATTCAGTTGTCTGAAATGGACAGAAGCAGTCAGCCATTCGAGGATCAAAATCAGGAAAACCGGACGCTCAAAGAAGAAAAAGCAGAAACGGACTCACTTTAGAGTGAAATTAAGGCATAGTAGAGTTATCAAAAACCATTTTCAAAGCGGGGAAATGGTTAAAAATCAGGCTGGCATCAAAGAGGATTCAAAAGAGAGCTTTTGGAATACTCGGATGCTGGCAGAAAGGAAGAGACAGGCAAGTGAGTATTGTTGTAAATCTGTATTATACGGGCAAAAATGGCGCAGCCAGAGAATTCGTCAAGGAGATGACCGAATCCGGGTTGGTAGAGTTTATCCGAAATGAACCAGGTAACGAACGCTATGAATACTTTTTTTCGGCTGATGATCCGGAAACGGTTCTGCTGATTGACCGCTGGGAAAACCAGGAAGCCATTGACCGCCATCATGCCCTGCCAGTGATGGCCCAGATCGCAAAGCTGCGTGACAAGTATGATCTGTCGATGAAGGTTGAGCGCTTTACACCGGATGAACTTCCAGAACAGGATCAGAAATTCATCCGCAAGTAGAAAGAAGACTGCCAGATCAACCGCAAGTCAGAATAGACCGGCAAATGACCAATGAGCCAGAAAATGGCATGGAAAATCAGAACAGAAAACAGAAAAAGGATCGAGTCCGTTAAGATTCGATCCTTTATTGATGATTGATGATTGGGGATTGGAGCTGGAAAGACGAGTGATTATTCGCCTTTTTCAAGAGCCAGCGTTCTGGTGGTCAGATCGCAGACTTCAGCTGGTCCATAGTACTGGATAGCACCTGGGAAGGTGTATGCAGTTTCAACAGCCCAGTTGTCACGATTGGCTTCGAAGAATTTGAATGGTTTGCCATCCAGTTCAACGAGAGCTTTACGGATAACTGGTTTGTCTTCACCATGACGACGTTCGATATTCATCATTTTTGTGATTGGCATACCACCAGCAACCCATTCTTCAGCTGGTCTGGACAGGTTGGAAATCTTGGACAGATAACCGTTGAAGCCGTTTTCGATTAACAGAGCGGCATTGTAGCCTAAGGAGTAGCAGTAGTCCGCATCGAAGTTGGATGGGAATGCGCAGCGTCCTTCGTAACCAAAGAAGTGGTGCAGAGGGCTGAATTTGCCTTTGTATGTGCCAGCTTCTTTACGACGGGCCAGTTCGTCAGCAACCAGGGCAGAGAACAGTTTTTCAGATTCGATCAGAGATACCTGTACGTTTCCGTGTGGGTCGCGTTCGAGGAATAACTGCTGCTGGATACCCGTTGGCAGGATTTTGAAGACGTCCATGGATTCTGGAGTCAGACCTTTTTCGATGAATGCATATTTGTCAGCCCATGTTGGCAGAGCATTGAATTCGTCAGCTTTTGCCCCAGCCAGCAGTTCGTTGATTTCAGCAATCAGTTTGGAGAATTCTGGAACGAATTCAACAACACCTTCTGGAATGATGGCTACGCCAAAGTTGTCGCCGTTTGCGGCACGTTTTTCAACGGCATCGGCGATGTAGTTGGCAATCTGGGCCAGAGACATTTTCTTGGCTGCAACTTCTTCGGAAATCAGGCAGATGTTTGGCTGAGTTTCCAGAGCACATTCCAGAGCCACGTGGGAAGCGGAACGACCCATAACTTTGATGAAGTGCCAGTATTTTTTAGCGGAGTTGGCATCCCGTTCAATGTTACCGATCAGTTCGCTGTACGTTTTTGTCGCAGTGTCGAAACCGAAGGAAGTTTCGATATCTTCGTTTTTCAGGTCGCCATCGATCGTTTTTGGAGCACCGATAACCTGGACACCAGTGTTATGAGCGGCAAAGTATTCAGCTAAAACAGCGGCGTTTGTATTGGAGTCGTCACCACCGATGATCACGATTGCATCGATTCCATGCTTTTTAGCTACTTCAGCAGCGATTGCGAACTGTTCTTCAGTTTCCAGTTTAGTCCGGCCAGAACCGATGATGTCGAAACCGCCCGTGTTGCGGTATTCATTGATGAATGGATCATCAAATACGACAAAGTCGTCTTCGATCAGACCGCTTGGGCCGCCTTTGAAACCGATTAAAGTGTTTTCTGGGTTCAGAGCCTTGAGGGCATCATACAGACCAGAAATAACGTTGTGTCCGCCTGGAGCCTGACCACCGGACAGGATCACACCAACGGTTTTCTTCGTTGGAGTGACGTCTTTTGCTTCGCCAGCTTCGAAAGTGATTTCTGGTTCGCCATATGTGTTTGGGAACAGTTTTGCGATCACTTCCTGATCGGCTACGCTCTGGGTTGGAGCACCCGTTTTCACGGTGATTTCGGAAATTCCAGATCTCAGCATGCCAGGGAGTTTTGGTGAATACTCATAGCGTGCTTTCTGTAATGGTGAAATTGTCATTGATAAGTTTCTCCTCTTTCAACGTTTCAATCATAGAATAGCCAAAAACAATTGTAAACTTCCATCCGTCACAGAAATGCATTCCCTTTTAGAATGGCAACAATCCGGAAGAATGAGAGAACGGCATTCTGGTTTGAAACAAAGAAATAGCGCTTTCTCTATGCGCTAATCTTATCCTTTCAAATCAGACGGATATTTTTGGAGAATATCACAAAATGCAATTTAATAAAAACTCGTTTGCTGGCGGGGCGGACGGTTGTCTTCTGGCAGACGCTTCTTTTTTTCTTTGCCTGTGCTGTGGATTCAAACCAGCCTGGATCCATTTAAATGTTTGACAGAGAGTGAGCAGAAAGTGAGCAGAAAGTGATCAAAGAAAGGATCGAAAGAGGCTTTCTGATTCGTTTTTTTGATTCCGGATTTCGCATAGGAGTGCCTGCTCTAGAGCAGTGGCTGCTGTCTACTATATATAATGAGAGAAGTCTTTAGCTTGAATCTCTGAATATGGAGCGGATTCAATCCTCAGTCTGAAGCCCTACGGGATGAGAAAATCCCAAAAAGGCCAGTCTTTTTGAAGGAGTACAGGAAAGGATCATCGATAAAGATCGGGCACAGGTGCTGGAAGATCACCAAAAGAAGAGGAAATTTTGCAGGAAGTCCGAAGCAAAGACAGGTTCAGAGAAAAAAGAATGGAGCCAAAAGTGAGAATCCCCTGATCAGACAGTCAGACAGCGTTTTGCCGTAGATCATCAGACCATCAAGATCAACAGACGAAAAACGTGGTTTGTTGCTTTTTGAGATAGTTTAGGGGAAACTTATAGATGCATCAGATGAACAATTCGATGCCATAGAAGAAAGGAGATTTACGTATGGATTTTTCTGATCAGTATGATTCCCAGGATCTTGAACTGGAGAAACTGAAAGACCGGATTCTGGATGCAATTTCAGAGGGAAGAGATAAAGAAGAAATCCGGAAACTGTTGAATACCTACGAGAGTAAATATGGTCGGGACGAGTACTGGAAAGTGGTTTCCTTCGATATGGCAGAACTCGAACAGGACAGTGATACGATGCAGGAACTGCACGAGTCCATTGACTATTCCAACCTCGGAGTGGTGACCCGCCAGATCAACGCAGCCCGAATCCAGTACGTCAGGGAAGACTACCAGGCAGCACTGGATGCGCTTGATGAAGTCGATGCCAATGAGCTGGATGATAATGAAGAATCGCTGGTGTATCTGCATCTGCGCGGAATTCTGGAATTCGGCCTGAAAAACTATGACCAGGCCGCTAAATACATGGAAGATGTTTCCCTGGATATTGAAGATGAGCAGATTTTTGCGATTGCCGGGATTTCGTACTGGCATCTTGAAAAGCTTGACCGGGCTGCCGAATGTTTTGAAAAGATGGAAGCTATCACGAAAGATAAAAGCTATGAATGGCTGGCTGACTTATTGATGACGTTCAATGAAGCCGATATTCTGATGAGCAACTTCTTTCCGCCTACAGTTCAACAGGCTTTATATCCGACACTGGTCAATATGGTCAGCATTTCCATTGATGCCCTGGAGACCATGATCCGCCATCAACCGGAAAGTTTTAAGGACATCATTGCCCGAATGCTGAGTGAACAGCCGGAAAACGAACTGGCAAACTATATGGAGGCTGTTTTGCAAGATGCCTGTGGCCATCGCCAGGCCGCAAAAAAGTTGTACCGCAAGGTTTTAGTGATGCCTGTTGATGACAAGCTGACATTGATCAGTGATGCCACTTCCGCTCTGACTTTAAAGCTGCAAGCACTGGAGTGGCTGGATTATACACCACAAGTTCAGGCCAAATACCTGCGATCCTTTTTCGAGCACACAAAAGCCACCGGCGATTCAGACTGTCTTTTTGAGCTGTATCTGTACAGCGCTTCAAAAGGAAAAGCCCTCTCGAAAGTTGTCCGGGAAATGTTTAATGAAGTCGGGATTCCGGATACCTTTACACCGCCTGAAACGATGTTTGTCCATCGGGCTTTGCTGCTGCAAGCTCTCGATTGCCAGGATTATTACCGGGCCTATACGCATGCCCGCTACCTGTACGATCTCGATATGCTCCCCGATGGCATGACTACTTTGCTTGCCGCAGAGCTTTTCATGCAGTTTTCTTCGGACTACCCAAGCGGGCGTCCCAACCCAGACGACTACCCAACCGTTCATGCGTATCTGGTAGACCAGATCTTTATTTTGCACCGGGCCTTTCAGTTCCATTCCGTTGGACACTTTAAAAAAGTGTTCAAGCAGATGCTTAAGGAAGCCGAAAGCTACACCGGCAAGGATAACCAGTGGGAGTTGATGCACAGTTATCTTTGGACGATTCTGACAGTCGATATTATGAAAGATCCATCCTGGAAGCAAATGCATCAGCTTGGTCAGGCGTATCTGGACAAATACTATTCCGATGAAAAAACGGACCATTCGTTTGCATCGCCAGATTCTGTCCCCAAGCCGCATGAAAAAGGAAAACCTGTCCTAAAAGAAGAGCCGATCCTTCCTGAAGACGGTTCTCAGGAGCTGAATACTGCGCTGTTAGAGGCAATGGATCTTTTCTTCGGGCAGGTTCTCGATGGAGCGGTTGAACAGCTTCGAAAGGAGATGCAGGAATCAGAAGACCCAGAAGAGTTTGAAAAAGCGATCCGAGAAATCCTTAGCCAGAAGGAAGATTTTTTAAATGGTTTGGATCTGGAAGAGGAAATCCCGGGATTTGGAGCCCTGTCTCCATCTAATTCCAGAAAAGAGCTGCCAGTTTCTTTTGATGAATATAAAGAACTGAAGGATCTGCTGGATCTTTCCGAACTGGATCAGCCTGCCCCAAAACCGGAAAAGAAATCATCTGGCACAAAGAAGAAGCAGACTGCTTCCAAACGGCCAAAAGCGTCTCGTAAAAATGGCGCAAAAGGCGGCTCGGAGCATGCGAAGCGTTCGGATCGATCTGATCAAAAGGGTTCCACTCAAAAGGATCCGGACGCGGGTTCAAAAAATGATCAAGAGGGGTCTGGCAAGAATCAGGCTCATAGTGGAAGAAAGCCAAAATGATGTCTGCTTCTTCCTTTCTTTTCAAGAAAAAAAAACAACCAAAATCAGACAGAAACCCGAACAAAGCCAAATCACCGGATCTCCATCAGGTGAATGGCTTTTTCTATTGGCTGGCTTTTCTGATTACGGTTCTGAGTCTGTGGCAGACGGCCGCGTGGGTGATGCATAATTCTCTGATCTGTCCCTCTCCTGCACAGACCTTTAGTCAGATGATCGAGCAGGCCAGAGCACCGGGATTTTTTATAGCGATTGCCTGGACGATTGGCCGGGCGCTGGGAGCTTTGGCCGCCTCTTTTGTTCTGGCTATTCCGGCTTCTTTTGCGGGCGCCTTCTATGGACCAGCCAGAGAATTTTTAAATCGGCTGGTCTCGATTTTGCAGACAGTGCCCAATGTCTGCTACATCATTTTGCTTCTGTTCTGGACAGATCGAAATGCAACGGTCATTCTTACGGGAGTGTTTTTGCTTTTTCCGTTAATCTATCGCAGTCTGTATGAACAGCTGGCTGAACTGATTCATCAGTATCGTCCGATCTGGATTGTCTACAACCAGCCCAGAATTGTGCTGATGCTCCGGGTGTGCTTTCCTATGCTTCGTCCGGCTTTTCTGGCGGCTTTAAAAAATGCGTCATCGCTGGGCTTTAAAGCTTGTGTCACCAGTGAGATCTTGACAGGGATTGCCCCGGGCATGGGCAAGAAGATTCAGGCTGCCAGGCTGGATCTGAATCTGGCAGGAGTCTTTGCGTGGTCGATCTGGCTGATTTTGCTGGTGTTTGCGTTTGAAAAGCTGTGGAATCTTTGTATCGACCATCTGTTTGTCGAAAAATAAAACAACTGGAGGATGTTTATGCTCGTTTCGATTCTTGTTCCTGTCTACAACACCGCTCCGTATCTGGACCGTTGTATGGACAGCCTGCTCAACCAGACGTATTCAGATCTGGAAGTCGTTGTCATCAATGATGGCTCGACGGATAACTCATTCGAAAAACTGCTCGCTTACCAAAAAAAAGATCCCCGCGTTCATGTTTTTTCCTATTCCAATTCCGGGATTTCCAAGACCCGAAACCGGGCTTTGGCTAAGGCAAAAGGGGACCTGATTCTGTTTGTGGACAGCGATGATTATATTGAGCCGGATATGTTAGAGGTCATGGTCAATGCCCTTAAAAAACGCAATCTGGATCTGGTGCAGTGCAATTTTGTCATGGACTTTGGCCCAGTGCCGTTTTTCAGACGGGCCACAGGCAATAAAACCTTTACCAACCTGGAAGCTTTGCATGCCTTAGTAGCAGAGAAGTATCTCAACAACTACCCCTGGGGGAAGCTGTATAAAAAAGAGCTGTTTGAGGGCATTACGTTTCCGGAAAACATGAAAGGTTTTGAAGATACGTGCACGATCTTTAAAACCATCGCCAATGCAAAACGTGTCGGGACCATTCCCGAACGTTTCTACCACTATGAACAACGTATGGGATCTCTGACCAACTGTATGTCTCTGACAACGGTGTATGGGATGCGCCGGGCGTATCAGTATCAGGAAGAATATCTCAAAAAACGCTTTCCCAATGAGAAGTTTTCCTTTGACCAGGCCCAGTACAACACGGATATGGTGCTGATCTATACACTGATTGTCTTCTCGCGCCGCAAAGACGATCCCAAATTTGTCGGGGCTAAAATTGACTGGAGCAAGCTGAATTTCTCGCCCGTCATGAAAGCGGCCTATGAGGCCTGGCTGAAACTGGCAGAACTCAAACTGGGAGATTCGATTGTGGAGATGGATGAAAATACGCGCCAGATCCTCGAAAATCCGCCTGCCAATCTGGACTGGAACAAACTGCTTGATGAAGCGGCCCGCAAAATCAAACCTGATTTTGAAAAAATCACACCGGAAGATATCGCGCAGATTCGCGGCCTGGCCAATGCGGCTGAAAGCGGGCTTCATTTCTCTGATGATCAGAACTCTGCCGATCAGAAACCCATTGGGCAGATGCATTCTCAAACGGTTTCGTCAGATGAAAACCAGACCAGCCAGAGCAGGCAAGAGGACATGGATCAGGGAAACTTACAGCCTGTCCTGCAGCCAGAAAACGAGTAAACAGCTTTGCTTGGGCAGGCAAAAAGACAGTAAACCAATCCCAAAAAGGACAGGACTCCTTTAAATTTCGCATAAAAGCCGCTGGACTCCAGCGGCTTTTGGCAGAGAGTTAAAAATCCTGTACAATAACAAGACAGGACAGAAATTAGAATGGAGAATTACGATGGCTTTTGAATCTCTTTCGGAAAAGCTTTCAAGTGCGCTGAAGAAAATTTCAGGCAAAGGAAAGCTGACCGAAGCCAATATGAATGACATGCTCAAAGAAGTCCGAATGTCACTTCTTGAAGCAGATGTCAACTACCAGGTTGTCAAGGACTTCATCAACGATATTAAAGAACAGGCTATGGGCCGGGAAGTTCTGGAGAGCTTTGATCCCGGACAGATGGTCGTGAAAATCGTCCGTGATGAACTGGAAAAAATCTTAGGACCTGACCAGGCAAAACTGGTTATGAATGACCAGGGCATTACTTCCGTCATGATGGTTGGTCTGCAGGGAACGGGTAAAACAACCGCTGCAGCTAAAATTGCCCGCTTTCTGAAAAACAAACAGAACAAAAAAGTCCTGCTCGCTGCCTGCGACGTTGTCCGTCCAGCCGCGATTGAGCAGTTAAAAACACTTGGAAAACAGATTGATGTGGAAGTCTTCTCCTTAGGCGCAGAAACACCCGCTGTCTATACGGCCAAGTGCGCCAAAGAATACGCCAAAGAAAAAGGCTATGACGTGATCATTTTCGATACCGCCGGTCGTCTGCATATTGATGAAGCGCTGATGAACGAATTATCGGAAATGAAAGAAGAAATCCAGCCGCAGGATATCCTGCTGACGGTTGATGCCATGACCGGTCAGGATATCGTAACGGTTGCCCGTGATTTCAATGACAAGCTCGATATCACCGGTCTTGTGGTCACCAAAATGGATGGCGACGCCCGTGGCGGCGGCCTGTTATCCGTCCGTTCCATCACCAAAGTGCCTGTGCTCTTTGTTTCCAATGGTGAAAAGGTTGAAGATCTTGAAGAATTCCACCCAGACCGGATGGCGGCCCGAATTCTTGGCATGGGCGACATGCTCACCCTGATTGAACAGGCTCAGGACAAAATCGACGAAAAAGCAGCTGCAGAATCCGCATCCCGCATGATGGCCGGTGTCTTTACATTCAATGATCTGCTCAGCCAGTTTGAACAGATGAATAAACTGGGATCTTTCTCCGGACTGATCTCTAAAATTCCAGGCATGGGCAAGATGGCACCAAAAGTCGATGACGAAAAGATGAGTGAACAGATCAAGCACATGAAAGCGCTGATCCAGTCCATGACTCCCTACGAACGGGAACATCCTGAATGCCTTAAAAATTCCCGCAAGCAGCGGATTGCCAGGGGTGCGGGGCTGAAAGTCGCGGATCTGAACAAACTCATCGCCCAACAGCAGCAGATGCAGCAGCTGTCCAAGATGATGTCTGGCGGTGGATTTGGCAACCCATTTGGAAATCCATTTGCCTCCATGCAGCGTGGCGGCGGAATGTATGGTGCCAGCAAGCATTCGGGCAGCAAGAAACAGAAACCGTCCAAGAAAAAGAAGAAAAAGAAATAAGCTATGCCTTCCTCACGCTTAGCCAAGCTGCTGTGGTCGGTTGCCAGAGCATTGCTGCCCGGCATGGCCAGCCCCTCGCTTGCCACCCTTGCCGACCGATATGAACAAGAGCTGACGGATCGGACTTTCCGGTATACGTTCCAGCAAAAAGGGAAGACGCCTTTCAAAGCGGATCTGATATTTGACCGCTCGGCTTTCTGTCATTTGTTTTCCATCGGTTCAATTGTCAAAGATTACACCCCTGATCTCGATGAGTTTTCGGGGATGAAAGGCTGGCGCAATATTCAAAACGGCAAAATCACGATGAAAATGCTGCGGCAGATCAATCCGGATCAGGTGCAGTATTATGCCAATGAATATGCCATGATCGAACAGCTGATCGAAACAGTCAATGATCCGAGCGCTGTGCTCTTTGATCCGAAAAAGGTGCCCGGCAGCAAGCTGAAATCAGATATTCTCCTTTATCGAGTGTTTGGAAACCGGACCATCCATGTCGGGATTTGCCAGGATCAGGATGGTTCCTGGTTTGCGCGCAGTTTCTTTGTCCGTGAAAATGATCAGGATCAATATCCGTCGCGCTATCTTCACAAAATGACGCCGCTCAAAGTGAAGGTGAAAGTGTCAAGCAAAAATGCTTGACGGCCTTGGTGCCGTATTGTAAGATAAACCGGCAATCAAAAAGTAAAAGTGAATACTCAATTTGAAAGGATATAGAAAATCATGGTAAAACTGCGTTTAAGAAGAATGGGTAAGAAAGGACAGCCTTTCTACAGAATCGTTGCTGCTGACTCCAGAAGTCCTAGAGATGGCCGCTTCATCGAAGAAATCGGAACTTATAATCCAATTAAAGGTGAAGAAGCTGTTGAACTGAACCGCGAAGCCGCTTTAAAATGGCTCAAGCAGGGTGCACAGCCTTCCGATACTGTACGTTCCATTCTCTCCAGAGAAGGCGTAATGACTGCTTTCCACAACTCCAAACTCGGTAAGTAGTCTTAACGTTACGGACCTCAGTGCAGGTCATAAGAAAGAAAAGAAACGGTAAAATTCATGGTTGATCTCGAGAAAACTCTGTTTGATCTGTGCGTTCCACTGACCACTCATCCAGAAGCTCTGTCGGTTAAGACATTGTCTTCGACCAGCGAAAAGGAAATTCTCCTTTACGTCTATGCAGACGACAAGGATATCGCCCGCCTGATCGGCCGGCGTGGTGCCCTTGCCACTGCGATTCGTTCGGCGATGAGTGCTGCAGCAAGAGCCACAAAAAAACGCGTTCTTGTAAAATTTGAAGCCTATTAATCGACTTAAGAATCGATTCAGGCAGGTAACCAGAAACACCAGGGCTGCAGGAAACTGCGCCCTTTTTTTCAGCCTTCAGGCAGTTGACTCTTTTTGCTTATAAAAATGAAGTACGATTGCCTCGAAAAAACACTTCGCCAATTATGGCAAAACCATCCAGTCAGGAGGATGAAGATATGATTCGAATTGCTCAGATTATCAATACACGCGGCCTGAAAGGGGAATGTAAAGTCAAACTGTTCACAGACCAGGATGACATCCGCTTTCAGAGTGGTAATCATCTGTATTTAAAAGACCACAAGAAACTGACGGTCAAAAAGTATTCCGTCTATAAAGGATTTGGCTATGTTCAGTTCGATGAAATCACCACCATTGAACAGGCGGAAGCCTTAAAAGGGCACGAACTCTTCTTGCCAAAAGAAGAACTCAATGAACTGGAAGAAGATGAATTCTACTACCACGAACTCCAGGACTGTCATGTCTTCAATCAGCAAGGGGAAGACACCGGCATTGTCAGCGCCATTCTTGAAACGGGAGCCAACCTGGTTTTACGCGTAAAAAATGGTGAACAGGAATATCTGCTTCCCTTTGTAAACGCATTCGTGAAAGAAGTGGATCCGAAAGAAAAGAAAATCGTGATCGAAGAAATGGACGGTCTACGATGAAAATCTCGATTCTGACCCTGTTTCCTGAATACTTCCAGGGCATGCTCTCCACATCGATTCTCAAGCGCGGACTGGATGCCGGATTGTATGAAGTGGAACTGATCGACTTTCGAAAATTCACCAGATCCAAGCATGGGCATGTCGATGACACCCCCTATGGGGGTGGGGCTGGAATGGTTTTACAGTGCCAGCCAATTCTGGATGCCCTGAAATCCATCCGGACACCGGATTCGGTTGTCGCCCTGCTTTCCCCGCAGGGAGCGACTTTCAACCACGCGAAAGCGCTTGAATTTTCGAAAATGGAGCATCTGATTTTAATCTGCGGCCACTATGAAGGATTCGACGAACGAATCCGCAATGCCTGCGATCTTCAGATTTCCCTGGGCGATTTTGTGCTCACCGGCGGGGAACCGGCAGCGGCTGCCATCTGCGATGCAACCCTTCGTCTGGTGGAGGGAACCATCAAACAGGACAGCAGCGCGGATGATTCGTTTGCGGATGGACTGCTTGAATATCCCCAATATACAAAACCTTACGAGTATGATGGACAGAAAGTGCCAGATGTTCTGCTTTCCGGACACCACGCCAATATCCAGAAGTGGAGAAGGGAACAATCCCTGCTCAACACCCTGAAACACCGCCCGGATCTGCTTGAGAGTGCGAAGCTTTCCAGCGAAGATCTTGCGTTTTTAGACCAGGCAAAGGCCGAACTGGACAGAGCTGACTGAAAAATGTCATGGCTCTGCCCTTTTTTTACGGCAAAAAACTCTGTACTCTAGTTCTATGAGCAAAAAAACTGTAAGAAACAACCAATCTACATCCAGAAGCAATCCGAACTCTTCTGGTTCAGGGCGCTCAGGACAAACGCGTAAGTCTTCCGCTTCCCAAAAGAAGCGTCCCTCTACAGCCTCAAAATCGACAAAAACAACAAGATCCACCAAAACAACAAAATCGGCGAAAACAACAAGATCTACAAAAAATAAACCCGCCCCGCAAAACCCCCGTCCCAAAACGGCTTCCACCGCCCGCAAGACGTCCAGTCAGCCGGCTTTACGAAATTCTCGCCGTAAAAAAGCAAAACGACAGCTGCGCTTGGGCAGAGTGCTTACCTTGCTGGTTCTTGGCGCCATATTGGCTGGTGGTGTCGGCTATGCCGGCCTGAAATATGGTCCTTCCTTGTTTGCGATCATTCCGCAGCTGACTAACAACGAAAAAACGGCTCCCCTCAACCGGATCTCTCATGCAAATGAAGTCAAGAAAATCAAGGAAGCCAATGCGCTCGATGAAGTATCCGTCACCGGCTTTTCCGATGAGGAACTGCGTGACTGTTTCTTTAGTCAGTCCATTGATGACAAACTCAAAGAGCGGCTGGTCAAAATGGGCTATGCGGATCAGATTCCAGCCGACCAGCTCAGCTATGTCCGTGTTCTGTACAACGACTTTAACGGACGGGCCACCGTGGGCGAAATTGTCGTCAATTCTGCTGTTGCCAAACAGATCGAGAATGTCTTCTATGATTTGTTTTTGCACAAATACCAGATTGGCAAGATGATCCTGCCGGATGCCTACGGCACCCGGATTTCAGAATCCTATGCCGATAACAACACCGTCGGTCTGGCGTTTAATCTGACTGATGATAATGGCGGAAGCCTCCACGCGCGCGGCTATGCGGTAGATCTTAACCCGCTCTATAACCCGCTGATCAAGGACAATGGAAGCTCCCTGTCGGTTTTCCCGATGGAAGGACAGCTGTACCTGGATCGCACAATCAATGCAGATCACTACATTCATGCCAATGACTATGCGGTTGAAGCCTTTAAAAAGGAAGGGTTTAGCTGGAAGGGCAATGTGACAGGGTTGAATGACTACAAGCACTTTGAATATTCTGGTGTGCCAGCAGCCTCCTCAACCACAAACACCCAAACCTCACAATCCTCTTCGGCTTCCAGCCAGAAAGATTCCACAGGGCAGACACCAAGCACGCAGACCGTCAGCGAACCTGTCCAGGAACCCGTCGTCACGCCAGATCAGAATGTCACTACACCTGACCAGTCTGGAGTGGATCAGCCGGCGATTGACCAGCCTGTTGTGGATCAGCCTGCGATTGACCAGCCAGCTGTTGACCAGCCTGTTGTGAATCAGCCAGTGGTCGATCAGCCAGTGGTCGATCAGCCGGGTGATGACTTGCCAGGCGAGATTATCATCAATCCAGATGGAACGATGAATGGCGAAAGTCCGATGCCAGTCGAACCGGATGTCGTCTACCCAGAAGAAGATGGTGGATTCTGATCCCTTTGCGTTTTGCTTTGGATTGAAGACCGGCAATCTTAAAGGATGGATCTGGACAGAAAAGGCGATTCTGGCCAATAGAGCGTTTTCTTTCTGGACGCTTTGCGATTTTTTGCCGGTTTGAAAGCCGAATGCAATTTGATCTTTGCTTTTGCGCATGGTATAGTCTCTTAGGTTCTGCGGGTTCCGCTGGCATCATTGACTATGAATCTTGAAAAGCAGAAGCAGTAATTTAAAAGAAGGAGAACGAAAATGAATTTAAATCTGGTTCACGAAATTGGCAAAAGCCAGCTTCGTAAAGACATTCCTGATTTCCGTTCTGGCTCCACTGTACGTGTTCACGTAATGATCAAAGAAGGAGACAAGAGCCGTATTCAGGTATTTGAAGGTGTAGTGACAGAAAGAAAAGGCGGAGGCATCGGTGAAACGTTCACTGTCCGCAAAATCTCCAACGGTGTTGGTGTAGAACGTAAGTTCCCATTACACTCTCCAATCATTGATAAGATCGAAGTTGTCCGTCACGGTAAAGTACGTCGTAACAAACTGCGTTACCTCAGAAACCGTTCCGGTAAATCTGCTCGTCTTAAAGAAGTTCGTCGCTAAGAACGTTAATCCCCGAAATCCATGCGGACTTCGGGGATTTTTTTCGATCTGTTGTCTTATTGGCCTGATTTGTTTTCAACTTTCATCGCTGTTTTAGAAAAAGCTTTATACTGGAGGGAGCAGGAATTGAAAGACAATTGAAGCGGTCGGCAAATTCACCTGCACAATCGGTATAATCAACTGGAAAAGAACCTGAGCATCTTCAGGCGGTTGTTGAAGCGAGGCCATTCAAGATAAAACATGGGGGAGGTCCAATGAAAGATTCAAATTCAAAGAAAATTAAAAAAGCGGGTCGTAAGGATGAAGAAAAAACCTTAGTCGATGACATTCTCGACTTTGTCAAAGTGTTTGTGATCAGTGCGATTGTCGTACTGTTGTTTGTGAATTTTATTGCCCATCCAGTCAACGTAGAAGGCCGTTCCATGAGTCCAACGCTGCTCAATGGTGAATATGGCTTTACCAATCTGATTTCTTTGGCAACCGGGGAAGTGAACCGCGGCGATATTGTCGTGGTGACGATGACGGATGACGAAACCGGTAAAGAAGAACGCTGGGTCAAGAGAATCATCGCTCTGCCAGGCGAGACGGTTGAAGCCAAAGATGGTGTCGTGTATATCAATAGCGAAGCTCTCGATGAAAGCAGCTATCTCAAACAGGATTTCATGGACCAGACTTTAGCGGATTTCAAAGCCGAATATGACGTGGACTACGGTCCATTCACATCGGATTTTGGTCCGGTCACTCTGGGTGAGGACGAATACTGGGTGATGGGAGATAACCGCCCGCATTCCAAAGATTCCCGCTATCCAACAGTTGGTCCTGTCAAGAAAGACCAGCTGTATGGGAAAGGTGTTTTAGTTTTATATCCATTCGATAAAATTGGGGTGAAATAATGCCGAGTAATGTCATTCAGTGGTTTCCAGGCCATATGGCGAAAGCCAGACGGCAGATGGAAGAAAATCTGAAGAAAGTGGATTTCATCATTGAAATCCGGGATGCCCGAATGCCCCAGTCATCGAAAAATCCACTGATCGATGAACTGGCCCGCAACAAGCCAAGACTGGTCATCCTTTCAAAAAAAGATAAGGCAGATCCGGCAATGACCGAAGCCTGGATCGAAAAGTTAAGCAATGACAATACCCGCGTCATTGCAGTGGATCTGATCAAGGAAAACTTTAAAAACCGGATCATTCAGGAGTCGCTGGCTTTAAACCAGGCACTCATTGAAAAACAGAAAAAGCGCGGCATCCGCCCAAGAGCCCTTCGGGCGATGGTCGCGGGCATTCCAAATGTTGGCAAGTCAACGATGATCAACTCCCTGGCTGGCCGCAAGGCAGCCCAGACGGGGGATAAGCCAGGGGTAACGAAATCTCTGCAGTGGATCAAGGTTGGCAAGGATCTGGAAGTCCTGGATACTCCAGGGGTTCTGTGGCCAAAATTTGAAAGCGAAAAAAATGGCCTGATTCTGGCCGCTTTAGGCTCAATCAAAGATGATGTGGTCCATATGGATGATCTGGCTTTGTATTGCTGCCAGTATCTGATGGATCATAAGCCGCAGGCTTTGATGGATACTTATGGCCTGGAAACCATTGAAGAAACGCCCTGGCCGACTTTGCAGGCCATTGCCCGCAAGCGCGGCTGGCTGCAAAAGGGGGATATCGATGAAAACCGCACCATGCGCACTTTCATTCAGGATATCCGTTCTTCCAAACTGGGCCGGATTACCTGGGAGCAGCCAGACGAAGATGCAGCATCCGAGTGAAGAAGCCCTGTGGCCGGATTACCCAGTGATTCTGGGCATGGATGAAGCGGGAAGGGGACCGATCTGCGGACCGTTAGTCGTTGCCGGCGTCATTTTCCCGGCTGGATATACCAACGATCTGATCAATGACTCCAAAAAACTTTCCGAAAAAAAGCGGGAAGCCTTATTTGAAGTGATCCAGAAGGATGCCCTGAAGTACTGGGTGCTCTTTATCGATGAGCCGACGATTGACCGTCTGAATATTTATCGCGCGACGCAGCAGGCCATGGAGAAAATCGCCAGTCTGGCTGGTGCCGACTATGTGCTCACGGATGCGATGCCTTTAACAGATCGCACCAATTTTGAAGCGCTGGTCAAAGGGGATCAGAAATCGCTGGCGATTGCGGCTGCAAGTATTCTGGCCAAAGTCAGCCGGGATCATTATATGATTGCTCTGGACAAGGAATATCCGCAATACGGGCTTAAAGACCATAAAGGCTACCCGACGCGCCGCCATCTGGATGCGATTGCCGCCTGTGGAATTCAGGATTTCTATCGTCGTTCCTATGGTCCGGTGGCCAAAATTATTGAAGAAAACAACCGTCTGACTTTGTTTTGACGGTTTTTTCATTCCTGCCAGAAAACGATCCCAGAATCCTGTCCCAAAAGAGTTTCAAAGATATTTCGGTTGAACTCTGTACTTTTGCATGATAGAAATAGAACGATTTAAACAGGTCCGTTTCCTGTAGATCAAAAAACGGACAAAGAGAAAAATAAAGGTGCATAAAGATAGAAAGGGTGTATTTCGGTGAAAGAAGAATCCAAAAAGACAACCACGGCTACTGGTCGTAAATCATCAACGAAAAGCGCCGCAAAAAAGAATCTTGTTATCGTCGAGTCGCCATCCAAGGCCAAGACGATTGAAAAATATTTAGGCAGCGACTACAAAGTCGTTTCCTCCAAAGGCCATATCTGCGATCTGGCCACAACCGGAAAGGGTGGACTGGGAATTGATGTCGAAAACAACTTCACCCCGACCTACAAAATCTCCAAGGAGAAAAAAGAAGTCGTCAAAGAACTGAAGAAACTGGCCAAAGACAGTGAAAAAGTCATTCTCGCAAGCGACCCGGACCGTGAAGGAGAAGCCATCGCGTGGCATCTGGCAAGAGAGCTGGGTCTGTCGGTTGAAGATGACAACCGCGTGACCTTCCATGAAATCACCAAACCGGTCGTCACTGAAGCCATTCAGGAACCGCACAAAATTGATATGGATCTGGTCAAAAGCCAGGAAGCCAGACGAATGCTTGACCGCATCATCGGCTTTAAGCTGTCCAAGCTTCTGCAAAATAAAATCCAGTCCAAATCAGCCGGCCGTGTCCAGTCCGTTGCTTTGCGTCTGATTGTTGAGCGGGAAGAGGAAATCCGGAAGTTCAAATCCGAAGAGTACTGGACGATCGCGGCCGACCTGAAAAAAGGCAACTCCACGTTTACCGCCGATCTGAACAAAGTCGACGGCAAGAAGCCAAAGATGGCCAACAAAGAAGAGGCCAATGCCATTCTGGCGCTTTGTGCCAAGGAACCGTTTGTGGTGTCTTCCATTACAAGCCGTAAGAAAAACAAAGAACCAAAGCTGCCATTTACTACATCCACTCTTCAGCAGGAATCCTCAACCAAACTGGGCTATGGTGCCCGTAAAACGATGAGCCTGGCCCAGAAACTGTATGAAGGGGTTGATCTGGGCGGCACGACAACCGGTCTGATTTCTTACATGCGTACGGACTCGACCCGACTGTCGGATCTGTTTGTCAATGATACTGAAAACTTCATTGACCGTGAATATGGCAAGGAATACCGGGGCAAAGCCCATGAAAAAAATTCCACCAACGCCCAGGACGCCCATGAAGCCATTCGTCCAACTGACATCAACAACACGCCCGAAAAAGTCCGGGAGTATCTGACCAACGAACAGTTCCGTCTGTATTCGCTCATTTATGCCCGAACGCTGGCTTCCTTAATGGCAAACGCGCAGTTTGATGTCACCAGCGTAAAATTTACGGCCGGTCCCTGTGAGTTTGGCGCCAGCGGCCAGGTAATGCTCTTTGACGGGTACACGAAGGTGTATTCCAAATATGAAAAGCAGACCACAACCAATCTGCCGATGTTAAAACAGGGCGAAGAGATGAAACATGTCCACATCACTTCTGCTCAGCACTTTACCGAACCGCCAGCCCGGTATACCGAAGCCAAACTGATCAAGGAACTGGAAGAAAAGAGCATCGGCCGTCCATCGACTTATGCCACCATCATCGATACCCTGCAAAAGCGGGCGTATGTCACGCTGGAGAAAGCGACTGAGACTTCCAAAACCAAAGTCTTCCGCCCAACCGAACAGGGCGAACTGACCAATACGAAACTGCAGGAGTTCTTCAAGAAAATCATCAACGTTCAGTACACGGCCGACATGGAAAAGTCGCTGGATATCATTGCGGAAGGCAATGAAGACTATGTGAAGTTTCTCAAAGAGTTCTATTCCGATTTCGAGCCACTGGTCGAACAGGCCTATGAGAAGATGCCGAAAAAGGAACTCGAAAAAGTCGGCCGCAAGTGCCCGCTTTGTGGAAACGACCTGGTTTATCGCAACGGCCGCTTTGGCAAATTTGTCTCCTGCAGCACCTATCCGGAATGCAAGTACACCGAAAATGCGGATCCAGAGCTGACAGAACTGGAGAAGACTGAAAAACTCTGTCCAGAGTGCGGTCATAAGATGGTCATTAAAAAAGGCCGCTTCGGTCCATTCTGGGCTTGCAGCGATTATCCGACCTGCAAACACATCGAGCCGCTCAAAGCCAAACCCAAACCCAAGCCAACCGGGGAGAAATGTCCGGAATGTGGTCATGACCTGGTTGAGCGCGTCAGCCGTTATGGCAAGACCTTTATCGGCTGCTCGAACTATCCAAAATGCCATTACATTAAAAAGAGCGAAAAAACTGCCAAAAAAGAGGAAGCCGCAGCCATCGAGAACGGGCCGGCTCCAGCGGGTGCTCCAGATCCAAATGTTCAGAATGTCATTCAGAATCTGGAAGTCTTCTCCGGATCCGATCTGTTTGATGACAATGCCTCGCTTGATTTCTCTGATCGCTCTTCGGAGTCCAAATCATGAGTCCGGTTCAGATTGTCGGCGCTGGCCTGGCGGGTTGTGAAGCCGCCTGGCAGCTGGCCAACCGCGGCATTCCGGTTCGTCTGTATGAAATGCGCCCGCACAAATATGCGCCGGCCTTTCATACTGATGGCTTTGGTGAACTGGTCTGCTCCAACTCCCTGCGCTCGGATTCGCTCAAAAACGCTGTGGGCGTCATGAAAGAAGAAATGCGCCAGCTCAATTCCCTGATTCTGCATGCGGCTGATGTCAATCGCGTGCCGGCAGGGTCCGCATTGGCCGTTGACCGGGAAGGCTTTTCCCAAACGATCACCAAAGCGATGGAATCACATCCGCTCATTGAAGTGGTCAGAGAAGAAGTCACCGCCATTCCCACCGGCCCGACGATCATTGCGGCTGGTCCATTATGCTCGGATGATCTGGCTGCTGAGATTGCCAGGCTGACCGGCAGTGAAGCCCTGCATTTTTTCGATGCGGCTGCGCCGATTGTTGAAAAAGATTCGATCGACTTTTCCAAAGCCTACTTCAAAAGCCGCTATGACAAAGGCGAAGCCTCCTATATCAACTGCGCAATGGATGAAAAGCAATACGATGCGTTTTATCACGAACTGGTCAATGCAAAGTGTGCCAGCCTGCATGAATTTGAAAAGGATCCAAAAGTTTTTGAAGGCTGCATGCCGGTAGAAGAAATGGCCCGCCGCGGTTATCAGACCTTGTTGTTTGGTCCGTTAAAGCCAGTGGGTCTGGAAAAAGAAGGCCAGCGCCCCGTTGCCGTCGTCCAGCTTCGCCAGGATAATGTCAGTGCAACGCTCTATAACATTGTCGGCTTTCAGACGCATTTAACCTGGCCGGAACAGAAACGTGTCTTCTCCATGATTCCTGGTCTTGAAAAGGCAAAATTTGCCCGGTATGGCGTCATGCACCGCAATTCTTTCCTTTGCGCGCCCACCCTGCTCGATGAACAATATCGTTTCAAAACCCGTCCGGATCTGTTTTTTGCCGGCCAGATTTCCGGGGTAGAGGGGTACGTGGAAAGTGCGGCCTCCGGCTTGCAGGCAGGACTTGCCATGGCCAGGCAGCTGAAAGGGGAAGAGCCAATCCTGTTTGGCCGTAAGAGCGCCATGGGCAGCCAGGCCTATTACATTGCCCATGCTGATCCGGCTCACTTCCAGCCGATGAATGCAAACTTCGGCCTGTTTGAACTTCCTGAAAAATGCCGCAAGAAGGATCGAAAGGATCGACTGGCAGCCAATGCCTTAGAGCGGATCCAGGAAGTGGCCGCAATCGTCAATGCCGACTGGCAGGGACCCGTCTTTGACGACCGTCCCAAAGAAGCGCATCAGCCAGCCTGCAAGACAACAGACAATCCCCAGCCTGAATCGATGCAGGCAAAGCAATAGAGGAATCATGGACGATCAGAAAATCAAGACCACTCTGCCAATGGGGGAAGTTTGCGATCTTTCCAGCCAGATCGAATTGTTTTTAAAAAGACAGTATGCCCAGAATTCCCGCTCTCAAGCTTCAATCAAAGCCTTGCGCACGGATCTGGAGCAGTACCAGAGATGGCTGGAGGCCAAAAAGCTGGACTATTTGCAGGCCGATCGGCTGCTGATTCTCGATTATTTGTCGGATCTGCGCAGACTCTACCCGGATCAGACCCTTAAAAATTCGACCATGACCCGAAAACTCAGCACGCTTAAGCAGTTCTATAAGTTTTTACAGATGCAGGGGTTGGTCGCCGATAGTCCGCTTGGCCAGATCCATGGCTTTAAGAAGACAAAGAAACTGCCCGAATACCTCTTCCAGGAAGAGGTCGGGCAGTTTCTTTCCGGATTTGACTTGTCGAATGCATCCGATCGAAGAGACAGAGTGCTGTTTTCTTTGATCTATGGCTGCGGACTTCGTGTTTCAGAAGCCTGTGCTTTGAAATGGGTGGATTTTCGTTTCGATGAGCGAATCGTGCGGATTGTCGGAAAGGGAAACAAAGAACGAATCGTGCCCATTCCCCTGTGGCTGATGGAACTGCTCAAAAGCTGGAAAGTCGAGACTGGCGCAAGCGGAGTACTCTTTCTCAATAAAAACGGCGGGCCGCTGAGTGTGCGCGGGGTGCAGTATCGCATGCAGATCCACAGTCAGAAAGTGGGCATGACGATAAACGTACACCCGCATATGCTTCGCCATTCTTATGCCACCCAGCTGCTCGATGGGGGAGCGGATATTCGTACAGTTCAGGAACTTTTAGGCCATGCAGCGCTTTCAACCACGCAGATTTATACCCATATTTCCAATGAAAGCCTGCGCAACGCCTGCCAGAAAGCTTTTGCCAATTTTACCCTTTCTGACAGTTGATGCACGAACAGGCATTTGTTATAATGCCAATTGCGGCTTGGACCGCTTAAATTACACACACCATGAATTGGGAATCCCGTGCACAGTCGATGTGTTGCTTCCCTTCGAAATGGTGGAGGACTAACGGAAAGGATTATTTATGTCTAACATTGTATCCATGAAAAAAATGCTGGAGAATGGTGTTCACTTCGGACATCAGACCCGCAAATGGAACCCTAAGATGAAACCCTATATTTACACAAGCAGAAACGGGGTTTACATCGTTGATTTAAACAAAACACTCAACCAGGTAGAAAATGCCTACAACGAACTGAAAGCAATCTCTGAAAGAGGCGGTAAAGTTCTGTTCGTCGGAACAAAGAAACAGGCTGCAGACACAATCGAAGAGCAGGCTCTGCGTTCCGGATCTTTCTATGTAAACAAACGCTGGTTAGGTGGTCTGCTCACCAACTTCCGTACAATCCAGAAACGGATTAAACGTCTGATTGAAATCGAAGAAATGGAAGCCAGCGGTAAACTTGAAGTTTATACTAAGAAAGAACAGGCTCAGATCCTCAAGGAAAAAGCAAAACTCGAAACTTCCCTTGGCGGTATCAAAGAAATGAAAAAACTGCCTGATGCAGTTGTTATCATCGACCCGAAAGAAGAACACAACGCAGTTGCCGAAGCGAAGAAACTGGGCATCCCTGTATTCGCTATGCTCGACACCAACTGCGATCCAGAAGATGCGGATTTCCCAATTGCTTCCAATGATGATGCCAACCGTTCGATCAAACTGATCACAACCATCCTTGCTGACGCAATCGTAGACGCTAAAGGCGGTCTGCTCGAAATCGCTTACCTCGACAATCCTGAAGAAGATGTCAACATGGAAGACGTTGTCCGCAATGTTGAAGCCCAGATTGCTGAAAACGAAAGACGCCGCAGAGCAAGAAACGAAGAACGCCGCAAAAGAAATATGGAACGCCGCAATGCCGGCCGTCGTCCTTACAATGGCCGCCCAGGTCAGAACAGAGGACCAAGAAACGACGCTCCAAAAGCTGAAGCTCCAAAAACAGAAGAGAAACCAGCTGAAAAAACAGCTGCTTAATCTCGGAAAGAGGGATAATAAAACATGGCAATCACTGCAAAACAGGTCAAAGAACTCCGTGAAAAAACTGGCGCTGGCATGATGGACTGCAAAAAAGCCCTGACTGCTGTAGACGGTGACATGGAAAAAGCCATTGACTGGCTGCGTGAAAACGGCATCGCAAAATCCACGAAAAAAGCTGGCCGCGTTGCTGCTGAAGGTCTGACTCGTGTCGCTACTGAAGGCGATACCGCTGTTGTCTTCGAAGTTAACTCCGAAACTGACTTCGTTTCCAAAAACGAACAGTTCCTGGAACTCCTTGACCAGATCCAGACTGCATTACTGGCTAACCAGCCTGCTACTGTTGAAGAAGCACTGGAAATCCAGCTGCCATCTGGCACAATCAACGATCTGATCGTATCCGCAACTGCAACGATTGGTGAAAAAATCACTCTTCGTCGTATTGCGATCGTTAAGAAAACGGATTCTCAGGTATTTGGCGCTTACATGCACAACAAAGGTGCTATCTCCGCTCTTGTTGTTATGGAAGGCGGCAACCCACAGGCTGCAAAAGAAATCGCTATGCAGGTTGCTTCCATGCGTCCAGTCTACGTAAGTGAAAAAGATATCCCAGCTGATGTTCTGGCTCACGAAGAAGAAGTTCAGAAGAAAATCATGGCTGAAGACCCAAAAATGGCTGGTAAGCCTGAAAAGATGATCCAGGGAATTCTGAAAGGAAAAGTTTCCAAACACTTCCAGGAAGAATGCTTAATGGATCAGGAATTCTTCCTTGACTCCAAGAAAAAAGTCAGTGGATACCTCAAAGAAAACAACGCTTCTGTTGTTGAATTCATCCGCTTCCAGGTTGGTGAAGGAATCGAAAAGAAAGAAGAAGATTTCGCCGCTGAAGTTGCAGCTCAGATGGAAGCTGCTCACAAGTAAGCCGAAACTCACTTTGATCATGAAGGACCCTTTAGGGTCCTTTTTTTACGTTTGCCAGAAGCTGGAAGCAAAAAAGAGAAGACAGAACGCAAAGGCAGCATCGAAAAAGGAATCAAAGCGGGTTCTTACCTGGACTTCGTCTGCCAGGCAGAATGCCACGAGACCAGATAAACGGCTTACATTCCCAAATGAATAGCTCGATGAGCAAGCCAGAACTCTTTTTTGGCCATTCCCCGTAATCTGACCGAACTTTCTGGCGGCAAATATGTTAAAGTATCCAAGTTTCAGCACGTAAACCATTTTTAATAGAACAGGCGAGGGAGGCATATATGGAGACAATTTTAGCGCTTTTAAGAAAATATAAAGAACTGATTAAATACGGCTTCTGGGGCGCCGTCGCAACGGTTGTCAACATCGGAACCTTCCATGTCTGCTACGATCTGGCATCCCTTAGCAATACAGCCAGTAACCTGATTGCCTGGCTGGCTGCCATGCTGGTCGCCTTTGTGACCAACAAACTGTTCGTCTTTGAAAGCCGCAACCAAACCTTCAAGCAGAACATTCAGGAATTTGTATCCTTTGCCGGATTTCGTCTGGTGTCGGAAGTTTTTGATCTTGGAATCATGATCTGGGCGGTTGATCTGATGCACATGAATGCAATGCTCTGGAAAGTCATCGCCAATGTCATCGTCATTGCCCTCAACTACCTCTTTTCCAAATTCATCATCTTCAAAAAGTCGGGCAATCAAAAAGCTGCCAAGTAAGATAATCATCAATATCATTGAACCGGGAATCCAGTGCCCGGTTTTTATTTGCAAAAAAAGAGCCAGTGGCAACAGAAAACTGTCTTCCACTGGCCCAAATAAAAACGATCCTCTGGCCGCCTGCAAAGGCCTCGGGATCAACTAAAACAAGGATACTCCGAACCGGAAGGGAAGATCAAGCCAGAAAACTGAATGATTCAAAATTTGTTTACAGGATTGGGATGATTTTGTACTCGAATGCTATTTGAAAGATGGAACAGACAGCTTTATAAAGGAATTACAGAGATAGTTTTGATGGAAATTGATCTCGAATTTTCTGCTCGATATTTTGCTTCTCCCGAATATAATGAGGCCAATACAAAGGTGTAAAGAATGATCACCTTCTACACCGGAAAGAAGAGTAGAAGCCTATGAGAAAGAAAAATCTGGAAATCAAAGACCCACAGCAGATCCGTGAGATCCTCGATCGCGGGCAGGTCTGTCACATCGCCATGCATGATGAACCGTATCCCTATCTGGTGGTGATGAACTACGCAGTTGACTATTCAGGCGATCAAACTCGTCTGTATTTTCATTGTGCCGACGAAGGAAAGAAACTGGACCTGATCCAAAAAAATCCTAATGTCTGTTTTGAGATCCACAGGGATGAAATCCTTGATTACAATGAGCCAAGACAACGTTGCACAATGTTTTATGAGAGTGTCACCGGTTTTCGCCGGATGCATATGGCCAAAGCAGAAGAGAAAAAAGCAATTCTGGATGCTTTGATGGCTCACTACTATGGAGAAGTCAAAGCCTATAACGATGCGGCCATACCAAGGACAACCTGCCTGATTCTGGACGTTGACACCATGACCGGCAAGAAAAAGGGATAACTTTCGCCAAGCCAAAACCAGAAGGTCCTAACAAATCAAAAACAGCACACGCAAAGAACAGTTGTCTGATGGATGACTGTTCTTTGTATTTTTTTGGACAGAAAACCAGACAGGGGAAATAGACTGAAGCCTATCCAGGGATGGACCGAAAGAGAAGGGGAAATGAAGCTTTCGGATTTGAAAGGTGTGCGGACGATTTTTGTCACCCATAAAATTTATCGATTCGATGGAATCGGTTTCAATGACATCATGTGGCAGAAAAAGCATCTCAATTGGCTATTTTTGTCTAAACAGCCTATAATCGCTGACGTTAAGAAAAACTCATCAAGGAGGATGATTCCATGAAAATGAATAAAGTACTTGGCGCCGCTCTGACTGCTGCTATGATGTTTGCTTTTGCAGGTTGCTCTTCTGATTCAACCGCTTCTTCCGCTTCTTCTACTGAAGTTGAAGAAGTAGAAGTGGTTGAAGAAGGCGTTGTCTCTTCCGAAGCCAAAGATTCTCAGGCGGCTTCTTCTGAAGCTCAGTCCACTGCGGATACAACTGCTTCTTCTGCCACAACTGAATCTGCAGCTGAATAATTTCCGGATTGAAACCACCGAAAAGCAAATCAATTTTTCAGGCCCGATCTTTCTTTTGAAGGACTGGGCTTTTTTGTTCTGGTGATCCATGGTGAAAGAATCGGCAGCGAAGGTAAAAATTCAATCCTGAACAGGCGGAGCTGTATGAGCGTTTCTTTTTTTTGAATGAGCGCTCATGTATAATAGGTTGGAATGAAAAGGAACGATAAACCAATGTATAAACGCGTTTTATTGAAGCTGAGCGGCGAAGCTCTGTCTTCAAAAGATTCCAATCTGGATCCAGCTATTTTGAAAGAACTGGCCCAGGAGTTAAAAAAAGTTCAAGAGACCGGTGTTGAACTGGCCATCGTTGTCGGCGGTGGAAACTTCATCCGCGGCAAACAGATTCAGGATATGGGCATGAACCGCGCTCAGGCTGACTATATGGGAATGCTGGGAACCGTCATCAATGCTCTGGCTGTACAGAACGCTCTGGAAAACGAAGGGGTCGATACCCGCGTGCAGACGGCTGTGAAAATGCAGGAAGTCGCTGAACCCTTCATTTTAAGAAGAGCGCTTCGTCATCTTGAAAAAGGCCGCGTGGTGATTTTTGGTGCCGGAACCGGACATCCATTCTTCTCAACCGATACCACAGCTGCTTTAAGAGCCAGTGAAATTGATGCCGATGTCATCCTGATGGCCAAAAACGGTGTTGATGGTGTCTATGATTCCGATCCGAAGAAAAATCCGGATGCCAAAAAGTTTGACCGCCTGACTTACCTGGATGTTCTGAACAAAGATCTGCAGGTCATGGATGCCACTGCCATTTCCATGTGCAAAGATAATGATATCGATCTTGTTGTGTTCAATATGAACGAAAAGGGAAATATTGAAAAAGCAGTCAAAGGCGAAGTGGCTGGAACAACCATTTCCAAAGACTGAGTCAAAAATCAAAGTTCCAAATCTGAACCCTGCAAAAGATTCTGTACAGACTCTTTTGTCAAAATGAAACGATAAGTAAGGAGAATAATTATGGCTAGCGAATATCTCGATAACGCTGAACTCGCAATGGAAGAAACCATTGAGAATTTTGAAAACAACTTAAAGACAATCCGTACCGGCCGGGCTTCGGCAAGCATGCTTGACCGGGTGAAAGTTGACTACTATGGGGAAATGACACCGGTTAACCAGATGGCAAAAATCTCTGTTCTCGAAGGAACCCAGCTGGTGGTTAAACCTTATGATCGCTCCATGGTCAAACAAATCAACCATGCGATTGCTGCGGCAAACCTGGGCGTTACTCCACAGGCTGAAGCAGACTGCATCCGCATCAATGTTCCACCACTGACAACTGATCGTCGTAAACAGCTGGCAAAAGAAGCCAAGAAATATGCCGACGAAGCAAAAGTAAATCTGAGAAACATCCGTCGCAATACCAACGACAAAATCAAAAAAGACAAAGAGATTCCGGAAGATACTTCCAAGGAATGGCTGGATTCCTGCCAGAAACTCACCGATAAATTTGTAAAGAAAGTGGATACGCTGGCTGCTAAAAAAGAAAACGACCTGATGGAAGGTTAAGCTCAAAAAGCCCGCATGGGCTTTTTTTTAAGGATGTAAAGCCAATGTCATTTAGCTAGAAAAATATGACCTCAAACTTTGTATAAAAATCAAAGACAAAGTGGATGATAGGAATAGAATTTGCTGCTGATTATATCCATATGCACCAACCAAGCACAAAATATACTGATTGATTTGGCTGTATTCATCAAAATAGGTACACTAAAAACAACCCTTCGATAAGAGCCGTTTTTAAGAATTGTATGGGTGGTTTGTATCAATAAGATGCGCATATAATGCACTTATCGGTAAGTGAACCATATCAAACGATTGGGATGGAGATTTCGCTTGAAGCTCCTTTCCGGCCGAACGGGCAGTTTTTCTCTTAGCAGCTCCTCAGTCAGAGCTTGAAACTCCGCTTTTGTAATTTGACAGATTGTTCGTTTTTTCGTCCATTTCGGAGTAAACGTATTCCTGATAGCCCGTATCGCCTTAGTTGTATTGATTTGGTATTCATAAGTTGTCTGCTTCTCTTCTTTATTATCCGATTGAGATGATTCAAGAACACACTTTTTGATCTCGGAAACCAGATTGTAGAAGATAAGGGATGAATAAATCTCCTGAATGATGTATTCTGCTTTTATCGAGTGGATACGTTTCATTCCTATTCCATATTTAAGCCAGGAGAAACTCTGCTCGATTCGCCACCTTAGGTGGTAAATAAATCCAAGAGCCTCCGGAGGAAATTCTGCTTCATCCAGATTGGTAATCAGTCCTTCCCAGACGTTGTCGCCAATCTCGATAGCTACCACCCTGCAGTCAAAATCAATAAATTCAGATTCTTGATCAATCTGTCTCATTGATTTTTTGACCAGGTATTTCATCTGGGGGTTTTCTTTTTCCTCTTTTCTTTGGTGGTGGGTAAGAATGCGGCTGATCTGCTGGTCTTCTGTATGGTCAAGCTGTGTATAAGTCAGGCAGCTATACTCTCGTTCTTTCATACGTATGAGGTATTTGTGCCCTAAGGATTCAATAAGCTTACACAATGGATAAGAAAAATACCCTCTGTCCATGACAAAGAGAAATGTCTCGCCAGGATAAGCTTCATGAATCTCCTTGACCATTTTCATAGCAGCGCCCCGTTCGTCTTTGGACCTCTGGTCTTGAGTGACGATGGCTAAAAATTTGTCATTAAGTACGTCATAGGCTGCGTTAACATGAATACCGGCCCGGATAATGTTTTCCTTGTTCTTGGTATAAATGATGTAGTCAGGTTCATCTTCATTTGGCGCAACAGGTTCATTGGTTCCGTCAAAAGCGATTACCCTGTGTTCTTTATATTTTTTATCCATGGAATAAAGTGCCAATGTGGCTTTGTGCAGTGTTGAAAATACGCTGACTGGAGTCTTGGCTTTTGTCTGAACAAGTGCCGAAGCAGATGGTCTTACACTGCCCATGCCGAAATAGTTCATGGATAAATCGGAGAGTGTTGATCCATTCCCGATAATGGATGTATTCAGGAAATGGAACAAGTTTATTTTTGATGATCGATAATGACTTCGTGAGAAAGCTCCTGTTTGAGAAGCAAGAATCTTCTCCTGTTTGTGGGCAAATTCCTCAAGGAATTTCATGAATCTTTGATAAATCACGGACGGCGAAGTAACTTTAGTTGCCATATTTTCCTCCTTATAAAGTTATGTTTTCAACGTGATAAGGATTAAATTAGACAATTATAGAGTTGTTGTCAAAGCTAATTTTCGTTAAACCAGAAAATATAAAATCCACCATCTGTGCACGGATGGTGGACAATACTAACTATCAAAAACTAAGCTAAATGACATTGGATGTAAAGCTCAGTTTATGAACTCATTCATGAATGAGTTCATGAATGAGTTCATGATTTTTGGCTGGCTGAATGGAGTCTGAAGAGTGCAGCTGAGCTTTATATCCTTGAAACCAGAGATGTCTTTCAAGGAAAGGTGAAAAAAGATCAATACAGAGATCCAGACCGGGCGCAGATTTACACGGTTTCGGTCTTTGAATCAGACAGGTGGAAAGCTCCACCAATAGAAAGGGTAATCTATGGCAAAAATTCCGCAGACAATGGCCATCATCATGGATGGCAATGGGCGGTGGGCGAAAGCCCGGAATTTACCACGGACCATGGGGCACAAAAAAGGTGCTGACCGGGTCCGGGATGTCGCACTGGAAGCCAATCGCAAAGGTGTCCAGAAGCTGATTTTATATGCATTTTCAACCGAAAACTGGAAAAGACCAGAAGACGAAGTTTCCTACCTCTGCAAGCTTCCAGGGATGTTTTTTAACAAGTTTATCCAGGAGCTGATGGATAACAACATCCGTGTCACCTTTGCCGGTGAACTGGAAAAATTCCCGGAAAGTACGCAGGAAGTCATTATGAAGGCGATCAACCAGACCTCCACCAATACCGGCATGGAACTGTGTCTGGCCATTAACTATGGCGGCCAGCGGGAAATCCAGCTCGGGATCCAGAAATATGCTGCCCAGGTGGCAGCGGGGCTTCGCAAGAATGATTTATCGATTGATGAATTTTCCAGGTATCTGTTTGTTCCCGAATCGATTGACCTGATGATCCGTACGAGTGGGGAGACACGCATTTCAAACTTCCTGCTCTGGCAGCTGGCTTATGCAGAAATGATCTTTACACCAACAGCCTGGCCAGATTTTGATGAAGCAGCGCTGGACGAATGCCTTCAGGAATATGAACATCGCCATCGCCGGTATGGAGGTCTGGACGATGAAGACTAGAATCCTGACTTCGATTCTGATCATTCTGGTCGTTTTATTCCCGATTCTTTACGGTGGATGGCTGCTGGAAGCGTTAGGCGTTGCGATTGTTCTTTGCGGGACCTACGAATGGCTTCATGCCTTGCCAAATTATTCCAGATGGGGCATTCCGGTGCAGATTTTTGTGAGTGTGTTTCTTCTTTTTTTGCCGGTTGTCTGGATCCAGTTTCCAAACCTGGTCTTTCCATTCGTCGCTTTGGGGGTTGTGGTTGTGTGGTCCCTGCCGATTTTCTGCCCAAGTTTTGAAGAGCAGGATTGCTTTGCCGTGCTGGCCTTTATGCTGATTATTGGTCTGGCTTATCTGTGTATGCAGATTCTGATCTTCGTTGAACACCGTTACTTGTGGACGCTGTGCTTTGCCACGTATGGATCGGACACGGGAGCTTACTTCTCTGGCCGCTTCTTTGGCAAACATAAGATGATTGAACGCATCAGCCCCAAGAAAACCTGGGAAGGGTTTGTGGGCGGATGGATTTTTGGATTCCTGCTTTCATGGGGAATGAGCTTTGTGTATGGTGCTTCGCTCAATCCAGCCCTCAACCTGGCTATCTGTATCCTGGCGCCGGTATTTGCGGAGCTGGGTGATCTTTGCTTTTCAACCTTTAAACGGACATACCAGATTAAGGACTTTTCCAACCTGCTGCCAGGCCATGGCGGTATTCTGGATCGAGTCGATTCCTTATTGATGAATTTCCTGTTGTTTGGTATTCTGTACTCTATCCTCTAGAAAGGAAAAAAAACGCGATGAATTTTGTGATTGGATTGTTAGCATTTATTCTGATGCTGGGAGTCATCATCATGATTCATGAAACGGGGCATTTTCTTGCCGCCAGAGCCTTTGGTGTCCATTGCCATGAATTCTCATTTGGGATGGGTCCTCTTCTCTGGCAGCATCAGGGAAAGCATACGTTGTTTTCCATTCGAGCTTTCCCGATTGGCGGCTATGTCTCCATGGCCGGGGAAACCTCCGATGATGAAGACGAAGAACCGGATTCGTGGCTGAAAAACGTTCCGGATGAAGAAAAACTGAATCATAAACCCGCCTGGCAGCAGATTATTATTATGGGTGCCGGCGTTGTCATGAACTTTTTGTTAGCATGGGCTTTGTTCAGCGGAATTTTCATGGCCCGCGGTTATGTTACCCAGGAAGCTTTACCCATCGTCTATGAAGTCCTTGACAATACCCCAGCGGCCAAGGCCGGCCTGAAATCGGGAGATACAATTGTCAAAGTCACTGCTGAGGACGGAAGCTCGCTTGAACCGAAAACGCAAAATGATGTTCTTGAGTTCATGCAGTACAATCATGGGCTGAGCACCTTTGAAA
The DNA here is from genome assembly GCF_034745455.1 of Allobaculum sp. JKK-2023. Taxonomy (NCBI): domain Bacteria; kingdom Bacillati; phylum Bacillota; class Erysipelotrichia; order Erysipelotrichales; family Erysipelotrichaceae; genus Allobaculum; species Allobaculum sp. JKK-2023. The sequence continues at coordinate 646,476 of NZ_JAYERV010000003.1, read as the reverse complement.
TTGAACGGGGGGAAGAAACCTTCACCACCCAGATTCAGCCTGAATATGACGAAGAAAACCAGGTTTACTTACTTGGTTTTACATCACAGACCCGTGTCAAACAGATCAACTTTATTGAAGCCTGGCAGGAAGGATGGAACGAAATGGTTGCGGATACGCAGACGATCGTCCGCTCTTTAGGCCAGCTGATTACCGGCAAAGGCCTGGATTCACTCTCTGGCCCGATTGGAATTTATAAAGTGACTGACCAGGTTGTAAGCTATGGCTTCTTACCGTACTTATCCCTGTGTGCACTGATCTCTTTGAATATTGGATTCTTCAACCTTTTGCCAATTCCGGCACTGGATGGCGGAAGAATTCTGATTACTCTGCTTGAGAAGATTTTCCGCCGGAAAATCCCGCTCAAAATCGTCCAGGGTGTCATTCTGGCCAGCTTTGTGGCTTTGTTTGGTCTGATGATCTTCTCGACTTACAACGACATCATGCGATTCTTCTAAACTCATGAATCAACGAACCGTCTTCGGACGGTTTTTTTATACCGATTTGATCGCCATCAATCATCACCGCCAAAAGAAAACAGGCCGCCAGGCGGCCTGCAAAGAGAAATTTGGAAAAAGAATTCAGACGTTTGAAAAAAAACAACAGTTGAAAGAATCAGGAATTAATGGATGACGCCAGATCTCTGGGCGTCTTGACGACGGTAAAGCGGTTCGAATAGGGAAACCACATCCCTGGCTGCTTCATTATCGGCATACATCATGCCCGCTTCTTCTTCAGAAAGGGTCCGCAAAAAAGCGTCGAGCATCAGGGTATGCGTATCATGGTGCTGGTCTTCGGGTTTTACATCCAGAATGACAAACCAGCGGTGATTTGTATCCGTGCGCAGCTGTCTGACAATCCAGAGTGCTTCGATTTCCGGATGGCGGATGGCTGCTTCAATCAACAGACGCTTTCCTTTCGGGCTGATCTCATTGATGCCCTGCTCAAAATGAGCGACAGTTCCAGGCTTGAAGGAATCTTCAACCGTCTTGATGGACCCGATATCAAAAGATTGAAGGAATTGTTCACGATTAAAGGCGATCGCATGGCCTTCAGGATTGATCAGCAGATTATCGATTTTTGGCTGGCTTTTAACCAGTAAGTAAAGAGGTGGGAAAGTGACTTGAATGGCTGCCATTTTTTGGGAATCTGGGAATTTGGCCATTTCATTGCGGTTGGTAAAAACAGGCAGAATGGTTCCGGCTTCGCTTTCAGTGTTAAAGAGCAGTAAAGGCAGTTTTTCAACGTGCCCCTGGCGGATCTGTTCTTCAACTTCCTGCCGCTTTTTGGCATTTTCAGGCCGCATTAAAGAGGGATGGATCAGTAAATAGAAAGTACCTTCTTTGATCAGCGTGATCAATCGCTGGGCATTTTCAGGGGTTGAGTTCTTTTTAAAATTGGCGATGGCTCGCTCTAAAGTAATCGGGTGGGAATGCATAGAAACTTCCTTTCTAGAGTTAAAACGTTTTCATTGGCTCTGATGTCTATTTTGCCATTGTCGACAAGGTCTGTCACTCTTCCTAAAAGTAAAGCGACGAAAAAACAAAAGGCTCCCAAAATCGCTGAGGATTGAACGTTCGATGATTTTGAAACAGGAATTCGGGACAGAATCCGGATCACCAGCTGAAAAAAGGCAAAGATCGAAGCAGCGAACGCACGTCTGTACAGGAATGCGCAGACAGAAGAAAAGCCGCCTGATCGATGGAAGGTCGACAGGCGGCAGGCCAGAGAGGAAACAGTCTGGCTGGATGAAGTGGACAGGCAACTGGCAGGCAGTAAATATCGCAGGGAATAAATATGGATCAGAAATCCACTCCAATGATCATTGATGGTTCAAAAGATGGAATCAGCAGTTTGCCGATTACAGATAGAGTACGATGGCTGCAAGGAAGATCAGGGCGGCAGCCGCAATCCACAGATGCCAGATAAAGTGGCTGTACGGTTTTTTGCGGGCATAAAAGATGGTTCCCACGGTGTAACAAAGTCCGCCGGCAAGCATCAGACCGACAAACATCACGCCGCCCTGCTTCCAGCATTGGGGCAGCACGAAGATCGCCATCCAGCCCATGGCCAGATAGAGAACCATGGATAAAACAGGATGAGAATACCTGGAAAGGCTTTTGAGCAGGATGCCAAGCACGACCAGCACCCATTCGAGAATCAGGATGGTCCAGCCAGCCCAGCCCTTTAAAACGCTCAGACAGATTGGGGTATAGGTTCCCGCAATGGCCAGCAGGATGGAAATGTGGTCCAGTTTGCGGAAGACCAGCTTCCAGGGCGTGTCATAGGGCATGATGTGATACAGGCACGACCCGCCAAACATGAAGGTCATGCAGATGACATACACACCAATGCCAATCGTTCCGGTCCAGCCCGTTTTTTCATAGGCGTAAACCGATAGGAAGGGCAGCAAGAATAAGAAGACCAGCATCATGACGCCATGGCTGACGGCATTGCCGACCTCCTCTCCAAAGGAAAGGTGAACGGTATCTTTCATTAGTTTTGGCGTCTTCAGTCTGGGAGCTCTCAGTTTTGGGTTCAAAGTTTTTTCCATGTTGATCGTGATCTGGCGCAAAGAAGGTTTCTGACCGATTCGTTATTCTGTGCGCCTCTCCTTTCGTTGAAAATAGGGCCATTTATATTGGAATGAGTTGATTTTGATTGCTTTAGTTTATCTTCATATTCCGTTTTGGTTTGAAGAAATGCCTGAATTGGTGACAGGACAAGAACTTTTTAAGTCATTTAGTGACGATCTAAGCGCTGGGGTATGCTTCGATCTGTTTTACATTATAACGTGATCTGGTTTTAAAAACGATATAACGCCAATGTTCCATCTGAAATGGGCAGGAAGTGACTTTGAAGCAGCTGTTGCCAGTTTGAAAACAACCTGAAACCATGAGACAATACTGGATCGAGTCATCAGTTTAAAATAATTCTGCTTTCCAGAAAACTGACTCCAGAAGCAACAAGACTGGAAACACGCAAAAGAAAATCAGAATGAGACTGTTGAAGAAAACAAATACGAAAGGAGGGATTGGATGTTTTTAAAACGCATTGAACTGTCGGGGTTTAAAAGTTTTGCGAATAAAACTGTCATTTCCTTTGATGAACCTTTAACTGGCATTGTCGGCCCAAATGGCTGCGGCAAAAGCAACATTACCGATGCGGTGCGCTGGGTGTTAGGAGAACAGTCCGCCAAATCCCTGCGTTCGGGCGCTTCAATTTCCGACATTATTTTTGCGGGCAGCCAGAGCCGCAAGCCGGTCAATACGGCAAGAGCAACCCTGGTGTTTGATAACTCGCAGAAGATTTTTGACTCGCCCTATGACGAGATCGAAATTACAAGACAGATCAGCCGGGGCAGTTCAGAAATTTCCAACTTTATCAACCGGACACCATGCCGCTTAAAAGACATTCAGGACCTGGTTATGGATACCGGACTGGGACGGGACTCCCTGTCGATTATTTCGCAGGGCAACATTTCGTCTTTTGCGGATGCCAAACCAGAAGAACGCCGGCTGTTGTTTGAAGAAGCGGCCGGGGTTGCCAAATATAAAAAACGCAAGAAAGTCTCCCTGTCCAAACTGGAGGCAGTCAAAAATAACCTGGAGCGGGTACAGGACTTGCTTGACGCCCAGACAGATCAGCTTGAAGTTCTGGAAAAACAGGCCAAAAAGGCTGAGGAATATCTGGCTGCCAAAGAAGAGTTGTCCGAAATCGAAATCTCGGTTCTGGTTATCCGCATTCAGAGCGCCAAGGAAGAAGAAATGACCATCCGCTCCAGTCTGGAAACCATGCAGATCAGTCAGCTGGACAAAAGCAGTCAGCTTGAAAAAGCCGAAGCCCAGTCCGAAATCCTGACAAAACGCTCTTTAGAACTGGATGGGCAGATCGCCAGTTTGCAGCGCGAACTGTCAGAATGTATGGCCGAAGCCATGAAGCTCCAGAAACAGAAGGCCGTACTGGATGAACGACGCAAGATTTCGCTGAGCAGTGAAGACGAGCAGGCAAGGCGTCAGTCGCTGATGGAACTGTTCTCGGAAGCAGCCTTTGAATATGAAGACCGCCGGGATCGTTTAAACAAGGCTTCGCTGGAACTGAAGACCAAAGAAGATGAGATCAATCGTCTTCAAAGCCGTATCCATCCGGCTCGAGAACAGCGGGATCGCGATATGCAGGATCTGCACCGGCTCGAAAATCAGCTGGCTGGAGTGGAATCCCGCATTGCCCATCCGCCGTTTAAAAACCATGGGGTAGAAGCCGTTATGAACAATAAAAACCGCCTGGGCGGTATTCATGGCCTGGTCAGAGACCTGCTCGAATGTGAAGATGAGTATCTGCCAGCCATAACCACCGCTTTATCGGGCGCAGCGGATCAGATTGTGGTCAGCGACGAAGCGAGTGCCAGACAGGCCATCAACTGGCTCAAACGATCCCAGGCCGGGCGGGCTACGTTTTTGCCCTTAACGGTATGCAAACCGCGCGTTCTGGCCGACTGGCAGAAACAGACGGCTTCGAAAGTCTCCGGGATTCTGGGCAGTGCTGATACCTTTGTGCAATGCCAGCCAGAATATGAAAAGGTTAAAACCAGACTGCTTGGCAGCATTCTGATCGCCCGGGATCTGGAATCGGCCAACGAAGCCGCCAGACGCTTAAAACAGAGCGTCAAGATTGTCACCATTGGCGGTGATGTCGTTCATGCGGGTGGTGCCATGACTGGCGGCTATAACAAGCAGCCTGTCAACCCGATTCCAGCCCTGAAAAAAGAAAAGATCCGTCTGGAAGAGCAGATTGAAGCTTTGCAGAGCAATCTGGAAGAACAGGAAAGCAGACTGGATGAATTCGACTTGCAGGTGGAAACTTTGCGAGCGGATCTGATGCAAAGCCGGATTGAAAAAGAAAAACTGGCCAACATTGTCCAGGTCAAAAAAGAAAAATACGACAGTCTGCAGCTGCAAATTGGCCAGCTGGATCTTTCCCAAGCCAATGGCAGACAGGACTTGGATCATGAAAACAGCCTGATTGCAAGACTCTCCGCCCTGCATGAAAAGCAGGATGCGGCCAATGCGAAAATGCGCCGCCTGCAGCAGGAAAAAGAAGAAGCAATGAACACGAACAGTGAACTGACCACGAAGATCAGAACGCTTCGCCATGAGATTTCACAGCTGAGTTCTTCGATCCAGAAAAAAGAACTGGAGCTGGCCCGCGTTGAAACCCGTCTGGAACAGGATCTCAATCGGCTGGGTGCAGATTACGCGCTGACCTTTGAAGCGGCGAGTCTTCGCATGAAGCCAGTCAATGTCGATGAAGCGGAAGTGCAGGTGCGTGCCCTGCGCAAAAAAATGGTGGCGCTTGGCAACGTCAACCTTTCCGCGCCTGAACAGCTCAAGGAAGTCCAAGAAAAATATGACTTTTTAAATGGTCAGAAAACAGAACTGGAAGAAGCCTCAAGGCAGATTTTGGAAGCTGTGGATGAGATGGACCAGACAATGATTGTCCAGTTTGAAGAGATGTTCAACAAGATCAATGGCTGCCTCGATGAGGTCTTTAAAGCCATGTTTGGCGGGGGCAGGGCAAGACTGGTGCTGTGTGATCCCCAGGATCTGCTCAACACAGGCGTGGATGTGGATGTCCAGCCGCCAGGCAAAGCAGTCAAAAATTTACAGACCTTCTCGGGCGGAGAAAAAGCTTTGATTGCGATCTCAGTGCTGTTTGCTATATTAAAAGCAAGAACGGTGCCTCTTTGTATCTTTGACGAAGCGGAAGCCGCCCTTGACCAGGCCAACGTTGAGCGTTTCGCACGCTATCTGTCCCACTTTAAGGAGTCCAGCCAGTTCATTACCGTAACGCACCGGCCAGGAACCATGGAACAGTGCGATACGCTTTATGGCATTACCATGCAGCAGGACGGGGTCAGTCAGGTGTTGAAGGTACTGTTAAAAGACGCCAGAGAAATGAGTCAATAAAAACCAGAGTCCAGAGTCATCAAACCGAAAGATCGAAAGCAGATTGGCCGCCCTTTGGGCGCTGATACCTTGTTGGCAGCCACCAAGTGGAAAGAATCAAAGAACTAAAGAACTAAAGAATGAAAAGAACTGCTCTCGAAAAATCGGGGAAACCGGGCGTTGGTTTAAATCATTAGTCAGGAGAAAAGAATGGCTTTTTTTGAGAAACTGAAATCCAAATTTGTCCGCTCAAAAGATAAGGACAAATATCTGAGCGGCTTATCCAAGAGCCGTAAAAGCTTCGGAGACCGAATCCGTGCTTTATCGAACAGCTTCCATGGCATCAACGATGAACTGCTCGAAGAAATCATGGTCATTTTGCTGGAAAGCGATATGGGCATTCATACAGCCCAGAAAATCGTGGATGAATTTGAAAGCCACAGCAAAGAGATCAAGAACTTCGACTCCATGGAAGACTATCTGATCAATATTCTCTATGAATTTTATAATCCGGATGTCGATGCCGGCTGGGATCTGCAGGAAGATCAGCCGACCGTGATCATGATGGTTGGCGTCAACGGTTCGGGAAAAACAACGACAACCGCCAAATTAATCAACTACTTCCAGGAACGCGGCCTTTCACCGGTGGTAGCGGCTGCGGATACCTTCCGGGCTGGGGCCGTCGAACAGATTGAAATCTGGGCAGATCGCCTCAATGCGCCATGTGTTGCCGGAAAGGAAAAACAGGATCCGGCTTCGGTGATTGTGGATGCCTGCCGGTATGCCAAGGAGCACAACAACGATGTGCTGATCTGTGATACGGCTGGCCGCCTGCAAAACAAAACGAACCTGATGCGCGAACTTGAAAAGATGAGCCGCGTAGCAGGCCGGGAAATCGAAGGGGCACCCCACGAAACCTGGCTGGTTCTGGATGCGACCACTGGACAGAACGGAATCTCGCAGGCCAAAGAATTCATGGAAGTCACACCGGTGACCGGCATTGTTCTGACCAAAATGGATGGAACAGCCAAAGGCGGCGTCGTAATGGCTATCCGCGACCAGTTAGGTCTGCCGGTTCGTTTCCTTGGCCTTGGTGAAAAACCGGAAGACCTGCGTCCATTTGATCTGTCCAGCTATCTGATCGGCATCACTAAAGGTCTGGAAGACGAAGAATGATCTCGCACGTCACAGCCAACGAACTGCTCGATCTGTACGAAGGCCTGCTCAGTGTGCGCCAGCAAGAAGTTTTAGAGCTTTACTTCCAGGAAGACCTTTCGCTCAAGGAGATCCAGGAAAATCTCAATATTTCCAAAGCCGCTGTCTATGATGCCCTCAAAAAGGGGATTGCGGCGATGGAAAACTTTGAGGCCATTCTCCATCTCCATGCCAAAAGCAAGATCCTGGCCGCTTTTCTGGAAGCCCATCCTGAATTTGAAGAAATCCTCGGCAGTCTGCGCGAATAGCAGGCTGCTTTTTGCATTTAAAACGCTTTATTCATCAATTCCCCTGGATCCAAAGTGATCCAAAGTGATCTGAAATGCCCTTCATGAAAGAAATCGCTTTGGTTTTGAAGACAGATCAAAAAAGCTGGCCGTATCGTTATGGAAGATCCGAAGATCAGGGGCAAAACTGGCAAGCTTATAGGGCTGAAAATCGATTGCCATCGTGTTGCGTCCGTGTGGGCGTTATGAATGATAAGGATTTGATTATCAACTTTTTAAGCGTGAAATATCACATTTTATTTTGGATATTGTATCCTGTGAACAGCAGAGCATGGCTCTGTGTGCTTTTGGAGGGCGCTCAAATCAATCAAAAAACGCCTTGTTGAAAGAATAAGCCATGCCTCATGAGAGCAGGTGATGTTTTTGCAGTTAGAAGAAAGTGGCCGCCTGGCTGCGATTATCATGCGCACCGGAAAACTGCTGTTATCAAGCGGGGGCGATGTAGTCAGTGTCAAGCAGGCCATGAAAAGGGTCTGTGCAACGCATTCTGATGCGAAAAAACCTGAAGCGATCGTGGGTTCAAACAACCTGATGTTTTCTTTCAAAGTTGATCATCATATTGTGACCCGGATCTGTGAGGTCAAAAAAATCGGAAACGACATTACACGTATTGAAATGATTCATAATTTTACCGAGAATTGTTCGTCCATGTCGCTGGACGAGATGGAAAAAGAACTCGATCGAATTGAAGCGTACAAGCCGATTCCAAGGTGGATCCGGGTACTGGCTTCCGGTATCTGTTCAGCTGGATTCGGATTGTTTTTCAGTGACTGGTCAGACGCTTTTTATATTTTCCTGATTGGCCTTGGCGCCGGATGGATTCTGACTTCGAAAGCAAACCGGATTTTGAATATTATTGCCGCAAGCTTTTTTGTCACGATCATTCCGATTCTTCTGGAGCATGTAAATATTCCAATTGGGATTGAAAAAACAGTGGTTTCCAATATGCCGCTGATGGTTCCGGGAATGGTCATGTTTAATGCCATCCGGGATACTCTCAACGGTAACTATGCAGCTGGCTGGGCACGGATTGCCGAAGCGCTGATGATCGGTGCATCCATCGCCGCTGGCACAGGAATAGCATTGGCGGTGCTTTTGATATGATGATTCTTATTAATGCGATTGGTGCAGGGATTGTGTGCAGCATGTGTTCGATCCGCTTTAACGGGCGGGGCAGCAATGTTCTGGTTGCCGGGTTTATCGGCTTCATGTCCGCTCTGGTGATGGGATTCTTTTCCGGCATGTATGTCAGGGCCTTTGTCAGCGGTCTGACTTACAGCATTCTGTCTGAGATTTTCTCCCGAATTTTTGACAAACCGGTGTCCGTTTATCTTCCGGCTGTCCTGGTACCGTTTGTACCCGGCAAACTGACGTATTACATGATGGGTGAATTTGTTCATGGCGATCGGGTCGCAGCGATGGATCGAGTTTCAGAAATTCTTTGCGTCTGTGGAATGATTGCGCTGGCCATTTTGCTGACCGAAACCGCAATCCGGGTCTGGACCGAATGGCATGAAAAAGGAAAACAGAAACAGGCCAGTCTGAATGAGTAAATAAAGCTCCAGATCCTCAAAAAAACGAGCATTTCTTTACGATTTTTACGAAAGTTTGGTTCTTGCCTGCATGTGGCAGCCTTAACTTTTTAAGCTTTTAATCGTCCCGGTATAGCCGCCCCAAGGCTTGCCGGGAATTTTTTTGCGGCATATTGCGCCATATTGCGCCATATTGATCAGCTGCTCAAAGCCAATCTTATCGAGGGCGGCAAGCCGGCATGGCTGACAGATCTTTTTGCAGGCATCAGACCTGGCTTCTGCTGGCATCAGTCCTGACTTGGATCATGGAGAAAAGAATTAGCAGATCTTTTTTGAAATAACAATCTGAAAAGAAAAAAATCAGCTTGAAAAAGATGGAAAGATGAAAACAGACCTGGCACAGAGGCGGATTTCTGGCTTAGGTGCCCAAGATTTTTAAACTTGCGATTTTCATTGTGAGAATTGCTCTAAAACGAACTTGTGAAAGAATTCTTTTCATTCAGCCTGAAAGCGCCTTTTAGGATCTCTTTCAATAGCAGTCATCGAAAACAGTTTCGGGCTCAAAAAGGATGAGGATTGGACTGTTATTCAAAATGGGATAAACTTGATATATCTGTTAATCAAGAAAAGAGGAGAAAAAATATGGCAATTGTTATGTCCGTCAATGCTGGAAGTTCGTCTTTGAAATTCCAGGTTTATGAAATGCCGGAAGAAAAAGTCCTGGCAAAAGGCCTTGTAGAAAGAATCGGTCTGAATGATGGGGTGTTCTCCATCACTGTCGATGGCAAGAAATATACCGAAACAGCGGATATCCCTAACCACGAAGTTGCAGTTCAGATGCTCGTTGATGCGCTGATCAAACATCACGTTGTTAACGAACTGACTGATATCAAGGCGATTGGCCACCGCATCGTCCATGGTGGTGAATTCTATGCTGACTCTGTAGTGGCTACTCCAGATGCAGTTGAAAAAGTTGAAGAGTGCATCCCCCTGGCTCCGCTGCACAACCCAGCTGGTCTGACTGGTTATAAAACATTCGCAAAGATGCTGCCGGATGCGGTTCATACCTTCGTATTCGATACTGCTTTCCACCAGACAATGCCAGCTGAAAACTATATCTATCCAATTCCTTACGAATACTATGAAAACGACCATATCCGCCGCTATGGATTCCACGGGACTTCTCATAAATATCTGACTGAGCGTCTGGCTGAAATCGAAGGCAAGAAGCCAGAAGAAATGAATATCATCACTTGCCACTTAGGCAATGGCGCTTCCATCACGGCTGTTAAAGAAGGAAAATCCTTCAAGACTTCCATGGGTCTGACTCCTCTGGCTGGTGTTGAAATGGGCACTCGTTCCGGTGATATCGATCCGGCAATCCCTGGTGTGCTGATGGAAAAATATGGTTACACCGCAAAAGAAGTCGACAATATCCTGAATAAGAAATCGGGTCTGCTTGGTGTTTCTGGTCTCTCCTCTGACAGCCGCGATATTGAAAATGCGATTGAAGAAGGCAACAAACGCGCAGCTCTCGCAAAGAAAATCTTTGATGACCGCGTAGTCGAAACAGTTGCCGGCTACTATGGCTTAATGGGCGGTGCGGATGCAATTGTCTTCGCTGGCGGTATCGGTGAAAATGCGATCGACACACGGGCTGACATCATCAACGGACTGGCAGCTCTCGGTGTAAAACTGGATGACGACGCCAACAACTGCCGTGGCAAAGAAGTCAAGATCTCAGCTCCTGATTCTAAACTGGATGTATTTGTCATCCCAACAGATGAAGAAGTCATGATCGCACGGGATGCTTTCGCCAACCTGAAGTAATGTTCGATCCAGAAAAAGAAAAAAAATTCTTTGAGGCCATTGAGCATGCCGACTCTATCGTCATCTTCCGGCATGTTTCCCCCGATCCCGATGCAGTAGGCAGTCAGCTTGGCTTACGGGAATGGATCAAAGAAGAATATCCAGAAAAAACTGTTCTCGCTCTTGGCCAGGGCCCTTTGATGGACCAGGCGGATGATGAAACGATTGCCAATTCGCTGGCGATTGTGACGGATACAGCCAATAGTCCAAGAGTGGATGACTTGCGCTATGCCAAGGCAAAACAGATTGCCCGCATCGACCACCATGTCAAAGTGGAAGATTTCGGTGATCTTGATTTTGTCGATGATAAAGCAGCGGCAGCCTGTGAAATCGAAGCGCTCATGCTTAAAGACGCTCACAAGACGATTGGTTCTGCTGCTGCCCAGCATCTGATGAGCGGCCTGATGGCAGATACCCAGCGTTTTACCATTCCAACGGTCCGTCCTCAGACTTTTGAAGCAGCAATTTGGCTGATGGAGCAGGGAGCCAACCCAAACCTGGCTGCAAAATCGCTCTACAGCACAACCTGGCCGCTTTTCCAGTACAATACAAGAGTAAAAAGCCGTGCGCAAAGACGAGGCGGGCTGCTCTTTGCCCTGATGAGCCAGAGTGATTATCTGGAATTTGGACTGTCCTATGAGGAAGCCAAAAACGAGGTAAATGCGCTTGGCAATATTGGCGATATCCAGATCTGGGCGCTCTTTACTGAAGATTGCGACCACACCTATGCAGCCTCGCTTCGTTCGGATTCTGTTTCTGTCCGCGAACTGGCAGCTGAATATGGCGGCGGCGGACACGCGTGTGCATGCGGCATCAAGAAGATTCCCCCTGAAAAACTTCCGGTGCTCATCGCGGCTCTGCAAAATCTTGCCAATCAGGCCTGATCCTGCAGGGCAGACGTGAACTGCATTCTGTAAACCCAAAACAAGAGATTCTGATTGTGTAAGTTTTCCTTACTTACCGGTCAAAATCTCTTTTTCTTTTCTGGCAGCCTGCCTGGGAACAGGACGGTGCACAATCAGGTTTTTGTATTTCCTGCCGGACAGAAAAGCCCCTTTTGCTGATTGATCCGAAGTGTGGGCCTGATTGCTTTCGTCTGTTTCGAAAAATCGTCACAACTCGATATAATAGCCGTATGATTCATCTTCATACCCGATCGTGCTACTCATTGTTAGAAAGCACTCTGCAGATCGATGACATAATTCGTAAAGCCAAAGAAAATGGCCAGAGGGCTGTGGCATTGACCGATCATCGTTCCCTGTATGGAACGATGGCTTTTCTTCATGCCGCCAAAGAGGCTGGCCTCAAACCGATCATCGGTCTGGAATTTGAAATCCGAAAAAACGAACAGATCTATTCCTTGCTTGCCCTGGCAAAAAACACAACAGGTCTGCAAAGCCTGTACCGCCTTTCCACGACCCTGATGTCGACAAATGAACCGCTGCCTTTTGAAGAGCTGGCTTCCTATCAGGAAGGTTTGATCTTGATGAATGCGGGCGGCGATGAGTATCTGGAAAGCATGGCTCAGGAAAATGACCTGGAAGCTCTCAGTGAATTTTTCGCTGATCTGCAGGCGGTAAGTGAACAAAGCTACATGGCTCTATCCTTACAGGACTCTCCGCGCTATGCCCGCTCCAACCAGGTCATGAGAAGCATTGCTCCTTCTTTAGACATTGAATGTGTAGCTCTTTCACGCATTGAATACGAAAAGCCGGAAGATGAGCGGACTTTGAGGCTGCTGCAGGCCATTTCAAAATCCTGTTTCATTGATGATCCATCCCTGAAAGTGCGCAAGGGCCGCTGGTATCGATCGCCAGAAGAGATGGCGGAGCTGTATGATGCCCGGTCTTTGGAAATGACAGATCGGATTGCGGATCAGATTGAAGAGTACAGCATTCCCAAAGCAGAACTACCTGTCTATCGCAATAAAAATGACATCAGCAGTGAGATGTATCTTAAAAATCTCTGCATCGCTGGTCTGAAAAAACGACTCAATGGCAAGATAGAAGCCCGCTATGCGCGCCGGCTCAATGAAGAGCTGGATGTCATTTTATCGATGGGCTTTGCGGATTATTTTTTGATCGTGTGGGACTTTATCCGGGAAGCACGCAAACGCAATATCCTGGTTGGGCCAGGGCGAGGCAGTGCGGCGGGTTCGCTGGTTGCCTGGTGTCTTGGCATCTCCCATATCGATCCTTTGGCCAACCATCTGCTGTTTGAACGTTTTCTCAATCCGGGGCGTGTCAGCATGCCAGATATTGATACCGACTTTCCGGATAACCGGCGGGATGAAATCATTGAATATGTCCAGGAAGTCTATGGCCGTTATCATGCCGCGCATATCGTCACCTTTGCGCGCATGAAAACCAAATCTGCCCTGCGGGATTGCGGCCGGGCATTGAATGTGCCCATGCGGGAAGTTGACCGGCTTTGCAAATTGCTGCCAAACAGCCCAAATCTGACGTTGAAATCGGCTTATGAGACCAATCGGCCTTTTGCGTCTTTGATCAATAACAATCCAAGACTACAGGCTGTTTACCAGGCAGCGATTCGCATCGAAGGCTTTCCGCGCCATGCTTCGATTCATGCAGGGGGTATTGTTCTGGCTCGAGAGAGCATCGTCAACCAGGCCCCGCTTCAGGAAGTCGGCGAACCGCTTCCAGCCGTTCAGTTTACGATGGAATATCTCGAAGAAATCGGCCTGATTAAATTCGACTTTTTGTCCCTTCGCAATCTGACCACTCTGGCCAATATGGTCGATGGAATCGAGCAGCAGACCGGTCAGAAAATTGATCTGCTCAAACTGCAGCTTGATGACCCGATGGTCTTCCAGGTCTTGCAAAATGGAGATACCCAGGGCATCTTCCAGTTAGAAAGTGCCGGTATCCGGGATCTGATCCTTCGTTACCGGCCGGTGCGTTTTGAAGACATTGCAGCGATTCTGGCTCTATACCGCCCAGGGCCAATGAAAAATATCGACATGTTTCTGGAGGCCCGGTTTCATCCGGAAAGACGACGCAGCATCCATCCCTTGATTGACCCGCTGCTGGCAGAAACGGGTGGAATTTTCGTCTACCAGGAACAGATCATGGAAGCGGCCCGGATCATAGGCGGGTTTACCTTATCCGAAGCCGATATTCTGCGTAAGGCGATGTCAAAGAAAAAGCCGGAAGTCATGAAAGAGTGGGAAGAGAAGTTTGTCCAGGGCGCTCTGGCCAATCAGATTGACGGATCCAAAGCTCGCGAAATCTTTGCGACGATGAGCCAGTTTGCGGAATATGGATTCAATAAGTCCCATTCCTATGTGTATGGCCTGATCGTGTATCAGATGACCTGGATCAAAGCCAGACATCCACTGGTTTTCTATCAGTGTTCCCTCAACGCAAGTATCGGTTCAGGTTCGAAAACCAATATCTTCCTGCAAGAATGCCGAAATCGCCAGATCCCAATCCTGCCGATTTCCATCAACAAATCAGGCAGCCGCTTTGAAATCGAAAATCAGGCTTTGCGCATGCCGCTTTCTCTGGTTCACTCCATCAACCGCCAGATCATCGAAAAGATTGAAGCGGAAAGACAGGCTCACGGATATTTCGATGATCCTTGCCTGGCTATCCTGCGATTGCTTCATGCCAGTCTTTCTTCAGCGCAGATTCTCGCTCTTATACGGGCAGGGGCATTCGATGAGCTGCAGGCTGGACGTGAAAGCCTGGAAGCGGGCATGGAAGAAGTTGTCCGGCTGGCGGATCTGGTCTGTCTGGATGAAACAACCAAAACCTGGCGCTTTTCTGGCATTACACCACCTGAACTGCCTGAGCGTCCGATTGATCGAATGACACGCCTGCAAAATGAAAAAGAGGTTCTTGGCTTTTATGTCACCCGCCATCCATCCGAGATCGTCCGCCAGAAGGACCGGCGGATCATGAGTGCACAAAAGGCTTTGGGCTATGAAGGAAGACTGCAATTGGCGGGTATCCTTCATTCCATCAAGGAACATAAGACGAAAAAAGGACAGATGATGGCCTTTGCCATCCTGAGTGACGATACCGGGGAGATCAACCTTTCAATTATGCCCTGGCTGCTCGATCAGATCCGGCCAATTCTCAAAGAAAACCAGCTCGTCTGGCTGCGGGGCAATAAAAACCGCCCACAGTCAGTTCTGGTTGACGAACTGGCCTTGATTACCAGACTGTAAGAATTGGAATGAAGAATTGATCGGAATGAAGAATTGAAAAGAGTAATAGAATCTGCCAGACCAGGCAGCCGGAAAAGACCATAGAAGAATGAGATAAAACAGTTAACATTTGATAGGTAGAAAAATGAGAAGAGAAGCAGCACAATCAGCTCTTTTGCCCAGGTCTGATTGTGCCGGGAAAGAAGGAAAATGGATGATTAAAGCGATCTTTCTGGATGTAGACAACACCCTGTTTTCGCATGCTCAAAAAAAGGTGCCGGACGATGCAATGGAAGCCATCCACCAGTTTCAGAAAAATGGCGGCCTGGTTTTTATGGCAACCGGGCGGCATGTCAGTGAGCTGAAAGAGTTGGAGCTGGATAAATTGAATCTGGATGGCTATGTCATGATGAATGGCACGATTATTCTCGATCGAAATATGGATCTGGCTGCGGGTATTCAGTTTCAGAATGAAGCCCTGAAATCGCTTCTGGATCTGTTTGAACGCAAAGAGCGTCCGGTGGCCCTGCTGGAAAAAGACTGTTTCTACATGAACTATATTGATGATAGGGTCCGGCAGGTTCAGGTTGATTACTCACTGGCTCCTCCTGCTGTCCACGGCTGGACAGGAAATCCGCTTTATGGTGGTGTTACCTATGTTTCGAGAGAGGAAGAACCAGAATTTAAGCAAAACGAAATCGGACCAGGGGTTCTGGTTGAACGCTGGGGTGATTTTGGCGTCGATCTGGTTCCGCATTCAGGGGGCAAAGCTTATGGCCTTGAGCAAGTCGGCAAAGTTTATAATCTGAAGCCTGAAGAGATGATGGCTTTTGGAGATGCTGACAATGATCTGTCCATGCTCAAATATGCCGGGATCGGAGTAGCAATGGGCAATGGACTTGATGTGGTCAAAGAAGCAGCGGACTATGTCACTGACTCGGTAGACGAAGGCGGAATCGCCAATGCGATGAAGCATTTCGGTCTGATCTGAAATTCTGGCTTAGATGCAGGCTTCAATGTCTGCGGTCAATTGTGAAACGATGAACAAGGTCAAAATTTTATGGGAATTGATCGAATTTTGGGCTGAAAGTTGACGTTCACAATCCAGATCATTAATATATGACTGTTGCAGTCTTCACGACTTGCAACCGCACAGAAAAGGCACAAGTGATGCACAGGCGCATCCGCCTTCATGGCGAGTATCAAGACTCGGAAAGGAGACACATATGTACGCAATTATCGAAACCGGCGGAAAACAGATCAAAGTCGAAGACGGATCCGTAATCTGGGTAGAAAAATTAGACGCTCAGGAAGGTGAAAACGTAACTTTCGACAAAGTTCTGTATGTAGACGGAAAAGTTGGAAAACCTTTTGTTGAAGGGGCTTCTGTTACTGGAGTAGTAGAAAAACAGGGTAAAGGCAAGAAAATCACAATCGTGAAATACCGTCCTAAAAAATCTTCCACTCGTAGAAAACAGGGTCACAGACAGCCTTATACGCGTGTTAAAATCGAATCCATCAACGCTTAATGATTCAGATTCGTTTTGAAACTACAGAGACTGGTCTTATCCGGACAATGACGATGACAGGCCATGCCAATGCCGCTCCTTATGGACAGGATTTAGTATGTGCCGGTGTATCAGCCGTTGCCCTCTCATCGCTCAATGCGATTGATCTTTTGTACCCTGATGCCTGTACGATGATGGCTGAAAACAATAAGATCTTCTTAAAAGTTGATTATGACAGTCATGATCTTCAGATTACGCTGAAAACCATGGCCACTCAGTTATCCGCACTGGCTTCTGAGTATCCGAAATCCATTCGGATCCGGTACAGTAATTAAATAACAGAAGAGAAAGAGGTGTACTCATGCGTTTTACAATGAACCTTCAGTTCTTCGCTTCCAAAAAAGGTGTAGGTTCGACCAAGAACGGTCGTGACTCCCACTCCAAACGTTTAGGTGCTAAACTGGCAGATGGACAGAAATGCCTTGCTGGTTCTATCATCTACCGTCAGCGTGGAACAAAAATTCATCCAGGTAAAAATGTAGGCAGAGGTGGAGACGATACTCTGTTTGCTACTGTTGATGGCGTAGTTAAATACGAAAGACTCGGCAGAGACAGAAAACAGGTTTCCGTATATCCTGTTGAATAATGAATGTAAATGAAGTCTGGCTTGGCCAGGCTTTTTTTGTACTTTTCAAAATTCGGATATAGCAACATTCTCATCTCTACATTGTATGATGGCAATGACTCACTTGGTGATTTGATGCGTGACTTGCGAAATCCAAACCCGGAAGAAATCAAGCTGACAGCTCTGCGCGAGGTGGAAAGGCGCCTCAAAAATGAACAGAAAGGACGGGAAATTGTGTCGAGCACATTTAAAGAACTGCTGGATGAAGCTGTGAAAGAAGCTGAAATCAGAAATACAGAACGAACAATTCAGTCTTACTTTGCGGAAGGTGGAGAAGATTCTCACTTTATCGCGAAGGTCCTGCATATCTCAGTAGAGGATGTGGAAAAGATCCGAAACGAAATGGATCACAGAATGGCAAAGATTTAGCTGGAGCTAAAACAGGAGTTTGTAAATTATCCGCTTGCTTTTCGAATGAATCTGATTTGGATCCGGACAATAAGATCCTGAGAAAACTGACTTCTGTTCTTGTCAAGAAGCAGCAGAACGTCGTTTAAAAAGCAAGAATGGCTTTTGTGCCTGGTGCTTTTCGTAGTGACTGTTTATTTGCGCTGATGATCACGACCTGATGCAATGAGTCTTCCGAATGAATGCGTGAGTCCATGTCATTTTTGGACTGCCAAGCCTTAAAAATGGGAAAACCGCTCAGTCTGGATTATGATGATAAGGCGAATTTTGCCTTCAGTCAGGCATCTGTACAAAAATCAGGTTTTCGTAAAGCTACAATAAGAAAAGAGCGGAGGTAATCATATGTTTGTGGATCAGGTCAAAGTCCATGTCAAAGCCGGTAAAGGCGGAGATGGACTCGTTTCATTCAAACATGAAAAATATATCGCCAATGGCGGACCATTTGGCGGCGATGGCGGAAATGGTGGAAGTGTCGTATTTATGGCGGATCCAGGAATGGTCACCTTATTAGACCTTCGCTATAACCGCATTATCCGGGCTCAGCCGGGTGAAAAAGGAAAAAACAAACGGATGCATGGCGCCAATTCCGGCGACCAGATTGTCAAAGTTCCATTAGGCACCATTGTCAAACGTGCAGATACCGGCCAGATTCTGGCTGATTTAACTGAGCCATATCAAAAACAGGTCGTTGCCCGCGGCGGCAGAGGCGGCCGGGGAAATGCCCGCTTTAAATCGAGCCGCAATGTAGCGCCTCGTTATGCTGAACCAGGCAAAGAGGGCGAAGAATTCGATGTCATGGTTGAGCTTCGTACGCTGGCCGATGTCGGTCTGGTTGGCTATCCATCTGTTGGAAAATCAACCTTTCTGGATGCAGTAAGCCGGGCCAAGCCAGAAATCGGAGACTATCCATTTACGACAATTGCTCCCAATGTCGGCGTTGTTCAGACTGGGGATGGCCGTTCCTTTGTGATGGCCGACCTGCCAGGTCTGATTGATGGTGCCAGTGAAGGACGTGGCTTAGGCCATCAGTTTCTGAAACATATCGAGCGCTGCCGGGTTATCGTCCATATCATTGATATGGGGGCTGAAGAAGGCCGTGATCCAGTTCAGGACTATGCCAATATCAATAAAGAACTTGAAAACTATCATCTGCGTCTGTTAGAGCGTCCGCAGATTGTTGTGGCCAACAAAATGGACGAAGAACACGCCCAGGAAAATCTGAAGCGATTTAAAGAAGCGTATCCAGATCTGGAAGTCTTTGAGACTTCAACCATTATTCATGAAGGATTGGATCCTGTACTTCGTAAGGCTGCGGACTTATTGGCAACCACTCCAGTCTTCCCAGTCCTGGATGAAAATGAAGAAGATCAGGGTGTTACCTATACGTTCGAAGAGAAAGAAAAACCATATACCATCGAAAACGATGGCGAAGGCCACTTCAAAGTGTATGGACCACTTATCCGCAAAAACTTCAATATCGACAAGCTCAATACGGATGAAGACTTCTACAACTTCGCTAACCAGATGCGATTCCTTGGTATCGATAAACATCTGCGTGAAGCTGGAGCCGTCGATGGAGATATTGTTGAACTCGAAGGCTTTGAATTTGAATTCCTTGAAAACTGAGGGCAGCCTCAGTTTTTTTATGGACAGGCTTCCGTTTGGAGAAATCGATACATTCAGAACCAAAAATGTTCAAGATTCCTCTGGCGGATAGACAGCAGGGATTTCGATTCTTACTATAGTTTTTCAGATTCTTGATATACTACAAACTGTTGGAAAAGAGGGATTCTATGCCAAAGATCAGTATCATCGTCCCCTGTTATAACGAGGAGGAGATGATTCCACTTCTATACCAGGCACTTGATCATACAGCCAGCCAGCTTCCGGACCACGAATTTGAATTCATCCTTGTCGATGACGGGTCTAAAGATGCGACACTTTCGGAAATTCGCACGATTGCCGCAAAGGATCCGCGAATGCGCTACATTTCCTTTTCCCGTAACTTTGGAAAAGAAGGGGCCATTTACGCCGGCCTGAAAAATGCTTGCGGTGACTATGCGGTCATCATGGATGCCGATTTGCAGGATCCGCCCGCCCTGCTTCCAAAGATGGTCAAAGCCATTGAAGAAGAAGGATATGACTCCTGTGCGACAAGACGTGTGACAAGAGCCGGAGAGCCGCCCATTCGAAGCTTCTTTGCGCGGATGTTCTATCGTCTGATGAATAAAGCCTCCGAAGTCGACATGGTCGATGGAGCCAGAGACTATCGCCTGATGACCAGACCATTTATCAATGCCATTCTTGAAATGCCGGAATATAACCGGTTTTCCAAAGGGATCTTTGGCTGGGTTGGCTATAAAACCAAATGGCTGGAATACGAAAACGTTGAACGGGCAGCCGGTGAGACCAAGTGGTCGTTCTGGAAACTGTTCAAATATGCGATCAGCGGAATTGTTTCCTTTACCACAGTACCTTTGCAGTTTGCATCCGCCTTTGGCATTCTGTTTTCACTGCTGGCCTTTATCATGGTTGTTGTGATCATTGTCCGGACTTGTGTGTATGGGGATCCAGTAGCCGGCTGGCCAAGCCTGGTCTGCGTGATTATGATGATTGGCGGCATCCAGCTGCTTTCGATCGGCATTCTCGGCCAGTATCTGGCGAGAACCTATCTGGAAGTCAAAGACCGCCCGATTTATCTGTGTAAGGAAAGTAACTTTGAACTGTTAGATGACCGCCAGACACCGATCATTCACCAGGATTACGAACCAGAACAGAAACAAGAACAGAGATCATAAATAAATGGAGGCACGCTCTGTCATCGATCCTGATCGCTTCAAAACGATCAGGAAGATCCGTGCGTGGAGAGACCAATGAAACTTTTAACGTGGAATTTAAATGGATACCGGGCCATCCAGAAAAAAGGGCTCGAACAGATTCTGTCTTTGATCGATGCGCAGATCGCCTGCTTCCAGGAGACCAAAGCGCAGCCTGACCAGATTGAAATGGATGAATATCTTTATCCATATACCTATATCAATTCAGCAATGAAAAAGGGCTATTCCGGAACCATGATTGCCAGCCTTGAGCCCGCCCAGAGGGTTGTTTATGGACTGGGGATTGAAGAACTGGATCAGGAAGGACGCGTAATCACCGCCTACTTCAAAGATTTTGCCCTTGTGACTGTTTATACCCCAAACAGCCAGAACGGATTAAAGCGGCTGGATTTCCGCCAGAAATGGGATGAAGCCTTTGCGGCTTACTGTAAGTCTATCGACCGGCCGGTACTGATCTGCGGGGATATGAATATCGCCCGCACTCCGCTCGATATCTGGGATGAAAAGGATGGGATCGGGGCTGCCGGTTATTCTATGGAGGAGCGAAGCAGCTTCGAAAATAATCTGATGGATGACTTTGTCGATCTATTCCGTGAACTGTACCCCGAAAAACGTCAGTACTCCTGGTGGAACTACAAAACCAGAGGCAGAGACCGCAATGAAGGCTGGCGGATTGACTATTGGCTTGCCAGCAAGGAGCTTTTGCCCAAGGTTCGATCCGTACAGATCCTTGATGATGTCTTCGGCAGCGACCATTGCCCGGTTGTGCTGGATATCGATCTGGAGTTCTGAAACTGGATTGAACATTGAAGACAGGAGACTGGATGGACGAGTAAATTTGAACAATTGAATACAGAAAAATTGCCTCTTTCCATCAGGAAAGGGGATTTTTTGCGTCGAAAAAACGCCATCCGTAATGGATGACGTCTGAAAACAGGAAAGAAGGGAAATCCTGTTTTGAATGAGTCTGTTTTCTTTCTGGATTCTATTTCTTGTGATCAACCAGGCTGCGCCCTTCCATGTAATAGCGTTTTTCCTGGGCATGGCCCATCGAGAAGGTTTTTCGCGGCAGGGAGCCATCGTTTTTGATCGTTTCGAATAAGGAATCTTTCAAGATGGCCGGCAGGAAGAAACCGACATTGCCTGGCTGCATCGCCAGAGCAATGAGATCTTCTTCGCCATGGATATAGTCAATCTCGCCTTCATTTTCATCGAGGTAGGCATCGAGATGATGCTGGAGCACTGCAAGGGGCAGGGGAGAAATACTCGAATCCAGATAGAGAGTGCCTTTTTTATCGTGGCTGAGCCACTCAATCGCATAGCCGTTTTCGGCACTGACCTGATTGAAGGATGCAATCAGATGATCGACATCAACATGTTTAAGAATGCGGTGGATCGGTTCGAATTTCTGCGCTTCATGATGCAGGTTTTCCAGTTCGGCTAACGCATAGCGAGCCGGATGATCCCCCTGATCGGCGGTTGTCAGGCCAGCCTTGATTTCTTCCCAGACCGCTTTGGCAGCGGCAAGGGAATGATTGCCATCCCCAATCGCATAGACCAGCGGGCTGGCCGGGTTGATTTCATGCTGGGCGGATTCATATTCATCGATCCAGCTTTCAATCCATGCTTTAGATTCGCCTTCAACCAGCCAGCCACGAATCCGGCCGCCATTTTCCATCAAGTCAAAATCGTAGAGCAGTTCAAGCTGGTCTTTGATCGCCGCAATCCGCTGAAACAGAAGGTCCTGGTTGTCGTTTTGTAAAAGCAGGATATGCGGGAATTCCAGGATGGCCTGGGAACGGATTTTTGCCCGGGGCGGAATCCGCTCTAAAATCGTGGCTTCGGTAGCCCGGATCGGATGATCAGAAGGGCTGTGGTAGTCATAAGCTTCCAGATCTAAAGTTCCGACCAGACCCTGACGGACCAAGCCATTAGCCAGGGTGCGTTCGGTATAAATGAAGGCAGCGGGGTAGAGCTTGAGAATATCGTTCTGGAGGTAGTCTTCCATGTTGGAACGAATTTTTGCCTGGTGGGCGGCTCCTTTTTCGGTATTGAGCCAGGCTTCAGGCAAAATCAGATGGAGCGTACTTGGCTGGTCTTTGACGCGTTCATACACGCCATCCCAGTATTCAGGCGCGCTGGAATACTGATCACAGGCGACAACCGCCCAGTTTTCTTTATTTTCAGCTGCGGGCAGCAGAATATTGGCGCTGGTAAAAATGCTCACGCTTTATCCTTTTCAAACAGGTTTACGCGCATAACCTGTCGTAATGCACGGATGGCTTCCAGCGATTCTTCGGCTGGGGCAGTATCCAAATCCAGAATGGTGTAAGCGACATCGCCTCTGGATTTATTGAGCAGGTTTTCGATGTTGGCATCGTCTTTGGACAGGATGTCCGTAATGCGGGAGAGCACTTTTGGTGTATTGGTATGGATCACGCCAACGCGATAGGGCATGCGCATTTCCAGGGAAACGTTAGGCATGTTGACAGAGTTGACAATGTTGCCTTCTTCCAGGTAGGCACGCAATTCTTTGGCGGCCTGAACCGCACAGTTTTCTTCAGATTCCTCCGAACTTGCTCCTAAGTGCGGCAGACCAATGACGCCGGGATGTCCGGCCAGTTTTCCATCTGGGAAATCCGTGACATATAAAGCCACCTTGCCAGAATCGAGGGCTTCCAGAAGATCGTCATCGTTCACCAGGCCGCCGCGGGCAAAGTTGAGGATCTTGACGCCATCTTTCATGGTGGCGATGGTTTCTTTATTAACAAGACCTTTTGTAGAATCCAGTAAAGGCAGATGCAGGGTAATGAAGTCGGCGTTGGCAAACAGATCTTTCAGATCCGTTTTGTGTTCGATCCAGCGGGAGAGTTTCCAGGCCGAATCAACGGACAGATACGGGTCATAGCCCAGAACGTTCATATCAAGGTGTAAAGCCGTGTTGGCGACTTTGCTTCCAATCGCGCCAAGGCCCACAACGCCTAAGGTCTTACCAGCGATTTCATTGCCGGCATATTTCTTTTTCTGCTTTTCAACATCTTTGGCGAGGGTTGCACTGCCTTGCTGGGAGTTAACCCATTCCATACCATGGAACAGGTCGCGGCTGGCAAGCAGCAGACCGGCAAAAACCAGCTCTTTGACGGCGTTGGCATTGGCCCCTGGAGTATTGAAGACAACGATCCCATTATCGGTTGCTCCATCCAGATCGATGTTGTTGACGCCAGCTCCCGCACGGGCGATGGCTTTTAAATTTTCAGGGTAAGCATAGTCATGAAGATCAGCCGAACGGACCATAATGGCATCTGGGTTTTCAGCTTTTTCTTCGCACACATAGGTATCATCGAATATCGCCGTTCCTTTGGGAGAAATGGCGTTCATTAACGAAATTTTTTTCATCAGGCATTTTCCTCTTCAAATTTTTTCATGAAGGCAACCAGTTTTTCGACGCCTTCAACAGGCATGGCATTGTAGATGGATGCACGCATGCCGCCAACCGTACGGTGGCCTTTCAGGTTTTCAAAGCCGGCTTCTTTAGCCTGGGCGATGAACTTCTTGTCCAGATCTGGATTGCCCGTTACAAATGGGATATTGACATAAGAACGGTCTTCTTTGGCAACCGGATTGGAGAACATTTTGGACTGGTCGAGGTAGTCGTATAACAGAGCGGCTTTCTTGTGGTTGATTTTTTCCATTTCTTCCAGCCCGCCAATTTCATCTTCGAGCCATTTGCACACCAGGCCGACCATATAGATACCGTAAGTAGGCGGCGTGTTATACATGGAGTCATTATCGACATACGTCTGGTAGTCGAGCATGGCACTTGGAATGTCATCGCGTTTGTCGTTGAGCAGATCTTTTTTGATGAACACGACAGTGACGCCAGCTGGACCGAGGTTTTTCTGAGCTCCGGCAAAGATCATGTCGTATTGGGTCACATCCAGTGGTTCAGTAAAGATGCAGCTCGATAAGTCAGCAATCAGTTTTTTGCCTTCGTGAGGCGGCAGTTCTTTGTATTTGGTTCCATAGATGGTGTTATTTTCACAGATGTAGACGTAGTCTGTATCAGGATCGAGATCTTCCTGCGTGATTTTTGGAATGTAGGTGAAGGTTTTGTCCGAGGAATCGCCGGCAATGTGGACCCGACCAAGCTTCTGGGCTTCTTTGATGGCTTTTTTCGTCCACTGACCCGTATTGATGATATCGGCACCGTTCTTGTTGAAGTTCATGGGCACCATGGAAAACTGTAAGTTTCCGCCGCCCTGGATAAAGAGGATTTCGTAATCATCCGGGATGTTGGCCAGACGGCGCATGGTGTCTTTAGTATCTTTCAGAATGTTTTCGAAGCTTGAAGATCGGTGTGACATTTCCATAACGCTCATTCCTGAGCCGTTGGCATCAAGCATTTCGTCGGCTGCTTTTTTCAGCACAGCTTCTGGCATACAGGCTGGGCCTGCGGAAAAGTTGTAGATCTTACTCATTTCGTTGTCTCCTGTCATTTTCAAATTAAACTGTTTGCGAATCATGTACGTCTGCATGCACAACTTGTACAAATCCGGAAGCAGTATCAAAGTTATAACACTATTTTCTGAAAATGCTGAAAATCACTTGCAAGATTTTCGAAAAAATGGGGAATCTGTCAAGGAAGAGGCCGAAAACGGGCGAAAAATGAAAATAACTTTCTGAAAAGGTTGAAAGAGTATCCTGCCTCCCATCTCGAAAAAGGCGGCAGGCCATCCGTTTTTCAAGGAAAAAAGCGAAGTGCAGATGGATTTGGTATAATGAAACGCGAGACACATTTCATGCACTTTAAAACGAAAAAATGCAGAAAATGAGAAGATTTGAAATGGGATTTTCTGTTTCTGTCAAGAAAGGATGGTTACATTGATCGCTTATCTCGAAGGAACAATTCTCTTACAGCGCAAGGACCGTGTCATTGTCAAAGCGGGTCCTGTCGGCTATGAAGTGTACGTTCTCAATCCCGCAAGTTATTCCCCTGGCCAGGAGGTGCAGTTTTTCTGCTACCAGCAGTTTCGCGAAGATGGCCAGACGCTTTATGGATTTGAAAGTGAAGAACAATACCAGTTGTTTACCCTGCTGATTACAGTGAAAGGGCTTGGCTGCAAGAGCGTGCTCAATGCTTTGCAGTATATCGATGTCCAGACGATGATCAAAGCGATCGAAAATGCCGACGCCACGACGCTTAAAAAGCTTCCGGGTATTGGAAGCAAAACCGCAGGCCAGATCATTCTCGATCTCAAGGGAAAAGTCGTCTTTACACCGCAAAAAGAAGATAAAAAGAAAGCTCCCCAAAACCCTGTCTGGAGCGAGGTGGTCGATGCGCTGCAGTCGCTTGGCTATAAAGAGGCCGAAATCAATACCTTACAGATTGAACCCGACGTACTGGCCGGTGCAAAAGTCGATGAACTGCTCCGTGTCTGCCTGAAACAGCTTGCCAAAGGAAAACGCTTCTAAAAAGCTCTCCACTCAGCAGCTGTCCGCAAGAAAACAGGGAACAGAGCCCAGGGAACAAAACCTGGCCGGTTTGGAAAAGACAGGTTTCCCTGTTTTCCCTGTCAACTCCATAAATCTCAAAAAAAGCACCATCTCTGATCAAATCCTGGACTGGAAGCCAGGGAAGGTTTGATTCGTACGTTCCAGCTGTTGATTTTTCAAGGTCTGAATATTGAACGAGGCGTTGAGAGTGGTCCTTTTGTCAATGAGTCCATCCAAACTGCACAGCCATTTGGATGGGGATTCTTGCCTGTCGTATGAAGAAGGATCTATCAAGAGGAATGCAGCTGGAAACCATTTAGAAAGGAAGAAAGTTCAGTCATGGAAGAAGAAAGAATTCTGGATGGAGCCGAAACTGCAGAAGAGAGCAGTTCGGATCTTGAACAGGCGCTTCGCCCGGCTTCGCTGAAAGAGTATATCGGGCAGGATGAACTGAAACACAATCTCAACGTATTCATTCAGGCTGCCAGAAGCCGTAATGAAGTGCTCGACCATGTTCTGTTATACGGTCCGCCAGGACTTGGAAAAACAACGCTGGCGATGATTATCGCCAATGAAATGAAGGGCAATCTGGTGACAGTCTCCGGCCCGGCCCTGCAAAAAAGCGGGGATCTGGCTGCTGTGCTCTCCACATTAGAAGCCGGAGATGTTTTATTTATTGACGAAATCCACCGGCTGCCCCGCCAGATTGAAGAAATTCTCTATCCAGCGATGGAAGATTTCTATCTGGATATTATTGTCGGCAAAGAAGGCGCTTCGGCTCATTCTTTAAGACTCGCCCTGCCGCCCTTTACCTTAGTTGGAGCAACCACCAGAGCCGGGGATTTATCGGCCCCATTGCGAGACCGCTTTGGAATCATCCTGCCGCTGCAGTATTACGCCAGGCAGGATCTGGAACGCATTGTCAGCCGGACGGCAGGCATTCTGGATGTTGAGATGGATGAGGATGCCGTATCCGAAGTTGCCTTGCGATCGCGTGGGACGCCGCGAATTGCCAACCGGCTGCTGCGCCGGATCCGCGACTTTGCGCAGGTGTACAACGATGGCCTGATTACCCGCCAGGTCGCAAAAGATGCCCTCAACCGTCTCAATGTGGATGAACTGGGTCTGGACACAACGGACCGCCGGTTTCTCGAAGGGATTATCTTCCGCTTTAAAGGCGGCCCGGTCGGCCTGGAAGCGCTGGCCAGTTCGATTGGTGAAGATACAGCAACCCTCAGTGATATGTATGAGCCATACCTGCTTCAGATCGGTCTGATTAACCGGACGCCCAGAGGTCGGGTGGCGACTAGCAAGGCGTATGAGCATTTAGGGGTGCTGCCCGAAGAGCTTTCGGGTAAAGGTTTGCCCGATTGATCGATACAATTCAATTTGAACCGGCATCTGTGATCTTCGACTTTCGAGGATCATTTTTTCCGTATCCGTACCATACCCGTAATAGAAAGAAAATCAGACGGCTTTTCAGGACAGCCGAATCATCCAAAATCCTGAAGGTCGTCTGTCCGAGAAATTTATGAAAAATCTGAGTGATTTTACCCGAAAGGTTCTCTCAGCCATGAACCCGGATCCTGAACTGGCCCGCCAGGTTCTCAATCCGCAGGGACTCTATCCCATCAGCCAGAGTGAGAGCATGAAAAACTTTGTGGACCGGATGGAAAAGGCTCGAGAGAACCAGGAAAAAATTCTGGTCGCCGGTGACTATGACTGCGATGGCATTCTGTCGTCTGCGATTTTTGTGGAAGGATTAAAAGCCTATGGCCTGTGTGTCGGTTATTACATTCCCGACCGGATCAAGGAAGGCTATGGCCTCAAACCGAAAACTGTAGAGATGGCTTATGACAAAGGCTACAGCTTGATTGTGACCTGTGATAATGGCGTCAAAGCTGACGGGGCTTTGAAGCGGGCAAAAGAACTGGGCGTGGAAGTCATTGTGACTGATCATCACCTGTTGCCAGAAAGCGTGGACTGTGCAGTTCTGGTTCATCCCGATACTCTGGAAGATGCCTTTTCAACCTTGTGCGGGGCAGGTGTGGCTTATGAATGCCTGCGGGCGCTTGGCATTGAGCAGGATCGGTTTTTAATCTGGGCGGCCATGGCTTCGATTGCGGACTGCATGGAAGTACGCGGCCAGACACGGGCCATTATTCAGGAAGGACTGAAGCTTTTTAACCAGAAAGGCGAGCCGCATCTTGAACCCTTTGTCCGTTCCAAGCCCATTACCGAGCGGGATGCTGCTTTCCAGATTGCACCGCGGGTCAATTCGATTGGCCGGCTGGCGGATCGGGCGAATGTGAATACATTTGTCCGCTATCTTGAAGCCGTCAATCCCCGCCTGATCAGCCAGTATTCTGATAAAGTCATTGCGCTCAATGAAAACCGGAAGCAGTTATGCAGCCTGGTTTATGCCCAAAGCCAGGCATTGATCCATCCGACATGGAATGTTTTGCTGGCGATGAATCCTGATTTCCATGAAGGCGTCATTGGTCTTGCAGCGGGCAATCTTTGTTCCCAATATGGCAAGCCGGCGATCGTCTGCACGAAGTGTGAAAGCGGCTATAAAGGCAGTATGCGTGGGCCGAAAGGCTTCCATTGCCTGAACTTCCTGTCCGAATTCGATGGCTACAGCGCGCTGGGCGGTCATGCCCAGGCAGCCGGCTTTACTGTCCGAAAAGAGCGATGGGAAGACTTTGAAACCTTTGTGAAGACGTATTCCCGCAAGTTTGAATGGGAAGCTGTTGAAGAAGTGACGGTATCCATTGAACCGGAAGAAATTACCATCGAAAATATCCGCTCACTCGATGCTTTCCGTCCCTTTGGCCAGGGGTTTGAACTCCCTAGATTCCGCCTTGACCAGCCAAAGATCGTCAGCCAGTTTGACCTGTCCGGCGGGGCGCACCGCAAATTCACGCTGGCCAATGGTGTCCAGGCGATTCATTTCAACCAGTCCAGCACGGATGCTGCCAGTGATCCTTCAACCATTGAATCCCTGATCGGCACCTTGTCGATTTCCTGTTATCGAGGCAGAGAATCCGCTGATTTTGTGATTGATGAGATCGTCTACCGGATCTGAGTCACTGAGTAAGCTGGATTTGACATCATTTCTGGCGGCCTGTCTGCTTCGGATGCCAACAATCTTGCCCGATTGAACAGAAAAAGGCAGTCAGATGTTCCTGATTGTCGAAAATGTGGATTCCACATCGAAAAAACATTTTCGAAATGAGACGGAACGCGAATCGGACAGTAAAATAGAAACGTGGCTGTAAGGGATTTTTCATGACTGAAACTGTCCCTTGAAAAAGGAACCGGTCTTTGACCGATTCAGGACTGTCGGCCAGGCCACAGTGAAGAAAAAACAAAATTCAAGAATAATCCAGTCAATCAAGAAGTAAAAATGAAAAGAAAGGAGCGGCTGTCCGCAATTATTAGGGCAGCCTGTCGATACCATGGATCTAAAAGAAAGAATTGCGACCATCCCTGATTATCCAAAACCAGGCATTATGTTTCGGGATATCACCCCGATTCTTGCTGACCCGAAAGCTTTAAAACAGGCCTCTGAAGGCCTGGCAGAATTTGCCAAAGACGTCGATGCAAATGTCATCGTTGCTCCAGAAGCGCGGGGCTTTATGTTTGGCATTCCGGCAGCTCTCGAAGCTGACTTGCCATTCATTCCAGTCCGTAAACCTGGAAAACTGCCAAGAAAAACCATCGAAGAATCCTATACGCTCGAATACGGCACCGACCGTTTACAGATGCATGCGGATGATTTGCCTGCAGGCAGCGGCGTTTTAATCGTCGATGACTTACTGGCCACTGGCGGCACTTCTGAAGCCATTGCCAAACTGATCAAAAAAGCGGGCAGTGAAGTGGCTGGTTATGCCTTTGTCGTTGAACTCGATGACCTGCACGGCCGTGATCGTTTAACTGACGCTCCAGTTATGACTCTGCTGCATTACGAAGGCGAATAAACAGAGCCTTTCGAACTTTTTAAGCGCGAAAAACCGCAAAAAAAAGCAGACCGACATACCGGAATTCCAATGCTTCAATAAGCTGAAATCGCAGAAGGATACCCGTTTTGTTCACTGACCCTGAACGGAAAGCCTTCATTTTTTGCGATCTTCAGCCTTTTTTTGTATAAATTGGCATAAATTCAGGTGAACGAACGGTATTTAAAGCAGGATTGAAGCAAAATAAAAGCATTCCCCGGCAAATCTGGCGTTTCTTTTGTGGGCGATGTCAGACTTAGCCAAACAGCAGTAAAAGGAATCAGTTAGAAATCAATCGATTTGAAGTTAAAACAGAAGCAGGCAGGTTTGAAGACTGCCTGCCTCTTTGCCATATAGAGAAGGAGGACTAAGATGCCAGACAAAAAAAGCGTCACGATGGATCAGTGTATGGACAATATCCGTACCTACATCAAGAAGCCGGAAAACCTTGAGCTGATTGAGAAAGCGTGGAAATTTGCAGAAAAGGCCCATGAAGGTCAGTACCGGAAATCCGGCGAACCCTATGTCATTCATGTCATCCAGGTAGCCAACATTCTTGCCGGCCTTCATTGTTCTCCAAAAACCATTGCAGCCGGTCTTTTGCACGACACGATGGAAGATGTGGACTGGGTTACCTATGACGTTCTGGAAAAAGAATTTTCCAAGGAGATTGCCGACCTGGTTGAAGCAGTCACCAAAGTCGGCAAGATCAACCGGGAATTCAAGGATGAAAAGGAGTATCAGGCCAGCAACCACCGTAAAATTTTTATCGCCATGGCCAAAGATATCCGTGTCATTTTAATCAAGCTGGCTGACCGGCTCCATAATATGCGCACCCTTGAATACCAGCCCGAAGCCAAGCAGCAGCGAATCGCCAAAGAAACCTTGCAGGTGTATGCGCCCATTGCCCACCGGCTTGGTATTTCCAAAGTGAAAAACGAACTGGAAGACCTTTCTTTTAAATATCTGTATCCAAAACAATACCAGCTGGTCAAGACGATGGTGGCCGAGCGCGAAACGGAACGCAACGCCCAGGTCAACGAGATGATTACGGATATCGAATATATCCTCAAAGAATACAACATCCCCTACCGGATCTTTGGCCGCTCCAAACACTTCTATTCCATCTATAAAAAGATGGTGACCAAAAACAAACGCTTTGAAGAAATCCTCGACCTGCAGGCCATTCGCATCGTTACCGATTCCATTCCGCACTGCTACGAGGTGCTTGGCTATATCCATGCCACTTACAAACCCATTCCTGGCCGTTTTAAAGACTATATCGCAATGCCAAAAAGCAATATGTATCAATCGCTGCATACTACTGTAGTCAGCCCGGGATCTGGCAACATCTTTGAAATTCAGATTCGCACGGAAGAGATGGACTCCATCGCCGAAAAAGGGGTTGCGGCCCACTGGCTTTATAAAGAAAACGGCAAGCCAGGCTATGAAGAAAGCAACATCAAAGAAATGGAAGACAAGCTTTCGTGGTTTCGTGACTTTTCGATTATCACCGATGAAGAAAGTGAAGATCCGCTCGAATACATGTCCACCGTTCAAAAGGATATTTTCGAAGCCAATGTTTATTGCTTCACTCCGCGCGGCAAAGTGATCGCTTTGCCAAGCGGCTCCACGCCCATTGACTTTGCGTACCGTGTTCATACGGAAGTCGGCAACCATACGGTGGGAGCTGTGGTGAACAGTGCGATCGTTCCATTGAATACACCGCTCAAAACTGGTGATGTGGTTAAGATCATGACCAGCAAAACCTCACCAGGGCCTAGCAGTGACTGGATCAAGATTGTCAAATCGGCACATGCCCGCAATAAGATCCGATCGTTCTACCAGAAAAAAGATCTGAAAGAACGCAAGGAACTCATCCGTGAAGGCCAGCAGATTCTCGAAGCGGAATTCAAAAATTCCGGACTGGATCTGATTGACGTCAAACACTCCAAGCGCATTGAGTCGGTTTTACAGTCGCTTTCTTACCGCAGCCAGGATGATCTGTTTGTGGCGATTGCCACGAAGCGCATTCCGGCCAGTGTGGTTCTCGAACGGCTCAATACGGGCAAAGCAGCGATGGATGACAACGAAGAAATCCTCAAGCTGTTTTCCAAAAACGAAAACCATACCAAGCCAACCGCCTGTGGTGTCATTGTGCCGGGAATCGATACAATTCAGGTTTCGCTGGCGCCATGCTGCAGCCCCATACCAGGCGATGAAATTGTCGGCTTTGTCTCCAAAGGCAAAGGGGTCAAAGTCCATCGCAAAGACTGCCCGAATATCGCCAAGGAAAGCAAGCGTCTGATTCCGGTGTACTGGGGCGATGAGCTGGAAGAAAAGAACTACTCCGTTTATCTGCAGATTGATTCGGAAGATCGCAACTACCTGCTTTCGGATCTGGTCACCTGTTTCCAGCAAAACGGCGTCAGCATCAAATCCATCAACTCGACCGTCGACAGCGAATCGTTGATGGCTGTGACCAAAACAGAAGTCGGCGTCAAAGATGCTGCCCAATTGGAGCGTCTGATCGCCAACCTGAAAAAGGTGCGCTCTGTTGTAGAAGTGACCCGCACAATTCTCTGAAGAGACTGCCTGTGGATTCGAATCAAGAGGCAGGACAGTTTACTTTCTTTCATCTAAATATTCAGGACAGTTTCTAAAAATGGATATCCATCACTCTATCCATCATCAGAAACTGTCCTTTTTTTGATCGAAAACTGTCTATCTGTTATCGCCTATCTTGCCCATAAAAAATGTAAGAATTAAGCCATAAATGATGATTCTGTTTTGGATGAGGGCTCTCTTTTGGGGCAGTCGTCTGACAGAGATTGCCTTCTTCCCAAAATTAAAGCATAATTGAACCATTAAGCTTCGCAATGTTTTTACATTGCGGAAAATGTATCAGGAAAGGATTCTGTATGAAAAGAACAAAACGTTTTGTAGCTGCTTCGCTTTGTGCCCTGCTGTTAGCCGGTTGTGGCGGTGTATCAAAAGAAGTCACATCCACCTGCACCGCAGAAATGCCCGGCGCCGGTCTTGTGATGAGCGCTGTCATTAAAGCCCCAGCTGAAGATGCCGAAATTTCTTCCATTGATTTCAAATTCGAAATGCCATTCGCTGCGATCCGGGAAGCCGCAGGCGATGCTGCAGCGAATCTGAGTGATTCTGAGGTAAAGTCGATCGTGGAATCCCAGGAAGAAACCTATATTTCTACCATCACCACCCTGCTTGGTGTAGACGCTGCGGATATCAAAACTGAAGTCACTGACTCCGCATTAAATATGGAAATTTCTATGAAAGACTTTGACAAGATCCGTACAGTGTTTGACATCAGCGAAGATCAGAAAATGATCTATAAAGATATTGTTTCTGGTGCTGAATCCAATGGTTTCGCCTGCGAATAAGAGAGGCAGGCCAATTCGTTGAATCAGGATGGAAGCGGGACTGAATCGGACAGAACATCAAGCGGTTGAACAGAGAAAAACAGATTGAGAAATTGAGATTCCAGCCAAATGTAAGCAGATGCTTTCCAGAAACGGGCTGGTTTTGATCCTTGGCTGACTTGGAAACCGATCTTGAAAACGTGTCACTTCTGATCTTAGAAACCTGACTGGAGGTTCAGATTCAATTCCAGCTTTCCACAACAATTAATCATCCGAACTCATCAAGGACGGACACTCTGAGTATGAAGGGATACA
This sequence comes from Allobaculum sp. JKK-2023, assembly GCF_034745455.1. Lineage (NCBI taxonomy): Bacteria > Bacillati > Bacillota > Erysipelotrichia > Erysipelotrichales > Erysipelotrichaceae > Allobaculum > Allobaculum sp. JKK-2023. The sequence goes on along the minus strand of NZ_JAYERV010000003.1, from coordinate 612,785 downwards.
CCAGAGATTCAGAGGATCTGTCCTTTTTGTTTTTATTCTTATCCGATTGCTGTTGGTTTTGAACAGTAAGCCAGGCAAAAACAGACACTGAGTTTTATTGGGGCGAAAGAAAAATCCCGCAGGAATTCACCCGCGGGAGATGGAGATCATTATTACCTTAACTTTTCAGGCGATAACGCCCTGAAATGCAGTACTAATAAAAATGGGATAGTGAGTTTCGGGACTATAGATAAAATAGAAAATATGCTTTAACTAAAGAATATATTTCCAACTAATCTACAAATAAGTTATTTAATTGTTAGCTATTTTATCTTAGTCATAATACGACTTAGGCAAAATCCCATATATGAATTAATGTAGCTTACTCACAACGACTTCAATATACTGCACTTAAAGTTATCTATATTCTAAAGAAAAGTCTGTATTAGTGAATCCTGCAATTCTGGATTTCTTCCAGGGAACTACGCCGGAGCGCACGCATCAGATCCCCGCGCTCATCATCGCCATCGTACAGGACGTTAACGAGGCAGACTTTAAAATGGGAGTTCGGTACAATTTCCAATGAATTTTCTTCCTGATAGACTTGAAATCTTTCCATGTTGACAACGGGTTCGCCATTAAAGATTTCTTCACCAGTGTCGTTCCAACGCTGCTGGTTGGTCAGGATAATGAGGACAACATCTTTGATCTGGCAACCATCTTTTTCGTAAGCTGCTCTGGCATAGGCAGGGGAATAGGATTCGAGCTGAGCCAAACTGAGTGGTTTGTTCATCAAAAAACGGACATCATAGACTTGATGATTGATATCCTTGGCAAAGATGTCCCTTGGTGATGAGGGCAGCAGGTGAGAGGAATGACCAGGGGATGTTTTTCTATTTCTTTTCTGCTTTTTCTCTGGTTTTCTTGGGGCTGCCGAACTACGGGCAGATTTTTCTTTTTTGTCTTTTGACTGCAATGCTTTCTGGGCAGAGATGTCGATCGCATTTCCAGGTTTGTTTTCTGAAGAGCGGCCTTGTGTGGAGGCAGAAGCGCCTTTGTGCGGAGGATCCGGCACGAGGTCCTGATCAAATTTTTGTTCAATCAATTTTGATTTATTCATGTGGTTTAAGTATCCTTTCTACTTCCATATACGCGAAAGTGCTGGATCTGTTTGAACTTCTTAAAATTTTTTTCAAAACATTCGAATCTGTTCGTTTCGTAGTGAATTGAACCAGACAGATGTCAAAGTCCGAAGGGCATCACAGAAGAATTCGCCAAAACATTCAGATCAGATCGAATTGGTATTGACCACGTTTGAGATTGACAGAAATTAAGCGGGTTGGTCAGAGCGGCTGGCGGTTTATGAAGGGATTAAACGATAATCAAGAAAAAGAAACGAGCACCTGCATGCTTCAGATAGGTCTGAACCACCCAGGTGCTTTTGGCAAGAAAAATAGAGAAGCAGCGATCAGAAAAGACCTGAAAGGCTAAATCTCGGATTTTTAAGTCGATTGAAAAAGCCACGATGAATTCCGCGGCAGTTTTGATGGAGGGCTGGCAGGCCTTGGAGCAGCAGTTAGGCCGTACGCCAAGGCTGGTTGATTTTGACCGGCATGAAGCGATGGATCCGCTGCTGATCTTTTCCAATTCCAGTTATGGCTGTTATGTTGACTTTCTCCAAAAGAAGGCAAAAGTACCTGAGCTGCCGACATTTACTGATCTTGAACTGGATTTTCTGCGTTTTATTTCCCGCAAGTGAGCCAATGGAAAACGACCACATGAGTTGTGGATGCTCGAAAGTATACTTGAAGATCAGGAAGACTGGAAAAACAGATTTGAAAAGAAGCTGGAAAAAGCTGGATATCCATTAGCCAAAAAGACATGGACCAACCTGAAAAAACAGTTTAAGCAGGAATGGATTCAGGGACAGGAAAATGAAGTCCTTCGCGATAAAGATGTGATCTTTTTGGATGAAGATGAGGATGGAAATCTTCATCTCCATGACTCGTTTAAAACAGTTCTGAAAAGCGATGCCTTCCAGGACCAACTCAAAGATCTGATTGGCTTTGGTCTGCAGCGCTGGAAGCGGGACTACACCAAGTTTGAAGATGACACTTGGCTGAATCTGAATCGGACGTATACCTATGCGGACAGTTTCCGGCTGCTCGATTTTGAAAAGGGCATGGTTGCCCAGAATGTTGGCGGATATGTGCATGAAAAGATCAATAACGTCTTCCCAGTGTATATCAATTACGACAAAGCCGAAACGATTGCTGATTCTATAGCTTATGAAGACCACTTTGAATCGCCGACAAGGCTGATTGCGTATTCCAAAGCCAGGCGGTCACTGACATCGGCCGATGTAAAAGCGATTGCCGGCAGTGAACAGACCGGGATGAAAATCCCTTTGTTTCTGCGCAAAAACACCAAAGAGCAGGGCAAGGAATTTTATTATCTGGGTCTGATGAAGCCCGATGGCCATTTTGAAGAGCAGATCATGCCCAAAGTGAATGCGCGGGTCGTTCAGATTGGTTACCAGCTTGAACATCCAGTGCGTTTTGATCTGTACGATTACTTCACGACAACCTGATGCGCACTGGGACGACTGGATTGGAGCTGAGCGCATCAGGCAGAGAATCTTCTTTGGATTGTTAGAATGGAACAAAGAAGGTAATTGAATGAAAACAGCTCAAATGTTAAAAAGTGAAATTCTGCGCATCGATGGCCGTGGCTATCCGAATTATCGGGATCTGAAAGGCCAGTGGGACTTTGGATCGTATGTTCTTTCGATTGATCATGTCCAGTCTGATCCTTATGCTTCTCCTTCCGATGTCTCGATCTATATCCCCAAACCAGGATTTCCCCAACATCTCTATGAAAATAAAGTCTGCCGCATCGCTTTGCAGGATCAGCTGCTGCGTATGTTTGGGCAGGCTCTCAAATCCAATGTGCGGGCTGGCGGCTCCAAACAGACTGGCTCGATTTCCTGTGCCAAAGTCACGCAGGAAATTCTTGAACGCTCAGCCTGCACCATCAACCCTGAAAATGGTTCGCTGATCTTTCGGCTCAATGTCGGTTTTCCAGCCCGAGGCCGTACGATTCTTGGCGGCAAGCTGATTGAAATTCTTTTTCATGTGCTGCCAGAGCTGGTTTGTCATAACCTGATCTATGAAAATATGACTTTGGCACAGAAAGTAACCCTGCAAAAAGCCTATGAGCTCTCCATTGACCAGCAGGCCATCCGCAAAGCCCTTAAGGACCAGCATCTTGCTGCCTTTGTGGCCGATGGCTCGATTCTTCCAAGAGCCAGCGGAGCCAGTTCGCTGCCCATGAAGGATGCGATCCCCTTTGTTTCGACCAAAGAAAATGAAGTCTTCCTTGATCTGCCCTATGCAGGAAAAGTCCGCGGCCTTGGCATTCCCCAAGGCATTACGCTGATCGTTGGCGGTGGCTATCATGGCAAGTCCACTCTGTTAAACGCCCTGGAAATGGGGGTGTATGATCACATTGCTAAGGATGGCCGCGAGTTTGTCATTACGCAAGCGGATGCCGCCAAGATCCGTTCGGAAGATGGCCGGTGTGTTCATACGGAGGACATTTCGTCTTTTATTCAATCTTTGCCAAACGCAAAATCCACGACCGACTTTGTCAGTGAAGACGCCTCCGGTTCAACCAGCCAGGCCGCCAATGTGATGGAAGCTCTGGAATCGGGAAGCCGCGTCCTGTTGATTGATGAAGATACGTCCGCGACTAACTTCATGATCCGTGATGAGCTGATGAGCGAAGTCGTTGCCTCGAGTGAAGAGCCAATTATTCCTTATATTGCCCGGATTCGTGAACTGGCCGACAAGGGTGTTTCCACGATTCTGGTTGCTGGCAGTTCCGGCGCGTACTTTGACCAGGCGGATCAGATTTTGCAGATGAAAAACTACGAACCGCACAACATCACGGCGTTTGCAAAAGAAAAAGCCAACGCGTTCCGAAATGACAAAAAAAGCGAGTATCCGCCAATGAAACCCCCACGCGCCCGGGTTGTCAAGAAAAATCCGGTTTTGCTTGGAGATAAGGTCAAAGTCAAAACCAATGCGCTTGATACCATCTCCATTGCCAGAGAACCCATTGACATCCGCGCTTTAGAACAGCTTGTCGATTCCCAGCAGACTGCTGCGATTGGCAAAATGATTCTCTACGCGCAGCGCTACCTGGTAGATGGCCAAAAAACCACGGAACAGCTGGCCGATGAACTTGAAAGCCTGGCTCACGAAAAAGGATTATCCTTCTTTGGCAAAGGCGCCATGGCCATGCCGCGGCGCCAGGAGCTCTTAGGCGCTCTCAATCGCATGCGCTCCCAGCAGTTTGTTCAGAAATAGAGTCAATCCAGAAGAAAGAGCATTCCCAAAAAAGGAGAGCTGATCCAAAAACAGAGAAGAGATCTCTAAAGTTTTCTGGGGCAATGCACCCAACCAAACGGCTTTGCAATTTGGATGGGTATTCTTGCCGATTGGAAGAAGTCTGATGATGGCTTTGAAGATTGCAGTAAAAAAAGCAGGAACATCATGATGATTCATCATGATGATTCATCATGTGTTCCTGCTTTTTCGTTTAAGGGCAGGGATCAGCAAGGAGGCAGTCCTTTGCGGGCAATGCGATTCAGCTTCCATGATCATACAGATTGAAATGCAGATCAAAGCCGAGAATATACAGTACGTTCTGCTCTTTGAGGGCGATCAGGCGGTCTTTGGAGTCATTAAAGCGAAAGACCATGACGCTGGTCACTTCAGCCCTTTTTTCGGGATCCATGCCATTGAGAATGGTCGGTTCCATCTCAGCGACTGGCAGTTCTTCATAGCCGCCATTATAGCGGTTGCGATGCTTGGTAAAGGACCAGGGATTTTTGGAGATGGTTTCCAGAAATTCAAAGAGCGATTCAAGAATGGCGGCATCATTGCCTTTCATTTTGTGAAGCCCTTTAAAGCCATACTTTTCATCACTTGTCATCCAGGCAAACGAGAAAGCCATGTGCGTTTCAGGCGTTTCATTGGCTGCAGGTAAAGGATGATTGACGATCATCACGTATCCTCCTTTCTATATGCGTTGATACGCGAAGGAAAACTGGAAGCATCCAGTCTGAATGCAAAGAAGCAAAAAGAAAAGCGAAAGAAAACAGGAGCAATGCTCTGACTTGAAAGATTCAAAGGTTAGAGGCTGAACAGGGATTCAGACCCTGGATAAGATTTAAAGTTTCAAAGTCTAATGAAAGGGCCACAACTTGGCAAGCTCAATCCAGCAGTATTTAAAGCGGGAATAGATTTCTGTAAACAGCCGCTTGATGGAAAAATCCGGATAGCTGGCAATGGCATACGTAGAGAAGAAGTTTCTGGTGACTGCACTGGCCCTTCGGGCGTGCATACCGCCCGTCATGACGAGAATTGGCTCATCGCCGATCATTTCCCGGGTAAACTTCAAATTTTCCCAGGTGTTGCGCGCATTCACCTCTTCAAGAATTGGGATATCAGGATCCATCTGGCCAATGAGCCTGGCCATTTCTTTGGCTTCGACGTATTGGTTTTTGACTGCAGATCCAGAAGTGACAAGTGTCCCATACTTGCCAGCCTGATATTCCTTGACGGCCAGCTGGCAGCGGCCAAGCATGGCATGACTCGGGGTTCCGTCGTCTTTGCAGGCACAGCCTAAAACCAGTCCATACGGATAGACGAGTCCTTTTTTGGAACGCTTTGTGGGCGGCAGAAACTTTTCGTAAATTACAAGCAGCCCTCCCGCAAACAGGGTAAGAAAGATCCACCAGCCATGGCGGCATCGTTTTCGATTTTTTCGCATTTTATTTTTCAACCACAACTTTCCAGGCCGGCGAAGTGTCTGAAAACATGCCATACAGCCGGCCGGCTTTGTTTTCCCATTTCTGTAAATAGTCGGGCAGCTGGCCAAAGCGGTTTGCGATGGGCGTTCCGACAGGTAAAGATTTCAGCCAGGCTTGGCCTTTCGGATTCAAGCCCAGCACCTGGATCTGGAAGAAAGAAGGGTGAGCTTTCATCTCTGTTTTAGGAATCTGAAGCAGAATTATCATGCAGGTTCTCTGGATTCTGGCTTTGGAGTAGGTTTTCGAAACCGCCGCTTCCAGAAAGGAAGCCCAGTCAGAATGCACCTGTGCACAACGAATCAGGCGGTTTTCAATGCCTTCCTCCACCAGGAACAGGGAAGCCAGCCACTTGGGATCGCTTTCCAGCAGCAGATAACGAAGCAGGGGGTAGTAGTTTTCCCAGCACTGGTTCGTTTCAAAGAGATGGTCTTCTTCCTGTTTTGTCCCTGCAAAGAAATCTTGGCGGGTTTTTGTGGCAGATTTTAAAGACTGATCGCGCAGGATCGGATGTACCTCCATGCCAAACTCTCTGGCATAGCGCATGTATTGGATGGCGAGAATATCGTTAGGTCCAAAGGCCAGATCGTATTGAGCAGCATTGCGGGCCTGGGAGGTGGTGGGGTCAACCGAAACATGTTCGAGCTGATCCACACTCTGTTTGAGAAGGGCGTGGTCGGCGGTTTCACTGCCAAAACAAAGCATGGAAACCTGGGCGGTTTTCAAGGCTTCGATGGCATACAGCGCAAAATAGTCGGCGGACTGCATCGTGTACACACTTGGCAATCCAATGACAAGATCCGCCCCGGCTTCCAGCGCCAGTCTGGTTTTGGTCTCCAGACTCTCCAGCGAGGGGAGACCCCGGCTGGAAAACCAGGTCGACAAAACAACCACCAGCACGTCGGGTTTTAGGGTTTCGTGGATGGTTTTGAGTAAATAACGATGTCCATTATGCATCGGGTTAAATTCCGCGATGACTCCAGCAGCTAACATAGTTTCAGTCTACCTTGAATTGGGTCCATGTGGCCAGTCCAGAACCAAAAGGTTGAAATGTGCCGGGGATTGAAGGGGCCAAAAAAGATCTTCAGGAAGATCGAAACGACTTGGCAAGTGAAACTTAGCCAGCAAAAAGACGCCGCCTTGCAGGATCTGGCCGGCACGCTTGCATCCATCCAAAAAAAAATCCACCCAATCGTTCAAAAAAATAAGAGAAGTGAGTACGCTTTCCTTTGGTCAAGAAGCAGCTTTTTCTTCCTATAAATATATGGAAGAAGACCATGAAGTCTGTGCTGGTCTTTGCTTTGGCTCAACGTCACAAGTTTTCACGTTTCATTTGGGTATTGAAAACCGGAGTAAGAGCAGACTTGAAAGAAGAACGCGCTAAGGGAGGGCAAAGAGCATCTCTGGATCAAAAAGAAAAAACGAAGGATATGAAAACCGTCCACTCTTTCTCTGTTCTTTCAAAAAAGAAAGATTGTGGTGGATTCGGCCAGGATTGAAGCCTGCGTGTCAAAGTGGTTCTCATTGCCAAAACCGCCTGCTATAGTTAAAAATTGGATTTTATCAAGTGAGTCCGGAATATGGAAAGGATTCCAAAGAAGGAGGATTTTATGAATACGAAATACGTCAAAGCTTCTGCTGCGTTTTTAGCCGCTGCTTTGTTCATGGCTGGCTGTTCAAGTTCAACAACCAGCACCTCATCCAAAGTTTCCAGTACGGAAACATCCGCTGTTTCCAGTGAAGCAGCCTCTGCCCCTGCTAAACAGACCAAGTCTGAACCAGGTGGAACCCAATATACCGCTACGATTAAAATTGCCGGTTATGATGAACCAATTGTTTTCACCATGGATGAAGGAATTGCCCCAGAAACCGTTGAAAACTTTGTCGATCTTGCCCAGAGCGGCTTTTATGATGGCCTGACTCTGCACCGGATTATGGAAGGGTTCATGATTCAGGGCGGGGATCCAAAAGGCGATGGCACCGGCGGCAGCTCCCACCAGATTGAAGGTGAATTTGAATCCAATGGATTTGACAACTCCCTGAAACATGTGCGCGGCACGGTTTCCATGGCCAGAGCCCAGGATCCAGATTCGGCAAGCAGCCAGTTCTTCATCGTTCAGGAAGACACCCCAAGCCTGGATGGTCAGTATGCTGCCTTTGGAACAGTGACCAGTGGAATGGATGTTGTGGATGACATCGCCGCGAAAGCCGAGCCTACCGATGACAATGGAACCATTGCCAAAGATCAGCAGCCGGTCATCGAGTCCATTACAGTTGTTGAAGAAGGCAAATAAGGCAGAATAAAAGTCGAATTGATCATTCCGGTCAATCGACAAGAATAAGTAAATTGGGTGGATTTTCTTTCTTTTCGGACAGAATTTCTTGATTCCACCCAAAAGAAAATGACCAGAATTTCATTTCTGATCGTTCCTGAATGTTCAAAAACGGGAAAAATCAATGAAGTGAAATCTTTGGAAATTTGTAAGAAATTCCCAATTTACGGATGAGTAAGGCAGAAACTGAAGAGTTCGGATTTGTTTGACTTTTTTGGAGGGTCTGCCTATAATAGCAGATGCTACATGAGGTGAATATCGTGAAATTCAGAAGAAGCGATTTTCTGGCTGCACCGAATTCCTTTTTGAATGTGGATCTGGAGTTTTCTGATCCTGAAGGGAAACGGTTTGTCAATACGCCTGTAAAAGCTGTGCCGGAATGTCATATTGAAGGGAAACTTCAGTTTGATGGCAGAAGCAAAGTGGTCAGCAGCCTTCAGTATGATGGAATCATGACAGTGATCGACTCGATTACCGGGGAAGATCTTGACGTCGAATTTGAAGCCGAATCTTCGAAGGAATATTCCTTTGATCCTGTCGATGCCTCTGAAGACGAAGAAATCATTCGGGTTTTCAAGGATACACTGGATCTGAGTGATGAGGCCGTTGAAGCCATAGTCTATGAAGCACCCATGAGCATTACCCGTTTGGCCCGCGAGAACTATCCTTCTGGGGAAGGCTGGACACTGATTTCGGATCAGGATGAAAAATCTGAATCCAAAGAAGAAGATCCACGCTGGGCAAAACTGAAAGAAATCAATTTCGAGGATAACTAGGAGGTGCACTGATGGCTGTACAGCAGAGAAGAGGTTCTAAACACCGTAAGGCGAAAAGAAGAACTCACTACAAACTTTCCAGACCTGCAATTGGCAAATGCCCTAACTGCGGAGAATACAAACTTTCTCATAAAGTTTGCCCATCCTGCGGTTTCTACAAAGGCAGACAGGTTGTAGTTGTAGAAAATAACGACTAATACGAAGCAAAATCAATTCGTAACGAAGCGGACAATGGATCCGCTTTTTTTGTGCCTTGCGCTTCCCATAAAAAACGACGAATTCCCACAAAAATACGACACCCGGCAAAGAATTTTTCAAACCTTGTCACCCAATTCCAGACAGGATCACATCCGGTTTCATTCAACAGTAAAAAGTCAAGAAGCAATGTTTAAGTAAAGCGCTTTTATTCCTTACAGGTATAACCAGTGAGCATCCCGATGGACATGAAAACAGATTTTCAGTCCTGAAAACAGACTTTTCAGGGCTGGAGTGCTCCATGGACAAAAAACGGGGATTTGCTATAATTTGATTGCTTTATTTATGGAAGGACAGAGAAACAAATGAATATACTTTGGATTTCTCTGGCCGGGATAGCAGGTCTTGTTTTGGGTGTGCTGGCCATGATGGCCTATTCCAAAGCAGGCCTGGATAAAAATCAGCAACAGGCACAACAGATCCTTGAAAAGGCGCAAAGCGATGCAGATGCGAAACTGAAGCAGGCCGTACTCGACGGCAAAACGCAGGTACACGATCTGAAAGTCGAAGCGGAAAAAGAAATCAAGGAGCGCCGGCAGGAAGTCATGGATTTAGAAAACAAACTTCTGCGCCGTGAAGACAGTCTTAATTTCCGAGACGAATCTCTCAACCAGAAAGAAAAAGAGGTTCAGGCTCAGATGCGCAAGGTCAATGAGCGATTGGCCGGCCTTGAAGAAAAAGACAAACAGCTCCAGATAGAAATAGACCGCCAGATCGAAGTTCTTGAAGGAGTTGCCCGCATGACTTCTCAGGAAGCCAAAGACGAACTTTTTGCTCTTGTTGAAAAACAGATGGAACATGAAACCATGGCCTACATCAAAGAGCAGGAAGATAAAGCCCATTCGGAAGCTGCCAAAAACGCGCAGGAAATCATCGCCTTATCGATCGAACGCATGGCCCAGCAGGAAACCATGGACCGGACCGTTTCTGTCGTCTCTATTCCAGGCGAAGAAATGAAGGGCCGGATCATTGGGCGTGAGGGCCGTAATATCCGCGCTTTTGAACAGGCAACCGGCGTCGAACTGAACATTGACGATACGCCCGACCTGATTACGATCACGTGCTTCAATCCAATCCGCCGCGAGGTGGCTAGACTGTCTTTGGAATATCTGATTCGAGACGGCCGTATTCAGCCTGGACGGATTGAGGAAGTAGTCAAGAAATTCCAGCATGAAGTCGAAGCCGAAATCATCAAAGCCGGTGAAGAAACTGTCTTCAAACTTGGCATCGGCCGGATCGATCGCGAGATTATCCGTCTGATCGGTACCCTGAAGTATCGTTTCTCCTATGGCCAGAATGCGCTTCAGCATTCGATTGAAGTGGCGCTCATTGCCGGAACCATGGCTGCTGAGCTGGGGCTGAACCAGCACATGGCAAAACGGGCCGGTCTTCTGCACGATATTGGTAAAGCACTCAATATCGATCAGCAGGAAGGCAGCCACGTGGATTTGGGTTACAAGTTCTGTAAAAAACACGGCGAAAAGGAAATTGTTCTGAATGCCATCGCGTCCCACCATGGCGACGCAGAACCAAAATTTCTGACTTCTCATCTCGTCATTGCGGCTGATACCATCTCCGCTGCAAGACCTGGAGCCAGAAAGGAATCTGCGCAGGCTTATGTGGAACGACTTGAAAATCTGGAAAAAATTGCGAACGATTTTGACGGTGTCAGTCAGGCCTACGCCATTCAGGCAGGACGGGAAATCCGAATCATGGTCGTTCCCGAACAGGTCAGCGATACCGCCTGTGTCAAAATGGCACGCGCTATTCGAGACAAAATTGAATCTGAACTGACATATCCCGGACAGATTAAAGTGAATGTAATTCGCGAAGTCCGTGCTCAGGAAGTTGCGAAGTAACTAAAGTAACTAACCGCCCTCACCGGCGGTTTTTTAAATGCTTTCTTCAATACGGCGATATTGCCCAATTCACCCCAACCCTGATGGAGTTGTTTCCTGCTTTTCGAAGAATGCCTTTTTGATGCCGGCTTTGTATAATTGATACGGCCATCTGTTCTTTGGGTTGCTAAAAAACAATCTTGAACAGATCATGGATCATCTTAAGCGGATCGTTTCAGAAAACAAAACCTGTGCCGGCCTTTTTGCGGCCTGTCCGCTTGTTTTCTGTTTGAGAAATCTCTCTTATCCCCGGCTTTTTGATCTTGTACGAACGGCTGCTTATCCTTGCAGCTTGTGGGATCAAAAGTTCCTCACCCTTTTGGTCCGCCTGCACTACGCACCATTCATCACGATAGATTGATCACAAAACAAAATCGGCTTCTTCTTGTCGTGCCCTGGCAGAAATTGAACTGATCAGAAAACAGGGAAGCGAAGCAAAAGCTGATGAATCGAATACGAAAGGAGACTTTTCATGAAAATCAAAAGTACCTGGCATCTGCCAGATCATCAACAGGCAGCCCGCCGAACCAAAGATGCAGTTGAAACCATCGACGGTCTGCAGATCTCTGATCACCAGTCCCATTTAGGAAACGGTCAGAAATATTACATCTCCACCTACGGCTGCCAGGCGAACGAACGCGATTCCGAAAATCTGGCCGGCATTCTGGAAGCCTGCGGATATGAACCGGCCCAAAAAGCAGACGAAGCGGATGTCATTTTAATGAATACCTGCGGTATTCGTGAAAATGCCGCAAACAATGTTCTTGGCGAAGTCGGCAGCTATAAAAAGCTGTTTAAAAACCGCCCAAATCTGATCATCGGTGTGGGGGGATGCATGGCTCAGGAAGAGGGGTTTGCCAGAACTTTACTGGAAAGCTATCCCTGGGTTCATCTGGTTTTCGGAACCCATAACTTCAACCAGCTGCCTCAGTATCTAGAACGTTCGCAGAATGGCGAGAAAGTGGTTGAAGTCTATTCCCGTCAGGGTGAAATCTATGAAAACCTGCCCGAGCACCGGCAGGGCAAATACAAAGCCTGGGTCAACATCATGTATGGCTGCGATAAGTTCTGCACCTATTGCATTGTTCCATACACCCGCGGCAAGCAGCGTTCGCGCAAAGCGGAAGATATCCTCAATGAAGTCCGGATTCTGAAAAAACTGGGCTATAAGGAAATCACATTGCTTGGCCAGAATGTCAATGCGTATGGCAAGGATCTCGAAGGCGAGATGGAATTTTCAAAATTGCTTGAAGAAACAGCCAAAATCGGCATTGAGCGCATCCGTTTCATGACCAGCCATCCATGGGATTTCTCTGACAAGATGATTGAGGTCATTGCCCGCTATGACAACATCATGCCCGCTGTTCATCTGCCCTTGCAAAGCGGTGATGATGAAATTCTGCGCCGGATGGGGCGTCGGTATACCAGTGAACAGTATCTTGAACTGTTCAACAAAATCCGCACGCAGGTTCCCGGGGTGACGATTTCAACCGATATCATCGTCGGCTTCCCCAATGAAAGCGATGAGGCGTTCCAGCATACCCTCGATGTGGTTGAAAAATGCCGCTTCGATAATGCCTATACCTTTATCTATTCGCCAAGACCCCAGACCCCGGCTGCAAAAATGGAAGATCCAATCAGCGAGCAGACCAAGAAAGAACGTTTATATAAGCTCAATGAACTGTGGAATCGTCTGGCCAATGAAAACCACCAGAAATTGGTGGGGCAGACGCTCAGAGTTCTGGTCGATGGTCCAAGCAAGAAAAACCCAGAGGTATTCTGCGGCTATTCCGAAACCTCCATCCCGGTCAACTTCACGGGTGAGCAGGTAGAACCCGGTCAGATTGTCGATGTTGAAATTACACAGGCAAGAACTTTCTCTTTAAACGGCAGAAAAGTCAGCGAGTAAGTTGGCAATGGTATACTGATAGAAATGGAGGGTTTATGGCAAATGAATTATTGAAACAGGACGAAGTTGTCAGGCTGTTCGCCCTGGGCGGTCTGGATGAAGACGGAAAAAATATGTTCGTCATCGAAATTGACGGAGATATTTATATCTGTGAATCCGGACTGAAATTTCCGGATTATAATGGCGCGCTTGGCGTTGAATGTATCGTTCCGGATTTTACGTACTTGAAAGAACATGAAGATAAGATCAAAGGAATCCTGATTACCCATGGTCATGATGACGTCATGGGCGCCCTGCCTTATTTACTGAAAGAAATCAAAGCCGATGTGTATGTCTCACCGTTTACAGCGGGCATCGTCTCTGACTTATTAAAGAAGAATCATATTACCGGCACCCGTTTAAAAATGGTGCGCCACAAAGAGACAAAACGAATCGGCGGCCGTCAGGTGGTTTTCTTTCCGATCACGCACTCCTATCCCCAGACTTATGGGTTTGGCATTCGCACAAACCATGGATACATTGTCTATTCCGGTGAGTTTATCGCCGATTACGATGATATTTCGGAAGCTTACCAGGGAGATTACTCCGTAGGCTCTAAATTCAGAAGTGAAGGAGTCATGGCACTGCTGCAGGATTCCAAAGGAGCAGAATACCCGCTGCACACCTCGCCAGGCCATCGGGTAACGCCTCACTTTGACAAGGTTCTGTCGGATTATGAAAACCGCCGCGTCTTTGTCGAAATCTATACCCAGTCGGTTTACCGCATCCAGGAAATTATTCAGTGCTGTATTGATCACAAGCGCAAGATCTGCTTCTACACCAAGGAGCTTCAAAACCTTGTCGCCGGCCTGGAAAGCATCACCAGTGAAGTTCCAATGGATCTGGTGGTCAGTGCGGACCAGATCGATTCTCTTGAAAATGTGTGTGTCATCATCTCCGGTCAGGGAAGAGCCCTGTTCCAGCTGATGTCCAACATTGCTAACAATGAAGTGGATGAGATCAACATCCGTGAAAGTGATGTTTTCGTTGTGGCCACCCCATTGGTTCCAGGTGTTGAAAAAGACTTCCGGAACATGGAAAACGATATTTACAAACGGGAAGGCACCATCATCAAGATTGACCGCAACGTCAAAGGAATGCACCCATCTAAGGAAGATCTGAAGATGATGATCTACATGTGCCGGCCAAAATACTACATCCCAATCAAAGGCCAGTACCGCATGCTTTGTGCCAATGCCATGCTGGCTGAAGAGATGAGCATTCCGCCAGAACAGATCCTGCTGCTCGATAATGGGGAAATCGTCACCTTTATCAATGGAGAACTACAGCCCGGGCGCGAAACGCTTGAACTGCATGAAGCCCAGATTGATGGCAGTGCAGACTGGGATTTAGCTGGTGTGGTTTTGAAAGATCGTGAAATTCTCTCGACCGATGGGGTCATGATTCTGGCGATTGGCCTGGATTTCAAGACCAAGAAGATCATCAATGGACCAGATGTACAGACGCGTGGTCTGGTGTATGTCCGCGATGCTGAATATCTGACCAAGGAAGTCAGCCGCATGATGGAAGAGACCATCAAAGAAATGGTGGATGCCGGCAAGTATGAAAACATGGAATGCCGCACGCAGATTCGCGACAAGGTTTCCCGCTACGTCTTCAAACAGACCGCCAAACGTCCAATGGTTCTGCCAGTCATTCTGGAGCTGAGCGACAAGTCCTGATGGACCGGATCTGAAATTTTAATGAATTTTGCCTCTGAAAAGTTCAGTCTTTTCGGAGGTTTTTTTGTGCAAAAACGGAGACATGAAAAATGCAGATTACGGCCTGATGGGTTCTATCTGCCAGGCAATCTTTTTTCTCAGGGATCAAAGTCTTTGACGGGCGAAGTGTCTAGAGACAAGGAGCAATCAGAGAGGTTCGAAACCAGAAGAAAATGGTCAGGGATGTCGTTGGTCTGTCCAGACTGGAGGTCAAAATGACGCTTGCGGCACGCCTGAAGGGAGCAGAGGAATGGGGTGCTACACTAAAGTTGTTAAAAGAAGTACTGCTTACCTGTCAAAGGAATCGAAAAGGGGAAAGCTGTTTTTTGAAGAGGAGTCTTTGAGGATTGTCTGGCTTTTTTCGCTCAGACTTCATTTTTTTGATGGAAGGAGGCATTTTGATGAGCCACAGACAGAAAGCTTTATCCATTCATGATTTTGTTTCACATGCCCTGGCAGCCGTTATGGCGGTGAGTCTTTTGAATCCTGCTTTGCCAATGATGGCCGCTGATTTTCAGGATGTGGATACGGTCGATATCTATCGGCTTTATAACCCAAATACTGGAGAACACTTCTACACGCAGGATGTGCATGAGCGGGATGTTCTGGCGGATAGCGGCTGGAAGTATGAGGGGATTGGCTGGCGCTCCTGGCTGGATGGAGATCCGGTTTACAGACTGTATAATCCAAATGCCATCGGCGGCGATCATTACTACACCATCAGCGCTCCCGAAGCCAGAAGCCTTGTCGATCAGGGCTGGAAGCTGGATCTGGAAGGAAAACCAGTTTTCTACTCTAAAGGGGACGTCAATCTGTATGTCCAGTACAACCCCAGGGCAAAAAGCGGCGCCCATAATTACACGACCAGCCTGAAGGAGTTCAACACACTTTTAGAGAAAGGATGGCAGTTTGGCCAGATTGCCTGGAAAGTCGCCGAGGCAGGTACGCCCAAAGATCTGGATTCGAAAAACTGAAAAAACAGAGTCCAGGACCCTGATAGAAACTTTTTGACCATTCATCACGAATGGACCCTGTTTTTACTCATTGTTTCCAAACGAAAGCTGAATCCGTGCTTTCGTTTTTTCATTTTCAGGCCTTTTGGATGATGAACTGCCCCTGCTGCAGGGAAAGTTGCATTTTGTTACCGGCCAGGAATGAATTAGAATGGAAGGACGAAAGAGGGGGATGTATGGCTTCAACCACAAAGAAGAAAACAAGCCAGGCTAAATCGCGCTCCAATGGCGCGAAAAAATCTGGCTCGAAAACAAAAAACACCCGATCGACGAGTTCAAAAGCCAAAAGCCAGGCGAAAAGCCGTTCGAATTCTCGATCGAAATCATCGAAAAACAAGAAGCAGGGCGTGCGTCTGAGTCGGATGATGCTCGTCTGTCTGATCCTCATTTTCTGGATTTTCGCATTGATTACCATGCTTAAACTTGGCCTGGTTGGCCTGATGTTCAATCAGACCCTCCAAGTCGTCATCGGCAGCTTTTTATACATTGCGCTGCCCGTGATGATGTGGGCCGGGTTTCAATACATTTATACCGGCGGAAGGCGGGTGTTCTCGACTCGGACTTCAGCTGGCCTGATTGTCTTTGGTGTCTGCTGGATTGTCGGGACTGCGCTGCTTGCGACCACTCCAGAGGATCCCTATGGGCCTTTAAGCGTTGTGATTCAGTCCATGGCTTTCTTTGGAACGCCTGACTTCTGGACCAATTATGGGGTGCTGGGGGCAGGAATTTCCGGCCTGCTTGTGTCTTTGTTCTCCAGATTTGGAGCGTGGCTTTTTGTCATCGGCTTTTTGACGATCAGCCTGTGCCTGATGTTCTGGGATCCAGTTTCTGAGTTTCTGTTTGACTCTTCCAGAACCCAGCAAAGGCAAAAGGCCCGCCAGAAAGCGGCCAGCAAGAAAGCTTCCAGGCCAAGACCAAGTTCCAGATTTCTGGAGGATCTGCTGTTTGAAGAAGAGGGCGAACTCGATGAGCCTTCGATTACCATTCACCAGCAGCAAACAGTGGCTCCCGAGCCTGTCCGGCCGACGATTTTTGAAAGCGGCATTCTGATGGAGGGACTCGATGGACCACAGGTTCCTGGTGATTCACTGGTTCAGCAGCATCTGTTCGAAGTGCCGACGGTCGATGAAAGACCGAAAAAAGAGCCAGCCCGCAAAGCAGCGCCATCGAAAGCCAAAGCCGCCAGACAGGCGCCGGACATTTCCAGTGAACATGCACCCGCAGCTGCCCAACAGGAAAATGCCTCGATGACCGATTCCGTTTCCGTTCCCGATGTGATTTCCAATGTGATCGCAGCCGATGCCAGAAATTTTGATGAGCCGCCAAAAGAAGAGCCGTCTGAACCGGAAATCAAGCTGTATGATCCGGCTAAATACAAACTGCCGCCAGTCAGTCTGCTCGAAGAAAATACGGCCAAGCGAAGCAATGCGAATGTTCGCAATGCCCGCACTCAGGGTCAGCAGCTGATTGACATTCTCAAACAGTTCAACGTAGATGCAACGCTTGGTGAAGTGCATATCGGGCCTTCAGTGACAGAATTTGAAGTCATTCCCGGCCAGGGGGTTCGGGTCAGCGCGTTTACCAATCTGCAAAATGATATCAAGATGGCTTTAGCCGCTACAGATATCCGTGTGGAAGCGCCAATCTCAGGCAAGAGCGCTGTCGGAATCGAGGTGCCCAATGCAGAAAAGACAATGGTGACGATGAAAGAACTCATCCGCAATGTGCCGCCAAAGCTGCAGGACAAGCCATTGATGTTTACGCTTGGCAAGGACTTGATGGGCAACAATGTCTATGGCCGCCTGGATACGATGCCGCACTTATTGATCGCCGGGGCGACTGGATCCGGTAAATCCGTGTGCGTCAACTCGATTATCTGTTCGATTTTGCTTCGGACAAGACCGGATGAAGTCAAACTGCTGCTGGTCGACCCGAAAAAGGTTGAGTTTACGCCATATAACGGCATTCCACACTTGCTTTCGCCGGTGATTACCGACGCGAATCTGGCCAGTGGGGCTTTAAAAGTCATTGTCGAAATGATGGACGCGCGTTATTCCTTGTTCGAAGAACTGACCGTGCGCAACATTTCTTCTTATAATGAATATGTCAAACAGAATCCTGACTGCCACAAAGAAGTCCTGCCGCGGATTGTTGTCATTATTGACGAGCTGGCTGATTTGATGCTTGCCGCATCCAAAGATGTTGAGCAAAGTATTCAGCGCATTACGCAGTTAGCCCGGGCTGCGGGGATCCATCTGATCGTTGCCACCCAGCGCCCATCCGTAAACGTCATTACAGGGGTTATCAAGGCCAATATCCCAAGCCGAATTGCGTTCATGGTTTCTTCCAGACCGGACTCGCGTACGATTCTTGACCAGTCCGGAGCTGAAAAGCTGCTGGGCTATGGAGATATGCTGTTTCTGGACAATGGCGCATCTTCACCAGTGCGGCTGCAGGGTGTGTACATCCAGGATAAGGAAGTGGAAGAAATCTGCAGCTGGGTAAAAAGCCAGGCCAGTCCTGCCTATGAGGATGCCTTTGTCATGCTCAAAGAGATCAACAGCCAGGGCGGGGAAGTTTCGGACATGGCAGAGGAAATGGATCCACTCTATCCGGAAGTTAAAAACTTCGTGATTGTCAGCCGCAAAGCCAGCACGTCTTTGATTCAGCGCCGTTTCAGACTGGGGTATGGCCGGGCAGCAAGGATTCTGGACCAGCTGGAAGCCAATGGAATTGTCGGACCCTCAAATGGATCCAGACCCCGTGAAATTCTGGTTGAGCGACCTGCAGATGATTTACAGGAGGAGGAATATTAACAATGAACCTGTTTTTGAAAACCGGCGACCGTCTGCCGGATTATGACTGCGTTTCCAGTATGGTTCAGCTGGGCGATTTCTTCTATCTGTCCGGCCACCTGGGCAAAGGGGAAACTTTCCGCGATCAGTGCATTCATGCCTGCTATGCCCTGACGGATACATTAAGCGAATTTAACCTGCGTTTTGACCACGTTCTCAAATTCACGGTCTATCTGACCGATATCGAAATGGAAGACGAATTCCTTTCGGTGTTTGAAAACTTCGTCGACCAGCCTTACCCGACCATGACCATTGTCGAAAGTCCGCATCTGCCCCATGAAGCCATGATCTGTATCGACGGCTGCGGCGTCAACACGCTGCGCCATGAGCGGGCCATGGACAAGGCTTATTGTGAAGATTGTGATGAATAAAGCCGTTTAAGGTACCAGTTCAGACGATGATAGTTCCGCGCCATGCCATTTAAGGATCCGGCTTTTAAAGCCAGTCCATCCTTGAAGACAATCATGGCGCGGTTTTTTTGCGCCTTCGCATCACCAGAAGCCTGGGGTCGGTTTTCTTTGTCGAAAACGAAGGCTGAAAGGGGGCTGGACTTTGAACCAGGACAGGAAGCAGGCCCAACCGGCTCTTGAGCCGGCCTTTCTGGAAGTGAAAGACCATCATCCAAAGCCCCCTCATTTTGTACAGAATGGATTTTGAGTGGCAGGATGGATGCAATTCGCTCATAGTTGACGTAATAAAGATCAGGATCCAGGTGGCTTGCGGTAGGCAGAAAGCAAAGCGGCAGGGATCGGGAGAGGATAATGGGCAGCTGTTTTTTCTGGTGCATCATCATGCCATAGGCTTTCTTGCGTCCGGTAATCGAACAGCCCAGAAGCAGGGCAGCCGCATCGAAAAATTCATCGAGGCTGGCCGCCTGAACGGTCAGCGTTTCCCGGCTGGAACACAGTTTGATCTGGCAGCGGGCATAGTCATAGCAGAGGTAGTCGGCTTTGCAAAGATCGGCAAGGCGAATAATCAGATGGTCAGGTCTCATGGCGCTATTGTAGAAAAAGGTTGTGAAGAAAGAATGGGATTTCGACATTTCGATCCCAAAACGCTGCTCTGCGCGAAATGCTCAAGGCAAATCAACAAAAAAGCTGCCCAGTCCAGGCAGCTGAAAATTAAGAGTTAAAGTCAGAGGGGATTATTTTCGCTTTTTGCTTTCTGCTCTTTGATCCAGGCAACAAATCCTTTTGCCTGAGCATCCATGTCGTTCTGGATGGCAGCCGGATCTTCAAAGGCATCGGATTTCATTTCCGATGGCGTCACTCCCACGCCGACTTGCTGGCTATAGACGTTCATCTGGCAGAATTTCAGCAGTTTTTCAAGCTGATCACGCGAGGAGGCGGCCTTGCTGCGTCCGGCAGCCCCGCTGATTGCCGCATAACGGCCAGTTAAAGCACTGGTGCGTCCGGCTGCTGGATCAAGCGGTCGGCTCATCCAGTCGAGCAGGTTTTTTAATGGACCTGGAACCATCTGGTTGTATTCAGGGGTGAAAAACCAGACACCATCAGCCCATAAAAACTGCTCACGGCATTGAGCGACTTCCGAATGAGCAGGAATTTCTTCATCCTGATTGAAGAAGGGGACATGGCTCCAGTCGAGCACTTTGGTTTGGGCCAGACCGTCGAGGGCCTTTTGAGCCATCATCATGAGTTGGGTATTGAAGGAATTCTTGCGCAGAGATCCGCTGATCAGTAAAATTTTCATGATAGTTCAATCCTTTCAAGATACTTGTAATTCTTTTTAGAGCCTTTCCGGCTGATCGAAAAGACCCTTCTGCCTTCAAACTACTCGATTCTTTAAAAATTTCGTTCTGATTTGCCCTGTTAAGATGTTTCAAAATTCGTTATCATGTCTCTCGCGGTTAGAATCAAAAATGGTCCTGAATCAAAAATCAGGGCAAAAAAACCAAAAATCAATGAGATTTTCGCTTTATATGCATATTACGCGCAATGTTTGTTATAGAATAGCGTGGATGTGAAGTCAATATGAATTGGAAAGGATGATACGATGCCAGCTGCGGCATATGATGAAAATTCGATCGTCATTCTCGAGGGGCTGGAAGCGGTCCGCAAACGCCCTGGAATGTACATCGGATCAACAGATCGCAAAGGTCTGCACCATCTGGTCTGGGAAATTCTCGATAACGCGATCGATGAAGCCCTGAACGGATACGGAGATGAAATTGATATCACCCTCAACGCCGATGGTTCATGCACCATCAAGGACTACGGACGCGGCATGCCAGTCGGTGTCCATAAAAGTGGCAAGTCGGCTCTTGAGGTTATTTTTACAGTTCTGCATGCCGGGGGAAAGTTTACCGATTCCACCTACAAAGCCTCCGGTGGTCTGCATGGAGTCGGCGCCAGTGTGGTCAATGCGCTTTCTTCCAAAGTCGTTGTCCAGGTTCGCGATGGAAAGGACCTGTATGAAATGGACTTTGCCGATGGGGGCAAACACACCGGCACTCTCAAAAAAATCGGAAAGACCAGGGAAACTGGATCGTCTGTAACCTTCTGGCCGGATCCGAAAATCTTCAAGGAAACCCGTTTTTCCTACTCTGTGATCAAAGAGCGGGTCCAGGAAGATGCCTTCTTATTGAAGGGGCTGAAAATCCGGCTCAAAGATGGTCGGGAAAATCCGAAAGAAGATGAATTCGTTTATGAAGACGGTCTCAAAGCCTTTGTGGAAGAGCTGGATACGGATCATGAGCCATTAACCCCGGTTATTTCGTTTGAAGGCGAAAACCAGGGGATGAAAATCCAAGTCGCCTTCCAGTATGTGGATACGTATCAGGAAACACTGCTTTCCTTTACGAATATGGTCCGCACCCGCGATGGCGGCAGCCATGAAACCGGCGCCCGTCAGGCCCTGACCAAGACCATGAATGAATACGCCCGTAAAAACGGCTTTCTCAAAGAAAAAGACAAATCCATGGAGGGCAGCGACATCCGTGAAGGTCTGACCATGGTTTTACATATCACCGTGCCTGAAGAACTGCTTCAGTTCGAAGGCCAGACCAAAGAAAAACTGGGAACCCCGCAGGCGAAAATGGCGGTTGATCAGGTCGTCAGTGAACATCTGCGCTACTTCCTGGAGGAAAACAAAGATCTGGCCGAATGTCTGGTGCGCAAGATGATCAAGGCCGGCCAGGCAAGGCAGGCTGCCCGCGAAGCCAGGGAGAAAGCCCGCAAGGGAAAAGGCAAGAACCGTTCAGAGCGCATTATTTCCGGAAAACTTGTCCACGCCCAATCCAAAGATGCCCGCAAGAAAGAGCTGTATCTGGTCGAAGGGGATTCGGCCGGCGGTTCGGCTAAACAGGGGCGTGACTCGAAGTATCAGGCCATTCTGCCCCTTCGCGGCAAGGTGCTGAACACCGAACACTGCTCACTGGATGTCGTGGAGAAAAATGAAGAGCTCAACACCATCATCCACACCCTGGATGCGGGGGTAGGCAGCAATTTTGATGCGAAAGACTCCAACTACCATAAAGTCATCATCATGACCGATGCCGATGATGATGGAGCCCACATTCAGAATCTGCTGCTGACCTTCTTCTATCGGTTTATGCGGCCTCTGATTGAAGAGGGGATGCTGTATATCGCCCTGCCGCCTCTATTCAGGATTGAAAAGGGCGGCCATGAATACTATCTGTATTCCAATGAAGAACTTGAAGCCAAAAAAGCTGAACTCAAATCCGGCTATTCGATCAGCCGATACAAAGGTCTGGGAGAAATGAACGCTTCCCAGCTGTGGGATACGACGATGAACCCAGCTACCCGCACCTTGCTTCGCGTGCAGCTGGATGACAGCCGCCTGGCAGAAAAGCGCATTACCTCTTTGATGGGCGAGCGCGCCGATCTGCGGCGAAGCTGGATTGAAGAAAATGTCGTCTTTACGCTCGAAGACGATTTTGTAAAGGAAGAAACACATGCCTAGAGCCAGAAAGAAAAAAGAAACTGTCGTTGAACTTTCCGAGCCGAAAGTCCTGGATTCGAACCTGGAAGATATTGTTGCGGACCGGTTTTCCCGCTATTCGCGCTATATCATCCAGGAACGGGCTTTGCCGGATGCACGGGATGGTCTGAAGCCTGTCCAGCGCCGCATCCTCTGGTCGATGGAAGAAGACGGCAACACCTATAACAAGCCTTATCGTAAATCGGCCAGAACGGCCGGTAACGTCATTGGTAACTATCACCCACATGGTGAAAGTTCCGTTTATGATGCCATCGTCCGTCTGTCACAGGACTGGAAATCGCCGATTCCGCTGATTGATATGCAGGGAAACAACGGGTCGATTGATGATGACCCGGCGGCGGCGATGCGTTATACCGAAGCCAGACTTTCCCGTCTGGCGGGATATCTGCTCGAAGATATCGACAAAGAGACCGTGGAGTGGGCGCCAAACTATTCAGATGAAAAACTCGAACCGACCGTTCTGCCAGCCCGCTATCCAAACTTGTTAATCAATGGCATCACCGGAATTGCCGCCGGCTATGCCACCAATATTCCGCCTCATAACTTCAATGAAGTCATTGACGCGGCGATTTATCGGATTGAACATCCGGACTGCCCGATAGATGAACTGCTCGATCTCGTCCATGGTCCGGACTTTCCAACCGGCGGCCTGATCATCGGCAGTGATGGCTGGCGTCAGGCTTTAAAAACCGGCAAGGGAAGAGTCACGGTCCGCTCAAAAGCAGTCATCGAAGAGGGCAAAACGATCAACCAGATTGTGATCACCGAAATCCCGTATGAAGTCATTAAAAGCGCAATGGTGCGCAAGATGGATGAAATCCGCCTGAATGCGAAAGTCAGCGGCATTCTGGATGTCCGCGATGAAAGTGACCGGAAGGGGCTTCGGATTGTGGTGGATCTGAAAAAGGAAGCCAATGCGCAAGCCATCCTCAACTATTTCTATAAAAATACCGATCTGCAGACGTACTACCACTACAACGTCATTGCGATCGTGCGCAAAACACCAAAACTGCTCAGTCTGGCCGACGCGCTCGATGCCTTCCTTGTGCATCGTGAGGAAGTCATCATCAATCGCTCAAAATTTGATCTGCAGCGCAAACAGGACCGGCTCCATATCGTTGAAGGTCTGCAAAAGGCCGTTTCGGTGCTTGATGAAGTCGTGGCTTTGATCCGCAAGTCCAACGGCAAGGCAGATTCCAAAAAACGCCTGATGGAACGTTTTGGATTCAGTGAACCACAGGCTGAAGCCATCGTCACCATGCAGCTGTATCGTCTGTCTAATACAGATGTCATCGCGCTGGAAAAAGAAGCCCAGGTGCTGCGCAAGGAGATTGAAAAACTCGAAGGCATCATTAAGACTCCAAGCCGCCGACGCAAGCTGATGATCAAGGAACTGAAGGAAATTTCTGAAGCGTTCCCCATGCCGCGCCGGACGCAGATTGTCAATGAGGCCGAAGAAATCGTGATTGATGATCGCGATATGATCGCCGATGAGCAGGTCATGGCCGTGGTCAGCCGCCAGGGCTATGTCAAGCGGGTATCGATGCGCTCCTTTGCGTCCAGTTCCAATGGAACCGCCGGACTCAAGGAAGGGGACAGCTTTATCTTCAATGCCCCAGTCTCGACCCTGGATACCCTGCTTGTCTTTACCGACAAAGGCCGCTTTGGCCAGATTCCGGTCTACCAGATCGAAGAAAAGAAATGGAAAGATCTTGGAACCCATTATTCTTCACTGCTTAAGCCGGAAATGGGCGAACAGATTGTCCGCGTTTTTGCCCAGCGCAATCCGGCAAGCCAGGTGGATGTGGTCCTGGCCACCAAAGCCGGTCAGATCCGCCGCATCCACCATGAAGACCTGCCGATGAAAACCCGCAGCCGCCTGGTTGCCCTGATGGGTCTCAATCCAGAGGACAGCCTGGAACATGTTGTGTATTCGGCTCACAATGAGGATCAGCTGGTTCTGGTCTCTAAAGAAGGCTATGGCTTTAAGATGGATGTCAGCGAAATTCCGGCCTCCAAGGGTAAAGGCAAGGGCGTCCGCTCGATCAATCTGGGAGTAGATGACCAGTTGCAGGCCATGCTTGCAGCCGATCAGGAATATCTGGTGCTTGAAAATAACGAAGGGGCATTTAAAAAAATTGCGCTTTCCAGCATCGATACCTTCAAACGGCCGGCGCGCGGGACAAGACTGTATAAGGCCGTGAAGTCGCATCCGCTTGAAGTCTTTGATGCCCGCATGGTTTCGGCCAGACAGACCTTGAGTTTTGCGGATGCTTCGCTGCCGGCTTTAGATGTTTCGACGCTGCCCAAAATGGAGCCTTCAGCCACCTGGAGCACGGTGGGTACCCTTGCAAACCCCACTGGCTTTGAATCGCTGGATTTGCGTCTGGAAAATGGATTTCGTACGCCCGAAGAGCAGCCAGAGCGAGAAAACAACCTCACCCAGCTGACTCTGTTTGACCAATCCGCGCAAGAATCGCAATAAATTGCGAATTTGACCAACAAGAGTTGGCTGTTCAGATTGAGCGATCATTTCAAACCGTGTAAAATGATTGAGAAAAGAATGGAGCGTTACGAAATGGGACAGTTATGGTCTTCGATTCTGTACGCGTTAGTCGGTGCCATTATCGGAGCGATTATCGCTTTTGTTCTCACAAAGCGAAAATTTGAAAAAGAGCTGCGTGATAACCCACCGATCAGTGAAAAGATGATCCGCGCTATGTTCCTGCAGATGGGCCGCAAGCCTTCTGAGGCACAGATCCGCCAGATCATGAAAACCGTGAACAGCAATTCGAAAAACAAAAAGTAACTAAAAAGGCTGATGGCCTTTTTTCGTCACTAGACAGAAAACCCCTTTGTCTGTTTGAGCACAAAAAACAGATAGAGGGGTTTTTTATCGATCCGCCTTCTGGAAGAAAAAGACCGTACAGAAATCAGAATAGAAGTCAGGACAGAAATCAGAATAGAAGCCGGGACAGAAATCAGGATAGAAATCAGGCATGTTTTCGCTTGAAAAGAAGAAAAGCACTTTCCCGGCCGACCAGAAACCCAGATTCGGCCCATACGTTACATTGGCGTAAGAGGGGCGAAAGTCCGTTCGATGTCTCAAAATAGACAGGGATGATAAGCTGAAACTGACAGACCACAAGGTCTGTGATGAGGTATAAACAATGAAAAAATTCTTCAAAAGACTCTTTTTACTGTTGATGATTGTCATCATCGCAGCGGTGGTGTGGTTTTTTAAAGATGGAATTGATAAAGCCAATGAATTTGAAGGCCGGCAGCCGCTGAGTGCTTTAGTGGATACCGTGCGAAGCAATCCCCAATATGTCTCCTATGACCAGGTTTCCCCGACTCTGTATCAGGCGACGATTGCCATTGAAGATGCCCGCTACTACCAGCATGGGGCCGTGGACATCAAAGCGTTGATCCGCGCAGCAGCCAGCCAGGTCATTCCGTCGATTCCAAAATCCGGCGGCTCGACAATTGCCATGCAGGTGGTGAAAAACCTGTATCGTCAATACGATGGAACAGCCGTCTGGAAAGCCGCTGAAATCGTCCTGGCCCACCGGCTTTGCGAGATGTACACCAAGGATGAAATCCTGGCCCTGTATGTCAACATCATCAACTATGGCGACGGCTATCATGGAATTGATGCGGCCAGCCATGGCTATTATGGGGTAGAGCCAAGCCAGCTCACCCAGGGACAGGCGACAATTCTGGCCGGCATTCCGCAATCCCCGGGCTATTTCCAGCTTTCAGACCACTATGACAATGCCAGAGCCAAACAGAAACTCGTGCTGGATGCGATGGTTCGCAATAAGATGATCGATCAGGCCCAGGCGGATGCAATTTACCAGGAACCGAATGCCCCAACTGTTCTTGATGCTTCATGGCGTACGGCTTCCGTCTTTGACCATGGCTTTTATGGCGGTATGCGGCTGGTCGATGTTCTGTTTTAAGGCAAAAATTGAGCAGTTGACGACCCAAAACACTTTGATTTTGAAAAGGAAGAGTCAATCCAAACGACAGCTTGACCGGAAGTGTTCCAGCTTCTGGAAACAGTTGTCGTTTTTTTGAGCAGATTTGTGCAGGGCAGCCAGTACAATCAGCCCAATTGATGGTGGTTCGGTATAATGGAATGAACAATTTTGAAAAAGAAAATGAGAAAAAGTCTTTGAAAGAAGAGTCTTGGAAAGGAAGTTTATGTCGAAACAGAAAGCAAATCTCTATTGTCTTTTAACGGCAGTCATCTGGGGCGGCGGTTTTGTGGCCACCGAGATGGGGCTGGACAGCTTTACTCCATTTGCGTTTTTATTGCTGCGCTTTGCGGGGGGCGCATTGCTGGCCTGGATTCCCGTCTTGTACCACCATGAACAAATGACGAAGCAGGCCGTAAAAATCGGAACCATTTCCGGGGTGCTGCTCTATCTTGCCTTTGCCTTTCAGACCTTTGGTCTGGAGCGGACAACCACGGGCATGAATGCCTTTTTGACGGCGGTCAATGTGATCTGTGTCCCTTTCATCGTCTGGATGCTGTATCGCAAGAAACCGGATCCGATTGTTTTTGCGGCAGCGGTAATCTGTCTGATTGGAATTGGCTGCTTATCTTTGTCTTCGGGCAGCTTTTCGCTCAATGCCGGAGACTGGCTGACGCTGGTCTGTGCGGTGTTGTTTGCCGGCCAGATCGTTTCGCTTTCTCAAGCGGGATCGGCCTCGGCAACAGTCATCAATGCCGTCCAGTTAAGCGTGGCTGCGCTTTGCGCCTTGCCATTTGGACTGACGACAACATGGCCTTCTCATCTTGAAGGTCCGGCGATTGTGTCGGTTTTGTATTCGATTGTTCTGGCGACGTTTGTGTGTTACTGGCTGCAGACAACGGCCCAGCAATATACTTCGCCGGCTGCCTGTTCGATTCTTTTGGGAACAGAGAGTCTTTGGGGCAATCTGTTTGGCTTTCTGATTTTACATGAGGCCAAAACACCAATCATGATTATCGGCGGCGTGTTGATTTTTGCCTCTGTTTTGATGGTGGAAGCTGCTCCGGCCATCGAAACCTTTCTGGCAAGAAAACGTGTTCGTCAGGCATAGCAGAAGACATTGAATTTTGACTGGATCAACAAATGGTGGATTTTTGCAGGATCAAAGCAGATGTTCACCTTTTTTCTTTTCCTGAAAGCAGGCGCAGATGGGGGCAAGGTATGGGCCCATGGTGAGGCTGTGTCTGCTTTTTGCAATCTGCCGGCCGGCTGCAGATCCGATGGAGAATTAGATTTGACTTTCTTTAAGGCATGAAAGAGTTTGTGATTTCTAAAGACCTATATACTGATGGAAAAGAAAGCAGGCCATTATGCTCAAACAATATAAATACGATGGATCCGAAGCGATCAATCTGAAAAAAGCACCGACGTCCCCCAAGGACATGAAAAAACACAAAGAGGAGCTGATCGCAAAAACCGCAGCCAATCAGCTTCAGATCCAGCAGCTGCAAGATAAGCTGTATGCGGATGGAAGAGAAGGCTTGATTATTCTCATTCAGGCCCGCGATGCCGCGGGTAAAGATGGAACCATCAAACACGTCATGAGTGGTGTCAATCCACAGGGTGTTGATGTTTACAGCTTTAAGTCGCCAAGCCATGAAGAACTTGCCCATGACTTTCTGTGGCGGTTTAACAAGGCCCTTCCAGAACGGGGTAAGATTGCGATCTTCAACCGGTCTTACTACGAAGATGTTCTGATTGTCAAAGTCAGAGAACTCTGGAAAAAGTACAAACTGCCAGAAAGACTGCTGAACGCCGACATCATTACCCGCCGGTACAAACAAATTTCCCAATTTGAGGACTATCTGTACGACAACGGTTATCGGATCGTCAAAATCTACCTGAATGTTTCAGCTGAAACCCAGAAAAAGCGGTTCATGGAACGTATTGAGCGTCCGGAAAAGAACTGGAAGTTCTCCGAAGCGGATTTAAGTGAACGGGGTCTCTGGGATGAGTACACCGAAGCCTATGAAGATATGATCAATGCCACTTCGACGGAACATAACCCATGGTATGTCATTCCAGCGGACAAGAAATGGTATGCGCGCTTCCTTGTCTCTGAAGCCATCCTGAATGCTCTGGAGAAAATTGATCCGAAGTATCCAACCTTGTCCAAAGACCAGATTGATAAACTTCACGTCTATAAAGAAGCCCTTGAAAGTGAAAAGCCAAGCCGCGAAGAAAATACCTTTGAAGCGTCTGCCGTAGAAATTCGGGCTGCCGGGGGCAGTGTTGTCAAAGATAAAGATGTCCAGACTTCTTTAGAGACCCAGAATAGCTGAGTTCTTTAAGTGTCTGGCCAGAACTCATTTGAATAAACAAGGATTCACAATGAGTTTTGGACATCCCAAGCCATCCGGACATCCCAATCTCTATGAAAGCGGTCAACAGCCAGAAAAGAATTGCGTTTTCTGGTTGTTTTTTTTTGTGTTTTGAAAAAGAAACGAAAAATTGAATTGCGGTAGAAAAATGGCAGGCCTATACTCATGTTCAATTAAATCATTCTTAGGAGGGAATTGAGTTATGGAAGCTGCTATTGCGTTTCTGGCGCGTAAAGACGTCCAGATTTCCGCAAAACGCTATGGCATTGATGCCCTTTCGGCCATGGCGCAGGGATTGTTTGCATCCCTGTTGATGGGCACCATTCTGGATACATTAGGGACTTTGTTGAACATTGAAGTACTGGCTCAGATCGGAACCTATGCCAGTGCTGTCAAAGGTCCAGCGATGGCGGCGGCCATCGGCATGTCTTTGAATGCTCCAAAACTTGTTTTATTCTCACTGCTGGCGGTTGGATATGCCGCGGATGCGCTTGGCGGCGCAGGCGGGCCTTTAGCTGTTTATTTTGTCGCGGTGATTGCCTGTGAGTGCGGCA
Source organism: Allobaculum sp. JKK-2023 (assembly GCF_034745455.1). Classification (NCBI taxonomy): domain Bacteria; kingdom Bacillati; phylum Bacillota; class Erysipelotrichia; order Erysipelotrichales; family Erysipelotrichaceae; genus Allobaculum; species Allobaculum sp. JKK-2023. Next base: position 583,236 of record NZ_JAYERV010000003.1, on the reverse strand, counting down.
AACTGGTCTCCAAGGAAACTAAAGTCGATATTCTGGTGACTCCGTTTGTGACGATCTGCATTGGCGCTTTATTATCGATTGCGCTGGCGCCCTCGATTGGGGCTGGTGCGATCTGGCTTGGCAGCCTGATCATGTGGGCGACTGAACTGCAGCCATTTTTGATGGGAATGATTGTTTCGGTATTGATGGGAATTTTCCTGACACTGCCGATCAGTTCTGCAGCGATCTGCGCTGCTTTATCCCTGACTGGTCTTGCCGGGGGCGCAGCGCTTGCGGGATGCTGCACGCAGATGATTGGTTTTGCGATCATGTCTTTTGCGGCCAACCGCTGGTCGGGTCTGGTTGCCCAGGGTCTGGGTACTTCGATGCTCCAGATGGGCAACATCATCCGCAAACCCGTCATCTGGCTGCCAACGATTCTGGCCAGTGCCGTAATTGGTCCAATTGCAACTTGCCTGTTCCATCTGGAAATGAATGGACCAGCGATTTCCAGCGGTATGGGGACATGCGGCCTGGTGGGTCAGATTGGCGTGATCACCGGCTGGATGGGTGAAGGCGGCATGGCATCGATTGGGGCCATGAACTGGCTGGGGCTGATTCTGATTTCCTTTGTCTTACCGGCTGTTGTGACCTACGTCATTCACAAATTCTTCTTACAGGCCAAGCTGTATACAGATGAAGACCTCAAATTGAACGTTTAAAACCGTCAGAACACCTTTGATGAACTGGCCCAGTCTGACAGAATCTGATCCGGAATTTATTTGTTTCGTTCAATTGTTTCTTCAGCCGTTTTTGTCATTGGGCTGTTTTCATTGCTGTCAAATGTTGAAAAGATCGTCATCGCGACGATCTTTTTTTCATGTCGGGCTGGCCAAGGCAGCCGCTCGGGTATGTAAAAAGGCGATTGGATAGGTCATGGTAAAATTGCTCTATGATTAAAGTTGACCAGAAAAGCAAATGGGCCATTGACCTGGCCTTGCATATCCCGATTCCTTCTATTTCGATCAAGATTACCGATACCGAAAAAGAAGAAATTGAAAATATTCCCCTGAAGCACGGAGGCAAAGATGAATCCGGATCGAAACAGGATGACTGAGCTGGACGATCAGCCTTCCGGTGAATCGGATCCTGTCCATATCCATGACCAGAAGAAAATTGCTCTAGATGTTCATGAACAAAAAGAAGAAGTCCATCAAAAGACCAGAGTGTCCAGTACGCTGAAAACCCCTGGAAACTGGTTGTCCTTTCAGGCTGATCTGTTCAGCCTGGAGGATTTCAGCCTGAAAACGCATATTGACCGCAAAAGATCTGCCATACGCCACAATGGGCCAGACCGCCATGAAAAGAGCGAAGAAGTTCTCGATTTTAAAACTGATGCCAGAAAAACTGATCTTCACGCTCAGGCACAGGAGGATCTGCAAGAATCGATTTTCGAGTCCAAAGAAAAAGAGCAGGAAAAAAAGCAGGAACAAGAGCCTGCTGAAACAGAAGCCATCAAGGAAACTGTACAAGAAGAGATTTTTCTCCCCGAGTCTGATTCTAATTCTAATTCTAATTCTGCTTCGGATTCTCCCGCCAAAACGAAGCCGGATGTGGCGGCTGGGGCAAAGACCAGTCTCAATCCATCCCCGAATACCCCTTCGAATCCTGTCCTTTCGACTGTTGAGCCAGACAGAAAAGCGGCTGGATCAGATTCCGATTTTTCAATGACGGATTCCTCTTCTATCCCTGCAAAGACTGAGTTTGCTTTCAGGCAAAGCTCAGACCATAAGGCAGCCGCAAATCCGGCTTCTGCTTTCGAATCGGCGGAGACATCTTTTAATGACAGCCCATGGACTGTCCAGGAAAAAGAGGCGTTAGAGGCGGCTGGGATTTTTGAAAATGATCTGAAGGTTTCACAGCTGAGCGAAGAAGCGGCAAAAGAGATCTTGCAACAAAAGGTTTCGAACCTAGCCGATCAGCCAGATACAGATCCAAATCCGGATTCAGATTCCAGAACGGCTTCTTGCCAGAGAGAATCAGCTTTGGATTCGCCAGAATCGAAAGCTGCCGCCAATCAGCCGCTCCATTCCAATACATTCGACAGTTCAAAGGCTGATGATGTGCTCAAGACGCAGGCAGCCCCCGCGTCTGACCATCCTGTTGGGGCACCTGTTTCCGCCCGCCGGCGTTTTTTCCAGATTCTCAAGACGGTTCGAAAGTATAATGCCCTGCAAAAGATGACGCCCGTCAAGCTGCGGATGATTCTTGAAGATTTAGGACCGACCTATGTCAAACTCGGACAGATCATGTCTTCCCGCTCAGATCTGCTGCCGCCGGCCTATACCAAAGAGCTTGAAAAACTGCGCTCAAATGTGGCCCCAATGCCGTATGCAACCGTTCGTCAGGAAATCATCCGGGCCTATGGCAAAACGCCGGAAGAGCTGTTTGCTTCCTTTTCTCAAACGCCGCTCGGTTCAGCCTCGATGGCCCAGGTGCATGAAGCCATCACAAAAGAGGGCCAGAAAGTCGTGGTCAAAGTCCAGCGGCCGGGCATTTATGAGCAGATGAAAGTTGATGTCGCCATGCTGAAAAAAGCAGGGAAGATCCTGTCACTGAGTGAAGTGGTGCGGGATCTTGTCGATGTTGAAGAAGTCATTGATGAATTCTGGACATCTGCTCAAGAAGAAATGGACTTTCGCCATGAGGCCGGCAATGCGATCCGCTTTGCAAAAGAGTGCCAGGGTCTTCAATATATTCATGTCCCGAAAATTTATACCGAATACACCCGCCCCAATATTCTGGTGATGGAAGAAGTAGGCGGGGTCGAGGTCGACAACTATCCAGAACTTGCAAAGCTTGGCTACTCCCGCCACGAAATTGCGATGCGGCTGGGGATGAACTTTTTATCCCAGGTGATTGACTACGGCTTTTTCCATGCTGACCCCCATTCCGGAAATCTCAAGATTGATGATGGACGCATCTGCTGGCTGGATTTTGGCATGATGGGCGAGATCAGTAAAAATGAATCCGCGGCCATCAGCCAGGCTCTTCACGCCCTTGCTGCCCGAGATACTTCAGCCTTGACCGATGCGGTGCTTGCGATTGGCATACCGCCGGCGGACCTGGATTACATTGGTTTTTCCAATGCCCTGGAAAGCTATCTCAACCGCTATGTCAGCCAGGACTTTGCCAGTCTGGATCTTGGTAAAATGATCGAAGAGGCGGTGGAAGTCTGCAATGAATACAAGATCCGTCTGCCCAAGGGGATTTCAATGCTGGCCAGAAGCATGGTGACGATTCAGGGAACGCTCAAAGACCTGGATCCGGAAGTCAATATGCTCAACTACATCTCCAAATCCAAAACCTCGATCGACCAGATCGACTGGAATCAGGAGATCGTCAAATGGCTGCAGATGGCGTATGCCGATGGCAAAGCTCTCATGAATCTGCCGCTCAAAGCCGACAATATCCTGGGGCTTCTTTCGCACGGCCAGCTGCGCCTTGGACTTTCGATTGCAAATCTGCAAAGTGAGCTGATGCCCGAAGTTAATCGCTGGGTCGATCGGATTATCGTGTGCGTTTTGATTGCCGCACTGCTTGTAGGCAGTTCGATTATCTGCACGACCAACATGAAACCGCGCTTTCTCGAGATCCCGCTGCTTGGCTTTGTGGGCTTTTTCCTGTCCTTTTGCTTAAGCTTATGGCTGTTTTACAAGATGATTTTCCATGCGAAGAAGGGCAATAAACTCTTTTAAGTAAATCTTCATATTTTGTTTCATCTGTTTTTGACAAATCTTGGATACACTGATCTTCGATTCGATTGAATCGACACGAAAAGACACAAGGAGAGAAGATTTGTACAATTTACCTGACACAAATAAAAATGGCTTTTCCCATTTACAAAAGCCTGAACATCAGAAAGGGGGGACTGATATGTCATGGACCAGAAAGCTTAAATCCAAGGTACCAGCGATCTTCACCTGCCTGCTGCTTTTGTTTATCCTGGTCGGTCTGGATCAGTGGACCAAGTGGGCCATCACCAAGTCTATCCCGCTCGATGGCACGATTGTGGTGATTCCTGGCTTCTTTGAACTGACCTATGTCCGTAACTATGGCGCAGCCTTTTCCAGTTTTGCGGGAATTGGGATGTGGTTTTTCTACATTCTGACCATCGGTGCAATCATCGCCATGGTCTATGCGTTCTTTAAAACAAAAGATTCCAAAATGGAATTCGCCCTGGCATTGATTTTAGCGGGCGCTGTTGGCAATCTCGTTGACCGGATCTGCTTTGGCTACGTTCGGGACTTTTTCCGCTTCTATATTTTTGGATCTCCGTTTGCGGTATTCAATGTAGCGGACGTATGCATTACCTTAGGATTTATTCTGTTAATGTTCGTCATGCTCTATGACGATTTCAAAGAAAGGAAGGCCGCAAAAAATGGCTGATACTTCAGTACCAAAATCAGTAGAAGAGGGCGAAGAAATCACAATTGAATTTCCTGAAGACTCTTTACCTGCTGAAATCGATGTAACACTTGATGAAAAAGAAGACGATCCCGATTCGAAAGAAGAAGGCGGCCTTGAAACGTTTGTTGTCAAAGAAGACCAGGTTCCCACAAGACTGGATAAATACCTTTGCGCCGTGCTGGATATTTCCCGCAAACGCGCTTCTGATCTGCTGGATGAAAAACGGGTCACCGTCAATGACAAACCCGTTAAAGCCAGCCAGAAACTGCAGGCTGGGGATGTTCTGGCTGTCGATGTACCCCCTGCACAATCCATGGAAGTTCTTCCCGAACCCATGGACCTGGATGTCATTTATGAAGACTCCGATCTGATTGTGATCAACAAGCCAAAAGGCATGGTTGTCCATCCGGCACCTGGCCATTATTCCCATACCCTGGTCAATGGTCTGCTCGATCACTGTAAAGATCTCTCCGGCATCAATGGCGTCATGCGTCCGGGCATTGTGCACCGGATCGATAAAGATACCTCGGGTCTGCTGGTGGTTGCCAAAAACGGTCTGGCCCATGAATCCCTGGCAAAACAGCTGCAGGATAAAACCTGCCACCGCAAATACAAAGCCATCGTTCATCATCCGTTCTCTCATACGTATGGAACCATCAACGCCCCCATCGGCCGCGATGAAAAAGACCGCCAGAAAATGGCTGTCACCGCGAAAAATTCCAAACCCGCTGTAACGCATTTTACGGTGCTGGAAAACTTTAAAGACTATGCCTATGTAGAATGCTCCCTGGAAACTGGCCGGACGCACCAGATCCGTGTCCATATGGCTTACATCAAGCATCCCGTCGCCGGCGACCCGAAATATGGACCACGCAAGACTCTGGAAGCCAATGGCCAGCTGCTCCATGCTTACCAGCTGGAATTTGTTCACCCAAGAACCGGTGAAAAGATGATCTTTGAAGCCCCATTGGATCCAACGTTTGCCAGAATTCTGGGTGAGCTGGAACAGGAGAAACAAAACGCATGAAACGAAGCCCTGTTTTAAGCTGGGACCAATACTTTATGGCCATGGCCCATCTGGCTGCTTTTCGCTCCAAAGATCCCAATACGCAGGTTGGCGCCTGTATTGTCAATGACCAGAAACGGGTGGTTGGCTTAGGCTACAATGGCTTTCCCAAAGGCTGCGATGATGACCAGTACTCCTGGGAGCGCAAAGGCGAGTTCCTGGATACGAAATATCCTTATGTCGTTCATGCGGAACTGAATGCGATTTTAAACTCCATTCAAAACCTTTCCGGCTGTACAATTTACGTCTCACTGTTTCCATGCAATGAATGTGCCAAAGCCATTATTCAGTCCGGCATTACCCGCGTGATTTATGAATCCGATAAATACGATGGCCAGCCGGATAATCTTGCCAGCAAGCGCATGTTCCAGGATGCGGGCGTAGAACTGATTCAGCTGCCCTTCCAGATCCACATCGATCTTTCAATGGACGAACAGACGCCAGAAGGAGTGAAAACAACCCACTTTTCCGTCAGCAACCATATCCCAGGCGACTGCGGCCAAAACGGCTGCTCGCATTAAAGGGCGGATGAGTCTGAAATAGACTTTTGGCAAATCCTGTCTGCCCAGCTCATGCTTGAAACCACGAAAAAGCTGATCCTTTCGTCTCTGGATTTCTTTGAAATCCAAAGCGCCGGATCAGCTTTTTGTCTGTTCAAAAATCGGGAAGAGAAGTTTTTTCTCCATCATCCATCGCATGCCCACAAGCCACGCTTGAAAAATCAGTCGGTTTCAGGATCGCAGGCGTCCATGGCTGACTGTTGGCGGAAATACGCCTCTTTTGATTCTTCCAGGCTCTTTCCATCAGGAAGAATAGTACTGAAATATGGCTTTTCACCATTTTGAATCTGGTGATAGTAATTTTTCTTTTTTTGGATATAGGCAATGTCTTCCTCCAGCCGCTTTTGCTTCTGGACCATGCCATCTTCCAGATGGTCGAGCATGGCAATCCGCTGGCCAAGCGTAGTCTCGCCTTCCAGGCATAACGCAAGAAACGTTTTCATCTCTTTGAGCGGCATTTCACATTGACGCAGACAAAGGATGCCCGCAATCCAGTTCAGGTCTTTGTCATCAAAAATTCGGTGATTGCGGCTGTCCCGCTTGACGGATGGAATCAGTCCTTCGTTGCAGTAAAACTTCAACGTATCGTAACTCAATCCCGTGATCCGGGATACATCTTTCATTGCATAAATCATATTGATTTCGTTCTCTTTCGAATTCATTGTATCTGACCGGGAGTAGCACCTGTCTAGCGCAAACCGGGATCAAATTTCGTCTTTGAAATTGTCACCGATGAAAGAGAAGGAGCGGATGGAAAGGGAAGATCGGGATGGAAAGAGAAACGGACGCAAAAAGATGGCTTCCTCCAAAAAAGGGGCTGCCTGGATGAGTTTATGGGTTGACCGGTTGTTACTATCGGTTTTTACAATGAGAATCATCAAAGATCCATTCTCTTTGGACTTCCTTTTCAATCTGCCGATGCGCAGAAAAAGGAAAAATACAGAAAGGTCATGATCAATATGAAAAAAATTCTCTTTATCAACAGTTCTCCTGAAAAGTCCGGTATGACCGCCACCTATGCTGCAAACCTGCTTGAAGGTCTGTCTTATGAAACCATCACGTTGGCGGATTACCGGATCAATTTCTATGGCTCAACGCTGCCAGAAGACCAGTTTGATGAAATCCTCGCCAGGATTCGCGGATGCGATATTCTGGTTCTGGGTTCTCCCATGTACTGGCATAATCTTTCGGGCGGTCTGCGCGTAATGCTGGATCGCTTTTATGGACCTGTGGCCAGCGACAGCCTTGCCGGAAAAGATCTCTACCTGATTTATCAGGGTGCTGCCCCTGAAAAATGGATGCTTGAAGCGGGCATTTACACCATTCAGCGGTTTGCCAGTCTTTATGGTTTCGACTATAAAGGATGTATTTCTTATCGTCAGGACATTGCGCCTTTAAAAGCCAGACTGCATCAATCGATCTGAACATCCCTGGCCAGTCTTCGAAACAGAAAGGGCATCAGAGTCCAGCTGCTGATTTCCATCAAACTGAAAAGCCTTCAGCTTTCCATCAAGTTCTTCGGATGAAGACCCAGTCTGGAAACTGAAGGTTTTTATTTGATTCAATGAAAAACAGGGCGGATATGGACTCTGTAAAGACAGAGTCCATAAAACAAAAACTAGGAGATGGCTTAGAGCTTCGTGGTGTTGGTGAAGTGCAGTTTGACTGCGTTTTTAAGTTCATCTTGGCCAAAGCGCTGCTTAAACTTACGGGCACATTCGGTTGCCTGCTCGCCGCCGCCTTTGGCAATGGGCATACCATACTTGGCTTCCAGCTTATCCATGTACTTTAAAAAGGCAAAGCGTGCAAGAACAGAGGCAGCCGCAACGGAAACATAGTGGGATTCCGCTTTGGTTTCAAAATGAAGATCGGAAACGACTTCCGAAACCGCCGCCAGATGACGATAATAGCCGGCTGGCTGGACAAACTGGTCGACTACTTTCAGTGCGGGCAGGGTATACCCTTTGTTTCGCAGATTGATATAGGCCTGGTTGTGCATCCAGGCTTTGATGCGGTTAATGTTCATCCGATCTTTGTGGTAGATCTGATTGTAACGCGGATTATCGAGCACCATAATCGTATTGGGAATCATTTCCTGGATTTTTGGGGCAACTTTGCGAATGACGGTATCCGTCATTTTCTTCGAGTCGGTGACCTGCATGGCTTCCAGTTGGCGTGCTGTTTCTTCATCGGGGACAATTGTGGCCGCTACGACAATCGGGCCAAAATAATCGCCGGTACCGACTTCATCACTGCCAGCCTGCGGAAAGGTCAGGCCTAACGGCTTTTTGTCGGAAGTGTTAAATGATTTTGAAGAAGAGGTTCTGGAGGAGGAAGATCGAGCAGAAGATTCTGGTTCGTCGTCTTCAAGCCAGGACAGATCAGCCCCTTGATAGACGACTTTTCCTGAGGTATAGGCGGTAACGGTCATTTCCTGAGTTTTAATCTGCCAATAGGTATAATTGGGTTGTTTTTCTGAAAGAGCGATTGGTTTTAATCGTTTATAGAGAGCCTCAATCGCTGCCGGCTCCATCTTTCGGGTAACAGTGGACATAAGTCGATTATACCATTGACGTCAGTGGTATCATAAAAAGATGGCCAAGCGCTCTATTATGGAACAATGCCAGGCCGGTCTGCGGATCGGATTGAACGATTTGTAAAGCGATCCAGAAAAGCGCAGGGCAGAACCTGATTGACTTTTGCATCGCAAAATGAAAAAGGTGGGCAACTTGATCAGACAGGAAAAGCATAAAAATTGAATTAGAAAGCATAAAAATAGAACCGAACCTTTGACAAGAAAGAACATAACAATAGAAAGCGGGGGATTCAGGATGTTATCTGAACAATTTGAAGCCGTGGATTTTGCGGCGGTTCTTGAGCAGTTTGCCTCGCGGGCGTACAGTGCCAAAACGGCAGAAAAAATCCGAAGCGCCCGCCCATCCACCAATTTAATGCAGATCCGATTGGATCTGGATCGGGCGGATGAGGCGGCTCGGTATCTGCAGGCCGGGGGTGGTCTGTCCCTTGGCGGATTTACCGATATTACCAGGCTTGTTTTGGCGGCCAAAAAAGGAATGAGTCTGCTCCCTTCAGAATTGCTGGAAGTCTCCTTTTTTTTGGGGGCCTGTGCAGCAGCCGTCAATGCCTTTGATCCCCAAACCAATCCTCTTTTACATGAAGTGGCTTCGACTTTAACACCGCTCAAAGGTCTGGCCAAGAAGATTGATGACTGCATCGATCTTTCCGGCCAGGTGCGCATGGATGCCACGCCGACTCTGCGCAATCTTGATCGCAAGCTGACGGCGGCCAAAGCAGACTTAAGTGCCGCGGCCAGACGATTTATCAAAAGCCATGGCGATTCACTGGTGGATTCCGTCAGTGTGTCAAGCGGGGGCCGTGTGTGTGTATTGATGAAAGCGGCGGATAAATACAAATATGGCGGCATGGTTCATGGACTGAGTCAGTCCGGAGCTGCCTGCTATGTCGAACCAGATGCGCTGGTTTCCCTAAACAATGAAACGGCGCAGCTGGAAATGGAAATTGAAAATGAGAAAAAGAAGATCTGCATGGAGTTATCCGGCCAGATCCGCTGCGAAGCGACGGCCTTGCTTGCCAATGACGAAACCCTGGAAATTCTCGATCTGGCACTGGCCAAAGGCAGCTGGATGCTTGCCCATGATGGCTGTATTCCTCTTCTTCATACTGGCAGCCACAGTCTGCGCCTGGAACATGCGATTCATCCGCTGCTGGATCAGAAAACAGCCGTGGCCAACCGCTATACCCTCAGTGATGCCAAATCCTGCCTGATGATTACCGGCTCGAACATGGGTGGTAAAACGGTGACGTTAAAAACCATCGGCCTGTTTCTGCTTCTGGCCCACAGCGGATTTCCCATCTCGGCTCACGAAGCCATGCTTCCGGTGTACAACCAGTTCTTCTTTGATATTGGCGATGGTCAGTCAATTGAGCAGAACTTGTCCACCTTCTCTGGTCATGCCAGAAAACTAGGCGAAATTGTTCGCAATGCCGATTCGGATACGTTTGTGCTTCTCGATGAAATTGGCAGCGGCACGGACCCGCAGGAAGGTGCGGCGCTTGCTCAGGCCGTTCTGGAAACGCTCATTCAGGCTGGCAGTACAATTCTGACTTCAACACACTACTCGGAAGTCAAGACTTTTGGCACCACCAACCGCAAAATTCAGGTTGGCAGTGTGGAATTTGATCCTGAAACGCTCAAACCCACTTACCGCTACCTGGAAGGAGTCAGCGGTTCAAGTTGTGCATTTCCGATTGCCAGGCAGTTAGGCCTGCCCGAAACCGTTCTGGCCCGGGCTGAAGCGATCAAAGAAGAAAATGCTTCGGAAAGTGACCGCCAGCTGGAAATTCTCGAACAGAAACAAGCCGCGCTTCAGAAACAGAAAGACCGTTTTGATGCCCTGGTTGCCAATGCCCATGATCTGCAGCGCAAGGCGGATCATGATCGCCAGAAGTGGGCGGAAATGAAAGCCCGTCTGGATGATGACTACCAGCGCCAACTCGATGACATGCTTTTTGAAAAGAAAGAAGAAGCCCGCAAGATTATCCGCGATCTGAAAAAACAGACCCACTCGATGAATCATGAACAGATCGAACAGATGGGAAAACTCGATGGCCTGAATACCGGCCCGAAAGGATCTTCCAATGCGGCTGCTCAGGAAGAAAAGCCGCATGAATTCAAAGCCGGCGATTATGTTCGCATTACAACGCTCAACAACCATGGGGAAGTCCAGTCGGTGCGCAAGGGGAAAGCGGTTGTCGTGGTCAATGGCCGGCGCGTGAATGTTTCGGTTGACCAGCTGGTTTTGATGAAACGGCCAAAAGTTGAAAAAGCCGCCGCAAAAGCGCGCCCGGAACGCTCCTTTAAAGCCTTCCCGATGGAACTCAATCTGATCGGCATGCGGGTGGAAGAAGGCATTCGCACGCTGGATCATTATATTGATCAGGCGGTTTACCATAACGTCAAAAACGTCCGGATTATCCATGGAATGGGAACGGGTGCTTTGCGTAAAGCTGTCTGGGAAGATCTGCGCAAACATCCAAATGTCAAGAATCTCAGCGCCGGTGGTCCAAGTGATGGTGGGCTGGGTGCGACATTGGTGGAGCTGAAATAGAGACTGCCTGTGATTTTCAAAGAATACGCATTCGTAAACGGCTTGTTTTCTTGAACCATTGAAAGAAATCCCTGAAAATGCAGCAAAAGGAACCACCAGAAAGGAGGAACGGGGAAGAAGAATAAGAATCAGCCCCGGATGAGCAAAGATGCCACTAACTGACCACATCGCCCAAAAACTGGCGCTTTTACCGGATAAGCCCGGCTGTTACATCATGAAAGATGAAAACGGAGACATCCTCTATGTCGGTAAAGCCAAGATTCTGAAAAATCGGGTTCGTTCCTACTTCCATGGTGTCCACAATAACAAAACGACCAAACTGGTCGCCCGGATTCAGGATTTTGAATTCATTCAGACCAGTACGGAAAAAGAAGCTCTGCTGCTGGAAATCAACCTGATTAAACGGCACCGGCCGCCCTTTAACATCATGTTCATGGATGACAAGATGTATCCATATATCGAAGTCACCAAGGGAGCGGACTTTACTGTGCGCATTACCCGTAAGGTCGTCAACCGCAAAAATGACTACTTTGGTCCGTATCCCGTTTCAACGTATGCCTATGACATGGTCAAGCTGATTAACCAGCTTTTCCCGATCCGTAAGTGCAAAACGATGGGCAAGAGTGCCTGTCTGTATTACCACATGCATCAGTGCATGGGATTCTGTTTCCAGAAAATCGATGAACAGGAAGCTTTGAAAAACCGGGAAAAAGTCATTCGATTTTTGAAGGGGTATACCGATGAAGTCAAAGGGGAACTGACCGAAAAAATGCAGGCGGCCGCCCAGGATTTGCAGTTTGAACGCGCGCAGGAGCTGCTTGAGCAGATTCGTTCCATTGACTACGTCCAGGAAAAACAGACAATCGACTTTTCTGTGCGCGATTCCTTTGATGCCTTTGGCTGGTATGAGGACAAGGGCTACCTGTCCATTCAGGGCTTCTTCGTGCGCCAGGGAAAACTGCTCGAACGGAACATGTCGATTTCGCCGGTGTATGAAGAAAGTGAAGACGCTTTTCTGGCTTATATCCTGCAATACTACCAGACCAATACCGTGCCCAGGCAGGTTTATGTTCCGGCAGGCACCAATACCAGGATTCTGGAAGAAGCGTTGCAGACCCGAATTACGATTCCGCAGCGCGGCGACCGCAAGAAGCTGATTGATCTGGTTCATGCCAATGCCAAAGAAGCACATGACCAGAAATTCCAGCTGATCTATGCCAAAGATCGTGAACTGGAAGGAGCCACCCGCCATCTGTCCCAGATCTTTAAGAAACCGGTTCATACGGTGGAAATGTTCGATAACTCGCACATCTCTGGTGCCTATAATGTTTCCGGTCTGGTAGTCTTTAAAGATGGAAAGCCGGATAAGTCCAGCTATCGCAAGTATCAGTTAGGCGAGTACATTTCCGATACTGACTCCATGAAAGAAGTTGTCCGCCGCCGGTATGCCAGACTGGCCAGAGAAGACAAACCGATGCCAGATCTGCTTTTAGTCGATGGTGGTGCGGGCCAGATTCATGCGGCTGTGCACATCCGCGATGAGCTGGGGCTGGATTTAACGATTGCTGGCCTGGTCAAAGACGATAAACATACGACCAGAGCTTTGCTTGATGAAAACCTCAACGAGATTGAACTCGATAAGACAGATCCCTTATTTTTCTTGTTGACCCGAATGCAGGATGAGGTCCACCGCTTTGCGATCACCTACCATAAAAAACTGCGTTCGAAAGGCATGACCAAGTCCATTCTTGATGATATTCCTGGAATTGGTCCGGCAAGAAAAAAACAGATTCAGGCCCGCTTTCCATCTCTGAAAAAAATGAAAGCCGCCACCCAAGAGGAACTGGCGCAAGTCGTGCCCGAAAAAGTGGCAGCGCTGCTCTATACCCGTCTGCATGAAAACGAAGACCAGCGGGAAGATCTGGCCCTGCAAACAGAAGCCATTGTCCAGGAAGCCCAAGAAGAAGTACAGGATCTCTTGGGCAGGGCGTTTGTTGAGGACGACTTGGTTGGACAGGATGCCTTTGAAGATGCTCTGGTCGACGAGAAGGCCCTTCAGGATGAATGGGTTGATGAAGATGAACTGGCGGTGGATGTTCTGGAAACGACAGACTCTGAATCCCTTTCTGAAAATTCTTAACCAGAAAGATAGATTTAACATTGAATATAGAAATTTGACCAGAATGAAAAGATGAACCATAACAATAGACAATCAGGCGGCTTTAAAGCCGTCATCAGAAAGGAGGGGTGCCATGAGTAAAGAGAAACTGCCAGGGAAGGTTTTGGCGACAAGGCTGGTTGTATTTGCCTGCATGGTCTGCTTTATTGCTGGAACGTTTCTGTATATGCAAAATGAGTCCGACCCGCTTTCCCGATATCCGTATGGAACAACATTGCAGCGAGAAGAACTGGCGGCAAGACTCGACAATGAGCAGATCAACACGATGATCAACAACCAGCTCAAGCCCGAACAGGTGCTGCCTTACCTGGATGTCGAGGGATTTAATCTGAATAACTCACTGTACTATGATGTGGCAGCTTCAACCCAGAAAGCGGATCCAGCCTTCATTGTCCAGTTTGTCAATACGTATCGTGATCAGTTTACGCTCGATGCGCTGCGCCAAGTGCTTTCGTGGATGCCTTATTCCAATCTGATTGCCTATTTGGAATCGGGCGTTTCCCTGCCGCTGGCTTCCAATCCAAACTCCTTTACCTATGTGCTTGATCCGGAAACGACTTTGTTTACATGGGGGCCAGCCGATTTAGCGGCGGCCGAAGAAAATATCTCCCTGCGTCAGCAGGCTGCCAGCAGCTGGAAACAGATGAAAGCCGCTGCGGCCGCTGAGGGGGTGGAGCTGAAAGCCATCTCCGGATTTGTCCCGTATGAACTCCAGAATAAGATGACGGATTATTCCAGTTATCCAATGGGTCCCTACGGAAGCAGAGAAGAGCAGCTGGGGCTGACGCTCTATCTGGACGGATTTGATCCCTGGAACCAGACTTTATCCAAAGGAAACGGCCTGGATTTCAATGCTGCCAGTCAGGCGTTAAGCGACTCGCAGCGTCAGGCGTGGGACTGGCTGAAAACCCATGCCGCGCAATATGGCTGGATTTTCCGCTACCCGGAAGCCAAGGAACAACAGACTGGCGTTCCATTTCAGCCCTTCGTGATCCGTTATGTCACCAAGGAAAGTGCAATGGCCATGGCCAGCCGCAATGAGTCATTAGAAGAATACGATGCAGGGGAGTAAAGCAAATGAAAGCACAATTAATCGTGGCCAGTGATACACATGGCCGCAATGATGTCCTGAGAAAATTAGAAGAAGCCTATCCAACAGCGGATGTCTTTATCCATTGCGGAGACCTTGAAGAGGATGCGACCAATTATCGACGCTGGGTCTTTGTGCGCGGCAATAACGACTGGGATTACACTATGCCTTCCCAGCGGATTTTAAACATTGCGGGCGTCCGCATTTATGTGTGCCATTCGCATCGTTTTGGTTACCATAACCGCGAAGAACAGCTGATCCGTGCAGCGAAAGAAAACGGCTGCAGCGTAGCAATCTTTGGTCATACGCATGTGCCCATGGCCAAAGAAGAAAAAGGCGTCTGGCTGATCAACCCCGGAAGCATGACCTGGCCAAGAGATGGAAAATCCCCAGCCTATGCGGTCGTGACGATTGAAGATGGCAAAGTCAGTGCCAAAATTCTTCATTCTGAAGACTGGCCGTTTGATACGGTCAAGAAAAAGAAAGGCTTCTGGTTTCGCTAGAGCCTGATTCACAGATTTGAAAATTTCACCAGACCAGAGAAATGCCATTTTCAGATTACTTTCCATGTTCGTTTCACCGGATTTACCGATAGTCAATGATTGATACTTTGTTTTTAGGAAAAAAGCAGTGCTCCAATTTTTAAGATGGGCACTGCTTTTTTCCTAAAAACAGCGTCTATCCATTCGCCTTTTTTATTGCGACATGGTGGTGCCAAACACAAAGAAAAAGCGGACTTTCAAAGAAAGCCCGCAAAAGTGCAAAAAAATGGCGTCCTGGAGATGATTCGAACACCCGACCGTGCGCTTAGAAGGCGCATGCTCTATCCAACTGAGCTACCAGGACAGCAAGAGAATATTAACACTGAATCGAAAAAGATACAAGTCTAAGCTTGGAAAGATGCCATAACTTTTGTGTCTATTCGCTACTGTTTACACTCTAGACCAGGGTGCGACGAAAAGCCAGGAATTCTATCCTGTTTTTCGAGGGATCAGATTCCGGCTTGTTTTTTCTGGAGCGCCCGCTTGAAGACTTTCTTGGGCTTTGTGTATAGATTTCTGGCATGCATCTTCTCGGTATGCAGAACACTTGGCCAATTGCCGTAATCAGAAAGACGCTGATCGCTCTGGAAATGATCACAGGTTTTCTTTTTTCGCTTAACCTGTATGGCAAGCGGCTCGGCATATTATCCGAAATTTCGAATAACATGCCGAGAGATGGGGTGAAAGTGCCAAGCCCAAATTAAAGATGTCACGGCAGTGTGGAACTGAAGATGAGGCGGACGCACTGGAAATGGTGGGTTCTTACGCAACCTGTGTCGTCCGCTAAGAATTACTGGTCAGCCCTTCTTTATTTAAAAGATTTTAAGAGGACATAATCAGAATTTTCCGGAAAAACCACAGACTTTGCGTAAGAGCCAGTGATGAACTATATGGCTGTTTCAGCGGTGAATACTCACGACGATAGAGATCCGAGCGGCGGAAGGATGGCGATAACAAAAGAGAAAAAATGGATCGTAGAGCAGAAATGGAGTTGACCAATGAAGAGTTCATATTGACGATTATCTATATGACAAGTAGAATGAAAATCGCAAATTGATCCAGACAGCTAAGGAGGAAAGAAAAAGTGAACGCTAAAAAGGCCGCTAAAATTTTTAAAGCTTTCTGTGACGAGAATCGAATTCGAATTATCCAGCTCTTACAAACTGGTGAAAAGTGCGGTTGTAATTTATTGGAGGACATTCAAGTTTCCCAGCCAACGTTATCTCACCACATGAAAATTTTGTGTGATGCTGAAATTGTCAAAAGCCGTAAAGAAGGGAAGTGGACCCATTATTCTTTATCAGAAGAGGGAATGCTTCAAGCTATCCGATATTTGCAAATGCTGGCTTCATCAGAAAATGAAGATTCAGAACAGCCGTGTTCTCAGGACACATGCAGCTGCCGATGAGAACACGGATCTTTTATTCAATTATATATAGATACATTTAAATGTGTGGATCTAAAAAGGAGGTTTGTATGGATACGATCGAAACAGGATGGATTTTTTTTCAAAATGAAATTTTGGGGATGCATTGGCTGAATCGGCTGATTGGCGCTTTATTAGAAAACTGCGGGATAGATCTTACCAGCCGTATAGGCGCCAGCATTCAATTTTTTCTTTACGATACGATTAAGATCATGGTTCTTTTGAGTGTTTTGATTTTTATCATCTCGTATATTCAAAGCTATTTTCCACCAGAACGGACAAGAAAAATTCTGGGACGTTTTCATGGTATCTGGGCCAATATTATTGCA
This sequence comes from Allobaculum sp. JKK-2023, assembly GCF_034745455.1. NCBI lineage: Bacteria > Bacillati > Bacillota > Erysipelotrichia > Erysipelotrichales > Erysipelotrichaceae > Allobaculum > Allobaculum sp. JKK-2023. The sequence continues at coordinate 566,445 of NZ_JAYERV010000003.1, read as the reverse complement.
GCCTTGTTTGGAACGATTACTCCCTTTTGCTCTTGTTCATCCATTCCATTGTTTATTGGATTTACCAGTGCAGGCTTGCCCATAGGAGTCACATTTTCTTTTCTTATTTCATCGCCCATGGTGGATTTGGCCAGCTTGCTGCTGCTGATGAGTATTTTCGGCTGGAAAGTGGCCGTGCTTTATGTACTGCTGGGACTGGTGATTGCGGTTTTAGGTGGAACGATGCTTGATAAAATGCATCTGGAGGACCAGGTAGAAGAGTATGTGCGGCATGGACAGAACTTTGATCTGCCCCAAGAACAACTGCGCCCCAGTGACCGAATGCGATTTGCCTGGCAGCAGGTCGTTTCCACTGTCAAGAAAGTGACTTCTTATGTTCTGATCGGTGTTGGGATCGGTGCGATTATTCACAACTGGATTCCAGAAGAATTTATTGTACGAATCTTAGGTAATGACAATCCATTTGGAGTCATCCTTGCCACTCTGGCGGGAATCCCGATGTATGCCGACATATTTGGGACGATTCCAATTGCGCAAGCCTTGCTTTCGAAAGGGGCTTTATTAGGTGTTGTCCTGTCCTTTATGATGGCAGTCACGACCTTATCTCTGCCCTCGCTGATCATGTTGGCAAAAGCAGTCAAGCCAAAGCTGCTGACACTCTTTGTGGTGATCTGCACAACAGGCATTATTCTGGTTGGTTATTTCTTTAATGCCATTCAACCTTTAATTGTTTAACTTTAGGAGGAAAACTTATGTCAATTTTTGGATTGAGAAAACGAAAAGAAGAAAAGGCAGAGGTTTGTTCATGCCAGTACAGTACAGAACCAATGACGATCATTCAAGCTGAGAAGACACAGCCAAAGAAGGCCCAGAGTTCAATTACTTCGATTAAAGTACTGGGTTCTGGATGCAAATCGTGTCACGCACTGTACGATAATGTACAGGCAGTTGTAAAAGAGATGAACATACCAGTCAAAACAGAGTACATCACTGATATGGCGAAAGTCATGAAATATGGTGTCATGAGCATGCCCGCATTGGTAGTCAACGACCATGTGGTGTCTGCTGGCCGGGTTTTAACTCGAGCTGACTTGAAAAATATGCTTTCTCAATAAGGAATAGTGAAGATGAGTCGATTAAAACAAGAATGAGAAAGTTGAAGGACTAAAAATGGAAATAAAGAAAAAGAAAGTTGCATTTATTTGTATTCATAACTCGTGCCGCAGCCAGGTGGCAGAGGCTTTAGGAAAATATCTGGCAGGGGATAAGTTTGATTTCTATTCGGCGGGAACAGAAAAAAAAACACAGATCAATCAGGATGCGGTAAGACTGATGAAAGAGATCTACGGCATCGATATGGAAAAAAGTCAGTTCAGCAAAACGATTGACCAAATCCCAAAACCGGATATCGCGATCTCGATGGGATGCGGTGTCTCATGTCCTTTTATTAAAAGGGGATTTGATGAAGACTGGGGATTGGAGGATCCAACAGGCCAAAGTGATGCTTGCTTTATCGAAGTCATCCGCAAAATTGAAGACAGAATCAGAAAACTGACTGCCCGCTAGAAAAATGGTATCGGAGCGAAAAGAATTCTGTCCAGAAAGGCGGAATGCATACTGTACGTTTGAAAAGAGCAGCAGCCAGAATGTGCGTACCGTTCTGACTGCACAAGACAAAATTCCTTGAAGTCAAAAGAGACTTTCGTCTGAATGAATGAAATCGAACGTTTTTTGAACGCCATCCAATCGGTAGGTTAAATAATCCGACTGTTTTAATGTGCCCAAAAAGTGAAAGGGGCTGTCCGAATTCGGACAGCCCCTTTCACTTTTATATGTTTGATTATTCAGCATTCTGAATGGGGATGGATAAAAAGTCGATTTTTTCGATCCATGACGTTTCTATCCATTTTTTTGTTTGGGTAATGAAGAAAATCTCATCTGAACAAGGTGGAGTTTGTGAAAAAATAATGGATCATCTTGTTAAATTATGGATAGGACCCGTAAAATGAAACGAACAAAGCCATGTTGCCAAGGCAAGACTGGACTTGGTGACTTATCGTGAAAGAAAGGGGAATGACATGGAAAAAGATCGAACTGGCTATCAGTTTGAAGGCTGGTATGTCGATGAAAATCTGACACGCAAACTCAATCCGGGCGGCCGGCTTCCGGGAAATATTGAACTGTATCCAAAATGGACTGCCCAGAAATTCCCGATTTATTATGAACTCGAAGAAGGCGTGAATTCTCAATATAACCCGCATGAAGGCGGTCCGGAATCCGGAATCGTCAAACTTTATCCAGCCAAAGCCAATGGCAGACAGTTTGTCGGGTGGTTTCTGGATGGCAAGCGGGTGGATTACTTACCCGACGGCATCCGCCAGCCGATTCATCTGGTCGGCAAATTTCAGGATCCGGTCATTGTTCACTTTGATACCAATGGCGGAGCGAGAATGAAAGACCAGAATGTCGGTCTGGATGGCAGGCTGAAAACGGTGCCTAATCCGCTTCGCATCGGGTACAGCTTTGATGGCTGGTACCTGGATGAAAATCTCAAACATCGTTGTCTGCCCGATCATGACTTTTTACACTCCTGTACGCTGTATGCCAAATGGCACCTGACCCCCTTTGAAGTCCATTACGATCTGGACGAGGGAAGTTTTGTGGAGGACCCGATTCAGACCTTTACCTGCCTTACACCGACATTTTTGCTGCCAAAAGCTCAAAAAGAAGGGTTTGATTTTGAAGGCTGGTTTGATGAACGCGGCAACCAGCATTTGATGGTCCGCAAGGGGTCTATCAATAACCGGCGCCTCAAAGCAAGATGGACTTTGCGGCCATCTGTAACCTTCAAAGTCTCCAATCCATCCGTCGCTGAACACAAACCGGCGCTTATTTCAAAATAAATCCTACAAAAGCTATACTTTGTTTTTCTGGTGAATTAAAAAGGACGATATCTATCCTCGCATGAGGATAGGCATCGTCCTTTGTTTGGCTTTGTAAGCAGACTGAGTTCTGAAAAGCTCAATCCTGATGCTTATTTTTTAACGTTGTTTTCCTTTAAGAAATCCAGAGTCTTTCGCTGGCTGATCTGGGCCGCAACTGCCTGTTCTGGCAGGATCATTTTGAGCTGTTCAGCTGGGAAGTTATAAACGGCAGAGAGCAGTTCATATTCCTTTTTCAGGTCTTCGTCGTCAGCCTTGATTTCTTCTTTGGCTGCGATGGCTTCCAGAACAAGAGCGGCACGCAGTTCCTGTTCAGCTTCTGGATAAACTTTTGCTTTAAATTCATCCATGGTCTGGTGGCTGGCTTTGAGGAAGTCAGCAAGCGACATGCCATACTGGCCAACCTGGTTTTCATATTGCGCCATATGCTGGGCGACCTGAGAGTCAATCATGGCCTGAGGAATATCCATTTTGGCCCCTTGGGTGATGCGGTTGAGGATGTCGTAAGCCAGACGGTTTTCGAATTCCTGGGTACGCATGTCGAACAGATCGCTCTTTGCTTTAGCCTGGAGTTCATCAACAGTCTTAACGCCATCGAGCTTCATCTGGGCGATGAATTCGTCAGAGAGTTCTGGTTTTACAGGTTCTTCAACTTTATGGATTTTTACTTTGAAGATTACTGGGGCGCCGGCAAGGCTTGGTTCGAAGTAGTTTTCAGGGAAAGTGACTTCGACAGTTCTTTCATCGCCGGCTTTAGCGCCAAGCAGCTGATCTTCAAATCCCGGAATAAACTGACCGCTTCCCAGAACCAGTGGGAAGTTCTGAGCGGAACCACCATCAAATGGAACGCCATCTTTTTCGCCGACAAAGTCAATAATGACCTGGTCGCCTTCTTTGGCATCCGCATCGGCTGGCAGTTCTTTCCAGAGTCTTGTCGAGGAGATCCGCTGGAGGACTTCCTGCATGATTTCTTCGTCTGTAACCGTGATTGGCTCACGTTCGAAGTTCAGTCCTGTATAAGCAGGCAGTTCGACTTCTGGAACGAGAACGATGTTCAGAGTAACGGTAACAGAGCCATCTGGATTGACGTCAGAGACTAACGAAGGTTCAGTCGCAATTTTCAGGTTATGTTCTTTTACAGCCTGAGCAAGGACTTTTCCCGCTTCGGTAGAGATGGCAAATTCACGGATTTTGTTTACATCGTCATCACCGATTGCTTTTTTAGCTGCCTCAAGGTCATTGTTAAACTCGTCCTTGGAGATCGTAAAGGATACAATCGCCAAGTTTTTTTCAGGAAATTCAATATTGTACATGGTTATCATCTTCCTTTTGCATGTATATTTTATCCTATTCGCCTTACTCCCTATGGGCTGAAGCACGTCTTTCAGGTCGGATTTGACTCGAAAACAATGAAACAAAGAGCAAAAGAGAGACAGTTCAGAGAAAATGACTGACTGTTCATGAAAAATCGATTCGGAAAACTGGCGGGAATGATCATTGTCAGTCTGAAACTGAAAAGAGACGATTGCTCCTGTAAGGATCAGTTTGATCGGGATGATTATGGAACGAAAGAGATGTCTGAACAAACTGTCCTTGGGCGAAAAAAGGGAGGCTCCCAAAACAAGAACAGAAGGAAAGAAAAGGTGTAAAGCGAATGAAAAGTAAATCGTATACAGGTTGAGAAAAGATCAAGAGCAGATCAACAAATAACGAGCAGATCGGGGACTGTCTGTTGAGCGGAAGGGGCCGCAGAAAAGTCAGTGAATATAAAAGTTGGAAACTCAGTATCTTTTATGGATGTAAATTCATCTGTTTTCGATGTTTCAAATCCGTGAAAAATCCACACTGTCAATATAAAAAGGTATAAGGCCTGCAAGCGGTCTGGCCATGGCTGCAACAAACGGCCAAAATCAGCCGATAAATAGAATTTGCTTTCGATAAAGTGAAATCTACTTGCTGCTGAGGAACTAAAAACGGCGGAACCGCCCGGACTCTGTTACAATAGATAAGGTTTGAAAACCGTCCGTCTGTTGCCAACTTCAGGCGGATTATGTATAATTTCGAAAGCTTGGAGGATTTTATGAATTCCTTTTATCAAAGCGTTTTTGACAATATACAAGCGTTAAGGCGAGCTGGAAAAGCCCCTCTGGCTCTGGCAGTGATTGAACAGGAACTTTCGATTCCGTATGTGCCTGAAGAAATTGCTGCAAGACTGGAAGAGCTTCGTAAAGAGATTGAATCTGACCAGCCGCAGCCTGTGCCAGACAGCGCAATGCGTCTGGACTCCCTGATAAATGGATCTCCGGCAGCAAAAGAAAAAGCTGTCGCTGTCCTTCAGACCCTGAATCTGCGCAACTATCACGACCAGGTCCAGAAGCTGCTTAACGATCCAATGCTGCTCGATGAGTTTAAAGGAGAATTAATCCGGGAACTGATCCGTCAGCGGATTGAAGAGCCGTTTTCGATATCCAAAGACGGACTGGATTTTGAATTTGTTCCGTCGCTGATTACCCCTGACTATAAGGATCCAACTTTAGTTCAGGTGCGTAAGCTGTTTGAAGACTGGCTGGGCGGCAGCTTCGTATTAAGCGAAGACTTTGCCGGACAGCTGCTTGAGCAGGAAGTGCTTGAAACACTTCCATTAAGCTTTGAAGAAGTTGATCCCAGATCACTGGCAGCTTCGATTGTCCGCCTGGTCTATATATCCATGAAAGACGAGGCTGGCTGGAAGACATTTGCCAGAGACCACAATCTTGAACAGATCCAGCTCTATCCATTAAAGATTGAAAAGCGAGGAGAATGACCATGAGTACTCAATTCACAAGAAATGACAACGATACTGTTACTTTAACAGCTGTTGTAGACGCTGATGCTACTGTAAAAGCCGAAAAAAAGGCCATTAATAAAGCGTCTGCTAAGATGAACCTGAAAGGCTTCCGTAAAGGGAAAGTGCCTGTACAGGTAGTTAAAAAATACTTCGGTGCTGAAGGCATCACCTCCTTGGCAGCTGAAGAACTTGCTCAGGCAACTCTCAACAGCCTGCTTGAGGAATACGATGTTGAACCACTTGACAGACCTACTCTCGATTTCAAGAAAAACGAAGACGGAACCCTGGAATTGACTTTTATCGTCCCTGTCGCTCCAGAAGCAAAACTCGGTCAGTGGAAAAACCTTGGCATCGAAAAGAAAACTGTAGAGATTACTGACGAAGAGGTTGAAAACGCAGTAAAATCTATCGCTAAAAAAGATGCTGAAATGGTCGCTGCTGAAGATGGCGAAGAAGCTAAAGAAGGCGACTCCATTGAAGTCGACTTCGTTGGCACAATTGATGGTGAACCATTTGCTGGGGGAACGGGGAATAACGTAAGCGTAGCCATTGGCAGCCACGAATTCATCCCTGGCTTTGAAGAAGGCTTAGTGGGCATGAAATCCGGCGAAGAAAAAGATGTCGAAGCGACTTTCCCAGAAGATTACCAGGCAGCTGAACTGGCTGGCAAAAAAGCTGTTTTCCATGTCACTGCTCATGATATCTACCATGTTGTATTACCAGAACTCAATGATGAATTCGCTAAAGCTCAGAAAGATCTGCCTGGCATGGAATCCATGGATCAGCTGCGCGAAACCATCAAAACAAACATGACAAACAACGCACAGGCTCAGGCTGACGATGAATACATGAACGCTCTGTTCGGTGCGATCCGTGGCAATGCAGAAGTTGACATTCCAGAAGTTATGATCAATGAAGAAGCGGAGGCTCTGGTACAGAGCGTGGCCGATCAGCTGCGTCAGGGCGGTGCGACGCTTGACCAGTATCTGAAATATACTGGCCAGACTGCAGAAGACCTGCGTAACATCCTGCAAGGTGAAGCGGAAACTCGCGTCTTCAATACCCTCATTCTTGAAGCCATTGCTAAAGAGGAAGGCCTGAGCGTAAGCGATGAAGAACTTGATAAAGAAATTGCTGAATACGCAGAACAAGTCAAAGTACCAGTTGAAACCCTCAAGAGCCGTGTCGATCTGAAAAAATTGAAACACACTCTTCTGTTAGATAAAGCAACTGAAGCAATGGTTGACGCTCAGTAGTCATTAAAGTCAAGGCTAAAATGCAACAGATTTTAGCAAAACAGAATACACTATAAGAAGACAAAAAAAAGACGCTGATACTAGCGTCTTTTTTCGAAATTAGAACGGGAGATTTAGATGAATTCGAAAACGTATCCCATTATCTGCACCCGGGGGGTCATTGTTTTCCCGGGCCAGGAACTTGTTATTGATGTCGGACGGGCCAACAGTCTGAAAGCCATCGAAAATGCTCAGGATAACTATAACGACCGGATTTGCATGTTCACTCAGTCGAACATGAATGCAGACAATCCAGGTGAAGACGATATTTATAAAGTGGGCGTGTTATGCGAAATCCGCCACATCCGCCGCTTTGAAAAATTCCTGCGGATCAAATTCAGAGGAATTGAGCGTGTAAAACTTGATTCCTTTGAAGAAGGAAACCTGTCTGAACTCTGCCAGGTTACGATGATGCCAAGTCAGCGTCAGAATGAAATGGAAGAATCCGTTCTGGTGCGCATGGTTGCTCAGGCCTTTGAAAACATGCGCCCAGGCGAAAAATTCATGTCCAAAGATCTGATGATGGAACTGACCAAAGGCATCCAGCCTGATGCTCTGACCGATAAAGCCGTCCAGCTGTTCTCGCTGCCAATCGAGCGTAAACAGCAGTATCTGGAAACAACCGGCATTAACGATCGTCTGACGATGCTTCTTGAAGATATTGAAAAAGAAAAACAGCTGACGGAAGTTGAAAAACGAATCAATGAGACGGTTAAAGATCGCATTGACCAGAACCAGAAAGATTTCTATCTGCGTGAAAAAATCAGTGCCCTCCAGGAACAGCTCAACGATGGTTCCCTGCCAGGAAAAGAAGGCGACCAGATCCGCAAGCGGCTGGCCGAAAATCCTTACCCGGAATCCATTAAAGCCAAAGTTCTTGAAGAACTGACTCGTTATGAAAACCTGCCTATGGCCAGCGGCGAAACGGGAACCATTAAAACGTATATTGACTGGCTGATGGATCTGCCCTGGTGGCAGCATACCGATGACAACGAAGACCTTGAAAAGGTGAAAGAAGTTCTCGAAGAAGACCACTTTGGCCTGGAAAAAGTCAAAGAACGGATTCTGGAATACCTTGCCGTAAAACAGAATACCAACTCTTTAAAAGCTCCGATTATCTGCCTTGCCGGCCCTCCTGGCGTGGGTAAAACTTCACTGGCTAAATCCATTGCCCGTGCGCTTGATCGTCACTTTGTCAAGATGTCCCTTGGCGGTGTGCGTGATGAAGCCGAAATCCGCGGCCATCGCAGAACTTACTTAGGCGCACTGCCTGGCCGTCTGATTCAGGGGATGAAGAAAGCCAAAGTCATCAACCCAGTCTTTTTGATCGATGAAATCGACAAGATGGCTTCGGATATCAAAGGTGACCCATCGGCTGCAATGCTCGAAGTTCTTGACCCGGAACAGAACGCCTTCTTCTCTGATCACTACATTGAAGAACCTTATGACCTGTCCAAAGTTCTCTTTATTGCGACCGCAAACTATCTGGAAAATATTCCAGCCGCTTTGCGTGATCGTCTGGAGATCATAGAGCTTTCGTCCTATACCGATGTGGAAAAAATCCATATTGCCAAAGATCACCTGATTCCAAAGCAGCTTAAAGAAAACGGTCTGACTCCAGAACAGCTCATCATTCCAGATGACATGATTCTGTATCTGATCCGCTACTACACTCGTGAAGCGGGTGTCCGCCAGCTCGAACGTACGATCGCATCGCTGGCCCGTAAGACGATTCTTGCCATTTTGAAAGACAAGAAAGAAAAGATCGTCATCGATAAAGACCTGATCAAAGAATGGTTAGGCAACGAAAAAGTCGATTACGGCAAAAAAGAAATGGAAGACCAGGTGGGTACCGTTACCGGTCTGGCCTATACTTCCTTTGGCGGCGATATCTTACAGATTGAAGCCAATAAATTTGATGGCAAAGGTGTGCTGATTTTAACCGGACAGCTTGGGGATGTCATGAAAGAATCGGCGACGATTGCCCTGGACTACATCCACGCCAACGCCAACCGCTATGGTATCTCCAAGAAGGTCTTTGGCAAAACGGATATCCATCTGCATGTACCAGAAGGCGCGATTCCAAAAGATGGTCCATCTGCTGGTATTACGATGACAACCGCCCTGACTTCGCTGTTAACGGGTATTCCTGTGAAAGCCAACCTTGCCATGACCGGTGAAGTGACCCTGCGCGGCAATGTTCTGCCAATTGGTGGCCTGAAGGAGAAATCCTTAGCGGCTTACCGTTCGGGGATTACCACGATCATCATTCCAAAGGGAAATGTCAAAGACCTTGATGAAATCCCTCAGGAAGTCAAGGATGCAGTCAACTTCATTCCAGTTTCCAAAGTCGATGAAGTTCTCGCCAATGCGCTAGTCAGCCCGCTGACTCCAATTGAAGAAAAAGACGAGCCAGAAACAAAAGAAAAGTCTAAAGAGGCAGACGCATGATTCACCATGATGCCGCCTTTATCGTCTCTTCGAGCGGAAAAGACTCATGGCCTGAATCCGATTTGCCAGAAGTTGTTGTCGTCGGTCGTTCCAACGTCGGTAAGAGTTCATTTATCAACGCGCTGACCAACCGTAAAAAACTTGCCTACGTCGGCAGCACGCCGGGCAAAACCCAGCTGCTGAACTTCTTTTCGATCGATAACACCTGGGTGTTAGTCGATGTTCCAGGCTATGGCTATGCCAAACTGTCCAAAAGTCAGCTTCAGAAACTCGGCCAGATGATGGACGAGTACTTCGGTGAACGCGAAAATATCGCGTGCGTCGTTTCCCTGGTGGATGCGCGCCATGCACCAAGTGCCGATGACCTGGATATGATCGACTACTTCAAGCAGACTGGTCGTCAGGTGATTGTCGGCGCCACGAAGATCGATAAAGTGCCAAAGACCAAACGTCTGGCGGCCTTAAAAACGATCTCTCGCGATCTGAAGATTCCACTGAAGTTTATCTATCCGATCTCTTCGACTGAAAAGACCGGCTTTGATGAAATCTGCACAGCCATTCTGAAAGTTCTTGGCCAGGATGAAGCCAAAGAAAAAGCCAAATCCGAAAGATCGAAACCAGATTCAGTTGCTGGACGTGGACCTGGATCTGAACCTGCCAAAGGAGCAGAAGGAAAAGAAGCGGACTGAGAACAGACTGGATCGGTTCTAAACAATCTGAATTCAGCAAATTCAGATCCAATATTCGCGTTTCAAGGTGTCAGATCATCCAACGATCCGGCGCCTTTTTTCATGCCAGAATCCGCTCCCAAAGTGCGACTTTCAAAGTAAACCAAAACCCAGTCTTACTAAAAGTTCCCTCCAAAGCAGCCTCAAAAAACATTCAAAGTCAGAATTCAAAACAATCACTCTTCAGCCAGCATGGCCTGATTCTTCGAAGAACAGGCCATGCTGGCCTTTTTGCGTTTTGAACCCATCAACCGGAATTCTGTTTCAGAAATCAGGATTGCACCAAAGAGGGAAAAGAACAGTAAATCAGTGTGGCATTCCATTTGGAACGAATGGAAAACAGAACAATAGATCAACGTTTCTTACTCTCCATAAAGGTCCATGAGAGTCAATAAAGATCAAAAGAGGATATAAAGAATGAAGATTCATAGGGACCATAAAGAACTATAAAGAAAGAGCAAGATGTTCAGGCGAAAAGAGAGGCATCTTATATCTCGCACCACAAATAAGATAATAAAAATATCCGCAGAAAGATGAAATTAGAGATCTGATAAAGATTAAAATCAGAATTAAGAAATAGGATAAAGATTCTTCTTAAAATTTATATTGAATTTATATTGGGATGAAGAAAATCCGCAAAATCTTTACACTTTTTCTTGCACAAACCGCATAAACGCTTTAAATAAGACTGAAATCCAATCGATTTAAAATTAGAAACAGATCAAAACAGATAGAATATTGGCGAAAAATCTGGAAATGTTCTTATATAAGAATGATATATCAAACTGGATCAGATGATATAAATGCTAAAAATTGAGCATTTAAAAAATGTATAAAAATACTGAAAAAACCATGGACAAAACAAAAACATAAGGATAGAATAAAGACGGAATTAAGGAGAAATAAAGAAAAGAACTTCAGATATTAAGAAAGTCTTCATTTCTCCTGGATCAATGATAAGAGAATACAGATGCCTGATCGGGCATCAAGGGGAATAGATTATGAAACGCACAACAGAAAACACAACATTAAAATCCAATAAAGGAACTAAAGCATTCAGACTTGCTGCTCTGGCTGCCAGCTGCTCCGTAGCTGCCATCATCGGAATTGCTGTAATGAAATCCAATGAACCAACAGTTGCCGGTCATGCTTACACCAGCGAAAATAAAGTCGCAGTCGTTGCCTCTGACAAAAAAGTTTTAAAATCTGAAGTCGAAACACCAGAACAGCCAGTTGAAGCTGCAATCGAAGCTGAAGTCAGCCAGGAAGAAACATCAGCTCCAGTTGAAACTGTAGAAGCACCAGTTGAAACGCCAGCTCCAGTTGAAGTTGTAGAAGCACCAGTAGAAACACCGGCTCCAGTTGAAGCTGCACAGACCGAATTTGTACCATTTGACGAAGTTGAACCTGACTATGCACCAGCACCGACAGCAGTTCCTGTTTCTCAGCCAGCCGCTGCCCAGGACAATGTATGGCATATCACCTATGTTCCTGCATGGGGTGCAGGATCTGCTCCAGCTGATGGATCGATCGGGATCTGGGCGGATGGATGGTTCATCGCTCATTCCGGTATGGCAAATGGCGACAAAATTGCTTCCTTACCACAGTACGTTGAAGTCGATGGCCAGGTTTACCAGATGACCGATACCTGGGTTGCCAATGACAGCGTTTCTACCGAAGAAATCGCAAGAGCCCGTGCCAATAACGGAATCGTATTCCAGACTTGCATTACCGATACAACAAACCGCATGGTTCACTACGAACCTGTAAGCGGAGTTGGATACGCTTATAACTTCACCAGCTTCCCATACACTGCAAACGATGCCGTTGTATTTGGATTCTAATCAAGACCAAAATCGGATCGAATCTCAACAGGAATATCAATCACGATCTCAACAAACCAGCCTCTGTTCAAACGATTGGAGGCTTTTTTCTATCGCCAGAAACCGGTGATCCACATCCATAAAAGCCACTTGCAGCGCATTTCCTCGAGAAGTGAACAAACTTTCCCGAATATTCCCTACGGTTTAGAGTATGTTGAAACAGGTAAGAGAACCAGTTTTGGCAGCCATTTAAAGGCCAGAAAAGTCGGGTGAATGAGCTGGAAAAACTGGAATTGTACTGATTTTGAACAGATTTGATCAGGAGAAAACAGAGAATGAAAAGATTATTGAACTGTGACACATCAGACTTAAAGAAAATGAACAAGCAGGAAAGACTCATGGCGATGGAAGCCAGCGAGGGAAGAGTACTGGTTCAGGAGTTGTCCCTGTTCCATGACTCCCAACTGCTTGCTCCACTGAGCGATGCCGAAATGGCGGCGGCGTTTGGCGCTGACTTGCTTTTGCTGAACGCGTTTGACTGCGAACATCCGCATGTAGCTGGAATTGATGCTGAACCTCAAGAAGTGATTCGCACCCTTAAAAACTACACCGGTCGTCTGGTGGGGGTCAATCTGGAGCCGGTTGGACAGTCTGAAATGATCAGTGAACAATTCGAAATGCCAGAAGGACGTAAGGCTATGGTTGCAAATGCACTGAAGGCAAAAGAACTCGGCTTTGATTTTATCCTGCTGACCGGAAATCCAGGAACAGGGGTGGACAATGCGGCCATCATTGACGCCTTAAAAGAAATGCACGAAGCCGTAGGAGAAGATCTGATCTTAATGGCCGGAAAAATGCATGCGGCCGGATCTAAAAAAGAAGCCGGAAACCATATTATTAACAAGGAGCAGATCAAAGCATTCGCGGATGCCGGTGCAGATGTTATTTTACTGCCCGCACCCGGCACAGTTCCAGGTGTAACCTTTGACTTTGTCAAAGAGATGATCGATCTCATTCATGAACAGGGAAAACTGTCTTTAACCGCAATTGGCACTTCGCAGGAAGGCGCTTCATCAGCAACCATTGAACAGATTGCCTTGATGTGCAAAATGACTGGAACCGATCTGCATCATATCGGCGATGCCGGAGTAGGGGGCATGGATCCAGAAAATCTGATGGCCTACAGTATCGCCATCCGAGGCAAGCGGCACACCTATACCCGCATGGCCAGATCGATCAATCGCTGATCGTTCGTTCACCCATTGAAATCTGAAGATTGAACGCATTCCGGGGTTCTCTGTCGAGAATCCCGGTTTTTCTTTGCAGAGAAAAACCGCCCTCATGAAAAGAGAAAAGGGCGGTTTTCTGGATTTGTTTGCTGGGGCAGTCCTTTTGTCTGATGAGACTGAAAAGACAGTCAGTTTGGATTACAGAGTCAGGCTTGGAGCAGTGTAGACGCGGGCTTTGAGTTCGTTGTCTAACAGATACAGGGCTCTGGCGTCATCGCCAAACAGAGTCATCTTATTGAGAAGATCCTGGGCATTTTTTTCTTCTTCACCTTGTTCTTTAACAAACCAGTTCAAAAATTCCATGGTTCTGAAGTCATGGTCGTCAGAAGCCGCCGCATAGATGGCATGGATCAGGGAAGTCACGTATTTCTCGTGTTCGAGCCCGATCTGTAAAGGATCAGTGAGTGTGGTAAATTCACGATCTGGTTTGGCGATGGCGCTCAGTTCAATGCGCACGCTGTTGTTGCGCAGGTACTGTTTCATCAGGTCGGCATGGGCCATTTCTTCCTGGACCTGAACATCGTACCAGTTCGCAAAGCCATCGAGACCTTTGTCACTGTAAAAGTTTGCGAGGTCAAGGTACAGATAAGCGGAATACAGTTCTTTGTTGATCTGGTCAATCAGCAAGTTTGCAACCTTTTCATTCATAAAAATTTCCTCCAGTATCAGTTTCAGATATCAATTTTCTGAGAATTGGGTTTTCGGGTAGTTCTCTAGAAAGCAGAGTAGCAGAAATCGGGCCATCCGCGTAAAAGTCAGATGACCCGATTCTATTTTTGAATTCTTTCTGTCCGATTTCAGGCCGTGGAACGGGATTTAACGGTTCGCAGCAGACACTGCGGTTTGTTTACTGTTTACTCATGGCCTGGGGTATGAATCTTCATGTGGGAATGAATGAAGCAAAAATTCATATGATAGGCAAGGATACCCCATCCAAATTGCTATGCAGTTTGGGTGGGGAGGAATTGCCGTACCTCCGTTTCTTTGATGTATCCATCTGCTCTTTCTAGAAGAGTCAGTTTCCTCATTGATGCAGATTTATGGATCGTTTCTCCAAAAATGGTTTTCAAAACAAAATATCCAGTCGCTCTGCGCCCGGTAATAAAACATTTCTGTCCTTTGTACAGGACTTGATCAAAAAGACAGAAGCCGCCAACCAGATGTGGAGCCTGGTTGTTCTTACGGACATGTCCTTTACTGAAATTGAATTTATGAATCTGCCGGTTATGTCTCCGGATCTTTTTAAGATACAGGCATTTGTCTAACGGTCTGGCATTCAGATTGCCTGCGATGCAATAGGCATCGTTGTAGTGTTCTTTAGTCAGTCCAAGCTCGATCCTTTTGTTCTTTGTCAGATAGCCATAGGTATTGACCACTTCGATCTTGAGATTGGCTTTTTTTAACCGCTCTAACAGCGTGTTGCGCATAATGCCCATGAAGGCGGCATCCCGATAAGACTCACCCCGTTCAGGAAGCTTGAAATCCTTTGGTCCTTTAATTTCTCCAGCCTTGATTTTGGCGTGGTATTCCTTATGACAGGTTTCACACAGCGTAATCAGGTTGGAAGGGGAGTTTCCGCCAGTCTTCCGGCTTTCAATGTGATGAACATTCAGGATTGGATCTTTTGTCTGGCCATGACAGTGCTGGCATTCGTGATTATCGCGACACAGGACGTATTCACGAACATTCCAGAAACCTGCCTGTTCCCCCTGCTGGTATTCAATACCGCTGATGTCAGGATTCTTTAATTTCTGCGTATCAAAGGAGGCTGTTTCCACCACGATCTTTGTTACGGGCAGAATTTTCTGAACTGCCGCAATCCGGTTAAGATGCGTATCGATTTTATGCTCAACAGACGGGGCGAGCCATCCTTTTTGTTTAGACTGAATATCTTTCTGCTTAGATTGAGTATCTTTTTGCCTAGACTGAGCATCTTTTTGCTCAGTCTGAACCTGACTTTGTTTAGACTTGTCTCGGTTTTTAAACCTGGGCGCTCGGTATCTTGTCTTGCGGTTTCTTCTTGCCCGTCGGGCTTCTCTTCTGGTGGAGATCAGCTCAGGAATATCTGTTCTGCACTGGACATCCCAGGCAAGAAGTTCTTTTGTCTCACTTGAAGCACTAAGACCAATATGTTTGGAACCAGCATCCACTCCAAGCGTGACAGTAAGAGGTATATCTTGTTGAGTTGTATAAAAGCTGGATGGTAAAGGGAGTTTCCTTTACCACTTTTGCTTTTCTTTCTTTTAAAAGGCGGCGCACCTTGCCATGCCTTTCGGTTGGCATTAAGGGTTTGCCGTCGATATCTAATACATAAACCATAGTTTTACCTCCAGGGTAATAAATCTTCTTGGGACAAAAAGCATCCTTTGAAGTGTGTAAAGCATCAGCCTTCGCCAATGTTATAAGAGGTTTGTTGACCAGCACACTGCGCCTGACCTCAGCGCTGGTTAATGCAGATTGGCAGAGTCCGGAATTAGGCTGAACGTTCCGGAGTGCCTGTTTAGACCTGTGAAAGGTCGATTCTCAAATAACGTAGTCAGTTAAGACTCAGGCTAGTCAATCAGGCTTGAAACAGATGCATGAAAGCTTCTTATTTCAAGCCCCATCCAAATTGCAAGGCAGTTTGGGTGGGGTCATTGACTAAGTAATGCAATAAATATGGATAGGAATTTATTGTTCTTTAGAGCGTCCTTCCAGTTTTTCAACTTCGGCTAACCACATATTTCGCGAGGCATCACTTGGCATACGCCAGTCACCGCGCGGGGAGAAGTTGACAGATCCGACTTTGACGCCATCTGGCATGCAGTTGCGCTTGAACTGCTGGGAGAAGAAGCGGGTATAGAACGTGCGTAAAGCTTTCAGAAGGGTCTTTGGATCGACAGTCTTGAAGGCATGGCAGGCCAGGTCATAGATTTTGGCCGGACTTTCATGGAAACGCAGCATGTGATAGAGGAAAAAGTCATGCAGATCATAACTGCCCAGGACCTCTTCGGTTTTCTGGGCAATCTTGCCTTCTTGATCTGGCGGCAGCAGTTCGGGCGAAACTGGAGTGGCACAGATATCCATCAATACGTCATATAAAGCAAGGTTGCCTTGGGCTTTGGCATTCAGGGCGTCACTTTCCACGATATAACGCACAAGGGTTTTTGGAACGGAAACATTGACGCCATACATCGACATATGGTCACCGTTGTATGTGCACCAGCCTAAAGCCAGTTCACTCAAATCGCCTGTCCCAATCACTAACGCATTTTCCTTGTTGGCGACGTCCATCAGGATCTGGGTGCGTTCACGCGCCTGCGAGTTTTCATAAGTGATGTCATGAACAGATTCATCCTGGCCGATATCTTTGAAATGCTGGAGAACCGCCTCGCCGATCGGAATTTCTCTGGCGGTAACCCCCAGCAGTTCCATCAGTTTTTGAGCATTGGATTTCGTCCGGCTGGTCGTTCCAAAACCTGGCATGGTGATGGCGATAATGCCTTTTGGATCCAGATGCAGAAGTTCAAACGCTTTGGCGCAGACCAATAAAGCCAGCGTGGAATCCAGTCCGCCGGAAATGCCGATGACTACTTTTGTCGCGTGAATCTTGGAAAGACGCGTAGCCAGACCTCTGGCCTGTATGGCCAGAATGTTCTGGCAGCGTTCGATACGGCTTTTTTCATCCTGTAAAACGAATGGATACGGGTCGATGGGACGGTAGAGTTCAATGGAGTCAACCGGTTTGGAAGCAAAGGGAATGTGCACGTAGCCATCTTCCAGGGATTCAAAGGTCGTCTTGTAATGGAGACGATCATTGCGCAGAATTTCCAGATCGATTTGAGCAAGCAGGTAAGGTTTTGGATTTTGCAGGGAAGATTGGGCAAGAACTTTGCCGTTTTCTGCAATAATATCCTGACCGCCAAAGACCAGATCTGACGAGCTTTCATCCGGCCCGGCGGAAGCATATAAGTAGGCACAGAAGTTGCGGGCGGACTGTTCGCGAACAATGTTCTTACGGTACTCATCTTTGGAAATGACTTCATTGGAAGCGGACAGGTTACAAAGCACATTGGCGCCCGCACAGGCATGGTGGGAGCTGACCGGGATCGAAACCCACAGATCTTCGCAGATTTCAGCACCAATCACGGCCCCAGTGGTGTAGTCTTCAAACAGAATTTTGTCGGTAACTGGAACAGCTTTATTCATGAAATGCACCTGAGAATGTTCAGGCAGATACAAAGAAGAAGCAAACCAGCGCTGTTCATAGTATTCGTTGTAGTTAGGAAGGTAAGTCTTGGCATAGAAACCTTTGACTTCATTGTGAGTAATAAAAGCAGCCGTATTGTACAGATGGTTGCCAACCTGTAAAGGCAGGCCGACCAGAACGGACAGACAATCTGGCAGATTGCGGGTCAGATATTCCAGAGCCTGCAAAGTCTGGTGCTGCAGTAAAGACTCATAAAACAGATCCTGGCAGGTATAGCCCGTCAGGGAAAGTTCCGGGGTGACAACCAGTCTTGTGGTTTCGGGAAGTTCTTGACAAAGATCGAGAATGGCTCTGGCATTGGCCATTGGATTTGCGATCTGTACCGGTGGTGTCATGGCGCACACTTCATAATAAGAATAGCGATTCATAGATTTTCCTTTCAATGTTCAAAAAAGGAGGTCGCTGCTTTAAAACATGCAAAGCAGCGATCAGATCTCTTCTTATTCTAACCGAGATTGACAGGTCGTGGTGAATGGGGCTGATTTTAGTAAGCAGAAGGTGGCAAACCATAAAAAACGCCCGGCCAAAGGGTCGGACGTGAAGGTCTGCTGCGGGATTTTTTCGAAGGGGTGCTTTGAAGAAAGTTATGCTTTCAAGTGTGTTTCAATCGTTCTTTCGAAAGAGACTCGAAAATCAGGAGTGATCTGTCTTTCCAAAGAGCAGATAGGAGTACATCAAAATCCATTCTTTATAGGTCAGCAAAGAAGGCAGATGCATGGCCCGAAGTTTTCTGGCTTTCTTCCAGCTTTTCTCATTGATCACCTGCAGGTAAGTTTCAAAGAAGGCAATCTTCACTTCATCCTGCTGGCTCCAGCCTTTGTAACCAGTCAGTTTGAGGGCTTTTAGGGCATCAAGTTTATCTTGGAAAGGCGCGCTGACTGTGCGGTAAGGCGGACGGACAACCTTGCTGATTTTGGCTTGCAGGATCGCCAGTTTTGAAGTTTCTTTGGCCTGCGGCAATCCGGTTGTATTTTCAGAGTGAATCCGGTATTCCATCAATGGCTGGTCCAGATAATACAGACCGCCATCCATCGCCCCTAAAAGAGCCAGTGCCCAGTCATGGGGAAGCGGTAGATCGAGTTCGAGATACTTTTGGATGATGTCTTTGCGCACCAGCATTGTGCATCCCTGGCCGATGTTATGATCCAGAATATCCTCAAGTTTTACCTGGTTCATCCCGGCAGGGTGGGCAAGGGGAAAGCCGATCAGATTCTGATTGGACCATCCTTTGCGCGCAACGATCGAAAAAGGCTTGCCGTTCTGGTCCATGAACGTAAAGGACGAGACAATGACACTGGCTTGCGGATACTTTGCGGCGGCGTCAGCGAGAACCTGAAGCTTGTCGGGATTCCAGCGGTCATCCTGATCACAGAGCAGAATGTAGTCGCCTTTGGCGTTTTCAAGCAGAGTGCGGAAATTGGCGGTAAAGCCAAGATTGCCTGCTGGTTTTGTCAGTCTGATGATAGGAAGATGGGGATGTTTTTGGATCCACTGGTCAACTATGGAAATCGTGTGATCGGTCGATCCATCATCGCGCAGGACGAGCTCATCAAAGGGGCGACTCTGGGCAGCTAAAGAGTCCAGCTGTTCAAGCAGATACGTCTGGCCGTTATATAAGGCCAGGACAATGCTCAAAGATGGAGTCGGCATACTTAGTCCTGATCAAGTTCCGGATTGACTGGATTGGCATCGGCTTTAATCCGGATGGTCTTGTGGTCAATCTGGCGTTTGGTCTTGCCATCGCGCAGGATGACTTCAATGCGGTGGGTACCCTCTGTTAACAGGGAGGCATCAACGGTTGTCGTCAGACCGGTAGTGGCTTCATCGATAAAGCCGGCGTAGTCTTCCTGGTAAGCTTTGAATACATCCGGACGCGGCACACGGGTAACGTTTTCGATTGGCTTTTCGTCAAAGAGCACTTCAACCTGACCATCCAGGGAGTTGGAAACGGACCAGCCGTTGATGGTTAATGGCTGGTTAAGCGCAACGGACTGGAAGGGCACGGGAGAGTCAATGAAGACAGCCCCGCGGGGCAGGTGTTCAGAACTTTCCGCTGCCTGTTTGGCTTCTTCTTTGTTATCGATGGCTGACTGTTCGAGGTATTTGGAGATGACATAGGTTGGATCACCATCCAGTCGAAGCTTGCCTTTGTAAATCCATACCGCTCTGGAGCAGAGGACTTTGACAACACCCAGCGAGTGACTGACGATGACGATCGTCTTATCAGAGTCTCGCAGTTCTTCCAGCTTGTCGAAGCACTTGTTCTGGAAATGCTGGTCACCAACCGCAAGAATTTCATCGATCAGCAGAATTTCCGCATCGACGTTGATCGCAACGGAGAAAGCCAGACGCATGTACATACCCGAAGAGTAGGTGCGCACGGGTTCATCAATAAATGCTCCCAGCTCGGAGAAGGCGATGATGTCATCAATTCGTTTGTCGATTTCATCGTGGCTTAAACCGAAAATCGCAGCGTTGAAGTAAATGTTTTCACGACCGGTAAAGTCAGGATGGAAGCCGGCTCCCAGTTCGAGAAGACTGGTCAGCTTGCCGTTGGTTTCCACGGTTCCAGAGTTTGGGTAGAGGATTTTGGTCATGATTTTGAGCAGGGTTGATTTACCGGAACCATTGGTTCCAATCAGGGCAACTGTCTCTCCCTTTTTAATATCAAGGGAGATATCATCCAGGACCACGTTTTCAATCACCTCCCCGCGCCGGCGGGTCAGCATTTCTTTGAGGGTTTTCTGTTTATCTTTATAGGTCCGGAATTTTTTGGTCATGTTCCGGATTTCAATGGCATTGTTTTGATCGATCATAGATCCACCTCATCCTTCCTTATCTTGTATTGAATATCTAGATCTTGTATTGAATATCTAGTTTAGTCTTTTCCGATTTGATTTCTATTTGAAGGTTTCCTGTGGGCAAACCAAACTTTTATCAGGGAACCAGCGATTTATCTTTTGAGTCAGGCGATGCAAAAGACCAGTCAAAGAACCTGTAATATGGCGCTTTCTTTGAGCCTGATCAATCCGCTCTCTTATTGTAAGCAATCCGATGCATGAATCCAAACACAGACTTGCAGGAATTAAATCACAGAGATGAGAATCGGTTTGCATTTTATCTTGTGGATAAAGAGAAAGCGCCTGCTTGAACAGGCGCTTAAAGTTTGTATTCCAGAAGACTACTCTCTGGAAAGCCTATTTGTTTTCCGGACGGTTTGGACGAACGGTTCCGGCTGTGTAGTAGTCTTCCCCTAAGAAATCAGGGTTGATATATGGATTGACTTCATCATCCTTGCGTAACTGGTAGGTGATGCTGGTCAGATCGTAGTTTGGATTGTAATACGGATCTTCGGTGCGTAATTCATCCGGCCATAAAGAATACATGCGGCGCACTTCATTTTCGAAACGCTTTTTCTTTTCCGGACTGTCTTCATAGCCGCGCGTTTTGGATTCGTAGTGGTACATCAGCGCAAATGGGTTTTGAACGATTTCATAGCCATGGGAGCGAATGCGTAAGCAGAAGTCGATATCGTTGTAGGCAACGGCAAGGTCTTCATTGAAGCCGCCGACTTCGTCAAAGACATGACGGGGCACCATCATGCAGGCTGCCGTAACGGCGCTGACATTGAACAGTGTGCGCATGCGGTAATTGTCGCAGCCTTCTGGCTGGCCGATCATTCCATGACCGGCAACTCCGGAGTGACCGATGATTACACCATTATGCTGAACCGTGCCATCTTCGAAGTACAGCTTGGCCCCAACAGCACCAACATTTGGAAGCATCGCCTGGCCAAGCAGTTCATCGAGCAGGTATTCATCGACAATCTCGGTATCGTTGTTTAAGAATAACAGGTAGTCACCCTTGGCTTCTTTGACACCGAAATTGTTGATGGCCGAGTAGTTGAATGGATGCTGCCAGGTGATGACACGCAGGTTTGGATACTTCGCCTGCAGGTCTTTGTAGCCTTCAAAGGTCTTGGCTTCTGTCGAGTTATTTTCGACAACAATCACTTCAAAGTTGCGGTATTTGGACAGTTCCATGAGTGGCTCAACCGCAATCCGCAGATCATCAATGTGGTCCTTGCTTGGAATGATGATCGAAACCAGTGGATTGCCCGGAGTCGGATAGCGCAGGTGGTACTGGCCGGGGGTAGAGTTTCTCATCAGACCAACATCCAGACCATTGCGTCTTGCCCACGCACGCAAAGCACGCTCGCCAGCGGTATACGCCCATTTTTTGGAATCTGCAGCAAGGGCAGTGGATCCTTCACACATACGCCAGTGGTAAAGCACTCTTGGAATGTGTTTGATGTTGGCCGGGTCGCAGACATCCATCAGGCGCAAAACCAGGTCATAGTCCTGGGCACCATCATATTTGGACTGCAGGCTGCCGCCGACTTTATCCCAGACATCTTTACGGATGGCCAGGAAGTGGCAGATGTAGTTGGTTGAACGAAGCAGGGCCGGGGAGAAGTCAGGCTTGAAGTTTGGCCCAACATAACGGCCGCTTTCGTCTTCATATTTATCTTCGTCCGTGTAGACAAAGTCATAATCTTTTTCATTGACCGCTTTGACAACCTCAAACAGGCAATCCGGTTCAAGAAAGTCATCGTGGTCATATAAGGCAATCATGTCACCCGTTGCTAAATCGGCAGCGGCGTTCATGTTGCCGGAAATTCCGAGGTTTTTGTCCAGACGGCACCAGGAGATTTTTGGATCTGGATGGGCTTTGAGCCACTCTTCGACCTTATTGTTGTCTTTGGAAGAACCATCGGCAATGCAAAGCTGCCAGTTGGTGTACGTCTGATTGCGAACGGAATCGATCATTTTTTCCAGCAGATCGATTGGAGTGTTGTAGGCCGCAACGATCAGCGAGATCTTTGGATTCTTTTCAAACTGGACGTGCCGCTGTCTTTCCAGCTCTTCTTTGGATGTGCGGTGTTTGAGGAAGTATTCGTTGTACAGATCGTTGAAGTCCGCATTTTTACCAGACAGCTTGAAGACCATCCGGGAAAGTTTTGGGGATTTGGCCATATTGGCGGTATGCGCAGCGACTTTCGAAAGGAAAGGGCCGACCCCATTGGTGCGCAGATAGTTCATGCCGCGGCTGATTTTGCCATCGAGCAGGCCGCCAAATGACTGGGAAAGGGCACTGGTCTTTTTAAGCGGGATCGTCCACTCCTGTTTGCCATTGGTAATGCGCAAAGAAAGTGGTTTGACGATTGTATGAGAATCTCGGATGGAAATCGCAAAGCCCACTACGCGTTCTTTCAAGGCGAAGTAGGAGCGCACAACGTCCAGACGGGAAGTGTAGTCCGTTTTGACACGGAAGACTTTTCCATTGCCGTCGACGATTGAAACATTCAGCTGATCGCGATCATTAAATCCGATCAGCCAGCCGCCGATCGAAATGATGTCGTTGATATCATAATAGAAGTCAATATGGCAGATCAGACCAGTGTCGTTGGTCAGGGCAGCGAGGTCTTCTTTGGAAAATGTTTTCGGGGTCCGTCCGTGGAAGGCCAGGGAGAGACTTTCCAGGCTGCTTTCTGGAAGTTCAGTTCTTAAGATAAAGCCGGTGTACTTTTGATTGGGGTACTGTCTGGCTAATGCGCTATTTCGAGGGGACGAGAGATGACGTACTCGATAGTCAACAGGCTGGCCATTGATGAGCAGGTCAAACTCATTGCCGTCATAGTCCGCCCCATCAACCGCAATACCGCGGATGACCACGATATCGGTGCCATCCTTGCGTTTGAGCACATCGAGCTTCTCAATTGTAAAAGAGTAAATTTCATTGCTCATGGATTGCATTCTCCTAATATATTATGGAAAGACAGACGCTAACGGCTGTCTTGAAAAAGGCATAGAAATTCCAATGCCCATACAGGCATTGGAATGTCGTGATTTGCAACTCTTGTTTTTTGTTTTCAACGCTCTGAGACTAAAGCTCTTCCGCAAAGCCTTTTTGAAGCTTGTTGAATGCCCAGGTACCAAACATGGTCAGTACAATTCCTAAAACCAGAACTACGCTCATCGATTTCCAGCCGGGTGCCATGCCATCCATCAGGATTGCACGATACGCATAAACAAGCATAGTCATCGGATTGTAGCGCACCAGCTGATAGAGAATGCTGGTGGAAGGGAAAATACTGAGGGCATAAACGATCGGGGTTCCGTAGAAAAGCAGGTTCAAAAAGAACTGAACCAGGTTTTCAACGTCCTGGACATATACATTGATGGCAGACAGAATCAGACCGATGCCATAAATCAGAATGGCTTCAATCAAAGCGATTACCGGGAACCATAAAACGTTCCAGGTCAGCTGAATGCCAAAGACGATGCAGAAAATTAACATGATCGGCAGGGCAATAAAAAAGTTGACCAGCCCGGAAAGAACTTGTGAGAGTACAAGGATCTTTCTTGGAAAATAGACTTTCTTGACCACGCCCGCATTTCCTTTGATGCACCCAGTCGTTCCGACCACACTTCCCATGAAAAAGTTCCACGGGAACATACCAGTAATCAGATACACCAGAAAGTTAGGCATGCCGCCGCGCATCAGATACGGGAAGACGAGATAGTAAACAAATACTTGAAGCAGAGGGTTGATGAATGTCCATAACATCCCTAAAAACGAGCCTTTGTAACGCCCACGGATGTCCTTTTTGACATTGGTTTTCAAGAGTTCGCGATATTCATAGAATTCGCGAAGGGTTTGCATTTCATTCCTCCTTCGTTTGAAACAAACAGGTCTTGCTTTGCAGGCCTGACCTGTCATCAGACATTATAAACGAAATTACAGGCAATATCCAAATTGGCCAAAATTAAACCATAACTAAAGTAAATATGGGGCGACAGGCGAAATGGTCAGTTTGAAGTGGCACAAAAACGGACAAATGAAAAGCCTTTTCTCCTCCTGTAAATGGAGGCAAATATGTGATCTGATCAAAGGAAAACCAAAATGAGGCAGGCAGGCAGGAAAACGGAAAAGAAATGAAAAGGAAAGAGGAAGGGGCCAGTCTGCCTGATGGGTTTCAAAAAATTTTCTTTGGTTTGTTCAGGATGGCTTAAATTGGATTCCAGTTTTTTTCATTCTTCTGACTTTTCGCCTTTCTGTCCTTCTGATTGTTTTTGATTCTTTCTTTGTCTGCGATACTTTCTCTATTTGCTTTGCCACAAAAAAAGCCTTCCGAAGAAGGCTTGGATTCGACTGGATGAACAGGCCAATAAGGTTTCTGTTCCATGTCAGTTAAAGAGCTGGATTAGTCTTCAGCTGGCGCATCGTACATATGGCTGATGTCATGAACCATGTCGGAGTATTTGGACTCGTCTGCAAGTTTCATTTCATCTTCGTTGGCGTATTTTTTTACCTGGGCAGCAGCCTTGGAAATTGGAGCAAGGGTGCCGGCACCGGCTACGCAGCCGCCTGGGCAGGCCATACCTTCAAGCAGGTAACCATTCAGACGACCTGCTTTGGCCATCATTAACATGGTGCGGCAGTTTTTCAGACCTTCAGCAGCCTGAACCTTGACGGTTGTGCCAGGATTGTTCTTTTCGATCAGGGTCTTCACAGCCTTGGCAACACCACCGGAAACCGCAAACTCCCTGCCGGCAGCTGTTCCGGTATGGAATGTTTCTTCCGCAACGACCTGAGGCAGATCGATATTTTTTGCGTGGAACATGCCCATGACTTCTTCGAAAGTCAAGACAAAGTCAACGTCCGAACGGATGGAACGACGGCTGGCTTCGAGTTTCTTGGCTGCGCATGGTCCAATGAAGCAGACTTTTGCATCTGGATTTTTCTTCTTGATCAGGCGGGCAGTCAGAACCATTGGTGTTAACGCCATGGAGATGTAGTCTTTGAACTGCGGGAATTCTTTTTTCGCCATCACAGACCAGGCAGGGCAGCAGGAAGTTGCCATGAATGGCTGTTTTTCAGGCACTTTGTCCATGAAGTCTTCTGCTTCTTCGATGGTGCATAAGTCAGCACCGATCGCAACTTCGACTACATCCGCAAAGCCGAGTTCTTTTAAGGCAGCGATGACTTTTTCTGGAGTGACACCATTGCCAAACTGACCGATGAATGCTGGGGCAACGGCCGCAATGACATCATGTCCGGAACGCATAGCATGAATAGTCTGGAAAATCTGACCTTTGTCAACGATGGCACCAAATGGGCAGTTCACAAGGCACTGACCGCAGGATACGCATTTGTCATAGTTGATGACAGCTTTCCCTTCTTCATCGCTTCCAATTGCGTTCATGCCGCAGGAGGCAGCACATGGGCGTTCGATTTTAACAATTGCATGATAAGGGCAGGCTTCCATGCATTTACCACATTTAATGCACAGATCCTGGTCGATTTCTGAATGACCATCAACGATGGAAACGGCTTTTTTCGGGCACACTTCTACGCACTGGTGGGAAAGGCATCCCTGGCAGGCATTGGTGACCATGACTTTCTTTTCCGGGCAGGCGTTGCACGCAAAAGAAATGATGTTAACAAGGGGCTGATCGTAGAATTTTTCCGCAATAATGCTGGCTTCTACACCATCGGAAACAGCGCCCGCCTGAGTGAAATCACGAACAGGCAGCCCCATTCCAAGACGAAGACGTTCACCAACGATGGCACGTTCCAGGAAAACGGAGTCGCGATATTTCGCCTGTTTTCCCTGGATAATTTCATAAGGAATTGCTTCCATTTTTTGTTTATAGTCGATATCGTCGCTGTAAGCCATATCTGCAATGGCTGCAAAGACTTTGCGGCGGATATCCGTTACTGAGTTGTAGACTCCTCTCATATTTTTGATCCTTTCTTTCTGATCCTTCCAAAATCAGAGTTCTTCTATACTGGCCGTATCAGTATACATAAGTCCGGGGATTTGAACACCCGTATTGTCAAAAGATTCACAAATCACCTTAGAACTCGCTTGTATTTATTCTAATGGAAGAGGTTTCACTTCGAAAAGAGCAATTTAGAACTTTAAAAGCATTTCAATGGACAAAAGCCGGTTTTTGAAAGTGAAGGTAGAAGTTCGAAAGAGGATAGCCATATTTTGGCCAGAAAAAGAAAAGGACAACGCCGATGGCGCGGATGGACTGAGAAAAGCATTACACCCCATAAAGGGAAACAGGCGCCGGATAATGGAAAAAGAAAATCGTGCAGCTTTGCACCATGGCCAACAAAGAGGACAAAATGGATCCGCTGTCTTCGAAAACCAGAAATGGAGCCTGTCTGCTTAAAATCAATCGTGATTTTTAAATATGTGAACCAATAAAAAACGGTTTCCAAAACGACAGAAGAAAAAGGACCAAAAATAGATTGATTGTACATTAATTTAGAAGTTGAATTGTTGTCAATGACCCACCCAAACTGCATAGCAGTTTGGGTGGGGTATCCTTGCCTATCATATGAAAAAACTGTAGAAAGGAAGACCCCTCTCCAATGAAAAAAATCCTGTTTGACTGGAATGGAACTCTGCTCGACGATCTGGACTACACCTTTCAGACCGTCACCAAAGTCCAGCAATCCTATAACATCAAACCCCTGGCGGATGTTGAAGCCTACAAATCCGTCTTTGGCTTTCCGATCAAAGATTACTATGAGCGAGCCGGTTTTGATTTTTCAAAAATTGACTGGGATGAATGCGGGCATCGCTTTATGGATGCCTATGTCAACGGCTTTAACAAAACCCGCCTCAATCCGCAGACCCTGACGGTTTTAAGACAGGCCAAAGAAGCGAATGTGGGCTGTTATGTTCTTTCAGCAACCAAACTGGATCTGCTTAAGGCACAGGTCGAATCTTTTCCTGAACTGAATGGCCTGATTGACGGCGTCTATGGCATCGGAGATATTTTTGCCTCCTCCAAAGCCGGGGCAGCCAGAGAATTTCTTTCCACCTGCCTTTGTTGGGATGAGATTTATATGGTTGGGGATACGGAGCATGATCTGGAATGCGCCAATAAAATCGGGGCCAGATGTATCCTTTATGATGGCGGCCACCAAAGCCGTCAGATCTTAGAAAAGCATCATGCAGCAATTGTTTCTTCCTTACTGGAAGCATGGGAGTGTATCAATGCAGGAAGTCATCATTCAATCCAATGACGCCAATCAGCGTCTGGATAAATTTTTAGGCAAAGCCTATCCAAATCTGAAAAAGTCCGCGATGTATAAAGCCATTCGCAACAAGAAAATCAAAGTAAACCGCAAACGGGCTCAGTTTGACCAGATGCTAAGCGAAGGGGATCAGATTCTGCTCTTTCTGCCGCCTGATCTGCTGGAAAAGGAAGTTCGCAAACTTCAGCCGCTCAAAGATCTTGAGGTTGTCTATGAAGATGACGATCTGCTTGTCATGAATAAACCTGCGGGACTTTTGGCCATGAAAGATCAGGCTAAAGACCAGGATACCCTCAATGACCGGCTGCTTTCCTACCTGGCTGCATCAGGCAGCTATGATCCGGCCAGTGAACAATCGTTTACGCCATCCATAGCTCACCGGCTGGATCGCAATACCTCTGGACTGGTTCTGGCGGCCAAAAATGCTCCGACAGCCCGTAAACTGGCTTCGGCTATCGCTCAGGGACAGGTGGGTAAATATTATCTGGCGATCACCGACAAGAAACCGCAGCAGGGCCGCATTAATCTGTATCTGAAAAAAGAGGGGACAAGAGCTTTAGTCAGCGCAAGACCAATGGAAGGTTATGATCCGGCGCGGATGATTGTCAAAACGATCGGAATCAAGGATGGCCGGTATCTCTCCAAAATTGAACTGCTGACCGGCCGCTTCCATCAGATCCGTGCCAGCTTGGCATTTCTGGGTACGCCGCTTTGTGGGGATGTGAAGTACAAAGGAACCCCGCAAAAGCAGGGCTATGCATTGCAGGCTTATAAAATCGATCTGAAAAATGCCGGATTGAGCAAAGCGGGCATCATCGAATTGCCCAAATCGCGTCAGCTGTCACTTTAGGCGTGTAGTCAGCGGAAATCAGAGGAAATGTTCAACATCAGACAACTCGGACAGATCACCTGAAACGGATCATCCAAAACAGATGGACAAAATCTTTCCAAGAGATCGTCAGATCTTTTTCAGAGTGTCAGATGTGGCCCAATCAAATCCAAATAAGCCGTGAAGATTTCCAAAGTTTTTGTTAAGAAGGGTTTGGAAATTTGTATTGAAATGGCACCATCAAGGCATGATTCGATTGATGACATGCCTTTTTTTGATGGGCTGGATTTTATTTTTGATGAACCACGCCGCTGACCTCCATCAGGATTTCTCAACAGGCGCGGACCGGGAACTTTCATTGACTCCAGGCTGGATTGTGCCGTTTTGGATGATTCCTGCCGGCTGGCTGATTGAAACCCAGATTGCCTCCAGCCAGATTCTGCTGGCGTTATTCTGGTTTGGTCTTGCCATCTTTGTCTGTATGCAGGATCTGAAGACTTTCTACTTCAGCTACAGGTGGCTGTCTGTCTTTGGCCTGGTGATGGTGGCCGGCTTTTTCCAGCCACTGTCTCTGGCCTCAAGACTTGGTGCAATGACTTTTGGAGCGGCGGGGATTGTGGGCTGGCGGCTTGGCAAGATGGGCAGTGCAGATGTGCTGGCACTGCTTGCCATGGGAATGTACCTGGGTTTTGAGCGGATGCTTGCGGCTTTGTTGGTTGCCTGTCTGAGTGCTCTGGGGTATGCTTGGGCGAGCCAGACATCCATGGTTCCATTTTTAAGCTTTCTGGCCTATGGATTTATCCTGGCCATGTTCAAAGGGTATACGCTGATTGAAATTTTCTACTCGCTGGCCCGACTTTGAAGCGGTAAAAAAAGGATCTGGATCTTTCAAAAAATGGATCTTCTTTTTAGATACGTGGCTCAAATGTTTCAGAAAGCAAGGACAGTCTCCAGAAAGAATGAAGCGCACAATGCATCATAGAAAGAGAGTCAGAGCTGCCCTGGACAGATCAGGGCAAAAGACAAAACGCTTTCTGGCGGCTGCCTATAATGGAAATCAATTAGCGCTGAAGAGTGTTCAGTACTGGAAAAAGACAAATAGAAAAGACTGAAAAGATAGACAAGACAGAACCGAAAATGCGTCTTGCCTGCTTTTCGGAACATCGTATAGAAAGGGGAGAGAGGTATGAATGTCTGGTTTGAAAGTTTAAGCCAGAAAAAGACTGGTCTTGCCTTAGGGGGAGGCGGGGCCAGGGGATGTTATGAGATTGGGCTCTGGAAAGCTCTGGAAGAAGCCGGTCTTCGTTTCGGCTGCACGTCGGGTACCTCGATTGGCGCTTTAGTTGGCGCGATGTATGTGCAGCAGACTCTGGCGCCGATGATTCATTTTGTTGAAACGCTCAAGCCAACCAAAATTGCGGAAGACCTGTTTGCATTGCCGGATACGCTTGGCCAATGGGTGGCCAACCGTCAGGAGATTGGCACCTTCTTATCCAAATACATCTTTTCGCGCAGCGGGATGGATATCTCGCCGCTCAGGCAGTCGCTGGATGAGATGTTCGACTACGAAAAATTTGCCGCTTCGCCGATTGACTATGCCTGCATGACCTTCAATATTACGAAAAAAGAACCAGAAGCCTATTTCAAATCGCAGATGAACGCCGAAAATGCCGCCAGCATCATTCTGGCGTCGGCTTCCTGCTATCCAGCTTTTCCGGTGATGAAGATGGAGGATCAGGAATATATCGATGGCGGGTACTGGGACAATGTCCCCATCGACCTGGCTGCCCGCATGGGAGCTGACAAGATCTTGGCTGTGGATGTGCAGGGACCGGGTTTGGTTTTACCGGTGGATCCGAATCTGGATGTCTTTACCATCAAACCCATTCTGCCGTTAGGCAACTTTCTGGATTTTACCTCGACCTCCTGCATGAACAATCTGCAGGCGGGCTATGTGGAAACCCGCAAACTTTTAGGAACGCTGTGCGGGGCTATTTATTCCTTTGAAATGGAGGATGCCAGTGATCTGGCCTTCATGGATGGCTATATCCAATTCATGTTCGTGATCAATCGAATTCAGATCTCGCAGTCAGAAATTGACCGCATTGAAAAATGGGTCTGCCAGACCAGTCCTTCCGATTTATCGAAAGCCGTTTTTGCAGGACGCGAGGAAGGGCTGCTCGTTGAATGTCTGGCCTATCTGGCCGGCCTGGATCCGTATAAAATCTGGGATCTGGTTACTTTTTTAGGCGAGCTTTGCGCAAGACTTGCCAAACTGGAGCAGGAAACTGGCAATATGAGTGCTCTGGCAAAAACCGCCGTCAGACACCGTATTGACAAGACGAGTGCGGTCTGCCTGTTTCACTGGATTCTGACCCGCTCACCAGTTGCGAAAGCCAAAAATGATCTGCAAACTTTTGCGGGACTCTACCCCGGAGAAATCGCACTGGCGTGGACCTGGTATTTTGTGGAGAAAGTATATGGAAGAACGAGATTTAGTACAAAAACCGCTTCAATCTGACAAAACAAAAGGCAGTTATGGTCTGGTTTTAGGCGGCGGTGGTTCAAAGGGCTGCTATCACGTGGGGGCTTTGCAGGCCATGAGTGAAGAAAAAATTGCCTTTGGAGCGATCAGCGGCACATCGATTGGTGCTTTAGTCGGCATTTTCTATACGACCGGCTCGCTGGATCTGTTGACAGATTTTGTCTTCAGTATGCAGCCGGGCAACATCGCCTCCGATTTGCCGATTCTGCCCATGACCCTCAAAGAGAAAGTCAAAGGGACAAGAACGATTCTGAACTTCATCATCCGCTACTTTGATTCCAAAATGGATATCACGCCGCTGCGGACGCATTTTCGGATGATGTTTGATTATGATGCCTTTAAAGATTCACCAATCAAGTATGCCTGTATGAGTTTCAACGATACGAAAAAAGAACCCCGGGCTTTCTTTAAAGGCGAAATTACCGCCGACAATGCCGAAGATATCGTCATGGCTTCGGCTGCCTGCTATCCAGCTTTTCCAAAAGTAATGATTGATGGCGAGGAATATGTCGATGGCATGTATGCGGACAACGTCCCGATTGAACTGCTCAAAACCATTTCTCCGGATGCTTCCAGAATTGTGGTTATCGACTTGCATGATCCGGGTGAAATGGTTCCACCCGCTTTAACCAGCGAAATGTTTTATATTCAGCCTCTGCTTCAGCCGGGAAATCCACTGGACTTTTCAACGGAGCATGCCGAAGCCCTCTACAGCCAGGGCTATCTGGAAACCAAAAAATATCTGGACAAGTATGCCGGCTGTCTGTATACCTTCCCGCTGGAAGATCAGCCTTTGATTGATGTCGTGGAAGACTACATCGGCCGCCAGATCACCCAGATGAAAGTTGTCCTGCCGGATATCAAAGATTTGACCGATCATCTGTATCGTCAGGCACTGGGGTACGTTCCGCCAAAACTGCCTAATTCCCACCAGGAGCATTATTACTTTGGCCGCATGGTCGAAGCGCTCGCCCTGATGGCCAGGATCAATCCGATCGCGCTGCGTGACTATCGCCAGTTTCTCGAAGAGATCAAAGACCGGCTCGATCATTTGAGTGTTATGGACCGAAATCCGGAAGAGTTTTTGCTGGTGAATCTTCTGAGCAATGTTTCCCGTGAAGAAGTTCCGATCCAGATGTACCGGCTGCTCAAAAACAATAACGGCCATTTTCCGGAAAAGATCGAAGGACTCAAAGACCGCTTCCCAACCAGCTATACGCTGGCTGTCATCCGTTATTGCCTGGATCTGCTGCTGGACGCCCTGAATCCTCAAGCAGCCAATGACCAGGAAAATGCACCTGCCCAGACCCTTTCTGAGGCTGAAGCCGATCTTTCAGTCGAAAAGAATGCGAGTCAGCTGCCAGCAAAGGCGGATCAGGTCGATCCCAATAACCTGACCTATGTGGAGGATTCCAGGCTGGATTCAAGCTGCCTGATGACTTGCAAGGACCAGGATTCCATACCAGTCGCAGTCAAACCAGAATCGCCGCTGCCTTCGCTTCCTGAAGAAGATTCCGGCAAAGAAGCGCCGATTGGGGCGGTTTGTATTCTTGAAGAAGCCAAGAGAGAGGATCTGAGGCCAGATTCTTCTTTTGCGGATCCAAACGATCAGTCAAAGCCTGATGGACACGGGATTTAACAGTTGGATAAATCGGGATTGAATGTGCATCGATCATCTGGACGCACTGGCTTTTAGGGAACAGAAATAGGCATAAATAAACAGAAATAAGAGGAAACGGAAAATGCGCGGCCATTTCAATAACCGCGCGTTTTTTTAGTTGCTTTCTTGTGCTGACTGCAGGGATTTGTCCAAAGACATGGCTTGCTCATGAGCGCTTAAAGCAGCGGAATCTTCAATGCTCTCCTGTTGCTTTACAAGGCTTTCCTGGATTTCTTCCGGAGTCCTGGAACTGGTGGAAGATGAAGCGGAAGAAGTACCATTGGAGCTGTTCGAGGAACATGCACTCAAAAACAGGAGTGCTGCAAGCAATGCAGTTGATTGTCTGACTTTCATTTTTCTTTTCCTTTCTGCCTGTCTCTGGAAAGGAAACTATGCTGGAAAATACAGACTTCTTTTAAGTCCTTGGCCAGCCGCTTTGCAGGGACAGAACGTATAGACTGCTGAATTCAATATACCTCAAGTAGAAAAGAAAATGAACTTTGTTTATGAAGTGCTGCTGTGAATTACAAAAATGTAATTAAAAAGCAAAATGATATTTAACAAAAAACGCGAAGATTTTTCCAGATTGTGGAAACATCCAGAATTCAGGATGATCTTCGCGTAGGTTTCAGAATGTTTTGAAAGGGACCAGAGATGGCTGAAGGCCGCTTTGACGCTTCGTTCAGTGAATCCAGCTGACTCCTTGTCTGGCCTGGGATGGGAAGACGATCAGATCGCTTTGGTCAAGATCGAGCGCTTTGGTGTGGAGAGCTTGAATCTGCTGGTTGTTGTAGGTTGTCCAGTAGAAGTCCATGGTATCCAGGTTGAAGCCAGAGGTATAGTTGGTGATCTCATAAAAACCATCTTTTTCTTTATTGGCACCATCGATCTGCTGCACTGTCTGCAGAATGTGGAAGAACTGGGTCAGGGTGGCTTCATCGGTTTCTTCAGCATGCGAGTTGTTGTTCATGAACGCTGCGCGTACAAAGCGAGACATGGAATCCAGACCCCCAGGCAGACCATCCGTACCCATACCTGAACTGTAAACGGGAACGTTCAGTTTTGGAGCAATCCGGTTGACCGGATACTCCGCCGAGAGATTCATGTAATTGGCAAAATTTACCGTCTGAGCGGGGAAGTCCGGTGCATTGGCGAGCGTATTGAGAGGATTGTCATAGACATGCAATCCGGTTGGCGTCTGCTCAAAAACAATGCTGCCATCATGATCTGCAACGATCCAATGTAAAGGAACAGACTTGATCTGCTCATTGAAATCGTCAGCAACCAGGTTGATCTGGCTTAATTCCGCTTTGACTTCGTCGAGGTTTTTGCATGTGCAAAGCAGATAGGGAATGATTTCGAAGGATGTAATGTTTTTCTTTCCTTCTTCGAGCGTTGTACTGTATTGGCCATAACCTGGGAAGTTGAGGCTGGCGGCTGCGACTCCATATTCATTGACTCCATCAAAGAATAATGGATAGCCGTATCCAGTGATGGCCATACCGACGATTGCCGAGTGTTCTTTCATCGGCGGAAGATGGTGATAGTTG
Source organism: Allobaculum sp. JKK-2023 (assembly GCF_034745455.1). NCBI lineage: Bacteria > Bacillati > Bacillota > Erysipelotrichia > Erysipelotrichales > Erysipelotrichaceae > Allobaculum > Allobaculum sp. JKK-2023. The sequence goes on along the minus strand of NZ_JAYERV010000003.1, from coordinate 532,135 downwards.
AGAACAAAGTTGCGGGGGCAGACAGTGACATTGTTGGCCAGCTGGTACTGAAGATCCAGATTTCGGCCAAAGTAACTGAAAGCACCATTACGATAAAGAATTCCTGTACACATATTGAAGTTTTACCTCCTGATTCAGATTATACTCCAAACAGTCTTTAAAGGATAAAATTTGATTGGCTGATTCATCTGGAAAAAAGAAAAGCCGAATTTTCATTCGGCCAGCCGCATCGTAGTATCGGAGAATACCAGATTGGAATCATGGGTATAAATCAAGTATTAACTGCTTAATATCATTGGTATACAGGAAACTTCAGCTTACCTGGCTTCTTTGGCCAGTTCTGGGTCAAACCATTTAAACCGGGTATCCATATCGAGTTCAATGCCGACTCTTTCATGGGTGAAGGGCTGCAGAAAGCTTAATTTATAGGCCTGCAGCATCAGGCCTTTGTTGTTGCGAACGATCCCGTAAAGCGGATCGTTCATGATTGGATAGCCGATGTTGGCCAGATGCACACGGATCTGATGTTTTCGTCCGGTTGAGATCTCTGCTTTGACCAGGGATTTATCATCAAAGAGTTTCAGACGACTGATGTGGGTATGGGCAGGTTTGCCTTTTTTGAAGACCATCATCTTATCTGCTTCATGACGATTGCGGGAAATCGGGTTGTTGATATCAATTTCTCGGTGATCAACACGACCATCAACAACAGCCAGGTATTCTTTCTTGGCTGTTCCATCTTCAAATTGTTCGTCCAGGAACGCTTTGACTAATGGATGCTTGGAGAACAATACCAGACCACTTGCTTCCTGGTCGATGCGGTTAACGGGCTGGGCAGGGAAGCGGGCGTTGTTGGACTGTAAGTATGCATTGATCCGGGCAGTCAGGTTGTCATCTGTCTGACCATCGCCATGCACGAGCATGAAGGGTTTCTTGTTGGCAACCAGGCACCAGTCATCTTCATAGACGATGGGCACCCCACCGACATAGGAAACAGGGGTTTCCTCATTAAAGTCATACGTATCATCGACCACAACACTGATTTTGTCGGAAGGGTTGATTTCTTCTTCGGGGTTTGTGATGGCATTAGCGCCTTTTAAAATCTGAATGTGTTTTTTCTTTTCCTTGGAAACATTCAGGACATTGAGCACGTCCTGTAAAGTGACAGGCTGGTCTGTTTTGACCTGCAGGTTTCCATTCGAAAGGAGTTGTATTGAAATAGCCATTGGATCCATTCCTTTCATCTAAAGACATTTTAACGCCAAAAAGTCTGAAAGCACCGATTGTAAACCTGCCTTTGCATCCAGCGCTTTCAGGCCGGTTTTTCAGCCGGAATCTGGTCTTTGAATATGCATATGTGAATTAAAAAACCATGTGCGATCCAAAACGAAATTTACTCCCCCTGTGCTACACTCTATGAAAAAGGAGGAAACCTTCAATGAATTTATATAAAGGCGCCAATGGCGAAGTGGTTGAAGTTTTACTGCCAGCAGGCGAAGAAGAAATCACATTAACAATCAATGGAGCTCCAGCTGAAAAACTTGCTGCCGGGACAAGCGATGGTGCAACTGAAAAACACGTTCCTGATGTCAAAGTCGAAGATGGAAAAGTGAAAGTTCAGGTTGGATCCGTTAAACATCCAATGCTCGAAAAACACTGGATCACCAACATCTGGATGGAATACCCAGACGGCACAGTTGAAAAAGCAACTCTGGTTCCTGGTGATGAACCAGTCGCAGTTTTTGATGTGAAAGACAAGCATGGCAAAGCCACTGTCTATGAATACTGCAACCTGCACGGTCTGTGGAAAAACGAATTCGATATCTAATTCGTCTGGAAGAAAAACCCTCAATTCTTCTTACAACTTAATGACAAAATAAAACGGCAGATTTTCTGCCGTTTTTAATTGATCGCGTTTTATTCGATGGATTTGACTGGACTGGAAAACTGTGCGAGTCTTCATGGATCGAAAACACAGTCCATTTGGAACTATCAAATATTAGCTGTTTAATACCATCCGCAGGAATACTGGTTCTATTCGGATTCAGATTGTGTTTCCTGGTAAATCATGTAGTCCTTCAGCTTGATAAAGCCGCATTTTTCATACAGCGATCGCCCAGCCTGTGATGTTTCCAGATAAATTTTGGAAATGTTCCGCTTTTTGCACAAAGCCAGAAACTGTTCAACCATATAGGTGGCGGCATCGTGATGGCGAACGGAAGGCTTCACATAAATATTCATCAGATAGGCACACTGGCCGGTATGGTTGTCGGGACTTGGCATTTCCTGCCACAAACAGATGCCCCCGCAGCCAACAATCGTTGAAGGATCGGTCGCAATGTCGACCAGAAAGAAACAAAGATGGCTTCCATCAGCCAGATGCTTCTGGTAATACTTGCGATTCTGTTCAATCAATACGGGCTCAAGGGCTGGATCAAGCGGGGCAAAGACTTCTTTGAGCACAATCATCCGCCATTTCATGATCAGATCTAATTGATCGAGATGGGCTTTCTGAAGTTTTAACTCCATGGGATTTCTCCGCTTTTGAGAACCTGTGGCAGTTTTTTATGGTCTGGTTTGCCATTGGAAGTCAGCACAATATCACCAAGCCGGACAAAGAATTCCGGAATCATGAACGATGGCAGCTGATGGGCCAGCTCCTTTTTGAGTTCATGCAATCCTTCAAATCGGGGATTGGTGACGATATACGCCACAAGATAGGGCAGTCCTTCTTCATCGAGAAAATGGTCGACCACAGCCAGATTGATGCCAGTGCACTGATTGAGAGCACTTTCGACTTCCTGAATCTCCACCCGCCGGCCATAAATCATGACCTGTGAATCCTTGCGGTTTAAGAAAGCCAGGTTGCCATCGGGCAGCAGTAGTCCGCAATCTCCAGACCGATACCGTCTTGTGCCATCCGGAAGTGTTTCAAATGCATCGTTTTCGTGATCGTGATCTTTGATGTAACCGTTGCTTACACCTTTGCCGCTGATGATCAGTTCGCCGACTTCACCGGCCTTACAGAGTTCGTGCTTGTCGTTATACAGTTCAATCTGTACATCCAGAACCGGCTTGCCAATCGGGAAGGTTCCATCTGCCAGGGCAGTGCCTGGCAGACAATGGAAGTAGGAGGCACAGACCGTGGTTTCACTTGGGCCATACGTGTTATAGATAGCCGCCTGGTCAATCAGATTGGTGACATAGTTTTCACGCAGAACATCCCCGCCGCTGATCAATAAGCGCAGGCTTGCGGGCAGTTTCTTTTCCTGGTTGAACTTTTCCAGAAGATAAGGAAAGCCGGAAACCATGGTGACGCGGTTCTGGTCAACAAACTGAAGCAGGCTTTTCGCATTCTGTTTATCTTTGTCTTCCGGTAAAACCAGCGTGGCGCCATTGAGCAGGGAAGCAAAAACCTCTTCGGTAAAAATATCGAATGAGCAGACGGAATACTGAAGCATACGATCTTCTGCTGTGACATGGAACTCATTCTGGAAAGCGTCGACATAGTGGCAGACATTGGCATTGGTGACTTCAATGCCTTTGGGCAGGCCGGTTGTCCCCGAGGTATAAAGAATATAGGCCGGATTTGAAGGGATGGAAAAGTCTTTGAATTTCGCCAGGTCAAAGCCAGAAGTACAATCCTGTTCTTGTTCCATCAGATCTTCGATAAAAAGAAGCGGAAATACTTCAAGCTGATCGGCATATTTTTTCTGAGTCACAATCAGTGGACAGTCGGCTTCATTCATCATGCGATGAATCCGTCCGACTGGAAAGCTGGGTTCTGCAGGGACATAACAAGAGCCATTCATCAAAATCGCAAACAACGATTCAATCAATTCGGGCTGATGATCAAGCACTACGCCGATCCGGGCATGCTTCGGCAAGATGTTCTGGATTTTCTGGATCCGGGAGGCAAACTCTTTTCGGTTGATGGATTGATTTCGATAGATCAAAGCTGGCGCGTCAGGAGTCTGCTTGACCAGGTGAAGCAGACGCGAAGCAAGAGTATCATTACGCATTTTTATTCATTCCTTTTCAAGTCAGTCTGTTTTACAGTTCCCTTTGTTTTGCCTGCATAAAGAAAAACAGGCGGAGCAGCGGGCTGAATGGATTTAAAACTATCTTTTACGGATGGAAACAAAATCGGAAAAGAAGAGAAAGCTTAAAGGGCTGGATCCAGACAGACGGAAAAAACTGGACAGTTCAACTATGACGCCTGGGTTCATGTTTTTTGAAGATGATGCCCGGCTAACCGAAAAAGGAGTGTCTCCTTATCTTCATCTGTTTTTCTTTATCCAATTCTCTTAACAGGAAGATTTCAAGTCTGTAAGAGACAGGATTAACAGGCAAGTCAATGACGAAAATCCTCAGTTTTTACCATAATAAAGATAGTGCCACTGAAAGAGAGGTATCTGAATATGGAAGAAATTAAACTTGTACAGAATGACACGGAAGTCAAAGCTGACGCTTCTGTTGAAAATAAAGTCGACGAAGTCGAAAAAAGAGCAGAAGCAAAAATGAAAGCTCTTCATGAAAAACTGATGGAGGATCAGAAAAAGGCCGAAGCCCAGGCCAGAGACGAACTGGCTCATCAGAAAGCAGAACTCGAACAAGCTCACAAGGAACTGGAACAGCTAAGAGCAGGTGCTAGAGAAGAGATCAAAAAGGCTGACGACGAAATGGAAAGCCGTTTTGTATCCGACTCGAAAAAAGAAGGCGCCCAGCTTGCAAACGCAGCCAAGGAATTCGATGGCAGACTGAATCAGTTCAACACCCAGTTTGATCAGAAAGCGGAAGATTTCTCCAGAAAAGCCGAAGAACATTTCAACGCGGTCCGTCAGGGGGCAATGAATACCATTGACGATTTTGCGGATGAAATGCAGCAGGATCCAAAGCAGGCTTTGATTGAAGCTGGCAAAATGGCTTTAATGATCATTGGCGCCATTGCTTTGTTAAAAGGCATTTTCAGAAGATAGTTCATACAGTGATAGTTCATACAGTGATAGTTCATACAGTATGGATCAGGAAAATCCATTCCAAATCAGGCAGGCCCGCTGCGGTCTGTCTTTTCCTGTGCCGTCTGTCGATGAGATTAAACAGCTAGTCTTTGATAACCAACTCTAAACAGACCGACTATTCAAAATTGGAGAAGGAAAAATCAAGGAGAGTTTGAAAGGAATGCGCTCTGAAAATTGTACTGGTTGAAAAAAGAAATGAAGTAAAAACGGCAAGTTTGTCTTGAGTGTTTGACCTGAATTCGATCCCTTTGCATAATGGAGTTTGATCAAACAGAAACCAAGAACGAACAATTTCTTCGTTTCTGGTGCCAATCGAACCTGCCAGAACCAAATCCCGCTTCTGATCAAGGCGGCTGTGATCGATTTCTGATTTCATCGTCGGGGTGATGAACAGAGATTTTCAGCTGGAACCTGAAACCTGGACAGGCAGAAAGGATACATATGCCCAATACTTCTGATATCAAAGTCTGGAAAGACATTCTCAATGAACTGAAAAGCAACAGTGAAGCCAATGAAGTGGTGATCACAGAAATCAAAGAAGAAATCTCTTTGCAGGAACAGCGCAATAAACGTGAAGTCATGAAACTCTATGAAAAGGTCAAAGCCCAGTCTGAAGATCTGGAAAAACTTCTGGCCAGCCTGAAAAGTGACGAGCTGTTTGCGCTGCCAAGTGATGAGCAGACGCGCGATTCCTTTATTAAATCCGTTGAAGAAAGACTGGAAAATTCCCGCCAGCTTGTTGACTATGCCCGTAATTTATTAGAAACAACTACAACCAGCACCGATACCATTGAAAAACTGCGCCGCACAAAAAAAGAACCGGCTGTACGTGCTCAGTTTCCAAGACAGGCGCTGCTGGGCAACTGGATTCACTACTTTACAAAAGATATGTTCACCTGCCAGTGCTTCTGGGATGATAATGAATTCAAGGAATATGACTTCCGCGATAATCGACTGGTCGAAGAGCGCAGCGGAAAATTCCGGGTCGAAGATGGCAAGGTGCACATGGATTACGATGAAGGAAAAACTGCAACCTACAGTGTAACCGGCTATTCGGATGACTGCCTGGATTATCTGATCAATAAAACGCCGATCCGTTTTGATTACATGCCGGAAGATCTGCTCAATAATCTGTTAGAAGGCAGTGCAAAAAAATAACTGTTCTTCGTATTCATTGATCAAGATCGGCTGATTGACAGGATTCAGACAGCCAAAGGAAACAGTCAGTCAGAATTTGATGTTCAAGCCAGGTTTCTCCAGATTTTTGCGGGCGTGAATCTGGCTTTTTTGAACTGAAAAAAAGAGAAGAGGATGGCCATGAGGGCAAAAAAGTGGACGAACCCATCCTGGATCTGACAAAAATGATCAAGAAATGGTTTATCCATCTTCTTTTGTTCCGCAAAAAAATCAGGCATACGAATAGGGAAGGCAAAGCCTCGTTGTTATATTAAGAGTACGAAGAGGAGGCCTTACTTATGGCTGATGATTTCAAAAAATTTGAAGACAAAATCCTGAGCGATGAAATCCGTCACGATGAAGATGTAATTGATCGTAAACGCGGCGATCTGAAAGAACACGAACTTGAATTAAGCGAAGACAAATCCAAACTGATGAAGGATCTTCGTAAAGAAGAGATCAAACATGACGAAAAAGTCATTGATCGCAAAGAAAAAGACGCTGCTGATCACGAGGCGAAGCTCAAAGAAAACGAACAGGCCATCACTGGCAAGCACTAAAAGCAATTTTACAGCCGCTGAACCCAGCGGCCTTTTATTTTGCCAGATTTTTTAAAATGACCGGATATTCTGAAAGTTTATGTAAATTCCTTTGAAAAATCTTGAAATTGAAGGATTCAATTTTTAGTCCCTGTCGGAATTGTGTAGAATATGGGCATTATTTCAAAGGAGATTGATTATGAAAAGCTATAAGATGTCCGCTGCTCTGCTGGGTGCAGCGATGCTCTTTGCGGGCTGTTCTTCAAGTTCAGCTTCCACATCCAGCAGTACAACTTCCAGTGCAGCTTCTGCCACGGCGTCAAGCGCGGCAGCCAGCGAAACCAACGGCAGCGAAAGCGATGTAAAGATCGGTATTCTTCAGTACGTAGAACATCCTGCTCTTGATAATGCGACAAAAGGATTTGAAGACTATCTCAAAGACAATGGCTATGCGGATGCATCCATTGATTTCAAATCTGCTCAGGGTGAAGTGGCCAACTGTACTTCTATTGCTCAGAAATTTGTCAATGATAAAGTGAACCTGATCTTTGCGGTGGCAACTCCAGCTGCGCAGGCCGCTGCCAACGAAACCAAAGAGATTCCAATTGTTCTGTCTGCTGTAACGGATCCAGCTGATTCTGGTCTGGTTAAAAGCAACGAAAAACCAGAAGTCAACGTCACTGGTTCTTCTGACCTGAACCCGATCGAAGCACAGTTTGATCTGCTCCAGGAAATCCTGCCGGATGCCAAGACTGTCGGTCTGTTATTCTGCAACGCAGAAAGCAACTCTGTTTTCCAGATTAATCTGGCCAAAGAAGAGTGCGAAAAACGCGGCCTTGAATATGTAGAATCCAGCGTAACTGACTCCAACCAGATTCAGCAGGTTGTTGAATCGCTGAACGGAAAAGTAGACGCGATTTATGTTCCAACGGACAACCTGATGGCTGAATCCATGGCAACTGTTTCCCAGACTGCCAGCCAGTATGGCATTCCATGCATCGTAGGTGAAGAAGGAATGGTTGAAAACGGTGGTCTTGCCACTTATGGTATCGATTACTACAAACTCGGCCAGTTAGCCGGTGCTCAGGCTGTTTCGATTCTCAATGGCGACAGCAAGCCAGAAGATATGGCTATTGAATATCTGGCAACGGACGAATGCACTCTGACCATTAATAAAAAAGCTGCTGAAAAACTGAATATTGAACTGCCGCAGTCTGTACTGGATCGGGCAGTTGAAGTAGAAGAGGAAGACTGATGTCTATCCTCTTTTCTTTGGAAGGGGCCATTGGCCAGGGCATTCTTTGGGGAATCATGGCTCTTGGCGTTTACATTACCTTCCGACTGCTGGATTTCGCCGATCTGACTGTTGATGGATCGTTTGCGACTGGTGGGGCTGTTGCAGCTGTCATGGTCATGGCAGGTGTGAATCCTTACCTGGCTGTGTTAGCAGCCATGCTGACCGGCTTTGCGGCTGGGGCCGTCACCGGCTTTTTCAACACCGTCTGCAAGATTCCTCCAATCCTGGCGGGGATCTTAAGCCAGATTGGACTGTACTCCATCAACCTGATGATTATGGGCCAGTCCAACATTCCAATGTTAAACATGTCCAACATGTTCTCTGATCTTGCCGAGCAAAGCCCGGCTCTTGGCTGGATCACTCCACAGAACCTTTCAGTCATCGGCATTGGCATGCTCTTTGTGATCGCAACGATTGCCTTGCTGTACTGGTTCTTTGGAACTGAACTTGGTTCTGCCATCCGCGCAACGGGCAATAACCAGAACATGGTGCGTGCCAATGGCGTGTCCACCAACTGGACAACCATTGCTGCCTTAATGCTTTCCAATGGCCTGATCGCTCTTTCGGGCGGCCTCGTTGCCCAACAGCAAGGCTATGCGGATGTCAAAATGGGGATCGGTGCCATCGTTATGGCGCTCGCTTCTATTGTTATTGGAGAAACGATCTTTGGACGCAAGGGTGGATTTGCCCGTCGTCTGATCTCAATTGTTGTCGGATCGATTATTTACCGGATTATTGTTTCAATTGTTTTACAGTTAGGTCTTGATCCAAACAACCTGAAACTATTCACCGCTTTGCTTGTAGCAGCTGCCCTGAGTATTCCGGTTGTTCTGGAAAACCGTGCGCAGAAGGCCAACTACAAACGGCTGACCGAAGCGGTTGAAAGTGTGGAGGATAAATTCTAATGCTTGAAATTAAGAACATTTCCAAAACCTTCAACCCCGGTACGGTTACCGAAAAGAAGGCGATTAACAATCTGAATCTCAAAATCAACGATGGTGATTTCATCACTGTGATTGGCGGCAATGGGGCAGGCAAGTCTACGATGCTCAACCTCATCGCGGGTGTGTTCCCGCCTGATGGCGGAAGAATCCTGCTGGATGGCAAAGATATCACTCTGCTGCCGGAACACAAACGCGCTGCTTATATTGGCCGTGTATTCCAGGACCCATTAATGGGAACAGCAGCCGATATGGAAATCGGTGAAAATCTCGCCTTTGCAGCCAGACGCGGCCGACGCCGGACTTTAAAATGGGGAATTGGCAAAGAGGAACAGGAACAGTTCAAAGCCAGCCTGACGACGTTAGGCCTGGGGCTGGAAGAGCGCATGTCCAATAAAGTCGGCCTGCTTTCCGGTGGTCAGCGTCAGGCGCTGACTTTGCTGATGGCTTCCTTGCAAAAACCACAACTGTTGCTGCTGGATGAGCATACCGCTGCTCTTGACCCGTTAACTGCCAAAAAAGTTCTGGATCTGACGGAAGAGATTGTCTCTAAAGATAATCTGACCACGCTGATGATCACCCACAACATGAAAGATGCTATCCGTATTGGCAATCGCCTGATCATGATGAATAACGGCCAGATCATCTTCGATGTTTCCGGGGAAGAAAAAGCCAGACTCACTGTTGAAGATCTCCACCGCAAATTTAAAGAAAATGCCGGTGAAGAATTCGCAGATGACCGGGCTGTCCTTGTCTAGAGAGTCTGGACAGATTCAATTTGAATCCCTCCGGATGCCGCTTCATTCGGATGTCATTTTATCCAGATGTCTTTCCAATTCAATTGTGAAAGGATATTTTAATCAATAAATGAACAGAAATCTGCTGGAGAATCTCTCCGGCATTTTTTTATTGTCTGCATGCCGGCAGGGACTTTGGGCCTCGCGCACAAGAAGGAATAATCACCAGAAGATGGATTTCAGACTGATAAAACAAAAAAAGACGAATGAATTTAGAAATTAAAATTTACGTATATAAAGAAACGGATTTGGAGCCGGCCTAGAGAGTCTTGTCAGAGTGCATTTTGATCAGATTCAGCAGTAGGATAAACATAAAATGAAGTTTAAAAACGTACGCGAATGTTAATAAACATATCTGAACGGTGAATCGGGACTGTTTTATAACGAATCTGGAACACTTGATATACTCATCTAAAATAGATAGAAAATGTGGAGAATATCCAAACTTAATTCTGGACAGTCAGTTTAAAAACTCATGCAGGACGATAGCTTCAGGGTATTTAAAAACGAGAATTGTCTGGCAAAATCAGGACAGGAATTTAAAAATTGATGTTTTTGGAAACAAATTGATTTTCTGAAAGCGGAAGAAAAAAGTGAAATTGACGTAGAAAATCCACTTCCTGACAGATGTTAAGGTTTGTGAATGATCGTGAAATAGATCACAATGATAATTCCAGTTGACAGCATTTTTAAAGGGAAAGAAGAGAGAAGAAGCAGAGATGTTCCGACAGATAAGGCGGATGGAAATTCACGGGGATGAGATGATGAAAAGTAAAAAGCCCATAAAAGATAAAAAGACGATCGAGGAAAATCCACAAAGGGCTTACAAAACCAACAAGAATGATTAATACTTTGTTTTCGAAAATCAAACGTTGGAAATGACAGCTCGAGACTAAATTTCCAAAATCACTAAGTAGAGTACAAAGAGACAGAACCGAAGTGATATAATCATGCTGAAATTAAGTTTCAGGAGGAAATCTATGGAAAACAACAATATGCTCGCCATGATTCTGGCTGGCGGGCGTGGCACACGTTTGTACGACCTGACAAACAAAACTGCCAAACCTGCTGTTTATTTCGGTGGTAAATATCGAATTATCGACTTCCCTCTCAGTAACTGTGCCAATTCCAACATTAACGTTGTTGGTGTTCTGACACAGTATGAACCAGTTCAGCTGAACGCGTACGCTGGAGCTGGTCAGCGCTGGGGTCTGGACACTCGCGGAAGCGGTGTCTATGTCTTACCACCAAGTGAAAAAGATGGCACAAAATTTGGTGTCTATCAGGGAACCGCTGATGCGATCTACCAGAATATCGATTTCATCGACGAGTTCAAACCTAACTATGTATTAATTCTTTCCGGTGACCACATCTATAAGATGGACTACGACAAAATGCTCGCTGACCATCGCAACAACGATGCTGACCTCACAGTTGCAGTCCGCCCTGTACCATGGGAAGAAGCTCCCCGCTTTGGAATTATGAATACGGACATGAACAACCGTATCCTCGAATTCCAGGAAAAACCTGCAGAACCAAAATCCAACCTTGCTTCGATGGGTATCTATATCTTCGACTGGCCTCTGCTCAGACAGTGTCTGATCGATGATGCGAAAGATGAAAATTCCGAACACGACTTCGGTAAAAACATCATTCCGACACTGCTCAACGAAAAGAAACGTTTATTCGCATACAACTTCAACGGCTACTGGAAAGACGTTGGAACAATCGATTCCCTGTGGGAAGCAAACATGGACCTGATTTTCCACAATGATCAGTTAGATCTGGGCGACAAAGAATGGAAAATCTACACCGCTGATATTCCTGTACTTCCACAGTATGTATCCAGAACTGGTAAAGTTGAACACTGCTACATCAACCAGGGGGCAGTGATCCGCGGCCACGTTAAAGACTCCGTTCTGTTTAACGGTGTAACTGTTGATGAAGGCGCTGACGTTCAGGCTTCTGTTTTGATGCCAGGTGCTGTAATCGAAAAAGGCGCTAAAGTTTATCGGGCCATCATCGCTGAAAACGTAGTGATCGGCGCTGGTGCTGTTGTAGGTGACAAAGATTCGACTAAGATCGAACTGGTTGCCGCTGACGTGAAAGGAGAAGAGTAAGATGACAAACGCACTTGGAATTATTTCCTTTACCAGTCCAGCTATCTTCGTTAAAGGAATTTCAAACTACCGTCCTGTTGCTGCATTCTCCTATGTAGGACGTTATCGCTTAGTCGATATCCCAATCTCCAATATGACAAACTCTGGAATTCAGAACATCCAGGTTTACACAAACGGAAACCCAAAAGTCCTCTTTGATCATATCGGCAGTGCAAGACACTACAACATCAACAACAAACACGGCCATATCGGCATTATCCCTGTAATGGCGGACGGCTTCAGTTCTGAATTCATTTCTGATATGGAAGCGTACTGGACAAACATTGATGAAATCGAAGACAACGTTCATGACTATGTCGTGATCGCTCCAGTGAACTGGATTTACAAAGCAAACTTCACTGACCTGATTCAGGCTCACATCGACTCCAAAGCTGATGTTTCGATGCTCTATTCGCATTACGATGAAACCAACAAGCCAGCAAACCTGCTCAATGCGACTCTGATCGTCAGCGGTGAAAAAGGCGAATTCAAAGGCGTTAAACGCTATATCGGCGGACCAGCGACTCTGGATGTTTCCTTAGACACCTACATTATGTCCAAAGACAAATTTGTTGAACTCGTTAAAGCTGCTCATGACTATTCTCCAATGTTCTGGATGACTGACATGCTGAACACGCTGGCTGCTGAAAACAAAATCAAAGTCAACAAAATTCTGTACTCTCACCCAGTCTTCCCAATTCTGGACCTGAAGAGCTACTACAACTCCAACATGGAAATGTTGAAAGAACGCAACATGACATTCTTCAACGATCCAAACTGGCCAATCTACACGCGTACCAATGACTCTTCTCCAACCATTTATCTTGGAAACGGAACTGCCGAATGCGCTCTGATCTCCAATGGATGCGAAATAGCGGTACAGTTACGGAATCGATCCTTGGCCGTGGCGTTAAAGTCGGCAATGGCGCAATCGTTTCGAACTGCCTGATCCTGCCAGGTGCAGAAATCGGCGACAACGTTATGCTCACCAACGTAATCGTTGACAAAGACGCTAAAGTCATTCACAAACAGGAAATCACTTCCTACGATGACAATCCACTCTACATCGGCAGAAGGGAGACTATCTAATGGCATCCATCCTGATGGCTGCAGCGGAAGGTCTTCCATTCGTTAAGACTGGTGGTCTGGCTGACGTAATCGGTTCTCTGCCTCAGGCACTCGCTGAAATCGGTCACGAAGTAAAAGTTGTCATGCCGATGTATAAGAAGATTGCGCAAAAGAATTTCCATGATCTGACTTGGTGTGCCAGCTACACTGTAAACATTAACTACCGTGAAGTTCCTGTCACGATTTATTCGCAGACAATCGGCAAAGTTGCCTACTTCTTTGTTCAGCATCAGGGGTATTTCGAAAGAGATTCCCTGTATGGCTACCTGGACGATGGCGAACGCTTTGCTTACTTCCAGAAGGCTGTCATTGAGATGCTCAACCAGCTCAATTACTGGCCAAATATCATCCATTGCCATGACTGGCAGACAGGTATGATTCCTTGCATGGTGAAGGAAACGCACAACAGTGATTCCCGTTACACGTCCATCAAGTTTGTTTACACGATTCATAACCTGCTGTTCCAGGGCAACTTCGGTCCAGAAATGACGGACTCCTGCCTTGGTCTGCCTTACTACCTGCTTGACAATGGAAATATCCGTTTCGACGGCGGGGTTTCCTTCATGAAGTCCGGTATCCTGTATGCCGATAAGATTACTGCTGTTTCTCCAACTTATTCTCAGGAAATCCTGACACCTCAGTATGGCGAACATATGGAAGGTGTTCTGAATATGCGTCGCTATGACCTGTGGGGAATCGTAAACGGTATCGATATTAACAACTGGAACCCAAATACTGACCCAGCTTTACCTCATCACTACAACAAGATCACAATGTCCCGCGGCAAGGCAGAAGACAAAGCTGCTTTACAGCGTGAACTCGGTCTGGAAGTCAATCCAAACGTAATGTTAGTCGGTGTTGTTTCCCGTCTGACTTACCAGAAAGGCTTCTACCTGATGCTCGAAAAGTATCAGCAGTTATGTGATGCTCCAATCCAGCTTGCCATCCTGGGAACTGGCGAACCAGCGATCCAGAATGCATTCCGCGATATGGAAAACCAGCACAAAGGCAAGATCTGTTTCTATCAGGGATACAACGAAGATCTCGCTCACCGCATCTATGCCGGAAGTGACTTATTCTTAATGCCATCTCTGTTCGAACCATGTGGTCTGTCTCAGTTATGCTCTTTGCGTTATGGAACTTTGCCACTCGTTCGCGAAACCGGTGGTCTGAAAGATACCGTAACTCCATATAACGAATTCGATAAATCCGGTGATGGATTCTCATTTGCCAACTATTCTTCTGACGAAATGATGAATACCCTCAATATGGCAATTAACGTTTACTACAACCGTCCAGAAGACTGGAAGATCTTGCAGATGAACGCCATGAACAAGGATGTTTCCTGGCAGAACTCTGCTCAGATCTACAACCGGATGTACGAAACTCTGATGTAAGTTTTGCTTTTTCTTTTGAAAAACTGACTTATTTCATTCCATAGACCAGGCAAGGCGTGACTGCTGCCATGATGTTTTGATAGGCCTCTGACCAGAGCAGGGAGCTGTCAAAATGGATTCAAGACCAGATGAAGCAGAATAAACCATGATGAATTTAAATCGAGGGAGTTATCCTGATGAATAAACGTCGAAAAAAAGTTGCAGTCAGCGCCTGTCTGCTTGGCTGTCCCTGCCGTTACGATGGCAAAAGCATGACCAGTCCCAAGGTTCTTGAGCTTCTCAGGGACTGCACCCTGGTTCCGGTCTGTCCGGAAGTCATGGGAGGTCTTGCTACACCACGAATGCCAATTGAAATCGTAAAGGGCAGAGCAGTCAATAAAAAGAACGAAGATGTCACAGCCGCTTTTGATCAAGGCTCACAGTCAGCCCTGGATCTTGTCCTGGAAGAAGGTTGTGATGCTGCCATACTGATGCAGCGATCCCCAAGCTGCGGATGCGGAAAAATCTATGATGGCACGTTTAGCGGCCGTCTGATTGAAGGAGATGGCTGGTTTACCCGCCTGCTCAAAGAAAAAGGGATTCCAACCATAGCTTCGGATCTGTTCAATGAAGAAGGGCTTTCACCTTTTGGGGATGATCATTCAGATTGACATGGCCAATATGGTGTGTAAGACCTTACTTATTTCAAGTTTCCGCATCGCTTGTAGTTGTAAAAAAACGAGAATGCTCTAAAATTAACATGTAAAGATTCAGGAGGAAATTACCATGAAACAAGCTACAGTTAAAGTTATCGATCCAGTTGGATTACACGCACGTCCTGCTACAGTTGCTGTGAACGCTGCTAACAAATGCAAATCCGATGTAAACGTTGCGTTCAAAGGACGTGAAGTAAACATGAAATCCATTATGGGTGTTATGTCCCTTGGTATCCCAACACAGGCTGAAATCGTTATCTCCGCTACTGGTGAAGACGAAGAACAGGCTATCCAGGCTATCGAAGAAGCTCTCAGAGCTCAGAAAGTCATCGAATAATAATTCGGATCTAAAAACAAACTCAAAAAATCGAAAGGCTCCCTGCGACGGAGCCTTTTTATTTGGCGCTGTTTCAACAAAAATAGACTGTCTTGAATATTCGCAATGACTCGAAATGCAAATTGACAGACGGGTATCTTGCAATTGAGTCAGAATCTTGCCAGAACTTCTGATTCAGTTAATGAATCAGATCACAAAAGCGGAAAAGATTCATTACAGAAAATCGTTCTATCCCAAACTATCAAACACATCCTGCCTGGCTGGTGCAAACCACTGTACTGTTTTTAAGAACCATAGCCCAGACAGAGACGGCCAATTGGTTCAGAAAGAGGAATTTCTGTCTGATGCTGTCTGAGCAAAAATGCTCCTTGAAATCGGAAGAGCAGTCTGTATTCTTTGGAGAACAGGGAATACAGCCACTGGATCCTCGCATTTAAAATCAGTAAGGGATGGAACAGAAACAACAGAAACAGCTGTAAAGTCTCTTGGATGAACGCAGAGAAAAGAGAGCAGGCGGAATAAAGATTGTTAGGAAATGGAATAATGAGCAGCTATCCAAATCTTGGTTTCTCCAGATTGAACTCCTCCAAGATGTGAAAGATTTTACAAAGCGATCAGAAGATTGGCAGTCTGACTGGACTGGAAGAGCAGGACAGAACAATGTTTGAATTGTATCTCTTGAAAAGAAATCGAAGTCGGACCGGAAAGAGCAGGCAAATCCATCTTTGCTTAAAAGGCTATTCTCCAAAGGCTTGTAGCCTGTCAAACCAGCCCAGGAATTGTCTGCTCTAACGGAGTAAATCATCTGGAAAACTCCCAGAAAACGCCCGGAAATAAGCGGCAGCCGCAAATGGAAAGGATCAAGCAGATGCATCTGCGACAGGAGCATCCAGACCAGAGATTGGCGCTTTTGAAGTCAAACAGAGCGGTTCAATTATAAAAACAATCCGAAAAGGATGAATATAAAACACGAAAAGATCAAGAAATTTTAAAATAAACATTCAGCATAGCCACAGAGATAACATTCTTACAGGAAAGTGCCCGAATACCTAAAAAGGGAATCAGGACTTGAGTTAAAACATGATATAATTTTTCCTGAATACGGAGGGTTAATATTCATGTCTATTGTTGAAGAGCGTTATGAAAAATGGGTCAATCACCCAAATCTTGACGCACGTTACAAAGAAACACTGGAGAACATGACTCCAGAAGAAAAGAATGATGCATTCTACACGACAATCAAATTCGGAACTGCTGGTATGAGAGGTTTGCTGGGCCCAGGTACCAATCGCATCAATATTCACACAATCCGCAAAGCGACTCAGGGCTATGCGGATTACATCAAAGCAAATGGCGAAAAGGCTTGTGAAGAAGGTATCGCAATTGGTTACGACAACCGTCACATGTCCAAAGAACTTGCCTTTGACTGTGCCGATCTTCTTGCTAAAAACGGCATCAAGGCATATGTATTCGAAAGCTTACGTCCAACCCCAGAACTGAGCTTCGCTGTCCGTCACTTAGGCTGCTTCGGCGGTATCATGATCACTGCCAGCCATAACCCAAGGGAATACAATGGCTACAAACTGTATGACAACAAAGGCTGCCAGCTGATCCCATCTCTGGCTGACCAGGTGATCGCCCGTGTCAATGCAATCGATGACGAACTCGCGATCACAGCCGATGTTCCTGCTGACGTCAAAGAAAAACTCGTTACTGTTATCGGTGCTGATGTTGACCGTCCTTACTACGATGCAGTTGAAAGCATTCAGCTCAACCCAGAAGTAGAAAAAGACATCAAGATCGTCTTCTCCCCAGAACACGGTACCGCAAACATTCCTGTACAGGAAATTTACAAAGAAACTGGCTATCACTGCATCCCTGTTGTGGAACAGTGCACTCCAGATCCAGATTTCTCCAACACAAAAACTCCAAACCCTGAGCAGCCTGGTGCTTACGAACTCGCATTAAAATATGCGAACGACAACGATGCTGACATCATCCTTGTCTGCGACCCAGATGCTGACCGTATGGGTGTTGGTGTAAAACACAACGGTGAATATGTAGTTATGACTGGTAACCAGTCCGGTGCTGTATTGCTCGAGTATATCCTTGATCAGCTCCAGAAACAGGGCAAAATGCCAGAAAACCCAGTTATGTTCAACACAGTTGTAACTTCTGACCTGGGTGAAAAAGTCGCTGACAGCCATGGTGTTACCACTGAAAAGACACTGACTGGATTCAAATTCATCGGTGAAAAAGTGGCTAAATATGAAGTCACTCACGAAAAGAATTATGTATTCGGTTATGAAGAATCCTATGGTTCTCTGATCAAACCATTCGTTCGTGATAAAGATGCTCCTCAGGCTTGTTTAATGCTTGCTGAAGCGGCTTCTTATTACAAACAGCAGGGAAAAGATCTGGTTGACGTTCTTGAAGAACTGTATGCAAAACACGGCACTTACGAAGAAAGCCAGGTTGCTATCGAACTTGAAGGCGAAGCTGGTGCAAAACGGATCCAGCAGATCCTGTCTGATCTGCGTAAAGATGGTCTGGAAGAAGTTGCTGGCCAGCCAGTTATCCGCTTCGAAGATTTCAATGAAGCTATTATCAAAGAAAACGGTGAAACGAAACCTCTCGAAGGATTCACTAAATCCGATGTTCTGAAATACTTCCTTGCTGATGGAAGCTGGATTGCAGTTCGTCCATCCGGAACAGAACCAAAATGCAAATTCTACTATTGTGTTAAAGGTACTGATCATGCAGATGCTAAAAACAAAACAGCTGTATATCAGAAAGCAATGGCAGAAATTACCGGTACAGCTGCTTAAGCTTGGCCAGTTATTAACTCTTATCTATACGTATAAACAGAATGCAGACAGCAGCCCTCAAAAGCTGCTGTCTGTTTGTTTATGGAAATTCAAAGTCAAAGTGATATCAGGAGAATGCTGATCAGGGATGAAAAACAGTCTTTAAAAATCAATATATCGATAAGAAAAGATTAAATAATTCTTAATAAAGTGTTGACTTCAAATTCAAGCGATGTTAAACTGACAAAGCTTGTGAATGGTGAGAAAACATTAACAAGTAATCCAACAGGAATTTTGAATCTTGCAGAAATTGGGATTATCGAAGTGAGCTCAGATTCTGATGAAGTTATCTTCACAATCATTACATGGAATCTGAACGGACTTGCAACTGATTGTCGTCTAAGGTTTGTACAGGGCGAAAAGTACATCGGTCATTGACTGAGTCCGCAGACAGACAATTACACGAGAAGAAAAGAAGAGTGCTTTAGGAAATAAAGGGAATCTAGATTCAAAAGATACTGCTTGGCGCCTCCTGTTTTACAGGAGTTTTTGGTTTACAACAGATTAAAATCCGCTGATGACTAAGCCGGTGAATCAAGAGGTCAATTCTTTTTATCATTATTGACAATTTCGTGTGACCTGGTTCAGGCTGACTGTCCGGTAAGAGATCTTCATTCTGTCTGATATAACGTAGAAAAGGAATAAAGTCCGGTACGTACCGGCAAGTGATGACTAAGTGAATTTGAACGCAGAAGCCTGACTCGCTTCTGCGTTTTTTTTGCAGGGATAAGAGAAATGGATCCATCCATGCAGTTTAACGTTTTGCAAAATTTTTGCACTGCACTGTCTTTGATTGCGAAAAACTGCTTTTATTCAGATTTATCTGGAAAAAATTCAGGAATCTGCATGGAAAAATTTCAAAAAAATTACGGCTTTTTTGAGATTAATATCTACCGGGAAAATGCTTTATATATAGATGCTTGAATTATCGTACTCCCTTTGAATTTAAAGGTGGCGTAAATGTTTTGGAAGAATTGAGCTTGCGTTTTTGTCATGGACATTGTATATTAAATGAGCGCGAACGGAACAGACGTTTCGAAAGCGACAAATCACCTTTAGATATCGAAGAAATCATCGATTGTGAAATTCTTAAAAATATTTCACAAAAGATGTTGACTTCATATCCGACAGATGATAAGATAAACAAGCCTTGTGAGGGAAGTTGATTCACTCACAAATAGATGGCTCTTTGAAAACTCTGATTACAGACAATTCAATATTCGAAATTAACACGTCGATTCTTGAAACAACATTTAATACTTCAATAATCAATTCACGAAATATAAACGCAATAGCGTTGAGTCAATATCAAATGGAGAGTTTGATCCTGGCTCAGGATGAACGCTGGCGGCATGCCTAATACATGCAAGTCGAACGGAACACTTTTGTGTTCAGTGGCGAACGGGTGAGTAACACGTAGATAACCTGCCCATATCCGGGGGATACGCTTTGGAAACGAAGTCTAAAACCCCATAGGAAAACAGAAGGCATCTTCTGTTTTTGAAACAGGCCTTAAAGCCTGGGAGATGAATGGATCTGCGGTGCATTAGTTAGTTGGCAGGGTAAAAGCCTACCAAGACGATGATGCATAGCCGGCCTGAGAGGGCGATCGGCCACACTGGGACTGAGACACGGCCCAGACTCCTGCGGGAGGCAGCAGTAGGGAATTTTCGTCAATGGGCGCAAGCCTGAACGAGCAATGCCGCGTGAGTGAGGAAGGTCTTCGGATCGTAAAGCTCTGTTGCAGGTCAGAAAAGAAGGAAAGAGGAAATGCTTTTCTTTTGATAGTAACCTGCCAGAAAGTCACGGCTAACTACGTGCCAGCAGCCGCGGTAATACGTAGGTGGCAAGCGTTATCCGGAATGATTGGGCGTAAAGGGTGCGCAGGCGGCGTGGCAAGTCTGAAGTGAAAGGTACGGGCTCAACCTGTACAGGCTTTGGAAACTGCCACGCTCGAGGACAGGAGAGGGCGGTGGAACTCCATGTGTAGCGGTAAAATGCGTAGATATATGGAAGAACACCAGTGGCGAAGGCGGCCGCCTGGACTGTTACTGACGCTCAGGCACGAAAGCGTGGGGAGCAAATAGGATTAGATACCCTAGTAGTCCACGCCCTAAACGATGAGGAGCAGGTGTCGGGGGTAATGCCCCGGTGCCGAAGCTAACGCAATGACTCCTCCGCCTGGGGAGTATGCACGCAAGTGTGAAACTCAAAGGAATTGACGGGGGCCCGCACAAGCGGTGGAGTATGTGGTTTAATTCGAAGCAACGCGAAGAACCTTACCAGGCCTTGACATGGGATGCGAAGACTTAGAGATAAGTTGGAGGTTAACATCCACACAGGTGGTGCATGGTTGTCGTCAGCTCGTGTCGTGAGATGTTCAGTTAAGTCTGGCAACGAGCGCAACCCTCGTGATCTGTTACTACCAGTAAGATGAGGACTCAGATCAGACTGCCGGTGACAAACCGGAGGAAGGCGGGGATGACGTCAAATCATCATGCCCCTTATGGCCTGGGCTACACACGTACTACAATGGCGCCTACAGACGGAAGCGAAGCTGTGAAGTGGAGCGAACCCGAGAAAAGGCGTCCCAGTTCGGATTGAAGT
Organism: Allobaculum sp. JKK-2023; assembly: GCF_034745455.1. Taxonomy (NCBI): domain Bacteria; kingdom Bacillati; phylum Bacillota; class Erysipelotrichia; order Erysipelotrichales; family Erysipelotrichaceae; genus Allobaculum; species Allobaculum sp. JKK-2023. Next base: position 511,174 of record NZ_JAYERV010000003.1, on the reverse strand, counting down.
CTGCAACCCGACTTCATGAAGTTGGAATCGCTAGTAATCGCGGATCAGCATGCCGCGGTGAATACGTTCCCGGGCCTTGTACACACCGCCCGTCAAACCATGGAAGCCGGCAACGCCCGAAGCCGATGGCATAACCTGAAAAGGAGTGAGTCGTCGAAGGCGGGGCCGATGACTGGGGTTAAGTCGTAACAAGGTATCCCTACGGGAACGTGGGGATGGATCACCTCCTTTCTAAGGAGAAAGTACAAGGAAGCATTAAGTAACTAAGTTTGGAGTCTGTAACAGAGTTTTGGAAGAGCGATCTTCCAGACTGATTAGCTGCAAAAGCGGCACTGGTCTTCAGAAATGGAGAACAGTTCCAGTCAGTCACAACATGGATCTTTGAAAAACGAACATCAGTATAAGACATAACAGAAGGTCTGACGTAAGTTGTAAGTAACAACGTTACGAAAGTAACCGACTGAAAAGAGAAGAAGAAATTCGATCTTTGAAGTCACAAGATTTACCAAGTCAGAAAACAGTTAACAGTTCTTATTAGAAAAATCTCGAAAAAGCATAGTTAAAAACAAGCATATTTGAAACTAGATCAAGCAAGGAAGGGCGTACGGAGGATGCCTTGCCACTCTTGAATGATGAAGGACGCATCAGACTGCGAAAAGCTGCGGGGAGCTGTCAGGAAAGCGACGATCCGCAGGTATCCGAATGGGGGAACCCGGCTGGAGTCATATCCAGTCATCCATGTCTTTGATATGGAGAGCAACCCGGTGAACTGAAACATCTAAGTAGCCGGAGGAAAAGAAAACAACAGTGATTTCCCGAGTAGCGGCGAGCGAAAGGGAATTAGCCCAAACCATAGCGATATGGGGTTGTAGGAGCGCAACAGACGAAACGCGAGTGAACAGGAACGTGATGGAAAGCACGGACACAGAAGGTGAAATCCCTGTACTGGAAAGCAAGCGAAGTAGTCAGCGAGATCCTGAGTACGACGGGACACGTGAAATCCTGTCGGAAGCAGGCGGGACCATCCGCCAAGGCTGAATAAGTAAGAGTGAGCGACAGTGAAGAAGTACCGTGAGGGAAAGGTGAAAAGAACCGCGCAAGCGGAGTGAAAGAGAACCTGAAACCGTATGCCTGCAAGAAGTCAGAGCCCGTCAAAGGGTGATGGCGTGCCTTTTGTAGAATGAACCGGCGAGCTGCTTTTGGATGCAAGGTTAAGCAGGAAAATGCGAAGCCGAAGCGAAAGCGAGTCTTAACAGGGCGAATGAAGTAGCCAGGAGCAGACCCGAAACCGGGTGATCTAGCCATGGGCAGGTTGAAGCAGAGGTGAAACTTTGTGGAGGACCGAACCGACCATCGTTGAAAAGCTGGCGGATGACCTGTGGCTGGCGGAGAAATTCCAATCGAACCCGGAGATAGCTGGTTCTCCCCGAAATAGCTTTAGGGCTAGCGTTAACGCAAGCCAGCGGAGGTAGAGCACTGAATTCATGATGGCCCCATCCCGGGGTACTGAATGGAATCAAACTTCGAATGCCGCAAGGAGAAAAGTTGGCAGTCAGAGTGTGGGTGATAAGGTCCATGCTCAAGAGGGAAACAGCCCAGACCGCCGGCTAAGGCCCCAAAATGATGACTCAGTGGAAAAGGATGTGGGGACGCACGGACAACTAGGAGGTTGGCTCAGAAGCAGCCACCCTTTAAAGAGTGCGTAACAGCTCACTAGTCGAGTGGCCCTGCGCCGAAAATGTACCGGGGCTAAGTCATCTGCCGAAGCCGCGGATAAGGATTGAAAGATTTTTATGGTAGGGGAGCGTTGCATGTCCATGGAAGCAGAATCGTGAGAGTCTGTGGAGGACATGGAAGTGAGAATGCCGGTGTGAGTAGCGAGATGCAGGTGAGAATCCTGCACACCGAAAGCCCAAGGATTCCAGGGGAAGGTTCGTCCGCCCTGGGTCAGTCGGGACCTAATGATAAGCCGACAGGCGAAGCAGATGGAAAGCAGGCGAAGATTCCTGCACCCGCAATAAAGGCGATGGAGTGACAAAGACGGGAAGTGTGACCCTCTTAATGGATTGAGGGCCAAGCGCGGCAGTACGGATCCAGGCAAATCCGGATCAATACGTACAGAGCGTGAAGGGTAAGCGAAATCGAAAGAAAGTAGCCAAGCACATGGAGCGGCTTTCAAGAAAAGCTTCTAGCTTAAACTTTATTGCGGCCCGTACCAAAACCGACACAGGTGGGCGCGCTGAGCAAGCGAAGGTGAGCGAGAGAACTGTTGCCAAGGAACTCGGCAAAATTGCCCCGTACGTTCGCAAGAAGGGGCGCTCGAGAGAGCCGCAGTGAAAAGGCCCAAGCGACTGTTTAACTAAAACACAGCTCTATGCAAAGCCGCAAGGCGAAGTATATGGGGTGACACCTGCCCGGTGCTGGAAGGTTAAGGGGATCTGTTATCCGCAAGGAGAAGCAGTGGTCCGAAGCCCCAGTGAACGGCGGCCGTAACTATAACGGTCCTAAGGTAGCGAAATTCCTTGTCAGGTAAGTTCTGACCCGCACGAAAGGTGAAACGATTTGGGCGCTGTCTCGGCAGCAGACTCGGTGAAATCTTAGTACCTGTGAAAATGCAGGTTACCCGCAACTAGACGGAAAGACCCCATGGAGCTTTACTGCAGCCTGGTATTGGGTTTTGGATGATCATGTACAGGATAGGCGGGAGGCTATGAAGAAGGAACGCCAGTTTCTTTGGAGCCGCCGTTGGGATACCGCCCCTGATGATTTGAAGCCCTAACGTGAAGAGAGAATCTTACAGACAGTGCCAGGCGGGCAGTTTGACTGGGGCGGTCGCCTCCTAAAGAGTAACGGAGGCGCCCAAAGGTGCGTTCAGTCTGGATGGAAACCAGACAGAGAGTGTAAATGCAAAAGCGCGCCTGACTGCGACACCAACAAGTGGAGCAGGGACGAAAGTCGGGATTAGTGATCCGGCGGTGCCGAATGGAAGGGCCGTCGCTCAACGGATAAAAGCTACCCTGGGGATAACAGGCTGATCCCGCCCAAGAGTTCACATCGACGGCGGGGTTTGGCACCTCGATGTCGGCTCATCGCATCCTGGAGCTGGATTCGGTTCCAAGGGTTGGGCTGTCCGCCCATTAAAGCGGTACGCGAGCTGGGTTCAGAACGTCGTGAGACAGTTCGGTCCCTATCTGTTGTGGGCGCAGGAGATCTGAGGGGAGCTGTCCTTAGTACGAGAGGACCGGGATGGACCTGCCAATGGTGCATCGGTTGTCACGCCAGTGGCACAGCCGGGCAGCCAAGCAGGGAATGGATAAGCGCTGAAAGCATCTAAGTGCGAAGCCAGCCCCAAGATAAGATCTGCGGTAGATAAGACCCCTTGAAGACTACAAGGAAATAGGCTGGGTATGGAAGTGGAGTGATCCATGAAGTTGGCCAGTACTAATCGGTCGAAAGCTTAATCTAAGATAACGAGAGCGCCTGTTGGAGTGGTGAAGAATGAAGAAGATGGAAACAGAGTCAAAGACGCAAGTTAAAGACAATGATTCCAGAACCATTCAAAATCACAGACAGGCGGTAATAAGAAGAAAAACGATCAGAAATGATCAGATCATAACTGTAACCAAAGTTATGTCAAAGCTGGTGTTTGTTTTTGAAAGATCCATGAGATAGAATGGTTAAGTCGCAAGACAAACCGGTATGGTGACGATAGCCAATGGGTCACACCCGTTCCCATCTCGAACACGGCCGTTAAGCCATTGAACGCCGACGATAGTGTAAAAGCAAAAATAGGAAGTCGCCAGACGAAAGCAAATCCCTGAAGAATAAAGGAGAAATCCGATATTCTTCAGGCTTTTTTTTGTTTAGCAAAATTAGATACAGCTATAGGGGAGAACAAAAATATCTCTTTCGATAGCATAGGGTTTTGGCGTGTTGCAAAGAATGGCGCCAGGTCCGAGGGACAGCTCTGAGTGATCAAGCTGTCGGAAACCAGAAACATGTCTGTGATTGAAGGATACGCCTTTTTTGATTTCGATTCGATAAAGCGTTCGATTTGAAACTAGAACCAGATCAATCTCGTTTTGGTTGTTGTCTCGATAATAGTACATGGATAACGGTTCGCAACAGTTCAGGTAGGACTTACGAATCTCATTGATCACGTAATTTTCCATATAGGCTCCCGCAAGTGAACTGATTGCCAAATGGTCTGGAGAATAAATTTTGGCCAGATGCGCAGCCAGACCGGTATCGCAGAAATAGATTTTTGGAGATTTGACAATTCGTTTCGTCAGTTTTTCTTCACTGTAGGGCTGCAGGAGATAGATGATCCCGCTTGTTTCCAGAATGGAAATCCAGGCCTGAACGGTTTTGGGATCGATACCAATTGCTCGGCTGATGACAGCATAGTTGAGCTGGCTAGATGTGATCGAAGCAAGATATTCCATGAAATTCTTGAATAAGAGTTTGTTAGAAGGCTGAATCAGGTCAGAAACGTCTCGTTCAATATAAGTGCGGATATAAGAATCATAAAAGGATGTGGCCGTCAATTGGGGATTTCTGTGCAGCTCCGGGAAGAAGCCACGGACAATTGACTGATATAGATCAGAGACGGATTTCTCCTGACTTCGTGAGAAACAATGGACGCCGGGAAGAAAGGGAATATCGGATTCCATTTGAAGTTCTCTGGCACTCAGGCATGTCATTTCCATAATGCATGCCCGTCCCGCAAGAGACTGGGTGATTCCTTTCATCAACTGAAAACTCTGGGAACCTGTCAATACAAACATTCCATTTGCGTCCCCTTGTTCAAGGCGTCGTTGGTTGACCTGCTCTTCGATTGCTTCCATAAGGATAGGCGCGTATTGGATTTCGTCGATGACTATCGGAGCGGGATGAAGTGTCAGAAAAAACTTTGGATCATTCAGCGCGAGGGAACGTTCATCAAGGTTGTCAAGAGAGACGTACTGAAATCCTTTTTCTTTTAACTTCCAGACTTCTGTTGATTTTCCGGTCTGGCGCGGACCGGTGAGAACGACAACTGGGAAATGGCGAATATTCTCTTCAAGGCCATGATGAATGGTACGCGGATAAAACATAAATGACCTCCTGGTAGAATTTATACAAATCGGGAACGTCATTCCCGATTTGTATAAATTCTACCATGCTTCTCTCAATGCGACGGGATGTTTTGAAGTTTATTTTCAGAAAATCCACTCAAACAGATACTTGTGCGGCTCATTTGTGCGCACCTGACGTAGAGAAACAGAGCGGGCAGATCAATGTCATTTAGCTTAGTTTTTGATAGTTAGTATTGTCCACCATCCGTGCACAGATGGTGGATTTTATATTTTCTGGTTTAACGAAAATTAGCTTTGACAACAACTCTATAATTGTCTAATTTAATCCTTATCACGTTGAAAACATAACTTTATAAGGAGGAAAATATGGCAACTAAAGTTACTTCGCCGTCCGTGATTTATCAAAGATTCATGAAATTCCTTGAGGAATTTGCCCACAAACAGGAGAAGATTCTTGCTTCTCAAACAGGAGCTTTCTCACGAAGTCATTATCGATCATCAAAAATAAACTTGTTCCATTTCCTGAATACATCCATTATCGGGAATGGATCAACACTCTCCGATTTATCCATGAACTATTTCGGCATGGGCAGTGTAAGACCATCTGCTTCGGCACTTGTTCAGACAAAAGCCAAGACTCCAGTCAGCGTATTTTCAGCACTGCACAAAGCCACATTGGCACTTTGTTACATGGATAAAAAATATAAAGGGCTAAGGGTAATAGCCTTTGATGGAACCAATGAACCTGTTGCGCCAAATGAAGATGAACCTGACTACATCATTTATGCCAAGAACAAGGAAACCATCATCCGGGCCGGTATTCACATTAACGCTGCCTATGACGTACTTAATGACAAATATCTAGCCATCGTCACTCAAGACCAGAGGTCCAAAGACGAACGGGCCGCTGCTATGAAAATGGTCAAGGAGATTCACGAAGCTTATCCTGGCGAGACATTTCTCTTTGTCATGGACAGAGGGTATTTTTCTTATCCATTGTGTAAGCTTATTGAATCCTTAGGGCACAAATACCTCATACGTATGAAAGAACGAGAGTATAGCTGCCTGACTTATACACAGCTTGACCATACAGAAGACCAGCAGATCAGCCGCATTCTTACCCACCACCAAAGAAAAGAGGAAAAAGAAAACCCCCAGATGAAATACCTGGTCAAAAAATCAATGAGACAGATTGATCAAGAATCTGAATTTATTGATTTTGACTGCAGGGTGGTAGCTATCGAGATTGGCGACAACGTCTGGGAAGGACTGATTACCAATCTGGATGAAGCAGAATTTCCTCCGGAGGCTCTTGGATTTATTTACCACCTAAGGTGGCGAATCGAGCAGAGTTTCTCCTGGCTTAAATATGGAATAGGAATGAAACGTATCCACTCGATAAAAGCAGAATACATCATTCAGGAGATTTATTCATCCCTTATCTTCTACAATCTGGTTTCCGAGATCAAAAAGTGTGTTCTTGAATCATCTCAATCGGATAATAAAGAAGAGAAGCAGACAACTTATGAATACCAAATCAATACAACTAAGGCGATACGGGCTATCAGGAACACGTTTACTCCGAAATGGACGAAAAAACGAACAATCTGTCAAATTACAAAAGCGGAGTTTCAAGCTCTGACCGAGGAGCTGCTAAGAGAAAAACTGCCCGTTCGGCCGGAAAGGAGCTTCAAGCGAAATCTCCATCCCAATCGTTTGATATGGTTCACCTATCGATAAGTGCATTATATGCGCATCTTATTGATACAAACCACCCATACAATTCTTAAAAACGGCTCTTATCGAAGGGTTGTTTTTAGTGCACCTATTTTGATGAATACAGCCAAATCAATCAGTATATTTTGTGCTTGGTTGGTGCATATGGATATAATCAGCAGCAAATTCTATTCCTATCATCCACTTTGTCTTTGATTTTTATACAAAGTTTGAGGTCATATTTTTCTAGCTAAATGACATTGGCGGGCAGATATGCAAAAAAGCAGGAATTCAGCGAAGAATGAAAGCTTCAACTGATTCCTGCTCATATAGGTGAAAATGGCGTAGAGATGATCGGGTAATGAGAAAATCAGATCTCTTCTGCTAAAATCACAACTTCTTTAGCAATTTCATCGACCGAAGCGTTGAGTTCGGCCTGTCGTTTGAGTTCGAGCTCAGTAAGGAACTCTTCCAGGCGGTTCATGGCTTCTTTGATGTTGTCCAGGCTGGTGGCATAAGACATGCGGACATGACCTTCGCCATGCTCTCCAAACGCAGTTCCTGGGACAACAGCAACTTTCTTGCTTTCAAGCAGCTGAACGCAGAATTCATCTGAACTCAGGCCAGTCGAGGTGATGTTTGGAAAGACATAGAAGGTTCCTTTTGGAACGTTGGTCTTCAGACCCATCCGGTTGAGACGGGCACAGATCAGATTGCGGCGCTGTTCATATTCTTTACGCATGGTCAGAATATCGGGAATACCGTTTTCGAGTGCCTCGATGGCAGCGATCTGAGCGGCTGTAGGGGCAGACATGATGATGAACTGGTGAACTTTGGTCATCATCTTAGAAAGAGGGGCGCTTGAAAGCAGATACCCAAGGCGCCAGCCAGTCATCGCAAAGGCTTTGGAGAAACCATTAATAATGATGACCTGGTCTTTGATTTCGTCAAAAGAAGCCGGTGAAACGAATTCACCATCAAAGGTGAGTTCGGCATAGATTTCGTCAGAAATAATATAGATTTCAGATTCTTTTAAGATCGGAACCAGTTTGGCATAGTCTTCGCGACTCATCGTTCCACCGGTTGGGTTGGAAGGGAAGTTGAGCATGATAGCTTTTGTTTTTGGGGTGATGGCTCTGGCGAGATCTTCAGGCAAAAGCTTGAAATCGTTTTCCTGGCTCAAAGTGATGTATACGGGCTTGCCGCCGGCCATTAAAATGGCTGGCTCATAAGCAACATAATTCGGGTCGAGAACGATAACTTCATCGCCGGGGTTGATCAGCGTACGGAAAGCCAGATCTACGCCCTCAGAGCCGCCGACAGTAACTACAATTTCTTTTTCAGGATCGTAATCCAGGCCAAAGCGTTCTTTGGAGTACCGGGCGATTTCCTGGCGCAGAGTGAGCAGACCGCGGTTCGCCGTATAGTGTGTTTTTCCTTCGTGGAAGGATTCAACGGCTGCATTACAGATATGCCATGGAGTATCGAAATCAGGCTCACCGACGCCTAAGGAGATGACACCTTCCATACTGGAAGCCAGATCAAAGTATTTCCGAATGCCGCTGGGTTTTAAGTGTTCAACAGTCTGGTTGATGGGTTTCATCAGTAGCTCACCACCAGTCTGTCCTCTTTAAGATCACGCTTGCCTGCTCCTGTTAAGACACCGCTCTGTTTGTATTGCTTCAGAACAAAGAGGGTTTTGGTTGAGTGAACATCTTCAATGCAGGCAATTTTATCTGAAACAAACTGGCAGACTTCGAACATGGTTTTTCCTTCTACCAGGCAGATGAAGTCATTATCACCAGTAATCAGATACATAGAATTGACTTCTGGATAGCCGGCAATCAGATTTGCGGTATAGTCATACCCTTTATCTTTCATAGGGCGGACACCAACCTCGATGAACGCCATGATCTTTTCGTTGCGAAGGGCTTTGTTATAGTTGATGACAGTGTGATAACCGCAGATAATTTTGTCCTGTTCCATTTCACTGATGGCTTTTCGGACTTCAGCTTCGTCTTCCATCAGAATTTCCGACAGATCACGAGGGGTAAGACGAGCATCTTTTTCAAGAAGCTCAAGGATTTCCTGATAATTCATAATGTTCCTTTCTTTTACTTGAGGTGCTATTGCCCCATTATAAAACATTTCCCAAATAAAGTTTGCGAGTTTCCCAAAATGTACGGTAAAGACACTTATATATACGAAATAATGGAAAAAAGACGATAAAATAAAGATAAATTGTTAAAGCGATCACATTAATCTGAAAAAATGACCATAGTTTGTTCGACTTTTATCATACAGTCTGATCATCGTTGACAGCGATTGGAGGTGAATCTATAATTAAACCGTTATTAAAGGAGGATTTACTGACCATGACAGTAAAAGTTGCTTTAAACGGCTTCGGACGTATCGGCCGTCTTGCATTCCGTCAGATGTTTGATGATCCTAACTACGAAGTAGTTGCGATCAATGACCTGACAAAACCTGATATGTTAGCTCACCTGCTCAAGTATGACTCAACTCAGGGAACTTACAAACTTGCTGACAAAGTAGAATCTACTGAAGATTCCATCATCGTTGACGGCAAAGAAATCAAAATCTACAAAGAAGCAGACGCTTCCAAGCTTCCTTGGAAAGATCTGGATGTAGACGTAGTTCTGGAATGCACAGGCTTCTATACTTCCAAAGCTAAAGCACAGGCTCACATTGACGCTGGCGCTAAAAAAGTCGTTATCTCCGCTCCTGCTGGAAACGACCTGCCAACAATCGTTTACAACGTTAACCAGGAAATCTTAAAACCTGGTGACAACATCATCTCCGCTGCATCCTGCACAACAAACTGCTTAGCTCCAATGGCTAAAGCTCTGAATGAACTGGCTCCTATCAAATCCGGTATCATGACTACAGTTCATGCTTACACTGGCGACCAGATGACTCTGGATGGACCACAGAGAAAAGGTGACAAACGTCGTTCCCGCGCTGCTGCAGTGAACATCGTTCCTAACTCCACTGGTGCTGCTAAAGCGATCGGTCTGGTTATCCCAGAACTCAACGGCAAACTGATCGGTTCCGCTCAGCGTGTTCCTGTTCCTACAGGTTCCACTACGATCTTAGTTGCTGAAGTTGAAGGCGAAGTTACTACTGACCAGGTTAACGCTGCAATGGCTGCTGCTCAGAACGAAAGCTTCGGTTACAACACTGAAGAAATCGTATCTTCCGACGTTATCGGTATGACTTACGGTTCTCTGTTTGATGCTACTCAGACAATGGCTACTCCTACTGGAGATGGCAACACTCTCGTTCAGGTTGTTTCCTGGTACGACAACGAAAACTCCTACACTTCTCAGATGGTTCGTACAATTAAGTACTTCGCTGAACACGATTTAGAGAAATAAGAGTTTCCTCCAATGACTAAATAAAGAAGGTCTTCGGGCCTTCTTTTTTAATGCCTGAATTTCAGACTGGAAGCGTAGGAAAGAGTCTGGATTCCAAGAAAATCACTTGAATCCGAAATAAAGAAAACGATTGCAACAACTGTGAACTCCTTTTTGATTTTCGATGGAAATTGCCTGTGGTGGTTGGCAAAGTCCTTCAAAGTTTGTACATTGAGTATTGGTTCTGGAAATAGGGTTAAAAGCCATCGGTTTCTGGACATTGAATATGCATGAAAGGAATATGAGAAGTTATGGCTATTCGCGAAAGACTCGTTAATGATGAACGGGATGATCTGACTAAAGATGTTGATGACCTGGATGTAGCTTATATTGAAAGCATGAAAAAACAGGGGATCGACGAAGATTTACTCAAACAGTTTGCAGAATTATTAAAAGAGGATAAACAGAATCGATGAGCAGCTGGATGTATCTCCTGTACGTTGTCGTCTTTATCCTGCTGGTTGTGCTGGTTCCGCCGCTGGTCAAGCGCTTTTATTACCAGCGTCTGATGCAGGATCTTGAAGCTCATAATTTTACCCTGTTTACCCGCCATCTGGATTCGTTTTTGGCTAAAGTCACATTCTCGGCTTTTGAGCGGGAATCGATGCGGCTTTCCATGTATGAAATGCGCAATGAAATGAAAAAAGCAGATGAACAGGTTCAGTTCATGGAAAACATGCGCTTAAGCAAGAAGCAGAAAGCACAGCTGGGTGAGCGTGGATTCTACGTGTATCTGGAATCTGGCAAAATCAAAAAAGCCCGTCATATGATGGAAATGGTTGAGCAGTATGGCAGTGAGATTCAGGCCAAAAACCTGCAGATCCAGTATTCGATTCTGCTCAAAAAAGAATCCAAATACATCAAGGAACTTCAGGAGCGCCATGCAAGACTTAAAGATGATAAAGGCAGCATTCCAGCCAACGTATCCAATCAGGCCGGCACGTTTGAATACCTGATCGGCTTGCAGTACAGCTATCTCAAAGACAAAGAAAATACCCGCAAATGGCTTGAGCCAGCCCTGGAACACTTGAAAAACACACCATATGAAGGTGAGATTGTAGAGCTGCTCAAGGCATAAATCTGCCTTTGCCCAAGGAAACCCAAAATTCTGCTAAAATAACGAAGGAAGCTGACGCTTCCTTTTTTTACACTTAGGAGAATTAGAATGATGAAGCTCTATAACAGCTATACACAAGAAATCGAAGACTTTAAACCGATGGAAGCGGACAATAAGGTTTCGATGTACGTGTGCGGGCCAACTGTTTATAACGATCCTCATATCGGAAATGCCCGGCCCATTATTGTTTTCGATACGCTTTATCGTACGTTAGAAGCTGCAGGCTATGATGTCACCTATGCTTCCAACTACACCGATGTCGATGACAAGATCATTGCCAAAGCAATCGAAGAAAACAAAACAGAAAAAGAAATTACTGACCGTTATATCGATGCCTATAAAGAAGTCCGCCGGCTTCTTGGCGCTAAAAACCCGGATTACACCCCGCGTGTAACCGAAACCATGGACAAGATTATCAACTTCATTGACGGTCTGGTTCAGAGTGGAGCAGCTTACGTCAAAGACAACGACGTCTATTTCCGTGTCAGTGCCGATCCAAAATACGGTGAACTCTCTCATCAAAGAGTTGACGATCTGCTGGTCGGCGCCCGGATTGATGAAAACGAGAAAAAAGAAAATCCTCTCGATTTCACGCTCTGGAAAAAGACCGACAAAGGCATTCAGTGGGATTCGCCCTGGGGCAAAGGCCGTCCAGGCTGGCATACAGAATGTGTGGTCATGATTCAGGATGTCTTCAAAAAGCCATTGATCGATATTCATGGCGGCGGCCTGGATCTGAAGTTTCCGCACCATGAAAATGAAGTCGCACAGTCCGAAATGGCCAATGGCACAAAACTGGCCAATACCTGGGTTCATAACGGCATGATTAATGTCGGCAAGGACAAAGTCAAAATGTCAAAATCCCTTGGCAACGTCATTCTCGCCAAAGATCTGATCGATGAATTTGGCGGGCCTGCCTGCCGCTGGATGATGGTTTCGACGCATTATCGGGCACCATTGACCATTTCTCAGACCGTTATGGAGAATGCCGTAAAAGAACTTGGCAAAATTGAAAAACCACTCCGTCAGGCTCTGTTCCAGTTATGCCTGGCTGACCAGTATAAACCGGATTCGAAAAAAGATGAGGCTTCCTGGAAGACATTTATGGACGCAATGGAAGATGATTTAAATACCCCAAACGCGATCAGTGCCCTTCAGGCAACTGTCAAGGAACTCAACCAGTCTTTACGCAAACGGGATCTGGATTACACCCTGCTCAATGAACTGTATGCATCCGTAACCGGCATGCTTTCCGTTCTGGGCATTGACCTTGGCATTACGCCTCCAACCGAAGAGCAGAAACAGCTGTATCGCGATTGGAAAGATGCGGTCCGCAGCAAAGACTTTGCCAAAGCCGATGAATGCCGGGCCAGCTTGATGAAATTAGGTCTTGTTTAATGGAAATTGTTATGGAAAATCCCGTCACGCTGGCGTGGATGGGAGACGCGCTTTATTCCGTTAAAGCACGTAAGCATATTCTGGACAGGGGAGTGCGCAAAGCCGATCTGCTCCAGAAACAGAACGCCAGGCTTTGCAGCGCTGCCGGACAGGCCTTTGTGCTCGACCAGCTGATGGAAAAAGACCTGCTCAATGAAGATGAGCGGGAAATCGTCCGCCGCGGGCGCAATGCGCATGTCAAAAGCGTCGCAAAAAATTCAGATTTGAAGACATACCTGAAAGCCACCGCCCTGGAAGCTTTATTCGGCTACCTGTATCTGTATGATCACAAGGAGCGCATGGAAGAGCTTCTAAAGGTCTGCATGGAGATTGGAGAGCAGCTATGATCGTTTACGGAAAAAATGTTTTTGAAACCCTGAAAGACAGCCCGGATCAGATTCTCGATCTCTATGTGCAAAATGGCGCCAGAGACAAACGGATTGAAAAGATTCTGAGCACGCTGCCCAAAAACGTCCGTCTTAAGACGGTCTCGAAAAAAGAAATGGACAAAATGACCGATCAGGGCGTCCATCAGGGCATTGCGGCCAGAGTCAAAGATTTGCCGATGCTCAGTCTCGATGAACTGATCGAAGCCGTGAGTGCCAAAGAAAAGAAAACCGGAAGACTGCCGCTGATTGTTGCCCTCGATGAAATTCAGGATCCGCACAACGTTGGAGCCATTTTACGAAGTGCCGATGCTTCAGGTGCCGATGGGGTCATTCTTTGCAGGCACAAAGGTGCCGGCCTGACGCCAGCGGCAGTCAAAACCTCTGCCGGAGCAGCCTATTCAGTTCCTGTTGCATCGGTTTCCAGCCTTGCTGGAGCCTTGCGCAAGCTGAAAGATCATGGCTATTGGGTCGCGGGCAGTGACTTTGATGAAACGTCAGTTGACTATCGTAAAGGTCTTTATGATCGCAAACTGGTTCTGGTCATTGGCAATGAAGGCAAAGGAATGTCCAAGAGCGTCAAGGATGCCTGTGATTTCAAAGTCCACATTCCGATGCGTGGTGAAGTTCAGTCTTTGAATGCCTCTGTTGCAGCCGGCATTCTGATGTATGAAGCTCAGGCGGCCAGACAGCGTGCAAGTGACGTTTCCAGCCATAAAGACTGAAGATCAGGAATGGAAGCAATCTGAATTTCTACAGGATCTCATTCCAGAAGAATATCTGAATGAATCGAACGAATAAAACGAATCAAACGAATAAACGGATATCTGAAAGAAAGAATGGGCTCCTGTGCATCGATGCTCGGTCACTTTCAAGGAGTCAAGACCATGACAGAAGAAGTGAACATCAATGAACTGGTCTATCTGACCAGACTCATGGACGAGGAAGCCTTTGAGCTGTTATTCAAAGAACTCAGCGGGCCGACTCATTATATTTATTTTCAGTACTGCACGAAGATGATGACCTATCAGGAATTTGAGTGTGAAGCCTACTCATGCCTGCAGCAGGCATTAATCTACTATCGTGAAGGCATGGAAGCCTGTTTTAAAACGCACTATCAGACAATTCTGCGCCGCAAAATCATTGATATCTATCGTCGGCAGACCAATCAGCGCAAGGTCCCACGAGAGCTGAAAGTTTCCTATGACAAACTTCTGGTGCGCTCCTACAGAGGATATCGAATGCAGGAAGATGCGATCGAGGAGCATCATCTTGAAGAAAAGATGCTGATGAAAATGACCTGCCAGCAGGTTCTCGAACAGGTGGAACCGCATCTGGAAACCTATGAAAACGACGTTCTTCACCTCTGCCTGGAAGGATACACGTATCGCGAGATCGCAAACCATCTGGAGATCCCATTGGCAAGAGTGGCCAGAACCTTTGATAAAGCAGCCAAAGTCTGGAAAAACGTGGAGCAAAACCGCAGACAGAGGCAAAACCCGCCGCAGCCCTATCTTGCCGTAGATACCGGCTATCCCAAAGGCCTGAGTAAACTGAGCGCAGTTTGACAGGGCGCGTAGGGGATGTTATATTTTGTACTTGCAAAGGGGGCCTGAAAATGGCTGATAAGATTACTTTAGTCTGCACTGAATGCTTCTCCCGTAACTATACGACTGAGAAGAATAAGAAAAATCAGACTGGACGCCTTGAAATTAAAAAGTACTGCCCAAAATGCAATAAGCATACTTTGCATAAAGAATCAAAGTAGTAGAAAAGGACTTTAAAATGGAAGATAACTTACTCCAGGAGCCTACTTATGCTCCAAAAGCCGTCTGGGCAGAGCTGAAAAAAGTTCGCTGGCCGTCTTTTAAGGGACTCATGCAGAGTTCGGGTCTTGTCATTGTATTTACATTGCTTTTTGGCCTGTACTTCTTCGTCTGCGAAGCCGCTGCCTCTGCACTGGTCAGCTGGATCGTATCCCTTTAATCAAAGACTCGCCTTTGGGCTGGTCCAAAATGGGACTGAAAGAAACGCATGGAATCAAATTCTGTATAAACAGAGGATTCCATGCTTTTTCTTTGCCTGACTGTGGGCACAGGTGTGTTTCCTGGTTGATCTTCAGTATTTATTCAAGCCCAACCGGATGCCATATCCTTTGAAATGATGTAAGCTTTTGAAGACGGAACCTTATCTGTCTGGCCCACGCCAGGACATCCTTTGAACTTTTAGCGCCCATGTGATCATCTGTTCAGCTCTGTCGCTCATTTGGACTCTGGGTATGGGTCTGACTGGCCATGCTGAAAAAGAAGCGATAAGCGGCATAAAGGATAAAAACAGGGTAAGGTGAAAATCACTTCGTAATGGAAATTAAAGGAGATGCACACTATGAGTAAAGACGACGAAAATATCAATTGGTATGTCGTAAACACGTATGCAGGTCAGGAAAACCGTGTAAAAGAAAACCTTGAAAAACGAATCAAGACCATGGGTCTGGAAGATTCCCTGTTCCAGGTTGTTGTTGCCGAAGAAACTGAAACAGAATTCAAGAACGGTAAAGAAATTAAGAAAACCCATAATCTCTTCTCTGGTTATATTCTTGTTCAGATGCGCATGACGGATGAAGCCTGGTACATTGTCCGCAATACACCAGGTGTAACTGGATTTATCGGATCCAGTGGTAAAGGCGCAAAACCATTCCCAGTTGCGCAAGACGAAATCGACGCCGTTCTGTCCCGCCTTGGCAAAGGCCCAGAAGTTGTTAATATCGACTTTGAGCCAGGCGACAAAGTCGAAGTCATCAGCGGTACTCTCAAAGGCAACGTTCTGCCTGTTCTTGCCATCGATAAAGAAAACAAGAAAGCAACCGTTCCTGTTTACATGCTCGGTAAGGAAAACGAAACCGAAATTGACTTTGCCGATCTGAAAAAAGTCGAAGAATAACGATTGATTCGAAAAATAAAGTCGAATAAAAATTAAAACCAGCAGTCATCCTAGCCATGATGGCCGCTGGTTTTTTTGCTGGAAAACGGTCGATGAGTTCAGTCAGGACGAAAAAAAGCTTCTGCACAACCGGTCATGCAGAAGCAAAAACGTTATGAAGGGGGAAATCAAAAGAAAATTCGATCGATTACGCCCTCCGTGTTTCCATTTGTATAAAGAGTTTCATACGGGGTGTTTTTGATTTTTTGTGCTTTGGAGAAGGGAACTCCTGCTAGATTTCAATCGCATCCGGTAAGGTGCGGGTCGTCTGACGGTTGATGATGTAGCAGGGCAGAACGATTTTCATCGGCTGCAGGTTTTCATTTCGTTTCCAGGCATCATGAAGCATCCGCATGCCGGTGGAACCAATTTCATAGGTTGGCACAAATACGGTCGTCAGCGGTGGGAAAGTATAGTTGGCTTCGTCAATGTTGTCAAAGCCGATGACAGACATCTCTTCCGGGATCTTGACGTTGGCTTCATGCAAAGCACGCAGGGCACCAATCGCAATCGGGTCACTGGCCGCGAAGACAGCGGTTGGACGATCTGGCATGGACAGAATCTGTTTCATCATGGAGTAGCCAGCTTCTCTTGTAAACTGCTCCTGGAAGATCCAGGGTTCACTCTGAATATTGCTTTCGTTTGTGAATCGCTTGAAATATTTCAGACGATCATCCGGATAAACAGAGTCATCCACGCGTTCGATCCCGCCAAGATAGCCGACTTTACTATGGCCTTCAGCTGCCAGGTAATCAATGACCAGCTTGAGGGCCCCGCGAAAATCTGGGACGATGAAGCAATTCGAAATGGGATCGAGTTTCATATCCAGAAAAATGATATTCTTGCAGATTTCCGTCATTTTGTCGCGGGCATCATCGGAGAACTTGCCAATACACACCAGCCCATCGACTTTTTCCAGCTTGCGGGCCAGTTCCATTTCAGAAGCAAAGCAGCGCACGGTTGAAATTTTGTGGTGGAAGCAATAATTTTCTACACCCTGACGGATGGAGAGATAATACGGATCTTTCGCTTCGTCTTCGGCGGACATCCACTGTACGATGCCCACGAGCATACTCGAAACGGAAGTTTTCTTTTTCTTTTTTACATACCCTAATGTTTCAGCAGCTTCCAGAACTTTGTCTCGGGTGGACTGAGGAACGCTGAGAGTCAGGTCATTGTTCAATATTCTCGAAACACTCGCACTGGAAACACCGGCGAGGTTTGCGACGTCTTTTAAAGTAGCCATTATTTCATTCCTTTACTGTCTAAATTTTACATTAAAGGTTGCAAAGCGGAAGAGTTGGAGTAAAATTTCTTCATAAGTTTTAGTAAAAATATTTGTTTAACCGAAAAAATTTACTAAAACAATTGAACTCTATAGACAAATCAAATACAATATACACGTGAAAGCGTTTTGAAAAGAAGGAGATTCCAACATGTTAGCGAGTGAATTAAAAGCTGCAATTACAGCAGGTAAACAAGACGAAGCACTTACAAAGCTTTACGGTGATTTAGCCGAAGCTCAGAAACCAAGATATGAAAAAGCAATCGATAAATTTATCGAATTGTATGGAGATAAAGATGTCGCAGTCATTTCTGTTCCTGGCAGAAGTGAAGTCATTGGCAACCATACAGACCACCAGCGCGGGGAAGTCATGGCAACCAGTATCAACCTCGATATCATCGCCATTGTCGCACCAAGAGAAGATGGTGTGGTCAAAGTTCTGTCCGATGATTATGACATTCCGGCGATTGATTTAGCAGACCTGAGTGTCCATGAAGCCGAAAAAGAAACCAGCCAGGCTCTGATTCGCGGTGTGGCAGCCCGCATTCAGGAACTGGGCGGCCAGACCGGCGGCTTTGACGGTTACATGACCAGCGATGTATTACAGGGAAGCGGACTTTCTTCTTCTGCCGCCTTTGAAGTCATGATCGGAAACATCTTCTCAGATCTGTATAACGATGGAAAACTCGATCCAGTTGAACTGGCCAAAATTGGTCAGTATGCCGAAAACGTATTCTTTGGCAAGCCCTGTGGTCTGATGGACCAGTCTGCATGCTCGGTTGGCGGCCTGATCCATATCGACTTTGCCGACAAGGAAAACCCAGTT
Source organism: Allobaculum sp. JKK-2023 (assembly GCF_034745455.1). Lineage (NCBI taxonomy): Bacteria > Bacillati > Bacillota > Erysipelotrichia > Erysipelotrichales > Erysipelotrichaceae > Allobaculum > Allobaculum sp. JKK-2023. The sequence goes on along the minus strand of NZ_JAYERV010000003.1, from coordinate 492,913 downwards.
GTTGAACGCGTTGACGTTGATTTCTCTGATTTCAATACTTCGCTTTGCATCACCGACGTTCATGCCTCCCATGCGGACCTGACCCAGGATTATGCCGACATTCCATTTGAACTCAAGGAAGTCGATGAATTTTTCGGTAAAGACGTTCTGCGTGAAGTTGATGAAAACGAATTCTACTCTCGCTTGCCAGAATTGCGTGAAGCCATCGGCAATGACCGGGCTCTGCTTCGGGCTATGCATGTCTTCGAAGAAAATAAACGCGTCGAAAAAGCGGTTGCTGCTTTGAGCAATAAAGATCTGGAAGAATTCGAAAAACAGATTCTGGCTTCCGGAAACTCTTCCTATAAATATCTGCAGAATATCTACAGTCCTGCCGACTTCAAAAACCAGGCGGTCTCCTTAGCTTTATTCCTCAGTGAAAAAGTCTTAAATGGCCGGGGTGCGCACCGCGTTCATGGCGGTGGATTTGCGGGAACCATCCAGGCCTTCGTTCCAAACGATCTGGTTGCGGCGTATTGCGCGGAAATGGATCGTGCATTCGGCGATGGGGCCTGCCACGTCTTACAGATTCGTCCTTACGGTGGCTACCAGATTTTCTAGAGCGTGTTTGCTCTGGAAAATCTGAATATTCGTGAGTCTTTCAAAGGAAACAGGCTGCAAAAGAATCAGTGCTCAGCAATGGGCGCTTTTTCTTTTCCTGCAAAGCCCTTAAAAATGGTTTGAAACCCAGTTTGTAGTCAGGAATGAAGCGGTCTGTTATTGTTTAAATCGAAGAATCTCCAGAAAAGAGGAAAGACAGAATCGGAAATGCTTTCCAGCTCGTTCATGTGGAGTTCTCATGATATTAAACAGTTAATATTTAGTTGATGGATCAGAGAACAGAGTTTCCTTTTCAGGGGATAAAAGCGAACAACAGTCAAAAACAGCAGGAGAGAAAAAGATGGAAGCAAAGAAAATGAAAACGGTCTTATTTGATCTGGACGGAACGATGTATCGCGGTCCTCAGCCCATTGAAGCGGGGATCCGGGCAGTGGATTTCTGTTTTGAACACGGAATTCCGTATCTGTTTTTAACCAATAATTCCATGCGTACCCCATACGAAAATGTAAAGCATATGGAGAATATGGGCTATCATCACGTGAAGCCCGAACACTTTGTCAATTCAGCCATGGCGGCTGCCGGCTATGCCGCCAATCTGGATCCCAACAAGCGCAAAGCGTGGTATATCGGCATGAACGGAATGAAGGAAGCCTTGCTCAATGAAGGCTTTGAAATCACCGAAGATCAGCCAGATTATGTCTTTGTCGGACTGGATAAAACAGCGGATTATGCCAAGTACTCCAAGGCGCTGGCCTTTTTGCTCAATGGGGCCAGATTGATTGGCACCAATCATGACCGCATTCTGGCCAAACCAGGCGGGTTTGAAGTCGGCAATGGTTCGGTTGTTGCTTTGTTTGAATACGCAACCGCCACCCCAAGTCCAAGAATTGGTAAACCTGACCGCCCAATTCTGGATTACGCTTTGAAAAAAGCGGGCATTTCTAAGGAGGACGCAGTTTTAGTTGGAGACAATCTGGAAACCGACGTTGCTCTTGGGTATAATAACAAGGTTCAGACCGTCTTTGTCCAGAGTGGTGTACACCATGAAAAAGACATCCAACGGTTGAAAATTTTCCCCGATTTGTGCGTTGAAAGCCTCGATGATGTGGACTTTCTGCGTCTGTGCGAGGGCTGATTGCAGTTTGTTTGTTATAATGACTGCGGGAATAGAGAAAGAGTGAAGTATGGAGAATTTATTAAATATTTTATTGATGGTCGATGCAGGACTGATTATTATTTTAGTTCTGCTGCAAAGCGGTAAGTCGGATGGCTTATCCGCTGCATTTACCGGAAGCGGGGATCTGAACCTGTTTGCTGTACAGAAAGAAAGAGGACCGGAAAAGCTGATTTCCAATATGACTCTTGTGTGCGGCATCATTTTCTTTGCACTTGTCATCGCTTTACAGGTAGTTTAAAGGGCCATATGCCCTTTTTTTCTTTGTCAGGGGGAAGTCGAATTATGAAGGAAGAAATCCTGGAACTCCTTAATCGCAATAAACAAATGACACCAGGCGCAATCGCAAAAGCTTTACGCATTAAAACAAGCCACGATATGAAAGAGCTTGGCGTCACACTCAACGAACTTGAAGATGAACGTCAGATTTACAACGATCATGAACAGTATTACCTGATCGATGGCGAAAACTGGTTTGTCGGAAAAGCCCGTGACGTATCCGCTAATGAATATGCAATCCTGAATAAGGATCAGAAAATCTATGTGTCCAAGCGCAATACACGGATGTTGATGGATAAAGACGAAGTGTTAGTGCGGGTTGCGCCTGAAGGCAATGAAGTGGTTCACATTTATGATCGCGGCATTACCTGCATTTCCGGAACGTTCGTAATGACTCGCAACGGTCTCAAATTCCGTTCAGATGTCGATTTACATACATCCTTTAATGTGGTCAATAAGAAAGCCTATAACATTGAACCGGGCACCAAAGCGGTCGTCAAAGTTGTAGAGTACGCAAGCCCATTGAAAGTGAAAATCATTGATGTTCTTGGCCGTGAAAATGAGCCAGGCGTGGATGTTTCCGCTATTCTGGCCGAAAATGAAGTCCGTCAGGAATTCAACAAGAAAATCCGCAAGGAACTTGAAGACATTCCTGAAAAAGTCCATAAAAAAGAACTCAAGGACCGTAAAGATCTGCGTGATCTTCTGACGGTAACGATTGATGGGGATTCCACAAAAGACTTTGATGATGCCATCTCGGTTGAAAAGCTGAAAAACGGCGGCTGGAAGTTATATGTTCATATCGCCGATGTCAGCTACTATGTTGGCGAAGGGGATGCAATTGATGAAGAAGCCTACAAGCGCGGCACTTCCATTTATGTTGCCGACCGCGTAGTGCCCATGCTGCCTTTCCAGTTGTCGAATGGCATCTGCTCTTTGAATCCTGAAGTCGATCGTTTAACTTTGACTTGCGAAATGGAATTCAATCCTGAAGGGGTCATGGTCGATTACGATATTTACGCCAGTGTCATCTATTCGGATGGCCGCCTGACCTATAACAAAGTCAACGAATACCTTGAAAATCCGCAAAGCCGTCCAGACTATGCCAAGTTCGGTGAAATGCTTCAGAATTTCTCGGATTTAAGCAAAAAGCTGAAAGAACGCACGGTTGAACGCGGCCATATCGATTTTGAAACCCGTGAACCTTACTTCATCCTCGATGAAAAGGGAACACCAGTCGATGTTGTCTGCCGGGATCGTGGATGGAGTGAACAGATGATCGAAGAGGCCATGATCATGGCCAACGTAGCGGTCGCTCATGAACTTCATACCCGTCAGCTGCCAGGCATGTTCCGGGTCCATGAAATTCCAGATCCAGAAAAACTGTCTTCCCTGACAACAATGGCCAAAGTCTTGCATGTCCCATGCGAGATTGACCCTTATGAATGTGAACCAAAAGACATTGCCTGCTTTTTGGATTCCATTGAAGATCCGGGCAATAAGGAAATCCTTTCCGCTGTCGCTGTCCGTTCGATGCAAAAAGCCCGCTATTGTGAAAAGAACCTTGGCCACTATGGTCTGGCTCTCGATGAGTATTGCCATTTTACTTCGCCAATCCGTCGTTATCCAGACTTGCTGATCCATCGGATGCTCCATAAGCATGTCATCGAAAAGAAAAACGATGAGAAGACGCTGATGAAAGATGCCAAACGCATGGAAAAATCCGCGCTGCACTTATCCGAAAAAGAAAAAGATGCCGTAACGATTGAACGTGCCGTAGACGATCTGGAAGCGGCTAAATATATGGAAAACAAAGTTGGCCAGGAATTTGACGGCACCATCAACGGGGTTGCCAGCTTCGGATTCTTTGTCGAACTGCCAAATACCATTGAGGGCCTGATTCCGCTTCGCTACATGGAAGATGACTTCTATAAATACGATGCGGACACGATGAGTCTGCATGGAGAAAATACGGGTAAGATTTTTGCCTTGGGCATGCCGGTTCATATCAAAGTCAGGGATGTCAACATTCCAAAGCGCCAGATTACCTTTGACTACTTAGGCACAGCCGGCAAAACGGAAGAACCAGAAACGATCACGGCTGAAATTGTCAGTGAAACGGTAGGAAATCCTGTTGAAGTCGCTGAGACTGACAACAATCTTCCAGAAGTGATTCCTGAAGATTTACCCGCTGTAGAGACTGAAGAGCTTCCCGCTGTAGAGACTGAAGAGCTTCCCGCTGTAGAGTCTGAAAATCTTCCAGCTACAACAGAAGAAGACTTACCAGAAGTTGCTGCTGAAAATCTGCCTGAAGTCGCAGCTGAAGATTTACCCGCAGTCAAACCAGAAGACCTCCCGGCCATCCAAGAAGACGATCTGCCAGCTGTAGAAGAGACTCTTCTGCCTGAAAATGGGCCTGAAAAAGCCTGAGAAGTTCAGGGCGGACAGATTGTCCCAAACAGAGCTTTAAAATAATGTTTCAAGAGATGCCTGTTGGCAGGACCAAGCAGTCTGATTTTCGATGATGAAAAATCAGACTGCTTTTTTATCCTGAAAGCATTGTGCTTGCTTTTCGATCGAAAAACTGCCTGAAAAGCAGGTCAACAACAAACAGGAAAATCCAGAAGACGTTTACAATCTGTGCTAGAGACGCCCCAGAATTGTCAGTATAGATCCTGACCGGGATATGGGATCTCTTGTGAAAAACGGTCGTAAATTGACAAAATCAAACCGTACAGCTAAAATTGAATGAACTGTTTGTTCAATAGAACAGAATGTAAGCGATAGAAATATCCAGATACAAAATTGTCTGTTCAAGATAAAACAGGATCGTTTAGAATAAGACCAAAATGGCGTGTTTTCTCTTATTGCGGCTGTAGAATTCAAGTAAAGAATGAAAACGGCATGGGATGAGAGTAGAATAAATTACGCAACACGATGGAATTTGAAACAGGGAACATGGAAAGGAGCAAGAATTCCGCTTCGCCTTGCGAAGAGAAACCCTGTGTATGTGTCTTTATGAAAAAATGGATTCAGACTGTATTGTGCTCCCTGATGAGTGCAAGTTTACTGTTACCCACAATGCCAGTTCATGCGGTTGCCCCCTCTGATATTCCTGTTCAGCCCGCTGGCACAGATCTTTTTACAGAAACGGACGAGAACGAGGATGATGTTCTGATTGCTCCCTATAAAGTCTTAGGGGAGGATGAACGTTCTGTTGTCACAGATACGACAAAATTTCCGTATTCCGCCATCTGTAAGCTTTTAATTACCTATGAGAAAAACGGATTATGGTACAAGGAAGTCGGAACAGGTTTCTTAATTTCTGAAAACCAGGTTCTGACGGCTGGTCATTGCCTGTATAACCGTAAGCTTCAGACGATTGCCCGTTCCATTGAAGTGACTCCAGGTGCAAACAAAGGCCAGACTCCGTATGGAACCTTCACCGTCACCACCGATCAGCTGGTGGTCAATCCGGATTACCTGCAGTCCGGTCGTTCGGAAGATGACTTTGGCTTCATTCAGCTTGATTCTCCAGTTGGACGCAAAACCAAGTATTTCTCCTTTGCGGATACTTCCAATCTGAGTGAGAATGAAACTTTCACGTTATGCGGCTATCCATATGAGTCCACGGCTTCGGGGTATCCAAGCGAAAATGAAATGGTTCAGAAATATGGCACCGGCAGTCTGGCTCATGCTCTGAACACGCCAGACAATGTGCTCCAGCATGATATTGACTCGGCTCCAGGTCAGAGCGGCTCGCCAATCTTCAACTCGAAATACGAAGTTGCTGCCATTCATACCATTGCCTATAACAACTACGACCTCAATGGGGCTGTACTCATTGATAACAAGGTCAAAAGCTTCTTAAGCGAGTATACTCGTACGCCGCAGACAGACAATGCGGTGTACCGCCTGTACAACCCGAACTCTGGCGAACACTTCTACACACCAAACTATGTAGAACTGATCGCCGATACCAAAGCGGGCTGGAATGATGAAGGCATTGCCTGGTATACCGAAACGGAGAGTACGGGAATTCCAATGTATCGTCTGTACAACCCCAACAGCGGCCTGCACCATTACACGTTAAGTGAAGGTGAGCGCAACGCGCTGGTTAAGCTGGGCTGGAACAATGAAGGCATTGCCTGGTATACTTCTCCCAATAAGAGTGATCCAGAGGTTTATCGTCTCTATAACCAGAACGATGGCAACCACCATTACACTGTTTCTTCCTACGAACGCGATTCTTTAATCGCAGCAGGCTGGGACGATGAAGGCGTGGCTTTCCAGACCCGGATGCAGTAAACAAAACAAATTCGTCTCACATGCTCTACACAGAAATAAAGCGGCAGCTCTTCGGATCTGCCGCTTTTTTGCGTTTTGTGGGCGAAGTGAAGGTTTTTGATCGGATATTGGAAGTCGTGATGACTTTTTCAGATTGACAAAACATTGTATTTGGTTAGTCTGCTACAATAACAGACGAAAGCTTTCATTCTGTTGAAAATCAGATGGAATGGACTTAAATCTGAACAAGTACTTGCCAGAATGAAACGCTCTCTGAACTTTTTTCCACAGGTTCAGTCTTCTTCCAGTATTCTTTGATCTTTGATCCTCCCTGATATTCAGAACAGAAAGATTGCAGGGATATTCTTTCCTTGCTGATCCAATGAACAAATGGTTAAAAATGGAAATGTCTATCTGACGCTGATCGATGAATTCATGAATGCTCATCGGCCTTATTTTTCCCCGACTCCTGCCCTGAGCATTCCGATACCTGTTTCCAGGTTATGGGGAGACCTGGCATGAATTCCGTGATCGATCTGAGTGAAACAGAAAATAGATAAACGACATAAAACTTCTGTTCTGCGCTGGAACACTGAATGGGTGTGGCACAAATGGAGAAAAACTATGAATAACTATATCGAAATGGCAAAACAGGCTTACCGGGTTGGGGAACAGCTTGCCGATCAGATTGATCGCGAAGATCCATCTTTTTCCAAGCCTTTGGGTCGTTCTTTGAAAGATCAGTACCGGCTGGAGTTGTTCTCCTACATGCTGTATCTGATTGAGACCAGTAAAGATTTCTCAAAAGATCGGATTCACTTTCTGAATGAAGTGTTTGGCTATCATTATTCTCCTGAAGACATTGAGGAACTGATCGGGCGCCTGAAACTGCATGACAATCACTTTGCGAATATGATTCCGGTGATCGTCAAAGGCGCCTATCGGGCTGATCGCGCCATTTCGCCTTCTTACAATGGCCATATCGATGTGATTTTACCGGTCTTCCAGAAAATGGGAGATTTTGCGGCCGCTTACGCCAATAATGGCGACGTGCTCGAAGAAGTTGACCGAAAGATCTACAACATGGCGTTAGTGACCTGGATCCGTTCTCAAAAAGATAAATCCCGGGCTGCCTCCCATACGGCACCGGTTCCCCCGATGCCTGATCTTTCTTTTCCAAGTCTTGATGAATTGAATCCAGAGTTTCCTTCTTTAACGGGTGCAGACAGTACAAGTGCGAATTTGATGAGCGCATCGAAGACTGAGCCAGAAGCCAAGAGCCAGGAAGAACCTAAGGAAAGTCTGGAAGAGCTGATGGCCCAGCTCAATGAACTGACGGGTCTGAAGAGTGTAAAAGATGATGTAACTTCACTGACCAACCTGCTCAAAATCCGCAAAATCCGCAAAGAGCGCAACATGAAAGATATTCCAGTCTCCATGCATCTTGTGTTTACCGGCAACCCAGGAACTGGAAAAACAACCGTGGCCCGTCTGCTGGCCAAGATCTACCATTCCCTTGGCGCTTTATCCAAAGGCCAGCTTGTCGAAGTCGACCGCTCGGAACTGGTCGGCGGCTATGTTGGCCAGACAGCCATTAAAACCCAGGAAGTCACAAACTCTGCGTTGGGCGGGGTATTGTTTATCGATGAAGCGTACAGCCTGACCGCAGGCAAAGACAAACAGGATTTTGGCTATGAAGCGGTGGATACTTTATTGGTTGAAATGGAAAACCATCGCGATGATCTGGTGGTTATTGTTGCTGGCTATCCGGAACCCATGAAGGAATTTCTCAACTCCAACCCCGGTCTGAAATCCCGCTTTAACAAGTTTATTTTCTTTCCGGACTACACTCCAGAGGAGCTGTTCGATATTTTCGATGGCATGTGCAAAAAAGGCGGGTACCGTTTAAGCGAAGCCGCGGCCAGAAAAGCCAAAGACATCTTTACGGATCTCTTTGAACACCGTGACGATAACTTTGCCAATGGCCGTTCTGTTCGCAACTTCTTTGAAAAAGTCATGATCAACCAGGCCAATCGCCTGGCTGCTTTAGAGGATCTGAGCGATGAGCAGCTTGAAACGCTTGAAGAACAGGATCTTCCGCTTGATTTCGGCCAGAGTGAAAAAGAAGACGACCCGATTGTCCAGGCTGCCAATGCCTATCAGGCCTCTTTAAAAGAACTCTCCCGCCTGGCCGAACAATCCCAATCCCCTGACCATCAGGCGGACACGGAGAATCGGACTGCAGATCCTGGTCTGGATGAAGATTCAGCTTCTATGCCGGATGCAGAAAGTTCCATGACCGAAGCCGCCCAAAAAGAGGAGTTGCAGGATGTCGATTTGCAGGACCAGAAAACAACAGCCAAACCCATCGACCCCTCTTTGAGCGATGGCCAGCCGCAGGACCAACAGGCACCATCCACCCAGGATGAACTTCCGGCTTTGCCAAAAGGAGACGAGGACCATGCCTAGTCTCTCTTTTCGCAAGACTGCCCATAGCAGCCGGACCTATTCCCGCCAGCTTTTATCGAATTCTCGATTAGCCAGCTCTTTTGGTCGTGCCCATCGGGTCAGAGCTCTGGAAGGTTTTGAAAGCGTCGATCCCTCTTTGCGTCCGCTTTCTTTCGCCCAGCAAGAGCAGAATGCGCTGGAAGCCATTCAACAGAGTATGGCCAATGTCGAGATTCCGATTCTGGTTGAAGATTACCAGCAGATCGCAAGCCTGGTCGCCAAAGATCTGGGCTGGTATCTGATTTATGAAGTAGTCATGACCGTCAAAGAACGTCTCAAACTGAATTCGGTCACGATGGATTTTTCCGAAAGTAAAAACGAACTCTACCATTTCGCGATCAAAGTCTACTTAGGCAGAGCCATCAGCCGTCATCTGTTTCATAACCGACCGGTTGATCTTGCGGAAGGCATCGGGCAGCAGGCCCTGGAATACTTTGCCTTGCAGATGCCCATCGCTCCAACGTATAAGCTGGCATCCTATCTCAACTACCTGGAAAGCTGGGCTGGCGAACATACCGACTGGACTGATTGTGCCCCGCAGGCGTTTGATGATCTGGAAATCGAAGTCAGCTCAGACTGAGAATGCGCATCTCTTTGTCTTTGATCTTTTGAATTGTATTTTTTGCGTCTGATTCTTTCTTGAATCGTATATTTTTTCTCTGAAAACACAGCCGCCTGTCGCTCTTAGGGCTTTTGAAAGGCGGCTTTTCAATGTCTGTAAAGGCAAAAGATTCGAAGAAGGGATTCAAATCCACAGACCTAGCTTCCTTGCAGTCATTCGATGCGAAATTTTGGATACGCCAGAAATTACTGAGGCAGATTTGAAAAACAAGCGTTAACACAGGACCTCCTGACCGAGGTCTTTTTGGCATGTCTTCCAGGATCGAAGAGGCTTGCCTCTGTGCAAACAGGATAGATTGAAAAAAGAAGAGCGGGGATGAGCAGAAGTTTGTATGACTTGGTATGGATGAAAAACTGGATGGAATAGTGGCAGTCAAAGAGGGAAGAGAATGGGTCTTCGGCAGAGTCTGGCTAAAAGGCCGTGAAGTTATCTAAAAACGGATATAAAAATTAAAGATTAAAAGTATATTGAAATAGGTAAGATCAACATCAAACAAGATAAGTCGAAATTTATTGTGAAAATCCGAATGGGAAAAAGCCATCCAAAACGGATGAGATAAATTTATAAAATAACAAAAGCTGGTTGTGGTTGGTCACTTTGCCGTCCTGATCGGCATCGATTTGAAATGCGTCTTGTAAACACTTACAATGTGAACATGTTCAGGAAAGGAGTGGTTTTCATGAAAAGCAATGTCGCTGCTTACAATCAGACAAACACAAAAATGCCAAAGAAAACCGGAGCTCTTTTCCGTGCAAAGTCGGGTGGATCGGGCGCGAGCAGGCCATAGATGACAGATGGGTCTGCGAAGAGAACAAGCGCGCAATGAAAGAAACCCGCTTTTTTCGTGCTGAATTCAAGGAGGATAAAATATATGGACGAGAATTTCAACAAAGTTTTCTGGGATGCCTGTGCAAATGGCGATTTCGCAATGGCAGTCGGTCAGATCCGTTCTGGTGCTGATGTGAATTACCAGAATGGTGATGGCAGAACCGCTCTGATGCGTGCTGCCAAACGCGACCGCAAAGACATCGTTCAGCTGCTGATCGACAATGGTGCAGATGTCAATGCTGCAGACAACTACGGAAAAACCGCTCTGATGGGCGCTGCCAAAAAAGGCAACCGCACCATCTGCAAGGCTCTGATCGAAGCTGGTGCGGATGTCAACGCCAAAGACGATAATGGCAGAACTGCTCTGATGCGTGCGGCTTTGCTTGGACAGGATCGCTGCATTCAGGTTCTGTTAGATGCTGGTGCAGACATTAACGCGCAGGATGAAGTAGGCCGTTCCGCTCTGATGGAAGCCTGCATCGCCTTCAAACGCGACACCATCAATATGCTTCTCGATCGCAATGCCGACGTAAACCTTTTTGATAATAACGGCTGCACCGCTTTAATGCGTGCTGCGTATGGTGGATACCCATCCCTGGTTGAAAAACTGATTGTCTATGGCGCAGACAAAGATATGACCGATAAACAGGGAAATACCGCACTTAACTATGTAAGAGAATACTGCAGAGCTCAGTTAGAGCCAATGCTTTCAATGTAAGGAAGGAATAACGAATTTATGAGAGATTATAAGAGCAGCGAAGTCCGCAATGTCAGCGTAGTGGGGCACTCTGGTGCTGGCAAAACATCAGTTCTTGAAGCAATGCTTTACTACACTGACGCCACTGACCGTTTTGGAAAAACATCTGAAGGCTCATCTTTAATCGACTTTGACCCAGAAGAAATTAAACGCGGCATCTCCGTTTATACCTCCATCGTTCCCATTGAATGGGATGACTGCAAGATCAACTTCATCGACACACCGGGATATCTCGATTTCGCAGGTGAAAAAGAAGCCGGTATGGCTGCTGGTGACAGCGTTCTGATTGTTGTCAATGCCAAAGATCCAATCGAACCAGGAACTAAACTTGCATTCAAAGAAGCCATTGCTTCCAAAAAACCGACGATTTTCTTCATCAACCACCTTGACGAAGAAAATACATCCTTCGATGATGCCTATGCACAGCTCCATGAGACTTTCGGTAAATCCGTTATTCCATTTGAAGTGCCAATCATTGAAAATGGCAAATATGTCGGCACTGTAAACATTCTGAAAAACAAAGCCTGGTACCACCACGGACCCAAAGCGTCTGACTCTGTTGCCCAGCCAGTTCCAGAAAGCATGGCGGATGAAATCGCAATGTACAAAGATCAGATTGCGGAAGCCGTTGCCATGGGTGACGACGAACTGATGGAAAAATTCTTCTCCGGTGAAGAATTCACAGATGCAGAACTGACAAAAGGTGTTCGAATCGGTGTTCGTTCCGGTGAAATCATTCCTGTATTCTCCGGATCCGCGATCGAATCCCGCGGTATTGGCCGTCTGATGGACCTGATCGTGACTTACTTCCCATCCTATTCGGAAAAAGGTCTGATTACGCTCGAAACGCCAGAAGGCGAACCAGTCGAACTGTTAACGTCCGAAGAAGAAGTCATGACCGCTCAGGTTTTCAAAACAATCATGGACCCATTCGTTGGCCGCATTTCTTATATTAAAGTTCTCTCTGGAACCCTTGCTTCTGACAGCCAGGTTGTCAATGGAAACAATGGCAAACCGGAAAAACTGGGTGCTCTGTTTACGATCAAAGGCCGTTATCAGACGGCTGCCGGTAAACTCTTTACTGGTGATATCGGTGCGATTTCCAAACTGCAGAACACCAAAACAAACGACACCCTGTGTGCCAAGGGAACTCGTCTTGTCAACAAACCAATTGTTTTTGACGAGCCACTTTTCGGCCAGTCTGTTGAACCAAAAACGAAAAACGATGAAGACCGTCTGTCTACAGGCCTGAATCGGATCGTTGAAGAAGACCCAACTTTCCGTGTTGAAAACAACCCGGAAACCAAAGAAACCGTGATCTATGGCCTTGGCGACCAGCATCTGGATGTTGTGGTCAATAAGCTGAAAAATAAATTCAAAGCGGATGTAAACCTGAAAGATCCGAAGGTTACGTATCGTGAAACCATCACCAAGACTGCTGTCGGCGAAGGCCGTCATAAGAAACAGTCCGGTGGTCATGGTCAGTTCGGTCATGTCTTCGTTGAATTCGCTCCAAACCCAGACGCAGATGAACTCGTCTTTGAAGAAAAAGTATTCGGCGGCGCTGTACCCAAACAGTACTTCCCAGCTGTTGAAACGGGTCTTCGCGAAAACGCACTGACGGGACCATTAGCTGGCTACAAGATGGTGAACCTGAAAACAACCCTTCTGGATGGTAAATACCATGATGTAGACTCTTCGGAAATGGCATTCAAACTGGCAGCCCGTCTGGCTTACAAAGATGCGATGACAAAATGCCGTCCAATCCTCCTTGAGCCAATCATGAACCTGACTGTCCGCGTTCCCGATGAATACACCGGAACCATTATCGGAGATCTGAATAAACGCCGCGGTGCAATCCTTGGCATGGATCCAGATGGTGACGAACAAGTCATCTCTGCCCAGGTGCCAATGATGGAACTCTCCCGCTATGCGATCGACCTTCGTTCCATGGCCCAGGGCTTAGGCACTTATTCCATCAGCATGGACCGCTACGATCCGGTTCCTGACAACATTGCCCAGCGCATTATTGCCCAGGCTGCTAATAAAGACTAATTATTTTTAAAATTAAAGCCCCTTCGAACACTACTGTTCAGAAGAGGCTTTCGATACTCTAATTTTCACGAGGTTTTGATATCTGCAGGCTTTTCAATATAGCTTGCGGTATCAAGGCCTCATTTTAGGTTGTGAGAAATTTCTGAAGAATTTATTCTCATTATATTTCTTTTGAAGCAGGGTAATAATGTTGAGGCCATTCGGTCTCTTACATTCTTCTCACATCCATATACTAAGAAATATCCTCGCTCAAAGAGATGGAAATCTATATAGAATAAAGAAAAGTAAGACTATCCTCATTGAACGGAGTAAAGAATACATAATTGCAAATCAACTAAAAATCAACTAAAAATCAAACCTCATAATAGATTTGGAGATAATTGAAAGGTAGCCCATATATGATCAACAGGTCGGATTTGTTGATCAAATAAGATTACTTTAGTTTGGATTTATTACACTATAAGGATAAAGAGCATTCAATTTTTAATGTTCCAACAAGAATCAGGACGGATTGAGTGCTGGTTCTGATCGATCGTTCAGGAGGGAATTCAATGAAAAAATGTATTAACCTGTCTATTCTCTATACCTTGTTAGGTCTTGCCGGCGGCGTCTTCTATCGCGAGTTTACAAAGTTCAGCGGTTTTGAAGGAACCTGCTCTCTTGGAAAAGTCCATACGCATCTGTTAATGCTTGGGATGTTCATGTTTTTGATTATTGCCTTGTTTGCATCGAAGTTTGATCTTGAAAAGGAGAAAAACTTCAAGATTTTCATGATCACCTACAATTGCGGCCTGATTCTGACTGCCATCATGATGGTTGCCCGTGGCGTCTTCCAGGTTCAGGGAACATTTCTTTCGGCTATGGCTAATGGCATGATTTCGGGATTTGCGGGAATTGGCCATATTCTGTTAGGTGTTGGTCTGTTAGTTCTCCTTTTCATGCTTCAAAAGGTGGCTGCTGATCGTGGTTAAGACACAAATCAAACGTCCTGCGTTCCATGTTCATCGTCGGACGCTGCTGTTGATTGCAGGGATCGTCTGGCTGATTGCCGGCGTCAATGTCGCAAGGCTTGGGATTATCGCCTATGGGCAGCTTTACTCAATCAATTTCTTGGACATTCTTCTATCGATTGTTGTGTTTGCTTTGTTTGGGTTCATGTTTTTCAAAATGAGCGTTAAGCATCATCGACGGATTCATGGATATCGGGAAATCTACCGTCCCATCTGGCATTTCTTCGATCTAAAATCTTATGTCATCATGGCGATCATGATGACAGGCGGCATCTGGCTGCGCAATTCTGGCCTGGTTTCTACCATATTTATAGCAGTCTTCTATACCGGTCTCGGATGTGCTTTAGGCGCGGCAGGACTCTTCTTTCTGGTTCTCTACGCTTACTGGAAAGAGTGAAGCAGTAAAACAGTAATAGATTGAGTCTGGTCTCTGTTTAAAAATAGAAAATGAACCCTTTCTGAACGACAAATTCGGAAAGGGTTTTATTTTGCAAAGAAATAATCTTAATCAGATAGAATTGTAACCCTTGAAAGAAACCGCATAACTTGAGACAGGATTCAATGGCTTCAAAAAAGGAAAATCCAAATGATCGATAAGAGAAGAAAAAAACCGAAAATTGCGCTATATTGACAGGGCACGCAAAACAGGGGCTGTCTATACCTTCTGATCAGAAACAGGGAATAGTTGCGATCGTCTTCTCTTGGTTCCTTGAGCTTGTTCTGTTTTTTTGAAGAAGTCAGATGACTTAATGGGGTAAAGCATCCCTCTCAATTTACCTCGCTAAAGCCTCATAAAATCGTTCTGGTCAAGTAAGCAGACACCCATGTTGAGCAATAAGAAATACACCCCCAAACAATCAATTGCGGACAATCATCCGCAGGAAAGGAGCCCTGTTGAAAACACTCAAGTATTTTTTGTCTTTTTATAAACCGTACATGAAAGTCTTTACCATTGATCTTCTGTGTGCCTCGGTCATTTCGGTGGTGGACATTCTGTTTCCTTTGATTCTCAATACTTTTACCAGTGAATTTCTGGTTCAGAGCGCAGAAGTGGTGATGCACTGGCTGCCCTGGATTACCGTTGGCCTTTTAGCTATGTACATTCTTAAAACCGCCTGTCGGTATTACGTGGTCTGCCAGGGACATATCATGGGTGCCGAGATGGAAGCGGACATGCGCAAGGATTTATTCAATAAACTGACGACGCTATCGTACGGCTATTATGACCACAACAATACCGGTACGATGTCGACCCGGATCATTTCGGATTTGAATGATATTTCTGAATTTGCCCACCATGGCCCAGAGAACCTGTTTATTTCCATCATCAAAATCGTTGGTTCCTTTGGGATCATGGCTGCTCTTTGCTGGCAGCTCAGCCTTTGCCTGTTTGTGGTCACGCTGATCATGCTGATCTTTTCGTGGAACCAGAACAAGAAAATGGAAGCCGCCTTTATGGATAACCGGAAAACCATTGCCCAGGTCAATGCGACCGTAACAGATTCGCTGGAGGGCATCCGGGTTGTCCAGGCATTTGGCAATGAAAAGATTGAACGCAAGAAATTCGGTCAGTCCAACAAGCGCTTTTTGCATTCCAAATCCGAAACGTATCGCGTGATGGGCAGTTACTATGCCGGAAACTATTTCTTCCAGGGACTGCTTTATGTAACGGTACTTTGTGTTGGCGGGCTTTTGGTTGTTCATGGCCAGATGGAAGCCTATGAACTGGCCACTTTTGCCCTTTATGTCAATGTCTTTGTGGCGCCGCTGGAAATATTGATTGAGTTTACCGAAATGTTCCAGCGCGGCTTCAGCGGATTTCGACGTTTTGAAGAGATTATGAACGAAGTTCCGGAAATCAAAGACAAACCGGATGCCAGAAAGCTGGAAAATAAGGGCGGGGAAATTCGTTTTGAGCATGTGACCTTTGCCTATGATGACGACCAGCCGGTTCTCGAAGATGTTTCCTTTACAATCCCGGCAGGCGGTAACTATTCATTGGCCGGCCCAAGCGGATCTGGCAAATCGACGATCTGTTCTTTGATTCCACGCTTTTATGATACCCAGGCTGGCTGCGTGAAAGTCGATGGCCAGGACGTCCGGGATCTTACTCTGGATTCTTTGCGATCGACCATTGGCGTGGTCAGCCAGGATGTTTATCTCTTTGATGGAACAATTGAAGAAAACGTCCGCTATGGCAAATGGGACGCCAGTCAAGAAGAGATCAATGAAGCCATTGAAAAAGCCAATCTCAAAGAACTGATCGATTCCCTGCCGGAAGGGCTGCAGACTAAAGTCGGCGAACGGGGCACCCGGCTTTCCGGCGGCCAGAAGCAGCGCATCGCGATTGCCCGACTATTTTTGAAAGATCCAGATATCCTCATTCTCGATGAAGCGACGTCTGCTCTCGATAATGAAAGTGAATACTACATTCAAAAAGCCCTGCATGAACTGGCAAAAGGCCGGACCTGTCTGACCATTGCCCATCGTCTTTCGACCATTGAAAACTCGGATGAGATTCTGGTCATTGATGATGGTAAGGTGGCCGAGCGAGGTACGCATCAGCAGCTGCTGGACCAAAACGGAATTTATGCAAGTTATGTCCGCCGCTCTTTTGGCGATCAGTAGCCAGTTCTTGAGTTGGAAATGAATTGAACAAAACTGCTTGACTTATTAAAATACCTTATATAAAGTGATAAATGTTCTCGGAGGACTTGTAATCGTAAGTACAGGGCCGGACAAGAGAGCGGATTTCCGGTTTTCGGAGGCATGTCTTGCGTATAAGACTGCCGGACAAGAGGATCGGAGGAATCCGTGACTCTTGTCCGGCCTTTTTTATCAGGAGGAAGAAGATGAATTTATTACAGGACAACGTACGAAAACTCTATTTTAAATATTTTGGAGCAGCCTTTGGGAGTGCCATGGTTTCCTCCATTTATGGGCATTTAACAGTTATAAGTAATATTATAAATTATTTCATTTAATATAAAAATATATAGACATTCGGCTATGAAAGCGATATCATAATAGCGGAGATGATGTTTATGGCCCTGATGAAAATCGGTGAATTTGCCAAAGAACTGGGCGTGTCTGTACAGCAGCTCAGGATTCTGGATAAGAACGGAATTCTCAAGCCGGCTGTCACTTCTCCAAAAGGGACCCGCTATTATTCGGAAGATCAGCTTTATCAATACAAACATCAAAATCGTCCAACCAGAATGGTCGTCGGTTACTGCCGGGTCAGTACGAACGGCCAGAAGAATGATCTGGAAACTCAGATCTCGAATGTCAAAACCTACATGCTTGCCAAAGGCTACAGTTTTGATGTCATCAGCGATATCGGTTCCGGAATCAACTACAAAAAGAAGGGCCTCCAGAAGCTGATGAAGATGATCTCCAGTAACGAGGTTGATAAGGTTGTTGTGCTGTATAAGGACCGTCTGATGCGGTTTGGGTATGACATGTTCGCTTATTTCTGTGAACTGAACGATGTAGAAATCGAAATCATCGACCATACGGAAAGAACGGAAGAACAGGAACTGACAGAGGACCTGATCCAGACTATTACCGTCTTTGCAAACCGCCTGTATGGCAAACAATCAAAGAAAACAAAGAAGCTCATCGCTGAAGTGAGCCAAAAGGAGGCTGATCCAGATGATTATGGCGAAAAAGATCCGCCTGCTGCCAACACCTGAGCAGGAAAAACTGTTCTTTAAATCGGCAGGAACAGCCCGCTTTGCCCACAACTACTTTGTGCAAAGAATGAAGGAACATCACGAAGAGACCGGCCTATGGTCCATTAAGGAAGAAGATGTCCGAAAGGAGTTGACGCAGCTCAAAAAGACAAAGGAATACTCATGGCTGAAGGAAGTCGGGGCTAATGTCGTCAAGCAGTCTGTTAAAGATGCCGGAAAAGGACTCACCCGCTTTTTGGAAGGTACCGGCGGGCTTCCAAAGTTTCACAGCCGCAACTGCACAAAACCGTCATTTTATGTCAACTATGAGTCCCTGACTAAAACAGAAAACGGATTTCGCGGTGAGAAGATCGGCTTTGTCAGAACAGCCTCACCTCTTCCAGACCTTCCAAAGGGACAGGCTCACTATAGCAACCCAAGAGTCTCCTATGATGGAAAACACTGGTATATCAGTGTCGGCATCGAGGTTCCCGAAGAAAAAGCAGAATTGACTTCTACAGTCCTGGGCATTGACCTGGGAATTAAAGTGCTTGCTTATCTTTCAGACGGAACCTGGTATCCAAACATCAACAAAACCGGACGAGTGCGCAAGCTTGAGCGAAGACTGTTAAGAGAGCAAAGACGCCTGTCCAGAAAAGAACGGGCCAACATCGACCACTATGAGGAAGCTATTGGAAAAGACGGAAAGACTTATCGAAAACCGGTCTATAGAAGAGGGCTGCATGAATGCCGGAACTACCAGAAGCAGAGAAAAGTGGTGGCCGGTGTCCATAAGAAACTCAAAGACCTGAGAACCAATTATGTCCATCAGGTAACAAGGGACATCGTCAATACTCTGCCTAAGGCAATTGTGATGGAAGATTTGAAGGTCCGGAATATGATGAAAAATCATACGCTTGCCAAAGCAATCAGTGAGCAGATGTGGTCAGAGTTTCGAAGACAGATTGAATATAAGGCGAAGATGAAAGGGATCGAAGTTGTCTTTGCCGATCCGTTCTTTCCAAGCTCAAAAACCTGTTCGCACTGTGGAAACGTTAAGAAAGATCTTCAGTTAAAGGACCGGATTTATATCTGTCCGGTCTGCGGCCATGTGATTGACAGAGACTTGAATGCCAGCATGAATCTGGCATACTGCTACATCAATCAGCATGACCTGGTGCAGGAATAAAGGTTCACCAAAAAGAACATCCTGCAAGTACCCTTCGCTATGGGGGAAAGAGAATGCCTGTGGACTGCCATACAAACGCTGTGTAAGCCAGCGGGCGGAAAAACTCCAAAAGGAGAAGAAGCAGGAATCCATCCAGAGCAGACCTGTTTAAGAATTTGCATAAATCCCTGTTTTATGTTTTTGCAGAAATAGCGTGCTGACCTATAACCAAATTATATTTATATCGTTGTTTGATTTTTATGGTTTGAATATAGTCGCTATATATCTGACTTAGGCTAGATTTATTGGGAGAGTTACTTTTATGCAGATCCTTAGCAGGTTCAAGCTGGATGGGGGAAGATATCTGTAACTATCGAGCAGAAATATTAGATAGTTGTAGATATTTAGTAGCGGCTGGTGGATACTGCTGTAGTCGGTCAGTCTCTTGGGCCCAATGGGACCGCGGCTCTTGCGGTTGTCGCCCCGCTTTGGAATATCATCTACTCTTTAGGGTTATTGACCGGCATTGGCGGGTCAATCCTGCTCAGTATGGCCAAAGGAAAGAAAAATGCAGGGGATAAAACAGCAAATGCCTATTTTACCAGCGCTGTGATTGGCTCCCTGGTTCTGGCTGCGGTTGCCTGGGTGATGATTTATACAATGGAGACGCCTTTATTACAGCTTTTTGGGGCAGATGATACGCTGCTTGCCCTGGCTAAATGCTATCTGGCTCCAATCAAAGTCGTCTTTCCATTATTTCTGCTTAACCAGATGCTTGCCGCTTTTTTAAGAAACGATAATGATCCTGCTCTGGCTACGGCCGCTGTTATCGGTGGCGGCGTATTCAATATGTTTGGTGATATCTGGTTTGTATTTGGCTTGAACATGGGAATTGTGGGGGCCGGTCTTGCAACTGCAATAGGTGCCGTGATTTCCTTTGGGGTCATGCTTATCCATTTTGTGAAAAAGACCAATACTCTCAGACTGGTTCCTGTCTATCACTTCTGGACCATGCTGCGAAAAATTACTGTCACTGGCTTTTCAACCTTCTTTATCGATGTAGCAATGGGCATTTTGACGATGTTATTCAACACGCAGATCATGAAGTATCTGGGAAGCGATGCACTTGCAGTGTATGGACCGATTATCAACATTAGTACGATGGTTCAGTGCTGTGCTTATGCCACGGGCCAGGCAGCACAGCCGATTTTATCGACGAATTATGGTGCTGGCAAACCAGAACGAATTGTCGAAACCCTGAAATATGCGCTCTATACTTCCGCAGTCTTTGCGATTTTCTGGACTGCCTTAAGCCTGATTGATCCGGATCTGTATCTCTATGTCTTCATGAAACCAACAGAACAGATTCTTGAAATCGGGCCAGCTATTATCCGGACTTATGCTTTGTCGTTCCTGTTGCTGCCATTGAACGTTTTCTCGACCTATTACTTCCAGGCACTCATGCAGCCACAGACAGCATTTATTGTTTCAGTCTTTCGCGGCATGCTGATCAGTGGGGCACTGATTCTCGTCCTGCCGATCATTGCCGGTCCAGATTCCATCTGGCTGGCGATGCCCATTACAGAGCTGATCATTGGTATTTATGTCATTTCTAAGATGTATACCTCAACCAGATCCCTCAGTGCCCTCAAGCAGGCCTGAAGACAACCGAGCTTGCGGCTGTCTGAATGAAAAACAAAAATCGACCCAATGAGAGCCAAAAATGACGAGAGCAGGATTCGAAACACGAAGAATGGCAGATGCAAAAACTGGACAATACTGGAAACAAATGCCAAAAAAAATTCTAGATGAATCAAAAATGAAGCATAGTTTTAATAAAGATGGGTTGAAAAGGAGAAGAACGTCAGTCACCACGCAATCGTGTAAATCCCAGGATCATCCAAAACTGGATTTGCACCTAAAAAACCAGTCTGAATGGATCCTGATTGAGTTCAGTTTCCTGCAGACTGTTTTTTTTTGTCGTTTCTCAAAAGCAGGTGAGAATTTCCATAGAAAATCTTTTATCCCAAATAATTGTCCCCATCCTTTGTTGTTACGCGGTAAACTGAAAGATGACATAATTCCATTCCTATGCCCGGAAAATGAAAAGAAGTTCCTGATTTAGTTTCTGGATGAGCAGCGAATGGATTTTTTATGCCTTTTATCAAAAAAAGCCAAAGAAAAATCAAGAAGAAGTCAAAAATGGGGAAGTGTCTGCTTTTACTAAATACTGGATTTGCAACGGATCTTGAAGAGATCTTTGAACTTTCAAAGCAGACAGGATAAACCATAAAAGAAAGGAGCGATCGGCAGTTCCTCTTTTCGCTTTACCTGAACAAAGTGGAAGTATCCCTGCCGAAAACAGGATGGATTTACAAGAATGCTACCAAAGACTTGGCGGTGATTACGAAAATATTCTGAAGCGATTTCGCCGCGAAAAGATGATCGAAAAATTCTGTTTTAAGTTTCTGGATGATCCAAGCTATGCGACCTATCTGGACAAAATGAAGGAACAAGAGTATGAGGAAGCCTTAAGAGCAATTCATTCTTTGAAAGGAGTCTGCTCGAATCTGGCGTTTAATCAGCTGTATGAAATCAGTGATGCCATTGTGACGGACCTGAGAGCGGATGATCCAGCTGCTGCCTTAGAGAAGAGTGGAGAACTGGAAGACTGCTATTACCAGACCACTCAGGCGGTCCTGGAGTATAAAGCCGCAAATGGAAAATAGGATCAAAAACAGGCAGAAAACAAGCACAACCAGCTGGAAAGCAAAAAAGTAAGACAAATATAATTATAGAACACGATGTAAGATTTAAATTTGAGAAGTGGTTAACGGATACGAAGAATCAGCCAGTGGATACGTTCCCTAGATCCATTTCTAACCAATAACTATTGAAGAGGAATATGCATGAGTAAGAAAAAAAGAAAGCCAAAGAAGAAGAAACAAAATCTGAAAAACTCGATCCAGCATTACCTGATTTTAAGCTTTATCGGGATTGTTGCCGTCAGCATTCTGTCCTTCAGCTGGTTAGGATTTTACATGACCGCACGCAGCCATCAGGCCTTTCACCAGATCGGCAGCCTGTTCATGTCGCAGACCAGCGAGCAGGTTTCAAAACACTTTGAGTCGGTTATTAACCTGCGCTTCGACCAGGTTGGGGGACTGGCTTCTGTCGTGTCTTCCCAGACGGACAACCTTGATGATGTTTATGATGAACTTGTCTATCGGACCCAGGTCAGGGGATTCAATTACCTGGCTTTGTGCTCTGAAGATGGGGAGTTCCAGACCCTGATGGGAAATTCAATCCATCCACTGAGGAAAGGTCCATTTTTGGAAGCACTCATCCAGGGAGAGAAACGAGTAGCTGTCGGAGAGGATTCGACCGGCAAAGAACTCGTCCTGTTTGGAGTGGATGCCCATTATCCGATGGAAGACGGAAAAGAGAGTACCGGCCTGGTGGCCGCCGTCGATCTGTCCTATATTACCGACTTTTTATCTTTGAATGAGCCGGACCAGATGATGTACTACTCCATCATTCGGGACGATGGAAGTGTAGTCATCGAAAATAAGGAAATTGACCTGGTTGATCCCAGTCAGAATTTTCCAGATCAGCTGATCGAAACGGCCGGGGAAGAAGAAGCACCCTATTCTCAGCAAGCATTTCAGGATGCCCTGGCCAGTGAGCAGCCCTATTCTTCAACCATTTCCTATGACGGAAACGACCTGAAGCTCTACAGCATCCCTTTATCCAATTCAGAATGGAATCTGGTATCACTGATGCCCTATAACCAGCTCAACGATATTCTGGAGGATTTGAATAAAGAGCGGACGACCTACACCGTTATTTCCTGTTCTGTTGTCCTGGCCTTCATGGTCATTGTTTATATTGGCTACTACCGCCTGAGCCAGGAACAGATGCGAGAACTCGAAAAATCCCGTCAGGCTGCCGCGGCCGCCAATCGGGCCAAGAGTGAATTTTTGGCCAATATGAGCCATGATATCCGCACACCAATGAATGCGATTGTGGGCATGACTGCGATTGCAACCGCTCATATCGATAACAAAGATCAGGTGAAAAACTGCCTGCGCAAAATTACTCTGTCCAGTAAGCAGCTGCTCGGCCTGATCAATGATGTTCTGGATATGTCCCGCATTGAAAGCGGCAAGATGTCGCTGGCGGTGGAAGATACGTCCTTAAAAGAATTGATTGAGGGGATTGTCAGCATCATGCAGCCCCAGCTGGCCAATAAGAAACAGAACTTCAATATTGATGTCCGTGATATCTATGCGGAAAACGTCTGGTGTGATGGGGTGCGCCTCAATCAGGTGCTGTTAAATCTTCTGTCGAATGCGACCAAGTACACACCGGAATATGGTGAAGTCCAGCTGCTGGTGCGTGAAGAACCCTCGCCAAAAGGCGCTGATTACGTTCGGATCAAGATTACCGTCAAGGATAACGGCATTGGCATGACGCCGGAATTCTTAAGCAAGATTTACGATGCCTACTCCCGTGCCGACAGCGACCGCATCCGCAAAGTTGAAGGCACCGGCCTTGGCATGACGATCACCAAGTTTATCGTCGATGCGATGGGCGGAACAATTGATGCGAAGAGTGAAGTCAACAAGGGAACCCAGTTTGACCTGACCTTTGACTTTATCGTGGCTCCCGAAGTGGAATACAACATGGTTCTCAAACCCTGGAACATGTTAGTGGTCGATGATGACGAATTCTTATGTAAATCGACCAGTGATACCCTCAAAGAAATGGGCATTCATGCCGAGTGGGTATTGAGTGGTGAGCAGGGAATCAATATGGCCCTGCAGCGCCATAAGCAGCATGATGATTATCAGATCATTCTGCTCGACTGGAAACTGCCGGGGATGAATGGCCTTGAAGTGGCTCGTAAACTGCGCCACTATTTAGGCGACGAAGTCCCAATCCTGTTGATCTCTGCCTATGACTGGAGTGAATTTGAACAGGAAGCCCGTGAGGCCGGTGTGAGTGGTTTCATCAGCAAACCTCTTTTCAAGACCACTTTATTCCATACCCTGCAAAAATACATGGGCGGCGACGAACCGCAAGAAGAAGTTGTCGAAGAAGTCAAACCATTCCAGGGCCGCCGGATTCTGCTTGCGGAAGATAATGATCTGAACTGGGAAGTTGCCAGTGAACTGCTTGGCGAGGAAGGCTTTGAAGTCGAATGGGCCGAAGACGGAAAGATCTGCCTGGAAAAATTCACTGTCTCCGCACCGGGTTACTATGATGCCATCCTGATGGATTTACGCATGCCCAATATGAATGGCTATGAGTCTGCCAAAGCCATCCGCGCCAGCAGCCATCCCAAAGCCAAGTCCATTCCAATTGTTGCCATGAGTGCTGACGCCTTCCCGGAAGACATCCAGCGCTCTCTCGATTCGGGAATGAACGCCCATATTGCCAAACCAATTGATCTCGATGAGATCATCAAAGTCCTGCGCCGCTTCTTTGATCAGTCCTGATCTGCCTGAACGAAAGATTGCCTTGATCCTTTTGGATCAGGGCTTTTTTTCGTTTCGGGAGTGATTGGCCTGCCTGGCGCGCAAAAAAGCCTCGCCCAGCGGCGAGGCATTCGAAACAAAACGATGATAGAACAGGATAGGACAGGGAATTGCTGCCGACGATATACAGACCAGGAAATCGCTGCCAACAGACAATATACAGACACAGACCATACAGTCTGCCAACCAGCATTCTTGGCCTAAAATGCCTGCCTGCAAACCAAAGGCCTGCAGATCAACTCCTTGCGCCGCACAAACAGTCTGCAGACCAGTTTATACAGATTACATCTCAAGCAAAGGAAGCCGGAAAGAGAAGATCGAACCCTGAGGGGTGTTGTTGCTGACTTCGATGGAGCCGTGATGAGCATTCAGAATGGCTTTACATAAGAACAGGCCAAGACCAAGATAATGATCTGAATCAAAGCCTGGCAAGTCAGTGGTATAGAACATCTCGAAGATTCGTTCTTTCTCTTCATCTTTGATGCCCGGCCCTTCGTCAATCACTTCCACGACACCCATACCGTTTTCTTCAAACAGGCGAACCGTAATCGGCGTGCCATCTGGCGTATGCTGGATGGCATTGGTGACCAGGTTGGAGACAACCTGCGAAATCAGGGAAGAATCCATATTCGTCAGAAGCAGATCCTCACAGGCATCAAAGGTGAATGGATGGGTCAGGTTGATTTTGTCTGGATATTCAAGTCCAGAACGGACAACATCTTCAAGCAGATCGGGCTGGAGTTTGATGGAAGCCGCGCTTGAATCGATGCGGGCAGCCGTCAGCAGGTTTTCGACCATGTGATACAGATTGAGCGTTGCCTGCTGGATCGATGTCAGCATCGCATCCTTTTCCTGGGGACTCATGGCCGTATGGGTCATTTTGTAGTTGGCAATGTTGCCCATGATCGAGGTAAGGGGCGTACGGATATCATGGCCAATGGCTTTGAGCAGGTTGGAGCGAAGAATCGTATTCTCCTGCTGGCGTTTTGCTTCCTGCAATTCATTTTCTTTAATCAAAGATTCGATGGTCCGCACGCTTTCCCCAACGATTCCCTTTAAAACCATCAGCTCAGACGGATCCGGCGCTTCCTGATCATACCGGATGCCAATGACACCATAGCAGGTCTGGGACGTTTCCAATGGGAAATAGAGATATTCTGCTTCCGGATAATACTCACTGAGTGAACCGGTATAGGTATGACGGACCATGGCTTCGCGGGCAATCATCCGTTCCAGAAGAGCCTGATCATGATCTTTTGGATCATCCGGGTCGGCGTCATAGAAGATCGGATCTAAGAACAGACCGTTGGTATAGGGATAGAACACAACATCGCGATCAGAAAGATCACAGATTCGCTTTCCGATTCGTGACAGGATTTCCTGCGGATTCTGAATCTGCTGGAGTTTATGGATATTGTCCAGAAGCATTTCTAAATTCCAGGTGCTCCGCCTGGTCTGACGAAGTTCCAGTTTCAGGCGAATGCTGATGGCAGCCCCGAACATCGAAATGAGAATGATTCCGATAAAATTCACCCAGAGCGTATAGGAATCAGCCGGACCGATCTGGGCAAACAGGGAAAGAAACAACATGGTGCCTGTAACGGAGGTAAGCAGCGACAGTAAAAAACTGCCCGTTACTGCTGCGCAAAGCACGCCCGCCACCGCGTACACGGCGCATAGAACAAAATCACTCACACCAGCCAGTGAAAGACCAGAACAGAGTATGGTTGCTATAAGCAGGATGATTCCAGTCATAAACAGATAAGTCAGAGTGGTTTTGATATCTGATTTTTCCGCCTGGACTGGTGAAGTATGAACAGTCATGGCTCCAGGGACAGTCAACAGTCTGGTTTCGGCTAAAACACCCGAAACACGCTGGGCAAAGGTTGGAAAAAGCTGATGAATTCCCGTCAAGGCAGGCCGATTGAGGACCAGAATCGTTACATTGTTGCTGCGGCAGAACTCACCAACCAGATAAACAGGATCAGATCCATTCACAATCGTCAGATGCGCTCCAAGAGAAGACGCATACGTGGCAGCCGCCTTGAGCGCATTTCGCCGGTCTGATTTTTGAATCATGTTGGCTTCGGGCGTGGCAATATAGAAAGCAAGAAGCTCGGCCTGCATGGCTTCGGCGGTTTCGGCAGCCACTCTGATTGCCTCTTTACACGCGGCATCTGAAGTCAGGTAAACAGCAACAACTGGTGATCGGGAGGATTGGGAATCTAAAGGAATCTGAGAATTCAAACCATCACCGCCTTTCTAAATCAATCGTTCCAGAAATCAGGAAGAAAGATGTAAATAATGGATCCATACGGAAGAGAAATTGTGAGTTTTAAAACAGTCAAATATGAATATATTAATGTTTAAGTGGTACGATAAGCCGACTACAAGTATATAACGAATGGGCTTAAAATGCCCTTAAGGATTTGAATTCGGAATTGAGATTTGGTAAACAACCAACCAAAATTGCAAGGTCGTTTCAAAAAAGAATAAAGCAGATTATCTTAACAGTATTGTTCTTTTGAAAACAGAATTTCGTTTATAGAAGACGCTCAAAAAAACAAGCGGATTCAAATCAGACAGATTCGATCAAAAGCAAATGAAATCAAGAGTTATGGGTAGAACGAAATCAAGATCCATGCCAGACGATTAGATCAAATACACCTGTACAAAAAGCCTGATGACAACCAGAAAAAATGATTCTGGCTGTCATCAGGCTTTGTTGCATGCTGGAATGGATTCAGACATTCTGATCAAGCAAGAACAGATTTCAAATAGTCGGCAATTTCTGGATCTTTGCAGGCCAAAAAGAACTGCTCTTTAAACTGCGGATAGTCAATGGTGGATTTCAGAAAGTCCTGATCGAGATCATGCAGAATCTCGATCAAAGAACGATTCGTGATCGCTTTGACTTCATCGAGGATTTTCTTGTTGGCCTGCTCAGCTGCGGCTCTTTCTTTTGGATAGCCGCCGCCAAATGGCTGTGAGAACAGTTTTTCAAATGTATAGCGCAAATTGATTTCAGCACCCCAGCCAAAGTCCTGCGCAAATGGCATGGCCACACAGTTGCCATCATTAACCTGTCCAAACAGGTAGGCATCCAATGGATTGGCAACCCGGCCGCAAAGAACATTGGGAAAGGCATTGCAGGCCATCATCGCCCCTTGACCGGTCCCGCAGCCAGTGATGACAAAGTCCACTGCTTTGGATGTCAATAAGATGGAGGCCAACAAACCATTTTGCACGTATGTCAGCCGATGTGGATCCTCATCGCCATACATGCCATAGTTGATGACGGTATGACCGGCTTTTTCGGCCTCTTCCTTGAGAACGGAATAGATCAAGGCATTTTTGGATGCCTGTGAGTTTTCGTTAATTAAAGCAATTTTCATGTTTCAAATCTCCATGTCGGATCGAATTGTGACAGCCGATCCCAACTTCTTGTCTTTTTATCTTTGTCTTCGTCAGGTGTTTATCTTGCAAGGTCTGTTTTCGAACGTCAATCTTTCATGAGTCTCTTTTGAAGCTTGATTTCGATTTTTTTCAGCCAATGCAGAAATTCTGCTCTTCTGCTCTTTTGGCCTTCAGATACTTCATTTTGGATTGTGATGGCTGCTTGCCAATGTAAGCCAGAATGCCGCCATCGACATATAAAATATGGCCATTGACAAAATTGCTGGCATCACTGGCCAGAAAAACGGCTGGCCCCATTAAATCTTCAGGTGTTCCCCAGCGGCCAGCCGGCGTTTTGGAAAGGATGAACTCATCAAAAGGCTGTCTGGATCCATCTGCTAGTCTTTCTCGTAATGGGGCAGTCTGAGGTGTCGCAATATAGCCTGGCCCAATACCGTTACACTGAATATTGGCGCCGCCATATTCGCTGCAGATGTTTTTAGTCAGCATCTTCAGTCCGCCTTTTGCTGCCGCATAGGCCGATACGGTCTCACGACCCAGTTTTGACATCATCGAACAGATGTTAATAATCTTGCCATGCCCCTTCTTGATCAGGCCCGGCAAGACAGCTTTGGCCACAATAAATGGTCCAGTCAGATCAATGTCCACGACTTTGCGAAAATCTTCGACGCTCATCTCAAGCATTGGAATCCGTTTAATAATTCCGGCATTGTTGATCAGAATATCAATCGTACCAATCTCTTCTTCAATCTGTTTGACCAGAACATCCACAGCTTTTTCATCCGTTACATCACACATATCCATGGGCTTCGATTCCATTGGCTTTATACTCAGCCAATGCCTTTTCAATCGCCTGTGGATTGCGGGCATTGAATGCAATCGTTGCTCCTGCTTTTGCTAACGCTTTGGCGATCGCATATCCAATTCCATAGCATGCTCCGGTAACCAGAGCAACTTTGCCGTCCAGTCTGAATGCATCCATAGAAAACATAAAGAAAATCCTCCTTTAAACCTCATCGTGCAAAAAGTTGACTTGGTTGTCTAGTCAGGCGATCGAAGATCTTAGAACGTTCAGGGAATAGAATCAGGAAAGCAAAACCCCCAATCCCGTTTTCAAAACTGAACCAGTCTGCCAGTTTTGAATTCTTTGATCTTCATCTTTTCGCAACTCTCCAAGTTCGGCTATTCTTAAAGAAAGAAGATATAAATCGTCTATGGCTAAGCTGGTCAAATAGCCAGACCTGATTCTGAATCCATTCAGGCCGTCAGGAAAGATTCATAGGGAAAGGTTCATCTGACGGATCCATCAGAAGAACCCAGACAAACAGATCCATACAGATAAATTCGATCACGAGTTCATCCAGACAGATCAACAGATTTATCCGCCATATCCATTAAAGGCCGCAGAAATTCAATAGGGTAAGGAAACGGGCAGCCAGGACAGATTTAGCGAAAAATAAAAGCATCATCACCCATAGAGTGGAGGTCAGAGTATGTCATTTCTGAAGCAGATTCGTGAATTCCTTGATCAGTTCAACGTAGATCTCGAAAAAAAAGCCAGAGCCAATGAGATCCTCAAGGAAATCCAGGAAGAAGGATTTATCCGCGGTGTGGAATGCACCGGTGAAAACGTCATCAAATCCCTTGAGCCTGGAACTGTTCAGACAGTAAATGTCAGTCCAAACCAGATCGAGATCTTCATGGATGAAGGCAATGGGTATCTGATTGAAAATAATCTGATGCCATTAGCAGCCAAAGTCAAAGTCAAACCCGACGATGAAGTTGCAGCCGATCAGGTATTGATTGAACTGGACAACGCAGACTCGATCGGACTGGAAGTATTTGCGTTTACCAGTGACATGCTCGCAAAGCTGAGTGAAATCCGTGAGCGGCTCGAATTGGGACTCCCCTATGCGGTAGGCGAATGAAATCCCAGGCCAAAAATGATTCATCTTCACCTGAAAGGTCAGATTGAATCGAAAGCCATCCCTTCAAAATCCATGCAGTCGGGCTGACTGATGGATAGATGGATAGATAGATGGATGGATGGATGGATGGATGAGAAAGCGCATTCAAATAAAAATGAAACTTTAAAAAACGGCTTTATGCATGGCCTTTAGAGCAAAATTTTGCCCGATATCCTTTTGAAAATCCCAAAAAATTCTGGTATTTTCTAGAGACAGAAATAAAAACCGAAAAACCTCGAGCATGTTGTGTTCATCACGTAAGTCTGGCTGCAGATTGAATGATGATCGTGACATGCTCTTTTTTTGGTTCGAAAGGAGCTGCTTTCAATGAATGACTTTCTGATCGAACAACCTGTCGGAAAACTGATGATGAAATTCAGTCTTCCATGTATCGCCTCACTGCTGATCTCCTGTCTGTATAATATTGCAGATCAGATGTTTGTCGGCAACGGGATTGGCTATGTTGCAAACGCGGCAACCGGGATTATTTTCCCCCTTACAGTTTTAGGGCTAGGTCTCGCTCTGCTTTTTGGAGATGGAGCTGCAGCTGCTTATTCCCTGAAGCAGGGAACAGACAAGAACCCCCAGATTGGTCTGTTTACCGGCCAGACCATCTGGATGACCTTCCTTACTGGACTGGTCATCATCGTGATCTACTTCCTCTTTCCCAGGCAAGTGCTGGCTATCCTTGGATCCTCCGAAGGCGTAGCTGACATGGCCAGACAATATGGAAATATAATCGTGCTGTTTCTTCCGCTTGCGATGCTTCAAAACGCATTAAGCCCAGTCATCCGGGCCCATGGAGCACCTGGATATGCGATGTTTTGCATGGTGTATGGGGCTGTCTTCAATATTATGGGTGACTGGCTTGCAGTCTTTGTTTTCAAGTTTGGAATTCAGGGCGCAGCCTGGGCGACTGTTCTTGGACAGGTTCTGTCTCTGGTTTTATCGTTGATCTACTTCATGCGTCCCAAACAGATGATGCTTTATCCTTCGAGCTTTAAAATGCATCAGGGAATTGATCTGCAAATTATCCGCCTTGGCGTCTCCAGTTTTCTTTCACAGTTTTCCATTGTCATCATCACAGTGGTCAACAACCTGCTGCTTGTTCACTATGGAGCTCTTTCTCAATATGGTTCGGAAATTCCTCTGGCAGCCTTCGTTGTGCTCATGAAACTCTTCCAGGTTGTCGTCAATATTGCTGTTGGAATGGGAGCTGGCTGCCAGCCGATTGCGGGAACTAATTTTGCGGCTGGAAAACAAGAGCGTATCCGCATCCTCTTTAAACGGATGATGATTGTCACCACCATCGTTGGCCTGGCTGCAACCGCCTGCTTCTTCTTATTTACTCGCGAACTGGTCAGCATCTTTGGTGCGCAGGACGCCCTGTATATGAGCTTTGCCATTCAGGTGGTCAGAATCTATCTGTCCCTGATCACATTGACCTGCCTGCAGAAAGTCTGCTCCATCTTCATGCAGTCGGTTGGCCAGGCTGGATCCGCGGCTTTTCTGTCGATTCTTCGCGATGGCCTGCTGATTCTTTTTTCCATCGCCTTTGCGCAGATCGGCGGACTCAATGGTATTGTCTATGCGGCTGTTGCCGCTGACTTATGTGCTTTTGCCATCACAGCGGTCATTGTCATTCGCTTCTTTGCCAGAATGCCAATGCTCATAAGGCGCCAGCAAGAACTCTATGCTCAATCTTAAAAACACAAAGTACTCTTTTTACCAATTGATCTTGAGCTGAATCTAAGCAATCCGTAATCCATCTCATTCAGATCTCCTGTATGCCAGAAAGAGTCTGTTTTCAGACAGATACTTCCAGGCGGCGGGAGATCTTTTTAGTTTAGGACCGCCTGCTGATGGTCAGCACCAGGCAGACCTATTGAAAACACTGCTGATCAGACTACTGAAAAAGCTCTTTCTCTTTCTGTTTTACAAAGAAGCAGCCTGGATACTTGTTTCTTATACCATCTGGCTATCAGAATATGTAATAGTTTTGAAATTAAAATTTCATCTCAATGGATAGTTGTAATACGATGGGAATACAGACACGACCAGCTGTCAGGTAGAAGCTTCATGGAGGGACTCAAGCCATCGACAAGACGATGGAAAAGGCGAGGGTCAATGATCAGATCAGCTATGGGCAACCTGTCAACACTCCATCGCCAAACTGGAAGGGAGATTAAAATGAAACAATTCTGGATCAAAGTAGTCGCCTGGATCATCATTTTTTCCGCCATTTCTTTTCTCTACTACAAAAGAACAGGTGATCTTACCTATTTTTATACCTTTCTTATCATTGCGCCCTTTTGCATTCCGGTATCTTATTTGACAAGAAACTGGCATCCTCTTCGGGATTTTTATAACTGGGCGCATCGGAACGATAGTGATGAATTGACTGATTCGGAAGAATCAACGTAAAACAAATTGGGGCTGTCCCATACTGGAAAACACCAACTCCAGTAGGGGACAGCCCTTTTGCTTATTGTAATGGTTATTGATTGATTCGAGTGTGATTTGCGAATGCAGTTTCCTGAAGCCACTTGTAAAGATCCTGAATCGGATAGCATTTTGGAAATTCCAGCTTGAGTGAATCAGTCGAAACACCCGAGCTGACTTTGTAATACGGAGAAGTGATGTATTCGATATTAATTTCGCTGTCATCAATTCCAAATCCGGCAGTTTCGACAGAAACGTTGATCATTGAATCAAGATAAATCGTGTTGAGTCTTGTTTTCTGGCCAGTCGCACCTTGTTTATCCACATAAATGATCCGGTAATTGGTAAAGATCACTGCATCACGAATCAGCGTAAAACCAGACTGAATCGTTTCGCCATTCATCAGGTAGGGAGCATACTCACTGGTCAGTTTTTCAACAGACTGTTCTGACAGGTTGCCCATCAGCCCCTGCGCCAGGTTGCTTCCCAATTTGTTCATGATACCCATAAATTTCCTTTCCTTATATTATATGTATCGCCATATTATATGTATCGCCCACTGCTCACAGTCAGATAGGATTTCAAATTCAGGCTCTTTGAATTCCCAAAGAGCCTGAATTTCTCACTATATGTTTTTATATATTCTGGCGTGAGTGACTAAAAATAAGCCTACCATAAAACTTGAATTGTTTTGAAATTTACGGTGATAAAGCGGCTTATCTCGCTATTCATCAGCCTCAAAAGCCGGTCTGTGAGCAAATGAGAATCCACTGGAGAACGAACGATCGGATCCATCGTTTCCGGTGTTCAGAAAGCTAAGGAGAAAGGTCTCAATTTGACTAGAATTGCTCAAGTCACGAGTGGAATTCGCCTGGCTTTGGAAGAGGGAAGGGATAATGACTGTTCAAAGAGTTTTTTCTGGTTTATCCAGTCGATATGCACTTGTAGAAGAATTAAATCATTATATGACATCATGGAATTACTTGGATTGCCATCTTAGATAATTGTGCGATGTAGACCGTATGCCCCAGAGCAAAATAGTCAATTGAATCTATTGAGCTCAGGGGTATTTTTCGTTTTGACTACTGTAGATCGATCACAAGTATTAAAATGCTGCTCAAAAATGGCGAATCTATCATTTGCACTACCGTTTGTTAAATTCTTCATTCGGAAATTTGATTATAATACATCCTCTAAAAACACAAATGATAAGCACAAAAACCTCACAAAAAGGTACAAATAATTTTTGAAATCAATAACTTATGCAGCTTTACAATAAAAGAACGTATAATTCTTCTTGAATATGGGATTTGTTAACTAAAATAGTTGCTGTAATCACAAAGAATTCCGATGGAATGTACAACGAATCGTGTCTCAGGTAAAGAAGGGCATCTTTATACCAGCTTCGTTGATAAATCAATTTTGATATTCTTGCTGCAAGTATGTTTTGGTCATGACCGACTGTGTTTAAACAAGATAGATCAGATAGTCAAGAACTCCTAACGCCTCGACCTCAGGATCGTTTCTTCCTTTATAATGGGTGCTAAAGAGCAAATCAAATGATGAAGCTGGAGGTACTGGAAATGGAAAAAATCATTGAGTTTCGAAAATATCCTCTCAACATGGTCTTGGAAAAACTCCTGGTTGATAAAACGACTGGAAAGAAAATTATCTGGGCAACGGATGGTTACAGCGAATATGGACCCAAATACTGTGATCGCTTTGAAATCACAACAGGGGCTCTCAAGGGAATGAATCCAGTTCTTATCCAGCCGCGGGCATTCAAAGCAATAGAGACTCAGCAGCAAAGAACGAAAGCCAAAGCAGAGGTATTCACGCCCTCATGGATTGTGAATAAGATGATCAATCACCTCGATGAAGAGTGGTTTGGCAGACCAGACGTGTTCAATGTTGAAAAAAGTCAGTCCTGGATAACAAGAAAAGAAAAAATCGATTTCAAAGAAAAAAATGGCAGGACTACATTGACCGCTCAGTCCTGGAAATTACCTGTGGCGAAGCACCGTTTATCGTTTCACGTTACAACGCATCAACTGGAGAGATCATCTCCATTGAAGAAAGAATGGGGGTTCTCGATCGCAAACTGCGTATAGTTACAGAGAATACAGACAATGAAGAAGACTGGTTGAAGTGGACCAAACGTGCTTATGAAAGTGTGTATGGCTATGAATACCAGGGCGATAATCTGCTCATTGGTCGCATCAATCTCCTCATGACTTTTGTTGACTACTACCAGACCATCTGGAAAAAAGAGGCAGACCTAAGTCTTCTAACAGCGATCACAAATATCATTACCTGGAACTTTTGGCAGATGGACGGACTAAGTGGAACAGTTCCGCTCGGAGTACCACAGCCAATGGTCGAACAAATGACTTTGTTCGATATCGAAGAGGAACAAGAAGAAAAAGCTCCACTTTGCCAGGTTAGAAAGTGGAGAGCAAAAAAGACAATTTTATATAAAGAGATTGAAACGAAAGAAGGTAACGACATGGGCAAGAAAA
Organism: Allobaculum sp. JKK-2023; assembly: GCF_034745455.1. Taxonomy (NCBI): domain Bacteria; kingdom Bacillati; phylum Bacillota; class Erysipelotrichia; order Erysipelotrichales; family Erysipelotrichaceae; genus Allobaculum; species Allobaculum sp. JKK-2023. Next base: position 458,066 of record NZ_JAYERV010000003.1, on the reverse strand, counting down.
AGTTCGATGTAGTTATAGGCAAAAACAGATTGATTGATCGTATCACTAAACAAATCAGACCACCATTTATATCACTGAGGTATAAAAACCAATCTTTATATTGTTACTGTTAGGGGCCGATTCTACCGGATAAATGAGTAGGACCGGCTGCTTTTCATAAGTCGAGAAAGTATCGATTCTGATTAAAGAAAGGATCCGAATGACATGTACCAACACGAGTTTGACCAACAAAAAGTCGAAAGCATCTGCGATATCATTGCTGACACCTCCAATGGTTTAACAGGAAGGGAGCTCCAGCATCTTCTTGATCTGTGTAGCGTACCATACGATTTACCGATTGCTCCAAACAAAAGGCAATGGTTCTTCAACTGTTTAGCATATAAATTCAATAGAGAACAATCTCAATATTTGTTCAAAGATATAATAGAAAAAACCGTCAATCTAGCTCGTTATACTGATTTTGATAATCGTGAACAGTATGAGTATTTGGTTAACGGGATTAACAAAGTTCTGCTTCTAGAAGGATATGAAATAAATACTAGCGGAATAATAGTTGAGGTAGAAAAGGCCGATACTTTAGACGAAGTAGATCGAAGGGCCAATGAGCGCGAAGCAAAATTTCAAAAACAGAACTTTCACCCATCGGTTGTTCACCTTGCAAAAAAAGAATATGTAAATGGTCAATACTTTGAGGCCGTTTTCGAGGCATCAAAAGGTTTATCAAAGAAAGTGAGAGAACTAACCGGACTTACTGGCGATGGAGCAAATCTCTTTGAAAAGGCATTTTCCACCAAAAATCCATACCTTGTTTTGAATCGATTGGAGACTGAGACGGAAAGAAACGAGCAGAACGGTCTTAGAACTTTGATTAATGCTATTTTTCTGATGTTTAGAAACCCGCAGGCTCACAATTTAAAACTTGATTGGCCTGTGAATGAAGTGAAAGCTTTGGATGCTCTTTCGTTGATTTCATTTGCATTTAAGGGGCTGGACCAATGCCAGGTGGTTAAACGGGACTAGTGGCTATCCTTAGGTTGGTCGCTAGATAAACGGCTATTCGGTATAATAAGGACAATGAAAACGAAAACAGAGATTATTGATTCCTGGTCTCTAACAGAGTTTGAATCAGCTCTTTACGAGCTATATCCATCAATTCTGCGAACTTTGTTAAAGGACCATACGACGGGAAAAAGTATTGTTTGGGCAACTTCCAGTCATCTTGAGTTTGGAGTGCAGTTTGGAGCTGACAAACAACTAGATCCTAATACCGTAAAATTTGGAAAGAGAAACTTCTTAAAGCCACGCGTTCGGAAGTCTCAAGCAGCACAAACTGCGAGAACCAAGGATAAGGCAGAAGTATTCACCCCTTCCTGGGTCTGCAATATGCAGAACAATTTAGTGGATGACGCCTGGTTGGGCAGTGAGAATTCGTTCAATGTTGGTGATTTCGGTAGTTGGCAAACCTCGGCAGACCCTATTCAATTTTCTGCTGGAAAAACCTGGAAGGATTATGTAGCCGATATCCGATTAGAGATTACTTGTGGTGAAGCCCCATATCTGGTTAGTCGTTACGATACTGTGAGTGGTGAAAAGATAGAGCTTAAAGATCGGATTGGTTTGCTAGACCGAAAATTCAGAGTGATTAACGAAAACGCAAAATCTGATCAAGTTTGGAATGCTTCAGTTATTAAAGCTTTCGAATCAACCTACGGTTATGAGTACCAGGGTGATAATTTATTTTTAGCTAGAGAAAATCTCCTATTTACCTATATCGAGTATTTTTTTGATAGATTTGGACGATTTCCATCGCTCAAGCAGATTTCAAGAATTGCCGAGATTATTTCTTGGAATGTATGGCAGATGGATGGATTGACTAACTGCCTACCTTTTTCTAAACCGGTCAAGCCATATGAGCAATTGACGTTTGGTTTTGAGGAAGATGAAGATGGGATCACATTTTTTGAAGACTCAGCCCTTTTTGATTCAGGAGACAGTCCTTACTGTTTGATTGCGGATTGGACAAATAAGACAGATGGTAAGCCTGAAATAATAGAATTCCGAAGCTTGTTAAACCGATAGAGAGAAAAAAGACTATGAAACCATATTTCGAGGATAATTTTGAATATAATTTGATCTATGTTTTTGGCATTCCTGATCAGGCGCATCACGGAAAATTGAAAATTGGAAAGGCCTCCTTGAAGACTAAAACTCCTCGAGACCAACTGAACCCAAATTCAAAGGAACTCAACAAAGCTGCACGTGATCGGATTGATAGCTATACCCAGACAGCTGGGATCCATTATGACCTTCTTTGGACAGAGCTGGCAGTAAAAGATGTCAATGAAAATGGTTTGGTGGTATCCAAAGCTTTCTCAGATAAAGACGTTCACTCTGTCTTAAAAAATTCTGGAATCGAGAACGTGCGTATCGATGATACAACTGGTTCTGAATGGTTTGAACTTGATTTGGATGCTGCTAAGACCGCCATCCGAGCAGTGAAAAGCAACAAGGCCTATTTCACCCCAGACGGAAAAATGGTATCTGCTCCGATAATTTTCAGACCAGAACAGGAAGAGTGTATTTCCAGAGCGGTAAAACATTTCAAAAAATCGGATCGATTCTTGATCAATGCAAAAATGCGATACGGAAAAACATTTGTTGGCTTGGAGATTATCAAAAGAGCGAAGTTTAAGAAGACGATCATCGTAACTCATAGGCCAGTAGTTAATGAAGGCTGGTTCGAAGATTTCAGAAAGATTTTTCGTAATACTGACTACCGCTATGGATCGAAAAAGAAAGGCTACTCTTTTGAGCAATTGGCCGAGGAAGATAATCCCTTCGTCTATTTTGCGTCCATCCAAGATTTGAGAGAGTCTGCAAAGATAAAAAAGGGTGGCTATCAGAAGAATGACGAGATTTTCGATACAGACTGGGACTGTGTGATTGTGGATGAAGCCCACGAAGGAACCCAAACGTCTCTTGGTGATACAACAATCAAGACATTGGTACACAAAAATACGAAGCTTTTGTCGTTGTCTGGAACACCATTCAACATTCTTGACGATTATGAAGAGGATGCCATCTACACTTGGGACTATGTCATGGAGCAGGAATCCAAATCTGAATGGGACAAACTTCATTTTGGGGATTCTAACCCTTATTCTGATCTTCCAGAGCTGAAAATTTATACATATGATCTTGGAGACGCCCTGGGAAGCTCTGCATATACTTCTTTCGAGGATAAAGCCTTCAACTTCAAAGAATTCTTCCGTACCTTCACAGGTGATTTTAAGTACGACCATGAAGATATGCCCCAGGGAGCACATGTGGGCGATTTCGTTCATGAAAAGGATGTTTGGTCTTTCCTGAATCTGATGAGTAAAGAAAGTCAGACAAGCGCCTATCCGTTTTCGACAGCTGAATATCGTGATATTTTCAAACACACTCTATGGATGGTTCCAGGAGTCGATGAAGCTCGAGCTTTGTCGAAGTTGATGATGAAGCATCCTGTTTTTGGTAGTGGTCAATTTGAGATCGTCAACGTTGCTGGCGATGGCAATCCGGAAGATCCTAACGAGGAAGCATTGACGAAAGTCCGAAACGCAATTAACAGAGCCGCATTGAATGACACTTATACGATCACTCTGTCTTGTGGAAAACTCACCACAGGAGTCACCGTTAAAGAGTGGACAGGCGTATTCATGCTTTCAGGATCGTACAGTACCTCTGCGGCCAATTATCTACAGACTATTTTCCGAGTGCAGTCTCCAGCCAATATTAACGGAAAAATCAAAGACGCCGGTTATGTTTTCGATTTTGCTCCTGACCGAACACTAAAAATGGTGGCAGATGCGGTCAAAGTATCCTCAAAAGCTGGATCTACAAAAGAAAGGGATCGTGAGATTCTGGGAAAATTTTTAAATTACTGCCCTGTGATTGCGATCTCCGGCTCCGAAATGAAGCCTTATGATACTCCAAAGCTTCTCCAACAACTTAAGCGTGCCTATGCCGAAAAAGTAGTTCAACACGGTTTTGATGACAATAGGCTTTATACTGATGAACTTTTCACCTTGGATGAAAAAGATCTTGAAATGTTCAAAGATCTTCAAACTGCGATCGGTAAATCAAAAGCACAAGAAAAAAACAAGGAGATTGATATCAACAAAACTGGCTTGACCAATGAAGAGCGTGAAGAAGAGGAAGAAATCAATAAGAAAAAGAAAGAGAAGGAACAATTGACCCCTGAAGAAGAGGCCAGACTTGAGGAGTTGAAAGAAAAGAAAAAGAACCGAGCTCAAGCTATTTCGATTCTGCGTCAGATTTCGACCCGGATGCCTTTGCTTATATATGGAGCTGATGTGCCATATTCAGATGATATTGACCTTGATACCTTCGTCAAATTAGTTGATGATGCTTCCTGGGAAGAGTTCATGCCTAATGGGGTTACAAAAGCAGAGTTTAGAAAACTAAGGCGGTTTTATGACGAAGAGATTTTCATTGCAGCTGGAAGACGTATTCGAAACTCAGCTAGACAAGCAGATACACTTGAACCGGTTGAGCGGGTAAAAAAGATTGCCGATATCTTCTCTACCTTCAAAAATCCTGATAAGGAAACAGTACTGACTCCTTGGCGAGTAGTGAATATGCAGTTAGCGGACACAATAGGTGGCTGGTGCTTCTTTGATGAAAAATACGAAAACCAGCTTGACTTACCTCGTTATGTCGTCCAAGGAGAAGCAACAAGTGCGATATTCGAAGTTGATGACCCTAAAATTTTGGATATTAATTCGAAGACTGGACTGTATCCTTTATACTCTTGCTATTCGGTTTTTAGGAATAAGGTAGAAAAGAATCCTGAATTAGATCAAAGACAATTGTGGAAATCAATTGTCGAAAATAATATCTTTGCAGTTTGTAAAACACCAATGGCTAAAACTATTACAAAACGGACGCTATTGGGATATGGTCCTGGAAGGCCAAATCTTCATTCCTTCAAGAATCTGATTACCACCCTCGAAAACAAAAAGGGCGAGTTCATCAAGAAAGTAAACTCAAAAAGGTTCTGGGGATTAAATGTTCATAAAGGAGAGGATGATTTGCACTTTTCAACAATCGTCGGAAATCCGCCATATCAGTTGATGGATTCGGGACACGGTGTGAGTGCAAAAGCAGTTTACAACTACTTTGTGCTAACAGCAGAAGCACTCAAACCAGAATTTTCATCTTTAATAATGCCATCTAGATGGTATGCGGGTGGGAAGGGATTGAATGATTTCCGTAAAACAATGCTGAGTAGTCAGCATGTCAAGAAGTTGATTGATTTCCCGACATCCACTGATGTATTTCCAGAGGTAGATATATCTGGTGGAGTATGTTACTTTTTATCATCTTACAAAGAAACATCTACGAAAACAGAAGTGGTAAATGTTAAAGGTTCTGAAAAAAACGTCATGATTCGTGAACTTAATAAATATCCAGTCTTTATTCGGGATAACAAATCTGTGGAGATACTGGAGAAAATTCTTAAAAAACATCACGGCTGCTTTTTAAATAAGATTTGTTCAGCCAGAAAACCTTTTGGCTTGTCTACTAACTATCCACCAAAAGAGCAAGGAATTCCTTGTAGATTCATTCAGAAGATTGGACTGAAATATGCAGATCCAAAAGATGTGGTTGATAACTTTGATCTATTAAATAAATGGAAGTTCGTAGCGCCCATTGCACCAATTGCTGGGCAAACGGATTTCAATAAACCCATTGGGTTTTATACAGATAACAATACGTTCATTCTTCCCCCTGGCACAGCATGTACCGAGTCGTTCTTCGTCGTTTATTCAGCAAAAACAAAAGAAGAAGTAGAGAATTTCCGATCATACTTATTCACGAAAACTGCTAGATTCCTTTTATTGCAAGCTGTTGTTTCTCAACACATCACTCGAGAACAATTCATTTTTGTTCCTGATTTAAAAGTATATGATCGGCAGTACACAGACGAATATTTGAGGAAGGTATGGGCAATTACAGACGCGGAATGGGAATACATAAATTCAAAAATCAAATAAAATACATTTTGAGCACTCTCATAAATTCTAGGAGGAATCTGAATGAATTATTAACAAATTATTAAGAAAATATCAGCTAAGCGGCTTTTATTAGTTCTGTCTTTCTCAAAGAAAGTTTTGAGAAGTCAGTTTCAGTCGATCTGAAAAAAAGGCCGCACTAAAAAAAGTAGGAATACTAGTTTGTTTTTTTACACTAATTATTAGCTGCCTTTTCCTCTTTTAACCAGGCATCTGTATGAATGTTTACACATCCAAGAAAGGTTACAAATGATATCCGGCGCTGAGTACGTGTTTTCGTTTTATGGAGACCGTAATCATTCAGACAACGATTGTTGAGTCGCTCACAGCTTGTCCGATTGTTATAAACTGTCTTCCACTCTTTGGTTCCATGCTTCTGCATAGCCCTTTCTCTGGCACTGTTACACTTCAAATAGACGGAGAGGCCATAGGTACCTTTGGAACATTCGTCACGGTGGGAGCACTCCGAAATTCGCTTCATAACATACGGGCAGCGATATTTATAGGCATTATGTGTTTTGTCAAAACCAGTACAGCACCTCTCTTCGCCTGATTTGCATATTGGTTTGCCGGTAGAGGAAATGGTCACGCTGCCTTTTTCGGTTCCTTTTCCTCTTCTTTTATTGAGGTCGATAACGGGATTGATAGACCAGTTTTCGCACAGCTGAAAAGTCGCTTCATTATCACTGGCGCTGTCCAGACAGAGATGAGTAATGTTTATGTTCGGATATAAGTGCCTGACCTGGTTTATTGCTTTAATCGAAATGGTTGAATCGTGTTCTCTGGCAGATTCGATCATAAAGTGGATTGGCAGATCAATATTTTTATCGGAGTTATGAACAACGTTAAAATAGCCTGTAAAGCCAAAATAGTAATCTCCCTTATCACTGTCAAAACCAATACTGGCATCAGGATCAGAATAACGACGAAGGGTATCAAATTTTTCGGTTCCAGTGTATTCTAATAGATGATGACCTCTGTTGTTTGCGTGAACATAGACAGCGGTTCCATCACCCGAAAGAATGAGATTACCCGGATCGATCAGGCCCATTGCGATAGATGGTTCCACCGCAATTTCTTTAAAGAGAGCTTGAAGAATCCTGATAGACCTTTCTGGGTCAATCTCGCCCATTTGAGCCTGAATCGCCAGGGAGGTTGTCGCCCCGGGAGGATTCAGGTTCATTTTTTCTCCCTTTCTGGTTGGATTTGGTGTCCCGGACTGATCAATATCAGAATCTGGAGGACTGGCAGAGTTTTTTGGCTTTCGTCCCGGCTTGCCTTTTGGCTTTTTAGCTTTCTTAGGCTTATTATTCTTTCCTGCGGGAAGGATGTTCACAGAAATATCCCACAGATAAAGTCGATCCATTAAGGAATAATAGGTCCCGACTGCTGGGTTGCGTCCACTGATGCCGCAAAGTACCCGGAGTAAAAAGTCGTACTCAAGGCGGTCATGCCATAACTGAATACTGGTTTCCTGGAAGTGATACATAAGAACCAGAGAACGAATAAGCATCCGTGGATCGGCAGCAGGTCGCCCTCTGGAGGAATACAGGTGAGAAATCACATCTATAACTGGATCCAGATTAAGCAGAGTGACCTTACCTAAAGCCATGGCGTATGACAGATCGTTAAGCCTGTCAATTTGCGAAGAGCGCATGATGGCTATCCGGCCATTCAGATCCTGTAAAAAATCCTGGTGAGTACTAGAAACGGTTAACATCTCGACTGCTCCTTTCTAAAAGTCGTTTTTCTGATCGGCAGGAGCCTGCAGAAAAGTGTTAAGTTTTCAACGCTCAATCCAACACTTAATAAAAAGTTAATATTTATTCAAATAAAAAATACCATCTTTCGCTTCTGAATGTAGGAAAAACGAAAAATGGTGAATATAAAATCCATGAAGCCTAAAGGTGTTTCGAATTTATGAGAGTCGTCTGTCGATGAAGAAGGAAATGTCTATTCAGAAATGACTGGTGAGATAGTCTTAGGCATCCCATAATTCATTAGTACAGACTAACGGGGGAAAGGGGGTACTACGTCCTCAAGTAGCATTTTATGTTGGTATTTCAACAAAATATCAATATCCAATCTACAACCAGGGCTGGCAGACAAAGAATTGCCTTGTTAGCCGAGGGGTTGTTTTCAAAGTAAAAAGTTCTACCATTTAAATTCAGAATAATCGGGCTGAATTACTTGTATGAAGTTTAAAATCGATGTGACTATCTCAACAACAAGTTTTGATTCGTTTTTGTTTAACACTTGATTGACATGCGCATAACTTTGCTTGTTTCTTACCTCGTTAAATGCATCCATTAGACTGATTGATGATTTTAAAGCTCTCAGTGAAAATTCGCTCTCAATCAAATTGTTTTCTCTATAGTATTTACACAAGTTACCCATTAGGCTCTGGAGAGGAAGATTATCTCCATTTTCTTTTTTAACTACCAGACCAATATCTTCACATTTATTCCTGATGAATTTAGTTGTGTATGTGTGAAGCCGGTCTAATGCTAGATCAGCTTCTCCATTTTCAATTTTTCCAATAATATCGAAACTTAAAGTTTTTAATAAAGGATCACTTTCATCAGGCAAGGTGACAGCTGATTGAGAGTCAAAGCAAGCAGACGGTTGAGAATTCGGAATAAATAAGAACTCTCTACTTACAAGACCGGTATTTTCAGGATCAAGAGCTTTATCGAAAACTATAATAAAACTGTTCTTATTCATTTCAATGATGTCAAGATCTTGCTTCATGCCAATTATGTCAACATCTAGAGCGTGGTAATCCCAATATCCACGTAACCCAGCATAATAAGCAAATCCTAGATCATGATGCTTGATTTCACATCTACTTAAGGGTTCAATCAGCGAATCTAACTTCATCGCTCTAGCATACATTTCAAACAGTGACTTAAAATTATCTGGAAAAATGTAATTAAAATTCATGCTTCTTATCTTCCTCTCGACAATCTAGCAAGCTCCTGGTCCATCGGTTTTACCAGTTGTCTGGCCAGCGTTCTTCCATCCATGGAAAGATTGGCTTCCAGGCTGAGTGCTAACACAGCGTTTTTCATTTCCTGACCAATTCTGGAATAGTCGATCTCCATTGCTTGCGGCTGTGTGGAAGAGCGGGTCATCATGCTGCTTTGAACAGCGGAGTGGATCATCCCCATGAGGGAGTTCGCACCAACGATGACTTCCTTGCCTGCTTCGCCACCAGCCAGAAGTGTATTACCTCTCATTCCAAACACACTGGGCCCGTCTAGGATCATGCCGCTTGGCATGGCTTTAGCGTACCATTCAATGCCAATCGAGGGAAGACCGCCATCAAACCAGTCGAGAGGGTTGATGGAACCGGAAATGGAGAAATGCGGCAGCGGAATATGTGGCCAGTGGAACTCGAAATTGAAGAATCCCTTTATGGCATCAATCGCACCGGAAACAATATCCCTGGCTCCCTCGATTTTTTCTTTGATCCAGTTATAGATATTACCGAAGACCTCACTAACCTTATTCCAGGCATCAGAAATAGGGTTGATGATGTGGTCTTTGATGCCATTCCAGATGGACTGCGTTTTCTCGCTGATCCAGTTCCAGGCATTGGAAGCGGCTGTCTTGATGCCTTCAACCGCTCCGGAAAAGAAACCAGAAATTTGGTCCTATGTCAAGATTTAATACAACTAAAATAGAGGTTTCTTATCAGTAGAAGCCTTGATTACTTTTTTTGACGGCTTTTCTTTAGCCTTATTTGGTTGTTTTCCGTTTCGCCTATCGGCGACCAGCCTCTGCGGCTGGACCGCAGCTCGCTCCGATGAGGTGTGTGGGACTTTCACTCGCCGCTTGCTCGATGACCATCGTCGCACATTCGGTCTGCGGCTGACAAGGGCCGCTGGCGCTTAAACCCTTGTCAGCCTACGACCGCCTGTGCACTCAGGTCTTCCATCGAGCGAAGCGACGGTGAAAGTCTTTCAAGCTATCTATGATGCCGTATGACTGGCCCCGTTCTCGAGCGGCTGCGCCTTACGAGAACTGGATCTTGGCAACGCGGCTATCATCCTCCACTATCCGTTTTTTCTACGGATGCAGTTTTCTGTTTTTCATTTGTAAGTGGTTGTGTATTAGAACTTGCCTTCATCTGCTCAAAGGTGTTTGGAGACAGGTAATTGCAGTGGCTATGAATTCGTACCGGGTTATAGAAACTCTCGATATACTGATCGCATAAGCGATAGACCTGCTAGTAATTTTCCAGCTCAAATCGGTTAAGCCACTCTCTTTTGATTAGAGAATGGAAGGATTCAATGCAGGCATTATCGTAAGGGTACCCTTTTTTGGAGTAGCTGCGAATCATATCGGAAGTCAGATTCTGATAGTGGCTGCAGGTAAAATGGATACCCTGGTCTGTATGCAATACAATTGGCCGACCGGATTTTCGCCTGATTTTAGCCGTTTCCAGCGCTTCCAGAACATCTTCAGCCTCCATGGTTCTGGATAATTTCCAGGCAATAATCTTTCTTGAAAAGAGGTCCATGATACAGGTTAAATAGACAAACCCTTCCTGTCGGGTGTGAATATAGGTAATATCAGTACACCAGACCGCATTTGGTTGATCAGGATTGAACTTTTGCTTCAGAATGTTTCTGAGCTTTTGATCCGTTCCTGGGATAATTGAAGGCCGCTGTGGCTTTTTTATCCATTGTGCCCGGATACCCATCTCTTTCATATAGGTACCGACGGTTCGATCTGTAATCGTGTAGCCTTGCCTGCGTAGAAGAACTCCAATCTTCGGGGCACCGTAATTTTGGTGACTCTGATCATATATTTTTTGTATTTGTTTTTTCACATCTTCTTTACGTATCGCCTGATTACTGGGTTTTCGATTCAGGCAGGCATAATAACCAGATCTGGAGAGGCCGAGTAGTTTAAGCACTCTGGCCACGGAGAAGTCTTCTCCTTTTTCGCTTTCTTCGTGTACCAGGCTATAGAGCGTGGAGTTTAATTTCCCAGAATGCTTATAGCTTTTTTTAAGATCTTTAGCGCCTCAAGAGCATCTTTGAGTTCCCTTTGGAGACGGGCATTTTCCTTTTCAACTGGATTGGTATAATGACCAGATCCAATAAATTCCGGTTCACCATCCTCTGAGCGTTTGGCCTGTGTCTTGAATCGACTCAAAGTACTCAGCCCAATTCCAAGGTTGTCTGCGCATTCTTTCATCGTCAGATCGGGATGGTCTTTAACATATTGAAGAGCGTCTCTTCGCTGCTCTTCAGTAATTTGTTTCCGTTTGTTTGCCATAGAAATACTCTCCTGTTCGTTTCGAATTGTAACTCTATGACATAGAACCGGTTAGGAATAAACTCTATTCGGTTTGTCCACTAATTATTCTAACTTCAATGGACTAAGAGATATTCCTACAGCCCAGATCGTGGACGAGATCGGAGAGCTGAAATAGGTGACTTATTCGGGAGAGGAAAAACAAAAATCTGGTCCTGACGACTACAAAGCTTTAGGACCAGATCATAGAGCTGTTCGAGCTTAGCGAACCCTTTGTATAGGTACGGGAATTTAGATTGTATAATAAATTGATTTAAGGAAGTGTATATGAGATTTAAATATAGAATAAAAGAAGTATGGCGGTTTCTATTGCTTGCTTTTTATCCAAAAATTACACTGTTTGGCTGTTTGGTTTTATCAATAGTTGTCAGTGTGCTATTTGGAATTATCGCCTCTCGGATTCCTCAGGAATCTTTCACGTACAATATTAGTTTTACGTTTGCTACAGGTATAATTTCCTCTTGCCTCTTTACATTTTTTGTTGAATTGTTCAATAACTTTAAACATAATAAATTGGCTTTGTATGAATTACATGAATATTATTCAATTGTTTTAAGGTTCGAAAATTATAAGCTGATTGGAATGCAGCAGACCTCTTTTCAACGAGCAGGAAAGAAAACTCATGAAGGGTTTGGAAGTTTATGTGATAAAGATGAAATGCTTGAAGAGGATAAACCGAAGGATATTGTCCAAATAACATGGGAACAATTGCCTGAAATGATTCCGGTTTTCAAACGAACACTCAACGATAAAATGGAGTTTTTAAGTGACGTTGAGATTGATGAACTAAGAAAGATACTTATATATTATGAATGGATAACTGCTTGTGTATCTGATTGTATCTTGACTTCCTCACTGACATATGATTCTCTTAATCATCCAGATGAAGACTGTCTGAAATCAGTTTATCCATCAAATGTGATTAAGAATATCCCGGAATGGATAAAAAGAGATCTTTCTAGGAAAGAAAGTCTAAAGGCTTGTGACAGATATGTTGAAGCTATTCTTTCAGATTCATCTCTCCTCTCACAGGTTATGAAAAACTATGAAATATCAAATAATAGCCTTGATAGTCTCCAAGAGAAACTAATCAGGCAAGAAGAGGGGGAATATAGTTGTTCCGAAGACGACGATTACGATGATCGAGACTTTTATGAACCAGAGAATGAAGAAACATTTAAACTACGCAATGAAGAAATTTATAACCAATTAGAATATAGGTCTGAAGTAAGTGGGATAATTAGTGATTGTTGTCAAAATATATCCGATAGAATAGACAGCATAGAAAAATGTATTCAGAAAAAACCATATTATGGAATAGTACTTGAAAAGTTGGCTCTTACGCAAATGTAGTTTTTAACACTGATGCTCCTGGCGAATGAATAAGCTTGCATCCTGAACGCACGCCCAGAATATGTCGATGTGGTCAAAAATTATAAATACACTTTGATTAAAATAAAAACGAACTATTTTATCTAGGATTACATTGGCTTTATCGGTGTATTTTCACCTATTAATAGACGCTTGATCCAGAGAACATTTCTCAATACTTACTTTGTAAAAGGATACTTTATCTAAATTTAGTCCAATCGGTATAATTTCTCCGTGAGTTCAGGTTGCATCATTCATGTTGTTGATTAAATAGCAGTGCCTAATTCGAGATGAGTTCATCTATCTTGTTTTAGGTTATTGAGCTTAGCCGCAACTGCTATCACCGATAATAGTGATGGTAGCTAAACACACTGTTTGCGTAAGAGCCAGAAAAGAGCTGATACTATTCGAATGGTATTTAAATCTCAGAATCTCTTAACTGAATAGCATTGGATAGATTCTGCTCCGATTAAAATAAAAGAGCGGGGATTGGCCGCCCTTTCAAGTGCAAATTATAAGATGAACTTACATGGTTTGTACCTCAATTAGTAGATTCATTTTATATAAAGAAGTGGCGAACATCAAGAGTCATTTTCTCAAACAGATTTCGTCGGCATACACAGTGCTTTGAAAGCGACCGAATGTTGTCGACGAGGTATAGATTTGTTTGTAGAGTGATTGATGCTGTCCAAAAATCTGTCTAAAATATCTATGTAGACCAAAAAGAAATCATTCTTTTCGCAGACCGTAAACACTATGAGTCTGCGTTTTTCTTTTTTGATTCGTAAAAGCTGGCCTCTACACTGAGACCAGCTTTTGTGCGTTTTTCGATTCTTCCCCGGATCGCGACGGATCCATTTCTTGCCGACAAAGTAGAACACAAAGCTTTTGTTTTGTACGCCATCACCTTATCTGCCATGGCTCTGATTAGATCGCCATCGAAGGCATCTACATGATCGAGTTTCTCTACCAGTTCCAGATAATTATGCTTCCGTTCACCTTTTTCCGGTGGTTGATCAACATATGGTAATGGTATTTGAGGGGTACGGTTTCGTTCACTTTCAGTCAATTCACAAATCGGATTGGCTGAAAGTGAAGTCAGTAGGATCCTGTGGTAAGCAAGAAACATAGCAACTTCATATAAGGCAGTACAAAGGCTGTATATAAGAAGTCATCCGGAAAATTTCTGATTTGATACTTCATGGGAGTGGAGCCGCTGTCCCTGGCGCCACTGGGTACAGGAGAGGCCTGTTGTCTGGCGGAACAGACGAGAAAAGTAGAGCGGGTCTTCATAACCAAGGGAAGAGGCAATGATCTGAATGGACAGATCCGTGGTTTCAAGCATCCGTTTGGCCTCGCTTTCTTTGGATTGCCAGATGAAATCACGCAGCGAAATCCCCTGGTAGGTGGAAAAGAGCCGAGAACCATAGAAACGGCTGACACCAAGTTCTTTGCATATATCGGCAATGACTATCGCATGATTGATGTGTGTCGAGATGTAATTGACAAATTCTGCTACAATCCGCTTTTCGTTGGAGATCTGGCTCGCTCTGGCTGACCTATGCTGCGCTGTCCTGCCTGATCCATTTTTGATGAGAATCTGGTGAGAATCTTGCTTCTTTAAAACCTGTCCGATTTTGGGGACGGATCTTAAAAACGGTTATGGGAGGCATAGATTAGGACCACTGCTTCTCCTTGCTTTCTGAACCTGACCAGGATGAAATCCTTTCATTTATCAGCGATTCTGATTACCCAGTAAAAAAGAATGGAAAACGAGGGCAGGGACCGATATAGTTGAAACATTGAAAAGAGGTGTATTTATGAATTGGTTCTGTTTAATTGGAATCGTAATCGTCATCGTGGGATTCGCGTTGAAATGGAATTCGATTCTGGTCATTCTGCTTGCTGCAGCGGCTACAGCCCTGGTAAGCGGAATGTCGCCAGTCGCATTGCTTGAAACAATCGGATCTACGTTTGTCGCAAATCGAAATATGGCAATTTTTATCATTGTCATGCTTGTTACCGGGACGCTTGAGCGCAATGGCCTGCGGGAAGCGGCTGCTGGGCTGATCGGTAAGTTTAAAGGAGCGACCAGTGGCATGGTTATCGGCATTTATGGGGTCATGCGTGCGATTTTTGCGGCCTTCAATGTTGGTTTTGGCGGCGTTGCCGGCTTTGTTCGTCCAGTCATCATGCCAATGGCTGAGGGAGCAATCACTGCCAAAGGACATAAACCGAATGAAGATCATATGGAAGAGCTGAAGGGAATGGCTTCTGGTATGGAAAACATTACCTGGTTCTTTGGTCAGGTTCTGTTTGTCGGCGGCTCTGGCGCGTTGCTTGTGCAGGGCACGCTGGAGGGGCTTGGCATTCATGTTGAGCTGATTGATCTGGCGCTGATTGAAATTCCTGTCTGTGTGATCGCGACGGTGCTGGCAATCATTTACTACTATGTCAAAGACCGTCGTCTGTATAAGAAGTATTACCAGGATGAACTGGGGGAGGAAGGATTGAAATGAGTTTTTTTACAAATCCTGAAATTGCCTTCAGCGCAAAAGTAATGGAAATCATTTACATTTTTATGGGCTTTATGTGCATGTATACAGCCTTTAAAAACCTGAAAGACAAAGAAAATCCTTCTCAGGTCGGAACGTTTATTTTCTGGTTTCTGTTAGGAATCGTTCTGGCCCTTGGCCAGTGGCTTCCTTCGCTTGTTTCTGGAATTCTGGTTGTCCTCATGTGTCTGCCAGCTGTCTTTAAGAAAGTGGCGAAGGGACATGCGGATGTTCCAACAGTTCAGGAAACCCAGGCAAATTATCAGAAAATTGGAATGAAAATTTTTGCTCCGACATTATGTATTGGAATCTTTGCGATTCTTTGCGCAATGACCGGACTTGGAATTGGTCTTTCTGCTTTGAATGGTGTTGCGATTGGTGTTGTTCTGGCCATGATCATTTTGATGTTCCAGAATAAGGGCAATACCTTTAAAGTGTTTATGAAAGATTCTGAACGCATGCTTTCTGTTGTTGGTCCTCTTTCCATGCTGCCAATGCTGCTGGCCTGCCTTGGGGCAGTCTTCACCCAGGCTGGGGTTGGAGAAGTCATTGCCCAGGTTGTCGGAAACATTATTCCAGAAGGAAACGTGACGGTTGGAATCATTGTGTATGCGATCGGAATGATGCTCTTTACGATGATCATGGGAAATGCTTTTGCGGCAATTACCGTCATGACGGTGGGCATCGGCTATCCATTTGTCCTGGCTTATGGTGCCAATCCGACTGTGATCGGGATGCTTGCTTTGACTTGCGGATATTGTGGTACGCTTTGCACGCCGATGGCAGCCAACTTCAATACCGTTCCAGTTGCCCTGCTGAATATGAAAAAGCAGTTTGGTGTTATCCAAAATCAGGTTCTGATTGCCGGAATTATGATTGTTGTTCAGATCATTATGATGATCGCGCTGAAATAACAGGAGGTCTTTTCATGAAAATTCTTATTACTGGCTTTAATCCATTTGGAAATGAATCCGTCAATCCAGCTTTTGAAGCAGTAAAACTGCTGCCTGATACCATCAAATCCGCTGAAATTGTTAAGCTGGAGATTCCGACTGAATTCAAAAGAGCCGGAAAAGTCCTGCAGGAAGGAATTGAAGCCAATCATCCGGATGTCGTGATCTGTGTAGGCCAGGCTGGCGGACGCAGCGCAATTACGCCGGAACAGGTTGGAATTAACCTGATGGATGGCCGGATTCCTGACAATGCCGGCTATCAGCCTTTCGACACTCCTGTGCGCGAAGATGGTCCAACTGCTTATTTCACGTCTCTGCCTGTCAAAGCAATGGTTCAGTCCATCCGGGATGCCGGCATTCCTGCATTTGTTTCCTATACCGCCGGAACGTATGTCTGCAATTTTCTGATGTATGAACTACTTTACCAGATTGAGCATTTCTTCCCGGAAATTAAAGGCGGCTTTATCCATGTTCCGTTCATGACTGAGCAGGCCGTCAACAAAGCCAATGGCACGCCGTCCATGGATCTGAAGACAATTTCCAGAGGTCTTGAAAAAGCGGTGGAAGCCGTTATCGAACATGACACGGATATTGAGCTTCATACTGGCGATACTCATTAAGTTCATCCAGGCAATTCACAATCTAACGACGCAAAAAAGAGAACCCGTCCAAAAAAGAATCAGACAGGTTCTCTTTTTCTGTCTTTCGCCTTTTTTTTTACCTTTCACCTTTTTGCGACAGTACAGAAAGATTTTGGATGCGAAGTCGGGTGGGAAATGGCTTGACTGGCAATCCTGAGGATTGAACTTTAGAAGTCAGGATGAAGCAGGAGCGAAGTGAAAAAAAGCAAAAAATAAGCGAAAAGCGAGAAAATGAAAAGACTCAACATCTTTGATCGGGAAGATGTGAGTCTTGGATCTGAAAGGGGCAGGAAAAAGCTGTCAGTTTCTGGGTGAGTAGGGTTTGCTCATCGCATTGGATTCTTTTGTCTTTAGAGAACGTTCAGAAGACCGGAGATACCAATCAACAGGTAAGTCATTTTGCGCAGTTTAGCGTCATCGATTTTTTCAACGGCTGTTTTGGCCAGAATGGACGCAATCAGGATTGCTGCCATGCCCGCAGCGATCATTGGCAAGTGGGCAGGTGTAAGAATGCCGCTGCAAAGTCGGAACAGGGTGTTCCAGAGGACGTTGAGGATGGAAAACGCCTGCATCGTTCCAAGGTATTCTTTTTTGTCTTGAGTCAGGTTCAGGAAGTAGATCACCATCAGTGGGCCGCCAATTCCAAACAGACCATCACACAGACCGGAAGCGACAATGTAGAGAGCAGACATTGGCTTGGACATTTCTTTTGGGCCAGTGTTCTTGTTGAAGAACAGGTAGTAGACGGAAAGCAGAACCAGAAAACCACCGAAAATTCGGACCAGAATCTCCTGGTTGACGTGAGTTGAGAATTGAATGCATAAGCTTGAACCTAAATTCCCGCCTTTATACACATGTCCATTAAAGGCCGAATAGTTCCATAATCTGATTCTGTAGACTGGTTGTCTGCAGAGTCAGATTTTTTCTTTTTCCTTCCACGCTGATTTTCTTAAGTTCTCCAATCTCATTCATGATTTCCTGATAGGAATACTTATTGGACCATTTCACTTCTGAAAGCTTCTGACGAATCCAAACAACCAGGATCAATGTCAGAAACTGTATGAATATCCGCCCGTTCATTGTCTCTTCACTGTGGACTCTCAATCGTTTCATATCCATCTGATTTTTCAGGTCATCAAATGACTTTTCAACGCAGTCTTTCTCTCTGTAGATGGTCAATGCTTCTGTTTTATCCTTGATGAAATTACTGGCCATGACAAACCAGCCCACTCTGTTTTTTAGATGGCTTTCGATGGCCGCATCGTTATAGAGAACCTTGCGTCCTCTGACTTTTGTCTCTTTTATGGTGAAATACGTTTCAACGAATTTCTCATCATTTACCTTTTCATCGTTGCAGAGCGCCTGGTAAGTAGTATGCAATTTATGATTGAATGCTTTCTTTTCTCCAGCAGCTTTATCGCTGTCAAAATAAATATGGAGATAGAGACGATGGCCTTCCCATTTCTGCAGCTCTGTTACTCCATAAACCTCATCACCTGCAACACTCACCACATTGTAGTGGCTTTCAATCGTATCTCTGTATTTTTCTACAGCTTCTTTGGCGATCTTACTGGTAAAAGGTACACCTAACGCAAAGTGAAAATGGTCCTTATAGAGAGCCTCCAGGTTGTATAACGAGAAAAATCCTTTATCCATGATCAAAGAAAGCATTTTTGGGGTAATCATCGTCTGGTTCTCCAAAACGGACTTCAGTGCCTTGGTCCTATGTCAAGATTTAGTACAACTAAAATAGAGGTTTCTTATCAGTAGAAGCCCTAACTACTTTTTTTCTGCGGCTTTCCTTTAGCCTTATTTGTTCGTTTTCCGTTTCGCCTATCGGCGACCAGCCTCTGCGGCTGGACTGCACCAGCGTGGCACGCTGGACCGCAGCTCGCTCCGGTGAGGTGTGTGGGACTTTCACTCGTCGCTTGCTCGATGACCATCGTCGCACATTCGGTCTACGGCTGAAAAGGGCCGCTGTCGCTTAAACCCTTGTCAGCCTACGACCGCCTGTGCACTCAGGTCTTCCATCGAGCGAAGCGACGGTGAAAGTCTTTCAAGCTATCTATGATGCCGTATGACAGCTCACGTTCTCGAGCGGCTGCGCCTTTCGAGAACTGGATCCTGGCAACGCGGCTATCATCCTCCACTATCCGTTTTTTCTGCGGATGCAGTTTTCTGTTTTTCATTTGTAAATGGTTGTGCATTAGAACTTGCCTTCATCTGCTCAAAGGTGTTTGGAGACAGGTAATTGCAGTGGCTATGAATTCGTACCGGGTTATAGAAACTCTCGATATACTGATCGCATAAGCGATAGACCTGCCAGTAATTTTCCAGCTCAAATCGGTTAAGCCACTCTCTTTTGATTAGAGAATGGAAGGATTCAATGCAGGCATTATCGTAAGGGTACCCTTTTTTGGAGTAGCTGCGAATCATATCGGAAGTCAGATTCTGATAGTGGCTGCAGGTAAAATGGATACCCTGGTCTGTATGCAATACAATTGGCCGATCGGATTTTCGCCTGATTTTAGCCGTTTCCAGCGCTTCCAGAACATCTTCAGCCTCCATGGTTCTGGATAATTTCCAGGCAATAATCTTTCTTGAAAAGAGGTCCATGATACAGGTTAAATAGACAAACCCTTCCTGTCGGGTGTGAATATAGGTAATATCAGTACACCAGACCGCATTTGGTTGATCAGGATTGAACTTTTGCTTCAGAATGTTTCTGAGCTTTTGATCCGTTCCTGGGATAATTGAAGGCCGCTGTGGCTTTTTTATCCATTGTGCCCGGATACCCATCTCTTTCATATAGGTACCGACGGTTCGATCTGTAATCGTGTAGCCTTGCCTGCGTAGAAGAACTCCAATCTTCGGGGCACCGTAATTTTGGTGACTCTGATCATATATTTTTTGTATTTGTTTTTTCACATCTTCTTTACGTATCGCCTGATTACTGGGTTTTCGATTGAGGCAGGCATAATAACCAGATCTGGAGAGGCCGAGTAGTTTAAGCACTCTGGCCACGGAGAAGTCTTCTCCTTTTTCGCTTTCTTCGTGTACCAGGCTATAGAGCGTGGAGTTTAATTTCCCAGAATGCTTATAGCTTTTTTTAAGATCTTTAGCGCCTCAAGAGCATCTTTGAGTTCCCTTTGGAGACGGGCATTTTCCTTTTCAACTGGATTGGTATAATGACCAGATCCAATAAATTCCGGTTCACCATCCTCTGAGCGTTTGGCCTGTGTCTTGAATCGACTCAAAGTGCTCAGCCCAATTCCAAGGTTGTCTGCGCATTCTTTCATCGTCAGATCGGGATGGTCTTTAACATATTGAAGAGCGTCTCTTCGCTGCTCTTCAGTAATTTGTTTCCGTTTGTTTGCCATAGAAATACTCTCCTGTTCGTTTCGAATTGTAACTCTATGACATAGAACCGGTTAGGAATAAACTCTATTCGGTTTGTCCACTAATTATTCTAACTTCACCTTTACATCCTTGATCTTGCCATCAAGGGGCATGAAATAGATAGGAAGCTTGCTTTTCTGCCCTGTAATCATCAGAAGATTAATCTGGGGAAGAGGTTCATGATCGCGGTTATAGCCATACTTCACCATGGAAATGAATTCGGAATAGGATGAAACACTTGTGATGTCCAGGGCAAAGTATTCTTTAGACTCATTATGAGCTATCCATGTTCTGAAAAATTCTTGCTGCTTTGACAAGGTAAGACATTGCAGAAGCTCACTGACTCTTTGGCTGATTAAACCATTAGGAAGGTAGGTTTCATTATGAGCAGACCAGCGGTCAATTAAGTAGAGCGGATCACCGGTAGAGGCTAGAAATTCACAGCAGGTCATAATGTAAGGCCAGTGATTTGGGAAGACTTTTTTAAGGCAGTCCATTAACCCCGTTTCACGAGCGGCCTTATCCACAATCGAAAAACTGCCGCTGCCAGTTACAGTAATCTGTGACTCTGGTTTAGATTGACGAAGTCCGTTTCCATTTTTAGCTCTAGGCCGATTCGGAACGATTTCTCCCGTCCGTTCATCGATATGGCCGATGCATTTACGATGAGAATCAGGTTTTTTCTTCTCTTTGTTCCAAAATGACTCAACCTCATAAACATAAATCCGACCATTTTTACCTTTAACCTTCACTTGAGATGACATAGCAGGCCTCCAAAACATATGTATAACTTGTAAATATTATAGATTATACATACTTAATAAGTCAAGAGAAAAGTCCTGATATTTCTTTATAAAAAGTAATATCAGGACTTTCGGACCACTACATCTCTGTATATAGTGGGGAATTTAGGCTTGAAACCATCAGATAGGGAATAATCGGTTTGAGGGCTTTTTTCCACTGGATAGATTTGCGGTACTGGAATGTCATCATTGCGCAGATCGCCAGGCAGATGGCCTGTGAAATTCCTGCTGCCTGCGGGATCGCGTAGAATACAGGCAGTACGATCATCATGACGATGCCGGCTCCAAATCCGGTTAATGCCTGAACGATTCCAGCCGCAAAAGCAGCTGCTAAAATCATGTCAATTCCATTCATATTTAATTTCTCCTTTAATAATCGTGTTTTTGTTTATCTGGCTTTATCTTAAAAGCCAGCCTCAAAAGAAGAAATACTTGAAAAGCGGCTATCAAAACTGTTCACAAACTTTCACTTTGGGATAGACGGATTTGTAAATAGAATTTACAAAAGTGGACGTTTTATCTTTAATGGATAATCTGAAAAAGGCCTGTCTGGATAGGAAACAGGCCTGCCTGGATCAAGGAGGGAATCTGGGTTCAGATTTCTTTTGGATTCAGGTGCAACTTTGCAAAGAGCTGGAAAAAACAGATGGATCGAGGCGGGAATTGCTTCCTGTTTACCTTTTGTTGACTGCTCTTTAACTGGAGGGAACTGGGCGGCAGATTTTAACTGTCGGTTTTCAGGAGATTGACTGTTGGTCAGCCATGTTTTGACTGACCACTGGCTGATTTCCAGAGGATCGAAGCCAGAGTTTCAGTTGTTCATCAACTATTTTTATCCAATGGTGACAGCACTTTTTTGTTTACAAATCTATTCGTCTTTTTACACTTACCTGTTTACAAGAATTTGAAATCTCTGTAAATAAATGGAGAGGGAGGTGGCTTGTATGCTGCTGCAGGATCGGCTGAAGGAATATCCATTTTCCACAACAGAGAAGGTGATTGTGGATTTTATTCTGGAAAAGAAAATGGAACTCGCTGACTATTCAGCTTCAGCTATTGCCAAGGAAACATTTACTTCACCAAGTCTGCTGGTGCGCATTGCTAAAAAACTGGGATATTCTGGATGGAGTGAACTGAAAGAAGCCTATCTGCAGGAAGAGGCGTATCTGGCAAGTTCCTTCCAGAATCAGGATGCCAATTTTCCATTTAAGCCCGGCGAAAATTATATGGAAATCGCCGGATCTTTGACTTCGCTGTTTCAGGAGAGCGCTAAGGATACCTTTGACTTGCTGGAGTATGGAACGCTTAACCGGGCGGTGCGGCTGATGAAAAATGCCGTCCATATCAAGATGTTTGCGCTGAGTGATCTGACCTATCTCTGTGAGCTGTTTATCTTCCGGCTTCATCGGATTGGCAGGGAGGCGTCAATCTGTCAGCTCAATGGAGATCTGCTTTTAGAAGCAGCCAGACTGGATGAGAAAGATCTGGCCATTGTGGTTTCTTATTCAGGAGAATCACCAGCCCTTCTGGAAACGCTGCCCTTTTTTAAACAGCGGCAGGTTCCCATTCTGGCGCTGACCAGTGTCGGGGATAACAGTCTTTCTAAAGCGGCTAATGTGGTCCTGAAGGTCTCGACCCGGGAAAAGCAATATTCCAAAATCGGTCCCTTTGCTTCGCAAAACTCCATTCATCTGCTGCTTGAAATTCTGTATGCCTGCTACTTTTCCACGAACTATCAGAAGAATCTGGACTACAAGCTCTATTATTCAAAACTGATTGAAACCCGCCGCAAGGTACAGAATCGTATCATTGAAGAAGAAGGCCAGCTGGTTTTGGATGAACATTCAGAGCATGATGATCTATCTGCAGAGATAAAGTCATCCAATTCTTCATCTTTTTCCAAAACTGGCTCCTGAAGGTTCCACTCGCAGAAACGTTCTGCAGCTGATCCAGCCCATAAAAAAATCCCTGTCTTATTCACAAGACAGGGAAGAATGGTCAAAAACAAAGGGATCGAAAAGAAGAATTCGGTCCTTAAGAGTTAATTCTTTTCGTATGGATTTGAATCAACCGGGTTACTTCCAAACTGATGGGGAGTGATCCGGTATTTTTTGCTGGAACGCAAGGCGGTCATCTTCTTTTCAAAGAAGGCCTGGACATCTTGCTGGCGCTTGACGGGAAACATTTCCAGTAAGGGGCTGCGCAAAGGCTGCTCGTCGGCGTTGAAGTCCAGAAAGGGATCGATATTCAGGTCAATATCAGTGAAATAGATGAAAGTTGGCTTTGGAAGATAGAGGGTTCCCGTGCAGATCCATCCATGGACTTTTTCGTTATTTTCAGCCTGAATCAGAAAGCCACTTTCCTGCTTGAAGGGGAAGGATTCCAGCACGTTACGCCCCCATTGGGCTCTAATCGTTTCCCGATCCTTAAAACCAAAGGGAAGGGTTCTGATATATTCAAACAGCTTTTGGATTTCTTTTTCGCGGTCGATGGGTTCATCCGTGTAGGCCATGAGGGAAATCTCGGTCGGCACAATGCCAGAGTCATCATAGAACGAATGGGTTTCCGGGACGATTTCCATCCCAAGCTCTAACATTTTGATCTTCCAGGTAAACGAAGCCAGATCATCCTCGGTATGAATGATCTCGACAACGTTTCCACCCTTTTCAAGAAGATCTGGCAGATCGAGAACTTCCTGGTCGAGCTGTTTGAACCAGGCGCGGGCCTTTTGACGATAGTTGAGTGGTGGAAATGGCTCTTTCAAAGGGTTGCATTCCTTATCCAGACAGAATTTATTCATGACCGCGCAAAGGACGATGGTCTGAAACGATCCACAGGCACTTGGATTGGCAAGATCGATCCGATGCAGGTTTTCCAGATTGAGCTGTCTGGATAGGGAGTCATTGATCAGACAGGGGAAGGATCTGGTATCTGGGTTGAGATTTCGTTTTGGATCATCAGGGGTCTCATCGGTCGTCGACAGCCAGCACACCTCAATGTCGGGAAAGCGCCAGGCGGTAAAAGCGGCCAGAAATTCAGCATTCAGGCCATAAAAGAAAGTGCGTCCGGTAAACAGGTCCTGGTGTTCCAGAATCCATTCAAAACAACCATCAAAGTAATGGTAAAGGACGGATCCTACATCTCGAATCTGGTAGTCAACGTCTGCTTCTGGACTGAGTTCTTCGCTGAGCATCTTGTAAAGTTCTTTGTCATTGTGTAAGGATGGATCATGGAGAATCCGATCGAACAGCTCACTGGCATGAGAAATTTCCAGGTGAGGATTTTCAGGATCGTAGATGACTGCCGCAAATTCTTCTTCTTCGAAGGGAAAATCAGGGTTGAAGCCCAGAATTTCGGAGAATTTGTCAATGACCTCTTTTGGATCGGATTTCCGTTTTGAAACGGTTTGAGTAGATTTTTTACGTGGCATAGAACATCTCCTTTCAAATGGTTCTGCTTTATAAAGGGTCTAAAAGTTTTTGCTGGAATCGAATACCTATATTCATATACGGCCAGATGGGCCAGAGGATTCGTTTGGTTTAATGAATTTGCAAAAATGGACGAATTTCCATCAGTCTGTGATCAATCCTGCAAGCCAGCCAAATTCCTTTCACGAAGCAAAGGGAGTCAGACCGATGAAGAATTTCTGTGTAGAATCGATTTCAATATATCTTCCCTCAGTAGAAAAACCAATGTTTTTTTATGACGACGTTTAAAAAAACGCTCCTGTCCTATGGACAGGAGCGAATAACCATTTCATAAGGGGTCTGATGCAGAGTTCGGCATAGTCTTGCGTCTTATTTGCGAGCTTTCTTTTGAGTCTGCCTGGGAGTCTGTTTTTTGGGCTTGAGTGCTTTATTGGGCGCAAAAGCGGATTTTTTGTAAAGCGGTTCATGAACTTCTGGTTCTGGTTCTTGATACCGGGCAACCATAATCAGCATGGCAGCACTTGAGATGATGTCGGTAAAGAAGAAAAACTGGAACACACCCAATACAATCGCCCAGGACTGCAAAATGATCTGCCGACGGTACATGGCCACCAGGCAGCTGATCGCAAACAGGGAAGTCAGTGCCAGCAATACCCAGTTGAAATAGCTGAACATTTCCACGCCGCTGCTTTTGGCCATCAGATAGTTCAAAAGCAGTTCTGGAATCAAAGCGACTTTCGCAAACAACGTAAACGAAAGCAGATGCCGCAGATCAAAGGGTTTGCGGATGGTCAGATAGAGGAAGACCAGCGAGAGCAGCAGACACGCGCCCAGACATCCCATCGCAATCGGGGCGGTGTCATTGGCAACACTCAGATAAAACCAGTGGCAGCAGGCAACCGTCGCATACAGGAAGAGTCCGGCCCAGTTGGTTTTGGTCCCAACCGCATAAGCGACCATCAACAGGATGCCGGCCAATAAGGAGGAATAACAAAGCAGCGCCATCTGTTCGGTGGTTACAAAGCCAAGCATGAGCGAGCAGAGCAGGAGGCTGACTTGGGCTAGATAAGGATCTTACGCAAATGTAGTTTTTAACACGAGTAATCCTAGCGAATGAATAAGCTTGCATCATTCATATTGTTGATTAAATAATCAATACCTAATTCGAGATGAGTTGGCCTATCGCATCTTGGGTTATTGGGCTTAGCGGCAATTGCTATCGTCGATAATAATGATGATAGCTAAACACAATATTTGCGTAAGAGCCCTAGATAATAGAGAACTTTTTTCATATTTTTCCTTTTCTAAATTTCAGTTTTTTAAATCTGATGCATGAAGATCCGCCAACAGGCAAACAAACGTCAACAGGATAAATCCAGCCGGACAAGAGTCGGCAAAAAGAGCGAGCCTGACATGACAGAACCGGCATAAAGAGCGGATCAGACAACGAACAGATTGTCGGCTGGGGCATCGTTTCTCTTTTGATCCAAAGTCTTAAAAGCAGAATGAATCGACTTTTAAAAGCGGAAAAGTTGATCTGATCCATTCATCCATCTATGCATGCAGGCATGGATTTATCTTGTTGAACAGGATTCAGACAAAGACGGTCAGATCGCTTTTTGGTGCTCAGGCCAACAGAAGTATTTTAGCATTCCATCAGTACAAACGTGAGAGTGGCTTGAATAACAGATGGAAAACGAAAAAACGGGATTTAACAGCTTGAAGGTTCCGGCTGGCTTTGTCTGATCGAATGGTCTGCGAAACAATCGAAGGCTTTCTCAAATCATTTCAAAATTTTGTATTTTGTATCTGAACCGGCTTTATTCAGGGATGAAACAAACATTTTGGAACGTAAAAGATAACAATTAAATCCGATTCGAATCATTTAAAATGATTAATTTTTATGGTGGGCAAGGTCTCGAATTTCCTTGACAAAGATCATTAAAATAACGGTATGAATACTACCCGACCTGATGAAAAGCCGACAAATGATCGTGCTTTAAGTAAAAAAATTGAAGATACAATCCATGAACTGGAGCGTGCCAATACCCAGGAAAACATCGTGAAGCTGATTGAAGCTTTACGTGAATTTGTCAGTTCCGGGCAGTGCTTTTATGTACCGCTGGAACCCAAATCCAGTGAGGATTTACTGACTATCCCAAAACTGAATTTAGGAAAAATGACATCCGGACCCGTTACGGATTACCGGAAAGTTGCCATGAATCGAGGCGGAATCGCCTATACGGTATTTACAAGCCAGGAGGAGATGGAGCTTGGACAGCCGACCGATTATCGAATGGTTCCGGCCGGTGATCTGTTAACCCTGGCTAAAAATGATGAAGCGTCTTCCGGACTGATCATGAACCCATGGTCATTGTCTGTTCTGCTCAATAAAGATCTGCTCACAATGGTTCTTAAATCCGACGAGGAGGAAGAAGAGGAAGAAGAGCCAGAGCGGGAATCCATGTTGTATATCGATCATGGAGAAGCCTGCACTCAGGATGTAGAAGTGGTCGTCAATGCAGCGTACGTACCCTTTGATTTCAATGAACCCGGGTCCCAGGCTTTATTGGAAGCCTGTGGAGAACAACTGAAAGAGCACTGCTTTGCCAGCGCAACTCCAGAACCGGGAACAATGGTGGTTACCGATGCTCCAAATCTGAAGGCTTCAAAAATCTTCCATGCGGCTTTGCCCATGGAAGAAAATGAAAGCACACTGACAATGTTTATCACCAAGATTTTGAGTGCAGCGGATGAAATGGGCGTCAAATCCATAGCTATCCCTGCAATCGGCAATGAAGAAGCAGACCTTGAAGATGACCTTCCATTTCCAGTCATTGTTGCCGCAGGCTGGTTTAACGCCCATCCAAAATCAGAGCTGAATGTAACAATTACCTGTCGCAAGATGGAAACATATAAAAAGTTTGTTTCCTATTTATTCAGTTAAATTTCTCAGCAGCATCTGTCTGGTTAAAGCACTATAAAGCACTATATGGAAAGAATTGTTCCTGAAAAAAGCGAATCCAGTGATGGTTTGTATCGAATCAAAAACGAAAGTTGAAAGACGTCTGGTTGAACAATCAGGCGTTTTTTCTTGCCATAGACAAAAAAATGATCATGACTTGCCAAAAGTCACGATCAAAGGAAATCTGTCTGGAAATCTGAAGTGATCAGAGTAGAGTAATCAGAAAAGATGACAGTCTGGCTGCAGCTTTACAGGTTGTAAACCAGACCGATAAATTCCAGTGGTTCAGAGCTGTTGTTTTCCATGGAATGGCATTGACCATCTTCAATCGTGCAGATATCGCCTGGAGTTACGGTGCTGCGGCTGCCATCATTATCGATGAAGGTTCCTTCACCTTTTAGAATGTAGTAAGGTTCGGTTTCTCCGGTATGACGGTGCCACCCAATGGAGCAACCTGGCTCGAGAACAACCCGGGCATAGAGCCGGCCGGCTTTTCCCAGTTCTTCTTTGGTCTGGATGTGATAGAGCTTGACAGTGCCTTTGCCGCCCATCAAATTTTCAACAGAGGTGCATTCTTCTTTGCGAATCATAATTGTCCTTTCTCGTACTGGTTTAGTTGATGGAAGAGTAGATTGCGTTTCTACGGTCCAGTTTACCTTTCCTGCCAAAAATAACCAAGAAGGCACGCTCTATAAAAAAATCATAGAAAATGAAAAGGCATTCTTGCGGGATTTGTGTGGATGAATTATTGGAAAATTTGGTAGACGGTATAGATTTGATTGCATTTTGATTCCAGCCTGATTTATTCTGCTTGAGACACAGGCAGCCGATCCCCAGGAAGGCCAGCTTTCAGGTGTCAAAACGCCTTATGGTATCAATGTTTACATCGTATTCACAGAGAAACGAAAGTAGAGGATTATAATGAAACGCAATCAAAAAACAAAGAACATGGCGTTGTTCGCAATGTTCCTGGCTATTGAACTGGTTTTGCTGATGACTCCGCTTGGATACATCCGCACCCCATTCCTGTCCATCACACTGATGCACATTCCCGTCATCGCCGCTGGCATCTTAATGGGTCCATCTTATGGCGCCGCATTAGGTCTGGTCTTCGGCCTGACTTCCGTATGGAACGCAACCATGACTCCATCGGCGGCTTCCTTTGTCTTCTCGCCATTTGTTACGATTGGCGGAATCTCCGGCAACTGGACTTCGCTTGTCATCGCTCTGGTTCCTAGAATCTTACTTGGATATTTTGCTGGGCTTTTCTTCCAGCTTTTCAATAAAAAATTCAATCGTCCATTGGCAGCTCTGTTTGCAGGAGTGCTGGCCACTTTCTGTCATACCCTGATGGTTCTGGGTCTGATCTATCTGTTATGGGGTCCACAATACGCTCAGGCAATTGGACAGTCTCCGGATACGCTGCTGATGTACCTGTCTTTGGTGATTGTCACCAATGGTCTTGGCGAAATGGCTGCGGCTGGTCTTGTCAGCATGGCGCTTGCCAAAGCCATCAAACCAACCATGGCTGGGGTTCCAAAAACCAAAGAAGCAACAGCTTAAGCTGTATCTGCTCCTGCCGTCAGCCGCTTTGGCCAGGGTAAGAATCAGATACCCAATCAAAATTGAATCATTCAAAAGAGGGATGCTGGGGTCTCTCTTTTTTTGTTCTTTGATCTGGTTTGTTCTCTGTTCACGTTTTATTCTTAGTCCTCGTTTTGCCTTCTGCTCTCTTTCTTGTACTTGACATTAGGTCCTCTTCATTTCATTTCCTGATTTCTGGCCAATTCTCGAACTGGCTGTCTTTGTGATCTTCATTTGGCTGTCTTTACGTGCTGCGTGCATGACGCTTTCCTGTTGGCCTTCGTATTTCTTTTCTGTAGATATTCCGTCATTTGATGATTAACATGAAATCATCTGATTATCATTTTATTCCTATCTCTATATTGCTTCTCTATATCCTTGATTTTGTTAGCTGTTACATGACTGGGCAGATTTTGGATTTTGATGATTTGCATCTTTTCGGTTTGTATCTTCGGATTCTGGATTGGATCAAGGCGTGAGAGTACTTGCAGATTCTGAATATTCTGACGACCAGAATGAGTAAAGGAAACCGAACAGAAGAGGGCGATAATTATGAAGAAAAGAACAGATTGGAATTAGCAGTTTTGAGTATTTGAATGAGTGAGCCGGATAAACTGTCCTGTAACCATAAAACGAATCACAAAGAAATCAATCCGGTGGTCGGAATGAGAAAAAGAATTCCTCGGTTCTGTGAAAATCTGATACAATTTTCGTGATGTAAAACGCATTCAAATACAGGAGGAGATTAGGAATGTTAAAAGGAATTGCTGCATCAGCAGGCGTTGCGACTGCTAAAGCTTACAAGCTTGTGTCGCCTGTTGTTGTCATCGAAAAAAAGACTGACGTCAATGCTGCTGACGAAGTTGCAAAACTCGAAAGCGCTCTGGCAAAAACCATCACAGATATCGAAGGTGTCAAAGAACGTGCCGCTAAACGTCTTGCACCAGAAGAACTCGAAGTATTCGACGCTCACTTAATGATGGCCAATGACCCTGAACTTGTTGGCCAGATGAAAGCTATGATTGAAAACGATGGCGTGAATGCTGAATACGCTGCAGATCAGGTTTCCAACATGATGGTCAGCATGTTTGAAGCAATGGACAACCCATACTTCAAAGAAAGAGCTGCTGACGTCAAAGACGTTACCTACCGTTTAAAATGTAACCTGCTCGGTCTTACCATTCCAGATCTGAGTGCTATCGATGAACCAACGATCATCGTCGCTCATGACTTAACCCCATCCGATACCGCTCAGCTTAATGAATTCGTAAAAGGTTTCGTGACTGAAATCGGTGGAAAAACCAGCCACTCTGCAATCATGGCAAACTCCCTGGAAATTCCAGCTGTTGTTGGTACCGGTGGTGTCTTAGCCGAAGTCAATACTGGTGATGTCATTGGTATGGACGCTCTGGATGGTGAAGTCTTCATCAACCCTGATGAAGCAACCATCGCCAGACTGGCTGAAAAGGAAAAAGCCTACAAAGAAGAAAAGGCTGCCCTTAAAACTTTGATCAACGCTAAGTCCATCACAACAGATGATCATGAAGTTGAACTTGCTGGTAACATCGGAAGCGTAAAAGACGCTGAACAGGTTGTTGCCAACGGTGGTGAAGGTGTTGGTCTGTTCCGTACTGAATTCCTCTACATGGATAATGACCACTTCCCAACAGAAGAAGAACAGTTCGAAGTTTACAAAGCTGTTCTTGAAACTCTGAAAGGCAAAAAAGTTGTTGTCCGCACTCTCGATATTGGCGGCGACAAGAAACTGTCCTACTTCGAATTCCCAGAAGAAATGAACCCATTCCTGGGCTATCGTGCAATCCGTCTGTGCCTCAACCGTACGGATATCTTCAAAACTCAGTTAAGAGCACTGTGCCGTGCTTCTGTTTATGGAAAACTGTGCATCATGTTCCCAATGATCGCCACCATCAACGAATTCAAGGCTGCAAAATCTCTGTTTGAAGAATGCAAAGCTGAACTGCTTGCCGAAGGCGTTGCTGTTTCCGATGACATCCAGGTTGGTATGATGGTTGAAATCCCAGCCGCTGCTGTACTGGCTGACGAATTCTCCAAATATGCAGACTTCTTCTCCATCGGTACAAACGATTTGATCCAGTACTCCATGGCTGCTGACCGTATGTCTCAGAAAGTCAGCTACCTCTATCAGCCATATAACCCAGCCATCCTGCGTCTGGTAAACATGACGATCCAGGGTGCTCACAAGAATGGTAAATGGGTTGGCATGTGCGGTGCCATGGCCGGCGAACCTTACGCTGTACCAATCCTGCTCGGACTCGGTCTGGATGAATTCTCCATGTCCGCAACTCAGATCCTGAAAGCACGCAAAGTTGTTAACGGCCTGAGCTATGCTGAGATGCAGGAACTCGCTAAAAAGTGCCTGTCCATGGATACAGCAGAAGAAGTACTCGACTACGTTAAATCCCAGGTTGACTAAGCCAAACTCGCTCTGAAACTCTCACAAGAAGCCAATTGACCCTGATCCGGTTCTGAACCCGATCAGGGTTTTTCTCTGGGCTGAAAGCGTATAGAACAGCAAAGAGGACGGCAAAAATGAGGGCAGGTATGAAGGAGATTCGCCCTGAACCAGGAGGCAGGAAATACGATGGACGGATCAAGCAAAGAAACAGGGCCGAAAACACGCAAAATCAACGGACATCTGACTGTCCGGCTGTCTCTCGTTTTCTACCTCTCGTTTTCTACCTCTCGTTTTCTACCTTTCGTTTTCTGTCTATCGCTCTTTCTCTTTCTGGATTCAATTCTGATTGGAAACCATCAAAAAACTGAAACAGTCACTTCAGTGGTCGACAATCTTTCCCCTTGATTAAATATTAAAAAGAACATACATACAGAATCTGTCTGGAAATGAAAATCATTCGTTTTGTGCAATTTCCAGATCAAGGCGCCAAAAGACTTCTGAACGTCTGGGTGACCAGACTGCTTTGCCTGAACGATCAGGCAAGGGATTAGATCTTTGGTTCTGTATGTCTGCCAAGAAGTTCAAAAAGGGGTTTAGTATGAAAAAAATCTGGGAGGTCTACAAGCGGGACCTGAAGAAAATCAGCCGTAATCTGTTTGCGGCGATTATCACGATCGGAATAATCATCATTCCTGCCCTCTATGCCTGGTTCAATATCAACTCCAACTGGGATCCTTATTCCAATACCAACGGCATCAAGATCGCAGTAGCCAATACCGATAAAGGGGCCGAGATTGCCGGAGCCAAGCTGAATGTTGGGGGAATGATCGTCGACCAGCTGGCCAATAACCATCAGATTGGCTGGCAGTTTGTCGATAAAGAGCAGGCCCTGCATGGGGTCGATGATTCCCAATACTATGCGGCCGTCATCATTCCGGAAGATTTCTCCGAAGATATGTTGTCGATTACCAATCTGGACATCAAACAGCCAGTGATTGATTACTACGTCAACGAAAAGAAAAATGCCATTGCTCCAAAGATCACCAATTCCGGGGTCAACACCGTTCAGCTGCAGGTCAATGAAGCGTTCATTGAAACCGCAAGTTCGGTTTTGAGCACGGTCATCCGCGATGCCAGCAAGGAAATCCAGGACAACAGCTCCCAGACAACTGGCAAAGTCGTCTCCACGCTCAATGAGGCCAAAAGTTCTCTGGAAAGCTACCAGACCCTGTTAGTTTCCATTACCGCGTCGACCAAAGCGCTCGACAGCTCTCTGGCAGCCGTTGATTCTTTGCATCTGGATACCGATGCCATTCAAAGTGATCTCAACGATGCGGCAAGTGATGTCAATGATACAGATTATACCTTGCAGGCGCTGCTCAATTCGCTGACCAGCGTGATGGGCTCGATTTCTAATCAGATCGGTCAGGCGCAGACAGCCGTTTCGAACGTTGAAACCGATCTGGAAGGCAATCGCGATGGCGTGATTGCGAGTTTGCAGGCGGTTGTCGATCCGCTGCAGAAAATGGAATCCCTCGATTCTTCACTGCTTCAGTCTTTGCAGAAAATTCAGGATGCCCTGCCGGTTCAGGTCTTTGGGCTGCAGGAGATGATCGACCGCGTAACGGATAACAATAACCGTCTGATTGATACGATCAATGACCTGAATGGTTCTATTGAATCGGTTCAGGATGGCGAAAGCCTGCCAGCCCGGACTATTGATTCCGTCCAGGAGGCGCTTTCGAATCTTGCCAACACCCAGAATGATGTCCTCGACCTGTTCCAGAACCAGGTCCGTGATGGTCTGATGGGTTTGAATGATACGATCAATGACAAACTGGTTCAGGCCAGCGGCCTGGTAGATGGGGTTGCCAATTTCCAGCAGGGAATTGACAGTGCCATTTCTGCCACTCGTGGAACGCTTGCCCAAAGCACAATTGCCCTGGATCAGTCCCAGAACCTTTTAGGACAGGCCATTGACAAGCTGGATACAATCATTTCCGAGATCCAGAACTCGACAGCAGATGAAAGCCTGAAAAAACTGGCTGACCTGTTAGACCGCGATCCAGCGTTGATCAGTGCGTTTATGAAACAGCCGGTTTCGCTTAATCAGCATTCCGTTTATAAAATTGAAAATTATGGCTCCGGCATGGCGCCTTTCTATACCACGCTTGCTTTATGGGTCGGTGCCCTGGTCAATGTCGCCATTTTAAAAACGAAAGTGAAAGATGAAGAAGAATTTGGCGGCCTGAGTCCAACCCAGGCGTATCTTGGCCGTTATCTGATTTTCATGACGGTCAGTGTCTTGCAGGCTTTAGTCATCTGCCTGGGAGATTTGTATCTGCTCCATATCCAGTGCGAAAATCCGGGACTGTTTATCTTTGCGGGGGTGGCAACTGCGGTGACATTCTCCTTGTTGATGTATACCTTAACGATCTCCTTTGGTGATGTCGGCAAGGCATTAGCAGTTGTTTTGATGGTCATTCAGGTGGCCGGATCGGGCGGTACCTTCCCGATTGAAACCCTGCCAGCGTTCTACCAGAAACTCTATCCATTTTTCCCGTTCAACTTTGCGATCAACGCCATGCGGGAATGCGTGGGCGGCATGTATGGAAACTATTACTGGATGGCCTTATCCAGAATGATCTGGTGGATCCTGGTTTCCTTATTGATTGGCCTGGTCCTGCGCAAGCCAATTATCAAAATGAAAGACTACATCGAAGAAAAAGTCGAAGAAACCGGCCTGATGGGCTGATTGAATCTATGATTGCTCGGATCTGATGAGTGAAATGAGTGATCCAAAATGAAACCAAGTCGTCTGTAAAAGGAAAAACAGGCGGCTTTTTTTGTGGCTGGAGGAAGAGAAAAGCAGTGGAAGTTACTTTTTTTCGATACAGATGAACCATATTTCAAAACCTTTATATCGTCTTTACGCTCTGTTTCACGTTATTTCATCGATGAAACTGAATTTGAGAAAAAAGGTGAAACTAAGTTTCGTGTTGTCTGAAAACGGTTTTTCGATCGCTTGGAAATTGGTATTTTACAGGTGCAACAAGGAACACCCGACATCCCAAAGGGCCCAGAAATAAAAGGGAAGTCGGATCTTCAAGTAAGAAAAAAGAACGTAAGGAAAAAGCTAAGGAGAAAGTTCATGTCGAAAAAGTACGAAACACTTGCGGCTGACATTATCGAACAGGTCGGCGGCAAAGAAAACATCAACACGGCATACCATTGCCAGACTCGTCTTCGCTTCAAATTAAAAGATGAAAGCATCGCTCACGATGAAGTCCTCAAAAATATGGATGGTGTTGCCGGGGTCATCCGGAATGCCGGTGTGTATCAGGTTGTCATCGGAACGCACGTAGCTGATGTCTTCGAAGAAGTTGAAAAACTGGCCGGTCTTGACCAGAAAGAAACAGCCGATGCGCCAGAGGAAAAGAAAGGCGCACTCAATACCGTCATTGATTTCGTGGCCTCCGTCTTCCAGCCGGTTATTCCAGCCCTGTCTGGTGCAGGTATGGTCAAAGCCGTTCTGGCTTTACTGGTTGTCTTCCATGTCATCACCAATGATTCTCAGACTTATATTCTGCTCAACATGTTTGCGGACGCCGTCTTCTACTTCTTACCGGTCATGCTTGCTTACACAGAAGCTAAAAAACTGAAATGCAACCAGATCCTGGCTGCTGCTACGGCGCTGATTCTGCTTCACCCAACCTGGACAGGCATGGTTGCTGCCCAGGAAGCTGTAAACTTCTTTGAGATCATTCCATTCCAGCTTGTGAATTATGGAAACAGCGTCATTCCAATTATCCTGATCGTCTTTGTTCAGTCCTATCTGGAACGCTGGCTCAATAAAGCGATGCCAAAGTCGGTCAACCTGGTCTTCGTTCCAATGCTCGTGCTGATCATCATGGGAACTTTATCCTTCTCTGTCATTGGTCCGCTTGGAAATATCGTTGGTCAGTATCTGGCAACTGTATTTAACTTCCTGGCTGAAAATGCTGCATGGGCGCCAGCTGTACTGGTCGGCGGTCTGCTTCCAGTTATGGTCATGTTTGGCATCCACAATGGAATTGCTCCCCTTGGTGTCATGCAGATGGCAAACCTTGGATACGATTCAATCTTCGGTCCTGGATGTGTCTGCTCCAATATGGCTCAGGCTTCGGCTGGTGCAGTGGTTGCCTTCCGCGAAAAGAAAGCCAAAGAAAAACAGCTTGCAACGGCTGGTTCCATCACTGCTTTTATGGGAATTACCGAACCATTACTGTATGGCGTTAACTTACCAAAGAAATATCCATTATATGCATCCATGGTTGGTGGTGCCTGCGGTGGTCTGTATGCAGGATTAACCCACACGCACCGTTTCGCTACCGGATCTTCGGGTCTGCCAGCTGTTCTGCTTTACATTGGCGACAATACGATGACTTTCTTCTACAACATCCTGATTTCCATCGTCATCGCCTGCGTCGTTTCCGCTGTTTTAACCTGGATCCTCGCTTCCGCTTTTGAAAAGAAAGCTGCATCCAAAACCGTAACAGAAACAAATACAAACACCAGCTCCAGCCAGGAACCAACACCAGTCCTGTCCATGAATCAGGAAAAACCAGAAAACGCGGTTGTTCTGGCAACCACTCCAGGATCGATCCTGCCATTAAATACCGCTCCTGATGAAGCCTTTGCTTCTGGCATGCTTGGTCAGGGTGCTGTAATCCGTCCTTCTAAAGGAGAAGTGGTTGCGCCATTTGATGGCAAAGTCAGCGTGTTCTTTCCAACCAAACATGCAATCGGCCTGACCAGCCAGGATGGCATTGAAGTGCTCGTCCATGTCGGAGTCAACACAGTCGAACTGAATGGAAAATACTTTGATGCCAAAGTCAGTCAGGGCGACATCGTCAGAAAAGGCCAGATGCTGCTCAACTTTGATGTCGACCAGATCGCAAAAGCTGGTTACCCAACTGAAACTATGGTTCTGGTGACCAATACCCCAGATTTCAAATCGGTCAATGTTGTCGAAAACCCGACATTCAACTAAGAAGATTCAACCCCCGCTCTTATCGTTGAGTTGGGCAAGAATTCAAGCCAGCCATTCAAAACACCAACAAGCCAGTGAAGCCAGACAAATTGATAACTTCCTGGCTTTGTGAAAAAACACCCTCTCTTACAGTCCCAAAGACCAGAGTGATCCTCTCTGGCCTTCCTGGGAGCTGTAAACAGACACCAGATACGAATATTCAAGTCAATAAAGCAGTCAAAAGATAAAAGCCGGAGCACCCGGCAGAAAGGAAAATCCCATGTTCTATTCAAAACCAAGTACGTTCCCCAAAGATTTTCTCTGGGGCGCTTCGACTTCCGCCTATCAGGTTGAAGGCTGCGCCGACAGCCATGGCAAAGGGCTTTCGGTCCAGGACCTTCATCGCCCAATCAACCAGGCTGACTTTAAAGATGCCAGTGATCATTACCATCATTTCAAAGAAGATGTAGCCCTGATGAAACAGCTTGGTCTCAAAGCCTATCGCTTCTCGATCTCCTGGAGCCGCGTGTTCCCTAAAGGCACCGGCCAGATCAATGAAGAAGGCCTGGAGTTCTACCACAATCTGATCGATGAACTGTGCAATGCCGGCATTGAACCTGTTGTTACGCTCTATCATTTTGATCTGCCCTTAGCGCTGCATGAACAAGGCGGCTGGTCCAATCCTGAAACCATCGATGCGTTTGTAGACTATGCCAGCCTGATGTTTGAAGAATTCAAGGGTCAGGTCAGATACTGGCTGACCATCAACGAGCAGAATGTCATGATCAACCATCCAAATGCGATGTATCCTGGCAAAGTGCCAAGCCAGAAAGAACTTTATCAACAAAATCACAACATGTTCCTCGCCGGGGCAAAGGCCTGCATTCTGCTCCACGAGATGGACCCACAAGCCAAAATCGGACCCGCACCGAACATCATTGCGGTCTATCCAAAAACCTGCAGGCCCGAAGACATTATCGCTGCTGACAACTGGGAAGCGATCCGCGACTGGCTGTATATGGATGTCTACGTACGCGGTGAATACAATCCACTGGCCTGGGCTTATTTAGAAGAAAAAGGCCTGGCACCAGAAATTGCGCCAGGTGATATGGAAATTCTCAAAAATGCCAGACCGGATTTTCTGGGCGTGAACTATTATGCGACCGCGACGGTTTCCGCGGCAAAAAACGATGGCCATGACCGCCAGCCAAGAAATGGCGACCAGCAGACAATGGTAGGTGAAGAGGGTGTCTTCCGTGCCGAAGAAAACGATCTGCTTCAGAATACCGACTTTGGCTGGAAGATTGATCCAGTGGGCATGCGTACAACCCTGCGCCGGATTTACGACCGCTACCACCTGCCCTTACTGATCACCGAAAACGGTATTGGCAGTCTGGATGTTTTAGAAGAAGACGGATCGATCCATGATGACTATCGAATCGATTATCTGACCCGTCACTTTAAACAGGCCGGCCTGGCCATTCAGGATGGTGTGGATCTGATCGGCTATTGCCCATGGTCTTTGATTGATCTGGTCAGCACCCATCAGGGATATAAGAAACGCTATGGCTTTGTTTACGTCAACCGCGGCGAAACGGAGCTCAAAGACATGAAGCGCTATCCAAAAGACAGCTATTACTGGTATCAGGATACGATTGCCCAGAATGGAGCCAACCTCTAAGTGCTGCGAAACTGAAATCCAGAAACCCAAATCCAGAAACCCAAATCAAGAAACCCCAATGTGGACAGACAGCAGATGTCTGTCCCTTTTTCGTTCGCTTTTTAAATCGTCCTTATTGTTGATTACTTTTATTCGCTGCTTTTTCTTTGTCAGATGATCTTTGTGCTTCAAAAAGCGGCTCTTTAAAAAATCAAAATTTTTCTGGCTTCCGGTCACACTTTCGAGGTCTGAATCGTGGTATAGGTGAAAGGACCTTTCAACATACGATTCATGATCCAAACCAACACCACAGATTTACCATCGCATCTGCGCAAGATAGAAAGAAGGGAAGAGAATGCAGCTGGATACTGAATATCTCATGGCGAAATACCAGAAAAACCTGTATCTGGCTGCCTATTCCGTCCTGCAAAATCAGGCAGATGCCCAGGATGCCGTACAGAGCACGTTTTTAAAGTATTACCAGAAGGATATGAACTTCGAAAATGAAGAACACATACGCCGTTGGTTGTTTCGAACGGTTTTGAATCAGGCCAAAGACATACGACGGGCCTTCTGGAGGCGCAACAGGGTTTCCATTGACCAGATTCAGGAAACCGCCCAGCACCAGGATGACCAGGCACATGAACTGTTTAATGTGATTTGTTCACTGCCTGCTCAAGAAAGAATGGTTTTGCAGTTGTACTACTACGAAAATTACAGCGCCCCAGAGATGGCGGAGATGCTTTCCATCAGTGAAGCAGCAGTGCGCAAGAGATTGTCGCGCGCCCGCCAGAA
The DNA here is from genome assembly GCF_034745455.1 of Allobaculum sp. JKK-2023. Taxonomy (NCBI): domain Bacteria; kingdom Bacillati; phylum Bacillota; class Erysipelotrichia; order Erysipelotrichales; family Erysipelotrichaceae; genus Allobaculum; species Allobaculum sp. JKK-2023. Next base: position 419,056 of record NZ_JAYERV010000003.1, on the reverse strand, counting down.
GCTGAAAGAAAAACTGAAAGGAGACTGGAACGATGAACAAGAAGAATGATCCTGCTTTTCTCGACAATCAGAAACGCTATCGGCAGGCGATGAATATCCTTCAGGATCCTGAGCCGGTACGGATTGAAGACTTACAGAAAAGAGAGCAAAATTCTATGAAAAAGACAAAAACAATGGCGGTTACAGCCGCTGCTGCCCTGATTTGCTTATTTGGAGCGACTGGCGCGTATGCCGCAGATCTTGGCGGCTTTCGAACCATGATCAATGGCTGGTTCAATGGTGAGCAGGTTGAAATCGAAGCCACTCCAGATGGTCAGGGCGGCTACACCTTTGCCACATCCGATGGTCAGGAAATCGGAGGCGGCGGTGGCGTTGAGATCGACCGGTTTGGCCATGAAACGCCACTGCCCCCACAAGATGTTTATGAGACTTTTGCCCAGTCTGTCCAGTATAAAGACGGCCGCATCATTTTGACTGACCATGAAAAGAGTGCGGATCTGACGGAACTGTTTGAAAAGAGCGATATCGTTTACGTCAAGATGGAAGTTCAGGGCACGATGAACTATTATCAGATTCAGCAAAACAAAGAGGATGGTGAAGTCATTGGATTTGAATACTCCGTCTATTCAGAACCGTTTAACGGCAAAAAAGAAGCAGACTATGTGGAAGTTGGAAAATAGTCCACAACTGATGGCTTGAATGGATGGAGCCAATCTTCATAGCCAGAAGATCAGCATCGTTAATATCCTTAATATTATTAATATCAATATCATTAAGATCAACATTCTTAAGAAATAGAGCCAGTCTTCAGAATGGCAAGAAGATCTGAAAGCGAAAGACTGGCAAAGAGAAAATGCCCGCAAGTTCGAAAAGAGTCGAATTTGCGGGCGCTTTTGGGTTTTGCTTATTTTGGTTTGTTTTCGTCCTGTCTGGATTTGCGGCCGGGTTTCTTACGCAGACTGCCATCCTTATTGTAGAGGCCGCGCTTGGTGCCAACCGGAACGCCTGGCTTTTTACGGGCGGCTCCGTTTTTATTATAGGGACCGCGGATCGTTCCAGGTTTGACGCCGCGTCGGCGGGGTGCAGGCGAGGCGATGTCTGTAAGAGTTGCCGGATTGATCTTTTGATCGGGGTTTGAGGAGTGAAGACCGACCAAACGATGGTTTTCAAAAGCAACGGACAGATAGATCAGGCTTTGCATATCCCGAATGCCAAGCGATTCAAAGAAAGTCTGGAGTTCATCGCTTTGATTGTGGGCGTAGACATAATTGTCATGATGCCTGTGGATTTGCAGATCGTGGATTTCTTCCAGAATGGCTTTCAGGTTGGTATGACAGAGGCTGGCGGCCTGTTCAAGTTCGTAACCAATGATCGAGCGCAGAAAACCGATCAGAAAGAGAACATTTACAGTTGAATTGAGAATTACCGGATACTGGCCATAGCCAAGCTGAATCTTCATTGTTTTCAGATAGCTTTCCATCTTGCTTTGTCTTGTCTGAATGTTTTGAATTTCAGAAAGCGTAAGGTCGGACGAGTAAATCCACCCCTCCAGACCTTGCCTGTCAATGGCTTGCTGCAAAGCAGGCCGATTGATCCGGACAGGAGCGCTGCCTTCTGAATCGATGATCAAAAAGTTTTCCAGTTCCGGATCAATCTGGACGGGCCGATTTTGATCCAGCTGCTCTTGAATGGCAGCCTGAGCATGGAACACTTGATCAAGCAGGGTTGTGGTTTGTAAGTGAGCCTGCTGGAAATCATAGAGCAACGCGACTTTCTGAGGCTTGTCCAGACTGGAAAAGACTGGCATTTCCATCTGCATCCCAAACAGAGTGGTGAATGGAATGAGATAATCCAGATTCATTTTCATGGCTTTTCCCGACTCAATCCATTGTTCTTTACAGGAAGCTGGCGGATCATTGACCAGAATCAGACAGGGAAGGGCAAGACTTGAAAAAAGTTCCAGCAAAGCAGGGGTGCACACTCCACGCGTGACCAGAATCCCCTCTAAAAAGAAGCCAAGATCTTCAAGATGGTGAATCGTTCTGACCAGAGCTTTGGAATTGGTAAGCCCGCCTTCAAAAACGTCATAGAAAACAGGTTTGCCTTCTTCGTTGAGCGCACAGGCAAAACTGATCGGTTCAGGCTTTAAGTCCGGATTGTTTAGATGGTCATTTTCCATCAGTTTTACACCAGAGTGGCTCCAATCCTGGTTGGAACCATCCACGCAAAGCCACACCTTTTTCAGACCTGTGCCAAGGCAGCTAGCGGCCCATGTTTTGCGAAACAGAGATTCCTGATCTTTGGTCTGGTTCTGGAAAAACAGTGCGGGGAGGGCAGATTCAGATTTCTGTTTTGAATCTGTCTTTGTTTTTGCATCAGAATCCTGATGCTCAAAACCAGCGACGAAAAGCACCTCATTTCCCAAAGGCGGCCATGAAGTCAGAAGAGACTGGAGCTCTTGGAAAGTGTCCTTGTTTGGATAGAGAAGAGGGTAAAGGGCCTGTTCGAGCAATGCATAGGCACTTTGAACGCCATAAATCTGGGTGAGCAGATTGAGAAGACCAGTTTTCTGGTTGATTGCCTGAAGCAAAGTGAAAACGCCAATGCGTTTAACAGGGGGCGTGTTGGATTCAAACATCAGATTCTCCCATTGCTTTGGAAAGATTTTCTGGTATTGCGTGGTCGGATGCATTTTGGCTGGATCATCCGCACACTGATGGCCGATCGTGACGCGCTTTGGCTGTGGAAAACCTTTCTCGCGGTTGTAGGGAGCTTCGATCACGTACTTGATAATGGGGCAGTCGCTGTTTTTGTGCTTTTCAAAGAGCACATGACTGGTTGGAATATCAACTTTAAGATTTCGATAAATAGCCATAATGATTTTATCTCCATGTTATCAGCGTGAAGTCACTGAATTAATCTGATCGTAACATACTTGTTTTCATGAAAAATTAAAAAGCGGATATATTCAATCGTCAATACCGATTATGAACAACTTACAACCAGATATTTATATTTATCGAACGTAAAATAAATAATAGATAAGAAAAATATCATAATTAATGTTCTAGTCTTACAGAAAAGAAAGTTAGATTCTTTTGACAAAGGAATGTCTGGCTCTACACGCTTTTTGGGCGGCTTCAGAAAAATCTGTCTGAGTTTCAATCAGGTCATTGAAAATATGAAGAATGAAACAGGCCGTCAGTCTGCTTCAGGAAGTGTGGCGAATCCATGGTATATTGGTTTCAAGGTGAAAAAAATGAAGAAAAAAATAAATATTCCCTGGCTGATCAGCCTGTTTGTATTGGGGCTAGGCGGCGGTCTTCTGACGAGTTCCGGAATCAGAAGCGGCGTTTTTGGAGCTGGAGCCGGATTTTTCTGGCCAGGTCTGATCCTGCTTGGAATCGGAATTTTCCTTTTGGTGAAAGGGCCAAAGGATAAAAAGCAGAATTCGAATAAGGATATGGAAATGGCGGGGCTGCTGGATGAAGAGCAGCTTCGAAAAACCTTGAAGGCAGTCAAGAAAGCCGATCCAAAAGTGTTTAAAAAAGAGATGCGGGAGCTTGATAACCAGTGCGTCCGCATGGAAAAGAAGAGTGAACAGCTGGATGTGGCTTTGAAGTCCTACTTTCAGGGTTCCCGGATCAGTTATGCCAAATTTGCGGAAACGATTAACCGTTGTCTGTATCTGTTTGATGAAAATGTTACGCAGATTCTTAACCGGATCGCGATTTTTGATGCGGATGGCTATGAGCATTTATTCAAAATCCATCAGGAATACACAGATGCGATCAAACCTTACCAGGCCAGTTTTGATGCCATTGCGGCGGATTTGAAGAAAAACGAAGAAATCCTGATCCGGTTTGACCGTCTGCTTCAGGAAGTGAACAATCTGTCTAACCCGCAGGGCGATCTGGATGATCTGCCGGCCATGCAGGAATTAAGCCAGCTGACTGAACAGACCAAGCTGTATCGTCAGCAGCATTAATTCTTTGATAGATTCCGGATCTTCCTGAATTCAGAATCAGTCCGGACACGGTTTTCATCCAGTCCGCTCAGGTTCTTGACAATATGTTGGATTTGTCTGGACCAATTCTGAATAAATTCTCAAATTTCGTTGAAGGAAGAATGTTGTTCTGATCATGACAGATACTCTTTGATATAACTAGATCAGGCATGATGCATGTAAACCAACCGCTCCAGTCTCAAGGAGCGAACCGATAAACAGCCGATCAGGCAGAAGGAGAACATATGGCTTTCAGTATGGATGTGGATGCGCTCGATAAGGAAAAGGTTACCGAACCTTTAAATCCGACGCCCCAGCAGAAAACTGCCCTGTCCAATATGGCGGCAGAAAACGCAAAAGAAGTAATGGGAATCAATCTTGATTCTCTTGAAGAAAGACGGAATATTGCCAACACCATTGACAGCTTTGGTAAAGATATCGTCGTAAAATCCAGCGAGAAAAATAAAATGCTGGAAAAGACCCTCAACGACCTGTCCAAAACCGGTTCCGAAGGCGGGCAGGTGGTGGATTCACTGGCCAAGCTGAACCGTGAAATGAAAGAACTCGATCCAACAGGGATTAACTTCAATAACAACAGCCTGTTTGGCAAAATGTTTAATCCCGTCAAAAACTACTTCCAGAAATATGAAAAAGCAGATTCCCAGATTGAAGAAATCATGGAATCCCTTGAAGCCGGCAAACGCGCTTTAATCAATGACAATACAACCCTTGAAATCGAACAGGCTTCGCTGCGCGATCTGACGGTAAAACTGGGCAAGCAGGTTGAACTGGGCACCCAGATGGATGAAGCCGTCTCCAAAGCTTTGGAAGAAGCGCAGATCAATAACGAAGACCCCGAAAAAATTAAATACATTCAGGATGAAATTCTGTTCCCGCTGCGCCAGAAGGTGATGGATCTTCAGCAGATGCAGGCCGTCAACCAGCAGGGCTATTTTGCGATGGAAATTGTCCGCCGCAATAACAAAGAGCTGATCCGCGCAGTTGAAAGAGCCCAGCACGTAACCGTCTCGGCTTTACGAACTGCCGTAACCGTTGCTTCCGCTTTATACAACCAGAAGATTGTGCTTGATAAAGTGAAGATGATCAACGATACGACCAACAACCTGATCCGCTCCACATCTGTCATGCTCAAGCAGCAGGGTGCATCGATCCAGCAGCAGGCCATGGAAGCCAATGTCAGTGTCGAAACCCTCCGGGAAGCTTTTAAGAATACCTTTGAAGCCCTTGATGCAGTGGACAGCTATAAGCAGAAAGCTCTGCCGCAGCTTAAAAACCAGCTCGATGCCTTCAAAGAAATGGCTGACGAAGGCGAACGCCGCATTCAGAAAATTGAATCGGCCAGAGCTTATCGAGATGGCATTTCACAGGATGAGGATATCCGCAATCTGCCTCATCTGCCTGAGTAAATGGCTTTTCAGGATTTGGCTGTTTATTTTTGATTCACGACGATCAGACGATTTACAGGGTGCTTTTTTAAGGTGCCCTGTTTTTAAGTTGTTGATTGATGAAGATATATTCAGGATCACTTGCGAAAGAGGCATTTTTCGACCAAAGCCTTTCATACTCTTCGCCAACACCCCCACCCAAACTGCTGAGCAGTTTGGGTGGGGCAGCCTTGCCTGACATCTTGCCTAATATCCGATATATGGAGGAAAAACAGTGATTATTACTACCCCAAGACTCATTTTGCGTCCCTGGAAAGAAGAGGACGCGCCAGTTCTTTACAAACTTGCCAAAGACCCCGATGTAGGCCCGGCTGCCGGCTGGCCAGCCCATCAGGATGAGAAAGAAAGCCTGAGAATTATTCAGACAGTTTTCTCTAAACCAGAAAACTATGCCATCTGCCTGAAAGAGAACAACCAGCCCATTGGTGCAATTTCTTTATTGAGCAGCCGCAATGACCACATCTATCCAGAAGGCGAATGCGAAATTGGTTTCTGGATTGGCAAACCCTACTGGGGCCATGGCTATGTCATTGAAGCCAGCAAAGCTCTCCTTGCCCATGGATTTGAAGAACTTGGCATGAAAACGATCTGGTGCGGTCATTATGTAAATAACGCCAAATCCGCCCGTGCCCAGCAGAAAATCGGCTTTGTCTTCGACCACACCGTCGATCACATGCCCGTACCGCTTCTCAATGAATATCGGGATGAAATCATCAACCGTATGACTTTTGAGGATTGGAAGAAATGCAAAGAACAAGAAGATCAGGCTGTCTGAAGCCTGTTTTTTTAGTTCGATTCTGACGGGAAAAGCTTTCTGGCTGAGTAGAGAGTTTGGGTTGGGGCAGCATTTCGAAGAACAAACCACTCGTCTTATTTGAGATTGGTATAGCAGCTGATTCCAAAGAAGAAGAGTGCGGGAACTGAGCTTAGCAGGCTTTGTCTTCTTCAAGAATTTGAGAGGCAAAGAGGATAGTGATTTTATCTTGGAGCTGACTGTAGATTGGATCAGAGAGTTGGTCAGGGTAACGATCTGCCTTCAGTCTGCGATTTCATGCAGACCATCCTCAAGAAATTTGCTGGATTCTGCCAGAACAAAAACCGGATGAATCTCAGCTTTCGGTCCATCAGTCGCTTCTAGAGAAAGAGGAAAGATATCTTTCCACAAAGAACGTTTAATAGAGCAGCCGGGCCAGCCGGATTGACCTGGAATCGAGCACGATTTTGCTTAAGATGCTGGTTCTTTAAAAGCTGCAGAACGTTTCGAAGGAAGATTATTTCAGATTTTGCATAATTATGAAACAGCTTAACACGAAGAGAAAGCGAAGTTTCGAAAGAGCAGGAATGGTCTTTGACTGTGAAAAGGTTGTACTCAAGGTAAATCTATGTGATGATTGAAAAACTGAAATAAAAAACGGAATTGTGTAATCAATTCTAAGCAGGAGAAAACGGATAGAAGAAAAGGAGAAAAAGCGGATGATACTGGATGCGAACATTGATGGAACGCAGTTTGAACTGTTGAATACAAAGCGGGCTTCGAAAAGAGCAAAAGAAAAAGTGCTGATCAAGGCTTATGGACGTTCTCAGGGAGCTTTTTTAAGCAGACTTCTGTTATTTGATGGAGCGATTACCTCACCGCAGATGAAACTGCTTAAGCGTCTGGCTCTTGAGTTTGTGACAGTGATCAATCATATTCCAGGATATGTTGGAACAGAAGACTTGTATTCCTCATCTTCTGTTCGCCGGATCGAGCTGCACTATGACAAAGCGACGGAGATCGGAGAAAAGCTGGATGATGGAATCCATTCTACATTTTTCTATCCAGAAAACCTGCGGGCTCTCTTTACGGAATTTTATTTGGATCTGAATAAGTATGCCAATCGTTCCAGCGGCAGTCTGCTGAAACTGATGCGTGAAAAGAAGTTTTCAACTGTTGTCGATCAGCTTCATTTCTTTTTGAGTGATGTTCCCGATAATCCAGACTATCCGTTTGCGTTTCTGGCCATGGTCCCGGTGAAGAATAAAGCTGGAGTTCAATGGCTTTCCATTGCCAAAGCATTGAAAAAGCAAAGAAGATCGTATTATGGAACGAGCACTTTGGAAAAGAGGCTAGATCAGGCCGCTGCTGGCAGCGAGTTTATCAAGCGCCTGATCCAGACAAGACTGATTTTGCAGCCGCTGCGCTTAACGGATGATGAAGCCCTGCAGTTCATGCACGATATTCCAAAATTTGAAGAACTTGGCATTGTCTGCATGCTTCCGGAATGGATGAATAATAAGTCTTCCAAACTCCAGTTTATCTGGTCCTCTGAAAACGATGGTCCAGGCCTGATCAGTTCAGAGACCTTGCTTTCCTATGTTCCGGAAATGATGTATCATGGCCAGCCAATTACCGAAAAAGAGGCCAAAGAGCTTCTTGGCCGTGATGAAGGCTATCAGAAAATCAATAATCGATGGGTTGATGCTAGCCATGCGCAGCTGACCACGCTGCTCGAACGATTCCAGAAGCTCCGTGAATCTAGCCAGTCTTTGAGTACCCTGTTTGCGATGCAGGGCGAAGGAGCAGATGGAGAAGAGGATGTCCCAGAGCTGGAAATCAGTTATGAAGACTGGATTATGCAAAGATGCGGCTTGAATCATCCCGTTGAACCCCATCTTCTGCCCCCAGGCTTTGAGCCAGTGCTGCGTCCCTATCAGAAACAGGCCTATTCCTGGCTGGATCGGATGGAGCAGCATCATTTAGGCGTTATCCTGGCTGATGATATGGGTCTTGGAAAAACCGTTGAAATTCTTTCGCAGATCGAAAATATGCGCAATCGCAATAAGAAAAAGATCCTGATTGTCGTTCCTGCTACCCTGGTTGGCAACTGGGTTGCGGAAATTCGTAAATTTGCGCCATGGATGAGCTATACCATTCTGGATGGCAAAAACGAACCGCCAGAAGGACAGGTCAATTCGCTCATTACCTTAGTGACCTATCAGAAGTGTCTGCGCTCGAACTATGTTACAACTGTCCATTGGGACTGCATCATTCTCGATGAAGCGCAGGCCATTAAAAATCCGCAGGCCCAGCAGACTAAAAAAATCAAACAGCTGAATGCAGATTTTAAAGTCGCCTTAACGGGAACTCCAATTGAAAACAATCTTGGCGAACTATGGTCAATTTTTGATTTCATCAATCCAGGTTTGCTTGGAACCCGGGATGAATTCTCTTATTTCAAAAACAATGCGGAGGGTCTGGCTCAGCTCAAACAGATCATTGCGCCTTTTGTCATGCGGCGTATGAAAACGGATAAAACCATCATTTCGGATCTGCCGGAAAAAAATGAGATTGAAGTCCATGTGGATTTAAGCAAGGAACAGGTTGTGCTGTATCGAAAAGAAGTAGAAACCCTTGAAAAGACCCTTCGGGAAGTTCCGTCTTTCCAGGCGAAATTCCAGATTCTGGCTGCTATTACCAAGCTTAAACAAATCTGCAATCATCCGGCACAGTTTCAGAAGACGGGGGACTATTCAGTTTCGCGTTCCGGTAAGTTTGCAGCACTGCGTGATATTGCCCAGACCATTGCTGAAAACGACCAGAAAGTCATTGTCTTTACCCAGTTTGCGCAGATTATTCCCGCTCTGGTGGCTTTGCTGGAGAAAGAATTCAAACAAAAGGGTGCTTCCATTGATGGCAGCACCTCTACCAAAGCCCGGATGAAGATTGTAAAAGATTTCCAGAATGGTAAGCTTCCATTCCTGGTGTTGTCTTTAAAAACAGCTGGCGTAGGTCTGAACCTGACAGCGGCCCAGAATGTCATCCATTTTGATCGCTGGTGGAATCCGGCTGTTGAAAACCAGGCCAGTGACCGGGCCTTTCGGATCGGGCAGAAAAACGATGTCACGGTGTATAAGTTTGTTTCGACCAATACGATTGAAGAAGTTATCAGCACCATGCTTGCCCAGAAGCAGGATCTGGCGGATCAGGTCATCAATGATCTGGATGCAGAAAAACTGACTGAACTGACTCCGGAAGAACTGATGCGGGCAATTCAGTGGCGTGGATAATAGATTTTGTAAGGGAAAGGAGAATATGTCCTCTGGATTCTTCTGAAGAAGAAAATTGGATGACCAACAATGAAAAAAGCGAAAACGAAACCAACGGTCTACGGTAAGGCAGTCTATGACCCGCTGCTTGAATATTTAGAAAAGCAGATGAAAATTCCAAAAACCGCCATAAAGGTTGGCTCCTACTTGTTTGATAAACTTGTCAGAGCCACGACAGATGAGTCTGGAGTCCGGACGACAGACGTGAATCTGTCTGACGATGTGATTGCGTTGATGAAAAAAGCGGATCCAGAGGTCTGGCACCATCGATACTGGAGCTATACTCGGGATGTAGATCTCGCTTTGCAGTCTGATGTCAGGTTTCCAGATTTCCGTTTCACGGAAAAGGGATGGCTTGATCGGAATATCGACCGTATTTTAGGGGCCGAAGAATTTTCCGAAGAAGAAGCAATGACGGTGGTCAAAGAGTTTCTGCCAGTTTCTGATTCTTACATTTTCAATAGAACTCCCCCTGTGATCTTAGTCTGGCGGATGCTGGATCTGTTTGATGAAATCCAGAAAAATCCTAAAAGCATCCTGAAAACCCGGCATGTGCCTGAAGAGATGATTCTTGTTTACCAGGGAATTGAGCCGGCAACGAGTACGTATTTAAAACAATATGATCTTCCTGTCACCAAGCAGGCAAGAAAAGACTGCATGACTGGTCTTTTGGAAAGAGCGATTGACTGGCAGGAAGCAGCAGAACTTTTTCCGCTCGAAGAAGCCGATAAATTAGATTTTCCATCGACTAAATCCCTTCTCAAAAAACTGACCCCGCCTGCTCCTTCTGCCAAAAAGATGGTAAAACAGACGGTACAATCGAAAGCTTCAAAAACAAAATCTACCAAGTCCAACTATGTCTATGGAGTCAGACAATACAATCCGGACGACTGGAGTCTGGTCGCTACGTACACACCAGTCAATTCGATCTATGGTGATCTGAACGTAGATCCAGATGAAGTGTCGTTTTCACTGGATGTTCCGAAATTAATCGATGGACTGGTCACGGTCAAGGAGCGGATGAACCAGGAACCTTGCGGCAGCAGATATCGACACTGGTATCAGTACATGATCGACCGTTATGGAAATTCTGACTTCTATTAAAAAATTAAAAAGTCAGATTTCTGAGCGCCTGTTTTTGCTGAAGCCAGAAATCAAGGAGGAAAACTGTCAACTGCGCACTTCCAATGTCAAAGAAGCCGCGCTTCAAATATCAGGGAAGAGTTGAACAGTCAAAACTGGGTCTGATCGTCCTGGTTTAAACTGGCCTGAAAAAAGTTCGGCAATTCTGGCCGATGAAACTTGAAAAAGGATGGTTTTCAGAAAAAAAATCAGCCGTTTTTACACAATATTGGCACAGTCAGGACCTTTGCCTTTACACTTTGAAGACAATCCACTATATTTCAACCATCAACAACTTGTATTGAAAACCGATGCGGAAGAGATCAAACAGAAAAAGGGATGACAGCGAGTCCGGGAGGGTGTAAGCCGGATGATTACCGTTCTGCAAATGGACTTCCAAGGGCGACGTGAACTCATTGTACAGTAGCGAAGCCGGGCCTTTCCCGTTATAGAAAGAAGAATGTGATAGCATTCGATGAGTGGGCGCAAGCCAATACAGGTGGTACCGCAGAAATTAATCTGTCCTGTTCCGTGTTTTGATCATGGAACAGGACAGTTTTTTTTAGCCTTGCTCTGAATGGACTATCAGAAAAACAGGAGGAAATGTTATGAAAACGATGAATTACTTTCGCAAATCTTTCGCGCTGATGGCTGCTGCTTTATTTGCAGGGTGCTCTTCTTCGTCAGCTCCGGCTTCATCGACAACATCCAGTGCTGCTTCTTCGACCAGTGCAGCCACTACGGAAGTCTATTCCATTGGCCTGGCTCAGTTAGTCGATCATCCTTCCTTAAATACCATCCGTGATGCCATGCTCGATGAATTCAGCCAGGAAGGGTATATCGAAGGTGAAAATCTGAAAATTGATTACCAGAATGCTGCTGGCAAGACATCCAACCTGGATTCCATCATGACCGGATATGCCAATGATGGCGTCGATGCAATCGTAGCCATCGCGACACCAACAGCCATGTCGGCTCAGAATTATGCTGACAAAGCACCCGTGATCTTCTCTGCAGTCTCGGATCCAGTTGCTGCCGGCCTGGTTGAAAGCCTCGATGCACCTGGTGGAAACATCACCGGAACCAGTGATGAAATTCAGGTCGAACAGATCGTTGACTTAATGCTCCAGCTGACACCAGATATCAAAACGGTCGGCATGCTCTATAACCCAGGTGAAGCCAACTCCGTGGCAACAACCAGCCGCTTTAAAGAATACGCCGAATCGAAAGGTCTGACTGTAACCGAAAAAACAGGAACTGACAACACCACCATGCAGCAGGCAGCCGTTGAACTGGCCAACAGTGTAGATGCCATGTTCTCTCCTAACGACAATACGGTTGCAACGGGTATGGTTTCCTTAGCTCAGGTGGCCAAAGATGCTGGTGTTCCTTACTATGTGGGCGCGGATTCTATGGTTGAAACCGGTGGGTTTGCAACCGTCGGCATCAACTATGAAGATCTCGGTCGTGAAAGTGCCAAGATGACCATCGATATTCTCAATGGTGCGGATCCGGCGACAATGCCTGTGAAAGTCTTCAAAGATGATCTCAATGTTTACATCAATGAAGATGTCCTCAAGGCTTTAGAAGAAAACGGCAAGACCAAAGTGGAGGTTCCAGCTGAGATTGAAAACTCCGAAAACCTGGTCAAAGTAACTGGTGAAGAGTAAGAAAGGTTCATCGAACGATTGATCGGCTGTTCTGATCAGACAAATGACAACTATTCCAGGACTGCCCGCTCTTTCTAATCAAGAACAGAAACTGAACAGCAGAAATGAGCAGGCATCAAACAAAATCTCGGATTGATTTCTGCTTCCGGACAACAGTAAGACGGTGTGCCCGAACTGAGGCCGCCGTTCTTTTTTTGGAAAACCGAAAATCCAAAGAGGATGAATTCCAAAGAGGATGAAAAACAGTGGAAATCATTGCCAAAAGTCAGACTTTGACAGGAAAGATTTTGGTTCTGATCGATAGGATAAATTCAGTCAGAATCGCAGGAAGTCAGGCCTTTGCCTGATCGCTTCTTCCTGAACTCTCAAAAACATACAGATAAAAAACAGAAAGGAATTTATGAACGGAACAATACTTCTCAATGCCATTCAGTTAGGACTGGTCTTTGCGGTTCTTTCCCTTGGCGAATACATTACCGTCAACATCATGGACAGCCCGGATCTGACGGTTGATGGCTCTTTTGTTACAGGGGCAGCCATCTGCGCCATGATGACTTTACAGGGGATGCCAAATTTAGGCTTGCTTTGCGCAATGCTTTTAGGAGCTTTATGTGGATGTGTCACAGCGTTTTTACAGACCAAAATGAAAATTCAGCCACTGCTGGCTGGAATTCTGACCATGACAGGTCTTTATTCCATCAACTTGCGCATCATGAACAATACCCCGACAATCAACCTGTTTATCGGCGGAAAACCTGCTCCAACGATTCTTTCCAATCCCAATACACGTTTATGGGTCTTGCTTGCCATTGTGGCCATCATCATTGCCGTGCTCTACTGGTTTTTTAAAACCAATCTGGGTCTGATGCTTCGCGCAAGCGGCGATAACGAAATGATGGTTAAGTCCTCTTCGATCAACGTCGACAACATGAAGTTTTTAGGACTGAGCCTTTCCAACGCGCTGGTTGGTCTTTCTGGGGCGCTGCTGGCTCAGTTTCAGAACTTTGCCGATATTTCCGGTGGAACCGGGATGCTGGTATTAGGTCTTGCCGGCATCATTATCGGTGAAGCCATCCTGCGCCCGCGCAACATTGGCATGGGTCTGATCGCCGCGGCCGTGGGTGCGGTTTTGTATCGGATTCTGTACACCCTGGCGCTGCGTCTTGGCTTTGCGGCAGCCGACATGAACCTGGTTTCTTCGGTTCTGGTTGCGATCACCATTTCTATTCCTTATATTCAAAAGATCATGGCCAACCAGCGCCGCATGAAAGGACGGAAGAAAAATGCTTGAACTTAAAGAGGTCACCGTCATTTTCAATGAGGGAACAACCCTTGAAAAAAAGGCGCTGGACAACGTCTCCATCAAAATCAATCCCGGTGAATTTGTGACGATTTTAGGCTCAAATGGAGCCGGCAAATCGACCTTCTTCAATACCATTACCGGTTCGGCAAAAGTGAAATCCGGATCGGTGATTCTGGATGGTGTGGATATCACCGACCAGCCTGAACACGTGCGCAGCCGAACCATCGGCCGGCTGTTCCAGGATCCTTCTCAGGGGACAGCTCCCCATATGACTGTTGAAGAAAATATGGGGCTGGCGATTTCCTCTGGCCGCTCCCCATTTGCGATTGCCGTTCGCAAGAAAGAAGAAAAACAGTTCAAAGAAATCCTTTCACAACTCGATATGGGTCTGGAAGACCGGCTGAAAACGCCGATCGGTCTGTTATCCGGCGGCCAGCGTCAGGCGGTAGCCTTAATGATGGCTGTAGCCCATCCGCCTAAACTGTTGATGCTCGATGAACATACTGCAGCCCTCGATCCAGTCAGTGCCAAAAAGATTCTGGAAGTCACCAACCGCCTGATTGCCAAAAATAAGATCACGGCTTTGATGATTACCCATAACCTCAAAGACGCGCTTGAAAACGGAGATCGGCTGCTGATTTTCCAGGACGGAAAAATTACTCACGACTTCAAGGGCGAAGAGAAAAAGAAACTGACGCTTGAAGATTTGATTCATTGCTATGACATCTGACTTCCAAAAACTGCTTCCAAGCTCCATTGCAGGCAGTTAAGATCGCCTCTACGAAATCCAGCTAAGATAAATAGCTGGATTTTTTTGCACCTGAAAGGGAGATAAATCTGTCAGAAAGACAGCTTGCTTTACACTGGGCCGTAACTTTTGAATAATAAAAAAGAACCAGAAAGATTGAAAAGTCTGCTGCCATCCAAGAGAGTTAAAAAGCTCAATCTCGACAACAAACTGACAAAGGAGGAATTTTTATGGCTTTCTCAACGGAAGATATCAAGCTGTTTTATAAACTGTGGCTTTAAGTTTTACAGTTTACCAATAATCGTAATCATGTTACAGGTGGTCTGCCAGAGGTTCTGGTCGAAACCGACGTACTCAACACACACCCAGAAGAAATCGACCGTGTCAGTTCTTATCTGTTTGAACATCGTGAAATATTTGAGGACTATGCTTCTGAAAATCCTGACCATCTCGATAAGGAAGAACTGGAAACTATCCGTTCGTGGAAATATGCGGTCAATGGCAGCTTTTTTCTGGAACGAATTTTGAAAAAAGGAGGTATGCTCATCTTAGACAATGATCGAGTTTATTGCGTCAGTCCATTCGTTTCAAACTGGCAGGAGATGGTCAGAGACCAGCAGCTGCCAGTAATGATTGAAACGACTCTGCTGCCATTCAAGAACCAGACCACTTATGATGGTTTGTTAAGGAAGATGCCAATGATGTTTGGTCCAGGCGTGCGTTCTAATCTCAAGGAAGTCTACTCGACAGTCAGAAAAGCTGGAGCAATCATAGATACAGCAGACAAGCTGATTGAAAGTGAAAAGAAGTAAAGCTTCTGCCATCCCTTTTCAGGTGCGGTCAAACTGGAAACTGAAGTGAAAAATCCAGATGGAAAAGATCAGGTTCAATTCGTTGAAAGACGATAAAGATGGATCTGAATTCAGGGGAAAAGACAGAACCAGGTTTTACATTCGGCTCTGGATTTTCAATAATGGAAAAAAGCGGTCTTCGACGACAGCAGAGCAGTGAAAAGAATCGTCGACAATCAGCAGGACAAGGAGAAAATCTTATGGCTTTATCGAATAAAGAAGTTATTTTGTTTTATAAATTATGGCTTTCGCTTTTACAGTTCGTTAATAATCATTACCACATCAGTGACAGCCTCCCGAAAGTGCTGGAACAGCCGGTAGGGCTGGATGTCCAGGCAATCGCCCGCGTTGCTTCTTATCTGTTTGAGCATCTCAATATCGTGGACGAATATTTATCTGAGAATCCGGACCATTTTGACGACGAAAAACTGGAAATTATCCGTACGTGGAAGTATCCAGTCAAGGGATATTTCTATGTCGAGCGGATTCTGAAAAAAGGAGCAATGCTGGTTTCGTTGGATGGAGAGGTGTATTGCGTGAGTTCATTGGTTTCAAGCTGGGAGGAAATGGTTCGAAACCAGAGCCTGCCAGTGATCATTCAAACTGTTCTGCTCCCCTTTAAAGACCAGATCACCTATGCTTCTGTGATGCAGGGAGAGCCTGTGTCTTGTGGTGGAGGCATACAAAGCCAGTTGAAAGAAAAGTATCTGAAAGCCAAAAGGGCCGGCCAAATCATTGACACGGCAAAAAGGCTGATTCAAAGTGAAAAAAGGAAGGCGTAACCTTTCATTAATCGTAAAGACAAGCTTGAGATCGCAGATTGCGTGCTGATTTTCCAGGATGGCCCAATGCTATTAAACAGTTAATATTTGATCTAACGGATAATCGTCGAAATCACTTTGTATAAAGGGATAGCGAGCTTATCTATTGGTAATTAATATTTAGCGGTTCCTTATTGAATCTTGATATAGGCTGCAGGATCTTGCTGGCAAGAGGATGATACGCTTTTGAGAGAACTTGAGTTCGTGAATGAGTCAGGAACAGATTTGGGTTTTGTCTGATGGCTTGCCATGAATTCAGTTTTTGATCCGCTTTGATAATCTATGCCTGGTTCTGTTTCCACAAGGAAGACCAGGCTTTTCTTCTTTCTGGCAGTTTGATAGATATTCTGGCGATCAAGAAGAAAGCATTGCTTTACATTGAGTTGAAGTTGTTCAGTACTTCTATTATGGAAAATTATTGGTACCACCACAGCATCGGAGAAAAAATCGCCGGCAACAGCAGGCAATTGATATGAGGGAGGATTGTATGGCTTTATCCAGTTCAGATGTCAAATTGTTTTATAAATTGTGGCTTTCGGTTTTGCAGTTCGTTGATACTCGATATTGTATTTCCCATGTAGCCACACAAAAGGGCCGTCCTATCGTCACTATGGACGAAGAAACAATCTACAACATTGCTTCCTATATGTTTGGTCATCGCGAAGTCATTGACGAATATGTATCTGAAAATCCTGGCCATTTTAGTAGCGATGAATTAGAAATTATCCAAAAATGGAAATATAGAGTCAACACGACCTTTGTGATCGATCGGATTGTAAAAAAAGGAGCCATTCTGATTGCGACCAACACTTCTCGCGTTTATTGTGTTGAGCCGATTCTTTCATCGTGGGACGAGCTGACTGCATCTCATGATCTTCCAGCCAGCGTTGAAACAGCCCTGCTGCCATTCAAGAATCAGATTATTTTTGATTCGATTTTGAAGGCGAGCTCTGTGGAGCTTAACCCAGAAATGTGTGAATGGGTAAACGCTATTTATCTGAAAGCAAAAAGGAAAAGGGAAATCATTTCGTCGGCTGCTGAACTGATTAAAAGTGAAAAAAGTCCAGGCTGCACCAGCTTTCGAAAATAACTCCGATCAGATTTAAAAATAAAAGCTGAATTGAAAAAGCGGCCCCCAACATGGCAGACATAATGGGACCGCTTTTTTGCTTCTTTTACCTTTTAGGCGAACAGGCCAGACTGGGCAATTCGTCTGGCGGCTTCCGCTACTTCTTCATCGCTGCGCACTAATGCCAGGCGGACAAATCGTTCACCCTCCTTGCCAAAACTGGTTCCGGGGTTGGTCAGCACACCAGCCTTTTCAAGCAGGACGTTCATGAACTCAGAAGAATCGGCATATTGATCAGGGATGGGAGCCCAGACAAACATTGTGGCTTTTACCGGATCAATTTTCCAGCCGGCACGGGCAAACTGGTCGATCAGAAATTCAGCACGGCGTTTGTATTCTTCACGAACTTGTCTGACAAAGTCTCCTGATCGGGTCAGGGCGGCAATGGCTCCAGCATGGACTGGGCCGAAGCTCTGGAAATCGATTGTATTCATCAGTTTGGAATACGGGGCAACCAGATCGGCGTTACCGACTAAAACAGCCATTCGCGCTCCGCCCATGGAATAGGATTTTGAAAATGAATTGAGTTCGACACCGATTTCCTTTGCCCCTGGATAAGACAGAAAACTGCGGCCAGGTTCACCATTGAAAATCAGTTCGCTGTAGGCGTTGTCATGAATGATCAGGATTTCATTTCTGGTCGCAAAATCAATCAGCTTTTCATAAAAGTCGTCGCCGGCAACCGCTCCGGTTGGATTGGAAGGATAGGAAACCAGCATCAGTTTGGCTTTTTTGGCAATTTCTTCAGGAATTTCATCAAAATCAATCAGATAGTCGTTTTCCTTACGCATGGGCATAAAGTACGTTTCTGCTCCTGCCAGTAAAGGGGCAGTTCGATAGATTGGATAACAGGGATCGGGAATGAGCATCAGATCGCCTGGATCCAGTAGGGCCATCGGCAGATGGCTTAACGCTTCCTGGGAACCCTTAAGCGGGAAGATTTCTTCTTCAGCCAGTTCGACGCCATAACGTTGGGCATACCAGTCCTGGACAGCTTTTAAAACTGCGCTGGAGGGCTGAAGGGTATATTGATAGTTTTCATCAGCCAGAGCAGCCTTGGCGATCGCTTCTTTGACTTCTTTGCAAGGAGGAATGTTGGAAGAACCAACGGAAAAGTCGATGACCTGTTGACCGGTCCGTCTGGTATAGGAAGTTTTGGAAGCGGCAAGGTCGGAAAAGGAAGGCGCGTGGATGTCATTGACGCGCTTTGCAGCATATTTCATAGAGTTACCTGACTTTCTTAATTTGGGATGAATTCGAATTTTGAAAATTCTTAGGTATTATAATGCGAGTTTCTGAAAGAAATTGAAAACACTGCCTGCCTTTGCCAAACTCTATGGCTTTTTGGCAATTTTACTCTCACTTTGCCTGCCTGCAAGATCAAGAAAACTGGATCCTGAATGAGTCGGGCTGATTACAGTCATGCCTTTATCCTTTTGAAAACAGAAACCAAACCAGTTAGAAAGTCGAAGGGCAAATTAAGTCAAAGAAAAAGACAGTTCGGGCAAAAAGGACATTGAAAGAAAAGGGCATTGAAAAAGGAGAACCTGCAGGTTCTCCAGAATTTAAGCTTTAGGCAGCAGACCAATGACCAGAATCACCGCGATAATCACGGGCAGACCATATTTACAATAGGGATGCATCCATTCCGGGACTTTTAAGCCCTTGCCCATATTGGCTTCTTTTTTGAAGTTGTCCCAGCCCCAGCCAAGTTTTGACGTACAGAACAGAACAAAGATCAAAGAGCCGCCCGGCAGCAGAATATTGGAAACCAGGAAGTCTTCACCATCGAGAATCGTACTGCCAGCGCCTAGTGGCTGAATGGAGGCGAGCAGGTTGAATCCAAGAGCACAGGGCAGCGAGAGGATGAAGATCGCAATCGCATTGATCAGGCAGGCTTTCTTACGACTCCACCCAAAGGTATCCATGCAGGAAGCCAGAATGTTTTCAAACACAGCCAGAACGGTTGAAAAAGCCGCAAAGGTCATGAATAGAAAGAACAACGATCCCCAAAGACGGCCAAGCGGCATCTGGTTGAAGACATTTGGCAGCGTAATGAAGATCAGACTGGGTCCAGATGTGACATCGACCTTGAAAGCAAAGCAGGCCGGAATGATGATCAGCCCTGCGCAGATCGCGACCAGGGTATCCAGCAGGGAAATGTTGAGTGATTCTCCCAGCAAAGAGCGATCTTTATCAATATAAGATCCAAAAATCGCCATGGCTCCAATTCCAAGAGACAAGGTAAAGAAGGCCTGGTTCATGGCAGCCACAATGACATTGAGTGGTCCGATTTCCAGAAATCGATTCCAGTCGGGAAGCAGGAAATATTTCAGACCTTCATCGGCTCCTTCTAAAAACAAAGAGTTTCCTGCTAAAACAAGCATCAGGATCAGCAGGGCACTCATCATCACTTTGGTGATCCGCTCCAGACCATTTTGTAAGCCAATGGCACAGATCGCAAAGCCGGCAGCAACAATAATGGCCATATAGCCGACTTCACCAACCGGATCAGCGAGGGTGCCGCTGAAATAGGCCGCTACGCCATCCGGATTCAGGCCCTCAAAAGCCCCCAGGACCGTATCCACAAAGTACTTCAGCATCCATCCGGCAACTGTTGTATAAAACATCATCAGCAGATAGTTGCCCGCAATCGCAAAAGGTGTATGCCAGTGCCAGTGTGAATGCGGAGGTTCAAGGGTTTTATAGATCGAGGCTGGACTTTTCTGCGCCCCGCGCCCGATCGCAAATTCCATGGTCATGACTGGCAGGCCCAGAATGACCAGGAAGAACAGGTAAATCAGAATAAAGATAGCTCCACCATTCTGGCCGGCGACGTAGGGAAATTTCCACACATTGCCAATACCGATGGCACATCCTGCCGAAAGCAGAATGAATCCCAGCCGGGAGCCAAGTTTTTCTCGTTGCATAGAGGTTTATATTCATCCTTTCTATCAATCGATGGAATCAATCGGCAGCCAGAGCAACCGCGATCGACTTTCAAGCAGACCAGAGCTATGCGTCCTCCAGTTTTGCCTGGCTTGAGTATACCGGCCTTTTTTACCCATCCAAAATGAGCGGTCGGACAAAACCCAAAAATAGCCGAATTCTTGGGAAACTTAAGGGTTTTTTAAAGAAGAAAAGATGGCGGACAGTTGAAATCATGCCAAATAAATGAAGCAATCCCAGAAAAATAGGGACTGTAAAAGAAACCGGGCGGAAGAACTTCCTGACAAGCCCATAGGCAATGTCCGCCCAAACTGTCTGGCAATTTGGATGGAGAGAAATTGCCTATGGTACGAAATGAAATGGGCGGACTGCTGAAGTGAATTGATTGCACAAAATATGACTGGCCGCGCTGATCTGGAGCAGGAAAAGCTGTGGAGTAAAGGCAAGTTTTGCCGGAAACTGGTGCGATTCTTGTTTTTTGGCAGAAAATGATTAAACTGAACATAAATGCGAGGAACAGAAGGAGTACCCGGTCTGAGAAAGCAAGAGAGTTTCCGGTTGGTGCAAGGAAACCTGACAGGACGGGGAAGGTAGTCTGGGAGCAGCGGCTTTGAATGGAGTAGAAGCTGACGCCGACGCAGCGTTAGGCGAAGAGGTTTTCGGCAGTGAAGAAGAATCCAGAGCGGATACAGAATTCAACTGACTGAAGCAATTTAGGTGGTACCGCGGGTTTTCTCGTCCTGAAGCAGGATGGAAAACCCTTTTTTGTTGGTCTGCCAGGTTGTCTGACCTGTCTGCACGCATTGATTTGTACGTTGATCTGCCACATCCTTGCAGGCAGCCATGGCCTGCAGCGCAATCACAATGTTCCAGAAGAATTTCAGAGGCTGTTTTCTGAGATCGATCAGTTTTTGCCTTTGATCTGAGCCTGGTGATCTGGACGCATGTCTAAATCCGGGCTGTACGTTTAAATCTTCATGCATGGCAAGCCGGAACGACCGGCATCTAGAAAGGATTTTTATGAAAGAACTCTCCAAAAAGTATGATCATAACCTGGTGGAAACACCCGAGACGTATCAGAACTGGATTGACAAGGGCTATTTCACAGCTGGTGACCAATCCAAAATTCCATTTACAATCGTCATTCCACCTCCAAACGTAACGGGAAAACTGCACCTGGGACATGCCTGGGACAACACTTTGCAGGATATTCTTTCCCGGTATAAACGTCTTCGCGGCTATGATGTTCTGTATTTGCCAGGGATGGACCATGCCGGGATTGCAACACAGGCAAAAGTTGATGCCCGCCTGCAGTCTGAAGGCATTTCCCGTTATGATCTGGGCCGGGAAGGCTTCTTAAAACGTGCCTGGGAGTGGAAGGGTGAATATTCTGACTTCATCCGTAAGCAGTGGGCAACCATGGGGCTGTCTCTGGACTACACCCGCGAGCGTTTTACACTGGATGAAGGCCTTAATAAAGCCGTCAATAAAGTTTTTTGCACGCTTTATAATGAAGGCCTGATTTATCAGGGGGAACGCATTATCAACTGGGACCCGCAGGCAAAAACTGCGCTGTCCAATATCGAAGTGATCTATAAAGAAATTCCAGGCAAGATGTATTACTTCAAATACATCGTTCAGGAAACGGGCAAGGAACTGGTCATTGCGACCACTCGTCCAGAAACCATGTTTGCCGACCAGGCAATCTTCGTTCACCCGGATGATGAACGCTATAAAGACATCGTTGGTCTGCATGCGATTAACCCGGCAAATGGCGAAGCTCTGCCCATCATGGCGGATTCCTATATCGATATGGACTTCGGTACAGCTGTTATGAAATGTACGCCGGCTCATGATCCCAACGACTTTGAACTGGCTAAAAAATATGGCCTGAAAATGCCAATCTGTATGAATCCGGATGGCACAATGAATGAAATGGCTCATCAATATGAGGGGATGGATCGTTTTGAATGCCGCGAAGCCTTAGTCAAAGACTTCGAAGCAGCCGGTGTGGTTGACCATATTGAAGAACACCCGCATAACGTTGGCCACTCCGAACGGACCGGCGTTATTGCTGAACCATATCTTTCCAAACAGTGGTTTGTGCGCATGAAACCGCTGGCTCAGGCTGTTCTGGATGCCCAGAAAACCGATGAGCACATCGCCTTCATTCCGCCGCGTTTTGAACATACCTTCAACCAGTGGCTGGAAAACATTGAAGACTGGTGTATTTCCCGTCAGTTGTGGTGGGGACATCGTATTCCTGCCTGGTTCCACAAAGAAACGGGTGAAATCTACGTTGGGCAAACCGCTCCGGAAGATATCGAAAACTGGGTTCAGGATGAAGATGTTCTGGATACCTGGTTCTCTTCCGCCCTGTGGCCATTTTCTACCCTGGGCTGGCCGGAAATCACGGATGACTACAAGCGTTACTATCCAACCGATGTAATGGTGACCGGTTATGATATCATCTTCTTCTGGGTAGCCCGTATGGCTTTCCAGGGCCGTCATATGACCAATAACCGTCCATTCAAGGAAGTTCTGATTCATGGTCTGATCCGCGATTCGCAGGGACGCAAGATGTCCAAATCGCTGGGCAATGGTGTCGATCCAATCGATGTCATCCATAACAAAGGCGCTGACGCGTTGCGCTTCTTCTTGACGACCAATTCTGCGCCTGGCATGGACTTACGTTTTGATGAAACCAAACTGGATTCCAGCTGGAATTTCATCAACAAGATCTGGAACGCAGCCCGCTATGTTCAGATGCAGATGGAAGAAAACCACACCTATACGCCAGACTTTACCAGACTGTCTGAAGCGGACATGTGGATTTTAAGCCGTCTGAATGAAACCATTCAGAATGTCACCAAAAATCTCGACCGCTATGAGCTGGCTATGGTCGGAAACGAACTGTACAGCTTTGTCTGGGATGATTTCTGCTCCTGGTATATTGAGCTGTCCAAAGCGGCTCTGAACTCTTCCAATGAGGAAGTTCGTTCCAATACGATTGCGGTTCTGGTTTACGTTTTGAAAGCCATCCTGATTCTGCTTTCACCATTCATGCCATTCGTAACGGAGCACATCTATACGGCTCTGAACCTTGGCAAAGAAAGCATCAACCTGGAAGACTGGCCAGAAGTTCCAGAATTCGAAGTATCCGAAAAAGCCGTTGCCGATATGAACCTGATCTTACGAGGCATCGAAACGGTCCGTGAAATCAAGACGCAGTATGGCCTCAAACCAAAAGAAGAGATCAACATTCTGCTCACGGACAACGAGGGCATGCCTTATGCGTTAAGCGAAGAAGGGAAAGCTCTGCTTGAAGGCATGGCCAAAATCGTTCTGGTGGATGCCCTGGAAAGCGAAGATCTGCTCGTTCGCGACGTAGAGGGCTTCAAGCTCAATGCAGCCATGGCCGATCTGGTTGATGTAGAAGCTGAAATTGCCAAACTCGAAAAAGAGATTGCCCGTCTTGAAAAAGAAGTTGCCCGCGGTGAAAAGATGCTGTCCAACCCTGGATTTGTCAACAAAGCGCCACAGGCCAAAATCGATCAGGAAAACGCCAAACTTGAAAAGAATAAAGCCTTAAAAGAACAGACCGAAGCATCGCTGGCACAGATGAAAGCCCGCAAGGCGTAATGGAGCGCCAAAACAAGCTATTCAATCAGACCTGGAAGAAATGCTGATGGAAACCAGATTCTTTTCCATCTTCTTAGCTTTTTGAAGGACTGACTGTTCAATCAAGAGATCGAAGCCGCTGGTACAGATCTTCGCAAATGAAAACGAAGACTCTGATCCTGCGGCTTTTCTGTGCGCAAAAGAAAAGGATCTTTGCCGGCTTCTGGTCTGCTGAAAATGGAGAAATGATTGTTTTCAGATTAGAATTTCTCTAGACTTCGAAACGAATGAACAGCTTTGAACCAAATGAGGGATTGTTTGACTTAAGACTATTCCAAGGCCAATGTCATTTAGCTTAGTTTTTGTCCACCATCCGTATACAGATGGTGGATTTTATGTTTTCTGGTTTAACGAAAATTAACTTTGACAATAACTCCATAATTATCTAATTTAATCCTTATCACGTTGAAAACATAACTTTATAAGGAGGAAAATATGGCAACTAAAGTTACTTCGCCGCACAGGATTTATCAAAAATTCATGAAATTCCTTGAGGAATTTGCCCACAAACAGGAGAAGATTCTTGCTTCTCAAACAGGAGCTTTCTCACGAAGTCATTATCGATCATCAAAAATAAACTTGTTCCATTTCCTGAATACATCCATTATCGGGAATGGGGCAACACTCTCCGATTTGTCCATGAACTATTTCGGCATGGGCAGTGTAAGACCATCTGCTTCAGCACTTGTTCAGACAAAAGCCAAGACTCCAGTCAGCGTATTTTCAGCACTGCACAAATCCACATTGACACTTTATTCCATGGATAAAAAATATAAAGAACACAGGGTAATCGCTTTTGACGGAACCAATGAACCTGTTGCGCCAAATGAAGATGAACCTGACTACATCATTTATACCAAGAACAAGGAAAACATTATCCGGGCCGGTATTCACGTTAACGCAGCCTATGACGTACTTAATGACAAATTTTTAGCCATCGTCACTCAAGACCAGAGGTCCAAAGACGAACGGGGCGCTGCTATGAAAATGGTCAAGGAGATTCACGAAGCTTATCCTGGCGAGACATTTCTCTTTGTCATGGACAGAGGGTATTTTTCTTATCCATTGTGTAAGCTTATTGAATCCTTAGGGCACAAATACCTCATACGTATGAAAGAACGAGAGTATAGCTGCCTGACTTATACAGAGCTTGACCATACAGAAGACCAGCAGATCAGCCGCATTCTTACCCACCACCAAAGAAAAGAGGAAAAAGAAAACCCCCAGATGAAATACCTGGTCAAAAAATCAATGAGACAGATTGATCCAGAATCTGAATTTATTGATTTTGACTGCAGGGTGGTAGCTATCGAGATTGGCGACAACGTCTGGGAAGGACTGATTACCAACCTGGATGAAGCAGAATTTCCTCCGGAGGCTCTTGGATTTATTTACCACCTAAGGTGGCGAATCGAGCAGAGTTTCTCCTGGCTTAAATATGGAATAGGAATGAAACGTATCCACTCGATAAAAGCAGAATACATCATTCAGGAGATTTATTCATCCCTTATCTTCTACAATCTGGTTTCCGAGATCAAAAAGTGTGTTCTTGAATCATCTCAATCGGATAATAAAGAAGAGAATCAGACAACTTATGAATACCAAATCAATACAACTAAGGCGATACGGGCTATCAGGAACACGTTCACCCCGAAGTGGACGAAGAATCGAACGATTCGTCAAATTACAAAAGCGGAGTTTCAGGCTCTGACTGAGGAGCTGCTCAGAGAAAAACTACCTGTTCGACCAGAGAGGAGCTTCAAACGAAATCTCCATCCCAATCGTTTGATATGGTTCACTTACCGATAAGTGCGTTATACGCGCATTTAATGAACGCTATGTGCTTGTTAATTTCTTAAAAGCAGCTCTTATCAAAGAGTTGTTTTTAGTGCACCTATTTGGACGAATACATCCAGATTAATCAATATATTTTGTGCTTATTTGGTGCATATGAATGGATGAGGACCGGATTCAGTCTCGATCATTCACTTTGTCTTCAATTTTGAGACAAAGTTTAAAGTCATATTTTTCTAGCTAAATGACATTGATTCCAAGGCATCAAAAAGGAGGAATTCCGTATGGAAGAAAACAGAAATCGAAATGAAAAGCAGGCACCCCAGAAAGCGGATCAATCGGCAGAAAACAGACCCGGTATGCATCAGAAAAAAGCTGCCCTGATCAATGATCTGTCAGGTCTTGGGCGGTGTTCTCTGAGTGTTCAGCTGCCTGTTCTTTCTGTCATGCAAATTGAATGCCTGCTTCTGCCTACCTGTGTTCTTTCCAACCATACCGGCTATCCTTCTTTCTACCTTCGAGATCTTACGGAAGACCTGGATTTGATGATGGAGGAGTGGAAAAAGCAGAAGGTGGAAGTTGATGCCATTGTGACAGGCTTTCTATCCAGTGAAAAACAGATTCATCACGTCCTGCATTTTCTCGATCTGTTCCAGAAGCCGGATACGCTGGTTGTTGTCGATCCAGTTATGGGGGATCATGGAAAAGCCTATCCGACCATCACGCCGGCTTTGCAAAAAGCGATGCGCACCCTGACTGATCGAGCGGATGTTCTGCTTCCCAATCTGACGGAAGCCTGTCTTCTGACCGATACAGAGTGGAAAGAGCATTTTTTGCGGACGGAGATCGAAGCCATGGCAATCCAACTGACAGAGATGGGGGCCAGGAAGGTTGTCATTTCCGGGATGGAAGAAGGTCAGAACATTTGTGACTGCACTCTGGAAAAGGGAAGTCAGGTACACTGGATTGAATCGAAAAAGAGTGCCCAGATGCGATCGGGCACCGGAGATTTGTTCTGTGCGGTTCTGACTGGCGCCCTGCTTCATGAAAAGTCATTGGAACAGGCAGCCAGAATGGCCGGCGACTTTGTCCGCAAATCTTTGGAGGTAACCAAAAAGCTTCACGTTCCCGACGAAGAAGGAACGGCGTTTGAGATGGTCCTTTGCGATTTGTGTTGGCAATGTGAAGCAAAGGGCCAGGAAGAAGGCAGTTTTTGAGGTTCAAGAGGCCAGCTGCCAGGAAGGGGACGTATAATTCAGTCATGCAATCGTATATTCTTGATGCGCGAACGATCGATCCCAAACAGGATCCAGCCGATTTTCTGTGCAAGTTTTACAGTCTGCCCTCGATGAGCATGCCAGAACTCAAGCGCAGCCTCTATGCCGATCCGGATGTGAGAATTACAGAAGTATTTAACTGGCCAGTTGAAGGAACAAGCTGGAAAGCCATTGCCAGTGCGCTGGAAATCATTCAGCAGCACTCCGCTTCATTTTATGTGATCTGGGGGCCCGAAACTTGCAATGCGATCGAGCTGGATGAAGAACGACTGGAAAACGAAGGCAAACCTGTTTTACAATCGACCACAAGCACCTGTCCAGACGAAGACAGATAATTTACAATCGATGTTTTTGCGCCGCAAGACCTGCTTTCAGAGCAGGCTTTGCGGCGCATTTTTCGTGGGGATTTTGATTTTTCGATCCTCTGCATTTGCGGGTGGTTTTCGGTTTGGTGGGAGTGTGGTTAGATGTGTCAAAAAGAAAAGGCCGCAGAGTTTGCGGCGGTAAAGCGTCAACGGACGAAATGAAGGCGATCAATGGCTGCAGGACTTAGAAGCTTTCTGGCTGTTTCAATGGAATCTTTGTAGTTGCCGATCTGCGGCAGGTGATGGGTATCCAGTCCATAGATGGCATGAACACCGTATTCGGCAGCAATCTTCCAGAAATCAGCACACGGATAAGTCACTTTGTCGATGATGCCCTGGTTGAGTTTGTAAGGTGGAAGCAGATTGATTTCCAGTGGAATGCCAGTGCGTAAAGAAGCTTCGCAGATGCGGCAAGCCGCCTTTTTTTGGGCTGGACCGAACGTTGTGCGGTTGAGCATATAGTAGTCAGGATGGGCGACCAGTGAGATTTTGCCTTTTTCCATCGCAGCAACCACCATGTGGGCATAGCGTTCAACATCTTCATCGTTGACTTCTTCACTGCCCATGACGACCAGCGTACCGTCTGGGCGGCGGATAAAATGCTGGCCAAGAATCATCAGATCCAGACGATCGCAAATGGAATCGTAAAATGGTTCCAGTTCAGGCAGGTATTCAACTTCCAGACCGGTTTTGATGTCGATCTGGTCTTGATACTTGGCTTTAAGATTTTCAATGCTTGTCAGATAGTCTTCAAGCTGGTCAAAGTCCATCCGAATGTTTTTTCGCGGATCGATGACGGGATGTTGCGGCGTGTGGTCGGTAAAAGCTATGGTTTTAAAGCCATTTTGAATATAGGCTTTAACGAATTCTTCATCGTCGACCATTTGAGCATGTTTGCAGCGCCAGGTATGGGAATGGAAATTGTAGTCCATTAGATTGTTCATAGGAGTCTCGCTTTCAAGAAGTATTTGAGAAAAACGGATCTCATTCAAAAAGAGAAACAGTTGATCAGAACCATTATAGCAGGACGAAATCCGCCAAAAGGACAGGCTTTTTTCTGAACGATTTTTCGCTTTTTCCTGCATGAAAATGACCTTTTCGATTTTGGAAAAAAGGCCTTTCAAAATCAGGGAAAGAGAAATGGTCAGTCATCAAAAAAGCCCCATCCCATTTAAAGGATGAGGCAGAAGGCTTCCAAGGACAAGCAAACTTCAAATTCTGGATCAGTTCTGTTCTTTTGCTGCTGCGGACATCTTTTCGCGATAGAGAGCACGACGATCCTGAGCGGTCAGCCCCTTTTTGCGCAGACGGATGGTTTCAGGTGTAACTTCAACCAGTTCATCATCGTTGATCCATTCCAGCGCTTCTTCCAAAGAGAAGACACGCGGCGGAGTCAGAAGCATGGCTTCATCACGACCGGAAGAACGGATGGCTGTCAGCTTTTTGTTTTTGAGCGGGTTAACGTCCATATCGATATTGCGGGCTGATTCACCGACGATCATGCCTTCATAGACTTCAGTCTGTGGAGAAATGAACAGGGAACCGCGTTCTTGCAGGTTCCATAAGGCGTAAGTCATGGCGGTACCTGTTTCGGTGGAGATCATGGCACCTAACATACGCTGTGGAATTTCACCGGTGTATGGAGTGTAGCCGGAAACACGACGCAATAATGTACCTTCACCATGCGTGTCGTTGATGAATTCGTTGCGGAAACCAAGAAGACCACGCGTTGGAGCGGTGTAAGTCAGTTTGACGTAGCCGTTTTCTTCATCCATGTTGATCATGGTTCCTTTTCGTAAAGTCAGTTTATTGATGATTGTACCGGAATACTGTTCCGGGGCGATACATACAACTTCTTCGACTGGCTCGACTTTCTGGCCGTTTTCATCCCGGTGCAGAATAACTTCTGGTTTGGAGATGGCTAGTTCGTAGCCTTCACGACGCATGTTTTCAATCAGGATGGAAATATGTAATTCACCACGTCCGGATACCTTGAAACAATCTGCACTGTCTGTTGGCTCAACTTTCAGACCAACATTAACTTCCAGTTCTTTTTCCAGACGTTCTTTGATGTTCCGGCTGGTGACGTATTTACCAGAACGGCCCGCAAATGGGGATTTGTTGACATGGAAGTTCATGGACAGAGTTGGTTCTTCAATTGGGATATGCGGCAGAGCTTCAATGTGTTCTGGATCACAGATTGTATCACCAATCGAAACATCAGGCATCCCAGCAATGACAACAATATCACCACTGTGGGCTTCTTTGACTGGAGTTCGGGAAAGTCCTTTGTAGACAAACAGGTTGGAGATGGTTTCTTTTTTTTCAAGGCCATCATTGTTCGTGCGGATATAGCTGTCGCCTTTGCGCAGCACACCGCGCTTGATCCGGCCGATGCCCAGACGACCAATATAGTCATCGTAAGCCAGGGCAGAAACCTGCATCTGGGCCGGTTCGTCATCCAGATCTGGATAAGGGCTGGTGCGGTCGAGAATAGTCTGGAACAATGGCTCGATATTCTCGGATGGCGTATCGAGATCGTACTGAACAATGCCTTCACGGGCAATACCATACAGGATCGGGAAATCCAGCTGCTCATCGGTTGCGTTCAGATCCAGGAACAGATCATAAACTTCATCGACGACTTCCTGAGCACGCTGATCTTTTTTGTCGATCTTGTTGATCAGCAGAATTGGTTTCAGACCGATTTCAAGCGCCTTAGACAGAACAAAGCGAGTCTGAGGCATTGGACCTTCACTGGCATCAACCAGCAGGATAACAGTATCGACGGTACCCATGATTCGTTCAACTTCACTGGAGAAGTCGGCGTGACCCGGAGTGTCGACGATATTAATCTTTACGCCATCATGGATGACGGAACAGTTCTTGGAATAAATCGTGATTCCACGTTCTCGTTCAAGATCGTTGGAATCCATGACGCAGTCAACGACTTCTTCGTTGTCACGGAAAACATCACTCTGTCTTAAGAAAGCATCGACAAGAGTACTCTTCCCAGCATCAACGTGGGCGATTACTGCGATATTGATAATCTTTTCTTTATCTGACATTGGAACCTCATTTCATGGAAAGTCAAGGGAATTATAGTCTTGACTTCGGCCAAATTCAAACCGCTAAACACGACAAATCTGTGACGATTCTTTTTTGCGGTACAGATGGGATTTTTTTTAACCACAAAATGTGACAAAATAGGTAATATTTCGAGAAAGGAAATGGTTTGTTTATGGAAGGACGATACTTTAAAGAATATTCCAACTACCTCAACCGGGATATGGAATTTAAAATGTATGGCCATGATGGCATTCTGTGTCTGATCGTTCCCTGTCAGGATGGCCGTTTTTATGAATGGGAAGACCGAAAAATGTTTGAGTTAATGGGCGATCTGATCGATCAAGGCCGCATTCAGTTTGTGGTGGTTGATACGGTTGATACAGAAACTTGGTCAAGTCATGGCCGGAGTGACTGGCGTATGGCCCAGCAGGAAAACTGGGTGAATTATGTGATGAATGAACTGATTCCATCTGCTCTTGCCAAGGCTGGTCAAAGTCAGGATGCTTCAATGATGGTCATGGGAGCCAGTATGGGGGCTACCCATGCGGTCAATTTCTTCTTGCGCTTTCCGGATCGCTTTACCAAGCTGCTGGCCATGTCGGGGGTTTATGACATGTCGGCCTATATTTACGACAATAACTTCGACGGTAATTTCTACCAGAACAGCCCGCTGGCGTATCTGCCCAATATGGATCCGAATCATCCATATATTCAGAAATACAATAACAATGATGCCCGCATCGTTGTCGGCTTAGGGGCATGGGAAAACGAAACTGCCCGAGATCTGCGGCGCATGGCCGATCTGTTTTATGCAAAGGGAATTCAGATTCCGACTTACTTCTGGGGCGAAGATACGCCGCATGACTGGCCAAGCTGGGAAAAGCAGATTATGACGTATCTGCCAGAAATGGTTTAATTCAGATTTTTCAGCCTTTGGAAATATTATTCAGTTCTGGCCACTATCAGAGACATCAAAGATCAGGCGCCATCAAAGACCGAAACTGAACAGCTTCTCAAAAAAGGAAAGTTACAGATTTTCTTCTGTCACTCAACAAAAAAATGGATACGAAAACAGCCATGGAGCACTCAAACTCCATGGCTGTTTTGTTTCTTTGACTGATCCATCTGCTTTTTTCAGAAGAATCAGTTCAATGTCATTTAGCTAGAAAAATATGACTTTAAACTTTGTCTCAAAATTGAAGACAAAGTGAATGATCGAGACTGAATCCGGTCCTCATCCATTCATATGCACCAAACAAGCACAGAATACATTGATTAATCTGGATGTATTCGTCCAAATAGGTGCACTAA
Organism: Allobaculum sp. JKK-2023; assembly: GCF_034745455.1. NCBI lineage: Bacteria > Bacillati > Bacillota > Erysipelotrichia > Erysipelotrichales > Erysipelotrichaceae > Allobaculum > Allobaculum sp. JKK-2023. The sequence goes on along the minus strand of NZ_JAYERV010000003.1, from coordinate 387,408 downwards.
AAACAACTCTTTGATAAGGAACAGAAAAGAAATAACCCCCTTACAGACTGCCATCATTTCTGCATTATATAAAACATTTCTGCTTTATATAAAGAGAACCAATAGCCTACTTATTGGGGAATTAATATCCAACTGATCCTAAGAGCTGCTTTTAGGAAATTAGCAAGCACATAACATTCATTGAATGCGCGTATAACGCACTTATCGGTAAGTGAACCATATCAAACGATTGGGATGGAGATTTCGCTTGAAGCTCCTTTCCGGCCGAACGGGTAGTTTTTCTCTGAGCAGCTCCTCAGTCTGAGCCTGAAACTCCGCTTTTGTAATTTGGCGGATTGTTCGGTTCTTCGTCCATTTTGGGGTGAACGTATTCCTGACAGCCCGTATCGCCTTAGTTGTATTGATTTGGTATTCACAAGTTGTCTGATTCTCTTCTTTGTTATCTGATTAAGATGATTCAAGAACACACTTTTTGATCTCGGAAACCAGATTGTAGAAGATAAGGGATGAATAAATCTCCTGAATGATGTATTCTGCTTTTATCGAGTGGATACGTTTCATTCCTATTCCATATTTAAGCCAGGAGAAACTCTGCTCGATTCGCCACCTTAGGTGGTAAATAAATCCAAGAGCCTCCGGAGGAAATTCTGCTTCATCCAGATTGGTAATCAGTCCTTCCCAGACGTTGTCGCCAATCTCGATAGCTACCACCCTGCAGTCAAAATCAATAAATTCAGATTCTGGGTCAATCTGTCTCATTGATTTTTTGACCAGGTATTTCATCTGGGGGTTTTCTTTTTCCCCTTTCTTTGGCCCTGACATTTTCATATTCGGAGAAATTGAAAGACTGTTTCCAGATCGACAAAATTTGAAACAGAGAAGAAAGGGGGGTGGAGACGGCCGGAAAAGCAGGGAATAGGTCCGCTGCAAGATGGTCCTAGACCGATTGCCGGCAACAAAGGTCAATCTGTAGCAGATTCACAAAAGGAAAGCGGTTGATATTTTAAGAAGGCGAAAAATACAGGATGATGAGGCCGGAGTAAGCGGCCAGAAAGCCGCCAAAGACAAAGAAAGCGGGGATGGATTGGAAAGACTGAAACGGATCGAAAAAGGATGGTTCAGAAGTTAGAATTGGGAAAATGACGATAAAAAGAGCAGAAAAAAAGACACTGGACGTCACAGTGCCTTTTCCCGAAAGATCTCATGATCTCTCTCCGCCATTTATGATCAGCGGCGGTTCAGCATAAAAAATAGAAAGGAGGTTTGTCCGGTCACCCGGGCAGACTCATTATATAACGAAATAAAGTCTTGACAAAGACAGATTGCAGTTTCCTTAAGCTGGATGGCAAATTTGGTAGATTTTAAAACAAAAATAGGGATGTCCCCCTTGTTAAATTCCAAATTTTCGAAAGATTTTGTCCGAATGGGCCTGTTCTGTTTCAAAATAGGATGAAAACTATTGATGGAAAACCATTGCCTGGCTTCTCCATTCAAAATCCTTTGCCAATTTGTGACAAGACTTGCATTCGATAGTGGATAAGAGTCTTTCTGTTGTAATCCAGACAAGATGAATCTGTAGGCGCTTTTTTTGCACGACTTTCTCGTTCAGATAGATAACCACAACAGTTGATTGTTGCAAAAATCATAGTGAATCCGGCCGCATTCACTCAGCCAGGAAAGGTAAGAACGGAGGGTGCTTCCCACTAAAACATACTGTTCGAAGTTCATGTCCAGCTCGTAATCAGAAAACAGACGGCCAAGCAGAGTTTCAAAATTCATCGGTGTGTGGCAGAGTTCAACGATATGGTTGGCAATTGCATGAACCTGATCGATGTTTGCCTGGGCGAGTGAAACAATATCCGCAGTTGGTTTGGCGTGGGCGGGGATAAAGAGTCTGGCCTGGAGCCCTTTTACTTTTTCAAGTGTTTCCAGATAGGATTTGACATCATAAATAAAGCTGATTTTGTATTTTTCTAAGGTCTCCAAACTGGAAAGACAATCTGCCAGATAGACAATCTGATCCGGTGTTCGAAAGCCGACCATATCAAAAAAATGACCGGGAAGAGGAATGATTTCAAAGCCATCCGGCAGGTTTTCATCACAGAGAAGCTGGGCCTGACTTGGTTTGGCCATCAGGAATTTATGACGGAGAGCAGAAGGGGGAAATCCGCCATAAAGAAAAGAAGGTTCTAATAAAGAAAAGACGGTGAAAGCCTGTTCAATGCCCGGAGCGTAAATCTTGCAGTGGGTCTGGTCCTGCAAGTATTTGTTTCCCCCAATATGGTCCGCATTGGAATGCGTGTTGTAAATTGCTTTGAGAGTCCAGTGATGGGCATCCAGAATTTTTCTGACTTTCCGCCCGGCCTCTTTATCGTTACCGCTGTCAATGAGGATTACGTCCTGTTCATTAAGCAAAACAAGTCCGATTCGAGCTGAAGACTGAATGTAGAAACAGTGTTCTGAAACTTGAATCAATTCATACATAATAAAGCTCCCTTTCATTTTCTGGCTGATCAGCCAGGATAAAAAATCATATTATAGACAGTACAAGGCTTGTCGGAATCGTTGAGATACGTATGATTCTGGTCCGCTGAAAAACGAAGAGCCTGGTTTTCTTGAAGAACGATTGGCTGGTCGTTCAGGATAATGGTCAGGCCTCCTTGAATGGGCAGAATGTATTCTTCTACGCCCTTGGCATGGGGTGGGGAGTGATGATGACAATGAGGTTCAAATTCGATGAAAAATGTTTCATGGCTGCGTACAGGGTCATAAGGAAAAAGTGCCCAGGCTTTCATCTTTTCGTTTTCGGCGGTAATCATGGAAGCTGGATCTACAGAAGCCTGTGTAAATTCGGCTTTAGGGGAGTGAAGAAAATAAGATAATGGCGTTTTCAGTCCGGTTGCAATTTTCCAGAGTGTGGTGATCGTTGGAATAGAAGAGCCGCGCTCAATCTGACTGAGCATAGGTTTACTGACCTGGCAAAGAGCAGCCGTCTGCTCCAGAGAAAGGGACTGCTGCTGACGAAGTTCTTTAAGGCGCTGGCCGATATTTACCTGGCTTTGGAAACTGGATAGGTCTGGCATAAAGGATTACTCCTGGGTTCTGAGCATCTAAACCGGGATTTCCTGTTTTTTGCTTCCGGTTTTTTGCTTCCGGTTTTTTGCTTCCGGTTTTTTGCTTCTTGCTTTTGCTTCTTGCTTTTGCTCTTTGTTGTGTTTCTTGTTTTTTGATTGTGCTTTGCGGCCGCTTTGGATCGTGACCTTTTTTGAAGTCTGATGGGCAGGAAATGGATTCGAATGAATGCTAAATGATTACAGATGTATGTTATCGCATACACGCTCGAACGGCGAAGAACTGACTAAAGGGGAAGCGAATTGAAGGGAAAACCTCGAATTCAGGTCATTTTCAGGCTGCCTGGATCCAATCTTATCCAACCTTTAGCAGGTTAAGGTCCATTTGCAGTCAGGAAAAGGTAGAATTCTAATCAGGGTTTGTTGAGAAAGAACACATCTGATCGGAATTTCGCGTTACACTAAACAATAAGGATTTCCAGATCCATAATCGATTGAATTCAGGACTCGACAGGAGGGACAATCGAACACGTTGCTTGAAGGTTGATGAGTCCAGGCAGATAAGGGGACTGCCGGAATAGAAAGAGTATCTGGAAAGACCAGAAACAAACGCAAATCTATAGAAAATTCATACACAATAAACAGCATTCCAACCAATACTGCTTAAAGCCGCCGCAAGTCAGAGAACAGACATAGATACCAATAGCAGACATTGCAAAAAAGCAGTCAATTCAGTTGAAAGAGCGGCGGATAGAAAGGATGAGGGGTATGGCATTGAAAAAAGATCAGGTCATCGTCTGGTTTTCACTGACGGAAAAGGGGGATCAGAAACAGTTGTTTCTGCTGGCCTGCCCCTATTCCCGGCTTAAAGACGTCGATAACCGTCTGCAGGCCGCAGCTTCCAGAAAAGTGAAGGGAAGCCGCCTGGAACATCTCGATCCAGCCTTGCTGGAAGAAGCGGCGGTTCCGTTTGTACAGGACTATCTGGACACGATTTTTCGAATCGCAGATCTTTGCGGATTTGGAATCACCTATCCAATTAAGGCCAGCCAGCTGGAACAGAAAGCTTTGAATCTGGCTTCTTCCTTTCTCAAGGAACAGTATCCGGGCTGTGAATTTCTCATCCGCTATGATGAACGAAAAGCCAGAGCGTCTTTGGTCAGCAGCTGGATGCGCAAAACCCAGCTGCCAGCGCAGATGGATCCAACTGATCTTTCGACCTCAGTTGGACTGCAGAGTGCAAGATTACTTGGGGCTTTGAGTAAAGATTCATCAGATGCACGGATCAGTAGTCTTTACGAAAAAGTCCACCTGCAAAGTCTGATGGCGCGTAAGTGGAAACTGTTGAAGGCCAGGGATATCTATCTGGATCTGGTTGAGCGCAAGGCAAGGGAAAGCGTTCAGACTTTATTTGAACGGATTCCAGAGCTGGTGGATGAAGGCCAGTTTGAAAAATGGCTGAAAAAGAAAGTCACACCGGCTTTTCTGGCCAAAGCAGCCGATCTGGCAGCAGATCCAGATCTCAGAGAACTGATTTTAACCAGTGCTCCAAACCGGCTTGAAGCGCAATATGAAACCTTAAAAGCAAACCAGAAGCAGGCTGAACTGCCTTTTCCACAGGAAGACTTCGATACCTTTGCGAATGGCTATGCGAATCATTTTGTCTCTTTGCTGGATCCGGCAAGATGCGGAATTGAGCAGGAAGACTGGAAATCAAAATCAAAACAGCTGCTGATGGACTGGGTTGAACAGCCTGAAAAAACCGGCCGCATGAAAGATACGATTTATCTGATGTGCAAGGATAAAACCCTGCATCTTTTGCAGACATCACTTGCGGAATGCCTGGCAGCAGATCTGGAAGCGGACAAAGAAATCCCCTGTGGAACCTGGCAATATACCGAGATGCCAGTTCATCAGCTTGACGATTTTCTGGAGCGGATTTCCCAGAGTCATCCGATTCCAAAGCTGTATGTCAAAGGCTGGCTGAATAACCGGATTCGTAAATGGTCGATTGAAAACAACCGCTTTTTACCGCTTTATGAACTCGAAAGAAGCCATGAGCAAATGCTTGACCGCTTCACCACTCCAGCCCGCACCTTTGTCTATCCGCCCGTTGCTAAAAAAGAGGGAACTCGATGGTTCAGCCCGGAAGTGGAAGAGGCTCTGGATGTGGAAGATTATGAATTTCTGGCCACTCACCCGCTCAATGCCCAGGAAACCAGACTGCTGGCTTCTTGCCTTGCCGCCGGTTTATCGAGAAATAAAGCCGGGCAGTATCTTGCCCGAAGCAAAGCGCCATTTTATGGGCTGGTCCGCACCTACTTATTCTCCAGCAAGGTGCAGCGCTTTCTTGATCGCCGGAAATTCGTTGCCGAACAGACGATGCTGTTAAAGCCGAATCTGTCTTTAGCTGCCATGAAACGGATTCATGGCATGGTGATGAATGGCATTCCAGTCGACTGGCTCAATACCAACCTGGCTGGCGGTATGTCACTGAGTGCGATGGATCGAATGGAGCTTCAGTATCCATATGGGGTTCTTCCTTATTCGTGGCAGTTTTTTAGCCGCATGCCCGAGTCGCTGCAACAGTGGCTTTTAGCCAAGGCCAAACTGGCCAATCCTCACTCTAATGAAGCGGCCTTGCAAATTCAGCTTGACTGCCTCAATGAAAACTTTGCGGTTTTACTGATGCAAAACGATAAGCGCAAGGAAGCAGAAAAATAGTTGCTTATGCCAAACCTTATCCCCGCCTCAACTCTTCGAAGATCAGATTCAATCAGGTCTGAAGGTTTTAGACGGGGATTTTTGCGTCCAGCGAACGGTTGGACGATGGAATTTGCCAGACGATGGTGAATTTACAAAACGCGAGAATGACCAAATGAAGAAATTGTTGGACTGTGGAGGATGAAAAGCCATGAAAAAAACGGCCTTCAGAAAATCTGAAAGCCGAACTTTACGAGAGATAAACAAGGCAGGAATGAAATGGGTGCGAAATCTAAGCGCCAACCAGAACAACTTCGCGCAGTTCTGGGAATTCATCCAACAGAAGCAGACGGATGCCGGTCGAGAAATCTTCTCCGGCCATCATGCATCCGGCGCAGGCACCTAAGAAGGTCACATAGGCGATTCCATCTTCATCAATACCAAGCAGTTCAACGTCGCCGCCATCGTGCTGGATGTAAGGACGGATTTTATCAATGATATCATTGGCTCTTTCTTCCCAGGCATTCCGCTGGGCACGGGTCAGTTTTTCACCTTCCGCAAGAGGCTTGATTTCAACAGGCTGTTCGCTTCCTTCAGGATCGATTGTGGATGGAACAGGTTCTACAGTTTCCTGATTGGCAGCTTTTGCTGCTTCAGGTTCATTTACAGATTCTGATACGTTCTTTTCAGTTGCTTCAGACATGGTTATCTTCCTTTCTTATGCGAAAACCGGAGCCATCAGAAACGGAAGGATCAGGCCGATCAGAAAACCGCCCAATACTTCGACATTCTTATGGCCAAGCACAGTTTTAAGTTTTTCAGTGTACAGGGGGCTGTCCAGTCTGACAGTTCCGGAAGTCCGGATATCCTTAATCAGTTCCTGGGTCAGCGCAATACTCTTACCAGTGTAATAGCGAACATGCGAAGCGTCATACATTACGATAAGAGAAAAGACGGCAGTAACCGCAAAAAGTGCGGAATTGAAGCCTTCTTGAATCCCGATTGCCATCGAGAGGGCTGTCACTGTCGAGGAGTGGCTGGAGGGAAAACCGCCGGACGCTATTGCCCACTTCGGTTCCCATTTCCCAGTCTGATAATAATACACCGGAATTTTAAGAACTTGGGCAAGAATCGCGGCAAATAGTGAAGTCAGCAGTGGATAGAGCGAAGATGGAAACATATTGCCCTCCTTACTTCGTATCAAAAACTTCATGGGCTCCTGGTTTTGACAGAGAAGAAAAGAGAATTTTTCTCTCTTTTTACCAGAAGCAAATCCCAGATTGAGATCGAAAACCATCATGAAAATCAGGTGGTTCGTTTAGAGTATAGCACTGCCGATTTATCCATCCGGCTTTGATAATCACTCAAGTCAAAGGACAGAGAATATCCTTTTTAAAGGAATAAAACTCTCATACCGGCCGCTTATCGCAGTTCCTTTTGAAAGCTGGATCTGGTCCGATTCTGAGTTTGATCCGATATTTTTAGGCCCGAAAAGAGTCATATAATCCGAAATGTGCAATATAGAGACTTTCCTTGGGAATGAATCACAGGATGGGTATCTCAAAAGGTGAGCAATGGTATAATAGCCCTAACCAAAGATTTAGGAGGAAAAAATTTTGATCAAACTTGATTTATCCCATGCAAAACTCAATGAGTCTCCAAGCGTGTGGAAAGACAAAGTAGCTGAACTCGACGCTGCACTCGTCAATAAAACTTGTGCTGGCAGCGACTTCACCGGCTGGATGACCTGGGCACAGGATTACGACAAAGAAGAATTTGCCCGTATTCTGACAACCGCTAAAAAAATCCAGGACAACAGTGATGTACTTGTTGTATGCGGTATTGGTGGAAGCTACTTAGGTCCTCGTGCCTGCATCGAAATGGTTAACGGTCTTTATCCAATGAACCAGAAAGTAGAAGTCATCTACACTGGTAACACATTCTCTTCAACATACATCAACCAGGTGATGGAATACATTAAGGATAAACGCGTGACAGTCAATGTCATCTCGAAATCCGGAACCACTACTGAAACAGCCATTGCCTTCCGTATCCTCAAACAGTTCATGGAAGACAAATATGGTGATGAAGCCAAGGATCGTATCATTGCTACAACCGACCGTGCAAGAGGTACATTAAAAGCCTTAGCTGACAAAGAAGGCTACGAAACATTCGTTATCCCTGATGACATCGGTGGACGTTTCTCCGGTATCACTCCAGTTGGTCTGCTTCCAATCGCAGTTGCCGGCATCTCCATTGAAGACGTACTCAAAGGTCTCGGCGATGGCATGAAAGAATATGGCAGCGCCAATATTGATGAAAACCCATCTTATCAGTATGCAGTTGCCCGCCGCATCCTGCAAAACCAGGGCTACGATGTAGAAATGTTCGTTGAATACGAACCACAGATGCAGAAAGTTGCTGAATGGTGGAAACAGTTGTTCGGCGAATCCGAAGGTAAAGATGGTCTGGGCATCCTGCCAGATTCCGCTGTCTTCTCAACAGATCTGCACTCCTTAGGCCAGTTTATCCAGGATGGCAAGAAAGTTCTGTTCGAAACCAACCTGTATGTGGATCAGCCACCTGTAGATTTCCCGTTCCCATCAGATAAAGAAAATCTGGATAACATGAACTACCTGGCTGGCAAATCCATCGATTGGGTGAACAAAATGGCTGCCCAGGGTACTCTTGATGCTCACGAAAACACTGGCGGAGTTCCAAACATCGTCTTAACAATGCCTGGAATGACTGCTTACGATTTCGGTAACATGTGTGCATTCTTCTTCAAAGCCATTGCAATGACCACACTGCTCAATGGATCCAACCCATTCAACCAGCCTGGTGTCGAAGTTTATAAGAAGAACATGTTCAAACTGCTCGGCAAAGAATAGTCTTTCCAGTTCTTGATCACAATTTCACTCTGAATAAAAACCTGTCTTGATCCAAGGCAGGTTTTTTTATTCATGACCAGCACAACGAAAACAAGCAGAAACAAGATGATCGGAAATAGAGTTCAATATCAGGCTTTACTGGAAACTGCCAGATACAAATCCAAAAATGAGCATGAAAAAATCCAATGCAGTATTCGGGAATTAATATTGAAAAGGCAGGATACTGTTGGTTCAAATCAATGGACTTTGGTAAATATCAGGAGGACTCTATGGAATTTAGAAAGATGAGACGAGGAAGACAAGAGCTTTCCTTAGAAGAAACAGAAGAAATTCTCAATCGCCAGACTGCTGGTGTTCTGGCTTTATCCGGCGATGGAGGCTATCCTTATGCGGTACCGATCAGCTATATTTATGCAGATGGAAAACTGTATTTCCATTGTGCCAAGTCAGGACACAAACTGGATGCAATCCGCAGGGATCCGAAAGCATCATTCTGTGTGATCGATCAGGACCAGATCGTCCCTGAAAAGTTTACTACCTTGTATCGAAGCGTCATTGTTTTTGGACAGGTCCAAAGGATTGAAGACGAAAAACAAAAGCGTTCCGCCATTGAAAAATTAGGCCGAAAATATGGCAAAGGAATGCCCGAAGAAAGGCTGACGGCAGAAATTGATGGAACGTGGAAAGCGCTGGAGATGCTGGAAATGGAAATTGACCATATCACGGGCAAGCAGTCCATTGAACTGGTGCCCCCTGTCATCAAGAAATAAAGCCAAAAAGAACTTTCATCGCGCAACAGCAATAACCAGCCAGAAGAGGATTTGACAGGCTGGAATCAAAAAGGAAGACAAAGTTAAAACGCAAAATCGAATATGACCAGACACACCTGGGCTCTTACGCAAATATTGTGTTTAGCTATCATCATTATTATCGACGATAGCAATTGCCGCTAAGCCCAATAACCCAAGATGCGATAGGCCAACTCATCTCGAATTAGGTATTGATTATTTAATCAACAATATGAATGATGCAAGCTTATTCATTCGCTAGGATTACTCGTGTTAAAAACTACATTTGCGTAAGATCCCACACCTGATCTTCGATTTTGCGTTTTTTTTTGTTAGCAGACTAAAGAAATCTCAATTCATTCGTTGGTGGATAATGTTTGAATATATAAACGAAAACCTCTATTATGTTTATATATTTAAATGTTAGGAGAATTCATATGCCACAAAAAGCTGTTAAACTTTTGCCAAAGCAATTGAAGATTTTGCAGACAATGGGCGACCAGATTCGTCTGGCCAGGCTGCGGAGGAATTTTTCAGTGGAACTTATCGCCCAACGTTCTGGTGTGAGCCGAACCACAATCTGGGCAATCGAGAAGGGAAGTCCGTCTGTCTCTATGGGTGCCTATGCAGCTGTCCTGCATGCCCTCAACGGGCTGGATAAAGATCTTTTGAAAGTGGCTCAAGAAGATGAACTTGGCCATTTTTTGCAGGATGCCAAACTGGATCAAAGAAAGCGGGCCAGCCGAAAGTGATGAAGAAAAAAGTCAGGAAGCGAATTGTCCAGGTTTATTTCGACGCAAATCTCTGCAAACCTATTCTGGTTGGCAGCCTGGCGATTGAATCCAGCCATGGTCATGAAAAGTATTTCTTTGAATATTCCCAGGACTTGCTTAAGCATCCCTGGAGTTTTTGCCTCAATCCGCAGCTTGAATGGTTTTCTGGAAAACAGTCTTTGGATTCTTTTCATGCGGTGGATGTTTTTCTGGATTCTGTTCCAGATCACTGGGGGAGGGCATTGCTCAAACGAAGAGAAGAGCTGAAAGCTGAAAAGGAAAACGGTCTGGTGCCAAGACTTCTGGAAAGCGATTTTCTTCTTGGAGTCGCTGATTTTACGCGGATGGGAGCCTTTCGGTTTTCGGAAGATGATGGAAAGTCATTTCTGGGTCCAGATGAGCAGTGCTGCAAAATGCCATCTGTTGCAGATCTTCCCAGGCTGGAGAGCATGGTTCGATTCTTCCAAATGCAAGAGCATGATCCTGGGCTTTCAGAATTGATCTGGCTGGGGTGTTCGCTGGGCGGGGCCAGATCCAAAGTTAATGTGAAAGATGAAGATGGATTCCTTTGGATCGCAAAGTTTCCATCCACTCAGGATAAAACCAATATGGGCGCATGGGAAAAAACAATGATTGATTTGGCTGTGCTTTGCCAGATTCGGGTTCCTGAAACGGAACTTTGCCTCTCTTCACTTTTCCCAAATCAAAGTATCTTTTTAACGAAGCGATTCGATCGCAAAGGACAGAGAAGAATCCATTTTGTCAGTGCGATGGGCTTGCTGGGGCAATGGGAGAATCAGGATGACGAGGCTGGCTATCTGGATCTGGTTGCCTTTCTGCGTAGTCATGGATCCAGACCCAGAGAAGACATTCAGGAGCTGTTTTGGCGGATAGTCTTTTCGTTTGCGGTCAACAATACAGATGACCATCTTCGTAACCATGGCTTTCTTCTCGAGAAACAGGGCTGGACGCTTTCGCCAATGTATGATGTCAATCCAAGTCTGGAAGGTCATGAGAGTTCGCTTTGCATCACTCCAAACAATCCGGACTATACGATCGAAAACCTGCTTGAATTTGCTCGATATGCTGATCTTGACCAAGAGTGGGCCAGCAGGAGCATTCAGGAAACATGTCGGACCGTTGCCGCAAACTGGAAGAGAATCGCGTATACGAATGGTTTGACCGAGCAGCAGATCAAAAAAATGGAACCTGCTTTTTATCGAGCCGCCCAGGTTATGGCCAGCCAAAAATAGACCTGCGCAATCAAAGAACTGTCATTCCATGATTTTTCTGAGAAAGTCTTCGAGACAAGCGAATCGCGTTATGTCCAGGCAAACAAAAAACACGAAATCGAAAAGGTTTTCGCCTTTCGATTTCGTGTTGATTGATTTGGAGATTACATACGGGAGTAGATAGGCACGCTGTCTTTGGCGTAGTGCTGGGCTTGCTGGCGATTGACGAACATGAAGCCGACTTCACGGTTTCCGGCGGTTTTACCAAGCGTTTTTGCCAGCTGGCTGAACAGTTCTGGATCGTGTTTGTCACTTTCAACCAGAACAAACCAGCCAGTATTTCCGGTTTTGGAATCCATATGCTCTTTGAGATACATAGTCCGGATTTCTGAAATATGGAAGCCGCCGGTAATCAGGGCTGCTTCTAATTCCTGGTTGTGTTCTTTTGGTTCACGCAGGTTTTCAAGCAGATCACCGGACTCTTTCATCTGCAGACCGCTGTGATTGCCATAGGCTTCTTTGAACTGCTGGATAAAGCGGGTTTCAAAGACCAGGTTGACACCGAGCGGGTCGATGACGAAACCACGCAGGGTTTTCATTGTGCTTTCGAGCATTGGAATCAGATCCTGGAATTTCATTTTCAGCGGCATGACCGGTGCATTTTTGGTGAAATCAGTCAGCTGCTTGTAGTCAGTAAAGAAGACGAAAAGTTTCTCGTCTTTGCCTTTGCCGGAAACAAGCATAGGTTTGAGCTGCTGCTTCTGGTCGGGGGCTGGTTTCTGGTTTTCTTCAGGCGGGTAGACGGGAACAAAAACAGCAGAATTCATCAAAGCAGCAGCGGCTTTGAGATAGGAATCCTGGTCCTGAATCTTGCGAAAGTCAGCCAAAACTTGCTGGAGTTTTTCTGGATGATCAAAGCCTTCTTCAGTTTTGGATTTGGCCGTTTTCGGTGTTGCTTCTGGTTTTGCTTTTGGAGCAGCTTCAGTCTTTGTCTGTTCAGCCTGTGGGGTAATGCTTCTTTGATAGAGAGCATCTAAAAATGATGTCGGGAATGGATAACTGCCCTGGTCAGAGGGGTTAATCACCATGCCGGAAACGCCTTTGGCATTTTTCAGTAAAGGCAGATATTCATTCAGGTCTACATTCAGGAAAGTCTGAACAGGGAAGTCAAAGAACTTCTGCATCAGATCAACGCTGGTAAAAAAAGGGAAGAGCTGGAAGCCTTTCTGGTTGGTCACAGTAAAGGGAGAAAGCTTTGGAACCTTTTTGTCTTCGCCTTCAGGAAGTTCGGGATTGCCGGCCTGGATTTCTGGATTGGAAGCCACTGGCAAAATCAGCGAGGTCGTTAATAAGAGTTCAACAGCTTCATTCAAAGCCTGTTTGGATTCTTCATCAGATTTTTTGGCGCGGATGTCCTGTAGTTTTTCATACAGGAGTTCGCGCTGTTTTTCGGTGTTCGGGTTGGGTTTAGCCATAATGAGATCTCCTTTGGATATGGTTTCAATGGATGACTGTAAGGGATATTCAACGAAATTGGAGTAAGAATTTCAGTTCAAAACTAAAAGGCTTTATGGTTCGATTTCACGCCGGATGGGGTGGTTTGGTGCGTTTGGCAAGAACTAGACGGGGCTGATCAAAGAGCCGAAGAATCCGGAGCGGGAAATGGAAACGAAAGAGAAATCGACGCAAACTCTCTTTCAACCTTTCAAATTCTATCTGTCCGATGGGATTTAATAAAGTCAGTCGGAAAAATTGGAAGAATTGGGCCTGATTCCCCGAATGGACCTCAGATTTTTCGCATGATCCGGATGGTTTTGATTTTCTGGGCAGACCTTCTTTGGATGTGATTTTGGATTGATCTTCTCATGGGCCATGTTTGCTCATGCAGACCAGGTGTTCTCTCGAGACAGAAAGAGTCGATGACAGCACTGAAAGAAGAAGGAAGACAGGGAGGGAAGAAGGAAGGCGCAAAAGAAGAAAGCGATTGAGAAGATGGCTGCAAGGGGCTCAAGACAGTCAGAAGAAGGCAGTGGAAAGAGAAAAGGCAGTGGAAAGAGAAAAGAAAGAGGAAGAGGCAGGCAGAGAGTAGACAGACAGAATGAGAGTGGAGCGCAGAGGTAAAGAAAAACTGTATAAATTTTCGACTTCTGAAAGAGATGGAAAAGCGCGTGTAAACAAACTGCAACGAAAAAGAAAACGCAAAAAGAGAGAAGATTCAAATTCAGGCTGACTGAATTCTTTATGAAACTTCACAACGTCTGCGCATAAGAGAGAATTGTATTTTCAACAAGAAAAGAATGGGAAATTCTAAGCAGAAAGGACGCAAAGGAAAAGAAAATTGCCTGATTAATTTACTTTGACTTTGGAAATTATCCGATCAGGAGGATAATGGTGTCGCGTGAAATTGATTCTGCTTCGGAAACTTCGTGACATTCAGAGTCCAGAAAAATCATCTGTTCAAAAGAGCAGATTAAAAATGGTTAGATTTGGAACTTTTTTGTGGATTGCCCGGGATGTTAAGTGGTTTCAAACTCATTCGGTCAGAAGGGGTGCGTTTGGTAAAAATGGCATTCAAGTTATTTGAAACTAACCGTGCAAACGCTTCCACGGGCAATAAATCTCTTTCAAACCCTATGTAATCCGAATATAATGAATCCGAATGTAGGTTCAAAATTCAAAGGAGGAACTATTCTACATGGTAGAAAACGCAACAAAAACTTTCCAGTCCATGGATGGTAATACTGCTGCTGCTCATAATGCCTATGCGTTAACAGATATGAGCTGTATTTACCCAATCACTCCATCTTCCCCGATGGCTGAAGTCATGGATACCTGGGCAACTCAGGGCCGCAAGAATGCTTTCGGCGAAATCGTGAAGATCGCTGAACTGCAGTCTGAAGCTGGTGCTTCTGGTGCTGTCCATGGTGCTGCACAGGCTGGTGTCCTGCCAACAACCTTTACAGCATCCCAGGGTCTGCTGCTGATGATCCCAAACATCTACAAATGGGTTGGTGAAAACCTTCCAGTTGTACTGCATGTTGCTGCAAGATCTCTTGCCAGCCGTTCTCTGAACATCTTCGGTGACCACTCCGACGTTTATGCTGTCCGTCAGACTGGTATCCCAATGCTCGCATCCCACTCCGTACAGGAAGTTATGGACCTTGCTGGTGTCGCTCACCTTGCAGCGATCAAAGCACATGTACCATTCCTGCACTTCTTTGATGGATTCAGAACTTCCCACGAAGTAGACAAGATCGAAGTTTTCGATACAGAAAAATACAAAGATCTGATCGACTACGAAGCACTGGCTGAATTCAAGAAAAACGCAATGCAGCCACATACAAACCCAGTTACCCGTGGTGCCAACGAAAACGACGACATCTTCTTCCAGGGTGTTGAAGCTCGTAACAAACACTACGAAGCTGTACCTGAAATCGTAAATGACTACATGGCAAAAATCAGCGAGATCACAGGCCGTGAATACAAACCATTCACTTACTATGGTGCTCCTGATGCAGAAAACATCATTATCGCAATGGGTTCTGTAACTGAAACAGCGAAAGAAACTATTGATGAACTCAACAAGAACGGCGAAAAAGTCGGAATGATCAAAGTTCATCTGTTCCGTCCTTTCTCCACAAAATACCTGCTTGACGTTCTGCCAGAAACAGTTAAGAAAATTGCAGTTCTTGACCGTTCCAAAGAAGGCGGCGCTTTAGGCGAACCTCTGTACCTCGATGTTGTTGCAGCTCTTCGCGACAAAGACCTGCAGATCATCGGCGGCCGTTATGGTTTAGGAAGCCATGACACTGCTCCAAAACACATCAAAGCTGTATTTGATCACCTCAAAGGCGACGAACTCAAGAATCAGTTCACAATCGGTATCGAAGATGATGTGACCAACACTTCCTTACCAGCTGACGATTCCTTCGTAATCGATGATGGCAAAACAACAGAATGTCTGTTCTGGGGTCTTGGATCTGATGGTACTGTTTCCGCTAACAAATCTTCCATCAAGATCATCGGTGACAACACTGACATGTATGCACAGGGCTACTACGCTTACGACTCCAAAAAAGCCGGTGGTGTAACTCGTTCCCACTTACGTTTCGGTTCCGAACCAATCCACAAAACTTACTATATCAACAACGCTGACTTCATCTCCGTATCTCTGGACAGCTACATGTTCAAATACGATCTGGCTAACAACCTGAAAAAAGGCGGAACTTTCTTACTGAATACCTCCTTTGACAAAGATGAAATCGTTAAACACATGCCTAACCGTCTGAAAAAAGAACTGGCTGACAAAGATGCTAAGTTCTACATCATCGACGCAAACAAGATCGCTGATCAGATCGGCATGGGTCGTCGTACCAACACAATCCTTCAGTCCGCATTCTTCGCTCTGAACCCACAGATTCTGCCATATGATGAAGCAGTAGATCTGATGAAGAAAGCTGCAAAGAAATCCTACGGCAAGAAGGGTGACGATATCGTTCAGCTCAACTACAAAGCGATCGATATGGGTAAAGATGGTCTGGTAGAAGTTGAAGTTGACAAAGACTGGTCCAACCTGCCAGTCAGCGAACTGCGTAAACCTACTGGCAATGCTTACTGGGATGAATATGCAGCACGCATCAACGGACTTGAAGGTTACAACATGCCTGTTTCTGCATTCACTAAACATGGTGTCCTTGACGGAACAATGCAGAACAATGCAGCCTTCAACGAAAAACGTACCATTGCTGTCCATGTACCAGAATGGGATCCAGAAAACTGCATCCAGTGCGGATTCTGCTCCTTCGTCTGCCCACATGCAACAATCCGTACCTTTGCTTTAACTCCAGAAGAAGTTGAAAAAGCTCCAATGGAATTCGCAACTCTGCCATTAATGGGCAAAAAGGATTCCGACCTCAGATGGCGTGTACAGGTTTCCCCAACCAACTGTGTTGGATGCGGACTGTGCGTATCTGAATGCCCAGGTAAAAAAGGCCAGAAAGCCCTCAAGATGGTTGACGTTAACTCTCAGCTCTACCTTGATCCGCTTGCTGATTACCTGTTCAAAGAAACTGAATACAAATCTGATCTGTTCCCGAAATCCACAATCAAGGGATCTCAGCTCCAGATGCCTTACTTCGAAGTTCCAGGCTCCTGCCCAGGATGCGGTGAAACTCCATACTACCGCTTAGCTTCTCAGCTGTTCGGTAAAGACATGCAGATTGCCAACGCAACTGGATGCTCTTCCATCTACTGCGGTGCTAACCCATCGACTCCATTCGTTAAAGACAAAGACGGAAACGGAACTGCATGGGCAAACTCCCTGTTCGAAGACAACGCTGAATACGGCTACGGTATGGCTCTTGCCAACAACCTGAACAAATCCAAGATCCTGAAGATCATGGAAGACAACCTTGATAAAGTTGCTCCAGAACTGAAGGAAAAAATGGAAGCTTACATTGCCGCTGGCAACGACCGCGACAAACAGAGAGAACTCGAACCAGAAATCAAACGTCTCGTTGCAGAAGCTGATTACGATGAAGACGTGAAGACTCTTGCTGGCTACGACCTCGTTGACAAATCCAACTGGATCGTTGGTGGTGACGGATGGGCTTACGATATCGGTTACGGCGGACTTGACCATGTACTGGCCAACAACGTAAACGTTAACGTTCTCGTTCTGGATACTGAAGTTTACTCCAACACTGGTGGACAGTCTTCCAAATCTTCCCAGAGATCTTCCATCGCGAAGTTCGCTGCTGGTGGTAAGACAACTGCCAAGAAAGACCTCGGTCAGATTGCTATGACTTATGGCCACGTTTATGTAGCTTCTGTCTGCATGGGTGCTGATAAGAACCAGACTCTGAAAGCATTCCGCGAAGCTGAAGCTTACGATGGACCATCCCTGATCATCGCCTACGCACCATGTGCTGAACACGGTATTAAAGGCGGTCTGGGCAACCATCAGCAGGTACAGAGAGAAGCCGTTGAATGCGGTTATGTAGATCTGTATCGCTACAACCCAGATAACAAGGAACAGCCATTAACAATCGATAACAAGAAAGAACCAGATTACTCGAAGATGAAAGACTTCATGCTCAAAGAAGCACGTTATGCTCAGCTGGTTAAACTGAAAGGCAAAGAAGAATCTGATGCTATGTTTGAAAAAGCAGCAGCAGATGCTAAGAAACGCCGCGACCGTCTGAAAGCAATCGAAAAAGAAGGACTTTAATCGATAAGAATTTCGGATTTCTGATTCATAAAAATTTGAAGTGAAAAATTGCCACAGCAAGAAATTGCTGTGGCTTTTTTTCGCTTTCATCGATGAAAAATAACCGAACAACCCATAAATTGACACAATCTTTTGGAAATTGGTAAATTAATGATACATTGTTCATCAAATCATAGATAATAACTGTAATGGTTCGAATGAACAGACGGTTTCTTTTCGTTTCATCGTGGTCAAACCCGCTTACTGTCCACCTGGAAGAAAGAAGCTGTCAACCGCAAGGAGACTTTCAATGTATCGAGCAACAAAAGAAAAGATGGATCAGGTCAGGGCTGTGATCCTCGTGATGAAGAACAGTACACCTCCCATCAAACCCAACTTCTCCGCGTTAGCCGAAGAATATGGAATGACCAGACAGACAGTCGCAAAGATCTGGGCTGATCCAAATCCAGAACAACGTGAGCGTAAGCCCAAGAAATCACAGTTTGATCCGTATGAAGAAGAAATCCGCGACCAGCTGGTGACCTATGGCATTACAATGGCTTCCAGCTTCCGCTACTTCCAGAATAAGTATGCGGATCTTGAAGACAATCCTTTCAACTGCTACAACTCGTTCAAAAGCTATGTCACGCGCAAGCAGTTTCGAGAAGCACGCGCCCAGCACCTCAAAGAGGTAAAACAGGGTCATGCTTTAAAGGCAGGGGACAAAGATTCTCAGAAGGATTCACAAAAAGAATCGGAATAAAAGAATCTGGATTCAAGAATCTGAACCAGACGGACAAAAAGTGTCTTCCTGAAAAGCATCTGACAACAGATCGAAACAAATCTGACGAAAGGACATCGGATTGGAAACGACAGTCAGACAAAGGGACTGTTCACCACCATGCGTTTCAGATCCGTTTGCAGCACATCTTCATGTTCCTCTGACCAGCCAGCGATGGCGGATGACTGGCCGATCAGGGGGATTGACCATCTGCTTTTGACTGTAACTGTAAAGACCTGGTCAAAAGCCCCTGTTGGCTGCCATGATTTGAGTGTTTGAATTTTCAATCCATCGAAATTTTGGTAATGGACCAGAATCCAAAATCAAGCGCAGCCAGGACCTTACGCCGACAGGACATGAAATAGAAATATTCGGTCAAGTAAGACGAGGAAATCCTGGATGAGGGCTGTATCGGGCATTTGAATAAGAATAAAGATCTGATGTCAGGTTCAATGGTCAGGGACAGGGTATTGTTTCAATTACCGCGAAGACTGAAAAGAAAACGAGAAATCTGCCAGGAGCAAATAAAGTTGTGCTGCTCCTGACAGAATTTCTCGTTTTTTCGTTTTGATCGTTTGATTTTGATCGTTTGATTTTGATCGTTTGATTTTGATCGTTTGATTTTTTGGGGCTGGTTTTTCGCTTTGCGGCTGTTCGCCTTACTGATAGCGCATGGCTTCCAATGCCGAGACTTTGACGCTCTTTCTTGCAGGCAGAAAGCCGGCTAACAGACCGATTCCAATCGAGAATACCAGGCCAAAGACAATCAGCCACCAGGACAAAACTGAAGTCGCATTGCCCGGGGTATACATCCAGACCAGAAAGTCCCAGAAGTTTCCCATCTTGTCCCAGACAAAGTAGTTGATGCCCATGCTGATCAGGATGGAAATCAAAACCCCTGCGATGCCCCCGATCAAGCCAATCGATCCGGCTTCACAAAGAAAGATCAGCTGAATATCCCCAGTTTTGCAGCCCAGTGATTTCATGATGCCGATTTCACGTTTGCGCTCGGTCAGAGACATGACCATCGTGTTGGTAATGCCGATCGCCGCAATCAGAAGGGAAATGGAACCCAGTCCCGCAAGAACCAGCTGCGTATTGCGATACATTTCCTCGACTGATTTGACCGAGTCCATCTGGCTGTAGGCCTCGACGCTTTCATCGTTGATCGTTTCTTTGATCGCATCCTGGACCGCCTCGACATTTTCGACAGAGTCTACATCGACTTTGATGTTGGTATAGGCTGTTTTCTGCGCTGGCTTGCCCGCTTCGCGGTTAATCTGATTGGTAATGGTCTTAAGATCTTCGTTGCGCATCACAATCCCTTCACCCGTCTGGTAGCCAAGTTCATAGTCTTCTTTGACAATGCCCATCGGCACCAGCTGGAAGCGGACTTTGGTTTCATTGCCGGAAGAGTCATAATTGGAAACTTCCAGCGTGATTTCCGTTGTCAGGGGATCAAAATACGGATCTGGCGGTTCGTAAGAGCTGATTTCACTGCCGTTTTCATCAATCATGACAGCGCCATTCACGCCATAATACATGTTCATCGAATCGCCATAGTAATCAACCCGGTTCTTTCCTTCTGGACGACGGGTATCCCGAAAAGAATAGGCCATCCGCTCCCCGAGCAGGACCGGAATCCGGTTGCTGGTGGACGCCGGCAGATCGGCGGTTCCTTCCAGAACTTTGATTCCGCTGTTTTTCAGGTAGCTTTCGTTGAGTCCCAGAATAGAGGTCCAATCCGTGACATAGATACCATCCTTGGCACTTGCTGCGACGGAGTAGTTATCCAGGCTGCCAACCGGGGTGACCGCTTTGACATGATCGATCTGTTCAATCATGGCGACTGTTTCATCATTCAGCGCTGAGGCGGGTGTTCCATTTGGCGAATAGCCATAGGAGTAGACGGAAATATGGTTGAGCGAACCCATGCCGGCCATCATCTTTTTGGTGTTCTCCTCCATCCCGATGCCGATCGAGACCAGAATCAGAATTGAAACACAGCCGATGGCTACGCCAAGGGAAGTCAGAATGGTCCGGCTTTTATGGCGTTTCAGATTCTGAAAAGCGGTCTGGAGGATATCTTTAAAACTCATTGGGACTCCTTTGTGGAATCTGGTTTTGAATCTCTTTTTACTGGCTCCGGCTTTGGCTGGGCTGGTTGTGAAGGTTCTTCTGGCTGTGGGTCATCAGGAAACCAGTCCGTATCATCCTGTTGATGTTGGGCTGTTTTCTTTTTCTTTTTGCGCCAGAAAAGGATTCCGCCAACCGCTGCTACAGCCACAATTCCACCGCCAATCATCCAGCCCATGCCAGAATGAGACTGCGGTTCTTCGATCGGCATTTCAGGTTCGGGCATGATCGGATCGACGGGGATGTCCATCTGCGAAACATTGACTGTATATTCGAAGTCTTTATGGATTTCTTCACCGGATGCATTTTCGTAAGTCAGGGTCACCTTCACCGGGAATTCACCGGGCTGATCCGGTTCAAGGATGATATCGATGTTTCCGGATTTTCCGGGTTCGAAATTGCCCAGATTCTGCACTTTCTGCAAAGCCGGAATATCACCCTCAACAGTTGCGCTGACGTTATAGAGGGTGCTTTTGCCTTTGTTGACATACGGGAAGCTGAAAATCATCTCTTCGCCTGCCCGGATTTCTTCTGGCAGGGTGGGTTCGGTAATTTCCATGCGATCCTGCTGGTAAACCGGAATCGCGATTTTTTCACTGCTGGTCCGGCTCTGGCGCACATCCAGATCCACATACTCATAGGAGAAAGTGACAGTGATGGTCGGGGAAGCCGTCTGGTCTGAGCCAAGGGCTTTGAGTTTGATCGTCTGGGAAAGAGCGTTCTGGGCGTTCAGCTTTTCAAAGTAATAGGTGTTGGAAGAATTGGCGATGGATAAGCCTTCTCCCGTTTCAACGGACATGACGATGTTTTCAACCGGAATTTTGCGTGAGGTATTGTAGAATTCAATGTTCAAATCAAAGGTCGTTCCAGCCGTAACAGAATCTGCTCCATACGAATACTGCCTGATGATCAGGTTTGGAGCCGGGGAGCTGATTGGCGTCATTTCTTCGCCCTGACGCTCGGTTGTTTCATTGACAACCTGCGGGGTCTGTTGGGGGATCGTAGTCTGGGTGTCATTAAAATCCAGGTTGGCGGTGGTGGTATCTGATCCTTGGGTATCCGCCAAATAGATCGGATTTGAATCGGAATCCTTGGAAGCATCAGGGGCAGCAAGGGCAGCTTCTTCCAGAATCTGAACGGGGAAGGTGCCCATGGTGCCATTGAGCTGTTTGTCCGGGTAGCTGATGTACCAGTAGAAATTGTTACCTGGACCCGTCCAATACACATCTTGTAAGGTGACTTCGAAGGTCAGATACTGGTTTTGGCTGGAAAGCAGGGTGACGACCGGTTCTTGGTCGGTAGAAAAATCACAGCTGAGCAGGTCAAAGTCGATGGAGGTAATCGGCTGGTTGACTGCAATTTCTTTTTTGCGGACTGCTTCAGAGGTGGCCTTGTCACTGCTCTGGAAGCAGAATTTAACCGTCTTGGACTCTTCCCGTCTCCAGGAGTTTGAGAAGTCGCCATCCGGTTCATAGATGTAAAGCCAGAGAAGATTAAGATGGGCAGTCGTCTCGGTGTCGTAGGCATAGACGGGCTGCCAGGTGCAGGGAAGAGCGCTGTCGATGAGTAAACTGCCAAACAGTGCCCCTGCAATCAACAATTGGGGATGTCGTTTCATGGTCTTCAGCTTTCTTGCACGCCTTTGGCATTGCGCCTGGCGTGTCTGTTGATTGTTTTTCCTTGTAATTCGTGAAAATGTATGGCTTTGAAATTCCAGATTGTTCTGGATGAGATCTGGATCTTCAATGCAGGTGGTTTTGTAAAAGAGGATGTCCAGCTCAAACCAGTTCAGCCTTTGAATCTGCTGGATTTGTTTGCGCTGAGTTGGGATTTGCGGGAGGTGTTTTAGAGGTCTGATCTTCTTCACGTACAGAGTCCTGCAAATCACAATTGTGTCTTTTCACCTGGTTTTGACTGGACTTAGAGTCCAGAACTGATTTTTGTTCCGAAGATAAACCTGACGCAGTCGAAGAATTTTCTGACGGTTTGGGGGTCCTGAATTCTTCTTTGACAATTCGCCCGTCAAAGAGATGAACGATATGGTCGGCATATTGAGCTGCATCTGGGGAGTGAGAAACCAGGACAATGGTCTGATGGTAGCGATGCGCAAAGTCCTGAATCATATCCATGACTTCTTTTGAGGACTTGGAGTCCAGATTTCCGGTTGGCTCATCCGCCAGAATAATGGCTGGTTTGCTCACAAAGGCTCTTGCAATGCCAACTCGCTGCTGCTGGCCGCCAGACATCTGGTTTGGATAATGATCCATTCGATTGGCCAGGCCGACTTGCTTGAGCATGTAGGCTGCTGCTTTCTTGCGGGTTTTCTTGTTGATGCCCTGAAACATCAGCGGCATGGCGGTATTTTCTAAAGCAGTCATGGAAGGGAGCAGGTTATAGGCCTGAAAGATGAATCCCAGGTTTTTCTGCCGGAAGCTGGCAAGCTGCGCTTCATTGAGAGAACTGATGACGGTGCCGTTCATCCGGATTCCACCGCGAGTTGGCTTTTCAAGACCGGCCAGCTGGTTGAGCAGGGTGCTTTTTCCGGAACCGGAGGGACCAAATATGCAGCAGATCTCTCCTTTGTTGATGGTGAGATTGATATCGTCGAGGGCGACAACTTTTTCATCCGTGACGGGATATTCTTTGGTCACATGCCGCACTTCAATCATGGGTGTTTTTTCCATAGCCGCTCCTTTCTCATTTAACAATACCTTTCTTCGAAAACAGAAACATAAAAATTCAATTAAAGTTTTCCAAATTCTCTGATTTTTATCAGGATGATATGGTTTTAACCAAAATGGTAAAAAATAACCATATAACATCGGCTGCTATTTTGCTTTGAAATTCAAACGCACACAACCACTGCTGACAGGCAGGTTCATGATCTGCAATGATTCCTGAACAGAACTGGAGTTCAAAGGCCAATGTTCATGATGGAAGTACAAACTGGAAGTGCCTGACGGGAAATCTGGCCGTCCAAGTCGTATACTTTTGGTCGTTGGATTTCTTGTTGAAAACGGGATTTAACAGTTGGATAAATAAGGCAATTTTAAAATAATAAGGGCTAAATGATTGAAATTCCGTTATCGGCTCATCCTCCATTTTTCACCTGTCCACTATTCTTTGCATGTCCATCGTCACCAACATGTCCTTTGTTATCAAGCTAGGCGAATACGCCATGGCTTGCCATGGGGATGAAAGCCCTCTGAAAGATGCTTTTGAGATTCAATAATGGATAAGATGCGACCGACAAAAGCGCTAAAAGAAATTTTTGTCTGTTATATATGAACGTTTACGCCTGAAATCAACATTTTAGAGTTTGTTATGATCATTAATTGCGAACGTTTTTAGTCAACCTGACCATGAAAGGGACATTTGTCAGGCCCATCTGGATAAATAAAATAAATGCGTTTTCGGTCTTTTTATTGCGCATTTTTTGCGTCTGATGTACAATAAATATAGAAATAGAAAGCGCGTAGGTCTGCCAGTATTTTGGAGTTACCAGACATACTTTGTACAGAATGATCAAAACTGATAACCTGCCTTATCATCTTTCTATTGGCGGCCATTATATGTTTGATTCTGAAGAGCTGGATGTCTATCTTGGGAAGACTCCAGAAAAGTCGCAAAGAACCGCCATTGGTTATTGCCGTGTTTCTACAAAGAAAAGAATGGCGGACCTGGAAAGGCAGGCAGATGTTGTTGAGATCTATATGCAGAAGCAGGGCTGGCAATACCAGATTATTGAGGATATTGGATCTGGAATGAATTACAAAAAGCCAGGTCTGCTTAAACTGATAGATCTGCTTATAAACAGAAAAGTCAGCCACATTGTCATTACCCACAAAGACCGCCTGCTGCGTTTCGGCTTTGAACTGGTTGAATATCTTGCCAAAAAGATGGAGACAGAAATTGTAATCATCAATCAGGGAGAAGAACGAAACAGCGCCCAGGAACTCACAGACGACCTGATTGCCATCATTACTGTTTTTTCTGGCCGCTTATATCTTATATGGTTCACGTAGCAACAAGAATAAGGAAATAATTGAAGAAACCAGGAAACTGCCGAAGGAGGACAACGAAGGTGAGTC
Source organism: Allobaculum sp. JKK-2023 (assembly GCF_034745455.1). Lineage (NCBI taxonomy): Bacteria > Bacillati > Bacillota > Erysipelotrichia > Erysipelotrichales > Erysipelotrichaceae > Allobaculum > Allobaculum sp. JKK-2023. Next base: position 362,734 of record NZ_JAYERV010000003.1, on the reverse strand, counting down.
GATCGAAAAAAACAATTCAGATGGTGTCCGTCCGACTGGACAAAAACCAGAGCAGACAGGCAGATAACTTATTTCTCGCCTGGAGAGAAACCTATAACCTTCTTGCTCCTTTTGGCTGTTCCATTGAGTTGATGGGAAAGTCCTGGAAAAAGTGCCGGGACCAAATCCGCGCTGAAAAACGACAGCTTCTTAAAGATACGACCAATCACGTAGCTAAATTGACGGGTATTTCTTTTCCAAAGGGAATGCTTCCTTCATGGCTCTGGACATGTGCTATGCAGTCTATCATCACAAACCGTAAATCCATGGAGGAAGAGATCATCCGCCGTATCAAGGATGAACTCTATACGAAGTACAAGATGAATGCCCAGGAAGCCTCAGTTGTATTTTATGTGGTCAAGACGCCTTCGCTGTTTAAACCAATCATTCGAAATCATCGGTTTGAGCCTCTGGAGATTTCCAATAAAGATATCGCTGGCCGCCTGAAAAAATGCGATCCTGTCAGAATCCACCGGCTTCTCACTCATGCGGCAAGAAGGTATCGACAGTACCATAAACCAGTTCATACCAACAAAGGCAGCTGGATGAGAATTGACAAAAACGGTTATACAATCCGTCATGAAGAGAATACAACAATCATTCAGCTGATGGGGTTAGGAAACCAGGAGCCATTTGAAGTCAAACTCCGGGGGATTTTCTATACATCCAAAAAAGAAAAGACCAGAGGCAACCTTACTGTGCTCTATGACCGTGAAAAAAACCGTCTGGTCTTCCAGAGACTTGTCGAAGTAAGAAACCATCCTTCCAAGTCAGAGAAGAACGTTGGCGTAGATGCTGGAATTACTTCTTTGCTCAGCACTTCCAATAATATTTTGTCTGCTGAACTTAAAAAGAAGAAAACTGAAGATAAAAAACAGGCGTTGCGCAAAAACAAGAGCAAGGCGGCTGAAACTTTAGACCAAAGAACTTACAAAGAATGCTTTTATCCTGCTTCTGATTTTCTGAGTGCGCGAGGAGTTCAGAGAAACCGGATGCGGGATCGAAGAAAAAATCTTTTAAAGCAGGCTGACCAGGAGAAGTTTGCCTCTAAAAAGCCAGATCTTTCCCCTCAGGAAAAGAAAGCCTGCGAAGAACGAACATACTCGCTTTTGCGCAAGGCAGAAAGGATCAGAAAGAACAATACCCGTGGTAGAAAGTCCTTTGCCCGCCAGTCCAGAAAGATCCAGGCCCATCTGGAATGCCTGATCAACGAAGAAATTGCTTTGGTCCTGAAGACAGACCAGAATATCGGCCATATTGTAATGGAAGATCTGGATATCCGAGGGGCAACCAGCAAGTATAAGCGAATGAACCGCCTGCTTTCGGAATGGATGTATGGTGTCCTGCAGGAGAGAATCGAATATAAAGCCGGCCTGAAGGAGATCGGAGTCTCGTATGTCAACCAGGCCTACAGTTCCCAGTACTGCCACATCTGCGGAGCAAAGGTTACCCGCGACAAATCAGCTCATGAAAAGGCGTTTTGTCCTGTGCACAAAGAAATGAACGCCGATATCAATGCGGCGTCCAATCTTGTATGGATTTATGAGAATCATCCGGAAATCACCAAATGGACTCCCCGAGAGAGCATTAAGAAGCTTTATGAAGAGAGAATCGAGCAGTTAAAGAATCAGCAAGAAACAAAACAAGAAACAAAACAAGAAACAAAACAAGAAGTAAAACAAGTAACCAGTCAAGTAACACCATAACTCCCTAACTAACTAACCAAGTAAACAAATGAATAGACAGCCATAATGACTGTCCGAGCTTTCATCAAGCCCGGCCGGAGCTGTTTTGTGAAATCTTCGGGTTTCTTAAAACTCAGGCCTGTACCGCGCCGGACGGGCTTTGAGGGGGACCAATTCTGCGAGATTGGGGTATGCCCCTTAAAATTACAAGCTGTACTTTCCCCGGAAAGTGCGGTGCGTAAAGCGGGACTTAGATAAGATTGAAGATTCAGAGTGGAGTCCAAAAGACAAGGCTTTGGATCACCATTCAATTTAACCCTTCGACCGCCGGCTAATGCCGAACACTGTTCGCAGACAGGGATGAGTACATTTTATCCTTCCGAGGACAAATCCTACTCATTTATTGAAGGGTTGAAAAGAATTTGAAGCGGGAAAAAATCCAATCCGAACAGGAGAGCGCATTTCAAACAGACAATGAAAATAAGCCGGTCTTGAATCGTCTGTGCAAGGATGTGTTGTCCCTGATCACAAGCCAATAGAGCGGGATTCAAAGGACGAAACCGAAAATGGATTTGCAAAAAAAGGCCAGCATTGCGGATGAATCTTTGGGTTTTGATCCGGAAAATGACTGGAATTCATATACACGAGGGCATAGATAGTGAACAGCATTGCCGCTCAATCTTTTGCGATGGTAGAATGAAACCTGTTGCAGGAATCTTACCAAGATTTACAGAGTGTTTTCAGAAAGAAAACCTGAAAACCTGCATCCAAAAGAGGAGGATTTTATGAAGTATTCAGCTTTATCCTGTGCATTTCTTGTATCCGCCGTATTGCTCAGCGGGTGCTCTTCCAGTTCTGGAACCAGTCAGGCAGCCAGCGACTCCAAAGCCGGCTCGACAACAAGTGCAGCTGCTTCAAATCTGGCTGACAAAAAGACATTTACCGTTGGATTTGATGCGGAATTCCCACCCTATGGATATATGGATGAAAACGGTGAGTACACGGGCTTTGATCTGGAAATGGCGCAGGCGGTTGCCGATTTAGAGGGCTGGGAACTGGTCAAACAGCCAATTGACTGGGACAGCAAAGACATGGAACTGTCCAGCGGCTCGATTGACTGCATCTGGAACGGGTTCACGATGGATGGCCGCGAAGATGCTTACACCTTCAGTGATCCATACATCGATAACTCTCAGGTATGGGTCGTTCCGGCTGATTCTGGCATCAGCACGCCGGCTGATCTTGCGGGCAAGATTGTCGGCGTTCAGAAAGATTCTTCGGCTCTGGCTGCCCTGGAATCGGATGAAAATGCCGATCTGACCAACAGCTTTGCCAAGCTGACTCAGTATGGCGACTACAATACTGCCTTTATGGATCTGGAAGCAGGTGGGATTGATGCTCTGGCCCTGGATGTTGGTGTGGCCGACTATCAGCTCAAAAACCGCGGTGATGCCTTCGTGAAACTGGATGATCTGCTCGCTTCAGAAAAGTATGGCATTGGCTTTTTGAAAGGCAATACCGAACTGAAGGATAAAGTTCAGGAAGATATCTACACTCTGTATGATGAAGGAAAAGTAACCGAGCTGGCCGATAAATACAATCTTGGCGACTTCCTTTGCATCGAAGAATATAAAAATAAATAATTGACCGGCAAAAAGGTTAAATATGAATTTACAGACAACTTTGATTCAGTTGGGGCAGGGACTGTTTGTCTCGTTTGAGATTTTTGCACTGACGCTGATTTTCGCTTTGCCGCTTGGCATGGTGGTCGCGTTTGGCAGAATGTCGAGCAATAAAATCGTTTCTGCCCTGACCAAAATTTACATTTCCATCATGCGCGGAACGCCATTGATGCTGCAGCTGATCGTGGTCTATTTCGGACCGTGGTATGTCTTCCGGATGCGGATTTCCGACGACTACCGGTTTATCGCGGTCATCATTGCGTTTTCACTCAACTATGCGGCGTATTTTGCGGAAATTTACCGCGGCGGGATCGAATCGATTCCCAAAGGCCAGTATGAAGCGGCGCAGGTTCTTGGCTATTCCAAATGGCAGACGTTCTGGCACATCATTCTGCCCCAGGTGATCAAACGGGTCCTGCCGGCAGTGACCAACGAGATCATTACCCTGGTCAAAGATACATCCCTGGCCTTTGCGATTGCGCTGGCTGAGATGTTTACGGTGGCCAAACAGATCTCAGCAGCATCGAGTACGATCATTCCGCTGATGATTGCTGGTCTGTACTACTACCTGTTCAATCTGGTTGTTTCCTGGGCGATGGAACAGATTGAAAAGCATTATCGCTACTACAAGATTTAGAGGGACCGGGATATGAGCCAAGAAACATTGTTAGAAATCGAACATATGTCAAAAGCCTTTGGTGACAACCAGGTTCTCAAAGATATATCGCTGATGGTCAACAAAGGCGAAGTGATTGCCATCATCGGACCTTCCGGATCGGGAAAATCAACGCTTTTGCGCTGTGCAACTCTGCTGGAGACGATGGATGGCGGATCGATGAGTTATTCCGGCCATCCAGTCTGCATGGCTGCTGATGGCAAAGGCGGAAAGAGTCAGTATATTGAAAAAAATGAACTGAAAAAGATGCACAAGTATTTTGGTCTGGTTTTCCAGAACTTCAACCTGTTTCCGCACTATACCGTCCTCAAAAATGTGGTCAATCCCGCTTTGATCAACAAAGTGGGAACCTTGCAGGAAATTGAAGCCACGGCCAAAAAACTGCTCGATCAGTTCGGCTTAAGCGAAAAATACGACGCCTACCCCTGTGAGCTTTCCGGCGGACAGCAGCAGCGGGTTTCCATTGCCAGAGCCCTTGCTTTAAAGCCTGGCATTCTGTTTCTGGATGAGCCAACATCCGCGCTCGACCCGGAACTGACCGCTGAAGTGCTCAAGCTGCTCAAAGAACTGGCCAGAGAACATATCACAATGATCATTGTCACGCACGAGCTGGGATTTGCCCGCGAGGTGGCTGACCGTATTCTGTTTGTGGAAGGCGGCAATATTGTCGATCAGGGAACGCCGGATGAACTTTTTCACTCCAAAAACCAGCGAGTCCGGGACTTTATCGGCAAGCTGTCCAGCCATTGAGTTGAAAGGGCCTGGCTCAGGGCTGTTCGACTTCCAAAACGAGTGACTGGATTTTGACAGATCCAGTGCCTGCTCGATCAGATTGAAAATTGAATGGTTTAAAATCGCAGAGCAATCTGCGATTTTTCGCGTTTGATAAAACGAGTGAGAAAGATCAGCGGCAGGCAAAAGAGGAGTGGATTTTTAAAGAGGTTACAGACGCAGTTTCTGCTTCTGGAAAAATAGGGCTTGAATGGTCTGTAAAATGGAGGGACTGTGAGTGATCTTGCTTTCAAAGCGGATAAAATAGAAACAGCAGGCAAAAACCAGGAATACATTTCTTCAGGATTTATTTTCTGATTGCGGCTTTTGACCGTATCTTTTAACCGTATCTTTTGATCAGGTATCCCATTCGAAGTGACTGTTTTTGCCGCTTTTAAACCAAATGAATTCTTTGTCACAAGGGGGACATAATTGAATATGACTGTAACCAAAGCGGACCGCAGATGGCTGGAAAATCCCAGAACCGTTCAGGTCAATCGTCTTAAGCCCACAAGCTCCATGCACCGAAACCTTCCGGATGCGCAGGCAAGTCAGCTGCTGGATGGCACATGGATGGTGCGGGCGAGTGAAAACCCAGTCTGGAACAGTGATGGATTGCCAGGCTTTTTAAATGATGAATCGTTTGTACCTATACAGGTTCCTTCCCATCTTCAGCTCAATGGCTTCGGACAGATTCACTACACCAACATTGCCTATCCCTGGGATGGAAAAGAAGAAGTCGCGTATGGCAAAACGCCATCCGAAAATCTGCAGGCTGAATACGTTCTGGAATTTGATCTGAATCCCCGCCTGGAAAAAGAAGACATCAGACTGGTCTTTAAAGGGGTTGAAAGTGCGTTTTATGTCTGGCTCAACGGCCGGTTTGTCGGCTATTCGACGGATTCCTTTACACCGGCTTCTTTTGACGTCACAAACCTGATTGCCGAAAAGGATAATCAGCTGGTTGTCCTCGTGTACCAGTTCTCTTCTGGTTCCTGGCTGGAAGATCAGGACTTCTTCCGGTTTTCCGGTATTTTCCGCTCCGTCCAGCTGGAGGGCCGCAAGAAAATCCATCTGGAAGATCTGAAGGTCACCACAACGGTCGATCCCGAAAACCAGAAAGGCCGGATCCGTGTGCAGCTGCATGACCAGGGGGCTGACCATTTCGAACTGACGCTCAAAGACCCAGAGGGTGAAATCCTGCTGCGTCAGCAGACAGAACTGCGGGATGTATGTTTTGAATTGGACAAGGCCAGGTTCTGGTCTGCCGAACAACCAGATCTTTATACCCTGGAAGTCCGTCTGCTCGATCAAGAGGATGTTGTGCAGGAGGTGGTCAGCCAGAAAGTGGGCATCCGGCAGATTGAAATTGTCGATGGCATTGCGCGCCTGAATGGCAGGCGGCTGATGCTGCATGGCGTGAACCGCCATGAGTTTTCACCAGCCAAAGGCCGGGCGATTGGCCGTGAGGAGATCCTTGCCGATCTTCTGACCATGAAGCGAAACAACATCAATGCCGTACGGACTTCCCATTATCCAAACCAGGAAGAGTTCTACGATCTTTGCGATGAACTCGGTCTGTATGTCATGGACGAAGTAAACCTCGAAACGCACGGCACATGGCAATGGAATGGAATTGAAGATGGAAACGATGCACTGCCAGGCAACCGGATCGAATGGCGGGATGCTTTGTTAGATCGGGCCGAATCGATGTATGAGCGGGATAAAAACCATCCGTCTATTCTGTTCTGGTCTTTAGGCAATGAAAGCTGGTATGGCGATGATCTGCTTGAAGAAGCTGCCTGGCTGCGCCTGAAAGATCCAACCAGACCTTTGCATTACGAAAGCAGTTTCCGCCAGCCTGACTATGCGGGATGTTCGGATGTCTATTCCCGCATGTATGCCCAGGTGGATGAGCTGAAAGAAATTCTTGAAAACAATCCGGACAAGCCGGTCATCCTTTGTGAATATATGCATGCAATGGGCAACTCCCTTGGCGGGATGTATCGCTATATTCAGCTGGAACAGTATCCGCACTATCAGGGCGGATTTATCTGGGATTACATCGACCAGGCCATCGCTTATACCAACGAAGATGGCCAGCAGGTGCTTGGCTATGGCGGTGATTTTGACGACTATCCAAACAATGGCAACTTCAGCGGCGATGGTCTGGTGTTTGCCAACCGCAGACCCTCTGCCAAAATGCAGGAAGTCAAAGCCCTGTATGCGCCAATCCGTATTGTTCCGGATGAACAGGGCGTTCAGATTCTGAATAACAATCTGTTTGTCGACACAAAAGGCTATCGCTTCGTTTATGAACAGCGGATCGAAAACACACTGATTTTAAGCGGAGAACTTGAAGTTGACCTGCAGCCTGGTGAATATCGTCATTTTGATATCGACTGGGTCGATACCGACCAGGAAAGCGTCTGCACAGTCAGTGCGCTGCTGGCTTGTGAAACAGCCTATGGTCAGCCAGGAGATGAAGTCAGCTTCGGTCAGAAGACGGCGGGCAAAACGGAATACTATGCCTCGGTTCCGGATCTGATCCACCGCATTCAAGGCACAGAAAATATTGGGTATGAATTTGGAAAGTTCAAAGCCCTGTTCAATGCCCAGGGACTGGTCTCGCTTCGTTATGATGGCCAGGAGTGGCTCAAATCCATACCAAAACCCGTCTTTGCCCATGCCTATACCGATAATGAAATCGGCTATGGCTTTGATCAGACAAGCTCCTATTGGTATGCGGCTTCCTTGTTTGCGAAAGTGACGGACTTCAAAGAACACTTTGATGAAAAAGGCATGTTCGCCACGCTGACTTATCGCTACCAGCTGCCCTATCCATGCCCGAGTGGAACCGGCTGCACATTGACCTATTCCATTGCCGCTCCGGGAACCATTGGTGTCGATCTGTCGATGGATCCGTGCCGTCTGCTGCCGGATCTGCCCGTCTTCGGTCTTCAGTTTGAACTGCCAAGAAAGTGCGATCGGTTCATTTACTATGGCAATGGTCCGCAGGAAAACTACATCGACCGGCAGGAAGGCGCAAAACTGGGGGTCTTCAATTCCACGGCTTTACAGGACCTTCAGCCGTATCTGCGCCCCCAGGAGACTGGCAACCGCACCGAAATGCGCTGGTTAGAGCTGTTCAATCCGAAAGGACAGTGCATGCGTTTTTCCAAAGTCGGCAAGCCATTTGAAGCTTCTGTGCTGCCGTATTCGTTTGAGGCTTTGCACAAAGCAAACCACCAGGAAGAACTCGGACCGGTCGCTGGAACCTTTGTGCGCATTGCTTCACAGCATATGGGTGTCGGGGGAGTCGATTCCTGGGGAACACCAGTCGATCCGGCCGATTGCCTGCATGCCGGCAACAGCCGCCAGATTGCTTTCTTTCTTACCTTCCCGCCGATGCCATTTCCAAAAGGTGAAGATGTAGCCAATCCGGAGATGGAAACCGGCGATCGTTATGATCTTGAAGAAGAACGGGAAGAACTCGAACCGGTTGAACCAGTTGTCGAAAGGATTGAAGAAGTGATCAGTGAATTTGATCTGCCAGGCTCTGCATCTGGAGGGTTTGCGAAAAAGACTTCAACCGCCCAAACCCCAGCAAAGCTTGGGCCAGATTCCAGACCAGATTCAAAACCTGGAAAGCAGGAAGAACAAAGCCAGTTTGCTGAGCCTGAAAGTCAGTCCGCTCCTGCTGTCGAAGCCTCTTACAGTGTCCCTTTAAGACGATCTTTGCGCATGCCTGAAGCGCCAAAGACACAGACCAACAGCGAAATCCATCCGGCTTTTTCATCGGATGTGCATCCAGATCTGTCCAGGCAGCCTGAAAATGGAAAGCCAAAAGAAAAAAAGGATGAACAACCGCCAGAAAGCTTTGAATCCGACGACCATTTGGAAGATTTATGAAGGACACTTCAGGCGGTTATCGTCGTATCTGGCCTGCTGCTTTGCCTGTTTCGACTGCTGAAACGAAAGCGGTAAACATAAAATCATTATGTTCAACATCGCCCGCTCAAAAGCTCGCATGAGCCCAGATAAAAACCCGAACCACATCCATGGCTCGGGTTTTTATCTGGAAAGATCAGGTCTTTGCAGGATCAAGCGTTGGATCAAGCATTGGAACACGAAATCTTCCAAATAAGGGGCGAAAACAGTTGATATAGTTATAAATCTAAATCTAAATAGATTTAATTTTCATTTACAAATCGGTAAAGAATTTCCTGATGGAAGGGTTTGCCGGCGCGAAGAATGGCATCGGGGTGTTCCTGGTTGTGGATCGAATCCGGAACAAACTGCGGTTCGATGGCAATGCCATAGTTTGGACCATAGACAACACCATTGCGGCCGGTTTCTGCTTCCAGATAGTTGCCCGAGTAGACTTGAAGACCCGGGAAGGTGGTTTCGACTTCCACAGTGCGGCCGGAAACTGGATCGCTCAGGCGCAGAGCTGGTTTTGTCTTTTCCAGTACAAAGTGGTGGTCAATCCCATTGGCATACTGAATCTGCTCATCACTGAAATCAAATGCATCTTCAATGGAATGAGCAGTCCGGAAATCCAGCGGTGTACCGGCCACTTCCTGGAACTGGCCGGTTGCCAATACGTGATCATCGATCAGACCATGACGCTGGGAAGCAATCTGAAGCAGATGCTTTGCGGCATTGTCGGTCTGGTTGAGGTTGAAATAGGTATGGTGAGTGAGGGCGCACAGGGTATCCTGATCACTGATGGCATCATAGAGGATGTTGAGCTCATTGTTTTCCAGACGCAGCGTGCAGGTCAGATCCAGGCTGCCTGGATAGCCCTCTTCCATGTCTTCAGAGTGATAGGTAAAAATCAGATCGTTGCCTTCAATGCGGGATTCAAAGTTTTTGTAGGAAAAGCCTTCATGGCCGCCATGTAAGGAGTTTGGCCCATTGGTCAAAGCCAGATCGTAGTTTTTGCCATTGAGGGTAAATTTTCCTTTCGCAATGCGGTTGGCCGTGCGGCCGACAATGGCGCCAAAGTAGGTGCCGCTCTTTTTCTGGTAGTCATCAACGGTGGGATAGCCTAAGATGACATTTTCCTGGGCACCATCCACATCTTTCATGTCAATTTCCATCAGCGTCACCCCGTAGCTGGAAACAATCACTTTGAGCTGATCGTTTTCCATTTCATACGTGCAGACCCCGTCGGGACGTTTTTCTAATAATCGAATCATGATTGGAGTATCCTTTCTTCATTTTCTGAGTCAAAGGTCAATCCGCCCTGAAAGCGGTTTATCCTGTTTCCTATTGTAGCCTGTTTAAGGAAAATCGACATATCACTTTTTGGATTCACGATACTGATTTGACCATTTCACATTTTCGCCTGGACAGTTTAAAGAAAATCCCTGCAATTTCAAACGTCCGTTTCGGCAAAGGTGATTGTCTGCTTAGGACTCGATGACTCTTTCAGCTGTACAGGATATCCAGAGAAAGAAAAAAAGAAGAGGGGAAAGCAGCTTCATGGCTTGGCGTTTGCATGCCGGAATGAAAACGGTGAATGGATAGGTGCTGTTTTCAAAGCGAAACGGGAAGAAACGGGAAGAAAGCAAAAAACAGTCTGAAACGACTGATGAGGAAACGCCCGGAATTCAGGGCAAAAACAGAGTGGTAAAGAGATAGGACAGGTACGCCTGATCTAAAGAGAGGTTCGGGCGCAGTCAAATTCCGGCCAATTGGCTTCTTTCCAGTGCCCTCCAATTGTGGGCAGTCGCCGGAATTTGTATTCATCTGGAAGTTTTTTATAATGAGGTGATGGAGGAAAAGTCTCATGTTGATCTTAGCACTTGATACATTTGAAGATCTTGAGCCTGTACTTGAAAGCCAGCCTGATGCCGTGGTCATCGGGCTTGATCCACTTTCGGCAAGAAGCCGGGCGATTGCCACGCTGGATCAGCTGCCTGAGATGGTCAGGTTCTTTCATGACCACAATATTCAGACTCTGATCAATGCGCAAGCCATGGTCGAAGAGAAACTTTACCCTGAAATACAGACCACTTTCTTTGCGGCGCTGGATGCCGGCGCAGATGGTTTTTATATTGCGGATGACGGCTATATCACGATGGCCGATGAATACGAACAGAAAACCGGAACACCGGTAAGAAACAAACTGATCATTCAGCCGGAAACGCTGATCTGTTCGGGTGAAGATGCCAGTTTCTATCTGGATCTGGGACTTCAGGCCGCAAGCCTTGGCCATGAACTCTCGCTCAAAGAAATGGTAGATGCGGCGCATACGTCCATTCGGCCGGATGGAATTGAGGTTCTGATTGCCGGGCTTTATACCTGGATGGAAAGCCGCCGGCCGCTGGTCGAAAACTATTTGCGCTATATTGAACGATCGGATCGGTTTGAAGAAGGCCGGATCTATACCATTCAAGAACAGCTGCGCGAAGCCAGACTGCCGATCTGGCAGGATGAAAAGGGAACCCATGTTCTGGCGGACCAGCCCTTACAGGCTGGCGCCCATCTGCTTGCACTGCAAAACGCTGGCATTGGCCGTTTTCGGATTGATGCCTTTTTACAGGGCAACATGTGGGGTGCCAGGCTTTTGAAAAAATACAGGGCTTTGTTGGAGCATCCAAAACGGGCTGAATCCTTTGACATTCAGCCGACGATCTTTGCTGCCCCTTCGTGGATTCGAAAGGAGAAATGAAAATGGCCGCCATTGAATTGTTAGCCCCGGCCGGCAATCTTGAAAAAGCAAAAACCGCAATTCGCTATGGGGCGGATGCGGTTTATATTGGAGGCCAGCAGTTTTCTTTGCGCTCACGGGCTTCGAATTTTAATCTCGACCAGATCGCTGAACTCTGTCAGTTTGCCCATGAACATGGCTCAGCGGTTCATGTAACGGTCAATATCATTCCGCACCCGGATGATTTCAATGGCCTGGAAGCGTATCTCCAGGCGCTGGATGTGGCGGGAATTGATGCGATCATCAGTGCTTCACCGGCCATCATTTCCAGAGCTTTGAAAATGGAAAACCGTCATTTTGAAGTGCATGTTTCTACCCAGCGCTCCATTCTCAATGAAAAAGCCGTTCAGTTCTGGAAAAATCTTGGTGCAGACCGGGTGGTTCTGGGCCGCGAGACGCCAATGGAAGCCATTGAAGAAATCTGTGCCAGAAAGATCGTCCCGATTGAAGCGTTTATCCATGGCGGGATGTGCATTTCTTTTTCCGGGCGGTGTGTGTTGTCGAACCATATGACCAACCGGGATGCCAACCGCGGGGGCTGTGCGCAAAGCTGCCGGTGGAAATATACTCTTTATGATGGTGAAAAAGCCATCAGCGATCCGGATACGATGTTTTCAATGTCCAGCCGCGATCTGCAGGCGGCTGACCAGATTGAAAAGATGATTCATGCCGGCGTGGCCAGCCTGAAAATTGAGGGCCGCATGAAATCGGATTACTATCTGGCCGTCGTGGTTGGCGCCTATCGCCGGCTGATTGATGAAATCGAAAAGAATGGCACAGCGTCTGATGAATTCGTAGCAAAGATTGTCAGCGAACTGAACCGGGCAGAGAACAGACCCACGGGTCCTGGCTTTTATCACGGGCTGCCAGATGAAAACGTGCAGCTCTACCGCCGGCATGATGAAACCGTGACCCAGGAATATATCGGCCTGGTTCTTGAACCCGATAAGCCGGGGTATCTGAAAGTTCAGGTCAAAAACCATTTTGCGGCCAATACGCCAGCGGAACTGTTTGGTCCGGGCATTGCGCCGTATCCATATCTCATTACCGAAATCCTCGACCAAAATGGCAATGTGCTGGAGGTCTGCAACCATCCAATGGACATTGTTTACCTGAAATGGGAAGGCCCTTCCATTGCGGGCTCGATGATTCGTAAACAGCGGATTTAAGCCTGTTTTGGCCTCTTTCGACACAAAGATGAGGCAATTTCAACAAAAAACAATACACTGTTATCACATCAAGGCAGAAAGACAGGATACAACAGAAAGGAAATCTGCCGTTAAACATCCTGAAACTGAATAACTCTATGAAACTTTCAAACAGCTTTTTTTATACCCTGCGTGAAAACGCAAAAGATGAAGATTCCGTTTCCAGCAACCTGCTTGTCCGGGCTGGAATGATCAAGAAACTGTCCAATGGCATTTACATGATTATGCCAATGGGCAAACGCGTCCTGGCCAACATTGAACACGTTGTCCGCGACGAAATGGACAAACACGGAGCTCAGGAGCTGCTCATGCCGGCCCTGATTCCAGAGGACGTTTATGTGTCTTCCGGAAGACGTGAATCCTTTGGATCCAACATGTTTGCACTCAAAGACCGTTATGACAAGAAATACGTTCTTGGCCCAACCCATGAAGAACTGTTTGCGATGGCAGCTGCCATGGATGGCAAATCCTGGAAAGACTTTCCCTATAATCTCTACCAGATTCAGACCAAATACCGCGATGAAACCAGACCTCGTTACGGCCTGATCCGCGTGCGCGAATTCATCATGAAAGATGCCTACACCTTTGATAAAGATGAAGCCGGCCTGGATGTGGCGTACATGAATATGTACGATGCCTACAACAAGATCTTTGACCGTTTAGGCTTAAACTACAAAATCGTCAAAGCCGACACCGGCCTGATGGGCGGTCTGCTTTCTGAAGAATACCAGGCAATTTCTTCCATTGGCGAAGATATTGTCGTGGGCTGTGACCATTGCGATTTTTCCAGCAACGAAGAAATCACAGAAGTTGTTGACACCCTCGAAGATGACAACAGCCCTGAACTCGAAATGGAAAAAATCTATACACCAAATGCCGGAACCATCGAAGAAGTCAGCGCATTTCTGGGAAAAGAGCCTTCTGATTTTGTGAAGACTCTGATCTATAACGCCGATGGCAATCTCGTTGCCTTCGTTTTGCCAGGGGATCGTGAACTGAACGAAACCAAAGCCGGCAAACTGCTCAATGCCATTGAACTCAATCTGGCCACACCAGAAGAAGTCAAAGAAGCGACAGGTGCCCGCATTGGGTTTGCCGGTCCGGTTGGACTGAAGCTGCCGGTTTATATGGACCGTCAGGTGGCTCACAAAAAAAACTTTATCGTTGGCGCCAATGAAGATGACCACCATCTCAAAAATGTGAACCTGAAAGACTTCAAGCCAGAAGTGATTGCCGATCTGTCTATGGTCCGTGAAGGCGATCTGTGTCCAAAATGCGGCGGACATCTGACCTTTGAACATGGAATTGAAGTCGGCAACCTGTTTAAACTGGGCACCAAATACTCCAAAGCCATGAACCTGATGTACTCTGACCAGAACAACCAGCTCCAGCCTGTCTGGATGGGCAGCTATGGCATCGGTCTGGAACGCTGCATGGCCGCCGTTGCGGATCAGCATCATGACGAGTCGGGTCTGATCTGGCCGGATAATCTGGCTCCATTCCGTGCTGCACTTGTCATCGTGTCGATGAAAGATGCCAAGCAGGTAGAAGAAGCGCAGAAACTTTATGAGTATGCAGCCTCCAAAGGCTATGAAGTTCTTCTCGATGACCGCACCGAACGGGCAGGCGTCAAGTTCAAAGATATGGAACTGATTGGGATTCCACACCGCATCACTTTGGGTAAAGGTGTAGCCAGCGGCATGGCTGAATACGTGCGTCGTGAAGATGGCGTGAAAACTGAAATTGCTCTGGAAGATCTGCCAGCCCTGCTTGACGAGATTTACGCCAAATAGACTGCTTTCCCAAAAAGTTAATTGCTTGAAATTCCGCTTACAGAAAGAATTTACTTTTTTTGAAAAAAGCTGCCATTTTGATCGCTTTTTTTGCGGAATGAGACAAAATCACCGAAAAAGCGGCATGCGTTGCGCAACTTTTTCACAAATAATATGTTATTTTAAGTGCCTGATACTCGGGCACTTTTTTTGTGTGAGAATTCGTGTAAATTGGATTACAGGTTTTTTGTCCGGGTAAAAATTTGACCTGGATTGGGAGTAAAGGCGTCTTCTTGCGATGTTTATCAAATCGCGTCAAAAAATGCGAAAAATAGGATGATCATATCGAAAAATGTAGATTTGTGTACTCTTATAATGCCTTTTTGTAGACGAACCGATCCTTTTCGTGGAAACTGTTAGTCAGGAGGGTAACCATGAATAAAAAAGACGAGCTGGTTGCCAATATTCAGCTTTTAAAAGATTTAAACATGAAGCCAAACATTTCTGAACTTGCCAGAGCTTACGATCTCGACCGCAGAACGGTGAAAAAGTATTTTGAAGCTGGCGAAGTACCAGCAAGAAAAAAGAAAAAAGAGTTCAGCAAATGGGACCAGTATGAAGAGTCCATTGAAAAAATGCTGCAGGTGCCTGGTGTCTCTATCCGTGCCATTCATCGTCATTTTCTTCAGACCATGGGAGAAGATAAAGTCCCAGGAACATACGAAAGTCTTAAAGCCTTTGTAAAAAAGAAAGGATTCAAAAAGACATCAGACTGATTCGAAGCTGATGTTCAAATCCGTCATGTTTGTCCGCCGCAAAACGCGGGCTTTTTTTGTGTCTTCTTTTCGCTTTCCTTTCACTTTCCTGGCTGTTTTCATCCATCCTTTCTGTTGGTCTGGATTCTGGCGTAGAAGAGAACTGTCAGCTTTGTTTGGCTAAAGTCAGGCGTGCAGGCAAGGAACAGCCAGATCTCCAGATCTGAACACCAGATATAAAAAAGGCATGAGCGAATCGCAAGATTCACTCATGCCAGATTTTGGATTTGGCCTGAACTGGATTTGAATTTCAGCAGACAGCCGGCTGGGGATTGATTGTGCCTGCCGGTCTTTTTTTGGTCTGTTTTTTCGGACTAGTTTTCGTCAAAGTATTCTTCTTCAAAGTCGCCGCCCTGGTTTGTCGGGCCGCTTTCTTCGGGGGCATCGGTGTTTTCAGAATCATTGGAAGAGGAAGCAGAGGTTTTGTTTTCAGAGTTGTCGCCGGCTTGATTGTTTGCCTGATCAGAAGCGGCCTTATCCGTTTTCTGGCTGTCTTTGCTTCCATACGCGCTTGAGCGGGCGTTATTGATGTAGGATTGTATGTTTTCTTCAACCAGTCCAAAATTGACGTCACCGACCTGTAAAAGCGCATTATTGAAGGAGACTGGATCATAGAGATCGCCAAGAGATTCTTTTGCGATGTCTTGCAGCTGCAAAATTTTCAGACATCCATAGTAGTAGCCAAAGAAGACACCTGGATTTTCTGCCAGCTGGTTATAGATGGCTTCACTGCCTTTTCCCCAGACATTTTCAAATTCATCCAGAGAATAATCATCATAGTTGATCTGGATATCCATCAACAGCACGGAGTAGTTGGAGTATTGATCTGTCAGCTCCCACACGCGGGCTGTATCTTCATCAATCCCCGTCCATGGGATGGTCTGGTAGGCTGCATAGGTCGCGTAGCCTTCCTGCATGCCAAATGAGCTTAAGAAGTACTGGATTGGATGCTTGAAGTGGTCACGATTGTATTGCGCCTGGTACATATGACCCGGAATGCCTTCATGGGCAAATGTATCATAGAGGGTTAGACTGGATGGATCGCTTCCGTAGTCACGGGCGTTGTAGCGGATTTCGTACGGGCGTCTGGAGTCGATGGGCGGAACGACAAAGTAGGCCATGACTCCGTTTTTGGACTGTTCAGGGGAGAGTTCCTTGATTTCATAGTCCATGGTTTTGACGATCGGGAATTCAGCCGGATAGCGTTCTTCCAGAAACGGCATGATTTCGCTGACACTGGTGAACTTGGTTTCCGGCTCTTCAACCAGAGCGGCTTCGGTGTTGGTGCGCAGAATCGAACGGTATTCTGTCACGGCATCATCCATGGCGGTCCGGATTTCTTCTTTCATGACTTCAATATCATCATTGGATCCGGCATAAGACTGTAAGACATACTCATAGGCTTCCCGGCCATTTTTATAGGAGGCCATGCCCTTGATGGTTCCGTTTTTGTCTTTCAGGCCATTGAGACCATCGATAATCGCCTGGAAGGAGGGAAAGAACGATGCCTGGAGCGCCTCCCGGATCTGCTGCTTATAGGCTTCAGCCTTTTCGCTATCCAGTCCCAGCGCATCGACTTCAGCCATCAGCTCACTGGTCACGGGAGAGTCGTCTTTGGAATTGACGATGGACTGGCAGGAGGCCACAACGGTATCCAGATCAATCGCAAACGTTTTGGCTTCGGCCTGTTTGCGGGAATAGTCCAGGGCTTCCTGCACGTAGCGGGGAACGTCGTTGATCAAAGCGACTAAGGGTTCCACATCATTTTCGGTATACAGCTGGAATTCTGAGAAGGTATCCATTAACGAAGACTGGACACCCGAGATTTCTGACCAGATTGAACCGAGATATTCAAACTTTTCGTCGGACAGGTTGACAGTCAGATTCAGCTCCCAGATCAGCTGTTCCCGGATTTGCTTGTTGGTGGCATTCAGGTTGGTGTCTTCAAAGTTTTCCAGAATCGACAGGGCTTTCTTTTCAAAGGCGAGATCTTCGGGGTCTGGAATAAAAGTTCCCAGCGTGATCTTGCATTTGTCCAGATCGATGCCGTAGTTTTCCGGATGTTCAAAATAGCGGTGGGTGAGCAGATAGCTGGTTTCGCACAGTTTCACGACATACTGATCGAGGAAGTTTTCAAATTCAGTATTGGAGACTGCTTTGGCCTCATAAGAGATTGACTCGCTTGTCAAAGAACCGGATTGACTGCTTGACTGGGTGTTGGGCTGGGTGCATCCAGCAGCAAGCAGAGCGCTTAAAAAGACCAGCAGAAGCCGGTTCTTGTATTTTTTGGCTTGGCTTTTCATAGAACTCCTTTATCTAGAGAAGACTGGCCCGATTTTGTGATGGCATTCAAGAGGATCAGCCAGAACTATCGGGTTTCAGAAATGAAAGGCAGAAAACCGCCCTGTTCTTTGAAAGATAAAATCTGTTTCTCAAAGATACGGAAAGAAATCTGCAGGTTGCTCTTATCAAAGATTAACTGTTTAATATCATATCAAATCCGGATTTCAACAATCGTTGACGGATAGAAGGTTTCGAAAAAATTTCAAAGAACTTTAGAATTGTGGACGGTCAGTTCAAATCCGCAAAATTGTAACCGGACCTTTTCATTTTCCAGGCAGATCAATCTCTTTTAATGCCTGCTGTTTAATGCCTGCTGTTTAATGCCTGCTGCCTGAGCGTGTTTTCAGCAAAACAGGCAAATTAAGAGAGCCAGAGACCAAAAGTGGTACAGATTTAAAAAAGATACAAGCGAAAAGCGCCCAGCCGAAAGGTGGCAATTTTCCCAAAAAAGGACCCGGAACGCCTGAAAGCAAGCGCTGCGGGTCCTTGATAGTTTCTTCTTGCAAAACAGAAGAATGAGAATGAGTAAAAAATCATGTTTCCGGCCTATGCCTTCACCGGATCAAAAAAGCCAGGGCAGGCAGACAATGATCAAAGCTGGAAACGATGCGGACAGTTTCTGAGGCATCCGCTTGTCGTTTCATCAGAACTGCATAAAACGTGCATCTTAAAGAAAAGTGGAGCTTGCAGGGTTGGAATCAGGAAAACAGGGAAGTAAACCAGATAAAGATCTGGCAGGCCAGTCCGCCTGCAAGGAAGATTAAGGCGCCTTCTCTGAAAGATAAAGTGTCTGTCTCGACTTTGTGCTGAAAATCATCACAGTAGTCGAAGAATTTTTCTTCCAGAATCTCTTCACGCTCTGACAGCCACTCTTTGGCTGAGATGATGTTGTTGTGGCCGCTTTGCGAAATAGTTGTTGTTTTTGTCATTTCAATTACTCCTTTCGCCCTATGATGATTATTCGAGGCTTTTGGTACAAAAACTGTACCATCGATTCACGACGCGCGCAACATAAACGCAAAATCTTTTTGAAAAACCAGATAGATGTGCATATTTGAATCCTGTCCTGAAAATGTGGAGACTGAATCGATCTTGTCTGCGCAAGGCTCAAAATCCGCTCCCAAAAAAAGCTGGAGGATCCCCAGGAAAAATTGAAAGAATGCGTCTGAATTTGGGAGGGGAACTTGGGAATGTGTAAAAATATGGATACATCAATTCTAGTTCATAAAGAAAAAATAAAGAGTGCAATGACTCAAACTGCCCTTAAAATGGCAAAACTGGCCAGCAAGGACTTTTAATTCCCTTCAAAGAGGCTGCATCAGAAAAATGCGGGCGCTTACACAAAAAGAGAAGCGACTATTCTTTAAAATGCGACGGTGAAAAGGCAGAATGAGAGCGGATAAATGGTCATGAGATGCATACATTTGTTCATGATTCATGTTCGTTAAATTTACAACCTTGGAAAAGTAATATATGATTCACCTGTTCTTAACCGTTCTGCTGTTTCAGGGATAAGCACTCCAAATAGAAAGTGATCAGAGAGTTATCTTTGACAGATGCTCACTTTGGCGCGAAAGTCTGGAGTGACAAGATCTTCTGATCTAGAAGAGATTGAATAGGAACAGACATATGCAGATTCATTGAGGAAAGGATATCTATGTTAAAGAAAATCAGTATTGCCAACGGTCAGGTCGTTCTGAACTACAACCGTGCCTATCCGAAAAACCGTGAAGTCCTCTTAAAGAGCCGGACCTTTGAAAAGTTCATCACATATTTTGTCCGGATCCAGAAAGAAACCTACCCGAAAATTTATAACTATCTGACTCAGGATGGAAAGCTGGAACCACAGGATGCAGCTCATGAGCTGGTCTCTTACATGAGACAGCTTATTGTCTTTGATTATGACGAACTGGCAGATAACCCGCTTGCGCGTGACCGCCAGACTTTACTGACTGTCATTGAAGAAATCTATCATGGCTGGCGCTCGCTGAAACGTTTTGGTTTCATGAATTCTTCCAGTGATCCTGATTTTGGTATTAACACTCTGGTTCGCCGTGACTCGGACCTCAACGATCTGATCTTACGGACTTATCGTCTGTATGAAGAAAAGATCATGGGTCGTCCAAACCTGGTTTATCGTCAGGTTCAGGCTGGAACCAATGCCTGCTTCTCCGTTCACCAGGTAAAAAACTTCTATTCTGAAGATTATCTGCAGCTGCGGTACGTTCCGATGATCGATACGGTCATGCTTCGGACTCCAATGATTCTTCACCCGGGTTCTTCCAAACGTACGGGTATGTTTACCGAAACGAAGGACAACCCGATGGACAATCTGTATATCAATCCAGATTCCTGGTTCTGCCTGCCTTTAAAAGTTGGCAAGCTGTTATGCCTGGTTTATTTCAACGTAAAATACATTTCCCTGGCGCTTTCCATGGTCAACCTGTTTGAGCTGGCCACGGTTGAAGAATCCGAAATGAAACCAGATCTGATCATGATCTACGGCAATGAAGACGGCCTTAACGAAACCAAGTACTACCACGATAAAGAAAACAATATCTGGGTCGGCCGCATTTCTGATCATCCAAGAATGGAATACTTTGGTTATCTCAAGAAAATGGCCTTAACGTTACACAACCTGGCGATGATGGAAAACGGCTGGCTGCCAATTCATGGAGCAATGGTCAACATCGTTCTCAACGATGGACGTTCCAAAGGTCTGATCTTAATGGGCGACTCTGGCGCCGGTAAATCTGAATCGATTGAAGCGTTGAAGATGGTGGGTAAAGATCTGATCCGTGACGTTCAGGTTGTCTTTGATGATATGGGAACGATCCATGTTGAAGACGGCGTTCCTTATGGTCAGGGCACTGAAACTGGTGCATTCATCCGTCTGGATGACCTGGATCCAGGAACTCCATACAAAGATATGGACCGTTCGGTCTTCTTTGCTCCTGAAAATCCAAATGCGCGCATGGTTGTTCCAGCTTCCAGCTACCAGTTCATTACGGAAAATCATCCAATTGACCTGTTTTGCTACGCCAACAACTACACGGACGCGAAAGGCATGAAGAAACTGCCAATTGAAGAGTTCAAGGAAACCTGCAAAGCCGGTACGCGGATGGCTTTAGGCACGACGCAGGAAAAAGGTCTGTCGAAGACTTACTTTGCCAACCCATTTGGTCCGATGCAGGAACAGGATCTGTGCGATCCACTGATCGATAAGGTCATGGCCAACCTGGAAGAAAACGGCATCTACTTAGGAGAAGTGTATACACACCTTGGCTTTGATAAGAGCAACCGGGCCGGCATTGAAGATGCTGCCCGTGAACTGTTAAGCTTCTTAATCAATGAAAGTGAAGACGGTGCACCAGTTGTTGCCGATGAAGCCAAAGCCATTCTGCGCGAAAATGCCCAGAAAGAGGCTGAAGAGCTGATTTCTGATCAGGAAAACAACTAATCGCATGGCGGTCTGAAAAGATCTCTTGGGAAATTTTCATTTCCAGCTACAATAGAACTAGAAACTCTACAGGATCGAAAGCTTGCTTTCGGTCCTGTCTTTGATTGGAGAATCATTCCAGAAAGGAAAATTTTATGAGTCAATATTCCATGGATCATCTTCCACCAATTCCGCCTGAACAGACTCCTGTCCAGCAGACCTTTGAGGCCAGTCAGTCGTATCTGACCTTGGCTTTTTTGCAGATGGGCCTGGGCCTTGTCATTACGGCGGGCATTGCTTTTGCTTTCCTGATTTTAGGAGGCACATCTTACCTCATGGCTCATCCGATGATCAGCCTGGTGCTGCTGATTGCCCAGCTGGGCATTGCGGCAGCCTTTGGCATCCAGATGCAAAAAGCCAGTGCGGCAACACTTCGGACAATGTTCTTTGCCTATGCCGTGTTAACAGGCATTACATTCAGCTCCTTAGGCGTAGTTTACACGGGATCTACTTTGTTCTACGCGTTTCTGATCAGTGCTGTGTTCTACTTCTGCCTGGCCTTTGTCGGCCTGACCACGAAACGAAATCTCAATAGTCTGGGTCTGATCTGCCTGGTCGGTCTGGTTGTGCTGCTGGTGGCTTCGCTTGTCTTAGCCTTATTTGGCGCATCGATGAGCATCCTTCTTTATTCGTCCATCGGCCTGATTCTGTTTACCGGCATTACATGCTGGGATGTGCAGCGCATGAAAACCATCATGGCGCAAGTCGAAAGCGATGAACCATCCAGACAGAAATGGACCGTGTATTTTGCACTGGAACTCTACCTGGATTTCATCAATATTTTCCTGTATGTCTTACGCCTGTTTGCGGCCGGATCCGGTTCGAGCAGCCGGCGCTAGCCCACAACAAACCAAGTCAGTTTGAAATTGATCTGTTGGTTCTTCTTTTATAATGAAGACGATTCGACAGATCTTTTTTCATGTTGAAGGCTTAAGAAAACCATCCTGTAAATATGAGGATATCATCTTTAAATCTTGCGTTTGCCCTTTGCGTCTGCTTCTGGATCTGCAAGAGAATTTTGAACACTTGAAAACTGAAGCAAAGCATTCTGGCCTACGGTCCAGATTTTGTTTTGAAATCTGTCGTAAAACCTGTAGAAAGGGGATTTTTCTATGTATCCAACTCCATCTTTTCGTCATTCAATAAGCAAGGCAGCAAAGCTGGCTCTTTCTTCGCTTCTGGTTTTTTCACCTATGGTGGGACTGGCCGGCTGTACCCAAAATGTGAGCAGTGAAGTATCCAGCGATGAAAAGGCATTTGATTTCAGTGATTCACAGGCCTTGTTAATGGCGATCTGGGAAAAAGAAAATGATGAAGATAAACCTATGATTATTGGCGGCGTCGGTGAAAACGTCAGTGAAAGTGAACCTCTGGCTCTGGATTTGAGTGCTGAAGATCAGCTGCGCGCAGCGCTGGTGGTTCCGGAATCCTTAATTAAAGACAGTGTGGATGGCGCTTCCGTGATGAATGGCATGATGGCCAACTCGTTTACTGCCTCTGCCTGGCAGCTCAAAGACGGTGTAGACACCAGCGCTTTACTTGAAAAGATCGAACAGGGGCTGCTGGATAACCATTGGATGTGCACGTTCCCAGATGAATATGATCTGTTCTTACAGGACAACTTCCTGGTTGTCAGCTTCGGCCAGACTGGCCAGATTGAACCATTCGTCAAAGCGGTTAAAGAAGTCATGACCAATGCCGTAATGGTTTCGGGAAAATTTGAAGAATAAGACAGTCTGATAAAAAGTTAAAAGAGTTCAGTCAAGAAACTGGTCTTTCAAAGACACCTCTGGATTACGATCCTGGGTGTCTTTTTTGCGTGCCGCTTTCTATGGTCAGGCTGAAGAGTTTTCTGTGATCATGCCGGAGCGATTTCTGTGATCTTGTTGTCATGCTTTCGGCCGGTACGCTTATGGTGGTTTGAATGGTCATTTTCTGGGGATGTTGATCTGAATGGGATTTTCTGTTTTTCGTATGGATCGGGTCTGGAAAAACTTTTGGGCAAGGCGGAACGGACTTTTTGTTTTTCAGGTAAGTTCAAGGTATGGAATTCAGTTCAATCGCCTTTCTGATCTGGTTTTTACCTCTTTGTTCGCTGTGCTATTTTGCAGCTTCCAGATCATGGAAAAATTTTGTCTTGCTTGGTTTCAGTCTGCTTTTTTATGGCTGGTCGCGCCCGGAATGGCTGCTTCTGATCGGGTTGGAGTGTCTGGTGGGCTATGGATGCGGATTGTTTATGGACAAGCTGACCGGAAAAAGGCGCCAGCTTGCCCTGATTTCTGGTGTGGGAATCATCTGCGCTCTGCTTTTCTGGTTTAAGTATTTCAACTTCTTTGCGGCTATCGCCGGGCAGATCTTTAATGCCGATCTGCTGGTCAAGACGATCGTTCTTCCGATTGGCATCAGCTTTTATACTTTCCAGATTCTTTCCTATCTGGCTGATGTCTATACCCAAAAGACCCCGGTTCAGAAGTCACTGCTTCGATTCTGTTTGTATGTCTGCATGTTTTTTCAGCTCATTGCCGGACCGATTGTGCGCTACAGCGAAATCGAAAGACAGCTCGATGACAGAAATCGGCATCTTTCCTGGCAGAAAACCCAGAAAGGGGCTGCTCAGTTCGTCTGCGGGCTGGCTAAAAAGGTATTGATCGCCAATCAGCTTTCCAGTCTGAGTGTCTTCTTTCGAAGTGTCAGTACACCTTCGGTTGTGTTTTACTGGCTCAATGGACTGGCTATCACCCTGTTTATTTACTATGACTTTTCAGGCTATTCGGATATGGCGATCGGTTTAGGGAAGATGATGGGTTTTGAGCTGCCGGAAAACTTTGACTATCCGTTTCTGGAAGGAAACTTCACCGCTTTCTGGAGGCATTGGCATATGACCTTAACACGCTGGTTTCGCGATTATGTCTACATTCCCCTTGGCGGAAACCGGAAGGGAAAAGCCAGGCAGATTTTCAATCTGCTTGTGGTCTGGCTGTTAACGGGACTCTGGCATGGAGCAGCCTTGAATTTTGTGCTCTGGGGGTTGTTGTTCTTTGTTTTGCTGACGCTGGAAAAATTCGTGATTCCTGTTTCGTGGCAGAAGACCTGGTGGTACCGGCTGATTTTTCTTTGCGGGATCCTTCTTTCCTTTGTGCTTTTCTATGATGATTCGCTCGCGCAGTTTCAGTCTGATTTGCAGGCGATGTTTGGGTTTGGCGGACTGCCTCTTACCAATGGTGTAACGATATACACGCTGCTTTCCAATCTGGTTCTTTTTTTCGCGGCAATTGCGGGTTGTTTTCCGTTCTGGAAGAGGCGATATCATCATCTGATCAGCCAGGCGCAGATGGGCTGGATCGAGCCTGCAGGCATGGTTCTGGTTTTGGTTCTCTGCATCGCCTGGCTGGCGGCGGGAACGTTTAATCCGTTTCTGTATTTCCGCTTCTAAGTCCACGCGTCGCAGCAAAGATGAATTGGTGAACGAATCCTGCATCGAAACCAATCTGATAAACGAAAGGAGGGGCTGGCGTGAAAAAAAGAATAGATTCGAAACCAGCACGTTCGCTTTCAAAGGGTACAAAGATCGCAAAGCTGGAAACAGAGCGCACGCAAGATGAAGCTTCTCGAAAACGCTCCATCCTCACCTCAGTGCTGTTTTTTGGTGTCCTGGGCTGCTTTCTTGCGGGAACATTGCTTTTTGGAAATACAGATCTGTCTTACTCTGAGCGGCGAAAGCTGGCCCCTTTTCCAAAATTGGAGGCCAAAGCGATTCTTTCCGGCCAGTGGCAGGAAGAATTTGAAGACTTTGCCACGGACCATGTCGGATTTCGAGAACAATTGCTGAAGATCAAATCCTTATCCAGCCGCTATGTGTTTGGCAATCTGGATGACGATGGCATTATCAGTCACGACAAGCATCTGATTCAGGTTGAACGGGAAATTCATGAAGATTCTCTGGATTACGCTGCCGGAATTTTTGCGGACATTGTCCAGAAGGATCTGGCGGGGACTTCGTGCAAAGTCTATCTGTCGATTATTCCCGATAAATCTTATTTCCTCAAAAAAGATGAATACCTGAATATGGATTATGAAGCGTTCTTTGAGCAGGCGAAAGAGAAAATGGAGTTTGGAAACTGGATCGATCTTCGAAATACGCTGCAGCTGGATGATTACTACTATACCGATCCCCACTGGCGTCAGGAAAAAATCCTCGATGCGGCCACGAGGCTGGCCGATTCAATGGGAGTAAGACTTTTAGATGCCTATACGGTAAAAACGGCTTTAAACGACTTTATCGGCCAGACAGGTGGACGAACTATGCTTCCATCAGGATCAGATACGCTGCGTTGTCTTTGGAATGAGGAAATGAAAGACTGGACTGTCAGACGCTATGACACGGGAAAGCCGGAAGTCAGTGCGATTTATGATCTCGATAAAGCGCAGGGAATGGATCCGTATCAGATCTTTCTGGGCGGAAGTTCAGGAATGATTGAAATTGACAATCCTCATGCCGATCCAAATCGACAGCTGATTGTTTTTTCGGACTCTTACGGCTCCTCTATGGTTCCGCTTCTTGCTGGTGGGTATTCGAAGACAACTTTGATTGATCTGCGCAATCTGCCGCACTGGCGGCTGAAATCCCTCATTGATTTTAAGGATCAGGATGTATTGTTTCTGTATTCGACGTCGGTTCTCAACGCTTCACAATCGATGAAATGAATGTCGATCAAGTGGTCGCAAGAGACAAGTGGCCATAAGAGACAGGAAGTTTTGCGATAAGAAGTCCAGAAATAGAAGCCTCGAAAGGAAATAAGTCCTGAAAGCGTCAGCAAGTTTATATTCCGGATCAGTTGGATATGAATCCCCAATAAATAGGCTGCTGATTCTCTTTTCATGACGCACAAAAGTTTGGCTGCCTGTAGGGGTTATTTCTTTTCTGATTCCTCCATAATGAAAATGAACCCCTATAACAAAAATGAACCCCGCTGAATGGATTTCGCATTCAGCGGGGTTCATTTGGTTTCGCTTAGAAAACAGAAATAAAAAAAGCGGCGTTTGAGCCGCTACGCTTTTTTCAAAAAATGGTGGGAACGGAGGGAATCGAACCCTCACGGTCGCAATGACCGACGGATTTTAAGTCCGTTGCGTCTACCTGTTCCGCCACGATCCCAACATAATGGAGGTTCCGGTCGGAGTTGAACCGACGGTCACAGAGTTGCAGTCTGTTGCCTTAGCCACTTGGCTACGGAACCGCTTGCCTCAAGCGCTCATTTAATTTACCAAAGAACGAATGAGGGTGCAAGGCTAAATATGATTTTTTTGAAAAAAACTTCTTAAGTAAATCATATAGATTTAAATTCTTCTGATTTCAGCCCAAAACTGGAATGAAAAGACGTTTTTTCTCTTTGGATTGTCTTCAAAGTTTGTAACACAGCGGCCAGAATCAATTCGAATTCACGAAAGCTATTTTAAAAATCCAGTTGAATCGACAAAAAAACAGAACCCGAACGAACAGGGAAGAGACTTTCGACTGGAAAATGATCAGGCAAAAAGTCTGTTCAGACAATATGGCGGGGTGCAGGAAAGAAAAAACGAGGGCAAAATGTTCCAGCAAGGTAGAGACAGCTGAATTCATCGCAACCCATCCGAACAATTCATCCCAGCAGCCCTTAAAAGCGAGGCAGAAAGAGAATTTCCCATGAGATTCAATACGAAATGACAGGTTAAAAGATGAACAAAACCGGTTTGTAAATCAAAGAAAGAAATGTAAGCAGATCATTCCAGCGATTCGATAATGCTCTTTTGAAATCCGTCGAAAAGACTGTTTCCTGAGCAATTCAATCTGCGAATCTTCGTTACAATGGAAGCAACAAATGAGCAGAGTCCTGGATTTCGAAGCATTGGACTCAAGATCTGAAAAAGAGACAAGCTCGGAAAAGGAAAAGAAATGTATCTGCTCAGGAGGGGTATATGTTTGAATTTTATCAGAAGCTCGAACAGAACAAGAAAGCGGCCTTTGTCATTTCTTTGATCCAGGTCATTCTTTCTGCGTTTTTGCAGGCGTTTGTCATGCAGGTGTTCATGAATCCCTGCAACCTGATTTCTGGAGGGTTTACCGGGATATCGTTGTTTGTCAGCCGCATTGGAGAGTCCATGGGCTTTAACTGGCCGGTATCCGTTTTGATTATTCTGCTGAATGTGCCAGTCGCCCTGTTTTGCGCCAAGGCAATTTCCAAACGATTTGTCGTGCTGTCAGCCGTTCAGTTTGTGCTGGTTTCCGTCTTTTTGGAAGTTCTGCATTTTGAGCCATTTTTCTATGACATCACCGTTAACCTGTTGTTTGGCGGGATTCTCTGGGGGGCTGGATGCTCGCTTGCCTTAACCGCTGGCGGATCGACGGGGGGGACCGACTTTATTGCGCAATACGTAGCCAAGAAGATTCACCGTTCGATTTTCAACATTGTCTTCTATTTCAATTGTGCGATGTATATTGCCTACGGTTTCAGCTTTGGCTGGATTTATTGTGCCTACTCGATTATCTTCCAGTTTCTGTCGACAACTGTTATTAACCGGACGTATAAACGGTTCCAGCGGGTGACGATCGAAATTACGTGCAAAGATCCCAAAGTGATTGTCGAAGCTTTTATGGCAACGGTTCGTCACGGAATGTCGATTATTGAATGTGTAGGGGCATTTAAAGGAGAGACGTATTACATCTGTAAATCAACGATTTCTTCCTATGAAGTCACCAATGTCTGCCATGTGCTGCGCAAGGCAGATCCGCATTGTCTGATCAACGTCTACCAGTCACTCAACTTCTATGGCAACTTCTTTGAAAAGCCGATTGAGTAAAAATAGAAAAGAGCGGACGATTGAAAGAGACGAAACTGAAAACCACAACATAAAGATCGCAGGGACTGCTGGTCGAATATAAAAATCGTCTGGTTCAGGAATAAAGCAGAAGTGCAGATTCAAAGAAAAGAGATCAATACGGGCTGATGTGACCCGTATTTTTTTGATCCCGATTCAATGTCATTTAGCTTAGTTTTTGTCCACCATCCGTGTACAGATGGTGGATTTTATGTTTTCTGGTTTAACGAAAATTAACTTTGACAATAGCTCCATAATTATCTAATTTAATCCTTATCACGTTGAAAACATAACTTTATAAGGAGGAAAATATGGCAACTAAAGTTACTTCGCCGTCGGTGATTTATCAAAAATTCATGAAATCCCTTGAGGAATTTGCCTACAAACAGGAGAAGATTCTTGCTTCTGAAACAGGAGCTTTCTCACGCAGTCATTATCGATCATCAAAAATAAACTTGTTCCATTTCCTGAATACATCCATTATCGGGAATGGGGCAACACTCTCCGATTTGTCCATGAACTATTTCGGCATGGGCAGTGTAAGACCATCTGCTTCAGCACTTGTTCAGACAAAAACCAAAACTCCAGTCAGCGTATTTTCAGCACTGCACAAAACCACATTGGCACTTTATTCCATGGATAAAAAATATAAAGAACACAGGGTAATCGCTTTTGACGGAACCAATGAACCTGTTGCGCCAAATGAAGATGAACCTGACTACATCATTTATACCAAGAACAAGGAAAACATTATCCGGGCCGGTATTCACGTTAACGCAGCCTATGACGTACTTAATGACAAATTTTTAGCCATCGTCACTCAAGACCAGAGGTCCAAAGACGAACGGGGCGCTGCTATGAAAATGGTCAAGGAGATTCATGAAGCTTATCCTGGCGAGACATTTCTCTTTGTCATGGACAGAGGGTATTTCTCTTACCCATTATGTAAGCTTATTGAATCCTTAGGGCACAAATACCTCATACGTATGAAAGAACGAGAGTATAGCTGCCTGACTTATACAGAGCTTGACCATACAGAAGACCAGCAGATCAGCCGCATTCTTACCCACCACCAAAGAAAAGGGGAAAAAGAAAACCCCCAGATGAAATACCTGGTCAAAAAATCAATGAGACAGATTGACCAAGAATCTGAATTTATTGATTTTGACTGCAGGGTGGTAGCTATCGAGATTGGCGACAACGTCTGGGAAGGACTGATTACCAATCTGGATGAAGCAGAATTTCCTCCGGAGGCTCTTGGATTTATTTACCACCTAAGGTGGCGAATCGAGCAGAGTTTCTCCTGGCTTAAATATGGAATAGGAATGAAACGTATCCACTCGATAAAAGCAGAATACATCATTCAGGAGATTTATTCATCCCTTATCTTCTACAATCTGGTTTCCGAGATCAAAAAGTGTGTTCTTGAATCATCTCAATCAGATAACAAAGAAGAGAATCAGACAACTTATGAATACCAAATCAATACAACTAAGGCGATACGGGCTATCAGGAACACGTTCACCCCGAAGTGGACGAAGAATCGAACGATTCGTCAAATTACAAAAGCGGAGTTTCAGGCTCTGACTGAGGAGCTGCTCAGAGAAAAACTACCTGTTCGACCAGAGAGGAGCTTCAAACGAAATCTCCATCCCAATCGTTTGATATGGTTCACTTACCGATAAGTGCGTTATACGCGCATTTAACGAATGTTATGTGCTTGTTAATTTCTTAAAAGCAGCTCTTATCAAAGAGTTGTTTTTAGTGCACCTATTTGGACGAATACATCCAGATTAATCAATATATTTTGTGCTTATTTGGTGCATATGAATGGATGAGGACCGGATTCAGTCTCGATCATTCACTTTGTCTTCAATTTTGAGACAAAGTTTAAAGTCATATTTTTCTAGCTAAATGACATTGGATCCCGATTACAATTTCTTTAATTTCTCTTTGATTCTTATTTAATAAGAACTTTATATATTTCACAAAGTTGATTTGTTATAATAGGTTGATGTTTGGGGGGATAAGATGAAAAAATCCAGCAACCGATCGCGCCGCGCCCAGAGCGGACGGCAGAAAACGGTCTCGAACCGGATTCTGATTCTGGCGCTGGCGATTGTCAGCCTGTTTACGATTTTACTGGCCCGGCTTGTTGATATTCAGGCCATCCAGCATACGGCTTACGTCGAAAAACAGGATGATTACACGTCTATTAAACAATATACATCGGCTCCAAGAGGACAGATTTACGATTCGGCCGGCAATGTGCTGGCCAAAACCGTCCCTTCGCACAATATCGTCTATACGGCGCCCAACAATGCAACGTATGAAGATTCCCTGATTTATGCGGACCGCATTGGAGCCGTCTTCCATATGACCAAAGATGATTTCTCTTTATCTGAGCTGAAAGATGCGTATCTGCGTACGCTTTCCATGCTGGATCCAGAAGATCCAGCCTATAACGGAATGAATCTGCTCAGCGATGAAGAACGCGCCGCCTACGAAAATGGCGAAATCACATCTTCTAAAGTCCGGGCGCTTCAGCTTGCCGCCATCGATCAGGGCTTGATTGATCAGGCGCAAGAGCGCAGTCTGATTGCGGCTGCCATCTATGACCGGATGGCTGAAAATGCCTCCACCGGTCAGGCGAGTGTCATCAAGGAGGATGTCGATGATGATGACGCTTCCTATCTGGTTGAACACAAAATGGAATTTCCTGGATTTGATGTCGATTTCAACGGCTGGAAGCGTGAGTACCCCTATGGTCAGACGCTCAGTGATGTTTTAGGTTCAGTTTCCACTTCGACGGAAGGTCTGCCGGAAAATCTGGTTGATGAATATCTGGCTAAAGGCTTCCAGTACAATGCCCAGGTCGGAAAGTCCGGACTGGAATACGAGTACAATGATATTCTTTCCGGCACCAGTGAAATTGCCAAAATCACCTATGATTCCAATGGTCTGGCCCGCAAGGAAATTCTGCAGCCGGCTGTAAAAGGACATGACATTTATCTGTCGATCAATATCGAACTCCAGCAGACGCTCGACAGTGTGCTCAAAGACACGCTGCTGCGCTATGGAGGCACAAAGAACCGTGAAAACTTCTATTCGCTGTTCATGTGTATGGAAAACCCAAAAACGGGCGATGTGCTCGCACTGTCAGGGTATCAGATGGATCCACAAACGCACCAGCTTTCTTATTACGCTGCAGGCAACTATACTTCGCTGGTCAACCCGGGAAGCTGTGTCAAAGGCATTACTGTCTACATGGGACTTTCTGAAGGGGTGATCCAGCCTGGAGAAGTCATTGTCGATGAAGTCATCAATGTCGGCGGCCAGGAACTGGGTTCCTTTAAAAACCATGGCCCAGTCAACGAAGTTGAAGCCCTGTCGGTTTCTTCCAACGTCTACATGTTTAATATCGGTATGCGCCTGGGCGGCTATAATTATGCGCCGGGAGATGCTCTGAATATTCAGGATGTGCCAGGTACACTGGATAAAATGCGCCAATACTATTCCATGTTTGGTCTTGGCAACCAGACGGGAATCGATGTGCCAAACGAAGTGTCCGTTTATGCAGCTGGCAATAATACCCCGGGAATGGTTCTGAACTACGTGATTGGCCAGCTTGATACCTATTCACCGCTGCAGCTGATGCAGTATGCGGGCGTTGTTGCGGAAAGCGGCAAGATGTACCAGCCGCGCTTCTATAAATACGCAACTGAAGTCAATGGCGATCAGATCTTTGACCTTTCGGAAGTCACCTTAAAAAGTGAGCTGCCAGAAGAAAACACCCAGTATCTTGAACGCGTTCAGGAAGGCTTCCGGGCCTGTGTTGCGGATGGCAACTGTGGAACCCCGCTGGAAACGTTCGAATACAACATGGCGGCTAAAACAGGGACGGCTGAAGTTGGAGACTGGACAACGGCTAACCTGATTGGCTACGGTCCGATCGAAAATCCAACCGTTGCCTTTGCATGCTCAGCTCCAACATCTTCAGTTAACTCGCAGTCCGTATCCGGAAATATCTGTACCACGGATGTTGTTCCGCCTGTCTTAGAGAAATATTTTGAACTCTATCCGCAGGATAATCTCAAACACGCCACAGCCCAATAAGGCGTGAAAACAATGCAGGAAACCAGAAACAGGCTGAGCTTTGTTGGCAAACGGGCCTGTTTTTTGAGCCAGAGTTTGCCTGATGGCAGTTTCTGGCTTTTTCTTTGTGATGAATATTATCTGTATCAGATGAAATTTTATCCTTAGCAAATAATCATCTGATGTCCGAGTCGGGGAAAAGATCGCCCAGAAGACTGCTGTATCCTGAAAAACTGTCAATTTCTGGCTCTTGAAGGCACAAGATTGGTTTTTCTATGATTGAAAGCTTTTGGTTCGTTGTGCTATAATCGGTCAGGTGAAGAGCGAGGAGGTTAGAGAATGAGAGACCGTATCACTTTCAAATGCTCTGAGTGTGGTAACGAAAACTATATCGGCACCCGGAATAAGAAAAAACATCCGGAACGCATGAATATTAAAAAATACTGCCCTAAATGCAACAAAATGACAGAGCACAAAGAGAAGAAATAATCGCTGCAGCTATCTGCAGCTTTTTCTTTGCCTGTGACTGCCCGTTTCAGAGTTCTTTGTTTATCATAAACTTAAACAGGACTTCGTGATCAATACCTGTCTTGAATCCACCAGGTATTGCCTCTGTTTTGAAATGGAAGGTGAAAGAATGGAAGTTATCTGCAAGCCAGTTGGACCTGTTCAGGCCAACTGTTATATCGTACTCAATGATGAAAATCATGCCCTGGTTATCGATCCTGGGGATGAAGGAAAAATGATCGCCGATCTGATCAAAGGCCTTGGAGCGAAAGTGGATGCCGTTGTATTGACGCATGCCCATTTTGATCATATTGGTGCCGTAGATGATTTGGTCAAGGAGTTTGGGGTTGACGTTTACGTCAATGAGCAGGAATTTGATTTCTTATGCAAACCCGAAAAGAATTCCTCGGCCTGCTTTATGGGCATTCCTCATATGGCCTTAAACGCAAAACCAGCTGCCCTCAAAGAAGGGGCCAACAAGATTGGCACGTTTGATGTCACCGCCTACTATGCGCCAGGTCATTCCATTGGTTCGACGATTCTTGAAATCGGAGACGATTTGTTTACCGGGGATGTGTTATTTGCATCGTCCATCGGCCGTACTGACTTACCAAGCGGTGATGCCGCCCAGATGAAGCAGACGCTGAATTTTTTGAAGTCTTTGAAAAAGGACTATACTGTTTATCCGGGGCATGGACCATCAACGACTCTGTTCTATGAGCAGAGCCATAATCCATATCTGCTTTACGATAACCTGTTCTAGAGGCCAAGGCGACCGTTTTCCAAGTCATTCAGAAAATGGGCGCCTTTTCTTTTTTTGGTTCAATACTTTGCGCTTTCTAAAGGCGTATACAGAAGCAAGACCGCTTGTTAGTATGGTATAGGCATTCATTGAGAAAACTTTCACTTTGAAAAGGGCAAGATCGGGCAGGCGCGCCTATAGGCGTAAGATCAGAATCCGTTCGAGCAAAAGAAAAAGAGCGGGGATGGAAATGCATTATGAAGTATGAGAACTGGATAATCACTCGAGCCGCGGAAATTTTAAGGGAAGCCTATGGGCCAGAGGCGAAATTTCGTCCTGGACAGCTGGAAGCAATTGTCAACGTAGTGGCCAGGCGCAGGACGTTAGTTGTGCAGAAAACCGGCTGGGGAAAATCCCTGGTTTATTTTATTGCAGCCAGAATTCTGCGCGAACAAGGCTCCGGTCCGGCGGTCATTATCAGTCCGCTGCTTGCTTTGATGGCCAACCAGGTTGAAAGCTCTAAAGCTTTTGGCATCACCACCCGGACCATTAACAGTGACCAGTCCTCTTTTGACAATGAAGAGATTACGCAGCTGATCCAGGAAGAGGATTCGATTGATGTTTTGATCATTTCTCCCGAGCGGCTGGCCAATCCCCGTTTTGATGAATGGTTTTCGCAGATTCCTAATCTGGAGCTGTTCGTTGTCGATGAAGCCCATTGTATTTCGCAATGGGGGCATGATTTTCGGCCTGACTATCAGCGTATCAAACGTCAGATTGATTCTTTTTCTGCCAGAACGGCTGTTCTTGCGACCACAGCAACCGCCAACGACAAGGTCATCGAAGATATCCGCGCCCAGCTTGGACAGGATCTGCTGATTTTGCGCGGCCCATTGATGCGGAAAAATCTCTCCATCCAAATTGAACCAGAAATGAGCCGGGAGGAAAGACTGGCCTGGCTGGTGGAGATGTTTTCTAAAAAGCCGAAAAGCCAGGGATTGATTTATTGCCATACCACGGGCGACTGCGATATGATCGCCGGTCTGCTTCGTTCGATCGGCATTGAAGCCGAAAGCTATCATGGCAAGAAACTTGATCCGCCAAAGATTTTGCGTGAGTTTGAAGAAGAGAATATTCAGGTTTTGGTAACGACATCCAAACTGGGAATGGGCTACGATAATTTGTCGATTCGTTTTGTCATCCACTTCCAGATGCCGGAAAACATGATTGCCTATTACCAGCAGATCGGACGCGCCGGCCGTGATGGGGTGGAGTCGTTCATTTTCCTGCTTCATGGACCAGAAGACCGCCGC
Organism: Allobaculum sp. JKK-2023; assembly: GCF_034745455.1. Taxonomy (NCBI): domain Bacteria; kingdom Bacillati; phylum Bacillota; class Erysipelotrichia; order Erysipelotrichales; family Erysipelotrichaceae; genus Allobaculum; species Allobaculum sp. JKK-2023. Next base: position 328,011 of record NZ_JAYERV010000003.1, on the reverse strand, counting down.
ATACTGGAACACTTTGCAACAAATTCTTTGATTCCGGCCAATAAACTGGAAGAGCTGCTTGAAAGCTTTCCTTACGATGGCAGGGGGCTGACAACCAAGGAAATGGAGCGGCGAGTCAATCTGCCAGTAGAAAAGATTAAATTTGCGCTGAAGTATCTAGAAATCCGGGCTTTGATCTATCACGAAAGAGTGCCAAAATCATCCACAAACAAGTCAGCTGTCACGCAATACTTTCGAAACTTCAGTATTCCTTTTGATCGCAGGGCGGAAGAGGTTTTGCAAAGATCGATCATTCATCAACGGCAAAACGAGATGAATAAAATGGAGCGGTTTTGTAAAAGCCAGAGATGCTACATGCAGCAGCTCGGTGAAGAACTCAATGCGCCAGATGCTGGCAGCTGTGGACATTGTGCAGCCTGCCTGCACCACCCAGTTGTAAAGATTTGTGTGAGTGATCAAAGCCGCCAGACAGTCAAGGCCTATCTTGGCGGCCGCAGTCCAAAAATAGAAAAACGAAAACAGTGGGCCATTCCAGTGGATCAGAAAACAAAAATGGATCCAGATTTCATGATGGAAGATGGCTGGGTGCTCAGTGAGGAATATCAAAGTGATATTGGGCAGGCCGTCAAAGCCGGCAAATATCAATATGGCCGGTTCTCGCCTGCTTTAGTGGATCGATCTGCCCGGCTTCTTTCCAAGGAGCTCAAAGATTCAAAGATCGATCTCGTGGTGCCGATTCCAAGCTGCAATCATCCTTTCCTGGTTTTGGATTTTGCCATGTCTTTGGCAAAGAAGCTGAACCTTCCATTTGTAGATGCCCTCGATAAAAAGCAGACCGATACGCTTCAGAAGCTGATGGAAAACAGCGCTTTCCAGCAGAAAAATGCGATGGAAACAATTGAGGTCAATGCGAAACGAAAGTCGATTCTTCAGGGAAAAAGGATTCTGCTGGTCGACGATATGGTAGACTCTAGGTGGACCTTAACGGTCAGCGCGTATAAACTGCGCAAAGCTGGTGCGCAGAGTGTAACGCCGTTTGCACTGGTTCGTACCGGAAAAGGCGATTAAAAGACAGTGACAAAAGAATCTTTCGCAATCTCTACAGATCTGCATTTCAGGATCAGTCACTACAAAAAGCCGTGGGGGGAATGGAATGAAATATACAGCCGATCAGAAAAATAAAATTCTTGTCTTTAGTGGTCTGGCCTCCAGACCTTTAATGAATACCGAGATGAAGGCTTTGTTTGAAGAAGTATCCCAGAGTGATCTGGATGCTTTTCTAAAGGATCCAATCCAGGAAACAAACATTCCTGAGGGCTGGAAAGAGCGGATGAATGAGCTGATCAGCCAGTCGGCCAGATTGTCCAGCCAGCTCTATCGTCTGGAAAACAGAGGGATTTCCTTCTGGTTTGATCTGGAGAGTCTGCCTAAAGCGGCAAGGGAGATCATGAGCGGCAAAGAACAGCTGCTTTTCATGCTGGGAAATTCGGCCCTTCTTTCTGAGGGGGGCATTCCGGTTGTTTCCAGCCTGGCTCAGCTTGCTCAGACTCCCGGAAAGGCGATCCTTTTTGTGGAGGATGGAATTGATCCTTTGCTTCATTTTGAAGCGGTGAACGTCAAGCTCAAAAGAGGAAATCTGCTGGCTTTTTCCCCTCGCTTTCAGCCATCTCCAGAACAGCTGATCTGCCACAGCCAAGTCCACAACCAGCGCTCCCAGACCATGCAGAATATTGAAAGTAAAAGTTTGGAAGGTAAGTCTATGGAACACAATCTTCAAAATCCAAAACCTGCGGTTCGTCGCAAAGTCTTCATTTCGGGTTCCCGCAGCCAGGAAGCAATTCCGAAAAATATCCAGGAGTCCCTGGAGAAAATCTGCAGATTAGGGATTGAAGTGATGCTTGGTGATTCCAGCAAAGGTGTTGATGGCCAGATTGCCGACTATCTGCGAGAACCGCTCTATCCTTATGTTTCGATCTATACCGTTTTGCCAAAACCAAGGATTGAAGTAGAAGATGGATGGAAACTGCAGATCATTGAAGTCCATGATCCCAAACTCACTTTGCAGAAAAAACAGATGGAAAAAGACCGGATCATGGCCGCTGAAGCCAATTTTGGACTTGCAGTATTCAACCCGATTTCGGTCAATCGCTATGGAAATCTGCAGGTCAGCTCTGGAACGCTGCGCAATACCATCCAGATGCTGCTGGAAAAGAAATCTGTGAAATTCTTCTATCTTTATGAGGGGGAAATGAAGCTGGCTGATCTTCATCACCAGAATGGCCTGAGTGCCCTGGAAGAGGTTCTCAATCGCTATAAAGAGGAAGAGTTTGATCCCGAAGACACTGACTTTACCAAGGTGACAGTCCCAAAAGACATGACCTTATCCGAACTTCGACATCAGAAGATCATGAAAAAATACGAGGAACTCAAAAAAGCTGAAATCAAGCTTCGTGAAGTTTTGAAAGCTGAAAAGAAGCCAGAAAAACCAGCCTATGAGACGCTTACGCTTGGCATTTGATCGATCCGATCCTTTCAAACAGGGAATTGCTTGCTCAAACAGGGAATCTTTTTGCCAAACCAATTCGATCAAGATCAGAAAGTAAAAGAACCAGTTCCAATTTCTGGATATCTCTCAGAAGTCAGAACTGGTTTTTCTGTTTCCTGTTGTCGTGATGCCTTTGGGCTGAACTTTCTTGTCAGTACAAAAGCCAGAAAGCATACCTACAAGGTTTCCAGGATCGAAAGCGGAGCAAGCATGACCTGATAGACGCTGACAGCTAAAATGCCTACAGAACCATAAGCCAGATACAGGGTGTAGTTTGCCAGTTTTTTCATCCGCTTTTCCAGAATCATCAGTGCGCTTTTCTGGTAAGCCTGCATCATTTTTTCCATGATGGAAGCGTTCAGTCCGATTTCAAAGAACTGTACAAACAAGGAGTCGAGCCGGGAATCTTTCTGAACACATTCAAACAACGATCTTCCTTTACGCAGGGATTTAGACCATTTTCGAGCCAGCAAAGCCGCAAACGGAAAGCTTCCGGTATTCTGCATCAGCTGCAAGGTCTGGCTTGTAGGCAGACTGCTGTTCTGGGTACACTCAAACAGGGCTGCACATTCAATACTGGCAACAATCCGCACCAGGGAAAGCCGGAACAGGGGATTGAATCTTGAACTGTCCACATCCGGCCAGACAAACAAGGCGCCAAGAAACAGAGCGAAAACGCCCAGGATTATCCAGAAAACAGAGGTAAAGACCTTCAGAGTGTCCAGCAGGGCATTATTGTTTGAAGCATATTCACCAAAGGCTGGAAGAATCGTCAGTGAAAAGAACCAGACAAGACCTGTCGCAAACGCCATGATCATCAACGGATAGACAGTGTGCGAAAAGAGCTTGCGGGTCATGACCGTCTTTGCGCTTTGAAGGCGCAGATCGTATTCAAGAGCCTGCGACAGCGCAAAGTGATCCATTAACACCCCCATCCGCTTCATTCGCTGCCCTTTCTGGTGGCTGACAATTTTATAGAAGGGAACACCTTGATTGAGCAGGTCATGGATTTTCTGTGACTGCCTAAAAGAGAGTTCGATATTCTGCTGGAAGGAAAGCCCGCTTTGATCAAGCAGACTGAAGACTTCCATTTCCTGTTTTTCAATAACCGGCCAGTCCGATCTCTTTTGCACAGGCTGTAAAAGAAAGGCCTGGACTTGCTTCCAGCTCATTCTGGAAGAGGGCCTGGATTTCTTTTTCGTTCCAGATCTCATAAAGTGCCTCCTTGTGGTCGCCGGCATTGATCAGCCGACAGACAAATATTCCTTTTAATACCACCCGCAGTTCTTCCCGGTCGATGCCCAGATCGAGCAGACGATGCAGACATTCCACACCGCTGCCACTGTGCAGAGTAGTCAGAACGTAATGACCTGTCAGTGACGCACGAAGCGCCATTTTTGCACTGTAGCTGCTCCGGCATTCTCCAAAAAACAGGATGTCCGGATCGTGACGCATCAGTTCTTCAATTCCGGTTTCATACGTAATCCCCCTGGCTTCACTGACCTGGATTTGAATCATTTCGGGTTCCTGGATTTCAATTGGATCTTCCAGGGTGACGATTTTACGGTTGTTTTCATGCAGAATTTCATTGAGCAGAGCATGGACAGTGGTCGATTTTCCCGAACCGGTCGGTCCACAGCTGATCACCAGCCCATGTTCAACGGATGTAAATTCACGCAGGCGCTCGATGGCCGCTGCAGAGCTGGATAGATCCGCCAGCTGGAAATGGTTGCTGGAGTGCAGAAGCCGAATCACCCCGGTTCGCACCTGTTCAGTCATCATCATCGAAAACCGGCACGACAGCGCAGTACTTTCAAGCGGCATGGAAAATTCTCCGGATTGTGGTTTATAGGGAGAACAAAGATCCATGCCGGAAATAAATTTCAGATATTCTAGAAAGTCCGTTGGAAATAAATCCTGTTCCAGTTTTTCCAGCCCATTGGGCGTTCGCAGCCAGATATCCAGCTGGTTGTCTTTTTGTTCAAGGTGAATATCCGTAGCCTGGCGCCGTAAAGCACAATTGAGCAGCAGGCGGCAGAGTTCTTGCATAACATGACCCCCTTCACCTGCCTATACGCAAAAATGTATTTTTGCTGTGATACCGGATTTAAGAAACGATCAAAAGAAGAAAATGGATCCGAAATCGTCAGAAAGAGCATGAAAATCCGTGCGGGAAGGGAATTGAATGCAGAAAATAAGCCGCGCGGGCAGGAAAATCAAAAATTGGAATGAAAAAAGCGAAGAAGGACCAGAACGCTTCTTCGCTTGAGATTCCTGACGGCTCTTCAACCTTGGCAGGGCTTGGCAGGAGATGGAAAATGAGTTGGGTCAGATTCTGATGGGAATCAGGACCAGACCAAAACGAAATTTGGATTGAAGGAAAACGAGCTTAGTCTTCTTTTGGACAGACCATAACCTTAATGGATTCAGCGCCCATCTGCGTCTTGATGGCTTCTTCGAGTTCTTCAATTGGGAAAGTATGGGTGATCAGTTTGCCCAGCTCCAGACGACGGCCATTAATCAGGTTTACAGCTCGCTGATGAGTATCTGGGTTGATCATAGAGCCAGTGATGTGCAGTTCTTTTTTGTAGACATCAAAGAGTGGCAGATCAACTGTTGAATCTGGTGCTGGAACCGAGAACAGCAGGATGTTGCCATTATAGCCGGCTGCTTCGATGGCCTGTTTGACCGCAAATGGTTTGCCGACGCATTCGATGACTACATTGCATCCATCATGGCCAGTGATTTTCTTGATTTCATCGTTGAGGTTCAATGTCATTTAGCTTAGTTTTTGATAGTTAGTATTGTCCACCATCGGTTCTTACGCAAATGTAGTTTTTAACACTGGTGATCAGTAGGGATTGTCCGCAATGACAGTCCCTTTTTTGATCATTTAAATAAATTAATTATCTTTATTAGGTTTGTTAAGCATCTATAATCAATAACCTTATTGCTCATTATTGCTTATTTCATTATCATAGAATTTCATGCTCTTTAAGGGGTTTCTGAAAGGACTGTGGTGACAATGAACAAACTGAGTTTTATCCGTATTCACGAAGAGAATAAGCCTGTTCACGATATTGAGTCCTCTCTCTTTGGTGAAGATTTGATTAAAGACGCTGACCGACAGGATTATCGGGACAAGTATGGCTGCCTCCACTTTTTTCGTATTCATGCTCCAGAAACCGGGAAAATCAGTGGACCAAACGGTGAAAAATGTATTTCCACAAATGGATATCAGGAACGCATCTGTCAGATCATGCCTGTTGGAGGCCAGACTGCTTATGTTCATATTCGCCAGGAACGCCTTGTCTACTTCAATAAGCATGGTAAGAAAGTTACTTTTGTGCTTCCTGTCAAGGGATACCGCTTTAATCAGCGGAAAAGTGACGAACTTACTGTTTTTCTGCTGTCTATTTCACTCTTCTGCTCGGCAAATGTGGCAGCACACGTGTGCCAGTCCATGGGCATTGATGTCTGCCATGATACCATCACCAGAATCTACAAAAACATTACAATCGTAGATAACCCTGATATCAAGGCCATTGGTGTCGATGACGTCAGTTCCAGAAAAGGGCGAACCTACCACACAGCTATTTACGATCTGAAAACGCACCAGGTTATTGCGCTGCTTGATGGAAGAGATGGCCAGGCACTTAAGGAGTGGCTGAAAAAACACCAGAAGGTTAAGATTGTAACCCGTGATCGTGCTTCCGCTTTTGCTTCAGCGATTTCTGAGATCTTGCCAGACTGTACTCAGATAGCAGACCGTTTCCACTTATTCCAGAATCTTGTAGGCCGTATTAAGGATATTTTGAAGTGTGAAATTCCATCTACACTCTATGTAAAGGATGGAGAGATTACTTCAGTAAAACCTGAGACAGAGAAAGCCGCGCCTGCTGTTGCAGAAAAAGTGGAATATGACAATACACCCGTTGCCGAAACAAACTGCCAGATCATCAAAGACAAAGCCAAAAGTGACGATTTTTACGCAGAACAGTATGAAAGACAGGCAAAAGTCTGTTCTGATAAGTACGCAATGATCTGTTCTTTGCGAAAAGAATGGGCTGAGACCGTGAAGCCTAAGTTCAAGGATTTTCAGGAGAAATATGACATCTCCTATCCGACTTTAAAAAAATACCTGAAGATGACGGAAGAGGAAGTTGAAGGAATAAAAGAGGTTAGAAAGCGACCAAAGTATAAGACAGACATGGATAACTATACCAATATAATTTATAAAATGGTTATTGATGGCCATAAACCCGCTGTCATCTATTCATACCTGCAATCTAAAGGATGCAAGGCCTGTTATGGTACGGTCTTGCATTATATTCATCAGATGAAGAATACTCATCTCAAAGACGAACTCATAAAGCCTTTTGACTATGACAGGGGCACTGAAGCGGTTCAGGTCAAACGCTACGACATCGTGAAATACATGGTAACCAGCGATCGGGACAAGATGAAGGAGACTGAAGTTGCGAAAGTGTACGAACAGATTCTGGATAAGTATCCTGCAGTGAGATTCTGCGATCAGCTCTGGAAGGATTTCCATGAGACATTGATGGGAGACAATCCAGATAAACTTGACTGGTTCTGTACCAAATATGAGGAGAGTAGAATCCAAGGCTTTATAAACGGCATAAAAAAAGATATTGCGCCGGTCAAGAACGCAATATCCTATGAGCATAGCAGCGGGTTCGTTGAAGGCGGCAACTGCCGCTATAAGCTTGTCAAACGTACCATGTTTGGCAGAGCCAACATTGAACACCTGTTCCATAAGTTTTATGCCCAATCTAGTATAACGTGTGGTGGATTAAATGCCAGAACTTTGTTAGCAGACTGGATTGAAAAATCACGTTGGGAAGACAAAACGGTCATTTAAACAATGATCATGAATGAGAAATAGTCAGAATGAGAGGCTTCTACTGATCACTAGTGTTAAAAACTACATTTGCGTAAGATCCCCACCATCCGTGCACAGATGGTGGATTTTATATTTTCTGGTTTAACGAAAATTAGCTTTGACAACAACTCTATAATTGTCTAATTTAATCCTTATCACGTTGAAAACATAACTTTATAAGGAGGAAAATATGGCAACTAAAGTTACTTCGCCGTCCGTGATTTATCAAAAATTCATGAAATCCCTTGAGGAATTTGCCTACAAACAGGAGAAGATTCTTGCTTCTCAAACAGGAGCTTTCTCACGAAGTCATTATCGATCATCAAAAATAAACTTGTTCCATTTCCTGAATACATCCATTATCGGGAATGGATCAACACTCTCCGATTTATCCATGAACTATTTCGGCATGGGCAGTGTAAGACCATCTGCTTCGGCACTTGTTCAGACAAAAGCCAAGACTCCAGTCAGCGTATTTTCAACACTGCACAAAGCCACATTGGCACTTTATTCCATGGATAAAAAATATAAAGAACACAGGGTAATCGCTTTTGACGGAACCAATGAACCTGTTGCGCCAAATGAAGATGAACCTGACTACATCATTTATACCAAGAACAAGGAAAACATTATCCGGGCCGGTATTCACGTTAACGCAGCCTATGACGTACTTAATGACAAATTTTTAGCCATCGTCACTCAAGACCAGAGGTCCAAAGACGAACGGGGCGCTGCTATGAAAATGGTCAAGGAGATTCATGAAGCTTATCCTGGCGAGACATTTCTCTTTGTCATGGACAGAGGGTATTTTTCTTATCCATTGTGTAAGCTTATTGAATCCTTAGGGCACAAATACCTCATACGTATGAAAGAACGAGAGTATAGCTGCCTGACTTATACACAGCTTGACCATACAGAAGACCAGCAGATCAGCCGCATTCTTACCCACCACCAAAGAAAAGAGGAAAAAGAAAACCCCCAGATGAAATACCTGGTCAAAAAATCAATGAGACAGATTGATCAAGAATCTGAATTTATTGATTTTGACTGCAGGGTGGTAGCTATCGAGATTGGCGACAACGTCTGGGAAGGACTGATTACCAATCTGGATGAAGCAGAATTTCCTCCGGAGGCTCTTGGATTTATTTACCACCTAAGGTGGCGAATCGAGCAGAGTTTCTCCTGGCTTAAATATGGAATAGGAATGAAACGTATCCACTCGATAAAAGCAGAATACATCATTCAGGAGATTTATTCATCCCTTATCTTCTACAATCTGGTTTCCGAGATCAAAAAGTGTGTTCTTGAATCATCTCAATCGGATAATAAAGAAGAGAATCAGACAACTTATGAATACCAAATCAATACAACTAAGGCGATACGGGCTATCAGGAACACGTTCACCCCGAAGTGGACGAAGAATCGAACGATTCGTCAAATTACAAAAGCGGAGTTTCAGGCTCTGACTGAGGAGCTGCTCAGAGAAAAACTACCCGTTCGGCCGGAAAGGAGCTTCAAGCGAAATCTCCATCCCAATCGTTTGATATGGTTCACCTATCGATAAGTGCATTATATGCGCATCTTATTGATACAAACCACCCATACAATTCTTAAAAACGGCTCTTATCGAAGGGTTGTTTTTAGTGCACCTATTTTGATGAATACAGCCAAATCAATCAGTATATTTTGTGCTTGGTTGGTGCATATGGATATAATCAGCAGCAAATTCTATTCCTATCATCCACTTTGTCTTTGATTTTTATACAAAGTTTGAGGTCATATTTTTCTAGCTAAATGACATTGCGTTGAGGTTCTGATGGATCGGATCGATAGCTGCATCAGCCCCGAGTTCAAGAGCCAGTGCACGTCTTTTTTCTACTGGTTCGGACAGGATCACTGTGGAAGCGCCAGACAAGCGGGCCATCTGAACCATGAGCAGACCAATCGTTCCACCGCCGATGACCAGAACGCTGTTGCCAGGTTTGATGTTGGCCAGATCGATACCGTGCAAAACGCATGCCAGTGGCTCAGCCATTGCTGCTTCAACAAACGGAATGTCTTCATCGATTTTAAAACACTGGGAAGCAGGCGTGCGGGTGTATTCGGCAAAGCCGCCGTCTACGTTTACGCCTAACGCAAACAGGTTTTCACAGTTCTGCTTTTTGCCCATACGGCATGGATCGCAATGACCACAATACATATTTGGATCCATTGCCACATGATCGCCAGGTTTCAGTTCGGTAACGCCTTTACCGACTTTTTCAACGATTCCGGCAAATTCATGGCCTAAAACGACAGGTGGAGTGACGTCTGCACTTCCAGCTTCGCCGTGATAAATGTGGACATCGGTTCCACAGACGCCGCAAGCTTTGTTGCGGACCAGGACTTCATGATCGCCAAGATCATCGAAAGTCATTTGGCGGACTTCAAAGACTGGATCGTGGTGAGCGCCTAAAAAATATGTTCCTTTCATCTGAAAATTCTCCCTTTCTTATTGGTTTCATTCCAGAAAAGAAGCTTTTTTCTTTTCGGATATGAGATTCCTGTCTATTATAAACGGCCGCTCAAATCCAAAAAAGAGCGGAATTTGCCGGATAGATCCCTTGAAAGCTGTCTTGTCCAACGGGTACGAATAGAGTATCCAAAGAGAATATTCCCTCCTTGTGGGCTGCCCCATGCCTTGAAGGCATACTTCAATATGCGTTTTGAATATTTCCTATTTGTGGGCAAGATCATTAGAATAAAAACTGTACCAACGAGCCAAAAGGTCAATCTATTTGAGGAGGAATAATTCATGGAAACCGTAACTGGAAAAAGTTTTGACGCTGAACGTGCGTTTTATAATGCCGATGGACTTTATTTAAAGGATTGTCAGTTTGATGGTCCTGCTGATGGCGAAAGTGCTCTAAAAGAAGGCTGCCAGATTGTTGCGGACAACTGCTTCTTCAATCTTCGCTACCCATTCTGGCATGATTCCCACCTGAAGATTCTCAACTCTACGCTGACAGAAAATTGTCGGGCAGCCTTGTGGTATTCCGACCATATTCAAATCGATCACTCCAAACTGAACGGAATTAAAGCGCTGCGCGAATGCTCTGATGCCCGCATTGAAAATACCGAGATCGATTCTCCGGAATTTGGCTGGCACTCTCACCATGTCAGCATGAATCATGTGCAGGCGGTGAGTGAATATTTCATGATGCGCACTCATCATCTCGATCTGCGCAATGTTGACTTCAAGGGCAAATATTCGTTTCAGTATACAAAGAATGTCGTCCTGGAAAACTGCAATCTCGATACCAAAGATGCTTTCTGGCATGCCAAGAATGTGATCCTGCGCAACTGTACGGTGAAAGGTGAATATCTGGCCTGGTACAGTGAAAACATTACCTTTGAGCACTGCACCATCATCGGAACCCAGCCATTGTGTTACTGCAAGAATCTGCAGCTGATTGACTGCAAGATGATTGATACTGACCTTTCTTTTGAACGCTCTGAAGTGGATGCCACTTTAACTGAGCCAATCGACAGCATCAAAAACCCATTATCCGGAACGATTGTTGTGCCTTATGCCAGACAGATCATCATGGACATTGACCAGGCCAAAGGCGTAGTCATTGAAACCGATAAAGCCTGATTTTGATTGTGCCAAACGATAAATCCCCGAAAGCCGCCTCTATCAGCTTTCGGGGATTTATCGTTTGTCATACGAAATCTTTGCCTGTCACATTTTGGACCGAAATGGACAGAAGATTCAATTCGCAGCCTGCAATTCAAAACCAAGCATCTATTTTGAAAAGCAGTCTTTGAAAGAGAGGAAAGTCAAGAACAACAGATGGAGAAGCTTGAAACAGGGGAAAGTATCCATCTGCACTCTGTTATCGTCCTATTCGTTGATCGTTGATTGATGAGACAGGACTGAATTTCAGTCTGTCTGATCGGATTCAATCTGAACAGCGGCTGGTACCAGACAAGCAGGAACTGTATGTGGCTTTTCTGAGGAAGCTGCGGTTTACAAAAGGTACTCATACAAGAAATTCGTTAATAAATGTAGCAATTCCGGAATGGTTGTTGTCGTCTGTGATATAGTCAGCTGCAGATTTGGTTTTTTGCGAGCCGTTTTCCATCACAACTCCAATTCCGGCCATCTGAGTCATTGGAAAGTCGTTGTCTTCATCTCCAAATGAGCAAAGGTTCTTTTCAGTCCAGCCATGCCAATTGAGCAGCTGCAGAAGGCCGGCTGGTTTGGAAACGCGTGGATCCATATACTCAAATAAAATAGAAGCTGTAACCAGTGGGGCTCCTATGAAATCTGGGGAGTGAAAGGATTTTGAATGTTCTTTAATGGCTGGCATCAGATCGGGTCTGAATGTCAGCATTACTTTTAAATGTTCATTTTCCAGGAAAGCATCTGGATCCACAACCTTATATGGAATTTGATCACCTTCAGAAAGCGTCTTGATCAGCTCGTCATCTTTAAACGTATACAGCAAGCCATCTTCTGGAATGACAAAGTTTACTGGTAAGCTGGCATAATGTCTCATGACTTTTTTGATCAGATCTCCACTCAATGGATACTGTTTGACTGAGTGATCCAGTGTCAGATCAGCAATTTCGGCACCGCCACTACCGACAACTGCATCAACCAAACCTTCAATTCCCCATGCAGAGAGGGAGTCCAGAACACTTTTCAGTTCGCGTCCGGTGCAAAGCCCAAACAGAATTCCACTTTCGCGAAGTCTGGAAATGGCTTTGATTGTCTCTGGATCCACCACCTGATCGTTCGTCAGCAGAGTGCCGTCTACGTCTGCCATCACAAGCCGAATGTTTTTGGCGTCGTTTCTTAAATTCTCAGAAATTTCTTTTCCACTTTTGTCTTTCATCGTTTTCTCCTTTGACAAGAAGAGTATATCTGAAAACCAAATTGTAATATCGACTTTATCCAAAGCTGAAACAGAGATCTCAAAATGACAGGCGAGATAAGCTTTGCTTGAGACAACCGAGACAAAATTGTCTGGAAAGGACAATTTTGAAAAAACGTCCAAAAAAGAATGAAAAACAAAATAAGGAAAAACGAAGAGAGAAGCAAGAATGGGAGATTGTTGAAGGAGAAAGAAATGAATATTTGAAGATCAGGATCCTTTGATAAAACAGACAGAAATGCCTTTCCTTGTTGAATCCTGTTCCTGATCTGTAGTAAAAATGAGAAACAAAGTAAAACAAGGAAACCGCGAAGAAAGGAGACAGAGAGATGAATATTTTTGCCTGGATGCAGACTTATCCAGATTTTTCGATCACTGAACAGACCATTGCCCAGTATCTTATTGAGAATGGGCATCGTTGTGCAAATCTGAATGCTGAAACCATTATGAGTGAGTGCTATGTTTCCCGGGCGGCTTTGTACCGATTCTGTCCCCACTGCGGATTCTCCGGCTTGCGGGCGCCTCTTTTACAGATGAATGCTGATGCAGTAAAGTGGAATCAGCAGACAGCTGCCCTGGATTTCAGCTATCCCTTTACGGAGCAGGATGATCTGCTTACGGTCGCCAGCTCTCTTCAAAAAGATTACAGCCAAAGCATCCTGATGGCCCAGTCTTTACTGGTTCAAAAAGATCTTGAAAAGGCGATTCAGGCTATGCGCAAGGCAAGCCGGATTGTCGTGTTTACTTCCGCAAGCAATATTCCTGCAGCGCAGAGTTTTCGTTTTCAGATGGCTGAGATCAACAAGACTGTGCTGGTTCCAATGGACGAATATGAACAACGCCTGCAAGCGGCCCAGTGCGGTCCAGATGATTTTCCGATTGTGATTACCATGGCGGCAAGAGGGTGGAATGCACCATTTCTGATCCGCCATTTTCAGAAGACAGAGAGGCCGTGGCTGTTGATCAGTTCCAGGACTTTGGCTCTGGCCCCTTCCGATACAGCCTATCGTTTGTTTTTACCCAACGAAGAAGATCATGCGGCCAGGATTTCTTCATTTTCCACCCGGGCTTCCTTAAACTGGCTTCTGGATGTTCTGTTTGCGGCGTATTTCCAACTCGATTATCAGGCGAATCGGCTTCGCAAGGCCAATGCCTACAAGATTATCGGATCTAAAGGACGATAATAATGACCAGCAAAATGAATAACCAGACAGACAGGAATAGAATTGACCAAATCGATAACGAAAAATTAGTCCGCCAGGGATAAGCCGATAAAAGCTGATAAAAGCGGTGGAGAAGGGAAAGGCAAAAAAAAACAAATTGACTGAAAGTGAGCAGAATGGACAGGGGAGTCTTGGGATAAAACGCTTTCATTTGAAAGGAAGAGGATGGTTGGACAAGTCAGGCTGATCTGGATAGGATGATCAAAGAGGCCATTTATTTCATGCCGGGCTAATTTTGCAGATTCTTCTTTGATCGTGAAGATCGTTTTATGAATGGAAGATTCGAAAATCAGTTGAAATAGATGTCTGTTTGCAGCCGTTGTGATCGAGGTGGGATAGGATGCAGCTGAAAACCTCTCAGATCCAGATGTCAGAATCATTCTGGACCATAACCTTTCTGACTCTTTCGGGAGCCTATCAGGATGCTTACAGTTATTTTGCCAGAGGAAAAGTATTCGCAAATGCCCAGACCGGAAACATTGTTCTGATGGCCGCAAAACTGGTCGATGGAGATTTTTCAGGACTGGTTCATTACCTGTTTCCGATTCTCTCTTTTGCGGCGGGAATTGCTGTGGCTGAAAAGTTTCATCGCCGCTTCCGACATTCGGGTTTTCATTGGAGACAGAGCATTCTGCTGATCGAAATTGCCCTGCTTCTGGTTACGCCCTGGATCGGGTACGACCCATTTGCCAACTGTCTGGTTTCCTTTGCCTGCGCTTTGCAGGTTCAGACTTTCCGGAAAGTCCACGGGTATCCATTTGCCTCAACCATGTGCATTGGTAATTTACGCTCCATGATGGATCAGCTGGTTCAAAGTTTTTCTGAGGGCGGCAGGGGACATCGAGCAATTGCTTTCAGTTATTTTCGTGTTTTACTGACTTTCTTTATTGGGGCCGGGATTGGGAAAGCAGCCTGTGATCTGTGGGGGGACTATGCGATTTATGGAAGCTGCCTGCTTTTGATCGCTTCATTGATGTTTATGTTTTATGATCCCCAGATTCTTGATAAAGAACGAATCCGGGAAATTGACGAGACAGCTCTGTAAGGCCGGAAGAGTCATTTCCAGGCGGAACGTTTTTTTGCAGCGATGAAAAATAAAAAAGAGAAACAGGTATGCAGCTTGATCCATGCTCCTGCTGGATGGTCGGAATTTCATCACAACTTGGAAAAGTCGGGATTTAGGAATGGAAGAATTTCAGAATGAATGCCGTGGACAGGGTAAGAAGCAGGTTGACAAACTGGTTATTTAAGGTAAAATAAAGCTATTAATAACTACATCAAAACAAAATGGCCTAATATGATTAAGTTATCAGAATTGACAAAAGACTACTATACAACCGGAGAGCTGGGACGTATGCTCAACCTCAATCCTAAGACACCGTACTTTTGGGCAGCAAGAGGTGAAATAGAACATATGGTTGTTGATGGGCCAAGAATCAGATATCTAATTCCAAGAGAAGAAGTTCTTCGGCTGCTCGAGAAATACAAGCTGCTCGCAGAGGAAGATCCGAAAATAGACATCATCTATGCAAGGGTATCCAGCCATGGACAGGCAAAGAATGGTGATCTTGATCGACAAATCATTCTGGATCTGGAGTTATCTTCGTCATACAAGCTGAACCACCTGGAAATCATTAAAGATATAGGCTCTGGATTGAACACAAAGCGAAAAGGTTTACTTAAACTTGTCCAGCTTGTTCGTACTGATCATGTTGGCCGCGTTTTTATCTCCCATAAAGATCGGCTGACAAGGTTTGGGTTTGAATATCTTCAATGGTTTTTTGAAGACCATCAAACGGAAATTATTGTTTTAGAGGCTGGCGAAGATAAAAGTCCACAGGAAGAACTGGTTGACGACCTGCTTTCACTCATTGCTTCGTTTTCTGGAAGACTGTATGGAATTCGGGCAAGTGAGAAAAAGAAGCTTCGCCAGAAGATAGAAAAAATCCAGGAGCAAGAATAACAGGGGCGGCTTCTATCCATTCAGGATGCTTAAAAATATAGTCAGAGGATTACTTGTTCATTTATTTTAGCATCTTCCGCTTTGAAAGTTCGCTTCAAACTTTCATGATGGCATTCGGTCTGCAGTCACGGCGTCTCTATGTTATTTTTTACTCAAATAATTTTCATTGTAACAAAAATTTGTACCTGTTCGAAATTTAGAAAGGGATGATTGATATGATGACTACAGTTGAAGCAAGACTTGATCCAAAAACTGCGTCCTCTCTCATTGCTTTTGAGAAAACTGAGATTCAGAAATGGAACCATATGCAAAGACTGGTCTGGCACCACATGAATCATCCTGAACTTTCCACCTGTTCTGAAATAGACTGGCTGAAAAACAAATTTGGAATTAAAGAGAGAACTGCCAATTCACTTGTCAAAACAGTGGAAGGCAGAAGAAAGTCCCTTCTCGAATTAAAGAAAATCGAACTCTCGTCTTTAAAAGAAAAACTGAAGAGCAAGAAAAAGAAGTACCAAAAACGAATCAAGAAGCTAAATAAGATGAAAGAGAAAGCCGCCAGGAACAAATTGAGCGAGCAGGAACTTGTGTTCTATCGAAAAGAGAAAAGAACTCTTCACTTCATGAAGCAAAGCATTGACCGCATGGAATCCAGAAAGATGAAACTGGAAGAAACCATCAAGTCGAAAAAATTATCTATGTGCTATGGCACCAAAAAACGTTTCAACGCGCAATGGCATCTCAAAGAAAACGGATTTAAAAACCATAAGGAATGGAGACATGAATTCAGAAGATCGAGAGATCGAATGATGGCTTATATTCCACGAAGTGAAGAAACGTTTGGAAACCAGCAGTGTCATCTGGAAATGACAGATGAACAGGGGGTTTATATTCTCTCTGTACTTCCAGGAAAACCGTTGAAGCGCGGTAAACCGGATAAGGCAGTACAGGGAAAAGTTAAATTCAGCTGGCGGCCAGCTCCTGGTGAAAGCAGATCAGCTCATCTGGACGAACTGGATAAAGAGCTTTTAAGACATAAGAACAATTCATTTGACAGGAAGCCGCTGACAGGAAAAATCCTCAGAAGAGGAAAAGCCTGGTATCTGCAGGTTTCATTTGAAAAGGATTCTGTGCCCTGGTTTACGGAAAGCAGTCATGGAAATATTGGTCTTGACTTTAACAAAGGGTTTATTCAGGCCTGTGAAACGGATGAGTCAGGAAATATCCTGGGCTTCAAAAGATTTGAACTCCCCAACCATGGAAAGAATGCCTAGGGAAAAGACGAACTTCTTAAAACAATCAAGAAAATTGTTTCCTGGGCCAGAAGTATCGGTAAAGATATCGCTTATGAAGATTTAGATTTTATCAAGACCAAGTCTTCCGTTTTGAAAGCAAGTTCCAGAAAAGGGAAAGACTATAATCGAATGGTCCACAGCCTGGCCTATTCTCAATATAAACAGGGACTTCAAAGAAGATGTTTTAAAGAAGGGGTTACCGCCACAGCAGTAAACCCAGCTTATACATCTAAACATGCAAGACCTTATTGTAAAGCACGTAAAATGAATATTCACTCCGGAGCCGCATGGCTGATTGCTCAAAGGGCCAGAGGCTTCCACTCCTGATATTGCCATTTGTATGAAACGGCCGATAAGCCAACTCTGCCTTCTATGTTTATTTGACACCAATAGTCCGTAACACTCATAGTTTGTATTTTTGAACGGATGATGACTTCGTTCGATATGTTTTTACTTTTGTTAATAAGTGTTCTGTACTGTCGTTTCTCCTCCAAGAGATAAGGGAATCATTGCTTTATGGGACAATTTTGAATTTTCCGGGTCTATGGGATGCACTCCCCGTATGGGAAGCCAGGCCCTTTAGTCAGGTTCGCCTGACTAAAGGGCCTGGTGGAACTATGCGGAGAATTTTGTAGTACTCAGGAAGATTGCTTTACCGTCAGGCGTATGTACGGAAAAGGGGATTTGAGGGACGAAGGCAATAGCGACCAGTCTAAACCGCTGGCTGTCATTACCTGAATACTGAAAATACCCGATTGAAGATACGCTTTAAGGAAAGAGGATAATTCAATGAATCAGAATCATGAAGCAAGACAGATTGCCTTGCACAGAGTCTACCGTCACTTTAAGGGGAATTATTACCTGGTCGAAGCACTTGGCCAGAATGCCGATACGCAGGAAGAAATGGTGATCTATCGGCCTTTGTATGGGCAGGGGGACCTGTGGATCAGACCGCTTGAAGAATTCTTATCGCCTGTTGATCGAGTCAAGTATCCGGATGCTGATCAGGAATATCGTTTCGAGCTTGTCGAGATTCCGTCGAAAGCCAGATAGATTGGCAGGAGAGTACCAGAGAAACGTTTGGTTGATGCTCCGGACCCGATCCCTGTGTGCGAAAACGGAAACTGTTCAAGCAGACGAGATTTCCTCGATCAGCTGGCAGGAAGCAAGCAGAAAGGGAAGATCAGCCTTCTGGTTTTCAAATAGAAAGGCTGCTGTTCCTTTCGGTTCAGCAGCCCTGAGGTTTCGGATATCGGTTTTTGTATTGTATATCAGGTTTTATTGGTTTTATGAACTTAGCGGCTTGCCGTCCATCGATATGGCTTCATAAAACACGCCCGCTTTTTTCCATCTGGTCTGGCCAGTTTCTGGTTCCTGTTTTTTGAAATGATCTTTGAGTGCTTATGATGGTCTGGCTCGTTTCTGTTTCTTTACACAGATCTTTTGCTTTTCAACCTTTCATGAACGGATCCTTCGTCTGTTTCTTTACACAGTTTCAGGTGTCATTTCAATTCGTTTTTCACGTTTCAGGCTTCCATAGACTGACTTTCTTCTGATCTTCCAGTTTTATGTCTGGCTGCTTATTGTGCCTGCCATCATCCCTGGTTTCTCAGTTCCAGCTTGTTTGTCATCTGCTTTGACGATACATCGGTTCTTTGTTTCTGTCTGAACCGTCTATTCCTTTACTGAACGGCTTGCTTCTGATGAAGTCTGCCTTTTTTATCTTGATTCGATTTTCCGGTTTCTTTGATAAACTTCACTGTTCACCTGAACCCACCTGGTCTATGGCTCTGGCTCAGTCTGTAGTCCTGAAGTTGCGAGTCTTTCTGTTTTCTATTCAGATCTCTTTCGATCTCTGAACTTTTTTGTGTTTCTGTCGAATGACTGTATTCATTCTGTACCGATTTTTCGTTACGTTGGATGAATCCATTCATTTTCGGCTCGGCTTATGAATCAACGCTTAGCATTCATGGTTTCTGGCTTCAGATCCGATCCATCCTCGATCCATGTTTTCAGGTTCGATCTGATTTCTCATTTCTTTGCTTGTGAATGTTTATGCTTGAATCTGATGATTGTATCTTTCCATTTCTGTTTCCAGTTCTGGACTTCGATTTCAGATTCTTCTGATTTTTGCAATCATTACCGGATGTTCAGTCTTCTTTACCCCAGAACAGAAGGTATGTTTGCGACATTTGTGATTGGAAATGTTTTGTTCTGGTTCGTGGCAAAGGCTTGCGACAGCTTTGTTTCACTGCCGGCTTTTTGTCCACCTTCGATTTCTTTACACCGAAGCTGGTGGAACTCCAATTCGCTTTTCTTGTGTCATGGACACCTTTCCTGGCATCAATCCTGCTTTCTATTGGATCGGTTTGGAAATAGTTTCAGCGTTTTGGATCTGCATCTGGTTTTTGATTCCTTGGAATCAAAGCCTGTTTGGATTCCCTTGTTACAGGGTGCCTTGGCGCTTCTGGTCGGAGATCCTTTCGGATGATTTTAACGTCTTTACTGACGCCTGATTTGATATCCTGTTCACCTCTTTCTTTGTGGAGGCTTTCTGTCTTCCTCCTGTGTCTGTAGAATACCAGACAATTTCGGGGGTGTGGTAATTATTTCCTGATCAGACGCTAAAGTGTCCAACTTGGTAAAATCGTTTTCAAAGCGTTTTCAGATTCATTTTCATAGATGGCAGGGGGAATGAAATTTTTTGAAAATTCGAAAAAGTCTTGGCCTAAACAGTCTTCAGGAGAGTAAAATGCATATATCACATGTTAAGAAATTACAGTCTGTCTAATTTGGGTGAGTAAAAAATACGAGATGAAAAAAGAGAGTCGCTAAACGGGATAGTTTGCTCTGCCTGCATGAATAAAGTAAATCGAATCGATTCTGGATGTGAGATTCCGGAAAATAAATGAGGGATAAAATATTTTTCTGTATAAAATATTGACACATTTGGCTGAATTCATGAAATACTATAGATAGGATATGCACGTATCCATACTTGTGGGTGTCGCGCAGGGGGTAGTCTTATGAAAAAGACGAGATTTACGTTGGAGCAGATGGAAGAGCTCCGTGCCAATCCGTATACCGAATACGTCTCTGAAAAAACAATCCGGTTTACACCGGTGTTTAAAAATGAGTTTTGGTATCAGTATACGCAGGGCAAAGGCCCCAGCAAAATTTTCAGAGAGCTTGGTTATGATCCTGAAACTCTGGGACAGTACCGGATCAGCAATTTCGCGTACAAACTTACCAAGAAGATGGAAGAAAGAACCAACCTTTCACCTTTGGAAAGAGAACGCGATTTACAAAGTCAGGTAGACGCTTTACGTTTTGAGATTGACAGTCTCAAAAAGATCATTATTCGCGACGATATTGAAAAAAGGAAACGCTAGCCTGATGGCTGGCGTTTCCTTTTTTCAGGGGGTGTTTCCATTTGTTTTTATGGCTGAGAATATTTATGTGTCCCTTCAGTAGAGCCGTCTTTTGGAATAGTGAGTCTGAATATGAAAAATCGAAAAGAAATTGATTTGAATGAAAATATTGCTTTAGATTGTCAGTCGAAAAACCCGCAAAATTATGCCAATATATGATAGTCATTGGCACTAACACAGCCATTGGAAGCCATTGGAAAGATGAGCAGCAAAGAAGCGACATTGAAAGGAGTCTATCATGGATCAAGGAAACAGGACGTATAAGCGGCTGATTGATTATGTCAAACAGGAAGTGCAGGCAGGCCGCCTGCGGCCAGGAGACAGGCTGCCCACTGAGCGGGATCTGGCTTTGCGGCTTGAGATCAGCCGCAACTCAGTGCGTGAAGGGCTGCGTCTGTTAGAGAATATGGGGATTCTCTACTCCAGACAGGGCTCGGGAAATTATCTTTCGAGTAACTTTGACCATACCATGGCCGAAATGCTTGCATTCATGTATTTCATTAAGGGCATGAATGATCGCTCGGTGACAGAATTTCGCTGGGCCATTGAAAGAGCTGCTCTGCCGCTGGCCATCGAACGCATCGATGCCGACGAAAAATCAGAACTTGAAGAGATGATCATTGGCCTGGAAAAAGCGCCAACAGAACAGAAGCAGATTTTCTATGACCGTGAACTGCATCGCATTATTGTCCGTGCCTGCCGCAATGATTTTCTGATTGCCAGTTATGAAGCTCTGACGGATTTGATGGACACCTATATTCAGACCATGCGTGCTGCAATCATTGAGCAGATGGAAAGCCGTAATGAGCTGGAAAGTGCGCATGATGATCTGGCTTATGGGGTGATCCGGGGTGACTTGCCGCTGGCTTTAAGCGGACTTGAAAAGCATTATACCTACATTAACCAATATAAAAAATAATTCGATATTCAATGTACACATTCCTGAACTGCTGAGAATTGCTGACGATATTTCTGGTCAGTCTAATCTTGGCATGTATGGCCGACCTGTTTTTGCAGGCCGGATTTTTTTATGGCCTGAATCATTTTTGGTTTTCTAAATTCATAAATTTCATCCACTTGCCGAAACGCATTCTGGATTTTGCGTATATCAGGGTGGAGGTGTTGATATGAGTTATGACATCAGACACAGAAAACAAGAGAAAAGGAATGGTTTCACCATCCTCGAGATGATGATTGTGATGCTTGTGGTGGCTTTGCTGCTGCTGATCACGCTGCCAAACATCCAGCAAAAAGAGAAGATCATCCGCGCCAAAGGCTGCGGAGCGCTTCTCGAGATCGTCAATTCGCAGATTCTGCTCTACGAAATTGATGAGGAGAAGACACCCACCCAGATTTCTGAACTGATCTCGAAAGGGTATCTCAAAGAAGGACAGGACAAGTGCCCGGATGGAAGCACAGTCCGGATTCAGGATGGTCAGGCCACCCATTAGGCCGCAAAGAAGGAACGGCTTTACAATGCTGGAAATGTTGGTGGTGATGCTGATTGTGGTCATTCTGACCGGTTTTATGGGTGCTTCCAGACCAGGAATAAGCCTGGGTTTATTTGCCCGCAATCTGCTGAACACCATCCAGATTGAACAGTTCCAGGCACTGGCCAATCGCGAAAGCCGAACCGTGGCAATCGATGCCCGAGCAGTGGATACCCCGACCAGCTACCAGAAATATCCATCAACAATCAGCTGCACCCAGCAGGTCGTCACTTTTAATGCCAATGGCAACATCACCAAAGGCGGAAGTGTGACCTGCCGCCAATATGATCAGAGTATCCGCCTTGTCTTTCAGATTGGAAGCGGAAGAGGAAGAATTGAATATCATTGACCCCATGGCAAGCCACGGAGGTTGAAAGATCCCTATTGTTTGACAGGACAGCTTCGGCTGTCGTCTGTGGGTAGCCTTGGTGAATCTAGTCTTTGGATCATACGAACTTTGTTGTTTATGCCATCACACCTTTAAGATATCGTTCTAGTCTTAAGCTCTGTGGTTCTGCTTTCAAAACCTGTTCGGGGTAATAGGTGGTGAGTTGAGCGTAAAAGCATTGACAACATTGGCGAAGGATACCTTACAGCCTTCGGGCTGGTTTATTTACCGAAAGGAGGGATCTGTCATGTCGGAAGCTTTGACCTATGTTCTGGACGTGGATGGCAATCCATTGATGCCAACCAGACACTGCAAAAAGGTTTTCAGATTCTTAAAAGCAAAGAAAGCTGAAGTCGTAAAGAGAACTCCTTTTACCATTCAGCTTTAGAAGAAATTAAACCGACTTGAGTCATCGAATGGATGGCTTATTGATAAGCAAAATAAACAATATTGTAAATATCGAACAGGAGGTGCAGGCGGAAATTCCTCCCACGCAAGTTATGGGGGTTCCTTGCCGCATTAGATGACTAAACAACCAATGACTCTGCACGAAAAAGAGTGCAGACGCAGATCTTACAGAAAGTCTCAACCAACTCAAAATCAGGGAAAACAGGCCCCAAAATCACAGGCAGGCAAGAAAGGATTGGAAAAGGACATGTGGATTCCCTGTGACCTGCCCCCATGTAAAATGATTTCCAACCGCAAACGCCAGCTCAGTCTGTACCAGTATCAGGCGAAGAAGTGGGACAGTCCCGCCAAAAAAGAAATGAAAGATCTATGGGATGAAATCAATGACATGGAAGTCAGAAAAAAATCCGGAAACACACGCAAAGTTTCCCGACAGAAAAGGCAAGGTGGCCGCAATAACCGTTTCGATGCAAACGGAAACCGAAAGAGCTGGAAGCACAAAAGCCAATACAAAGAGGGCTGGAATCAAGACAACTGGAACCAGGATGACCAGAGGAAGGCTGGCTGGAACAGGGAGAGTCGAAATCAGGAAGACAGATTCAAGGACATTCCAGACCAGAACGGTTGGAAGAAAGACGGTTCAAACAGAGAAAACCAATCCCGATATTCAACAAATCGTAAATCCCAGTCTACCATTCAAAGACCCAGAAGACAGACCAATCAGAGATCATTCCATCCAAACTCACGGACTTTTACGGTGCGTATGCCCCACAGCCAACAATCGCAACAGCAGGCCAATGGATTTCTGTTAACGGAAGCCCTGCTGGCGTTGGTTGTGTGCATGATCACTGGGTTTCTGTTATTGAGTTCAGTGAGTGCTCTTGCCAAAAGTCAGACACTGGAAGTCACTCAGGATATGGCTCAAATTCAGGAGAATGCCAGATAAGCTGGGTTTTGGGCAAATGAATCTCAACAAGAATGGGCTGGGAAAACGGAAGATAAAAAAGGCTCCAGCCAATGGTTTTACGATGATTGAAGCGCTGATGGCTTTGTTGATTGCTTCAATTTTTGCTTCCATTTTGTTTGTTCAGGTCCGAACCGCTCATCAGGCACTGCATCTTCCATTGGATGATCAGGAACAGTTTGCCATCTTGCAGATCCGGGAAATGGTGTCTCTTTCCAAGATTGCTCAGGTCCAAAACGATCAGCTGATTCTGGAAGAGCACGAAAGACAAGAGACGCTCCAACTGGACAAAAACCGGCTGGTCAAAAAGCCAGGATATGAAATTTTGATGGAGCACATCGATGCGATTGAATTCTTCACCCAGAATGGAAAGCTGTATTTACGCTATTCGAAACAAGGTCATGTCAAAGAATTCCAGATTGGATAAAACCAGAACAAATTTGCTCAAATCGGGCAGGAAAAAAGGAGCGGACAGACAAAAACATTCAGAATCTTTGAACGGATTTGTCCTTGAACCGGCCTTGATTCTGTTTCTGTTCACGTTGCTTTTCAGCTCATGGACAGCCCTGACGATTCAATCCAAAGCCTGTCTTCTGCAGGCAAACCGGCGCAGTGAGCTGGATCTGGCCATTCTGGAACGAGCCAAAACAATTGCCGGGGATCTTTCCTGGCAAAGACGATGCGCTTTGGACCTGGATTCGACCAGCCGCAATGAAACGATACTGGATCACGCTATCTTTTTTCGCGACCAGACGACGTTTCTGGAATGTTCCTATATCGAAAACGGAAGAAAGTTTATCATTGACGTCTATTACGACGAAACCGGAATAATCAAAATTGAATATCAGGGCCGATCGAAAACGAGCTGAGTTGGTCAGCCTGATCGAAACAGGAAAAACAATCAATGGCCAAAGGCATGCATTAGAAAAACGCCAGACTCACATCAGCGGAGTCTGGCGTTGATTTATAAAGGGAATTGGAATTATTTTGCGGATTCGTCCAGCTTCAGCCCCATCGTATAGCCAGAAGGTTCTTCTTCCAGAACTTCAAAGCCATGTTTTTTGTAGAAGTGAATGGCCTGTGGTCTTGTTTTGGAAACCCCGAGCAGTACGCCGGGAATATTTCTTGCTTTTAATTCTTCGATGAGCTGCTTCATCAGCTTACTGCCAAGATGCATGTTCTGCGCAGAGGGAAGCAGGTCAATATGAAGATGGGCAGGGTACTGATCTTTGAAGGTCTGCAGAAAAGACTGAGAGTTCATAAACCGCTCAAAACTGCCTGGGACAATGGCATCCATTTCTTCCTGATAAGCCTCGCTCATCAATTTGAAGAAACGGTCGGCATCGCTTTCGCAAAGCAGATACCCAAGTGGTTTACCGTTTTCATCACAGGTAACAAAGCTTGTTTCAAAGGCAAAGCGTGGATAGTAGTCCACATATTTCAGATAGGCAAGCTGCCATTGTTCTGGTGTTTTATTGGGATTGGACGAAGTCGCCTGATGAATCTGATGCAGAGCATCCAGATCATCCGTTCTGACATTTCGAAGAGTGATCATAGGGTCGCCTTATTTTTTTGTTTCTTATTGTCTTTGAGAAAGAATCATTTCTGAATAAGCAGCTGCCAGCTGCTGCATCAGTGTGGTACGCTGCTGATCATCTGTCAGTTTTGCCCGATCCGTTTCATTGGTCATATAGCCCATTTCCACAAGCATGGAGGGAACTGGAGAAAGAGTGACCACATGCAGCGGGTACTGATCGACGGTCGTAACCTGTTTGGATTCGCTCCAGCCAATCGCGTCGAAGGCACTGAAAACCTGCTGGGCTAAGGTGCTGGAAAAGTCATCATTTGGTTTGATAAACAGATCAACGCCGGAAAAGCTTGGATTTCCAGAGTTACAGTGAAGCGAGAGGTAGTAGTTGGCCCCGGTCTGGTTGATTTTATCCATGCGAGTGTTCAGCTCGTTGATGTCACTGTAGGTATTCATATCGGTATAGGTCGATGTATCGCTGTCCCGGGTCAGTTCTACGCGGATGGATGGGTTGATCATCGCCATCGCTTCCTTGAATTCTTGGGCAGCTTTTAGAGTGATTTCTTTTTCGGTCCAGATGATGTTGCCATTTTCATCGGTAACGGTCATGCCGGGATCGATTCCACCATGGCCTGCATCCACGAGAATGGTTGCGATGGTTTCGACTTGTGGATCAATATTTAAAGAAGCACTTTCCTGGGCAATGGGTTCATTGTCAGTGATTGCAGCCTCATTAATGCCGATCGTTGCTGCATCGGCCTGATTCTGATCGGCAGAATTTTCTTCACTCTGAGATTCTTCAACCTGTGATTCTTCGTTCTGGCTTTCCTGCGATGTGTTTTCAGGCTGATCATCTTCCTGAATCATCGAGGAATTGGATATTGACTCATCATCCGAAGAAACCACAGAGGAATCGGATTGTGTCTTTGATTTGTTTGCAGAGGAGGTTGTCTGGCTGTTCATATCTTCAGCTTTGGCAACCGTCTGAACTGCAGTGGAGCCAGGCTGAGTTCCAAAGGCTTTGACACCCAGGTTGGCTGTATATAAGGATAACGCTCCGGTCATGCACCAAAGAAAGATCCGGATCCGTTTTCTTAAGCGTCTTTTTTTCTTCCGTTTACGGACTGGTTTTTGATCTTGCATTTCGCCCTCCGTTCTTTTGGATTGGTTCGGTTTTGCCCTGAGGTAAAGGCAAAGATGCCCTGATAATCCTAACAAAGATTGTACCCAGATGTGTTTTGATGCAACCTGAAAGAGCCATTTCCCACAGGAAAACATGGTTCTTTTAAAAAGTTAATTGATTGTCATGCCTGCAATCCCTTTCACTTAGAAATTGCAAGAAGGGCAGGCAGAACTCTAAGCAGTCAGTTTGCACATGACAAGAAATAGGAAAAGGTTCCTGTCTTAACAACCATAATCGATAATGAATAAAATGAAATGCCTGTACTTTAGATCACTTTATCGAACGTAAAAAGAGATTTCTGCCGCCTGGAATGGAATCAGGCACTGACAGAAATCTCATCACAGGGTCTATTCATTTACTTTGGAAACAGCGCCTATCCATTCACTGCTTTCATTGTGGCATGTGGCTGCCGAGCCATGGTGTTTATCGAGATCGAACAGACCTGATAACGGAAGATGTCATGGAATATAGATGAGGATACAGAATCAAATTTTTACTTCTTACGCTTTTTCGTACGTTTCGATTGGATCGATCAGACCAAAGTGAACAAACGCATTGTAAAGACCGTCATCATCGACATCGGTTGTGACAAAATCAGCTGCTGCTTTGGCTTCATCGCCGCCGCTGCCCATGCAGACACTCGCGTTGCACAACTCAAACATAGGAATATCGACTTTCGCATCGCCAACGGCAATTGTATCTTCAAGATCATGTCCGATATGCTCGAGCAGGGTATTGATCGCAACGGCCTTGTCAATGTCGGGAACACCGAAATCACCGAACAGTGCCTCTTCGCCTTTGCCGCCCCAGGTTCCATTTTTGAGTTCTGGAAAATCTTTGCACGCGTCAAGATAGTCCTGATAGCTGGATAGAATGTAGCTGACCTTGTTGGCATCCGGGCGATACAGGTCGGTTTCATTCTCGATCATGTCCGGGAACGCATCGCGAACGGTCATCGTATCGGCGCCGTCTTTGTGTTTGCGCTTGCTGTACTGACGTACGGTCGGAATGCCGGAAGTCATGAAGTTTTCACTGGCAAACAGGCCGCTGTTGCATTCAACGTAGAACTCAAGATGACGCTCATGCAGCCAGTCGACGATCTTGTGAATCTGCTCTTCAGTTAAGGCCTGGTGGAATACTTTTTCTTCATGGTCTTCTACATAGCTGCCATTGCCGCCGATCAGACCATCCAGTCCAATTTCCCAGAGCGGGGGATAGATTTCGGCGCGCGAACGCCCGGTACACATGTAGACGCGATGGCCGTTTTCACGAGCTTTACGGATTGCGGCAACTGCGGATTCTGGCAGTTTTCCTTCGTAATCCACTAATGTGCCATCAACATCAACGAAAATAACTTTTGAATTTGACATGAGATCTCCTTTCCGCTTCCTGAAAGATTTAAATTGCTCTTCTTAGAAGAAATCTTTGATCAAATCTGATGGTACAGGAGCAGAAAGCAAAAAAACAGGTCAATAATTTCCGCAATTCGTGCTTCGAACCAGAAGACTGGAAGGAATGTTTCTTTCCATGCAAGATTCTAATCTGGAAAAGATTGATCGATCAACAGTGAGAAAGTTGTATCAAAATAATGAATTCTGAGGACCAAAAACTGAGACAGAAAAGAAATACAGATGAATTCGTTGCATAATCAAACATTGCTTGCACATTATGTTGCGTATGATGATTGCGTAATAGATTTGGAACGAAACTGCTTATAAGCCTGATTTGCGTTTCGTTCAAGGCCGTCTGGATGTAAGAACAAAATGGATCTGGTAAAATGGCGGTCTGCTGGGCTGTTAAAGTATGCCAAATAAAAGAAAATCTGAAATTGACCAAAAAACTGCTGGTTGATTGATTAAAAATCAATATGATGGAAACAGAACAGAATATCAGTCCAGACGTTTTGCTTATAAATCGATGGATAAAACGATAGAAATAAAAGATTGGAGAGAGAAGAATGGGAGAACAGATGCAACACCACGACGCGCAGCTTGAAATTTATGGTACTTTTGGTCCTTCCTGCCATGAAACCGAGATTCTGGAAAAAATGCTTGAGGCAGGGATGACTGGAATCCGTCTCAATTTGTCCCATGGATCTTTACAGGACAACCAGGAATGGGTCAAAAACCTGAAGGAAGCAAAACAGAATACCGGCCGGCCATGCAAACTGCTGATTGATCTGCAAGGGCGCGAACGCCGGTTAGGCAAGTTTGAAGCCTTTGAGGCGAAAACCGGAGACCACGTTCTTGTTGGCGAACAGATTCCAGTTGGCGGTGATGTGCTTGTCTGTCTTGAGCCTGGAGACATGATCCGAATTGGCGATGACAATATCCCTTTACGCATTCTTGAAAAAGAAGGACTCAGCTGGAAGGCAGAAGTTCTAGGCGATGGATTGTTTGAACCAGGCAAAAGTCTCCATATTCAGAATAAAGACTCCTCCTTGCCAATTCTCTATGCCAAGGATATTGAAAACTTGAAAGTCGCGGCCGAGATGGGTGTTACCGGAGTTATGGTCCCCTTTGTTCAGAATGCGCAGGACCTCAAAGAAATCCGTTCGATTATTGAGGAATATGCACCGGAATGCACCGTGATGGCCAAAATTGAAAATGTTGAAGGGGTTCGCAATCTCGAATCGATTCTTCCACTTGCGGATGAAATCGTCATTGCCCGCGGTGACCTGGCAGCTTCATGCACCCTGGCATGGATGCCAGCTGTTCAGAACTACATTGAAGACATGTGTCATAAGCATGGTAAGCCTTATATGGTCGTGACCCAGATGCTCGACAGCATGGAACACCATCCCTCCCCGACCAGAGCTGAAGTGAGCGATACTTACAATGCGGTCATGAAAGGAGCTCATTCCATCATGTTAACCGGCGAAACGGCTCATTCTCTTTATCCATTGGAAGCCATGGAATATTTCTGCCAGATTGCCCACAAAGCTCTCCAGCTCAAAGCTGATCCCGAATCCTTTCAGGAAATATTCAAAACTCTGTAATTCAAAAAATGCTTCTGATCCTGTCTTTGTATCCCTGCATCAGACCCTAATGCCCGTCTTCTTGTTCAGGCGGGCTTTTTGATGGGCGCTTTTTAAAAGCTGAAATTGCTTTACCTTTGGGTCTGTCACTTGTCTGGTCGGTCTGTAACTTATCTTGCAGTAAAGAGAGTCGTCAATGGCTTGAAGCAACAAAGACATCGAATCAGGATGAAGATCTGATCTGGCGGAGGCAAAAGACTGGACCCATAGTGAAAGACTGACTTTACACAAACTTTACAGAAGCTTTTCCAAACCGTGATAGAGCCAGAATCTGTTTTCCTTTAAGCTGGCAGTGTCAGGAGGAATCTTTACATGACGATGCTGATTATTTTAGGAACCGTTCTGGTTTCCTGGATTGTTTTTGAAATTCTTTATCGTATGGCAAAAAACAGTGAACGGATCATCCGTCTTGATCTTGGAAATCTGCTTCGTGAATGCGCAAAAGCCGCGAAAGGCTCCCAGCGCCGGGCTGCCCAGCGCAAGCTCAATCAGTACTTTGAACAGGAGCTGCTCCGATGCAGAAGACTGAGCGAAGATGAAGAACTCACTCAAGAGCAGATGCCGCTTTTTTATCTGAATAATGCCTGTTCCTTATATTTAGAGCAGGCCAGTCAGCTCAAAGGGGACCAACGAAAACTGGCCCAGAAACAGATGGAAGAAGCGGCTGCCGTTTTTGACCAGCTCAACCAGCCGTATGGCCGAAGCGCAGCAACTTTACAATCCATCAAATCGCTGAAAGAACAGTCCGTATTACCATCTTTACAGTATATTGGTGTCTTATTTGAAGAATTATTGAAAACTCCCCAAGAGGAGAACGATAAAACACTGCTGCTCCTGGCGGGAGGACAAGTATGAGTACAGAGGCATTACAAGCCTTGTTATTATTTTTTGGCGGACTCGGCCTGTTTCTTTATGGAATGGATGTCATGGCCGAGGGTCTGCAGCAGGCAGCCGGGGATAAAACCAGAAAGCTGCTTGAAGCATTAACCAACAATCCCTTAATGGGTCTTTTAGCAGGAGCGCTGGTGACAGCCGTCATCCAGTCTTCTTCGGCAACCACCGTGATGGTTGTCGGCTTCGTCAATGCCGGACTGATGTCACTGAATCAGGCGTGTGGTGTCATTATGGGAGCGAATATTGGAACCACCATGACTTCCTGGATTGTCTCCATGGGAGAATGGGCTGCTTTTTTGAAACCAGAATTTCTGGCGCCCATCTTACTGGTGATCGGGGTATTCATTCATATGATGGCAAGCAACAGCCGCCTGAAAGATGGAGCCAAGATCATGATCGGTTTTGGTCTGTTATTTACCGGGCTTGGCAATATGTCTGGAGCGATCAAACCGTTTGTCGATGCGCCAATCTTCCAGCAGATTTTCCAGACACTTGGCTCCAATCCATTACTGGGCATTCTTGCAGGGGCTGGTGTTACCGCAATCATCCAGTCTTCATCAGCGTCCATGGGGATTTTACAGACCATGGCGATGGCTGGAGCCGTGAACTGGGGTTCGGCTGTTTTCATCGCTTTAGGGCAGAATATCGGAACTTGCATTACCGCTGTTCTTTCGGCAGTCTCGGGGGACACCAATGCGCGCAGAGCCGCAATGATCCACCTGGAATTCAACGTTATCGGTGCAGCGATTGTCGGGATCCTGGCCGTGATCTTCTTCATGATGTATCCATCCATGATGGCGGCTCATGTCTCCTCATCCGGACTGGCGATTTTCCATACTGGATTTAACGTCTTTGCGACTTTAATCCTGTTTCCGTTTGGCAGAAAACTTGTTCAGCTTTCTTCGTATCTGGTTCCTCATACCCATGGCGCAAACAAAGCTGCAGATGCCGTCCTGATTCTGGATCCACGTTTCCAGACCGTTCCAAATGCTGCATTATCCGCTTTAGGCAAAGAACTTGAACTGATCCGCGACTATTGCCTGGGGTTGATCAGCGATTCCAGAGCATGCCTGGTTGAAAATGGTGACCAGCAAAAACTGGCCCATGAAGGACAGGAAGTTCTCAAAGCATGCATGGAAGTCAAAAAATACTGTGCGGGCATTGATCAGATAACGCTCAATGAATCGGAACGCCGAGCTGTCCAGCGGGCTGTTTTCTCCGCCCGCGACTTACACCAGATTGCTTCAGACTGTCTTCATATCGGCCAAATGAATGAAGAAGCAGTGTCGGATAAAGATCTGCATGAAAGAGCCATTGAAGAAATCAACACCATCTCTTCGCTTTGCGAAAATGCGCTGCGGGAAGTTCACATGCAGGCCGGACTTCGTTCTCGTTCGGCTGACGAACGAGCTGCCCAGTTTGAAAAGACCAAGAAGGACTGTCTGGAAATCAGACAGACTTTAGCGGGAATTCGGCATGCTTATATTGAAAACAACCGCTCGCAAAGTGCCTGGCTGGTGTTTGAAGCTGCAGATTGTTATGAACGCATTTCTCAGAGATGTCTTCGTCTGGCGGATGAAGAATCCTGGCAGAAAAGCTCAGGCCTGCCGCTTCCACTGGCCTATACGCCCAGCCTGCACAATTAATCCTCTATAATCGGCTTTGATGCCAATGCCGCCGCCTGGAGTCGATCCAATCGCTCAAACAGGCGGCGTTTTGTTGTGACAGCCAGCAAAAATCTGGTTGTTCTATGGTTCTTTAAACAAAATGCGGCAAAGCAGGTACGATTTGTCTACTTGCTTTGCCGCGTTTTTAGTCTGTGTTACTGTACTTTTACTTATTACTTAATTAGCGCCAAAATTGCGCTTGATGCCGAGCCATCCAACGATCAGGCCCATGAATGAAATTCCCAAAATTGTCAGCCATAAGACCAGATTGGTCTCATTTCCTGTTTGGGGAGGATCGTTCTTCGATTTATCCGCCTTGTTCGGGGTAGAAGTGTTTGTTGGGTTGTTCGAAGTTGTTGTGTTTGTAGGTCTGTTCGAGAGTGTGGTATTGGTTGGCGTGTTGGGATTGATGGGCGTTGTCACATTGGTCAGAACGGTTGAATCTGTGTTTTTCTTCCATTGAGCAGTCAGTGCCAGATCTGCATTCAAAACGGTTATTTTCTCTCCTGGCTGATAATTTTTTTCTCCATCGAACCAGCCAGTAAACGTATAACCGCTGCGCGTTGGTGCCGCTTTGACTGTCACTGTGTCACCTGGCTTGACTTGCTTTTTGGCGTACGATACGCCGCTGGCACCGGTACCCCCATTCAGATTATAGGTCACGGTATAGACTGCCTGATGATCAGGAATACCGTCGCTGTTAGCATCCAAAGCCCATACAGCGTAGAGAGTCACATCCTCTGGCCCCATCCGATATTTTGTTCCCGGAAGGAGCAGGAACTGATTTACTTTCTCCTCTTTTTCATCCGCTGTAAGCGCTGCTACACGCTTCGTTTCGCTCCAGCCTACAAAGATTTCATTGGAATTTCTTGTAAAGTTTTTCTCATTGGGCAGTGAAATCTCGGTATTCTTTGGAATGCCCAATACTTTTTCCGGGGCTGTACCTTTGCCGCCGTTGAGATCATAGGTGAGAGTGTAAGTCTCCAGCACATCGGCTGTTCCGTCATTGTCATCATCGTAGCCCCATGCGGCATACACCGTCATGTCCGCATTGTTTAGAATGACTTGAGTGACTGTTGTCGGTGCAACATCTGCGCGGCTGAAAATTGAAGGGCTTTTGGTTTCGGTCCAGCCAATGAACATAACCTTTTTATTCCTGGTATCGCTGTAGACAGGTGTGCCTGTCAAAGTGATCGTGTCACCGGAAAGGAGGGGATTGCCGTCTGACGTTTGTGAAACTTCATCCGGAACGCCTGTAACGCTGTCCCCCTGGAGAGCGTTTCCATCATAAATCAGCTTATACTCTTCCAGACAATCCGCCTTTTTGTTTCCGTTGCGGTCAGTGGCCCAGACAGCGTATACATGGATGTTGCCATTTGAATCAACGGTAGGACTGTTACCTTTGGCATCTTCTTCAGAAATGCTTTCTTCTGACTTTGATGGTAAGGCGATTTCGGTCACAATGT
Source organism: Allobaculum sp. JKK-2023 (assembly GCF_034745455.1). Classification (NCBI taxonomy): domain Bacteria; kingdom Bacillati; phylum Bacillota; class Erysipelotrichia; order Erysipelotrichales; family Erysipelotrichaceae; genus Allobaculum; species Allobaculum sp. JKK-2023. Next base: position 294,701 of record NZ_JAYERV010000003.1, on the reverse strand, counting down.
TGTTCTTCAGCTCTTCGTAATCAGCTTTGGTTTTGATCACTTTATCCAAAATTGATGTTGTACTCCAGCCAATAAGGACATTCGTTCCATAGGTAAAGGTATGGTTTTTTACTTTGCCGTCAGCATCAGCTGCTGGTTGATCGTGTTTAACGGCTCTGCCAGAAACCTGACCGTCATTGGAAAGCTGCACTGTTTCGCCGGCTACATGTGAGTGCGGGCAAATAATATCCATATGATCAGTGGTATTGGCATGGTAACGGATATGGACGTGGTCTTCACCATAATCAGGTATGCCGTTATTGTTAACATCGACAGCCCATACTGCATAGAGAGTCACATTCTGCGCTCCAATCTCACAGACCTTTCCTGGAAGAAGCAGGAACCGACTTACCTCCTCTTTTTCTTCTGCAGAAAGTGCATTCTTATGCCTTTCGCGGCTCCAACCCACAAAGACCTCGTTGGTATTTCGGGTAAAATCTTTCAGGTCGGACAATGTGATTGTTGTGTTCTTTGCGATGTTTGCCACCGTAGCCGGAATGGTTCCGGTGCCATCGTTGAGATTATAGGCGAGAGTATAGGTCTCCAGCACGTCGGCTGTTCTGTCATTGTCTTCATCGTAGCCCCAGGCTGCGTAGACCGTCACATCGGAATCAGCAAAAGTTACTTCGTTGATTGTAGTGGGCGCAGTATCCGTCCTGTCGTAGATTTTGTTCGTTTGAGCTGCCGTCCAGCCGAGGAAGAGCACTGTTTTGCCGTCTACCTTGCTGTGAGTCGGGGTAGGGGTGTCTGCCAAAGTAACTGTATCGCCGGAAATGAGAGGTTTATTGTTTGTGGTTGTAATCGCCTCCGGCATATTTGCGACATTTCCGCCTTGTTGAGCATTACTGTCATAGATCAGCTTCCGCTCTTCTAAATAATCCGCCACATGATTGTTGTTGTCATCGGCCGCCCAGACGGCGTAAACATGGAGGTTGCCTTCCTCATCATAGGAAGGACTGATGTCTCTGGAGCCTTTTTTAGAGATAGCATTTGTGTTCTTGGCGGACATTGTAATCTCTGTCACAATGCTGTTTCTCAATGATTCGTACTCAGCGTTGGTTTCGATAATCTTACCCAAAATAGATGACGATGTACTCCAGCCGATAAAGATATTGGGTTTATAGGTCAAGGAATGGTTTGTGACCAGACTAGTAGCCTCATCTGCGGCTTGTTCGTGCTCCACAATTCTGCCGGAAACCTGACCATCATTGGAAAATTTTATCATTTCCCCAGTTACATGTGAGTGCGGACAAATAATGTCGTTATGATCCTTAGTATTGTCATGGTAACGGATATGGACATGCTCCTCGCTATAATCAGGTATACCGTTATTGTTTACATCGACAGCCCATACCGCATGGAGAGTCACATCCTCGGCTCCAATATGATATTTGCTTCCAGGACGGAAAAGGTTCGCCTTTACTTTCTCCACGTCTTGTTCTGCGGGAAGCGCATTCGTATGAAAGTCTTTGCTCCACCCTATAAAAATTTCATTGGGATTTCGGGTAAAATTCTTCTGGTCAGACAAGGTGATCAGGGTGTTCTTTTGAATGTTTGTTTGTGTTTCGGGTATGGTTCCTGTGCCCTCGTTGAGATCATAGGTGAGGGTATAGGTCTCGAGCACGTCGGCTTCGTTGTCATCATCTTCATCGTAAGCCCATGCGGCATACACCGTCTTGCCAGCATTGTTCATCGTGACTTCGGTGACTGTTATTGGAGCAGTATCTGCTCGGCTGAAAATTGAATTGGTTTTATTTTCAGTCCAGCCGATAAAAATGACTTTTTTATTCCCTACATCGGTGTGGGTAGGTTCACCTGTCAAAGTGACAAGATCCTTAGGGAGAAGAGGTGTATGGTCCGTTGTTTGGGTAACCTCGGGCGGCAAATGATCCACCCGGCCCTCTTGTTGAGCGTTGCCATCATAGGTCAGCTTACGTTCTTCTAAATAGTCAGCTATTTTATTGTTATTGCGGTCAGCCGCCCAGACGGCGTAAACATTGGTGTTGCCATCTGCATCAGCATACTTACTTGTGTCTTTGGCATCTTCTTGGGAACCATCGGCCCCCGGCTTTTCCAGCAGGGTCACCTCTGTCTTAATGCTGTCTTGCAATGTAGCGAACTCAGCGTAGGTTTTGATAACCTGACCCAGAATTGGTGATGTGCTCCAGCCAACAAAAATATTGGGTTCGTAGGTAAAAGAGTGTGAGCTGCTTTCGTGTGCAGCATTAGACGCTGAGGCCCCATGCTTCACAGATTTTCCGGCAACTGTACCATTTGTGGAAAGACTCACCGTTTCCCCTACGACGTGGTGGTGAGGACAAATGATATCTGTACGCACATTGTTATTACCATGGTAGCGGATATGGACGGCACCATCACGGTAATCTGGTTTGCCATTGTCGTTGTTGTCCACGGCATACACGGCATAGAGCGTGACATCGTAAGCGGGCATTCTATGCTCATCACTTGTGATGATCTTGCCGATATCATCCTGTGTCGCATCTTCAGTGAGAGGACCCAGGATCTGCTCTGTACTCCAACCAACAAAGATTGTTTTATCGCCTTTTTTCAATTGATGTGTGTTGGTATACTCCGGTTTAACCATCTCGCCTTCGATATGTAAGGTGGATTGTGGGGCACTGGCTCCAGTACCACCGTTGAGGTCATAAGTAAGGAAATAGAGTTTCTTAACCTCCGCTGTAAAGTTCATATCGTTTGAAACTTTCACTTCTTTGAGCTGATCAGAAGTATATATTTTGTTGCTTTCATCCGTCCAGTTTCCAGTGAATCGATAGCCTTCATCGGCGATGACAATGGGAATTTCGGTAAAGACCTCATTGTGCCAGATCTTTGACTGAGTTGCATCTGTTTTATTGCCCACTGTTCCATGATCTACCTTGAATGTTACTGTATGAGGCTGCTGAAAGCCGATCGATAGTGGCTGTGCAGCGGCGAGGTCATTAGGATTCTTATTCATATCCAAAATGATGGATGCTGTGGCGGTTTTCCCTTCCTCACCCAATGAGAATTTTCCCCTGCTTTCCGGAATGGAAAAACGTAAAGAATTAGGATCATTAGCATCAGTGCTGCCGGGATTGTGAACGATCACATGGTAGGTATCCGCCCGGCGACCGGTAAATTCAAATTTTCCTTCTTTAGCGGTTGTTTTATGTGCATTTTCCCCCTCAGAACAGGAGTCATTGCCGTTGCTGTGATTGGCCTCGATCTTCACTTCACCCGTGTAAAGTTCATCAACACCTTCCTTGTATTGGCCATCAAAGTCTTTATCAATAAAAATCTTTCCAGCAATTTTGCCCGTCTGGAACTCTACCTGAATGCGGGGCAGGGGATTGTGGCCTCGATTGGACGTATTGCCTACAGAATAGGGAGATACGCCACATGGTCCGAAGTTGATCTCGCTGCCTACCAAGTCTGCATTCTCGTTAAACGTTGGTTCCAGACGCATGTTGACTCTAAGCTCCGCCTTTTCCGAGATAGAATTAATTTCAGGCTTTGCGGCAATGCGGATCATTTTGACTTCTTTCCATTTTGCAGCTTTTTCTTCTTCGGTCTCACATCCAATTAACAGCTCTTCTTTTGCCTTGTAATTATTAGTAACGGTAGCATAGTGCGTCGGGTCACCGGCTTTTGCGTTGGAGTCGATATCTGTTGCGTAGGTGACCTGAATGTTATGAGCAGAAGTACCATTCAGGTCTGGTTCACGAGTCAGGTTCATATCAAATTCAAAGGGCTGCTCCTGCATATGGCTGTCCCAGAAATCTCCCTTCTTGGGGATTGGGATAAAGTAGTAGAAGGCATGAGCATCCTCTTTAGAGAACTCCCTGCCGGTTTCATTCTTCAGGGTAAACAGCATATCCACCACATGATCTGCGTCCTTCAGATAGACCGTGTGCTTGTTAATGTCAAAGTTGGAATACTTTTCCGGATCAAACTCAGCTTTAGAACCTTTATCTGTCATTCTTGCCCCGAAGGAGAAGGTCAAACCCAGCCGAGCTGCTACCACAGACAGTTTCGTACCCGTTGCGTTGACATTGAAGGTACTATACCGTACCCCATTGTCGGTAACTGTATAATTATTACCATTAATACTATATTGCTTGCCCATAACCTGGTACTGTGCGAGAGTGCCGTCGTTTGATGTAGATGTCAGAGATTTGCTTTTGAATCGTACACAGTCACGCATATCCAGAGTCATCGCGTCCGCATCTTTAGCAATCTCCATATCAAAAGAAATTCCGATCTGATACTGTCCCAGCGTATTGGTAAACCAGCCGACCTTGACAGGAGTGGTGGCCTTCTCAAAGGTGATTTTGTACAGTTTATAGCCAGTTTTAGCAGCAGTGTTGGCTGCAGCCTCAGCAGGTGTTAACGCTGTGAGTGTATATGTTTCGCTGGAAATTTCGGTTCTTGTAGGGGTTGCATTCGTCTCTATAACTGAATCAAACAAGAAAACCTTATCTGCTACTCTGCCAACCTCCTGGTACAGTTTGAGATTGCTGACTGTTATCTTTTCTGGCAGGTGGATATAGATTTCTGGATCCGTTGCAATATTATTAGTGGAATAGGGAAAAGCAGAGGAGCTGAGCAGACCGTTGAAGGTAATCGTATCTCCGGCTGTCGCGGTGGTTTTACTCAGGATCGGTTTCCGCTCCAGGGTGCCTTGCTTGTATGCCTGTTCCATAGCCAGGGGGATTTCGCCCTTTGGTTTGTTATCGCCGTAGGTACCAGTGGTCTCATTTGTGATGGTAACCGCAAAGGTACCGGATTTTATATTGTTTTGATCACTGGATATGTCATGCATCTTCATCGTAGCAAACCCCGAATAGGTACTCGTCTCAGCAGTTAGAAGTTTACCGAAGGTAGTGCCGCATCCTGATGTGGGATCTGTGGATCGAGAGGCCACATAGCCAACGTAGTCTCTTTCATAGGAGCCGACATCCGCTTTGATTTTGGTAAAATACTCGTCCTTTGCAAGATTTGCCATCTGAGCGGTAAAGGTGACAAAGCCGTCTTGGGCGGTAAGAGGGGTGCTGTACGATGTCCAAGTATCATCACCAGTTTTTGTTGTCTGGTACTGGACTGTAACGAGATTTCCACTGGTTGCAGGAATCTTTTGAGCGGTCACACCGATTTCATTCGTATTTGTGTAGGAGAATTTTACTGTCTTTGGAGCACTTTTATCACCGCCGTGATTAACTACCTGGAACTGTCCCAGGCAGTAGACAATGCTGGGATCGGAGCCAAATGCATTGTAGATGGGGGGAAGGGAGCCGCCCACAACGCTCATGCTCTCATTTGAATGGGGTGTAAAATTGAGGCTCGCAAACTTATGGTTCCAGGGGTACCATGTCGTGCCATCCTGCCAGGTGATTAATCCGCACACCGCTGCAGAAGAGCCGGAGGCGGGTGGTTTCTCATATTGATAGCATGTTGGTGCTACATTGCCAGTACTAAAAATTGAGCTGTTGCTCCATGTGACAGATTTTTCCAAAGTGGCTTCGCATTTATTTCCCCACGTGAAGTAGGGCGTGAAGTATTCCTGTCCATACTCCAGATACAGGTTTTCCCATATAAGCTTGACGGTATGTTGAGTATCGTTGGGCTCCGTTTTGAATGTAAAACTGTCTTTATAGTCACCTTTCGCATCTTTATAGTTTTCTGGGTTTAGAAGATTAAGTCTTGTGGACTGTCCGGCAGGATCATAGGTTATGTGATCGAATTGTGCATAAACGTTCTGATTATTTTTTTTGTAATATGGCAGAGCAATGGTAATTTCCAGTTTCTTGAAAAACTGAGGCATGTCGATGTAGTCTTTGTCCGGGTTCAGCCAGATTTGGCGCAAGGCAAACGGCTCGTTTGCGGCTGTAGGCACACCATTCTTTACACCAACACTGGACAGTCTGGGGCCGGTCTGGATGGCTCTGGTGTCGCTCGAAGTACTGTTGTATTTACCTGTGATTGTAGGGGTAGCGGAGATTGTCTGGAATACTTGGTCGGTTCCTTCCGCATTAGCCGTATAAACCTTGATTTTCAATGAATCGGTAAGTTTTTGTTTTGCTCTTCTGTTCCAGAGAACTAGATCTGGAGCTAGAACGATATTAAAGCTGTTCTGCTGTGCCGTAGCTTTAAGAGAATAAGTGATGGTTCCGTTTGTTGGACGATACTCCCCGTAATTATTCTCACTTTGCAGTTGGTCAATGTTTTCAGGGGTTACACTTTCTGCCATTCCGCCCCGGTCAGGAATCGGGTATTCCACCACAGTCAGTCCATCAGGCACTGTGATCTCCACCTTTTTATTTGGCAGATTCAGCTCACTGTCGACTACAAGGTGCAGGGTAAATTGTTTAGAAAAATCAATGGAAAAAGAAGTCTCCTCTAAAGAAGGTTCACTTGGGGAGGATTCTTTTAACAAAGATTGATTCTCCTTGCCTTCTGCCCAGATCTCGGCGGTAACAATTTTCATTCCAGTGATTGGATTCGTGTCGGTCTCCTCGCTAAGCGCCTGAATATTCGAGGTATCCACAGAATCGAAGGAAGTGTTGTTTTCGTTATCTTCCTCGATTGGGTTCGGCTCCTCCTCGTTTGAAAGGTTGGGCTTGTCTTCTTCACTCGGCTTTAATGAGTCCACGTCTGTTTCTTGATTATCTGGTTGTGGATTATCTGATTTCGACGGCTGTGAGGTCGTGGATGAGGGGACTGTTTGGTTCTGCCCGCTTCCATTGCTCACTGTTGGGGTATCCGGATCCTCCACAAACTCAGAGGAAGTGGCAGTGTCACCTGTCTGGGTCTGGTTTTGTGTGTTATCCAGATTTGTTTGAGGTCTGTCAGGCGCTTCAGTATCGATTTGCGGTGGGTTTGCAGGAGTGGATGGGGAATCTGGTTGCTCTTGTCCATCGGCATTGTCTGGTGTCTGAATTTCCAGGCTGTCCACAAATTCGAGGAATTCTTCGATCTTATCCGGATCGATTTGTTCTTTTTCTTCCTCTTCCAGATCGTCAAAAGCTTTCTTGGCTTTCGCAGCCTGTTTTAAAAGATCAAGCTTGTCGTCTTCGTTTAAATCTGTTTCCTGCTCTTTTTGCTGTTCCATCAATTCGAGAACAGCGTCAATCTGCTCTTCCACGGGGCAGATGGGGCAGATAAAGCTGCATCTGGGGTTGTCCTCGGTGTAGCCGCAGTTCTCGTCATGATTATGGTGTTTGCACAGTTCTGTTTTGTCTGATTCCGGCTGGGTTGTAAGAGTAGAGGAATTATCAGGTTCCTGTTGCCCCCCCTCAATAGTGGAGGATTCGAACGGATCCTGGGAGGTGTCGATTGCAGAGACTTCCATCATATTTGTGCTGAGCGCAACACAAAGGGCTGCACTGGCAGCTCTGCACCAAAAATTAGCCATATTTTTATGTCGTCTCACTGATATAGTCCTTCCTTTCTAATCTAAAACAGCGATCCATACAGTTATATAGCAATGAGTATAACTATCCTTATAAGATACATCTTTTGATGAACTTATTACATCTTTAAATTATATGGTCATGTGGCTTGAAATGAAAGATTTTTCTGATGCATCAGATAAGACAGAAGATTTGAGGATGGTTTTATCAGTGTTAATAACGCTTTGTATAAAGTGAAAATATATAGATATACATTTGACTGTTTTTTTCTTTATGGTTTTTATATAAAAGATGAATGGCTGATTTTAACCGTACTTATAGATATATTTTGATAGTTTGCTTTAAAATGATGGTTGGAATAAGAAGACTGATAAAGTCTAATTTTTTATTCGTACAGTTAAGGAATATGCTTGGTGATGACCCGAAGAATAAAATATCTAAAACGAGCATCAATATTCCTTTTATATGACACGGATCAGATGTGAAAACTAGGAGTGCACTGAATTTGTAATTGCCTTCATGGAGAATCGAAAAAATCAAATCAACCAGATGATGATATTCTTTGTCTTGACTATAATAAGCTCCAATAATTAAACGAAATGAAGCAGAAAGGAAAGCCGGCCGTTCGGGCCGGCACGGTACTTACATTGAGTGAAATCTGGGCCATTGAAGATGATCAGAATATCCGCGATATTTTGATGTATACCCTGCGCTCGACTGGATTTACAGCCCAGGGATTTGAAGAAGCTGCTCCCTTCTGGGAAGCTTTGGAAGACCATCATCCGGATCTGATCTTATTGGATATCATGCTTCCCAATACCGATGGGATGGAAGTTTTAAAACGATTGCGGGCAAATCCGGCGACCCGGACCATTCCAATTATCATGACCACGGCTAAGGGTATGGAATATGACAAAATCCAGGCCCTTGAAGAAGGCGCTGATGACTATCTGGTCAAGCCTTTTGGAATGATGGAAATGGTTGCCCGGATCAAAGCGGTTTTGCGCCGCTGCCAACAGGCCCAATTGCCGGATGCTTCCTGTCGGGATCTGCTGGAATCGGGATTGATCCACATGGATCTGGACAGCCGCAAGGCATGGCTGGCGGATGAAGAGCTGGATCTGACCCGTAAAGAATTTGACTTGCTTGCTTTACTTGTTAAAAATCCAGGAAAAGCGTTCAGCCGGGATGAGCTATTGTATAAAGTCTGGCATACCGATTTTGCGGGGGAAACAAGAACAGTCGATGTTCATATCCGCTCGCTGCGTACAAAACTTCAAGAGGCAGGGGAGCGAATCGAAACGGTTCGCGGGATTGGGTATCGCCTGTCATCAAAGTCATGACCAAACGGATTTACCGCTCGATTCTCTGGGCGTGCCTGATCGTGATGGTTACAACTGTCGGCGCTACGGTCTATGCTCTGTATCAGGCATTTGTCCAAGAATCTGTCGCCCAGCTGGAAAAAGAAACGGAACTGGTTGCTTCGGCTTTAAATCAGGGCATTGATCCCGAAAAAGAAGTTGAAATTCTTGCGCTGGGGGATGTGCGCGTCTGTCTGATTGATTCCGATGGAATGGTTGTCTATGACTCTGCCCATCCGGGTCTGGAACAGAACCATAAAGACCGCGATGAAATCGTGCAGGCGATGAATACGGGCAAAGGCTTTTCGATCCGCCATTCTCATACAATCTCGGAAGAGACTTATAACTGTGCGATTCTGCTCAACGATGGATCGTATTTAAGACTGAGCCAGTCTCATTCTTCAATGCTCAATCTGTTCTTCCAGGCTGTTCTCCCCCTGGTTTTTGTTCTGCCGCTGGTGCTGCTGTTTGTCTGGGGACTGGCCAGAATTTTAAGCAATAATATTGTGGATCCGATCAACCGGATTGATCCTGGCAAGCCGCTGGACAATATTCCCTACGAGCAGCTGCGCCCGCTTCTGGAAAGACTGGACCAAGGCAATCGGCAGATTCACCAGCAGCTCTTACAGCTGGAAACCAGAAACCGTGAATTTGAAGCGTTGACCGCCAGTATGGATGAAGGCCTGCTGATGGTGTCAACGGAAGGCGGGCTGATCTATGCCAATCCGGCAGCAGCCAGAATCTTCAGTCTCCATGAAGACTGGCAGATTCAAGACCATCCAGATCTGGATGAAATGGTTCATCAGGCGCTGGCCGGCAACAATAAACAGAAAAACTGGAAGCGCAAAGGGAGAATCTATTCGCTGGAAGCCTCACCGGTGCGCAACAATGACCAATGCCTGGGTGCATTTATCCTGGCATTGGATGTGACAGAAAAGCTGGAGATGCAAAAGCGCCGGCAGGAATTTACGGCCAATGTGACGCATGAGCTCAAAACGCCCCTGCAGACGATTTCCTCTTCTGCCGAACTGCTCAATTCCGGTCTGGTCAAAGCAGAAGATGTTCCCCGCTTTTCAAGCTATATCTATCAGGAAGCTTCCCGTATGACTGACATGGTCAACGACATCATTCATCTGTCCCGCCTGGAAAATGAAAACGTCACAACGGATCAGAAAACCGACCTCAATGCAGTTTGTGCACGGTGTGTCGAAAAACTGAAACACAATGCGGAAGTCCGCAATGTAACGCTCCATTTTGAAGGAAAGAGTGCCTGGGTGGATGGCAGTGAAGTGGACCTCAAATCCATCGTCAAAAACCTGATCGAAAACGCAATTCACTATAATCGTCCGGAAGGTGAAGTCTGGGTGACAGTGGATTCGGATCAGAAGCAAGTGGTTTTAAAAGTACGGGATACTGGAATGGGGATTCCATCACAATACCGAGAGCGGATCTTTGAGCGCTTCTTTACCGCTGACCCTTCCCGATCTCAATCCGGCACCGGTCTGGGTCTGGCCATTGTCCGCCATGCGGTCGACAATCTTGGCGGCACAATTGACGTCACCTCAAAAACCGGAGAGGGAAGCACATTTACGGTCCGTCTTCCCAAAGCAGCTCTGAATATGGAAGCAAATGTGGAAGAGACCGACACGAAAAGCGATCCTGCCATTTGATTCCAGCCATCATGGACGTTTTTTATGAACAGGCTCTTTTTCGGTTGTGCGAATCAAAAGAATTGGCCACAGTCAACCAAATGGTCTTTAAAGCAGGAACAGGAAGGAACAGTCAAACAGAGAGTAAAGCAACAGTAAAAAATGAAGCGGCAGATATCATGAAGCGGCAGTATAAATATGAGGATGGACAGTGAAAAATGAGGAAGATAGAAAGATGAAAATGGCAAGAGAAAACGCAGCGAACAACCCTTTAAAAATGCGCAACAGAATCACCAGACTGGATCATGCCTACAGCGATGAAAAGTTGATTATGATCAAAAATCCGCCAATGCCGCCAGGGCTGCCGATTCTTGTTGAAGACTATCAGTTTGCGCAGCCGGATTCTAAGCTGATCGTCCAATGGAAGCAGGCGCTGGTCGATCTGGATTTCGTCCAGAATCTCGATGAAGCCGAATTCCAGTGGCAGCGCATGGTGAAAGTGGATGAGAAATTTTTATTGGACCATCTGTACATGATTGTCGATGCCAAGGGAAATCTTGCCTGTTCGGCTGGTTTATGGCCCTATAAAGAAGTCAAAAATGGAATGCGGCTGCACTGGGTGTTTACTGTCCCGGCTCATCAGCATAAAGGACTGGCCAGATCGGCAGTCCAAAAATGCTGCTATGAATTTGGAAAGGAATTTAAAAATCAGCCGATCTATCTTTCTACACAGGCTTCTTCCTGGCCCGCGATTGTTTTGTATGAATCAGAAGGATTTGAGCCCTATACACCGACGCCACAGGCAAAGCAAGCGTGGGATCAGGCCAGAAAGCAGATCCTGCAAGGAGAACAGATCCAGATCTGAAATCAATTTCACAATTATGAAATAACGGTGGATTTAATTACAATTTAATGTGTGAAGAAAGTGGATTATGAGGACGCTTTCTTTTCTATTTGTGTGAAAATTATCAGAAAGGCTTAAACCCATCTGCTTTAAGGGATAAAATCGTCCTCAGCAAGATGCTTATCGACAATTTTTTTAAGCACTTTTTTTGATCGACCTTTAGGCGGCTATTAAGATTAGCTTAAGGAAAAGGTCTCTAAATTCTCCAAGATGCCAGCTGTGAAAATGACCTGAAGTCTGGTCGGAAACGCGTATTCTTTTCGGGGAACAAGTTTTGATCCTTCCTGTATCTGCCGCAAAAACAGATCCCTTATCGACCAGAAAGGAACCAGCACTATGACAAAAACACAGAAGAAAAGATTCATGACCGCCTTATTCTGCCTTGGCTTGGCTTCCTACATCGTCAATGCCTTTAACCCCTTTGCGATTGATGGCGCTGAACTTACCGTAGAAGAAATGGCTCTCGCCATTGAATAAGCTCACTGAAATGACCATTGGGATGAACTTTGATTTCACCTGACCAGAAGCAATTTGCTTTTCACTTTCGTTTGATGGATTCAGCTGTAATTCGGCTTTGATTATGGCTGTGATATTCCTGTTCATTTTTCCTCCTTTCGAAAAAACGGAGTCTTGTTCGGACTCCGTTTTTTCGTGGTTTCTTAAAGAATGGCAACGCCAGAAGGATTCACCTGAAAGGGACGACAAAAAAACTGGCAGCTCAAATTTGCTTGCTGCCAGAATTTGTTTGTTTTTTACAGACCATTGCCTGGCTGCTTATTTTGCTGCATAGACTGGATCGTCCAGCTTATCTGCTTTATTAAAGATCAGAATTCCGATCACAAACAGGATGGCCAGCGTGCCGACGGCAATATTTTGCTGACCGGTAATCTGTGTAATCACGCCAACGATCGTTGTGCCTAAAAAGCTTGCGCCTTTACCGGCAATATCATACAGGCCAAAGTATTCACCGGCCTGATCTTTTGGAATGATCCGGGCAAAGTAGGAACGGGACAGGGCCTGTAATCCACCCTGGAAAAGACCGACGGCTACGGCCAGAACCCAGAACTGCCAGATAGAATGCATGAACAGAGCGAAGAGTGCGATGCAAAGGTAGGCGAAGATTCCAATTTTGATCAGCTGACCGACCGGACGGGTGTTGGCAAGATAGCCAAACAGAATGGCGGAAGGGAAGGCCACGATCTGTGTCAGAAGCAGGGCCATTAACAGACCAGTCTGATCCAGGCCCAGCGAAGTTCCATAAGCGGTCGCCAGGTCAATAATGGTGTACACGCCATCAATATAGAAGAAGAAGGCCAGCATGAATAAGAAGACTTTCTTCTGGTTACGGATATCTTTAAACGTATGACCAAGACGTCTGAAGGTTGCTTTCAGAGCTGATCCTTCTGGCGGGATGGAGTGAGCCTGCTTATAGCTGCGGGCAAGCGGCAAGGTAAAGGCTGCCCACCAGAGGGCATTTAAGGCAAAGACCAGAATCATCACCACATGGAAACTGAGGCCCAGGGTTCCCTGACCTAAGATCAGTCCCAGCGAGACGATAAACGGAACGCAGCTTCCAAGATAGCCCCAGGCATATCCTTTAGAGGAAACTTCATCCATTTGGTCTTCCGAGCAGACATCGACTAACATCGAGTCATAGATGACCAGAGAAATCGAGTAGAGAATCTTGGTCAGCACAAACAGAATCAGGAAGGCTGCCCAATGCGATGGAATCCAGAAACAGAACAACAGGAATGCACCACCCAGAGCATTGAGTAAGAAGATCTTTTTCTTTTTGTGGGGGAAGTCAGCCAGCGTTCCCATTAAGGGCCCGGCAATTGCAACAATGACGGTCGCAATACTTGTTCCGTATGACCACCAGGTCAGATAGTCGGCTTCAGACAGGCCCTGCCCAGTGGCCAGCGAGTTAAAGTAAATGGGCAGAATTGATGCGGTTAAAAGAACAAATGCAGAGTTGCCCACATCATACAAAATCCACTTGAAATCAAGAGATTTCAGTTTATTTGGCTTTTTTGACATATTGAAAGCACCTTTCTTACGTTCAGTTTAACATTTATGAAAGAATCTCCTGTCCTCCCGCTCTGAATTCATGCCCGAAAATGAATCGTCTGATCTGGATTGGCTTTCAATGGCCGGCAAATCGTTTAGAAATCCTCTTTTGTTTCGACTGCCAACAAATGGGCAAATGGTTGACTGGCTGAAAGTTTGGTTTGTGTATCTCGCTCAAAGGATGCCTGGGATTTTAGATCTGTTTTTCTTCCTTAATTTTTCGTCTTCTTCACTTTTCCGTCTTCTTCTGTTTTGTCCAGATTCTTATTTTTCGCAATCAGAAAGGATCCAGTGCTATACTAAGGCCAGAAAAAAACGAGACACCCAAAAGGAAATGAAGTTCTTCCCGGAGTTTTCCAAACCGCCAATCAGGCTGATGACTTCTGCAGGCTTTTTTGTCATGCAGAAAGCATCAGCCTTTTTTGTCTTTTGCCCTGCGCATTCTTTCTAACTTTCTTTGACTTTCTTTGCTCTGGATTTTACTTTTCATGGCGGCTGAAAAGGAAGGCAGAAAATGATCGCACACCAGGGCAGTCTGCCTGAGCGCAGAAGCAGAAAACAGTCCAGCCAGGAAAAAGAACGGCTAAGAAAAGCAATGTCATTTAGCTTAGTTTTTGATAGTTAGTATTGTCCACCATCCGTGCACAGATGGTGGATTTTATATTTTCTGGTTTAACGAAAATTAGCTTTGACAACAACTCTATAATTGTCTAATTTAATCCTTATCACGTTGAAAACATAACTTTATAAGGAGGAAAATATGGCAACTAAAGTTACTTCGCCGTCCGTGATTTATCAAAAATTCATGAAATCCCTTGAGGAATTTGCCTACAAACAGGAGAAGATTCTTGCTTCTCAAACAGGAGCTTTCTCACGAAGTCATTATCGATCATCAAAAATAAACTTGTTCCATTTCCTGAATACATCCATTATCGGGAATGGATCAACACTCTCCGATTTATCCATGAACTATTTCGGCATGGGCAGTGTAAGACCATCTGCTTCGGCACTTGTTCAGACAAAAGCCAAGACTCCAGTCAGCGTATTTTCAACACTGCACAAAGCCACATTGGCACTTTATTCCATGGATAAAAAATATAAAGAACACAGGGTAATCGCTTTTGACGGAACCAATGAACCTGTTGCGCCAAATGAAGATGAACCTGACTACATCATTTATACCAAGAACAAGGAAAACATTATCCGGGCCGGTATTCACGTTAACGCAGCCTATGACGTACTTAATGACAAATTTTTAGCCATCGTCACTCAAGACCAGAGGTCCAAAGACGAACGGGGCGCTGCTATGAAAATGGTCAAGGAGATTCATGAAGCTTATCCTGGCGAGACATTTCTCTTTGTCATGGACAGAGGGTATTTTTCTTATCCATTGTGTAAGCTTATTGAATCCTTAGGGCACAAATACCTCATACGTATGAAAGAACGAGAGTATAGCTGCCTGACTTATACACAGCTTGACCATACAGAAGACCAGCAGATCAGCCGCATTCTTACCCACCACCAAAGAAAAGAGGAAAAAGAAAACCCCCAGATGAAATACCTGGTCAAAAAATCAATGAGACAGATTGATCAAGAATCTGAATTTATTGATTTTGACTGCAGGGTGGTAGCTATCGAGATTGGCGACAACGTCTGGGAAGGACTGATTACCAATCTGGATGAAGCAGAATTTCCTCCGGAGGCTCTTGGATTTATTTACCACCTAAGGTGGCGAATCGAGCAGAGTTTCTCCTGGCTTAAATATGGAATAGGAATGAAACGTATCCACTCGATAAAAGCAGAATACATCATTCAGGAGATTTATTCATCCCTTATCTTCTACAATCTGGTTTCCGAGATCAAAAAGTGTGTTCTTGAATCATCTCAATCGGATAATAAAGAAGAGAATCAGACAACTTATGAATACCAAATCAATACAACTAAGGCGATACGGGCTATCAGGAACACGTTCACCCCGAAGTGGACGAAGAATCGAACGATTCGTCAAATTACAAAAGCGGAGTTTCAGGCTCTGACTGAGGAGCTGCTCAGAGAAAAACTACCCGTTCGGCCGGAAAGGAGCTTCAAGCGAAATCTCCATCCCAATCGTTTGATATGGTTCACCTATCGATAAGTGCATTATATGCGCATCTTATTGATACAAACCACCCATACAATTCTTAAAAACGGCTCTTATCGAAGGGTTGTTTTTAGTGCACCTATTTTGATGAATACAGCCAAATCAATCAGTATATTTTGTGCTTGGTTGGTGCATATGGATATAATCAGCAGCAAATTCTATTCCTATCATCCACTTTGTCTTTGATTTTTATACAAAGTTTGAGGTCATATTTTTCTAGCTAAATGACATTGCTAAGAAAAGAAGAAAAAAATAAAAAAAGAACGGCTAAGAAAAGAAGAAAAAAATAAAAAAAGAATGGCCGAGAAAAAGAGCAGCTGAGAAAGACAAAGAAATCGCTGGCGAGAAATTAACCTGTCCAATGAAGAGCCAATGCCAGAAACAGACCAGGCTGGGATCTGTCGTAGGGCGTTTATGGATGGAAGTTTGGAAGAATGTATGGGTTGGGCAGCCTTTTGGGGTGGAAAGCAGCAAAGAAGAGAAAGGATGAATGAAGATGTTTTTTTCACTGGCTTTAATTCTTCTGGCTGGGCTGAGCCTTGGCTGGATTTGCAAGAAAATCGGTCTGCCGCCGCTTATTGGCATGATCGCAGCAGGAATTCTGATTGGCCCGTATGGTCTGAATTTTCTGGATGCGAATACGTTAGCGATTGGAGCAGATCTTCGTAAGATCGCCCTGCTTGTGATCCTGACCAGAGCCGGTTTGAATCTGAATCTGGACGATCTGAAAAAATGCAGCGTGCCGGCCATTTTAATGGCGTTTGTTCCGGCTACCTGTGAAATTATCGGGACAGTGATTCTGGCGCCAATGATTTTGCATATAACCTGGATCGAAGCGGCTGTGCTTGGCAGTGTCATTGCGGCGGTTTCACCAGCCGTTGTGGTGCCGCGCATGATCAAGCTGATTGAGCAGGGGTATGGAACCAGGCAGGCAGTTCCGCAGATGATTCTGGCTGGATCCAGCCTGGATGATATTTATGTCATTGTTCTGTTTTCGGTCTTCAGTTCTATGGCCGCTGGCGGCAGTTTTCAACCGGCGATGCTGCTCGATATCCCGGTTTCGATTGTCCTGGGACTTGCCGGTGGAGCGGCCTGCGGGTGGACTCTTGGCAGGTTTTATTCCAAAATCAGCCTGCGTAAAGAGATTTGCGCAATTCAGTTTTATGCAATTACTTTTCTTTTGGTTGCCATTGAAAATGCACTGACCGACAAGGTTCCATTTTCTTCTTTGCTCGCCGTTATGACCTTCGCCTTTATTCTCAAACGGCAGGCACCTGAAACGGCGGCTGAGATTAAGAAAACTTCAGATGCAATCTGGGTTCTGGCTGAGATTTTCCTGTTTGTTCTGGTTGGGGCAGTGGTCAATGTCAGCTATGCCTTTGGCTGTGGTCTGCAGGCTGTTGCACTGTTAGCATTGGTGCTGGTTTTTCGAATGGCAGGCGTCTGGCTTTGTGTACGATTTGCACCCATGGATGCGAAAAGCCGTCTGTTCTGCATGATTGCCTATACGCCAAAAGCGACTGTTCAGGCTGCCATTGGAGCGATTCCATTGAGCATGGGGCTGGCATGCGGACAGACTGTTCTGACTCTTGCGGTCCTCTCGATTCTGCTCACTGCCCCGCTGGGGGCTTTTGCGATTGATCATCTATATCCACGGCTGCTGACCAAGGATGAAAGATGAATCCATAAAGAATTGCGTCATAAAGATTCAAAATGGAAGAAGAGCCAAATGGAAGAAGAGATCACGAAGAAAACGATGGAAACTGGCAGAAAAGAAATCTGCCAAAACAGGTTTACCTCTTCAGATCAACATCTTTCGCATAAACCCGTAAAATAGAGTTGTTCATCAGCCAGAAGTCATGGTCCAGAAATCAGCGCGAATGAGCAGAAGGAGTCCATAAGATCGATGGACGCTGAAGCTGAAGCCGAAGTTTTTAAGACGAATGGAGAAATTGACACAGGCTGAACTGCAATGAGACATGATTCCAGCAAGGAAGCAGGAATCCAGATGGTTAGGTGAAGAGAATTTTCAGATAGGCGTCTGGATCTGGTTTCGTTTTGGAAAATCTGGAAGGGAAGGGGCGGCAGTTTCTGTTTTGGCCAGTTTCACAAGGGCTGAAAGTCTCCCTGTCGCGGCGAAGTGAATGAAAATTGTATTGCTTGAAGATCTGGGCGTAAGTCCAGAATGGATCGAAAAAGAAGCTGAAAAACTGCGGGCCATGGGGCATACCTTTGAATCCTATGCACGCACAACCGACCTTGATCTGCTGAAAAAGGAGAGCGAAGGAGCAGATGTAATCATGCTGGCCAATATGCCGATGGATGCCAGCCTGATCGAAGCTGATCCAAACCTGAAGTTTATTGATGTAGCCTTTACTGGAGTTGACCACATTCCAGTGGCACTGGCCAAAGAAAAGGGGATTGCTATTTCTAATGCCTCTGGCTATGCCAACGATGCGGTTGCTGAACTGGCCGCTTTCATGAGTACGGATCTGCTCCGCCATGTCAGTCAACTAGAAGAGCGCTGTCGTCAGGGTGGGACCAAAGCGGGCCTGCGCGGTTCTTTATTAAAAGGAAAGACGGTCGGCATCGTTGGAGCGGGTGAAATTGGAACCCAGACAGCCAGATTACTGAAAGCCTTCGGCTGCAGGGTTCTTGGCTATCGCCGCCACAAAATTACCGACCCGGTTTACGATGCGCAGGTCGATCTGGATACCCTGTTAAAAGAATCGGATATCGTTTCGCTGCATGTTCCATTAACGGATTCGACCCGCCATATGATCGGCAAAGAACAGCTGGCTTTAATGAAACCATCCGCGATCCTGATCAACACGGCCAGAGGAGCAGCCGTAGATGAGCAGGCATTGGTGGAAGCTTTAAACAATGGCCAGATTGCAGGAGCCGGCATTGATGTCTTTGATCTGGAACCGCCGCTTCCCAAAGACTATCCACTGCTGCAGGCGAAAAATATGATCGTGACTCCGCATATCGGATTTGATTCGATTGAATCCATGGAAAAGCGGGCTGAGATTGTATTCGATAATCTCTACGCTTTCCTGGATGGAAAGCAGAACAACAAAATCTGTTAGATTTAGATATACATCATAGAACTTAAAGCCGATCTGTTTTGTGAATGGAAAACGAACAATAACGCGGATAATGCGGACAATAAGGAAACAAGAGTGAACAGCTGGGGCAATCCAGAAATCTGTTGACCCGTATTGATTTGCAAAATGAGCGGAAAGTCTGTGGAATCCGGAAGCTTGCGCACGTCGGGATTGACGGAAAATTCGCAATTTGTTACTGTTTCAGTACAGCGTAAATTTCGGACTAACAGAAACAGAGCCGTCTTTTCAGAGAGTTTGCGGTTGGTGCAAGCAAACAGCGGTGTTTCTGATCTCACCGCAAGAGCTGTCAGCAGACCTGCTTTATAGGCATTCGAGCGCATGATCCAATTTCGATCATGAACCAAGGTGGTACCGCGTAATGATGTTTACGTCCTTCTGGATTCTGGAAGGGCGTTTTTTCTTTGTCCGGCAGGCTGCAGACCGTAAGTTCGAATTCGATAGAAATGAAAGGAAAATTGTATGTACGACCATCAACAAGTAGAAAAGAAATGGCAGAAGTACTGGGAAGACAACAAGACCTTTAAAACGGATACAAGTGATTTTTCCAAGCCAAAATACTATGTTCTTGACATGTTCCCGTATCCATCTGGAAACGGTCTTCATGTCGGCCATCCGGAGGGATATACCGCAACAGATATTGTTGCCCGTAAAAAACGAATGGAAGGCTATAACGTTCTGCACCCAATGGGGTTTGACTCCTTTGGTCTGCCAGCTGAACAGTTCGCCATCCAGACTGGCCACCATCCTTCTATCTTTACGGAAACCAACATTGATCACTTCCGTGAGCAGATTAAATCCTTAGGATTCTCCTACGACTGGGATCGCGAAATTGCGACCTCTCATCCAGACTACTATAAATGGACCCAGTGGATTTTTACGAAGCTGTACGAAAAAGGCTTAGCGTATATTGATGAAATCCCTGTAAACTGGTGTCCGGAGTTGAAATGCGTTCTGGCCAACGAAGAAGTAATCGATGGCAAATCCGAGCGCGGCGGCTATCCAGTTATCCGCAAACCGATGCGGCAGTGGGTTTTAAAAATCACTGAATATGCGGATCGTCTGTTAGAGGATCTCGACCTGGTTGACTGGCCGCAGTCCACCAAAGAAATGCAGAAAAACTGGATCGGTAAATCCAAAGGGGCCAACGTTGTCTTCAAAGTGGGCGGCCACGATAAAGAGTTCACCGTTTTCACCACCCGCTGCGATACCTTATTTGGAGCCACCTATTGCGTTATGGCGCCAGAACATCCTTATGTCGATGAAATCACGACGCCAGAACAGAAAGCAGCTGTTGATGAATACAAGAAGATCTGTGCAACCAAATCGGATTTGCAACGTACTGATTTGAATAAAGACAAAACCGGTGTGTTCACAGGTGCTTATGCGATCAACCCGGTGAACGGCAAGAAAATCCCAATCTGGATTTCTGATTATGTTTTAGCAAGCTACGGAACAGGAGCCATTATGGCTGTGCCTGCTCACGATACCCGTGACTATGAATTCGCCAAAAAATTCGGTCTGGACATTATCCCTGTCCTTGAAGGCGGAGATATCGAAAAAGAAGCCTGGACAGAAGATGGCACTCATATCAACTCCGAATGGCTCAATGGCCTGGGCAAACAGGAAGCCATTGATAAAATGATCGAATGGCTCGAAGAAAACCATGTCGGTGAAGCCAAAACGACCTACAAACTGCGTGACTGGCTCTTCTCCCGTCAGCGTTACTGGGGTGAACCAATTCCAATCATCCATATGGAAGACGGAACCACCAGAACCGTTGATATCGACCAGCTTCCATTGGAACTGCCTGCAACGGATAACTTCCAGCCTGCAGACAATGGTGAATCGCCACTGGCAAACTGCACAGACTGGCTGAATGTTGAAATCGATGGTGTCAAGGGTGTGCGTGAAACCAACACCATGCCGCAGTGGGCGGGAAGCTGCTGGTACTACCTGCGCTATATTGATCCGCACAATAACGATGAAATTGCTGATCCTGAACTGCTCAAACACTGGCTGCCCGTCGATCTTTACATCGGTGGCGCTGAACATGCCGTTCTGCACTTACTGTATGCCCGTTTCTGGCACAAAGTTCTGTATGATTTAGGCGTCGTTCCAACAAAAGAACCATTCCAGAAACTGTTCCATCAGGGCATGATCCTGGGAAGCAATGGCGAAAAAATGTCCAAATCCCGCGGCAACGTCGTAAACCCCGATGAAATCGAAGAATCTCATGGTGCGGATGCTTTGCGTGTGTATGAAATGTTCATGGGACCACTCGAATCCGGTCTGCCATGGTCTGAAACCGGTCTGGATGGAACCAGAAGATGGCTTGAACGTGTATGGCGCTACTTCACAAGCGTTGCCAACTACAGCGATGAAAACGACGGGGCTTTAGATAAAGTCTATAACCAGACAGTCAAGAAAGTTTCCAACGACATTGATTCGCTTAACTTCAACACAGCCGTTTCTCAGATGATGATCTTCATGAATGAAGCCTATAAGGCCAAATCGATCTATCGTCCTTATGCCGAAGGCTTCGTGAAGATGTTCTCCACTTTCGCTCCTCATTTAGGTGAAGAAATCTGGCAGCACATGGGCCACGATCATACGATCGCTTATGAACCATGGCCGACCTGGGATGAATCGAAGCTCGTTGAAGAAATGAACACAATCGTCGTTCAGGTCAATGGTAAAGTGCGTGGTCGGTTTGAAGCGCCAGTGGGCACAGCTGAAGATGCCTTAAAAGAAGAAGCGATGGCTTTACCATCAGTTCAGAAACATATCGAAGGCAAAGAAATCAAGAAAGTCATTGTCATTAAAGGCAAAGTGGTCAACATTGTTGCCAAGTAGTCCAGCAAATTGAACGCTGACTCTGGAATCTGACGCTGACTTCTGGCTTTCGAGTCTGGCTTTACAGGCCAATCTGAAGATTCTGATTTGGAAAGCCTGGTCTTTGGATCTGAAAATTTTGAAATTGAATCCGCCTCGAATGCCTGGCATTTGGGGCGTTTTTTTTGCCTAAATTATCGACAGTGCTTTATCCATAGTAGTTAGCGGCTCTCTGTATAGCCGAAGGATATCGATTGTCCTCAACATCCCGACCAATGGTGATATGCCAATCGGTTGTTGTTCATACGCTCTCTGGAAGAATCTGAAGAAAGTTTTGTCGTACTTCCTTTGCATAAAGTAAGTGATAAGACGAGGAAGTCATTCGAATCGTATCTGCCAGGAGGGCAATTCGGAAGGAAGAAACGGATGATTTGGAAAGTAAAGGTGAGATTTATGACTGATGAATATGATTTCAGCCAAAGAAAGGGAAACTCTTATGCCAAAGTTTTGAAAAAGCAGATTACCATCAACTTGAGTGATGAAATTGTTGATTATTTTAAAAGTCAGTCAGCGGAATGCAAAATCCCCTATCAGACGCTCATCAAGTTGTATCTTCAGAATTGTATAGATCGCCAAGCAAAGCCAAAATTTAGAATGGTTTTTATTAGAGCTTAGAGCGTTGGACTTTGAGCTTTTTTTGTGTACGGGGCAGGATGCTTAATTTTCTGGTGAAAGTTCAGTGACCACGGGTTTTCATCGCCAATTGTAGATAGGCCGAAGCGCTCCGACCGTAAGGAGAGTCGTGAAGGAAGGTTAAAACATCGAGCCTATCAACAAAGAACACCAATCTATGTTGACATCGTCTTGATGATCTGGTTAAATGGTCCACGTACAACGGATTGTTACTGTGTTCGACCAGGCTATACCTTATGTACACACGAAACCAAAGAAAGCACTTAGATTTCTGGCGCTTTTTCGTGTGTCTGCAGGTATAGCCTTTTTTTGTCTTGACTTACAGTACAGTTGGTTTGCACAGAAAGGATGAGGAAGTATGAACGTTGAAAAAGTCATTAACAACAACCTGGTGCGCTCCCGGAACCTGAAAGGTCATGAAATTCTGGTCATGGGCAGCGGTCTTGGCTTCAAGAAAAAACCAGGAGATGAAATTGACTGTCTGAAAGTTGAGAAGATCTACCGTCTCGACACCCCCAAAGAACAACAGGATCTGGAGCTGATTCTGGCCAGAGCTCCCCTGGAAGTTTTGCAGGCGGTCAATGAAATTGTGGCTTATGGCAAAAACAGTCTGCACACCGAGCTCAGTGACGGGCTGACAATAAGCCTGGCGGATCATATCTCATTTGCTGTGAAACGACACCGTGAAGGTCTGGATTTACGAAACGCCCTGCTCAGTGAACTCCGTTCGTTTTACCCACATGAATATGAAATTGGAAAGGTTTCGCTGCAGATTATCCAGAAATATACAGGAGAACTGCTGCCGGAAGATGAAGCAGGCTTTATCGCTCTGCATTTCATCAATGTAACCAGCCAGATGAATTCCATGTCGGAAACCAATGAAATGATGCAGCTGATTCGAAAGATTCTCTCGCTGGTGGAATACGATTGCCAGATTGAACTTAATCGCAAATCGATTCAGTATGAACGATTTGTGACACATCTGAAGTATTTTTCCCGTCGGCTTTTTGCCGAAAAGCAGGGAGAAGAAACAAAGACTGATCCCGGTCTATACCAGATGATCAAGAGCAGTTACAAAAAGGCATATCTTTGTGCTTTGAAGGTAGCCAATCTCACTATGACCGAATACGGAAAGAAGCTTTCGGATGAGGAACTCATTTATCTCTCGATTCACATCAACCGGCTGATTGATCTTTTCAATCAGAACAACCGAAACGATCTATAAGAAGTGATCCTCTTACAGGATTCATACACAGAACAGAAAGGACCATTATGAACTATCAGGAACTTGGCACCAGAATTCTGGACCTGGTTGGCGGCGAAAAAAACGTCACCGGTCTGACTCATTGCGCGACCCGGCTCCGCTTTAACCTGCAAGATGAAAGTCTTGCAAAAACCAACGAACTCAAAGAAACCCCTGGCGTTCTGGGCGTTGTCCAGAGCGGGGGACAGTATCAGGTGATCATCGGCAACGATGTCAATCATGTCTACAAACCAATTGCTCAGGCATGCAGGCTGGAAGAAAAAGGATCTGCTCCAGCCCCAGAAGAAAAGAAAGGTCTTGGCAGCCGTCTGATCGATACCATCACGGGTATTTTTACCCCGGTGCTTCCAGCCATTACGGCTGCTGGTATGCTCAAAGCTGTACTGGCTTTATGCAGCGCGTTTGGCTGGCTGAATACTTCCTCTGAAACTTATCAGATTATTAACTTCATGGCCGATGTAGCGTTTTACTTCCTGCCCATCCTGCTGGCCAATTCTGCAGCAAAGAAATTCAACTGCAACCCCTATATCGCTATGCTGTTAGGTGGTATTTTGCTACATCCAAATTTTGTATCGATGGTTGCTGCTGCCAAAGAAGCCCAGACAACCATCAGCTTTTTAGGGCTGCCTGTTTACAGTGCAACCTATTCAAGCTCGGTAATTCCAATCATTCTGATTGTCTTAGCCCAGAGCTACATTGAACCATTTGCGGATAAAATCAGTCCGAAAGCGATTAAGTTCTTCACCAAACCACTGATCACTGTTCTGGTGACTGGTCTGCTTGGTCTTCTGGTACTGGGTCCGATTGGTTATATCCTGGCTTCCTGGATTGCCGATGGCATCAACCTGCTCAATACATATGTAAGCTGGCTGGTTCCATTAGTGCTTGGTGGTCTGTTCCCGCTGTTAGTTATGACCGGAACACACTATGGAATCATCCCAATCGGCATCAACAACCGTATGACCACCGGTTTCGATACTATTGTTCACCCAGCTAACCTTTGTTCCAACATGGCACAGGGCGCGTCTTCCTTTGCGGTTGCGATGAAGACCAAAAAGCTGAAAGTTCGCGAACTGGGTTACTCCGCCGGGATCACGGCTGTGTGCGGAATTACTGAGCCTGCTTTATACGGAATCAACATGCGCTATAAAACACCGTTGATTGCTGCCTGCGTTGGTGGGGCCTGTGGTGGTCTGTATGTCGGTCTGATGGCTGTTCGCAACTATGCGGGGGGATCTCCAGGACTGATGACTCTGCCTGGCTACATTGGTGAACGTGGTTTTTATGATCTGATGCATGCCTGCATCGGGGCAGCCATTGCTTTTGTTGTCTCCTTTGCGGTTACTTTTGTACTGTTCAAAGACGAAAATGAAGGACTGAAAGCTGCAGCGGGAATGAAAACCAAAAAAGAAACTGAAAAAGAAGAACCCAAAGAAAAAGAGGCTGGAAGCACAAAAGCCTCTGGATCTATTCTCAATGAAACATCCGTAGAGATTGCCGCTCCAGTCAATGGAAAACTGGTTCCTTTAGCCGAAGTCAATGATCCAACGTTCGCCCAGGAAATCCTCGGCAAAGGCTTTGCGATGATTCCAGAAGATGGCCACTTTGTTTCTCCGATCAAAGGTGAAATTGTGATGGTCTTCAATACGGAGCATGCGATTGGCCTGCGCTCTGAAAATGGAGCGGAAATCCTGATTCATGTCGGCCTGGATACAGTCAATCTTGGCGGTAAACATTATCATGCGCTCGTAAAAGCGGGTGATAAAGTTGAAGTCGGTACTCCGATTCTGAATGTCGAACTCGATGAAGTCAAAAAAGCTGGCTATGACGTAATCACGCCGGTTCTTGTGACCAATATCAACGAATTCCCTGATGTTCTGGCCAGTGTGCCTGGCCAGGTGAAAGCCGGAGACGTTGCCGGACGGGCATTTCGTTAATTTTTCTTGCTGTCTGTGAGTCCTTGGCTCACAGACATTTTTAAAACCAGTTTCTACGCTGAATCAATGATGAATCAATAACGAATCCTTGACGATCCATTGAAAAGAACGCAGAAATAAACAATACACAACGATTAAAAAGAGAAAAGGATAAAAGTATGAGTTTTCCAAATGATTTTTTATGGGGCGGCGCAACGGCTGCCAATCAGGTTGAAGGCGGATGGAATGAAGGCGGTCGCGGGCTGGCCAATGTAGATGTCACACCCTGGGGAGCGGATCGCCGAAAGGTAATGAGTGGAACCGCAAATGCGCATGCTCTGGACCAGAATCATTTCTATCCTGGTCTGGAAGCAGTGGATTTTTATCACCATTATAAAGAAGACATTGCATTGTTTGCGCAGATGGGCTTCAAGGTCTTCCGGATGTCGATTGCCTGGAGCCGGATTTTCCCAAATGGCGATGAAGAAACACCAAATGAAGAAGGCCTGCAGTTTTATGAGGATGTCTTTAAAGAACTGCAAAAATACGGTATTGAACCACTGGTCACCATTACACATTTTGACTGCCCGATGCATCTGATTACGGAGTATGGCGGCTGGAAAAATCCGAAACTGATCGAATTTTACAAACGCCTCTGTACTGTGCTGTTCACGCGTTTTAAACCGTATGTAAAGTGGTGGCTGACATTCAATGAAATCAACATGATTTTACACCTGCCGTTTATGGGAGCAGGTCTGGAATTTGAAGAAGGAGAAGATCAGGAAAAGGCTAAATACCTGGCTGCTCACAATGAACTGCTCGCCAGTGCCTGGGCAGTAAAGATCGGTCATGAAATCAATCCTGAAAACAGGATTGGCTGCATGGTTGCGGCGGGAGAGTTTTATCCATATTGCTCAATGCCGGAAGATGTATTTCTGGCCAAGGAAAAGGAACGTGAAAACCTGCTGTTTATCGATGTGCAATCGAGAGGCGAGTATCCAAGATATGCCCAGAAGATGTTTGAAAGAATGGGACTGGATCTTGGAATGAGTCCTGACCAGGAAAACCTGCTCAAAGACAATACTGTTGATTTCATCAGCTTCTCCTACTATTCAACGCGCTGCGTTTCGACTCGTCCGGAGGCAGGAGAACAGGTGGGGAATGCTTTTAAAGGCGTCAGAAATCCTTATCTGAAAGCCAGTGACTGGGGCTGGGCGATTGATCCGCTGGGACTTCGCACGACGATGAATTCTCTGTATGATCTCTACCAGAAGCCATTATTTATCGTTGAAAACGGATTGGGCGCAACAGATGAACTGATCAAAGACGAAAATGGCGAATGGACAGTTGCGGATGATTACCGTATTGAATATCTCAAAGCGCATATTCAGGCGATGAAAGATGCTGTTGAGCTGGATGGCGTTCCTTTACTTGGCTATACTTCCTGGGGCTGTATTGACCTGGTCAGCGCTTCGACTGGTGAGATGAGCAAACGCTATGGTTTTATTTACGTCGACCGCGATGATCAAGGCAATGGAACACTCAAACGATACAAGAAAAAATCGTTTGACTGGTATAAGAAGGTCATCGCTTCCAATGGTGAGGACCTTTCGAACAACTGATCCACAATGGACTTGACGATCTTCGCTTCGATCGATTTTCCAATGGAAAATGAGCGAATTAAAAAATTGGCGGAGAAGGTCGATTCTGAACCAAAAGAGCGGGCAGCCTATTTTGCTTTCTTTTTTCAGGCAGAATTATCCGTCAAAATGCGAAGAGAGTTGATTAATGAATTCTCTACGTTATAATCGAGATCACAAGCGTTGAAGAGAAATAGTACACAGAACCCGTCTTTTTTCAGAGAAATGCCGGTCGGTGCAAGGCATAAAAGCGGACTGTCGAATACACCTTGGAGCTTTCCGATGGAACGTAATCCTGCGTTAAAGGAAAAGTGCATTAAACGAAGAAGTTTGATGAAGTAAGGTGGTACCGCGCATTGTCGTCCTTGACAGGCGCGGTTTTTCTTTTTATTCATCGTTTTTTAATAGAAATATGAAATTTGGAGGATAGAGACAATGAATTTTTACGATGAGCTCAAATGGAGAGGTCTGGTCAATGATGTCACCTCTCCCGATATCGAAGATGAAATCAACAATGGCGGACTGACTTTTTACATTGGTACTGACCCAACGGCTGATTCTTTACACATCGGCCATTACAGCTCGCTGCTGATGGCTAAACGTCTGGAACAGCACGGTCATCATCCACTGATGCTTGTTGGCGGCGCTACCGGATTTATTGGGGATCCAAAAGCGACTGGTGAGCGTAAAATGCTGACAAAAGAAGATCTTGAACACAACTTCAACGCTTTGCATAACCAGATTGACAAACTCTGGGGCTTTGAAATGGTCAATAACCTCGACTGGACCAAAGATCTGTCCATTATCGACTTCTTAAGGGACTATGGTAAATTCTTCAATGTCAACTATATGATCAACAAGGAAACTGTAAAACGTCGTCTGGAAACAGGTATTTCTTACACGGAATTCTCTTACATGATTTTGCAGGCTCTTGACTTCCTGCATCTGTTTGAAGATAAAAACTGCCGCATGCAGATCGGCGGCCAGGACCAGTGGGGCAACATCACTTCTGGTCTGGAACTGATCCGTAAAAAACATGGCGCTGAAACAAAAGTGTATGGTCTGACGATGCCGCTGATCACGAAAGCGGATGGAACCAAATTCGGTAAATCTGAAACTGGAACGGTATGGCTTGATCCTGCAAAAACTTCTCCATTCCAGATGTACCAGTTTCTGGTCAATACCGAAGACTCCAAAGTCATTGAATACCTTAAGAAACTGACTTTCCTGAGCGTGGAAGACATCATGGACTTAGAACGCGAAGTGGAAGAAAATGCAGGCGCCCGTAAAGCCCAGAAACGTCTGGCCGAAGAAGTTGTCCGTGATCTGCATGGTCAGGAGGCTCTCGATACTGCATTAAAGATCACCAGCGCTCTGTTTACTGGAAGCCTGCAGGATCTGAATGAAGAACAGCGTCGTCAGGCTGTAGCGGACATGGAAAAAATCGAACTGCCTGCTGGCAAGCTTGAAGATATTCTTGTTGGTGGCAAGATTGCTTCTTCCAAACGCGAAGCCCGTGAATGGACCAAAGGCAACGCTATTTCTCTCAACGGCGTCAAAGTAAACGATCCAGCCATGATGATCGACAAATCTCAGGCTTACGTTGATGACGTCATCCTGATCCGCCGCGGTAAAAAGAAAAACTACGCCATCGTTCTCAAAGAAGAAGCGTAGTCATCCTTCAACAAACAGACTGTCCGAAGCATCAGAATTGATCCTGTTCAATTCCAATCCAGATGGTTCAGCCCGAATCCTTCGATATTTCCAATATTGGATGGATCCGGGCTTTTTCAGCAGAAGAACATTGAAAACCGCACTGTAGAAAGCCAGATTATATAAATTCAGATTGCATAAATATGGAAAAGAATCAGAAACGCTGGGGGCACGGCCTTCATAAAGACGGCAGTGCATTCCCATAGCTCATAAAGTGGATGATTTTCATCTCATTTTTGCAGATGACTGACAGCTTGAGTCGTCTGTTTTAGATTGTTTCAGGATGAATTCGATTGTTGAGCCGGTTCGAGAGTCTGGTGGCAGAGAAGGAGGTTTTTATTGCCAATCCCACCACTTTTTTAGAGAAGCAGCAAATTTTTGAAAAATGAAGATACGAAAAGCTGCAGTAAGCTCTTCTTTCAAATGGAAGGATCTTACTGCAGCTTTGTTACATTGTGAATATGGCAAAATGGAGTTTTTGAACAGGATCAGTTCGAGAAATATTTTTCCTTGATGATCTCAACGGGCATATCCTGGCCGGTCCAGAGTTTGAAGGAAGCAGCGCCCTGGTAAAGAAGCATATACATGCCATTGGCTGTTTTGCATCCGGCTTGGCGGGCGTCTTTGAGCAGTTTTGTTTCCTGAGGGTTGTAGATGACATCGAAAACAAACAGATCTGGGCGAAGCAGGGAAGTGTCGGTGATCAGAGTCGCATCAGTATTTGGAGCCATACCGACGGAAGTTCCGTTAACCAGGATGGAACTGTTTTTGATCGCTTCAGCCAGTTCTTCTGGATGATCGAAGTCATGAACGATGACTTTGCATTTGGTGCGTTCGTTGAGTTTGGCCGCAATTTCTTCCAGACGAGGGAAGAAGGCATCGCGAACGTTGAACACATCAATCTGGTTCAGACCATCTAAAGCAGCCTGAACAAGAATCGCTGAAGCAGCACCGCCAGCTCCCAGCAGAGTCATGTTTTTGCCGATGATCTCAACACCGTTTTCTTCAACAGCACGCATGAAGCCAATGCCATCTGTGGTGTAGGCTGTCAGTCTGCCATTGTCATTAACGATGGTGTTGCAGGCGCCAGTGATTTCAGAAGCAGGGGAGACTTCATCAGCCAGTTTGCACATGATGTTTTTGCCAGGCATAGTGATGTTCCAGCCGCGGGCATGCATACGTTTGAGTCCTTCAACAGCAGCAGGCATTTCTTCTTCGGGCACATCAAAAGCGAGATATTTGTAGTCGAGGCCTAACTGATCGCAGGCTTCGTTATGCATGGCAGGTGAAATCGAGTGTTCAACAGGGCTGCCAAGTAGGCAGAGAAGGCCGGTATGGCCAGTAATTGGGACAGACATAATTTCCTTATTCCTTTCGGTTTTGGGTTCGTATCCCTCCAAATAGACGGATGGATGGGGGTGATGAAAGATTCATCAAAAAGAGTTGTGTATAATTGTAATTTGCGATCTGAAATAAAATCAATCCAGGAAGACTGGTCTTGTTTTATTCTGGTTTATTTTAGTTTGGCAGGGCTTCCTGCTGTTTTTTCTGACTTAAGCTTGGGCTGGCTGAACTTCTTCTGTTTTGACTGCTTCAGCCTTCGCCTGGGCTTCTTCGCGGAATGGCTGAATCTTGGCGATGATTTCTTCGCAGATTTCGTAAGCCGACTTCCCGTCAGTGTTGATGACGATATCAGCCGCTTTCAGATAGGCTGGCTCGCGGGCTTCCATAAGTTTAGTGATATGTTCAATGGTCTTGTTGTTTTCAAGCAGCGGACGGTCGTGGCTGGCCTGGACCCGATCGAGAATTGTATCTGGAGACGCTGTTAACAAAACGACTTTACCGCTCTTTTTCATTTCATCGACATTGACCTGACGCATGGCAGCTCCGCCTCCGCAGGAGATGATCTGGTTTTTCTTATTCTCGCATTCACGAAGCAGGTTGGTTTCTTCATTGCGGAAGTATTCTTCTCCATGAAGTTCGAAGATTTCCGAGATACTCATGCCATTGCGCTGGGCGATGATTTCATCCATTTCAATGACGTCCATCGCAAAGACTTCTTTTAAGGCTGCGGAAATGGTGCTCTTGCCCACGCCCATAAAGCCGATGAGAAAGACGTTAAGGTCGAACAGTTCGTGGGACTGGATCCGTTTGGACTGGTAGAGGATCCGGTCGTACACCTTCATGATGGATTTGCGGTATTGATAATCTTCAAGTTTCTTATTGAAGCTTTTCTTTTTGCGCTCTTCTTCCTGCGGCTGAACCGTCGGAATTCCATTTTCCTGTTTGTAGTTGACCAGTTCCTGAACGATCTGACAACGCATGCGAAGCATGTCAATAATGACTTCATCGCACATATAAAGGTCATTTCTGAGTTTTTCTAGTTTATCCATTCTATTTTTGCTTTCCTTTTAAATACGCGGGTTAAATACACGGGCTTCAATTAGTCCTGACTCTGAAAGATCACGATATTTCAAGACTTTTTTAAATGGCATTCAGTGTCTGGCAAAGCAAGCCCGATATTCAAGAAGTATAACCAGCATAGACAAAGACTGTAAAGAAATGTCGCTTCGCTTACATTTGTTTCAAGATGTTTTCAGCGGTTTCTGTTCGAAATTCCGGAATCATTTTGTCACAACGATCAGAAAACATGGAAACAAAGCGGCAAAAGCCCTAGGTTCAGACCAGGTAATCTTGGCTGAAGAAGGAGCAGAATGGCGTGAGCTGGTGATGGAAGGGCAGTTATATGTCGACAAGGTCGCAGATACACAATCAGGCTGAGAATGCTCTCAGCCTGATTGAAGTGTTCGATTGTGTGTTTTGGCAGGTTGTTGTCTAATCTGGATCGTCGTTTGATCTGGATCGTTGCCTTAGATGCCTAACTGTTCTTTCATGTAGTCCACTGGAGTGGATTTGCCTGTGTAAAGTTCAATGGCAATCAGTGCCTGGAAGAGCATCATGGAAAGACCATTGTAAACCTGTTTAACGCCGGCATCACGGGCCTGTTTCATCATGACGGTTTCTCTTGGGGCATAAACAGTATCCGTTACGATCAGGTCTGGTTTGAAGAAGGAGCCATCAGGAATGTTGGACAGATCTTCAAGTGGATGCATGCCAACGCCGGTTGCATCGCAGAAAATATCGGCTGCGTGCATTTTTTCTTTGAGCAGATCGAGATCAGCCAGGTCGTGCATTTCAGCTTTGCAGTCGGTGTTTTCGTTGATGATATTTACGATTTCTTCGCCGCGTGGATAGAATTTGTCTTTGATGTTGAAGATATCGATGGATCCAAGACCATCAAGTGCACCGCGAACCGCAATCGCTGTCGCCGCACCGCCAGTACCAATCAGAACCAGTTTCATGCCTTTGAAATCGATGCCTTCTTCTTTGATACCCTGCCAATAGCCCATGCCATCTGTGTTGTAGCCTTTCAGATAGCCGGTCACGTTGCCGTTTTCATCACGGGTGTTGACAACCGTGTTGATGGCGCCGCAAAGACGGGCTGCATCATCGACTTCATCAAGATATTGATGAACGACGGTTTTGTTTGGCATGGAGATGTTGGATCCCAGCATTTTTAAAGCCCGGATGGATTCAACAGCAGCTTCGAGAGAATCGTTGTCCACTTCAAAAGCGAGCTGGATAACATCATCGCCGTTTTTGTCATAGGCAAGATTATGAGTGGTCGGGGACTGGGAATGGCGGATTGGGTAAGCCATCAGGCCGACAAGTTCAGTGTGTCCAGTAATGTTTGGCATAGTGTTTTTCTCCTTCATAGATTTCCTGTTAGTTCAGGAAGCATGTTTGATGATTCTTAGATGGGGTTGCGCGTACATGGCTTTGGAAGGCTGTAAAGCGCAAGCCGTATTTTCAGCTTGAATTTTCCCTGCAAGACTGCCCGGACTGATTTGAGCGATAGCCCGGACAGCCAAGAAGGGGGATTTATTCGTTAGAGAGTAAAGATAGAACTCAGAAAATTAGTGCGCAGAGATTGGGTCAAGATCGATGAATCCTTTGCTTTCAAGAACATTCAGGATTGCCCGGCCATCCATGGTTCCTTCCATGATTCTTCTTGCCCGGATGGAATCACCGATTGGATAGACGGTTACACCTTCTGGTTCGAATGCGGCTTTAACCTGATCGAGGACAGGGTTGTTGGAACGCATGCCCAGGCAGTTGAAACCATAGTCAAATGGGATATCGATGATTTCACCATCTGGAGTTTTTACGGTGAACGCATCGGGTTTGACTTCCTGTAAAGCTGTGTTGACGTATTCTTTGACCCCGTACTGATCGAAAGTTTCGCGCATCGAGCATTTGGTGATTGGGTCAGCTAACATACCGATAGCTGGAAGCATATCGATGATTGTGCAGTGAGCACCGCGTGGAGCAAAGTATTCAACCACGTCAAGCCCAACGGATCCGCCGCCGACAACCACAACGTTTTTGCCTTCACATTTTTCATCTGGGTATTCGCCATTGTTTACAGCGTTGATCATGCCAAAGATATCCTGAACATGACCATCAGCTACGTTTTCACGCAGACCTTTGATTGGCGGGCATACAGGGACAGAACCCGTTGCGTTGACGATGATGTCTGGTTTGAACTGACGGATCTTGTCGACAGTTGCTTCTGTATTTAAGAACAGATACAGGTTGTCAAGACGTTTAGCCCGTTCTTCGAGGTATTTTGGGAAGTCTTTCATACGGGTCTTGCTTGGCAGATCCGAAATGAAGGTGGACAGGCCGCCAACATGGTCATTCTTTTCAAGAACAAAGACGTTGCATCCAACTTCAGCAGCTGTGCAGGCCGCTTCAAGACCAGCGGTACCCGCACCGATGACAACGACGTTGCAGTTTTTGTTAACGTGCAGTTTCTTATACAGATCGCCTTCTGGAACGGCTGGGTTTACGGTGCATCGAATTGGACGGTTGACACCAATGCGGTTGCCGGCGCAGCCAACGTTGCAGGAAATACATTTACGGATAATGGCTTCATCGCCATTTTCGACTTTGTTGACCCAGTCCGGATCCGCAATCAGCCCACGGCCCATGCCGACGATATCCACGTCGCCGCTTTCCAGGATTTCTTCAACAATTTTTGGATCGCGGTAGTTTCCGGCATTCATGACTGGTTTGCCGAATTTGTCTTTGACAGCTCTTGCCATGTAATGACGCCAGCCATCTGGTAAGAAGTTGGAGTCGATCTGATACTGCAGCGATGGATTCAGACCGCAGGAAACATCGTACATATCAACGAATTCGTCGATGTATTCCAGATAGTTCAGTGTATCTTCCAGTGTGTTTCCGCCTGGAACGCGCTCTTCTGCTGAGATTCGCACGATAATGGGGAAGAATGGTCCAACACGTTTTCTGACTTCTTCAAGAACCATACGCGGGAAGCGCATGCGGTTTTCCATGGATCCGCCAAATTCATCAGTGCGTTTGTTGTAGTAAGGAGAAATGAACTGGGACAGCAGGTAGGAGTGGCCGCAATGTAATTCAACCGCATCAAATCCGATATCCTGGGCACGTTTGGCTGCATCACCGAATTTTTTAACGGTGTGTTCGATTTCTTCGCGAGTCATTGGACGGGGAGTTTCGCCGCCGACTTTGGTTGGAATATTCGAAGAGGAAACAGTTTCCATACCGGTTCTGGCGCTGGAAGCAGAAGCCCCTGCATGGTTGATCTGGATGGCTACAGTTGTTCCGGATTTATGCAGAGTTTCAACAAGCTGATAGAAACGGGGCATGAAGCTGTCGTGGTCAATGCGGATCTGGCTGGTTCCATTGGAGCCGACTGGATATTCCACGTTGGCATTTTCCAGAATGATCAGACCGGTTCCGCCTTTGGCCCGCAGATTATAGTAGTTCATGTGCCGGTTGCTCATTTCGCCGCTGGTTTCACCATAGTTGGTGCCCATTGGAGTCATGGCAATCCGGTTTTTGATGGTCGTACGTTAGTTGGTGCCCATTGGAGTCATGGCAATCCGGTTTTTGATGGTCGTACGTTTGATTGTGAGTGGCTCAAAAATCTTTGGATATTCTGTTTTCATGTGTTCACCTTTTCGATTTGTTATCGATGCGAAACAGAGTGTTCGCAAATGTATCAATCCAAAGGATGACCCGCTCTTTTTGTTTGTGACGCTTCAATCATAAATCAAACGAATCGTAGTGAATAATATCTTTTAAGTAAACTTTTGATGTGCTGTCGCTATCAATCTGGCTGTAAGTGAGTTCTTTCATATACGCAATGAAACGTTCAACGACCGGAAGCTGTTCACGATCTTTCATCCAGAACATATAAATCTGATGAGCCAGGTTGTAGCCTTTGATGGAATGGACATTGATGCCGACAAATTCATCCAGGGTGTCGGTGCGTGGAATTAAGGCAATGCCGAAGTTTTCGCGCACCAGCGAGAGAATCGTGTATTCATCCGGACATTCCACGACGATCTCTGGGTTGACGTTGAATTCCTCATACAATGCCAGGGTGTGGATGCCCATCCAGGACTGGCGATCATAGCCGATAATGGGATGCCTGGCATATTCTTCAATGGAAATCTCGTTCTGATTGGCTAACGGGTGGTTTTTTGGAGTGATAATGACAAACTCCTGGGTTTCAACTGGAAAGTAGTTCAGATCGGTTTTATCGGTATACCCGCCAAAGCCGACATCGAGGTTTCCGGACTCGATGCGCTTCATGATTGCCGGCGTGTGGCTTTGCCAGAAGCTGAACTTGATCGATTCATTGCCCGGCAGATCCAGAAAAGAACGGACGCGGTGAGGGATGAAGCGTCCAGCCAGCGGGAAAATGTAGCCGATGTCGATTTTGCCCCCGCCCCTGGACATTTCAATCATGCGGGACTCTACATCTCTGCAGGCATTGACGATCTGAATCGCCTTTTCATAAAAGATCCTGCCGGCTTTCGTCAGAATGACGCCGCGCCCTTTCTTGTCAAACAGACTGATTCCTAATTCTTCTTCTAAAGAAGCAATGGACCTGGACAGGGAAGGCTGGCTGACATGCAGTGTTTCACTGGCGGCTCTGTAGTTTTCGAATTCTGCAACTTTGCAGAAGTATTGCAGCTGGTTTAAGGTCATAAGAATTCCTCTTTCTTGTCTATTTCTCTTTCTTGTCTATTTCTCTTTCTTGTCTATTTCTCTTTCTTGTCTATTTCTCTTTCTTGTCTATTTCTCTTTCTTGTCTATTTCTCTTTCTTGTCTATTTCTCTTTCTTGTCTATTTCTCTTTCTTGTCTATTTCTCTTTCTTGTCTATTTCTCTTTCTTGTCTATTTCTCTTTCTTGTCTATTTCTCTTTCTTGTCTATTTCTCTTTCTTGTCTATTTCTCTTTCTTGTCTATTTCTCTTTCTTGTCTATTTCTCTTTCTTGTCTATTTCTCTTTCTTGTCTATTTCTCTTTCTTGTCTATTTCTCTTTCTTGTCTATTTCTCTTTCTTGTCTATTTCTCTTTCTTGTCTATTTCTCTTTCTTGTCTATTTCTCTTTCTTGTCTATTTCTCTTTCTTGTCTATTTCTCTTTCTTGTCTATTTCTCTTTCTTGTCTATTTCTCTTTCTTGTCTATTTCTCTTTCTTGTCTATTTCTCTTTCTTGTCTATTTCTCTTTCTTGTCTATTTCTCTTTCTTGTCTATTTCTCTTTCTTGTCTATTTCTCTTTCTTGTCTATTTCTCTTTCTTGTCTATTTCTCTTTCTTGTCTATTTCTCTTTCTTGTCTATTTCTCTTTCTTGTCTATTTCTCTTTCTTGTCTATTTCTCTTTCTTGTCTATTTCTCTTTCTTGTCTATTTCTCTTTTGCTTATTTTTTTTGATGCCTTTTTAATATCTTCGATGCTTTTGTAGCTCACCATCTGTTCGGGCTTTTAGCTTTTAGTTTCCGGAATCCTGGTTTTTAAGATGTGTGCGTCCTTTTCTGCCTTTTACGCATTCAAAAGCAGGTGGGTCTGGGACGTCCTGATATTTCTCTTCAAAATCCATCCTTTATTGGATCTGGTATTGGATCTGGAGGAATTCCAAATCTATGTATCTATGTCT
Source organism: Allobaculum sp. JKK-2023 (assembly GCF_034745455.1). Classification (NCBI taxonomy): domain Bacteria; kingdom Bacillati; phylum Bacillota; class Erysipelotrichia; order Erysipelotrichales; family Erysipelotrichaceae; genus Allobaculum; species Allobaculum sp. JKK-2023. The sequence continues at coordinate 257,892 of NZ_JAYERV010000003.1, read as the reverse complement.
CTGTATTCATACCAGATGTGCGGTCGATCTTTCGGCTGGATTCAGGCTTTGCCAAGAGCGGCCATGACAGAGTCGTTTTGGGAAAGTTTTCGGGCAGGTCGTTTTTCGAAGAAAAAGCCACCTGAAAATCTGCCCCCTTTTTGCCCAGATTGATTCAAATCAGATGCCTGAATGCTATGAGTGGCAAAAAATAGGCGATAGGGATTCTGCCGCTTCCAGTCTTACTTTCTTATTTTTTATATTCGAAATTGTTTTCAGGATCGCGAAGGAAAGAATCAAAACCCGGTTCCGGTCCGGAAAATACAGAACTTCATACGACAGGCAAAGATACCCATCCAAATTGCAAAGAAGTTTGGACGGGTCATTGACCTGACTTTAGAGGTTAAGAAACAGACCGGTCCAGGAGTTAAAAACATCATTTCCAAATATGGCAAGACATATGGCAAGACTTGATTTTGAATCTCCAAAAGGCAAAAAACACTAGAGCAGATTTTGAAATTTATCTTCAACAATAAAACCCATAACATTCACCAAAAGTTAAATTTGCTTGTGAATTCACAAATTAGATAGTAAAAATGCATAAAACCCGTTCATATATAAGGAAAATATAAATCAGGAATTGCCAAATTGATAGAAAAATCGTATCAATTTCGAAGAAAAACGGTATTAGACCTGAGTTTGTGAAGTATATATCATGAACATGTAAACGCCACCGGCGTCAGGAGAGTCCGCTGCTTTTTGTTTGTGACGATTCAAAATGCGATTTGAGCCTCCTAAAAAAGAAAGGAAATTTATGAAAAAAAAGTATTTGCCAGCACTGCTGATCATGTACCTGAATTATTTCATCCACGGTATCGGATGTTCGATTCTTGGACAGGCAGTCATTAAAGAAGCCCTTGGTGCGGCATGGGGTGTTGAAGCCATGTCGATCACAGCCATCTCCGCTGCTCTTGGTTTAGGCCGACTGGTTGCCCTGCCATTTGCCGGACCACTTTCCGATAAACTCGGCCGTAAGATTTCGATCGCCATCGGATCGGCCTCCTATGCGATCTATCTGATCGGTCTTGCCCTGGCTTTCAATGCCGGTGCAAACGGTGGTTATTCCATCGCTTATGTCTGCGCTGTGATCGGTGGTATTGCCAACTCCTTTTTGGATACAGGGATTTATCCGGGCCTTGCTGAAATCTGGTACAAAGCCCCTTCCATTGCCACAATGGGAATTAAATTATTCATCTCCATTGCCCAGATGATTCTGCCATTCATCTTAGGTATGACTGTGGCGACAACGGCTTCCGGCCTTGTTTCCTATAATCATCTGTTCTACATCTGCGGTATCGCTTATGTTGTCCTGCTGGTGCTGATCCTGATCGTTCCGGTTCCTGGTTCTGAAAAAGGTGACAATGCGAAAAAAGAAGGTCTTATTTCTTCTTTAAAGACAACCCACTTCTCTTTAGAGTCCATCGCTATGATCCTGATCGGCTTTACCTGCACAGGTACTTTCCAGTTATGGCTCAACTGTGCGCAGAACTTTGCCACGTCGGTAGCTGGCTGGGAAAACCCATCCATCATGCAGACCTGGTATTCAGCCGGCACCCTGATTGCGCTGGTTGTGACAGCCATCCTGACTCGTAAGATTAAAGATGTACGTTTCATCCTGTTTTACCCAGTGATCTGCCTGGCGACTTTAATTCTTGTTCTGATTATGCCAAGTCAGGCCATGATGATTATCGGTTCCTTTGCCATTGGCTGGGCTGGTGCCGGCGGACTGTTACAGATCGTTACTTCTGTTTGCAACATGATCTTCCCGAAAATCAAAGGAACGGTTACCGCACTGGTTATGATTGCTTCCTCTCTTTGCAACTACACCATCCTGACGGCAGCTTCCAGCATGACTCCTTCGGGCGTTATGGTCATGAATATCGTATTAACTGCCATTGGTGTGGCGCTTGGTCTGTTTGTGAACATGCGTTACTCCAAAATGGTTTCTGAATAATCGTAAAAATCGGCCGGCTGTCTGATCTTCCCGGATAGATTGAGGATACGGATCCACCCGGTCACAGTCTGACCGGCTCAGGGTCCACAATGTGACAGCTAGGCCATAAAAAAAAGATTGAAAACAGGGATGAGGCTTCATCCCCGGAAAGGAAAAAGGATACTATGAATCCAGTAAAAGTACGGGATCTTGAAATCGGATCCGGCAAACCAAAAATCATTGTTCCAATCGTTGGCGTCACCAAAGAAGATATCGTCAATGAAGCCAGAACATTTGGTGATCTGCCGCTTGATGTCGTTGAATGGCGTGTTGACTGGTTTGAAGGCAGCGATGACTTCAGCCAGGTCAAAGAGGTTCTCGAAGGCCTTCGTGAAGCTTTAGGCAACACTCCAATTCTGATGACTTTCCGTACGTCTAAAGAAGGCGGCGAAAAGCCAATCGAAATGGCAGACTACATTGCTCTCAATGTCAATGCAGCGAAAACCGGCCTGGTTGACCTGGTTGATGTTGAAGCCTTCAGCGGGGATGACGTGGTCAGAGAAATCATCGAAGGCGCCCATGCTAACAACGTGAAAGTCGTCGCTTCCAATCACGATTTCCACAAAACTCCTTCCAAATCCGATATCGTTTACCGTCTGCGCAAAATGCAGGATCTTGGCGCCGATATTCCAAAGATTGCTGTAATGCCGCAGAGTACAAAAGACGTTCTGACTTTGCTTGCAGCCGCTGAAGAAATGGCCAGCGATTTTGCGGATCGTCCAATCATTACTATGTCCATGGGCCCAAAAGGCGTGATCAGCCGTCTGGCCGGTGAAGCTTTTGGTTCCAGCATGACTTTCGGTGCAGCCAAAAAAGCTTCTGCTCCAGGTCAGATGGGTGTACTGGATCTGGATGTTGTTCTTGAAGACATTCACAACGCGATGTAAGAAAACAGAATGGTTTCCACAGGACAGATCTGCTCGTCTTGTCTTGTGGTGACTTCAAAGGCCAGTCCATTTTCGGAGCTGGCCTTTTTTGGATCGGAAGCAGGATAGGCAGGAAATAATTGTCCAAAGCAGACATCAAAACCCATACAATTCCGTGTAGTTTCACAAATTGCTGGGCAAAATGAAGGCCAGTACTGCTATCATCGATTTAGAATGATTTATTTTTGGCTTGGCCTGCTCTGGTCAGGCAGAAGAAAAAAGAAAGGATGAAATTCCATGAAAAAGATCTGGAACTGGCTGGATGCTTATCTGGAAGAGTCGCTGCTGTGTGTCTTTCTGGCGGCGATGACTCTCATTATGGGTATCCAGGTCTTTTCCCGCTATGTTTTGCAGACATCATTGTCCTGGTCTGAGGAACTGACGCGCTACCTGTTTATCTGGAGCGGGTTTTTAAGTGTCAGCTATTGCACGAAATACTGTATTTCCATCAAGATTGAGCAGTTTGCAGCTTCTTTAAGCAGACACAGTCGTGCTGTTCTTAAAGTCATCAACCACACCATTGAGCTGGCGTTTGTTGTGTACATGATTCCATTTGCGTGGAGCTTTCTGATGTCCTCTGTTCACAATGGTCAGGTTTCACCAGCCTGCGGGCTGCCGATGTACTACGTGCAGGCGGCGCCTTTTGTTTCGTTTGTACTCGTTGCTTTCCGGATTCTGCAAAGATGGATCATTGAATTTCGCATCATGCTCGGTCAGAACGTATATGATCCGGCTCATCCGGAAAGAAATACGGAAGAATCCTTCATTGAAGCCAACAGTGTAGAAAATGAACCCAAGAAATATTCGAAAAAAGGAGGGCATAACAAATGAATGTACTGTTGTTATTTGTCATTTTTGCCCTGCTGTTAATCATTGCCATTCCAGTTTCCATTTCGCTTGGCATCACTTCAGTATTGCCATCCATTGTTGATCCTTCATTTACCGTTGGAGCTAAGTACCTGATCCGGGCGATGTTTGGCGGCCTGGATTCCTTCCCGCTGCTGGCTGTTCCAATGTTTGTCTTATCCGGAATCATCATGGCCAAAGGTGGAATTTCCAAACGTCTGTTTGATGTCTTTGCTTACTTCTTAGGCAAGCTGCCCGCCGGCATGCCGTGCGCGGTGATTGTGACCTGCCTGTTTTATGGGGCGATCTCCGGATCCGGTCCCGCTACAGTGGCAGCAGTTGGATCGATGACCATTCCCATCCTGACCTCGCTTGGGTATGATCTAGTCTTCTGTTCCTCCATTGTTGCGGTAGCGGGAGGCCTTGGGGTCATTATTCCGCCAAGCATTCCATTTATCATGTATGGCATGGCTTCCGGGGCTTCGGTCAGCGATCTGTTTTTAGCGGGTATCGTTCCTGGCATCCTGATCGCACTTCTGTTAATGGGCTATGCGATTTTCCATTGCCATAAATATGGAGAAGACAAGGAAAAGATCAATAAAGAAGTTCAGGCTCTCCATGATAAAGGCCTGCTTCAGGTACTAAAGGAAAGTTTTTTCGCCCTGCTTTCACCAGTCATCATTCTGGGATGCATTTATACCGGGGTTGCTTCACCAACTGAAGCTGCAGTAATTTCGGTCTTCTACGCTTTGATCATCAGTATGTTCGTTTACAAGAGCATCAAGGTCAATGAGATCGTCAAAATCATGGTGGAAGCCCTGCGTACCTATACACCGATCTTGTTTATCCTGGCTGCATCCACAGCGTTCTCCCGCGTATTGACCTTGATGCATGTGCCGCAGGTGGTTTCGGAAATGATCATGAATAACTTCCACAGTCCGGTGATCATCCTGTTGATTATCAACATCTTCCTGTTGATTGTTGGCATGGTCATGGATACAACGCCAGCCATTCTGATCCTGACGCCAATCCTGCTGCCGATCGTGCAGGCTATTGGCATGAGTCCAATTCAGTTTGGTGTCATCATGGTTGTCAATCTGGCCATTGGGTTTGTCACTCCGCCAATTGGTGTCAACTTGTTTGTGGCCAGTTCCCTGACGGATGTGCCGCTGATGAAGATTTCCCAAAAAGCTATGCCGATGATCGGCCTGTTTTTGGTGGCGCTGCTTCTGATTACGTTTATTCCAGCGATTTCGCTGTGCCTTCTGTAGAAAGGGGAGCTTGTTGTGAAATTTGAATCCTCAAAGAAAATAAAAGATGTCCCTGTACAGAAAAGAAGAAGATGGCTTCAAAAAGGCTTTGCAGGCGTGGTTTGCGGATTTGTCCTGGCCGGATCATTGCTTTGCGGCTGCTCTTTTGATGAGGACACGCAAACCTTTGCCTGGCCGCTGGCAACGGCTTCACCAGAAGATACGGTCACCCAGATTTATGCAGAAACCTTTGCTTCGGAAGTGAACCGCTTAAGCGATGGCCGTATGAAAATTGAAGTCTATCCCAACTCCACTCTGGGCGGGGATCGGGACCTGCTGGAATCCTGTGTGGATGGGGATATTCCCTTTGTTGTTCAGAATACAGCCCCACAGGTGACGTTCATGAAAGATCTGGCTGTCTTCGATTTGCCTTGTGTCTTTGATAATCTGGAAGATCTGCGCGTGCGCATTGATGATCCCAACTTCCATGAAGAAATTGATTCCGTCTATACCAATGGTGGGTATCATCTGCTTGGCATTGCCGATCAGGGCTTTCGCGTGATGTCGACCAATAAAGCCGTCCATTCCATTTCTGATTTCAGAGGCCAGAAAATCCGGACAATGGAAAATCCGTATCATCTGGCCTTCTGGAAAGCGATCGGCGCGGCGCCAACACCAATGTCTTTTTCGGAAGTGTATATTGGCCTGCAGCAACACACGATTGATGCCCAGGAAAACCCCTATGAAGTGATCGTCTCCAACCGGCTGTATGAGCAGCAGGATTATGTGGTGGAAACCAACCATCTGCCGCATTTGATCACCCTGATTGTCAATGACAAGTTCTATCAGGATCTTTCTGATGAAGATCGAAAGATTCTCGATGAAGCAGCTTCGATTGCCACTGAATACGCCCGCGAAATGTCCGATGAGCGGATTGATGAGAAGATTGAAGAAATCGAAAACAGTGGAACGCAGATCATCGAGCTGGATCCTGAAACCCGAGATGAAATCCGCCATAAGGCTTCAAGTGTTTACAGTCAGATCGAACAGGCGATTGATCCCGATATTTACCAGGCGTATACGGCCGGCGTTGTGGATTGATGGCCTCCTGTCTGGTTGAATTGTCAAAGATAACCTGATCAATGACAATTTGTTCCCTTCGTTAAATGAGGTTGTTTTATCCCTGATAGGATAAAACGGTTACATCCCTGTCTGCGAACAGTGTTCGGCATTAGCCGGCGGGAGAAGGGTTAAGATACAAGATCCTTATCTAAGCCCCGCTTTGAGGACCAAAATTCCCCGAAGGGAATCCAAATCCAAATTTTATGGGATACAGCCCAGTATCGCAGTACTGGCATCCCGCATCCCCCTTGCCGACGCAGGACCAGCCTTGAGACTTTGGCACAATCCGAAGATCGTTCCGCCGCCGGCTTCGGCAGGGGGAGTAAACAAATATGCGTTCAAAACTCATATGGGGATTTTCTATGGGTTCGTGCCTGGTGTTCGCACTTGTTTTTGGTTCGTATTTTTTGTGCAGAAAAAACTAATTACGCAGGGTTAGGCAGATTTTGCACTGCTTAACCCTTTTAATGATGCAATAAGGCTGCACACGGTCTGGTTATAACATTCAGATCTTTTTTCATAAAACTGCTGGACCGTTTTTCTTGGAGTCCATTTGGTGATTTCAGGATGATTTTCATATATCCAGACGAGGTTATGGGCGGCGTTGATATCTGCATTGAACTGTCCATGCAGCTTACAACGCGCATTTTCATAATGAGATTTGTCTCTTTGGATTTTGCTTCCGCAGATATGGCAGTATTGGGAACTGTAAGCCTGGTTGACATACGAAGTTTTAATTGACTTCAATCCAGCTTTGTATTCCACTCTTTCCTGCAAGAGGCCATAAATCCAGCCTGACAGCCTGCGGTTTAGTGTTGACCAGGTGCTTGCCTGTCCCCTGATGTCCAGATTTTCCATGATGATGTGCCCAATATCCGAGTCCGCTTTGAGAACTAAGGCAATCTCTTCATTTGTGATTGTCTTTAAATGATCCTGGATTCTCTGGGACTGCCTGCGAAAGCGTTTGTTTCCTCTTCGGTTGTTTTCCTCAATCCGCTTGGCTTTGCGTCTAAGGGCATAGATCTGGTCTTCCAGTTTCTTTTTCTCGTCTTCTGAGCATTTTGATTGCGAATCGTTAAGCAAAAACTGGATCTGGTCTGCTTCTTTTAAGGCATTTTTCCTGCGGTCTCGAATCCGGTTGCGCTGGATTCCCCGCTCGCTGAGAAAATCAGAAGCAGAATAGCTGAACTGCTTGAAGGTTGTATGGTCAAGCGTTTGAGCCGCCTTGCTCTTTTTCTCTTTCAGTTCTTTTTCCTTCTTGGCAAGCTTTTCTTCTTTTAAAGAAGCAGAAGCCATATCATGGGAAGTGCTGAGCAGTGACGTGATTCCCGCATCCATCCCAACCTTTGTCTCTGACTGGTTCGGGCGGTTTCTGACTTCAACCATTCTCTGGAAAACTAAGCATTTCCTGTCCCGGTCATAGACAACAGTAAGATTGCTTCTCGTCTTGCCTGTTTTGGCTGTATAAAAGATTCCTTTCAGTTCAACATTGAATTCTTTCTGGCTGCCTAAGCTGTGCATAGAAATAAAAGTCGTTCCATTTTTATGCTGGATGCCATATCCATTCTTATCGATCTTCATCCATGTATTTTTATTCGTATGAACTGGGTGAAGGTATTGCCTGTATCTTCTTGCTGCGTGGGCAATGAGTTTGTGGAGCCGCTTAGGATCGCATTGCCGCAGATGGCCATTGATCTCTTTGTTTGAAAATTTTTTAGGGACTTCAAACATTCTTTTTTGAAGGATCTTCTTGAAGACTTTGGGAGATTTCGCCACGTACATGACAACTGCCGCTTCATGGGCCGTCATCTTGTAATCTGCATACAGCTCTTCCTGAATCCGCCTGAAGATTTCTTCATCCATAGACTTGCGGTTCGTTACTGCAGAATGCAAAGCCATTGTCCATAGCCAGGATGGAAGCATTCCATCAGGAAAAGCGATCCCAGTTACTTTTGCAACATGAGTCGTGATGTCTTTTAACACCTGCTTTTGCTTGCGCAGATCGTCCCGGATCTTTTCTGCACTTCGTCCATAAGAATTGATGGAACAGGCAATAGGAGAGAGCAGGTTATAGGTTTCCATGTAAGCAGTAAACAAATTCTCGGCGAACATCTGCTGGTCATCATTCAATTTGATTGAAACCATCTGAATAGTTTTCTTCGATTTGCTCATCTGCTCCATCTCCTTTCAACAGCCGTTTACTTTCCTCAATGATTTTTTGTTCTTGTTACTTCTGGAGCCATACAGCCGTCCTGAAAATACAGTAATGATCGCAATCAAGTCATTTGTTAATTCCTGGGCGCTGTTTCTTTCTTCGCCCTGGTTAAGAACTACGATTTCTGTATCCATCTTTTTGGCAATATATTCAATCAACTCAAAGCCAAAACGAAGAAGCCTGTCTTTGTGTGTAATGATAATATGGCTGATCTTTCGGATCCAGTAAAAGATCGATCAGTTTTAAAAGCCCCGGCTTTTTATAGTTCATCCCAGATCCAGTATCATCAATGATTTGATATTTCCAGCCTTGCTTTTGCATATAGATTTCAACCACATCTGCTTGTCTTTCAAGGTCATCTTTTCTCTTTTTGGTTGAAACCCGGCAATAGCCAACGGCCATTCGTTCAGGAAGAGCAGGAGCTTTGCCAATGTACTGGTCCATTTCTTCCTGGTCAAACATGTAGTGTCCGCCAATAGAGCGATGGGCAGGCATTCCATCTTCAATCATTTTGTACAAGGTGTGCCTGGCAACCCCAAGGTATTTGCAGGCTTGTGACGTCTTCATTCTCATGTATTTATAATAACCCATCTATATTCATTGTGGCCTGCTTTTTCCTTAAAAACCCAATATAACCAACTGTTAAAATCCGTTTTACCAGAAGAACTGAAAAAGGTCGTTCACCTTATCTTTCAAAGTTTCGAGAGAAGGTGAACGACCTTTTCGTTTTTAGCCAAATAAGAGCAGGGGGAGATCAGGAGACAAACTTGCCCTGCCAGCTGTCACGGGCTAAAAGCTGCTTATCAATTTCATTGGCAGTTATCGTCTTTTTCATTGTCCATAATGGAGCAATCAGATCACTGGCCAGGCCATCACCAGTTACACGCTCAATGATGATTTCCGGCGGCAGGATTTCCAGCTGGTCACAGACGATCTCCACATACTCTTCCTGAGTCAGTAAAGGGAAGGGTGCTTTTCGATACGCCTGCCCCAGAGCAGAGTTGTCCAGCAGATGGAGCATATGGATCTTGATTGCATCCGGATGGAGTTTAGCCGCAAACCGGGCGGTTTGCAGCATATCTTCTTTGCTTTCCCCAGGCAGACCGTTGATCAGATGAAGGCAGCAAGCCAGTCCATATTTGTGACACAGGGAAGTGGCCTGGAAGGCATCTTGGGGGGTATGGGCAAAGTTCATGGCCTGGACTGTGGCAGGATGGATGCTTTGCAGGCCAAATTCCAGCCAGGTCTGCTTGTTATACTTGGCTTGCATTTGTGAAAACCATTCGGCCATCTTTTGGGTGAAGCAATCCGTGCGGGTGGCAATCGAAATTGCACTCACTTCGGGATTTTCATAGAAGGGTGTGTAGATTTTCTTGAGTTCTTCCAATGGAGCGTAAGTATTGGAAAAAGACTGGAAGTAAGCCATGCCGATGGCTTTGGGCCATTTTTGTCTGGCTCTTTCCAGATTGGTTTCGTATTGCGTTTTCAGATCCTCACCGGCACAGAGAATCGTATCCCCGCTGCCTTCAGACGAGCAGAACCGGCATCCTCCATAGGCTTTGCTTCCATCCCGATTTGGGCAGGTAAAACCGGCGTTGAGGGGAATCTTGGCCAGTTTCTTTCCATATTTCTTTTTCATCGCATACGAGAAGGTATGGTAACGCTTATTGGTATCGGAATAGGGAAAGGGGTTATCAAGAATCTGGTTCATTTAAAGCGTGCGGCCTACAACTTTAGCAATGGCTCTGGCTTTAGTGACCAGTTCTGCATATTTATCCGGTTTCAAAGACTGAGCTCCATCAGACCAGGCCCGGGCAGGATCTTCATGGACTTCAATAATCAATCCATCGGCACCGGCGGCAATCGCGCCTAAAGCCTGCGCTTCCACCAGTTTCCAGTCTCCCGAAGCATGGCTTGGGTCAATGATGACCGGCAGGTGAGTGCGTTCTTTCAGAATTGGAATGACAGCAAGATCGAGGGTGTTGCGGGTATATTTTTCAAACGTACGAATACCACGTTCACAGAAGATCACGTTCGGATTGCCTTCAGACATGATGTACTCAGCCGCCATGATCCACTCTTCAATCGTATTGGCAAGGCCCCGTTTTAAAAGAACCGGTTTATTGGTGCGGCCTACAGCTTTAAGCAGGTCAAAGTTTTGCATATTGCGGGCGCCGATCTGGATGATATCCACGTTTTCGACAAATTCATCAAGTTTATCAATGCTCATCAATTCGGTGACAATTGGCAGACCGGTTTTTTCACGAGCTTTGCACAGCGCTTCAATTCCGGCTGTTCCCATGCCCTGAAAGGAATATGGAGACGTTCTGGGCTTATAGGCTCCGCCGCGAAGCATATCGGCGCCTGCTTCGAGAACTTTGCCCGCAACCGAGCAGATGGCCTCTTCGCCTTCAACCGCACAGGGGCCGGCGATCATGACGATTTTCTGACCGCCGATTTTAATCCCGTTGACATCGACAATGGTATCTTCCGGATGGAACATACGGTTGGCAAGTTTGTAAGGCTGAGCTACACGCTGAACGTTAAAGACAATCGGATTGGCCAGGATCGAACGCTCGTCAAGCGAAGCGGTATCACCGACCAGGCCAAATACGTCATAGTTTTCACCGACGATCTTTGTGATCTTCAGTCCGCGCGACTCAAGAAGGTCAATCAGCTCATTGACTTCATTTTCAGGCGCGGTCTTTTTCAGGGTAATAATCATTTCAAAATCCTTTCCAGCAGATTTCATAACGAACTGCATCGAACTTTCAAAGATGCAGATCCCCCAGACCATTTGAGAATAAAGCTGTCGGTCTGTTTAGAACGCATCAAACGGAACCCGAAAAGAGACAGAGATGAAGTTTTGACAGAAATACTCGCAGAAATGCGAATATTTGCACAGAAAACAACTTTTTTTCTTTTTTTCTTCCTTTTCGAATTTCAAAACCGTGAATGCAAAAGGGGAACATCTCTGAAAGCGTGTCTTTCCTATGATAATCAAAATGAGGACGAAGAGCGAAAGCAAAGCAGAGAAAGAGCTCGTTTTTTGCCGAAAACATCGGCAAATTCGATCAAATCAGAATGAATCAGGAAAACAGAGTTCGCAGATTTACATTCCTTTTCAGAAAACAGAATCCACTGATATGCAAGCAGGTGGTCAGATTTGATGATAAATCGGCCATTTTGGCATATTTTGACGCACCTTTGAATCTGACATACAATAGAGCCATAGTTAAGAGGTTCAAATGGTTGAACCTTTCTGAAATGGAGCGTGATTCTATGAAAATCAACATTGTTGGAATGAATTTTCCTGTAACCCAGGCCCTCGAGGATCGAGTAACCAAAAAACTCAAAGGGCTTGAGAAGTACTTCCTGATTGGCGATGAAGATACTGCCAGAGTACTGCTCACCTCCTATCCGACAAAACAGAAAATTGAAGTCACAATCCCTACAAAATTTGCGATTCTGCGTGCGGAAACTTCTGATGCGGACATGTACAATGCCATCGATAAAGTGATCGAAAAACTTAAAGACCAGATCCGCCGCCAGAAAACAAGACTTGGCTCGAAAAAAGGCACTCCGCTTTACGAAGCATTCCTGGATTATGATCTGTTAGGCGAAGAAGATCCAGACGAAGAAATCGTAAAAACAAAGAGCGTCGTTCCTGAAAAACTCAGCCTGGACGAAGCGATCGCCAAGATGGATCTGCTCGGCCACAACTTCTTCATCTACACAGATGATGAAACCGACAAGATCGCCGTTGTATACCGCCGCAACGATGGCGGTTATGGATTGATTGAAACCGAATAACCGAATTTTCTGCCATACCGGTTCGAACCATCTCCAGGCTCGAATCCACCCTTTCATAAACCCATTCAGACCGGCTGTTTCGACAGCCGGTCTTCAAAATGTTTATAGATTCTGGATGCAGGAAAAGGAGCAGAAGGCTCATGCCAGAGCGGTCCAGTCTGGAAGTGAAGTCAGGAATGTTTACCCTGGCTGCACATTGAGAAAGGATTGATTCAGGACGGATGTTTTTTTCTGGTCTAAAAATTTGAGCATAGATTGTGAACAGCCTGAAACGGATCCAGGATAGTGGAAAAAACACAAAGAAAAAGATAACAGAATACAGAGGTCCACAAAAGAAGAGAAGGCAGGAAGAAAAGAGTGCAGAGTTTTAAACTGAGCGAAAAAGGAAGGAGTGATTCTTACTGTATGCTAAGATTCCTGTCAGGTCTCGGTTTCAGAATGAGTACAGATTGTCTGCCCAGAGAGAGATTCTTGGATGGTGAAGAAAGACTGCAAAAAATGAAAGCTCTATTCATTTCACGTAAGCCTTTTCTCTTTCAAATTTTTATCATACAAAAGGCGGATTCAATTTAACTTTTCAGATGAAAGATTGAATCCCCCGGGCATCTGCAGGCGAATACGATATAATGTCAGTTAGTTCAAATACTCATTTATCGCGACGGAAATCAGGCTCAGCTACAGAAAATGGGAGAAATTGGTTTCTTACGTTTTTTTATTTGGTGTCCCGTTTCTGTTATTTGAGACCATTAGAACTTGTGTTACTATACACCCGACAGAGGAGGTTTCTATCATGGGATTTATGGATAAGCTTAAGGCATTCGTTGAACCAGATGATGAAGAAGAATACGAAGGCGAAGAAGAAATTATTGAACAGCCTGTTAATAGACCAGTAACATCTACTGTCAGTGCAACTCCTAACCGTGTTGTCCCGGCAGCAAATACAAACACATACGAAACAAAAACGCACAATGGACCAGCGCCACTCGATGAAAAAACCAAAATGGTTCTGTTTGAACCAAGAAGCTTTGGGGAAGCAGAAGTCGTTGGTTCCCGCTTAAAAGAGGGAAGAGCCGTTGTGGTCAATCTGCACAAACTGGATCGTGAATACGCTCAGCGTACAATCGATTTCCTGTCTGGTGTCGTTTTTGCGCTGGATGGTAATGTACAGAAGATTGGTCAGAATGTTATTCTCTGCTACCCAAGTGATATCGGCGTGGCCGGATCGATTAACCTTGGCAAAGCAGGCGACGTAGACGAAGAAGACAAAGTCGAATAATGTCACAGCCTTTAACCGGACATGAACAGTTTTCAAAACAGATCTCGAATGGGATTGCCCGTTACGAGAAATCAGGAAAACCGTTCATGACCGGTTTTTTAACGCCGGCCGAGCAGAATCTGGCCGCAACACTTTGCGGCAAAGTAGAACATCGTTTTGAAGGCGGCAGAGCAGGGGCGACCCGAGCAAGACTTGTCGTTGCAAGTGAAGCCGATCTTGAAGAAGACATGGCATGGGATTCATCCTGGAATTTTGACAACTGGGATGAACCGGACTGGAATGAGGCTGCCGCTTTTGAAAATGGAATCGATCCGGATGGGGCAGACAGCTATGGGCGTTTGCATACGCAAAAGGAAGATTCGCCCGCTCAACGGGAAGAAGAGGTGGATGAGCGCTTTGTGGTCGTTTTAAAGTCCGCTTATGACTCCCGCATGAAAACCCTGAGCCATTCGGATGTGCTGGGGGCACTGATGCACTCTGGACTGGAGCGCGATGCGATTGGCGATATTGCGGTCGATGACCAGTCGATTTATGTTGTCTGCCTGCCCAGCCTGAAAGAATACATCGAACAGACCATTACCCGCATTGGCCATGTTCCCGTTGAATTTCACTCCGCTGGCGTGCAGGGAATGCCTGAAGCCAGTTTTGAGGATCTGAAAATCAATACGGCCAGTATGCGAGCAGACTGTATTGTCAGTGCGCTTGCTCATTGTTCGCGAACAGGCGCAAAAGACATGATTTGTCAAGGCTTTGTTAAGGTTAATGACGTGGTTCTTGAATCTGTGAAAACCTTGTGCAATAATGACACCATCTCTGTGCGGCGAGTCGGGAAATTCCGGATTGGGGAACTCGACGGCGTCAGCAGAAAAGGCAGATTGATCGTTCACATCTATAAATATCAATAGGCAATGACAAAGACAGGTCCACCAGAAAAGGATTCCAGAAAGCAGCCGGGTGATGCGAGGCTGTATGAGCGTTCTGATGGGTATCCCTTTGGAGCCGAAAAGGCGAAACTCAGTAGCTTTTTCCGGGAACAGACCGTTATCTGCAAGAGCTTGGAAGTTTAAGCTTCAAAGAATTAAGGTGGTACCGCGCACAGTCGTCCTTTTTGGGACGGCTTTTTTTTATGTAGAAAGGAAGATGCAAAATGGATTATAAAGACACGCTTCAGATGCCAAAGACCAGCTTTGAGATGCGTGGAAATCTGGCTAAAAAAGAGCCAAAATTCCAGCAGCGCTGGCAGGATGAGCATCTGTACGAAAAAATGCTTGAAAGACGAGAAGGGGCTGAACCTTTCGTATTACACGATGGTCCTCCCTATGCCAACGGTGACATCCATTTAGGTCATGCTTTAAATAAAGTTCTCAAAGATGTCATCAACAAATCAAAATTCATGGAAGGTTATCGCGTTCCTTATATCCCTGGATGGGACACGCATGGCTTGCCAATCGAAACCGCTGTAACCAAACTCGGGTATGACCGCAAGAAAATCGGAATTCCTGAATTCCGCAAGATCTGCCACGACTATGCTCTCGAGCAGGTTGAACGGCAGAAAAAAGGTTTTCTGGCTTTAGGCAGCATCGGTGACTACGATCATCCTTACATCACACTGACACCTGACTTTGAAGCCCGCCAGATTGAAATTTTCGGCAAGATGGCTGCGGATGGCCTGATCTATCAGGGTCTCAAACCTGTTTACTGGTCTCCATCTTCAGAATCCGCGCTTGCTGAAGCGGAAGTTGAATATAAAGATGTGACTTCACCAACCATCTTCGTAAAATTCCCGGTCAAAGACGGTAAGGGAATTCTGGGTGCTGACGACTCCTTTGTCATCTGGACAACCACGCCATGGACAATTCCATCCAATCTGGGGATCTCCGTTCACCCGCGATTTGAATATGCCCGCGTCAAAACAGACCAGGGTAATCTGATTGTTCTGAACTCCATGGTTGAAGATCTGATGAAACGCTTTGGAATTGAAAACTACGAAGTGATCCAGATCATCCCAGGTAAAGATCTCGAATATATGACCGCAACGCATCCGTTGTATCCAGAAGTTGAATCGCTGGTTATGGTTGGTGAGCATGTAACGGATGATTCCGGTACCGGTCTTGTTCATACGGCCCCTGGCTTTGGTATGGACGACTTTATGATCGGTAAAAAATATGGCTTGCCTGTATTTGTTAACGTTGACGAACAGGGCCGCATGATGGAAGTCTGCGGACCACGCCTGGCCGGCAAAACCGTTGATGAAGCCAATGGCATCGTCATCGACTGGTTAAAAGAAAAAGACTGCCTGCTCGATCATGAAGACATTGTCCACTCCTATCCACATGACTGGCGCACCAAAAAGCCAATCATTTTCCGTGCTACGACGCAGTGGTTTGCCTCTATCGATAAAATCAGGGATAAACTGCTCGACCAGATTCACTCCATCGGCTGGGTTCCAGCATGGGGCGAAGGCCGTATGCACAACATGATTTCTGATCGTTCTGACTGGTGTATCTCCAGACAGCGTGCCTGGGGGGTTCCAATTCCAATTATTTATGGAGAAGACGGAACTCCATTAATGGATCCAGAAATTTTTGCTCACGTGGCCAAACTGATCGGCGAAGGCGGATCCAACGTCTGGTTTGAAAAAGATGTCATGGACCTGCTGCCTGAAGGCTATACCAGCGAACATTCGCCAAACGGCAAGTTCACCAAAGAAACAGATACCATGGACGTCTGGTTCGACTCTGGTTCCAGCCACACTGGTGCCATGATCGAACGCGGCCTTGGCTATCCAGCAGACCTGTACTTTGAAGGAAGTGACCAGTATCGCGGCTGGTTCAACTCTTCTTTGATCGTAGGAACCGCTGTTTATGGTCAGGCTCCATACAAACAGGTTCTTTCTCACGGATTCGTTATGGACGAAAACGGAAAGAAGATGTCCAAATCGCAATGGAATGCCATGGCTCCATCGGAAATCACTTCGAAATTCGGTGCCGACATTTTACGTTTGTGGGCCTGCTCGGTTGATTACCAGGCGGACTGCTCTATGGGCAAAAAGATCCTCAAACAGGTTTCCGATAACTACCGTAAAGTCAGAAACACTTTCCGTTTCTTAGTGGCCAACCTGGATGAAAACCAGTTCACCAAAGAAGACCTCGTGGATGTCAACACCCTCTCCCGTCAGAACAAGTACATCCTTGCTCTGCTTGATGAAGCTGTAGAGGACTGCGAAAAAGCCTATGACGAATATCGTTTCTCTGATGTTGTCACTTCTCTGACCAACCTGATGACCAACGAACTGTCAAGCTACTATCTCGACTACACCAAAGACATCCTGTATTGCGATGCCAAAGACAGCTGCGATCGTCGACAAGTGCAGACTGTTCTGTATCTGGCTGCTTCCATGCTGACAAGACTCTGGGCTCCGATTCTCGCTCATACCACAGAAGAACTCAACGACCTGATGAAATTCGATGAGGAATCCATCCATCTGGCAAAATTCATCAAGAGTGGTCTTGACCATGATGATGCCAATCTGAAAGCCGATATGGAAGCTGCGCTCAACTTACGAAAAGATGTTCTGAAAGCTCTCGAAGAAGCAAAACGTTCGGGTCTGCTCAAAAAATCCAATGAAGCTGTTCTGCGCATCCATGTCAGTGACGAGCTGAAAAAACAGGTTGAATCTGTCATTACCAACCCGGCTCAGTGGCTGATGGTTTACGATGTTCAGTTCGTTGATGACAACCTGACTCCTTATGAAGTCAGCGAAATCGAAGTCACTCATGCTCCCGGTCATGTCTGCCCACGCTGCTGGAACTACACAGAATCCGAGCACGAAGACGGACTTTGCGATCGCTGCGCTGCTGTGCTTGAAAAAGCATAAGGTTCAGAAGGATATTAAACAGTTAACCTTAGATAATCAGGAAAGTAGAAGCACACTGTCTATTTTTCCAACAAACCCTTTAAGCATCAATTAAATTTCATATCTTCCTCGGTAGAACTATACTAAATGTGCTTCTACTTTGAAGCATAGAGGAGTGTGCTTCTACTTATGGCTTATATCAAGGTTCAGAAAATCGTTCGTGATGCTGAAAATAACATAGTCTCTGGGTCCGCGGCCATTGTTAAGTCTATTTATGCGCCAGAGAGGAAAAACCATTCTGCTCAACAGGTTTTAGAACGTCTTGGCAAGGTGATTTCACTTGCTGAGGATAAGAAATCCGGGGTTTTTCTTTCTCCAACACGTGGTTTAGTTCACTATAACGTGACTACGGATACTTTTTCTCCTGTTTCAGAAGAAGAAAAAGAGAACCAATGTAAGCTGGTTTTCCCAGAGCCGCAAATTCATACGGTTTTTGGTGACTCATATCTACTTCTACAATTTTTAGAAAAACGTGGCCTGCTGGAGGTTTTCAAAACGGTTTTTCCAAAAAAAGAAGAACTGGAAAGGGTTCTTGCTCATATTCTTCATGGAGTTCTCAGAGATGGATCAAAAATTGGCTGTGATGATTTTCTTGAAAAATCTTATGCATCTTATTTATTTGAAGACTTGCCAATTCAATCCCTACACTCCGATACAGCTTTTTTCTCTTTGCTGGGAAGCGATAAAACCCGGGTGGCATTCTTCAAAGAGTTTATAAAGCTGATGAAGAAACAAAATCCAAAATTTGGCCAGGGATGCTACGTAGACTCTACTCCTCTTCCAAACCAGATTACCAACAACCCTTTTAATGCACTATGCTGCCATGGACTTTCGTCATCTGAAATTCAAATCCGCCTGGTCTTGGTTTTAGACGATGCGACTGGCCTGCCAGTTTGGTATGACATCATTCCTGGCAATGTGCTGGATTTAAGCACGGTGATGAACATTGTCAATGATGTCGCTTCGACTTTGGATATTGAAATTGAATCGCTGGTTCTTGATGCTGGCTATGTATGTGAGCCGCTGATAGCCGCTTTCCATATTGGAAGTTCAAAATCCGTCATCAGCCGGATGCCAGCCAGACGGGGGTACCCGTTCAAAGAACTCTACTGGCAGTTCAAAGACCAGATAAATAAAGGGAAATACCAGTTTGTTCGTAAGGATCACACCTATTTCGGAAGAAAGAAGAAAATCAAACTATACGGAAAATATGACGAATACGCCTACGTTTATGTAGATCAGAACAATGCGCTTTACCACTTTATTGATTATCTTGAAGACCACAAAGATGAGTTTCAAAAGATGAAGGATAAAGACAAGGACTGGATGACTGTCAAATTCGGATATTTTGTTCTTCTATCCAACATCGATACTTCTCCTGAAGATTTGCTTTATCGGTATTTCTGCCGCACTGAGATAGAGACAGTTTTCAAAACCAGTAAAGAATATTTGGAACTGCTTCCTCTTTCAAAATGGAGCGATACAACAGTCAGAGGGAAAATCCTGCACGATATTATCGATACAATCATTCTGTTGCTCGTTCGAAAACAAATGGAAAATACCGGCGTATCTACATCACGATTATTTGGGAAAACCCAATCGTTGATGTGCTGCCTAGGACCTAATAAAAAAGTTGTGATCGAAGTTCCTAACAAGCACGTAAAACAATTTTATAAAATTTTAGATATAGAAATTCCAACTCATCTAAACCTTGATAAGGAACGAAGTAGAATGCGCGGCTATACTCATCTGTAACAGTCATTGATGTGTATAGCTAAACTAGTTTAAAATCCAAAGTTGTGCTTCTACTTTTTCGATTATCTAAGGGTTAATATTTGATCCACTTAGATTGACCGGCCGATTTTCAATTCGGTCTGGCTGATCAAAAAGAGAAACAAGCGATTACCAAATTACTCCTATAATGAGAAAGTGCATCATTCGACTTGATTAAAAGTCTGATGATGCACTTTTTTATTTCTTCGCCCAGGCAAAACTCACCGAAATTCAGTATTCTGATCGGGCAGCTATGCGAAAACTGCAGCAACAAAAAAAACCGAAACGACAGCCGTTTCACATAACGATCGGATCGGGGTGACGATTGTTCATTTTATGTTTTCAATCAAATCTTTGCCGGATGGCTGACCTTCTGAACAGCGATGCCCCAGAGCAGAACTCCATTTTGTACGGCTTCTGGAGTCTGGTCATCGCAGGTTCTTGTCTCCTTCATTTTTCCAGAGCAGAATTGGCCGCTTCAGATGTAGAGCAGTTCTATCCAGCGACAGGATGCAGCGCATTCAAAAGAATCTGGAGTTCAGCTTCCGTAATCAGCCGTCCATCCTGATAAATCAGCTCTTCACCAACACGAATCTCATGGATTGGCTGTGTGAAAGATAGTTCCATCGTTTTCGACTGATCAAAAAGACCGGCGCCTCCATAAAGATCCACGGCATAGATTCCATTTTCAACTTCTTGAACAGAACTGGACAGAAAACCTTCCTTTGGGCTGGTTGTTTTCAGTTCCAGCGTCAGTTGATTTTTTCAGATTCGTTCTGGCTGGCGATATAGACATCATCTGCATTCATCCTGACATTCTGATAGCTGCTCCAGGCAAGAATACTTCCTAATGCAAGACAGAATACCAGCAGGATAGTCAGAAGAATATGATTTCTGCGCATTGCTTGATGTGTTTTTTTCAGAGCGCAGGTGAGCGCATGATCGGCCAAGGAAGACTGAATTTTTGGTTCAGCTTCCTGCAATGTTCTGAGCTGAATCGTACAATCAGGGCAGCTTTCCAGATGCGTCTCAATGAGCAAAACGGATGCAGGAGTGGCAAGCCCTTCTGTATAAAGCGGAAGCAGGTCATGGACGATCTCACAGATGGAATCCTGTGGATCAGCTTGACCTGGCTTCTTGTCTGCTGGAAGCGCAGGAAGAATTTGAGCTTTGTCTACAGCTTCCATCCCTTTTTGAGCAGTGTCATCGACTGATGATGAAACACTGAATGTCTGATCCGGATCCTGATTTGGTTCTCCTTCGTTTTTTGGATGAAGGACATTCTTTTGGATCTTATTCTTTTGATCAGCCGATTGAGTATTCGATGGTGATCGATTCATTTTGTTTCTATGTTCTGACGGTTTCACAGGTATTTCCCCTCTTTCTTTAGCCATAAAGCACGCAGTTTTTCTTTGCCTCGGTAAAACATGACTTGGCTCCAGGTGTCGGATCTGCCTAAAATTTCGCCGATTTCTTTGAAGCTCATGGAACAGAAAACGAGAAGATAGATGATTTCCCGGTATGGGTCGCACAGATCATGCAGACAGCTGAAGATGCGCAGATCCCGTTGGTTTGGATCAAAGACCAGCAGTTCTTCTTCGAGAGCAACGGTGTTCTTCTGCTTGCGCATCGCGTCATAGTAAAGGTTTTTTGCAATGGCACAGAGCCATGAAGACAAAGAACTGTTTTCTTTGAACGTATCGATTTTTTTGGCAGCTTTCAGAAAAATATCCTGCATCAGATCTTCCGCAAGGACCGGATTCTGGCAAAGAGAGAGCAGATAGCAATAAACTTTTCTGGAATAGGCCTGGTAGAGCTGCTCTAGATCCTGATTCATTTTTCCTCCTTTCACTGATTAGACGAATTCGATCCCACGTTTGTTACAAAAAAATAAAATTTTTTTCGGGGAGTGGATTTAAAAATGAGCTGATGATCTTTTATCACTCTCTTGATCATCAAGTCAGCCGGGTCAGGATGGGCATCATGGCAGATCCAGCCAGGCCTTGATGGATTCAAAACCAAGTTTGAAGGCAGGGGACAGTATCTGGATTGAGCAGATCAGTCAGGATTTCAGCAAACGCAATTCACTTCAAGACTGCCGCAGCGGCTTTCTTATCTTGGATGTGTCTGCAAAACCAGTCTTTGAATCAAAGCAAAAGAGTCCGGATTTTGACTGCCTGTTTCTGTCTTTATGGATGATGATGTCTCTGGTCCAGAAGAAGGGATCTTCTGAAATCGATAGAAAACCGCAAAACCGCAAAAAGAAACGCTATGGCCTGGCAGCCATATAGCGGAATGAAAACGGTGGATGGATCGAAACTGTTTTCAAAGCATAAAAAAGCCAAAAGAAAAGCCATCGCAATTGGATGGCTTTTATCGGCTTAGAGAACAGGATGATTATTCAACTTTTTCAAAGTCGGATTTAGCAGCACCGCAAAGAGGGCATGTCCAGTCTTCTGGCAGGTCTTCGAATGGAGTGCCTGGAGCGATTCCGTTGTCTGGATCGCCAAGAGCTGGGTCGTATTCGTATCCGCAAAGCGTGCAAACATATTTATCCATAAATTTTTCTCCTTTGATTGCTGCCGCCTCAAGCGGGGCAGCATCGTTTTTGAACAGGACCATTATAGCATGATCGCGCTTTGCACCTTTGAGATTGACCACCTGAGTGGAGGGGAGATTCTGTTCTTTTTCTCTCTTTCAAAGCAGGATACATTTATTATCCCTGCAAGGTTTGAACAGGATTAAGAAGCCTGCTTGGGTTCAACCTGGTTTTTGAGTTTAACCTGGTCTTTGAGTCCGTCGGTGATATAAATATCAAACGCATCAGTGGACAGATCCGGGACGAGATCAACAGTTCCTTTATCGACAATCCAGATCGCATCCAGATCGAATTCTTCACAGATTTTCTGCCCTTCTTCAACGCTTGTGCAGAAAAGAGCGGTCGACATGGCATCGCAATAGGCAGAATCTTCATGGATGACGGTAACCGAACGCATATTCGCTGCCGGATAACCGGTATCTGGATCGACGATATGCGCATAACGGATACCATCGACTTCCATATAACGCTGATAGTCACCAGAAGTGACCAGGCAGGTTGGCTTGCGGTTTCGATAAACAAGCAGGGAATTCGGTTCATCCGGATTTTGAATGCCGACCACCCAGTCTTCATCTTCTGGTTTTTCGCCAATCAGGATGACGTTGCCGCCAGCATTTAAAAAGCCATATTCCAGACCCGCTTCAGTCAAACGGTCGGCGGCCAGCTGAGTGGTATAGCCTTTGGCAATCGCACCAAAGTCCAGTGCAGCTGCTTCGTTGGTCAGCGTAATTGTATTGTCTTTGACAACAACCGCATCCATCGAATCCGGGTTTTTGGCGGCTTCAATGGCTTGGGCATCCGGCAAAGCAGGCGTCTGCGCTCCAAAAGCCTGCTTCCAGAGCATTGTCAGTTTTCCCTGGCTGACATCAAATTTGGAATTGACGCCATGGGCCTTGAGTGAGTCCTGAAGAACTTCAATGACTTTTGGGTCGACTTCAACGGGTGTGTGGCGCGGCGTGTCATTGACTTCTTTGAGGCTGACTTTATCGGGATAGGTATGGAAGGCATCGAAAAGTTCATTGCATTCCTGATACGTGGATTCAATGATATCCACGTACTTGTTGAAGTCTTTTTCGGTTCCGGTAGTCTTGAAGGTTACTGGCGTATCGAAGCCGACATCGGTCAGGGTAATGGAGCGGCTTTTGATTTCATTGCCAGCCCGGTTTGGACTTTGCAGGTAAAAATAGCCGCAAAGACAAAGAACAAGAACACAGCAGGCTAGAACGATCCATCCAGTAATCGATTCGGATTTTTTTGGATCTTTTTTGCTTGTTGTTTTCTCATGGGGCGAAGATGTTTCGTTTTCTTTTT
Organism: Allobaculum sp. JKK-2023; assembly: GCF_034745455.1. Classification (NCBI taxonomy): domain Bacteria; kingdom Bacillati; phylum Bacillota; class Erysipelotrichia; order Erysipelotrichales; family Erysipelotrichaceae; genus Allobaculum; species Allobaculum sp. JKK-2023. Next base: position 234,813 of record NZ_JAYERV010000003.1, on the reverse strand, counting down.
TTTCTTCAATATATATTGAAGAATCTGTTTTTTTATTTTCGGGGGAAGATGGTGTCATATTTGTATCCTTTCATGTTCACTGGTCATGTTCACTGGCTGCGCTGAGGGTTCTGGATTTTTTTGCAGATCTTGAAATGGGGGAAGATCTGAAACGATCAGCTGGATTTTCCTGGCCTGGAAATCTGGATGGATCTTTTTTTCAGGAACTCCATCTTTCAAGAGCTTCAGAAATTATGAATATTCTGGTCATTGAAACTGGCTGGTTTGTCAGCAGGAGCAGGGAAAGGCCAATATATAAGAAATTCATTCAAATCGCAATAGACCGCAATCTATCGGGTCATGCGTAAAAATCGAGAGTCCACAAACAACTCTGACCAAACCCCACCGCAAGCGGTGGAGGTTCCAAGACGATAAACATCTTGAATTTATGAACAAAGCACCTGAGCAGACAGGACAGTGATCAGAACGACAAATGAGTCTTTTTGACATGAGGCAAATGAGACCTCCTGCGCTATCATGTCCCGGTGTGCCAGAACCCTTTCGGGGCCCGGACGAATCCAGGTTGTCCCAGTTCAGAAATCCGGAAAAGCCCTTCTTTCTTTGAACTGCACCATGGTCAGTGGTTTGGTAAAACGTCTAAAGCATCCGACAATTAAATACCAGAATTCAAAATATGCATATGATTCGTTTTTGCGTATTGGACAAAAGCGTCTGAAGCCTTCTTTAAATGTTCGTAATTGGCAATGCACAGACTACGGTCTGCACAGGAAAAATCGTTGCTGGCATTAGCCAGAAGAAAAGCGGAATATAAATCCCTTGGAATTCTCTTTCCATCGCTTAATACAGCTGTCCTTTCCGACAGCTTTTTCTTTTTATAGCTGTCATCCGTATGATCGTACTGGCTGGCCCGAAATTTACCAGGAACGGTGTGAAAATTGGAACCATAAGCCGCTTTGGCAAGTGCGAACAGCGTGCCTGGCGCACGACGGTTGATACTCCTACCAAAACGTTTTTTACGCTTATATCTGCCAGTCTTCTCATTGATTTCAGCTGGTCTGGAGCTTCTTTTGGCAAGCTTGCGAGCATTGGAGGGTTCTGTGACAAGAACATCTCCCATAGAAAGCAGAGTGTTGACTGTCTGTTTATGTACGTACTCTCTTGTCAGGACGAGCTTGCGCTGTTCTTCTTTCAGATGGTTTTCTGTTTGGCGCATTCGCTTTGATTTTTTCCATTTTCTTTTTGGGATGCCGCATTTGATCGTACCGTCTTCATTGTAGTGTTCAGGATTGCCTGCTCTTCTCTGACGATCCAGCTTTCGTTGCAGAGTGGCAATGTGTTTTTCTTTTTTTGGATAGTAGTTCTGATTTCGTTCTCCAAGATTGATAAAAAGAACGTCTTTTCCTGCAGAATAGGCAGCCGCTGACTGGGTTCCTAAATCCATTCCGACTACGCCTTTGCCATTGGAATGGCGTGCAGAACCATCCTTTCGAATTTTATTGACTGGTTTTCCTTCGATGGTGATGATGGCAAACACACGCAGTTTCCCTCTGATCTGCTCACATTTAATGGATACATAGCAGGGGCGGTAAGTATCCTGGGCGATCTGGGTCTCCTCCCACTTTCTGGCATAGAAAATCTCATTTTCAGGATGCTGCATAAAAGAGCGGATTCGATACAGTTCCCGGCGCGCGAAAATGTCATTTTTTCTGATCAGCAGGTTCGCATTTGTGCATACCCCTTTCATGCTTACGGTCAGCCGTGGCTTTCCGTCTTTTTCTGTCAATTTGAGCATGATGGCCCGATCTACCTGTTTTCCTCGCAGAACCGGAAGATCACCCCGTTTTTTAAAGTGCAGATGCTTCCCCTCAGAGTAAAGAACTTTTTCGACACCAGACCAGACGTCTTCAGCCACAGTAAGCGCAATCTGAGCGTTCAGTTTTAAATTCTGATAGCGGCTTTGCGTATAGCGGCGAAGATCGTCGAACGTAACCCGCCACTTCTTTTGATCTTCTGCAAGAAGCTGACTGACTGCTTCACGGTCCTGATCCTGCTGCTCCTGTTCCTCTTCTGTTGTAACCTTTCGTTCCATGACTTCTTTATACATGGCAAGATGTGCACGGTAGGCTTTTGTGCGGAACAGGTCTTTCAGGCGTTTTGAGATCCACCCTGTCAGATCGTTGGAAAGGATTCTGGCATTATTAGCCATATGAAAAGCATGACGCTTCTCGTCTTCGGTCAGTGCCAGCTCCAGCTTCAGAGTGTGTCTGGCTGTATGCTTGTGATGTTCCTTGATCAGCTTTTTATCCGCATCGGATAATTCAGCTTTAGCCTGAGCAGCTCTGGAATTCTTTGTTCTGGACATACGCGTTCTCCTTTCCAAGTGGGTTCTGATGACTTTCTTTGATCTTCGATATATTTTTTTATGGTTTCAGCTGAAGCATCGCCTGTGGTGGCAATAAAATAGCCATTGCTCCACAGCCGTCCACACCTTTGATAAAAATGTTTTAAATCGGGATAGGCTTTAAACAGTTCTATGGCGGAAATGCTTTTAATCGTCCAGGCAATATCGGTTAGTGCCGCTGTCTGAGGAGCGGATAAGAAAAAATGAATATGGTCGGGCATGACTTCCATCGCCTGTATTTCGTATCTGTAGCGGTCGCAAATCTTTTGGAGAATTTCTTTCAATGTCTCATCCACACCATCTTTCAATACCCTGAACCTGAATTTGGGACAGAAGATCAGATGGTACCTACACAGATAGGTTGAATGTGACGAATGCCTGGATTTATTCATCTGGAAGCTCGGATTTTCTTTAACCGCTCTTCGAATCAGATCATGCCATTTTAAATTATGCTTTTCTTCAGCAGCCATAATTCGGGCCAGGTTTTCAAGCAATTCTTTCCAGACTCTGGGAAGACTGATATTAATCTGCATATTCTGCGATATTCTGCGGCTTTGCATCCTTTGACAAAGTGCTTTCCATTTCTATATCTATTGTATATCAGACGCAAAAAATGCGCAATGCAAAAACTGAAAACGCATTCATTTTATTTGTACATCATTAAGTCTCAAAAGCATCTTTCAGAGGGCTTTCATCCCCATGGCAAGCCATGGGGTATTCGCCCTAGCTTGATAACCTATCGCTCTGGCAGTCTAAAGCATCAGCGTCTGCCCGGATTATGGTGTTCAAATTGGATCCTGACGAATCGAAAGGAAACCCACAGAAAGCCTCCAGAAGGATGAACAGATCATGAGCAGTGAGCAAATCATGAAAGAGAGGGAGGAAAAGGAAGAAAAAGAGGGCGGAAGAGGAAGAAAAGAAAAAAGGGAGAAACTTCATTGTCTGGACGGGGAAACGCCCGCGCCTGAACTTCGGGAAAAATATGCCTGAAAAATAGTTTTCAGACTGAAACATGATGACAAATTATAGAAAATCGATGGAAAAAGAATGAAGCAAAGATAAAATGCGCGGATTTACCTGTTTGTTAACCGAAATTTCACTAAAACAATAACGATTTTTCAGAATCTTTTAATCTTTTGTAGTATTTCCCAAAACCATAAGCCATAATAATCCGGGTTAACTTTCGATTTGCGCGAGGATAAAAAATACGCTTCGAATTGTGATGAGAGTTTCTTATGATAAGGATTTCCGACATTCGTAAGCCCCTCCATTTTCCTTGGCAGAGCTAAACCATCTTCCGCTTTTTCTTATGGGAAAAATCCGCCCTGTTATGGGATTGGATTGCGGAAGTCATGCTATTTTTGGGTAAAACAACCATGGATTATGGGCCAAAATTGATTTTAATGGGATGCCTGCCTAAAATTGAATCGATTGTAACTGAAAGGAAGAAGAGTATGTCACTTTTATTAGGGCCAATGTGTCAGCACATTCCTGGTAAAAAAGGTTTGACAGATCACAGCGACGTGAAGAGACTCATGCCAGCCAAAGAGGTTTATATTCCTCTGTTTGCCGGCAACAATACTCAGATCGAACTGCTGGTTTCTGAAGGCGATCATGTCTTTATCGGCACCCGCCTTGCCAATACCAAATCCGCCTTTCCGGTTCCTCTGTACTCCAGTGTATCCGGAACGGTTAAAGGAGTTACCAAACGTCCGCACAACAGCCTAAAACCACAGCAGCACCTGGTCATCGAACTTGATGAGCAGCAGGAAGCCATTCAGGCTTTTCCACCTATGGACTGGCACAATGCAAGCCATGATGAACTGGTTGAATTCGTTAAAGAATCCGGAATCATCGGTCAGGGTGGCGCAGGCTTTCCAACTTACGTAAAGTATCAGAAAGTTGAAAACATCAACACTCTGGTCATCAATGCCGTTGAATGTGAACCTTACATTACAGCGGACTACAAATGTGTCATGGACTATCCGGAACAGTTTGTCCACGGTGTCCGTATTCTGCAGAAAATGGCTGAAGTGGATACCGTTCTGATCGGTGTAAAAAAGACCCATCCAGATCTGATCAACACCATCCGCGAAGAAATTAACCGTGAACATGCGGCGGGCATTGAAGTTCGCGAAGTCCCGGATGTTTACCCAATGGGTGGTGAACGGACTCTGATCCGCACCTTGCTTAAGCGAGAATACAAGCGGCTGCCTGGAGAATGCGGCGTGATTGTCAACAATGCCAACACAGCCATTCTGGTTGCCCGTGCCTTTGAAATGGGACAGGCCCAGGCCAAGAAATATGTTACTTTCTCAGGCGAAGGGCTGAAGTATCCGACAAACGTCCTGGTTCCAGTTGGCATGTCGGTAGCGGAAATCCTCGAACAGATCGGCGGCTTTGTTGAAAAACAGGAAAGCCTCAAGCTGATTGCCGGCGGTCCTATGATGGGAAAAACTATGGTCAGCGATCAGATCGTGATCGACCGCGCCATGAACGCCATTACTGTTCTGAAAAACCACGATGAAGAAGAAATGACGTGCATGCGCTGCGGAAACTGTACGCAGCACTGTCCAATCGGTCTGCAGCCTGTTCGCATTGCCAATGCGGTGAAGATGAATGATGCAGAAGAAATGGAAAAACGTGGTGCCATGCAGTGTATCGAATGCGGTCTTTGCACTTACGTCTGCCCAAGCCACATTCAGGTCACTGAAAATGTTCGAAAAGCTAAACGAACATTAATGATGAAGGCCAGAAAGAAGTAGGAGGGAACTTGAAATGAAATTTGCCTTTCATGTAAGCCCGAACCTTCAAAGTAAGCATTCCACGCAGATGATTATGCGGGATCTGACCATCGGTCTTTTGATTGTGTTCGCAGCTTCTGTTATTTATTACTTCACAGCCTGGGGCGCTGCCTATGGTTTGCAGGCTCTGCTGCTGCTTGTATGCTCCCTGATCACGACTTTTGTATGCGAAGCCGTTTTTGCAAAAGTCAAGAAACAGGACATCAAATCGACAATCACCCATTCCTTTGGCTGGGTGACTTCCATCATCCTCGTTATGATGTGCCCGATTTCCATCCCTCCTTATGCGGTCATCGTTGCAACCTTCTTTGCGATTGCGATCGGCCGTCTGGTCTTTGGTGGATTTGGTTTTAATATTTTCAACCCGGCTGCGGTCGGAAGAGCGGTTATCTTCGCTTCCTTCTCTGGGGCAACCACAAATCTGGTTACTTCCGCTACACCAACTGGTGTTCTTGCTTCCACATTCAGCTGGATGCCAGGAACAGAAGCAGCTCTTCAGTCTTATCTGGACTATTGCGGCGGCTGGGGCAGCTTACTTTTGGGAACATACCCTGGAGCAATCGGTGAAACCTTCAGTCTGCTGATCATCCTGGTTGGTATTTTCCTGGTGGTGCGCAAAGTCATCGACTGGCGTATTCCTGTGTTCTACTTAGGAACCATTTTCGTGATCACGTTCGTGATCGCCCTGCTGGAAGGGGTTGAATCTTACCACGGTATTCCTGGATGGTTATGGTACCCTGCACTGCATCTTTTAACTGGTGGTGTGATTTTCGGCGGCGTATTCATGTTAACTGACCCGGTTACCGCGCCAACGGTTCCATCTGGACGAATCTTCTTTGCGATGTGTGCAGCTGCGCTCACCGTTCTGATCCGTTTAAAAGGAAACCTGCCAGAAGGATGCTTATACTCCATCCTGATCATGAATACCTTCACGCCAATGATTGAATCCGCTCTCGATCGTCCTCAGCTTGAGCAGATGAAGAAAGCCTGGATCATGATTGGTTGTGCTGCTGTTCTTTCGCTTTGCGTTTCTTTCTACGCAGCGACGACTGTACGTCGTGTCAATGCGCCAAGAACCATTGAAAAAACTGCGCTGGCAAGCCCGGCAGTTTTTGAGGAGGTGCTGTAATGAATAAGCAGAGTCCTCTCTACCTTGCAATTTTCTTAGCCATTGTTGCGGCCATTGCCGGCGGCGCTCTGTACGCTGCCAACAGTGCAACGGCTCCAATTATTGCGGCCAACGAAGAAAAAGCTGAAAAGGCTTCCTTACTGGAAATGTATCCAGAGGCCAGCATCGATGATTTCGAATCGGTTGATGCTTCTGACATTACCCCGGATCATCCATTCGTGGATAAGGTCTATAAATATGGCGACAATGTGGTTGTCTTCAAATGTACTGTGTCCGGCTATGATGGTGGTACTGTCTTTTTGGTCGGCATTGATGCAGCCAACGATCTTGTCGATGGATTTAAAGCCATTTCGAATGCGGATACAAAGGGCATTGGTTCGAAAATTACCGAATCAGCCTTCGCAGAATCTGTAATTGGCAAACAGGCCAGCGGACAGCTGGATACGATCTCTGGCGCGACGTACACGTCTACGCCTGTTGTTCAGGCAATCAACGAGTGTGCAGTCATTGCCACCGAAATTGACTAAGGAGAACCCTGATGAACCGAATGCAAAACTTCAAAAACGGTCTGATCAAGGATAATCCTGTTTTCGGACTGTATTTAGGTCTGTGCTCGACACTGGCCATTACCACTTCGATTAATAACGCCATCGGTATGGGCGTTGCGGTTATCGCCGTTCTGATTCTGTCCAACATGATCATTTCTGCGATCCGTAAACTGGTACCGGATGATATCCGAATCCCAGTCTATATCGTCATTATTGCCACTCTGGTTAAGATTATTCAGATGCTGATTCAGGCTTATGCTCCAGCTCTGAACTCTTCACTGGGTGTGTTTATTCCTCTGATTGTTGTTAACTGTATCATCCTGGGTCGTGCCGAAGCCTTTGCCAGCAAAAACGGTGTTCTGGATTCCGCACTGGATGGCCTTGGCATGGGTCTTGGCTACCTGTTAGCAGTCCTGGCCATGTCCTTAATCCGTCAGATTCTGTCAACTGGGGTGTTGTCCATGACAAACCCATTTGACGAAGCGCAGGTTCTGTTCAGCCTGCGCCTGATCCCGGACAGCTACACGATCTCCATGTTCAGTGCTCCTCTGGGCGCGTTCATGACGTTCGCATTTTTGGCCGCAGCCTTAACGGCCTACAAAAACAACATCCATAAAAAGGAAGAAGAAGCTGCCAAAGCAGCAAAAATTGAAGCAGCCAAAGCCGCTAAAGCTGCTAAGGAGGCCGCTTAATGTTTGGTGAACTCGTTACGCTGTTAATCACCTCTGTTCTGCTCAATAACGCCGTACTCAACCAGTTCTTAGGTCTGTGCCCATTCATGGGTGTATCCCGTAAGAAATCCAGCGCCCTGGGTATGGGAATGGCTGTTGTCTTCGTTATCGTTGCAGCAGGTCTGGTTACCTATGCTCTGTACTACCTTGTCCTTGTTCCATTAAAACTGGAATTCATGGACTTAGTTACTTTCATTCTGGTTATCGCCTCGCTTGTACAGCTGACTGAAATGTTCTTAAAGAAATCTTCACCAGCTCTGTACAAATCGTTAGGTGTATACCTGCCATTGATCACGACCAACTGCGTTGTCTTAAACGTCTGCCTGGTGAACATTTCTAACGGCTATGACTTCGCTCATATGCTGGTTTACACCATTGGGACTCCACTTGGCTTCGCCCTGGTTCTGTACATCTTCTCGGCGATTCGTGAACGTCTTGAAGTTGCAAACGTACCAGAAAGCTTCAAAGGCAACCCGGTCGCTCTGGTTGTTGCCGGACTGATGGCTATGGCATTCTCCGGACTGGCTGGAATTATTTAATGGATTTCACCCGTCTGATTCTGGCGATCCTGTTTTTTGGAGCGCTGGTGGGAATTTATATTTTCCTGTTTCTCAAAAACAGACGCACCCCCAAACCAGAGGGATGCGAAAACCTGAAGGCGGATTGCGACGGCTGTAAAGATATTTACTGCCCGAACCATCCAAAACAAGAAAGTTGAGGTAGACAGAATGCTGAGCGCACTTCTTGGTGCCGGCCTTGGAATTGCTGCGAAAGTCTTCCATGTTGAACCGGACAACCGTGTCGATTACGTTGCTACTCATCTGCCAGGCTACAACTGTGGCGGATGCGGCTATCCTGGATGCTCTGGTTTTGCCGATGCCCTGGTCAGTGGTGACACTGACTCATGGCAGTGCAAACCTTGCAAACCGGAGGCTAAAGCCGATATTATCGACTACCTGAAAAACACACCGGGTCCGGATGGAAAGACCATTACCGTAAGACCATAAACCCGAGAACGGACAAGCTTTCAAAGCTGGCTTTGGCCCTTTGAAAGCTTTTTAATTGGTCGGAAGTTTTCTTCGTTGTCACTTTCTTTTCTGTCGCTTACGATAAGGCCAGGAAGAAGTCCGTGACAGACCATTCAGCAAGAGTACAAGAGTACAAGATGGTCCATCAAGACAAGCCTGCCGGATAGTCGATCAAGAAGATCTGCCAGGCAAGGAACTGGCAATCTGCAAGTGAAAAGAAGTTCTGTATTCTTTGGCGTACACAATCCGAAAACAGTAAGAGAGTCAAAAAGTGTGCCAGAAAAATAAATTTTGGAAAATGATGAAATCAGAACACACTCGAACAACAGGAACAGACAATGGAGGGAATGCAATGCTCAAAGCAGGAATTACCATGCAGGGAACTCTGCATGAACAATATGGAATCAAAAACCAGGATGCAATCCGGATTTTTGAGGCAGCCGGATTTACAGGCGTGATTGCCTGTGATGGCGTTTCACTCAAATCTGACTGGACCTTTTCAAACAGTGAACTGGCTGCAGCCTTAGTCAGCAAAGCCTCGCAGGCCTTTCTGGAAAACAGGCTGGATAAAAATCTGAACCCGGACCATGTCTGTGACCAGATCCGGGATGCCTTTCTGTTTTCTCTGGCCGTACTAAAAGATGCCCTTGAACAAGCCGGAATTCCGTTTTTCGATTGTCAGACAACATTAATTATCGCCTTATACAAAGATGGTCTGCTTTATGGGGGGATTGCCGGGGATGGCGGGATTCTCTATCAGACAAAACTGCACAATTCAGGGACGATGATTACCCGTCTGAAGTCTTCTTCCAGCGTGTATCCCATTGGGGATACTGAAGAGTGGCGCTTTTTTATGGGGGGATCGAAAGAAGACCCGGTTGTCCGTTTTCTAGCAGCGACCGATGGCGTCTTTGATCAGCTCATTATTCCGTATGATGGCCTCCCTGCTGGCAACTATGCCCTCATCGACAAACTGTTCTCCATTGAAAATATCCCGGAAGACGAACAGGGAAGATGGCTGCAAGAACAGATTGAAGCCCTGGAAGGCCATGATGATAAGACGGTTGCGATTATCATGGATACGGATCGTGAAGCGGAAACCAAAAAAGATGAGAGCAGGGATTTACAAGATCGCGACTTGAAAGATCGCAATTTGGATTTGAAAGAACCAGACAACACGAGGGATCGGGAAGCTGATCCTGAAAATTCAGATCCTGAAAGTCCAGATCCTCAATGCTCAAAAAAGGACGACTCAGAAAAAGAGAATTCAGATCAGACTTGCACAGTTTCCAAACTTGATTCTGATCCAGAAAACAGCCCGGCAAAGTAGAAAAGGATTGCCTGCAATCATCCAGTCTGCATCCTGAAATGATTTTAAAATTGCAAAAACAAAGCGAAAACCCGCATTCCTAAGCCAACTGTATGGCGAAAAATGCGGGTTCTTTTCTTTTTCTTTCAGAAAGCTCTATAATATATCGATCAGGCGCCAGCAAGCTGTCGAAATGGCGCAAAAAATAAAAGACTGGAGAGGGAACAATGAGTTACTTAAGTTTTAACGATATTGTAGCACATATGAAGAACTATGGATTTGTTTACCAGGGTTCTGAAATTTATGGCGGCCTTGCCAATACTTGGGATTTCGGTCCGCTTGGCATTGAGCTGAAAAACAACATTAAAAATGCCTGGTGGAAAAGATTCATTCAGGAACAGCCTGAAAACGTCGGCATTCAGAGTGCGATTTTGATGAATCCACAAGTCTGGGTGGCTTCTGGCCATGTCGGCGGTTTTTCTGACCCGCTGATGGACTGCAAAGAATGCAAAACCAGATTCCGTGCCGATACCTTAATTGAAGAGGCAACGGATGGCCAAGTCGTACCTGCTGGCTGGACCAACCAGGAAATGGAAACTTACATTGACGAACACGATATCGTCTGCCCCAACTGCGGCAAGAAAAACTTTACACCAATCCGTCAGTTCAACCTGATGTTCAAAACCTTCCAGGGGGTTACTGAAGAAGCGAAAAACGAAATCTATCTGCGCCCGGAAACGGCTCAGGGTATTTTCGTCAACTTTAAAAATGTACAGCGCACTATGCGTAAAAAGCTGCCATTTGGCGTCGGACAGATTGGTAAATCTTTCCGTAACGAAATCACTCCGGGCAACTTCATTTTCAGAACTCGTGAATTCGAACAGATGGAACTGGAATTTTTCTGCAAACCAGACACCGATTTAGAATGGTTCAAAAAACTGGAAGGGATGTGTGAACAGTTCTTATATGACCTGGGCCTGCACAAAGACCGCCTGCGTTTAAGAGCCCATGAACAGGAAGAACTGGCGCACTACTCCAAGGCGACAACCGATATTGAATACCTGTTTGGCGATCCGATTGGCTGGGGCGAATTGTGGGGAATTGCTGACCGTACAGACTTTGATTTGAAATCACACCAGACAACTTCCAAACAGTCGCTGGAATACTTCGATCAGGAAACCAACTCCAAATACATTCCGTATGTCATTGAACCATCCGTTGGTGTTGAGCGTCTGATTCTGGCTGTTATGTCCCAGGCTCTTGAAGAAGAAAAAATCAGCGACAAGGATACCCGCACGGTTTTACGTCTCCACCCATACCTTGCTCCTTACAAAGCGGCCATTCTGCCTTTAAGCAAAAAACTGGCTGAACCGGCTGAAGCGCTGTACCGCTCTTTAGCAAAATCGTTCAACGTGACTTACGATGATGCCCAGACCATCGGAAAACGCTATCGTCGCCAGGATGCCATTGGCACCCCATTCTGCATTACCATTGACTTTGAAACGGAAAACGATGGCTGCGTAACGGTACGGGAACGGGATTCCATGGAACAGGTTCGTCTGCCAATCACTGAACTTGAAAACTACCTGGCCCAGCGTGTCAGCTTCCAGTAATTTGACTCGACTTGTCAAATGAACACATCTGGCTATTGAAATACAAAGGGGGTGCCAGGATGCGGATTCCTGAAGCAGATGTTCAGGCGATCAAGGAAAAAGCGGATATCGTTGAGATCATTTCGCAATATCTGCCCCTCGAAAAACAGGGAAAGGAATATGTCGGGGTCTGTCCTTTCCATGATGACCACTCGCCATCCATGCGGGTTTCCCCCGACAAGCAGATTTTTAAGTGCTTTGCCTGCGGAGCCGGCGGCGATGCGATCGGTTTCGTTTCGAAATATGAAAAGATTTCGTTTGTCGATGCTGTAGCCAAAGTGGCTGCCAGGATTCACTATCCTTTGCAGATTGAACAGGCAGCCCCGGCTGTCCCAGACCCAAACAAGCCACTCTATGATGCGCTGGATCTGTTTACCGCCTATGGCCGCTATGAGCTTGCCAGTAAAGACGGACAGGCAGCCAGAAATTATCTGGTTTCCCGCAAATTTAACAAACAGATCCTGGATACCTTCCAGATTGGCTACGCCCCATCGTTCAACATGGTCAGCGAGTATTTACAGGCCCGCTTTCCAGATCCAGCCCCATTGGAAAAAGTGGGACTGATTCAGGTGGGAACGGATCGGATTGTTCCTTGCTTTCATGATCGGATTCTCATTCCGATCCATGATGCCAAAGGAAATCCCGTCGGGTATACAGCAAGAATCGTTCCGCCCGGCAACAGCGGGGCAAAATATGTCAACACAAGCAACAGTGTGCTCTACCAGAAGAGCAACCTGATTTTCAACTACCATCGAGCTGCCAGAACAGCCCATAAAGCCGGGCGTGTCATCCTTTGTGAGGGAGCAATGGATGTTCTGGGCCTGGCGAAAGCTGGCATTTCTGAAGGCATTGCCAACTTAGGGACGGCCTGCACGGATGAACAGTTAAACCTGATTGCCAGATTGCGCGTTCCGGTTGTGGTTTTCTACGATCAGGATGCCGCCGGACAGAAGGCAGCATATAAATTCGGCCGTAAAGCGATGGCTGCGGGCATCCGTTTTTCCATCGTTTCACAAAAGGAAGCCAAAGACCCGGATGATATTTTTATCCAGAAAGGCGCCGAGGCTGTCCATCAGGCCGTTGACAATACCATTTCATTTGCCCAGTTCTGTCTGGAGTATCTTCAGACGGAATACAACCTGGACAACTATGAAGATAAAAAACAATATGCCAGAGAAATGGAGGGCATCATCCGCGCTTCGCTTGAGCAGTTTGAACAGCCTGTTCTTTTCAGTAAACTGCAGCAGCTGACTGGATTCAGCTTTGAAGCCAATCCATCACCCCGACGCTCGTATTCTTCCAAAAAGAGTCAGATGCGCCCTGCCATTCCTTTGCAGACTCTCCCTGCGGCTCAGGGCCGGCTTCAGGCTGAAAAAGCCGTCCTGTGGTCCATGCTCAATGATGAAAACTATATCCGGCAATACCAGAATGAAGTTGGCGTATTTGCCAATGAGGATTGCCAGAAACTGGCTTTATATATTCAAAGCGCCTATCAGAACCATCGGCAGATCGATCCGGTGGAGCTGTTTTCGATTATTGAAGAAGAAAGTGTCCGCGGCTTACTTGCGGAACTTGCGGAGTGGCCAGATTATTCTGAGTCCACACATGGTCTGTTTTCAGAATCGGTCGTCAAAATTAAATATGAATTTATCAGTCATCAGATTGACGAGCTGAACAGGAAAATGAAAACGGTTCAGAATATGAGTGATATGAAGACCCTCATGAATCAGAAAAGAGAACTGATCGCCCGCAGAAATAGCCTGAAATCACGAAAGGTGGTCTGACATGGCTGAGAATAAACTTAAATTCACTTCGGCAGACGAAGTTAAAACATATCTGAAAAACTGTGCAGAAGAAGGAAATGAAATCTCACTCGATGATCTTCCTGACATGATCTCTGACCTTCGTCTTTCGGACGAGGAAAGTGAGGATCTTCTCGAATGGATCAAAGAAGAACAGCTGTTTTCCGAGTCAGATGATGAGGAATTTGAGGATTTATCCGAAGAGATTGAGGAGGAGTCCCTGGAAGAAAACGAAGACAGTCTCGAGGGTGAAGATGAGGATGGCGTCGCCAGCCAGATTCTTGAACTCGAACGTTCGTTTTCTGAAGGGGCTAAAAATAAAACCAGTGACCCGGTCAAAATGTATCTGCGTGAAATTGGCCGGATTCCACTGTTAAATGCCGAACAGGAAAAAACGGCGGCCAAGGCCTACATGGAAGGAAGCAAAGAAGCCAAAGATCTTTTGATCAACTCCAACCTGCGTCTTGTTGTTTCTATCGCCAAAAAATATGTTGGACGCGGTCTTCCATTCCTGGATCTGATTCAGGAAGGCAACTGCGGTCTGATTAAAGCCGTTGAAAAGTTCGACTATACCAAAGGCTTTAAATTTTCTACTTATGCAACGTGGTGGATTCGCCAGTCCATCACCCGTGCAATTGCGGACCAGGCCAAAACGATCCGTATTCCGGTGCATATGACTGAAACCATCAACAAGCTGACCCGGATTCAGCGCCAGCTGATCCAGGATCTTGGGCGTGATCCTCTGCCTGAGGAAATCGCGGAAAAGATGGATGGCATGAAAGCGGAACGTGTCCGCGAAATTCAGCGGATCGCCCTGGATCCAGTCAGCCTGGAAACCCCGATTGGTGAAGAAGATGACTCTCATCTTGGTGACTTTATCGAAGATAAGACGTCCGTCTCGCCATCGGATTATACAAGCAGCCAGCTGCTCAAAGACGAAATCGCACTGGCTTTAAATACGCTGACTGCCCGTGAAGAACAGGTTCTTCAGCTGCGTTATGGTCTGCTCGATGGCAAGACCCGCACGCTTGAAGAAGTCGGCCGCGAATTTGAAGTCACTCGTGAGCGGATCCGTCAGATCGAAGCCAAAGCTCTTCGCAAATTGCGCAACCCGACCCGTTCGAAACGTCTTAAAGATTTCGTCAAACCGTAAACAAAATAATTTGAATTTTTATGGTCAGCCTTTGCCTTCATGGGCACGCTGACCATCTTTTACAAGCCCAAAGAGCAAAATACAGGGAACAGGAAGCCGAAGGATTCAATCCTAATTCAATCCTGTGCTCCGTTCCTTTCAAGATTGGATATGAGATTCATGGACATTTCAAAACGACTGAAAAAAATTGCTTCTTTGGCAGACGAAAGCGTGATCGCGGATATTGGATGTGATCACGCTCTTGTTTGTATTGAAGCGCTCAACCACCATCACGTACAAAAAGCCTATGCCTGCGATTTGCGTCCAGGCCCGCTGGAACAGGCAAAGATCAATATTGCAGCCCAGGGCCTGTCGGATCGTATTTTTACCCGCCTGGAAAGCGGCATTCATGATCTGCCGACAGATACCTTGCAGATTCTTATCTGCGGCATGGGCGGCCGATTAATCGAACAGATTCTGAGTGATGATCCTATTGGAGCCAATGTGCACAGTCTGCTGCTTTCCCCCCATAAAGATGCAGCCCATCTGCGCCAGTTTCTGATTGAACAGGGATGGCGGATTGAAAAAGAATGGATGGTTGAAGAGGGTCATTTTTATCCGATCCTGAAAGTCGTCCGTCAGAGGGCGGATGATGTCCTCAGCCAGGAAGAGCTGTTGAAGGATCAGGAAAGCCTGCTTCTGGGTTTCCATCCCCAAGCGGATGAAGACTATCTTCGTTATCTGGACTGGCAGATCAAACTCTGGACCAGCATTGCTGCCAAGATTCCCGACCGTGCTGACAGACAGACTTTGCTTGACCAGATTCAGCTCGCCAATCATCGCAAAGCATCCCTGTAGGCAGGCAGGATCCAGATGGCCCGGGCACAAACGGAATGAAACCTGTCCCAATTCAAATCTGTCCTGCTCTGGAAGAAAATTCAGAAAGCCAAAGGCCGTCAGCTCTTTTCTTTCAAGCGGTAGAAAAGTCTTGATCTTTCTTGTTTGTCCGATTAGCCGCTCATGGCAAAAAAAGGCCAGATCAGGATCGAGACGCAAGCGTTGCCAGATAAAAAAGCTGAAAAGTCATGAATGAGCAGCTAAAGACTTCGAAAGGTTCAGGCGTTGGATTGACAAGGCCTGAACCTTTTGCGGTATTCTTAACATAACGTTCGGTCAGGCAATACTCTGAAAGCTGGCCAGCGTCCCTTTATTTTGATCAGACGAAAACCAGAAGCGTGAACGAAAATGGTTCGCGGCATCAGTATGGAATTCGTTTTATTTCGTCTGTCTGACTGGAAGCCGATAGACATTCTGGACGAAGCTTCAAAGACGGGCGTTTCATCTTCCGGCCTTATGGCTGAGAAAAACTCATTTTTCAATCTCTTGATTCATTTTGAATACAGAAAGAAAGCAGGAACAAATGGCAGAACAAGTAGAAGGCGTTCTTGAAATTTTACAGGACGGTTATGGCTTTTTACGGGGCGAAAATTATCTTTCCAGCCGCAATGATATTTTCGTTTCCGCCAACCGGATTAAATCGATGCGGCTGCGGGAAGGAGACCTCATCAGCGGCAGACTCAGCAGCCGGATTGAGGAAAACAAAGCCCGTCAGCTTGAACAGGTTGATACCGTCAATGGCAAACCGATTCTCGAATCGCTCCACCGTAAAAACTTTGAAAAACTGACTCCAATCTATCCGACCGAAAAGCTGAAAATGGAAACTGACTCTTCCAATATGGCTGGCCGGATGATCGACCTGCTCTGTCCAATCGGTAAAGGGCAGCGCGGTCTGATTATCTCTCCTCCAAAAGCAGGAAAAACAACTCTGCTCAAATCCATTGCCCATTCCATTCAGGTCAATCATCCTGATGTCCATCTGATCATTCTTTTAATTGATGAGCGTCCTGAAGAAGTAACGGATATCAAAGACACCGTCATTGATCACAATGTTGAAGTCGTCTATTCCACCTTTGATGAAGAGCCAGAACATCATCGCCGGGTGGCTGAAATGGCGATTGAACGAGCCAAGGCACTGGTCGAAATGGGTGGCGATGTGGTCGTTTTGTTAGATTCCATCACCCGTCTGGCCCGTACCTACAACTTACTCGTGCCAAACTCCGGAAAAATCCTTTCCGGTGGTCTGGATCCAACCTCACTCTATTACCCAAAACACTTCTTTGGCGCAGCCCGTAACATCCGTGAGGGTGGCTCGCTGACCATTCTGGCCACCGCACTGGTGGATACGGGAAGCCGCATGGATGAAGTTATCTTCGAAGAATTCAAGGGAACTGGCAATATGGAACTTGTCCTCTCAAGAGACTTGGCCTTCCAGCGGGTTTTCCCGGCAATTGATATCTTGCGTTCAGGCACCCGTAAAGATGATCTGTTACTGACCAAAGGCGAAACCGAAGCGGCCAATATGATTCGGGCCCATGCCAAAGCTGCTGAAGAACAGGCAACAGAGGATGTCATTAAATCCTTCAAAGTCTGTGCCAGCAACGAAGCGCTGGTCGATCTGCTCACTGAGCCGGCTGCAAATCGTTCTAAACATTCGTAAGTTTCAACAGGGCTTGAATTGGATTGAATTGTGTGAAATTCGATATTTTGCATGAAAGTACGAATGTGAATTTGAAACCGAAGCCGATCAAAGACCGGACAGAAAGCCATCTATCTTTCTGTCCGGTCTTTGTCTGTTTCCAGGTTTCTGGAAAATGGTCTTGTCCAGAGCAGGCAGAAGTGAAACAATGAAAATGTCTATACATTTAGTGCTTCTCATGGCGGGGATGGCAGATTGATCCAAAAGGGATGGAAATTGCTCTGCTCGATCTGGGAGCCAAATACCACATACCAGTCATAGTCGTTGAAAATGGCTATGGGGCAAAAGATGAGCTGGTCGATGGAAAGATCGAAGGTGACTATCGCATTGAATATATGAAAGATCACTTACAGTCTCTAAAAGATGCTGCAGCCAAAGGCGTTGATATCCGTGGATCTCTGATGTGGGCGCCGATCGATATTCTCTCTTCTCATGCCGATATGGAGAAATGGTATGGCGTCATCTATGTCAATCGTGATAATCAGGATCTCAAAGATCTGAAGCGAATCCCTAAAAAATCGTTTGCCTGGTATCAGAAGGTGATTGCCTCCAATGGCGAAGAACTCTGATGAAACCTGACCAAATCAGATGAAAACCCGCAGAAGATTTCAATGAAAGATTGAAGTGCTTCTGCGGGTTTTCGTCGCGAAAGCAAAAGGATTGAAATTTGCACGAACAGTCTGAGGATCCAGTCCGAATTTGGATCAGCTCTGGAAGGTTTTGATCTTTTCGATGATCTGGTCTTTAAGATAGGCGGGTGTGCTCGCACCAGAGGTAATGGCTGCTTTTTTGACACCTTCCAGCTCTTCCATTTGCAGCTGGCTTTCGGATTCGATCTGTAGGATCCGGGGAATGCCAGCCGCTTTGCCTGTCTGAGCCAGGCGGTTGGTGTTGTTGCTTTGTGGATCGCCAACGACGATCAGCAGATCAATGTTCTGATTTTGCAGATCGAGGACCGCTTTCTGGCGCACCCGGGTGGCATTGCAGATTTCGCTGCAAAATTCTGCCTGTGGATAGCGCTGGCGAATCTGTTCGAATAAGGCTTCCAGATCGAGAACGGACATGGTGGTCTGGTTGGTGACAAAAATTTTTCCTTCCAGGTTTTCTGGAAGATCCTCAATGGTTTCAATCAGATAGATGCCTTCATGGCCATAAACTGCGCCTTCAGCTTCCGGATGGCCTTTTTTTCCAATATATAAAATCGTATCCCCTTCACTCTGCCGGCGGGCGATCAGTTTCTGGGTGGCCAGAACAAAAGGGCAGGAAGCATCGACAATATGCAGACCTTTTTTCTGGGCTTTCTGGCGGACTGCATCCGAGACGCCGTGGGCAGTGAAGACTACGGTTCCCTGATGGATTTCGTCGAGCAGTTCCAGCCGGTTTTTGCCTTTGGCCTCCAGAACTTCCAGACCTTGTTTTTTTAAGGCATCGTTGACATAGGCGTTATGAACCAGTGAGCCTAAAACTGTGACGGGTTTTGGGCAGTCGGAATGCAGAGTTTCCTGTGCTTTATCAATAGCTTTTGCGACGCCCTTGCAAAAGCCCTGCACGGGGACATCAATAATTTCAATCATATCGTTACCTCTTTTCGTTTTTCTGATCAGAATGGAGAAATTTTCTTTCCTTACGATGAATCTGACCTGAATCAGAATGGATCTGAGTTTTTGAATGGAAATCAATTCAGAAGCAATTCTGAAAATCTTGAAGCGTCACATCTTGAAGCGTCGGGGATGACAGATAAATTGAGCGGTTGATTGAGTTTGGTTAGTTTGGCGGATGGTGCTTGTTGGACTGAAATCCATCTGATCCTTTGCTCCGCTCAGTCTTTCCTGAAATCAATCGAGGATTTTGGCGGTACAATCAAAGCTCAGGAGATCTTTTGATCTTTATGCTCTGATTGTTCTGCCTTCCCTGTGGTCCATCCGTTAACGTTTCGATCAATTTTAAGATAGATTTTTCTGTCCGGCCTATCAATTGAACCGAAAGATTCGGTATGCCACAATAACTGAAAGAGGTGTTTTTTAGTGAATCGTATTGAAGAAATGATGAATGTCGAGGGGTTTAAGACCCTGACTCCGATACAGGAAGCGGTTGTGAACCGTAAAAACAAAACGCGTGACCTCATTGGTATTTCCACGACTGGTTCAGGGAAATCACATGCGTTTTTCATGCCGATTTTTGACATGATTGATCCAGAACTCGATAAAGTTCAGGCTGTTATTTCTGTTCCAACCCGTGAACTGGCCTGGCAGCTGTATGAACGCTCCAAAAAGCTGGCTGACCATTTTGGGGTAAGAGTCCGTCTGGTTGTCGGCGGCACGGAAAAGAAAGAAGGCGGTCTGACTCCACAGATCGTGATTGGCACGCCTGGCCGTATGAAAGACCAGTTTCTTGAAGACAAGACACTGCGGCTGGATACGGCTAAGATCATGGTGATTGATGAAGCTGATATGACCCTGGAATTCGGCTTTCTGGAAGATGTCGATGCTATTCTTTCACATATGTCCCAAGATGTTACTGTTATGGTCTTCTCTGCAACCATTCCAGATCTGCTCCAGCCATTCCTGAAGAAATATCTGACCAGCCCGGAACTTATCCGGATTGGCAGTGATGATGAATTTGCGGCAGATATCCAGCATTATCTCGTTCCCATCAAGCACAAAACCATGTCGGAACGTGTCATTGATGTTTTAGGGGCCATCAACCCCTATGTCTGCCTGATTTTTGCCAACTCTAACCAGGAAGCGGCCCGCATTGCCAAAGATATGCGCAATGCCGGTTATGATCTGGTTGAACTGCATGGTGATCTGGAAGCGCGTGAGCGTTCCCGGGCGATCCGTCAGATCCAGTCACAGAAAAAGAGCTATATCGTAGCCAGTGATATTGCTTCGCGTGGAATTGACCTGGAAGGAATCACACATGTCATTTCGTGTGGTTTCCCGAAAGATCTGCGTTTCTATCAGCATCGTTCGGGCCGTACGGGACGCGCTGGACGTGATGGTCTTGCGGTTGCGATCTATTCGCCAAAAGATGCCAATGCGATTGCTTCTTTGAAAAAACAGGGCATTGAATTCAAGGAAATGGATATCAAAGGCAAAGAATTCGTTCCAATTGTTGACCGTACAAAACGTCCGAAATCCAATCAGACCATGACGGCTGAAATGGGCAAGATCCTGCATAAATCCAAGTCCAAAGTAAAACCGAACTATAAGAAAAAACGCAATGAAGCCATGGAACGGGCACGTCATAAAGCCAAACGCGCTCTCATCCGTAAGGAAATTCAGGAACAGAAACGGGAACGCGCCAAAGCAAAACAGCGCGCCAAGAACGAACGATGAGATATCTTGGCTGTCACGTTGGCATGAAAGCACCCCGGTATTTTGAGGGCTCGATTGCCGAAGCATTATCCTATGGGGCGGATGCCTGCATGATTTATACCGGTGCCCCACAGAACTCCAAACGAAAACCCATTGAAGAGATGCATATTGAGCAGGGGATCAAACTGTATCAGGATGCGGGATGGCAGGCTTTTCAGATTGTTGTCCATGCGCCCTATATCATCAATCTGGCCAATTCCATCAAAGAAGACACCGCCTATTTCGGCCGGGACTTTCTCAAGGAAGAACTGCGCCGGACTGCTGCCATTGGGTCTCACTATCTTGTTTTACATCCCGGTTCCCATTTAAAAGCAGGTGTAGAAACCGGAGTGGAATGGATTGTCAATGGCCTTAATGACGTGCTGGATCAGGATGACAGTCAGGTCATCATCTGCCTGGAAAGCATGGCTGGCAAAGGCAGTGAAGTGGGCCAGACCTTCGAAGAACTGGCCAGAATCATCCAGGGTGTCCATCGATCCGATCGGATTGGGGTCTGTCTGGATACTTGTCATCTGCATGATGCCGGTTATGATCTGGATGACTTTGATGCTTTGATGGATGAGTTCGATCACAAGATTGGTCTGGACAGACTGAAAGTCTTCCATATTAATGACTCCAAAAATATCAGAGGCTCCCATAAGGACCGTCATGAAAATATCGGGAAGGGCAACATTGGCTTTGAAACTCTGGCCCGTATTGTTCATGATTCCAGACTGGAAGATGTGATCAAAATTCTGGAGACACCCTATATTGAGGATCAGCCGCCTTATCAGGATGAAATCAATCGGCTGCGCGCCTGGAATCCAGAAGATCAGTAAAAACTGCCCAAAAAGATCGTGCTGCATAGCAGGGAGCACTTAAGCTTCAGCATCCTGTTGCAGCCCGGTCTTTTTTCCTTGAAAACAGTGCCGATCCATCCACCGCTTTTATTTTGGTATGTAGTTGCAAGCCATGCTGTTTCTTTGGAGAAGAAGCGCAGCAGGAAGAGGACGTCTGTAAAGTGAGAAGAGATCTGTCAAAAGTGGATTTACAGCATCGTCCAGACAGTAAAGGTGGTCTCATCTGAATCGGAATGGAAAGAAGTCTGAAAAAAGCGAATCGAAATTCCGGTAAAAATTTGGGAATAGAATATTTTTTGACGCGATGTTTGAAAAAACATCAGCCAAAAATGAACGTTCTTTTTAAGATGGAAAATCGAAATTTGTTTTTCACTTTGTTTGCAGCGATAGATAAAGCAGAAAATGGATCAGATTTCTGTAAGAAATAAAATTCATGCAAAAGAGGCTGCGTTGCGGCAAGGCGGCTTTCAAGGTATAATTCAAACGATGTTTCTTTGCCTGTTGAAAGTGATTCATTTCTAGCCAAAGAGTACATAAAGAAAGGAAGTTGCTTTGAAAAAATTCACAAAGAGCGCAGCGACTCTGCTTGTGACCACTCTGGTGACTCAGAACCTTCAAGGACTCACTGTTCACGCCGCTGGATTTGACCAGCTGCATGATTCAGTGAACCTTCTGACTCTTGAATCTCTTGGAGTGAACAGTAAGCAGATCCGTACGATTAAACAGAACCTGCTCAATCAGCTGGAAGCCTATGCTGCCTTCAGCCAGGAAACCGACCTGCAGTCTCTTCGTGAGCAGGCTTTGGCCGGTCTGAGCATTTTAAGCGAATCCGCCAGTATGCTGTCCAGTCAGGAAGTCGCCTCAATTGTTTCCTGGATTGCCCAGATCCGCAGGATGGATCCAGAATTTCCGGTATTTTCGCCTGCAGATTTTCAGTCTGCTCCTCACAACTCCAATCCCATAACCAAGATAGATTGGCCAAAAATGATCAATCGAATTGGAAATCTCGTTGAATCCAAGGCACAAGCGGACAAGGAAGAAGCTCTTCGCAAAGAAGAGGAAGAAAAAAAAGCGGCTGAAAAAGCCCGGCTTGAGCAGGAACAGGCAGCTGCAGCCCAGGCCGCAGCCCGCACCGTCGTCCGTGTTCCTGTTGTCCGCCAGGTCACCTATACAACCTACACGCCAGCACCACAGCCCGCAGCTCCCGTACAAACACCTGTTTCCAGCGGTGAATTTGAAGAGAATTCCTTTGAACCGATGGATGCAGCCCCAGTGCAGACGACAGATCCAGCAGGGGGTGCTGTTCAGAATTTTGAAGCTCCAGCAGCCGATCCAGTCCAGTTCAATGTAGAACCATTAACTGTTACCACGACGGATGTCACGGTTGAGCCAGCCGTTGCCACAACAGGCTATGACTATACAGATATTCAGGTTGATTCGGTTGCCTATAGTAAACCCGAACCGATCGCTTACACGGATATCACCCCTGAACCAACGGGTATGGCTTCAGCTGAAGTCGAAGAGATGCCGCCGGCCTATGAAGAATTGGAAAATGAGCGTCCTGAGCAAACGACAACCACCACAATAGTCGTTGAACAGGAAGTCGTCCCTGCACCCGTTGAGACGCCAGCTCCTTCCGTACAGACACCATCCACTTCCCAGACCGATTCAGCTGGAACCTCATCCAGTACGAACTCAGCAGCAGAATCTGACTCAACAGCATCGGATTCGTCTGCTTCCTCAAATTCGTCCAGTTCCTCGAATTCAAGTACAGACTCTCCGGATCCGTCGACCACCCAGCCATCGGTTTCTGTTCCGATTACCGGCGGGGTCGAAGAACTGGAAGATCAGTTTGAAGAACTGCCGGATGGCAGCGGCTCGACAGCTGATAAACCCGATCAGGCGCTGCCAGATCAAAAGGATGATCCGGCTGCCGATGAACCCAATATCGGAAGTTCACCAGATGAGTTCCCACAGCCGGGGGATTCTTTTACGCCAGTGGAGACGCCAGACATAGATGTCACTTTACCAGGACTGCCCTTTGAGTCTGTGGATGGAGAGCTGGTCTATACCGGCCCGGCTTCTCCTTCGAAAAACGATTTTATCCAGACGGACTTACCGATCTCGACGACTTATGTTACGTCTGTATCGAATACCTCTTTGATCAGTGTGCGCAAGCTGTCCAAGAAGATCAACTATCGTCTGAAAGTTGAAAAGATGGGAACCATCAATCTGCTTCCAGATTTCAAAGACTCCAGATCCTGGAAGCTTTCCGGCTCGCCGTACAACGTTCCCTCCCTGTGGGGACAGTGTACCTGGTTTGCCTGGGGTCGTTTCTATGAACTGTATGGCTTCTCGCCACGCTTTTATGGCAATGGCTATGAATGCGTAGACCAGCTGCTTGCAGTACATGGCGATAAGTTCAAACGATCTAAAAAACCGGCGTCCGGGGCTGTGTTCTCGTCTGACTATGCCCATAACCATGTCGGGATTGTTCTGGACTACGACGAAGAAAAAGACCTGTTAACGATTCAGGAAGCCAACCTGGACGGTGTTTCCAACCCCGTCTGGGAAGATGCGATTGAAGACTATCGGACAATCCGCCTGACTTCCGCCCAGATGCGGGCTTTATATGGAGACGTGGTCTACGCCGTTCCTCGTTCGGACACGAAGTTTGTAACGACTTCTTCTTCCAGCCCGAAGAAAGAAGAGAAGCAGGAATCCGGATCCATCAGTGAAGGCCTGAAGAGTCTGAAGGCTCTTGCCAAGGAAAAAGTCAAAGAGAAAGTATTCGTGAGCTTTGATCCAGTCACTCCATCCAAAGAGGATTCTTCAACAGCAGATTCCTCTGCCAATTCGTCGAAAAACGACTTCACAACGGGCGATGAATTTGACACATTTGAAGACTTTGATTGATTTCATTCGATTCCATTTGGATGAGAGATCTGTTTCAATTCATGAATCCAATAAAAAAGGCCAGATCCTGGAAGACTACAGGATCTGGCCTTTTTCTTTAAAGTTGATTCTTCAAAATCAAAGAGCCAGTTCAATCAGCTGGACGATATAGCCGCAGATCAGCGAAGGGATCCACATCAGCAGCAGAATTTTCCATAATTGCTTACGGTCCGGATCATACTGGAACAGGGCCACCAGACCAAGACCGGCATTGGTCATCAGACCAGCAAGCAGTGAACCAAAGGTTAAGGCATGGCTTGCAAATAACTGGCACAAAACAACAGTTGCCGCACAGTTTGGGATAAAGCCAAACAGGGAAGCAAACAATGGCTGATAGACTTCGCTGGTCTGTAAGAAGGCAGCCAGGTTTTCTTCGCCAATCAGCCCGGTGAGGATATTCATCACGACCGAAAAACCAAAGATAAACAGATAAATCTTTCCGGTTCTTAAAAGAGCCGAAAGCCAGACTGGATATTGTGGGTAGCAGCAGGAACACGAAGGCGCATTCTGCATTTCCAGATTGTCTTCAATCTGTTCATCTTCCTGCTCCTCTTCATCCAGTTCCTCTTCGTCTTCAAGATCGTTGAAACTGATGATTTTCTGATTGGGGACAACGAAATGGTCAATGAGCCAGCCGACCGTTGCGGCCAGAAGAAATTTCAGCACCAGCAGCACACCCAGGGAAGGAAGCAGCCGGGGTTCGGAAATCAGAATCGGAACGGCTTCATCACTGGTGGCCAGAAAAACCGCAATCATCGTACCTAAGGTAATATTGCGGCTGACATAAAGCATGGCAGCCAGGATGGAAAATCCGCACTGCGGAATCAGTCCTAAAGCTGCGCCAAACAAAGGTCCATATTTCTGAAGATTCCAGAAAAAGGAGTCGTTGTTATCTGTTTTGCGCTGAAAAGAATCCAGAAACAGATACACCACATACAGGATGGGCAGCATCAGCCAGGTATCTTTCAGAGCATCAAGTAAACTTTCTAATATCAATTCCATGATTTCTGTTATAACACGAATCTCTCATCTTTTTGGTTTCAAGCTCATCTATCCATCTTTTCAAGTCTTTCTTCATTTCTATCTTTCCGGTCTTTTCTTTTGCTTCCTGTGCTCAACAGCCAGATCCATGGACAGGGAGACAGACTTCTTCCTGTCGGCTTTGACAGGATAAAGACTGATAACAATCAGATTCAGATACCATGTAGTCATATATATGCAGCCATATAGCAGCCATATAGCAGCCATATAGCAGCCATATCTAGGAAAACCAGATACGATCTCAAACTCTGTGAAATTCTGTATACCTTTAACATCCGTTTTAGGATTATCTTCTATATCCTAAATTCCCCACTATATACAGAGATGTAGTGGTCCGAAAGTCCTGATATTACTTTTTATAAAGAAATATCAGGACTTTTCTCTTGACTTATTAAGTATGTATAATCTATAATATTTACAAGTTATACATATGTTTTGGAGGCCTGCTATGTCATCTCAAGTGAAGGTTAAAGGTAAAAATGGTCGGATTTATGTTTATGAGGTTGAGTCATTTTGGAACAAAGAGAAGAAAAAACCTGATTCTCATCGTAAATGCATCGGCCATATCGATGAACGGACGGGAGAAATCGTTCCGAATCGGCCTAGAGCTAAAAATGGAAACGGACTTCGTCAATCTAAACCAGAGTCACAGATTACTGTAACTGGCAGCGGCAGTTTTTCGATTGTGGATAAGGCCGCTCGTGAAACGGGGTTAATGGACTGCCTTAAAAAAGTCTTCCCAAATCACTGGCCTTACATTATGACCTGCTGTGAATTTCTAGCCTCTACCGGTGATCCGCTCTACTTAATTGACCGCTGGTCTGCTCATAATGAAACCTACCTTCCTAATGGTTTAATCAGCCAAAGAGTCAGTGAGCTTCTGCAATGTCTTACCTTGTCAAAGCAGCAAGAATTTTTCAGAACATGGATAGCTCATAATGAGTCTAAAGAATACTTTGCCCTGGACATCACAAGTGTTTCATCCTATTCCGAATTCATTTCCATGGTGAAGTATGGCTATAACCGCGATCATGAACCTCTTCCCCAGATTAATCTTCTGATGATTACAGGGCAGAAAAGCAAGCTTCCTATCTATTTCATGCCCCTTGATGGCAAGATCAAGGATGTAAAGGTGAAGTTAGAATAATTAGTGGACAAACCGAATAGAGTTTATTCCTAACCGGTTCTATGTCATAGAGTTACAATTCGAAACGAACAGGAGAGTATTTCTATGGCAAACAAACGGAAACAAATTACTGAAGAGCAGCGAAGAGACGCTCTTCAATATGTTAAAGACCATCCCGATCTGACGATGAAAGAATGCGCAGACAACCTTGGAATTGGGCTGAGCACTTTGAGTCGATTCAAGACACAGGCCAAACGCTCAGAGGATGGTGAACCGGAATTTATTGGATCTGGTCATTATACCAATCCAGTTGAAAAGGAAAATGCCCGTCTCCAAAGGGAACTCAAAGATGCTCTTGAGGCGCTAAAGATCTTAAAAAAAGCTATAAGCATTCTGGGAAATTAAACTCCACGCTCTATAGCCTGGTACACGAAGAAAGCGAAAAAGGAGAAGACTTCTCCGTGGCCAGAGTGCTTAAACTACTCGGCCTCTCCAGATCTGGTTATTATGCCTGCCTCAATCGAAAACCCAGTAATCAGGCGATACGTAAAGAAGATGTGAAAAAACAAATACAAAAAATATATGATCAGAGTCACCAAAATTACGGTGCCCCGAAGATTGGAGTTCTTCTACGCAGGCAAGGCTACACGATTACAGATCGAACCGTCGGTACCTATATGAAAGAGATGGGTATCCGGGCACAATGGATAAAAAAGCCACAGCGGCCTTCAATTATCCCAGGAACGGATCAAAAGCTCAGAAACATTCTGAAGCAAAAGTTCAATCCTGATCAACCAAATGCGGTCTGGTGTACTGATATTACCTATATTCACACCCGACAGGAAGGGTTTGTCTATTTAACCTGTATCATGGACCTCTTTTCAAGAAAGATTATTGCCTGGAAATTATCCAGAACCATGGAGGCTGAAGATGTTCTGGAAGCGCTGGAAACGGCTAAAATCAGGCGAAAATCCGATCGGCCAATTGTATTGCATACAGACCAGGGTATCCATTTTACCTGCAGCCACTATCAGAATCTGACTTCCGATATGATTCGCAGCTACTCCAAAAAAGGGTACCCTTACGATAATGCCTGCATTGAATCCTTCCATTCTCTAATCAAAAGAGAGTGGCTTAACCGATTTGAGCTGGAAAATTACTGGCAGGTCTATCGCTTATGCGATCAGTATATCGAGAGTTTCTATAACCCGGTACGAATTCATAGCCACTGCAATTACCTGTCTCCAAACACCTTTGAGCAGATGAAGGCAAGTTCTAATGCACAACCATTTACAAATGAAAAACAGAAAACTGCATCCGCAGAAAAAACGGATAGTGGAGGATGATAGCCGCGTTGCCAGGATCCAGTTCTCGAAAGGCGCAGCCGCTCGAGAACGTGAGCTGTCATACGGCATCATAGATAGCTTGAAAGACTTTCACCGTCGCTTCGCTCGATGGAAGACCTGAGTGCACAGGCGGTCGTAGGCTGACAAGGGTTTAAGCGACAGCGGCCCTTTTCAGCCGTAGACCGAATGTGCGACGATGGTCATCGAGCAAGCGACGAGTGAAAGTCCCACACACCTCACCGGAGCGAGCTGCGGTCCAGCGTGCCACGCTGGTGCAGTCCAGCCGCAGAGGCTGGTCGCCGATAGGCGAAACGGAAAACGAACAAATAAGGCTAAAGGAAAGCCGCAGAAAAAAAGTAGTTAGGGCTTCTACTGATAAGAAACCTCTATTTTAGTTGTACTAAATCTTGACATAGGACCAAGGCACTGAAGTCCGTTTTGGAGAACCAGACGATGATTACCCCAAAAATGCTTTCTTTGATCATGGATAAAGGATTTTTCTCGTTATACAACCTGGAGGCTCTCTATAAGGACCATTTTCACTTTGCGTTAGGTGTACCTTTTACCAGTAAGATCGCCAAAGAAGCTGTAGAAAAATACAGAGATACGATTGAAAGCCACTACAATGTGGTGAGTGTTGCAGGTGATGAGGTTTATGGAGTAACAGAGCTGCAGAAATGGGAAGGCCATCGTCTCTATCTCCATATTTATTTTGACAGCGATAAAGCTGCTGGAGAAAAGAAAGCATTCAATCATAAATTGCATACTACTTACCAGGCGCTCTGCAACGATGAAAAGGTAAATGATGAGAAATTCGTTGAAACGTATTTCACCATAAAAGAGACAAAAGTCAGAGGACGCAAGGTTCTCTATAACGATGCGGCCATCGAAAGCCATCTAAAAAACAGAGTGGGCTGGTTTGTCATGGCCAGTAATTTCATCAAGGATAAAACAGAAGCATTGACCATCTACAGAGAGAAAGACTGCGTTGAAAAGTCATTTGATGACCTGAAAAATCAGATGGATATGAAACGATTGAGAGTCCACAGTGAAGAGACAATGAACGGGCGGATATTCATACAGTTTCTGACATTGATCCTGGTTGTTTGGATTCGTCAGAAGCTTTCAGAAGTGAAATGGTCCAATAAGTATTCCTATCAGGAAATCATGAATGAGATTGGAGAACTTAAGAAAATCAGCGTGGAAGGAAAAAGAAAAAATCTGACTCTGCAGACAACCAGTCTACAGAATCAGATTATGGAACTATTCGGCCTTTAATGGACATGTGTATAAAGGCGGGAATTTAGGCTATATCTTCCGATATGGAAACGTTTATTAGAAAAGAAATGAAATATATGATCACTGATCAGCAGAAACAGCAATTGCTTGAATGCCTTCAATCAAAGATTGAACCAGACATCTATTTTGACTGCACGATCTATTCGATCTATTTTGATACCAGGCAGCTTGATTTATTGCGCCATTGCGAAGGAAAACCGGGCCTGAAACAGCAAGTCCGTCTTCGCTCTTACCAACCTGCTTATGATGCGACGACGTCCGTTTTTCTGGAACTGAAAAAGAAAGCGGCTGGAACCAGTTTTAAGACGCGCCATGAATTCACCCTGCCAGACCCCAAAGAATTTCTGCTCTCTGGGCAGGCGGTCGATCAGGCAACCCGGGAGCTGTCTTCGATGTTAAGCCGCTATGAACTGCTGGCCCAGAATGGAAACCAGATCATCTCGGAAGACGAACAGAAAACAGCCGCTCTGCTTTGCGGTGCGGCCATTGAAGCAAGAGTTCTTGGCCTTCCACAGCCGGCGATGAGTGTTACTGGATCTGGAGCCCATGGAATTATTGCTACGATGCCATTGTTCGCAGCCGCAAAAGTCAGCGGCTATGATGACGAAACGCTGTTACGCGCACCAGCCCTGAGTGATCTGATCTGTATGTACATCAAAGAGTATTCAGGAAAGCTGTCAGCGTTCTGCGGATGTACCATAGCGGCTGGAACCGATATGGCCTGTGGGCTGGTGCTGCTGCATGGCGGAGGTCTGATTCAGATGAAGCAGACGATTAACAATATGGCCAGCAGCATTACCGGCATGATCTGCGATGGCGGAAACCAGGGCTGCACAATGAAAGGTGTCATGGCGGTGGATGCAGCATGGCGGGCTGCAAAGATGGCCCTCCAGGGAATTTATGTCTTTGATGTTCATGGAATCAATGGCACAACTCCAGAAAAGACAATGTATAACATGGGAAAGATTGCCTCTCCAGGCATGATTGGAACCGAGAAAACGATAATGGATATTCTCAACCAGAAGCAAAAAGAAAAGGAGTCTCGAAACGCATGAAACGCACAAGCATTCTCTATCAGGCATATACCCAGATTTTAAAAGAAGAACTCATTCCGGCGATGGGATGCACCGAACCGATTGCCATTGCCTATGCAGCCGCGAAGGCCAGGGAAGTACTTGGCAGTATGCCGGACCTAGTCAAAATCGGCGTGAGCAATAACATTATTAAAAACGTAAAAAGCGTTATTGTACCCAATACGGGCGGCATGAAGGGAATTGAATCCGCAGCGGTTGCGGGCATTGTAGCCGGCCGCGCTGAAAAAGCCCTCGAAGTGATTTCTGAGGTAACCGATGAGCAGAAAGAGAAGATGGGCGAATTTCTCAATACGGTTCCTGTCTCCGTTGAAGCTGTTGATAATGGATTCATCTTCGATATCCTGATTGCTTTGTATAATGGTCCAGAATGTGCCATCGTTCGAATCATCAATTACCATACCAATATCGTCTACATCAAGAAAAATAACGTCCTTCTGCTCAACACAGTGAACGAACAGAACAATTCCTGTGCCAATGAAAACCCGGTAGAAAGTGGATTAACGGATAAGAGCCTTCTGACCATCGAAGAAATCTATGATTTTGCCAATACCTGTGATCTGGCAGATGTCCAGGATGTCATCGCCAGACAAATCGAGTACAACACAATTATTTCTGATGAAGGACTTCGCAATGAGTATGGTGCCAATGTGGGCTCAACCATGCTGAAATTTTATGGGGATAATGTTCGAAACCGGGCGATTGCCAGAGCCGCAGCCGGTTCTGATGCCCGCATGAGCGGCTGCGAACTTCCGGTTGTAATCAACTCCGGTTCTGGAAACCAGGGAATCACGGTCTCTGTTCCGGTGATTGAATATGCCAAATCCCTTGGTGCCAGCAAAGAGCAGCTGTACCGCGCCCTGGTTCTTTCCAACCTGATTGCCATTCATGAAAAAGCCGGAATCGGACGTCTGTCAGCCTATTGTGGAGCAGTCAGCGCCGGATGTGCGGCAGGCTGTGGAATTGCCTATTTATATGGAGCAGATTGTGAAGGGATTGAACATACCCTGGTCAACGCGCTGGCAATTGTATCCGGCATTATCTGCGATGGAGCAAAACCAAGCTGTGCAGCTAAAATTGCGTCCAGCGTTCAGGCCGGAATTCTTGGCTACCACATGTATCTGAATGGCCAGGAGTTCAAAGGCGGCGATGGCATCGTCACCAAAGGAGTCGAAAATACGATCCGCAACATCGGAAGACTTGGCAGGGATGGCATGAGAGAAACCGATAAAGAGATCGTCAACATCATGATGAATCAGTAACTGTATCCTTTCAGCTTCAAAAGACGACTCTCATAAATTCGAAACACCTTTAGGTGTCATGGATTTTATATTCACCATTTTTCGTTTTTCCTACATTCAGAAGCGAAAGATGGTATTTTTTATTTGAACAAATATTAACTTTTTATTAAGTGTTGGATTGAGCGTTGAAAACTTAACACTTTTCTGCAGGCTCCTGCCGATCAGAAAAACGACTTTTAGAAAGGAGCAGTCGAGATGTTAACCGTTTCTAGTACTCACCAGGATTTTTTACAGGATCTGAATGGCCGGATAGCCATCATGCACTCTTCGCAAATTGACAGGCTTAACGATCTGTCATACGCCATGGCTTTAGGTAAGGTCACTCTGCTTAATCTGGATCCAGTTATAGATGTGATTTCTCACCTGTATTCCTCCAGAGGGCGACCTGCTGCCGATCCACGGATGCTTATTCGTTCTCTGATTCTTATGTATCACTTCCAGGAAACCAGTATTCAGTTATGGCATGACCGCCTTGAGTACGACTTTTTACTCCGGGTACTTTGCGGCATCAGTGGACGCAACCCAGCAGTCGGGACCTATTATTCCTTAATGGATCGACTTTATCTGTGGGATATTTCTGTGAACATCCTTCCCGCAGGAAAGAATAATAAGCCTAAGAAAGCTAAAAAGCCAAAAGGCAAGCCGGGACGAAAGCCAAAAAACTCTGCCAGTCCTCCAGATTCTGATATTGATCAGTCCGGGACACCAAATCCAACCAGAAAGGGAGAAAAAATGAACCTGAATCCTCCCGGGGCGACAACCTCCCTGGCGATTCAGGCTCAAATGGGCGAGATTGACCCAGAAAGGTCTATCAGGATTCTTCAAGCTCTCTTTAAAGAAATTGCGGTGGAACCATCTATCGCAATGGGCCTGATCGATCCGGGTAATCTCATTCTTTCGGGTGATGGAACCGCTGTCTATGTTCACGCAAACAACAGAGGTCATCATCTATTAGAATACACTGGAACCGAAAAATTTGATACCCTTCGTCGTTATTCTGATCCTGATGCCAGTATTGGTTTTGACAGTGATAAGGGAGATTACTATTTTGGCTTTACAGGCTATTTTAACGTTGTTCATAACTCCGATAAAAATATTGATCTGCCAATCCACTTTATGATCGAATCTGCCAGAGAACACGATTCAACCATTTCGATTAAAGCAATAAACCAGGTCAGGCACTTATATCCGAACATAAACATTACTCATCTCTGTCTGGACAGCGCCAGTGATAATGAAGCGACTTTTCAGCTGTGCGAAAACTGGTCTATCAATCCCGTTATCGACCTCAATAAAAGAAGAGGAAAAGGAACCGAAAAAGGCAGCGTAACCATTTCCTCTACCGGCAAGCCAATATGCAAATCAGGCGAAGAGATGTACTGTACTGGTTTTGACAAAACACATAATGCCTATAAATATCGCTGTCCGTATGTTATGAAGCGAATTCCGGAGTGCTCCCATCGTGACGAATGTTCAAAAGGTACCTATGGCCTCTCCGTCTACCTGAAGTGTAACAGTGCCAGAGAAAGGGCTATGCAGAAGCATGGAACCAAAGAGTGGAAGACAGTTTATAACAATCGGACAAGCTGTGAGCGAGTCAACAATCGTTGTCTGAATGATTACGGTCTCCACAAAACGAAAACACGTACTCAGCGCCGGATATCATTTGTAACCTTTCTTGTATGTGTAAACATTCATACAGATGCCTGGTTAAAAGAGGAAAAGGCAGCTAATAATTAGTGTGAAAAAACAAACTAGTATTCCTACTTTTTTTAATGCGGCCTTTTTTTCAGATCGACTGAAACTGACTTCTCAAAACTTTCTTTGAGAAAGACAGAACTAATAAAAGCCGCTTAGCTAATATTTTATTAATAATTAGTTAATAATTTATTCAGATTCCTCCTAGAATTTATGAGAGTGCTCTCAAAAAACTGAAGAAAGCAGAATGTCGCAACAAAATGGGATTCCTTCAAAAAAGAATCCCATTTATAATTTGTTTTGTCTTACTCAAGTTTAATCAGAACAATATTGGCTTGTCTTATCCAAGTCGAATCAAAAAGGATTTGATTGTTTCTGATGGAAGATCCGATTCTTAGATCAGAAAAGGAGAAAAAAATGAAAGTAGTAATTGTCGGAGGCGTAGCTGGCGGGGCGACCGCTGCTGCCCGAATCCGCCGACTCGATGAAAATGCAAAGGTGATGGTCTTTGAACGTTCCCACTATATTTCTTATGCAAACTGCGGACTGCCCTATTACATTGGGGATGTCATTACGGATCCGCACGATCTTACTCTCCAGAGTCCGGAGAGTTTTAAACGGCGCTTTCAGGTCGACATGAAAGTCCGCCATGAAGTTACAGCCATTCATCCGGATCGTAAAACTGTTTCAGTAACCGATCTGGAAACGGGCGAACAGTTTGAAGAACCCTATGATAAACTGCTGCTCTCACCAGGAGCCAAACCTGTTCTGCCAAGACTCACTGGCATGGATGCCGATCAGCTGTTCACTTTGCGAACAGTCGAAGATACTTTACGCATCAAGGACTACATCGATACTCATCATCCAAAATCAGTCGTTCTTGCCGGTGGTGGATTTATCGGTCTGGAGCTGGCGGAAAACCTGCGGGAGCTGGGCATTGATGTGACCATTGTCCAGCGTCCAAAACAGCTTATGAATCCGTTTGA
Source organism: Allobaculum sp. JKK-2023 (assembly GCF_034745455.1). Classification (NCBI taxonomy): domain Bacteria; kingdom Bacillati; phylum Bacillota; class Erysipelotrichia; order Erysipelotrichales; family Erysipelotrichaceae; genus Allobaculum; species Allobaculum sp. JKK-2023. The sequence goes on along the minus strand of NZ_JAYERV010000003.1, from coordinate 200,622 downwards.
TCCAGATATGGCTGCCCTGATTCAGGCCGAAATGCGCCGCCATGGCATCAAACTGGCACTCGGTCATACGGTTGAAGGCTTTGTCAAAAAAGAAAATGGTGTGGATGTTCTGCTCAAAGACCAGAACCCGATCCATGCCGATATGGTCATCCTGGCCATCGGCGTCACTCCTGACAGCAAGCTGGCCAAAGAGGCCGGTCTGGAGTTGGGGATAAAGAACAGTATTGTTGTCAATGACAAGATGGAGACTTCAATCCCGGATATTTATGCGGTTGGGGATGCCGTCCAGGTTAAACATGCAGTAACCGGTCAGGATGCACTGATCTCTTTAGCCGGTCCGGCCAATAAACAGGGTCGGATTGCAGCAGATAATATTTGCGGCAAGGACAGCCATTTTATGGGTTCCCAGGGAAGCAGTGTTCTGAAAGTCTTTGATTTGACCGCTGCAACAACGGGCATGAATGAAACCAACGCCCGTAAAGCCGGCCTGGATGCGGATTCAGTCATCCTTTCGCCAATGAGTCATGCCGGCTATTATCCAGGCGGCAAAGTCATGACCATGAAAGTTGTTTTTGAAAAGGGAACCTATCGACTCCTGGGCGCCCAGATCGTCGGCTATGAAGGTGTGGATAAACGCATAGATGTACTGGCTGCTGCCATCCATAACAAGATGAACGCGGGAGATCTCAAAGATCTGGACCTTGCCTATGCGCCCCCTTATTCTTCGGCTAAAGATCCAGTTAATATGGCTGGCTTCATGATCGAAAATATTCAGGATGGCATTCTCAGACAATGGCACCTGTCCGATCTGGATGCGATCAGGCACAATCCGCATATCACCCGATTGGATGTCCGGACTCCAGAGGAATACAGCAGCGGCCATATTGAGGGCTTCCTGAATATCCCGGTGGATGAACTCAGAAACCGGCTGAATGAGATCGACCCATCAAGACCAGTTTATGTCATCTGCCAGAGCGGATTGCGCAGCTATATTGCCTGCCGGATTCTGGAAGGCAACGGCTTTGACTGTTTTAATTTTGCGGGCGGCTATCGGTTTTATGATGATGTCACCCATGAACGCCAGCTCGTCGAAATGGCAACAGACTGTGGCATGGATTGCTGAAAACGAATCAAGGCTGATCGTCAATAAGATGGTCGGCAAAGCGATGCAGCCTTGACTCGGATCAGATGAAACAGAAACAATTATCGATCTGCTCCTGAATATCCGACCTATGATAAAAGCCGTTCCTGATGGCAGTGATGAAGATTTCTGAGGAGCAAGTATCAGAAGCAAAGAACTGATAGTCAAGAAGAATCAAGGCGCATCATTCATTGGACTGGTGCCTTCTGGAGGAAAGAGGAAGTATATGGATCTAATGGAAGCCATTGAACAACGTCATTCGGTTCGTTCCTATCGCGATGAGCCGATTGAAGGAAAAGTCAAAGAAGAATTGCAGGCCTGGATTGAAAAATGCAACTAGGATAGCGGACTGGACATGCAGCTGGTTTTAAATGAGCCAAAAGCATTTGACGGATTCATGGCGCATTACGGAAAGTTTTCTGGAGTACGAAACTACATTGTGCTGGTCGGAAAGAAGAGCAGCAATCTGGAAGAAACATGTGGTTATTATGGCGAGAAAGTGGTGCTCAAAGCGCAGCAGCTCGGATTGAATACGTGTTGGGTGGCCCTGACCATGAGTAAAGGTGCAGTAAAGAAAAATGTCAAAATTGGACCCGATGAAAAGCTGGTCTGCGTCATTGCAATAGCTATGGTACGACTCAGGGCATTGCACATAAGTCTAAGCCAATGGATGATCTTTGCCATATAGCTCAAAAGCCGGAATGGTTTGTCAACGGCATGAAAGCAGTCATGCTTGCCCCGACAGCTGTCAATCAGCAGAAATTCCAGTTTAGTCTGGATGGCGACCAGGCAACCGCAAAGACAACTGGCGGCTTTTACTCGGATATTGATCTTGGCATTGCAAAATATCATTTCGAGATCGGAGCTAAAAAAGATCGTTCCATCTGGATAAGTTAAGCAACAGGCAGAAGAAGGAGGAAACTCGATCCGTTTTAGAGTAGGGAAGATTGAGCGGGCATTCGGTGAAAAGTGTTCAAGAGATCTGAGTTGTCAAAAACAGAGATTTGAGGGTTTGGCTTTGAGAAGCTTTCTAGAAGTTTCGATGAGTGAAACCCTCATTTTATTTATGGCCTGTTCATTTTAGAGGATGATGCCATACTGAAAGCAGGTCTTGTTTCGATCTAACCATAATCTAAAGTCAGCAAAGGGCAAAACAATGGAAAGTCAAGGGAGAAATGGCTATCAGATAAAGTCACATTTTTTTTGGGCATTATAAGACAAAGTTTCGAAATTGGCGTTCTTTCAAAGATCGATCAAATGGAATGAGATTGTCTTAATGCCTTGCTAATATAACCATAGCAAGTGAATTTCCCTTTGAAATAAGACAAAAAAGCGGAAATCCGCCCGTAAGGAGGAGTAATTACTTTATGGCTGAATCTCAAGCTAAAACATCTGCTCAGGGATTTACCAAGAAACAGTCCAGTATGATCACGCTCGGCTCCGTCCTGCTGATCTTCTTCATTGCTGCTTCCGGTATGTCCCTTGGCTTTATCCAGGGACCAATGCTTGAAAAAATCAATGCAATCGATATGTTTTCCCTGATCACAACGATTTCGACCGTTGCGCTTTGTATCATGACTCCAATCGGAGGCCGTCTGGTCGATATTTACGGTGTTCGAAAAGTCATTTTGTACGGTGGAGCACTTTGCCTGATCACGAACCTGATCCTGCCATTTGCATCCAATAAATTTTTATTCTTGATTGTCAGATTCCTGATGTCTTTGGGCATGGGCGCTTTTGTTACCGCACCATACCTGATGGCACCAATGGTTGTGGCACCGAAAGATGTTCCAAAAATCATGGGTTATTTAACGATTTCCCTTGCTGTTGGATCTTTAGCCGGAAGCTATTTTTCCAATATTCTGAGTGCAAACGGAATGCTGACAATCGGTGTTCTGTGGCCAGCAATTTTCTTGGTTGCATCCATGGCTCTCTGCCTGCCAAATCTGCCACAGCAGCCAAAATCTGCAACGGTAAAACTGGATGTTAAAGGGGTTATCTTACTGAGCCTGACTTTGATCTTCATCTGCATTCCATTAACCTTTGCACCATCGATGGGCTTTGGAAATCCAATGATCTGGGGTGGACTGGTTCTGGGCATTATCTGTCTGGTCCTGTTTATCATGGTCGAAAAGAAAGTCTCTTCGCCACTGATTCCAATGTATCTGTTCAAAAACAAAGAGTATACGATGCTGTTGGTCATCACTTTCCTGTCTGTTTTCTACATGACCGCCATGAACTCTTATCTGCCGCAGGCTATGCGCCAGATCACCCATACTGAAGAATCTGTCATTGGTATCTTCCAGCTGCCACGTACAATCGTTCAGCTGATTCTGCCATCCTTCATTGGAATCTGGCTGACTAAAAACATTGCCAAGAGAACCGCTACTTCCTTAAGTATTACCGGTATCTGCTTAGGTGTATGCTTTACGTTCCTGGTATGGTTTGGTGTGCATATGCCAGTCTGGTTTGTAATTGTCTGCATTACCTTAACCGGTATTGCTGATTCCTTCCGTGCTGTCAGCACAACCCCAGCCGCCCAGCAGCTTCTGACCAAAGCCGATATTGGTATCGGTACTTCGCTGGTCGGATTTGCAATCTCCCTGTCGAACGTTATTTCGGCTTGCGTTGATGGATTTGCCTGGGACAGCCTGCGTCTTGCTCATGAAGGTATTGGTGGTCTGACTGAAGGTGCAGATACAATCTTCCTGATTGCGGCTGTTACTGGATATCTCACATTTATCCTGGCCTTCTTCGTTTACAGAGTAATGGTAAACAAAAGAAACAAAGCAGCTGAAAAGTAAACCTGAACTGAAATTGATCCATACAGTCTGAGGACTGAATTAAAAAAACAAGGAGACTTTGCCAAGCCTCCTTGTTTTTTGCGGGTTGCCCTCTACGAATTGAGGGAATTGTTTTGTCCTGATTTGATTGGCTCAAGCAAAATCAATACACCTCCAGCAAAGATCCAAGCATCGTAACCAGCTCTACCATGGACATATTTTGTTCATCAGGATTTTCTGGATTTGTACCAACACTTGGCAGAGACTGGATTTCTGTTGTTTCTTTAGCGTCAGCCAGAGCCGGGGTGCGGTAGGTATGGATACTCATATATCCCGGATATTCTGTACTTTCAACAGGCTGGTTTTTCTCAATGTCGAGCGCTTCAAGTCCATTTTTAGAAAACTCATCCGCCCAGTCATCGAGGGCCTGGGAGGTTGGTGCATATTCGATATTGACTAGAAGGCCATCGGGGTTTAACAGCCGGCGGGCTCGTTCAGCCATGACTTTGGCTCGGCTTTCTCGCTGTTCTTTGGTAATATCATGATCATTATTCGTCTTTTCGATATCCGTAATTTTTTCTTTCATGATTTGAGTGAGTTCTTCCAGTTGTTCTTTCTCAGTCTCATTCAGTTCTTTATCCATTGTCCGTTCCGTTATCTGTTGCAGTAAAGTATCTAAAAAACGGCCTACTAGACCTTTATCATCGAGTCTTGGCGCAAACCAGGGCTGCTGTTGACTTTCCATGAGGATGACATCATAAGGGCCTTCTTTTTCTTCACTTCCAGCTATCAGATAGTTCAGATTCTCCACTCCGTGCATTACCGAAGGAAGCTGAACGAAAAGGAGTTCTTCCAGACCAAGTTGAACGGCCTCACTCGCTTCATCTTCGCCTTTCCAGAAAATTTTTGAGAAAGGATGATTGGCTGCAAGATAGAAAGCACTCAGAAATCCATACTCCCCAATGCAAAGAATTTTGCCATTGAGCTGCTGTTTATGCCTGCTCATCCATTCGAGATAGGGCAGCAGGATTGTTCTGATTTTTTCGCCATTCACTTCATAAAGTTCTCTTGAAAGATTAACGGAGGTCTCCATAAATGTATCAACAGCATCGTATAATCTCATTTGTTTAAATTCTTCTTCATAATAATCATGATCAAAATCGTCTTCGTAATCGTCGTCGTCTTCGTAATCGTCGTCGTCTTCGTCGTCGTCTTCGTAATCGTCGTCTTCGAATTCGTCATCAACTGCATCCTCGGTCTCAGCTTCATCGAATTCATCATCATCTTCTTTAAGCAGTTCGAGAATTTCTGGATCTCCAGTGTTTCGAAGATAGTCAAAAAGATCGCCAGATGTTTCCTCTTCAAAATCCTGAGTCAGGTTTTGATCTGGATGATCAGCCTGGGATGCATTCGGATTTTTTGGAAGATTCATCTTGTCCTGGTCAGGAACGTCTTCGTCCATACCATGAAAGCTGGAGTAAAACAGATCCTGGATCTCTGATCCGGTACCCATCAGACGACTATACTTAGAAAGGATTGGAGTATCGGAAGGGTGGACTTCTTCCTTCTGGATATTCATTTTCTTCAAAAAGACCTGAACGGAAGATTGTTTTTTCTTTTTGCTTTTGGTTTTCTTGGCCATACGATTTTCTCCTTCTTGATTCTGCTTGTTTCGATCGGCAAGACAATTCGAAATAAGATTTTTTAAATTAAATACAAGCGTTTTCTGGCTCTCTTAGTATACATGAGCCGGTCTGATCCATGCAGGTTTTTCAGGACTGGCGATGGATTTTTGGAGAATGTTACTTATGATCGCCAGACTCTTCTTTTTGCAACTGATCAAAAATGAAAATTTATCCTTCTTTGTTTCCGTTGATTTGAGAGGGCAGGATCAGAGAAGTGAAGAAAGAAACCGCTCTTTGGAAATATTTTTGACAAAAACACCATCATTTTCCCAAATACTGGGCACGGCAATGCATACTGAGCTATAATCATGACGAAAAAGAAAACAGGGGAGCTTGTAAACAGGCTGAGAGGAAGGTGGAACCTTCGACCCTTAAACCTGATGCGGATAATGCCGACGGAGGAAGCGAAAGATCGAACGACGACAGAAGACGCATCCAGGCCTCTTCTGTTTTTTTATTTCATCCACGGAGGATGCAGCGTGGCGGATTGAGGGCGAGCCCCCTGGATCTGTAGCTTTTTGCGAGGGAGGCCATGTGTCTGGCTTGAGAAAAGACCATTAAGTCTTGACCGACAATGATCGACGATGGCGTCGAAGAAGGAGAAAAGACAAATGAAACAGACAAACGTAAGAAAACTGGCCCAGGCTGCTTTGCTTTGCGCGCTGGCAGTAGCAGGAAGCACATTTTCCTTCCCGATTTTCGGCTCAAGATGCGCACCCATCCAGCATCTGGTCAACATTCTGGCCAGCGTCCTGCTTGGCCCGGGATACAGTGTGGGCATTGCTTTCTGTGCCAGCCTGATTCGGGTCTCTACGGGACTGGGTTCACTGATGGCTTTTCCCGGCAGTATGTTTGGTGCTCTGCTTTCGGGACTTCTCTATCGCAGATTTAAGACTATTTCTTCCGCTTTAATTGGCGAAGTCTTTGGAACCAGTATTCTTGGCGGACTTTGTGCCTATCCAGTCGCAGTATTTCTCATGGGGCAGAATGCGGGGACAATCGCATTTTATGTCTACGTCATCCCATTCCTGATTTCAACAGCCGCTGGCGCAATGATTGCTTTTGTCGTCCTCATTGCCCTGCAAAAAGCCGGCGTGATCGCCAGAGCCCAGGCCAGCCTTCAAAACTAAGAGCTGCAATGCAATAACAGGCAAATTCATGAAAAAAGAAGAATGAGAAAAAGGAAGCAAATTGTAAAGAAAGAAGAAGCCTTTCCTATGTCATCCAGATCCAATCTTGAAATCCAGCACCAGCTTAAACTTCAGCCCGCCTTACTGCTCCAGAGACTTGAAGAAAGCAGCCCGCTGGTTCATACAATTACCAATGCGGTGAGTATCAATCTGTGTGCCAATGTCCTGCTGGCCATCGGCGCACGACCGGTCATGGCCCAGGCCATCGAAGAAGCAGCCCAGATCAGTTCAGGCAGTGATGCGCTGGTTTTGAATTTAGGCCAGCTCTCTTTGGCCAAAACGGAGGCCATGCTCGAAGCTGGCAAGGCAATGAATGCACATGGCGGAATCATTGTTCTGGACCCATGCGGTTGCGGCGGTTCCGATTTTCGCCGACAGTTTGCATCAAAGGTCATTGAAACTTTGCATCCGGCAATCATCCGGGCGAATCATTCAGAATTGATGGCTCTTGTCCATGCAGACTATATCAATGTAGGTGTTGATGCCAGAAAAGAAAACGATGAAAAGCGGCCCACTGGCGATTTTCTTGCATCCAACTTGGATCAGACCGGTCTGGTCCGCGAAATTGAAGCACTGGCCCGCAAAACATCGGCTGTGATTGTATGCAGCGGCAAAACCGACTATGTGACCGATGGCAAAACAACCATCAAAATCGAAAACGGAACACCGATGCTTTCCAAAGTCACCGGAACCGGCTGCGCCTTGACGACAATGGTAGCTGCGATGGGCTGCGTTTTCAGAGATCAGCTTCTGGATGCGTGTGCCTGGGCAGTCATGAGTATGTCCATCAGCGGCGAACTGGCCAGATCCAGACTCCAGCCCGGACAGGGAAGCGGAAGCTTTGCGGTTGGCCTGCTGGATGCTTTGAGCACCCTAAAGCCTGATACGTTACAAAGCCAGGCGAAATACACGATTGATCCGGCAAAATAGGCAGCCGCCTGAAATTGGCCAGAAAGGAGATCGGCCTGATTCTGATCCTCTTGTGCATCCATCCAGAATCAGGCGGACTGAACCAGTGCCGACTTCAGGCCTGAAGCGAAATACACGCAGGCTTGAAAGAAAACAGGCGGATACCTGACCCAAAGTCAAGGATAAAAAGTCAATGCCCCACCCAAACTGCTTTGCAATCTGGATGGGGTATCCTTGCCCATCGTATGAAAAGGAGGAAGAGTGACAGGATCGAAAAAATAGTTCCCTGAATGGATCTGTTTCGATCCTGCTGCGAAATTGAATGCGAATTTTTCCGGAAACATTAAAGCTTTATGCCCTGACTGATCCCGATGCCCACCCAGAACTCAGCCTGGCCCAACAAGTTGAACAGGCAATTGCGGGTGGAGCAACCTGCATTCAGCTCAGGGAAAAAAATCAGGATCGAGAGATCTTCCTAAATGCAGCCAGAGAACTGGCCCAAGTCTGCCATCGGCATCATGTGCCGCTGATCATCAATGATGATCTCGATATTGCTCTGGAAGTCCATGCCGATGGTGTTCATCTGGGTCAGGAAGATCTGGACTTAAAAACCGCCCGCCAGAAAGCCGGCGATCTGATCATTGGCATTTCCGCCCATTCAGTTGAAGAAGCCGTGCAAGCGTGGAAAGATGGTGCTGATTATCTGGGAAGCGGGGCATTGTTTGCCACTTCATCCAAATTTGATGTCACCACACTGCCCATTGAGACATTCAAAGCCATCTGTAAATCTGTCCCGATCCCAGTGGTTGGAATTGGCGGGATCGATCTGAATACCCTGCCCAAGCTGGAAAAGACCGGGATGGCTGGGCCGGCAATTATTCATGGCATTTTTGGTCAGCCGGATATCACGAAAGCCTGCCAGAAACTGATCGCAAAACTCGATGGAATGGACCTTCAGGCAAAGTAATGCCAAAAAGACAGAAGAACCAGCCATCAAAGCCACCAAAAGCGCAAACAGCTGATCACAAAGCCAGACTGCCTTGAAAAGAAGTCCTGGCAGGAAATGGTTGTTTGAGTTGCTTTTAGGTTACAGTTCATTTTCGCCTTGGATAGGGCGTATGAGCAGCGGTTCATTGAGGGCACCGCCTTGGATCGCTTAAAAAAAGAATGCATACATGGAGGAAAATATGTTTAAAGCATTAACAATCGCTGGATCGGATTCCAGCGGAGGCGCTGGTGTACAGGCAGATTTAAAGACAATGCTTGCCAACGGCGTTTATGGGATGAGTGCGTTTGCCGCACTGACCGCCCAGAATACAACGGGCGTGCGCAGTATTTATCCGGTGAGTCCGGAATTTCTGGCGGATCAGATCGATATGGTCTTCGAAGACATCCGGCCGGATGCAGTCAAGATTGGGATGGTTTCCAGCAAGCCTTTAATCGAAACCATTGCCGAGCGGCTCAAATTTCATCAAGCTGAAAATATTGTGCTTGATCCCGTGATGGCGGCGACCAGTGGATCGCTGCTGATTGAACAGGATGCGATAGAAACTTTACAAAGCCAACTGTTCCCGCTGGCCAGTCTTATTACGCCAAACATCCCTGAATCTGAAATTCTCTGCGGCTTTTCAATTACCAGCCAGGCTGAGATGGAAAAAGCGGCCAGAGCCATTTACGATCGCTGGAACACCCCTGTCTTAGTCAAAGGCGGCCATGCGATTCATGAGGCCAATGACCTGCTTTTTGATGGCAAAACCCTGCACTGGTTTGAAGGCCGCCGGATTGATACTGACAACACCCATGGAACGGGCTGCACGCTTTCGAGTGCGATTGCTTCCAATCTGGCAAAAGGATACAGTCTGGAACAATCCATTCAGCGGGCCAAAGCGTATCTTTCTGGGGCACTGGAAGCCGGACTGGATCTGGGAAGATCGCATGGACCAGTTGATCATGGCTTTGAACTGACCGGCCAGTTTGCTTCGCGCGATCAGGAGGATGTATGAAAAAATCCTACGAACACGCTCTGCTCTGGTTTGGCGCCGGCCTTTCCATCGCAGAAATCCTGACCGGAATGTCCCTGGCCCCCCTTGGCTTTGGCCGCGGGATGGCTGCTATTCTTCTTGGCCATCTGGTGGGCTGCTTTTTGTTATTTCTGGCTGGTGTCATTGGCGGCAGCCAGCATAAAAGTGCGATGGAAAGTGTCCGTTCGAGTTTTGGAAGCAAAGGAAGTCTGTTATTTTCCTTTCTGAATATTGTGCAGCTTGCCGGATGGACCGCCATCATGATTTATGATGGGGCCCTGGCTGCCCAGGGAATTTTTCCGGTTTCTAATGCGGTCTATTGCCTGATTATTGGCGGACTGATTCTGCTCTGGATTGCGATTGGTCTGCAAAATCTTGGCAAGCTGAATACCATTGCAATCTCGGCCCTGCTTCTTTTGACGATTGTGTTGAGCTTTGTCATTGCCCGCAATCCCGCACCTGAAATTTCTGCCAACGAAGTGATGTCCTTTGGCGCGGGCATTGAGCTTTCCATTGCCATGCCGCTTTCCTGGCTGCCTTTAATCAGCGACTATACCCAGGAAGCCGATCATCCTGTCAAAGCCAGCGCTATTAGTGCCATCAGCTATGGTCTGATCAGTATCTGGATGTATGCGATCGGCCTGGGAACAGCAGTCTTTACTGGCCAGTACGATATTGACCAGATCATTCTCAAAGCCGGTCTTGGCGTGATCGGTCTTGTCATCATCGTTTTCTCAACTGTGACGACAACCTTTCTGGATGCCTATTCAGCGGGTGTTTCCGCAAATGCTATGACAACCAGACTGGATGTCAAAAAGTCCGCTTTGCTTGTTGGCGCTGCAGGGATGGTTTGTGCGATCTGTTTTCCTATTACAGATATTACTGACTTTCTGTATCTGATCGGTTCGGTTTTTGCCCCGATGATTGCCATCCAGATTGCCGATTTCTTCCTTTTGAAAACGGATCGGTCTAAAGAAAACTTCTGCTGGAAAAACCTGATTCTCTGGCTGACTGGCTTTATTGCCTATCGGATTCTGATGCATGTGGATACGCCATTGGGTTCAACAATCCCGGATATGGCACTGACGATTGTCTTATGCCTGGCTTTTGCGAAAGTCTGGAAACCACAGCCTGAATCCGATCATGAACTTGCGCATTCGACCTCTGCTGGCAGCTGAGGCTGATTTCTGTTTTTTAAAAATTCAAATTTTCTTTTTCCTTCTGGTTCTGTGAAGGGTATATTTTCAGAACCAGAAGGATATTTTTCTTTTCAGTGGGAAAGATCGACGGACCTCCCCTTTTGCGGTTCGATCACCCAGACAAAGAAAAAAGCCAGCCGATGACAGGCTGACTTGAAGTCAAAGAAAGGAAGAGAATTTGCCCTGTTTCAGGATGCAGGCGAAGAAGAGTGATCTGGGATTTTTTCGATTTCTTCATCGTCGACAATCGAGGCTGAGTCAGAAATGACCAGATGCCGGTCCTTGAGCTGCAGGGTGGTCAGGTCTTTGAGACCCTCGTAAATGAGGGCAAAGACGGGCACGCCCAGAAACATGCCAATCACCCCAAACAGGGCGCCGCCAACAGAAACAGAGAACAGAATCCAGAAGCCGGAGATGCCTAGCTTGTCGCCTAAAATCAATGGCTTGAGGACGTTGCCATCCACCTGCTGAACGATCAGGATGAAGATCGCAAAGATCAAAGCATCCATTGGCTTAATGAGAAATAAGAGCAGGCAGACCGGAATGGCACCCAAAAACGGACCGAAGACGGGAATGATGTTGGTGATTCCGACGATCAGACCAATCATTGGGGTGTAAGGAAAGCCAAACAGGGTACAGCCAAACCAGGTGATGAATCCGACAATGACGGAGTCCATGATGTTGCCGACAATGTACTGCTGGAAAATATTTTTGGCATCCATCATATAAATCTGTAAGAAGTTGCCGTTTTTCCGGCCCAGAAAGGCATAGCTCATGACTTTGCCGGCATGGAGGAGGTTTTCCTTATCCATAATCATATAGACAGCTGCCGCTATCGCGATCACCAGATTGGCTGTCCAGTGGATGACATTCATGGAGTAGGACATCACTTTGGTCATGGAAGACTGCACATAGTTGCGAAGCATGCCGGCAAGATCCAGGCTTTGCAGGTAGGTGACAATCGCCGAAACATCCAGATTGTATTTGACGGCGAGCTTTTCGAGATTGGCTTCAAAAGACCTTGAATAGCCTGAAAAGTTGGAAACAAATACCCGGATGGAATCCAGCAGGGATGGAATCATGACCCAGAAGGTGAAGAAAATAAACAGAATAAACAGAATGACAACGATCAGAATCGACATCGATCGAGCCTTTTTCTCCAGAATTCCAAAACTCATCAGTCGATTTGAAATCCAGTTAACCGGCCCATCCAGTAAAAAGGCCAGCCCGAATCCGATCAGAAATGGTGCAAGCAGAGAAACGACAGTTCCCAGAAAGTGGATCAGATCATTGACCCGTGTCAGAATCAGAAAAGCGATAATTCCGATAATCAGCGAAGTCGAGTAAATGAAGATCTTGCGCTGAATGGGATTTTTTAAATCAAATTTCATTTTTTAACCCCTTGTTTCTTTATTGATCCTTCCAGGACTGTCACTTGACAAGTCCGTTTGAAAAAGGCTCAAATAGTCCTATGGACACAATTATTTCCGGAACAATTTCCGTTAAAGCAGTTCTTGAATGCCATAAACGCAAGGCTTTTGAACTGCTGGTAAACCCTAAAAAACGATCGAAAGACATTGGTTATCTGATTGCCATTGCCAAAAAGCAAGGCATTCCCGTTACCATGTCTTCCAAAGAAGAGATGGATGCCTTAGCGCCCGCTCATGGCGGCGTCATTCTTCGAACCGAAAGCCGCAAACTGCCTTCTTTAGAAGAGAATATCCCCTTGAATGGCCTTGTCGTCTATATCAGCGGCGTAGAAGATCCGTATAATCTTGGCAGCATCGCCCGCTCCCTCTATGCAGCTGGAGCTTCGCTGATGATTATCCAGAAGCGTGACTGGTCGAGTGCAACTTCAATTCTGCTTCGCTCTTCTGCCGGCGCGTGGGAAAGACTGCCCATCGTGACGATTGAAAAAGACGAACAGCTCATCCGTGCTGCCCAGATTCAGGGACGGTCGATTTATGCGGCTGCCCGAGATGATGGCGCCATCAGCCTGTTCGATACCACCTTACCAGAAGATGTGCTGCTGGCGATTGGCGGAGCAATGCGGGGATTGAGTTCACGCATTCTGTATGCTTCAGATCAACATATTTATATTCCTTATGGGCGCGAATTCAGAAACGCTCTGGACAGTGTCAGCGCGGCAGCCGTTTTTGGCTTTGCCTGGACGCGTGAATATGGAATTGATCCTTTGCATGTATCGAGTGTAAAGGAAAGTGAGTAAGATCAAAATACCAGAACTGAAAGATTTTAAAAATGACATAAAGATTCGCTTAAATCACGCAAGACTCCCATTCCTTACGTCAGGATCCAGAAACGAGAAAGTAAAATCACAGAAGAATGCCAGAAGAAATCCAGCAAAGGAAAAACGCTGGAAGCCTTGAGCAGAAAGCAGATCGAGTCATTCAGAATTAAAGTGCTGTCTGTAAACAAGAAATACCCGCAGACAGACCAGACAAAAGGAAAGACAAACAAGAAAGAGAGGAACTTCACTATGGAAATGAATCGTGATCAGTTAGTTGAAATGGCTGTCAATGCCAGCGTGGATCATCCCGCAAGCCCAAAGTATCGCGGCGGCTATGATGGCCGGGCCCGGATTACCATTGCGGTTGGCGGGATCACCTATTCGCATGCGATTGGCGACAAATGCATGAATCTGGCTGGCGACCATGTGGAACCAGGGGTTTCCATGGCCAACGCTGACAGTGCCAAAAATGCAGCCGTACAGACTTTCTCCTGCATCGGCAACCCGGTCACCTGCATTTCTGGCCCGGCTAAAGGAGCCAAAGGCCGGGTAACGGGAACGCATGGCGGCATTGAGCACTGCATGGCGTATTTTGATCCAGAAGACCTGGATCAAATGGAAGGAACTGAAAATTTTCTGATCCGCACCCTTGGCCAGGGATTAAAAACGCCAGAAGCCCCAGACGTTTTCTGGATGAATATCGATCCCAATCTGTTAGAGGCCATGGATCTTGAAATCGATGAAGAAGGCAATGTGCACTTCCCGGTTGTTACGGTGATTCCAGCCTTCTTAATGGGCAGCGGTCTTGGTTCTTCGACCATGATGTCCGGTGATTATGACATCATGACTCAGGATCCAGAAGCCAACGAACAGTTTGGTCTCAATGACCTTCGCTTTGGTGATTTTGTTGCTGTCCTTGATCATGACAGCACCTATGGCCCGCATTACAAAAAAGGGGCGGTAACCATTGGCGTCGTTGTTCATTCTGATTCCTTTACTTCCGGCCATGGGCCAGGTCTGACGGTTGTTGCCACATCCAAAGAGGGCAGGATCATTCCGTATAAAGACCCAGATGCAAACCTGAAACCTTACTTCGAAAAAATGGAGTCTGAAGCCTAGGATGTACGACTATGAAGTCATGGTCGAACATCCGACCATTGCTCTGTCGCGCACCTTTACCTATACCTCTTCCAAACCCGTCCAGCCTGGCTGCCGGGTTTTCGTTCCGTTTGGCCCTCAGAAACTGACGGGACTGGTCATTAAGCCTGCGCAAAACCCAGATACCCCCCGAAAGAAGATCAAGGAAATTCTCAAAGTGCTGGATGATCAGCCGGTTCTGGATCAGGAACAGATGGATTTGGCCGCCAGGATGGCCTATCAGACAGTCTCGCCGATGATGGCGATGATTCATGTCATGCTGCCTAATGCCCTCGATGCCCGCACCACCAAGCCCGAATTTGCCTATGAATTCTGGGTTCGAAAAGCCGAGCAGACAGCCAAAAGCATGCAAACTGACCAGATTGTGCCAATCGAGGGACAGCCTGCTTTGATGGCAGAGGCTTCGGCCGATGGGCAGACCAGTCAGCCGGCTGCCGGCAGCCGCAAAAAACTGACTCCCCTGTTAGAAGAAACCCTGCAGGCCATGCCAGAAGAGATGACCCTGAAAGCGGCCAAGGAGCAGTTTTCGGACTATCGGATCAACAGTCTGGTCAAGCAGGGATTTTTGATCAAAGAAAAACGGATCCTGAATCATGGAACCCTCCCGCGCCGGCCTTTGCAGCCCTGGCCCGAACTCAATGTTTATCAGAAAAATGCCCTGGAGGCCATCCATCAGGCCCAACAGCAGGTTGTCCTGCTGCATGGGGTCACGGGGTCAGGCAAAACCGAGGTCTTTTTCCACCTGGCCAAAGAGGCCCTTGACAAGGGAAAACAGGTGCTGATTCTGGTGCCGGAAATTTCCCTGACACCAATGATGGAAGAGCGGATTGCCTCCCGGTTTGATGTCGATGTGTATGCCTGCCACTCCCGGCTTTCGGATTCCGAAATGGTATCAGTCTGGAAAAACCTTGAACAGGCGGGTCCGTGCATTGTCATTGGCACGCGCAAGTCTGTCTTTCTGCCGTTGAGAAACCTGGGGCTGATCATCATGGATGAAGAACATGACACCAGCTATAAACAGGATAAAGCGCCCCGCTATCACGCCCGGGATGCCGCCATGCTGCGCGCAAAAGCGCATGAGTGCAAGCTGATTTTAGCCTCCGCTACCCCAAGTCTTGACAGTTATGCCAGAGCGATGAAAGGGGTCTATGGCCTGGCGGAAATTCCGGTGCGGGCCAGCGGGCATGATGCCAGAATCAGGCTGGTTGATCTCAAACGCGCGCAGACGTACTGTAACTATTCATCAGATCTGATCCAGGGCGTCACCAAAAGGCTGGCTCTGGAGCAGAAATCCATGATCCTGCTTAACCGCCGCGGGTATTTACCGACTGTGCGCTGTCAGGCCTGCCATGAGTTTTTGCGCTGTCCAGAATGTAATGTGCCTTTGTCCTACCATAAAGGCGAGCATGCTTTAGTCTGTCATGTATGCGGCAAGCGCTATCCGATGGTTGATACCTGTCCATATTGCGGATCGGGGCCATTGAGCCATACCGGGCAGGGAACCGAACGGCTGGAAGAAGAAAGTGCAGCACTGTTTCCAACTGCCAGGATTGTGCGCATGGACCATGACACCACAAGGACCAAAGGCGCTCACGGAAGACTGCTGGCTGAGTTTGCCCAAAACGGCGATATTTTGATGGGCACCCAGATGATTGCCAAAGGGCTTGACTATCATGACATTACTTTATGCGGCATCCTCTCGATTGACTCCATTCTTTCCCGGCCAGATTATCTGGCCAGTGAGCGGGCCTATCAGCTGGCCGAACAGGCAGCCGGCCGTTCTGGACGGGGAGACAAGCCAGGGGAAGTCATCATCCAGACTTTCAACCCGGACCACTTTGTTTTGCAGTGTATTTTAAGGCATGCGTATAAAGCTTTTTTCAGGCGGGAGATGAGTTTTCGGCATGCAGGCAATTATCCCCCCTATGTGTATCTGGCTACGGTGATCATCCGGCATGAAGATCCTGAGCGGGCCTATGCCAAAGCGCTCGAAGTCAAGGCGGGCCTGGAAAAGGAGAACTTGGAAGTGCTCGGTCCGGCGGAAATTACGCTGCGCGCCAGGCAGAGCCGGTATCGATTGATCATTAAATCCAAAGAGGATGGGCATCTGATCGACGCTTTGTGGAAATGCGCTTTATGGTTTGAAAAGAATGCATCAAAATGCCGGATGGACATTAACGTTCATCCGATGAATCTGGAGGAATAATATGAGCAGTGTGCGGGAATGGGTCTTTAAAGCCCTGGTCGATGTCATCCGACACGATCAGTATTCCAATCTGTATCTGAAAAAACATCTGCAGGAAGTTGATGAAAAGGACCGGAATCTGGCCACCAATATCTTTTATGGCACCTTGCAGAATTATGCGCTGTGCCAGCATGCCTGGAGCCGGTTTACCGATGACAGGGTTGAAGCCAAAACAGGGATCCTGATGACCATGTCCTGTTATCAGCTGCTCTTTTTAAAGCGGGTCCCGGCTTATGCGGTGATTGATGATGCCAACCGGATTGCGGCGCGCTATCTCAAAGGCCAGCGTGGTCTTGTCAATGCAGTGCTGCGCAAAGTCGTGGATCACCCGATTGAATATCCAACCGATCCCGTCAAATCGCTGGCGCTGACCACTTCACTGCCGGAATGGCTGATCCGCCTTTGGATCAAGCAGTATTCGCCCCAGCAGGCTTTTAAATTTGCGAAAGCTTCGAATATGACCCTGCCAGTAGTCGTGCGCGTCAACCCGCTTCGCTATTCGATTGAAGAAGCCCTGAAATGTCCAAGACTGCAGGAACGTCCCGATTCGAAAGAAACAGGTCTGTTCAACTATACCGGCAGTCAGTTTGGCAAAGACTGGCTGTATCTGGAAGGCAAAATCTCCGCCCAGGATCCGGGCAGCTATGAAATCGCAAAATGGGCGGATGTCAAAGCTGGCGATACCGTTCTTGATCTTTGTGCCGCTCCCGGAACGAAAACCATGGCCATGGCTGAAATGAGCGGCGGCAAAGCCCAGATTGTTGCGCAGGATCTGCATGAACATCGGGTGGAGCTCATTGAACAGGATGCCAGACGGCTTGGCCTAAAGGATGTATTGGCGCGAAAACAGGATTCCACAAAGATTTCCAATCCTTTAGAAGAGTATGATGTCGTGCTTTGCGATGTGCCCTGCAGCGGATTTGGCATTCTTTCGCGCAAACCGGATCTGAAACTGCGGCTGAGTCCGGCCAATATTGATTCTTTGCTGCCGATCCAGAAAGAACTGCTCGAAGCCGGCGCCCTGCAGACAAAGCCTGGCGGCACGCTGATTTATTCGACCTGTACGCTGGATAAAAAAGAAAATGAAAAGCAAATCGAGGCTTTTTTGGAAACGCATCCTGGCTTTGAAAAGATCAGGGAAGAGACCATTGAGCCATCCCAAGCGAATGGCGGCTTTTATTTGTGTAAACTGGTGCGTAAGCTTGAAGATCAAAGTCAGATTGAATCCCGGAAACCAAAACAGGCATAGACTCCCTGGACAGATGCCAGAAATCAGAACCGGTGCTGCAAAAAGAAATGCTGCATTGTTCTCTGCTTCAAGGTGCAGATCCTTTGGCTCTGTGCCTTTTTACTTGGCAGGCTTATAAGGCCAGACTTGTATGTGTCTGAGAATTCTGATTTTCTTCAAAAAAACGGTCTGAATCCTGGCTGGTGGCTCAATTGGAAAATAAGGCAAATTTGACTAAACTGAAGGCAATGAGACTCAACAGTGAATATTTGATAAGCAATCCAGATTCTTCTGGCCACAATGTAAGGAGACAAGCAAAAATGAAAAGCATTTACGATATGAGCTACAAGCAGATGGAAGAGTGGTGTGAATCCAAAGGGTGGAAGAAATTCCGCACCCAGCAGATTTTTGCGTGGTTATACAAGGAGCGGGTTTACGATTTTGATCGGATGACCAACCTGTCCAAGGAAACCCGTGAAGAGCTGAAAAAGGATTTCACTTTCAACCCCCTCGAACTGGTCCGCAAGCAGGTTGCCAGCGATGGCACGACCAAGTTTCTGTTTCGGACGGCGGATGGCGCTCTGCTTGAAAGTGTCCTGATGATTTTTGAATATGGCAATTCGATCTGTGTCTCCAGCCAGGTGGGATGCAATATGGGCTGTACGTTTTGCGCCTCGGGTCTGACCAAAAAACAAAGGGATCTGACCAGTGGAGAAATGATGGGCCAGGTCATGCATGTCCAGGCTGAACTGGACAAAAAAGGCCAGCGTCTGAGCCATATCGTGGTCATGGGCACTGGAGAGCCCTTTGATAACTATGACAATGTCATGAACTTTTTGTTCACCGCCAACCATGACCGCGGTCTTGCGATTGGCAGCCGCCATATTACCATTTCGACTTCTGGCATCGTGCCCAGAATCAAGCAGTTTGCGGATGGCCACTACCAGTACAACCTGGCCATTTCGCTGCATGCTCCAAATGACGAGCTGCGTTCCAAGATTATGCCCATTGACCGCGCCTATCCACTGGATCAGCTGATGGATGCGGTGGCTTACTATTCCAAAGAAAATAACCGCAAACTGACTTTTGAATACATTCTGCTCAAAGGCGTCAACGACTCCGTTGAACATGCCCATGAACTCGCCCGCCTGTTGCGGCCATACACCTGCTATGTCAACCTGATTCCATACAACAGCGTCGACGAACACGGTTATCAACCGGTCAGCCGCGCTGAAGCGATGAAGTTTTATGATGTGCTCAAAAAAGAACAGATTCAGGTCACCATCCGGAAGGAACATGGTTCGGATATCGATGCTGCCTGTGGTCAGCTGCGCATTAAAGAGCTGCGCAAGGAAAAAGAACGCAGGCAGGCAAGCGCTTTGCAGATCAAACAGGACCAGAAAAGCAAGCCAGGCTTTAAAGCCGCCATGGCTGATGGCACGGCTAATGTGTATGACGATGCGTATGGGGCTGACGAAATGCCAGATCCGGACAAGGAGTAATGGCTTCCACAATCGGAATTTCGAAACTTCGGATACGATTGGACAGCCAGAGAAAGAGCAGAGGGGCAATTTGAAGGAAGGCGTTTCAATTCTGTCAAAATTTACAGGAATGCCAGAAACTGCCGGCTCATGCCCAATTTGGTCTGGCAATCACCAGCCTGATCCGGCAAAGTAAGAGGAATAAGAGGGACCACAAACCATCTGGCCCACAAACGATGCTTGCGTGTTTTGCACGGAGCGTCCTGGTCTGAGGTGGTGGCAGATGGAGGAAAGGAAAAATATGATTGATGTCTTTGGAGCCAGTGATGTCGGCAAAACCAGGGAACTGAATGAAGACAGTTTTCTGATTCAGGAAAATGAACATGGCGACCAGCTGCTGCTGGTGTGTGATGGAATCGGCGGGGCGGCCAGCGGCGAAGTGGCCAGCGCCATGGTCTGCCAGATTGCTTCGGAAATGTTCGAAAAAGCCCCAGTCTTTACCAAGGATTATCAGGTGGACGAATGGATCCGCAAGACCATGAACAAGGCCAATGATTCAATTTATGCCAAATCCATGTGGACGCGCAAAAACCGCGGTATGGGAACGACCGTCGCCGGGTGTCTGATCTGCGAGCATGGAACGTATATTTTCAATGCCGGCGACTCACGCGTCTATGCACTGTATTCGGATGGCCTGATCCAGATGAGTGAAGACCATTCCTATGTACAAAGTCTGGTCAATGAAAACAGAATTACCGCCAAAGAAGCGCGCAATCATGAAAAACGCAGCGCCCTGACGAACGCCATCGGGGTATGGCGGGCCTTCCGGCTGGATGTCAACAAGATCAAATCCAATTACAAAGCGCTGTTGATTTCCTCGGATGGTCTGCATGGCTACGTGGCGGAAAATAAAATCAGCCGGGTTCTCGAATCCAGCCTGTCCATCCGTCAGAAAACCGGTCTGCTTATTGAGCTGGCGGATCAGGCTGGGGGTCTGGATAACTGCACGGTCATTGTGAGCGGACCGGGCTATGATTATGCAGGATAAGATTGCCAATCGCTATGCCATCAAGCGTCTGATCGGGCAGGGCGGCATGGCGGATGTGTATCTTGCCTATGATGAGATCATGGGCCGGGAAGTGGCGATTAAAGTATTGCGCACTAAACTGGCCAGCGACCCCCAGACTCTGGTGCGCTTTATTCGGGAAGCCTCGGCCGCCCGTAAACTCTCGCATCCAAACGTCGTTGAAATTTACGATGTCGGCGAAAGCGGTGATTTGCATTACATCGTCATGGAATATATCAATGGCATGACACTTAAAGAGCTGATCTCCCGTACAGGACCAGTTCCGGCCGTCCAGGCGGTGGAAATCATGAAAAAGCTGACCTCAGCGGTTATTGAAGCGCACAGCCGCAATATTATTCACCGCGACATCAAACCGCAAAACGTGCTGGTCTCCAAAAGCGGCGATCTGAAAATTGCCGACTTTGGCATTGCCCTGGCGGCAGATTCAGTTACCCTCACCCGCAACAATGCGGTGATGGGCTCCTCCCATTATCTCGCCCCGGAATCAGCCGCGGGTCTGATTCCAGATTTCCGGGTGGATATTTACTCGCTTGGCATCGTCTTTTTCGAACTGCTGACGGGTTCTGTGCCCTTTACCGGCCCCAATCCGGCGGCCATTGCGCTCAAACATATGCAGGATCCGCTGCCTGCAATCCACCCTTATAACAAGACCGTCAGCCAGGCGGTCGAAAATGTGGTCATCAAGGCAGCGGCCAAAAACCCGGCAGAACGCTACCAGAGTGCAAAGGAACTGATGGATGCTATTGAGCATTGTCTCGATCCGGATAAGCAGGATGAGCCTGTGCTCGAATTAGAAACCAAGGCTTTGCAGCTGCCAACGCGCAAAGATGGCTACATTACGGAGCTTGATCTGACGCCGACCAACCAGAAACCATTGAGCCATGTCGAAGTGGTTCACCACCGTTTCTCCTGGCGGATGGCCATTCTGGCGGGCTGTATCGCCCTGCTTGCCTGCACTCTGGCCGGATATCTGCTGATTTCAACCGGCATCACCCCAATTGATGGCTGGTTTGGCTGGCATCAGGTACCCGCAACTGAAGGGTTAAGTGCCCAGGAAGCCATCGACAAGCTGAAGCATTCCGGCATTCCAGACGATATGATTCAAGTTGAGCAAGTGGCCAATGACCAATACGATCCAGGTCTGGCCACCAGTACGAGTGTCCCGGCAGGCAGTTTCATTCAGGAAGGCAATCCGCTCATTTTGAAAGTGTCCAAAGGACCAACTTTCCTGGTCGGCGATTATTCTGGCCAGTATCTTGAAGATGTTGAGCAGATGTTTGAAGAGCAGGGCATCAATATGAATATTCATGTGGTCGAACAGGGCAATGCGACGGTCAATCCGGGTGTGATCCTCTCGCAAAGAGGCCTGGAACCTGGACAGCGAATCGACCCGGCCGGTGAGCAGACAATTGAGTTTATTGTTTCCACCTATCCGACCATGGTCATTGATGAATCCTACATTGGCATGGATGTGGAAAAAGCCAAAGAGGATCTCAACAACAAAGGCATGGCCGTCATGACCAGAGAAATTTACGGTTCCGATCAGGTCATTGATATCGATCCGCCCGTCGGAACGTTGTACACGCAAGAAGGGAGCGACAGCGTAATCACGCTGTACCATTAATTCATGGAACAAGGAAGAATCATCAAAGTTATTTCCAATCAATATACGATTTATTCCAATGGCGAACTGCTCGTAGCCAAGCCGCGCGGCAAAATGCGCAAAGGCCAGACTCCATATGTGGGGGATCTGGTTAATTTTGAAAGAATTGAAGACAGCGTCCGCATTGACTCCATTCTGCCAAGAAGCAATAAGCTTTTACGCCCCACCGTCTGCAATGTCGATCAGGCCTTGATCGTAACCAGCCTCAAAGATCCGGATTTTTCGGAGCACCTGCTCAACCGCCTGATCTTTCTGGTTGTGCTTTGCGATGTTGAGCCGGTGATCTGCATTACCAAGTCTGATCTGGTCGGCAAGGAAGAATTTGACCGGATTGATCACATTCTCGACTGGTATCGCAAAGCCGGCTACCGGATTTTCTTCTCCCATCCGGGCTCTGACGATGAACAGCTCAAAGAGCTGCTGGATGGCAAGATCAGCGTGCTGTGCGGACAGTCCGGAGCCGGAAAAAGCTCACTGCTCAATCGTCTGGATCCATCTTTTAAACTGCATACCCAGGAAATTTCCAAGGCGTTAGGACGTGGCAAGCATACGACCCGCCATTGTGAACTTCATCCTGTGGCCAATGGGCTGGTCGCCGATACCCCGGGCTTTTCTTCGCTTGATTTTTCCCGGATGGATGTTTCTAAGCTGGATCAACGGCTGCCTGATTTTGCCAGGGCGATCGAAGAAGGCTGTCGCTTTGCCGACTGCATTCATGTCGATGAGCCGGATTGTGCCATCAAGCAGGCAGTAGCCCGCCACGAAATCAATCCCGTGCTCTATGAAGACTATGCCCAGCTGCGCAAAGAAGCGAAAACCTGGAAGCAGTATTAGTCAGGCCTGGCAAGTCTTGCCCGGCTTTAAAGGAAAGTTTAAAGGAAAGAAAAACAAAAACAAAAATGAGAATCTGAATCCAGAAATCAGAGAAATCCAGCCGCCCGCTGGATACTCTTTATGTCGAAAAGGATTTCTCGGTCTGGTTTTTAAATCAAATTGACTTCGTCCCAGAGGATGAGGTCTCTTTTTTTCGAAAAGTAACCGCTTGTTCGCGAAAACTGAAGGATTTATTCATATTTTGTTCATATCTAAGCCACAATATGGATAGGAAACAGATTCTATGGTAAATGGGGTGCCATTTCAGGAAACAAAGCAACGAAGATTTTCGCTGCTTTTGTGTTTCTGAAGCTTGAAACGCCCGCTTTATCAACGTATTGCTCAGAAAGCGGCCAGAGTGCGCTTTCCAGAAAGGATATTACTCAGGATATATGCCAGAACTTATTATTGCCCCTTCTGTTCTGTCCATGGACTATACCAGAATGGACCAGCAGCTTCGTGATCTTGAACATTCAAAAGCCAAGTGGATTCACTATGACGTCATGGATGGCCACTTTGTTCCAAATCTTTCGTTTGGACCGGATATTCTCAAACAGTTCCGTCAATCGACCGATCTGTTTCTGGATGTTCATCTGATGGTCACCGATCCGACTTTCTTCGCCCCTGTTTTTGTCAAGGCGGGTGCGGATTCCATCGTTTTCCATACCGAAGCTCTCGATAACGATCCAAAAAAAGTGAAAGAACTGTTAGACGAAATTCACAAAATGGGCGTGAAGGCTGGTTTCAGCGTAAAGCCGCAGACCCCGATCGAACCATTCCTGGATCTGGTTGAAGATGCAGATCTGGTTTTAATCATGTCCGTTAACCCAGGCTATGGCGGCCAGAGCTTCATGCCGGAAGTTCTTCCAAAAGCCCAGGCGCTCAAAAAAGCCAGAGATAAAAAGAATCCCAACTGCCGGATTGAAATTGACGGCGGCATCAATGCGCAAACGGCCAAAGCAGCCAAAGAAGCCGGTGTCGATACGCTGGTTGCGGGCAGCTATGTTTTTAAAGGCGATATTCCAGCAAAAGTAGAGTCTCTTTGTTAAGAAAACATTCAACAGCCGTCCTGGTTTCGCCAATCGCAAAGTCCCTTCCAAACCTGAAGAATGTGGACTGGATTGGCATTGATATGGGGTATCAACTGATTGTCAAAGAGAAAAAGCCCTGCCTGTTTGCGATTGGTGATTTTGACAGCGGCCAGCTGGAAGAGCCGCTGCCTTTTCCCATTGAACGTCATCCCGTCGCTAAAGATGAAACGGACTCTGAACTGGCCATCGCCAAAGCGAAAGAAATGGGCTATGACACCATTATTCTCTGGGGCGCACTATCAGGAAGACTGGATCATACGCTGGCCAATCTTCGCTGCATTACGTGGCAATATCCGTCCGTGATGGCCATGGATGAAATGCACCGGGTTTGCTGCCTTTTACCGGGCAAATATACAATGGATGATCAATATGCCCATATTTCCTTTTTTGCGATGGAGCCATCGATCATTTCTTTGATTGATTTTGATTATCCGCTGGATCATCGCCGCATTGATCAGAAGGATTTCTACACCTGCTCCAACTCCATTTCCAATGCCGGCAAAACGGGAACTGTTGTGCTGTATGAAGGGAGGGTGATCTGTGTCGAAACCAATTGTCGATAATCCTCAAAACACAATAAATACTTCTAATTTTTTGCAGATGGATAAGCTTGAATATTTTGGCGGCTGGGTGGTTGCGATCGGCCTGTTTGCATTAGGGATCGTTTCGCTGTTCATGCCTGCTGCTTTTCTTTCTCTGATTCTGAACCTGGCGGTGTACGCCCTGCTCATTTACGGCTGCTTCTCGCTGATCCGTTACTTCTATCAGGGACGTTCTTCGCACTCCAACCTGGTGTACGGCCTTTTGGCGCTGCTTTTTGCGGCTTTGCTTCTGTTTAACAACCAGCTGCCAGAGTGGATGATTCGAACCTGTTTTGGCTGGTATTGTTTTGCGGTGTGCATCGGGATGCTCGTTCAGATTCTCATTCACCGCGCCAACGGGGTTAAGGTCCATATTCCAAACGTATTGTTCTGTCTGAGCTATGGCTTTCTGTTTGTCATATTGATGTTCACGCAGATTGTTGACTCCTTGCTGCTGCTTAGACTCTTTGGAATTTACTTTATCCTGCTGGCGATCCGCGATGTCATCAACCAGATCGATTTGTATTCGACCACTTACAGCTGGAAACGCGGCCTGCACGTCTCGCTGCCGTTAATTTTAGGCACCTTGCTTCCGGATATGGCTTTGCGCCAGATCAACGAAAAAATCCGCACAGGGCGGCAGTATGCGATGAAAACCGTCAAACGCGATGTACCGGCCAAACTGAAGTGCATTGTCCATATCGGGGCCGAAGGGTTTCAGAAAGTAGGTCATTTTACCTTCTCCTGGAAGGGACTGGTTTACTCGTATGGCAACTACGATAAAAACAGCGAGCGGTTCTTTTCCATGTTTGGCGATGGGGTTTACTTTACCGTTCCGGAAGAGCTGTATTTTCCTAACCTGGTCAAATACGAGCACAATACGCTGTTTGAATATACGATTCAGACTACACCCGAGCAGGATGAGCAGATCGAGCAGATGCTGGAAGATCTCAAAAACCGCTCGATCCGCTGGTACTGTGATCTGGAAAAGACCGGGACAGCCACCAAGCTTGGTGCAATGGAAAGTGACTATCCCTGCCGGCTTCATTACCGCACCGGCGCTAAGTATTACAAGATCAAAAGCGGAATGTTCAAGACGTATTGGGTTGTGGGAGATAACTGTGTGCTGTTTTCTGATGTGATTTTAGGAAGCATCGGCGCGGATGTTCTCTCCTTGCGCGGGATTGTTACCCCGGGCTCCTATTTTGACTATCTCGAACAGGAATATGTCAAAGAAAATTCACCAATCATTGAACGACGCGTTCATTCATGGGCGGCCTCACAGGTGTCAGACGGCATCTAGGCTGCCTTTTTTGTGTTGAAATTTTGCCGCAGTAGTTTTTGGAGAACGAATTTTGGGGGAGACGATTTTGCGGGAATTTGAGCGGAAAAGCTGACCAGAGAAAACCGGTAAAACGATTTTGAAAAATTGTTTTGCATGACCATAGCGGAAGGAGAGAAGAAGGGAAGAAGAAAGAAGGAGGGAAGAAGGAAACGGGAGTTAGAAAGCTGTAAGGACAAACGAAAAAAAGCCGCCATTGGCAGCTTAAAGGGATCTTAGATAGCACCCTGTTTTTTCAGTGTTCTCAGTGTTCTGGCAGCCACTTTAACCTGTGTTGGCTTACCGTCAACCATGATCGTAGCTTTCTGCAGGTTTACGTTCCATTTACGGCGGGAAGCTCTCATGGAGTGAGAACGTTTGTTTCCGGACATAGGTCCTTTACCAGAGATCGCACATTTTCTAGACATCGATGTATCCCTCCTTCTCCATTTTTAAGGCGTCTGTTCACAGTCGCTTTGACATATTAGCACTCATTCCGTTCCTTTTCAACATTCACCGTCATTTGACAATAGAAAATTGAAAAAACTGAACGGAAAAGGTGAAATCAGAAATAGCCCTGACTATTCTATCAAAAATAGAGATCGATAGCGATCTCTTGTGCCTTGATGGAATGAGCAACAGGGCAAAAAAGAGGAAAAAGAATGGTACGATCATTGAAAAGGGATACAAACGCCCAAAGTGAAGACAGAGATGGGGGGCAGTTCTTTTCCAAAACAGAAGAAACCGGCCGCAAAGCAAAGCGAAAAAAGGAGGATAGATTCGATTTTTTTTGAAATTTATCATCCAGAAAGAGGCAGAGTTTTTATCAAGGATTTTTCTTTTTCGTTCAGTTTGGCTGAGGTGCGGTTTTCAAAGGTGGCTTTGAAAACCGCTGGAAAAATCAAAGGTTTCAATCCTGAAGGCTGTCTGCAGGCGACAGGTAGAAAAGAGCTGTAAACATGCTATAATCTTTGAGATTTAAAGAAAGGTGATTGTATGAGTACTCTTGCAACGCTGACGGTATCGGATGCATTTCTGATCCTGAGTATGGGTCTTTTGGTGCTGGCTTTCATGCTTGCCGGCATGCCGCGTCTGATTCGTTATCTGCATAAACTGAAATTTGGTCAGACTGAACGGGAAGAAGGTCTGGCTTCACACAAAAAGAAAACCGGAACCCCAACCATGGGTGGTCTGGCCTTCATTCTGGCTCCCCTGATGATTTATCTGGCTTTAGGCTGGCTGCTTCCAGGGGCCTGGAATAAAACCGCCTGGGTTTTATTGATCGCTTACGTCGGCTATGGACTGATCGGTTTTATCGATGACTACCTGATTGTTGTCCAGCACTCCAATATCGGCTTGAAACCGTCTTTGAAATTTGGTGCCCAGGCCGTTCTTGCGGTTGTTTTGACGTTTGTCTACCTGAATGGAGATGCCCCGACCATTCTGCTTCCTGGCCACGTTGTCTGGAATGTTCCGGTGTGGTTATTTGTTCTGCTTTGCTTCTTCTTATTTACCGGGGCAAGTAACGCAGTCAACCTGTCAGATGGGGTAGATGGACTTTGCGCCGGCCTTAGCATTATTGCGCTGGTGCCATTTGTATTTGCGATGTTCTGGCAAGGTCAGGTCAGCGGGGCTGCGATCTTGATTCTGGTGATTTTCGGCCTGATCGGCTATCTGAAGTTTAACCTGCATCCTGCCAAAGTGTTCATGGGGGATACGGGTTCGCTGGCTTTAGGTGGTCTGCTGGCAGCGGCGGCGATGATGACCCATCTTGAATTGCTTCTGATTGTCGCGGGCATCGTCTTTATCGCCGAAACCCTCTCTGATATTATTCAGGTCACTTACTATAAGAAGACGCACAAGAGAATTTTCTTAATGGCTCCACTCCATCATCATTATGAAAAAAAAGGCTGGTCGGAGATGAAAGTCTGCGCGATTTTCTGGACCTGGCAGGCTGTCTTTGCGGGCATTTCCATGGCTCTGGCCTGGTTCTCGATTTAGGTTAAAGCGCGAAACCTTTTTTCATTCCTGACCTGGCCAATGGCCTGGCAGTTCATCAAAACGTTCTGAATTGAGTATGGATTCTTCCTGATTTTTAAAAGCGCTGCCTTCGAAACTGATCGGATGCAGCGTTTTTTTATGCTCTTGCATGTCGGGACTGGTACTGATCAGGCAGACAGCGGCCAATCCGGCTAAAATAAGAAAAGGAATGAATACCCTAGCACGCTTTGAATTTCTGTCTGCTTTCAGACTTTCGACAAATTGAGAGGAAAAGAGGAAAGAAAGATCCAAGTCCAGATCCAAAAAGGATCTGGGCGAAGAAAACAGAGGCGGCAGGATAAGAATAGAAATCAATAAGTGAAAGGAGGCAGGTGCAGATCGAAATTCGAGCTGTGCCTATGCTATGAAAGATGTTCTTGTAATTGGGGCAGCCCGTTCCGGGGTTGCTGCCGCAAAACTGCTTCATCAACATGGCTATCATGTCATCCTGACGGACATGAAGGTTGTTGACCAAAAAGATGAACTCATGGAAATGGGCATTGAGGTTTATGATCAGGGTCATCCTGACTTTTTAAAGGAAAAGGACTATGACTTTATCGTCAAGAATCCTGGTATTCCTTATCGGGCACCGCTGGTGGCCTATTTTAAAGAAAAAGGCGTCCCCATCTATACCGAAATCGAAACGGCTGGCTGGTTTGCCCCCAAATTCCAGTATGGTGCAGTAACCGGAACGGATGGCAAAACAACCATTACCACGCTTCTTTATGAAATGTTGAAAGCCAAAGATGACCGCGCCCAGGCAGCGGGAAACATTGGCATTCCACTTTCCGAAGTTGTCAATGGCAATGAAGACCAGGATCTGCCAGTGGCACTGGAACTAAGTAACTTCCAGCTGCTTGGCATTGAAAAATTCCATCCGCATATCAGTGTCGTTTCGAATCTGGCTCCAGATCATCTGGACTATATGGACTCGCTGGAAGACTACTATCGCTCCAAATTCAGAGTGTATGAAAACGAGACCAGAGACGACTACTTCATCCGCAACCTGGATGACCCCAATGTCATGCACTATGCAATAAATATCCCTTGCCAGGTCATTGATTTTTCGTTGACCAATCCCAAGGCCAATCTGCGAGTAGAGAAGGGCAGTGTCTATCTGGATGATCTGCGGCTGTTTGATGTAACGGATCTGAAACTGGTGGGTTCCTTCAATCTGGCCAATGCGATGATGGCAGCTGCCATGGCCTATCATCTTGGCGTTGATCAGCCAACGATTGAAGAGGTGGTCAAAACCTTCAAAGGTGTTGAACACCGGATTGAGTACGTCGATACGTGGAATGGCATCCGGATTTACAATGACTCCAAAGCCACTAACACCCATTCAGCCGAGGCCGCTTTATCCAGCTTTGATGGCGGAGTAAGACTGTTGGCAGGTGGCAAGGACAAAGGCATTGACTATACTGTTCTGAAAAAATACGATGACCGCATCGCCAAATGTTACAGTTTTGGCCAGATCGAAAATGTCTTTCATGAGATCTTCTCCAATGTTGAAACATGCCGGACGATGGAAAACGCACTGGATGCAGCGCTTGCCCAGGCAAAACCTGGCGAAGTCATCCTGCTTTGTCCGGCCACATCTTCCTTTGACCAGTTCAAAAATTATGAAGTGCGCGGCGAAATTTTTAAAGATCTTGTGCGCGACAGACTGGCTAAAAAAAGACAAGAGCAGGTGTGAGAATCCATTTTGCATCAGAAATGTCCATTTGAAAGGATTCAAATGAACACAACGCTGATTTCTTATGCACTGCAGGAAAATTTCATTGAAAGGAAACGCGAAAAGCAAAAGGCAGGGAAGAAATTCTCTGCTTTTTGCGTGTTTTGCAAATGAGAAGTTCAGAAACGCGATTGAAAGCGGACAAGTCAAAAAATAGACCAGAGAAGAGAAAATATTTGGAAGCAATCCAATTAAGACAACGTTTTTGCAAATTCGGTCGATTTTTAGCCAATTGCCCGTGTTTCTTTTTGATAGAAGCGCTTACATAAAATGTAAAAAAAGCAGACAGCTTGTCTGGACAAAGCTTGGATCATAGTCCGCCATTCAACGAGAGAAAATGGACTTTTCAAGGGGCATTCTCAGGTAAATGACTGGACATAAATAAATTTAAATGAATTATTATGCTTTAAATAAAGGGGTTGAATGAGGTTTCCAAAAACGATAAGATGGACATGTTAAAAACAGATTAACCGGAGTCTGTGATTTGATGTAGGAGAATAACATGACAAACGTTGTTTTGAAGACAGATGCAATACAGTCTGTCCATTATGATGGAATGGAAATCTCGCTGAACATTAAATGTGAAGGTTTATCCATGCAGGCCAGCCTGAGAAAGCTTCAGGAATCGACAGATCAGCTGCTGGCAGGATTTCAGAGTGCTGCGATTGATCCCGCTTCTTTTTCAATCGAAGTTCTCGAATCCACTTCTCTGGACGCAGATCAGAAACAGAAAGCTGTTGTCCGCCTGGCAACCCAGGGGGCAGCCGATCTGAAGTATCTGCGCACGATCTGGCAGGTCGCTGCTGCGATGCCCTTCGCGATCGAAATGGGAATGAGCTATTTTCTGCAAAAGGAAGACGACTACTTCCAGACGCTTCTAAAAAAGGCGATTGAAAAAGCAAAGATTCAGGCGGATGGCATCAACAGACTGTTTGAAGGAAGCCATTTACAGTGTACAGGCGTAAAATCCGAGTCCTTCAAAGAGTCCTCTAAAGATTTCAGCGCCCTCCATGGCTGCAAGCCAGTGGAATATCCGGAAGGGGCTCTGCCATCTTTACTGGATCAGCTGCAGATTCCAACAGTGACTTTGCGCACAAATGTCGAAACGTCATGGTCGTTTCAGCCTGAAACGGCCTGATCTGACCGGTTCAAAAACTAAGGGGATTTATGAATTTTTACATTCTGAATATAGGTGGTTTTAGAATGACTGGCTCCAGGCCTTTGGGTAGAATTTTTCACACAAAGGGGCTGGGGCTTTTTATTGGCTTTTTGGCTTAGGGGTCCTTTGGATCTTGCTGGGGGCATCTCTTATCAGGCGGCTGGCGCTCCTGATGCCTGCGCCTTTTTGATCTCTGCATGGGAGCACAAAAAAGTCCTCATCAAAAGACAAGGACAGTAAAACACTTGAAAGAAAAAGAGAAATTAAATTTTCAGGCCAACCTTGCGGTAAACTTTGGCCACTTTCTTATTGGCCACAGCGTTGGCTTTTTTAGCGCCTTCTTCAAGAACTTTGTCGACGATCTTGCTGTCGAGAATTTCTTTGTAGCGTTTTTGCAGGTCGGTTAAGAAATCAAAGACAACGTCGCCGGTTTCTTTTTTCAGCTCTCCATAGCCTTTGCCCTGGTAGCGGTCCACGATGGATTCGATAGATTCACCAGTTAAAGCAGACAGGATTGTAATCAGGTTGGCAAGACCAGGCTGGTTTTCAGGATCGTATTGAATGATTCCAAGTGAGTCAGTGATTGCACTCTTGATCTTGTTGCGGGCCTGAGCTGGATTGTCGAGCAGTTCGATGCAGCCCTTTGGACTGGATTCAGATTTGGACATCTTCTTCGTTGGATTTTGCAGGTCGTAGATTTTCGCACCGACTTTTGTGACGAGTGGTTCTGGAATTTTGAATGTATCGGAATAACGCTTATTGAAACGCTCAGCCAGGTTGCGGGTCAGTTCGACGTGCTGCTTCTGGTCGATGCCTACAGGAACATAATCCGGATCATAAAGCAGGATATCGGCAGCCATTAAAGACGGATAGGTATAAAGGCCGGCGGTAATGCCTGTTTCCTGTTTGGCCATCTTGTCTTTGAACTGTGTCATCCGCTGCAGTTCGCCATAACCGGACAGGCAAGTCATGATCCAGCCAAGCTGGGCATGAGCAGGAACATCACTCTGTAAGAAGATGGTGGTTTTTTCAGGATCCAGGCCGGCTGCAAGATAGAGCGCAATCAGATCTTTGGTATTTTTGCGCAGTTCAGCGGCTTCGATTGGAACGGTCAAGGCATGTTGGTTGGCAATGAAGATGAACATCTCGTATTCATCCTGATATTTTACGAATTCGCGAATCGCACCAATATAGTTGCCTAAAGTCAGGCGGCCAGTTGGCTTGATTCCACTGAGCATGGTTTTCATAATGCGATAACTCCTTTGTTTGAACAGTTGAAAAGAAAATTGGCAGAGGTTGATCTTTATCGTTCTTCTCTGTCTGTTTTCTATGTCTGTCTTTGTAAACTCTATTCTCTTTTGAAGAGATTTTAAATTCAGAAAGCCAAAAATTCCTGAACCGTTCAAAATATGGCTGATCCTTCAACAGGTTGGAACAGGGAGGACTTTCCCTGTACTTTTACTTTCTGAATATCCCTCATGAATTTTTACCTCATGAATTTTATCATGCAAAATTGTTTTTGAAATGATGAGCTGCAGGCCGCAGGCTCTATAAACGCCGGCAGAGCAATCAGACCTGAAGACAGGATGGATACAGCATGGATAAAAAGACGGCAGGCAAGTCTATGGCGGCAGAAAAGCCTGCCAATGACTGGCAAGATCAAGAGAGTCCGCCGATGTCTTGCAACATGGAATACAATAAGGAAATAAACAGGAGAACCAAGACGATGATTAGACTTTTTACCATTCCGGGCTGTTCCAGAGCCCGATCCATCAAACAGTCTGCCAATGAGATGGAAGTCGGAATTGAGGAAGAAAATGTGTTTCGCTTCTTATTGGATCAGCAGGCCAACACTTCAGATATTACCGCAATCGCAAATTATTATGGGATCTCTGTAAGTGAACTGATTCAGAACCCTTCAATGATCAGCAGACCGCTGGTAACCGTTTCCAATACGCTGTCGGATAAAGAAGTCGACTTTTTGGTAGCGCTTGAACAAAAAGAATACTTTGAGCAGTGTCTTCGCAAGTGTACAAAGCGCGCCGTATGCCCGGCAAGACAACACAAAATCGATGTTCTTTGTCTCAAAACAGACGCAGAATCTTTGGAAAATAATTCAAAAACGGAACAGTTTTCAATAGAAGAGGCCACATTTCAGCCGGAGTTTGGGGGCTTTATTCCTTTAAAAAAATTTTGGGGTAGAATGTTGGAGTATGAGAAAAATATAAGGAGGAAACGCATGGAAAAGAAATACGTTTATCTTTTCAATGAAGGCAATGCGGATATGCGTGAACTGCTCGGCGGTAAAGGGGCCAACCTTGCCGAAATGAGCAAACTCGGTATGCCTGTACCAAACGGTTTTACCATCACGACTGAAGCTTGCAACAAGTATTATGACGACGGGGAAGCAATCTCCGAAGATATCCAGAAACAGATCTATGAGTATCTCGATATTCTCGAAAAAGAAACAGGTAAAAAATTTGGGGATCCCGAAAATCCTCTGTTAGTATCGGTACGTTCCGGTGCCAGAGCCTCTATGCCTGGCATGATGGATACCATTCTGAACCTCGGTATCAGCGATGAAGTTGCCGCTTCGATGGCGGAAAAATCCGGCAACCCACGATTTGTATACGATTCTTACAGACGTTTCATTCAGATGTTCTCTGACGTCGTTAAAGGACTTTCGAAAAAGCGTTTCGAAGAAATCATTGATGAACTGAAAGCCGAAAAAGGCATTAAAAACGACCTTGATCTTGATGCAGATGACATGAAAGTTCTCGTCAAGAAATTTAAAGAATTCTATAAACAGGAATTAGGCGAAGACTTCCCGGCAGATCCTAAAGCTCAGATGATGGAAGCCATCGAAGCCGTATTCCGTTCCTGGAACAACGAACGTGCGATCTTCTATCGTCAGCAGAATGATATCCCATCTGACTGGGGTACAGCTGTTAACGTACAGATGATGGTATTCGGTAACATGGGTAACGATTGCGGTACTGGTGTTGCCTTCACCCGTAACCCTGCAACCGGTGAAAACACTCTGTATGGTGAGTTCTTAATGAACGCCCAGGGTGAAGACGTTGTTG
Source organism: Allobaculum sp. JKK-2023 (assembly GCF_034745455.1). Lineage (NCBI taxonomy): Bacteria > Bacillati > Bacillota > Erysipelotrichia > Erysipelotrichales > Erysipelotrichaceae > Allobaculum > Allobaculum sp. JKK-2023. Next base: position 166,698 of record NZ_JAYERV010000003.1, on the reverse strand, counting down.
CGGGTGTTCGTACACCAAACAAAATCAGCCAGTTAAAAGAAATTGCTCCTCAGGCTTTCGAACAGTTTGTAAATATCTGCGATACTCTTGAACATCATTACAAAAACATGCAGGATATGGAGTTCACCATTGAAAACGGCCGTCTGTACATGCTGCAGACCCGGAATGGTAAACGGACTGCTCAAGCTGCCCTGAAAGTTGCCTGCGATATGGTCGATGAAGGCCTGATCAATACAGACGAAGCACTGCTCATGGTTGAACCACAGCAGCTCGATTCCTTATTACACCCAATGTTTGATGCCGATTCCCTGAAAGCGGCTGAAGTCATCACAACTGCTCTTCCAGCTTCTCCAGGCGCTGCCTGCGGCCAGGTTGTCTTCTCTGCTGAAGAAGCCATTGCTGAAGCTGAAAATGGCAAAAAAGTCGTTCTGGTCCGTCTGGAAACTTCTCCAGAAGATATCCAGGGTATGGCTGCTGCTGAAGGTATCCTCACCGTTCGTGGCGGTATGACTTCTCATGCGGCTGTCGTTGCCCGTGGTATGGGTGAATGCTGCGTATCCGGTGCTGGTGACATTACAATCGACGAAGAAAAAGGCGAATTCTATGTAAACGGCCAGACATTCAAACGTGGTGACTGGATCTCCTTAGATGGTTCTACGGGAAAAGTTTATGGTCAGGCGGTTAAGACTGTTCCTGCTGAAATCTCCGGTGACTTCGAACGCTTCATGAAGTGGGCTGACGATCGTCGTCGTCTGCAGATCCGCACGAATGCAGATACCCCAAGAGATGCTGCACAGGCTGTTGCTTTTGGTGCGGAAGGTATTGGTCTGGTTCGTACCGAACATATGTTCTTCGACGGAGACAAGATCAAAGCGATCCGTGAAATGATCGTTTCCAAAACTCCAGAACAGATGGATGCTGCTTTAGCAAAACTTGAACCACTGCAGCAGGCTGACTTCGAAGGAATCTATGAAGCAATGGAAGGCCGTCCAGTGACAGTTCGTTACCTGGATCCACCTCTGCATGAGTTCCTGCCGCACAAACCTGAAGAAGTCGCTGACCTGGCTGCTGAAATGGGTATGGAAGCAGAAGAACTGCAGGCTGTAGTTGATTCTTTGCATGAAGTCAACCCAATGATGGGCCATCGTGGAAGCCGTCTGGCTGTTTCCAATCCTGGTATTGCCAAGATGCAGACTGAAGCCGTTATCCGCGCTGCTCTCAACATCAATAAGAAACATCCTGACTGGAACCTTGAACCAGAAATCATGCTGCCATTAATCGGCGATCTGAAAGAGTTGAAATACGTTAAAAAGATCGTTGATGAAACAGCACAGAAAATCCTGGCTGAAGAAGGCTCCGACATGAAATACCATGTGGGTACAATGATTGAAGTTCCACGTGCTGCTCTGAAAGCCGGTGAACTGGCTGAAGCTGCAGAATTCTTCTCCTTTGGTACAAATGACCTGACTCAGCTGACATTCGGTTTCTCCCGTGATGATGCGGGTAACTTCTTACCAGAATACTACGATGCCAAGATCTACGATCAGGATCCATTTGCAAGACTCGACCAGTCTGGTGTGGGTGAACTGATTAAAACTGCGGCTGAACGGGGTCGTGCAACTCGTCCTGACATCCACCTTGGTGTCTGCGGCGAACATGGTGGAGATCCAAACTCCATCGAATTTGTAGACGGACTGGGCCTGGATTATGTATCCTGCTCTCCATACCGTGTGCCAATCGCCCGTCTGGCTGCTGCTCAGGCTGCAATTAAACACTCGAAATAAGCATTTGATTCTGAAAACAGAGGCCTAAGGCCTTTGATTTCTGAATTTGAAGGCTCTGTCATTGATTCTTCGAATCTGACAGAGCCTTTTTGCTTTGCCGTAAGATTCAGCGGGTACACAACTGTTACCTTATCTTGGCGAATCAAGATATTAATATTCTTATATAACTATTTTATAATTCAACTAATTGTGGATTTTTTATGGTATCATTCAAACAGGAGATGACGTTATGATCGGTCCTGAAGACTTAAGAAGAGAACGTTATACCACTGGACAAATTGGAAAACTTGTAGGGAAAAACTACCATACAATTGCCCTTCATAAAAACAAGGGCATGATTAATATGGTGCAGGATCCAGTTTCCGGGTTCTGGTATGCCGATAAAAAAGACCTGATTGATTATCTGAAAAAACTCGGGTTATGGAACAATTCCGAGAAAAAGAATGCTATCTATGCCAGGGTTTCTTCCCATGATCAAAAGAAACATGGTGATCTGGACAGACAGATCGGCAGGCTCTGCCAGAAAGCTTCTAGCGCAATGATCTTTTCTGATGTTGGCAGCGGCCTGAATACAGAACGAAAAGGACTAAACAAACTCATAGACGAGGTTATTCATAATAAGATTGATGTCCTCTATATCACTCATAAAGACAGACTCACCAGATTTGGATATGGCTATCTTGAAAAGTTTTTTAATGCCCATGGAGTCAAAATCATAGTGACCGAGGATAAGCCGGATAAGAACTATCAGGAGGAGCTGGTAGACGATATGATGTCGCTCCTTGCCTTCTTTTCCGGGCAAATGTATGGAATGAGAAGTTCTCAAAGAAAAAAGATTGCACAACAGGCCAAAGAAGCAATTGAAGAACCTCTCAAACAGGAAGAAACAAAAGATTGAGAGGCCTGTAAAAGAAAGGAGCTGCGTATATGGCGACAAAAATGAAAATTCGAGAAAAAGTCCCTTATCAAAGAGCAGCTCTTTTTGATGAAGAATCGTTTACACTCACTTCCTCCGGCCGTTTTGGTAAAGAAGGATGTCTGGATAAAAAATCACTGCTCAAACCAAAGGAAGAAGCTGTGGCGCAGCTGGCGGAACTTAGAGCCTATATTGAAACAATGGCAGAACATTTTTCCCGGATGGTTCATTCGGCATGGGTGATGATCTGCCATGGATTGGAAGATGGTGAGATTAAAGCTTCTCTGACCAAACAGTATTCTGTTAAAGCAAGAGCAGCGAATGCGGCAATCAACCAGGCTCGCACCAGAATGAATTCCCTGAGTACTCTCAAAGTGACACAGATGGAGGAGCTTGAATCCAAAATCAGCGCCTACGAGGAGCTGCTTGAAGATCAGAAAAAGGAGCATAAAGAATGGCACCAGGGCGTAAACTGGCATAAGCCGCAAAAAGGTGACTGCCAGAAAAACAGATACTGGAAGCGAAAACTCAACAACATGAAAAACCGCCTCCATGGAATGAAGCAGAAACTGGCTAACTGGAAAGAAAAAAATGAAAACAGTTCTTTTTCATGCTGCTTTGGATCTAGAAAACTCTTTAAGGCTCAATACCATTTAATAGAAGCAGGATTTGCAAACCACGAGGAATGGAAAGCGGCCTGGAGAAAAGCCAGAAAGAAAAGCTATTATCTGTTTGGCAGTTCGGATGAGACTCAGGGAAACCAGTTGTGTCAATTAACACCAGAATCTAAACTTGGCTCTGACTGGTTCAGTCTGCTTCTTAGAAGCGGGTTTAAAGATGACAAAACTGAGCATCACATCGCAGTGCGGATTCCATATCTGAAAAAAGAACTGAAAGACAATCTCGAAAACCGCTCTGTTTCCTATCGTTTTGTTCTGAAAGATAAAGGACTGTATATCCAGCCGATGGTTACAATCCAGAAAAAAGAAACCTATGAACCACAGGGAATGCTTGGAATCGATATTAATGATGGATTCTTCTCGGTTACTGAAAGTGACAGCCAGGGAAAATTTGTTTCTTCCCAGGATATCACCTATTCAAATTCAGGTTCCAAAGCGGTAAATGCCACCGTTATGGCTCAGAAGCTGTCTGAAATTTTTACCCGAGCAGAGAAGCTCCATTATGGGGTTGCCATCGAGACAATCAATCTTACGAAGAAGAAAACAAAGATTCAAAAGAGATGGGAAAGAAAATATAACCGAATGATTTCAAATTTCCCATACTTAAGATATATGGACAACTGTGAAGCATTATCGCTTAAAAGCGGTGTTCCACTTTATTACGTCTCTCCCTACTGGTCATCTGTTCTTGGGGACGAGAAGTACTCTGAAAAGCTGGGGATCAGCCGTCACCAGGCGGCAGCCTATGTGATTGCCCGGCGGGCTCAGAATTACAGCGAATTCTATATTCCTCCCAAAAAAGGAAAGTCCAAAGCAAAGAAGTCTAAAATAAAGAAGTCTGAAACAAAGAAGTCTGAAACAAAGAAGTCTGAAACAAAGAAGTCTGAAACAAAGAAGTCTGAAACAAAGAAGTCTGAAACAAAGAAGTCTGAAACAAAGAAGTCTGAAACAAAGGCATCAAAACCATGTGCGTAACTGGCATTCAGCAATGATGTAAGTCCAATCTGCTTTGAAAATTCAGCCTCTTAGTCCACTTGATTGAAGAGGCCTCACTTGTTTTTATTGCGGCATGGGCGAAAGCCCAAGGTGTCTTGCAATGTATTTTTGAAATGCATTTAATCTGCAGTCCGCTATATATGAAGCGAGTCCAACTCTGTACAAACGCAAGTTTGTTGGGCACGGAAAAGTTTATCCTTCATCCCGGTTAATGGCCAGCGGATCATTAGCCTTGCTCTGAAGGTGAAAGAGCTTTTTTCAACCCGGCAGAGGAACCAGCCGTAGGGACTCTGGGGCAGCTTCATTTTATCCGTATAGCTGGATTAGCTAAAAATAGGCTACGGTAAAGAATGGCCATTTGCTTCTACGGTTTGATCCATTAAGCAATGAACGAAATAGATTTTCTTTAAAATTTGGATAAGGAAATCAGCTCTTACACAAATAATAAGTTTAGCTCCCATCGATATTATGGATGATAGCAATTATCGCTTAGCTCAATAATCCAAATTGTGATAAGCAGCCTCATCTCGAATTAGGCGTTGTTTTTAACCAACGCTATGAATGATGCAAGCTTATTCATTCGCCATGACTATTAGTGCTAAAAATTACATTTGCGTAAGGTCCGGAAATCAGTCCATGTGCGAAGAGAATTCATCAATTATGAATGGAGACTCAATCGAATGAATGGCGAGACAACGCGATTTCGACAAGAGGAGAAGTCTTGCAGTCTTTTCGTGAATCTTCTAATCTGGTATATAGAAACTTTATAAAACAGATTGTCAATGACCCCACTCAGACTACCTGCTTAGCCATTTGGATGGGGTACCCTTGCTTGGCTTATGGATGGTGACTTATGAAATCTTCTTTCAAAAGCAATGTAGATGTAAAACGCCGCAATCGAATTCAGACGTTTCGATGTATTCTCTCCAATCAGCGTGTTTCCCAGACCGAACTTTCAAATCGGCTTGCACTCAGCTGGCCGACAATCCTGGCAAATGTAAAAGAACTTCTTGAAATGGGCCTCATTCAGGAAGTTGGTCAGTATCAGTCCACAGGCGGCCGCAAGGCCAAAGCGTATGCTCCGGTTGAGGATGCCCGGCTTGCCGTCGGACTGGATCTGACGGCAAATCACGTCAGTGTGGTCCTGGTCAATCTGGCTGGAGAAGTCCTTCGGTATAAACGAATAAAAAAGCCTTTTACTTTTGACGAGAGTTATCTTAAAGACCTGGGAAATCTTGTGGTAGAAATCATCCGTGAATATGGTCGGGCAGAGTCAGTCCTTGGAGTTGGAATTTCTCTGCCTGGGATTGTGGATAATGAAGCCGGACTGCTGAGAGATTCTCATGTACTGAATTTAAAAGATGTCCCTCTTACAGCGTTTTCCCGACATATTTCTTATCCTTGTAATTTTATCAATGATGCCAATGCAGGCGGCCTGGCTGAAATTTATGGAAAGACGTCTTCAGAAAACCTGGTCTACCTGTCATTAAGCAACAGTGTTGGCGGAGCGATTCTCAACCAGGGTACCTTATATACAGGAAGCCATCTGCGGGCTGGTGAATTTGGACATATGACATTGGTTATTGGTGGCAAACCATGTTATTGCAAAAAAAAGGGATGTCTGGATGCCTATTGCAATGCCAATGTTCTGTCTAAGCAAACGAATGGCGATCTGGGCGCTTTCTTTGCAGGCCTGTCTGAAAATAATCCTGAACTGAAACAGATCTGGGAAGAGTATCTGGATTATCTGGCCGTTGCAATCAACAATCTGCATATGTGTTTTGACGCTGATGTGATTGTTGGAGGATATGTGGGAGCCTTCCTTGAAGAGTATGGCCAGTCGCTTAAGGGAAAACTGGAAAACCGCAACACATTCGGTCTGGATTCTTCCTATCTGAAGTACTGTAAATATCGCCTTGAAGCTTCTGCCGTCGGGGCCGCCCTGACGCAGATCGAAGAATTTATTGACACCCTATAGGAGCGCCCTGAGAATTTAATTTTCCATGCGCTGTTTTGTTTTCAGCTGCATATGACTGTTCGTATGCGGGGAAATAATGTTTTGGAGACGGTCAAATTCAGTGTTCGCCAATCCAAGTAAATAGAACAAAGTAAAGGATAAATTTAAAGCCGATTTTGTCGGAGCGGTTTTTGCTTGCTCTGACAAAATCGGCTTTTTGGCTTATTTAGGTCCTCCGCATTTGCTGGTGGTTTATGGTTGTGTGGGGAATGTGGGTGGATGTGGTCGGACCACATTTTAATCGTAGAGCGACGATCTAATGTAAGAAAACATCATTGATTTGAAATAAGGCGAATGATGGATATTGATATTCATTGTTTTCGAAAACTAAGATGCATTTTCAGCCAGATCCGCTCATAAATTTTTCCTCCGCTTAAACCCTTGACAGTGGGACCCCTGCCCCCTGGACCCCTAAAAAGCGTCCCCGTCGGTTGAAAAATATCTCCCGATAGGGACGCTGGCAGTCTACCAGGGGGCAGCCCACTGTAAAGGGCCGCTTCGAAAAAATTTAATCGCTCCGTAAGTCAATGGGATACCGATTCTCCATAATGGTTGAAACCTCAATGGAAATTGGTCCCCTTTAGGCGACCACAAATAGTTTGTGGAGGGTACCTCCAAGAAAGTGTGGGAAACCACAATTTAGTTTAGAGGAGTAGACCAACCACCCACAACCTTGGATATTCCTTATTTATCGTTGTGAGGGGTGACGTGTGAACAGTAACTGAGCTTTAAATCTTTATCAAAAAATCGGGAGAGTGTATTGACAATTCAAAGCAAAGCTGGTTTAATGAAATCACTTACATAGATACTTTATAAAAGTATCTAAAGTTTAGGAGGATAGAGTAATGAATGGAATGATGAAAGTGGCAGTAATGGAAGGAATTGGCAAAATGGGATATACCGAACGCCAGATTCCAACACCAAAGGATGATGAAGTTCTGGTCAAGCTTGAGTATGTCGGAATCTGCGGCAGCGATATGCACTATTACGAAACAGGAGCAATCGGCGATTACGTCGTTGAACCACCTTTCGTCCTCGGCCATGAACCAGGCGGAACGGTTGTCGAAGTCGGTAAGAACGTCAAGCATCTTAAAGTGGGTGATCGGGTCGCTCTGGAACCTGGAAAAACATGTGGTCATTGTGAATTCTGCCGTGAAGGTAAGTACAACCTCTGTCCGGATGTAGTATTCTTCGCTACTCCGCCAGTCGATGGTGTCTTTCAGGAATATGTGGCTCATGAAGCGGATCTCTGCTTTAAACTGCCAGATAGTGTCAGCACGCTCGAAGGCGCGTTGATTGAACCGCTGGCCGTAGGATTCCATGCTGCCAATCAAGGTGGGGCCCATGCTGGGCAGACCGCTGTTGTCATGGGAGCTGGCTGTATTGGTCTGGTTTCCATGATGGCCCTTAAAGCTGAAGGAGTCAGCCGCGTTTATGTCGTTGATGTAATGGATAAACGTCTGGAAAAAGCTCTGGAGCTGGGAGCAGACGGGGTTATCAATGGAAAGAATGAGAATGCAGTGGAAGCTGTAAAACGCCTGACCGATGGAAAAGGTTGTGATCTGGTGATCGAAACAGCCGGAACAGAAATCACAACCCGCCAGGCGATTCATATGACCAAAAAAGGGGCAACTATCGTTCTTGTCGGTTACTCAAAAACAGGTGAAATGACGTTGCCAATGAGTCTTGCACTCGACAAAGAGCTGACTTTCAAAACGGTTTTCCGTTATCGCCATATTTATCCGATGGCTATCGACGCAGTCGCTTCCGGAAAAGTCAACCTGAAAGGATTGGTTACAGACGTATTTGAATTCGATGACATCCAGAATGCAATGGATCGCAGCGTTGCAGATAAAGCTAACATTGTCAAAGCGGTTGTAAAAATCGAAAAAGAATAAAGATTCCTGTCGGCTGCAGAAATAATCTGCAGAAAAAAGTGGAATTCAGGAACAATCTGAGGAAAAATTGAAAAACGATTGAATGATCAGTCAGAGATCCATGCAGGGTGCTTGACTTGAAACGATACGAATCAAATCAAAAATGAGTTCATACAAAAAGTAGATTCAGACGATTATTTTGATCGGCAGAAAGCACCTTACAAACAGATTGGATTCATCAGCGGCTCATGCTCGTGAAAGTCTGGGCAGCACTCTGTGATAAGGCTATTTAGAAGGGAAGAGAGCCAGTTGAAAGGGCCAGGGAGGAAACAGGATGAATGAATACGAAATGCAGCCAGAAGGTGAACTGGCTGCAGCGTTAAATGAATTTGAAAGTCAGAATCAACGTTTTTTTGAGCAGTCTGTAAAAAGGCAGACTGTTCAGGAAAAAACAAACATTAGGGTTTCGCTTCTCAGTAAGATTGCTTATGGATTTGGAGATGTAGGATGCAATTTCAGCTGGATGTTTGTCAGTAATTTCCTGATGATTTTCTATACTGATGTCTGTGGAATTTCGATGGCTGCTGTTTCAATGCTGATGCTGTTTTCCCGCTTTTGGGATGCTATCAATGATCCGTTGATTGGCAGCCTCAGCGACCGGACACGAACGCGCTGGGGGCGTTACCGCCCCTGGCTGGTGTTTGGAGCGCCATTGACGGCGGTTATCCTGGTCCTGACTTTCTGGGCGCATCCAAACTGGTCCGATGGGCCCAAAACCATCTATATGTATGTTACATATTGTCTGCTGGTCCTGGGATATACGTGTGTCAACATCCCTTATGGGACCTTATGTGGGGCAATGACACAGAATATGGAAGAGCGGGCCCAGATCAACACTTCGCGCTCAGTCTGTGCCATGATCGCAATCAATATTATTAATATCATTACGCTTCCACTGATTGCTTTATTTGGTGGAAATAATCAATCCCGGGGATATCTGCTGGTGACCATTCTGTATGGAGCTATTTTTACTGCCTGTCACTGGTTCTGTTTTGCCAAAACCAGAGAAATTGGCAGTATTCCAGCCAAAGAGAAAGTGTCAATCAAGGTTCAGCTTCAGGCTGCTCTTGCAAATAAACCGTATCTGGTTGCTCTTGCCGGTCAGCTTCTATTTGGACTTGTTCACTATGGACGCAGTGCAAATCTGATGTATTACTTCAAATATGTAGAAGGAAACGAGGCACTTTTTACAACCTATTCCCTGGTTTTAATCGTTCCGTCCATTATTGGAGCAGCGATGTTTCCCCTGGCTTTCAAATGGCTGGGCAATAAAGGACATGCCGCTTCGCTGTTTGCGGCAGGAACCGGAATCTGTGTGGTTGCGCTGTACTTTTTCAGTCCGGTTTTCTCACCTGTTCCGTTTTATATTCTATCGGCTCTTTCCCAGTTGTTCTTCTGCGGATTCAACACTGCGATTTATGCCATTATTCCTGATTGCGTAGAGTACGGAGAATGGAAAACTGGTGTTCGAAATGACGGATTTCAGTATGCCTTTGTCTCCCTTGGCAATAAAGTTGGCATGGCTATTGGAACTTCGGTTCTGGCTGCAGTGCTTGGTGTTCTGGGCTTTCAGGCCAATCAGATCCAAAGTCCGCTGATTCAAAATGTAATCCGGCATTCTTTTTCAACCATTCCTGGAGTGTTATGGATTATAACTGCGATTATATTGCTTTTTTACTCGATTAACAAAAAATCATATAATCAGATCATCGCCGATCTTGCTGCCAAAAAACAGCCTTTCCGCAGCTGATCTGCCTTTCACGTCTTCAGGCTCAAACCAACAGATGAGTCTGAAGGCTTTTTTTGGAGCACTTCAACTGCTCATAGAAGACAACAGGTAAAATATCCGAGCCAGGCAAAATGGAATGCTAACATTTTGATAGATTTCAGAAATGAAAGATGACGAGTCTAGATCCATCCTGATTTCATTTCGACGGGAAGACTGACCGGCTGTTTCTTTTAATCGTTTTGATATTCAGGGATTTAATATGATCTTTTTAAATAAAAATCTGAATGTATTGAGATGGTTTCTATAGAATGATCCGCCGTAAAGCGGGTTGCATGAGAAAGAAAGCCGCATAGTTTAAGAAAATAAACCTACAGCTGGTTTATCAATACACTCAGTCAGATTTTGACATTTGTTCGAAATCCACCGAAAAATACCCTCTCTCTTTCGTGAAAAGTTAAACAAAATTTAAAAAACTGATGGCCTCCAGTAAAATGGAGGCCATTCTCTTAAAAGTGATCGTTAACCCGAAATCGCTTACAATCAGATGCACCATCCCAAATCGGAAACAAAATGGAATTGTTTTCAGTTTTCATGCGGGTTATTTGTGCAAAAAATAACAAGCTGAGATAGAATTGATCTAGCTTAACCGGAAAGGATGATCCCATTGGGTTACAGAGCCTTTTTAAAAGAAGAAAAAGCCTGCTTTATGGAGCAGGACCCTTCTTTAAATTCATCTTTGGAGATTCTTATGATGCCAGGGTATCGAGCCATCAAGACTTGGTACTGGACGCATAAGCTCTATTTGAAAAAGCACTTTGTGCTGGCAAGATGGATGTCGCTTCGCGCGCAGCAGAAAACCGGAATTGATATTCATCCGGGTGCTACGATTGGCCGGCGCTTCTTTATCGACCATGGCAGCGGCGTTGTCATTGGGGAAACCTGCATTATTGGTGATGACGTCAAAGTCTACCAGGGAGTTACCCTTGGCGGCACTGGAAAAGACCATGGCAAACGCCATCCAACTGTTGAAGACAATGTTCTGATCGGTGCAGGGGCCAAGATTCTTGGCAACATTGTTTTAGGCAAAGATTCAAAGGTGGGTGCGGGAGCGATTGTTATTCGCAATGTTGATCCCGGCTCGACGGTTGTCTGTCCACCTGCTTATCCAGTTCGTGCCAAGAGTGGCAAACTTTCCAACCTGTGTGTTCAGGGCAAGGAACGCTGGTCGCGGGATGATGTTCGATGCCTGCAAAATGCTCAGATCAAAGTCAATTGTTCTGATGGAAAAAAGAAAAATCACGAATGTGAATGAGTGGCGCAATGGATTACAATGAGGCTAAGCAGCGTAGAAAAAAGGAAGCATAAAAAGTAAAGAGTACGCAAAGGAAGGTAAACACATGAAAGTAAAATTCTCAGATCAGTATGGAAATGATGTAACCTACAATGTACCAGAATCCGAACTCGGATACGCATTCGAAAGAATGCTGCCAATGACTGTCAAAATGACAAAAACGGGTTCGAGAGAATTCTCGTTCGTTCCACCAAAGAAAATGAACTGCTTCGGTGCTCAGCTTGCACCTGGTGGAATCGAAGGTCTTTGCTACCATCAGCCATGGAACGAAATCATCCTCTACTACGGTGGCTACAGTGAATACGAAGACCTGTATGAGCTGGGAACTCCAATTTGTGGTATGGGCGCTGTCCGCAACCTCAAAGGCGATGTTATCGTCGAAAAAGTTGCTTAATGCTGCTGTAAAAACAAACATGTTGTCCGAAAGGGCGTAAAGAAAAGATAACAATCAGGAAGAGACTCGAATGGGCCTCTTCCTTTTAATTTTTCCGTACCTGTTTCTATACCAGTGTTTATCCTTCCTTGTCAGCCATTCGATTGACTCTTATTCGATTGACTCTTTTCAAGCGCCAGTGACTCTTTTACAAATCGGCGGACATATTGAGGGCAAAAATCAGCAATTCTCCCTACAATAAAACCATTCTTAGATTCCCGTTTCGATTCGTGTTTCCGGGTTCGCCCAACCTGTTCGTCCTTTTGATTTTGATCACTTCTGTGATGTAAATCCAGCCTTACAGGCCATCAACTGGATGAAATTTCAATTCAAAGCAGAAGACGGACTCGCTAGAGCCTTTGCAGCAATATTTTCAATGGCAGAAGTTAAAAACCTTCCTCATTGAAAATAGCTGAAAATAAGGCTCGCCAGCCCGAAAAAGTCAGAAAGGGAATCAAGCTGATTATTTATCCATTTACTCTTCTGACAGATTGGTTTGATGATTTGTCTAACAGCCATATCTGCCAAAGATCCAATATAGAAAGGCAGTCTATGAAACTACACCTGGAAGATAAACGCATTCGCGGACACCTCTTTGAAGGATGGTTTGGACTGGAAAAAGAATCCCTGCGTGTCATGCAGTCTACCGGACTTTTTGCCAGTACCCCTCATCCATTTCATGATCCCCATATTGTTCAGGATTTTGCTGAAAACCAGACCGAGATCAATACCGATGTTTACCCCTCATGGCAGCAGGCTCGCGAAGCCTGTGAGAATCTGACCTGCCAGATGCAGGTGGTTTTAAATGACATGGGCGAAGTTCTCTGGCCGTTTTCCAATCCATCGATTATTCGAAGTTTTCATGATATCCCGATGCTCAAAAGCGGCTCTAAACAAGCTATAGAATACCGAGAATATCTGGAATCGCGTTACGGACGCTGTAAGATGGTTTATTCGGGCATTCATTACAACTTCTCGTTTCGTGATGAATTGCTCAAAAAAGAATGGCAATACCATCCGGAGTACAAAACCTATCGTGAATTCAAAGATCGCTTCTATCTGGACCTTGTAAGCAAAGTTGTCTGGTATGGCTGGCTGATCGATCTGCTTTTCAATGCGAGTCCTGTCTTTGATGGCTCTTTGCAAAGCGAGCAGGATCTTGGAAAACCTGCTTTTTGTGGCATGAGTTCCATGCGCAACTCCACCCTCGGTTACTGGAACTATTTCACGCCTTATTTTGACTATTCGTCTTTAGAAGCCTATACGAACTCCATTGACCGCTATGTTAAAGAAGGGCTGCTCAAGGCACCAAGTGAGCTGTATTATCCGGTACGGATCAAACCAAAAGGAAAATACGACCTGGAGCTGCTCAACGAGGAGGGAATTAACCATATTGAATTGCGCATGGTGGATCTCAATCCGTATGAAATCTGTGGCATCAGCAAGGAAGATGCCTGGTTCTGTCATCTGTTTCTGGTCTATCTGGCGTGTTTTGATGATATTGAACTTTCGTGGAAAGATCAGATCTATGCCCAGCAAAACTTTAAGAGTGCAAGCATCTATTCCATGGATCAGGCCAGAATTCTCTATGATACCGAAACCTCAATCAGTCCAAAAATTGCAGCAACGATTCTGCTCGATGGAATGGAACGTTTTTTCAGTCAGCTAGATCCACAAGCTGTCCAAGCCATTGACCATCAGAAGCTTAAACTCCAGAAACCGGAACAATACCGGCTGGCAGAAAGAGTCCGTCATGATTTTGCTGATTTCGCCAAATCAGGACTGAAACAGGCCTGCTGGATGCAGAAGATGGCGATGTATCGGATAAAAAATGAGACGCCAGCTGAAAAGGAGTTCAATCCAGGACTACAAATCATCAAAGATCTTCACCAAGAGAATGTCGGACTTCAATTGAGAGATGAAGGTTTGCAGGGCTTTGAAGAACCAGGGCTTGATGATAAAGCGGCGCAAAGCTTCGAAGAGTCGCAGATCGAGAACAAAGAGAGGCAGCTGGATTGCTGCAGGAAAGAATTAACTCCAAAACGAACTTCCGAATTGAACTTGGAAAATGAAAACTGGCCGACCATCTGATGATGACTGACCAGTTTTTTTGCATGCAGAAAGCCTGATTTTGATCCGCCCAGGATCAAGGCGAGATCCAATTGAACGATCGGAACAGTAGAAAATAGAAAAACAGGCTCATCCAAAGAATAAATCCATAATTCGTTCCGATCTTTTTTCAGAACAAAAAGCGGATGCATATGAGTATCCGATCGTATCGTTCCGATTTAAACTAAAAATAGAAAGAGGAATCTTTCTACCGGCCTGCCGGGAAAGTTTATTAAAGAAGAAGCGAAAAGGGCTGTCCACACGACAGCTTTTTTCATCTTCTTTCCAGAACAAGTCCATTTTCAGAAAATCAGAGCCGGCTTAGAGGCCGGAAACACCAGGAAGTAAAAACCCGCAAGATGCTGATGAAGAATCTTGCGGGTTTTGCTTTTTGATGATGTTGTATTGCCAATCAAATCTGATCTTTCTGCGTTTATGGACTCAGAACGGATCAAAAGGGTTCTCCAGTTGGCATTTCTGGAGTGAAAAAGTGATTATTCGATATTCGAATAGCCCATTAACGACGCATCGACTTCTCTTGCACACATGCGTCCTTCCATCAAGCCCCACACAACCAGGGACTGACCCCGGCGGCAGTCACCGCACGCGAAGAGCTTGCCTTCGACATGCTTGCTAGTCGGGTGGTCGGTGGCAATCGTATTGCGGCCGGTCAGCGGCAGTTCAAAACTGTTGGAAAGTTCACCTGGAATGCCGATAAAGCCGGCTGCGATCAATAACAGATCACAGGGAAGGTATTCTTCGCTGCCTTCAATAGGCTTGCGATCCGGTCCTAATCTGACGATTTTGACGCCGGTGATATGGCCGTCTTCTTCGTAAACTTCCGAAATGGTTGTTGTAAACAGACGGGGATCTTTGCCAAAGCGTTCGATGGATTCTAACTGACCATAGTCGACTTTGAGCACCTTAGGCCATTCAGGCCAGGGATTGCTTTCGAGTCGTTCGACAGGCGGTTTGGGCATCATTTCCAGAGCGGTAACCGAATTGCAACCCTCGCGAAGAACGGTGCCTGTGCAGTCGTTTCCGGTATCGCCGCCGCCGACAATGATGACATTTTTATCTTTGGCATCAATTGTCCAGGGGCGGTGAGCAAGCAAGTCTTTCGTGGTCTGCTTGAGGAAGTCAACCGCATAATATACTCCGCCAAGCTGGTCGTTGACACCAGCCAGCGATCTTGGCAGCGTCGAACCCGTGGCCATGATGATGGCATCGTACTGGTCTTCCATCTCCTGGCGCGAGATGTCTTTACCGGCTTCGGTATTGAGAATGAACCGCACCCCTTCTTTTTCAAGCAGGTCAATGCGCCGGTCGACAACGGACTTGTCGAGCTTCATGTTGGGAATGCCATACATCAATAAGCCGCCGGGGTGATCTTCACGCTCATACACATCGACCTGATGGCCGCGCAGATTGAGAAAATTTGCGGCACTCAGACCCGAAGGTCCGCTGCCGATGACAGCAACTTTTTTGCCGGTGCGCTCTTTGACTTCCTGGGGTTTGACCCAGCCATTGGCAAAGCCATTTTCAATGATGTAAAACTCATTGTCATGAACGGTTGTCGGCTTGGAATCGATGCCGTTGATACAGGCTTTTTCACACAGGGCCGGGCAGACACGACTGGTAAATTCCGGAAATGGGTTGGTCTTGAGAAGTCTGACCAGCGCATACTGGTCATTTTCTAAAAACAGTTCTTCATTCCATTCGGGAATCAGGTTGTGCAGCGGGCAGCCGGTGACCATGCCGTTGAGTTCGATGGCCGACTGACAGAAAGGAACACCGCAGTGCATGCATCTGGCAGCCTGTTTACGTCTGGTGTTGACATCGAGTGGCCGGTGAAATTCCCGAAAGGATTTCAGACGTTCCTCGGCTGGAACAATCGGGTCATCCTGGCGGTCGTACTGGAGAAATCCAAAGTTTTTTTCCATGATGTTTTCCTTTCCTTTCTTATTGCGGATGAACCATTCTGAAGGCTTTCAGAGTGGCTTCATCGTGATTGTATCCACGGTCTTCAAGATACTTGATCTGATCACGGACATGCTGGTAGTCACGGGGAACGATCTTCTTGAAGTGCGAGAGATTGTTGTGGTAATCCTTGAGCAGCGCTTTGGCAAGCGGACTGTTGGTGGCTGCGACATGCTGCTGGAGAATATGCTGGAGCGTTTCGATATCCTGTTTGGATTCGACCATTTCAATATCGACCAGTTCCTGGTTGACGTTCAGATACAGATCATGATCCACATCAAGAACGTAGGCGATGCCGCCGCTCATGCCAGCGGCAAAGTTTTTACCAGTTTTTCCCAGAACAACCGCGATGCCGCCAGTCATGTATTCCAGACCATGGTCACCGCATCCTTCAGCGACCGCAATGGCACCAGAGTTGCGAACACAGAAGCGTTCGCCGGCAATTCCGTTGATAAAGGCCTTGCCTTTGGTAGCCCCATACAGAGCCACATTTCCGATAATGACGTTTTCTTCCGGTTTAAAGCCATTTACTTCAGGCGGGTAGATCGCTAACGTTCCACCCGAGAGACCTTTGCCAAAGTAGTCATTGGCATCGCCTTCGCACTCCAGGCGCAGGCCTTTTGGAACGAACGCGCCAAAGGACTGGCCCGCTCCGCCATGGGCGCGAACGGTAATCAGATCTTCTTCAAATTCTTCACCCGGTTTGAGGGCTTTGGTCATTTCCGAACCGAGGATCGTTCCAAATGTCCGGTTGGTCGAGCAGATGTCGACATCCATCGAAGCCGGTTTGCGTCTTTTGATGGATTTGGATAAGCGCGGCAGCAGCTGATCCACGTCGATGGATTTTTCAAGCTGGAAGTCATAAGCGGCTTCTGGCTGATGGTGAGCCGGCTGGATCTGTTCAAGCAGGTCATCCAGTTTGGCAAGACCAGCTCTTGGGGTGATCGTTTCATCAACTTCAAGCAGTTCAGCATGGCCGATCATTTCATCGAGCGTTCTGAAGCCAAGTTCGGCCATGATTTCACGCAGTTCCATAGCGGTAAACCGCATGAAGTTCATGACATATTCGGGTTTTCCTTTGAAGCGTTTGCGCAGTTCCTCATTCTGGGTGGCTACCCCAAATGGGCAGGTATCTAAAGAGCATACCCGCATCATTCGACAGCCCATGGTGACAAGCGGGGCAGTCGCAAAACCATATTCTTCCGCGCCAAGCAAAGCAGCAATCGCAACGTCAATGCCGCTCATCAGTTTGCCATCGGTTTCGAGGATGACCTGACTGCGCAAGCCATTGGCGACAAGCTCTTTATGGGACTGCATCAGGCCCAGCTCCCACGGCAGGCCGGCATGGTGAATAGACGACTGGCCGGCCGCCCCGGTGCCGCCATCATAACCGGAGATCAGGATGACACTGGCACCCGCTTTGGCCACCCCGCAGGCAACGGTACCAACCCCATTTTCAGAGCAGAGTTTTACCGAGATGCGCGCATCGCGGTTGGCGTTTTTCAAATCGAAGATCAATTGGGCTAAGTCTTCGATGGAATAAATATCGTGATGAGGCGGAGGAGAAATCAGCGTAACGCCAGGTGTGGAGCATCTGGTTTTGGCAATCCATGGATAAACTTTTCCCCCCGGCAAGTGGCCGCCTTCTCCAGGTTTTGCCCCCTGAGCCATTTTGATTTGGATTTCATTGGCCGAGCACAGGTAAGCTGAATCGACGCCAAACCGGCCGGAAGCAACCTGCTTGATCGCCGAGTTCTTATCGGTGCCATAGCGTTCAGGTCTTTCACCGCCCTCGCCAGAGTTTGACCGGCCATGCAGCGCATTCATGGCCTGTGCCATACATTCGTGCGCTTCCTGAGAAATGGAGCCATAGGACATTGCACCTGTTTTGAAGCGGCGCACAATGTTTTCAATCGGTTCAACTTCATTGAGATCGATTGGATTGCCGCCTTTAAACTTGAGCAGATTGCGCAGGTTATGGGGACGGACTGGATCATGGATCATAGCCGAATACTCTTTGAACAGCTCATAATCGCCCGTCTGGGTGGCTTTCTGGAGCATGACGATCGCTTTTGGATCATAGAGATGGTCCTCTTTGCCTTTACCCGAACGCAGTTTGTGAAAGCCGATCGAATCCAGGGATGTATTGACAGAAAGACCCAGTGGATCAAAGGCACGGGCATGATGCCATAAGAGATCTTCTTCGATTTCTTTTAAGCCGATACCGCCCATTTCATATTGCGTATTGGTGAAGTAGGCATCAATGACGTCTTTCGAGATTCCGATGGCCTCAAAGATCTGAGCGCCCTGATAAGACTGCAGGGTGGAGATGCCCATTTTGGCGGCAATTTTGACGATGCCAGAAAGAATTGCGGTATTGTAATCTTCGATCGCTTTGGAAGGTTCTTTATCCAGGATGTCTTTTTCAATGAGCTCTTCAATGCATTCATGCGCCAGATAGGGATAGATCGCGCTGGCGCCAAAGCCAAGCAGAGCGGCAAATTCGTGAACGGTTTTCGGTTCGCCAGATTCGAGCAGAATCGACATCGCCGTTTTCTTTTTGGTGCGGACTAAATGTTGCTCCAGAGCCGAAACGGCCAACAGGCTTGGGATGGCCATATGGCTTTCGTCAACACCTTTATCCGAAAGGATCAGAATCGAGCATCCGTCCCGGTATGCCCGGTCACATTCGATGAACAGCTGGTCCAGAGCATCTTTTAATGGCATGCCCTTGTAGAACAGCAGGGAAATAACCCGGCTTTTCAGGCCTGGTTTGTCAAGATGACGGATCTTATCCATATCGCGGGCATCGAGAATAGGGTGATTGATCTCGAGCATCGCACAGTTGTTGGCTTTTTCTTCTAACAGATTGCCGGAGGCGCCGATATAGATTGTCGTATCGGTGACGACTTTTTCACGCAGCGAGTCAATTGGCGGGTTGGTGACCTGCGCAAAGAGCTGCTTGAAGTAATGGAACAGGGAAGGGTGCAGCTTGGAAAGCAAGGCGAGCGGCACATCTGTTCCCATCGAAGCAACCGGTTCTTTATGGTCTTTGGCCATGGGCAGAATCTGGTCGTTGACATCTTCATAGGTATAGCCAAAGACACGGTATAACTGGTCGCGCACCGCCTGGGAGTGCATGCGCGGCTTTTTATCCGGGGCCTTTAAATCCTGCAAATGGAGCAGCTTGAGGTTGAGCCATTCGCCATATGGATTTTGTAAGGCATAGGATTTTTTGAGTTCTTCATCTGGGATCATCCGGCCCTGGCGGGTATCGATCAAAAGCATCTTGCCAGGCATCAGGCGGGATTTTACTTTGATTTTTTCAGGCGGAAGATCCAGAACACCGACTTCGGAAGAGAGAATGAACAATCCATCATCCGTGATGTAATACCGGGCTGGACGCAGACCGTTGCGGTCGAGCACTGCCCCACACACTTCACCATCCGAGAAGAGAATGGCCGCCGGGCCATCCCATGGCTCCATCATGGTGGCGTAGTAGTGATAGAAATCTTTTTTGGCCGAATCCATTGGAACATGTTTCCAGGGTTCCGGAATGGAGATGGCAACGGCTTTGGCCAGATCCATGCCGTTCATCATCAAAAATTCCAGTGTATTGTCGAGCATCGAAGAGTCAGAGCCATCTGGATTGATCACCGGCAGGACTTTTTTGTATTGCTCATCGATGAGTGGAGAGGACATCGATTCTTCACGGGCGAGCATCCGGTTGGCATTGCCGCGGATGGTGTTGATTTCACCATTGTGGGCGATCAGACGGTTTGGATGGGCACGCTTCCAGGATGGAGTCGTGTTGGTGGAGAATCGGGAATGGACGATCGCAATGGCACTCTTGTAGTCAGGATCTTGCAGATCTTCATAGAAGCGGCGCAGCTGATCGACTAAAAACATGCCTTTATAGACGATTGTCCGGCACGAAAGAGAAGCAACATAGGTATTTGGGCAGCTCTTTTCAAATTCACGGCGGATGACATAGAGCAATCGGTCAAAATCTTTTTTGGTTTTGACTTCTTCTGGAGCGCTTAAGAAAGCCTGCCAGATCGAAGGCATGCACTCACGGGCCTTCTGGCCAAGGATTTCTTCGGTTACAGGCACTTTCCGCCAGCCATCAAACGTGCATCCTTCTTTGCGGGCGATGGTTTCAAACAGACGTTTGGCCTGGTTGCGTTCGAGCTGGTCCTGGGGGAAGAAAAACATCCCGATTCCGGTTTTTCCTTTTGGCTGATAGGCAATGCCTTCCTTTTGGGCAGCTTTTTCAAAGAAGTCATCGGAAATCTGCAGCAGAATTCCCACTCCATCGCCTACCGTGCCGGTGGCGTCTTTACCCGCACGGTGTTCGAGTTTTTCGACAATATGGAGAGCCTGGTCGACGACCTGATGGGATTGTGTTCCATCGATTTGGCAGACAGTGCCGATTCCGCAGGCATCATGTTCTTTAAACAGTTCGTTCATAGGTCTTCCTTTCTAGTTTCCGCTCTGGTCATAGTTGGAAAGCACACGGGCCGATGGGTCGTTGACGTTGCAGCCTTCCCAGTTCGGGTTGGGCATCCAGAAACCGGCAATCATCTGGGCCTGGCCTGGATAGTACTTTTCAAAAATTTCACGGTATAACAAAGATTCTTTGGTAAATGGAGCCGACCAGGCATACTGGCTGGCTTTTTGTTCAAACTGGGCATCAGAATACTTGGCCTGGGCATAGGCTTTGAGATCATCTGCCATGCTGTGGCCGACAGCATCCGAGAAGGCTGCTTTCTGACGGAACAGGATGGACTCGGGCAGCAGATGGTCCGCTTCAAAGGCGTGGCGCAGGAGGTATTTACCCATGTTGTAAGTGTTCATCTTCATGGCTGGATCAATCGCCATGACATATTTCACGAATTCCAGGTCGCCAAACGGAACGCGGGCTTCCATGGAGTGCGTCGAAATGCACCGATCGGCGCGTAAAACGTCATACATATGGAGTTCATGAACACGCTTTTCGCTTTCTTTCTGGAATTCTTCGGCACTTGGGGCAAAATCCGTATATTTATAGCCAAACAGCTCATCAGAGATTTCACCGGTCATCAAAACCCGGACATCCGAGATCTGGTGGATTTTCTTGCAGATCAGATACATGCCCATTGAGGCCCGAATGGTGGTGATATCGAAAGTTCCCAGTTCCGCAATCACTTCTTCAAGCGCATCGAGAACTTCCTTTTCGGTCATGATCAGTTCGTGATGGTTGCTGCCAATGTATTCAGCGACCTGTCTGGCGTACTTTAAGTCAATGGCATCACTGTCCATGCCAATCGCAAAGGTTTCAATCGGTTTATCCGACTTTGCGGCGCCAATCGCACACACCAGGGAAGAATCCAGCCCGCCGGAAAGCAGATAGCCAACCGGCATATCCGAATCGAGGCGTTTGAGAACGCCATCGATCAGACGGTCATGAATGCCCTGGCAGACAGTTTCGAGATCATCATGAATGACTTCATCAACTTTTCGCATATCGCGATAGCAGATAAACTCGCCATCCTTGTAATAATGGCCGGGTGGGAACGGGAAGATCTGGTCGACCAGACCCACCAGGTTTTTGGCTTCGGATGCAAACACGATTTCGTGCTGCGGCGTGTAGCCAAAATGGAGCGGGCGGATGCCGATGGGATCACGGGCGGCGATTAAGCGGCCGCTTTTGCCATCATAAATGACACAGGCATATTCGGCATCGAGCATCGCAAACATGTCGGTTCCATATTCTTCATATAGAGGAAGCAGGATTTCACAATCGGACTGGGAAACGAATGAGTAGCCTTTTTGTTTCAGTTCTTCTTTCAGCGGGCGGAATCCATAAATCTCACCATTGCAGATGACTGCATTTTCGCCAAGAAAGAAGGGCTGCATGCCGGTCGAGGCCACGCCCATAATGGACAGGCGCTGAAATCCCAGGACGGCATTGTCTAAAACGGCAATCCGCTGATCATCAGGTCCGCGGCTTTCCGTCTTTTTGAGTGCAGCTTCGATTTTTAAAAGATCGGGTCGGTCGGTTTCAATCGCAAATACAGTACACATACGATGGTTCTCCTTTTGATTGATCATCAGTTTGACTGGATCCAGCTTTAAGCCGTGGCAGAAACTTAAAGCGGATGGGAGGTTTGGAATTCAATCCAATTTCTTTCTTCAAATTCCGGGGCACCAGAGAAAAAGCCATTGGGATGATCCCAGGAATCTGAAGAAAGAAACCAGGAAAACAAGAAGGATCAGCGAAAACTGACGGGAGGAAAATCAAGAGTCAGTTAGAGTTGATATTGGAATCTGTGATCATTTCCTGTTTCCTGATCGTCTTTGCATTTCGATCCTGGCCAGAAGAGAAACAAGATTGAAACGCGAAGTTATAAACAATTCTTTATGAAATAAAGACTGTAGATTAAAATTTGACAAAAAGGTTTGGCAAATTGGGTAAAAAACAAGCGGCGTTTATGCCGCTTGTAAATTTTTAGAGACCAAACAGTAATTTGCCGTAGGTCGGGAATGGCCAGTCGTTGGAGTCTGTGATGATTTCCAGTTCATCGCAAGGCTTACGCAGAGCGTCCATTTCAGGAATCATAACGTCTTTGACAAAGGCTGCTTTTTCTTCGATCGTCGGTAAGATGAGAACTTCTTCTTTGGCCACGGCCAGCGCTTCACTGGCTTTATAGGCTTCATTTAAGAGGACTGCAGACTTTTCAAGCGTTGATTGTTCATAGCTTTCTGGAAGATTTAAGCCGGCCTGTTTTTTTGCAATCAAGGAATCAGCGAGCTGCTTCTGGGATTTGGAAACGGCTGGCAGGATCTCTTTGCGGGCCATGGAAACCATGGTGCAGGCTTCAATGTGGAGCAGGTTGACATATTCTTCCATGAGAATTTCGTAGCGGGATTCAACTTCTTCGCGAGTCATGACATGCTGGTGTTCAAACAGCGCGATATTCTTTTCAGATTTAATATAAGGGACTGCATCAGCCGTTGTTTTCAGGTTCAGCAGTCCACGGCGCTCTGCTTCTTCGACCCATTCATCGCTGTAGCCATTGCCATTGAAGATAATGCGGGAATGCTTGATGAAGGTTTCGCGCAGCAGCTGGTGAAGAGCGGCTTCGAAATCCTGGGCGCCTTCAAGCTGATCGGCAAGTTCTTCTAAAGACTGGGCGATGGCTGCATTGAGCACTGTGTTGATGCCGGCAATAGACTGGCTGGAACCAGGCATTCTGAATTCGAATTTGTTTCCGGTAAAGGCAAATGGCGAAGTCCGGTTGCGGTCGGTGGTGTCCATTGGCAGATTGGGCAGAACGGCTGCGCCAATGTTCATGAAAGCTTTGTCTTTGGATCCATAGTTTTCATCGCGCATGATCGCTTCGATGACTTCAGCCAGTTCATCTCCAGTGAAGATCGAGATGATTGCGGGAGGTGCTTCGTTGGCCCCAAGACGGTGGTCGTTGCCAGCTGTCGCAACAGAGAGTCTTAACAGATCCTGATGCTCGTCGACAGCTTTAACAATTCCAGCCAGGAATAAGAGGAACTGCAAGTTTTCATAGGGTGTGTCACCAGGTTCCAGCAGGTTGGCACCAGTATTGGTGGACATGGACCAGTTGTTGTGCTTGCCGCTGCCGTTGATGCCATCAAATGGTTTTTCATGAAGCAGGGCAGCCATGCCATGACGGTGCGCAATCCGCTGAATGAATTCCATCGTCAGCTGGTTCTGGTCGGTTGCCAGGTTGGTTGTGGTGAAGATTGGAGCAATTTCAAACTGGGCAGGGGCGACTTCGTTGTGCTGGGTTTTGGCCATGACACCCAGTTTCCACAGCTCCTGGTTGAGATCATCCATGAAGGCTTTGACGCGGGTCTTGATCGTTCCAAAGTAATGGTCTTCCATTTCCTGGCCTTTTGGAGCCATGGCGCCAAATAAGGTGCGGCCCGCATAGATCAAGTCACGGCGCTGGTTATACAGATCACGGTCTACAAGGAAGTATTCCTGTTCAGGTCCGACCGTGGTGCGGATCGTTGTGACATCTTCGTTGCCAAACAGGTGGACAATGCGCAGCGCTTGTTTGTTGATGGCTTCCATGGAACGAAGAAGCGGTGTTTTCTTGTCCAGAGCATGGCCGGTATAGGAACAGAAAGCAGTTGGAATACACAGAACGCCTTCTTTAATAAATGCATTGCTTGTTGGGTCCCATGCCGTATAGCCGCGGGCTTCAAAGGTCGCGCGCAAACCGCCGCTTGGGAAAGAAGAAGCATCAGGTTCGCCTTTAATCAGCTCCTTGCCCTGGAAAGCCATGATGACCTGGCCAGGTCCATCGGGAGTGATAAAGGAATCATGTTTTTCAGCCGTAATGCCAGTCATTGGCTGGAACCAGTGGGTAAAGTGAGTGGCTCCTTTTTCAATGGCCCAGACTTTCATTGCGTGCGCTACAGCATTCGCGATTTTTCTGTTCAGTGGCAGGCCCAGATCGATCGTTTTTTTCAGTTCTTTGTATGTCTCTTTAGGAAGACGCTCACGCATCGTGGCATCATCAAAGACGTTTTCTCCGAAAATCTCTGTGACGTTCGTGTTCATAATCCATCTCCTCAGTCTTGTCAATAAAAAAAGGCAATAACGAACCGGCTGCACCTTCGCCCGGTTTCAATGACTGCCAAGCAGTCCTGAAAGTTAGGCTTCAAGTGAAGCATTGCGGCGTCATTGCCTTTGACTGGTGAAAGATTACAAAATTTAGCGGGCACCTGTCAAGGATACGTCCTGAAAAATGAAAACTTTTTTCGAAAAGACATGAAAATACGTGAAAGCTGCTCGATTTACGTCGTTTTTAAGGGATTCTGGTTCTAAATCCCTTAATTTGACTGTTATGAATTCTCTATCCCTGAAATTTGGGAAAAATATGGTTTTTATCCCATGGATCTGGTAGAGTTTTTAAGCCTGAATCCGATTGGAATGTCTGATCAGGATTTGAACCAGTCTTATATAGATTGAATTCGACTCGATTCTGCTAAAGGAAAAGACGCGATCAAAGCGATGCCCACTGCTTTTTTCAACGAGCCGACACGATCCCTGAGTCATCGAAGAGTGAAAATCCGATTGCTGGGCATCCGGTTTTGATTTGTAAAGAAAGGCCGCTTTTTACGAAAAATCAAGCCGATTGCATCTCTGGATGGTTGAATCCAAAACGAACCGTCCCCAAATTGTCTATACTATTGAATAAACCAAACAAAAGCTGAATCAATCAGCGGTATGGTTTCTGAATAAAGTTTCGATATTCTGTCTGCCTCTAAATCCAACATTTCTGAAAAAACAGCGCCTTCTGCCTTTGACTACTCCAGCGTTCGATTGATCTTTTCAGTCTGGATGCAGACAGGATTCAATATCTGTTTTCAACGCGAATAAATATTTCGAAAATCGGTAATTGAAAGACTGAGATTCTGACCACAGCCATGAATTGCCATTGGGCCAGATCTTCAGAGATTTTTTGATGCTCAACCAGTGCTTAAAAACGAAGAATATGATCCATTTCCAATATAGAGCAGAACGTTTAGAGCAGAACGAATCGCAGGAACGTTTTCACAGTTGTTCATTCTGAACCGATCCAGAACGCTGCCAAGGCAGGGTAGTTCATATCACAGATCGGGTGTGACAATGATGCTGGCCGCTTTTTAGCCTGTTTTGCATGGACTGAAGGATGGAGGGGGCAGAAAGTTTCAGGAAATGGATTAAAGAAGGGAAATTGAAATGACGACTCGAGAAGATGTACTGAACTATGTCGAAGACGAGGGCGTGAAGTTTATCCGCCTTGGTTTTTACGACTTGTTTGGTAAACAGAAAAATGTATCTATTATGCCAAGACAGCTCAACCGGGCCTTTGAAAAAGGGGTGGCGATTGATGCCACCCAGATTTTTCCTGGCTGCACCCACGAGGGAACGGATCTGATTATCAAACCCGATCCTTCCACAATGGTGCTGCTGCCCTGGCGCAGCATGGAGAACGGTGTGATCCATATGGTCTGCGATTTGTATACGATTGATGGCAAACCTTTTGAAGCCGACACCCGTCTGTTGCTCAAACGCGTTCTTCAATCTGTTGCCAGCCAAGATCTGGAAGTGCTGATGGCTGCCAAAAATGAGTTTTATCTGTTTGAACGGGATGAAAATGGCAATCCAACGAAGAAGCCATTTGATCATGGCGGGTATATGGATGTGGCGCCTCTTGATCAGGGGGAAAACATCCGGCGTGAAATCTGCCTGATTCTGGAAGAAATGGGTCTGGATCCCCATAAGTCCTATCATCAGTCCGGACCCGGCCAGAATGAGATTGATTTTCACTTCTCAGATCCATTGCAGGCAGCGGATGAGGCCAGCCTGTTTAAATGGGTGGTCCGGACTACAGCCAATTCCAATGGCTTATATGCGGATTTTTCTGCTAAGCCGTTAGAAGACCAGGCAGGCAGTTCCATGCACGTTCAGGTCCGTTTTGTTGAAGGGCTTAAAAAAAGAGACGCCTTTATTGCGGGTCTGCTCAAATACCTGCCGGAAATGCAGTTATTCATGTGCTCGTCGCCACTTTCCGTCAAACGGCTGGCTTCGGTCAATGCGCCAGGTCGTTTTGATGTGTCGGATACAGTCCGCAATGTGATGGTCCGCATCCCGCCGCTGGCTAAAGATGTGATTGAAGTCAGACTCCCAGATTCACTGACCAACCCCTATCTCAATTTTGCGCTGGTTTTGATTGCCGGCCTGCAGGGCATCGAAGAAAATCTGGATCTGCCAAAGAACGCAGATCGCCCGGTCGCTTCATCCTTAAAAGAAGCCAAGGAACTCGTCCAAACTTCCCAGCTCATCGAACAGACTCTTCATCCTGATCTGGTGAATGCCTACCTGGCGGTGGAGGAAGAGTGTTAAAAAAGCGGCTGCTGATTGTCCAGGAGTGTCCAATTCTGCCGCAGGAGGTTTTTGCGGCTTCAGAATGGGAAATTGTGAATGCAGAAACGCTGGAAAAAGCCAAACGTCTTCTGGGGACTTCGACGTTTGATCTTCTAGCCGCCCAGCTGCAGCCGAAATCCTCGGCTCTCGGTTCAGGAGTTCTGGAACTGAGCACGATTCACTCGCTGTCTGCAGTGGTGTTCTGCCCCAGTGAAAAAATCGATACAATCAGCTACCAATTTCGAAGCGCCCCAATCCTGGTTCTGCCCTTGCAGACACCCAGGACTGTTTTATTGCAGGTTCTGGCTTACCTGTCCAAAACCGTTGATACCAAGCGCCGCCTGCAGGATTCTATTAATAAGGAAAAGCGGCGGTTTCAGGATGAAAAACTGGTCGGCCAGTGCAAAGTCCAGCTGGTTTCGCTGTGCAGATGGAGTGAAGAAAAAGCGCATCAGTATATATTGAAAACAGCCATGGATCACTCCATGACCAAATCTGCCGCTGCAAGGCAGATCATGCGAAAACTGGAGAGAATCGTCAATGAAAATCAAAAAAACCAATGCAATGCGCCATCTTGATACCCTCAAGCTGCCGTATGAACATTTTGACCTCAATTTAAAAGAAGCAGCCGATGCCAATACGGTTGCCGATCTGCTTCATGCCAAAAAAGAACAGGTCTTCAAAACCCTGGTGACGGAATCCAATGACAAGGAACACTTTGTCTTCATGATTCCAGCCGATAAACACCTGTCACTCAAAAAAGCGGCCAAGGCTGCAGGCAAAAAGAAGATCGAAATGATCGCCCAGAAACAGCTGCTGCCGCTGACCGGCTATGTGCATGGCGGCTGCTCCCCACTGGGAATGAAAAAGCAGTTTCCGACTTTCTTTGATCAGAGTGCCTTAGAATTTGAAACCATCTATTTTTCCGGCGGCAAAATTGGGGTGCAGATTGAGATGGATCCAAAACTGCTTGAACAGGCTGTAGGAGCCAAGCCATTTGATCTGTGCGAAGACTGATCACAAAGAAAACACCAAAAAAAAGAATATTAAACAAGCCAATTTGGTTAAGGACTGTAATCCTCATCGGTCGTTTAGAACCGGTGAAGGTTACAGCCTTTTTTTGTCGGGATTCCTGCACGTTTTGTTTCGTTTTTTTGAGGAAAGCAGTCTCTCGTTTGTCTGGGCAGGGCTTGAAAATGTGGGTTTGCTGACGATTGAAAGGAAAACAGAGAGGCAATAGATTGTGTTGTCAAAAAGGTTAACTAAATTGATTCGGAAAAATAATAATTCGTTTGGATCTACTAAAGGTGACTTCAGCCCGAATAATTCATGGCTTTTTTCACAAAACCATTTTTCGTGTTTTGTCTTCAAAACGCAAACAAATCTTTCTCGGTTCGGTTATCCACATTGTTTCCGGTGGAGGGGGGTACTTGATTTTTTCAAAAATGACGGGCAAAAACTGGTCGAAATCGCATATAACAACCTTTTGTCCACGACAAAAAGACAGTCCGAAGGCTGTCAAATTTAAAATTTTACTTTATTTAAAATAGATTCAACACAAATGAGCGGCTATCCATCCGATTGTCCTGGACTTTTGCAGATATCGGGTGAATCTGTCGGCATGACGAAATGAACTGGCAATCTTCAAGTGAAAACTTCGCGCATGAAAGCTCAGCCTTGAAGCAACTTTCTGATACTTTTTCCGGAATGATCCACATGTCATATTCTGATCAGCACCTTCCATCACCCGAAACTGGAAAAAGTGAAAAAGGTTATAGGCAAGGCATTTCAGAAGAAATTCAAAGGCATTGGCTTCAAATGAGCGATGCGAAAGCGTATTTGCCATGAAGTCACTTTTCAACTCCTTGGTGTAGTTTTCGCTGTTGCCTCTCTGACAATAGAAGTCGATGACCCGTTTTACGGTCATGTCTTCGATATTGGTGATTACCGCAAAAACATGAGGGACCAGCAGAAGCTGAGCCTGCCCTTTCTCATCCTCTTCTTCGGTGAAATAGAGCTTAAAACAGACCCTTCTGCTTTTTGAAGAGTTGGACATCTGATAGCGGATTTCTCCATAAAAAGGCTTAGCTGAAGTATAAGTGCTGTCTTCTTCGTGATCGGAACTGTCGTAGTAGGCATCCTGACATAAGCTTTCAAGTCTGTCTGTTCCTTTGGCTCTGATGGCATAACGAACTGGATTGAAACGGTCTTCAAACAGATCCATCAGGCCGCCCGAGTAAAAAGCAGCGTCTCCACGGAACATGATAATCCGTATTCTGCCAGCTCCAGTACAGTCAGGCAGTCGTTTGAGGACTTCGGCCATGATCGATTCAGCTTCGTCGGCAGAATAAGTGGATCCAGGACGCAGCCATGCCCCAACAAGGGTTTTCGAGTTGTATTCGTTAATGACAAATGGATGATATCCAGTCTGACTGTAGTGATGGATCCATGCACCCCCTTCCTGCTTTCCATAGGTATCGGTTTTTGTCGAATCGGCATCGAGAAGAATATCGTCCTGGTTAGAACTGATAAACTGACAGGCCTGATTCATAAAAATCTGCCAGAAAGCATTATTCGTATCTTCACAGACACGGCTGAAAAAACGGCTGACAGAGCTTTGGGAAGAAATCCCCTGAAAGTACTGACAAAGAATTGGATCTTTGGCAAGAACCTCCTGATCAGCCTGAGACGAATAACCAAGGAGATACTTGAAAACCTGCTGGCTCATCAAAGAGAAGTTGGAATTTTTCGGATGGCAGGATTGCCTTTCGTCCGAAAAAGGAAGGTTGGCATAAGGCTGAAGAAGTAAATTAGAATTGATGAAATCGAGAGGGAGAATTGCACCGGTGTCGGAAGAAAGATCCCCTCCATTAAAAGAAATGTTGCATTCAGGAATAAAACCGGCCATACTGTTGTTCAGGGTGTGTGTCATTGTTCAAAATCCTTTCTTTTTGGTGTGTGTGACTAATATTGTATAGGAATGATGAACGATTTACACTCACCTGTTTGGTGAAAAGCAAAATGGCCGGAAACACGTTCTTTAAAGGTGTTTCCGGCCATTTGTCGGTTTTGATGAATTGTTCAGGTTCAGGTGTAGCATCGAAACCAATAACAGTCAAATTAAATGACGGTGAGTTTAATTATAAACCAGTTGGGCGAATATCTTGAAACAGCAAATTAGATAATTCATGATAGCGGTGTAAGGAATAAAGACTATATCATATCTTAAAAGCTTTATTTAATGATGCTTTTTGTTGAGATTTACAATTAGAGTATTTTAATTTTCCTCTAATTGCAGAAAGGAGGCTGGCATGAATAAACGTCATTTTGGCCACTGCTGTGTTTCGCTGGCGTGTGCTTTGTTCATGACCGGAACATTGATATCGCCAGTATCTGCCCAGGATCAATTCAATCATCCATCTGCCAATTCGGCTGTCTATGACGAAATGACTGAGCAGGATGACAGTGAACATGAAAACAGCCAGATTTTCACTAAGAACAATGAAGGGTCAGATTACACTCTGAGTCCATCACCGCCTGGTTTTGCGGATTCATCTTCCTTCCAAACGTTTTCGGAAGATCCAAGCCAGTCAGATTCGGCATTTTCCTTCTCGGGATCCTTTGAGGATTCGATTTCAAACCAGGACTTCAATCCAAGACGGACAGGTTCTTCATCTTTCTACTCCGACTACAGTTCCAATATGTACGGCTTATCTGATTCATCTGATTCGCCTGATTTATTCGATTCATCCAGTACCAGCGATTCTTCCAGTGCTTTCGACTCACAGAGCAGTGAACAAGAAAATCCCGACTCTGAAGACTTACAATCCAGTGATCGCTGCTCAGATCAGGATGATTCATCAATGGATTCATCAGCAGACTCCTCAACTGATGGATCTGACGACTCATCCACAATTAGAGACGATTTGGATCTGGATACGCTGGTCACCCTGACAGATGGTGAAAACGGAAGTCAGACCATCGAGAACGACGATGGATCGACAACCTATCTCTGGCAGGATGATGATTTGCTGCTGAATGTTAATGCAGATGAGGGAACGTTTGACCAGGATACATCTTTCGACTGCGAAAAGATCGATGCCGATTCACAGACATTCGCTGATGTCATGGAATATTCGGATCAAAGAGATGGGTATCCGATGGCGGCCTGGAAAATGAGTTTTACCGACGAAGATGGAAAACGCATCGAACCATCCAGTTCCGTCCATTTCCAGATGGCTGTCAAACCTTCTGCCTTTGATACCGATGCGGATCTTGATCCTACTGTTTTCGGTCTGCTGCATCTCCAGAAAGATGAAGATGACATTGTCCCTGAAAAACTGGTAGACAGCACGGTCGATTTTGGTGACTGGGCGGTTCAGGATGACCGCTTTATCACCCAGTTCGATCTGGATTCTCCTGATGTTCTGGTCGCAAGGTCAATGGAGTCTGGATACGACGAGACAGAAGATTCAGACGACTCATCCGTGCAGCCGCTTTACTGTTATGGCATGCTGCCTGGATATCAGATGATGCAGGTTTCCGGCAATGGGGAAGGCCACTGGGTAGTCGCCGCATGGCGAGGAATGGCCTACACCACGATTAAACCAACATACAAGCCCGGCGCCAGTGAATCCATCCCTGTCCAGAATATTCCGGAGGGCGTAATTCAGTATCCGGATCCGGATAATCAAAACTTTTTCCCGGACATTACCTTCAATGACCGGACCGGCACCTCACATACCTATAAATATGCCAGACCAGACACGCCGGAGGTCAGTGAGCTTGGATACTATACCATTCGCTGGATTCGAGTCATGACCACAAACAAAGGAGCCTATCCTCCTGTTCCGGATGAAAACGGAAAAATGCATTCGAAAGCATGGGGATTCTGTTACCACCTCGACGGTGTCATCATTCTGAATTCCCTCCAGACCTGTACAGTCAGCTTTAATGTTCTCCAGCCAGGTGCAGAAAACTTCTCCCTGGTCAGTGCCCAGACGGTGTGCAAAGACACATGGGAACAGGATATTACGAAGCCAAAAGCCTATATCCCAGGAGATGAAGATCCGGAAAGTGCCCAGTTCCCCCAGTATTCGGATTATTACATGACCGACTGGTACAACAATAAAGAGATGACGGAACTGGCAGAATTTGATGACCAGATCGTATGCAACACAAGCTTCTATGCCACGTTTAAAAAGGCAACCCATCTGATTGTGACCAATGAAGTCTATGGCGATCCAGAAGAAAAGACGTATCCTTTCACCTACCAGCTGACGATACCAGGAAAAACGCAGCTGCCGGATGGTGTTGAAGCAGTCCTGACCAAAGCAGATGGATCTACAGAAGTGGTAAGAATCCCCTGGAACAGCGATAAAAATACCTATGAATTTCAGCTCGAAGGCGGTGAAAGCCTGGATCTGCCAACACTGCTTGATGATGGCCAGGAGTATGAAATTACCCAGGATGGCAGTGATGGCATGATGACCTGGATCGGTATCGGAGGAAGCTTCAAGCAGACTGAAGAGAATGCCAAAAAATACGAGAATCAAACCGATCCGGATCCATATGAAAAAACAAAGTTCAGCGATGGAACGGACTATGTAACGTTCTTTAACGAAATTCTCTGTCCTCTTTCCATCACCGAAAAGGTCAGCGGCAATGATGCCAGCAAAAACGCTTCCTTTACGATGCAGATGTCTCTGGATGGAAACATGGATCAGACTTTGCCGGGAGATTCCATTCCGGATGAGATGACCTATGATCCGCAAAGCAAAACCTATCAGTTCACCATGAAAAATGGCCAGACCGTCGATGGCATCAAAGTTCCGTATGGAACAACAGTCTCCATTACCGAGACGGATACAAAAGGCTACACGGTCAGTTCGACTGTCAACGGAAAATCAAATGGCAACACCATGCCGGTTCATTTCGTTGTTCAGGGAGATACGAAAGTCGTCATTGATAACGACAAAAATATCTCACCGCCAACTGACCTGAAAAATGGCAGCAGTTCCTGGCTGTGGCTGATTGCAGCAGCTGCAGTCCTCATTGCGACAGCAGGCTTCTTTGCCTGGAGCAGAAGGAACCGCCTGAATCAGAGTCGATAACCCCAAACTGTATGCGCTTACCCAAGTAGAGTGGTTAAAGATTCGCAGTATGGCTGCATGAATACGGACTGCATCCAATGTGCAGTGCGCAAAGCAGAGTAAATCGCACAGCCAGAGAATAAATCTAAAAATTGATTGGAGCAGCCCGAGCCTGTCCAGCAGAGATTACGAGGTGAATACAATGACGACTCTAGATTCCAGTACAAATTCCAGTTCTGAAAAGAGCTGCAAATCTTTGCCCGAGCCAATCAGAACTATGGTTGATATCTCAAAATTCATTACGCAGATGAAGTTTAAAAAGAAAGTTTTTGGAGGGGTAGATCCACTTGACGTCCTTCGACAGATGGATATCCTTCAAGGTTTATACCGCCAGGTCTATGAATGCAAAGCGGCCTATGACAAGGCAATTCTTGATGAAAAAGACGGGGTGATTCAATCCCTGAACGAAGTGATCACCAGGATCGATTCACAGAAAAATGAAACAGACCCCGGCGGAGAGGATGAGGCAAAGAAGGAGGATCCTGCTCTGGATGAGCGGCTGAGTGAGGACCTTCTGTTGGAGCTGAACAAAAAAGACGAGGAGTTAAAGGCCAGTAAGCAGGAAATCCTGCAGAAAGACCAGGAACTGAAAAGAAAAGACGAAGAGCTGAAGGAAAAAGACCGACTTCTTGAACAGAAAGACCAGCAGCTCAAGGAAAAAGATGAACAGCTCAAAGCCCACTCTTTAACCAGTCCGTCAGAAATGGAGAGACTGACATGACGGAAAACGGAAAAGATCCAAACGACTTGAAAAGCCCAGACGGCCAGACCCCGCCCACTGATCACAAGACCGACGAAAAGATCAGTGAAAAACAGGCCTCCCAAATGAATCAAACGGACCACGACAGCCCACCCCATGACAATTCCTCACAAGAAAGAAAACAGTCTGGCAGCCATCACAGATTCTGGAAACATCCCCAAGAGGAAACGCCAGAAGAAGCGATCGAGCATCAACGCCGCCATCTTCTCGATAAGGAAGATATCCACAGTTTCTGGATCCGGCTGTCGGTATTGATTGTTTTTCTTGGTGTGGTCTTTGTTGGGATTTTCCGGATCGTTCCCGTTCAGGATGACGACATGAAGCCTTTTTTGGACTACAAGGACGTGGAACTGGTCTTCCGCTATCCTCAGCACCTGTATACCAATGACGTCATTGTCTACAACCAGGACGGAACGCTTCACACAGGTCGTATTGTGGCGATGCCCCAGGAAACCGTGGAGATTAGTGATGACCAGAAACTTTATGTCAACGGAACCGAAACGGATAATGACGAGATTGATTCTCCAACGCCAGCCTATCAAAGCAGCGTTGTCTATCCCGTAACCCTTGGCCAGGATGAGTATTTCGTTCTGGGAGATAACCGGCAGACCGCTATGGACAGCCGCCAGACCGGTCCCGTTGAGCGCAGCCAGATTGTTGGAAAAGTAATCAGTGCAATCAGGCGGTCCGGTTTCCAGTAACCGAAAGAAGCATCGGAAAAGTTGTAAAAGCTGGAAAAGTTGTAAAAAGGGAAGATGAAAAAATGAGCATCGCCCAGGCGTGAGAAAAACAAACTCTGCCAGCGATATGAAGCAGATGGACTTTGCGGGCTGATCCATTTCAACAACGCATTCCATTGAGTAAAACTGAGAATTCAATAAAGCTGATCCAATCGGTAAAACCGATGAATCAAAAACAGCAGCGACTGGTTCTGCCTTTGGTTAGATCCAGGCCCAACTTCAGCCGCATGCCGGATAAAGAAAGAATGTGAGTAAGTATGAAAACAGACGGGATCCTGAAAAAACTGAAGAAAGGATTCGCAAAAGCAGCAGCGATCATCACGAGCCTTGCTCTGGTTACCGTTCCAGTCCTGGCAGATGATTCGACTGATACCTCCAGCCAGACATCAGGCGCCAGTGGGGCAGCCGGCACCATGACCATTCCTGTGACTTTGGATCTGACCTATAACGATAAGGACAGCATTCAGCCACTTAGCTTTACCTGTAACATTACCCCAGATGCCAGCCTGCCAGCTGCAAGCGATGATGCCGCACCAGATACGCGCTTTGCGGGTGTTGCCCAGGGAGCTTCTGTTGTTGAAAACAGCAGCGCTCCACAAGAGGGAAGCCAGACAAATACCGCAGTGTATACAGCCCAGGTGCAGTTTGATGCATCAAAATTCACACTGCCTGGACTTTATGTCTATATCCTGCAGCCAGTCGTCAGTCTTGGCGGCAAAACCTATGAACCAACAGCCCTTGATGGTCTGACGATCGATCCTCAGTCTTTGACTGCCGAAGTATGGATTGTTGACCAGTCAGATGGAAGTCTTGGTGTCGGCGGCGTCGATATTTACCAGTCCAGTGATGAAACGCAAAAAATCAGTAAAGCAGGCTTCAAAGGAAATTTCCAGACGCAGTCTGTCTCTTTGACCAAGATGATCACCGGTAACCAGGCCGACATGGAAGCGAAGTTCCCATTCACCTTTACAATTCAGGGTACTCCTGGACAGGTAATCACGTACAAACTGCCAGATGGAACAACCAATACGCTGACGATTTCGGATAAGGGTACTGCAACTGTACAAAGTCCGATCGAACTGGGAAATAAACAGACAGTTACGGTCTATGGACTGACCCCGAAAGATTCGTACAGCTTCAAAGAAACAAACAGCTCTGATTACACCCAGACTTACCAGATTGATGATGGAAAAGAAACTGCAGCAACCGATGGTGCAGTCGCCACAACGACAATTGGTCAGGCAGACCAGAAAGTTAAGTTTACCAATAACAAAGAGGGATCCTTACCAACCGGTATGATTCAGACCTATCTTCCATACGTCCTTGTCGTCGCCCTTGTTCTTGTCTTTGGCGGCTTCTACCTGGTTCGCAGAAAACACGAGTAACGGAATAAGAGAACTGATACAGGAAAACAGGACAGAAATAAGAAGAGTATGGCAGCAGAAAGGAGAAGACAGGAATGAATCTGGATGATAAAGCGCGTATGGCAAGAATCGGTCTGGACATTCTGGACTTCGCTGTCATGCTGACGGTGATTTTGCTGCTGTTATTTGGTGGGTATTCTCTTTTTGATAACTGGAATACTGCCCATCAGGGATTTTCACCTTCATTGATGCAATATAAGCCAGATGACGAGGACAGCCTCTCCTTTAACCAGCTGATGTCGGTCAATCCGGATGTCATTGGCTGGATCACAATCGATCAGACGCATATTGACCAGCCCATGGTGCAGGGCAGCAACGACTTTGAATACCTGAACCGAAACGCCAAAAAAGAATTCTCGCTTTCCGGCGCCATTTTCCTCAGCTGTGAAAACAGCCCCGATTTTTCTGACCACTATAACCTGACCTATGGCCATCATATGGACAATGGCGGGATGTATGGCGACCTGATTCATTTTCTGGATCAGGATTACTTCGATGACCATACAACCGGGCTGCTGACCACAAAAGATGGCAAATACAACCTCGAGCTGTTCGCGGTTCTGGATACGGATTCCGGAAACCAGGCTGTCTATTCACCCGTTCAGTACCAGCAGGATGCATCCCAGCTCATCCAGTATCTGAAAGACAATGCTTCCCACTTTCGGGATGTGGATCCATCTGCGTCTGTCCTTGCCATGTCCACCTGCTATGATGCCGTTTCGAATGGACGGGTGATTGTTTTTGCCACGATGGAAAAGGAATAAAAAGCAGAAGGCAGAAGAAGTAGATCGGCAGATCGATAAGAAGCAGATCAATAAGATCAATAAAGAAGATCAATATAAGAAAACCGACAGCTCTGGACACCAGCCAGACAAAAAGAAAGGTTTTGAAAAGGAATGGATTGAATAAACCCTGGACGATCCAGGTAAACAGGAGGAGGGAAATGAAAATCAGTCAGAGAAAATTGCAAAGACGATTGTATCTTCCTGTTTTCAGCTTGATGATATCGGTCTTTGTGTGCATCTCGATGATGTTTGGAGGATCTTTCACTCTCCAGGCAAAGAGTACATCAGAACCAAGTTCATCAGAATCATTGGATATTTATATCCCGGTTGAAGTGGAACCCTGGAAAGCAGATGAAGAAAACCAGGCCATCGAGCAGCAGCAGGAAGAAGAAATTGATCAGCGAAATGCAGTCACCCAGTTTGAACTGAAACCAATCGAGGGCGCCCCAATGCCATGTTCCAATACGCTGACGATCGATGGATGCGGAAAGGCTGAATTTGGACCGATTCCAGCAAGTGAGCCTGTCGACTGGAGCTATGAGCTCACCGAAAAGCTGATCAGCGGCAAAGATGTTGAGCTGGTGGATGAACGGATCATGATTATTCGTGTCGAGACCTTCTGGGATGATGATGGAACCTTGTTTTCCGGCATCACCGCAACTGATGCGATGGCAGACCCGACACGACGGGGAGATCCAGACCATCCTGATCAAACCGAATCCGGGAAAGAGGAGACAGTCTTTCATATCAGACTGGAATCAGAACCCAGCCCCCAAAATGATTCGAGCCAGAATCATGACGATTCCCAAAGTTCGCAAAGCAGCAAATCCTCATCGCAAAACCAGTCGTCCACTCACAATACCGACTGGACCAAAGCTGGTGCACGGAAAACAAGCCAGCAGACCATCGTGAATGGAAATCAGAAGCAGACTTCCAACAAGAATCCATCGGGATCCAAGTCCATTAACACCGCTGATCCAACTCATGCTCATTTCTATGCGATGGCAGCAGTACTGGCAGTGATTGTCCTGTTTATTTCCTGTATTCTTCAAATGACTGCAGGAAGAAAGGACAAAGACCGGAAAGATCATGGTCAATAAGAGCCTGACCTTCCATTCAGGATCAGATCAAATGCATTTGTAGAAAATGACCCTATAGAAAAAACGCTTCGAGACTCTTGCAAATTTGGCAGGAGCGCTTCGAAGCGTTCTTTCGTGTTTTGCCCTCTAAATGACAAGTCATTTAAAATATCTGAATCAGTCAGAACTAAAGCAGAATGAGTGAGCATGTCTTCACTGCTGCATCTTTCATTACTCGTTTAGAAGCGGTGAAATCGTACAGCCCCTTACCTTTCTGGCGAAAACAAAAGCCCCTCACTGCCCGCAAAAAATTGGTTCCTGTATAATCAGAAAGGTAGTTTTCAGGAATAGAAAGCGGTTATCAATTCAGAAAATGGATTCATTTTTAACTGAATTCCCGACAGATTCAAAGGACAAGCCCCCAGGCAGGTCAGAATTCAGACAATTCCCCCTCTTTGTCCAGTGATCGGTTTTGATTCCTGAATACAATCGGTCTATCCGCATAACAAAATCCCCCGAATTGTTTCAGATCTCCATTTATACGCGGCTGAAAGCTGCGGTATTTCTTAAGTTGAGACGTTTCTCAAGCTAAGAACTTTCCTGATCATTCACTATGCGAAGATCTGCAGAAACGATTCGTTTTGTTGTTTTGATTTTGTTTCGATCATGAAGGAGTATGCACAATGAAAGCTTTTGAAAAGAACGTTTACCAGATTTATCCCTTAGGGGCAGCAGGAACCCCCTTTGAAAATGACCATGTACTCACCCATCGTCTGCCACGGTTTGTAAATGAGGAATGGCTGGATCATTACAAGAAGCTGAATATGGATATGATCCTGTTCAACCCCCTGTTTGAGTCGGCAACCCATGGCTATGACACCATTGACTATCGCAAAGTGGACTCCCGGCTTGGTGATAATGAAGATCTTAAAAAACTGGTCAACACCCTGCATGACCAGGGCATTTCCGTTTTATTCGATGCCGTGTTCAACCATGTTGGCCGTGACTTCCCCCAGTTCCAGGATGTCCTCAAAAACCGTGAACAGTCTGCCTACAAAGACTGGTTCCATATCGATTTC
Organism: Allobaculum sp. JKK-2023; assembly: GCF_034745455.1. Lineage (NCBI taxonomy): Bacteria > Bacillati > Bacillota > Erysipelotrichia > Erysipelotrichales > Erysipelotrichaceae > Allobaculum > Allobaculum sp. JKK-2023. The sequence continues at coordinate 127,811 of NZ_JAYERV010000003.1, read as the reverse complement.
AATGGCAACAACGGCTATAACGATGGCTTAAGCTATCAGAACTGGGAAGGTTATGATGCACTGGTAAAACTGAACCTGCAAAATCCTCAGGTTGTTCAGTATCTGCTGGACACTGTTGATTTCTGGATCGATGAATTTGGTGTAGATGGTCTGCGTCTGGATGTGGCGTATTGCCTGGACCAGAATTTTCTGCGGACTCTCCATGCGCATGTCAAATCCAGAAACCCTGAGTTCTTCTTATTAGGGGAGACCCTGCATGGCGATTACAACACCTGGGTCAATGACCAGATGTTAGATTCCTGCACTAACTATGAGTGCTATAAGGGACTGTATTCTTCATTCAATTCCAAAAACTTCTATGAAATCCTGTATTCCTTCAATCGTCAGTTTGGCAAGGAACAATGGTGCCTGTATCGCGGCAAGCATTTATTAAGCTTTGTGGATAACCATGACGTCAACCGCATCGCCTCGACGCTGGAAAACAAGAATCTGCTGCCCGCTTTGTATGCGATGCTTTATACCATGCCTGGCATTCCGGCAGTGTATTATGGCAGCGAATGGGGTATGGAAGGGATCAAGAATAATAACGATACATCCATTCGCCCGGAAGTCGAAGTTCCCAAGTGGAATGAGCTGACCGATATGATTGCCAGACTGGCCAAAATCCATTCAGAACATCCGGAACTGGTCGATGGCGATTATACCCAGATTGCGATCAACAATCCCTGGTGTATTTACCAGCGCTCACTGAATGGAAAATCGATCTGGACCTGCATTAACCTCTTGCCAGAAAGCGTTGATATTTCAGTGAACTTCAATGGTGAGATGAAAAACCTGATGACAGATGAAGATGAAGCGATTGAAGGCCGCGTTCATCTTGAACCGGAAAACTTTAAGCTGCTGGCCTTCTAAACTGCCGCATAATCAATTACCAAGAAAGCCAGAATAGCCAAGGAATGAGGCTGAAATCATCCAAGCCGATTTGTATTCCATTTGATACGAATCGGCTTTTTGTATGCATGCAATACGGGAAAAGCCATGAAGGATTCCGGTTTACCCGATGCGTGTATCTTTCCTTATGCTTTTTGTTTAAAATAAACATATGAATCTGAATCGTTTAAACATTGTGCTTTTTGAGGATAGTAAAAGGGATGCAGACCATATCCAGGCCGCTTTGAAAGAGGCGCTGCAGTCGTATTCCTTTGCGCTGTCCTTTCATGTCTTTTTTACGGAGCCTGAAAATTTGAAAGAGAATCCATATCTCATGCAGGCGGATCTGGTCGTTCTGGATATGGAGATCGGAAAAACCAGCGGGATTGTACTTGGCAAAAAACTCCGGCAGTTCTATCCAAACCTGACCATGATCATTGTCTCCGGATATACCGCCTATCTTGAAAAAGGATATACCATTCGGGCGGCCCGATATTTTTTAAAACCGCTCAATCCCGAGATTCTAAAACTCGAAATGCAGGATTTGATGGACGAACCCCAGTTTCGGCAGCGTGCTTTGATTTCGGATCCGCGCTTAGGAGATTTCAAAATCCGGGTTGGCAGCGTTGCCTTTATCGAATATCGAGATCGAAAATGCGTTTTCCATCTGACCAATGGCCACCGGATCGCAGCTTCGATGGCCCTTTTCGAAGCTGATGAACTTGTCTGCAGCTATGGGTTTTCCTCTCCGGCGAAAGGATACCTGGTCAATCTTGCCCAAATCCAGTCCATCGAAAAGGATATGGTTCTTTTAAAAGACGGTAGCAAAATTCCTGTGTCCAGAAGGCGTCATAAGCCCTTTCAGTCTGCCTTTGAGCAATGGAATCGAGGCGGGCTGCGATGATTTTCATTGGTTCCATCTTTATTGTCTGGATCTTTATTCTCAGTCATCAGCTGCTGCATCCCGTTTTGAAAAGGCCAGGCCAGATATTTCTTTTCCTTTTGATCATCCTGGTTTTCACGACGAATGCCTGGTGGTCTCGATTTTCACCGCTCTGGATTGTTCTGATTCTTGCAGGCGGCTATTTCTGTTTTGGTTTCCGGGATTCGTTTTTTGCTCGGATCACGGTTTTGTTTCTTGGGACTGTCATGTGGATCGTTTTGTATATGCTTGCCATAGTTCTGACGGTACTCGGAAGTGTTGTCTTTCCAGGACTTCTCACTACGCAGCCCTTTTTGGTTGGGATCCTTTTGAGTGGTTTATGTCTGATCAGTTTGCGGCCGGTTCGATCTTTGCTGCATCTGATCCTTGCTTCTTCTTTTTCGAAACCTGACTGGATTCTCTGGATTCCTGCCGTACTTTTAAGCATGCTTACGATATGGTCTGCATTTTCTACAAAACAGGGCGGGATGGACACGATTTTGATGGTTGTAATGCTGGCGATCGTCTGGATATTGTTAGCATTTCATCTGAACCATGTTCTTCATCGAGAAATCCAGATTCGCGAAAACGAGCTGTCCAAACGACTGGATCTTTTACGGCGAAATTATGAACTGGAATTTCCCCGTATTTACACGAGCAGATCCATGACTACAGCCAGCTCTATACGCTGGCTATGCAGGCAGGTCATTTCGATTTAGCCAAAGCGATTGATCACGATTCGCAAAAGCTGCAGAAGTTGTTTGCGCAAGTCTCATGCAGCTCCTGGATTTTGAGTGCTGTTCTGGTCGAGCACCAAAACCAGATCCAGGATTTGGATATTCAGATTTCCACAACCATGATCGATCCCGATCTTCCTGCATTGGCCACCAGCATGGTCTACCAATTGTATGAGGCAGCTTTGCAATCCGGACTGCATGCTTTAGCTTCCAGCCCAAAGAGGGGACTTGTGTTTCGCCAGAACAAAGAGAATGGATCAACGGTCTTTATCATGTCCTGTTCAGCATCAGCTCAAATGCCTGATCTTCGCTTTCTTCCCAATGAGTGCAAGGTTGAATTTTTATCTGGAAAAGATCGTTCAAAACTTAAAGTCATCTTTCCTGCCTCTAACACTCCATAAAAATGAGCTGAACCTTGAAAAGCCGCCAGATCGGATCGTATTTCTACGCCTGTGATCTGGCGGCTTATTTGCCAATAAAAATCTCGAGGATTAACCACTTCGCAACGCTTTCCATAATCCATGGCAGTTGAATCTATCGCAGTCGATGTTTTTCAATCCAGCAGAATCATTTGATCGCATGCTTCTGCCACTACGGGATCATGGGTGACAATGACGACAGTCTTTTGGCAATCTGCCATGAAACGAAGCAAGCTAACCACGGCATCCCGGTTTTTTGCATCTAACGCTCCAGTTGGCTCATCTGCCAGGATTAATTCTCCAGGTTTGAGCAACGCTCTGGCCACAGCCACGCGCTGTTGCTCTCCACCAGAAAGTTCGTATACTTTTCGTTGCTCAAATCCGCTCAATCCTGTCTTTGCTAAAGCGGCTGCAATCCTGTCATCCTTTCGCTTTCTGCTTTCTTTGACATGATGTAAAGCGATCTGTAAATTTTCTTTTACTGTCTGATCGTCGATCAAAGCGTAGTTCTGAAATAAGTAAGAGATGTGGTTGCAAATCATTTTTGCCGCCTGACTTGAATCGGGTTTGGGCGTTCTTTTTCCGAAAAGGTAAACACTTCCTTCATCGGCCGGTTCGATCATTCCCATGATATTGAGCAGAGTACTCTTTCCTGATCCTGATGCTCCCATAATCGCGGTCATTTTTCCTTGCGGCAGGGTTAAATTCAAGTCTTCAAACAGGACCCTGTTTCCAAATGACTTCTTTAAATTTTTGACTTCAATCGCATTCATCTTTTATTCTTCTCCTTTTAGAAGCAGCGCCAATGACTTCTTTTCCTGATGTTTAACCTGCCAAATCCAAATCATCACATCCAATAAAAATAAAACGGCATAGAGGCAGTATCCCCAAAAATTCGCTTTAATAAAATCAAAACAACGATTCCAGCACTCCAGATTGAAATGCTCATCAGTACTTCTTTTTTGTAACGAGAAGTCAGGGGATATCCATTCAGCTTTTTGACAAAAATTTCTTTCTTCCGGATTGTCAGCACAATCCGCAATAGATAGTAGGAAGCAAGAAGATCAGAAAATCCCAGAAATAAAAGACAGCCAGTGACCATCAAGAGATACATCCTTGAAGAGTTGATGAATTCCTGAGCAATCGTATCGGTCATTTTTTCGATCTCGACATGATTGTCAACCAGATCATGATTGAGAACTGCCTGCTGGATTGCTTTTCTGTTTGACTCACTATCTGCAATGCGAATTGGATTGGTCATTGCACTGTTTGTCAGCCCGCCAGCATTTTCAAGATAGGGACCCTGAAGACAGACAAAGACCGGATCATTGGCAAACAAGTCGCCCGTATTGATTAAATTTCCGTTTTGAAGAAATACCGGTCGATTGGCAGTTTTATACGTTTCGATATGAGTCGAAACAGCCTGTCCATTGACTGTATAGGGATAAGTAAATGCAAATTGGGCAAGGCTTTTTTCGTTTTCAGACATTGAATCTGGAACTAAGATGGTTATTTCATCCGTTTGAAAATATTCAGCGACCGGATGATCAAAGAAATTGGCAAACTGTTCAAGTTCATTTTCATTGACTTGAATTTCAAAAATCGGTCTTTCCAAAGTTACTGGTTCTGGTTTTGTCGTATTGAAGTAGTTCTGGTCATATTTCAATGCCTGAAAATACCCTGCATCGGCCGTTTGTTCAAGCTCGCGAAAAAAGGCGTCAAATTTTCGATTCAAGCTATGGTTGCCATTGAGCATCTGCTGGAATTCATCATTTACATACTCAAAATGCGTAAGTGTCATCTGGTCGGGAACAGAGTCATAAGCATGAATGGCTTGAATATGCCAAAACGCAGTTTGAATGAGTGTCACCGATACAGGTGTTGCACAAGCAAGAACCAGTATGACGGCTGCTTTCATCAAAGAACTGATAGTATATAGTATACGGAAGCTGCCCGCGAACCTGATTTTTCAGCATCGAACCAATCGTAAAATTTCGGATCACCAGCAGGGAAATACTCGTCAGCACCAGACAGAGCAGCCATACCCCAAGTTCCATTGCACCTAGCTGGAGTCCAAATTGGAGATCTAGATTTCGAAACAATCCAAATGGAACGATTGTGGCGAGTATTCCTTCAAAAAATGCCACAAGTAAAATCTCTCCCATTAACTTCTTCCAGATTTCAGTGAGACTCCAGCCTTCCAGACGCAGAATAGATATTTCTTTTGCTTTTGAAAAAGGATAAAACAAGCAGATCATCATATACAAAAGCAGAAGGATCCCTGCACCAGCCAGCACGATTTTGGTCGGGCCAGGGGAATAGTTTTTTGCAAATCCTGTTTCCAGGATTTCATCCTTGGACAGTTCCAGATCATTGGCTAATTCGCTCAGAATCTGGTCGCGTTGATCATAGGCGCTGCAAAGAATGTAAGTCCCCTGCGATAAAACCAAGTCTGGATTACCTTTTAAGGACTGAAAAATGGCAGGTGAATCGTCAAATAGATCACGGGTCAAACCGGTCTGGTTTTGATCTCCTGTCTGCCAAGTGGCAAGAAATTCCTGGTCAGACTGGGGAAGACGTCCAGAAGACAGGGGATAGTTTGCCGACTTCCAATATCCATCTGGGGCGACGATCGTTCGATACGTGACCTGTCTGTTCTCTTCTTCCTTGATGTCTTCTCTTATAAAGACTGCCTTATACTGATTGGATAACTTCTCAAATTCCGAAATGGCTCTCTGGCTGTCCATACCCGGCAAGGACAGAGCGATATAAGAATCCACTTTTCCCAAATGCTCTAAAGCGATATTGTCCGAAAACTGCGCATTCATACAGAAGAGCAGACAGAAGACAGCAGATAACACTCCACACATGAAAATGAGCGTTCTTTTCATGCTTACACCTCATTTCTAAGCAGGTTCAAAAGTCTCGCATGGACTTTGCATGGACTTTCGAACCGAAGTGATGGCTGCGGTTGAAGAGGGATCGGACATATAAATGATGGATAAATAAGGCAGTATTTAAGCTTTTGAAGGACTGTCTGTTATACAAGAACGCACCCCTGACCAGTGTATTAAGACCGGCGCCTGCGATCATGGTCCAGACCGCCCAGCAGCATAGGCGAGAAGTCCCCTATCATGACAGACTGTGGATCCATGGATTAAAGCTAGATTGATGTCATCTGCAAAAGACCTCAGAGCACTTATTTCATCGTTCCACTGCCCTCTTGTTGGGGATAGAGAGCAGATGTTTCTCCAGCCGGATTTGTGACTCATCTAGCAATTGCATCTGCCCAAATTGCTCTGTTTAATTTACCAACATTCATGATTAATTTTAGTATATATATTTATAACTGTGTCCTTTGCAACCGCAGCATCACTTGCACATCCACCATAAATGAAGAAGCAGACAGGAACAATGAGCTATGATCAACCGGTTTTGTTTTTGCATAAGTGGCTGCCTGGCACAAAGGCAAAGGAGACTTAAAGCTTATAAAACACTTTTCCTGGTATAAAACTCAACGTTTAGATTTAGCTTTAGTCTGTTGTACCCAACACAACCGGTCTGGCTGAAAACCAGAAATCTTTTTTTGAAGTCGTCTGGATAAGGGAGATGAAATGGTCCGGTTCGATGAGGACAGGTTCGTTTTTCCCATGTGCGGATCAGCCTGATTGGTTGGATCAGAAACTGAAAATGGAGAAGCCCTGTTCTACCTGGTAGAACAATGGCTTCTCCATTTGTTAGTCTGTTGAATGGGAATGGGGTGTTGAGTTTGTAAATATCACGCTTATGAATCCTGGCTTTGCGCCTGATCGGAAGTTTCTGATTCAGTCTCGGTTTCGACTGAAGACTGCGCGGATTCTTCACTGGAAACTGATTCGGATGCACTGCTGGCGTCGTTTTCACTTGTCGAAGCGCTCTGGCTTTCCTGGCTTTGCTCACTGGAAGCAGGCTGTTCTTCGTTTGCTGCTTCTGACTGCTCGGCTTCATCAGCCGTTTCGTTTGTCAGATCCGCTGTTTCCTGCAGGATTCTTGTCTGCAAAACATCGCGCAGGGAACTGTCGGTCACGAAATTGTTATAGGAGAACAGAAAGCCCAGGCGGGTGATATTGCCAGCTGCCAGGACGAAGTTGATATCTTCGTAGAAGTAGCGGGGATCGACGACGTAAATGTTGCGGAAGTAAGGCAGCAGATACTGGATGACATCATTGGCATAGGAATCCTTGAACAGAAGCAGGTTTTCATTGGAACTGCTTAAGGTTTCAATGTGAACCAGACCCTGGTTGGCGCCAAGGAAAACCTGGTACTGGTCTTTATGGTCCAGCGCTTCTTGGTTGTAAATGCTGGTGGTTTTCGAGCCATCATTCCAGGTGACCAGATATTCAGTCTGGTATTTATCCGGGCAGATATAAATATCATCGCAAAGACCGACGGATCCGGTTTTGTTGGCCAGCGTCCCTTCAAAAGTATCGGAAACTTTCAGGTTTTCAAAATCGTCTGGATTCATCGTGATGCCATAGGAATCCAGAAATACCTGGGCGCCATATCTGGCTCCAAGACTGGTCCAGTGATGATCCGTGCGGTAATAGATGTATTCATCTTTATGGTCTTTGAGGATCTGGCGGACATCGGCTTTGGAGGTATTCAAAGAGGAATACAGCTGATCAAGCGGGCCATTTTCATCGGTGGCCGGAGCATCGAGCGGCAGCTTATCCGCCTGGATATTGGCGGCACTTGGGGCGACCAGAACCGAAGCGGGCAGACCGGTGAGGTTTACAAATTCATTGATGGTTTCAATCTGGCTTTCCAGAAGCCCATCTGCTGGTGTGGACGGGTTTTGAAGCAGAGCGTTTTTGCCCAGATAGACATCATCAATTTCACGCTGGCCGCAAAGCCGGCGGAAAAGGTAGTTGACATGAAACAAAGTATTGCGGCCAAGAAACTGGTCGGAAACATAATCTTCAAACTGATCGGCATAGCGGCCAGACTGTAAGGCTGAAATCGAAAGCTTGGGAAAACCAGCTAAGGGTCTGTTTTCCACTTCTGAACGCACGGAGTCTGGAATGATCAGGTTGAGCACCATCACAGTGCAGCAGATGACGGAAAGAAGCCCATACAGGTACTTCTGATAGCGGGTAATATGTGGCTGATGTTCAGTTTTCTTCATAAAACGGCCTCCTTAAAATGCGGTATACAGGAAAGCCTGCGAAGTCTGGGAGATGAGCATTGCCAGACACAACAGAAAGCCTAAACCATAGCCAAAGGCTCCAAGTAAGCCTTTATTGAGCGGTATATGCCGGGAAATCCAGTTTGCGGCTTTTTTTGGCAGGCTGCCTGCACAGAAGATCGCTGCCGCAAACAGAACGGGAGCATGGAACAGATAAAACAAAGCCTGCGTATTGGCCAGGCCTGCAATGCCGATAAAGAATAGTCTTCCAATTCTTTGCAGGCCATCGAGCAGACTGGGGCTGAAAAACAGAATCCAGGAGATCATGGCCATCAATAAGACATAGACATGACGTCCAAAAGAAGGCAGTTTTTCAAGCAGGGCATTGAGTTTTTGATGTTCGAGCAAGATGAGCGCCCCCTGCAAAAGCCCCCAGACCATAAAGCTTAAAGTCGGGCCATGCCACAGCCCGGTTAAAAACCAGACCACAAACAGATTGAGGATCCAGCGTTTGTCACTGACTCGGTTGCCCCCAAGAGGGATGTAGATGTACTCACGAAACCAGTCGGTCAGTGAAATATGCCAGCGTCTCCAGAAGTCCTGAATCGAGGTCGCCATGTAGGGCTTATCAAAGTTTGCCGGGATATCAAAACCAAAAAGACTGGCCAGGCCTCTGGCCATACGGGAGTAGCCGGCAAAGTCAAAGTAAAGCTCAAGCATATAGCTGATGGCTAAAAGCCACGTGCCAAGCCAGGTAGAGTTGTTTTCCAGCCCGGAAAAAACCAGTGCCAGATTGTCAGCCAGAAAGACTTTAAAGAACAGTCCCTGCAAAAACAAAGCGGCGCCATACCGTTTGCCCCGGCGGGTTTGCGGGTGATAGGCGAGCTGGTCTTTAAATTTTGCATAATGTCCGATCGGCCCCATGTTGACCCGGCTAAAGAAGGCTGCAAACAGACCGAAATCGACCAGTGAGCAGGCGGCAGCCTTTTTCATGTAAACGTCTGCAACATAGGAGATAGACGAGAATATATAAAACGAAAGACCGACAGGCATCACAAAAGTCGAAAGAAAAGTTGTACTGCCCGTCAGCTCTTCGATCCAGACGCCGATATATTTATAGACCAATAAAAGCAGGATATTGACCGCAATACAGATCCATAGTGTTTTTTTGGCGTTTGGCATCGCCAAAAACGCGCGAAGCGGCTGTTTAGCACCCGCCTTGTCTGGTGCAGTCTGCGACGCTGTGGATTCATTTTCTGGATGATCGTAGTCATATTGAATTGCGCCTGCGCACATCCAGTTCCAGAGCAGGACAAATCCCAGGATAAACAAGGAAGTCCATCCACCGGCAGAATAGAAAAGCAGGGAAATCAAAAGCAGGTAAAAATTGAGAGCTGATGTTTTGAGCCTCATCCTGTTTAAAAGCAGATAAATCAGATAGGAAAGGGGTAAAAAGACAAATAAAAATGAAAAGTCTGTAAACTGCATACCTAGTTCCCCTTAATTGCCTTTAAAAAGGCCTGATCGACTTTTGCGGGATTTTCACCCGCATAGTAAAGGCCGAAATTATCCTGGAAATCAATTACTGCTCCATCCATCAGGCTGGCCTGATCGGGAGCATACCCCTCATAAATTGATTTCTGGGATTCTTTACGATTGATCATTGCCTGTTCGATCTGTTCTTTATGAGCCGGATCAAACTCGACTAAAATCATTTCGCTTCCTTCCATGCCATTGCTTACCCGATAAAGAGCGATATTTTCAGCCAGGGAAGGATCAATGGAAAAAAGACGGCGGATTTTCAGGTTGTCCTGTTTTGGATATCTGGTCTGGTCAACCGCCGCTAGAACTGCACTTTCAACGCTCTCGAATGAAGCATGAGAATGGATGCTTCGCTGCAGGCAGCTTGAAAGAAAGAAGATGGCCAGAATGACAAGCAGAATGGCTTGACCATAAATATATGGGTTTTTGAACTTGCTTTTCATAAAAAGAATATCGAATTTTTATCCTCAAAAGCTCTGTGCGCTCACAGAGCTTGTTTACAGTGTTTTAAAGTTTGAATAGTCTAGGCGGGTTTGTGGGCTGCAATGAAGGAAGCCCGAGAGCCAAAGAAATGTTTTCCCTGGTCGCCCGCACTGAAATCAGTTCAGAGATGGATACTGGCTTTTGAGCAGCAGCTTGCCCCATTCATCATAAGCCGAACGGACAAAGTGTTCGCCATCTGGTTCATAGACCGATGGATCAGACACAAGTGAGCTGGCATCGACATACGTCCACCCGTTGCGCTCACACATTTCTTTGACCTGGCGGTCAAAGTCAGCCGTTTTTTCATAGCCAGGATTGGCGGCGACTGCCGAAGGAGAAGCAGGGATGATAGAGCAGACAACAATTCTGGAGTTCGGGCTCTTTTCAAGCAGCTGCTTGATGTAGCTTTCGTACAGCTCCCCATAGCCATCAGGCCCATTTTCCATCCCGACATTGGCCAGGACATCATTAAGTCCATAGCACAGATAAATGACTTCTGGCTTGCGGGTGCCAATCGTTTCGGCAAATTCGGGGATCCGTTTGATCTGGGCGCCGATTTCGGCCAGTACGATGGAATCCGGCAATAAATCATACGATTTAAACCCTTCAGCGCGCGAATCTCCTAAGATCACGGAGTTGTTGAACATCGGCCAGATGGAGGCAGCGTTGTTGTTAATGCTGTCGATTTCCTGATCGATTCGTGCCTGCTGATCCGCTGTTTTGCGTTCGTTGAGCTTGTTTTGAACATCATCCAGGTTTTTATTGGCCTGACTGCTCAGATAAGCCAGCCCCTCTTTTTTGCTTTGGGTGGAAGCAGAGCGCATTGCCCAGATGGTCACACCGGCAATCACCACGCAAAGCGCAGTGATCACAAGCAGACTGTTTTTAAAATTTAAGCTTTTTTTATGCGGTCCGGCTTCTTTCTGGGCTAAAGAGCCGGCCGGATTTTCTGTGGCGGCGAAAGCCTTGTTTGGCGTATCGAAAAACTGGGCGCTGCCAGGGCTTTGGTTGGTTTTCTTTTGGTTATTCATAAAGTTTTTTTCATATTAAGATGACGGAATCCATTTCCTGTATTTTGCAGGCTCAGGAATAGCTTTCCACGCCGGCCTGAAACGATTGGATCTTCTTTTGTAAGAAGATGAAATCAGGATCAGTCCTGCCTGAATATCGTATCGAAAAGATATTAAGATTTGCGAAGGAAATTCGAAACCATTTACATACGTACTCGGAATGCATGATTTGAAAGAGCTTCTCAGCTTTGATGGAACATGCAGCCAATCTGCCTGCTCGAAAGAAAAATGATATCCGATGGCTCATTTTCATCAAATGTTAACTGTTTAATATCATTTGCTTTGGGCTGTTGAAATCCAGAGATGAAAGAGAAGGATTTGTTTGCGGCTTTTCAAAATTTTCTGGTATCCAAGCTGTATCGCTTAGCGAAGATGAGGCGAGGCCAGACAGGATTGGTAAGGCTTGTCCCAAATGGAAAAGGACAAAATATTCTCGTCGATTTTTATGCAGGAAAGAGCAGATCCTCTGTCCAAATAAAATATGGGAATTTTTTGGCTGACCATATTCAAGTATAGCTGTAAATTGTAAAAAATAATGTGATTGAAATCGGAGAATTTTCGCGTTCAAAGACTTTTCTTTAAAGACCAGCAGTTCTGGCAAAATTAGAATGGACAGAGTCTGGCGGAAAGAAAAAGGTTCAGAGGACAAAAGGCGGCTTGCCAAAATGTTTCATGTTCATCCTGAAGTCTTCGTGGGCCTGTCTTTTCTGCCGGTTGGGCATGAAAAAAAGCTGGAGGATATCTTCCAGCTTCTGTGCAGTCTTGATTCATTTGTTTGTCTGATTGAATCAGATGGTTTACTTGCTGTTGGCTTCGTTTACAGCTTCCATGATCTGGCTGAGGTTGATGGTGCAGCCGGATTTAACATCTTCGTTTTCTGCATATCCATCAGAGTTCAGTTTAACGGAATCAATACCGTTATCAACCATGTACTGTTCCAGATATTCAATCTGTTCGTTCCATTCTTTACCGATGGCGGAAGCGGATTTCATGCCGTAGTCAGCACCTTTTTCTTTTTTGGAAGATCCGTCTTCAGTTGTCTGGTCGATCTGGATAGCAGTTACTTTGCCATCTTTTTTTTGTAACAGTTGCAGAAATTTCTGTACCGTCTGCTTCTACATAGGCTGTGTTGCTTGTTTCACCGGCACCGGAAGCAGCACTGGATGCCTCAGAAGAGTTGGAAGAGCATCCTGCAAATAATAAACCGGCAACAGCCATTGCTGCGAAAATACGTTTGTTCATTGATAAACCTCCCTGAAACTAATTCATTTACCATCAGATCTTATCTGATTCATATGGGGATTGGAATCGGATTGACCATTTGAACACGGCTTTGCTGACAAATAACATGACTCGAAATAAATGCATTCGCTTTCAAAAAAGAACAAACAGTACATTGATTGCGTTTTCATTGTTACATTTTTAAAAAATACAGGTTTAGATGACATCTAAAGCAGAAATGGAAGGAAGACAACATTTGCAAAGAACACATGATGAAAATGGTTCTGAAAGCAAGAAAAGCATAGTTTCGAACAGCTTTTGTGACCTTTCTTTTTGAAAAACTTTGCTTGCACCAGCTCCAAAGAGGCAGCGCCGCACCAGAATTGAAAGCCGTCTGCTCGTACAGTCTGCTCACACCAGCAACAGAAAGATCGAGTGTTTCTGGAATTCCTCCAAGAATCCAGCACAAAAGCCGGGAAGATGCTTCTAAAACAGTCCAAAAGCTTTTTGCCGGAAATGAAAAAGGCAGCAGCGGCCATTCTGAATCATGAAATGGAGATCCACTTTCCAAAATCCAGAAGGAAAAGCGCTGCTGCCTGAAATTGCTCTTGGCTGCATGGGTTTTCAGAAGAACTGCTGCCGGCAAAGCTTGGCACAACAGGCGTTTTGGTTCAATCCTTTGGTTCAAAGCCTTGCTGCAGTTCGTCTTGCTTATTTCGTTTTGTGTTTTTAATTCGTTGAGTACTGGCTTTTTCTTTGAAACGCAGGATTAAAGAACAGCAGTTTCAAGGACCTCTTCAAGAACGTGCTCATCTTCTTTTCGTTTTGCGTTTTCAAGACTGGCTTTGACAAGACCTGCGAACAGGGGATGCGGGCGGTTTGGACGCGAACGGAATTCTGGATGGTACTGCACGCCGACATAGAAGGGGTGATCTGTATATTCGATGGCCTCAACTAAGGAGAAATCTGGACTGGTTCCAGAAATCTTCATCCCGTGTTCTTCGAATTCACGTCGATAGAGGTTGTTGAACTCATAGCGATGGCGGTGTCTTTCCCGGGTATGGTCAGCCTGGTACAGATTATGGAGCAAGGTATTGTCATGGATGTAGCAGGGGTAAGCACCAAGGCGCATGGTGCCGCCTTTTTTGATTTCGTTGGACTGGTTGACCATGAAGTCGATGATTGGATGTTCACTCGTTTCGTCAAATTCAAAGGAGTTGGCATCCGAATATCCCAGGGCGTCGCGGGCAAAGGAGATTGCCGCAATCTGCATGCCAAGACAGATGCCAAGGTATGGAATCTTATGCGTGCGGGCATACCCGGCTGCTGCAATCATTCCTTCAATCCCCCGGCCGCCAAAGCCGCCGGGCACAATGATGCCATCAACATCCGCAAAGACTTCATCAAGATTGTCAAGATGCTCAGAGTCAATCCATTTGATGGTCAGATCGACGCCATTTTCAAACGAACCATGCGCAAGCGCTTCGGCTACCGACAGGTACGCATCGTGCAGCTGAACATATTTGCCCACCAGACCAATGGTGACTTTCTGGTTGGCTGACTTGATCCGGCTAACGAGTTCTCGCCAGTCATTGAGATCCGGTTCACGGTAAGGCAGGCTGAGTTTGTCACAGACAACCTTGGCGATATCCTGGTCTTCAAGCATCAGAGGAACTTCATATAAAGATTCAAGCGTCCGATTTTCGAATACACTGGAAGGCTCTACGTTACAGAACAGGGAGATTTTGTCGAGAACTGATTTCGGGATCGTTTCGTCACAGCGCGCGATGATCAGATCCGGATGGATACCAAAGCTTTGCAGCTCTTTGACCGAGTGTTGCGTTGGTTTAGACTTAAATTCTTTGGAGCCGGAAATATAAGGAATGTAGGTGACATGGACAAACAGGCAGTTGCCGCGGCCTGCTTCCTGGGCAACCTGACGGATGCTTTCGAGGAATGGCTGGGATTCAATGTCACCGATCGTACCGCCAATTTCGGTGATGACGACATCAGCATTGGCGACCGTACCAGCGGACATGACAAAGTTTTTGATTTCATCCGTAATGTGCGGAATGACCTGGACAGTCTGGCCAAGGTATTTTCCTTCCCGTTCTTTGTTTAAGACGTTCCAGTACACCTTACCAGTGGTCAGGTTGGAATACTGATGCAGATTTTCGTCAATAAAGCGTTCATAGTGGCCAAGGTCGAGATCTGCTTCCAGACCATCATCGGTGACGAAAACTTCACCGTGCTGATATGGCGACATGGTGCCCGGATCGACGTTAATATAGGGATCCAGTTTCTGTGCAGTGACTTTATAGCCGCGTGCTTTGAGCAGACGGCCGATGGAGGCTGCGGTAATTCCTTTTCCAAGGCCGGATACAACGCCTCCCGTTACAAAAATGTATTTCATAGTTCACCCCTTCGATCAAAATTTATGACGTGATTCTAGCGAGTTTGAAAACAACCGTCAAAATGATAGATCACGGTTTGGCTGATCGAAGAAAAAATGCCGGAAAACCTTGAAAAACATGGAAATCTTATAGAAGAAAGAGCTGTTTTCCTCCTCAGATCCGGATGTTTTGCAGTTTTTGAAAAAGTCAGATTTGATAGGTGATTTACATCTTAATTATAAAAATCTATAAGTCAGCAGTAGCGAGTTACGGCAGACTTTTTTTGTTGTCAAATTTTCAGTCATTTAAAATGCGTACTTTTTCGTAATTCTATATGATGCAATAGGGTGATCATATGTCGTATCGGCTCAAACAATCTAAATCAAAAAATTCTGTTTCGTTTTTTATAATCTCAGACTACACAAATCCAGAGACCAAGAAACGGTCTACAGAAGTTGTCGAAAAACTGGGCAACCAGACTTACTGGTTTAAAAAACTGAACACCAATGATCCCTCGGTTGTTGTTGCTCATTTAAAAAAGCTGGCTAAAGAAAAAGACGATCAACGAAAAGCACCTGGGTCAAATCTTGTTAATGTCGTTCTCGATGAAAACAAGAAGATTCCAATGGATGCTCCAATCTACAACGTGGGATACTTGTTTCCAAATAAAATTCTTCACATGCTCTCCATAAAAGGAATTTGTGAAGAAATAGAAGCCAAATATCAATTTAAATTTCCATTGGAAAGGATTGTTTCTGATCTTGTTTGTGCTCAAGTCGTTTTCCCGGGATCTAAGCGATCTGTATTTCGCGAAGTAAAAAAATTCTTCGACCCGATAACTTATTCCCTCGATGATATTTATAGATCACTCCCAATCCTGTCTTCAGAACGATATTTCATTGAGTCAAAGCTTTATGACCAAAGTTCAAAAATATGCGAAAGGGATACCACCGTTCTCTTTTACGACTGCACAAATTTCTATTACGAGACAGAAGATGAAGATGATTTCAGAAAGTATGGCAAAAGTAAGGAAAATCGTCCGAATCCGATTGTTCAGTACGGTCTTTTTATGGATTCAAAGGGAATCCCCCTGGCAGATATCGTCTTTGATGGCAATCAGAATGAACAAGCTTCACTTAGAACTCTCGAGGATAAAATTGACGCCGATTTTAAAGACTCAAAATTTATCGTATGTGCAGATGCCGGACTGAATGGATTTGAAAATAAGATTTATAACGACCGAAAGAAAAACAGAGCCTATATCGTCACTCAGTCTATAAAAAAACTCAGGAATAATTATAAAGAGTGGGCTTTGAAGCCAGACGGCTGGAAGTTAAGCGGCTTTAAAGGCGAGTTTTCGATTAATAACTTAAAGGATACAATTAATATAGACGGAATTAAATATGAAACAAAACGGCTTACTTTCTATAAAGAGATTTGGATGGAAACTGAGAAGAAGTCTCAGTTAACCGGAAAAAAGGAGAAGCTGACGGAACGCATTGTCGTTACATACAACACAAAATATAAGAAATATAATGAATTTATACGTGAAAAGAAATTGGAACGAGCTAGGAAATTGATTAAACAGGGGAAAGTGAAGAAGAGTAATAATAACCGTGATCCACGATATTACATCTCAGAAACGAGCGTCACCCAGGAAGGAGAAGTTGCAGATCACGAAATTTATGAACTGGACCAGGCAAGAATCGATGAAGAAGCTCAATATGATGGATTTTATTGCGTGGCAACAGATCTTTTATATGATGATGTAAATAAAATACTGGCAGCTAATCACAGCCGTTGGGAGATTGAAGAAAGTTTCATGATCATGAAGTCAGAACTTGAAAGCAGACCAATCTACGTTAGCCGGGAAGAAGCTATCAAAGGACACCTGCTAATCTGCTTCATAGCTCTGTTAGTCTACAGAATTCTGGAGCAATATCTGGAAAGCATGGATAGCTGCTTTGAAATTTTTAAAACACTCCGACAAATGAATGTTCATCGCCTTAAGAACGATTATTATGTGCCATCATTTGAGAGAAACGTAATAACAGACAGACTTATAGATATTTTTAACTATAATGTAGATAGAGAAGTGATTACTCTACAAAATTTAAAAAAATTTTTGAAAAATTCGAAAGGCAAAAATGTTACGCAAGTTCGTGCACAAGTAAAAAAGGCCAAAAGTGCTTTAAATTAAGCCATTTGGCCTTTTTATCTTCTAAAAACTGCAAAACTAGAGAATGATAGATCACGGTTTGGCTGATCGAAGAAAAAATGCCGGAAAACCTTGAAAAACATGGAAATCTTATAGAAGAAAGAGCTGTTTTCCTCCTCAGATCGATTCTGCCAGAAGCTCAAGATCCGCTCCTCTTATATATTCATATGTTTTTACTTGAAGATCTTCGTATTGGATCCATACTGTACGAGTACGGCTGTTTCAGCTTCCAGATCCATCCAAACAGCATTGATTCAGGATTTGTTCTTGAACCTCTGCTGTTTTTTATTCGTCTGGTGGAAAGGATCACCGCAAGGTAGAACCCTGAAAAGAATGATTTTGAAAAAACGTGGTGTTCCTTTTCAATAATCCTGCCGAAGACATTTCACATCCCTCAAACTGACAGGTAAAATCTGTATTGAATTCAAGAAAAAAAAGAAAGGTCTGACGGTCTGAAAACTGGATAGAAGAGAAGGCAGACAAAAGATCGAGAAAAGTTTAAACAGGTTTACTTTGGCTGCTGACTCTTACAGCCTAAAACCAGTAAATTTTGACAGGAATCAGGAAAACAGAGGATGTCAAAGAAGTGGAAAGGAAAGAGAGAATGAATCGAACAGCAAACTGTATCCGGATGCTGATCCTTTTAAAAAGCCGGGGTCTTGTCAGCATTCGGGAACTGGCGCAGATTATCGGATGCAACGAGCGCAACATTCGGGAATACCGCAAAGATCTGGAAAAAGCCGGCTACTCCATTAAGGGCCGGCGCGGCGTTGGCGGCGGGTATGAACTTGACAGGACCACCCTGATTGCCCTGCCAGATCTGAACAGCCAGGAAATCGAAGCCCTGCGCAAGACCCGGGATTTCATCAGCTCCCAGACGGGCTTTCCCTTTACCAAAGAATCGCTGGCAGTCATGGATCAGATCCTGTCGCAGACCGCTCATCCGCTGCAGGAGACCCCGATCTACTTTGTCGGTGAAAATGGCCAGCATCTTTCCGAGAAAGGAATGGTTCTGCTCAATACCATCCGCAAAGCCATGGTTGAAAACCAGACTTTGGAAATGAGCTATCTGTCCCGCGCCAATACCCAGCCTTTAACCCGCCTGGTCGATCCCTATGCGATTATCTGTATGGAAGGGCGCTGGTATTTCTGCGGGTTTGACCATCTGCATCAGGAATATCGCAACTACCGGATTTCCGAGCAGCGCATTGTGGAACTCTACTCTTCTTTCCATCATTTCACTCGTGATCCTGAGTTTCGACTTCGCGATCATATCGGCAAGACAACGATTGTCCCAACCGATACCGAGACCTATGAAGTGGAAGTGCGCAAAGACCAGAAGCGCTTTTTTGAAGAAATCGACTGGGGCGATGAGTTCCAGGAGCTGGAAAGTAAGGGAGAATGGTGTCGATTCAGTTTTCAATCGAACAATCCCGAGCAGGTTATGCGATTATTGTATTCGATGAAAGCAAACGTCCGGCTTATGGCTCCATCAAGCCGCGTTGAACAATATGTGAAGGGAATGAAAGACATCCTTGCCAACTACGAATAAAAAAACAATCCATGCAAACGAACTGGCTGTCGCCATGCACTGCCCGCGCAAGGCTTTGCTTGCCCGAACGGAAACAATGCCGCCCCTGCTGCGGCCAGATCGGGCTGAATATCAGAAGATGTTAGATCTGCTTTTTGAGAAAGCTCACCTGCAGGAAGGCAAAGTCAACGATCCAACCGAGCGTTCCCTGGAAATTCTCGCGCAGGATGGCAAAGGGCGAAATCTTCGTTTTGAAGCCAAAGGGTTGCGAACGACAATCCCGGTGATGGTCAGAAAAGAAGATGGAACGTATAAAGCAATCTACCCAGTCTGCTCGACAGCGCCCAAAGAAAGCCTGCTCGATCTGCTCTGGATTGATCAGCAGATTGTAAAGCTTTGCGGTGTGACCATCAGTGAGCATGAATTTCTATACCTGAATAAAGCCTGTGTACGAAAAGAAGACGCAAAACCGGAAGATTTCTTCGCACTGCAGACCCATCTTAAAAAAATGCATGGCGGCTATCACCGCCAGAGCGCAGACGAGCAGATTGCCAGACTCGAAACTTACATTACACCCGAAGAACTGGTCGAACTGGCCTGGAAAGTTTTTCGCACCCCGCCTCAGGCGCAGGTGGCGCGCCATGTCAAAATGTGCACCTCGCCATCCAAGTGTCCATTTTACAATGAGTGCTTCCAGGTGGAAGAACTTCCCGATCAGGCGGCAGCGCTGCTCAGCAGTTCATCCAATCGCAACGATTTTGATGAGCAGGGAATTTTTACCCTCGATCAGATCCCGGCCTCGATGATTGAAGGCACCAGCTTGCAGTATGCCCAGATTCAGGCGGCCAAAAGCTTGCAGGGGCTGTTCATGGATAAGCCAGCTTTGCAGGAATGGATGAATGATCTGGTCTATCCGATTACCTATCTTGATTTTGAATGGGATACCTTTGCGCTGGCTCCTTATGTGGGAATGAAGCCTTTTTCCGTGCTCTGTTTCCAGTATTCCATGCACATCGAACAGGAAAACGGCCGGCTGGAGCATTCCGTTTATTTTTCGACCGGCGACTGCCGTAAGGATTTCATTGAACATCTGTTAGCCGAAATCCCGCCATCAGGCAGTATCATGGTCTTTAATATGGAAGGTGCGGAAAAGCTGCGGCTGATGCAGCTGGCTGAACAGTTTCCGGCGTATCGCCAGCCGCTGGAAGCTTTGTGTGAGCGGATGGTCGATCTGTCCACACCGTTTGAAACCGGCTGCTACTATGATCTGCGCCAGCGGGGCAAAAGTTCGCTCAAAACGCTGCTGCCTCTGTTTTCGACCAAGGATGGGTATAAGCTGCTCGAGGTACAGAATGGCATGGATGCCGTCTTTGCCTACCGCAAAGCTTCCCGCACTGAAGATGAAAACGAAAAAGAAGAAATTGCCCAGCAGATCTGTGATTACTGCTCCATGGATACCTTTGCGGAGCGGGAACTGTTTCTCGGGCTGAAAAAGAAACTGGAGGGCTGATATGCCAAGTCTTGTTACCCATGCTTTATTCACGGAAGATGTCCTGCAAAAACTGCACAATCCGATGCTCAATGCCCACCGTAAAGTCATGATTACCGGCGGACAGGGACCGGACTTTCTATTCTTCCATAACGCAACGTTTACCCATTTTTTTAAACCATCTCCAATCCGCAAATATGGAACAAAGTTTCATGCAGAGCATATCAATGATTTTTATGCCAGTGCTCTTTGGTCCATCCGCCGTGAGAAAGATCGAAAGATTCGTGAAGATATGATTGCCTATGTCTGCGGCCATTTGTGCCATTGGGCTTTGGATTCCACCGCTCATCCACTGATCTATTTTCGCACAGGCAACTGCAAAGGCCGCTCTTCCTGGGCTCATCACCGCTATGAGTCGTTGTTAGATGCAGCCATGCTCAAATATAAAAAGAATAAGACCATGGCCGACTACAATCCGGCCGTTGAATGCTTAAGTGATCAGCCGGATGTGGCCAGAGCGCTGGCCAGAGTCTATGTCCCGGCCATCGACAAAATTTATGGCGAACTGATTCCCGCCTATCATTTTGCCCAGGCTTTACAGGACTGGAAAACCATGCAGACCTATCTGTATGATCCTTCCAACCGTAAGAAGAAACTGGTGATCCCGCTGGAGAAAACGCTGGGGGTGGAATATCTGACTTCAGGCTGTTCGATCCCGAATGCTGCCGAAGACAATATTGATGTCTGCAATCTGCTCCATAACGAATGGCTCAATCCAGCGAGCGGCCAGCCTTCCACGCAGTCCTTTTTCGATCTGTACGAGCAGGCGCAGCACAAGGCTGTAACAGCCATTACTCTCTTTTTGGACGCTTTACGCGATGAACATCAGACATCAGCCTTCCTGGCTTATCTGGATGACCGCAACTATGAGATGGATGAACCTGGAAATCCAAAACCAGTCTACTTTGATCCGGTCGATCTGTCCCTATAGCCAGAAACCTTTTTACAGCAGCCTTGACTCTGACAATCAAAATGGCTGCTTTGGCATTCTGAATGGCCGTTGCTCTGGGGATCAGAGTGGCTATTGTCTGGCGTGTCGATCAAAAAACAGAGGCAGATTGACAATTTAAATTTGCAGTTTTGATCAGGCGGGCCAAAAAGCCTGCCTTTTTAAGCATTGCAGGCAGGATTTATTGTTTTGAAAACCAACATGGAGAATAGACAGGTACACAACAGAGAGATACACAACAGACAGATACACACATGGAGAACAGAAACTTGATTCCAACGTCAAAGAATTCAGGCTTCAAAGAAGGGAAGGGATGTCATGTTTTTTAAAGGCCGGCCCTACATTACCGGGGCTTTACCATCACCAGAACCAACAATCCAGGAACTTGAGCACCGTCAGATTGCCTATCAGGCTGCCTGTGAAGGGATTGTCCTGCTGGAAAACCACAACCAGACCCTCCCTTTGCAGCCTGGCCGGATTGCCTTATATGGATCCGGCGCCTCTCGAACCGTGAAAGGCGGGACCGGCTCGGGAGAAGTGAACGAACGGTATACGGTGAATATCCTTCAGGGCCTGGAAAATGCTGGATTTACGATTTCCACAAAACGATGGATTGAGGATTTTGAAAAAGAATACCATCAGTCCAGGGTGGACTATGCGCTCAAAAAAGCAAAAACCAATGTCCTGGATCCAACCGCGATTATTGATGTCATGAAAGATCCGCCCATGCTGCCAAGCGGCCGGCTGATTGATGAAAAAGACATTCTCGACAGCAAGACCGATACGGCCATTTATGTTGTGGCCAGACAGGCGGGAGAAGGCACCGATAAGAAACTGGACAACGAAGAATTCCATCTGACCTGGACAGAAAAAGAGAATCTACACATTCTGGCCAGAAACTATGCCCATACGATCCTGGTCATCAACTCTGGAAGTCAGATGGATCTGGGAAAACCTGAAGATCTTCAAGTCGGGGCGCTGCTTTATTATTGCCAGCAGGGAGAAGAAGGCGGCAATGCGCTTGCCGATCTTTTGACGGGGAAAGTGACGCCGAGTGCCAAATTGACAGGCACCTGGCTGAATGCCTATGAAGATCTTCCTTTTGGGGAGGAATACAGTTACCTGAATGGAGATACCCATCATGCCATTTATAAAGAAGGGATCTTTGTCGGGTACCGCTATTTTGATACCTTTGAAGTCCCCTGCCGCTATCCATTCGGATATGGATTGAGCTATACAGACTTTGAAATCGATTGTCTGGAAATGAATGTGTTCCAGAAGAAAGTCCAGATCCGGGTCAGGGTAACCAATACTGGCACGAGGCCGGGCAAGGAAGTGGTCCAGTTTTACGTCAGCTGCCCCCAGGGAAATTTAGATAAGGAATACCAGCGGCTGGTTGATTTTGTCAAAACCAGAACCCTCGAACCGGGTGAATCCCAGATTCTGCTCTTGCAGGCACCCTTCAAACAGCTTGCTTCTTACCATACGCGTAAAGCGGCCTGGATTCTCGAAGAGGGAACGTATGTGCTTCGCGTTGGAAATTGCTCAGCGCATACTCAGGTTGGCGGCTTGCTGATCAATGAGAAAACACAGACTCTCATCAATGGCCGCAATCTGTGCATGGCCAAAGAACCAGTCACTGAGCTGTTTGCACCAAAAGAAAAAGTCCAGGCAAGACTGAACCGGCAGATCCTTGAAGCTCGCAAAGAGGGAGTGCCGACGATGCTGGTTCCAGCTCTGCCTGCCCGGGGCATTTGCTATCACCGGCCAAAGATGGATTTCGGTGCGGATGTCATGAAAATTCTGAATTCTTTGTCTGTCAAAGAGAAAATTGAAGTCCTGGTTGGAGCCGGGTATGAAACCTCCCTCCAGGCCAAATATATTGCTTCGTTTGCGAGCGTTGGCAAAACGACCGACAAGCTGTGGAAAAAGAAGATCCCGGGCGTGAATCTGTCGGATGGGCCGGCGGGCCTTCGCATTGCCAGAGCAGCAGCTGTGCGTAAAAACGGTCTGCTTAAAACCAGTGAATTTACGATGAGTTTCATGGAATTTCTGCCTGAGGCTTTCAAATCTTTTATGCTGGTCAATCCCAAAAAGGATAAAGTCCTCTATCAGCACGTCACCGCTTTTCCAGTCGGCTGCGCGCTGGCCCAGAGCTGGAACCAGGCTTTATGCCATCAGGTGGGCAGGGCGCTTGGCGGTGAGATGAATGCCTACCTGGTGACTTACTGGCTGGCGCCGGCAATGAATATCCAGAAAAACCCATTGTGCGGACGCAACTTCGAGTACTACTCAGAAGACCCGATTGTCTCAGGAAAAATTGCCAGTGCCGTCGTCAAAGGCGTCCAGACAATTCCAGGAACTTACGCCGTGATCAAACATTTTGTGGCAAATAATCAGGAAAGTGACCGCACGCAGTCTGACAGCATTGTGGATGAGCGTCCATTACGGGAAATCTATTGTCTGGGATTTCAGTATTGTGTCCAGGACGCGCATCCAGCCGCAGTGATGTCCAGCTATAACCGGCTCAATGGCCTTTACACGGCCAATGACAGACAGCTTTTGACGGATCTGCTCCGAGCGGAATGGGGCTTTGATGGCATTGTCATGACCGACTGGTATGCCACGGGAAAAGGACTGGCCAGCAACGTCGACTGTATCAAGGCTGGCAATGATCTGATTATGCCTGGCACCTGGCCGGCAAAGCAGCAGATCTATAAGGCTCTAAAGGAACACCGGCTTTCTGATTACGATCTGCGTCTGTCGGCAGCCCGGGTTATTGATGAACTGATTCATTCCAACGTCGCCCGACGCTTTCTTGCGGAAAATAAAGAAAGCCGATTTGAACCGCTCAGGAAAGATCAGTGAGTAAAGTTGAGACGCATCTCAAAGTGATGCAAAACCAACGGATTTTAACAGAAAAGCAGCGCGTAAAACAAGGAGTCTGATTGCTGTCTGGCCTCAATGGTCAGGCAGCATTTTTATGTCTGATGGTATGTTTGGTGGTGTGTCTGCTTATGTCTGTGCAAATTGTATGATTTGATCTTCAAAATCATGTGATATTTTGATCTTGCTGGATTTTTGGGGAGGAGAAGGGATCGCACAAGGAAAAAACAGACAGGCATTATCGTGAAAAAATCGCAAATTTGAACACATTTCACCTCTTACTAACTCATAATTAGGTCATTTATCAAGAATGGCCTGTTTTTGAAAGCCCGATTCTGGCTATAATAGGGCAGCGAATGATTTGAAAGAGGAAAAGAGGGAAATTATGTTTAAAATACTTCGCAAAGAAGTTCTCAATCCTACAGTCATCTCGATTACTGTAGAAGCGCCCCATGCTGCCCGTCGAGCCAAGGCTGGACAGTTTATTATCCTGCGTGTTGATGAGGAAGGCGAACGAGTACCCTTTACGATCGCTGATGCCGATCCTGAAAATGGAACGGTAACCATTATTTACCAGGTGGTCGGTGCGACGACTCGAAAACTGATGGAACTTGAAGAAGGCGACGAACTGGCTGACTTTGCTGGTCCGCTTGGTAAACCGTCTGAAATCATCGGTGAAAATGTCGTTGTTATTGGCGGCGGTGTTGGATGTGCCATTGCCTTGCCAACTGCCAAAGCCTTTCACGAAGCTGGCAAGCATGTCGATACCATTGTCGGTTTCCGAAATAAAGACCTGGTTATTCTGGAAGATGAATTCCGCAATGTATCGGATCACTACTATCTGATGAGTGATGATGGCAGCGTTGGCGAGAAAGGTTTAGTGACCGCAAAACTTGAAGAACTGATCAAGAGCGGCCAGAAGATTGACAAAGTAATCGCCATTGGACCGCTGATCATGATGAAATTTGTCTGTGCCCTGACTAAACAGTATGACATCCCGACAATTGTCTCCATGAACCCAATCATGATTGATGGAACCGGGATGTGCGGGGGATGCCGTCTGATGGTCGATGGCAAAATGCAGTTTGCCTGCGTAGATGGTCCAGATTTTGATGGCCATAAAGTCGACTTTGACGCCGCGATGAGCCGCAATCGTCAGTATTCTGAAAAAGAACGCCATGACTATGAACAGACATGCAATCTGCTTAACATGAAGGAGGGACAGTAAGGATGCCAAATATGAGAATGGACAAAAATCCGATGCCTTCTCAGGCTCCGGAAGTCCGAATTACAAATGTTGACGAAGTAACACTTGGCTATACCCCTGAAATGGCCATTGATGAAGCGAAGCGCTGCCTGGGATGCAAACATAAACCTTGCATGCAGGGTTGCCCGGTGAATATCCATATTCCGGATTTTATTGCCCGCGTTGCCGAAGGTGATTTTGAAGGCGCTTATGAAATCATCTCGTTAACAAGCTCTTTGCCTGCAATCTGCGGCCGTGTCTGCCCGCAGGAAACCCAGTGCGAAGAACGGTGTGTACGCGGCATTAAAGGCGAACCGGTTGCGATCGGTCGCCTGGAACGTTTTGTGGCTGACTACATGCGTGAAAAAGGCGAAGCCAAACTGGCTGCTCCCGAGCGTAATGGACACAAAGTGGCCATTGTTGGTGCGGGTCCGGCTGGTCTTACGGCTGCCGGCGACTTGGCAAAACTCGGTTACCAGGTTACCGTTTTTGAGGCGCTCCATACGCCTGGCGGCGTATTGATGTATGGAATCCCGGAATTCCGTCTGCCGAAAAGTATCGTGCAGCACGAAATCCAGAAACTGCGCGATCTGGGTGTGGAAATCGTGACGGACTATGTTGTCGGTCGTTCCGGAACCATCGATGAGTTAGTCGATGACGGTTATGAAGCAATCTTTGTTGGCAGTGGTGCTGGTCTGCCTAACTTTATGAATATGCCGGGTGAAGAATTAAAAGGTGTATACTCTGCGAATGAATTCTTAACCCGTTTCAACCTGATGAAAGCCTATCGCGAAGATTCGGATACCCCGATTCAGCATCCAACGAAAACGATTGTTGTTGGCGGCGGAAACGTGGCCATGGATGCGGCGCGTTGTGCAAAGCGTTTAGGATCGGAAGTCCATATTGTCTACCGCCGGTCCCTGGAAGAGCTGCCAGCTCGTAAAGAGGAAGTGGAACACGCAATGGAAGAGGGCATCATTTTCGATCTGCTCAACAATCCGGTGGCCGTCCACAGTGATGAAAACGGAAGTGTCAAAGCGGTTGAATGCATCCAGATGGAACTTGGTGAGCCAGACGACAGCGGCCGCCGTCGTCCAATTGCCAAAGAAGGATCCAATTTCATGATGGATGCAGACTGCATGATCATGGCGATCGGTACCTCTCCAAACCCATTGATCCGTCATACGACTGAAGGTCTTGAAACCAACCGGAAAGGCTGTCTGATTGTCGATGACAATGAAATGACAACCCGTGATGGTGTTTTTGCGGGCGGCGATGCGGTGACTGGGGCAGCTACGGTCATCTCTGCTATGGGTGCTGGTAAAAAAGCCGCTGCGGCGATGGATCAGTACATCCAGAAGAAAGTGCGCACCGCTTAAATTCAACTGTGATTTTAAATGCCGGATCTGCCTGCAGGCAGGCCGGCATTTTCTCTGTTCGAGAGCTAGGGCATGTTACTGTTCACACCTTAATGTGGTTGTGCAGCAATTTTTCTTAAATTGAAGCTGTTTTCAGCTCCGATTCAGCTCTATTCGTTATATCTTGGGGAAATTTTCTCCCCGATCGGCTGATTTGCTGCCTAAATAGTTTGCACCCGTTTAGCACACCATCTATCAACAGGAGGTGTGAACAGTAGCTAGGGCATAGAGTTACGGATTGAATATTGTGGATTCTACAGGGCATGCAGGCGAATATCCGTATATAATGGAGACAGATTTACTCGGCTTCGAGAGGCTGAATAGGTCTATCATGGTGGACTAAAAGCGGTCAATTTCTGGCACTATGGAGGATAATTGTCAAATCTTCGATGCCTAAAGAACAAGTTGATTGACAGCGTTTGTCAGACCATTAAAATATTTACGTTACTGTATATCAAAATCAAATAAGGAGTTCGATAAACTATGATCAGTTCCAATGATTTAAAACCAGGACAGACCATCAACGTGGATGGTGAAATCTACGTCGTACTGGATACTCTCCAGAACAAAACTGCAAGATCTGCCATGGTCGTTAAAGCAAAAGTGCGCAACCTCAGAACCGGAAGCAATGTTGAGCTTTCCTGGGGCGGCGGTGAAAAAGTAGAACCAGCGATGATCGACAAGCGCGAAATGCAGTATCTGTATGATACAGATGACGCGATGGTCTTCATGGATAACGAAACTTACGAACAGGTTGAAATCCCAACAAGCCGTCTTGAATGGGAACGCAAGTTCATCAAACCAAATGACAACGTGAACATCACAAGCTACGAAAATGAAATCCTTGGTATTTCTCTTCCAGATAAAGCAGTGCTGCAGGTTGTTGAATGTGAACCGGCTGTAAAAGGGGATACAACTTCTTCTGCCCAGAAGAACGCTAAACTTGAAACCGGTCTTGAACTGAAAGTGCCATTATTCATTAATGATGGCGAAATGATCGTTGTTTCTACGGCTGACGGAAAATATTCCGGCCGTGCAAAATCCTGATCCTGAAAGCCGCTTAGCGGCTTTTTTTATGAAAACCCCTTTATTTAAAGGGTCCTGGAGTATATTATTCCTGAGATTTTGCTATAATAGAAACAGTGTTCAAGGAGGAGAAGTATGACAAAACTGTCTCGAAAAGATAAGTATCGCGATCTGCGCACGTCTATCGAGCACGAAGCCAGTCAGACAGGCCGGACCGAGAGGTCGGTGCGCCTGGCCGCACCGGATCTGCGCGCGGATTTGCGAAAAGAGAGCAGAACGGATCAGATTCCCGTGCTTGAAGACCTGCTTGGAGAAGTCAAGCAATACAATCTAGACAATGGCGACCTCAACCTGGAGGATACGCAGATGCAGATCCTGCATAATCTCAACAGCGAAAAAACAGCCAAGGCCAGACGCAAAGAGCATCTGGTTGCCATGGAGCAAAACGAAGATGCCGGCGGTACGACCCGCAACCTGTATGGTTCGGACCTTTCTTCAGTGATTTCGGCGCAGACAAGACCTGTCTCATCCAGACCGGTTCCAAGTCAGAATAAAAACGCGTCCATTGCCAACACCGCTGAAAATCCGCGGGCAATTCAGGCTGACGAGATCGTTGAAGAAGATTACCTGGATCTGTTTACGCCAAACGCCAAGCAGGAAGTGGTTCAGGCCATTCGCAAAGACGACAGCTTTGAAACTTCACTTTCTGGCAATAAGGCTAACCGGAAAAAAGAAAAGAAGAAAACGGCGAACGCACCCAGACAGGTTACAAGCCGCTCCAAAGAGTTTGAGGACCTGTTTGAAAGCACCACTTTACCCGCTGCACCAAAGACGCAGTCCAATGCGCGCCCGCGCCCAAAAAATACATCCCGGCCTGCTGGCCAGGAGGCTGAAGATGACTACTTTGCCACCAATCGCTCCCGCTCAAAGCGCAATAAAGAGGATGATGAGGACAAACCAGCAGGGAAGGGCGCAATGATCTTTATGATCGTATGCTGTGTCATTCTTGTCATTTTGATCGTACTGACTATCTTCTGGATGTCAAAATTGGGGATTTTCTAAATGAAAGCATTTAATGTAGCCTTAGATGGACCAAGCGGTGCTGGAAAAAGCAGCATTGCTGATGTCATTGCAAGCCGCTATGGCCTGACTCACCTCGACACCGGGGCGATGTATCGGGCGATTGGTCTGACTTTGCATAACCAGGATATACCCGCAAAGTCGGGGAAGACGCTCGATCAGGCTTTAGCCGGCATAGATCTGCAAATCAAAGATGGCGTGGTTATTGTGAATGGCCAGGATGTCTCTGACCAGATCCGCCAGCCTTATGTCTCTGCGCTTGCCTCGAAGTATTCAGCCCTTCCATCCGTCCGCCGCAAACTGGTGGTCCTTCAGCAGCACATTGCTGCAGATAAAGGGTATATTCTTGATGGACGGGATATCTGTGATGTCGTGCTGCCAGATGCAGAAGTGAAGCTGTACCTGGATGCAGACCCTGAAGCCAGAGCCCAAAGACGTCTGCTTCAGGATCAGGCCAAAGGCATTGATGTATCTTACGAAGATGTTCTTAAAGGGATCCTCGAGCGAGATGAGGCAGACCGCAACCGCAAAACGGACCCGCTTCGCATCTCCGATGCGGCGGTGATCGTGGACAGCAGCCATCTCAGCTTCGACCAGACAGTCGAAACCGTCTGTAAGATCATCAATCAGACCCTATTAAAGGAAGCATAACTATGATTAAAGGAACAGTAGCGGTTGTCGGCCGCCCAAATGTCGGAAAATCAACCGTTTTCAATCGAATTATCGGCGAACGCAAAAGTATCGTCGATGATATGCCCGGCGTCACCAGGGACAGAATTTATGGCAAGGCCGAATGGCTCACCCAGGAATTCAACCTGATTGATACGGGCGGTATTCAGATTCAGGATCAGGATTTTGGCGATGAAATCAATATGCAGGTGGATATTGCCATTGAAGAAGCCGATGTCATTCTATTTCTGGTCAGTGCTACAGAAGGGGTGACCAGTGATGATATCGCAATTGCAAGAAAACTCAACCGTTCGAAAAAACCAGTTGTCCTGGCGGTAAATAAAGCCGATAATGAAAGTCTGCGGATGGGAATCTATGATTTCTATCAGCTTGGAATTGGTGACCCGCTGCCGATGTCGGCAGAACACGGAACCGGCGTTGCAGAAGTGCTCGATGAAATCGTCCGTCTGCTGCCAGACAAGAAACTGAAATCCTATGATGGCATGACCACATTCTGTGTCATCGGCCGGCCTAACGTTGGCAAAAGCTCACTAACAAACGCCATTCTGCGTGAGGATCGGGCGATTGTCTCTGATGTGGAAGGAACAACCCGCGATGCTGTCGATACACCTTTCCGTTATGAAGGCCGCGATTATGTCATTATCGATACGGCAGGGATGCGAAAGCGCGGTAAAATCTACGAGAATATTGAAAAATATTCCGTTTTGCGCGCTGTATCCGCCATTAATCGGGCGGATGTTGTACTCTTCTTGATTGACGGTGAAAAAGGAGTCCGGGAACAGGATAAGCATGTGGCCGGAATCGCTCATGATGCCGGTAAAGGTGTCATCATCGTCTATAACAAATGGGATACTGTCGAAAAAGACGACAAGACCATGAATGAAATCACGAAGAAAATCCGGGAAGAGTTTAAATTCTTAAGCTACGCACCGATTGCGTTTGTCAGTGCCCTGACGGGTGCAAAAGTAGGAAATTTAATTCCATTAATTGACCAGGTTCATGATGCATGCACCATGCGGGTGCCAACAAATGTGCTCAATGATGTTATCATGGATGCGCAGATGATGAACCCGCCAAAACCACACAACGGGAAACAGCTGCGGATTTATTATGCTTCACAGGTTTCGGTCGCACCGCCGACAATTCTGATTTTCTGTAATGAGCCAGAATTGTTCCATTTCTCCTACAAGCGTTATCTGGAGAATAAACTGCGGGATGCTTTCGGCTTTATCGGCACTCCAATTGTAATCAATGCAAGGAAACGATAGTTATGAAAACAGCAGTCATTGGCAGCGGAAGCTGGGGCACCGCCTTAGCTCAGGTGCTTGCCGATAACAATCAGCCGGTTGAGCTGATTGGTGTCAATGAAAGTGAAATTCAGGACATTAATCTCAACCACAAAAACTCGAAGTATTTTCCTCATACGGATTTAAACCCAGACTTAAAAGCAACCGACAACTGGGATGTCTTAAAAGATGCCGATGTCATTTTGCTGGCAGTCCCGACACAGGCCATTGAATCAGTTGCTGCCAAAGCCGCACAATATGCCACTCGCCCGGTCATTTTTGTCAACGTTGCCAAAGGGTTTAATCCCAAAACTGATGAGCGCATGAGCGAAGTCATCCGCCGGGTTGTTCCGGCAGAGAAACTATCCTCAGTTGTCTCTTTGATTGGCCCCAGTCATGCCGAAGAAGTTGTGGAACGCCAGCTGACCTCGATTGATGCCGTCAGCCAGTCTGAACAAGACGCCCAGATCGTTCAGGAACTGTTCTCCAATCCATACTTACGAATTTACACAGGAACAGACGAAATCGGCAGTGAACTGGGAGCCGCTGTCAAGAACGTTATGGCGATTGCCAGCGGTATTATTAACGGATTAGGCTATAAGGACAATACCAGGGCTGCCCTGATTACCCGCGGCCTGCAGGAAATGATCCGCTTTGGCACCCACTTTGGCGGTAAGCCGGAAACCTTTATCGGTCTGACAGGTGTCGGAGATTTGATTGTAACCTGCTCTTCTGAAAATTCCCGCAACTTCCAGGCGGGAAAACAGATCGGACAGGAAAATGATGTCAATCACTTTCTGGCCACCAATACCAAGACCACTGAAGGGATCCGGACCGCAAAAGTTGTCCACGATTTAGCCAAAGCCCAGCAGATTGATATGCCGATCTGCGAAGAAGTCTACCAGATTCTGTATGAAGGAAAAGAACCGAAAAACTGTGCCAACGATTTAATGTTACGAGATTTAAAGAAGGAGTTTTAGTATGCCAAAGTATGTAAACAAAGATTCTCTGACAGATACCCTTTATTCTCAGTTCCATCTGAAGAAAAAGGATGCCGCTGAGATCATCAATACTGTATTCGAAGAAATGTCCCAGGCCCTTGTCTCCGAGGGAACTGTAGAAATTACCGGATTTGGAAAATTCATCATTTTCGACCGGAAAAGCCGCATGGGAATCAACCCTGTAACCAAGGAAAAAATGGAAATCCCATCGACCAAACTTCCAAAATTCAAACCAAGCCAGACCCTGAAAAACAGATGCAATAACCGGAATAACTAATTCTCCGCAATTTGAAAAGCCCTCTGTAAATCCGTAACATGGATTTGCAAAGGGCTTTTTTGATCTTTGTTTTCAGGTTTATAAACGCAGGCCGGACACCAGGTGGCTGGCATAGATTTAAAGTACAGTTTAAGGACTGATTCTTCGTATTATCAGTAATGATTTTCAGACCAA
Organism: Allobaculum sp. JKK-2023; assembly: GCF_034745455.1. Lineage (NCBI taxonomy): Bacteria > Bacillati > Bacillota > Erysipelotrichia > Erysipelotrichales > Erysipelotrichaceae > Allobaculum > Allobaculum sp. JKK-2023. The sequence continues at coordinate 95,599 of NZ_JAYERV010000003.1, read as the reverse complement.
TTCAAGCTTAAAGGTTATGTTGAAATTATTCATCGATTGATCGGTTGATGACCAGTAAAACAGCGACCATGATCAGAACCAGACCAATTGCAACGCCATTGCCCATCAGTAAAACCGAATAAACCGGACTCGAAAATATCAAGACTACCGCATTGTAGGCAACCATCCCGCACAGAAACAGGAGGACACAGTGCAGACACTGGCCAACCACTGTTAACGGGAAAAACTTTTCCGTTTTATCCCGCAGCCAGGCTAGAAACCCTGCACAAACAGTCCAGCACAAATATCCAGTCATTGACAGACGAGTCCCGTCAATCACAAGAAGTCCGCAGGCCAGAGGGATAAGCGCAGCAAGAAGAATGGTCAGATAGATATGCTTATTGATGGCTGGTTTTACACCAACATCTAAACCTGGATCGACTTTGGCAAACAGTTTCATAAAAATTCTTCTCCTTTTCTTTTATGATCTTGAGAATGCTTTGCGTAATGGATGATTCAGTAGGAGCTATTCTATCTTGTCCTGGATTGATAAGATATTCGATACAGTTATCGATGAAGCGTACAGGGATAAACCGGTTTATTATGCTTTTTTATAATAACGCGTGATATCATCCATTTAATGGTTTTTCTTGCACTCCGTTTTATAAACAAATTATAAAGTATTTATCGATGCCGTTAAAGCATAAACTAAACTATACATGCAATTTTTGTCAAAAATATCTAATGCCATTCACTTAAGGAAAAGAATATCTCAAGGACGAGGCCTTTAAAGCCATCATGGACCCAGATGATTTCTCCGGTCTTGTGGTTCACGACTGTTGTAGGGCAGGTATGTTCCTTTTTATGGCTTGTTTCATCAATCCCAATAACTTCAAGATTTTCATCCTTCACTTTGGGGTCTTTCTCCTTGGCTTTCTGAACACGGGAAACGATGGCTCCGACAGTTCTTCAGTTGATTGTCATCTGCTCACAGACGAGCTTTTCCAGCAAAAGAAAGAAGATGCCAGAATGACATCTTCAATAAATCAAAACAAGGTCACATCATACACTTTGCGTATGGAGCCAGTAGTCTGGTACGGTTATGGCTTTGAAGCCATTAAAAGATCAGTTTTCCACAGAAGATGTTGACTCTTCTTTACTTTCCCAGACGGAATTATACTCATCTAAATTTAACATCTGGTCCTCTTTAGAATTTGTGTCTGAGGAAGAGCAACCATAAACAAAAAGCATAGAACTGCTCAGAGTGATTAAACAAAATTTCCGAAATGTCATAAGTATCTCTTTACTATTAAGGCCTAAACGTTGCCACACCCTGTTCTTGAAATGCCCCGAAAACAAAAGTACCATATACTTTGATCATATCCCCACTATAGCTTGCATATGAAGAAGTGCATTGCCATCCGTTATAAGCAACAGGAGTACTTAGTAAACATGTATCATAGGCGAATTGTGGGCGCCCTCCAATCACTTGGGTTTGGTATTGAAGCGTAACATATCCGATTGCACTGCCGGAACTATCAAGGAACTGAGCGGTCTTCGTTTGAACAGGTGAAAGAGACAGAATATCATACTCTTCATCGATCAGAGAATTTGAATCCATTACAAGTGCATAATCATCACCTGCATATTTTTTGTTATAATCATCTAATGGGATAAATTCATCTGTTAAATCAGTTTGACTTAAATCGGTTTGGGGAACTTCTTCAATAACGGTCTCGTTATAAGAAGAGCCGCATACTGATGAGATTCCAATAGAGAGAGCAATTAATAAAGAACGCATACTTTACTTCACAACCTTTCTTTGATGCGGATATAAGTTTTTGCTATTTAAACGATAACGCCCTTAAATGCAGTACTAATAAAAATGGGACAGTGAGTTTCGGAACTATAGATAAAATAGAAAATATTCTTTAACTAAAGAATATATTTCCAACTAATCTACAAATAAGTTATTTAATTGTTAGCTATTTTACCTTAGTCATAATATGACTCAGGCAAAATCCCATATATTAATTAATTTAGCTTACTCACAACGACTTCAATATACTGCACTTAAGTTTATCTATATTCTGCTAGTATGTATCTTCTCGGGGTATATATTCGCTTTTTTAGTTCTGAAAATGTGGGAGTTATCGTTTAAATCTAAATATTGATAGTCAATTAATAGAGCATAGGTATTTTATCTATGCTTTAGTCGATAACTATCTAATGGGCTTTATTTCTATGCCGTTCCTAAGGCTTCATACTAATCACCCGAGATTCCGTTTCCTCCTTGGGGGGATATTGAGTAGACCCAACAATAGTCTTCAGTTTTATGTTCCTGACAAAACTTGGGCACTATTGAGAGTCCGCTCCATGAGATTGTTAGAAGAATCATTGATGCTGTCACTAAATACTTCATTAATCTTTTTTTCCTTTCGTTTTTATGATTCAATGCTACCATACAAGAAAAATAAATAAACCACGATATATTCGCGAAAAGATTTGAGGAAATCAATGATTATTAACGACCACTTTGGCTATATTGAAAAACAGCTTCGAATTCAGAGAGAGTTGTCGATAGATAACGTTTCAAATGACCTGAAAATCTCTAAAGGTTATCTGAGCGAAGCTGAAAATGGAAAAAGGAAGCTCAATGAATTCACGTTCCGAAAATTTCTTGATTTTTATGAAATCGATTTTGATTTCGATCCAAATTTATCAAAGGAAGTACATCGGCTACTGAACGATCTGATGGAAGCCTATACTTACAAAAATTCGGAAAAAGAAGAACAAATACTGACAATTTTTGCAGACAAAACATCGTCTTATGAAAAATCTCTTGCCTGTCTGTACATCCCGTTATTCAGGATGATGGCAGCTCGTAAAAAAGATCCAGCCAGCATGTCAGATTTAGAACGGAATGCATTCAATGAAATCGATGAATATCTGCCCGCTTTCGATAATGATGAAATAGCTCTTATCTTCTATTTAAAGGCGTTTCAGGCGGGGAAAAGAAGGGCGTTTGACCAGTCGCTGGATTATTATGCCCAGGCCCTGGCGATATTTGATGGAAGACTCTGGCCACAGCTCGAGGGAATCATTAAGCTGAATTACGCGTATACCATTATGTTTGGAAAATCATATTATGAAGGATACTGTGTTGGTCTGGAAGCGCACGATATTTTTGTCAAGCATGGAAATTATACCAGAGCTTTAATGTGTGACAACAATATCGCAAACTATCTGCTTTGCCTCCAGGCATTCGAAGGGGCAAAGGAATATCTTCGAAAAATCTTGCTTTCACCATCGATTCAAAACGTTCCGGTTTATGGAGATGCAGTCACAACCATGTTGATCACCCTGACACTGGAAGAGAATTTTCAAAAAGCCATCGAGTTTGCAGCTGAGCACTCTATCGACGCCAATAATGGCTTTATTCGTAACTTGCCATTGGTTCCGTATTGTCATTATCGTCTGGGACAATATGACCAGTGTCTGGAACAAATGGCACAATTCGATCCTGGCCTGCTTGAAAGTGATGATAAAGCCTTATTTGGTCTGCTTAAAGCAATTTTGAAGGGGGATTCTGCCAAAATTGAAGCCGCTAAACAGAAAATGCGCAGGATTTGCTGCAGGCAACGGAATTGGAGTATGCTTATGATTCTTTACCAGCTGCTGATTTACTACTATAAGTCTGTCAACGATCTGGAATCACTGGTCGAGGCTTATGAAGAAAACAATCAAGTTCTCAGACACCAGCTGCCGCTAAAGATCTGACAAGAGAAAGCAAGGACCAAAAGTTCGCGAACTTTTAATTGATTTGATGACTTTTTGGGAGGATTGAAGAAGTTTGGCTGCCAAAAACCGAACGGTAAACAGCTCATACAGGAATGGCGTCATCATCTTCATGATTTGTACAGGTCGTTATTAAAATGAAGAGTAAGAATGCAGATCCTGTAGAGTCAGTTTCTCGTCAACACATCTCTTCGATTTACAAGGCTTTCACCTATACGATCTGCAAACTGGAAGACAGGAGGAAATCCAATGAAATCCATTATCTTAGCCGGAGGCTGTTTCTGGGGACTCCAGAAATTTTTTGACCAGTTTGAAGGACTGAAAACAGAAACTGGGTATGTCAACGGGCAGACAAGCCAGGCCAACTATCAACAAGTGTGCGCAGGAAGCGGGCATGCGGAAGCGGTAAAGATTGAGTATCCAGATTCCATTGACCTGGACCAGATTCTGGCGGCTTATTTTGCAGCAGTCGATCCAACTTCTTTGAATCGGCAGGGAAACGATATTGGGATCAATTACCGGACAGGGATTTATGTCACCAATCCTCAAGAAGCCCAAATTGCAAAAGCCATGCTGAGCGATTTGCAAAAGCATTTCGACCAGCCTGTCCAGATCGAAATCAGACAGCTGAAAAATTACTGTCCTGCTGAAGACTATCACCAGAAATACCTGGATAAAAACCCGGGTGGATATTGTCACCTGCCAAAATGGCTGCTTGCCGGCCACTTTCTGCCTTCAAAATCTGAAGTGCTCAAAAGTTATCCTTCACTGGAAACAGTTTTATCGGAATGATATAAGCTGTTCATCACAAGTGCGAGGTAAGTGTTGCGGTCATTAGTTCCGATAAACCCTTTTTTTCCACTTATAATGGAGTTGCCAATTAGGAAGGTCTGATGCCGATGAAATACATGACGGTGCTGGAAGCCTCCCGCAAGTGGGGAATTTCTGATCGTCGTGTCCGTTTTCTCTGTTCTCAGGGAAGAATCAGGGGCATCATTCAGCAAGGGCGGCGTTATTTGATTCCGGATACCACGGAAAAGCCTCGTGATGAACGTGTCCGGCGTACAAAAGTTTCTGATCCACGTAAGTATAATGATTTTACGAGACTGGATTTTCTCAAAGCAATGATGGGCGATACTCCCTCTCCAGGTGTTCAGTATCGAAAAGAAAGTGACCAGCAGTTTTTAAAGGAATTTACCTGCAGCAGTTCAGCGATGGAGGGCAACACGCTGAATCAGCAGGAGGTAGATGAAGTTTTAAACGGACGCGTGGTCGCCGGACATTCTTTGACTGAGCATATGAGTGTTGTCGGCAACAAAGATGCCATGAGCTATGCCATGGCCTGTGCCCGAGAGCGTAAACCATTGTCTCAGAATGTTATCCGGAACATTCATTCTCTAGTACTGATGGACCAGCCTTTGACTAAAGGAAAATACCGGCGGGTCAAGGTCAGATTGAAAGGGGCAGATTCAAGCCCTGTCCAGATTGATCTGATTGAGCCGCGGGTCAACGATTTGTTGAACATCAATACGCAGCGAAAAAAAGTGATGCACCCAATTGAGCGAATCACCAGGTTCTATCTTGAGTTTCAGTCCATTCACCCCTTTGAAGATGGAAACGGACGGACTGCCAGGGTCCTGCTGAATCTGGAACTGATGCAGAACAGCTATCCCCCAATTCTTTTCACTGCCTCTGATCAGGATGCCTATAAAAAGGCCATGCGGGAGTTCTTCAATTCCCACGACGCATCAAAAATGATCCGGTTAATCAGTGAGAAAGTTGAAAATGCGATGGAGCGATATCTTTCTTCATCCCGGAAACGGAAACCAAAAAAAGCTGCCCAGCCTAACCCAGCTCAGGAACCATCTGATGCCATTGGACTGGCTTAAGTCAGGACAACTGATTCAGGACACTTGTATAAACAGGGTGGGGTTTTCTTCATCCTGTTTTCGTCGTGGAAAGAACTTCCAGCTGTTTTCTTATGCCCGCTTTCCTCTGTTATGTGCCAGTTCTCCTCTATCCTCTATCCTTGTCGTCGGTATCCTTGTCGTCGGCTATCGTTGTCAGCCGCTAATATTCTTCTGATCTCTATCCGCCATCTATGTCCTCTATCATCAGCCGGTATCAGATCTGGTCAATCAAGGTCAGCAGCTTTTCGAAATTATAGGGGAAATCATTAAAGCCTTCGATCAGAAAGACTTTATAGCCTCTGGCTTTCCAGCGCAGTCTGACAGACCAGTAGACTTTTTTGCTGCTTTGGCGGTCAAATCCTTTGGGTTTGTAGCGGCGAAACCAGTCGACCAGATCAATCTGACCCAGAACTTTGACAAAGTCGCTTTTGTTCATGGACTGGACAACAATGGTTTTTGAATTCACTGGAGACTGGCGCATGTAGGTCGTTTTGACAATCTGGTCATTGATAAAAAGATAATCAAAGACCTGAGCATCGCCATCTTGGTTTCCGATTTCGAAGGAAAAGGTGATCATGCTCTGCATTCTTTTTGTAAAGTCCGCTTTTCGTTTTTCATAGACACTCTCGGGCATTGGCTGGCCGCTATTGATAATTGTCTGCAAAGTCTGCTGGAGGGTGTGTTCGAGATCTTGTATGGTTTTTTGTTCATCCGGAAGTAAAAACATATCCTGGTTTCGGGCAAACATCTGTTTTTCAACCTCGGTTTTGGCGATAGCCAGTTGTCGGCGATAGTATCTGACCTTGCGGGCCATCTCATTTGAAGTGTCTTCAAAAGGGTTGTGATTGGAATTGCTGCTCATAATTTCTTTCTCCTGTTCTATATGGGGCAATGAGATTTCAAAGTCGATCGGTTGTCTGGTCTGAGAAATGCTGCAGGCTGTTTGGATAAGAGGCTGCAAAGAAGAATATGGATCTGAAATCCTGCAAACAGGATTCCACGGAAAAGATCCCATGCCGATAAGAAACAGATCAGATCTGGATCAAAAATCTCTGCCCGACTTTGACTGACGCCAGTTTTAAGACTCCATGAATTTGTAGGTCACTGAAAAATCAAAGAAACCATTTTTTGTCTTTTCCAAACGGGCGTCCTTATGCATGGCAGATCGGACAGAAAAACCGGTATGATTTTATCTGTTCGATCTGAACGGTCATTCATCATCGTTATCCAAGTCAAAATCGTCGATCAGGAAAAGTGAAGTTCCTTTTTTGTATGAGTACGAGTGAAAAACGAACGAAAGCACATGGAGAAGTCTAGTGACCAATACAGTCTGAATCAAGTCATGGAAATATAACGTAAGATGTTAAAAGAACCGATCACACACAACACAGAGCACGATATTCAGTCGATGTTATAGTTGTTAAAATATATATTGTTAAAGACGATATCTCACCATGAATCAATCCTGGCTGTTCCAGACATATTTTACTTCTCGATGATACGGATGCTGAATTCACAAAAGTGTTTTAATTTATAAAACCAGAATAGAGATGCCTGAAATGACTCTTTTAAATAACTGTTTTCGTAAATTTGTTCTTTTTGTGGTATCTGTTGGGTTTACAGATCTGTTCATTGATTTCCCTTTATGTTAGATAAATAAGCGCTCTGAAAAGTACCTGTCCTGGCAGTTTTGAAGAAAATAGGAATCTGTTTACAAAAGGATAAGGAATACATTCTGAGGATTCTCATAATTTGTCTGAACAGTATGGTATATTCTAAATAATCCGATCCTGTCAGGGGATCGCAGACTCTCTGGAGGTAAACTACATGGGAATTATTAAATGGTCACTCGATGCGGCTCGTTCGACATATGCGGATCAGCCAAAGGAAATTCTGACCTGTGAAGGGTTAAGCAATGATGTTCTGGCGGTTCCTGCCACCCAAAAAGGAAAAAACGGCCGGGCAAATCCTGTCCTGAGTGATGGTTCTGTATTTAATGTCGGAATCAATCAGGCGGCCCTGCTCATTGAAAATGGTAAAGTTCATGACTTTGTCATTGCGGACAGTGAAAAAAATACTGGCCAGTATATTTACGATACAAATGCGGAACCTTCCTTATTAACTGGAGGCCTTCGCAACTGGGATAATGTATGGAAGACGGTGAAAGACCGTTTCAGCTTTGGCGGCCAGAGTCCCAACACGATGAATCTGGTTTACTTAAACCTCAAAGAAATCACTGGCAACCCTGTTGGTGTTGGCAAGATTCCATTTGTCGACAACTATCTCAATACACGCCTGCTGCTTGGGCTGCATGGCTATTACACTTTCCGAATCTCCAATCCCGCGGTTTTCTATGAAAATCTGTTGATGGATCCAACTCGCAAATATCGCAAAGACGAAATTACCGAACAGCTGCGCGTAGAGATGATGCCAAAGATCTCGGCAGCCCTGGCCAAAATTGCTCCATTCTGCGTCAATGGCTACCAGGACATCTATGCTCATGATGAAGACCTGGCGAAAGCGCTCAACGAATCTCTTGGAAAAGAATGGCTCGATTCCCGCGGAATTGAACTCGTGAAGGTGGCTTTAAATCCTGAACTTTCACCAGCTGATTCCAAGCGCGTGATGGAACTGGAAAATGCAAAGACCCTTTCCAATACTGATATGGCGATTGGTTCCATGGTCAACGCCCAGAACCAGGCCATGCAAAATGCCGCCGGCAATGCGCATGGCGCAGTGAACGGCTTTATGGGCATGAATATGGCTGGTGGGGGAATGAATGCCAGTGATCTGCTTAAAGCCAAAATGGCTTCGCAGCCCGCTCCATCCCAGGCCGCTCCTGTCTCCTCTTCCCATGCATCCGGAAGCTGGACCTGCCCGGTCTGTGGGGCGGTGAACACCGGAAAGTTCTGTCCCAATGATGGAACGCCAAAACCTGCCGGTCCAAAATTCTGTCCAGAATGCGGCCACCAGGTAGAAACCGGCGCAAAATTCTGCCCGGAATGCGGAACAAAGCTCGGTTAATTGGCTAAACTTAAACTGACATCGTCAGGTCTGTTTCTTTACAGGAGATCGACCTGCAAGAAAAAGAAGGCTGCCTGTTTCGATCTTTAAAGATCCAGCACAGAGTATCCAGCCCCTCCCAATCCCTGAACTGATCTGAATCTGCTTTTTTCATCAGGGATTGTGAAACAGATCCCGTAATTGTGTATCACAAAATATTTTGATCTCAATTCAGACACCCCTTGTTGACTTCCTGTTTTTGATGACGGGAAGTCTTTTTTTCGAAACGCCAGATGCAAAAATAAGAATGGTCATTTCGAAAACGGTCTTATTCATGTTCTCCTATAATAAGAACAGAATTACAAAGCAGTACCATTCATATGGTCTACTTACCTGATCTCAAAAGTGAATCAGCCTGTCTGATGTGTTTGTGAGATCTGTGGGCAGATCTTTGATCTGGTACGAGGAAAGGATGTTTTAAAATGTGCACTGGTCTTTCGTTCAGAAACGGAAATAGCCACTATTTCGGTCGTAACCTTGACCTTGAAATTGATTATCCGATTACTGTAACCATCACTCCACGAAACTACGAGTATAAGTTTCGTCATCTTGACACTACCTACAAAAACCATTACGCAATGATCGGTATGGGAATGGTTGTTGACGGCTTCCCACTGATGTTTGAAGCCATCAATGAAAAAGGTCTTGGTATCGCCGGTCTGGCTTTCTGGAACAGCTGCCATTACTTCGAACCAGCAGAAGGAAAAACAAATGTAGCTTCCTTCGAACTGATCCCTTATATCATGGCTGACTGCGCTACTGTTGAAGATGCCCGCAAAAAATTCGAAAATCTGAATATTACAAATGAAGGGTTCTCCGTTCATATGCCACCTTCGCCATTACATTGGATCATTGGCGATGATAAGGAAACTATCGTTGTTGAACAGACGATTGATGGTCTGAAAGTTTATGATGACCCATACGATGTCCTGACCAACGAACCAACCTTCCCGTTCCATAAAGAGAACCTGAACTACTACTGCAACGTCTGCAACCATATCAAAGACTTCAAAGAAAGCCGTTTTGCTCCAAATATGCCTGACTTCCGCAACTTTGGTGCTGGTACCGGCACTGCAAACCTGCCTGGTGGTCTTGATCCAGTATCCCGTTTCGTCCGTGTTGCTTTCTATACACTGAACAGCCGTTGTGCAGATACTGAACAGGCGAATGTTTCCCAGTTCTTCCATATTCTGCAAAGTGTTGCTCAGCCTGATGGCGGCGATAACAACAAACCTGGTGAATATGAAATCACACAGTATAGCTGTGGATGCAACACCAAGACTTTACGTTTCTATTACACCACGTATAACAACCAGTCATTAAATGCGGTTGATCTGATGAAGGAAGACCTCGAAGCGGATCAGTGCAAGATGATTCCTGTTATCCGTGATCTGCAGGTTAACGTACAGAACTGAATTCCCGTATTCCCAAATCTTCCCCCAAACCTTTCGTTTTAATCGACTTTACCGACTTACATGACTTAAAACTGTATCCCTGAAAAGGATGCAGTTTTTTCTTGGACTTTGCAAAACAAAAAACAAAGAAAAAAGGCATTGAGAAAAACGGATTAAAAGGGAAAACGGCATTGAAAGAACAAACAGGAAAATCGGGGAATCAGAGAAATAGGGAATCAGGGAATATCAGAAAGCCACAAACACCCGTTGCGCACAAGGGAGCATGGGAAAAGGGAAAAAGAGGAAAAGGTTTGAGCATACAAGATAGGTTCTTTCGAATGCTGGGGCCATGGATGAAGGCATGGCGGATGAATTGATCAAAGTTGAAACAGTCTAGTTGAAGTGGCCGGAATGAAGGGACGGCAATGAAGGGATCGTCATAAAAGGATTGTGGAGGATGGTTTTGTGCCTTCAGGTTTTATATCGACAGGTTTGTCCTTACAGTCTTGTCCTCAAGTCATGTTCAGTGGACAAGCTGGTATAATGCAGGCATGACCTTTTGGATTCTTTTCGTATCCGGATTGATTCTGGCTTTGATTCTGCTTTTTTTCTGGAATCAAAAGCTCAACAAGTCGATCCAGATTACCCGAAGATCAATCGAACTGGATTTTCTGCCGCCTGCTTTTGATGGATATCGGATTTTGCAGGTATCTGACTTACATGGCAATGATCCTTACGATCTGATCGATAAAAGTAAAGCCTTCAAACCGGATCTGATTGCCTGTACCGGGGATATTTTTGATGGTGTAAGGAATGCGGAAACGACTTTTCGAGTTCTCAAGGAACTTGCACAAATTGCCCCTGTTTATTTTGTGAGCGGCAATCATGAATACTATGCGGGCAACTGGCCAGAGCGTACTGCCCGCTTAAGAAAGATGGGTATCCATCTTCTGGAAAATGAATGCACCCAGATCTGGAAAGATAGCCAGAGCATTGAGCTTTGTGGGGTTGATGACCCGGATCTCAATTATCGCTGGTTGTATGCCAGAAGACTGCAGCAGCATCACCAAAACATCGCCAAGCTTCCTTCCAGAAAAGATAAGGTTCGGATCTTGCTGTCGCATCGGGCGGACTTGTTTGAACAGAGCCTTGAAGCGGATGCGCACCTGATTTTGAGCGGCCATATTCACGGCGGGCACTGGCGGATCTTGAATAAAGGGATTCTGACTCCGTATAATGGAGATCGGTTCGTTTTTTTTCCAAAGTACGATGCTGGACTGTTTCGAATCGGAAACTGCCAGATGTTTGTCAGCCGCGGACTTGGCGATCAGATGCGCATTCCAAGACTGCTCAATCCACCCGAACTGGTCTGGATTACTCTTCGCCGCAAACCAGAAAACAACACTTCAAACAAGCCGGATTGGAAATCCAATCACAGGCTCGCTTGCAGACCTGATTGAGACCCGATTGCCCCGGCAAATCGGGAAGTTTTCTGAAAAAGCGAAAAAACAGGAACCAAATCTTTCATTGATTTTTAGAAAGGAAATCTAATGTACCCAATTCTGTTTTCATTTGGCAGCATTCACTTCTATTCCTATGGACTGATGATTGCCATCGGTATTCTTGTTGCCTATTATCTGGCTGAAAAGAAAATCAAAGCCAATGGCATTGACCCCAAACGCCTGGAATGGCTTGTTTTCTCAATTCTTGCCGGTGGATTTGCAGGATCCAAGATCCTCTACTGGATCACCCGGATTCCAGACATCGGCACCGACCCAACGATTTTTACCAACCTGGGTGATGGATGGGTTGTTTATGGTGGAATCATCGGCGGTCTTGTTGCCGGCTGGTTCTATTGCCAGAATCACGGCATGAACTTCTGGAAAACCTTTGACATGGTTATTCCGGAAGTCGCTTTAGCGCAGGGCTTTGGCCGGATCGGCTGTTTTCTGGCGGGTTGCTGCTATGGTGTGGAAACCCATGCCTGGTATGCGGTTGTGTTCCCGGAAGAGTCATTGGCACCGGCAGGGATTTCCCTCTTTCCAAGCCAGCTGGTCATGTCAGCCTATGACTTTGGCCTGTATTTCTTTCTGGAATGGTTTTCCAAAAAGAAGAAATTCAATGGGGAAGTTGGGGCAGCCTATCTGATTGCTTATTCCTTTGGCCGTTTTGTCATCGAATTCTTCCGCGGAGATATGATCCGCGGGGTCGTGAATGGTCTTTCTACTTCCCAGTACATTGCCATTGCAACTTTCATTGCAGGGATCGCAATTATCGTGATCGGCCGCAAACGATTCTCCCAATCCAACAAATAGGACCTCTCATGGCAGGAACAGTTCTGATGGCTGTTCCTGCTTTTTGCATGGAAACGGCCAAGAAAGAAGACTGACCAGGGCCGGGAAAAAAGCAATGATGGACCAGATCAAACGCTTTTCGAGCCATTTCTTTGTGACCTTTCATCTTTTTTCTGCATAGTTTCCATGTTTCTTTACGAAATGTTCCATCGAGGATGGAAATTCTGTGTTTAAATAGGTAAACAAAACCATGATATAAACACAATTCAATCCCCAGTCTATGAACTTTCCAAACTGCGCAGAATTTTTAGGAGGAGAGGAAGGCAGAGCGGCCTGATATTCCAATATCTTGATTGATCGAAAAAGGTCATAAGCTTTCACTGGGCAGATGAATTGTGACAAAGAAAAGAAAGGAAGAAGTGCATGATTACTTTATTCTTTATGATTATTGGCTTGATCTTCATGGGTTCAGTGATTTCATTTGTCCTGAACGCCTTGTTTCACCCGATTCGGACGGTCAAGAAGATCATTATGACCATTGTCTGGGGTGCAGTGGTCCTCTTTATCCTGACCCTGATCTGATTGCTGCAAAAAAGGAAGTTACAAGGGATAACCGGCTACCGAAATGAACAGATTTAGAACGCAACAATAAAAATGGCCGAAAATGTAATGACCAAAATGATCAAGACGTTTTCGGCCTTTAATTTGTTTCCACCACTATTGCCTGATCGCATGGACAGGCAATATGGTCAGGTAATATCTTCCATCTTTTAACATGGATATCAGTTCTTCCAGAGAGCACAGATCCTTGCCGACTCTTACTGTATAGGAGAATTGAGCTGAATGATCTGGTCTGCAAGCTCATCAAAAGAGCGGTCATGACTGACAACCAGAATGGTTTTGCCCTGGCTTTGCATCGCTTTGAGCAGATTCATCACCCGCTTTGCGTTTTCTCGATCCAGATTTCCGGTTGGTTCATCAGCCAGAATCAGATCACAGGATTTTAATAAAAGTCTTGCCAGAGCTACCCGCTGCTGTTCTCCACCAGATAGCTCATAGATTCTGCTTGCCAGTTTTCCTTCTAAACCGACCTGGTGCAGGGCATCCTGAAGCAGCTGAGACTTATTCTTCTGCTTTTTCTGATCCAAAACCATGTCCAGATTGTACTCAACAGTCTGTGAATCGACCAGAGCATAATTCTGGAAGAGCCACCCAATTTTTTCTTTAAAAAATTGAATGCTTTTACGAGAATAAGGTTTTACAGTCTGACCAAACAGCTGGATATCACCCTGGTCAGGACTGTCTAAAAGTCCAACTAAAGAAAGCAAGGTTGACTTGCCTGCTCCGGAAGGTCCTTCAATGATCACAAAGCTTCCTGCCGGAATGATGAGTTCGGGGATATCGAGAACTGTTTTCTTGTTAAAGCTTTTCTGAAGATGATGGATTTCAACTGCAGGGATTGTCATAGACTTTGTTCTCCTTTCAGGATTCGATGGATTCTTCCTTTTTCAAATTTTCGGATCGTCATCCAGGAAATTACAATGAGCAGCAGCAAATAGGTCAAAGAACCAGCTGCGATGGTTTTGATAGCTGCTTTTTTCAGCAGTAAAACAAGCAGCACACAAAGGTGCATCAAAATTCCAATCGCAAACCAGACCTGGTATCGCTTAAACCAGGAAAGTCCAAGATGGTATTGAACTGCAATCAGCTTTTGATCAGAAGCCAGCCAGATTTGCAACAGACTCTTGAGCATCATGCCAAGGCAGAGCAGATAAATCAACATCACCAGTCCGTTTTGAAGCAGTGAAATCGTCACGCTGTTTTTCGTGTTGTTATAGTTTAAGGTATTCAGTGAATCATTCAAAATTCCCTCAAGATGGTTTGCCTTTAAAAATTCCTGGACTTCCTGTTCTATCTGCTCACCTTCGATTGGAATGAAACGATAGCTTTGGCCGTAGTTAGTTGGTGGCTGACTCACACAGTTCACTGGGTCCCGATAGGGAATCTGAGAAATTGTCTGATCGGAACTCAGATGAGGATAAAGCCGAATTCCATCTTTGACGTATAGCTTCTGTCCCGATTGGCACATCATACGAAGCTGGTCGTTTTCTTTTAATTCAGCTACACGACTTTCCGGAATCAGAATCAACGGCAATTGGGCTGGATACTGGTCCAGGTTCAGCATTGTTCCATCCTCTAGCATGATATGCAAAGTGCATACAAAATTTGCCCGAGAGACCGCCCAGGAAATGGTCAAAATCATGATGGAGAATCAAGGATGGGCCGAGTTGTTTCCGTATGAGGAATGCGAGCAACTGGCAGATCTTTTTAGCTTTCCATTTAGTTGGTAAAAAACAACATAAAAAACAGATACTCGGCTTTTACGTGCAAAACGAGAGTATCTGTTTTTTGCTTGGTTCTTGGTGGTTGAGGCTCAGGCAAGGATATGCATCTAAGGGGCTATGCAGTTGTATGCCATCTGGGCATTGACTTCGATAGAGCATGAACCTTTGGGGTGCCCGTTCTAGATCTACAGACCAAACAGCTCATTGGTATTAACCTGAGCGTCGAGAATCCGTCCGGATGGCCGGTCGACATTTTTGAGCATGGATTCCAGTTTATTTGCGATGGCTTTTTCAACAAGGGATTTTGGATCCAGGCCGCGAAGTTCAAACAACAGCAGCGGTTTTTGATCGAGCCGGATGCCGATGCCATACATCACCGCAGCGACGTGCTTACAAAGATAGGCGCCATCCGGGCAGTCACAATGAAATTTGATTTCGGAAGGAGAAGGGAAAAGGCCTTCTTTGGCCGTAAATAAGTCCTGCAACTCTTTTGGAAATTCGCCTGCCACTAACGTTTCCAGCGATGAAATCCCGAATTCACAGCGTTCCTGAATCGCTTTCTTTGCCTTTTGACTTAATGGCTTGATGGTAATGGTAATGTCATAAGGGGTTCGATCCGATCCCTGGACTTTGGCATGAACAACGCCTTTTTCAATTTGAAGGTCAATGACCATACCGTTGCGGCAATAGCGCTGCCCTCGAGGCAGTCTGTTGGCATAGTCTGAGTATTGTTCCATGTTGGCACACCAGGCTTTGCCCCACCAGTTTGTGCAAAGCTTTCGCTGGGAACCGGTGCCTGGCACAACAATCGGATCGTAAATAACACCTTTCTTTCTGGCCCGTTCGATCGATTTGCGGGCTTTGGCCTGCAGTTCACCAACTGTAGGCGTTTTGTAATAGAAATTGCCATAGTAACTCATAACGTTAACCTCAATGTCTGGATGAGCTCATCATCAGAAAGGGAAGTCAGCCAGCTTTCGGTCGAGCTGCTGATCACATCATCTGCCAGTTTCTGTTTGGAGGTAATCATTTTATCGATAGCCTCTTCAATTGTATTGGAGCAGACAAACTTATGGACAATGACATTTCGTTTCTGACCAATTCGATAGGCACGGTCAGTGGCCTGATTTTCAACGGCCGGGTTCCACCAGCGGTCAAAATGTACCACATGGCTGGCCTGGGTCAGGTTCAGTCCGGTACCGGCTGCCCGTAAGGAGAGAACAACGAAAGGAATATATGTTTCCTGTTTATTGAAAGCATCGACAATTTCCTGACGCTGTTTGATCGGGGTCTGGCCGTGAATGACATACCCTGGAGCACCAAAGATCTGTTCAAGAAATCTGGCAATCGGTTCGGTCATTTCGCGATACTGAGTAAAGACCAGAACCGATTCTCGGTTTTCCGCAATCGGGCGGCAGATTTCTTCGAGCATTTCGAATTTGCCGCTTTCCGCTTCAGTAAACTGTTTTTGTCCAAGATACTGGTCGGGATGGTTGCAGATCTGTTTGAGCTTATTGAGGGTAGCCAGAACCAGTCCGCGGCGGTTGATGGCATTGGTGGATTCACCCAGTTCCGGCTGGTTTTCCAGCTCTTCTTTGAGCTTATCGACGACATTGGTATATAAGACTCGCTGCTGTTCAGAAAGAGTAATGTAATCATTCTGCTCAACCTTATCCGGCAGATCGTTGATGATCGATTTATCACTTTTTAAGCGTCTCAGCAAAAATGGAGAGATGATTTTTTGCAGGCGGCTCAGCTTTTCAGCCTGCGGACGGCTGTCATCTTTCAGGTAGGCGCCAAACTGATTGAGATTTCCCAGCATGCCATGATTAAGGAAGTCAAAAATCGACCAGAGGTTAACCAGATCGTTTTCAACCGGGGTACCTGTCATGGCCAGACGCATGGCGGCAGGAATCTGCTTGATCGAACGCGTCTGTTTGGTTTTCGGGTTTTTAATCGCCTGGGCTTCATCCAGAATCAAAAAATCCCAGTCGACTTCCTGCAGCGAGTCCAGCCGGGAAGCCATGCCATAAGTTGTCAAGTTTAAGAAGGGGAGATTTTCGTGCGGGGTATTTTCAAACGCTTCGACGCCGGCTTTGCCATGGATGACGCCAATCTTCAGATCCGGTGTAAACTGGGCAGCTTCCTTAGACCAGTTGGCAAGAAGGGATGCAGGAACAACCAGCAGAGCCTTCTTTTCTGGATGATTCTGGTGTTCTTTTTCCAGCCAGGCCAGGGTCTGAACTGTTTTTCCAAGACCCATATCATCGGCAAGAAGTGCGCCAAAGCCTAAAGAAGAAAGAGCATTGAGCCAGTTATAGCCTTCCTGCTGGTAGGGGCGCAAGGTGGCCTGAAGTTTGCGCGGCAAGGCTGTCTTGCGCAGAATTTTGGGATCAGTCAGCTTGTTGAAGATATTGCCCATCCATTTACCATTCGAGATCTGAATGTCGCCATCTTCCTGGTTGTCCATCCAGTCCGGTGTCTCCATTCCGCTTTCCAGCCGCAGTGCTTCACCAAGACTCATGGAATGAGGCATAGACTCCATTCGTTCCAGCAGGGCTTTCAGCCTGGCGTGATTGACTTCTACCCAGCGCCCTTTAATTAAGGAAAGACCTTCGGCACTGGCCAACAGCTTGCGAATATCCGCACTGGTCAGCTTCATGCCCTCAACACTCAGCTCCGGACTCAGCGCAATCAACGCATCCAGGCCCAGCAGCGACTTTTGATTGCCGAGTTTGACATTGAGCGCCACTCTTGAAGAACGGCTTCGCCACCAGTTTGGAATCCGGCAGACAATTCCGATCTTCTCCAGCTCTTCAACGGACTTCAAAAAGGCATAGGCCTCTTTTTCGTTCAGGCCAATCGTGTGAAACAATTCTCCTGATGTCATGAAAGATCCCAGTTCCGGACAGATTTCAGCGGCCTGGTTCAGGCAGGAGAGCAGTTCGAGCATCTTTTTCTGGTCTCCTTGGTATTCATGCAAAATCTCTGACAGGGGTAAGTGGCGCACATCCCCTTGTGGAGTGATGTGGGTATAGGTGGCCAGAAAGGCAAAGGGATACAGTCCATTTTTATATTCAACCAGATGGAAGAAGATCGATTCGGCCGGATTCAGTGCTGGATTTTTCTCGTTAAAGAATTTCTTGACACTGTGTGGATACAGAACAATCTGGTTTTTAAACACTTCAAGAAGATGGGCATAAGCCTGATCAATCCATTGGGAATCAATCAAAGAAGACTCCTTAACAAATGGTCGTTCGTTGAGCAGTTTTTCCTTTTGGTATTCATCGGGAGCAAGCTGAATATTTTCACGCAGTGTTTCCAGCCCTGGGGCCTTGAGCAGATCCGAAATAAAGGCCGCTCCTACTTTTTGCAGAAATTTTAAAACCGTAGACTGGCTTTCAATCGGTGCTTCCAGCCCCAGTTCAAGAACAGCATCCCAGGGGGAAAACATAAACCGCAAAGCCCGCTGCTTTTGCGAGCTGTCCAGTTGATCCAGTTCCGCCTGCGAAATTCGAAGGATAAACCCTTCAGGCGTAATTTGATAGACAGGTTCCATAAATTTTTCCTCGTATTTGTTTCCTTTGATTCCAGAAACCGAAGCAGATAACAGATTCAAGATTCAATCCAGTCTTTGTTTCCAGAAGGAGTTACTTCCAGTGTAACAAAGCTCATTGAAAAAGAATGGAAAGACCGGCGAATTCATCTTGTAAGAGCCGTGTTTCATCCGATTTCATTGCTTCGCCTATTCTTTTGTCATTCAGACTGAACGTCCATCAGCCTTATCGGTTAACGCCATCCTCTTCTCTTGATGTGTTTTAGACCAGGCTGGCTCTTTTTGGTTTGTATTCTTTCCGACTCTATTTCTTGTCAAGTTTCAAAATCATATAGATTTTCTCCCCTCCATACATCGCAGTTCGATATACTAGAGCCAGCAGTTCGATGTATGGAAAAGCTGGATGGAAAGGCGTCTATGGATAAACATATCAAGAAAGTTTACGTACCAATGACCGAAACCGGGTTCTATATCCTGCTCAACCTGCGAGAAGAGGCCCATGGCTATTCCATTGTTAAAAAGACCGAGCAGATCACCCATGGCGAAGTCATTCTCGCTCCCGGAACTCTGTATGGATCGCTTTCTAAAATGGAAGAAGATGGTCTGATCGCATTTGTCCGGGAAGAGGAGAAGCGAAAATTATACAAAATTACAGATCTCGGTCAGGAGGTTCTTGACCTGGAGATCAAACGAATTCAGCGGCTGTATGAAAACATGAAGGAGATGACTTCAGATGAAAAACGTTAAAACTGTTTATCGCTTTTTTTCGATTTGTCAGTGGAAAAAAGAAGAAAAATGGCTGCGCAAAATGGCAAATGAAGGCTGGAAATTTTTGCGGATTGCCGGCCTGAATCAATATTATTTCGTCAGAAGCGAACCAGAAGATATCATTTACCAGCTCGACTACCATCCAAATGGCGCCTACAACAACGAGGAGTACCGCCAGTTGTTTGAAGACTGCGGCTGGGAGTATTTGCAGGATAAGTTTGGCTACAGCTATTTTTGCAAGCCGGCTTCCAGGATGAATGGCCGCGATGAAGAGATCTTCTGTGATGATGAATCCAGGATTCAGATGCTCAACCGTATCTTTAAAGGCTGGATGGTTCCCTTGCTGGCGGTTTTCTTTCTGATCATTCTTCCTCAACTTTTCTGGCTGGGACATAATGATGAGCCGCTTGAGAAAGTTTTGTTTTTCGTTTATTGCTTCCTGTTCTGTATCTATCTGGTTATCTTCATTTTATTTACGATTCAATATGCAATGTCATTTAGCTAGAAAAATATGACCTCAAACTTTGTATAAAAATCAAAGACAAAGTGGATGATAGGAATAGAATTTGCTGCTGATTATATCCATATGCACCAACCAAGCACAAAATATACTGATTGATTTGGCTGTATTCATCAAAATAGGTGCACTAAAAACAACCCTTCGATAAGAGCCGTTTTTAAGAATTGTATGGGTGGTTTGTATCAATAAGATGCGCATATAATGCACTTATCGATAGGTGAACCATATCAAACGATTGGGATGGAGATTTCGCTTGAAGCTCCTTTCCGGCCGAACGGGCAGTTTTTCTCTTAGCAGCTCCTCGGTCAGAGCTTGAAACTCCGCTTTTGTAATTTGACAGATTGTTCGTTTTTTCGTCCATTTCGGAGTAAACGTGTTCCTGATAGCCCGTATCGCCTTAGTTGTATTGATTTGGTATTCATAAGTTGTCTGCTTCTCTTCTTTATTATCCGATTGAGATGATTCAAGAACACACTTTTTGATCTCGGAAACCAGATTGTAGAAGATAAGGGATGAATAAATCTCCTGAATGATGTATTCTGCTTTTATCGAGTGGATACGTTTCATTCCTATTCCATATTTAAGCCAGGAGAAACTCTGCTCGATTCGCCACCTTAGGTGGTAAATAAATCCAAGAGCCTCCGGAGGAAATTCTGCTTCATCCAGATTGGTAATCAGTCCTTCCCAGACGTTGTCGCCAATCTCGATAGCTACCACCCTGCAGTCAAAATCAATAAATTCAGATTCTTGATCAATCTGTCTCATTGATTTTTTGACCAGGTATTTCATCTGGGGGTTTTCTTTTTCCTCTTTTCTTTGGTGGTGGGTAAGAATGCGGCTGATCTGCTGGTCTTCTGTATGGTCAAGCTGTGTATAAGTCAGGCAGCTATACTCTCGTTCTTTCATACGTATGAGGTATTTGTGCCCTAAGGATTCAATAAGCTTACACAATGGATAAGAAAAATACCCTCTGTCCATGACAAAGAGAAATGTCTCGCCAGGATAAGCTTCGTGAATCTCCTTGACCATTTTCATAGCAGCGGCCCGTTCGTCTTTGGACCTCTGGTCTTGAGTGACGATGGCTAGATATTTGTCATTAAGTACGTCATAGGCAGCGTTAATGTGAATACCGGCCCGGATGATGGTTTCCTTGTTCTTGGCATAAATGATGTAGTCAGGTTCATCTTCATTTGGCGCAACAGGTTCATTGGTTCCATCAAAGGCTATTACCCTTAGCCCTTTATATTTTTTATCCATGTAACAAAGTGCCAATGTGGCTTTGTGCAGTGCTGAAAATACGCTGACTGGAGTCTTGGCTTTTGTCTGAACAAGTGCCGAAGCAGATGGTCTTACACTGCCCATGCCGAAATAGTTCATGGATAAATCGGAGAGTGTTGATCCATTCCCGATAATGGATGTATTCAGGAAATGGAACAAGTTTATTTTTGATGATCGATAATGACTTCGTGAGAAAGCTCCTGTTTGAGAAGCAAGAATCTTCTCCTGTTTGTGGGCAAATTCCTCAAGGAATTTCATGAATCTTTGATAAATCACGGACGGCGAAGTAACTTTAGTTGCCATATTTTCCTCCTTATAAAGTTATGTTTTCAACGTGATAAGGATTAAATTAGACAATTATAGAGTTGTTGTCAAAGCTAATTTTCGTTAAACCAGAAAATATAAAATCCACCATCTGTGCACGGATGGTGGACAATACTAACTATCAAAAACTAAGCTAAATGACATTGATTCAATATGTAAGACTTTTGTTGTCCATTGAAAGGCAGTCATGAAAATTCAATCCAGTCTTTTGCAAGAGCGAAAGACAAATTCGAAACCGTGCATAACAGCATGACCAGCCTCCATTGTTTGAAAAGGCTGGCCATGCTGTATTGAAAATATGTTTTGCAAGGGATTGCCGGCTTACTTGAACAGGCAGGTCCTTTCCAGCAGCGGCGGCAGTTGGGCTTGGTTTTTTCTTCCACTTTCGACCTGTTTTTTCAGTCTTTGATAGTCCGGATAATTCAGCACCACTCTGAATCTGGATACAAAGGGAAGAGGATCCTTCAAAAATGGATCTGGATCAGGCAGGTAGCGAACCAGCACAGGCTTTTCATTTCCCTCGGCATCGAGGCTGTGATGGTATTCGTTTTCAAAAATGGAAAGCCGTATCGCTCCAGTATTGTGCAGCTGGCGAAAGTAGGTCTCCTGCTGGTCGCCATAATTTCGCATAATGTTTGGAGAGGTCAGCATCCGCTTATGCAGGCAGTCCACCGCATAGTCCTTTAGCTTCTGGTCGGCCTCCAGCTCAATCCAGGGGCATTTTTCCGGATCCCGTCCAGCAGGCCCGATCCGGTTTTCCCAGATCCAGACAAAAGCAGGATCCAGCGCCTCCACCAGAGCAGCCGCACATTTTTTGTGCCAGGCCTGGAGTGCTTTTCGATAGCGGCGAAATCCGGTCTCATCCTGGGCAGCCAGATATGCATCTGGATGGGGCTGCTCGCTCCAGAGTTCGACAGTCGTCTTCGCCCAGGCATCAGGATCAGCCACAAAGCAATCCATCACAATGGACTTGGATCTTTGATGAAACTTTGTGTTTTCTGCAAACCAGTCATCAAAGCCTTTTGCATCGTAGTGGTAGACACCGTCCGCAAATCCGGCCTGCCTTCCGTAGTCGCGCCCGCCTTCAATGATGAAGCCTTTCTTGTCTGTCTTTCTGGTGTAGGAGGGCATGGCAATATTGGGGATCACATCGTGGAAATATTTCATCCAGGTTTCAATGTGAACCTTGAACATCTGGCAGCCATCACGGGTGCTCATACTGTAGCGATCAGCCACGCCTTTCAGATCGTTCCAGTCCAGATCGCTGACCATCGCCTTTGAATAGCGAAGTCTGCGCCCCTTCTGGGGGGACTTTGCTGGTGTTTTTGCTTTTGCAGGTTGTGAAGCAGGTCTTTTTTCATCCATAATATGCCTCCATTATTCGACCTAATATAAGTTACATACAGCCTTTCTTTTCCATATTTTAACACCTTTCCTTTAAAAATAGGGAACAATTCGATCAAATGTGCAACTTAAATATGGAATAAGATATGTCACAAACAGGGTAGCACCAAAAGAGAAACAAAAAATGAAACAACAGTTGAAACCAATTTTGAAATAAAATCTGGATCAATTGCTGAAACAATGTTGTAGCCAATTGAAACAAAAAAAGATGAAATAGATAGTAAAACAAATAATGAAACATTGAATTTAGAACAATTGATGATACACTTACAAATACAAATATAAGCTGAGGAAGCATGAAGATAAGAAAATAAATGGATGCAGGGAGTGGCGTATGTAACCTATATTAGGTCGTAAAATGATTAACCAAGTTCCCCAAAAACAAAGAGCAAAACTGTGCGCCGGGTTGTTCCAGATGCGAAATAGGCAATAGAATTCCAAAGCCGTAACGACAGGATCTATTTCCAATCTGCCCAGCAGAATGCAGACAAATCTTACCATCTTTTTCGGGATGGAACAAAAAGATCTCTAAAAGAGGAAGAATATGCTGCAAAACTACTGCCGGGATCTGCTCTCTTCTCTGGAAGGAATGTATGAGCCAGAAAGGGAAGTGCTGCAAAAGGGGTCTGCGTTTCAAAAACTGGTCGTACAGCTCCTGGAGGAAGCCATTTTGGTGCATGAAAAGGAAAAGTAATTTTCTGATGCACTGATTAAACTTGCGACCGCTGCTCAGCTCGAATCCCTTTTTGCGCAAGGAATCTGTTCACCTCACAGAGCAGATTGGAAAACTTGGCTTCGACATCTTTTTGCGAATGAATAATGACGTGGCAGGGATGGTTTTTATAAGTCCGGACCAGAATTTCATCTTCCATTGCCGCTTCACTGGCAGTTTCAATACGGGCTTTATTGTTTTTAAGTGTGTAGAAGTTATCATTGTTACGGCCGGCTGTTTCAAGATGAAAAATGGCATCGTAGCGCTTGAGCAGTTCATTTCTATCCAGTCCTTTTTCCTGAAGTATTTTGTCAAACAGCTCCGGCTCAATAAAACCACTGCCGTCCAGAACACCCCGATCGCAGAGAATGATTACATTCGGATTGTAGAGTTTTGATCCATACTTCTTATACAGCTCTTCCCGGAACAGTCCGAGTTCGAGCTGGGCTTTCTGAAAGTCAAAATTTTCCATCGAATTTCGCCAGTCCAGTCCGGCAAGAAGCAGTTCGGTTGCGGCTTCCGGAACAACCACAACGCCAAATCCTTCTTCTTCCAATTTCTTTTTCAACCAGGCTGCCGATTCGGTTTTCCCGCCGCCAGGACCGCCGGTCAGAAGCAGAACAGTTAAAGTTCTCATTGCAATTCCTCATTTCTTTATTCCATATTCCGAATTCAATATTCGTCTATTTGATATATCCTCTGGTTTGTACTGGTCAAACTCAAGCATCTTTCATGAGTTACCTCATAGTTATTTGGATTTACCGGCAAAAATGAATTCGATTCGGTGTTCTAAGTTATCCTCTTGTTCGTCTTGCCCAGACTTCATTGTAGACATTCATAATCAAAAAATCCGGGTTGACCCCATGGCAAGCCTTAGAGGGGCGAAAAACACTCTATAAGACGTAGTTCCAATTCCAGACCTTGTGGTCCTGCTTTAAAAGCCTGTTCGGATGTCCAATGCAGCTCTGAGATGGACAGATTGCTCTGCGCCAGAAGGGAAATCCGCCCTGCAAAGAAGAAAAGCCACACGACAAGATACAAAACGGCGCGGTTTAACGACTGAATCCATTCTAAACACAATGAATGGTATGCACCGTTTCATAAGGGGATTCCAATTCAAACATAAGGATATTTTTACAATCAGTGATGCTGACAAATTCAATTGCTGCACCCAAAGACCATATATGGTCCGGATATCAAAGACAGTACCAGAAACAGAGGCAAGGATCTATCCATGCAAAATAGCGTAAGTGCGCCAAACAGCTATAATAAAGGTATGAACAATACAAACTACATAAATAACAATTATGGCGGCGGATCCAGGACAAACCGGATTACGCTCAATAACTTCCGACCCGAAGACCTGCTGCTCATTGACGGTATTGTTGAATTCAGCCATATAACAAGATTTTATGAAGGGGAAGAGCTGGATGTCTATAACAGACGCTCCAAATCCAGATATCCCCAGACAAAACCGTTTATCAGTCTTACTGTTTCCGATCCGAAAGTCTCATGCCTTTGCAAGACACCCCTTGTACCCGAATACATTGATTCAGTCAGCTACATTTCCAAGACATCCGGAAAGAAAATGATGAACTTCAAAACACTTTCTGCCAACAACTACAGTCGAAGAAGATTTCCAAGGCTCTCCGTCAATCTTGCTGACTACAGCCAGGGGCAGGCCAACCTGGCCGATCTGGAAATGCAAGAAGGATATGAGCCAGCAAAAGGATCAAGAGTTACTGTGATTCTCAAAGTCTATGGTTCAAATGGAAACAACTCCGGTTCCATTCAGGAAGTGATTCTGCACGACAATCCGCCAAGATTCTACTGTAATGCAAACAACAACCGGACAGAAAGCCAGCTTGAAGCACTTGGCATCACCCGTTCTGCAAGCCCATATACCGAACAACCAACCATTGTTACGGCTTTGGATAATAATATGGAAGAAGATTTCCGCAGCAACGGTTACAGCAGCGGCCAGATGAATCAACCCATCCAGAATAATGGATACAAAAGCGGCTTTCAGAACCAGCAGACAAATCCATATATGCAGTACGGCCAGCAAAACCAGCAGATGAACTACAATAGTGGATACAATAATGGCTATCAGAATCGGAACAGCCAATAGTATCAGCCTGGCTGCAGCAATTACCAGCAGGGAAGTCAGAAGGGATTCAACGGAAATCAGTCTGGAGCCTATAATCCGAATAATGATCCAAACAGAAGATACTAATATTGATAAGACAGAGACTGCCGCAGAATGGCAGTTTCTTTTTGGTTCAGGCAGAAAGAGATGGCTTGAAGTTTGGATCGGTCTGTCTTTTTAGTTTACGGCAATCAGCAACAAGAAAGACTGTTACAAAAGAAGGGAGCCATCATCACCTGACTAAAGATAAGGACTTTCTACTCTTTTCTTCGATAAGCAGGTTCCTCAATTACCGTTTATAAACATCATTTTTTTCGCTTTTATAATGACCACAGTAAAACATGATCCTGGATATCGGCAAGAATCCTGCTGCCGACACGATACCACCAGCAAGTGCCGAGGGTTCCTTGAAAGGATTTTCCCCATTTTCTAGGATCGTCACTCCCTTCAATATGAGAATCAAGCCATTCAATTATTCGTTTGTGAACAGGCCGGCCAATTTCCTCCTTAAACTGTTTGAATGCTTTTTCATCAAATCTCCAGGTATATTTCATGCTAAAGCCCTAAATCGTGGATGACGTCTTCTCTGGAAAGAGTACGACCGTTTGATTCCATCAAGTTTTTTGCTGCTTCCTGATAATCAAGACTGTCTTCCAATTTTTCCTGAATGGCATTTCTCATGAATTCTGTAGCTATCTGCCTGTTTAAAGCGGCTTCTTTATGAATCAGGTTTAGAACCTCAGTATCAAAACGAATAGTTGTAGATTTTATTGTTGAAACCATAGTCTTTACCTCCTTATCTAAGGAACTTCGTAAAAGTAATTCCATATTTAATGCTACACATAATTCCCATAATTGATTTTCTCAGTCCGACCGAATCCACTGAGACAAAACTGTGTTTCTGATTTTAGCTTCCATTCGTTCTATACTTTAACCGAAGAACTCGTTTTCCTTTGGAGGTATGGATAATGAAGAAAGCCTACGAACCCAGTGATGAAGTTAATTACTACCTTGAATTCTACAATGCCATGCAGGACAGCTTTGATGAACCAACAAATCGAAAAGCTCTTGCCTGGATCTGCGAAAAGTGTGGATACGGAACTCAGCACTATGTCCAAACCGTTACCCATACTGACCCTAAAACGATTGAGCGGGGCAGAAAAGAACTTCATGGGGAGGTTCCAACTCCAGAGCAGGGACGCCAAAGGCTCAAGGGATCAGGCCGTAAAACGGTCATAGACCATCACCCAGAGATTTTGGATGACCTTCATATGATCATTGACGACCATACCTATGGCAATCCGATGAATCCATTGTCATGGACCACTCTTTCTGAATCCAAAATTTCCGAAAAATTCATGGAAGAATATCAGATTTCTGTCTCCCCTTCTGAAGTTGGCATTCTCCTTGAAAAAGAAGGATATAGCCGTCAGAACAACAAGAAGATGCTTCAGGCAGGCAAACCGCATCCAAACCGTGATGAACAGTTTCAGACGATTAACGCGACCGTCAAAGAATTCCTTGACGCGGGGGACCCAGTCATCTCTGTAGATACAAAGAAGAAAGAGAACCTTGGCAATTTTAAAAATAACGGTACGGAATACCGGCCGGCTCATGATCCCAGACTTGTTTTGGACCATGACTTTCTGGATAAAGAACTTGGAAAGGTCAATCCTTATGGGGTCTATCTTCTCAATAACAATACAGGGTTTGTAAATCTGGGAACAGATCACGATACGAGTGATTTTGCCATAGAAAGTATCCGCAGATGGTGGAATACTGTCGGAAAACCGACCTTTCCAAATGCAAAGCGCCTATACATCAACTGTGATGGTGGAGGAAGCAACGGAAGCAGATGCCGTTTATGGAAAGAAGATCTGGCTAAACTCGCTGAAGAAACAGGACTGGAGATCTGGGTCAGCCATTTTCCTCCTGGAACAAGCAAGTGGAACAAGGTCGAACATCGGCTGTTTTGTTATATCACCCGAAACTGGGAGGGCAAACCGCTTTATGATATCGAGACAGTAGTTGAGCTTATCAGCTCAACAACGACAAAAACCGGACTGAAGGTTAAATGCGTTGTAGACGATCACGAATATCCAATTGGCAAAAAGGTATCGGATGAGGAAATGTCCAAAATCGACATCACACATTTCGGGAATGAAGCACATTGGAATTATATAATCAAGGGGCTTAAGTCTGAATAAATTGGGATTTATTTTTACGCAATTCCTAAGCTGATAATAACGCCAAAGAACGCAAATGCGTTCTTAGATTAAACTGTTAATCGTTAGTACACGTGGCTCCCACCATAAACTACAGCATCCTAACAATCCACAAACCATTATCCTTCCTGTCCATGGCAAAGACATGAAAAAGGGGTTTGTCGGAATGATCACAATGATTAATGGAATTGAGTATGTTTTGCCGCTTGCATCCGCTCTAAAAGAAGGATGTCCTGCGGAGTAATAGTGGTTCTATGTCTGTCAGAAGTCAGAAACTTAACTATAAATTCAAAAACTAAAACACCCTATTCCGAGGTGTTTTGGAGTAGGGTGTGAACAGTAACCTATCTTAATAATAGAGTCCAGTATTTATTGGATTTTAGATTAAGCTATCGTTGCTACAGGATAGAATTAAATTGTCTGGGATTTCTTTCCAGATAGTTCTATCATAAGCAGATGACCAGGGAGAACCATTTCGATGAGTATAGTCTACTAATTCCTTAGCACTCATGCTCCCAAATTTGTTGAGTACCTCTTGAATGACCTGAGTTTTTACGAAACCGTCTTCAGCTCTAGCAAATCGACAATCCATTTGGACAAATGTATGGTCATCAAAGTCAGGAAACAACAGATTTCTTAAAAATACATCTTTGAACTTTTTAGTTGTATCATACAAATCTTTTGCTACTGGCCCATATTTAAAGGCATAAATTTTATCAGTAAATAAGGGCTTTCCGGTCTTTTTAAGATAAGCAGCATAGCTCAAACAAACTAGCTTTTGGAGTTTGAGTTTTGATGTGTCAAGTATAGAAAGGATGTATTTTGCAATGTCAATACTGCTCAACTCAAGATCAGCTTCAACGTACTTCATAAATTCATCCACTGAGCTACAAAAATAAACGTTTTTAAAATAGGGATCCGATTTTTTTAAAGCTTCTATACTTGGAGAATCAATTTCTTTAACATGTAAAGAAGTAGGAATTGAATGAACGTTTCTTTGCTCGATTTCTGCCCCAATTACTTGTGCCTGATCTAGTTGCTCTTCTGTAAGAACAAGGTCATAGGCAACACGTTTATGCTGTGTATAAGAAGTTGCGGTAAAAATATAGTGTTGATACATCCTAATCACTTCCTTTCACTATATTTAGTATAGTCCTGTTTATAGGCTTCATGGGATTGAAGATTAGAATTAATGTCCTTTTGATTCCAAATTTGAATCTCCCAGCTGGGTGACAAATTCGATTCTCTGATATAAACATGGATTGCAGTATATCCGTTCTTGGTAGCATCAATGCAGCTAAATTTTTTCGGATTATCAAAAGTAGATTTAAGATGTTGGAGTAAGTCATCTTTGTCTAATGAGCACTTTAGGTTTAATCGAAAACCAACTATATCATTTAGACATTTCTTTAATGGAACTTCTCCTTTTTCAGGCCTTTTTAAGTAGCGATCGATTTTATCTCTTAATGAATCCCACTCTTTTACCCGACGCTGAACAGCAAACGAGTCACACTCTTTTAGAGGCTCTTTTGGCCTTTTAACTAATAAATAACGCCGAACGAATTTTTGGTAATCCTTTAAATAAAGTAAAAAATTACTATCAGTATACAATTTACGAAGATTGTGCTTGAAGTTAATTGAATTTGAACTGAAACATATCCATTCATTACTCAAATCATGATGAAAATCAGACAATTCAGATATAAATTCTTTTATATTCTCTAAGACTATAGTAGATTGAGGTTCATGCATGCTTATCATGGTAGCTAATTACCATACAAAAATAAAGGAAAATCCAATGCTATTCGGTTAAGGGAATCTGAGCTTTAGATTCCATCCGAATAGAATGTTTTGTGTTTTCAACAATTTTGAAAAAGTTTTCACAATCAGTTGGCGGCTCTCAATACAACGCTAATTTCTGTGTCGGTCCACCATTAACAGAAGGTGAATGATTAAAAAAGTTTTCATAGATGGCCGGCTTCGATAGATATACCAATAACCCATTCACAGAAGATTGAAAACTTTTCATAGCCATTTGAAAGCAGGACCTTGGAACAAATATCGCTCAAGATCCATATTGCAAAGCTCAGATTCAAAAAGAATAAGCCGAATTTCTTTTCAAAAATTTTGAAATCCGCCTGTTTTATGGCTTTTTGGACCAAAAAAGCTCCTGGCTGCCTGTATAAGGAGCCAAATGCTTTGGGTGTCGAAACGCTCAATAGAGCAGGGCAAATACCAATTGTCTACCGTCTGCGGACAGTTTTCAAAGGGCTTTTAAGGGCCAGAAACAACACACACATAAATTCTCGTTTTTTCACGCAATATGCAATGTTCCTAAGATTTTCTTTGAAAGGTGTTTTGCACCCATCTTACTTTTTTGTTTGAGTGACAAAAAAACGAGATTATCAACGCCTTTCAGTGCGTCAGCCCCTTTATGTATAGTGTATTTTACAACTGCGCATAACATATATTATGTAACATTTGAGGATATAAGCATCCGGCCCCCATCAGATCTATCTGGATTCCATCATCTTGGCCGATTTTTAACCCTCTGCCTGGTCCTTCAAAAGCACCTCGTTCTTCAAAACCCAAAAACTCATTTCGCCCGGTGTCCGGCGATTTTTTTGAGATTTCAAATTTGTCTAATTTGTCTGTCCTAAACGTCTGACATCTAAAAAACAGGCTACAGAATAATCAGCCGTGATTATCAAAAAGATTCAAACTTTGTTTCAGCCATTCATAAATCTTTATGGAAACTGAAACAACTGTCGAAACCTATGCGATTGAGCGAACGTCCATGGTCTATCGCTGCAAACAGCGCGCAGATACTGTCATTGTTTGGATTTCTGGTATCGAAATTTTCCTGGACACAGTACAGATCCATGCCCCTGGCATTTAAGCCAGGATATCAAAGAGATTTATGTTCTGAAGAATCTGGTCCTATGTCAAGATTTAATACAACTAAAATAGAGGTTTCTCATCAGCAACTGCCAACTTTTTAACCGAAAATTGCGCAACTTTTCAGTTGACATTTACAAGATGGTCATCTTTAAACTTGATCAGCCGCCTGACCACAAATTCCACTTGCGATGGCGGCAATGATTTTCAGAGCACTATTTATCTCAACTTACAAGTATCAGGAAAACAGCAGGCTGGGTATCGATTTGGTATGCCGCCTGCTGTTTTTATCATCTTTTTAAAACGGCGAGACAAATTTCCCAAACAAACATTATCAAAAAACCTGTATGATCGATATCAGAATAACAGCTGCAATATATCAAGACTGTTCAATATTGATCTGAAAGGAGCAAAACCAATGATAGACGTCCCGATTAAAAAATTGTACATTCCAAATATTTACAAGAATGAGGCTGAAAGACTCAAGATATTTAGAACCAGCGACCTGCTTAAGCTGCTTTGTTTTGACGTTTCACAGAGCAGTGAATCTGCCGAGACTTTCGAGTTTCTGAAAGGCCTAGAGGATTACTGGTACAAATTTGCTGTGGTCTGGAATGAATATGAAGCAGAACGGCCTTTGAATCACCGCCCGTCCTTTTCACAGGAGGAATTGTTTATTGCGGGGTCTGCTCCTGTCAGCGAACTGAATCTGTCTGTCAGAGCAAGCAATGTCTGCTCACAGGCCGGAATTCTATTTTGCGGCTCTCTTTTTGCGATGGATGCGGCACAGGTGTTCAACCTGAAAGGTTCAGGCGTTAAAACCGCAAAGGAAATCGCCGGACAGGTGGATCATTATCTTGACTGCTGGAATCGGAAACTGGCTCTTTTAAAAGCTCGACCGGCTCAAGCCAATATCGGCAGCCTGGATTCTGAAACCAGCCTTTCGCTTGAAGAACTGAGTCTTCCGCTGGATCTTCTGCTTGAAGCTTATTTATCCGGCATATTTGAAACAGGTGATTTTGCTTCTCCAGCATTGATGAAAGACCATCCCGATCCCTCCCCTCTCTTAAAGTCCGCTGCTGATTACTGGAGCCAATTTGATGCGGTCTGGGATAAAATTGTACAGCAGCGGATGAAATCCGGACTGCCGCCGCTGTCAAAAGAAAAGCTACTGGTCAATGGATTCCAGACTGTTGATAAAACAGGAATGACACGCAGAACTGTCAGGGCCTGCCAGGTCAATCAGATCCTTATTGTGGGGGATCTCTATACAATGACTCCCGTAAACATGGCTGCTTTGCTCAGAATGACAAATCCGGTTCAGAAGGAAATAATGGCCTTCCAGGAATATATCTTTCAAAACTCAGCGGCTGGTCATCAGGAACAGACAGACGTCTGCGAGGATGATGCCCTAAACCTGCGTCCGTTCCGGCAGGCTGTCGAAATGCTTTCTCCATTTTTCCTTCTGGGTGTAGACAGTATCTATGCATCAGCCAGTCAAAGAGGAATTCATGAACGGCTGATCCAGTCATACGATTCGAATAACCGGGAGGAATTTACAAGGCTGGTATTCGACATTCCGGAAGTTCTTAAAGTCTTTGAACGGATCTGGGTTTTAGAATTTCCGGATGTGGCCGTTTCTTTTGAGAGGACGGCGGAATATTTTCGCAAAAAGAATCCTGACTTTGACTTTCAGATTCTGCTGGATGCATTTGTATCTGCGGGTTTTCTTGAGACCAGGAATGGTTACTATCTGCTGCCAAAAGAAACGCTTCAGGAATTTTTCTGTCATTAACATCTGTTTACAAATCGTGAAAGAGAAATTCTCTTACGGCGGCTGTCCGGAGAGACACTCCAGTCCATCAGCCAGTCGTTTGGTGTGTCAGGTGAAAGAATCTGGAAGATTTCTGTACTGGCGGTTGGGCGCATGCCGCTGATATACGAAGACTACTACGCACCGGTATATCAATATTTCCATCTTCCCAAGAGTGATTTCAAAATGATCTTTCCAGAACTGAATGATGAAGCGTTTGAATATCTTTCAATACGATGGATATCCGGAAAGCACGAACTGACTGACGAAACGATTGAAGAATACGATGGCCCGTGGAAAGAGAAAGTCAGAAAGGCCTATGGAATCATGAAAAGTATCCGGGAACAGGATTCTATTGGAATTGCCTGTTCAATCCTGATGGA
The DNA here is from genome assembly GCF_034745455.1 of Allobaculum sp. JKK-2023. Lineage (NCBI taxonomy): Bacteria > Bacillati > Bacillota > Erysipelotrichia > Erysipelotrichales > Erysipelotrichaceae > Allobaculum > Allobaculum sp. JKK-2023. The sequence continues at coordinate 62,786 of NZ_JAYERV010000003.1, read as the reverse complement.
AAATGTGGATACGCCCCTGACCTTAGATGAACTGTTTGAAAAGTATCAGAAATATATCAAGGAGAACGATCTTCCAGCCGATAAATTTTTGCGGAACAAGCGTTCACTAAGCAATCGTTTGCGAATCAGAAAAGGCATTGTCTATAACGGTCAGAACAGAATACGGCTTCTTTCGTGCAATTCAGACAGGCTGATCTCTGAAATAGATCTTTCAAAATACAAAGATTTGGTCGTCTCTGCTGATCTTATATTCAAGGACAATTCTGAATTCATGGACGAATACGGAATAAAGGATGGCAACGAGCTGTTTTATGTTTTGAAAACATCGGAAACAATATCTCGCCTGGACCTGGATGTTCGTTTTCGAAGAGTTCCAATGATAGTTTTTGGAAATGGAGATGAAAAGAAACAGGCTGTTGAACTGCTCAAAGAAATGTCTCCTGTCCGAACCGATCAGTTCAATGCTGCCTATCGTAAAAAATATGGAGTGAAGTTTCCGGCTTCCAGCCCAACAGTCTTTTCTGCCGTTGTTCCTTACCTTGATGGAGACCTGTACAAAATCGATGTTTCATTTCTCGATCCGGCTGACGTGCCTGCGTTTAAAGCCGCACTGGAACAGCAGGATTTCTGGTTTGAAGAAAACGCCCGAAAGCTGTTTCAGGAAGTCTGTGTCCATTCCTCACCTGATGCTTTTAACGCAGCCTCATTGAGACAGATCGGATATGTCCTGAATTCTGCTTATGCGTACAGTTCAAAATACGGTTCTTTATCCGGCTATTTTGATGCTGAGGTGAGAAAAACAGGATGTATTGATCTTGCCAGTGTGGATCCCAGGCTTGCGGGCATGAGCGTTTTCTCTGCTTACCTCCTGGAAAGAAGGAAATCTTTTGATCTTGTTGACGTTTCTTCGACGCTTATGCTGACCATGGAAAAAGTAAACGGAAAATTTGGCCTGAAACGAGATGACCTGTTTGAAATTCAAAAAGAGATTCTTCCCTGCTGCACGGAGGAATTCTTCAACGCTCACAGCATCTGGAATCAGATTTGCCAGTTTCCTCTGGTGCAAAAAGCAGAAGGCTGTCAGTGGCTTCTGGATTCTGTTCTCCGCCAGAATTCATCGATTCTCGCCAACCGGATTGGGGGTACACTGATCTGCACCAGAAATCCAGCAAGACCATCCGTAAGAGATATCAGTCTCTGGATTGCCAGAAAAGAAGGCAGAATGAGCATTTCAAAACTGAAGAGCCGTTTTGAGGAAATTTTTGGAGCGCAGTTCCAGACAGACAGACTGGCTTATAAGCTCAGGGAAATCGGATGCTTTGAACAGGTTGTTGATGAGGATCCTATGACCTGATACAGACGGGTTGTCGTAAAAAAGCCGATTTCCATGGCGTAAACAGCTGCTGTAAAGATAGTCTTCATTATGCGTCTTTCGAATGGGTATAATGTTATTTTTTAAGGAGGAAGTTATGAAAAACACTAATACAGTCAGCCGCATGGAATACATCTTCAACCACATTTTTTATACCTTCCTGCTTTTTCTTCTATAATAGGGACGCCATGTTCAGCAGCATTTCCCGATTGAGCTACAGAAATTCGAAAATCATACTTCTGCTTCTAATTCTGTTTGTGGAAGCAGTCGGCATTGTGGTCAGCTATCAGAAAAACCGAAGCATCCCCAGCATTTTCACCAACATTTCGCTTCCCTTCGGTATTTATACGTTTCTTGCTTATGGATCGGCAGATCCCTTGCTTTTTATGATGGCATTCACTTCGGCTGCAATACTGTCTGCATTTTTCCTGAAGCCGGCCATAACTAGACTGATCGGCACCAGAATGAAAACAGGAAAAGTTTGTGCTGTGTGTATCAAACAGATCGTAACAAAAGCCCAGCTGTACTTTGCCATTGCCCTGTTCTGCGCAATGGCTGTTATTGCCATTGGTCCTTTAGACGGATCAAGTATACTTCATTCAGTGACTGCTGCCAGGCAGGAAGAGGCAACGATTGCAAATAACATGGAGACTATTCTTTAAAGATTAAGAAGCAGGAATTGTAATACTTTCGAATCTTCCCTGTTCACACAAACTAAATCTTGCTCATCTGCCCCCATGAAAACAGAGCTGTCCCTCCATCCTCTGGCCGCAGAAATCATCTGCCAAGAATATCAGTCTTATTCCAAAGGAAAAGACAGCCGTTTTCTGGCTCGAATGTACGTTACTATTCGTGACAAGAAAGCTGTCACTACATTGTTCGAAAGGATGGAACAGGTCTCGGCGGGGGAGATTGCAGGATATCGGGAATACTTTGCAGAATTTGGCGTTGAGGATGATTATAGAAGATGGAGCCTGGATCCGGTGCATATTCTGCAGGTACTGAAAGCAGCGGAAGACATATTCGGGCTTGTTCCAGACGCAGAAAATGAGACATGTATACGAAACGAGCGCGGCTTGTAACTGTGACAAAGTTGATTAGAAAATGAAATCGGACGAAATCAGAGCAGCAGCAAGTTTCGTCCGATTTATTGCATCGGTATCGGTTTTTATCTTCAACCGGATAAACCTGTAATCATTCCAGAATTGTGACAGGAATATTACAAGTTTCAGAATTCTGTTACTTGTCACCTGTAAAACAGAACTGGTTTCAGGATTTGCTTCTCAGGCACTTTGCTATGAAGCAATTGCAGATCCAAAGAATCAGGCCGTAAATCTCTGAAAAGACTACACGCACAATACACCACTCATGGTCTCTTGCTAACAGGCTTGTACTGAATGGATCAATCCATCCGATTCCAAAACAGATCAGGCCGACAATGGCGAATACAGTGATCTGAATTAGAAATGTATGCCGTTTTTTGAGCATCATCCAAAGAAGCCGGATACAGTAAAAGTACTGACAGATCAGCCAGATCAAAATATTTGGTGCCAGCCATGCTACTTGTTGCGGATAATAGAAAGAGCCCTGAAGATAGAGCAGGACAATAAAAATAACCAGGCAGATCAGTGCCTGGATAAGGCTGATTTTTCTGATTGTTTTTTTCATATATCTTCCTCGTTTTAAATGATCTTCACCTAATTATATCCTATCTATTTCAACCTGCTGATTCTTTTCGGGCAGCTCAGCATAGAATTTATGAATAACAATCATCATTGCTTATTAACAAACGATTTTATTACATAAATGTAGCTTCTTTTTAATGGTTAAATTATTTTTTTAAGTATGGCTTTCCATCATGTTAAAATGCTGGTGAAATTTCAATCTTGTCACTGAATGGGCAGCCGTGATTGCTATGAAAGACCTGATACGATCCAAAAAGAGGATTAAATTTGGTCCAAATACTGTTCCTAGCGCAAAATCCGGAGCCTCTACCCTTGGACGATGGCCGAAAATTATCCCCTCGAATTGTCACGATGAGGAGAAGCAAGCTCAACAAAACCAAGGTATCAGGGGCAGATCTCGGCTTTCAGTTCCTGACAAGATGCTGACTTAAAAAAAGGAATGCTGCGTGTTCAAAAGACATAAAATTCGGTTCATCATGCTCTTAAGCCACCTTTATAACTTCTATAACTTCGCATTTTACGGTCATTCAAGCTTTTCCGATTCTTTCCAGTAAAGGGTTAAATGAAGAATCAAAAACCGTCCCAGCTGAATTGATCACAAAGATGGCTTTGGTCCGATGCATGTAAGAACGGATATTTTAATTTGCAAAAGCGGATGAAAGATCCAGTCGTGCATTGTCTGAAGCGCAGCAGGATACTTCAAAAAGAAAGTAGGAGTTGGCAGTTCCATTCCATTTCAGCCTCACGGTTTGATTCGAAGGTATCCCTGCCAAAAATTTGATGAAACGAACAATTCAGTTTACGCTGTGCGGACTGCTGCTGGTTCAGCCTGTCAGTAATCCGGTTTTCGCTGCTGAAGATATTTTCGAAGATCAGCAGTTTGAAGACTCATCCTCTGCCACTCAAAATCAACAGACAGATTCAACTGCCTCATCTGCTTCTGAAATCTCGGATTCAAAGATATCTGGAACCCAGACTATTGAGCAGGAAAATACCCAATCGGAGCATGATCTTCAAACTCCAGCTTCCAGTTCTGATCGCTCATCCAGTGAAGATCATGCAATGAGCAGCAAGATGGAAACGCAGAATGAAGCAGAGACTGTTTCTTCTTCCCTTTCCCCTGTTTTTCGGCTGTACAATCCGAACAGCGGTGAACATTTCTACACTCTGTCCGAAGTTGAACGCGATACACTGATGCGGCTGACCTGGAAATATGAGGGCGTGAACTGGTATATCAATCAGTCTGAGGACGGCGCGCCTTTATTTCGACTGTATAACCCTAACACAGGCGATCATCATTACACACTTGACTCCAATGAACGCGATACACTGGTCAATGTCGGATGGAAAGATGAAGGAGTTGCCTGGTCTACCGATCCTAAACAGACAACCCGTGTCTATCGCCTGTATAACCCGAATGAAAAAAGAGCCGGTACCCATCACTACACGACGGATGCCGGTGAATATGAAACGCTGGCCAGGCTGGGATGGCGTCAGGAAGGCACCGCCTTTTTTGCCCTGCCCCCGGCCGAGCTGAAAACGACCACTTTCAACGGCCAGCCAGGAACTGTCTATGAAAAAGCTGATGGTACTTATGCAACCGGCCTGCAATTCATTGACAACAATCTGTACTATTTTGATCCCGATACCGGATGCATGCTGGCCGATTTGCTGCTTAACCATCCACAAATCCAGAAGACATACTACTTTGGCCCGGATGGCAAAGCCTGTCAGGGAATGGTGAGCGTCCATGGCCAGACCCGGGTGTTTGACCAGAACTACCAGATGCTGACTTCCTGCACATATGTTTCAAGAAATGGCACAGTTTTTGTCTTAGATGAACAGGGCCAGATCGATCCAGGTATTCAACGGATCGGTTCTGTCGTCCTCACCCCTGGAAGCGATGGCACAATCCAAAAATCTGCATTTACTTCAGTTTACCGTTATATGCAGACTGATCCTCGCTGGGGAGGCGTTGTTTTTACCAATGTCAGTTTTTCCCAGCTCGGCTGTGTTCCGACTGTGATGTCCTCTATTATCAATACGCTTACTTCGGCGTCGACGACACCACTCGAACTTGGCTACGCGCTTCAGGCGGCCGGATACATGAGCGGAGATGTTTTTGGCAGCAAACCATTAGGAACAGTAACCAATGGAATCCCATGGCTTGCCGAAAAATATGGCCTTGTCTGCCACTCCTATATGACTCTGGAAGAATCCCGGGCTCTTTTAAAGGCGGGCGGCATGATCTCTTTAACAGCCGGACCCGGACTCTTTGCGAGTACCTCCATCGATCATCAGATTCTGGTTTATGGATATGATGAAAACGGCATGGTCTATGTGCATGATCCCTATGACTCTTCCCGCTCCGGACGATACAGTTTAGAGATCGTTTATGCGCAGAAGAGCGCATATTCAGAGGCCTATGAAGCTGGTTCCGTCTTTGGAATCGAAAATCCGTCAGTCAACGGCCGCTACGATTTTTAAACTCTATCCAAAGGAGTCTCTGCTCTTTAGGCCGATGACAGAATCAGCTATCGTTTTTGCAGCATGAATTCCTGCGGGTCCTGCAGATCTTAGAAACGACCGATAACTCTAACCATTAAAGGACACTGCCAGTAAAAACAGTGTCCTTTTTAAGTTCCAGACAGAGCGGTCCATGCTGGGTTATGGCGTTTCGAGAAGATGCCATCAATCCTTTTTGGCCAGACAAGATGGTTGGTATTCAGGAGGAGGAAGGTGGATACAGAGCATTTCTTGGAGGAGTGGATCTGGCCTGTTGGATGAAAACAAAGCCCGATTACGGCAAGTATCGGCACATGGCTAAACAGAACGGCGCATGACCAAACAGAATAAGGAATCAAAGTGAAAGACCAATTCAAAAAACAGGCCGGAATCATCATCTGCTGTGAGTATTTCGGCCTGTTTTGAATGCAAAAACACAGAATGCCAATTAAAACTGTATTCAACTGTATTCATATGGTCCAATTTAAGCGGTTTTCATCATTGCAGGCAGCTGACAGACTCCTCCAAAATGAATTGTGGATATCCGAAAGAAGCGGTCTGGACTTGAAACAGAAGGTCAGACTCGCTTCTTTTTTCGAGAATTCCATAAATTTAAAATCCATTATGATGGAAAAAGTGTGTAACATCGGATCAAAATCCATTGTAATGGATTTTGATCCACAGGGGAAAAAAGTTTTAAAAACAATGGAAAAGTATTACCTGGCCGATCATGGAATTCGGGAAGCGATCCTTGAAAGCAATCAGCGGGATATTCAGCTGGTTCTGGAAAATCTGGTTTTTCTGGAAATGAAACGCCGTGGATATGAGGTGCGGATTGGTAAAGTTGGAGCGCAAGAAGTCGATTTCGTTGGGACCAAAGGCGGCGAAAAACTATACATCCAGGTTTCTTATCTTCTGGCTTCCCCTCAAACGATCGAACAGGAATTTGGAGTATTCAATGAAATTCATGACAACTTTCCCAAGTTCGCCGTTTCGATGGATGAACTGGATTTTTCAAGAAATGGCTATCACCACTGGAATATTCGGGATTTTTTACTGGGAGAACCCTGGACATAAATCGAACCGATTCCAGTTATCTGGAGGAAAAGAGATATCCACAATTGCTTGATGGATACCAAACCAATTGATTCAATGAGTGAACGTAAGTTTTCGAAGCGGTTCTTTATAGCGGCCTTCCCCTGGTCAATAGCTGCGCCTTCAGCCAACTGTTAACGACTCATTTTTTAGATTGAAGGCGGTTTTCAGAGGTTCAGGAGCAAGAGGATGCGCTGTAAAGGACCTCTCGCCCAAGCCTGACCAGAGAAAAAATACATGAACGGAGCTGATATGCCAGCTGCTACAAAGGACGAATCCGCTACTAAATATCTACAACTATCTAATATTTCTGCTCGATAGTTACAGATATCTTCCCCCATCCAGCTTGAACCTGCTAAGGATCTGCATAAAAGTAACTCTCCCAATAAATCTAGCCTAAGTCAGATATATAGCGACTATATTCAAACTATAAAAATCAAACAACGATATAAATATAATTTAGTTATAGGTCAGCACGCTATTTCTGCAAAAACATAAAACAGGGATTTATGCAAATTCTTAAACAGGTCTGCTCTGGAGGGATTCCTGCTTCTTCTCCTTTTGGAGTTTTTCCGCCCGCTGGCTTACACAGCGTTTATATGGCAGTCCACAGGCATTCTCCTTCCCCCATAGCGAAGGGTACTTGCAGGATGTTCTTTTTGGTGAACCTTTATTCCTGCACCAGGTCATGCTGATTGATGTAGCAGTATGCCAGATTCATGCTGGCATTCAAGTCTCTGTCAATCACATGGCCGCAGACCGGACAGATATAAATCCGGTCCTTTAACTGAAGATCTTTCTTGACGTTTCCACAGTGTGAACAGGTTTTTGAGCTTGGAAAGAACGGATCGGCAAAGACAACTTTAATCCCTTTCATCTTCGCCTTATATTCAATCTGTCTTCGAAACTCTGACCACATCTGCTCACTGATTGCTTTGGCAAGCGTATGATTTTTCATCATGTTCTGGACCTTCAGCTCTTCCATAACAATTGCCTTAGGCAGAGTATTGACGATGTCCCTTGTTACCTGATGGACATAATTGGTTCTCAGGTCTTTGAGTTTCTTATGGACACCGGCCACCACTTTTCTCTGCTTCTGGTAGTTCCGGCATTCATGCAGCCCTCTTCTATAGACCGGTTTTCGATAAGTCTTTCCGTCTTTTCCAATGACTTCCTCATAGTGGTCGATGTTGGCCCGTTCTTTTCTGGACAGGCGTCTTTGCTCTCTTAACAGTCTTCGCTCAAGCTTGCGCACTCGTCCGGTTTTGTTGATGTTTGGATACCAGGTTCCGTCTGAAAGATAAGCAAGCACTTTAATTCCCAGGTCAATGCCCAGGACTGTAGAAGTCAATTCTGCTTTTTCTTCGGGAACCTCGATGCCGACACTGATATACCAGTGTTTTCCATCATAGGAGACTCTTGGGTTGCTATAGTGAGCCTGTCCCTTTGGAAGGTCTGGAAGAGGTGAGGCTGTTCTGACAAAGCCGATCTTCTCACCGCGAAATCCGTTTTCTGTTTTAGTCAGGGACTCATAGTTGACATAAAATGACGGTTTTGTGCAGTTGCGGCTGTGAAACTTTGGAAGTCCGCCAGTACCTTCCAAAAAGCGGGTGAGTCCTTTTCCGGCATCTTTAACAGACTGCTTGACGACATTAGCCCCGACTTCCTTCAGCCATGAGTATTCCTTTGTCTTTTTTAGCTGCGTCAACTCCTTTCGGACATCTTCTTCCTTAATGGACCATAAGCCGGTCTCTTCGTGATGTTCCTTCATTCTTTGCACAAAGTAGTTGTGGGCAAAGCGGGCTGTTCCTGCCGATTTAAAGAACGGTTTTTCCTGCTCAGGTGTTGGCAGCAGGCGGATCTTTTGCGCCATAATCATCTGGATCAGCCTCCTTTTGGCTCACTTCTGCAATGAGCTTCTTTGTTTTCTTTGATCTTTTGCCATACAGGCGGTTTGCAAAGTCGGTAACAATCTGGATCAGGTCCTCTGTCAGTTCCTGTTCTTCTATTCTTTCCGTATGGTCGATGATTTCGATTTCTACATCGTTCAGTTCACAAAAATAAGCGAACATATCATACCCAAACCGCATCAGACGGTCCTTATACAGCACAACAACCTTATCAACCTCGTTACTGGAGATCATCTTCATCAGCTTCTGGAGGCCCTTCTTTTTGTAGTTGATTCCGGAACCAATATCGCTGATGACATCAAAATTGTAGCCTTTGGCAAGCATGTAGGTTTTGACATTCGAGATCTGAGCTTCCAGATCATTCTTCTGGCCGTTCGTACTGACCCGGCAGTAACCGACGACTATTCTGGTTGGACGATTTTGACGTTTGTATTGATATAGCTGATCTTCTGAGTAATAGCGGGTCCCTTTGGGAGAAGTGACAGCCGGCTTGAGAATTCCGTTCTTATCCAGAATTCTGAGCTGCTGTACAGACACGCCCAGTTCTTTGGCAAATTCACCGATTTTCATCAGGGCCATAAACATCATCTCCGCTATTATGATATCGCTTTCATAGCCGAAAGCCTATATATTTTTATATTAAATAAAAGGATTTATAATATTATTTATAACTGTTAAACGCCCATATCAAATATTAACTGGTTAATATCATTTGGGTTCGTCCTGTTTTTGTATGGAAGACCAATTGAATCAATTATCCTTAGATAATCGAAAAAGTAGAAGCACAACTTTGGATTTTAAACTAGTTTAGCTATACACATCAATGACTGTTACAGATGAGTATAGCCGCGCATTCTACTTCGTTCCTTATCAAGGTTTAGATGAGTTGGAATTTCTATATCTAAAATTTTATAAAATTGTTTTACGTGCTTGTTAGGAACTTCGATCACAACTTTTTTATTAGGTCCTAGGCAGCACATCAACGATTGGGTTTTCCCAAATAATCGTGATGTAGATACGCCGGTATTTTCCATTTGTTTTCGAACGAGCAACAGAATGATTGTATCGATAATATCGTGCAGGATTTTCCCTCTGACTGTTGTATCGCTCCATTTTGAAAGAGGAAGCAGTTCCAAATATTCTTTACTGGTTTTGAAAACTGTCTCTATCTCAGTGCGGCAGAAATACCGATAAAGCAAATCTTCAGGAGAAGTATCGATGTTGGATAGAAGAACAAAATATCCGAATTTGACAGTCATCCAGTCCTTGTCTTTATCCTTCATCTTTTGAAACTCATCTTTGTGGTCTTCAAGATAATCAATAAAGTGGTAAAGCGCATTGTTCTGATCTACATAAACGTAGGCGTATTCGTCATATTTTCCGTATAGTTTGATTTTCTTCTTTCTTCCGAAATAGGTGTGATCCTTACGAACAAACTGGTATTTCCCTTTATTTATCTGGTCTTTGAACTGCCAGTAGAGTTCTTTGAACGGGTACCCCCGTCTGGCTGGCATCCGGCTGATGACGGATTTTGAACTTCCAATATGGAAAGCGGCTATCAGCGGCTCACATACATAGCCAGCATCAAGAACCAGCGATTCAATTTCAATATCCAAAGTCGAAGCGACATCATTGACAATGTTCATCACCGTGCTTAAATCCAGCACATTGCCAGGAATGATGTCATACCAAACTGGCAGGCCAGTCGCATCGTCTAAAACCAAGACCAGGCGGATTTGAATTTCAGATGACGAAAGTCCATGGCAGCATAGTGCATTAAAAGGGTTGTTGGTAATCTGGTTTGGAAGAGGAGTAGAGTCTACGTAGCATCCCTGGCCAAATTTTGGATTTTGTTTCTTCATCAGCTTTATAAACTCTTTGAAGAATGCCACCCGGGTTTTATCGCTTCCCAGCAAAGAGAAAAAAGCTGTATCGGAGTGTAGGGATTGAATTGGCAAGTCTTCAAATAAATAAGATGCATAAGATTTTTCAAGAAAATCATCACAGCCAATTTTTGATCCATCTCTGAGAACTCCATGAAGAATATGAGCAAGAACCCTTTCCAGTTCTTCTTTTTTTGGAAAAACCGTTTTGAAAACCTCCAGCAGGCCACGTTTTTCTAAAAATTGTAGAAGTAGATATGAGTCACCAAAAACCGTATGAATTTGCGGCTCTGGGAAAACCAGCTTACATTGGTTCTCTTTTTCTTCTTCTGAAACAGGAGAAAAAGTATCCGTAGTCACGTTATAGTGAACTAAACCACGTGTTGGAGAAAGAAAAACCCCGGATTTCTTATCCTCAGCAAGTGAAATCACCTTGCCAAGACGTTCTAAAACCTGTTGAGCAGAATGGTTTTTCCTCTCTGGCGCATAAATAGACTTAACAATGGCCGCGGACCCAGAGACTATGTTATTTTCAGCATCACGAACGATTTTCTGAACCTTGATATAAGCCATAAGTAGAAGCACACTCCTCTATGCTTCAAAGTAGAAGCACATTTAGTATAGTTCTACCGAGGAAGATATGAAATTTAATTGATGCTTAAAGGGTTTGTTGGAAAAATAGACAGTGTGCTTCTACTTTCCTGATTATCTAAGGATTATTCAGTACGGCTGATTCGCTTAAACGGCCACTTTTCTTGCCTGATCAGTTCAGGTTTTACTTCTCCATCTTCGATCAAAATTCTTGCATAAGAGGGCTGGCTCTGGTTTCGGGGAATGGATGGGCTGCCGGGATTGATCATCCAGATTCCCTGTTCATTTTTTATGGCTGGAACATGAGTATGGCCATATAAAACAACTGAGCAGCTGTTTTCTTGTGCCAGTCGAACCAGTTCTTCTTTCAAACTGGACTGCGAAAACTTGTGGGAGTGAGTCATCAGAATGCGGATACCATCCTTTTCCACTACTCTCATAGACGGCATCAGCTGACCAGGAAAAAAGTCATCGGTATTCCCTCTTACAAATTTCCATTTTGGAAAACGGGAGGGGTCATCCTGAAGATCTCCCAGATGAAGATAAAGATCTGCCTGTGGATAGGCTTTTTCCAAATCTGTTAAATATCCGTTGAACCTGTGAGTATCACTGACCACAATAATTTCTGACTGCATATTATTGGACTCCTTTCTTTCTGGATTCAACATTCGTAATTTGGCAACAGATATTGATGGATTATCTGTCTTCCTGCAATTGGATGGACGGGCTGCACGAAACTGGATTTCTTGGGGATAATCGGCCTTATTTGGCAGCTTTTCGGCCTTGGTCTGTAAAACTCATGAATTCATGAAAGCAATAAGTCCTCTACAGTTTTTTAGTGATTGCTTCTGAAGATCGCAACATAGAACTGCTGTTGAACAGAATCGGATTTTTCGTCAGATGAATTGTCCTTGTCAACAGGCAGTTCGATGACCATTTCATATTCCGAATCTTTTTTTGAAATCTTTTGGGGAGTCAGCTCCATAATCTGAATCGGTGCGTCAACTTGTGAGGTAATCTCTTCGTTGTCTGTAAACGGTCCTAAATGCCGGGGAATGGACAGATAGCAGATTCTGTAATCCTCTGGCTTGTCACTGTCAAAAAAATCTGAGTGGATCGTAAACACGGAAGAGCACATTGCAGGATCACTATAGCATCTTGTCCAGAAAGAGGCTGCAAGAATCTCATCAGGCTGACTGTTCAGCAACGATGAAAAAGCATTACTGGAAACAGGAAGGTCACCAAACTCATACCAATCAGGGACCAGAACGGAATAAACAGGCTGGCTGTTGTCTTGATTTTGAACAGTTATCTCAACTGGATCCGTTGCAAGAACGCAGTTATCAGGTCCAGGCATCTGATTTCCCTGTTGTATGATAACTTTCCCTGACCAGCGGCCGCAAAGAGCAGTCGAACTGCCAAATTTACTGTCGGCATTCAGTTCGATCAGAACCGGCGATCCCGTAATTGTCTCTTTTTTATCCGCAATGGATCCATCAAGAGCCGCTCCAAAATATCCCCCATTTACCGAAGCGAGCGTCTGGTGTTCGGGAGCGGTCAGGTTTATGTCATAAAACCATAGTGCTCCGCCATCCTGAACAGTAAAGTGAACGTTATCAATCGTCTTGTTCACCATTCCCTTCGAGGCTTCTATTCGTTTTACGGTTTCTGCACAAAGGTCTGCATAGGAAACATCCAGAGCATCCATTGCCTGAATGGTTCTTGCAATTTCCTGTACGATCTGGTCATCTGTGGGTTCATTTTCCAGCGTAATGGCAATGTCTCCTGTCTTTTGAGACTTAAAGGACATCAACTTCAGGGTTTCAATCAGATTTGAAAGTTCTTCGGGTGTTTTCACAGTAACTTCTGTGACGTCATCCAGTGGATCAAAAAAACGAATTCCGTATGTTGCCACCAGCTGCTGGAGTCTGGCAGGATCGTCTTTGCAGTTTTCCAGCAACTCTGCAACAATCCACTCTTTCTCTTCCAGTACCTCTGGAAGGTTCCATAGACTGCCGGAGGTGAGATAAATATCGACTGGTCCTTCAACCACAATGTCTTCACCACTCGAATTCTCTGATGTCAGGTTCTGATAAACCTGAACAGTTAAGGATTCATCATTGTCATCAGCATCTTCCTGACTGGCCTGGTCTACTGCTTGTTTCAGCTCATCAAAGCTCCAGACAGCCTTTATAGATTTTGACTGATTTTGATATAGGGCTTTGAGATTATGGTCAATAGACGCATACGCAAGTCTGCCGCTCAAACCCACTCCATTCGTCTGATCGGATCCGGAAACCGTACTTTGTGAAGCAGTGGTGGATCCTGAACTGTCCGCTATGCTGCAGCCGACAGGTCCCAGACTCAGCAGGAGTGCCAGTGCGCCTGCTGTAATCTGGTCTCTGGTTTTTTTACTCATAGATCAATTTCCTTTCTCATTTCAGCGCTGAAATTTGCTTTGTGTTTTCAATTATTATAGCTGCTTTTATGAGCGAACATTAAGCAAAACAGAAACTGTGGTAAAACAAAACTATTGAACACTGGCTTATGACCTCGTATTGGCTGCCCTGATTTTGGATCTTTCTTTATTAACAGCTATTTCTTCGTTCTTCTCGAAAATTCGTTCTCCTTGCACACGACACACACGGAAAAACGATGCGCTGGGCTCATTGCAGAATCTGAGTACAGTTTCCAGTGAGATTTCCTTATCTGCCCATTTTTCATTGCCTAAATCCGATCCGCGATTATTTCCGTTTTCTTCCGTCCTTTGTAAATTCCTTTCCCTTTGCATGGCAATTCCCTCTTTCTTTTCTGCTTGGCCAGCGCGATTTCCCTTTCAAATCCAACTGGGCAAGTGCTGTAAAAATCGCCAGCATCATTGTGCCCGATGGGATCGAAGTCTCAAACTGTTCCTTATGGCTTACCAGACGGATACAAGGAGCCAACAACAAGATCAAAACCGTACAAAGGCAGGCCTATGGGGATGAGGTGAAGGCTATTTCTTCCTGAAGATCATCGAAGTCTCATATCCGACAGCAGTTAAGAATCCCAAATCCTGCCGGATTATTCAGCGCCCCTAAATTTGGCGGTTTTCAGGAGAATTTTTAATAGGAAACGTTTTCCATTTGCTTGTCTCAAGCCGTTTTCTTTGAACAAGTATGGTAAACATGACGCAAAATCTACATTTCGATTCAAGAAATTCCATTGTGTTTCAGATCGCCTTACGCCTTGACGAATCAAGCCAGCTGTAATTGCAGTTCTGATACAATTGTTTTCGTTCAAGGCAGTTTGTGATGGATCCAAAGAAAATTCAGCCCGATTCTTATTGAAGTCTGGTCATGGAAATCGTGTGGATATCAATCGAAATCAAAGACAGTCAGCATGAAATCCGCTACTCTGAATTCATCAGCAAATCTGCAGAAAGGATACTCTATGCTTCAATGCAAACATATCGTTAAGGAATACTACGCTGGCGATCAGATTGTAAAAGCAGTCAATGATCTGTCGGTCACCTTCCGGGATTGTGAATTTGTTTCGATTCTCGGTCCTTCCGGGTGTGGAAAAACGACGTTTTTAAATATTGTTGGGGGCCTGGACCAGTACACCAGCGGGGATCTGATCATCAACGGCAAAAGCACCAAGCAATACACAGATAAAGACTGGGATACCTATCGTAACCATCGGGTCGGCTTTATTTTCCAGAGCTACAACCTGATCATGCATCAGACTGTTCTCAAAAACGTTGAAATGGCGCTGACTTTATCTGGTGTTCCAAAAGAAGAACGGAAAAAACGCGCCATTGCGGCTCTTGAAAAAGTCGGTCTGCACGATCAGATCTATAAGAAACCAACCCAGATGTCGGGCGGCCAGATGCAGCGTGTGGCCATTGCCCGAGCCCTGGTGAATGATCCGGAAATTGTCCTGGCCGATGAACCAACGGGCGCGCTGGATTCCGAAACATCGGTGCAGATCATGAATCTGCTTAAAGAAATTGCTAAAGACAGACTGGTTGTCATGGTTACCCATAACCCGGAACTGGCTGAGCAGTATTCGACCCGAATTGTACGCTTAAAAGACGGTAAGATGCTTTCTGATACCAATCCGGTAACTGAAGAAGAAACAGAAGTCAGAAACCGCCAGATGACCAAGCCGGGGATGTCCTTCTGGACCGCGCTTTCCCTCTCCTTCAATAACCTGATGACCAAGAAAGCCAGGACATTTTTGACTGCATTTGCCGGATCAATTGGCATTATTGGCATCGGGCTGATCATGTCCTTATCCAATGGAATGCAGGCTTATATCAACCAGGTGCAGAATGATACGATGGCGGATTATCCGATTGATCTGAAGGACAATACGATGGATATGTCAGTCATGATGACGACCATGATGGATATGGCCGATGATCAGGAAGTTAATGAGGAAGACAACAAAAACATTAAGACGTCCAAAATGGTTGAGTCGATTCTCAGTTCAATCTCCAACACCAAAACCAACAATCTCTCTGAGTTCAAGAAATACATTGAATCCGAAGATGGCCAAGAAATTCGGGATACCGCAAAAGCCATTGAATACTCGTATGCGATGCAGATGAGTGTCTACAACGAAGCTTCTCCCTATGGTCTGGTCAAAGTCTCCCCAAATGGACTGATGGATAAACTTGGACTGAGTTCTATGGGCCAGATGCAGTCTACCTTCGGGATGAAAACGCCAATGAATCAGGAAGTCTGGGTACAGATGCCGGATTCACAGGTTTTGCGTGAAGAAAACTATGAGCTGATCGACGGTTTTTGGCCGGCCAATGAAAATGAAATTCTGCTGGCTGTGAACTCCCGCAATGAAATCACGGATTACGCGCTATATTCATTAGGCATGCTCGACCAGGATGAGCTGGCAGACAACTACCAGAATGTCCTGAATGGCAAGCTTGATAAAATTGAAGTTTCCAGCGAAGGGGAATATACCAACGAAGACTTCTTAGGCATGGAATTAGAAGTCCTGCCTGATTGCGATTTATATACCAAAGAAAATGGACTCTGGTTTGATAACAGCGACGATAAAGATTTCATCAAAACGCAAATCCAAAACAAAGCTGCTCATGTTAAAGTGGTTGGTATCGTCAAGCCAAAAGAAAAGACAGTCAGCACCACTGCCCTGGGCGGTGTTCTCTATGATTCCAAACTGCGTGACTGGGCTGGAAAGCAGGCTGAGGAAAGTGAAATCGTTAAAGAGCAACAAGACAATCCGGATATCAACATCTTTACCGGCAAAGAGTTCTCTAACGGTGAAAAATTCTCGATGGATACGTTAACCCCAGAACAGATGATGCAGATGCAGTCCATGCCGCAAGAGCAGCTGCTTGAATACATTGCCACCTACAACAACAACGCCAATGCGACTTACCAGAGCAACCTGGATACACTAGGCGTACTGGACAAGGAAATTCCTTCTTCCATTAAGCTGTATGCCAAAAACTTTGATGACAAGGAAAAACTGGGCGATCTGATTACGGAGTACAACACCCTTCAGGAAGATGACAATCATCCAGAAAATATCATCACCTATTCCGATACAATCGGTACGATGCTTTCCGGTGTCCAGACGGTTATCAATATGATCTCCTACGTTCTGATGGGCTTTGTTTCCATTTCCCTGATCGTTTCTTCGATTATGATTGGAATCATCACCTACATCTCCGTTCTCGAGCGCATCAAAGAGATCGGTATTCTTCGTGCGATGGGGGCTTCTAAGCGTGATATCCGCAATGTATTCAATGCGGAAACGTTCATTATCGGCTTAACTGCCGGACTTCTTGGTGTGGGCCTGACAATCCTGCTGAATATTCCCATCAGCATGGTTGTCGAAAACCTGACTGGAGTAGCCAATGTTGCAGTCCTGCCATGGCAGGGCGGCCTGATTCTGATTGCAATCAATCTGGTTCTGACCATGATCGCCGGTCTGATTCCTGCTTCGATTGCCTCCAAGAAAAATCCAGTCGAAGCACTGCGTACAGAATAATGTGCATCCAATCATGTGCATAAACGAATGCGCACCGAATCAATAAAATCAGCTTTCCACATTTAGCTATTCTCTTATCCATATATTTATATCTATATCTATCGTTTATTGATCGTTGTCAGCCCTTTGGATGTTCATCTCCAAAGGGCTTTTGTTTGGCGCCTGTACAATAGACCTGAATTTAGGTAGGTGTAGATCGCTAGAATTGTAAAGATTTCTGGCAGTCCAGATTACATCAATGTAAGGTCACTATTGGACTGGTGAAATCCTGCTGAAAAGATTGTGGATTACGATTAGACTATAACGTCGTTGCTGCCGCCTGATTCTGGTTCAAAATCAAAAGATGCCCTGAGCAGGTTGAGGCGATTGATTTTGAAAATGAATTGGAAAAGACAGAAGCACTCTGTTTAAGTCTGCGGTCTATAATCGTTGGAAGAATTAACGCTTATGGCAATAAAAAAAATGAAGACAGACCAAGATCTGTCGATTGTGAGGTGATTTTCATTACAGATTCTGTATGGATGCTGGCCAGTCTTCCATTTGTTATGGGACTGTTATTCTTTATCGTGGTCATGGCTATTGAGCCGCGATCGCTGTGGAGTGGAACAGCTTTATTTGCCCTGGTGGTGGGCGTTGGCTTATCAGCCGTCATTTTACTGTTTGGATTCAGGGACTACTGGGTCAACAATCAAGCGCTGTCAATGTTCCTGGTGATTCTGGCAATGGGCTTTTTACTCTTTCTGGTGTTCTTCCCGTTTGCACTGGGCGGGTTTTTGATCATTGAGGGCATCAAGCTGATTCGCCGTGAAGGTTTTTCGTGGTCAAACTGCCTGTCTTTAGGGCTTGGAACTCTGATTCTGTTTGATCTGTTCATTATCCCGCTGCTGGCACAAAAACTTGGAGACAATTCCTTCTATTGGTTTATCGCATCGATTCTTTTGATCATAACGACTTACTTCTCCATTCAGCTGGCGATCTATTGCCTGTCCGCACTGGTGAATCTGTTTCATCCGATTCGCAGAAGAAAACTGGATCAGATTGTTGTACTGGGATCTGGTCTGATTGGCACGGTTGTCCCGCCGCTTCTTCAGGGACGCATTGAAAAAGGAATTCGGCTTCAAAGACAGAATCCCCATGCTGTTTTGATTCTGTCTGGCGGTCAGGGTCCAGGTGAACAAATCCCGGAAGGCATGGCCATGATGGCCTGGGCGATTGATCATGGAGCAGATCCAGATCGAACTATCGCTGAAACCAGATCGAAGAACACCCAGGAGAACCTGATCTTTTCAAGAGAACTATTTGCCAGTCCCTATGGAAAGACCGCCCTGGTCACAACCCGCTATCATGTTTTTCGAGCTTTGCTGCTCAGCCGCCAGGTGCATATGAAAGCAATCGGCTATGGATCGAAAACCAAGTGGTATTTCACTCTCAATGCCTTGCTTCGTGAGTTTGTCGCGTATCTGAGCATGACGAAAAAAAAGCAGATCAAGTATCTGCTGGTGTTGATGTCGCCGTTCTTGCTTGTTGCGCTCTTCAACCTGATTTTCAGTACTTAATCCATCTGAATTTAAAACGCCAGAACCTTCTGGATGGTCAAAATTGATCAAATCCATGCGTTCTGGCGTTTTCTCTTTGCCTGCCCGTGTAAAGCGGGCAGTTTATCCATCTAATGAAATTGCATCTCCAGGCTGAAATGAGATCAAAGACTCCTTCAGTGTTTTCTGGATCTGCGGGGTCTGTATCCACTGCCGCGGGCAAACAGGCCTATGATTTGATACCAGCCGCAGATCAGCCACCAGACGACAGCCATGATGCCAAGCAGCCATAACCAGTTTCTGCTTCTTCTCATGTATATTCCTCCTGCTTATCAGAGTAACAAATCAACATTGACCATCCTCTTTCAGCTGGCGAATAAAACTGAAAGAAATCCATTTTCTACTGATTTCTGGGCAGACGCTTCCCACAATCAGGCCGAAATCCGATCAATTGCTGACGTGTAGCCGAGTCTATCACAGGTTGGAATGAAAAAACAATCTCTCAAAGTCGTTGAAGCGATCCGGATTGAGTGAAAAGCAGACAATTTTAAGACCTGGATCACGGCTCAATTCAGATGAAAGCCTTATCAGTCTTCGAAAAGAATAAGTTTATCCAATCCTTTAAGGAAACGCTCCTGTGGCGGCCAAAATAAAAACCCCACAATCGAGGTGAGGTTTTTATTCATTGACTTAAGCTGCGCTTGCGGGTTCAGCTTCAATCTTCTCCATCCGAACATCATGCTGTTCGTTGCGTCTGGACGAACGTTCATTCGCTGCATGGGTGGCAGGTTTTTCCTTCTTGACATCATTCTGGTCAAAAGTAACCAGAGGTTCGCGTGTAGCTGGATCGATAAAAGCCAGTCTGGTACCAGTCAGATCCGCCAGACGGATTAAATCGTCGCCAGAAAAGGCATCTCTGGAGTATTTCGTGTTCAGAGCCTGGGGTCTGGAGAGTCCCAGAATCCGAGTATATTCGACGCTTTTTACTCCTTTTAACGCGAGCAGACTTTTAATTTTGTTCGTTTTACTCATATCCGTTTCCTCCATGGGACAATCTAGGGATGATAACCGAATTGCATTCGGTTGTTTAATGATTGGACGATCATTTCATCCAGAAATTCGAGTTATTCACAATTCACATTTTCATTATAGGCAGATTTTCTGTCAATGAATGCGATGAAATGCGATTTTTTAAAAAATATGGATTTTTTGCATGTTTTTGTTAGATGATTTGAAATCTTCAAGGATAAGATGATTCCCTTTTATGTACAAGGAATATTAATTGCTATCTCTTCTTTGAGACTTCTGTTCTCTCCCTCCCGGTCTTCATAATCGTTCAATCACATGGAATCAAGCTGGTGAATATGGATTTGTCTGTCCATATATTCACAAATATGCATTCAGAATAATACATTCCCTTCCCGATCCCTCCAGACCACTGGTTCTGACCACGGGACTGCCTGACCCTGAACCTGACCGGGACGCGCTGTATTATTTCGATTTTTACACTAATGAAATCGACAGATCCGGCAATTAGTATGACCTTTGTTTTCACTTAAAGTAAAGCTCAAAGGATTAGAAAAAGCAACTATTCCCTAGAGAATCAAAGTTGTTTATACGCTTATCTCAATCAGATGGATATATCCCATAGCTTTTGTTAAAACATTTTTCTGATCATGTTTAATCACTTTTTTATACATTTTTAAAAGTGTATTGTTTTTTGGTATTTTTTCGAAATTCTGGCAAATCCTCGAAATTCAAAATTGCCATCAGGTGAGATCTTGTATAAAATTTTTATTTATATTTTATATGTGCCTTTTTCGTATAGAAAACCGTCCCCTATACGAAATTAATCAAAGAAAAATCTCTATTATTTATCTCTCTTTGCTTCAAATTTAAAATTACCATTTCTGAAAATGTATATTCTGCTTTATCCTCCGGTTGAACTTGATTTTGGTCAGGAAGAAGAGACAAAGAAGAAAGACTGATTTCATTAGGCCGGGAATTTTTCTGTCTTTATTCTCTCTGTTCGAGATGATCGATTCAAACTGATCATTTTTCATTTGAATTGGCCATCTGCCTAAAGACCGACTCAGTTCAGTTCTGCCTTTTTTTATAGACACCTCTTTTTCCTGCCTGAAAGCATGAGGGTGCGTGAATAAGGTCTGGCTGCTCAATTTCCTGGTTTTGATTTTCTCTCAACAGATCATTTCGATTGCCTGTCAATTGCCTGCCCATCTTTTTATGAACAGACTGATTCTGGCTTTATTTTCTGAATCTGTACCTTGACCAGAAAGTTTCACCAGCCAGAAAGTGATCGATAACATTGTGGTCCTCTTGCCTGTGCGCTTTTATCCGTAAAGAAAACGGGCAGAAATCTGGTCGATATTGATATTTGCATATTTCAGGAATCCCGGTCAAGTCAATCCCCCAAAAGAAGGTTCTGTCTACAATTAAATTGAAACTGTATTCGCAAACAGGGGGATTTTATGTCACAAGACATCAGTAAAGATATTCTTCAGTTTTTAACCACCATCTGGATTCCAATCGTGGAAGTCCTTTTTGGCGTGATTGTTGGACCGTGGGTCAAACGTCTGATCGTTCGGATGTCAAGAAAGTCCGCAAATAAGGGGTTGATGACTTTCATTGGATCGGCAGCCAATATGTTGATCATTGCCATTTCCCTGATCATGGCCGCTGAAGCTTTTGGTGTGAAAATGAACAGTGTAATTGCTTTGATCTCTGCATTGGGTCTTGGCGTTGCACTGGCTTTAAAAGGCAATATGGCCAACGTGGCCGGAGGGATCCAGATTCTGATCACAAAACCGTTCAACGTTGGCGATTATATCAAAGTTGCCAGTCATCGCGGAGTCGTAACGGCCATTGAGTTAATGTTTATTACCATTCGAACCGATAATGGCAAAGAAATTGTTATTCCTAACTCCACAATCGTAGAGGACATGATTATCAACTATTCAAAATATCCGGCCCTGCGCCTTAAAATTCCATTTGTCCTGCCGATCGGCATGGATTATGAACAGGTTCGCAAGCGGGTTCTGAGTCTGATGAAGGACAATCCCTATTTCATCAAAGATAAACCCGTCGATGTGCTGGTCACCAATATGACCAGCAGTGGGGTAGAAATGAAAGTCATCGGTTTCGTTTTGGTCAGCCAGATGGAAGTCTGCAAAAATCTTGTCTATCAGGAACTTTCTCGTGGTCTTCCCTATTTCCAGCATGGCGAAACGGATACTGAGGTCGTGAAGCTGGTCAACGATATTCCAGAAACAGTAGTCAACCAGAAGGATATCAATACCAAAGCAGCCGGGGTTGACCTGGCTGACCTGCCTGAACCAGCCAGCATCCAGGCTCCGATTCCACAGCCTGTTCCTGAAGCCAGTAAGGTTAAAGATCTGGAAGATAAACTCAAAGAAGATCTTTCCCTGCCGCTTGAACCCTTTCTCCACCCCATCCGCACAATCGAAGATAAAATCCGGGAACATGAACTGGAGGAAAACGAAAAATATACCAGTACTGACGATTGCCAGCCTGCTTTTGCCGACACGTCTCAACTGACCAGCCAGACTTCTAATCCAAAACAGGCTTCCAGTACAGAAACCGCGCAAAGCTTCCCCTCCGCCACGACGGCTTTAAATCCCGCTTCTGCAAACCTGAAAACCGCCGATTCCATCAGCCCAGAACCCGATCGTATTCCGTCCATTCCAGTTTCAGTGGATCCGGCTTTGCAGCCTGAAGCCAGTTCTTCATCAGCTTCCTTGCAGAATGCTGTCGAAACAAAGACTTCTGAAAAGTCTTTGGCCGCCTCCCCACAATCCTCTTCGTCTGCCGCTTCCTCCATGGACCAGCCCCAAAGCAAGAGGACTGATGTTCATCCAGACCAAAACACTTCATCCTGATCGGATTCTTTTCAATCAAAGATCAGGCCAGAAATC
Source organism: Allobaculum sp. JKK-2023 (assembly GCF_034745455.1). Taxonomy (NCBI): domain Bacteria; kingdom Bacillati; phylum Bacillota; class Erysipelotrichia; order Erysipelotrichales; family Erysipelotrichaceae; genus Allobaculum; species Allobaculum sp. JKK-2023. The sequence continues at coordinate 40,239 of NZ_JAYERV010000003.1, read as the reverse complement.
GAAGGACGCTCTTCAGGGATCGCCCTGCCCTCTCAGCACGCCATCTCTTCCGTTGCCACTTGTCTTCTTACAGGTGGCTTTTTTTGACGTTCAAGGCTTTTTAAAGCGCGAAAATGGTCAGTTTACAGACTGAAAGCAGCAGAAATTTTCCAAGTCTGGTTTCCTGATCCATATTTCTAACCCATATTTATGGAAAGAAAGCAGGGATCAAATAATGAAGAAGACCATTACGCGAAAGACAAACCCGACTTGATGTGATTTAGAAAGAAAGGCCAGGAAAGAAAGACGAGGAAAGATGAGCTGAAGCATGAAAAAACCAGGACGAAAAGCGCAGAAAAGATGGGAACAGACGCAGCGGGATGGAGAAATTCGATGACGATTCCACAAGCCGTTAAACCGGCGGAAAACAAAATAAAAAAGGCTCCACATCAGGAGTCTTCATCAATGGAACCGTAGCGGGCCTTACCTTGCGGTAAAGGATTTGAGGGATTTTTGACAGATGATGAGGGAATCATCGTCAGCTTGCCAGAAATAAATAGTTATTGCTTTTGCGGCAACAAAAAGCGCAGCCTGTTATCGAGTCATCCAGACTGTTTAACTGATATCATCTTAACAAAATTGAATTCAATGACAATTCTAACGCCTGATTTACTTATCAGGATAGGAATCAATCTCGGTAAGACTCTACAGGAAGTGCCCAGCTCTCATTTCGGCCATGACTATCACTGCTTTTTTTCCTGGTCTGAAATTTCAGCTTTTCGTGCAGTCTGTCCTTTGAGGAAAATTCCGATTTTTCTAAAGCAACGATTCTTTCCTGTTTTGTCTGTTTATCGTTTGTTACTAAAACAGATCTTCTGGCCTGAGTGAGATTTCTGCAAAAAAAGCCATCCGAATCAGGTGGATCCGGATGGCTTTCGGCATGGCAGGAATTATGCCTCTTGATTCAGAAGGAGAAGCAGCTTGTCAAGATTGTCTTTTCCCCGTTTTAAAGCCAGACCAATTGTGAGGACTGCTGCTACGCTGCAGGCAAACAGAATACAGGCCGGCCAGACAACCCAGGGAACAGATCTGAAGAAGAGAGCCAGGCTGATGAAAAAGGAAGACAATATCATTGTATTTGCCAGCCATTTTTTAAGCCGGTTGTAGAGTGTTGTCTGTGTAACAAACTGCTGTCTGATCTGTTGTGGACTCAACATTGTTCAAACTCCCCTTCCAAATTCAATTCATGATCAATCGCTCCCTAAAATTCCAATCCCGGCATCCAGAACGGACACTCCGAATGAAGAAGACATTCATACAGTCAGGAGCTAATTCGTTTGAAAAGACCATTCGGCCTGTTGACCAAAACGTTCTCTTCGTTGTTTAGCAAAATTGAAATATATCCGCCTCATTTCATGACCAAGGCCCCGTTGTGTACCCTTTCAGACTTTCCAGATTTCCTGTTGAAATTTCTCGCCTGAATTTCTCATTGGAGTCAATACAACGAAGACCACATGAAGGCAGATGCTTGTTTTTGTTTAGTAGTTCAGGCCTGGATCGAAGAAGCCGATCAGTACGCCCACAAAAGCGATGACAACCAGTAAGAGCATCACTTTGAGCGGCGACATTTTCTTTTTGGCCATCAGCCACCAGCAAAGCATGATGAAGGCAGCGGTTAAAAAGCCAGGATAAACATTGTTCAAGGTATCCTGCAAAACCAGGAATGGTTCATCGGCGCCATTGGCAGTCATGGAGAAAGCCGTTGTTACCGATACCCAGCTGGCAGCAACAGCACCAATGACAATACCGCCAAGCATCGTAATGGATTCACGCAGCGCTTCGCCCTGCGGGCCAACCAGGAAGTCAACCGCTTTTCCACCCATTTCATAGCCCTTAAAGAAGAGCATTTTCATGCCAAAGTAGGCAATCAGGTTCCAGACAATAATATAGAAGATCGCACCGATCGGACTTCCGCCAGTGGACATCCCCATTGCAATACCAAGCAGAATTGGAATCAAGGTTCCGACAACCAGGGAATCCCCAATGCCAGCAATTGGCCCCATCAGACCTGCACGCAGGCTGTTGATGGTTTCATCATCGACATCTTCCTGTCCATTGGCTCTGGCTTCTTCCAGACCAGCGGTAATGCCGACAATCACGGTTCCTAACTGAGGTTCTGTATTGAAGAAAGTCCGATAGGTATTCATCGAACGCATTTGCAGATCTGGATCGTCCGAATACAGATCGCGGATGATGGGCAGCATGGAAACCATGTATCCAAATGTCTGCATGTGTTCTTGTGAAAAGCAGGTCAAATTTCCATAATACCAGTTATTAAAGGCTTTGGTGAGCGCCTTTTTGGAGATCTTTGCCATGATCAGATATCCTCCTCTTCTTCCTCTTCAAATTCAGCAACGCCGCCGGGCGCGGATTTTGCAAGGGAAAGCATCTTGATGCGGTAATTGATATAGGCAAACATCGCCGCAATAATGGTTGCGCTGACCAGGTTGATGCCTAAGGAAGCAGCCAGCGTAAAGCCAAAGAAGAATGGAATGAAATCCAGCGCTTTGGCTACGATCTGTTTCAGCAGGATGGCAATTCCGACGCAGGGAAGCAGCGCTCCGACTGTAAACAGGGTTTTCATAGCCAGGCCATCCATAGGCAGATAGTTTTTGATCAGCTCTACCATTGGCGCGCCCATCTTGACCATGATCAGGGTCGGCAAGAAGGAGAACAGAATATGCGATACCCATGGATAGACCATATCCACGAGATACAGCTTGTCAAAGTCTCCTTTTTCCACAGCGCTCCAGCCCATATGCTGCCACACCAGGTTCATGGTCGCGGTTCCATAAAACAGAACGGTTCCTAACGTACCAACCATCGTGCCAAAGGAAGTCGCAAGGGCCTGGCCGTCTGGCGAATCCGCAGATAAGCCATAGGATTTTAAAGCGATCATGGCCAGTGGTACACCGATATAGGAAACAGCACGCACATCCGCCGATACCGTACCGCCTGGAGTAACCAGGGCGATATAGACGATCTGCATTGCAACACCGACTAAAACCCCGCTTTGAATATCTCCTAAAACAATTCCACAGATCAGACCACCAACTAAAGGTCTTCCTAATGTATAGTTACCAAACGAGGTGCCGCCAAGACCCGGCATACTCGATAAGCAGGCAAACAAACCAATAATGGCTGCCTGCAGCCAACTGATTTCCATATGATTTTTTCCTCTCATTTTTCTGTTTATTTTCTTTGTTTTCCTGAATGGCTCGAACAGAAGCAGGTGCTGTCTGAGTCATTGTTTCGTTGGATCCTTTGGATGGATCGAGAATTCAAAATTTTCTGAGGGTTTGCTGATTCGCTTGATGAATCCTTCCCTCTTCATATGTGACGAATATCCGATTAATATCCGAAACGACCTTTGAAATCATTCCATCCACCGATCGATACATCGGGCAGCAGCTGGAATCGAACATCATAACCAGCTTTGCTGATGCTTTCGAGGGCATCGGCTTCTTCCTGGGTAATGGATTGGTTATTGCCAAGTTTCACGGCATCCGGGCGATCGTTGCAAGGACCGATAATCACTTTTTCCACGCCGGGCTTAAAGCCGGCCTGAACGAGAATTTTTTCCATATCCACCGGATTTTTGGTAATGACAAAATATTGGGTGTCAGAGTTGAGCACTTTCGGACTCTTCTTAATAAACTCATCTACGCCCCAGACAAAGGTTTTCTTTCCGGACGCTGCTCTGTAGGCATTTTTTAAAACCGGATTGGCTGCTGCTTTGTCGTTCACAGCAATAATGCCATCGCAGGGATATTCTTTTGCCCAGCGGGTGCAAGTCTGACCATGAATCATGCGGTCATCAACGCGAATAAATGAAACACTCATACTTTCCTCCTGTTAAGCCTGCCGGCTTTTCGATCGTTTTTCTTCTTTGGGATCGCCCTGAATCTTTTCTTGGTTTGGTGGCTGTCGCTTACAGCTTTCGAAGCATTTTCTCTGATCACTTGCTTCACTGATGTCACTTGCTTCCCTTTTGTGCCGATCGTTTTTGTGCCGATCGTTTTGACTGCTGCAAGGGAAGGCCAGGCCAGCTTCGATTTTCAGTTTCAAATCTTTTTGAATGATTCGGCTTCAGGACAGTTGTGAATTAAACATCTTCTTCGTCATCCTCATCAACAGCAGCAAAGGCGAATTCTTTCATCGCATCTTTGGCTTCCATCAGGATGCTTTCTTTTAATGAATCCAGATCCATCGCATCTTTCATCAGCAGCGCAGTTAAAGCCAGCGGCAGGTTCATCCCGCCGATTGCCCGGGTATTTGCAGCCAGACCCTTTTGCGCAATTACATTGGCAGCGGTTGTCAAAGGGGATCCGCCAAGAATATCCCCGAGCATCAGAATTTCATCCTGATCGGTAACGGACTCAATGGCCTGGCCAAATTCCTTTGCAAACTGGTCGGCGCTCTTGCCATCTTCCAGCTGGCAGGCAATCAAATCTTTCCGATCTCCTGCCAGCATCCCCAGTGCATTGGCCAGCCCTGATGCAAGCTGTCCGTGGCTGACTAAAATCACATATTTCATCAATATTTCTCCCTTCTTACAGCGTTATTCTATGAAGAATTCGGGAAAATATAATGTGTCAGATGTCATGAGATCCAAGAAAAAATTCACATCGATTCATGACATCTGTCATTTGACAAATCGATAATTCGTATAGAGTTGTATTCAATTGCAGGTGATTTTTATGGCAAATATTCCATGTCCATATCGAATTCAGATTGAAATTTTTTGAATCCATTTCACTTTTGGCCTTATTCTGTATCGAAATGGATTGTATATAAAAGATATCGTTTAAACGATCAGATAAAGGAGCGTCGGATAAAAGAACAGAATACGTGTTTCTGTCTGGAGAAACTTTGCTGACTCCAAGCTCTTTTGCTTTTTTTTTGCGGCAATTGGGCCTGCTTTTTTTCCATCAGAAAAAGGACGGCATTTCTGACGTCCTGAAGGGCAGCTGACGAATTCTTATTCAGCTGCGTAAATAGTCGTTGATCCGTCGTTCAAGGGTAAGCAGCTGCAGACCGATATCCTCGTTTCCCGATACAATTTCATTCATGCCGGTATCGAGTAGATTCATCGCATCTTCATATTTTTTAAAACGGACTTTGCAGGTTGAGTTTTCCAGAGCATAATCCAGCAGGCCTTCCGTATTGGCCTTTTCCGAATCTTCCTCTTCAAACTGGGCAAACGATCCGGAAAGTTGGCGCAAAGAAGAAAGACCACCGGTATTGGAAGCAATCAGCTGCTGAGTCTGTTCGTCCTGGACAAACAGTTTCAAAAGCTCCCAGGCTTCCTGGGGATGAGAACTCTGCGATGAAATCCCCATCATCAGCGAATCCAGATTGATATTGGCACCGCCCTCAATGCCCGCCGGCATCGGCAGTACGGACCATTCGAAACTGGAATAGCGCCTTACTTTCCAGGGATAGGGACTGTATGTTTTATATTCGGCATAACTCATTGCCGCAAAAGCAACCTGCCCGGAGTCAAAGCCATCGGCGGAAGTAAAGGGGGAATACGCCTGGTCATAGTCCTTGATCTGCTGCATGAAGCGCAGCGCCCTTCTGACCTGGTCATTGTTGATCTGGACTGAAAGACCATCATCGGTAAAGATGGGAACACCAAAGGCGGCCAGGACATCTTTCCAGGTATAATTCACGAATCCGCACTGGTCCACCATGCCATCCTGGTCGGTATCTTTGGTGACCTGCTGGCACAAGGCAGCAAAATCATCAACGGTCCAGTTCCAGTCCGGCAGGCTGATCTTTTCCTGGTCCAGCAGGGTGGTGTTGACAAACATGAGCCGAAGGTTGCACTGGTAAGGCAAAGCATATTGGGCTCCATCAAACTGTCCGGCCTGCAGGGCACTTTTGTAATAGGCTTCCTGGTCAAACGCAGGATCACGCAGGATATAGGAATCGAGATTGCGCAAAGCGCCCAGACTTGCCAGCATATTGAAGTCTTCATCCAGAACCATGAAGACATCCGGCAGGCGTCCCTGGACAATCTGATCCGACAGCCATGACGAATAATCATCCTTAATAATGCCGCTGGTATAGGACACTGAAAGACCTGGATGCAGACGTTCAAAGCGGGCAATGACCTGGTCCACTACCTCATACGTACTGGAATCAGGCACATCCCAGTTGCTTGTGGAAAAGACGCCAAGATGCAGCGTGCGACAAATGGGCAGGCAGCTTCGAAGCTGCCCCACGCCAAGCGCACAGACCAGAATCAGACTAACCAGCCAGACCACACGATGGCTGCGCGACCTGGACAGATTTTGCTTAAAAGAAGAAAACAGTGACTTCATCTGAACCTCCCTTTTCATCTGATCACAGGAAATCCACCTGCTCTGTCAGACTTCCATCCAAAGAAACTTCATGGCTTGGCAGCCACATGCCAAAATGAAAACAGTGAATGGATAGGCGCTGTTTTCAAAGTAGAAGCATGGGAAAATGCGACTACTTCTGGCCGACCAGTTCTTTGATCCGCTTGCGGTTTTCTACCGCCCAGATGGCCAGCTGCGTGCGATCCCGCAAACAGAACTTACTTAAAATACTGGACAAATAATTGCGCACAGTGCCCTCAGAAAGAAACAGGGCTGAGGCGATTTCTTTGTTGGACCTTCCTTTGCCCACCTGGCGGATGACTTCCCATTCGGTCTGCGAAATTTCCTGTTCAGCATCCTCACGGATCGTAATTATGCTTTCTTCATCCATCTGGTGATTGAACAGAGCAAAGACTTTGGCTGCGATGTCTGGATTGATCATGGCACCGCCCGAATAAACTGTTTTGATCGATGCAGCCAGTTCGTCCATGCTGACCCCTTTGAGCAGATAGCCGCTGGCTCCATAGCGCAAGGCGGAAAAGACAAAATCGTCATCGTCAAATGTGGTTAAGACAATCACTTTGGTTTGCGGATAGTCTTTTTTAACCAGTTTCGTGGCCAGAACCCCATCCATTTTGGGCATCCGGATATCCATCAAAATGACATCCACACGCTTAATCTTCAAAAGATCCAGCACCTGGAATCCGTTTTCAGCGGTCCCGACGACATTGATCTCCGGATCCATCGAAAGCACAATTTTCAGAGAATCATGGATCAGCGCCTGATCATCGGCAATTACTACATTTATCATGATTGATACTCTCCTGTCTGCATCGGGACCACGATGGATGTCGTAAATCCATCCGATCCATCAAACTGAACAGCCCCATGCAAGGCCGCAATGCGTTCTTTCATCTGAGTCAGCCCATAACCGGGCTGAATGGAAAGACATCCCTGTCCATTGTCTTCAATCAGAATGTGAAGGGCGTTGTCTTCAATATAAAGGCGAATATAAACATGGCTGGCCAGGCCATGGCGGATAGAATTGGTCAGGCTTTCCTGAATGACGCGAAACAGGGCATCTTCTTTGGCCACTTCAAAATTGACCTGTTCCGCTTCATAATCCAGATCAATGGACAAATCTTTGCTCAGTCCCACAAATTCGCTGATCATCTTTTGCAAGGCGCCTTTCAGGCCGGTATTTTCCAGGGCTCCCGGACGCAGCTTATTGAGCGAATTGCGGACATCATTAATGCCTTCGCGCACCACCTGGCTGACCAGTTCCAGCTGCTTTTTGGCCAGATCAGGAGATTTATCAATAATGATCAGGGTCGCATCAACGCCGGCAGCAATTCCGGTCAGTGCATGGCCGAGGGTATCATGAATTTCTCTGGCCAGACGCTTGCGTTCATTATTTTCCCCAATGCGCTCGGTCACCGCCGCATAGTTGCGCAGCTCTTTATTCACCTGGTTAATCATGTCCAGCTCCTGGGCAATATTTTCATTTTCAACGGTCTGATGAGCAATATACAGGGACAGATAGGCCACAAACATCAGCAGGTTGGCGACTTCCAGCACATTTTTGACCAGCACCAGCAAAAGCGACAGCTTCCTTTCAGGGACGGAAAAATAGGCCATCGGATCGGTCATCGGCATGAAAAATGAAATCACGTAATAGTTGGACAGAAAATAAAACAGGACCAGCACCACCATGACCGTATAGTTGGCTGATTTTTTCTCCCGGCGCATATGAAACAGGCAATCCGAAAAGACCAGCAGATACAGTCCCGAATAGGCCAGATTCAGCTGCCAGGTAATCAGCAAGGACAGCAGGATTTCCAGTACGATGGAGGCATAGTTGGCCTTTTTGCCTGGAATTTCAGCCACCACCCGTGAAAGGATCAGGGCAGCCAGCAATGCATAGGCCACCAGGCAGATCCAGAACACCGAATCTGGATTTTTAGGCAGATGTTCGACGGTTTCCAGAAGCAGATGGCTCCGGTCCTGGCGGATCACCTCTCTGGACACCAGAAGATTGACTGATGCAAAGAACATCACGATGATGTAGTTCAGGGTAATCATCCCATTTCGCAGGGCTGAAATGGTCTGGATATTGGTCAGCCGCTTCATTGCCACGACCTCAGATCATTACTGGCAGCATTTTCGCGGTTCAGCAGGCTGACAGGAATGACAACCTCTTTTTCAACTTCCTGCCCATTCAGGGCGGCATACATGCTTTCGGCCGCTTTTTGAGCCATGGTGTACGGGGACTGCAGGGCGGTTGCTTCCGCAGCATTGGCACAGGCCAGTAAAGACTTGAATTCCGGCATTCCATCAACGCCATAAATATGGATATCCGAACGCTGCAAGTATTCAACGGCTGCCATGGCGCCAATCGCGCTTGGATCGTTCAGGCACATCAGAAAATTGATATTTGGACTTTCTTCGAGCAAATCCAGGGCTGCTGGCATCGCTGTTTCTGTCTGTCCATAACACTCACGGCGGTTCACGATGGAAAAGCGGGGATCCTGGGCAATCGTATCGACAAATCCCGCAATCCGCTCTGCCCCGCTTCGAACCTTGGAATGCTCCAGCAGGCCAATCGTGCCCTGCTCATAACGGCGCATCAGATCCTGAGCGCAAAGGACACCGGCCTGGTAGTTATCTGAATAGATCTGTGTTGTGATCCCTTCTTGATCATCGACCGGACAGTCGATGATAATCACCGGAATGTGATGGGCTGCCGCCTTGCTTAACACTGGCGAAATCGTATTGGAGTTGACGGGATTGATAAAAATCCCCTCTACACCCATCTCAATAAATTCTTCAATCTGTTCAATCTGCTTCTCTTCATCCAGCAAAGGATCGCGTAAAATCAGCTGATCGCCGTTGCCCTCGATATACTTGACCAGTTCATTGTTCAAGACCGGGTAAAACGGGTTGTTCATGGTCATATAGGTAACCCCAAAGCGCCGATTGCTGCTTTTTGCGACCGGCGGGCTGCCAAAATAGATCAGTGACCCGGCTAAAGCCATGCTGGCAATCAGGCAATACAGAAACAGATTCTGCTGTATCTTTCTCATTTCCCTTTATTCATCCCTTTTAATCGTACTTGATTGATTCTATGCACAAGACGACATGAAAAACCACTGCCCTTTTTTAAGGCAGAAAGGTCTCTCTTCCAATTCATAAACTTAACACAGCCCCGTTAGGGAAGAAATTGACAATTGTCATATTCGCAAGAAGTTGAGGTTTCTTTTCGGCCGAAAATACGGACTCTGGCTCCAACTGGTCTTGATCCTGCGTGTTCGAGGGACCCTGTTTTTTCGATGGCTGCCAATCATTTCTGACCCGTTTTGAATTCGTTTTTAGAAGCCAGAAAGTATCAGTTTTTCAAACGCTCTTCAAAAACCTCAATTTCCATGCCTTCAGCCCGTTAAAAAAACCAGAAACCCGGATTAGGGTTTCTGGTTGAAGGTGTGGAGTATAAGTCTGTTGATCACTCCAGCATTTCATTTGCAAAGCAAAGCAAAGCAAAGCTTCGCGGGGGATCAGTAATTGACTTTAATGACCTGCTTATAGCCAAAAGCGGGGGAATTGATGGTAATCGTCACCCCATTTTTCTGTTTCGCAGAGAAATCAGGAATGGCATCATCGGCTTCAAACAGAATATGGGCGGTCAGTTCCTGGTTTGGATCCAGGTAGAAGACCTGATAGCCATAAGTAGTCGCCTTGATCGCTTCCGTCTTGGCGCTCATCCCGTTCTGTTCAAATTTCTGCTGGGAAATCTCTTCTAAGGACATCCCTTTCAGTTTATCGGCATCCGGCAGGGAAGAAACCTTGAAGCCATCAATGGTGCAGGCTGGAGACAAAAATGGCACGACCAGACGGCTGTCGGTCTTGTTTTTGTAATTGATCAGAAGACCATCGATGGTCGATTTGCCATCCTTGTAGGTGTAGGTCACGTTTTCAGCATCGACCTCAAATTCGTAATAATCATCCGAGTATACGGTAAATTTCTTGGCATCTGAGTTCGTGATCTTATCATCCTGAATGGTTCGGATTTTGACGCTGTCAAAGGGAATGAAGGAGTCTTCTTTCTTCACATACAGGCCAATGGTCCGATCTTCGGTCTTTGGTACGCCAATGTAGCCGTAAATATAGGTCGAAGATCCTGGGTTGACATCGTTGGTAATGATTGTCTTGAACTGGTCAATCGGGTTGATCGGCTTATAGCCGTCTTTGGAAGAGGCAGAAAGCTGATAGACCAGATTGGACATATGGTAAACCGATTCAGAATTGTTTTCGATGCTGGCCAGAAAATAGTAGTAGACCGTATTGACCTGGTGGTTTTCGACTTCCAGAACGTCAACCAGTTTAAAGTCAACACCATCGGCCACCTCAATTGAAGAGACTTTTGGCTGACAGCCTGCCAGGGTAAAAGCCATCAGAAAGCAAAGCAATGCGCTCAATAGTTTTTTCATGTTTATCACCTTTTTCCATTTTAGAAAAAAACCGACAATCTGCCAACCGGGACTGGACCAGCTGACCTTTCCTCTACCAGAATCACATCCTCATACCGGATTGTATCGTTCAGACTCAGAAAATGTTTTCGTTGGATTGAACTGGAAGCGGTTAGCCTGAATTCAATCGAGCCAGACCAGGATCGGCTTCGCGCATAGGACTTAACCATTTTGCGGCTATGTGCAGGCCGCTTCCCTTTCTGTTTTTCAAAATTCAGCCAGATTCGCAACTCTGTCTATCCTTGAGAAAAAAGAAGGATCGTACAGTGATCGAATTGAATAACCGTCGCTCAAGAACAGTTTAAATTTGTTAAAATAGAAACCATGCAACCCTCTCATGTCATCTACTCTAAACTGCTCAACTATAAAGCGCCCCGCTTTGAAGAATTTCCTGATATCGACTTATATATGGATCAGATGGTTGAACTGTTAACCAGCTGGCTGTCTCCTTTATATTTTGACCAGACCAAGCCCTGTATCACCGCCAGTATGATCAATAATTATGTCAAGAATTCGATCGTTGAACCTCCGGTTAAAAAGCGCTACACCCGCTATCACCTTGCCTTCCTGTATGTCGTGATGGTTTTAAAACACTGTTTCTCTTTAAACGAGATCTCGACTTTAATCACGATCTATCGCACGATGCAAAATCCAAGTCACACAGCAGACCACTTTGATACGTTTGCCTCGGCCTTTGAAACGATGCTCCATCAGGTGATGAAAACCAGTGAGGCAGACTGCACTGTCATTGAACAGCCCAACTGGCAGCAGCATCTGATGATCAACGCTTTGCAGGCGGTCTGCTGCAAAATCTTCTGCGTCTACCAGATTGTCTTTTTTAGCGAAGACCAGGATCAGATCTCTGCCAAAACGCATCCCAAAATCCGATAGTCTTTCTTTTTGTCCTGCCTTCTCAGGGAGAATGAAGAATCACAAAGGTAAAGATGGTCACCGGCCAGATTCAACAAATGTCCATAAAAGGCATCACAAAGACCAAACTTGACTAGACGGATCCGTTTTGAGCCTGTCAAAGTCCAGGATTTCATCCAGACATCCGTATCCAGTCTCTGTTGCAGGCGGATTCATAAAAGACTGACAACAACAAAACGATGGAACGATGAGATGCAGGCCTAAGAAAAGCCACAAGCATCAAAGCCAGAAAACAAAGAGATCCAGAATCGATCCTTCTGTTTTCTGGCTTTTTGAAATCTTGAGTTTCGAGAAAGAATCTGTCCAGTTCTCTTTCTCTTTTGAACTTTATGTAGAGCCTTTCTTCTCTTGCTTTTCCCATTTTGGCCTTCTACAGGATAGATTCCAGCAAGACTTCAATTGCCATCAGGCCAATCAACACAATCGCGCCAGCCAATGGCGCCAGAATCATAAGGCCGGCTGACATATACGCCAGCATCCAAACCGGATGCTCGCTTGTCTGATAGCTTTCTTCCAGCAGTCTTGCACAAAGAAGTCCAAAGATCAGGCCGCAAATGCTGACAAAAAACACATGCGCTTCAAAGTCGACCTGCGTCCAATAGTAAATTGAAACCATATCTATGCCCTGCAAAATTCGAAATCCAAAAAGGCCGGAAAGGCCAAAGAGAACGTACATCCAAAACGTCGAACGCTCAGGCCTTTTGGATCCTGCACTTCTGGCAGGCTGAGCAGGACCGGCCATCTTGGCTGTTCTATTCGAAGAAGAACCACCTGGAAAACTGGCAGCCGATCTGGTTTTCGCGGTCTGGTTTTGCCTGGCAGAAGTTGGCGAACTTTTTACACTTGAATGATGGGCACTTGGTGAGACACTCTTTGAACGGGTGCCAGAAGCGCGGCCTGAACCCGACACTCTGGAAGCCGTACCAGCGGATTTTGATGCTGCAGCATTCTGACCCTGATTTCGACTGGCATTTTTGGCTGCCGCTGAAAAGGCTGAACCAGAGACGGTATGGGCTGTTCTTGTTCGCTGTGTCTGGCTGGAATTGGAACTGGTGGAAGTTTTCCGGTTGTTTGCGGTAAAGCCGCTTTTTTGCCCGGTGGAAGAAAACGGATTGGTTTGTTTTTGATTCTGTCTGCTTTTGCCTGCGCCAGTGTTCTGGCTCGCTTTTAGATTCATCCTCTGTTCAAGAGCACACCAGGGACAATAGGGGTTATGGAAAGGATAAACGTGAGATTTTGGATCCTTCTGACAATGTGTGATCAAGCTTGTTTTGGGCAGGCAATACGGTTCAAGCGCTTTGACCCATTCCCTTCCTGTGGCCCGCTGCGAAATCCTGGCTTTTGCACTCCCGGCCGTATAGTTAAACGTCCGGTCAAACAACTGACGGATTTCGGATGGAATCATGGTGTAATCCGGGACAAATGGCGGCACCTGAATCGAACAGGTTCTCACATAGGGACAGTTGCCTTCCAGGATGTCTTGATTTCCCCACTCCATCGCGCTTCTCGATGGTCCCTGACTCCCGATGCCGCCAAAAGGATCGGCGTTCATCATCATCAGGCGGAAGATATGAACCGCAAGCGAAAAATCATCCGTATAACGGTTAAATTTTCCCCGGAAAGATCCTTTCTGCTGAAGTTCGGGCGGGAGAATTTCCGGCATGCCGACATCACAATAAAACATTTCTTTGGATTTCGGATCCATGAACTGAAAAGAGTCACAGTCGACCAGAACGACCTGTCGGGTTTTCCCATCGAGCAGAATGTTTTTCTGGTTCAAATCCCCGATGACAATCCCTTTGGCATGTAAGAAGGCCACCAGCGCAGCAAGATTGTAGGCGACCTGGAGTGACGATTTCCAGTTGAAATCCGGCCATACCGCCAGAACGTTTTTTGTGCTCAGACTGTTTGGCGCACTGCGGTTAAAACGCTGCACGTCATAGAAGTTGAGTGGACAGGAAACTTTGGGCATCACAAAGCCGACCATTTTTCCGTTCTCGTACAGAACATCCATCGGCCAGGCCAGCCGCAGCAGTCCATCCATATAGGCTGGAATATTGGTGGCAACCATCGCTTTAAGCTTGCGCTCCCGCTCACGGATCTGGACAGGATCTTCTGAAATTCTGGAATTGTAGAGTTTGGCAGCCAGATTTGGCCGGTCGACAATCTGATACAACGACGCTTCTCCACCGCCCTGAAATTGGGAATCTTCCAGTATATAGCTCTTCCCTCCAAGTCCAATACAGGTACGCATGTGATCTTCCTTTCCTTTATTTTTTGGCCTATTTGTTTTCGGTCTGTTTCTCTTCTCTATTTTCTGATCTACTGGTCAAGATAGATAATCGGTCTTCTGGTGCAGTGGCTGACTTTCCAGCGGGATGTAATTTCAGGGGTGAATGCAAGCTGGGTGCTGATCCGATTTCGATACGCATCAGAATCTGCCCCTGGATAATCAAGAAACAAGGTCATCGATGGACATTCACGATGTTTTCGAATTTCACTCATCAGATCGTCTTCGCAGCCAATCCGGATGAAAGGATTGCTTAAATTTTTGACTTTGCATTCCGGGACTTCGTCACGATTCCATTCATAGCCGGCCATTTCATCGCTGGCGCGGATAAAGCTGTTGCGGCAGGTGGCTCTTCCATCCCTCAGATCCGCAGTCGGATCGACAAAGGAAGGCTTGCCATCAATCCAGACAATATTCCAGCTGTGATTTTCACCAGCCAGCTTGCCATTGACAATGATGCAGGGCAGATTGCAAAGATCGCAAAGCATCTTATAGGCTGCTGCCAGGCCTTCACAGACTGCAATCCGGTTGACAGCAACCCCATAGACACTGTGCGCCTCCATATTCTTGGAATCTCCATATTTACAATTGAGAATGATGACATCTCGCAGCCATAAAGCTTTGCTCAGATCATCAAGACCATCGGGCAGCTTACGCAAGACTTCCGTGATCCACTTTTCAACTTTGGCCAGATTCTTTCTGGCCTGCTCTTTTTCAAAGAGATAATTGGGCCTGAGAACAACTTTTTCATGATCCGCGCAATCCACAGGGATAAACCAGTAATGAATATAGAAAAGCGCTGGTACATCCATCTTGATGGCATGCGTAATATCGAGCAGCCGGGCATAGGGCTGGGGAATGGTGATTGTTTCTGGCATATGCATCCATTCATCAATCAGGTTGTCGACAATTTTCTGATCGTGCAAATCCAGGAGGTTTCGGTAGTAAAAATAAGGTCTGATGTCCATCTCAGCTCTCCCTATCTGAATCTGACTTTTCCTTCATTTCCCTGACTTTTTTGGAATCCCGGCTGGCTCTTTCTTCTAAATCCTGACCGGCTTTGACCAGCTTACGGCCAAGATACGAAGCGGCTGCTCCAACATTGCGAAGCAATTTATCTCCAAATGTGTTTTCGTCTTTGATTTCTTCTGGATGGGCAGCAGTCGGACTTTCTAATGCGTGAAGATCCGCCGGTTTTAAAGGAAGCGGCTGGGAGGATGGAAAATCAGGCAGAGTGGTATTTTCCGGTTTGAAAGCAGGCTGCGGGTGTTCATCGCAAGAGGGTGAAGAGGATTCGGGTTTGGTGGATTGGACAGCTTGCTTTTCCGGTTTTGAAGCAGCATCGCCTGTCTTTTTTGCCTTTTCGTCTTCATCTTTGTCTTCAAAAAGTCCCGGATACAAAGCTTTCTGTTTTTGCCGTTCGTAGACTTTCGTCATCGCTTTCCAGTGTTCAATGTCAAATTCTGGCTCCACAATCTGTTGCATTTTCTTCTCGTTAACCACACCAATCAGGCTTAAATCATCACCAACGGCCTTTCGCAGTCTGGGCGAGTTCAGGAAGTCTTCCAGATCGTGGTGCAGAGTTTCAGCCTGCTTCGGATCTTCGATCGGGGTAAAAAGAATTGGCCTGATAAAGGGAAAGAATACCCGGTTGTCTTCAAAAGCACTCCGAACGAAGTAGTCAAGCAGTCCATCCGTAGCCATCACAAAGCCGGTAATATGCATTTCTTTTCCATATTGCCAGGTGGTTGTGCTCTGTAAAGGAAAGACGCTGCTGGCTTCAGGCCCTTTATGGCGGTGCGTAATCATTTTATAGCCGCCATCATCCTGTAAGATGACAATGCCGTCATCTCCAGCATGCGCAAAATAGAGCGTTTTTCCATCGTAGGCGGCGATGGTCAGCGTTGTGTGCATCGCGTAGTCAAGAACATTGAACTCGTCAGCCTTTTCACTGATCTTTCGCAAAGCACGATGCATCGTTTCCTGAAGCAGGGGTCCCATGGCCAGGACATCATCAAAAACAAAATCATGTTTTTCTAAAGCAGCAGTGAAGTAGTTTTTCATGTACTGAAGGCTTTCACTGACTGCCACTCTTGCTCCCCAGTCAGAATGAATACAGGAGCCCACACCATCAGCAATGGCAGCCAGAACGATCCGGTCCCCGACCACTTCAAAACCGCTGTAATCCTGGCATTCTGTTTCGTTCTTTACATGGCTTTCTCCTGTCTGGGTGATGTTGAAAACAAACAGATCAGAACCCCGATAAGATCTGGAAAGGCAGGCAGGAACAGGCGGGATAGAAATGGTGTCCGTTTCTTCTTCAAAAGCCTCCGACTGACTATCATCTGTCTGTTCAAGAAAAGATGCTTTCACAAACTCTGGTTCTTCATCTGAAGAAAGAACAGTTTCCAGTTCAGAGGCTTCTGCGACTTTCTCAAAGGCGGATTCGTTTTGAAAATTGTCAGTGGAATGATTTTCCTGCGCTTCCAGAGGCTTTCCACCTTGATCTGCCTGTGGTCTGGGGGCTGGAGATTCTTCTTTTTCTTGTCTGGCTGCTTCTTCCCTGTTCTGACCAGCATCTGAAGAAGGATCTGACTTTTCGTCTTCTTCTTTTTTTGAGTTCTCATTCACGGGATCCGTTTGCGTTTGTTCTGGATGTTCAGCCCTATGCGTCTGGAAAGCCTTCTCTTCTGGCTTCGAAAGAGGCTTTTTTGTCTGTTCTTGCTTCCAGTCGGTCTTCTTTGCTTCTTTTGGACTGACAAAATCCGGGCAGCTCAGTCCATCTTCTTTTGGATCTGTCTGATCGGCAGTCAGTCCAAAGGTAAAAACAGTGTTGTTGCTTCTTTCTGGCATATGGATTTCTTTCCCTTCTTCATCCTGGATTGCAGAACGTTTTCTGAACAGGATTTTCGATTTTCTAAAGACGTATCTGGATCTTTTTTGCACGTCTCTCCCATTCAGGTTCTTCAATTCTAGCAAGATTACAGATGGATTAAAGCCCTTTCAGTAAACTGCGGCCAAACTTTGGATGATGAACACGAAAAAGGCGCATTTCACCTTGTCAGCATCCTGGGCAGAAGACTTGCATCCTTTTTGAAGAAAAACATCTTTCGAATTCATTTCTGAAATCAGTCTGAGCACATTTTGGACTACAGGTTGTGCAATTCATAATGACTGGTTTAAAGTGAAAGGCATAAGAGAAAACCGGATTCAACAAAACAATAGAGAAAAGAGAAAAGAGAAAATTTTGTATGTCTGATTATTTACAAGAGATGTATCCGCCAGACAATCCTGGAGAATACCATGTGCCGGCTGTATTGCTGCTGGATTGTTCCCATTCCATGAATGGAGCACCTTTAAAAGAGCTCAATGACGGATTACAAATTTTTGGCAGGACACTTCGAGAAGATCCGCTGGCTTTAGGACGGGCTGATCTTGCGATTGTGACCTTCAATTCAAGTGTCCATGAAATTCAGCCGTTTATGCCAGCTTCCATGTATCAGCCGCCGACGCTTGAAGCCAGTGGCATGACCTCTCTGAATGGGGCCATCAACCATGCCCTGGACATGATCCGCTCAAGAAAAGACTATTATGCCAAAGTCAGCGGCACCAAATATTATCGTCCCTGGCTGTTTGTTTTAACTGATGGCTATCCAACAGACAAAGAACTGACCAAAGCCACACAGGAAAGGCTTCAAAAGGAGATCAGAAATAAAGGTGTTTTCTATCTGCCCATGGCGATCGGCGATCAGGCAAATCCAAGAATCCTGCAGGACTACTATCCGCCAGAACAATCCCAGAAGCCTTACTTCAAAGCGAAAGCCTCAGATTTCAAGCAGGCATTTGTCTTTCTTTCCAACAGCATCTCCCAGGTTTCCCGTACGGATCTTAGCGGCGGCGATACCATTAAAAGCCCGCAGGTAGATCGGACGATCACAATCGGCATCTGATTGAAGACCCCAAAACCAAAGTGAGCCACCTACAATCAAAAAGAGCGTAAAGATGAACGTCATACCTCATCCTTACGCTCTTTTTGGATTCTTTCAGCGCGGCTCTTCACGCTTTGTTTTCAATCTTCTTCGCTCCATATGATAGGCAAGGGTACCCCATCCAAATTGCTATGCAGTTTGGGTGGGGAGGAATTGCCGAATTGCTGTTTCTTGAATGTATCCTTTTGCTCGTTCTACGAGAATCAGTTTTTTCATGGAAGCTCCGTCTTTTATCTTCTGTCCCCAAAATGTTTTGAGTGTAAAAGCGCCTCTTACCCGGCGTCCGGTAATAAAACATTTCTGTCCTTTGTACAGGACTTTATCAAAAAGACAAAAGCCGCCAACCAGATGTGGAGCCTGGTTGTTCTTACGTACATGTCCTTTGCTGAAGTTAAATTTATGAATCTGACGGTTATGCCTTCTGATCTTTTTGAAATACAGGCATTTGTCTAACGGTCTGGCATTGAGATTGCCCGCGATGCAATATGCATCATTGTAGTGTTCTTTCGTCAGCCCAAGCCTGATCCTTTTATTCTTTGTCAGGTAGCCATAGGTATTGACCACTTCAATATTGGGATTGGCTGTTTTTAATCGTTCCAGCAGTGTCCAGCGCATGATGCCCATGAAGGTTGCATCCCGATAAGACTCAGCCCGTTCAGGAAGCTTGAAATCCTTTGGTCCTTTAATTTCTCCAGCCTTGATTTTTGCATGGTATTCCTTATGGCAGGTTTCACATAACGTAATCAGGTTGGAAGGTGAGTCTCCGCCAGTCTTCCGGCTTTCAATGTGATGCACATTTAAGATCGGATCTTTCTTTTTGCCATGACAGTGCTGGCATTCGTGATTATCGCGGCACAGCACGTATTCACGAACGTTCCAGAAACCAGTCTGTTCCCCCTGCTGGTATTCAATACCGCTGATCTCAGGATTCTTCAGTTTCTGCGTATCAAAGGAGGCCGTTTCCACCACAATTTTTGTCACGGGCAGAATTTTTTGAACTGCCGCAATCCGGTTAAGATGCGTGTCAATTTTATGTTCAACAGAGGGAGCAAGCCATCCTTTTTGTTTAGATTGAGTATCCTTTTGTTCAGGCTGAACCTGGTTTGACTGCGATCTGTTCCGGTTTTTAAATCTGGGTGCTCTGTATCTTGTCTTGCGGTTTCTTCTTGCCCGTCGGGCTTCTCTTCTGGTGGAGATCAGCTCAGGAATATCTGTTCTACACTGGACATCCCAGGCAAGAAGTTCTTTTGTCTCCGTGGAAGCACTAAGACCAATGTGTTTGGAACCAGCGTCTACTCCAAGAGTGACAGTAAGAGGTATATCTTGTTGAATCATATAAAAGCTGAATGGTAAAGGGAGTTTTCTTTACCACTTTAGCTTTTCTTTCTTTTAAAAGGCGGCGCACCTTGCCATGCCTTTCGGTTGGCATTAAAGGTTTGCCATCGATATCTAATACATAAACCATAGTTTTACCTCCAGGGTAATAAATCTTCTTGGGACAAAAAGCATCCTTTGAAGTGTATAAAGCATCAGCCTTCGCCAATGTTATAAGAGGTTTGTTGATCTGCACACTGCGCCTGACCTCAGCGCTGGTTAATGCAGATCCGCAGAGTCTGGAATTAGGCTGAACGTTCCAGAGTGTCTGTTTAGACCTATGAAAGGTCAATTCTCAAATAACGTAGTCAGTTAAGACTCAGGCTAGTCAATCAGCTTGAATAAAGGTGTTTTAAAGCCTTGTCTTCAAGCCCCATCCAAATTGCAAGGCAGTTTGGGTGGGGTCATTGACTCATCCTGTTTAAAACCACTTATTCAGGGATTGTTCCTGATAAGATTGCCTGGATAAGAAAGCCTGAACTCCAGGATCCACCAAAAGAAATCTTTTGAAAGGAAAGATTCTCGATTTTTGCAACTTGTCTTCTCTTGTTAAATTGATAGCGGCAGCTGGTGTCTAAGAACTTTATTATTTCCTTCATAGGCATCGACCAGCAATTCCAGGTCATTGACTGATTTATAGTAATCAATCAGCAATTGATAGAGGACCATCAGCATCAGCCAGTTTTTCTGCCGGCAGCAAATCCTGAGCATTTTCTGTTTGGCTGCCTCGATCTTGGCAGAATTCTCTCGCAAAATTGCTTTAAGCAGTGCAAACAAGGCTTTATCGTCACTTTCAAGCAGGTCAGGATCGAACTTTTCCATCTCCTTGAGACAACATTCTTTTTGCCCCAGACGATAATAACAATACGGAATCAAAATCAGATTTCCCACAAAGCCATCGCTCCAGTCAACAGGATGATCCTTTGCAAACTGGATTGCCTGCTCAAAACTGCCTTCCAGCGTTAAAATAATCAGCATCGTGGTTACTGCATGACGGTAATAAAGGGAATCTCCTGTAAAGGAGCCCATGGAAAGTAATGCTTTCTCGCTGCATGTCCTGGCAGCCGAAAAGGATTGAAGGCAAAGTAAATAATTTGCCAGATTGTTATAACACATTAACGCTCTGACATAGTTGCCATGCTTCACAAATAGATCGTGTGCTTCTTTCGCTGACAGATACCCATCATAATAGGACGAGGCAATCGTCAGCGATTGGGCATAGTTAAGCTTAATGATTCCTTCAAGCTGCGGCCAGAGCCGCCCGTTAAAGGAGTCAAGAGCCATAGCATAGTATTGGATCGACTGATCAAAGGCCATTCTTTTTCTGGCCTGGAAAGCTTTTAAATATAAGATCAGAGCCGTTTCATCATTATCGAAGGCTGGCATATATTCATCAATTTCATCATAAGCGCGAGTTTCAATCTTCGATAAAGATGACGGTTCTTTCGTCCTTGAAGCCATCATCAATGTCATTTAGCTAGAAAAATATGACCTCAAACTTTGTATAAAAATCAAAGACAAAGTGGATGATAGGAATAGAATTTGCTGCTGATTATATCCATATGCACCAACCAAGCACAAAATATACTGATTGATTTGGCTGTATTCATCAAAATAGGTGCACTAAAAACAACCCTTTGATAAGAGCCTTTTTTAAGAATTGTACGGGTGGTTTGTATCAATAAGATGCGCATATAATGCACTTATCAATAGGTGAACCATATCAAACGATTGGGATGGAGATTTCGCTTGAAGCTCCTTTCCGGCCGAACGGGCAGTTTTTCTCTTAGCAGCTCCTCAGTCAGAGCCTGAAACTCCGCTTTTGTAATTTGACGAATCGTTCGATTCTTCGTCCACTTCGGGGTGAACGTGTTCCTGATAGCCCGTATCGCCTTAGTTGTATTGATTTGGTATTCATAAGTTGTCTGCTTCTCTTCTTTATTATCCGATTGAGATGATTCAAGAACACACTTTTTGATCTCGGAAACCAGATTGTAGAAGATAAGGGATGAATAAATCTCCTGAATGATGTATTCTGCTTTTATCGAGTGGATACGTTTCATTCCTATTCCATATTTAAGCCAGGAGAAACTCTGCTCGATTCGCCACCTTAGGTGGTAAATAAATCCAAGAGCCTCCGGAGGAAATTCTGCTTCATCCAGATTGGTAATCAGTCCTTCCCAGACGTTGTCGCCAATCTCGATAGCTACCACCCTGCAGTCAAAATCAATAAATTCAGATTCTGGTTCAATCTGTCTCATTGATTTTTTGACCAGGTATTTCATCTGGGGGTTTTCTTTTTCCTCTTTTCTTTGGTGGTGGGTAAGAATGCGGCTGATCTGCTGGTCTTCTGTATGGTCAAGCTGTGTATAAGTCAGGCAGCTATACTCTCGTTCTTTCATACGTATGAGGTATTTGTGCCCTAAGGATTCAATAAGCTTACACAATGGGTAAGAGAAATACCCTCTGTCCATGACAAAGAGAAATGTCTCGCCAGGATAAGCTTCATGAATCTCCTTGACCATTTTCATAGCAGCACCTCGTTCGTCTTTGGACCTCTGGTCTTGAGTGACGATGGCTAAAAATTTGTCATTAAGTACGTCATAGGCTGCGTTAACGTGAATACCGGCCCGGATAATGTTTTCCTTGTTCTTGGTATAAATGATGTAGTCAGGTTCATCTTCATTTGGCGCAACAGGTTCATTGGTTCCGTCAAAAGCGATTACCCTGTGTTCTTTATATTTTTTATCCATGGAATAAAGTGCCAATGTGGCTTTGTGCAGTGTTGAAAATACGCTGACTGGAGTTTTGGTTTTTGTCTGAACAAGTGCTGAAGCAGATGGTCTTACACTGCCCATGCCGAAATAGTTCATGGACAAATCGGAGAGTGTTGCCCCATTCCCGATAATGGATGTATTCAGGAAATGGAACAAGTTTATTTTTGATGATCGATAATGACTGCGTGAGAAAGCTCCTGTTTCAGAAGCAAGAATCTTCTCCTGTTTGTAGGCAAATTCCTCAAGGGATTTCATGAATTTTTGATAAATCCTGTACGGCGAAGTAACTTTAGTTGCCATATTTTCCTCCTTATAAAGTTATGTTTTCAACGTGATAAGGATTAAATTAGATAATTATGGAGCTATTGTCAAAGTTAATTTTCGTTAAACCAGAAAACATAAAATCCACCATCTGTGCACGGATGGTGGACAATACTAACTATCAAAAACTAAGCTAAATGACATTGAAGCCATCATAGTAAACAAAGGCACATACAGGCATCCGAAAGAATACTCGTAAATACTCTGCCTTTGAATAAACTGTTCTAGAACTTGTGCTTCTTTTACTCGATTTTTGTAGATATAAGCATCCATTAAATTGCCAAGCAGCCGGCGAACCTCATCAAGCAGACATCGATCAAAGCAGAATTCTATTCCATAATAATCAAGAAACCTTTTAAATATCGCTTCTCTCATTGGTTTCTTCCCATTTTCAGAATCACTCAGATTTCCCTTTGAAATTTTCAAGTCATATGAAACATTATCCAATACAATCCTTTTTTCAATCTAATGTTTTTCTCAATAAAACCAAGGTACTTCTCATAACCATTATCAATATCCATATTCCCCTCCAAAAGTTCGCGAATTTTTCATGGTTTATTATGTTTTAAATCTATTGTAGTATTTATCCATAGAAACGAAAGGAAAAAAAGATTTATGAAGCATTTTACTATGATAGTGATAGTTTGTTTCACGATCTTATGGACTGGACTCAC
The DNA here is from genome assembly GCF_034745455.1 of Allobaculum sp. JKK-2023. Taxonomy (NCBI): domain Bacteria; kingdom Bacillati; phylum Bacillota; class Erysipelotrichia; order Erysipelotrichales; family Erysipelotrichaceae; genus Allobaculum; species Allobaculum sp. JKK-2023. The sequence continues at coordinate 16,975 of NZ_JAYERV010000003.1, read as the reverse complement.
AGTAGTTCCAAAGTTTTGCCAAGAGCATCAAATAAAAGACTATTGTTGGGTCCACTTGATAGATCCGAAAGGTGGATTAGGCGGTTTGGTTGAAGACTAAATCGAATATCAAACCCACAGTTGACTATCCAATTCAAAACAGTCGGGTGCCCTTCATACGGATTTAGTTATTTCTCATATAAAATTATTAGTAATAGTCCCTTAACATGTCTATTGCTCAGTCGATAGAATAGCCCTTCCCATTCATTGGTGCTTATATTTTAAAATAAAAGCAGCAATGTCATTTAGCTTAGTTTTTGATAGTTAGTATTGTCCACCATCCGTGCACAGATGGTGGATTTTATATTTTCTGGTTTAACGAAAATTAGCTTTGACAACAACTCTATAATTGTCTAATTTAATCCTTATCACGTTGAAAACATAACTTTATAAGGAGGAAAATATGGCAACTAAAGTTACTTCGCCGTCCGTGATTTATCAAAGATTCATGAAATTCCTTGAGGAATTTGCCCACAAACAGGAGAAGATTCTTGCTTCTCAAACAGGAGCTCTCTCACGAAGTCATTATCGATCATCAAAAATAAACTTGTTCCATTTCCTGAATACATCCATTATCGGGAATGGATCAACACTCTCCGATTTATCCATGAACTATTTCGGCATGGGCAGTGTAAGACCATCTGCTTCGGCACTTGTTCAGACAAAAGCCAAGACTCCAGTCAGCGTATTTTCAACACTGCACAAAGCCACATTGGCACTTTATTCCATGGATAAAAAATATAAAGAACACAGGGTAATCGCTTTTGACGGAACCAATGAACCTGTTGCGCCAAATGAAGATGAACCTGACTACATCATTTATACCAAGAACAAGGAAAACATTATCCGGGCCGGTATTCATGTTAACGCAGCCTATGACGTACTTAATGACAAATTTTTAGCCATCGTCACTCAAGACCAGAGGTCCAAAGACGAACGGGGCGCTGCTATGAAAATGGTCAAGGAGATTCATGAAGCTTATCCTGGCGAGACATTTCTCTTTGTCATGGACAGAGGGTATTTTTCTTATCCATTGTGTAAGCTTATTGAATCCTTAGGGCACAAATACCTCATACGTATGAAAGAACGAGAGTATAGCTGCCTGACTTATACACAGCTTGACCATACAGAAGACCAGCAGATCAGCCGCATTCTTACCCACCACCAAAGAAAAGAGGAAAAAGAAAACCCCCAGATGAAATACCTGGTCAAAAAATCAATGAGACAGATTGATCAAGAATCTGAATTTATTGATTTTGACTGCAGGGTGGTAGCTATCGAGATTGGCGACAACGTCTGGGAAGGACTGATTACCAATCTGGATGAAGCAGAATTTCCTCCGGAGGCTCTTGGATTTATTTACCACCTAAGGTGGCGAATCGAGCAGAGTTTCTCCTGGCTTAAATATGGAATAGGAATGAAACGTATCCACTCGATAAAAGCAGAATACATCATTCAGGAGATTTATTCATCCCTTATCTTCTACAATCTGGTTTCCGAGATCAAAAAGTGTGTTCTTGAATCATCTCAATCGGATAATAAAGAAGAGAAGCAGACAACTTATGAATACCAAATCAATACAACTAAGGCGATACGGGCTATCAGGAATACGTTTACTCCGAAATGGACGAAAAAACGAACAATCTGTCAAATTACAAAAGCGGAGTTTCAAGCTCTGACTGAGGAGCTGCTAAGAGAAAAACTGCCCGTTCGGCCGGAAAGGAGCTTCAAGCGAAATCTCCATCCCAATCGTTTGATATGGTTCACTTACCGATAAGTGCATTATATGCGCATCTTATTGATACAAACCACCCATACAATTCTTAAAAACGGCTCTTATCGAAGGGTTGTTTTTAGTGTACCTATTTTGATGAATACAGCCAAATCAATCAGTATATTTTGTGCTTGGTTGGTGCATATGGATATAATCAGCAGCAAATTCTATTCCTATCATCCACTTTGTCTTTGATTTTTATACAAAGTTTGAGGTCATATTTTTCTAGCTAAATGACATTGATAAAAGCAGCACTACAATTTAGTTATATGGATTTTATTTGGACCTTGAGCGATATTTGTTCCAAGGTACTGTTTTCAAACAACTATGAAAATTTTTCAGTCTTCTGATAATAGTGATTGATATAGAAATCAGTCAATTGTTTATCGAGTTGATTGTTATTAAAACTTTCAAAGTAATGAAACAAAATATCCGGAACAAGCACCGCTCAAAAATCTTTTATTTAAAGTTTTATATTTAAATTAAGAACCAACAAGCGCTCTAATGGATAATGGTAGACGAGAAAAGCAGTTAATTAAAGGACTGTTCATTAGTACTAATATACTAATAAATATTTCAGAAGATAAATAAACTGTATTTGATAGGAGTAATCATTCAAAACGCAGCATTTGAGTAGGAACCATTTTTACTTTGGGGTAATACTACTAGAAAATACAAATACCCCCTAATGTTTTGTTTCACTGACTTTCATATTAATAAGGCCCTGCCTCATTAGAGATCCGGCTTTATATAAAAGTAAATCTAGTAATATTTTCTTTCAGGAATAAATATAAAAGCCATTGGAACAGATTACTAATAATGCGAAGGTAAACTGTTATCATAGATGATGCATTATACCTTCCATCTCTTCTATACAATTCCCTTGAATCGTAAGGAGGTATAGGTATGAATACTATTGAAAAAGCTATTGCTTTAGCAATTGTATTAGTTTTTGTTTGGGTAGCATTAAAAAAGCTCCCACCAAAGCATATTCATACAGATGCGCTGTTCTTTCTTTGTGGGCAGTAGCATCTGTTGCAATTGGGGGGGTAGGAGCGAACAATATCTTCTTGGTCGTTATTGGGTGTGCATTGATGGAAGTGATTAGCTTTGCGGTGGATAGCACTAAAAAGAAGAACAGTTCATGAATGTTGCCTATCCTACGCAGACTCACTTAAATCAAGCAACCGCCTAAGCAAAGAACAAAATACTGTCATTCTTGTGTCACGATTTTGAAGACTTACAGGCCTGCATTGCTCTGAATGCTTTGCAGGCCGATTATTTTTGATAATCAAAAATTTCATGATGAAAAATCGGTTCTAGAAAATTACATGAAAACAAACCTCATCAGGCCATAGAACGGATCTGCTCTATCCGAATCTTGTGCAAAGTCTGTAGCAAATCAAGAATTCTCACGAAAGAAGATGTCTAAAGTGGCATCTTCTTTTCTTGTATGCCCAGTATTACCCACAAGAAAAAGGCCCCCACTATCAGAGACCTGATGAGCAGAAGCCTGAACTTACTAAACTTAATGACATTGGTTTGCAACACCAAAAGAAGCATCTTTGCCAAAAGCAATAGCCTCTTTCTATAGGTGATTTGAATATTGGGTGGACAGAATCTATAGCGAAGCGCCAAAATCAGAGACCAGAACCTGTCCAGTCATCGCATTGGATTCATCTGAAGCTAAAAATAAAGCGATGTTGGCAATGTCTTCAACCGAAGCCACACCAGCGGAAAGATCAAGATGAGAGCGCATGGCTTTCATCATATCTTTATTGAGTGCGGCCACATCCTGATGAGCCGTCATCGAGGTGGCGATGGTTCCCGGGCAGATGACATTGCAGCGGATTCCTGTGCCGGTAAAACGGAAAGCCGTATGCTTGGTCAGGCCGATGATTCCGGCTTTGGCAACCGCATAGGCAGCAGGTCCGCAGCCTTTTTCGCCCGCAACAGAGGCAATATTCACAATCGAAGCCCGGTCGTTTTCCTGCATTTCCTGCAAGGCGGCCCGGGTCACGTACATGGTTCCTTTTAAATTGGTATCGATAATCCGACTGATATCTTCGTCCGTGGCACACTCAATCGGTTTCATGCCTTCTTCGAGAATTCCAGCATTATTGACGAGAATATCAATCTGACCATATTCACGAATTGCCTGATGAATAAGATTATCTGCTTCTTCAGGTTTTGAAATATCGCAGCGAACCGGCAGGACTTCTCCTGAGGATTCGCGGATTTCATCAGCGACTTTTTCCAGCTTGTCCATCCGTCTTGCTGAAATGACGACTTTTGCGCCTTCATCCGCAAACAGTTTGGCAATTTCAGCACCGACTCCGGCATTTCCACCTGTGATGACAGCAACTTTGTCAGCTAAACGATTCATTTGATTGTGTTATATCCTTTCGAGACGGTTAAATCCGTCTTGTATATTGCCTTATTTTAGCGTTAAACCAGTTCTCATACAAGCTGAGGACCTTTTTTGAAGACCGACAATCAGAATGCCGGCAAAGAACAGACGATCTGCCACAAACGTGCCCTGTTTTTCAGGTTTTCTTCAGAATTTTGAAGCAGCCCCAAATCCAGAATGGTCTTAAGGACAAGTTGGGCGGTGGTTAACTGTTGTGGACTTCCGCCTTGTCTTCCAGTTTCCAGCGATCGAGCAGTGCCTTGCGGGCAATCCCTTCCCAGGGCTGATCAATTGGAGCGAGCATGTCAAAGGTAAATTCCGGATTTCGCTTCTGGATGGCTTTGGTCAGCACAAAATCCGCCAGCTGACCATTTTTGGGCAGCAGTGGTCCATGCAGATACGTACCCAGAATATGGCCGTCATAATATCCTTCATAACCGCCATCAAAGCTGTTTCCATAGCCATGAACGACTTTTCCTAGCGGATGGGCAACATTCATGGTCTGTCCGCCATGGTTTTCAAAACCAATCAGCCGCAGATTAATCCCATCGAGTGGAGCATCAATGATGATGTTGCCGATGCAGCGGGATTTTGCCTTGCCCGTTGCGGTATAGTAGTCGGCAAATTTCAGGCCTTCGATCTTTTCTCGATCTGCTGTTTCGTAATACTGGCCAAACAGCTGATAGCCGCCGCAGATCAATAAGAAAAACGTGTTTTCATCCATGGCCTTGCGGATATTGTCCTTACGCGAGAGCAGATCCGGAATCAGAGCGACCTGCTCCTTATCGGCACCACCACCCATAAACACCAGATCAAAGTCCGAAAGATCAGCTTCCTGACCAATGCCGACAGTTGTCACCTGAAAGTCAATGCCGCGCTGGCTGGCTCTGCTGGTCAGGGTCATGATATTGCCCTTATCTCCGTAAAGATCCATGATATCGTGATACATCCATGCACATTTAACGATCATACATTTAATTCCTTCATAATCGCTTTACGGCTTGGCAGCAGGGCTGTATACGTTGCCACCACATAAACCGTATCGCTCTTTTCAAGGGCCTTGTTCACGGCCCTTTCAATGCTGGACTCTACAGAAAGATCCGACTGGAAGTTTCCGTAATACATCCGCAATGCCATATCTCCGGCTCTTGTTCCTGAGCAGATGACCGCTGCAGTCTGTGGGTTCATGAACTTTTCAAACTGGGTGTCATAAATCCAGGAGACATCGGTGCCATCCTGCTCATGGTCATTTAAAACGATCACAATGGCTTTCTTTGTTCCATCGCGTTCAATGACTTTCATCACCTCATTGGCACCAGTCGGGTTTTTAACGAGGTTAAGAACAACTTCCTTATTTTCCTTTTTAAAGCGCTCATTGCGTCCGGCAGGATGCGGGGCATCTTTTAACATCTTTTCAAAGGCTGAAAGGGGCAGATTGTATTTTTCCAGGACCGTCAGAACAGCGGCATAGTTATACATCGAGTACATGCCTTCATAAGGCCCCTGGAAACGATGGCCTTTGTAGTCAAATGTCTGACGGTTCAGGTCAATCTGGTTAAGTTGGACATCAAATTCCGGGGTTTCAAACCCACACCCTGGGCAGTGGAACTTGCCGATATGAGAGTACTGATAATACTCGTATTCAAGTTTCGTGTTGCAGCGTGGACAGAACTTTCCTTCACTGGCTTCTTTGGATTGCGTAAAGGAGTAAGGCGTGCGGCCCAGGCCAAAATACATCGCGCTCACGTCTGGGGCCTTCAAAGCCAGCCGGACCGTGTTGGGGTCATTTCCATTTAAAACGAGCGTGCCTTTAAAATCTGGCAGAACGTTTTCGATCGACTCAATCAGCTGTTCCATTTCGCGAGCCCGGTCTAGCTGGTCTCGAAAGAAGTTGTTGACCACCAGTACGGAAACGGGAATAAACGGCAGAATATGACGGACATTGAGTTCATCGACTTCGAGAACGACGACATCCGCATCGACGGTTCCATCGCTTTTTGTATTCTGTAACAGCGCTGAAGTAATCCCGGCTTTCAGGTTGTCTCCTTTACGGTTGGAAACGACTTTCCTGCCGGCTTTTTCAAAAAGCGAGGAAATCATGTTGGCAGTTGAAGTCTTGCCATTGGTTCCGGTCACTAAAATGACCGGTCCGCGAAAACGCAGCTTGCTCAGTGAATCAGGATCCACTTTCAAAGCGATCGTCCCTGGCATCGAACCACCACGGCCAACCAGCGAAAGCAGCTTGAATGAAGTTTTCGCAGCGAGAATAGAGAGTTTACTCATGAAGAATCCTTCCTGATCTGAAATTCTTCCCAGCAGAATTTTCTCTGTAAATATTCCTCTATAAAGAATCTTATAAATATATGGAAGAGAAAATCCATCCTCCATCAAACAGGCCCATAAAGTCTATTCAATCTGGCTGTCTGCAGCCTGGATCAGACTATTCAGACTCTGGTCATGGAAAGCAAGAGAAGAATCATAAATTTAAATTTTATGGTTGAAGCAGAAAATCAGCAGCCTTGCGGCCATCCTGATACCCTTCATCATACAGGCCCTGGACGGCATCTGGCGAGCCACCTAGAGATTTTACATCATGAAGCGTTTTTGGAAAGACAAACAGGAGTTTTCCTTCTTCTTGCAGTTTCAAAGCCAGCTGTAACGACTCGTTATTTTTGTGCATGCGAACTTTCAGGGCCTCATGGACAGCCGGAAATGAGCGACCGTATTCAGAAAAGCGAGCGGCCAGTTCGATGGTCAGTTCCATGGCTTTACTTGGCTTGTCTTCTTCGACAGGTCTTGGAAAGAGAATGACGATCCGGTCTGCTCCCCTGTCCAGAGCTTGCTGGACCGGGATGGGATCACTGACCGTTCCATCACAGAATGGAAGATTGGCGATGCTATTGGTCGTACATAAGTAAGGAACCGAGCAGGAGCCTTTGATCAGTGCATAATCGTCCTGGCTTATCCATTCTTTGCCAAGATAAACTGGCCGGCCTGTTAAGGCATTGGTTGCAACCGTAATCAGCTGGGTGGGCGAAGCTATAAGTGCCGAATAGTCGAGCGGGTATTCCCCATCTGAGTTGGAGAGTGTTCCATAAATATAGTCCATATCAAAAAAGGAGCGTTTGGTCAGATAATTATGAATCGAGGCATACTCCTGACGAAAGCCGTATTCATGATAATAGGCGTATAATCGCCCTTTCTGTTTCGCGATATAGGTAGCCAGATTGGCGCTGCCCGCACTGACCCCGATACATAAATCAACCTGGATATTTTCATCCATCAATCTTTCCAGGACCCCGGCCGCATACACCCCGCGAAGTCCTCCGCCCACATCAATCAGGCATGTTGTATGCTCTGGTTTCAAAGAAGGTTTCAAGCTTGTCTTTCCCGGCTCGAAGCTCTGGCCAGACGAAGAATCAGATTCACTTTCCTGGCGGTTAAAAAGAGATTGAATGTTTTCAATCCATTGCAGCATATTCCATTTTCCTTTCCCTTCATCCTTCCATTCATCTTCTTAAGTTTTCATAAAAAACTGCTTTTGTTCATAAAACAGAAACTGTTGAAGATCAGACAGAGATCAGACAGATATGAGATAAAAGTTATTGTTTTGCTTCGCATAAGGAAGCATCTGTCGAGATTTTTCGAGGATACGTTTTTTATTATCCCCTTTGCGATGCAAATGACCATTTCCAGACGCATGATTTTTACTGGACAGATTGAATGGTTTGACCTGTAAGCGGTATCGTCCAGACAGGCTGCCAGAAGTCTGGCAGTTGGCAAAGTTAAGTCTGCAAAAGGAACTGTAAAAAAAAGAACTGCAGGCCGGCGGGAAGGTTTGCAGTTCTTTTGGGAATGAGTGATTCAGGAGCAGTTTTGCTTTTCTTCTTACTTTTTCTGAGCGGCTTTCATCAGTTTATAGGCTGTCTTCAGAACTTTTTTACCATCCATGGAACCATATTCTTTCATGTCGATGACAGCGGATGGAGTGTCAGGAGCGAGTTCCTTGACGTTATTGAGTTCGTAGCCGATCTGCGGTCCAAGCAAAATGACATCTACGCCATTCAGTTCTTTTTTTGCCTGGGTTAAGGATTTGGCTTCGATGTGGCAGTCAACGCCGAGTTCTTCGGCAGCTTTGGTCATATTGCGCACGAGGATGGAAGTGGACATACCAGCGTTGCAGACGAGCAGAATGTTTTTCATGTTCTATTTTCTCCTTCAGACATTGGTCTGTTTGCATGAATCATTGAGTTTATGCTCAAAGGCGAAGCGCCTTTTCGAGTCTTTAAAATTGAATGGAAATCAGCTTTATTGATTTCTGTTCAGACTTTTCGGTTTCTTTGTCAGCTGTTCTGTTGATCAGTCGAGGTCGAAGACATCATCATCGTCATCAGCTTCAACGGCCTGACGTTCCATAACCTTATCGTTGACCTTAACGAATGGCATGTAGATCAGAACACCAAGAATCAGAACGACTGCCTGAACGATAACGGCCATCCAGTCACCACCTGTTGCCAAGAAGCCGGAGAGCAGAACTGGAGTTGTCCAAGGAACTAACGTTACACATGGATGCATCATGCCCGATACAGTGGCCAGGTAAGAAATAACGATACCCATAACTGGAACTAACAGGAATGGAATCGCCATGGTGATGTTGTAAACGATTGGGTAGCCGAATAATACAGGTTCGTTGATGTTGAACAGACCTGGAACAATCGACAGTTTCGCAACATTGCGGGTTGCAGCGTTGCGGCCTACGATGAAGGTTGCAATTAACAGGCACAGGGTTGAGCCAGATCCGCCTAACAGACCAAAGGAGGTTACCTGAGAGACGTTAATTACGTTTGGAATTGCAGTACCAGCTGCATAAGCAGCGATGTTTTCCTGGATGTTGATAATTAACAGTGGTTCAAGAATCGAGGAGTAAATAACAGACTGGTGAATACCAAACAGCCAGAGCAGGTTGCCCAGGGTACACAACTGTTACCTTATCTTGGCGAATCAAGATATTAATATTCCTATATAACTATTTTATAATTCTACTAATTGTGGATTTTTTATGGTATCATTCAAACAGGAGATGACGTTATGATCGGTCCTGAAGACTTAAGAAGAGAACGCTATACCACTGGACAAATTGGAAAGCTTGTAGGGAAAAGCTACCATACAATTGCCCTTCATAAAAACAAGGGAATGATTAATATGGTGCAGGATCCTGTTTCCGGGTTCTGGTATGCCAATAAAAAAGACCTGATTGATTATCTGAAAAAGCTCGGATTATGGAACAATTCCGAGAAAAAGAATGCTATCTATGCCAGGGTTTCTTCCCATGATCAAAAGAAACATGGTGATCTGGACAGACAGATCGGCAGGCTCTGCCAGAAAGCTTCTGGCGCAATGATCTTTTCTGATGTTGGCAACGGCCTGAATACAGAACGCAAAGGACTAAATAAACTCATAGATGAGGTCATTCATAATAAGATTGATGTCCTCTATATTACTCATAAAGACAGACTCACCAGATTTGGATATGGCTATCTTGAAAAGTTTTTTAATGCCCATGGAGTCAAAATCATAGTGACCGAGGATAAGCCGGATAAGAACTATCAGGAGGAGCTGGTAGACGATATGATGTCGCTCCTTGCCTCCTTTTCCGGGAAAATGTATGGAATGAGAAGGTCTCAAAGAAAAAAGATTGCCCAACAGGCCAAAGAAGCAATTGAAGAACCTCTCAAACAGGAAGAAACAAAAGATTGAGAGGCCTGTAAAAGAAAGGAGCTGTGTATATGGCGACAAAAATGAAGATTCGAGAAAAAGTCCCTTATCAAAGAGCAGCTCTTTTTGATGAAGAATCGTTTACACTCACTTCCTCCGGCCGTTTTGGTAAAGAAGGATGTCTGGATAAAAAATCACTGCTCAAACCAAAGGAAGAAGCTGTGGCGCAGCTGGCGGAACTTAGAGCCTATATTGAAACAATGGCAGAACATTTTTCCCGGATGGTTCATTCGGCATGGGTGATGATCTGCCATGGATTGGAAGATGGTGAGATTAAAGCTTCTCTGACCAAACAGTATTCTGTTAAAGCAAGAGCAGCGAATGCGGCAATCAACCAGGCTCGCACCAGAATGAATTCCCTGAGTGCTCTCAAAGTGACACAGATGGAGGAGCTTGAATCCAAAATCAGCGCCTACGAGGAGCTGCTTGAAGATCAGAAAAAGGAGCATAAAGAATGGCACCAGGGCGTAAACTGGCATAAGCCGCAAAAAGGTGACTGCCAGAAAAACAGATACTGGAAGCGAAAACTCAATAACATGAAAAACCGCCTCCATGGAATGAAGCAGAAACTGGCTAACTGGAAAGAAAAAATTGAAAGCAGTTCTTTTTCATGCTGCTTTGGATCTAGAAAACTCTTTAAGGCTCAATACCATTTAATAGAAGCAGGATTTGCAAACCACGAGGAATGGAAAGCGGCCTGGAGAAAAGCCAGAAAGAAAAGCTATTATCTGTTTGGCAGTTCGGATGAGACTCAGGGAAACCAGTTGTGTCAATTAACACCAGAATCTAAACTTGGCTCTGACTGGTTCAGTCTGCTTCTTAGAAGCGGATTTAAAGATGACAAAACTGAGCATCACATCGCAGTGCGGATTCCATATCTGAAAAAAAAACTGAAAGACAATCTCGAAAACCGCTCTGTTTCCTATCGTTTTGTTCTGAAAGATAAAGGACTGTATATCCAGCCGATGGTTACAATCCAGAAAAAAGAAACCTATGAACCACAGGGAATGCTTGGAATCGATATTAATGATGGATTCTTCTCGGTTACTGAAAGTGACGGCCAGGGAAAATTTGTTTCTTCCCAGGATATCACCTATTCAAATTCAGGCTCCAAAGCGGTAAATGCCACCGTTATGGCTCAGAAGCTGTCTGAAATTTTTACCAGAGCAGAGAAGCTCCATTATGGGGTTGCCATCGAGACAATCAATCTTACGAAGAAGAAAACAAAGATTCAAAAGAGATGGGAAAGAAAATATAACCGAATGATTTCAAATTTCCCATACTTAAGATATATGGACAACTGTGAAGCATTATCACTTAAAAGCGGTGTTCCCCTTTATTACGTCTCCCCTTACTGGTCATCCGTTCTTGGAGACGAGAAGTACTCTGAAAAGCTGGGGATCAGCCGTCATCAGGCGGCAGCCTATGTGATTGCCCGGCGGGCTCAGAATTACAGCGAATTCTATATTCCTCCCAAAAAAAAAGGAAAGTCCAAAGCAAAGAAAACTAAAACAAAGAAGTCTGAAACAAAGGCATCAAAACCATGTGCGTAACTGGCATTCAGCAATGATGTAAGTCCATTCTGCTTTGAAAATCCGGCCTCTTAGTCCACTTGATTGAAGAGGCCTCACTTGTTTTTATTGCGACATGGGCGAAAGCCCAAGGTGTCTTGCAATGTATTTTTGAAATGCATTTAATCTGCAGTCCGCTATATATGAAGCGAGTCCAACTCTGTACAAACGCAAGTTTGTTGGGCACGGAAAAGTTTATCCTTCATCCCGGTTAATGGCCAGCGGATCATTAGCCTTGCTCTGAAGGTGAAAGAGCTTTTTTCAACCCGGCAGAGGAACCAGCCGTAGGGATTCTAGGGCAGCTTCATTTTATCCGTATAGCTGGATTAGCTAAAAATAGGCTACGGTATACAGAATGATCGTTCCCCAAAGGCTTGTACCGATGGATTTCAGAGGAGTCTGGATAAAGTTCTTGATCAGGGTAATTAAATCCGTTCCACACATTGCGATCAGAGTGGCTAAAACTGCGAAGATGGCCAGGGAAAGCATAACTGGAATCAGGACGTTGAAAGATTTTCCAACAGCAGGGGGAACCTGATTGCCAAGGTTAATCTGGAGCTGTTTCATGTTGGATAATTTGATGTAAAGCTCAGAGATCAGAAGACCAATGAGAATACCACCAAACATACCTCCGGTACCCAGGTTGTTATAAGTCAGCACACCAGAGAAGATATCCGCATTCGCACCTTCTGCGATTGGTGTTAATTCAACCTGCATAGGCATCATGAAAACGACACCAGCTACAGCGACAACCGCAGTGGATAATGGGTTGTCGAATTCACGGTTGACGGATAAGCAGTATCCGATGGTGGCTGCAATAAGCAGACCGGAAATATTCAGCGTACCATTGACCAGAGCGTTGCCCCAGTACTGGATGTTTGTAAGGGCATCTCCGGAGAAGATTCAGGTAAATACGGTGTTGTTTAAAAGAAATGCGATACCAGCCAGAATATACAGTGGCATGATCGTCGCAAAAGCATCGCGCATTGTGCGCAGATAGAGCAGGTTTCCAAATTTCGCAGCGAAGTCGGCGAACTTGGTCATAAACCCGTTAGATTTTGTCTGTTCCATGAGTTCCTTCCTCTAGACGTTCGATTCGTATGACGTTTCGTTTTATTGCTTTTTTGTTATTCTTCTGTTTCAATCGTGACAGCGTTTTCATCGGACACTGCCTTAAACCAGCGTCCAGATTTTTTAATTGTCCGTTTCTGATCGTTCAGATCGATGCCGATAAATCCATAACGGTTTTTATAGGCATTGTTCCAGCTCCAGCAGTCCATCGCGGTCCATGGATGGTAGCCAAAGCAGTTCGAACCTTCTTCCATTGCCCGGTGCAGCTGTGCCAGGTGTTCTTTGTAGAATTCGATGCGGTAATCATCATCGATCGATCCATCCGCGTTGCGGTATTTTTCTTCGCCTTCCACACCCATTCCATTTTCCGAAACAAACCATTTGATATTTCCGTAATTGTCCTGGACGTTTTTGGCAATGTCATACATCGCCTGCGGATAGATTTCCCAGCCGCGGTAAGGATTGATTCTGGCTTCCGGCCATTCCCATTCTTCGTAATATTTGTCTGGCATCCAGTCCGGATATTTCTCTGGATTGGAAGGGGCCATAACACGTTTTGGATGATAGTAGTTCACACCCAGAAAATCGACCGTATTGTTGGCGATTGTTTCCAGTTCTTCTTTGGTTTCATCCCATTTCACACCGTCTTTTTCAATGACTTCTACGAGATGTTCGGGGAATTTACCCTTTACAGCCGGATCCAGGAAACTGTTGTTGAAGAAGTCATCCGCAAAGGCAGCCGCTTTGAGATCCTCTTCACTTTGCGATCTTGGATAGCTTGGGGTCAGATTGAGAATGATACCGATCTCGCCGTCTTTTTCAAGGTCTCTGTAGGCCTGAATAGCTTTCGCGCTGGCCAGGTTGATGTTGTACATAATCTGCAGGGCTTCTTTTCCCTTGCCAGTCAGTTTTGGCCAGTGGAATCCATACAGCCAGCCGGCTTCCGGAATGACCATCGGTTCATTGAAAGTTGTCCAGTACTTTACATCATCGCCAAACAGTTCAAAGGCTGTCCGGGCAAATTTTTCATACAGGTCGACCACATGTTTGCTCTGCCATCCCCCGTATTTTTCCAGCAGCTCAGCTGGCAGATCGAAATGATGCAGGTTGAGTACCAGCTCAATGCCATTTTTCTTCGCCTCGGCAATGAGATTTCGATAAAATTCGACTCCTTCTGGATCCGGTTCGCCAGTCTCAAGATCTTTGATCAGACGGCTCCACTGAATGGAAGTACGGAAGGAATTCAGACCGATTTCTTTCATGAGTCTGAAGTCTTCCGGATAGTGATGATAGAAGTCGCTGGCCACATCTGGCCCGACTCCATCAAAGAAATCGTTGCGCTGATTGCGATACCAGTAATCCATCACATTTTCATGGCGCTTTCCATACCAGCCTTCGGTCTGAGGTCCGCTGCTGGCAGCCCCCCACCAGAAGCCTTCTGGAAACTGAAGTTTTTGCTCCATCTCTTTTGCTCCTTTTCTTCATGTGCCTTTAGTCTATCCAATTCTCGTTTGTTTGTCTAGTCATTTTTAACATTTTATTTCTTCATTACTATTTTCATGCATATACAATTTGTGAAAACCGCTAATTGAAATCGGATTCATATGTCTAGATCATAGGAATCGGATTTCAAACGCACATTCCCCTTTCTGATTCGATTTCCCTCACTCCAATCGGCTGGCATCTGTCTTTGAAATCGGAAAAGCCCAAAAATCTCCTTTGCGTCTTTCAAAGCTGCCAACACCATCCATCTGATTTCAGCAATTGCCGGATCGTTCAACGAAATCATGGAAGATTATCGAATGTTTATGGGATTGACACTTATATTCTAGCAAGCGGTTACAGAATGTCTATACATATACCGAAAAAAGTCCTTCTTATTTTATTGAATGTATTTTCATGAAACGGCTGTCATCTTCGGTTCTTCTCCCCTTTTTCCAACATAAGCGCCTTCAATCCCTGGCAATCTTTCAGGATTTTGGATGGCAACTAGATATGGTTTATCTTCATTTTTATTTCTTTTGAGACAGTTTCCTTACGCAAAACTGCCTGGGTTAACCTGCTTCAAGAAATGTCTAATACTTTTTTGGCAAAAATATGACCTAAATTTTATTCGAATCTATATCTTTTAAAGCAAACGATGGTCATTTACGTTACAATGAATAGGACAAGAAAGAGAGAAATGAATCTGTGACTTCCGCGATCTGTACGCGAATTCTGCTTTCGTATTTCCTGAAAGAGAGAATCTGGAAATTAAATTGTACAGACAACCAAATACAATTTGTAAATATTTAAAATATTCTATTGTCTAGATTAACGAAATCGCGGTATAGTGAAGTCGTACACGAATCCGGCTACAGAATGCGAATATGAAAACCAAGTACAAAACGATTTACGAAGAAACGAAAAAGAAGATTGAAAACGGAGAGTACAAAGTCGGCCAGATGATTCCCGACGAGCTTTCGATGTGTGAAATGTATGGCTGTTCACGGATGACTGTCAAAAAAGCCTACGATATGCTCGTTCTTGAAGGGTTGATTTACAGAAGGCAGGGCCAGGGCAGTTTTGTTCTGTCCCGCACCAGTTCCAAAAAGGAAGTTGAGATTTTCGAAAGAGAACTCAGTGGATTTACCCGGGCAACGGATGGTAAAGGCCGTTCGAAGATCCTGCATTTTCAGCTGATTTTTGCCACCGAAGAAATTGCCCGCAATCTCAACATCCGTGTCAACGATCCGGTCTACGATATTCTGCGCGTGCGTCTGGTCAACGATCAGCCTTACGTCATTGAACAGACCTACATGTCCCCGGCCCTGATTCCTGGGATTACCGAAGATATCCTGCATAAGTCAGTCTACAACTACATTGAAAGCGAACTGGGATTCCGGATTGGAGCGGCCCAGAAGACGACCAGTGCTGATGTTTCTTCGGATCTTGACCACAGGGAATTAGGGTTAAAGGATATTGAGCCTGTACTCGTCGTTGAACAGATCGCCTACCTCGACAACGGTACGCCTTTTGAATACTCCATCTCCCGTCATCGTTATGACTTGTTCAAGTTTTCTGTGTATTCCCTGCGCCGTTGAGCCAGGATAACCGGCAAAAGGAGGAAATTCCATGGAAGGAATGGAAATGATCTGCTTCCAGATCATCGCAAACAGCGGAGGCGCTAAAACTGCCTATATGTCTGCAATTGAGGAAGCGAAAAATGGCAATTTTGAAAAAGCTGCTGAACTCATGAATGAAGGCGACGAGTACATGAACCAGGGTCATGGCCCGCATGCCGAACTCATCCAGAAAGAAGCAGCTGGTGAGTCAACGCCTGTATCCTTACTGCTGCTGCATGCAGAAGACCAGATGATGGGTGCTGAACAGTTCAAAGCTTTGGCTGCTCAGATGATTGACCTTTATAAACGTTTAGAAAAAGCTGAATAAACAAGTCTTTGAGATCTCTTCGTTGTTCAAAAGACTTTTCCCCGCCTGATGGCGGGTTTTCTTTTGCAAGTTTTCTGGCAGGCCAGCTTTTTTTCGAACCCCTTCATAGCCCGATCCTTTTCTTTTTGCGCAGCTTTCTGTTTGGTCTGTAATTCTGTCTCCTCTTGTTTGCCGATCGTGACTCTTCTTATGTTCCTGTTTCTCTGTCTTCAAGATCATTTTCTTTCTTCTGAGGACTGATTCTTTTCTATCTGCAAAAAACAGCCAGGCAATCTGGTTTTTCGGGCAGATTTGCGGATATATCGTTTGGTTCCTGCAATTTGGGTTCGTTAATGCAGATTAGTGAACCCAAATTGCATTTCAGCGTCCTTTCCACGTTTTTTCTTTCAAAATCTTCAATTTATGTGATTCAATTATTCATTTTATAATCACATAATTGATTCATTAAAAATCAAATTCTTAAGTCGCTGGATATATTTGCATTTTATCCGGATTATAAATTTAGTTTTAACGTAATTTATGTTCTATTTTTAATCCGCCATTTTAAATCTACGCATCATAAATGACATCATTGATCAAAAATCTCAATCTATGTATTTTAAAATCAAATTTATATTCACTATCATATGGTAAACAACCCCCTTTGAAAGACCATCGTTATCTCTGTTGCTGGTATAACTTTAATAGATGCATTATAATATTATTATAGATTTATATTTAATCTTAATTATATTTTCTTAGATAGACACGGCCGTCAGGTGATATCCCATCATTTCTTCCATTCGTTCTGTTCAAATCTCTGAATATCATTAAAAACGTGATTATATATTGATATTACATGAGTAAAATATTGATCAATGTAATATAAAGATTATAATTGAAATCATATAAAGGAGTTCAATC
>NZ_JAYERV010000002.1:0-8616 GCF_034745455.1 Allobaculum sp. JKK-2023 | reverse complement strand
CACGTTCCTGTTCACTCGCGTTTCGTCTGTTGCGCTCCTACAACCCCATATCGCTATGGTTTGGGCTAATTCCCTTTCGCTCGCCGCTACTCGGGAAATCACTGTTGTTTTCTTTTCCTCCGGCTACTTAGATGTTTCAGTTCACCGGGTTGCTCTCCATATCAAAGATGGATGACTGGATATGACTCCAGCCGGGTTCCCCCATTCGGATACCTGCGGATCGTCGCTTTCCTGACAGCTCCCCGCAGCTTTTCGCAGTCTGATGCGTCCTTCATCATTCAAGAGTGGCAAGGCATCCTCCGTACGCCCTTCCTTGCTTGATCTAGTTTCAAATATGCTTGTTTTTAACTATGCTTTTTCGAGATTTTTCTAATAAGAACTGTTAACTGTTTTCTGACTTGGTAAATCTTGTGACTTCAAAGATCGAATTTCTTCTCTCTTTTCAGTCGGTTACTTTCGTAACGTTGTACTTACAACTTACGTCAGACCTTCTGTTATGTCTTATACTGATGTTCGTTTTTCAAAGATCCATGTTTGACTGTTTCTCTATCACTCAAAGTCTGGAAGATCGCTCTTCCAAAACTCTGTTACAGACTCCAACTTAGTTACTTAATGCTTCCTTGTACTTTCTCCTTAGAAAGGAGGTGATCCATCCCCACGTTCCCGTAGGGATACCTTGTTACGACTTAACCCCAGTCATCGGCCCCGCCTTCGACGACTCACTCCTTTTCAGGTTATGCCATCGGCTTCGGGCGTTGCCGGCTTCCATGGTTTGACGGGCGGTGTGTACAAGGCCCGGGAACGTATTCACCGCGGCATGCTGATCCGCGATTACTAGCGATTCCAACTTCATGAAGTCGGGTTGCAGACTTCAATCCGAACTGGGACGCCTTTTCTCGGGTTCGCTCCACTTCACAGCTTCGCTTCCGTCTGTAGGCGCCATTGTAGTACGTGTGTAGCCCAGGCCATAAGGGGCATGATGATTTGACGTCATCCCCGCCTTCCTCCGGTTTGTCACCGGCAGTCTGATCTGAGTCCTCATCTTACTGGTAGTAACAGATCACGAGGGTTGCGCTCGTTGCCAGACTTAACTGAACATCTCACGACACGAGCTGACGACAACCATGCACCACCTGTGTGGATGTTAACCTCCAACTTATCTCTAAGTCTTCGCATCCCATGTCAAGGCCTGGTAAGGTTCTTCGCGTTGCTTCGAATTAAACCACATACTCCACCGCTTGTGCGGGCCCCCGTCAATTCCTTTGAGTTTCACACTTGCGTGCATACTCCCCAGGCGGAGGAGTCATTGCGTTAGCTTCGGCACCGGGGCATTACCCCCGACACCTGCTCCTCATCGTTTAGGGCGTGGACTACTAGGGTATCTAATCCTATTTGCTCCCCACGCTTTCGTGCCTGAGCGTCAGTAACAGTCCAGGCGGCCGCCTTCGCCACTGGTGTTCTTCCATATATCTACGCATTTTACCGCTACACATGGAGTTCCACCGCCCTCTCCTGTCCTCGAGCGTGGCAGTTTCCAAAGCCTGTACAGGTTGAGCCCGTACCTTTCACTTCAGACTTGCCACGCCGCCTGCGCACCCTTTACGCCCAATCATTCCGGATAACGCTTGCCACCTACGTATTACCGCGGCTGCTGGCACGTAGTTAGCCGTGACTTTCTGGCAGGTTACTATCAAAAGAAAAGCATTTCCTCTTTCCTTCTTTTCTGACCTGCAACAGAGCTTTACGATCCGAAGACCTTCCTCACTCACGCGGCATTGCTCGTTCAGGCTTGCGCCCATTGACGAAAATTCCCTACTGCTGCCTCCCGCAGGAGTCTGGGCCGTGTCTCAGTCCCAGTGTGGCCGATCGCCCTCTCAGGCCGGCTATGCATCATCGTCTTGGTAGGCTTTTACCCTGCCAACTAACTAATGCACCGCAGATCCATTCATCTCCCAGGCTTTAAGGCCTGTTTCAAAAACAGAAGATGCCTTCTGTTTTCCTATGGGGTTTTAGACTTCGTTTCCAAAGCGTATCCCCCGGATATGGGCAGGTTATCTACGTGTTACTCACCCGTTCGCCACTGAACACAAAAGTGTTCCGTTCGACTTGCATGTATTAGGCATGCCGCCAGCGTTCATCCTGAGCCAGGATCAAACTCTCCATTTGATATTGACTCAACGCTATTGCGTTTATATTTCGTGAATTGATTATTGAAGTATTAAGTGTTGTTTCAAGAATCGACGTGTTAATTTCGAATATTGAATTGTCTGTAATCAGAGTTTTCAAAGAGCCATCTGTTTGTGAGTGAATCAATTTCCCTCACAAGGCTTGTTTATCTTATCATCAGCCAGATCAGTCAACATCTTTGTGAAATATTTTAAAAATTTCACAATCGATGATTTCTTCGATATCTAAAGATGATTTGCGTCAGATCAGCGACTTGATTGCCGCGTTTTCTTAACGCTCAATTACTATAACACCGGGAGGTATCCCAGGTCAAGCACTTTTGTGAAAATGTTTTAACATTTCACATTCAACCTTTTCTGGCCGTAAAGATTCAATAGGATTTCAGATTCTGGTCTAAAATGTCCCTTTTAGATCTGAGATAGATATATGGATATAAAAATCCCTACCACCCTGTGGCGATAGGGATCATTGTGACAGATCACCTAAAAAAGTCAGAGAAAAAAGTGATGGGACTGTTTTTTGTCCCATAAAGAGCTAACTGTAAAGAAGAATCCCTGACTTCTCTACTCTAATTGGTAGCAGGTTTTAAGGTTTCTTCTTATATGCCTCTTCTTAATATTATAGATCAGTGATGGAGTCGAAAATTTAAACGTTTTCTTCTGATCAACAATCAACATTTATGATCACAATAGAGATTCAGCGATAAAAACTTTAGTATTGACTGTGATTTTTTCTGTTTTTATTACGATGCAAACCAATCAGGCTTAATACACCTGCACCAACAGAAGCAAAAAGTACACTCAAATTCGCAATCACACCAGTAAATGCTGCAGTATGTGGAGTGGTTTTAGCCTTCTTTTCAATTTTTGGCAGGTGTGTCCGTGTTCCAGAGACGGTCTGGGTGCCAGTCTGAAAGATCGTAGTGTCACTTGTTGTCAGTGTGTCTTCTGTTTTTCCATTGGTTCTGGATTTGACGTTCATCTTTGGTATCTTCGATCCTGGTGTGATTGGTTTATCTGGGGTTACCGGCTTGTCGGGGTTACCGGCTTGTCGGGAGTTACCGGCTTATCGGGAGTTACCGGCTTATCAGGAGTTACGGCTATCAGGAGTTACCGGCTTATCAGGAGTTACTGACTTGCCGGGCTCATCTGGATCTGGAGTATCTGGATTTGGATTCTCCGGATCTCTGGATCTGGATTGGAACATAGAACATCTGATTATGCGGATGAACTCAGCATTTGGATTCCATTCAATTGTCTTTTCATGTTTAGCTTCCTGAATGTTGACTTTCATCTGTACAAACATCTGCATGGTGACTTCTTCTGTTTTTTCTTCTTTCCCTTTATGCCAATTATCACCATTGCCATGCTGTCGTTATGGCCATCCACCACGGAGTTCGCGATAAGACGGCCGTTGAACTCGCCGTTTCCAACTTCAACTACTGCATTTGGAGCAAGAACTGATCCGTACCATGTTTTATCAAATTCAGGCGGCCGCTATAACTTCCAAAGTTAAACATGACATTGGCATATATGGATAGAAAGCCTGCGATGTTGCGTTTGGACGGATATTGGCGCGGATATCATACTCTGTCCTGTTCTGGTCAAGACCAGTGACATGATCAGAACTTCACTGACACCATCCATTGGTCTTTCATTTCTGGAAACAGAAAAATACAGACTGCAAGAAAAGAAATCCAATGGAAGCTGTCCAGATCAAAAAGGTGGTTTTCCCTTGCTTTAATTCATGTTTGACAAGTGTCATACCTCTCATCATCCTTTTCATAATAATGCAGAAAAATTTCTTCCAGGTCTGGTTCCGTAATTGTAAGGTCATCAACATGGCCTGAAGACAGCGCCCGCAGCAAGGCATTCATATCCCCACTGTAAAGAAAACTAACCGAACCCTCTGAAACTTTACTGTCTCGAATACCATGAAGATGCTCAAGACTGACAGTGCCGTGAATGGCAATGCGTTTTGCACTGTTTTGAAAGAGCGTCACACTGTCACAGGCAATGATTCTGCCCTCTCGGATAATTGCAGCCCGCGAACAGTTGCGCTGAATTTCAGACAGAACATGGCTCGAGATAAAAATCGTTGTCCCTTCCCTGTTTCTCTCTTGCAGAATATCAAAGAACACTTTTTGCATCAGCGGATCAAGTCCACTCGTTGGTTCGTCCAGCACAAGCAATTCGGTCTATGCTGTAAAGCGCAGACAATAGCAACCTTTTTTCTGTTGCCAAAGGACAAATCATCGATTTCGGTCTGTATCCAGCTGTAAGCGATCACAAGCAATCTGGCTTCTGCAGTACAGTCCTTTTTCCTCAAATCAGCGGACAGCTTGAGTATGTCTTTTACTTTCATTCCCGGATAAAACAATGCTTCTGAAGGAAGATAACCGACATTTTGCAAAATCGACACCTTTTTCTTGCTGACATCTTTCCCGAATACCGTCGCACTGCCCGATGTTGGGGCAATCAATCCAAGCAAAATGCGAATTGTCGTGGACTTTCCTGCACCATTCGGACCGATAAATCCAAAGAATTCGCCCTGTTCTACCGTCAGGTCAAGGTCAGCAATCCCCCTTGACTTACCATAATATTTCGTAAGCTTTGTCGTTTTGATCAGGTCCATATGGTCTCACTCCCTTTGAAGATAAATGCTTTCCAAAAGTTTATCAGCTTATTAAAATCTTTTTCCATCTGATCTATATCTACATCGCCCCGCTGCACCATCTCCCAAAGATAACCCTCTGAGGCCCAATACATCTCGCGATACATCATAGATACATCAAGTCCGGGAACAAACTGTTCAGGACTCATGTTCAGCAGTGCCCTGTCCGCTTTCAGATCGAAATACTTGTGATAGCTTTCCTGAACGGCAGCGCAGATTTCCGGGTCTTTTTCATAAAACGCCCTGAGAGTGAAGTTCGCCATGTGAGGATAAAGGCGGATAATTTCCATTTTGGCCTTCATCCCTCTTTCCATACTCTCGAAAAAATCTTTTTGTTCGTAGCAGCCATACTCTGTCAAATAGTCAATCGTCATTTCTGCGCAGGTGTCCCACAAAAACAAATACAGCTCTTTCTTGTTATGAAAATAATGAAAGAGCAGAGATTTGCTGATTCCAGCAGCATCTGCAATTTCACTCATAGGGCTGTTCTTATAAGAGTTTTGGGAAAATACCTGATAGCCTGCATTGATGATCGCCTGCTGTTTTTCTACTGGCAGTAAAAAGAACCTTTCGTTCATAGCCCAACCTCCGTTAACCGATTCGGTTAATATCAGATATAAAGTCATTGACCGATTTTGAGAAGACTCTCTCTGGAAATTCCGCCAGAGAATGCAGAAAAGCCAATATGTGGATAAATTGTAGTGAAAGACAATAATTTTAATCTGATTCCGATATATGATTTGGAAAGAACGATCTGCGACTTAATAAGAAGCAAAAGTTCCATTGAAGTTCAGGATTTTAACGCCGTGGACGACAAAAAAAATCCCTGAAGAATATCGGATTTCTCCTTTATCTTCAGGGATTTTCTTTCGTCTGGCGACTTCCTATTTTTGCTTTTACACTATCGTCGGCGTTCAATGGCTTAACGGCCGTGTTCGAGATGGGAACGGGTGTGACCCATTGGCTATCGTCACCATACCGGTTTGTCTTACGACTTAACATTTATCTCATGGATCTTTCAAAAACAAACACCAGCTTCGACATAACCTTGGTTACAGTTATGATCTGATCATTTCTGATCGTTTACTTCTTATTACCGCCTGTCTGTGATTTTGAATGATTCTGGAATCATTGTCTTTAACTTGCGTCTTTGACTCTGTTTATATCCTCTTCTTCATCACTCCAACAGGCGCTCTCGTTATCTTAGATTAAGCTTTCGACCGATTAGTACTGGCCAACTTCATGGATCACTCCACTTCCATACCCAGCCTATTTCCTTGTAGTCTTCAAGGGGTCTTATCTACCGCAGATCTTATCTTGGGCTGGCTTCGCACTTAGATGCTTTCAGCGCTTATCCATTCCCTGCTTGGCTGCCCGGCTGTGCCACTGGCGTGACAACCGATGCACCATTGGCAGGTCCATCCCGGTCCTCTCGTACTGAGGACAGCTCCCCTCAGATCTCCTGCGCCCAAACAGATAGGGACCGAACTGTCTCACGACGTTCTGAACCCAGCTCGCGTACCGCTTTAATGGGCGGACAGCCCAACCCTTGGAACCGAATCCAGCTCCAGGATGCGATGAGCCGACATCGAGGTGCCAAACCCCGCCGTCGATGTGAACTCTTGGGCGGGATCAGCCTGTTATCCCCAGGGTAGCTTTTATCCGTTGAGCGACGGCCCTTCCATTCGGTACCGCCGGATCACTAATCCCGACTTTCGTCCCTGCTCCACTTGTTGGTGTCGCAGTCAGGCGCGCTTTTGCATTTACACTCTCTGTCTGGTTTCCATCCAGACTGAACGCACCTTTGGGCGCCTCCGTTACTCTTTAGGAGGCGACCGCCCCAGTCAAACTGCCCGCCTGGCACTGTCTGTAAGATTCTCTCTTCACGTTAGGGCTTCAAATCATCAGGGGCGGTATCCCAACGGCGGCTCCAAAGAAACTGGCGTTCCTTCTTCATAGCCTCCCGCCTATCCTGTACATGATCATCCAAAACCCAATACCAGGCTGCAGTAAAGCTCCATGGGGTCTTTCCGTCTAGTTGCGGGTAACCTGCATTTTCACAGGTACTAAGATTTCACCGAGTCTGCTGCCGAGACAGCGCCCAAATCGTTTCACCTTTCGTGCGGGTCAGAACTTACCTGACAAGGAATTTCGCTACCTTAGGACCGTTATAGTTACGGCCGCCGTTCACTGGGGCTTCGGACCACTGCTTCTCCTGCGGATAACAGATCCCCTTAACCTTCCAGCACCGGGCAGGTGTCACCCCATATACTTCGCCTTGCGGCTTTGCATAGAGCTGTGTTTTAGTTAAACAGTCGCTTGGGCCTTTTCACTGCGGCTCTCTCGAGCGCCCCTTCTTGCGAACGTACGGGGCAATTTTGCCGAGTTCCTTGGCAACAGTTCTCTCGCTCACCTTCGCTTGCTCAGCGCGCCCACCTGTGTCGGTTTTGGTACGGGCCGCAATAAAGTTTAAGCTAGAAGCTTTTCTTGAAAGCCGCTCCATGTGCTTGGCTACTTTCTTTCGATTTCGCTTACCCTTCACGCTCTGTACGCATTGATCCGGATTTGCCTGGATCCGTACTGCCGCGCTTGGCCCTCAATCCATTAAGAGGGTCACACTTCCCGTCTTTGTCACTCCATCGCCTTTATTGCGGGTGCAGGAATCTTCGCCTGCTTTCCATCTGCTTCGCCTGTCGGCTTATCATTAGGTCCCGACTGACCCAGGGCGGACGAACCTTCCCCTGGAATCCTTGGGCTTTCGGTGTGCAGGATTCTCACCTGCATCTCGCTACTCACACCGGCATTCTCACTTCCATGTCCCTCCACAGACTCTCACGATTCTGCTTCCATGAACATGCAACGCTCCCCTACCATAAAAATCTTTCAATCCTTATCCGCGGCTTCGGCAGATGACTTAGCCCCGGTACATTTTCGGCGCAGGGCCACTCGACTAGTGAGCTGTTACGCACTCTTTAAAGGGTGGCTGCTTCTGAGCCAACCTCCTAGTTGTCCGTGCGTCCCCACATCCTTTTCCACTGAGTCATCATTTTGGGGCCTTAGCCGGCGGTCTGGGCTGTTTCCCTCTTGAGCATGGACCTTATCACCCACACTCTGACTGCCACTACTCTCCTTGCGGCATTCGAAGTTTGATTCCATTCAGTACCCCGGGATGGGGCCATCATGAATTCAGTGCTCTACCTCCGCTGGCTTGCGTTAACGCTAGCCCTAAAGCTATTTCGGGGAGAACCAGCTATCTCCGGGTTCGATTGGAATTTCTCCGCCAGCCACAGGTCATCCGCCAGCTTTTCAACGATGGTCGGTTCGGTCCTCCACAAAGTTTCACCTCTGCTTCAACCTGCCCATGGCTAGATCACCCGGTTTCGGGTCTGCTCCTGGCTACTTCATTCGCCCTGTTAAGACTCGCTTTCGCTTCGGCTTCGCATTTTCCTGCTTAACCTTGCATCCAAAAGCAGCTCGCCGGTTCATTCTACAAAAGGCACGCCATCACCCTTTGACGGGCTCTGACTTCTTGCAGGCATACGGTTTCAGGTTCTCTTTCACTCCGCTTGCGCGGTTCTTTTCACCTTTCCCTCACGGTACTTCTTCACTGTCGCTCACTCTTACTTATTCAGCCTTGGCGGATGGTCCCGCCTGCTTCCGACAGGATTTCACGTGTCCCGTCGTACTCAGGATCTCGCTGACTACTTGCTTGCTTTCCAGTACAGGGATTTCACCTTCTGTGTCCGTGCTTTCCAT
>NZ_JAYERV010000001.1:0-8239 GCF_034745455.1 Allobaculum sp. JKK-2023 | reverse complement strand
GATGATGTGCCCAATATCCGAGTCTGCTTTGAGAACTAAGGCAATCTCTTCATTTGTGATTGTCTTTAAATGATCCTGGATTCTCTGGGACTGCCTGCGAAAGTGTTTGTTTCCTCTTCGGTTGTTTTCCTCAATCCGCTTAGCTTTGCGTCTAAGGGCATAGATCTGGTCTTCCAGTTTCTTTTTCTCGTCTTCTGCATTTTGATTGTGGATCGTTAAGCAAAAACTGGATCTGGTCTGCTTCTTTTAAGGCATTTTTCCTGCGGTCTCGAATCCGGTTGCGCTGGATTCCCCGCTGGCTGAGAAAATCAGAAGCAGAATAGCTGAACTGCTTGAAGGTTGTATGGTCAAGCGTTTGAGCCGCCTTGCTCTTTTTCTCTTTCAGTTCTTTTTCCTTCTTGGCAAGCTTTTCTTCTTTTAAAGAAGCAGAAGCCATATCATGGGAAGTGCTGAGCAGTGACGTGATTCCCGGCATCCATCCCAACCTTTGTCTCTGACTGGTTCGGGCGGTTTCTGACTTCAACCATTCTCTGGAAAACTAAGCATTTCCTGTCCCGGTCATAGACAACAGTAAGATTGCTTCTCGTCTTGCCTGTTTTGGCTGTATAAAAGATTCCTTTCAGTTCAACCTTGAATTCTTTCTGGCTGCCTAAGCTGTGCATAGAAATAAAAGTCGTTCCATTTTTATGCTGGATGCCATATCCATTCTTATCGATCTTCATCCATGTATTTTATTCGTATGAACTGGCCGAAGGTATTGCCTGTATCTTCTTGCTGCATGGGCAATGAGTTTGTGGAGCCGCTTAGGATCGCATTGCCGCAGATGGCCATTGATCTCTTTGTTTGAAAATTTTTGGGACTTCAAACATTCTTTTTTGAAGGATCTTCTTGAAGACTTTGGGAGATTTAGCCACGTACATAACAACTGCCGCTTCATGGGCCGTCATCTTGTAATCTGCATACAGCTCTTCCTGAATCCGCCTGAAGATTTCTTCATCCATAGACTTGCGGTTCGCTACTGCAGAATGCAAAGCCATTGTCCATAGCCAGGATGGAAGCATTCCATCAGGAAAAGCGACCCAGTTACTTTTGCAACATGAGTCGTGATGTCTTTTAACACCTGCTTTTGCTTGCGCAGATCGTCCCGGATCTTTTCTGCACTTCGTCCATAAGAATTGATGGAACAGGCAATAGGAGAGAGCAGGTTATAGGTTTCCATGTAAGCAGTAAACAAATTCTCGGCGAACATCTGCTGGTCATCATTCAATTGATTGAAACCATCTGAATCGTTTTCTTCGATTTGCTCATCTGCTCCATCTCCTCGTATTGTATGAGAGTACCGTTTACTTTCCTCAATGATTTTTTTGTTCTTATTACTTCTGGAGCCATACAGCCGTCCTGAAAATACAGTGATGATCGCAATCAAGTCATCTGTTAATTCCTGGGCGCTGTTTCTTTCTTCGCCCTGGTTAAGAACTACGATTTCTGTATCCATCTACTTTGAAAATTCAGCCCCTCAGGCCCCCTTGCCAGTACCCTAAAGTCGAAATCACATATGTGCAGGGGGGCCTGAGGGGCTGGTCTTGCTACACATTGATTTATGATTAATTCTTTAAATTTTTAAAAAGGTGTAGTACCCCCTTTCCCCCGTTAGTTTCAATTAACTAGCGGGTATTATGTCGTATTTGATTAGTTCACTGCTCCCTGATTTGACATTCTTTTCGGAAATGTGAAGACTCTTTGCAGTTTTAGCTTTCTTGATGGTAGGGGGATCCGTTACTAAGACTTCTCCAGTAAAATGGTCAAATACTGCTTCTTCTTTAAGATTCTTTTCGTAGAGATCAGCACTGGTATTGACCGTTTCAAGAAGTTCTTCGCGATCCATTCCCATTGCCAGCAGGGATTGAACGTTGGTTCTAAGCTTTCGAGCTTCTTTGGATTGCGATACATTATTTGGAATGAATTCCTTGTTGCAGTCTGTGGGATGCCAGATAGCTTTCTTTTTAAACATGTGATAAATCGATACTAAAATCTTTCGGGCTATGGCGACTATTGCTTGTTTTGGTGTCATCCGCTGCTTCAGGCTTTCAAACTTAATCTTGTAATAAGGAACCTTCTTCGATTTGACCGCTGCCCAGGCCACTTGAATAAGTGTTGGTTTTAGATTAGCTCCACCTTTGGTTACGTGTTTTGAAAACACTTTGCCAGCAGATTCATTGCTTCCTGGAGCCAAACCAGCCCATTTAGCGAACTGAGATGCAGTCTGGAAATGGCTCATGTCTACTCCAATCTCAGCCAGAATCGTTCGAGCGCTTACCCGACTAATTCCAGGCACAGTTAAAAGCAGATCAAAATATGATCTGAACTCACTGTTGATTAAGTTCTGCATCGTCTGATCTAAATCTAGAATCATTTGATCCAGTCGCTTGATATTATCCAGAAGCGTTACAATCTTCTTCTTTGCCCAATCATCTATTTTATCCCCCGGCAAGCCTTGAGAATATCTTCCCTTGAAGACTTACATTTTCTGTGTACGCAAGCCATAATCTGATCATCTGTGCAGTCTTCATTTGATATAATCAGATTGGTAATCTTTGTCGCAGAACTGCCTCTGATATCAGAGAAAACTGTATCGAGTTTTAAACCGTGTGAGGCGAAGCAGGCTAGAAGTACGTTGTGTTCAGCGGTCCGATTCTGGACATAATTCTTCCTCATTCGGCTCATTTCTCGCAGATTCCTGATATTTTGTTCTGGAATATAACTGTTTCGGGTCATTCCATTTCTATAGAGGTCACAGATTCGTTCTGCATCTTTTCTATCATCCTTCTCATTCTTTACCAGGGACAGCCATTTAGGATTGCACACACTTACTTCTTGCATGGCTCGTTCAAGAGCGTTAAAGACCGGGTGCCAGTATACACTTGTCGATTCCATGCATACATTGGTACAATCCAGGTCAATTAACCAATCTTTGAACTGTTCAAGATCCTCGTTAAAGATTGGGAAGGATTTTTCGTATTTCGTTATTGTCCCATCCGCATTGACTATTTTTGCGCAAGCGACAAGAAACTTGCTGTGAACATCGATGCCACAAGCATGGGTAAGGACAGGTTTCTGAGAAACAGTTACTGGCCTATGTGTTTTTGTCGAAGATTTGGCTCTTCTCATAGTTAATCTCCTCCAATTTAATATAAGAAGGAGCTATCAGAAGCGTTGCGAACGCAACAACTATCAAACATTAATTAGTAAGACGATGAAATCTACTTTACAGCCTCTAAGGACTTCTGGCATGTTCTCTGGCGCTTCTGATTGTGCAGTCTTTTTGACTGCCTTGATCATGAATATGAAATCCACAAAAGATAAAACGCACTTATTAACTCCTCTTACAGATTAATTGTAATGGATATATCTTATGAACTGAGTCCTTTATTGAGTTCGATTCACCCATTTTCATTGCGGCATGTGGCCGAAGGCCATGGCGTCTTTTTGGCAATATATTCAATCAACTCAAAGCCAAAACGAAGAAGCCTGTCTTTGTGGGTAATGACAATATGGCTGATCTTCGATCCAGTAAAAGATCGATCATTTTAAAAGCCCCGGCTTTTTGTAGTTCATCCCAGATCCAATATCTTCAATGATTTGATATTTCCAGCCTTGCTTTTGCATATAGATTTCAACCACATCTGCTTGTCTTTCAAGGTCATCTTTTCTCTTTTTGGTTGAAACCCGGCAATAGCCAACAGCCATTCGTTCAGGAAGAGCAGGAGCTTTGCCAATGTATTGATCCATTTCTTCCTGGTCAAACATGTAGTGTCCGCCAATAGAGCGATGGGCAGGCATTCCATCTTCAATCATTTTGTATAAGGTGTGCCTGGCAACCCCAAGGTATTTGCAGGCTTGTGACGTCTTCATCTCATAAATTTATAATAACGCTAGACTTTGACCAGATACAGCCGGCGCTTTTCCCCTCCAGAAAGCCGCTCTATTGGCAGATACTGTTTGTTTTTATCAAACAAGAAGCGTTCAAGCATGGCGGAAGCACTCAGTGTACCATCGAGTGTATCCACTTTCGCCGCCGTTTCTTCAATATAGTCCGCACCCGTTTGGACTGGTCTTCAATGGGCATGATCTGGCGGAAATAGCCGATCTTGACAGTTGATCCAAGATCAAAGCGCCTTGTGTTGGCTGGAGCAGGCAGCTACCAGATTCAGGAAGGTCGACTTGCCAGATCCATTCGAACCGACAAACGCAATGCGGTCAGTGCGTTACAGTGGTAGGAAAAAACGGAAAACAACCGCTCCCCTCTGGATAAGCAAACCCGATTCTGCCATTCCAGCGTTTTTTGCCCAGTCGCTCTGCCGCAAAGTTCAGTTCCATATTCTGATTCTGAATCCGGGTGCGCTCTTGGCGCAGTTGTTCCAAAGCGGTCCAGACGGGATTTCGATTTGGTTGAACGGGCCTGCACACCGGCACGAACCCATTCGAGTTCTTTGCGATACAGGTTTTCCGTTTTCGAGCGCGGTTCACATCTTCCTGCATCCGCTGGTTACGGGCTTCCAGGTAATCGGAGAACGTGCCTTCATGAGAATACAAGGTTCCAGATCCAGCTCCAGAATCCGAGTGCAGGAACGGTCCAGGAAGTAGCGGTCATGGGTAACTGTAATGACAGTCTGTTTGGATCGCGACAGCCAGTTTTCGAGCCAGCTGATCATTTCAATATCCAGATGGTTGGTCGGCTCATCCAGAAGCAAAAGATCAGCACGATCGGCCAGGGCCAGAGCCAGAGCGAGACGCTTTTGCTGGCCGCCAGATAAGTAAGCAATTTTCTGATCAAAGTCATCCAGTCCAGTCTGGTCAGAATGGCTTTGAGTTCATACTCTTCTCTGGATCCTTTAAAGCACGATTCTGGGCCTGCATTTCCTGCCATGGTTTCCTGTTCAAAGACAGGACTTTGG
Source organism: Allobaculum sp. JKK-2023 (assembly GCF_034745455.1). Classification (NCBI taxonomy): domain Bacteria; kingdom Bacillati; phylum Bacillota; class Erysipelotrichia; order Erysipelotrichales; family Erysipelotrichaceae; genus Allobaculum; species Allobaculum sp. JKK-2023. Next base: position 3,284 of record NZ_JAYERV010000001.1, on the reverse strand, counting down.
CAAGCATATGGGTTTTCATTCCATTGGTGCGAATCATCTTGCCCTGACAGGTTTCAATGCCGGCCAGAACCTTTAACAGTCGTCGATTTGCCGCAGCCATTCATTCCCACCAGACCGATCTTTTCCTTCACGGGCATCTAACGACTCATGATTCAAAATCACTCCATTACCATAATCCAGATGGAGTCCAGAAGCAGAAAAAAAAGCATACAATCACCTCAAGCAATCATTATGCGCGAAAAACGCCTGAATTCAAAGTTATCCGGCAAACTGCCAGACGCATAGAAGCCGGGATCTTTGCAGCCAGGCGGATGAAACAGCCGGAAACTGTTTTTCATGCGCAGCATGAATTCATAATGAAGGAAAAACAAATGAAAGCGAGGACCTTAAGATGCTTGTTATGCAGAAAATCGAAGAAATCGCCTATAAAAGTTCTGGCTCCACCCGGACGATCGGCGAATTTCTGATCATCAATCATTCCCGCCTTCAGGACTTTTCCATGCAGCAGATTGTGGATGAAACCTTCACTTCCAAATCCACTCTTTCCCGCTTCGCCAAATCATTAGGCTTTGATGGCTGGAAAAGCATGATGGAACAGCTGCTGAAGCATGATGGAACAGCTGCTGGAAGAATCTCATTTCATTACGATTCACCATGCCGCTACGGATGCTAATATCCATTTTCGCCTGGGAGACCCTGAACCAGATTGTTCCAGCGATCGCCACCCTGATGACAGAGACGATTCTGGAAACCATGGATCTGCTTCAGTATGATCAGCTTGAACAAGCCGAGGATCTGATCATCCACAAGAAAAAACTGCTCATTCTGGCCCAGTCCCCAAACTTCTTTGAGGCACAAACTGTTTGCCCGCAAACTGCTGGCAATCGGTCACAATGTTATTCTCCCTCATTTTGATACCGGACTTTTGGTCTCTTCGATGAACGAAGATACAGTCTGCATGATTTTCCTATTCTGGAAACAATCCAGAACGTTTTCCTGTCAATAAGCTCGACCTGCTGTTGGAAAAAGCGCATCCCAATAATCGCTCTGACTGGTCTTGGCGACAGCATTGTGCGCAACAAAGCAACCGTCGTTTTGGATAATCGCCCCCGCGAACGACTGTATTCCAAGATTGCAAACCTATGCCACAGAAGAATCCATCGCCTTTTTGTTGAATGACTTGTTTTCGGGTGTTTTTGCTTGCAGCTATCAGGCTAATCTGGAGCATCGAATCCTGCAGGGCAGACGTGGGAAAAACGGTTTACGAACTATTTTGACATGCGCGAAGATCAATGATCTTCGCGTTTTATTGTTTGGTTTCATCCATCGGCCAAATCGCCCCTGATTCTGGCACAGAGCGGTCTGAAAATCCAGCCAGAAGCTTTCTAGAATAAAGTGTAAAAAACAAGAAAGCAAAGGAGAACCCCATGACTGCTAAGTACCAAGAACTCGCAAAAAAAGATTGTGGAGTATGTAGGCACAGATGAAACATCATCTCACTCCACCATTGCCAGACCCGTCTTCGTTTCAAACTGAAAGACACGTCCAAAGCCGATCCAAAAAAGATTTCAGATCTCCTGACGTGGTTCAGGTCGTCGACAAAGGGGGATGTTTCAGGTTGTCATCGGCATGCAGGTCGGTGAAGTCTATGAAGAAGTCGAAAAACTGATCACCCCAAAAACCGATTCTGGCGCATCCACACAAGGCAAAGAAAAAAAGAGCGCCTTTGATATCGCTGCTGATTTATCTCCAGTATTTCTCCCCGATTGTCCCTGCTCTTGCTGGGGCGGGCATGGTCAAAGCCCTGCTGGCCTTATTGATGGCCTTCCACTGGATCGATAACACATCCAATCTCTATATATCATCAACCTGATCGGGGATGCAACCTTCAGCTTCATGCCAGTTCTTCTGGCCTATACCACAGCGAGAAAACTGAATTCCAACCAATTCTTGGTGCTGTTACAGCCGGAATCCTCTGTCATCCAAACTGGACCGCTCTGGTTGCAGCAGGCGAGCCTGTTACTTAGCCGGCCTGCCGCTTTACCTGTCCGCTATACCGGATCGGTTATTCCAATCGTTCTGGTGATGCTTGTCCAGGCGCCGCTTGAAAAGTTCCTGAACAAAAATGTTCCCCAGGCCTCCGCCTGGTTGTCGTTCCGATGATCGAACTGATCGTAATGGGTATCTCTGGATTCTCCATTCTTGGCCCGTTAGGCGACTACGTCGGCCATATCTTCACCTTCATCTTCAGCCTGTCTGAAAAAGCAGGATGGCTGGAAGCCATGTTAATGGGCGGGCCTTTACTCCCCATTGGTTATCTTCAGTCTTCACCATGGTCTGGCTCCACTTGGAACATGCAGATGTCCCAGATGGGCTACGATGGAATCTTTGGTCCTGGTGTTCTTTGCGCCAATATCGGTCAGGGTATGGCTTCTCTGGTCAGCGGTCTGACTTCTAAAAACAACAGAACCCCTTCGTTAAATGAGGTTGTTTATCCCTGATAGGATAAAACGGTTACATCCCTGTCTGCGAACAGTGTTCGGCATTAGCCGGCGGGAGAAGGGTTAAGATACAAGATCCTTATCTAAGCCCCGCTTTGAGGACCAAAACTCCCGAAGGGAATCCAAATCCAAATTTTATGGGATACAGCCCAGTATCGCAGTACTGGCATCCCGCATCCCCCTTACCGACGCAGGACCAGCCTGAGCTTTGGCACAATCCGAAGATCGTTCCGCCGCCAGCTTCGGCAGGGGGGAGTAAACAAATATGAGTTCAAAACTCATATGGGATTTTTCTATGTTCGTGCCTGTGTTCGCACTTGTTTTTGGTTCGTATTTTTGTGCAGAAAAACTAATTACGCAGGGTTAGGCGATTTTGCACTGCTTAACCCTTTTAATGATGCAATAAGGCTGCAGAGTCTGGTTATAACATTCAGATCTTTTTTCATAAAACTGCTGGACCGTTTTTCTTGGAGTCCATTTGGTGACTTCAGGATGATTTTCATACATCCAGACGAGGTTATGGGCGGCGTTGATATCTGCATTGAACTGTCCATGCAGCTTACAACGCGCATTTTCATAATGAGATTTGTCTCTTTGGATTTTGCTTCCGCAGATATGGCAGTATTGGGAACTGTAAGCCTGGTTGACATACGAAGTTTTAATTGACTTCAATCCAGCTTTGTATTCCACTCTTTCCTGCAAGAGGCCATAAATCCAGCCTGACAGCCTGCGGTTTAGTTTTGACCAGGTGCTTGCCTGTCCCCTGATGTCCAGGTTTTCCAT